>NZ_JANCMW010000029.1 GCF_029207565.1 Marinobacter iranensis | reverse complement strand
GTAAGCGTCCGGCAATCACACCTTGTCAGGTATAGCCGGCTTCCAGTTGTGGGGCAATAGCTCGTCGATGGCGTTGTTCTTCTGCGTCGGCAGACGAGTCAGCACATCCTTCAGGTAGGCATAGGGATCATGCCCGTTCAGCTTGGCTGACTGGATCAGTGTCATCACCGCCGCAGCACGCTGGCCACTGCGCAGTGATCCCGCGAACAGCCAGTTGGAACGGCCCAGCGCCCAGGGCCGGATCTGGTTTTCCACCCAGTTGTTGTCGATGGGCACAGCACCATCGTCCAGGTAGCGCGTCAGCGCTTCCCACCGTTTGAGACTGTAATCCAACGCTTTGGCCGTGCCGGAGCCATCCGGCACTTTCTGGCGATGCACCAGCATCCATTGATGCAGCGTATCGGCAAGTGGTTTGGCTTTGGTTTGTCGGATCTCCCGGCGCTTATCCGGTGGCAGGTCTTTGGTTTCCCGCTCGATGTCGTAAAGGCCGCCGATGGTTTCCAGAGCCTTGGCCGCCAGTTCACTCTTGTTGGCCTCGTGCAGATCGTAGAACTTGCGCCGGGCGTGGGCCATGCAGCCGATTTCGGTAATGCCGTTGCCGAACCCGGCCTTGTAGCCGGCGTAATCGTCACAGACCAGCTTGCCCTGCCAGTCACCCAGGAAGGTGCGGGCATGTTCACCCGCCCGGCTTGGGGCGAAGTCATAAACAGTGGCTTTCAGGTCCGAGAACGGCGTGGTGCAGTAGGCCCAGACGTAGGCCTTGTGGGTTTTCTTCTTGCCCGGGGCCAGCATGCTGACCGGGGTTTCATCGGCATGCAGAACGTCGTGTTCCAGCAAGGTGTTTCGCAATGCATCCGCCAGGGGTTGCAACTGCACACCGCAGGCACCGACCCATTCGGCCAGAGTGGAGCGAGGGATTTCCAGGCCGGCGCGACCGAAGATGCGCTCCTGACGGTACAGTGGCAGATGGTCCGCGTACTTGGCCACCAGCACCTGAGCCAGCAGGCCGGCAGTGGGGATGCCCTTGTCGATCACTTGCGGTGGTACCGGTGCCTGGATCAAGGTCTCGCACTTGTCGCAGGCCCACTTGCCCCGGATGTGGCGCTCCACCGTGAACTCGCCCGGGACGTAATCCAGCTTCTCGCTGATGTCCTCGCCAATACGCTTGAGTTGGCAGCCGCAACGGCATTGGGTGTTCTCAGGTTCGTGGTGGATCAGGGTACGGGGCAGTTCTGGCGGTAGTGGGGTACGTTTGGGTTGCTGCTTGGGCCGAGAGGCCTTCTCTTCCTCGGTCATCGCCTGGTCCAGCTCGGCTTCGATGGCGGCCAGGTCGCTGTCGATCAGTTCGTCCAGCAGTTTCCCCTGAACCGCATCGAGTTGTTCACTGCGACGGGCGTACTTGTGACGCTTGAGGATGGCGACTTCGTGGGTCAGCTTCTCGATGATGGCGTTGCTGCGCACCAACGCCCGCTCCTTCCGGCCCAAGACTTGATCCTTGGCGTCCAGAGAGTCCATCAGTTCCGTCGCCAGGGCACGGAGCTGATCGGCAGAGAGTTGGTTGATGTCGGGGCGCTGAGTCATGCCGTCTAGTATGCCAAGCCCTTGTGCTGCAAGCGATTCGCAGTTTTGGCTATGGCGATATCACTCAGCTTGTGGTTACAGAATGGAGATAACGCCATCGGCCCCAAGACGTTGCCAGGGCAGGCCCTGAACCAGCGCTGATAGCTGTTCCTCAGTCAGGCGCAGCTGGTCACCGCGCCAGGTTTCGCCCCAGTGGAATTTGCCCCGGTTCAGCCGGCGGGCACACAGCCAGATACCCAGACCATCGTGGATCAGCGCCTTCATCCGGTTGCCCCGTTTGTTGGCGAACAGATAGGCGCAATGCGGCCTGGCTGAGCCAAAGACCTGAATCACCCGGGCCAAGGCCTTGTCCGGCCCCGCCCGCATATCCAGCGGTTCGGTGGCCAGCCAGATCTCGTCGATGCGGATCATCCCAACAGGTCCCGGAGCAAAGCAGCACATTGATGGGCCTGCTCCGCAGGCCACTCCACCACAACCGCACCGCCGGCGCGGGGAATCTCGATACGGATGGTGCTACGCTTGTCTGAGACTGATTGGTTGCTCGGTGCAGAGGGTGCCGCAGGCAAATTAACCGGAACAAATCCCGGTGTTGCTGATGTTTTATCCGCTCGCTGCGCTTCACTTATCCAGCGCCGGACCATGTTGGCGTTGAGACCGTTATCCAGTGAGATTCGGGAAACGGAGGCACCGGGCTCCAGACATTGGGCAACAATTTGGGCTTTGAATTCCCGGGAAAACCGGCGACGGCGTTGGTAGGGCTTGGTTACGCTTAATTCGTTCATGTTAAGTGTCCACTAAAAAATAAGTGGACACTATCCTGACGGCGACAGCGCCAGGCTCAAGATGGGATTACCGGACGGTTAC
>NZ_JANCMW010000296.1 GCF_029207565.1 Marinobacter iranensis | reverse complement strand
CAGCGCTGGTCTCGCCTCGATCCTTCTCGTCATCGTCGTCGCGTGCGCGCCTTCGCTCGCCCCCGCGCTCGGTGCGCTGTGGCTCGTCGCCCTCATCCTCGCGATCGTCGTGCGGCGGGGCCGCGGGGCGGGCCGCATCATCTGGCTCGTGATCCCCTCTGTCGCCGTCTTCCTCCCCCTCGTCTGGTCCCACCTGACGAGGGGCGACCCGTTGGCCGTGTTCGCCGACCCCGGGCGCCCGCTGGCCGTCGCCGGC
>NZ_JANCMW010000295.1 GCF_029207565.1 Marinobacter iranensis | reverse complement strand
CCGGAATAAAGGCCGGCGTAAGATCGGCGCCGATCGTGAAGGTATCGGCATTCTGCGTCTTGAGCGCGGGATTGGCACCGGCGCGATACATCACCAGCGTCTGGCCCGCCGGAAGCGCCGGGTTCTGCAGCGCGGGATCGAGGAACTTGTAGGGATAGAGCCCGATCGAAACCTGCTCGGCAATGCCGATCGTGCTGCGGAAGCGCGGCACCAGGAACGAGCGCGCATAGGTTCCCCGCAAGGCGATCGAGCGATC
>NZ_JANCMW010000294.1 GCF_029207565.1 Marinobacter iranensis | reverse complement strand
CCCGCTGCCGAATCTGCTCGGCTACAGCGTGTCCAAGGGCGCGATCAACACGCTCACGCTGAACTTGGCGCAGGAGCTGGGAAGCCGCGGCATTCGGGTCAACGCCATCCAGCCCGGCATCATCGATACCGACATGAACGCGGGGACGCTGCAAGATCCGGGAGGCAGGGCATTTGCCGCCGGGCTCTCCGTCTTCGGCCGATGGGGCCAGCCCGAGGACGTCGCCGACATCGCCGCGTTCCTCGCATCTTCGGAC
>NZ_JANCMW010000293.1 GCF_029207565.1 Marinobacter iranensis | reverse complement strand
CCGCGGCGCTCAGCAGTTCGGCCAGCCGATCGAACGCCGGCCGCTGCCCCTTCACGACCCGCTCGCGCGCGCGATCCAGCGGCATCCATTCGGCGCGGTCGACCTCGGGGAAGGATGCCGTCCGGCCCGATCGCGGCGGCCACTCCATCTCGAACTCACCGAACACGAACCCCTCCGCCTCGAAGCCCGCACCGTCGGCGACGAACACCGTCACCCGCTTGCCCGACGAGTACGCGAACGTGCCGAGCTCGGCGTA
>NZ_JANCMW010000292.1 GCF_029207565.1 Marinobacter iranensis | reverse complement strand
ATGGAGATGTACGTCTCGCGCATCGGCTTCACGCCGGGCTTGAGCGCGTCGATCGCCGCATCGACGAAGGCGGTCGCCGCCTTCTTCTTGGCGTCGGTCTGCACCGATTCGAGCTGGGTCGAGAGGGTCGCGACCTGGCTCTGGAGCGCGACCACGAGCGTATCGTCGGCCTTGCCCTTGGCGAGCGTGGTGACGCCGGCCAGCACGACGGAAGCGTCGGCATTGGCGTCCAGGCCGGCGGCCGTGGCAATCGAGC
>NZ_JANCMW010000291.1 GCF_029207565.1 Marinobacter iranensis | reverse complement strand
CCTTCAGACGACGCACGATCGCCGGGATGCGCTGCCGCTTCGCCGCGAGAAAGGAGTCGATCAGATCGCGACAGCTCTCTTCGGACAAATGGTCCAGGTCGCGATTGTGCATCCGCCAGGGACGGCAACGAGCCGGGTCCACCCACTCCGTTCGATCGGTAACCGTCTTGCCGCTCGCTATCCGCGCCAGGGTCTGGCTTCGGCTCGCCATGATCCCTTCCGAGGGGCTCGCATTGTCAAGCTCGGCCTCATTATC
>NZ_JANCMW010000290.1 GCF_029207565.1 Marinobacter iranensis | reverse complement strand
AATCCCCAACACGTCCTCGTCAGTCTCCGTGGGCAGACCGCACATGAAATACAGCTTGATCTGACGCCACCCGTTTCCGAAGGCCGTAGCAACTGTACGAATGAGATCTTCCTCGGTCACCTTCTTATTGATAACCCGACGCATTCGCTCGGATCCGCCTTCAGGAGCGAAGGTCAGACCGGAACGACGACCGTTACGGCTCAACTCGTTTGCTAGGTCGATATTGAAAGTATCGACACGGGTGCTTGGCAGGGAC
>NZ_JANCMW010000289.1 GCF_029207565.1 Marinobacter iranensis | reverse complement strand
AAGCCGGGTAAATAATCCTAAGGGTGCCGTTGGGTACGACAGATGAGTAATCAATAAACCAGAACATTTAACTTTTTAACTTCGTTGAGGAATGATAAGAAATTGAGGTTGGTTATGAGAGATAGAATAATTGGGACAGAAAGAAGAAAAGTTTCTTTCTGTCTTTTTTATTTGGTAGGTTTTGCCATAACGAAACATGTTTTGTAGGTTGAAATAATAAAAATAAGCGATTGGATCCTTGACAATTCACCCTCTC
>NZ_JANCMW010000288.1 GCF_029207565.1 Marinobacter iranensis | reverse complement strand
AAGCCCACCTCGCCCGCCAGCCGGGCGTCCTGTCCGTCGACGCGAACCCGGTCTCCCAGACCGCGACCGTCACCTACGACCCGCAGACCACCTCGGTCGCGCACCTGCAGCAGTGGGTGATCGAATGCGGCTACCACTGCGCCGGGCAGTCCGTCCCGGACCACATCTGCGACCCCGCCCACGAACCCCACGAGCACGCCGACCACCACGACCACGCCGAGCACGATGCCCACGCCGAGCATGACGCGCACGACGGC
>NZ_JANCMW010000028.1 GCF_029207565.1 Marinobacter iranensis | reverse complement strand
CAGAGTCTCCAAACTCGTGAATAACAGCTCGAATTATAGCACATTTACGATAAGGAATTACCCGGACGGAACACTAGACCGATTGGATCAATAAATCTAATGGGGTCTCCGAGAACATACCCATAAAGATTCGTATCCCCACCCGCAAAACCAATCGGATCCCGCGCCGTCCAGCGGCCGGTCGTTGGGTCGTAATCCCGATACCCAAACCGGATCAGGCCAGTATCCGCATCTTTCAGACCGCCCGCAAACCCGAACGGAATCTCAAAGCCCGGATTGCTGTCACTGATCACATTGCCATAGGCATCGTATTCGATGGCTTTGACCACTTGCCCAGCGCTGTCGGAGACGATTCTCGGGCTGCCCAACTGGTCCGTCAGCAGGTAATAGGTCTCGCCGTTCTCGGTGAAGCTCGTGGGAGCATGGCCCAGCGTGTATTTGTAACGATGCTTGAGGTTGCCATCCCCATCGTAGGTGGCCAGCAGGGTGGTCTTGTCTTGCCACAGGTAGCGTTCCACCACTTGTCCATCTTTGACCTTGGCGACCCGGTTGCCCAGGGCATTGTGGCGGTATTCGATGGTGTGCTCTGGTGTCTGCACCTGCTTGAGCCGGCCCTGGCTGTCGTAGTCGTAGGTGGTGACTTCGGTGCCAGTGGTTTTCCCGCTCAGGCGACCATTGCCATCGTAGGTGTAACTGGTGTTGCCAAAGCTCTGCAACTGGTCGCCCAGGTTGTAGCTGGCGGAAGCACCAGAGACGCCTCGGTCGGGCAGTAGCGGTCATCGTAGCCATAGGTAATCTGGCTGGCACAAAGTTATGAAAATTCTCCCAAGCATTTCAGGCCCTCACTGACTTCAAAACTTACCGGGGGTCGAAGGAGGCATTGGAGACATAATAAGCAGACAAAAAGTCAAAAACTCTTTCTACATATATTATTTCCACTTGAGGAGCCGAGTCTCCCCAAACCTCGTTTTCATCGCAATATGCGATAACAAAATCGCCAGAATTAAGCTCTACACGGCAAAGATAGTCTAAATCCGAATCTTTCTTGGAAGGACGGCGTACAGAGCTTACAACCGATATCCACGTGAGGACAGATGAAGCAGAGGGCCACGCTTCACTCCTGACATAACCCCCAACTACTTTGGTGGACAACGGAACGGTTATTAAAAAACAAAAAATCAAAAACATTATTAAAACCAAGGCAATAACGATCAATTTCGCTCTCTGCCAGAAGTAGTAATCATCCAGTTTATCTTGAAGTTCTCTCCTCATAACTTTATTTCTGAGCAGACACAAAATTGATCATGAGCTATTTTAACTGTCACTATTTTTCATCGAAACATCTAATTGCGCCACTCTCTGCGGCAGCCAGCTATACACCTCTGAATACCTCCACCATTTCTTACGTAGTGGCTGATCTATTGAAATACATAATGCTAGAAAATAAAAAATCATCGACTTTAAACTGAAAAAACTCTTCTTTGCATAAAGAAAAAAACCACCTTTCTTAAAATTATCATCTGAAAACTTTAAGCTTTTCTCAAAAATCGAATAGAGAACAGCTGAAGTAAGATTTCCTTCAAACAGTCCGCGCCTAAAATACTCAACAGCGCAAATCAGATAAACTCTTTCTTCAGCTACAGAATAACTACCTAGGTTTCTCTTTGCATAACAATAATTATAATAAATTGGTGATTTTTTATGCAAAGCTTCAAAGAAAATATTCAACTCATTATCACTTAATACGTCGTCAAACACCCCACTCTCAACCAATACCTCACCAAACAAAGCCAAACTTTCCGGTGTTCCTTTATCCAGCTCTTCTTGAAGTAGAGTAGAAGCAATCTCGGAGCTAACATCTTCATATTTCCAAATCTTTCTGGCGAGGACTAATTGCCTTACACAATCAGAGATTTCAAGTGCGAGAAATTCTTCTCTTTGCGCCTGCGAGTAGCATCCGAATTTCAAAAAATCGGGGTGCAAGACTGAGCTTCTAACTAGCTTTATTCTGTGATCCATTATTCTCATCGCCGACCACCAGGCTTATAACTCTCAACCTGCTGTTGGTGGTATCCACCCAAGGCCTCTGTAAGTGATTTCGTATCAGTTGGATCACCACTGAGGACCTGAAGGAGTTCCGACGCTACCTCCAAACTGGTTTCCGGCTTTGATAGAACAGACTTACATACTTTTAGGGCGACAGAACCTCCGCCGCGTCCACCTACAAACATGCCCCAAGCCTCACCATAGTGCTTCAAGGAATTGTATTGCTCTGGCAGACGATTCATTTGGTTCACCTCGATAGTACTTTGCGGTAGATAGCCGTTAGTAAAACCAAAATCCGATGCGACATTGTTGGATTGTAGCCCCTTCGGATCAATCCAATTCACTGGATTTCCGAGAACATACCCATAAAGATTCGTATCCCCACCCGCAAAACCAATCGGGTCCCGGGCCGTCCAACGACCCGTCTGAGGATCGTAATCCCGATACCCAAACCGGATCAGGCCAGTATCGCTATCTTTCAAGCCTCCCGCAAAGCCAAAGGGAAT
>NZ_JANCMW010000287.1 GCF_029207565.1 Marinobacter iranensis | reverse complement strand
GATCCAGAAGTAAGCTTGGGCGCACGCCGCAAGGCTTGAACCGAGTAAAGCAGCCGCCCGGCACTCTCAAAAAAGAGTGTCGGGCGGTTGCCTTTTAATGAGGGCCGCTGTAAGGGCGCGCCTTCGGTTTTGGGTACAGCATAGAAGCCCGGCAACGGGCTCCGCTCTTTCGCATTGGTAGGGACATGGAAACGCAGAATATCCGTATTCGCCTGAAGGCGTTCGATCATCGAGTGCTCGACCAGGCGACCGGCGAC
>NZ_JANCMW010000286.1 GCF_029207565.1 Marinobacter iranensis | reverse complement strand
ATCCGCGCGCACCACAATCTGCCCGCGGTCACCTATGCGCCGGCCGACGAGCCCGCTTCCCAGCAATCCGCGCTGATGATGGCCGCCAACGGCCAGCTCAGCCACAATCCGCCGGCGAGCTGGAACTGCTACACCACCGCCGGCGCCACCGCGGCGGGGCAAAGCAACATCTATCTGGGCACGGGCGGGCTGCGCTATTCGCAGGATGCCGACCTGCTGATCGGCTGGCTCACCGATACCAACAATGTGGTGGCGAA
>NZ_JANCMW010000285.1 GCF_029207565.1 Marinobacter iranensis | reverse complement strand
ACCAGCCGGTCGCCGTCGTGTGCCTCGAACCGGACGCGCTCGGCGTACGGCCCCGGCTGCGTGGCGGAGACCTCGAAGGCGTCGAACGCCTGGAGGAGGGCGTACGGACGGTCGGCCCGGGCGGACCGGTCCTGGACGTCGTACCAGCGGCGGCGGGCGTCGGGGTCGGTCGTGTCGAGCTCGCGGATGTCCACCGGCCCATCCGACCCCACCCGCGCGACCGGGACAACCGGATATCGGGTTCGGCTCCACGCCCG
>NZ_JANCMW010000284.1 GCF_029207565.1 Marinobacter iranensis | reverse complement strand
GGCCCGGCGCGGGCGCGGCTCGCGGCGATCCAGGGCCAGCTCGCCGATGCGCGGGCCAAGGGCTATACCGACAGCCATCCTGACGTGATCGCGCTGAAGAACCAGCTCGCTGCCGCACAGAGCGCGGCGGCGCGCGAACCGGTGGTGAGCGGCGCTTCGGCCGGCGCTTCCAATCCGGTCTATATCGGCCTGCAATCGATGCGGGCGGACAAGCAGGCGACCGTCGCCGCGCTGATCCAGCGCAAGGCGCAGATCGA
>NZ_JANCMW010000283.1 GCF_029207565.1 Marinobacter iranensis | reverse complement strand
CTCGTCACCGAGGTAGAGCAGCGGGATGCCGCCGGTCGACAGCGCGAGCGCATGCGCGAGGATGACGCGGTCCTCGCCGCCCGGGTCGCCCGCCTCGATGCCGGCGAGCGACGCCGTCGTCCCGGTCACGCGGGCGTCGCCGGTCTTCGGGTTCTCCTGGAAGGGCACCCCGCGCGAGAACGTGCCGGGGAAACGGCCCACGTAGAAGTCGTTGAGGAACCGGCGGTGGGAGTAGCCGTCGATGCCGAGGGTCGCGGC
>NZ_JANCMW010000282.1 GCF_029207565.1 Marinobacter iranensis | reverse complement strand
AATTTTCTTTTCTTTGATCTCTAAGGGACTTGGTTCATTCCGTGTTTTCATCTTAGGCAGTCACCTTTCCAAAATTTTTTAACATCGAGGCAAAAAATCGTTTTCCGTCTTCTGATCCTAGTAACGCCTCCATCGCACGTTCTGGATGAGGCATCATTCCCAACACATTTCCTGCTTTATTGGTGATCCCTGCAATATTTGCGACACTACCATTGATATTCTCAGCGTAAGTAAAAACGATTTGATTATTGGCTTTTA
>NZ_JANCMW010000281.1 GCF_029207565.1 Marinobacter iranensis | reverse complement strand
CGCTCTCCCGCAACGCCGCCTCGCCGATCCGCGCGTCCATCACGAAGCGGCCGGTCTCCTGCGCGTTCAGCGCGAAATGCTTGATCGTCGAGACGATGTGGTTCGACTGGATGCCCCGGATCGACTCCCCGGCGATCACGCCGGCGAGCAGCGGGTCCTCGCCGAGATATTCGAAGTTGCGGCCGCCCCAGGGATCGCGCGTCAGGTTGATGCCGCCCGCGAGCATGACGTTGAAGCGCTTGGCGCGCGCCTCGCCGC
>NZ_JANCMW010000280.1 GCF_029207565.1 Marinobacter iranensis | reverse complement strand
CCGAAGCTTATGGACGGACAGATAAGGCTTGCCGAATCGCTTGGCGTACTTGATCACCATCTCTTGAACCGCGCGCTTGGTCATGCGCGAGCCTTCCTTCTTGCCGTTCGCCAGGGCGAGAAAGAGGGCTTTTTCCCGTTTGGGCGCATGATAGCGAATCTCGCGCTGCTGCAAATAGGACTCGAGGCTAGACAAAGCGTCTTGACGGAAAAACACGGGCGTCTTGAACGTATCGTCGTTGCTGCCTTTCCGGTAGAC
>NZ_JANCMW010000279.1 GCF_029207565.1 Marinobacter iranensis | reverse complement strand
ATCGTCTCGGCATTGGGCACCAGCGGTTCAAACGGCAAGGCCTTGTCGCGGGCAACGCGGGTCAGCATCAGGCGCACGGCATCGGAGACGGTCAGCCCCATAGCAGCCAGCACGGTCGCGGCTTCCTCCTTCACCGCTCCGTCGATCCGGGTCTGCACAAGAGCGTTTGCGGCCATGTCGATTTCCTTTCTGCATGACGATGTAATGCAAGCGAACGCAAAGTGCAATCAGGCAAAGCCCCGGCTATCGACATGGCGA
>NZ_JANCMW010000278.1 GCF_029207565.1 Marinobacter iranensis | reverse complement strand
GAAGAATGGGCAGACTCCTCTCCCTGAGCAAACGGCCTTCTTCGGTCAGCCGAAGCCCGCCGGCACGCTCGAACAAAACGACGCCGAGATCCTCTTCGAGCCGCTGAATCTGCATCGTTACCGTGGACTGGGCGTAATTCAGCTCCTCGGCCGCGAGGCGGAAGCTTCCGAGCGCCGCGATCCGGTGAAAGGCGCGAAGCGATTTGGGATCCATGAGATGCATCTCCGATCGATTTTAGTGAAGTAATCCTTCAATTC
>NZ_JANCMW010000027.1 GCF_029207565.1 Marinobacter iranensis | reverse complement strand
CCCACGCGGCTTTCGGCCCCCACGCCCTGCCCCAGCAGCCAGTGGGCCAGGCGGTTGGCGCGGCTGTCGAACTCGGCAAGGGTCAGGCGATCCTCGCCGTGGACCACCGCAATCGCATCAGGGCGCTGGCGCGCCTGCTCCGCAATCAGTGCCGGGATCGGCCTTGGGTCCACCGGCGGGTGGGCCGGATGATTCCAGTCATCCCAAACCACCCGCTCCTCATCACTGAGCAACGGCAGCTCGGCCAGCGGGGTTTGCGGCTCACGGCTGATGACATCCAGGATAGCCAGCAGTTGCCCGGCCATCCGCTCGATGGTAGTGGCGTCGTAGATGTCGGTGGCAAAATCCAGGTAACCATGGACCCGGCCGTCCGCCTGCTCCTGGGTACCCAGCACCAGATCAAAGTGGGCATTTTCCGCAGGACAATCTAGCGGCTCACAGCGGAGGTTGTCCATGCCTGCCAACGGCCGATGGTCAAACACCTGGTGGTTATAGCTCACCTGGAACAGCGGATTGTGGCTGAGGCTGCGCTCCGGTTGCAGTGCCTCCACCAACTGCTCGAAAGGCAGATCGGCATGAGCCTGGGCGCCGTGCATCCGCTCGCGCACCTGGGCCAGGAGATCACTGACCCTGTCGCCGGGATTCATTTCCGCTCGCAACACCAGAGTATTGACGAAGAACCCGATCAACCCTTCCGTACCCGGCTGGTGGCGGCCGGATACCGGCACACCAATCCGCAGGTCCCGCTGGCCACTGAGGCGATACAGCAAGGCCTCGAACCCGGCCAGGATGACCATGAACAGGGAGACCTGTTGCCGGCCTGAGGCAAGGCGAAGTTGATCGGTCAATGCCGCTGGCAACGTGAAGGCATGGCGTGCGCCCCGGCCATCCCGCTGGGCCGGTCGCGGCCGGTCACTGGGCAGGTCCAGCACTGGATGTTCCTCTCCCAGTTGTGCCTTCCACCAGTTCAACTGGCGCTCCAGCTCCGCCCCGGCCAGGTTCTCCCGCTGCCAGATCGCATAGTCGGCGTACTGTACCGGCAATGGATCCACGCCGCCGGATTCTCCCAGTGCAGCACTGCGATAGAAGTCCACGAGCTCTTCCAGCAGCAACTGCATGGACCAGCCATCGGAAATAATGTGGTGCATGCACAGCAACAGGCGCCACTCGGACTCGTCCATGCGAACCAGCGCAATACGCCAGGGTGGTGAGCTCTCCAGGTCGAACGGGCGGCGACTGAAGGCCCGGAACCGCTCCGCGCATGCCCTCTCGGGGTCGTCGGAATGCCGCAGATCCTCCTGTTCCATGGGCAGGGCATCGGTTTCAAGGATGCACTGCTGAGGTACACCGTTGTCGCCGTGGCTGAAGCAGGTACGCAGGGATTCGTGGCGACGGGCCAGTTGCATAAAGGCCGCTAACAGGGCCTCCGGGTTCAGTTCGCCCTGTAAACGCAAACCACCCGGCAGGTGGTAGGCGCTGCTGTCCGGTTCCAGTTGCGCCAGGAACCACAGCCGCTGCTGGGCGTAGGACTGGGGCGACTGCTGGCCGCGCGGGTACGGAGCCAGGGCCGTGCCGTTATTCTCAGCCACCTGTTCCAGCGCCACGGCCAGCCCCGCCAGGGAGTCGGCTTCAAACAGTGAGCTCAGGGGCAAGGTGCGATTCAGGCTCTTGCGAATCCGGTGGACCAGATTGACACCGAGCAAGGAGTGACCGCCCAGGGCAAAGAAGTTGTCCTGGCGACCAACACGTTCCACTCCCAGAACTTCCTGCCATAGTACCGCCAGGCGTTGTTCAAGCTCACCCTGCGGTGCCTCGTATTCGGCAACATCCACCTCCGGCTCCGGCAACGCCTTGCGGTCCAGTTTTCCGTTGGCTGATAGCGGGAAGGCCTCCAGCGCCATAAGATGACTGGGCACCATATAGTCCGGCAGCCGTCGCTTCAGCTCATTTCGCAGGGCCTCCAGGTCAACCTGTATGCCCTGGACATACCCCGCCAACTGATCGCTACAGGCAACCACCACGGCGTCGGCAACCCCTTCATGGAGGCGCATGACCGCCTCGATCTCGCCCAGCTCGATACGCAGGCCCCGCAGTTTGATCTGGTGGTCCAGCCGGCCCAGGTACTCGATTGTGCCGTCCGCACACCAGCGCGCCAGGTCACCACTGCGATACAGGCGCTCACCGCTCGCAAACGGGTTGGGCACGAAGCGCTCGGCGGTCAGATCAGGGCGCCCAACGTAGCCTTCCGCCAGGCCCGCGCCGCCGATATACAGTTCGCCGGCCACGCCGACGGCCTGTGGGTTGAGACGAGAGTCGAGGATATGAATCTGCAGATTGCCGATGGGGCGGCCGATGGGAACGGTTTGAATTAAACTGCGCTCATCGGCCCGGCAGGTCCAGTGGGTGACATCAATGGCCGCCTCGGTGGGTCCGTAGAGGTTGTACAGGTTCGCCTGCGGCAGGCGCTGGAGCACCTGATCCTGCAGTTCCCCGGGCAGGGCCTCGCCACTGCACACAATGCGGCGCAGGCTCTCGCAATCGTTCAGGTCATCCTGCGTCATAAAGGCCGACAGCATCGACGGCACAAAGTGCAGTGTGGTCACCGACTCGCGGTGGATCAGCTCAACCAGCCTGGCTGGCTCCTTGTGGTCACCGGGCCGGGCCACCACCAACCGGGCGCCCACCATCAGCGGCCAGAAGAACTCCCATACCGACACATCGAAACTGTAGGGTGTTTTCTGCAGCACGATATCGCCCTCACCCAGCTCGTAGGCCGACTGCATCCATTGCAGGCGGTTGAACAGGGCGGCGTGGCTATTGGCCACGCCCTTGGGGGCGCCGGTGGAGCCCGACGTATAGATAACATACGCCCGCTGCCGGGGATGAATAGCAACCCCGGGTGCGCTATCGGGCTGACCTGAAAGCTCCAGCCGGTCCAGGTTGAGGACCGACAGGCCAGGCACCGACGGCAGCCGATCCATCGCCGCTTCATGGCTCAGCACCAGTGCGATGTCCGCCCCCTCAAGCACCTGACGCTGGCGCTCGCCGGGATGGTCCGGGTCAATGGGCACATAGGCGGCACCCGCCTTATGGATGGCGTAGAGGGCCACCACCAGCTCCACTGATCGTTCCATTGCCACGCCCACCAGGCTGTCGCCATGGATGCCCTGGCCCACCAGGTAATGGGCCAGGCGGTTGGCCGTGCGGTCGAGTTCGCCATAGCTCAGGCGGTGGTCGCCGAACACCAGGGCCTCCCGTTCCGGATTTGCCCGGGCCTGGCTTTCGAATATCCGGTGCACCGGCTCGGGCTGGCCGTAGTCCACCGAGGTGGCGTTCCAGACAGACAGCCGGTGCCGGTCGGCCTCGTCCAACAGGTCGTAGTCGCCGATAGCCGTTTGCGGCGCTTCCGCAATCTGGTGCAGCAAGTGTTCGAACCGACGGTGCAGGTGCTCAATGGTTTGCGGATCGAACAGATCGGTGGCGTAGTTCCAGTCACCCGCCAAATGCCCGTCCGGACTTTCGACGGTGTTCAGCGCCAGGTCGAACTGGGTTCTGCCATTGTTGAACCCCAGGGCTTCCACCTCCAGGCCGGGCAGGGAGAGCAGGTTTTCATAGTCGCGGCGCTGGTGATCGTAAGCCACCTGGAACAGCGGGTTATGGCTCAGGCTGCGCTCCGGCTGCAGGGCCTCCACCAGCTGTTCAAAGGGCAGATCCTGGTTGGCCTGGGCGTCGATGACGGTGGCGCGGACCTCGCCAAGCACCTGTTCAAAATTCAGCGCCGGTTCCACCTGGCAACGCAGTACCTGGGTGTTCACGAAGAATCCGATCAGTTCCTCGGTCTCCCGGCGGTTACGGCCCGCCACTGGAACCCCGACCCGCAGGTCGAACTGACCACTGAGCCGGTGCAACAACACGTTGTAGGCGGCGAGCATGACCATGAACGGGGTTGCACCGTGAGCCTTTGCCAGTTCCTTCAGCCGGCTTGCCAGGCGATCATCCAGGGCAAATTCATGGCGGCCACCCCTGAAACTCTGCCGCGACGGACGCGGTCGGTCCGTGGGCAATTCCAATACCGGGTGTGTATCTCCCAGCTTGCCACGCCAGTATTCCAGTTGCCGCTCGCCCTCGCCGCTGGCAAGCCAGCCCCGCTGCCAGATGGCATAATCGGTGTACTGCACCGACAGTTCCGCCAGGGCAGGCGATTCCCCCCGCCGGGCTGCCTGGTAACAGGCGGCGAAATCCCGCAGCAACACAGACACCGACCAGCCATCGGAAATGGCGTGGTGCATGCACAGCAACAAACGCCATTCCCTGTCACCCATCCAAACAAGGCCAACCCGCCATAGCCGCTGCTCCGCCAGGCGGAAAGGCCGTGCCATGAACCCGATGGCATGGGCACGGAAAGCCGCCTCCACATCCGCCGCGCGGCTCAGGTCCACGCGCTCGACGGTCACCGGTTCGGGGCTGTCCACCACTTGCTGGGGCACTTCCTCACCGTTCGACGGGGCAACCAGCCGGGTGCGCAACACCTCATGCCGATGGGCCAGCGCGGTGAACGCCCGGCTCAGGGCCTGTTCGTCCAGCTCGCCTTCCAGATGCAGGACAGCAGGCAGGTTGTAGGCGGAGGAGTCAGGCTCCAGCCGGTCCAGGAACCAGAGCCGCTGCTGGGCATGGGACTGCGGCGCCCGTGTCAGGCCCAGGCGACGAACACCCAGGCATTCCGCGTTTTCTGACCCTGTCGAACCTTCCTGCTTTTCACTGTCCTGGCGCTCCAGCCACGAAGCCATCTCGGCCAACAGTGGCGCCTCAAACACAGCGCGCAGGGGCAGCTCAATATTCAGGTCATGGCGAATGCGGGAAACCATCTGGGTCGCCAACAGGGAATGGCCGCCCAATTCAAAGAAGTGGTCATTGCGGCTGATTCGCTCCCGCTGCAGCAGGTCCCGCCAGATACCAGCCAGTCTCTGTTCACCGGCGGTCGCTGGCGCTTCGTAATCAGCGGCACCAACGGTGGGCTCGGGCAACGCATTGCGGTCCAGCTTGCCGTTGGGCAGCGTGGGCAACCGCTCCAGCGCCACGATGTGCGACGGCACCATGTACTCCGGCAGTTGTTCCCTCAGGCGGGCCTTGATCCGCTGCTCCTCCAGGCCCTCGCCGGAGACATAACCCACCAGTTTCTGGCCGCCGGCGGTGTCCTTCA
>NZ_JANCMW010000277.1 GCF_029207565.1 Marinobacter iranensis | reverse complement strand
GTGTCCACTAAAAAATAAGTGGACACTATCCTGACGGCGACAGCGCCAGGCTCAAGATGGGATTACCGGACGGTTACCAGGCACGACGCGTGTTGACGCCCGAACAGTTCGGCCACCTCTTAAGCGTGATCCGGGAACATCGCTATCCTGAAAAGAATACGGCGCTGGTTCAGATCAGCTTCGGTAATCCCCCCATTTTTAACGGGGTTCAAAAGTAGACCTCAGGCCATCATGGCCAACTTCTGTTGAGGGGTAATC
>NZ_JANCMW010000276.1 GCF_029207565.1 Marinobacter iranensis | reverse complement strand
CTCATAGGCCCACATCTTGCCGGTGCGGCCATAGCCGCACTGGATCTCGTCGAGGATGAGCAGCAGGCCATGCGCGTCGCACGCCTTGCGCAGGCCCTGGATGAACTCGGGCGTGCCGGCGGTCATGCCGCCCTCGCCCTGCACCGTCTCGACCAGGAAGCCGGCGGTCTCGCCGTCGATCTTGGCGAGCGCCCCCTCCAAATCGTTGAACTTCACATAGTCGAAGCCGGGCAGCAGCGGCTCGAAGCCGTCGCGCATC
>NZ_JANCMW010000275.1 GCF_029207565.1 Marinobacter iranensis | reverse complement strand
CAAGGGCTGGGTGCGCTGGAGTTTGTGCTCCACGGCACGGACGCCGAAACGCTTGCCGGCAAGGATGGCGCCTATCGCTGCGCCTATGGCCTGGCCATCGCCGGCAACATCGAAACGATAGCCGCCGATGTGTCGGCCGCCTGGGCAAAGCCGGATGGTTTCGCCGCGTCATGGGCGAATCCCGGCCCCGACAACGCGCTTTATCGTGACGGCAGCGAGGCGGTGACGGAACTCATGGGCGCTTTCATCAACGGGCTCG
>NZ_JANCMW010000274.1 GCF_029207565.1 Marinobacter iranensis | reverse complement strand
ATCTTGCGCCAAAAGCAGCCCAAGTCCAGCAGGCTCACATGACGTTCATGCGACGAAAGGCCGAGAATTGCGACCTCCCAGATCAAGAATATGTCGTGATACGACAAACTTGGGCGAGCCCGCAGGCATAGGCTTGCGCCCGGACGATCGACACGGGGGAGCGGCATGAGCGACAATGACGACACGACACCGGCACAATACGCTTCGCCGCCCTGTTTCATGCACGAGCTCGACCCGGCCTTCCGGCAGCCGCTTTCCG
>NZ_JANCMW010000273.1 GCF_029207565.1 Marinobacter iranensis | reverse complement strand
GAACGCGGCGAGGATCGCCCCGACGCGGCGCCGCTCCTTCGGGAGCGCGACGAGAGCCGCGCCCAGCATCATCTCGACGGCGCCGGAGGCGACGACGACACCGTCCTTGTCGATCGGCAGCACCTCGGTGACGAGATCCGGCACCTGCGCCTGGAACTCCTTCCGAGCCCAGAACAGGTGGCTGAGACCGGCGAACACCATGGCGCCGGCGAGTACCCAGCGTGCGAGAGTCGTCATCGTCCGAGTACCCCCCGGGTGA
>NZ_JANCMW010000272.1 GCF_029207565.1 Marinobacter iranensis | reverse complement strand
AGTCTAGCGCCATTAATCGCTGTTGCCATATTGGTTGTGCGCTGGACGTCACCCGGGCCAGGAATATTCCGACAGGTGCGGGTCGGGCGCAAGGGAAGGCCATTTCGCTGTTACAAGCTGCGAACCATGTTTTCGGGATCGCCGTCTGTCCCTACACATGAAGCGACAGCTTCGCTCATAACCCCGGCCGGACAGTTTCTGCGGCGGACAAAAATTGACGAGCTTCCTCAGCTTTGGAACGTTTTAAAAGGCGAGATGA
>NZ_JANCMW010000271.1 GCF_029207565.1 Marinobacter iranensis | reverse complement strand
ATGACCGTCGCCGCCGGCGGCGTGCCTGCGACGCTCGGCTATCGCGGCTATACACACAGCTGCTGCATCTCGATCAACCATGTCGTCTGCCACGGCATCCCGAGCGAGAAGACGCTCAAGGACGGCGACATCGTCAATATCGACGTGACGCCGATGCTCGACGGCTGGCACGGCGACACCAGCCGCATGTTCCTGGTCGGCGATGTCGGCATCAAGGCGCGACGCCTGGTCGACGTGACCTATGAATGCCTGATGCTCG
>NZ_JANCMW010000270.1 GCF_029207565.1 Marinobacter iranensis | reverse complement strand
CCCAAGCTGCTCGCCGATCTGGGCACCGATCGCTGGGAAGTGCGCAGCTTCCTGGGCGAGGCCGGCTTGCCCCAGGCGCTGCCCGAAAAGGCGGAGGACCGCGCCAAGTCGCTTGCCAGCGTCGTCGCGGTGAAGTGCCGCCGTCCGCTGCCCGCCGGCCGCGACATGGCGCTGGTCTGGGGCAAGGACATCAAGAGCGCCTCGGGCCGCGCCGCCGGCACCGACCAGCGTTTCGACTTCACCGTGCGCAAGGAATTCA
>NZ_JANCMW010000269.1 GCF_029207565.1 Marinobacter iranensis | reverse complement strand
CTACGACCCCCTCGACGACTACCCGGCCTTCTGCATCCGAGCGGCCCAGGCGGTCGCCGAGGACCAGGCGCGCGGCATCCCGACGCTCGGTGTCGTGTTCGGCGGTTCCGGCAACGGCGAGCAGATCGCCGCGAACAAGGTGCGCGGCATCCGCGCGGCCCTCGTGTGGAACATCGCGACGGCCGAACTCGCGCGTGAGCACAACGACGCCAACGTCATCGCGATCGGCGCGCGCCAGCACACGTTCGACGAGGCGGTC
>NZ_JANCMW010000268.1 GCF_029207565.1 Marinobacter iranensis | reverse complement strand
ATATGTCGTGCCCGGCGTTCAATATGACCCCACCCAGGGCGCGGCCTTCCAGATCCGCGGCGTCGGCAGTACTTCGTTCGACTTCTCCAACGCCAAGTCGGTCAACGTCGTCGTCGACGACGTGGTGATGGACGCCCAGCGCGACAACGGCCTGATCGGCCTCACCGATATCCAGCGCGTCGATGTGCTGATGGGCCCGCAGGGCACGCTGTTCGGCAAGAATTCCACCTCCGGCGTGATCGCGATCACCACCAACAAG
>NZ_JANCMW010000026.1:3657-5571 GCF_029207565.1 Marinobacter iranensis | reverse complement strand
CGGTTGACAAGGCGGTGATTCGATGTAGAATACGCCACCTTGATCGGGCAAGCCCCGACTGCTCTTTAAAAAGTTGACCAAGTAATTCGTGTGGGCGCTGGCCGAGGTATTTCGGATATGAAATATCAGGACAGTGACTCGTCGAAAATTGAGTTTTGTCTTGAGCAAGAATAGAGGATCTTCGGATTCTTGTATGATTTAAACTGAAGAGTTTGATCATGGCTCAGATTGAACGCTGGCGGCAGGCTTAACACATGCAAGTCGAGCGGAAACAGGGGGAGCTTGCTCCCCGCTGTCGAGCGGCGGACGGGTGAGTAATGCATAGGAATCTGCCCAGTAGTGGGGGATAGCCCGGGGAAACCCGGATTAATACCGCGTACGCCCTAAGGGGGAAAGCAGGGGATCTTCGGACCTTGCGCTATTGGATGAGCCTATGCCGGATTAGCTAGTTGGTGGGGTAAGAGCCTACCAAGGCGACGATCCGTAGCTGGTCTGAGAGGATGATCAGCCACATCGGGACTGAGACACGGCCCGAACTCCTACGGGAGGCAGCAGTGGGGAATATTGGACAATGGGGGCAACCCTGATCCAGCCATGCCGCGTGTGTGAAGAAGGCTTTCGGGTTGTAAAGCACTTTCAGTGAGGAGGAAAACCTTATGGCGAATACCCATGAGGCTTGACGTTACTCACAGAAGAAGCACCGGCTAACTCCGTGCCAGCAGCCGCGGTAATACGGAGGGTGCAAGCGTTAATCGGAATTACTGGGCGTAAAGCGCGCGTAGGTGGTTTGATAAGCGAGATGTGAAAGCCCCGGGCTCAACCTGGGAACGGCATTTCGAACTGTCAGGCTAGAGTGTGGTAGAGGGTAGTGGAATTTCCTGTGTAGCGGTGAAATGCGTAGATATAGGAAGGAACACCAGTGGCGAAGGCGGCTACCTGGACCAACACTGACACTGAGGTGCGAAAGCGTGGGGAGCAAACAGGATTAGATACCCTGGTAGTCCACGCTGTAAACGATGTCAACTAGCCGTTGGGACTCTTGAAGTCTTAGTGGCGCAGCTAACGCACTAAGTTGACCGCCTGGGGAGTACGGCCGCAAGGTTAAAACTCAAATGAATTGACGGGGGCCCGCACAAGCGGTGGAGCATGTGGTTTAATTCGACGCAACGCGAAGAACCTTACCTGGCCTTGACATGCCGAGAATCCTGCAGAGATGCGGGAGTGCCTTCGGGAACTCGGACACAGGTGCTGCATGGCCGTCGTCAGCTCGTGTCGTGAGATGTTGGGTTAAGTCCCGTAACGAGCGCAACCCCTATCCCTAGTTGCTAGCAGTTCGGCTGAGAACTCTAGGGAGACTGCCGGTGACAAACCGGAGGAAGGTGGGGATGACGTCAGGTCATCATGGCCCTTACGGCCAGGGCTACACACGTGCTACAATGGTGCGCACAGAGGGCCGCAAACCCGCGAGGGGGAGCCAATCTCACAAAACGCATCGTAGTCCGGATCGGAGTCTGCAACTCGACTCCGTGAAGTCGGAATCGCTAGTAATCGCGAATCAGAATGTCGCGGTGAATACGTTCCCGGGCCTTGTACACACCGCCCGTCACACCATGGGAGTGGATTGCACCAGAAGTGGTTAGTCTAACCTTCGGGAGGACGATCACCACGGTGTGGTTCATGACTGGGGTGAAGTCGTAACAAGGTAGCCGTAGGGGAACCTGCGGCTGGATCACCTCCTTAAACGAAGCCGAACGCTTCGGTCAGAGTCCACACGAATTACTTGGTTAGCTTGAGAAGAGAGCAAAGGGTCAACAGACCCGTACCTTTGGGTCTGTAGCTCAGTTGGTTAGAGCGCACCCCTGATAAGGGTGAGGTCGGTGGTTCAAATCCACCCAGACCCACCAAAATTGCGTT
>NZ_JANCMW010000026.1:0-3561 GCF_029207565.1 Marinobacter iranensis | reverse complement strand
CGAGGGGCTGTAGCTCAGTTGGGAGAGCGCCTGCCTTGCACGCAGGAGGTCAGCGGTTCGATCCCGCTCAGCTCCACCAATACCTGGACAGATCGATGAATGCCTGACTTCGGTCAGTGTGCAGAAACAAGCATTTCGGTTTAATGACAGCAGTTGTTAAGCGGAAGTTCTTCTTTCTGATCACTGGGTCAGATTTGCTCTTTAACAAATTGGACGAGATAGAACACGAATACGTTTTCTCATTATCTCCGAGAGAACGTGTTCAATGTGATAGCGATTTCAAGCGTTATCCGGTGTTGTCGTTGAAGTGGTTGTGTATGACTTCGAGCGGCTGTCTCTGAGACTCATCCTGGATGAGAAGTGGGTATTGGCGTTTGTCAGTGTCCGGTTCTTATTAATGGTGAGGCACAGATCAGTTGTCTTGGGGTTATATAGTCAAGCAACTAAGCGCATACGGTGGATGCCTTGGCAGTCAGAGGCGATGAAAGACGTGGAAGCCTGCGATAAGGCTCGGGGAGCTGGCAAACAAGCTGTGATCCGGGCATCTCTGAATGGGGAAACCCACCGACTTTCGGGTCGGTACCGTGCGGTGAATACATAGCCGTACGGGGCGAACTCGGGGAACTGAAACATCTAAGTACCCGAAGGAAAAGAAATCAACCGAGATTCCCTCAGTAGCGGCGAGCGAACGGGGACCAGCCCTTAAGCTGGACAACTGGTAGGAGAAGGCCCTGGAAAGAGCCGCCATAGTGGGTGATAGCCCCGTATCCGAAACCTGAGTCCAGTGAAATCGAGTAGGACGGGACACGAGACATCCTGTCTGAACATGGGGGGACCATCCTCCAAGGCTAAATACTCCTGACTGACCGATAGTGAACCAGTACCGTGAGGGAAAGGCGAAAAGAACCCCTGTGAGGGGAGTGAAATAGATCCTGAAACCGTATGCGTACAAGCAGTCGGAGCGGACGTGTTCCGTGACGGCGTACCTTTTGTATAATGGGTCAGCGACTTATGTTCAGTGGCGAGGTTAACCGTTTAGGGGAGCCGTAGGGAAACCGAGTCTGAATAGGGCGATTCAGTCGCTGGGCATAGACCCGAAACCGGGCGATCTATCCATGAGCAGGTTGAAGGTTGAGTAACATCAACTGGAGGACCGAACCCACTGTCGTTGAAAAGCCAGGGGATGACTTGTGGATCGGAGTGAAAGGCTAATCAAGCCCGGAGATAGCTGGTTCTCCCCGAAAGCTATTTAGGTAGCGCCTCGGACGAATACCACAGGGGGTAGAGCACTGTTTCGGCTAGGGGGTCATCCCGACTTACCAACCCGATGCAAACTCCGAATACCTGTGAGTACTATCCGGGAGACACACGGTGGGTGCTAACGTCCATCGTGAAGAGGGAAACAACCCAGACCGCCAGCTAAGGTCCCCAAATACCAGTTAAGTGGGAAACGATGTGGGAAGGCTCAGACAGCTAGGAGGTTGGCTTAGAAGCAGCCATCCTTTAAAGAAAGCGTAATAGCTCACTAGTCGAGTCGGCCTGCGCGGAAGATGTAACGGGGCTCAAACTGGTTACCGAAGCTGCGGCTGTGCACGCAAGTGCACGGGGTAGGGGAGCGTTCTGTAGGCCTGCGAAGGTGTGTCGAGAGGCATGCTGGAGGTATCAGAAGTGCGAATGCTGACATGAGTAACGACAATGGGAGTGAAAAACTCCCACGCCGGAAGACCAAGGTTTCCTGCGCAACGCTAATCGGCGCAGGGTGAGTCGGCCCCTAAGGTGAGACCGAAAGGTGTAATCGATGGGAAACGGGTTAATATTCCCGTACCTTGGATAGCTGCGATGGAGAGACGGAGAAGGCTAGGTGAGCCGGGCGACGGTTGTCCCGGTTTAAGCGAGTAGGCAGTGGGGTTAGGCAAATCCGGCCCCACAATGCCGAGACGCGACGACGACGGCCCATTAGGGCTGGAAGTCATTGATGCCCTGCTTCCAGGAAAATCTTCTAAGCTTCAGGCTATTCGAGACCGTACCCCAAACCGACACAGGTGGTCAGGTAGAGAATACCAAGGCGCTTGAGAGAACTCGGGTAAAGGAACTAGGCAAAATGGTGCCGTAACTTCGGGAGAAGGCACGCCGGTGGTATGTGACGCCCTTCGCGGGTTGAGCAGAAGCCGGTCGAAGATACCAGGCCCCTGCGACTGTTTATTAAAAACACAGCACTGTGCAAACACGAAAGTGGACGTATACGGTGTGACGCCTGCCCGGTGCCGGAAGGTTAATTGATGGGGTTAGCGCTTGCGCGAAGCTCTTGATCGAAGCCCCGGTAAACGGCGGCCGTAACTATAACGGTCCTAAGGTAGCGAAATTCCTTGTCGGGTAAGTTCCGACCTGCACGAATGGCGTAACGATGGGGGCGCTGTCTCTACCCGAGACTCAGTGAAATTGAAATCGCCGTGAAGATGCGGTGTATCCGCGGCTAGACGGAAAGACCCCGTGAACCTTTACTATAGCTTCACAGTGAACTTTGAGCATGTTTGTGTAGGATAGCTGGGAGGCTTTGAAACCAGGACGCCAGTTCTGGTGGAGCCAACCTTGAAATACCAGCCTGACCTGTTTGAGGTTCTAACTTCGACCCCTGATCGGGGTTAAGGACACTGTGTGGTGGGTAGTTTGACTGGGGCGGTCTCCTCCCAAAGCGTAACGGAGGAGCACAAAGGTGGGCTAAGCACGGTCGGACATCGTGCGGTTAGTGTAATGGCACAAGCCCGCTTAACTGCGAGACAGACACGTCGAGCAGGTACGAAAGTAGGTCATAGTGATCCGGTGGTTCTGTATGGAAGGGCCATCGCTCAACGGATAAAAGGTACTCCGGGGATAACAGGCTGATACCGCCCAAGAGTTCACATCGACGGCGGTGTTTGGCACCTCGATGTCGGCTCATCACATCCTGGGGCTGAAGCCGGTCCCAAGGGTATGGCTGTTCGCCATTTAAAGTGGTACGCGAGCTGGGTTTAGAACGTCGTGAGACAGTTCGGTCCCTATCTGCCGTGGACGTTGGAGATTTGAGGAAAGCTGCTCCTAGTACGAGAGGACCGGAGTGGACGAACCGCTGGTGTTCGGGTTGTGTCGCCAGACGCATTGCCCGGTAGCTATGTTCGGACAGGATAACCGCTGAAAGCATCTAAGCGGGAAGCCCCTTCCAAGATGAGATCTCCCTGGACCCTTGAGGTCCCTGAAGAGCCGTTCAAGACCAGGACGTTGATAGGTCGGGTGTGTAAGCGCTGCGAGGCGTTGAGCTAACCGATACTAATTGCTCGTGAGGCTTGACTATATAACACCCAAGACAATTGCGGATAACGCAAGAGCACAGGCGAACGCCCAAGCTCGGAAATCGACATCACAACGTTCTACCTCTCGTCCACCCAGTGATCAACCGTTTTGCCTGACGACCATAGCGGTCTGGAACCACCTGATCCCATCCCGAACTCAGCCGTGAAACAGACCAGCGCCGATGGTAGTGTGGCTTCTGCCCATGTGAGAGTAGGTCATCGTCAGGCTCTTAAT
>NZ_JANCMW010000267.1 GCF_029207565.1 Marinobacter iranensis | reverse complement strand
AAATTCGGCGGGATCGACCAGGAGATGGAATTCTCCAACCCCGAGCCCGCGGGCAGGGCCGCCGCCTAGGACAACAACGCCCGCGCCGCTGCGACGCCGCTGTTATAGGCGCCGTGGACGGTGGAGAATTCGCCGTCGGAACATGCCTCGCCGGCGAAGCGGATGCGCGGGTCCACTGGGGTTCGCAGCACCGCGCGGGCGCCGTGCTCGCCGGGGAGCGCGTGGCTGTAGCTGCCGAGGACGTGCGTCTCGCGGCCCC
>NZ_JANCMW010000266.1 GCF_029207565.1 Marinobacter iranensis | reverse complement strand
CGTGGAGACCGCGCCGGCCGGCGCAGAGACGACGGGGGAGTGAGCTCGTGCTCATATCAATCGCCTCAGTGAAGGGCTCCCCAGGCGTCACTTCGACAGCGTTGGCGCTGGCAGCCGTGTGGCCGCGCCCGGTCGTGTTGCTCGAGGCAGATCCGTCCGGTGGCGACCTGGCATACAGGTGCAAGGCAGCTCACGGCGGCCCTGTGGCTGCAAACAAGGGACTGCTGCAACTCGCCGCCGCGGTACGGGGCGGACTTCC
>NZ_JANCMW010000265.1 GCF_029207565.1 Marinobacter iranensis | reverse complement strand
AATCGATGACTTTCGATCGTCTGAGCAAATCGTCCGCGCGGACGCCGTCGCAGCGCGAAGCCCAAGGCCGGCCCATACGAGGGGAAACAGCGACCTATAAGTCCGCGCCTCCTTTGCTGCAGCTGCGGCAGGCGGTCGGGAACCGCGGGCTGCTCGGCATGCTGCGCGGCGCCGGTTCCGTGCCTTCGCCCGAGCCAAGCGCGCAAGACGCGTCAAAGCCGATCGTGCAGGGAAAGTTCGTGACGGAAACCGGCGGCGA
>NZ_JANCMW010000264.1 GCF_029207565.1 Marinobacter iranensis | reverse complement strand
AGCGCTGAAGGCTGCCGCGCGGGAGCGCATCCTGGTGCTCGACGGCGCGATGGGCACGCAGATCCAGGGGCTCGGCTTTAGCGAGGACCATTTCCGCGGCGACCGCTTCGGCGGCTGCGCCTGCCACCAGCAGGGCAACAACGACCTTTTGATCCTGTCCCAGCCGAAAGCCATCGAGGACATCCACTACGCCTATGCCAAGGCGGGCGCCGATATCGTCGAGACCAACACCTTCTCCTCCACCTCGATCGCGCAGGCCG
>NZ_JANCMW010000263.1 GCF_029207565.1 Marinobacter iranensis | reverse complement strand
CGAGCTCGCCAGCTATGACGGCATCATCGTCGGCGCGCCGACCCGGTTCGGCCGCATGGCGAGCCAGATGGCTTCGTTCTGGGATCGCGCCGGCGGCGTCTGGTTCCAGGGCCAGCTGAACGGCAAGGTCGGCGGCGCCTTCACCTCGACCGCCACCCAGCATGGCGGCCAGGAGACGACGCTCTTCTCGATCATCACCAACCTGCTGCACTTCGGCCTGACCGTCGTCGGCCTGGACTATGGCTTCCAGGGGCAGTCCG
>NZ_JANCMW010000262.1 GCF_029207565.1 Marinobacter iranensis | reverse complement strand
GGACGCCGGCATCTGGTCGGTCGATGCCGGCGGCCTGGCGATCAACGCCAACGCAGTCAGCGACTGCGCCAATGGCGGCATCCTGGTGCATCGCCGGCAGATCGGCGAGGACAGCACCTTGGTGAGCGGAAACCGCATCGCCCGTATTGGTGCGCGTAACGGCGGCACGGGCCAGAACGGCAACGGCATCAACGTTTTCCGCGCCGGCGGCGTGCTCGTTTCCAACAACATCGTCAGTGATTGCGCCTTTTCGGCGATCC
>NZ_JANCMW010000261.1 GCF_029207565.1 Marinobacter iranensis | reverse complement strand
CACCGCCGTGGCCGACACCGTCGAGGGCCGCCGGCCGGGCGGGCGCCATGCGATGCTGATCTATGTCTCGGCCGGCAGTTTCGAGGAAGCGCAGGCCAAGGCCGCCGGCGTGGCGCTCGGCACCGGCTGGATGCTGGTGCGGCTGGAAAAGGGCATGGAAGTCGCCGATCCCGGCACGACCGAGGACCCGATGCTGCGCGCCGCCGCCATGGATGCGCTGGCCGAGGGCTCGGCGATGGTGGTGTATGGCGACGAGCTGC
>NZ_JANCMW010000260.1 GCF_029207565.1 Marinobacter iranensis | reverse complement strand
CGACACGCTTCCCGGTCAAACGCCTGAAGGCGTTCGTTGGCGATCGTCGTCAAGCCGTCCCACGAGGGGGCACCAAGGCCGAGCCGATGACGCTTGGTGACTTGATCTACGGAAAGTCCCGCCGATGATAGCCCTTGCCGAAGACCCGACCTCCGCTGCCGTCCTGGCGGCCGCGCCATGTTATCCGGTGCCGCCCAGTGGGCAATCCCCTGCCATCGACGCGGTTCGCGAAGCCCGTGTCGGTCAATGCCTCGTCGTCG
>NZ_JANCMW010000259.1 GCF_029207565.1 Marinobacter iranensis | reverse complement strand
ACCGGCGTGCCGGAGGGGCAGAAGAGCCTGGCCATCGAAGTCACGCTCCAGCCAGGCGAGAAAAGCTTCACCGACGAGGAACTGAAGGCGATCGCCGACAAGGTCGTCGCAGCGGCAGCAAAGTTGGGCGCGCACTTAAGGTAGCGCTCAGCATCATATGGCAAGAGATCAATAGCTATGCTATATTTTGTCTTCCGATAGCTTCGGGGGGCATCATGAAATCCCATCATTTCGAGAATGTTGGGCGGCAAGTATTTATA
>NZ_JANCMW010000258.1 GCF_029207565.1 Marinobacter iranensis | reverse complement strand
CCAGTGCTTTCGATCAGGCGGGTGCCCGGGTCGCCAGCGCGGATATGACCACCCACTTCGTCCTGGAACTTGTTCCACGCTTGTGGCGAGTTCCAGCCCGGCGACCAGGCGAACGGCACTTGCTGGCGCGGTTCGACGGAGCCCGAGTAACCTTCCATGGAGAAGGCGAACGCGGTGTCCGGATCTTGCGGGGTACGAGGTTCGTGCACGCTGATGTTGGCTCGCATGGCAGTACGGCCGCTGTAACGCAGCGGTTCGCG
>NZ_JANCMW010000025.1 GCF_029207565.1 Marinobacter iranensis | reverse complement strand
AGGCGGCCGTTGCCGTCGTAGGTGTAGCTGGTGTTGCCCTGGCTTTGCAGCTGGTCACCCAGGTTGTAGCTGGCGGATACACCTGACACGCCTCGCTCGGTGCTGGTGGCCAGGGTGCGGTTGCCGTTGGCATCGTACTGGTACTGCTCCACCAACTGGCTGTTTTTGGTCACCTCCGTCAGGCGGTAGCGGTCATCGTACTCATAGCCGTACTGGTTGACCGTGCCGTCCGGCAGGGTTTCGGTTTTGCAAAAAATGCTGTGTGGATATTATCAGGATGCAGGCTTTTCAAAAGCGACTATTTCCCAAATCTGTATCTATTGAAACTATGCAAACACCACCCTGTCATAATTAATATAAAACCAATATCCACATTTGTATGAGACATAACGATATCGTTAGCCACCATTTGATATATTGAGATTGAAAAAATAATAAACCCTGTGACCAAGCTACCATAAGCCAAAATTCTCGCAAGAAAAATTAGATAAGATTGCATAACGCAAAGATCCCATGAGACTCAAATTCCATAACCCTTTTCCGATACCTTTTGAATGGCCTCAATCGCCTCTTTCAAGCCTTTATCAGAAGCGCTTTTTAACAAAGAAAATCCTTTTCTATAATCTTTTTCTACGCCAATCCCGTCTATATATAAAAGCCCTAAATTATACTCTGCTATTGGGCTTCCATTTTCAATAGCCACCCGGTACCACCTAATAGACTCGGTGAGAGATTTCTCAGAATACTCTTCGTCAGAATATATCCACGCTAAATTTAAACAGCCCTCAACCTGATTTTGTTCAGCTGCAAGTTTGAACAAGTCAACAGCCTTCCGAAGATCTTTAGCGACTCCAGCCCCACGTAAGTATCGAACACCTAGTTGATTCTGAGCCCATGAGTTTCCAAAACTTGCTGACTTTTCTAAATGTCGAATACAGATCGCTTCTATATTCCCATCAAAACTGGCAGCAATAAATCTATGAACTCGCCCTAAAAACCTATTCAACATAGTTTGTCCCTAGCGTCGCCCACGGCACGAAATTCCATCATCAATATGATTATCTCTCTCAAAGGGATCGGGCACTCCGTTGTCGTTACAGTCAAGTTCAGAGCAACTGATTGGCTTCCCTCCAGCCCAAAGACCAACAGCCCAGCCTCCTAACTTAACCCAGCCGAGCTTTGTAACTGGCTTAATGGCTCCAGTATTGGTGTCTACACCAAATCCGCCCCCTGTCATTTTATTTACAGCTTTGTTGGCTACCGCATTGCCAATTTTGTCCGCTGTACTCGGGGCTGCACTATGGGGTCCACTTATTGGGTTACCTACTCTTCCTGCCCGACCACTTTGATCTACAGGCCCTGATCGCTTAATTTGGTCTCCTATAACACCATTATTTTTCGCTAAGCCGGTCTTATCATTCCAAGTTATTACATCTGAAGAAACATACCCATAAAGATTCGTATCCCCACCGGCAAAGCCAATCGGATCCCGTGCGGTCCAGCGGCCGGTTGTTGGGTCATAATCCCGATACCCAAACCGGATTAGGCCAGTATCTGCATCTTTCAGACCACCCGCAAACCCGAACGGAATCTCAAAGCCCGGGTTGCTGTCACTGATCACATTACCATAGGCATCGTATTCAACCGCCTTGACCACTTGCCCAGCGCTGTCAGTGATCACCCTCGGGCTGCCCAACTGGTCCGTCAGCAGGTAGTAGGTAGTGCCGTTCTCGGTAAAGCTCGTGGGGGTATGACCCAGTGTGTATTCGAATCGCTGTTTGAGGTTGCCATCCCCATCGTAGGTGGCCAACAGGGTGGTCTTGTCCTGCCACAGGTAGCGTTCCACCACTTCGCCATCTTTGACCTTGGCGACCCGGTTGCCCAGGGCGTTGTGGCGGTATTCGATGGTGTGGTCCGGGGTCTGCACCTGCTTGAGCCGGCCCTGGCTGCCATAGTCGTAGACGGTGACGTCAGTGCCGGTGGTCTTCTGGCTCAGGCGGCCGTTGCCATCGTAGGTGTAGCTGGTGTTGCCCTGGCTTTGCAGCTGGTCACCCAGGTTGTAGCTGGCGGCAACACCCGAGACGCCTCGCCCGGTGCTGGTGGCCAGGGTGCGGTTACCGTTGTCGTCGTATTGGTACTGCTCCACCAGTTGGCTGTTCCTGGTTACCCCCGTCAGGCGGTAGCGGTCATCGTACTCATAGCCGTACTGGTTGACCGTGCCGTCCGGCAGGGTTTCGGTTTTACCAACGATCTGGCCAACGTTGTTGTAGGTCAGTTCGTAGTCGAAGGCCGCAGCCTGATTCAGCTCGGCGCTGACGTCAGTGACTTCCCCGTGGCCGTTGTAGCCAAACGTTTTGTTCAGGGTGCCGTCGTCCAGGCTTACCGGCAGGCCGTGATCTGTATGGCGACCGATGGTGAAGCCGTGGATGCCGGTTAACAGACCGTCCCGGTCATAGGTCAGGTTGGTGCTGGTTAGCCGGCAAAGAACCTAGTGGAGCGTGCTCTGTTGCGAGAGAGCTGCTGGCACCGTCCGCCGGTACTGCACTCCGACAACCGAGCGCCGATGACATCCTATACGCTCAGGGCCCGACTGGCAGGTCTAGGCATACTGATGTCACACAACCGCCCGAGAGTGAGCAACGGCAACCCTTACTCGGAATCGTTGTTCCGGACCGTTAAATACTGTTCGGAGTGGCCGTCAAAAGAAAAGGCTTTACATCGCTCATGGCCGTGCGTGAATGGATGCTGGCGTTCAAGCACGCCTACACCTATACAGCGGTACCTGGTTCGTAACGCCGACCGACTGCCATCAAGCCGTTGATCACGAATGACTGGTACATCGAAAATAGTTTATGAAAGAGCAAAGCGCAGAAATCTACGGCGCTGGTATGGCGACACCCGGAACTGGGAAGTCACCGGACCGGTAGCGCTCCCCCCTGAGAAATTGCAGGAAGTTGAGCGCAATAAATTGCCTGCTTAGACGCTGTCATTTGGGGTGAGTCAGCCGAAGGAACTGCCCCTTCAGCTGCTCTCAGAACCCGGCGTGAACCTCTCAGCTCACCGGGCTCCCATTGCTCCAACCGAAAACGCCCCGCGCCCACTCCAATGCACGAACAGGGTTGGGCGTTTCTGCTTAACGCTGGCCAGCCATGAGATTGCTCTCATCTTCCGACCACGTAAGCGCTTGTGTTTCCGCATGGCCCATCGAATGATCGCGCGGTCGAGATGATCTGCCACAGGTTGGAACTCGGAGCCTCTGAACCGACAATAGTAATTAATCCACCCTCGTACGCGTGGGGCCAGCACTTGGGCCAGTTGGTCCAGAGATAGCTCACTTCGGAGGGTCAGATGCCATCGTCTTATCGACTGGCGCATGGCTGTCATTGCTTGTCGGCTTACCGCTGGGGTGAACCCCAGTAATGCCTTGCCGCTTCGATTGACCGTGCGTCTCGGCCGAAATGTATAACCGAGAAAGTCGAATTGGATCTGCTCATGAGTTTCAGTCCGCCTGCTATCCTTGCAGTACACCACCCGGGTTTTCGTCGGGTGCATCTCCAGGCCGCAGCTATGAAGGCGCTTCGCAAGTTGCTCACGCAAATAGTGCGCTTCGCCTTCACTGCGGCAATGCAAGATGCCGTCGTCAGCGTATCGACAGAAAGGGATGTCCTTGTGGTTCACTGTCAGCCAATGGTCCAAGGCATAATGCAGAAACAGATTCGCAAGAACCGGAGACAATGGGCCACCTTGCGGTGTGCCGACACTCCGTGAGTCTTGTGCCCCATCTCGACTTTGCATTGGTGCTGTCAGCCAGCGCTCCACGTGTAGCAATACCCACCGATCCTGACAGTGATGACGAAGAGCTTTCATCAGCAGATTGTGATCAATGTTGTCGAACAGGCCGCGAATATCGTACTCAAGAACCCAATCACGCTCCCAGCATCGCTTGCGCGTTACCGTGAGCGCATCGTGCGCCGATTTCCCGCGTCGGTATCCATAGGAGTTTTCATGAAAGACCGGCTCCAGGATCGGCTCAAGGGTCATCGTGACGACGGTCTGTGCAATTCTGTCACCGACCGTTGGCACACCGAGTATT
Source organism: Marinobacter iranensis (assembly GCF_029207565.1). Taxonomy (GTDB): domain Bacteria; phylum Pseudomonadota; class Gammaproteobacteria; order Pseudomonadales; family Oleiphilaceae; genus Marinobacter; species Marinobacter iranensis. Next base: position 1,968 of record NZ_JANCMW010000025.1, on the reverse strand, counting down.
CGCTCCCCACCTGACTTCTTTGGAATCGGTACGGCTTTCACCGCCGGCGGGAAGTAGCTTCCTGACGACATCCGGTTCCAGATCCGGTAAAGGTTCCTGCTCAGATCCCGATCAAAATCCGAGATCGATTGACCATCAACGCCCGCTGCACCTCGATTCGCTTTGACTCGTTGATAGGCTTCCCATATCAGTCGCTTTGGAATCACAAACGGTTTTGCTGATGTCACGGGCTCATCCTTCCAAAGAAGTTGACCTGTGGATCAGTTGAAGCAATTCGACCTCTTCGCTCCGCATCCATTACAGATACATCAAAGCTACTACAGGTCGATCCGTCCTCAATCCGTGCATCGGTACTCTGCATCTCGCTTTTCTTCACTTGATGCCCTCCCTTAACATCACGGTATTGAGTTCCCACAGTTCCGTTGAAGCGCCTGAATCGAGCTCGCGCCATCTCTATGCCGGACACCGCCCATCCAGTAAACAGGTTTCCGATGGACTTATCCCAGGGATAGTTGTGGCCCCCGGTTCTGATGTCAGCTATCAATTTCGACACCTTAATGATGGTTCGCTTGTACTCGCCTTCTCGATTCTTACCTGACACACCACATGGATGCGCCTTTTCCCTCGATGCTCACGACAACGGTCTTCAGCCAATGCCGCTCGGGGCGGTTTGGAGCCGGCCCCTGCAGGCAGACTCCGGAGGGTCGGTCCTCCATCACTTCAACAGCTTTTCATGCTATGAGCGATCAACTATCGTTGGACCGCCGCATTGCTGTGGCACACACAACTGGGTTGAAAATCGCCAGTCCCGTCGAAATGTCAACCACGGCACCAAAACCAACAATTTTTCGATACTAAATAAGCGATTTTAAATATTTTTGGCTCAACATATTAAAACCCAATACATATTAAGGCATCAATATTTACTTAATCTATAAATTTCTACTATGGTATATTTTTATTGACGCAACCAATGCTGGAGATCTTTATTCAGCGCCATAATTGCGACCAAGACCATTCCGAGCACGGATAAGAATATAAAGCTTGAAAAATGAAGATTCTGATCTTCCACACTTAAGAACGGATAAATACACCAAGAGTTCATCATCCACCCTAAAAACAGAACGAATAACCCACTACATTTTTTACTTAATAAACTCACCAACCCCAACCAATAAACAATCACTCCAGGCATATAAGCCCAATAAACTAAGTTAGAGGATATATTATACTTACCCTCCAAGACATTGAATATCAACCCCAAAAAGGGAGAGGCTAAAATTAAGATCCCGACGCCCCCCGCGTACTTCAACACTCGAGGAGCATGGGTAAAGTTATTCAAAATACGTGTCACCATATAGATACCGAAACCCCCATTGCTCCACCAACAGATAAACCAACTCCCGATCCAATAGCACCTGCAGGATTAAAGCCAGGCTCTCCTTTTGGCCCCTCTGAATAAGAACAATTAGTACCATCGAAATGCTTGCCAGCCTTACCACCAACGGAATATCCAACTGTTCCAGCTGAGGCGCCAACACCCACATATGTCCCCACGCTCACACCACTTTCCCCAACTTTTATTTGCGGGTTTTCTTTGCCATAGGGGCCATCGCGCAGCACTCTCCCTTCTGGGCCCTTATCAGTTGCATCAAAAGAAACACCGCCCCCGACACCAATGCCAGCGCGGCCCTCAGCGAACCAGCCCCCTGTGCTCTCGTTGTAACCAATAGTCACACCGCCTCCCCCTATAACATATGCATCGACGCTGACTGACCAAAGTCCATTAGTATCTATCCAGCCTATTGGGTCTCCCAAAACATACCCATAAAGATTCGTATCCCCACCCGCAAAGCCAATCGGATCCCGAGCCGTCCAGCGGCCGGTTGTTGGATCGTAATCCCGATACCCAAACCGGATCAGGCCAGTATCGCTATCTTTCAAGCCTCCCGCAAAGCCAAAGGGAAT
>NZ_JANCMW010000257.1 GCF_029207565.1 Marinobacter iranensis | reverse complement strand
CGTCGCCCGAGGTGCGGATGCAGCCGGGCGACAATTCCGGGCTGCGCAAGGTCGGCGCCGAAGTGCTGTTCTGGAGCCAGGCCCAGCGCGACCAGAATTTCCCGCACATGGAGAAGCTCTTCCCCGGTCATGTCGTCCGGGCCGGCGGCAAGGTCCATCCGCTGCCCGCCGGCAAGCCGCTGGCCTTTCCCGATGCGGATCTCGACGCCTTCATCGCCCAGCAGAACATCGCCGGGCTGATCGTCCTCAGGGACGGCAAG
>NZ_JANCMW010000256.1 GCF_029207565.1 Marinobacter iranensis | reverse complement strand
CCGGAACAGCGTGCCATATTCCATGCGCGGCCGGGCATCGGCCGCCCATTGTGCGGGAAGGCCGTCGAACAGCCAGCGCCGGTCCAGCGCGGCGCGGATCACGGCATCGACAAGGGCGACGGGATAGAAGCCGGTCAGGCCATAGCGGATGCGCGCCATATAGGCATCGGTGGGCGAGGCGAAGCCGTGGATCGTGCGCGGCAGCAGCACCTCCGCCTCGACGGTTTCCCCGCCGATCCGTGCCTGGATCGGCTGCAGCG
>NZ_JANCMW010000255.1 GCF_029207565.1 Marinobacter iranensis | reverse complement strand
CTTCGGGCTCGACGACCTCAACATCGAGGCGGATGGGGATCTGGCGCGGCTGGTCGGCTGGAAGGGCGCGCGCTTCCATATCGGCCTGCTCAACAATCTCGGCGGCCGGCCCAATGATGTGGCGGGCACGCTGCAAGGCGTCGACAATATCGAAGTCGCTTCGCCCAAGCTGCGCCTGTTCGAGATCTGGGTGGAGCAGAAGCTGTGCAGTGCGACTACGCTGCGGGCCGGCCTCTACGATCTCAACAGCGAATTCTATGC
>NZ_JANCMW010000254.1 GCF_029207565.1 Marinobacter iranensis | reverse complement strand
AACCAGGACGACGCCGAAGAATGGCGCCGTGCGGTCCGCCCGAACACGAAGCTCTTCTTCGCCGAGACGATCGGCAATCCGCAGATCAACGTCCTCGACATCCGGACGGTCGCCGACGTCGCCCACGCCTCCGGTGTGCCGCTCATCGTCGACAACACGATCGCGACGCCCTACCTCATCCGTCCGTTCGAGCACGGCGCCGACATCGTCGTGCACTCGGTGACCAAGTTCCTCGGCGGCCACGGCACGACCATCGGCGGC
>NZ_JANCMW010000253.1 GCF_029207565.1 Marinobacter iranensis | reverse complement strand
CCAGCAGCTACATGGGCCGCGGGAAGGACGTCGAGGGGCTGAGCAAGCGCAACGCGCAAGCTCAGGCAACCCGTCTGGGCGTCGACGGCTCGCTCGGCGTGCCGATCGGCAAGACCCTCGGCCAGATGCCGCTCTACGGCACCTGGGAGGACATGCACATCGACATTTGGGGTCCGCGTACCGGTAAGACGACCTCGCGCGCCGTGCCGGCGATCCTGGACGCCCCTGGCGGCGTGCTCGTCACCTCGAACAAGCGCGACG
>NZ_JANCMW010000252.1 GCF_029207565.1 Marinobacter iranensis | reverse complement strand
CGGCGCTCGTCGTCTCGATCCCGCTGTTCCTGCCGCTCACGGTCGGCGTGGTGGCGGGGGACACGATCGCGGGCGAGGCCGGCCTCGGGACGCTGCGGTACCTGCTGGTCGCGCCCGCGGGACGGGTTCGGCTGCTGGTGGTCAAGTACGTCGCGGCGGCGGTCTTCTGCCTCGCCGCCACGCTGACCGTCGTGGTGGTCGGGGCTCTCGTCGGGCTCGCGCTGTTCGGGGCCGGGCCCGCGACCCTGCTGTCGGGCGACA
>NZ_JANCMW010000251.1 GCF_029207565.1 Marinobacter iranensis | reverse complement strand
TCCTCGTGACGCGACCACTGGGACAACTGGGCACGCACCCGTCCGCCTTGCTGCTGGGCGCCCAGCTCCTCCAGGTGCTGCTGTGGCCGTTCCTCGACGACTCGGTGGTGGGCCGGGCCGGACTCGGGACCATCGGCATGCTCGCGGTGGGCGCCGCCGTCCTTGCCGTGCGGCGTACGCCGTCAGCGAGCCGCGTCGTCCTGTTCCTCGGGCCCCGGCCATGGTGCTGACGCTCGTCGAGCCGGTCTTCCCCGACAACGA
>NZ_JANCMW010000250.1 GCF_029207565.1 Marinobacter iranensis | reverse complement strand
GTCATAATAGCTGTTCGTCGCGCCGGCGCCGCTGCCGACCAGGCCGCCATATTCGCCGATCTCGCCGGTGACGTTGACCCAGCCCGTGGCGATGCTGTTGGCGAGGTTCGCGGAATTGACGCCGACGATCCCGCCGAGCTGGAAATAGCCTTGGACCGGCCCCAGCGAGAGCGTGTTGCTGATCCAGCCCCCATTGGTGTTCTCGCCCGCGATCCCGCCGGCCGATCCCGACTGGACCAGCACGGCCACGGCGCTGATCGA
>NZ_JANCMW010000249.1 GCF_029207565.1 Marinobacter iranensis | reverse complement strand
GGGTTCTATTTCTCAGCTAAACGTGACCCAGAAAATGCAGTTGTTGAAGAAGGACGTAATTATACTAAAGGATTGACTGCTTTAACTTACTCAACTTTGGGATATGTTAGCTATGTTATTCTTTTTAATAACTTAGCAGTACTTTGGTTCAATGTTCATTTTGATGCACTGACAATTATCTTGCCAATGTCAGTTGGAATGATCTTTGGAGCACTTGTGATGGGTCGTTTCAAAATTAAAATGGATAAATATGTTTATGAA
>NZ_JANCMW010000024.1 GCF_029207565.1 Marinobacter iranensis | reverse complement strand
AATCGCCGTGGTACGTGATCCGTATGCCCGGTGATGTGGGAGGAGGGGCATCGTGAGGTGCCTCCCTATCCCGATTATAAATTGGTGTAATTATGGAAGAAGTTTTTCAGGTTGCAGGGGCTATCATTGCATCACTAGGTGGTGGAGCTCTGATCGTCATTGCCTGCTCTCATTGGCTCGGCGGCATTTGGGCCAAACGGATGCTCCAGAATGAAAGAGCGATCCATGCGGAGAAATTGGAAGGCTATAGAAAAGAACTCGACATTCTTAAGCAAAAAGATCTGACTCGTCACCATGACAAGCTGGATCTATACAGGGATGTGGTTTTGATCGTGAGCGAAATTTTACGTGAGCTTGAGGCAGTTTCCCTTGGAAAAAGGGATGGTTTCACGCCCTCAGTCGAGGAGAATTTTGCTTTAAATCGACACAAAGCATATGGCTATATCTCGCTCGTATCTCAACAAGAGGTGATGGATAGGTATAACGAGATGATCGACTTTTTTATCCCGGTAGTTTACGAGGGTAGGTCCGCTACTTGGGAAGAAATGAGGGAGAAAGCAGATCAAATGCTGAATGCGATGCGCCAAGACCTTGGGATTGACGATCAGGTTCTTTACCAGGGCGCAAGGTAATTTATAACAAACCGCATCAGCATGCGGCCAATGGCCGCCGGACGCCACTGTCGTGAAGCATTATGTGCGAGGGAGTTGATTGTGATTCGAGTAGTATATCGTTGGAAAGTAAAGGAAGAAAATTTTACCAGCTTTCAAGAGGTATGGAGTCGTACTACGAACAAAATACATGAAACGGTGCCAGGGGCGCTGGGAAGCTTCATGCTTCGTAGTCCAGAGGATAAAACTGAAGTGATCACGGTGGCAAAATGGGGTTCAATGGAAAGTTGGAGAGCATTTTGGGGCTCTGAGAATCCGTCGGAGATGGTTGATATGCGAAAGATAGGGGAGCGAATTTCAGCTACGGTATACGATGAAATAGATGACTTTACTCGTTGAAAATTCCTGTGGCTGGTCCATCCCACGGCGCAGCCCGCCAACCTGGCGGAGCAGCTCACCGCACATGGGTTGTCGCTCGTGGAGAACGCCACCGGCATGGCGCTGGATCTCACGGCGTGGAGCGTACCGATCGAAAGGGCGCGGTCAGCTATGAAGGCCGATTCTTAGAGGGCAAGAAGCACTGATTCACTCTGTCAGCAGGTCTCTTGAATGAATACGGATATCTCAATCCAGAAAGGAACACCTGAACACCTATCGGGTATACACGACCTGGTCCTGGAATGGGGTTACGCCGCCAATGAGTCTCAGACTGGAGCCTGGCTTGAGGCGCTGCTGGAATCCCCGAACCATCAGATATTTGTGGCCGTTTCAAATGCCTCAGTGGTTGGGTGGGCCGTCGTAGAAAGGCGTATTTCTCTCCGTGAGCTGTTTACGTCCGAAATCACCGGGCTGGTTGTGAGCACCCGTGCCCGACGGGCCGGTGTTGGGCGGTTGCTCGTTCAGGCTGTCGAGGACTGGTCCCGCACCAAGGGGCTCTCACGGGTTGTGGTGCGATCCAATGTAAGTCGTTCGGAGTCTCATGGGTTTTATCCGTCTGTTGGTTTTGAGCTTACCAAGACGGCCCATGTTTATGTGAAAGATCTAAAAGGCTCCAACAAACCAGGTAAGACTGGCGCATGAGCAAAGGCCCGATCCACGCCCGGTGCCGACGGCGGTGGCCCTTTTGGCGGAGTCCGGAATCTGGTGCTCCTTGACACCCAATTGCACCTTGCTAGACTCCGACTTGGCTGTATGGAGCACGTTTAGCTCTGAAGGATAGTCACACAAGGGCATACGTGCCCGGCAAGGATGCCTCGGGAGTTCTAAAAGATATCCCAAGATCTTCATGGATGAGCAAGGAGCGATCAATGAGCGGCAAGAAAGTCGTCCTGGTCGGAGACCTCGGTACGGATCACCAAGGTTTCCCACCCACCCCGGTAATCAGCGGTTCCCCCAATGTACTAATTGACGGCAAGCCCGTCGCCCGGGTAAGTGACCAACTTGCCCCCCACTCCAAACCCAAGCACCCACCCCATCCACGCACCATCACCTCCGGTTCAAGTACGGTTTTCATAAACGGCCTGCCAGTGGCCATTACCGGTGGTGCGATTTCCTGTGGTGGGGTTACCATTGGCAATAGTAGCGCGGTGGTAGGCGATACTCATACACCAGTACCTTTCTCTGGTCTTTCGGGGGCAAACCCTCACCCTACCCCTGTAATCGCAGAATCCAGTTCAACTCAAAATCGCACCAAGGGCACATCAGCCCCTTCTGGCACGCAACTGCGCAATGGCACCTCCAGCCACAACGGCGGAGGTGGAGCTTCAGGCGCAACCTCGTCTCAAGCCACCAAGGCTATTGACGAGTCCGGCAAGACCCTGCGCCTGGGCGTGTTCTTCGATGGCACCGGCAACCACAGGGGCAATGACCAAATCCTGACGAACCGCGATGTGACGAATGTAGCAAAGCTGCATGAGCTGTATCGTGACGATGGTTTTGGCAGCAACTACCGAAGAATCTACGTTGATGGGCCTGGAACCATTGACGGCAAGCACACCCCGGATGGCTTTGAGGCTCCGGAGGACCTGATGGGTCTAGGTTTGGGTGTCGGTCCTGAAGGGGGGCACAATCGAATTGAAACGGCCTTGCGGGATGTTCGACTCAACCTGGAAAATGGAGACTACGACGAAGTGGTCTTCGATGTCTTCGGCTTCAGCCGTGGCGCGGCCCTGGCCCGGCATTTTGTCAACCTGGTCAATGAACAACCGGAAACCGTCCTGCTGCCCCAATTTAAAGGCGCCTCTTTGTTTGCGCCGATGGTGGGGTTCAAGCCGGTACCCGCTTTCCCATCCGGTTTGAAGGTACGGGTAAATTTCGTCGGCCTGTTTGATACCGTGGGTAGTTTCTACATACCGGGACGCGACGCCAACCTGGACTTCAACCTGAACCTGTCGCCTGGTAGCGCCAAGAGGGTGTTGCAGTTGACGGCCTACCATGAGATCCGCAAGAATTTTCCTCTGAGCAGTATTATGGATGCCAACGGCAATGGCCCATCACATTTCACGGAAATAGCCGTACCTGGAGCCCACTCTGATGTGGGTGGCGGTTACGAGAACCCGGACAAGGGCTTCGAGAACATCGAGAAAATCGTTCTTGGCATCCACTCCGGCCTTGCCGACGGTGGCCACACCCAACGCACCGCCATTCCGCAACTTGAAGCGCAGTACGCGCGACCAGGCCGGACTGTTGTGGCGGTGCCCCAACCGAACGGTGATATCCACGTACAGGAGCGCCGGCGCACCCGCAAGGAACTGGCTATCCATAACCTGCACCGGATGTACGATTTCGCAGAACAGAGCGACGTGCCGCTCAGGCAAATGAACACGAACGACAAGGGCTACCAAATCCCCCAAAACTTGCAGGGTGCTCTAACCAATTGGCAAGCAAACGGGGGATCACTGGCCGTGGCAAGGGATTACCTGGGCGGATACATCCATACCTCCCATAGCATCTACAAGCTTGGGCTGGGTCCGGAGCCTTCCGGTAAACGGACGGTTTTCTACAACAGGCCAACCCAGGCCATAACCTCGTCCAATGTAGGAGTGGCACGTGCGCAATGACACGGCTCTGAGAGTTACCTTTATTATCCTGTTGTCATTCCTGGCGGCGGCCTGCTCTTCGGAACCTCGCGAGTATGACTTTGGAGTGTCCCTAGCGGGAGGGCCGAAGGGTTGGCCGGTCTGGGTTGAAGACATTACATTCGACGACACTTGGAGTTCTCCTGGCGGTACGTTGGGAGGGGGGTTTGACCATGACCCTCCTGGAGGGGCAATTGCTATATTGGGCCCCAAGCCAGCACCCAGTACCGTGCGTGCCCGTTGGTTCTCCTACCGGACCCAGACGTTCCATGAGGTTACCTTCTCACTCCCCGATGACCTCGACGAGAAGCTGCGCCGGTGGTATCGGGACTATCCAAACGAGAATTACCGCCATCATCTTGTCGTTGGGTTTTCCGGAAAAGGAGAGGCGCTGGCTTGGTGGAGCGCTTTCTGTACCATCTGCGGGTATGACCGCAGCCGCGATTTTCACACGCCGCTGATCGAAAATGTCCAGGCAGAAGTCGTCGAAGGAGACCCAAGCGGCTACCGATTACAAACCCAGGAATTGATCGATGAGGGGAGCATGCCATCACCCTGGTAGCCAGGTGTGTACGACTTTGCGGTGCACGTAGCGGGGGCAGTATATTTTTACATGCTTCCCCTCCCCCGTTGGCTTAACCGTACATCTAATTGCCAATCACCGGCGCAGACCACCACACTGGCTGAATCAATATTATTGGCATCATTGCCAAGGCAATGACCCAAAACACCACTGCCTTTGCCCTGCCCCGCTGGTAGTAATATGACGCAGCCCATAACAATGCACTGACCACCAGAGCGATCAGATATAAGATCCCCGCGTAGACTCCAACACCCTCTCCAGCAAAAATGAACCGGCTGAAGATATAGAAGATCCAGGCCTGCACAGCCGTGATTAGCAGCAGCGCCGACGGATACGACGCTTTGCGTAGAATCACTGCATTCATTGCCGAGCACCTGGGCCCAGCAATACGGTTCCTTTGCCTCTCATACTATTCTCCCTGGCTAACTATCCAATCGTCCATCACTCCGTTGCCTTCCAGCGCTACCAGAAAACACTAGAGGAATTTAACGGGATTTTCGAGCATTGGGAGGCTATGTCTTCCCACTTTTCATATGCAGGAACAAGGGCTTGGTTTTCCACGAATGGAATCTCCACCCGAAGAATTTCACCCTGTTCGTCAAGAACATAGGCGTACAGACTGTGGACGTACAAATCGATTCCACAATAATGCCGGTGGGTGCTATGGTAAAAGTTCATGAGTCTTCTCCCTTGTAGTGCTTGGTCGCCTTCCAACTTAGCGGGCAACCGCTGGGCTGGGGAGAAGGCTCAATCAGTATCAATCGCAGGCATGGCGACGCTTTTTCCATTACGGCTTCGCCTTCATTCCAAAGCCGCGAATGCTGCGGGCGATGCTTGCAGAGAGGTAACTGTGCACGTCTTGTCCAAGTTCCACTATCGGGAATGGCCGCCACCGCCAGCCTTGACTCGGCAACTGGTTTGCCTTTGGCAGTTGCACATCACTGGCAACACCGACGGCCAGCGACCCATTCTGCCGGATGGTTGTGTGGATCTGATCTGGCTGAATGGCGCTACGCCATTGGTAGCCGGCCCCATGGACCGGGCACAGCACTTTCCCCTGCCTCCGGGGACCACCGTGTTGGGAGCCCGCCTGCGTCCAGGCTGGGCCGGAGTCGCCCTGGGTCTTCCCGCAGCGCAGTTGCGCAATCTGCATGTGCCACTGGCGGATATCTTGCGAACCAGCCCTCTATGCACGGCTACCCAGCTCACCTCGACCAAGCTGCCGGCCCTGCTCCAAAAGTACTTCGTTGATATCGCCCCATTGGACCCGACCATGTGCTACACCGCCCACTGGCTCGCCTCCAATCCTGATGGGCAGATTCAGCAATTGGCCAAGGAACTGCAACTGAGTGAGCGGCTATTGCATCGCCGTTGCCAGATTGCCCTGGGCTATGGTCCCAAGGTGTTCCAGCGCATCATGAGGCTGCAGCGTGTGCGCTGGCTGGCCAATACCTCCTTATCGACCAGCTTGACCTGGCTGGCGATGGAATCCGGCTATGCCGATCAGGCGCACCTGTGCCGCGAGGTGCGCACTTTGACCGGTCAGTCTCCGACCCGCCTACTGCCTCGGCAATTATCCAGCGTGGCGTTGTCCGATTTATTCAATTCCCCGCTGTCCTCATGAGCTAGGCTGGAGACTGACCTGGCTGAAAGGAGAATAGTTTATGAAGCCTCGTATCAAAGTGATCACCCTGGGAGTGGCCGATCTGGAGCGCGCACTGGCCTTTTACCGTGACGGTCTGGGTCTACCTACCGAAGGTATTATCGGTACCGAATTCGAGGACGGCGCCGTTGTTTTCTTTAACATGAACGATGATTTGATTCTAGCGCTTTATCCAAGACCTGCGCTCGCCAAGGATGCGAATGTTCCCTTGGACTCTCCTAGCTCATCCGAAATTTCTATCGGACATATCGTCGGATCCAAGGAGAAGGTCGACGCCATCATGCAATTGGCGCAAAAGGCTGGGGCTAAGGTCACAGATGCTGCCCGTGACCGGTTTTGGGGCGGGTACTCCGGATACTTCCAAGACCCTGACGGCCACCTTTGGGAAATCGCCTGGAATCCTGCTTGGGAGGTCGAAGATTAGCCGGGTGACCCCAGAGTCCCAACGTTGCTGGCCATGCCCACGCTGTGATGAGGGTCTGGTTCGCATGGTTCGTCAGATCCCCCGGTTCAGAATAGCGGCCGTGCCGACTGGCTAGATCCTGATCTGGCGGGTGAAAGCCTACAGTTCCTTGGGAGCTGGGCGTCTGTACTGTCCAGGACTGGAAAAAGCAGTATCTGCGGGGTAGTCTGAATGAAACCACAACAAGGAACCGCCCCATGAAGGATAAAACGAGGCCCATGTTCGCGGGTGCTGATGCAACTCGGCAACCAGACTCACCGCTCCGGCTCCTGCCCCCGAATTACTTTATCCTTATACGTCGCTCGATAGCAGCGGCTCTGGCGGCTTAGTCCAACAGACATTTAAAGGTCATGCTGCGCACGACCATTAAATGCTTCGGTGTTACATCCAGAGAGCTACCGAGGAGGGAGGTTGAAGTTACGCAAAGGCAAGACAAAGTCTATTCTTGATGCGTCGATTGATTCGGCCTTGCTAGCCGTGGAGATCTACAACAAACCAAGGACGACCTTCCGCAGTGAAGGGTTCATCGCGATGATGATAATCGCATGGACCCGTCTTTTTCATGCATATTTTAATGTCACCATTGGTGACAAGTATTACTATAAGAAAAAGAACGGGCGATATGACACGGTGGATGGTGAGAGAAAAGCGTGGGAGCTTTCCACTTGCATCAAAAAATACGGAAATCTCGATCATGCCGTCGAAAGCAATATAAATTTCTTTATGAAATTAAGAAATAAAATTGAGCACAGGCATATCGAAAAGAGAGAGGTGGATACGCTTATATTTGGTGAATGTCAGTCCTTCCTCTTTAACTATGAAACTACACTTATAGATTTTTTTGGTAGAACATATTCAATCAACGAGGCTTTGGTTTACAGCTTGCAATTCTCACATATTAGAACGAAACAGCAAGATAAAGCCAATCGGTCGGCACTGTCGAAAGACCTATCTGAGATAGTGTCGTTTGTTGAGAGGTATAGAAATTCACTTGATGAAGCAACCTACAACTCACAGGAATATAGCATCAAGCTAATACAAATTCCGAAAATATCTAATACCAACCGAGCCGATGCAGCGGTGGAGTTCGTTAGATGGGATGCATTAAGCGAAGAGGATAAGGCAGCCTATGAGCAGCTCAATGTAATAATTAAAGATAAAACTGTAAAAGTACAGGCCGCTAATGTTGGGCGCCTTAAGCCTTCGGAAGTTGTTAAAAAGGTAAACGAAGGTTTGGTTGGCAAATCAATCACTCAAAATCTTCACACTACTCTATACAAAATTTTCTCGATTCGACCTGAAAATGGGGCTGATGATCCATTCGATACGCAAGCTGAGTTCTGTCTCTATGATGAGACCCACGGTGATTATGTATATCAAGATGCTTGGGTAAGTTTCCTTACTCATTTCATTCAATCTTCAGGTCTCGAACCAAAAGAACTGCGACAGAAAGAGCGTGACGCTGAGAAGCTCGATGTTGATCAGTACAGGATGTAATTACAGCTAGGTAGGTACGAGCATTAGATTAGGGGCTACCCATGTCTCAGAAGCTTTTGGCCAAGATCAATCAGGGTTGTCATGACACTGAGAAAGAGCTTTTAAACCTCATAGATAATGCAACTCGTCTAGAAAAGCAGAAGATATTGAAGGCAGCGCAACAAAGGCTGAAAATCGTCGCCCCCGGTAAATACAGGCAGATCGTTGGCCCGTTACACGTCCGAGACCCGATGGGTAGCAAAAATTGCTATTGCTGTAACCCCACCTCTCTGGAGCGAATAGCAAACGATATCGTTTCGGGTGACATACATTACGAAGCGCTGTTGTGCGATGCCTGCTGGGATGAGGATATATCGGTAGCATGGGGCACATATGGCCCGTATGGTAAAAAACTGATAGATAAACGGACGTGGCAAGCTCTATGCACGGAAAGAGGCGATTGGAAGTTTGGAGCATGAGGGGGATTCTTGGAGAAGGTTGAGGAAGCGCTCAAGCTTTATCGAGACGAGGTTGCCACGGCAACCTGGGCATTTTATGCGTGGAAGCATTTAAACAATATTGGATCAAATGATCGAGCGGTCCGAAATGGTTTAAACCGAAACGCGGCAACTTGGAACGTAATCACGCACTCCTTGCAGACGACATTTTTCATAACGATTGGCCGGCTCTTCGATATCGATGGCGATGCATTCTCTGTGCACGCATTTCTTAGGTTTTGTATCGAAAACGTTGATCAGTTCGACTCTCGGCATATACGTGAGCGCAAGATGACTGACCAGAATGGTATTGAGGCTGATTGGTTGGAAAGTTACATGGGGAGAGTCTATGAAGCAAAGGTGCCAGATTTCCAGCGTTTGAGAGGAGAAGTCACCAAACACCAAAAGCGTTATGAAGAGATCTACCGACCGATACGGAACAAGGTCATGGCTCACAAGGAAATTGCATCTCTTTCAAATGTAACTGAGATCTTTGGTCGGACAAATATTGGCGAAATTCAAAGTTTTCTGGCCTTGTTCGGTCAAGTTGAGAACGTAGTTTTTGATCTAATGCACAATGGGAAGTTACGAAAAATCGGAGACTACGAACTCCATGAAGAGCAAAGAATGGAACAAGATGTCACCTCTTTGCTAGATCGAATCAAGGCTTAACAATCGGCTGTTGTCGGACGTACCTACTGTAGTGGTTCAATGATTCCGGACACCAACGTAGGTGGTAATATCACCACCATAAACGAGGTGTCTGATGACCAGAA
>NZ_JANCMW010000248.1 GCF_029207565.1 Marinobacter iranensis | reverse complement strand
GACGGACCGGTCGAGGGGGCGGTCCTCGTCCAGTGGCGGATCGTCTCGAGCGACGGGCATCCTCTCTCGGATCAGTTCACGTTCTCGGTGGGTGAGGACGGGAAGGTCGCGGCGGTCGAGGAGTGCGGCGAATCGGCCGGCGAGCAGGCGGAAGGGTCGTCGGAAGGGTTCAACGCGGTCCCCTACGCGGTGGGCGGAGGCATCATCTTCCTCGCCGTCGGCGTCGTGATCGCGGTCGCGATCGTCCGCGGTCGACGGGGC
>NZ_JANCMW010000247.1 GCF_029207565.1 Marinobacter iranensis | reverse complement strand
AAGGTCGGCGTGGTCGGCATCGGCGGCCTTGGCCATATGGGCATCAAGCTCGCCGCGGCGATGGGCGCGCACGTCGTCGCCTTCACCACGTCGCCCGACAAGATCGAGGACGCGAAGAAGCTGGGCGCGCACGAAGTCGTGGTCTCGCGCGATGCCGAGGCGATGGCGGCGCATGCCAACAGCTTCGACTTCATCCTGAACACCGTCGCCGTGGCGCACGACCTCAACGCGTTCCTGGTGCTGCTCCGCCGCGACGGCACG
>NZ_JANCMW010000246.1 GCF_029207565.1 Marinobacter iranensis | reverse complement strand
AAGACACTGAACGATGCTGGTTATCGCGCGATCGCCTTCGATCATCGCGGCCATGGCGCCTCGACCAAGAGTTATGAGGGCGCCGACTACACACCCGACAAGATGGCTTCGGATGCTGCGGCGCTGCTCGACCATCTCGGCATCGAGCGGGCGCATGTGATGGGCTATTCCATGGGCGCGCGCGTTTCCGCTTTCCTGGCGCTTTCCGATCCCGACAAGGTCGCAACGCTGGTGCTGGGCGGACTTGGCATCGGCATGGTC
>NZ_JANCMW010000245.1 GCF_029207565.1 Marinobacter iranensis | reverse complement strand
CCGCCCGCCACGTCTTCGTCCAGCTGGTCGACGACAGCAAGGGCTTCACCGTCGCATCGGCCTCCACCCTCGAGGCCGACCTGCGCACGTTCGATGGTGACAAGACCGCCAAGGCCCGCAAGGTCGGCGAGCTCGTCGCTGAGCGTGCGAAGGCTGCCGGCATCGAGACGGTCGTGTTCGACCGCGGCGGCAACCGCTACGCGGGCCGCGTCGCTGCGATCGCCGACGGCGCTCGCGAAGGAGGTCTGAACCTGTGACCGA
>NZ_JANCMW010000244.1 GCF_029207565.1 Marinobacter iranensis | reverse complement strand
GGAGCACCTGGAAGAAGAATTCGCGTGGGACCCCTACCCGGAGGCAGTTGCCCGTCAAGGGGCCGCGACGTTCGACGAGTCGTTCATCTTCGTCCCGCTGCCGTCGCTGGGCGGTCCGGGCACGGTCGACACGCTTCAGAAGCGCCCCACCCTCTCGGCGATCCAGGTCATGGTTGATCTGCAGGGCCCTGTCGGCCACTGAAGCGCCACTCGGTCATTCTCGAGGATCACGCCCTCACTGAGCGGTGCCCGGCGCCTGCC
>NZ_JANCMW010000243.1 GCF_029207565.1 Marinobacter iranensis | reverse complement strand
TATTGCGCGTCGTCGAACCCGTAATAGTCCTGGGCGAAGAAGATGTGGCCGCTCATCTCGCCGGCCAGCGGCGCATGGGTTTCCTTCATCTTGGTCTTCACCAGGCTGTGCCCGGTCTTCCACATCAGCGGCTTGCCGCCCAGCTCGGCGATTCGGTCGAACAGCATCTGCGATGCCTTCACATCGGCGATGATCGTCGCGCCCGGCTCCACGCGCAGGACGGGTTCCGCCAATATGGACAGAAGCTGATCGCCCCAGATCA
>NZ_JANCMW010000242.1 GCF_029207565.1 Marinobacter iranensis | reverse complement strand
CGGCCGTATCCGGCTTCTTTTTCGACGATACCGCGGGCGTATATGGAGCAAGCGGTGCAAAAGCATTGACGAGCCGCATCGCGAATCTCGGTTCAGGCACATATACCGCGGTCGTATCCGGCGCTTCGAAAGACACGTTAACGATTACGGTTACTTGGCCGAAGACAGCATCGGCGCCGCAGACGACCGTCGCTGCGTCGGGGCTGTCAATCGGCACGGCGGCGCCGGCAACAGGCGAGAATGTCGCGGACGGCACGAACAC
>NZ_JANCMW010000241.1 GCF_029207565.1 Marinobacter iranensis | reverse complement strand
TCCGCGGTCCGGCTCACCCACATCCCCACCGGCATCGTCGTGTCCTGCCAGAACGAGAAGTCGCAGCTGCAGAACAAGGCGTCCGCCATGGTGGTGCTCAAGGCCAAGCTCCTCGCCCGCAAGAAGGCCGAGGAGGCCGCGCTCAAGAAGGACCTGAAGGGCGACGTCCAGGCCAGCTGGGGCGACCAGATGCGCAACTACGTCCTCAACCCCTACCAGGTCGTCAAGGACCTCCGTACGGGCCACGAGTCCGGCAACCCCA
>NZ_JANCMW010000240.1 GCF_029207565.1 Marinobacter iranensis | reverse complement strand
CCGAACTCGATCGCGACGGTGAGCAGCAGGATGAGCAGGATCCTGCCGAGCAGTCCCAGCGGATGGCGCGGCACCAGGCTCAGGAGCGGGTTACCTCTGCGCGGAAGATGTAGCCGATGCCGCGCACCGTGCCGATCGGCGGCTGGTGGCCGGCGGCGGAGATCTTGCGGCGCAACCGGCTGACCAGCACGTCGACGCTGCGATCCGAACTGTCGCCGAGGCGGACACGCGACAGCTCGACCAGGCGCTCACGCGCGATCAC
>NZ_JANCMW010000239.1 GCF_029207565.1 Marinobacter iranensis | reverse complement strand
CTCTCGACGAGCCCACCCAGGACTTGCGCTGCATCGCCGGCGAAAAGCGGATGCACGACCACGCAATCCGGTCGCGCGAACCCCATGCCGACCAGCTGGCGCGCCGCCTCGGCGAGGGTCCGGCCGGATGAGGCGATATCGTCGACCAGCACCGGCTGGCGATCGAGAAACGCTGGGGCATTCGGAATCGAGATGGTGACGTCACGGTCGCCGGACCGGATTTTCTCGCACACGAGAAACGGAGCATCGGCATCGGCCGCCA
>NZ_JANCMW010000023.1 GCF_029207565.1 Marinobacter iranensis | reverse complement strand
TTCTGGTCATCAGACACCTCGTTTATGGTGGTGATATTACCACCTACGTTGGTGTCCGGAATCATTGAACCACTACACTGTACGTTATATCCAACATCGGCAGCTTCGGAGAAGGTATCTGCAAAATTGGTATGACTCGCCGCCTCGAGCCAATGGACAGAGTGGTTGAGCTGGGTGACGCGAGCGTCCCCTATCGATTTGATGTCCATACCCTCGCCTTCGTGGAGGATGCTCCGCGGCTAGAGAAGGAAATCCACAGCGCCCTTATCGCCAATCGGGTGAACAAAGAGAATCACCGCAAAGAGTTCTTCTACGTTTCGCCTGAAGAGGCAAAAGCCGTTATGAGTGATCTTGGCATAAAGTCCTCCTGGTTTTACGACTGCGAAGCTAAAGAGTATCGGGAGTCGGAGCTAATACGTGAGGCAATGCAGCAAGCACGTCGACAACCAAAGGAAGCTTCCTCTGAACTTCCAGAATCCGTATGAGGAAATAAGTCATGAATTTGATGCTTATAGTGGCTGCAGTTGCTTTGGTCGCCGGCCTGGCGTTATTGGCTTTTAGCGTAAACCTTCGAAAGAAGAATCAGGCGCAGTATGACGCGATCATGCTCGATTACCGGCCTGTAGCGGACCTGAAAGCAGAGTTGAAAGACATCTCTGGTTCATACAGAAATCTGCAGGAAAGGTATCAGGAGAAACGGGACGCCTTAAAGAAATTTGAAAACATCATTCGAACCTACGATTTGGGGGTGGGCACCATCGATGCCAACACCTATAAGCCCCTATTTAATACGCGGGATGAGTCAGTGTTGGAGGATGAACTGGCACGGGTCAAGGAAGAAGCAAAGGAGCTGGTCAAAAACAAAGGCGCCTGCTTGTCTCATCTACCTGCCGATACGGCCATCAACGGGAAAAAGAGCGAAGCAAAAAAGTTTGTCAATCGTGAAATAAAGCTTCGCATCCGGTGCTTTGATAATGAAGTGAAGGCTGCCATTGCCGCAGTGGAATGGAACAATATCAACCGCCTCATTCAGCGCATCAAGAACAAGTTCGATGAGATCAACATGGATAGTCGGCTAGTAAAGATCTTCTTGGAGCACGATTATCTTGACCTCAAGGTGCGAGAGCTTCGCCTGAACTACGAAATAAAACAGCTAAGAGCTGACCTAAAGGAAGAGGAAAGAGAGGAACGTCAGAGGGTTCGAGAAGAAGAGCGGGACGAGGAGCGCGTCCGACAGCAGCTTGAGAAGGCAAAACGCGACCGGGAGCGCATGGAGAAGCTGGTTGAACGAGAACTGGCCAGGATCAACGAGGCGACAGAGGGGCAAAAGGAACAGCTGGAGCTCCACCAGAAAGAGCTGGACCTTTTGAGGCAAAAGGAAGCAAGAGCAATATCTTTGGCGCGACAAACCAGGGCCGGTTACGTCTACGTGATCTCTAATCCGTCGTCTTTTGGGGAAAGGGTTTGTAAGATCGGGATGACCCGACGTCTCGACCCGAACGACAGGGTAAAGGAACTCGGTGATGCATCGGTGCCGGAATTATTCCAGGTACACGCGTTTATCTATACCGACGATGCCCCAACGCTGGAAAGGTATTTCCACGATCATTTCAGTCAACACCGGGTAAATCTCGTCAATCGCCGCAAAGAATTTTTCAATATTGAGCCTGAAGCGGCTCTCAAGGCGTTGAAGCAGTACCATGGCCAATACACGCTGGAAAGCTTCGATGAAGTGAGCACGGAAGCCCCAACAGGCGGAAAATTCCAATCTGCGGTGCAACTAAAACAGGATGTTTACAAATAAATTCGTTTATTTGGTCGTTCATCTTTAACAGGCTCCTTTGAAAAGGTAGAAACTATCAAAAAGTATGAGGAAATGTACTGACCTGCCCCCAATCATTGAACCGCTCACTGCTTAGTAATGTCGGTTACTTGTAAGCATCCGGCCATTACACCTTGTCAGGAATGGCCGGCCTTCAGTTGTACGGCAATAGCTCGTCGATGGCGCTGTTCTTCTGGCCGATCCGAACACTGGCGACTAATAACTCCCCGCTACAGAGCCTTGTGGCTGTACCGGGCCACGCTCGGTCCGCGGTGCGGTCTCCCGCAAACGACGAACCCAGAGTGCAGCGGACTCCTCATCACCAGCAGCCTCAGCCGCTTGGGCGGCACCCGATAGCGTGTTGTAACGTTGCGGCCATGTGCGATCCGAACTTCCGTAGGCAACCAGCGCTTCAACAGGACGATCGAGGGCAACCAGCAGATCTCCGAGAGCTTCGTAGGGTGGCAGTAATGCACCGGGGGTGACCGGATGCTTCTCAACGGTAGCTTCCAGCTCTCCAGCAGACCGCATAAGTTCGATGGCCATCTCGGGATTACCCTCGGCCTTCGCTATCCATCCAGCCAGAATCCGGCGATCTACTTCAATGTAGGTTGAGAAACGCTGATCTGCACCGGATTTTGCCGTTTCCACCAGAGTCGTCAAACGCTGTTCTGCTTCACGTGCGCCTTTCAGGTCATCCGTATGCACAGCACCCAGACCCCGCGAAAACTCAATCAAACCAGCTGGCCAGGGGAACTGCTCCCAGTTGATCGTTTCTGACTGATAGGGAGCAAGTGCCGCAGCCGCATCCCAGTCACGGGTTTCAACCGCCAATCTTGCCGGAATGGAGGCTTGATGAAACACACCGGGAAAGTTCCCCTCATGAGGGCTATTGGCCTGCGCTTCCGCCCATACGCTCCGTGCCGCAATGTCCTCTCCCCGCTGGAGATGACCATAGACCAGATAGTCCAGCGCGTGGATGTAGTGGAATGACTTGGCACCGTCTGCTACATGACTCACGGCCACCTCAGCCGAGCGGCGATTCCATTCTATTACTCTGGGCCAATCCCCGAGCCGGACATAGATGTGGGAAGGCATATGCAGCGCATGAGGCACATCCGGGGCAATCGCCCCATACGAAGCGACGATTTCAGTGGCATTGCCTGCTCGGCCATCCGCATCCGTCGAATGGATCGTGTAATGAACCGCTCCGGGATGAGTAGGCTCGATTTTCCAGGCCTCACGCAATACCTGTTCAGCTTCGTCGTGTAACGCTTTTCGGTCATCCGAAGGCAGCGCCGGTGTCATGCGCGACAGTGCATAAAGCGAGGCAACGTCAAGATCGTCAGGATACGCCTGATAGGCAGCCTCCATGCCTTTGGCCCAACCCGCCAAACGCTCCCTGACCATGTCGGTTTCAGGATCGAAAAAGGCCCCCGTGGCCTCAATCAGCAATTTTTCACGCGGCTCTTTTGCTTTTGCACGGGCTGTCTGAATGGCCTCCCGGCCACGTGCAATATCGCCCGCTCCGGGGACGGTGCCCCATAAGGGCTGGAACAGCGTAGTAGCGATACCCCAGTGGGCCATGGCGCAGTCAGGCTCAGTCTGGACAACCGCCTCAAATTCGGACCGGGCCTGGGTGTACATCATGTGATGCATCATACCTAGCGCATGATCCACATCCGCACGAACCGCCTCTCCACAGTTAACCTGGAAGTTGACGGTTCCGATGGAGTTGCCGGCGCTGGAAGCATTGGCGTCGTTCATGGTTTTCTGGTCAGCCGTGGCAGGAAGAGCCAGGCCCAGGGAGGAGACAAGAACGGCAAAGCGAAGTGATGATTTCATAGCGTGACTCCAGTATCAGTATTACTGGTGGAGCCGGCATGACGTAAATCGATCATGAACTGACTACAGACTACCAGGAGCAGGTTCTGCATGCGCAGCTGGGATCTTTTAAGCTACGCCCATTTTAGAGACATGACCAGCGGGATTTTCCGATGCGCCGGACGACGAATTTAGTACTTTGTGTGGAAACTGAAATCAGCTCGATATTCTAGAATTTACTTTAAGTTTGTTTAGCACTTTGCGTGGAATTCGAGCCGTAACCCTCTGATTCTCTGTTTCACGGGTTTAGTACTTTGCTTGGTCGTCCAGACCTGTCACACGTTCACTGGATGCCCACACAAAGTACTCAATATCTCAGCCAAGAGTCTTCGCGAGATTAATGTGACGAGGCTGGTGTGCCGGCCCCAAACCGAGGCACCCTCTGTGGAGCCTGTGACCGCTGTTCCGCGGCGGCGGTCAGCTCGGCCAGATCCGTAAGGATCGGGCAATCTGGGCGGTCATTGCCTTGGCAGTGATCCGCTAGATGCTCAAGACTGTGCACCATCGCTTGCAGTTCGGCGATCTTCGCCTTCAATCCGGCAGCATGGGATAGTGCCATCGCCTTGACGTCGCCACTCGCGCGGTCACGGTCGCGCCACAACACCAGTAGTGCGGCAATCTGTTCGACAGAAAAACCAAGGTCGCGTGCGCGGCGGATGAAGCGAAGGCTATGCACCTCAGTCGAATTGTAATGTCGGTAGCCCGCATCAGAACGAATGGCTTGCGGGATCAAGCCAATCTGTTCGTAGTAGCGAATCATCTTCGCCGAGACGCCGGAGAGCTTGGCCGCTTGACCGATATTCATCTTTTTCTCCTCCTGGGGAATCAATCAAATGCCACCCGAATAACTATTAGTATAGCTGTTGGATCAGTGACTATTCACCAGAGCTGGCTTCGGCGATGGGATTACCCCATCTGGCGTCTCGCTACGAGCCTCGACCGACATGGGAGCGCGGAAGCGCTTGAGCCGGAGTGCGTTGCCCAGCACGAAGACACTGGAGAGCGCCATCGCGGCCGCTGCGAAGATCGGCGAAAGCAAGGTGCCGTTCAACGGGTAGAGCGCGCCCGCCGCCACTGGGATAAGCACGGCGTTGTAGGCGAAGGCCCAGAACAGGTTTTGCTTGATGTTGCGGATCGTGGCGTGACTAAGCGCGATCGCGTTCGTCACGCCACGCAAGTCGCCCGACATGAGCACCACATCAGCCGCCTCGATAGCTACATCGGTTCCCGTGCCGATAGCGAGCCCAACATCCGCTTCGGCGAGTGCCGGCGCGTCGTTGATACCGTCTCCCACGAAGGCGACCCGCGCGCCATTGATCCGGAACTTCTTCAGTGCCGCGACCTTACCGTCGGGCAGGACCTCGGCCGCGACTTCATCGATGCCGAGCTGTTTGGCAATCGCCGCAGCGGTCGCCCCATTGTCGCCGGTGATCATCGCGACTTTGAGTCCGAGTGCGTGCAGCGCCCTGATTGCTTCGGGCGTCGTCTCTCTGATCGGATCCGCGACTGCAATTACCCCTGCCAAGCGTCCGTCGATCGCGGCATAGAGTGGGCTCTTGCCTTGCTCGCCGAGCCGCTGGGCGGTAGACAGGAAGCTCGACACATCAAGACCGACCTGCATCATGAACCGATCCGCGCCGACGGCGACTGTACGACCTGCTACCTTGGCCGATACGCCAAAGCCCGGTGTGGCGTCGAAGCTCTCGATGGGTGCCAGGATGAGGCTCAACTGCTTTGCGGCCGTGACGATCGATTCGGCAATCGGGTGCTCGGAGCGTGTCTCGACGGCCGCAACAAGGGCGAGAACTTCGTTGTATTCAAAGCCCTCGGCGGGCACGAGATCGGTCAGCTCGGGGCGTCCTTTGGTCAGCGTGCCGGTCTTGTCGAGCGCGATAACGCTCACATCGCGCAGCGCCTGCAAAGCTTCGCCCTTCCGAAAGAGTACGCCGAGCTCAGCCGCGCGGCCCGTGCCGACCATGATCGAGGTCGGCGTTGCCAGCCCCATGGCGCACGGACAGGCGATAATAAGAACTGCAACCGCATTGACGAGCGCAAAGGTCAGCGCCGGGGACGGGCCGAAAACCAGCCAGACCAGGAAAGTAAGCGTGGCTGCTACCATCACCGCTGGGACGAACCACATGGTCACTTTGTCGACCAGCGCCTGGATCGGCAGCTTTGATCCCTGCGCTTGCTCGACCAGGCGAATGATCTGCGCGAGCACCGTATTCGCGCCGACCTTTGTGACGCGAAAACTGAAAGCGCCCGTCTTGTTGATCGTGCCGCCGACGACTTCGGCGCCCTTCCCCTTCGACACGGGCACAGGCTCGCCGGTGATCATGCTTTCGTCAACATAAGAGGCGCCTTCGACGACTTCGCCGTCGACCGGAATCTTCTCGCCCGGACGAACGAGCACGATGTCATCGGTCGTCACCTGATTGAGGGCAATCTCGACTGTATCGCCGTTGCGCTGGACGCGCGCGGTCTTGGCCTGAAGTCCGACGAGTCGCTTGATTGCCTGCGAGGTTCGCCCCTTGGCGCGCGCCTCCAGCATGCGTCCGAGCAGGATCAAGGTAACGATGACCGCAGCAGCTTCGAAATAGACGTTGGCGGTGCCCTGTGGCAGCACTTGAGGGACGAAGGTTGCGACAATCGAATAGCCATAAGCCGCCGCGGTGCCGACTGAGACCAGCGAGTTCATGTCGGGGGCACCGCGCAGCAACGCCGGTACCCCCTTGCGGAAGAAGCGCAGACCCGGACCGAACATGACGAGGGTGGCGAGCGTGAACTGTACATACCAGTTGACCTGCTGGCCCAGGCCCCCCATCACCCAATGATGGATGGCGGGAATAAGGTGCGAGCCCATCTCGAGGATGAAAACGGGCAAGGTGAGAATGGCTGCAGTGAGGAAAGAGCGTCGCAGCGCCCGTGCCTCGCTCTCACGACGCTCGGCGTTCTGATCGCCAGCATCCGCCGTTTCGGCGGACAAGCGATTGGACTTGTAACCCGCCTGTTCGACTGCTACTTCAAGGTCGGCCGTGGAGACAACTCCTGCAAAGTGGCGCACCCGCGCGCGCTCGGTCGCCAGGTTGACAGTGGCTTCGAGTACGCCCGGAATTTTTGCGAGCGCCTTCTCTACCCGGCCCACACACGACGCGCAGGTCATGCCCTCGATTGCCAGCTCGGTGGTCTCTTCGCGAACGGTGTAGCCGGCGCTCTCGATGGCGCGGACAGCCGCCTGCGGATCGGCCAAGCCGGTGAAAGTAATGTCAGCGCGCTCGGTGGCGAGATTGACCGAGGCCGTCTGCACGCCGGGGACCGCTTTCAGCGCGCGCTCGACACGGCCGACACACGATGCGCAGGTCATGCCTTCGACCGGCAGGCTCAGACGAGCGTCTGCGGACATTGATGGATTGGTGTGGTGTTGCCGGGAAACTGAGGCCATTTCATTATTCCTTGAATGGTGGTGGTAAAAGAAGCCTGAAGGTTCCCACCATTGGAAGGTCAAGGCCTTTGTGTGTGGTTTGTTTCGCGACGCGTCAGTTCATCCCGTCGTCGGTGCCACTGCAGCCCTGGTTAGACTGCTCGCAGACCTCCTATCCGCCGCCCAGCAACGTGTAGATACTGAACGCGGTTGTGTGCTGAAGGCCATCGCGCATCGCGCTGAGTTTTTGTATGGACCTATCCAGTTCCGCCGCTTTACGAGTTGGACGACGAATTTAGTACTTTGTGTGGAAAATTGAATCAGCTGGCTATTCTAGAATTTACTTGAAGTTTTTTTAGCACTTTGTGTGGTAACAGGTCGCTAAGTATCTGATCTGTGGTTACGCGGTTTTAGTACTTTGCTTGGTCGTCCACCGACCACTTTCCTTCTGCACCGACGCATTACCAAGAGCTATGTTGATGAGCTCTAGAGCGGCACTGCTTTGGGTGTTGGGCAGGATCACTAGAAACTCCTTCCCTCCCGCCCTGGCCCATCCTTACGCTTTCATCCGTGGGACCGGGACCTTTTAAAGCCTGCGGTGCCGAGGCCCAGCAGGCCGACGATGACCAGGCCGAGAGTGCCCGGTTCGGGGACTTGCGTGGCCGCGGCTGTAAAGGCTCCACTGCCGACGACATTCGCCGCCGAAGCGCCGGTGACACTGGGTGTGAAGCTTCCCGTGCGGTTGGTATCGGTCAGCATGTCCGTAAGGGAGCCATAGGTGACGTAGATCGCATCCAGGGCACTCTCTTGCTCGAAGTTGAACAGGTTCCAGTATACGGGAACAGCGTGCGCCGCCCCGCTCGTGAACGTCGCGACAAGCGCCAGAGGCAAACAAAGCCGATGCTTGATCATAACCCTTCTCCCAGGAAGCAACCCAGTGAGAGACAATCTCCCCCGGAAGAAGCCGGCAAGTTATGCGCCACTAACCAGAAAGGCTCCGGTTTCAGGGACTACCGGCTTTCGCCAGACCATCGGTCAACGCTGCCTGTAAAGAAAACCGACGCCTGTGCGTTCCGATCAGGACGGTAGGCCTGGATACCGAGGGAAGCTGTCGCTGATGTCGTATCAGCCCGCCTTCCAGTCAACGTTAGTGTTTTCTGTGGTCGTCCATTGATGGCAAGCGGTTTTCCTGAATCGTGCTCTCGCAAACCCTTAACCGGAACCTACTTCCCCAGTAATCCAAGACACAAACGCACGAACCTTATCCGTGCGAAATTTTGCTTCCGGTGCAACCAGGTAATATTGGTACTCCGCCGGCACCGAAATGTTGATTGGGCATTGAAGCAAACCGGCTTTAAGGAGATCGGCAACGAGGCTGTATCGCATCAACGCAATACCTCTGCCGGCAAGCACAGCCTCGACAAGCGTCGTTCCCTCTGTCACCCGAAGTGTTATGGAGCTGTCAGGTATTTCAATGCCGAGTTCTTCCTGAAACGCTCTCCACGAGCTTTCCATGTCGATTGATTCATCGATAAGCCACGGAAGTTTTACCAGACTCTCAGGCGTCACAGGTTCACTACCAGTGAGCATGCTGTGACACACCGGCAGCAGTTTTTCCTCGAGCAACAGCCTGGATTCAAGCCCGGGATAATCACCGCTACCAAAACGGATCGCCAGATCCACGCCATCACCCCGAAAACCAACCAACTGAAGGTTGGGTTGAAGACTTAGCTGGATCTCAGGGTGAGCTTTCTGAAACGAATCAATTCTGGGTACAAGCCACCGACTGGCAAACGATGGCACCGTTGCCACGGTAAGACGTCCGGGATCGGAGTTTGGCGCAAACAGCGCTATGCCTCTTTCCAGCTCTTGAAATCCCGTCTCTACATACCCTGAAAGCGCCCTGCCTTCGTGCGTCAATTGCACTTCCCGGGTTAAACGAACAAAAAGCTTCAAACCCAGAAAATCCTCAAGGCCACGAATATGGGTGCTGACGGCCGCCTGGGAAATGTTCAGCGCCTCCGCTGCGGCCTTGAAGCTCAGTTCTCTGGCGGCGTATCGAAATGCCTGTAATGCCCTTAGCGGAGGGAGTTTCTGCATTGGGTTCGCTCAGCCTACGGTTAAATATTACTTAAGCATAAATCAATTTTACCCGTTTGTTCCCGTCACCGTCGACTGAAAGAATTCAGGTGATACAAACCAGATGAGCATTAAGGAGAAACCTCCATGAAGATTGAAGTTCCAATTGTAAGTGCTTTTGCTGACGGTGATTCCGGCGGAAATCCGGCAGGCGTTGTTCTGAACGCCGAACGGTTCAGTTATGAACAAAAACAGAAAATCGCGGCGGCCGTCGGCTTGTCGGAAACGGCTTTTGTTTCTCCGTCTGATTCAGCAGATATAAAGCTGGAATTCTTTACGCCAGCCCGGCAAATCGCTCACTGCGGCCATGCGACGATCGCGACATTCAGTTATCTACGCCAAAACGGCCTGCTAACCCGCGATCACTCATCCAAGGAAACGATTGATGGATGCAGATCCATCAAAATGGAGAGCGACTCAGCGTATATGGAGCAAAAAGCGCCCCGTTATGAGCAACTCACCGATGAGGATTATCAGTTCATACTCAAGGCGCTCGGGATAAGCAGCGCTGATCTGATTGCAGGTACCAGGCCGACACTGGTGAATACGGGCAATAGCTTTGTCGTCGTCGGTATTCGTGACGCTGGAGTAATCCAGGGTCTCAAGCCGGATTTTTCGTT
Organism: Marinobacter iranensis; assembly: GCF_029207565.1. Taxonomy (GTDB): domain Bacteria; phylum Pseudomonadota; class Gammaproteobacteria; order Pseudomonadales; family Oleiphilaceae; genus Marinobacter; species Marinobacter iranensis. The sequence goes on along the minus strand of NZ_JANCMW010000023.1, from coordinate 630 downwards.
GGTGGAAGAGCTCAGTGACGCTCTGGATCTTATCGGGCTTTACGTATTCTCCTTCGATGGTGTCGGAAATGGACGAGATGCGGGAGCCCGTATGTTCGCACCTCGGTATGGCATTCAGGAAGAATCCGCAACGGGCATGGCTGCCGGCCCGTTGGCATGTTACCTGCGGGAGCATGTCGGCTTCGACAAACAGGAGTTCTTTTTTGAGCAGGGGCGTTGGATGTCACCGCCCTCACCTAGCCTTATCAATGTGCGTTTGCATATTGGTGGTGACGGTAAGATCGAAAATCTGTTTGCAGGGGGACGAGGAGCCCTCAAAGAAATCGCTGAGGTTGAATTTTGATGATCCTGAGAGAAGTCTAATACGTTCGGGCTCTGATGCTCTCACAATAACCCGTCAGGGTCTGACTGAACTTAAGTAATTGAAAAACAACTTGATATAGGATTGCAGGAGAATAATCTGCTCGCTGAGCAGCCGTGGTTCGCCCACCGCACGCGACAGGACGATTCCCCCTCTACGGTGCTGGAGACCATGTCCGCAACGGTTCGGAGAATGAGTGCTTTTTACATGCCGTTCAGAGGCGTTTGCTGAAGACCAGCCCACCCCATGCAAGCGTGCGGTTTCCAGTG
>NZ_JANCMW010000238.1 GCF_029207565.1 Marinobacter iranensis | reverse complement strand
AACACACCCAGCGTCATCGAAATCGTAGCTCCAAGTACTGATCCCGCGAAGGGACCGAACCACGCACTCCCAAACTTCGTGTCACGGGGAAGATAGCGTGAGTAATCACTGGCATACGGTGCGTAAGTCAACTGCCATCCTGCCGCTAAAGCAATCGACAGGAGGAAAGGTACCACCGAGAAGTGCACATCGGTCAGCTGCGGCCCAAAGGAACTCACTTGGAACAGACGAACCGCGACATAAAGCAGCCCCAGAAGGCCAAT
>NZ_JANCMW010000237.1 GCF_029207565.1 Marinobacter iranensis | reverse complement strand
AGCATTCCACGAGCCGCCCGACGCGGTGATCGCGCCCGTGACGTAATACGGGAAGATGCCGGGCAGGATCACCTTGAACAACCAGCGCCAGCCCTCGATGTGGAAGCTGCGTGCCGCTTCCTTGAGATCGCTCGGGAAGGCCGAGGCGCCGGCGATGACATTGAACAGGATGTACCATTGCGTGCCCAGGATCATCAGCGGGCTCAGCCAGATGTTCGGGCTCAGATCATAGTGGGCGATCAGGACCACGAACACCGGAAAGG
>NZ_JANCMW010000236.1 GCF_029207565.1 Marinobacter iranensis | reverse complement strand
CCCCGCTGCGACGCTCAGTCCGTCCGCGCTCACGAGCGCGCCACGCGAGTTGATCGAGACGCGGCTGCACCTCGAGCCGATCACGGCCGCGCTCGCCGCAGGCCGGATCGACGGCGATCGGCTCGCGCTGCTCACCCGCCACATCGACGAGCAGGCCGACCTGATCCACGAGCAGGACCAGGTCGCGCGCTTCGTCTCGCTCGGTCTCCAGTTCCACTCCGATCTCGCTCCAGCCTGCGGCAACCACCTGTTCGGCGATCTCG
>NZ_JANCMW010000235.1 GCF_029207565.1 Marinobacter iranensis | reverse complement strand
CCTGCTGCGCCGCGCCGCGCAGCTGCACCGCGAGCGCCGGGACGAGCTCGCGAAGATCATCGTCCGCGAGATGGGCAAGCAGATCGACGGGGCGCTCGGCGAGGTCGACTTCGCCGCCGACATCACCGAGTACTACGCCGACCACATCGAGGAGATCACCGCGGACGCGCCCGTCCCGATCGACGGCGACGGCACCGCCGTCATCCGCAAGGCGCCCCTGGGCGTGCTGCTGGGCGTCATGCCGTGGAACTTCCCCTACTACC
>NZ_JANCMW010000234.1 GCF_029207565.1 Marinobacter iranensis | reverse complement strand
CAGCGCACACCTGACCAAACAGATCGGGCTTCGATCCGAAGTTGGAGTACACCGCCCCCTTGGTGAATCCGGCATCCGTGGCAATGCGTCGCAGACTGGCGCCGACATAGCCGTCCCGTTCAAAGTTGTGGGCGGCTGCGGCAAGTATTCTGCTTCTCACCTCATCGCGGTGAGGTCGTTCTACTGCGGCAGGCATCACAAGTTGTCGTCTTTCGAGGAATCCAGAACTAGATCGGTGGCGGTACCACCGGTATCGGATACCA
>NZ_JANCMW010000233.1 GCF_029207565.1 Marinobacter iranensis | reverse complement strand
CTTGCGCCGACAGGGGGTGCGCAGCGCCGGCACCGGTCGCCTGCAAGCTCGCCGTCAGACCGGGGAGGCGAGCCGCGAGCTCGCGCGCCATTTCGTCCGGCTGGCGCGGCTTGGCACCCTTCCGGGGTGCAGCCGCGAACGTCAGCGTGACGTACGCCTTCACCGTCGACGAGCCGGCGGGATAGCTCAGCACGACCTCGCCCAGCATCGCCTTGGCGAAGTCCGGGCCGTCGGGGTCGGTGTTCGTCTCGACCTCGCGGCGC
>NZ_JANCMW010000232.1 GCF_029207565.1 Marinobacter iranensis | reverse complement strand
AGGAGGAAGGCGCGATGATGATGCACTGTAAGCGGGTGCTGCCCGCCGTCATCCTCGTTGTCGGGCTCGCGGCGTGCTCGGAAAGAAAGCCGCCAGCCCCGCCAACGGAGCAGCAGATCCATTCGTCCGACAGCGCCGTGGCGACCGGGGAAATGGGGCGGCATAGATATCGCTGTTCCGACGGGGAACCGCTGTTCGTCGATTACAAGGACAACGGCCTGCAGATCGATTTGCGGCGCTCCAACGGGGGACCGCCGATGATG
>NZ_JANCMW010000231.1 GCF_029207565.1 Marinobacter iranensis | reverse complement strand
CATCGGGAAGAAAAGTGGCTGACACGCGGGAGCCACGGCTAAGGCTGTTGCGCTCCGCCAATATCGGCCCCGTCACCTATGCCCAGTTGATCGCCCGCTTCGGGACCGCCGAGGCAGCGCTCGACGCACTGCCGATGCTGGCCGCGCGTGGCGGCGGGCGGGCGCCGGTGATCGCGGATCCGGGCGCGGTGCGGCGCGAGATCGCGGCCGTCGAGCGGCTGGGCGCGCGCTACCTGTTCCTGGAGGATGCGGACTATCCTCCG
>NZ_JANCMW010000230.1 GCF_029207565.1 Marinobacter iranensis | reverse complement strand
ATTCGGTTTTTTCAAATCCATAATCCCGTTCGACCTTACAAATTCTTGTCTTATAAGCGAGATACCAATCGGATATCCCCTTGCGTTGGGCCATTAAATGTCGTTCGTTTTGTTTCCATTTTTGTATGGCTTCTAGCGATTCCCAATAAGATACGGTAATGCCTACGCCTTCTCTAGCACTCTCTACTCCCAGAAAGCCAGGCTGCACGGACGCCAGTCTTTCCATCTCATCTGCCATTTCCGCATATCCGTTATCCCCATCC
>NZ_JANCMW010000229.1 GCF_029207565.1 Marinobacter iranensis | reverse complement strand
GGTGTCGTGTGGAAAATCTCAGCGGTCGTCGAGCTAATAGAGGCAATTGCCCAGGACGGTGTTCGGAAACGTTAGCTATTCGAGTGGGTGTTATAGGATGGACTTCCCCGCCGCCTGTCCCGAGATCCCGGTCGCCGATCTCGCGGCTGCGCTGGACTGGTACCGCACGCGCCTGGGCTTCACGATCGACTGGTCGGACGCGGCGCTCGGCCTTGCCGGCGTGTCGCGGGGGGCGAGCCGGATGCTCCTGAGCAACGCCGCCTA
>NZ_JANCMW010000022.1 GCF_029207565.1 Marinobacter iranensis | reverse complement strand
TTCATGCAGAATCTCCCTGCGTTTAGCTTACGGAAAATTCTACTTTTGAAAACCGCTTTTTTTCGGGGGGATTACCCCTCTGATTGGCTGGTTCAGGGAATAATCAGGGCATACGGAGAGAAATCAAGCGACGCGACTTGCTGCGGTGCCGTCATGCGTGGGCAACACGGGCTGAAAGAAGATCGAAAATAAATCTGTCCCGGTTTTATGAGATTATGGTTTTACCGAAAAAGCGGTTACGCCTACCCTCTGTTTCCGGCCCGAGAAGTGTTTTCTGGCAAAAGGGGTGGTTTCACGTGCTGGAAGTTAATACCGGGAAATAGATCTTTCTCGGTTTTCCCGAAGCCGAAGTTAGTCGAAACTGACGTGCCGCCACCTCATTCAATGCAGTGGGTGCTGACTCTCTCGGCTTAAAAAGGCACTTACACGCTTCATGTTGCCACTGCTCCCCCATAGCTCTCTGTTTCCGACAACATAAAAGTTCTGCTTTGCCCGTGAAACCGCAACGTTCAGCAAATTTACATTATTCGTCGCCCAGTTTCTGGCGCCACTCTGAGCAGGGCTTGGAGCACCTAGCAGGAAGATCACACCTCGGGCCTGCTTTCCCTGAAACGTGTGTACGGTGCCAATCGAGTTCTGTATCCATTGCCCGGCATCGCTGATGCCTAGCGATTCCAGACGGTCAATTTCTGTGCGCATGCGTTGTCGCATTTTCTCCGCAACTCGTTTGAATGGTGTAATGACAAACAGCCCAGGATCTCCCCGTAGATGCTTACAAGCCTGCAGCAGCATCTGGCATACATGTTCCCCTTCTTCGGGACACCATTTCTCTTCAGCGCTACCTTGGATATCAATCCAGTCTGCGTTGCTACTGAAAACATCGGCCAGCAGCGATGCACTTGGTTTAGTGGCTTGGACCATCATGTTGTTGTAAGCCAGGTCATTTGAAATCGAGAACATCGGTTCCTGACAACGGCGGTGCACTAATAGCGGAGCACCAATCCAGATTTCATTCAGCCCCCTCGACAAGGTCGTGCCATAGGTGTTGGCCATATCAGAAAGTGTCTGTACCGAGGCATAAGGAGCCATCCACTGATATGGCTCCACACCCAAATGCCGGGACACACTATCGACAAGTTGCTCAGGGAGAGTAACTACCGGCTCAATTTGCAGGGGGTCACCAACGGAAACCACACACTTTGACCGATAAATAGCGCCAACGGCGGCCTGGGGAGTTGCCTGACCGGCCTCATCAATTAGCAACCAGCCTAAACTCTCCTTCGGCAACTCTTTCAACATACGGCCTACCGAGGCGAATGTCGTAGATATTACTGGCGTCAACAGAAAGCCGGTGGCCCACAGATCAGGAACCAAATGCTGCAAGTCCCTGCGAAGACCCCCGCCACTCAACAGGTAGAAAAATGCACCAAGATTCTGACGAATCTGCTTGGCCGCAACATCAACAAAGGCTTTCTGTACTTTAATCGCAGAAACGAATACTTCATCCCTCAATTCCTGGATTTGGCGCGTAAAAGTTGGCGCAAAATTTTGCTGGGTATGGTGTGTCTCATCCCACAGCAAGTCGGTGACAAGCTTGTCGCCACATATCGAACGGCACTTTTCAATCTGAGCCAGCGCGTTTTCCTTCTGTCTCACCAGAAGGCTTTCACCACGTATCAGCTCCTGCAATTCGCCATTCAGCCTTGCCTGCTCACGCCCATACCGATGGAGCTGATTCTGGATACTCTCCAGAGCTTTTCCACAGTTACTGACTTCAAGGGACATCCGAGTATAAGCATCTTTCCACTCTCTCCACCTGCGCCTCTGGAACAGCCGGCTAAGAATATTGGGTTTATGAGCCCAAGAGGTACTTTCGGCGTTACGTGCAGCCTCTAGCTGGGCTAAGGCTTGATGGTTTTCCCATTCCAACGTCTGCATGTTCTCATGGTTTACCGAGAGCGCTTCCTTGATCTCATTCTGTTGCTGATGGACATTGGCTATTTTGTTTTTCAACTCAACCAGGTGGCCATAATTCTCGTAGGCGTGCTGGGCCTGTTTTGTTGCCTCATCCACAGCCTTCAAGTTAGCTGTAAATGTTCGTCGCGCGTCCATCCAACGCCGTTGCGCTTCTTGAGGCGAAGAAGGAGGGTCACCTTCCAATACCACCCGAGGAACCGTCACGTTTCCATCGGCATCGGTTGATTCGACATTCTGGCCAGACAGCGCCAAGAAATATTTCCTCAGACCGGAACTACCGTCCCACCAGGCTTTGTTGATGAATTCCGACCGGTTTTTAGCGTTACCTAAAACAGCGGCAATAAGCCCCCAGGTATCTGTTGTTCCACCCGCCAAAGCGTCGCTCACCGACCGAAAATATTCGAAGTCGGAAAAGTCCTCTGCCAGTTCTGCTCGCAAAGGCAATTCCTTGCTGATGTTCTCCACCGCCTTGTTGTTTGACGAGGCAACCAGCACTTCATGACCCCGAAGCGATTCATGGAGCTGATAAAGATGAATGAAACCTCCGCCAACTTTCATCTGACCTGCATGGGTAAAGGCATCATCTGCATTTTCAAAAGCACATAGTGCCTTTGCACGGTCGACTTGAACGGAAGCAACGATATCCCGTAACAACGTGGTCTTCCCTGTTCCTGGTGGACCATTTACCGAAAACAAACCACCACCCTTCAGCTCCTTGCGACAAAGGTTGACCGCCGCCTGCTGAAGCAACACCAACGGATGGCGACCTTTACTTGGCCAGCGTGCCGCTGGAGTGTATTTAGGCTGAAGCGCCCACTCCAATTGCTTTTTATCAGACATAAGATCACGCCGGACATCAGGAGAAACTATTCCGAGGTATTGATTTAAGGCCTTGCCAGCGGATTTGCTATTAATCTCCCTTTTGGCCCGTTGCAGATCTTCAAGGAAGAAGCTATTCAACAGAGGCGGTTCCGGCTCTCCCTTGCTGAAGGGCTGAAACCGTCGAATAGCAAATGAGGGCCCGCGAACATCGGATTCCGGGATATCACAATTTTTAAGTAGCCACCGAAACGCCCTATTGGCGCGGTCCAGGGAAAATGGCAGTACCTGCCCCTCTTCATCTTGAGGGTAAACAACTGGCTGCAGCCCCTTAAGCAAGATATCTTCCGCAACCTCCCACCCTTTCAAATCATTCAGCTTGCCTTTCAGCGTTCTGGCGTAAGCCCAGCCAAAACTTGATATCGCCAGCCCAGTTTCGGGGATTGGAACCCCTTTCTTATCCAATAGCACAGCAGCAAGCGGTGCCAACCCGCGCGCTTGCGGTCGCTCTGGCCGCCCGTCGTTGAATACCTTGAGCAATTCGCCGGAGGCTCGCTCTATATCAATAGCTCCCAAGTAAACCACGTAGTAAAGATTGTTCTTCGGCTTGGATTTCTCCCCCTTAATCCACGGCTCTAGTTGACCAGAGTTCAACCAGGCTACTGATCCAGCACCAACCACTAAATCATCTGGTTTTTTGTAGGTTTGAGGAGAAAGAGTCTCAAGAACCGTCCACGCCTCCAGGATATCGCCGGGATAGTTATTTATCGGAGTCGATACATGCTCCTCTCCCTCATCCGAAGCATCATTCCCAACTTCGGATAACGCGTGCTCCCAATCGATCGTGGACGGCTGCTCCAGAACACCCTGCCTCCCTTCGCCCACACTCTGAACTGCTTCCGATATTCCACCATCAGGTTCGTCCAGAATAGAACTCGCACCGCCCAGCTTTGATCGAACGGCTTCCATGAGCTGAGTAGCTCGCTGCGTAGACCGATGCAATAGCTCTTCCTCCAGCTCTTCCAAAACCGCGATGTCAGAGCCCGCATCTTTGAAAATCTGTTCCAGGTCACCAATCCGTTGTTTGAAATACTTCCTTTGCGACATTATTAACCGACTCTTTGTCGTTGATTGATTAAACAGGTTCACTCTACCTACGAGTTCTGGCGCAGATTCGAATACAGTGAGAACGATATAAACTGATTTTTCAGGATCTTACGAAAATAAATCAGCGCCGGGAAAGCCGGCAAGCAAAGTGACCAAGACTGTTAGGCTCGAGGGGAGATTCAGAATTGGCTGCTCCATCGATTGCTCCCAGCTGAAAGTGTAGTTTCTCCGGGGTACTTTGCCTGTTGTACCAGCAACAAACCGCCACAGTCCCGGCATTTTTCAAGTTTTCACAAACTATTCTCCAAATCGCCAGCGCTGCCAGAAATCACTGCTAGTCTTAATCAAAAAACCACATCTAATAATAAGCATGGAGCTCCCAGATGCCTCGCCCAGACTTCCTCACTGGCGGAGAGCCAGCACGCCTTATCCCGATAACCGCAGACAGCGCCAGGGAACAGAAATCCGTCTCCGTGATACTAGCAGGCCTCCGCTCCGTGCTTGAGCTACGACAGTCCCTGCTGAAGTCCCTGGGGGTACGTGTCGGGACCAGCGCCACCCTTGAGGCATGGATAGAACCGGTATTCCTGAATGAGGATAAGAAAGCTGTCAAAAACAAAGACCGACCAGACGGCCTCCTGATTCTTCGCACCGGCAGGCGTGAATGGCGGGCACTGATAGAAGCCAAGGTCGGCAACGACACCATTGGCGAGGAACAGGTATCACGCTACCTCCAGCAGGCAAAAACCCACAAACTGGATGCCGTGATCACCATCACCAACCAGTTTGCAGCACTCCCGACTCACCACCCCGTAAAACTCCCGAAGAACGCCACCAAGTCCGTAGCCCTCTTTCACTGGTCGTGGGCCTTCATCCGAACCCAGTGCCAGCTCCTGCTCAAGAACGACGGTGTTGAAGACGAGGACCAGGTATTCATCCTCAGCGAAATACTGCGCTACCTTGAAAGCGACCGCTCTGGCATCAGCCACTTCGACCAGATGAACGCCGAGTGGAAAGAGGTCGTCAACAAAGTGAAGAGCAACGCCCCACTCGCCAAAACCAGCGATGAGGTACAGAACACCATCGCCGCCTGGCACCAGGAGCAACGGGACCTTTGCCTGATCATGTCCCGCCTCACCGGCAGCGACGTTTCACTGAAACTGAAAAACGACCATCGACTGGACCCTGCCAAACGCCTGAAGGACGATGCCGATGCTTTCTGCAAAGCACCGACACTGAATTGCGCACTCCACATCATCAATGCGGCGGCGGACCTGGAAGTAACGGCTGACCTCCAGCGGCGAATGATTTACTGCTCAATGCGCCTTATGGCACCGAAAGACAAACAAAGCACCAAAGCCAGGGTTAACTGGCTATTGCGCCAACTAAAGAAGACCACACCGGGCGGGTTTTTCATTCGCGCCACAAGGCCCGGCAAGGCAGAAACGACCTATCAGGCACTGAAAGATTTGCGAGATTCGCCGGAGTTGCTGGAATCGGATACGTCCAATACTGCTGCCACAACGCTGGAAGTGGTTTACGAGGTGGATCTCGCCGGGAAGTTCAGTGGGAGGAAGGTGTTTGTTGAGGAGTTGGAAAAGGCAGTACCGCATTTTTATCAGGAGGCTGGGCAGCTGTTAAAGGCTTGGACACCGCCTCCACCTAAAATCTCTAAGGCGGACACTGGACAGCAACCTCAAACCGACGAAATTGCATTAGAGAAATAGATCTGTCCCGGTTCCCCGCCGGTTAAAGCCCTGTCCTTTTCAGCCATCGTTCAAAAAAGGTTTTCCTTCTTGCAAATGGTGCGTTGATGATATGTAGCAAATACTTCAAGAAATCAGTTGAATCTGCAAAATAATTTGGATATGCCTCTTTAATACCACCAACTGCTGTTGTAGATACTAGCGCAACCACTATATTTTGTTTACTCGCTGATTCTTTCTCATATTCTATATATTTTCTCTCGGCATCTTCATTATTCGAATCTGAAAAAATCGTTGACTCCACCTGCTTTTTAGCCGTGTCAACTCTCAGCAAAACGTAGCCATCAACCTCGTGTTCTGATATGTGATCATCTGCAACCTTGAGTGAATGGGCATATGCTTGAAGACTTTTTACAATTTTCAATCTAGATTCATACTCTTGAATTTTGAGTCCAGATTCAAGGTAATCGGGGTTCTTGTTAATTAACTTTTCGTATTCTATAAATTGTTCACTATCGTTCTTAGATGTAAATAAATGAATACCTTCCATTAAAGAAAAATGATCACTAACTAACTTAAAGAAATCTTTCCATTCAGCTTCCCCCTGGTTCGACTTCAAAGCTTGCCCTGTAAACAAATCTACAATTTCCAGTGCCGTAGCCCAATCATGTTGAATTACAGTTCTAACCTGCAGTTCTATTGATTTTTTACCACCAGATTTATCTTTAAATATCCCAATCAAATGATAACCTCTGTACCCATCATCTTTTGGGTTTTTAATATAGTCCTTATATTTCACCACGCCATCGCCGTTCTTAAAATTTTCCTTTTTCCTTAGCTCTCTTACTATTTGGTAAAGCTTCTTCTCACTAGATACAATGGCTCTGCAACCACCAATATCCTGCATATTTTTTAATTTCATTTTTCGAAATCGTTTCAATTTAGAAACGATAGACGCGTATCTTTTTAATCTTTTTGCAAAAATCGCACCTTTATCTTTTTTTATCGACTTTTCTTTTAACAACTCAAATGCATTCTCAAGAGGATACTCGTGCTCAAATCTCCAATATGAGAGAATATCCATAGCTCGGTTCAACTCATCCGAGTCAACCTCACCTTCGTATAAAAACGTCTCTCCAGCCTTTATTACTTCTTTACCTGAATACTTGGAACTCATTACGGTCTCATAGTTTAACGTTTGTTTTAGATCAATATTCTAGTATTATGCGAACAATATTTAAACAACTTTGTATCAGAAAAACATGTTCAGACCCGAAAAACCATTTGAAAACCGGGACACAGAAAACTGGGACAGATCTATTTTTCAGATGCCCGGCCTCCCCGGCTTACGATTTTCAACTCTGATACCGATACGGTTTTCAATTTCATCCACGAATTTGTTGCCGCCGGTCAGCTTATTGCTATTGATCACCGCGCGAATCAATTCATCTGACGACGAAGCATCTTCCTGCTCAACAAACTGCCGATAGGCTTCAAGGCTCATCCAGCCATTGGCAAGGTGACGCCCCGACCCTTGCACAGTAGCTCGACCACTCATACAACTCAGGTTTATCCACCATCCCGGCTTTAACAGGGTTGAGCTCCACATAGCGACGACAAGCCAGCAGATAGGCATCGGTATCAATAGGGCTGATCTTGTAGCGTCCTTCCCAGAGCGACCCACTGCGTTTTTCGAGGGCATTTACAAAGCGTGTTTGACGACCTGCCAGGCGCTTCATCAATTGAGGAATTGCGGTCAGATTGTCGTTTGCCTGAACGACCAGATGAACATGGTTCGTCATCAGGCAATAGCTGACCACATCCAGCTCATAGATCTGCTTCCATTCCTGAAGGTTTGCGAGGTAGTACTCAAAGTCACGGCGCTCGACGAACACCGGTTGGCGGTTATGGCCGCGTTGGACAATATGGTGGGAAAAACTGGGCACAATCACCTAGCTTGTATTGGCATCAGCCTCTCTTTGCTCTCGAAACCCAGCTCCATTGTGTGTACGCTGACAGCCGACATTAACGAAAGTACGGAGAGGGTTGGTGGTGACTTAAACTAGCTCAGGACCATCAAAAAGGGAAAATATAATTCTGTTCCGGTTTATCGTTAGCGCAGCCTTCTTTTAACCCTGATACTTCGCCCAAATTTATTGAAAATACCTTTAGAAATGTCAGGTTTAGTAATAAACCTATACCGATAAAGAGCATCTATTAACTCTATATTATTCTCACTGTGATCCCAAGATATCTTTGAGTATCCATCAGATTCCGCCAATACCTGATAGTCCCCTCCTAACGCGATTAAACCAGACCGAATCTCTTCGTTATTAAAGTACTTTATCTGACACAAAAATAGGTCTACCCGGAAATTACTTTCCGTCACAATGGACATAATATTTTCAAACCAATTAAAATCAATTTCATTATTTGAAAATATCTCTATTATAGCAGACCTAATAACTTGAGAATCACATATCCAATCTAAATTACAATGATAAAAAATAGACTTTTTATTGTCCTCAGATAGACACTTTGAGCCAAGTAATTCCTCAAAATGTTTTGAGCCAATATCAAGGCTATCCTTATCTTTCAGCAGATCTAAAAACTCCGACGGATATTTAGCAACAAACGAATCTAACACGAACTCGCCTTCAAAATTAAAAATACTATTCAAGTTATCTAGTGACATTGAAAGCTTGCCGTTCGATATCATAGACTGAACCCTATCAACAGACAATTCTGAAATGTCAATTTTGCTCCAAACGAAAGAAAGGGAGCCTACTAGATTATCGAATGCTTGATCGGTTACCTCTTGGGACCGAGTTAGATCCGACTCGAACTTTTTGACAAAATCTTTATCCCAACGATCACCAACCTCCTTTGAACTAACTTTCGAACCGGAAAGATCATTAAAGTTTTCTTCCAAGTTAAAAAAATCAAAAATTATTGAATTAAGTTCACACTCATTTACTTCATAATACAGCATTATATTTGACCATGTTGCACAAACCATACATTCATTAAACAATAATTGCCAGTACTCGGACCGATTAATATCATTGACTCTTTCGATTTTATTGCGCGACTTATTTAACAATGCCTGGACTGACGCTAACGGCAGATAAATGTCATCATCATTTAATAGATCAACAACTACATCTTGCTGTTCATGAATGCAATCATACTCGAGAACAAATTTATCAATGTATTCCAACTTATTCGACTCGTAGTCTAACTTCAAGAAATAAGGACCGTAATCAAGAATTGAACTAACTGGATAATACTCCAAAATATTTGTCAGGTCCGATGACACTGCATCCGTATTAACCTTTATTATTTGACATATCATTCCCTTGCTAACTAGAAATAATTTGGAAGAGCATATTTCATTGAATAGTCCCAAATTATCATCATCACACTCAAGAAAACTAAACCTTGGAGAGAGTATATCCAAAAAATTCATTATATGATTATTATCAGAAAATGACTTAGCGAACAAAAACAGCGGATCATCTAAACTTTCCACAACTCTTCTAAGACTAGATTTTACTTCGTAAGTTTTCAAAGTTTTTTCGTTTATAAAAGGCCACCATTTTTTATAAATCTCCCGGCTATTACTTACTTCAGACTGACAAAACTCAAAAAAATCAGGCCATACTTCTAATAGATAATTTATGAAATAACTATTACTTTTATCTTTATTTAAGTATTCTAAAACAAACCTCTCCGAGGAGTCTGATCGCCTAGAAATTGTCTTGAATAGCTCTCTAACATGCTCAGAAAAGGCGGATGAATTCGCCAGTACATAATCTACCAGGCTAAAATTAAGTACACCATCATGCCGAAAACTATCTTTGTCTAAAAATCTTGATAATAGCTCATCAATTTTAGTAAGCTGAAGGTCAAATTTTAGTGGCTTTTTGTTTGCAATGCTAAGCGCAAACTCTTTATCTCTAATCGTTATTGCGGAATCATAAAACAATGAAATGTAGTCAGAATACGTCTCGTCGATATACCCTTCTCTGACGAGGAATCTCAAGATTTGCGGCTCTTCGCCAAAGATCTCTTCATTTTTGCTAAAACTAAGCAATTCATGTAACGACATATACTTAATTTCTTCCACCCTTTCTTGTAAATTATATCGCTTCTCTTTCAACTCTGATGAGATATTTTTGTTAAGTATTCCCCTCTTCCGTTTCTCATACTCGCCAATTTCTCCTTCAATTTCTTGAAAAGACACTTTACCGATGGAAATTTTTCGATTCCCAAAGTTTGCAATAAAATTTATTTCACCGCTGGATTTAATAATATCAAAATTATCAACAAGTACAGCCTCATCGACATTTACCTCAATCTCTTTGGTGGACAACAAAAAATTTACACCACTCAGGTTCACATTTATCGATGGATTTATCCTATCAGGGCCAAACGCTCTTGCCAAAATCTCATAGAGATAAACTCTGTTTAAGCCCTCTAAAGAAGATAGGACTTCGCGACTGCATGAAGATATTTGGTCAGAAATTTCGTTAATCGAATCTTTTAGATCTTTTACATTTTGATTAATTAGATTTTCTTTTTTTTCATTAAATAGCTTATAAACCATGCCTTTATTAGAGTGTAAAGCAGAGAAATCACCTGGAAAATAGTTTTTATATATTATAATAGATAAGAGCTTCTGCCTATCCGGATGCAGCCTAGATAGCTTAAGAAGATAAACCTCGTACTCATTAAATATATTATAAACTAACCGCAAATCATCGAAATAAAGACACACCTTACTTAAAAATCGATTCCCTACTCCTTCCGTATCATATTTCTCTTTTATCTTGTCATACGAATTTGTTGGATTTATAACTGGTATAATCGGCACAATAAAATCAAAGAATTTACTTCTATCTCTGTCTTGAAACATATTGTCTTTAATAGCATAAACAAAAATCACCTTCCGACATATTTTCCCTGACTTATTTATTAGAGCATTCAACTCTCTTAGTCTTATAAAAATTTCCGGGTCGTTAAATCGATCAAGATCTTCTATCACAATAACATTGAATTCTGTGCATTCGAAAAAATATAGTATTTCGTCAAGATGATCATTAATAATAGATTTTCCAGCGCCCTCTTTTATGTTTATCTCTGCATTGTTAAACTTAAACTTCATTTCTTGGATTTGAAGAGCAAATCTGTATAGCCCGATTAGAGAAACGTAGGAAAATATAAAAAGCATAGCAAGATTGAAATATGAAAACCATGTAGGCATGTCATATCCAAGGAAACTAAATCTTTCAGGCTCAAGCTGATATAAAGCAAACAATATAAATACTAAGAAAAATAAAACTGAGCTTCTCACAAATCTTTTCGTTGGATTACTTATTCTTTTGAACCTAGATCTAGGAATATCAGACTGATCCACTGAATAAAATAACTGCTGCAAAATACTTCGCTCAACAGCAACTCTATTTTCATCATTTTTGATCTTATCTTTTTTAGACTTGCTAAACTCAGGCTCCTTAAATGTGGCCAAGGAGATATTAAGGAAATTATATTCTTGTCCACACACACGCTCAAAAGTATTCAAGACACTACTTTTCCCAGATCCATAACCTCCAGTAACCGCAATATTCTTTATATTACTATGTTCTACTGCAAACCTAAGCGCTCTACAATACTCTCCGTCGGGATCAGCATCATCTGTTGGCGTAAGTGATTGATAACCTACACCAGATATCGAAGAAGACATCGGGAGAAATTTTTTACCTAAATAATTCATAAACCTGAGCATTTCAGAGGCCCCATTATCAGAGTCACAACTTTACTTATAGCAGCTCATCACTTATACACAATAATCAAATAACGATCAGGTGCACGAAAACATTAAATGTAGATAATCGTTTATTGATAATAATATTATTTAATGAACATTTTAAGGTCCTTCATCACTAAAACGCATTTTAACACTCAAATCAATACAGAATTATATAGGTAATTTAACTTTAGACCTCACTTCAAGGTCACCTAACTCTTTATGATATCGAATCGTAACCTGACTGTATGGGCTCACGGGTTCCTCTCATCAATTTCAGGTAATTGGATATTAGTCTGCTTTTGAGAATATGGCAAAAGCCATTGAACCTATTTTTTGATTTTCTATATTAATGTTATGGCCTAATCGTTCTACATTTTCGACTAGAAGGCAAATACCTCGAATAGCTTGAATATGCCGGAAGACACACAATCATCTAGCTTTGAAAATTTATTATATTGTAGCTATGCAGTAATTTCCTGGATCTTTGTGGAGCAAGCATCCATCAACTGAGCATTCGATATGGCCAAAGTGGCTAGGGATTTTCTAGTGTTCCGTCTGGGTAATCCGTTTATTTATTATCAATAACACTCAGCTTTGCTCGCGCCACTGAAGTCATA
>NZ_JANCMW010000228.1 GCF_029207565.1 Marinobacter iranensis | reverse complement strand
ACCCCTGGGCGTGGTTTGCCTATGCGGTAGCGACAGCATGCGGAGTCGCCGGATTCGCCATCCTCTTCAATTCCTCACCGTGCACGGTGGCATGGGCTGCAGCTCTAGGAGCTTGTGGGAACCTCTGCCGCCTCGCCCTTGTCGGCGTCAACCTTCCGGCCCAGTTGGCGGCTGGAGTTGGTGGCATAGTCATTGGTTTTCTCGCAAGCCCGCTATCGGTCCGAACCAAGTTGCCACGCATTACATTGACAGTTCCGGCCTGCG
>NZ_JANCMW010000227.1 GCF_029207565.1 Marinobacter iranensis | reverse complement strand
AGCGCGGCCTGAGATCGCGGACATAGCCGCGCGCGAAATCGGGCACCCAGTTGAAACCGGTGATCTCGACGGTCATGGCATCCTCCTCAACCGCGCGCCGCGGCTTCGATCGTGGTGATGTCGATCTTCTTCATCGTCATCATCGCCTCGAACGCCCGCTTCGCGCTTGCGGGATCGTCGCTGAAATTGAGCTCGATCAGCCGACGCGGGGTAATCTGCCAGTTGAAGCCCCATTTGTCCTTACACCAGCCGCACATGCTTTCC
>NZ_JANCMW010000226.1 GCF_029207565.1 Marinobacter iranensis | reverse complement strand
CCTCGATGACGCCGGTGGCGGCGCCCTCTCATCCGCTGGCGACCTACAAGGGCAGGGTGCCGCTGTCGGAGGTGCGCCAGCATATCCAGCTCGTCGTGTCGGACGTCTCCAAGACGACGGAGGGCAAGGACTTCGGTGTCTTCGCCTATCGCACCTGGCGCATGACGGACGTATCGACCAAGCGCGATCTGATCCTGTCGGGGCTCGGCTGGGGTGGCCTGCCGACATGGATGATCCTGGAGGATGTCGGTGCCGGACGCCTGA
>NZ_JANCMW010000225.1 GCF_029207565.1 Marinobacter iranensis | reverse complement strand
CGAACGTCATCGACATCCGCAACATCGGCCTGATCGGCGCCATAGAACTTGCGCCGATTGCCGGCCAGCCGACCAAGCGCGCCTTCTCGGCCTTCGTGAAGGCCTTCGAACGCGGCGCGCTCATCCGTACCACCGGCGACATCATTGCGCTTTCGCCGCCGCTCATCATCACCAAGGGCCAGATCAACGAGCTGATCGACCATGTGCGCGAGGTTTTGAGAGCTATCGACTAGCGCGCTCCAACGGCGCAAGCCAAACGTTGCG
>NZ_JANCMW010000224.1 GCF_029207565.1 Marinobacter iranensis | reverse complement strand
CTACGCCCTCGGCTTCGTCGCCCGCCCGCTGGGCGGGGTGGTCTTCGGCCACTTCGGCGACAAGGTCGGTCGCAAGAAGATGCTCGTCTTCTCGCTCTTCCTCATGGGCGTGGCGACCTTCGCGATCGGCCTCCTGCCGACGTACGCCTCCCTCGGGGTCGCGGCACCGCTGCTGCTGCTGACCTGCCGCCTGCTCCAGGGCTTCGCTGTCGGTGGCGAGTGGGGCGGTGCCGTGCTGATGGCTGCCGAGCACGGTGACGACTC
>NZ_JANCMW010000223.1 GCF_029207565.1 Marinobacter iranensis | reverse complement strand
ATCTCGATGCCAAGCAGGTCGAGTGTCGAAGGAACGATCGACAGGCCTGGCACGGCCGTCGGCATGGCCGCGGCTTCGAGGTCGAGCTGGCCGGTGAGGACGTCATAGGAAGAGACGGTACGATCGCGACGGTCGATTCCGAGCCCGGTGCTGGCATTGCCCTGCGGGTCGAGATCGACGATGAGCACGCGCTCACCGATCGCGGCAAGCGCCGTCGCCAGGTTGATGGCGGTGGTCGTCTTGCCGACGCCGCCTTTCTGGTTG
>NZ_JANCMW010000222.1 GCF_029207565.1 Marinobacter iranensis | reverse complement strand
AGGTAATGTGACGATCGTAGCGAATGGCGATGTGAAGGCGGCCAATACCGGTATTGTCGCCGCTCTCTCCAATTCCAGCACAGGCAATATCGACGTCACGGCGAACGGCGCGATCGATGCGCGCTTCGGTGTTGAAGCACAGAATTTCGGCACCGTCGGTTCGACGACGGTGAAGACGGTCGGTCCGGTGAACGCTACGACGGGCAATGGCATCTTCGCGTCGGCGGCAGGCGGGGCCGTGTCGGTGACGACGGGGGCAGTGAC
>NZ_JANCMW010000221.1 GCF_029207565.1 Marinobacter iranensis | reverse complement strand
GCGTCTCCGGCCGATTCGTCGGCGCCCGCATCTTCCGCGCCGGCCTCTTCGGCCGCGGCTTCTGAAAGCGCTGCACCCGCCGATAACGGCGGCAGCGGCGAAAAGGTCAATCTCAGCTTCTGGACGCTGTTCGACGGCGGCGACGGCGCGAACATGCAGGCGCTGGTCGACGAGTTCAACAAGACGCATCCGGACATTCAAGTGAAAAACACGAAGCTCGTATGGGGCGAGTACTACACCAAGCTCATTACGGCCGTCGGCAAC
>NZ_JANCMW010000220.1 GCF_029207565.1 Marinobacter iranensis | reverse complement strand
AACGCCAGCGCGGCCTTGAAGCCGAACGCGTCCTGCACGCGCGAGGCGACCGAAGGGAACGGATTGTCGGGCGTCGTCGTGGCGACGAGGACGCCGTCGATGTCGTCGGTCGCGGTCGGGTACCTGTCCAGCAGATCCCGTACGGCGGCGATCGCGAGGTGACTCGTGAATTCGCCGTCCGCGGCGATGCGGCGCTCGCGGATGCCCGTCCGCCGCACGATCCACTCGTCGTTCGTGTCGACCAGGGCGGACAATTCCTCGTTG
>NZ_JANCMW010000219.1 GCF_029207565.1 Marinobacter iranensis | reverse complement strand
CACAATTGTTCGGGAAGAAGCCGCGATCGATCTGCCGCGCGCCGCCAAGGGCGCGCTGCTCGTCGGCGCCGCAGTGCTGGCCGGTGCCACGACGATCGCGGTCGGCCGGGTACTGCTCGGGCTGACGCCGTCGACCTATGAGATGAAGCAGGTGGCGATCCTCGTCCACCTCGCCACGGTGCTGCCGGCGATCCCGCTCGGGCTATGGGTGCTGCTGGCCCGCAAGGGCGATGCGACGCACCGGATGCTCGGCCGGATCTGGGCG
>NZ_JANCMW010000021.1 GCF_029207565.1 Marinobacter iranensis | reverse complement strand
GTTTTCAGGGATGGCCTGATTTCATCACCCGATAACCGCTTCAATCCCGAATTGATGGCTTATGGTGAACGGGCGCCTGGAGTGTCAGCCCCTGGCGGACGGGAAAATTACTTCTGGGGCGGCATGTCAGTCAAGGCCCGCGCGTATAACGCTTTTTTGCAGGGCCAGTTCCGGGATTCGGACCATGAACTGGATGGTAATGACCTTAACATTCTGCTTGCCGAAGT
The DNA here is from genome assembly GCF_029207565.1 of Marinobacter iranensis. Classification (GTDB taxonomy): domain Bacteria; phylum Pseudomonadota; class Gammaproteobacteria; order Pseudomonadales; family Oleiphilaceae; genus Marinobacter; species Marinobacter iranensis. The sequence goes on along the minus strand of NZ_JANCMW010000021.1, from coordinate 15,203 downwards.
CTGGGCAGGTTATACCCACAGCTTCGTGGCTGGCACAGAGTTGAGTTACGTACTGCGGGTCCAGAGCTCCGAGATCAAAGACGGCACTGGAAACCGCACGCTTGCATGGGGTGGGCTGGTCTTCAGCAAACGCCTCTGAACGGCATGTAAAAAGCACTCATCATTCTGGGAAATAGGGCTTATATGTCCCCGCAATTGGCTTTTGAGCTTTCAGAGCCCCAATGTTTTAGCCAAGCAATCTAAGTTAAGGAGACCATCTTATGAGCAACATTATTAATGTGACAGACGCAAACTTTGAGCAAGCGGTGGTTCAGAGTGATAGGGCAGTGCTGGTGGATTTCTGGGCACCGTGGTGTGGCCCCTGTAAGACAGTGGCTCCCATGTTGGAGGAAATCGCCGATGAATTTGGGGATCAGTTGACCATTGCCAAAGTGAACGTGGACGACAGCCCGGACATTACGGCAAAAATGCGTATCCGGGGCATTCCGACCCTGGCCCTGTTTCAGGACGGAGGGGTGGTTGCCCAAAAAACTGGAGCTGGCAGTCTGGGCGAATTAAGGACCTTCGTAAAAGGGCACTTGTAACGCAGACTGGTTGCAAGCCAGACTTGTCCGGGTCCCATTTCCAGGAATGCCAAATGAAAACGCAAGAGCTTCAGTTGCTGTACATCTTCGATGCCATAATGACCGAGCGCTCAGTTACCCGTGCAGCGGATCGGCTCGCGATGACCCAGCCTGCGGTATCCAACGCGATTTCCAGAATGCGTCAGATCTGGAACGATCCACTGTTCGTCCGTAAAGGACGGAACATTGAGCCAACCTCCTATGCGCTGAGCCTTTGGCATCAGGTGGGGGATCACATGTTCGCTCTCACCAACGCGGTGAGCGCCACACAGTTTGAGCCGGCAACATCAAAGCGGACATTTCGCATCGCGGTAACGGATGTAACTGTTGAGATGATCTGGCGCCAGCTGCTTGAATTTCTGGAACGTGAGGCTCCTGGTGTGGATGTCCATGCCGTTCCGTATACCCCCGAGGGAACCTACGACGATCTGCGGGAAGCGCATGTGGATCTCGCCGTGGGAATGCTGACTCAACACGACCACAGCCTGCGAAGCACCTGGCTGTTCGAAGGTGGGTATGTGCTGGCGATGCGTGCGGACCATCCGCTTGCGGGCCGCCAGATTACGATGGAGGAATTTCTGGATGCCCGACACCTGCTAGTGACGATGTCAGGAGATGCTCACGGTTTCGTAGATAGCTATCTCGACCAGAAAGGCCAGAGCAGACGGATCGCGGCGACAGTGAATCATTTTTCAATTGTTCCCCGGATACTCCGGGAATCAAACCTGATTGCTTCTGTTCCCGAGTTGATCAGTCAGGATTGTGGCTTCGTGGACGGATTATGGATGGGAGAGCTTCCCTTTGAAGTGGACCCAACCAGCTTGTACCTCATCTGGCACACCCGGCATGACCGCGATCCCGGGATTGTCTGGCTGCGAGGGCATGTCGAAGTACTTTTGAGGGAGCGTTGGCATGACATCATGGCCAACTCGCCATGTGGCTATTCGGCTCGTAAAGCCATCGCATGAGCCGGGCTCAGCCGGATACCCCGTGGCCAAAAAAGGTTGAGTTGGTAGGGAAAGGTTAGCGGCCATTCGCTCGATAGAAAGCACGGCTTTTCTCGTAAACGGTTGCCATATCGACCAGGACAAAACCCAGCCCTGATTCATGCAAGAAGAAGGTGTAAACCTCTCCTGAGGGAAGACTCTGCCAGTATTCAGGGATACTGCTTTCCCTTTGGTTGATAGCAGGGTAATGGGAATGCTGGAAGTAGCCGGTTTCAGTGCTATCGTAGGCAACAGACAGTGGTTCGGGTGAGACCATTAACGTGTACCGCTGCAGGCCAGGATAGGTGGCCGCCAAGGCGATGACACAGAGCAGGGTAGCAAGGCCGAGGCGCTCTACTCGGGGAGCACCGCTCCCCAGCCGGATACCCAATACACCTGCAAGCAGTCCCGTTGAAACAAATGGCCACAGTGGCAGGTCACCCAAAACGAGGTAGTTGGTGAGCAGTACGTAGTCAACCAGGGCATAGGTTCCGAGCGCGGCCAGCAGAATTAACTGCAATACCATGCCTTTGTGTTTCAATAAGTTGAAGTGGTTTGCCAATGGCCCGGTTCGATCAGTCGGAGTCGACGTAAAGTCCACGTTGCCTGTGATCCGGGACAGAGTTTTGACAAGAGGAGCCTCATTAATGAGGGCTTCCACCCTCGTCTTGGGTTTTCCAAAGGCGCTGCCAATGCCTATGCGATGATCTGGTTCGCCCTCTTTTAAAAAATGGTAGGGCTGCAGCCGATAGGTCCGCCTCTCGGTAACGAGGCTGAGTTTTGACTGCTGAAGAGCCTGAGCCATATTCCGGAACCCCGTAACGGGGGTCAGTTCAATCTTCCGGATCACGTTTAACGGAATGCGATGGTCTCCGGTGGTGAATCCCATAAGCCCGAGGCCGGTCAACCGTGGGATGTGAATCGTGAGGTTCTCGCTGTCCAGTTTCAGCCAAACCTGGCGATTGGCAAACGCCACCACACAACCCAGCAGCAGACATAAAGCGAGTAGGTATAGCTCGAACGGTACGTTACCCTGTTCGTCCAGATAAAGTTTGCTGAAATCCAGTTCACCCAATTCAGGCAGTTGTAGTAGCAGCAAGCTTCCGAGCAGGATCGTTACCAGGGCCCCGATTACTGCAAACAAGTGACTGGTTTTGAGAATGCTGGCAGAGTAAAGAAAGCGCTGTTTGCCCATGGTTCAATATCGTCCCTGAATCTGTATCCGTGAGTCAGAAATGCATGATAGCTTATAAGGAGTCCCAATTATGATAACGGGACATCACCGTGAAACGCCCACAACGGTCGCGACCCTCGACGATCTCGCACCGCTGGCAGACTATTCGCTCATGGACACGCTCAACTGTGATCCTGAGGGGAAAGCAGACGGAGCTGACCACGCGCCACGGCAAGTCTTCTCCGGCCACTATGTTCCGGTCAATCCCACGCCCATCGAAAACCCCGAATACGTCGCGCATGGGAAACGTCTGTTTCGCGAACTGGGTTTTGCCGACAGCATGGCGCAGTCCAGCGACTTCGTCCGCATGTTCTCCGGCGACTTGTCCCGGGTTCCGGAGCCTCTGCGCAACGTCGGGTGGGCGTGTGGCTACGCACTTTCCATCTACGGCACCGAATTGTACCAGCAATGCCCGTTCCAGACCGGCAATGGCTACGGCGACGGTCGCGCTATATCGGTGCTCGAGGCTGTCATCAATGGGAAGCGCTGGGAAATGCAATTGAAAGGGGCAGGGCGGACACCCTACTGCCGCGGCGCGGACGGCCGGGCCGTTTTGCGGTCCAGTGTTCGGGAATTCCTGGCCCAGGAGCACATGCATGCGCTCGGTGTGCCCACGTCACGCTCTCTGAGCCTGTACGTGTCAAAGACCGAGCAAGTCAGGCGCCCATGGTATTCGGAGGGCTCACGCTCAATAGATCCCGATATCCTTATATCCGAGCCAGTTGCCATCTCCACGCGTGTTGCACCGTCGTTCATTCGGGTAGGGCAGATCGAGCTCTTTGGTCGTCGTGCCCGCAAGCAGGAACATCCGCAGGCGATGGAGGAGCTTGAGGAAATTGTCTTGCACGTGATCGATCGTGAGTACGGTGACGTTATCGACCAGTCACTGGCCACTGCTGAAAAAGTGGTGTTGCTTGCACGTGAGTTCCGCAGCCGACTGACGTCGCTTGTAGCGAACTGGATCCGTGTTGGCTACTGCCAGGGTAACTTCAACAGTGACAACTGTGCGGTGGGTGGTTTCACGCTCGACTATGGCCCCTTTGGATTCTGCGATGTGTTTGACCCGCAGTACCAACCATGGACGGGTGGCGGACAACACTTCTCATTCCTTAACCAACCGGCGGCAGCAGAGCGCAATTTCCACTCGTTTTGTTTGGCGGTGCGGCCTTTGTTGGCAGGGCATCCAGACTGTCTGCGGCAGCTGGAGGAGATTCAAAGTGATTTCCCAAAGGTGATGCAAGCGCAAATGGAGAAGATGTGGGCGACCAAGCTTGGACTTGACGCTTTTGACGCGGCTTTGTTCCGCGAGCTGGCAACGCTGATGATGCAAACGCCTGTTGATTACTCCCTATTCTTCCGGGAACTCTCATCGTTGCCGGATGACATTGAGCCACTCAAGAAAAGCTTCTACAAGGGCCGGACCTATGCTACAGACCCCGAAGGGCTGGACAATCGCTGGTCAGCGTGGCTTATCCATTGGCAATCGCTCACTCGAGCTGGCACTCGTGAGGAACTTTCCCGCCAGATGAAGCTCGTCAACCCGAAGTACAGTTTGAGGGAGTGGTTCGTGGTGCCTGCCTATCAGCAAGCGGCAGATGGGAATTACGCTTTGCTACGGGAGCTGCAGGACGTGATGACGCAGCCAGACGCCGAGCAATCGGAGGACGTAGAGAAGAAATACTACAGGCTGAAGCCGCTTGAGCTCTTTGGGGTTGGTGGGTCGTCGCACCTTAGCTGCTCGTCGTGACTACCCATTGCAGGCCCGAGCTATTGGCTGATTTTGAGGGGAGGCATCAACCTCCCCCTTAAATCAATGTCCCAGTACATCGGTTTCGTTTTTCTTTGCGTTTTTCTCCTTCTTTTTTTCCTTGGCGGTTAAAAGCGGTTTCTTTTTAGTGTCTTTTTTTCTGTCTTGGCTTTTACTCATGCGGTCTGTCCCCTTTGTCTGATGCCCATGCTTTCAGTGTTCATTATGAACCCAATTTCGAGTAACTGATAGGATTTGGAGCGTGGCTCACACATTGGCAATCGCTCACTTTCAATATGCCGGAACGGCAAAGGCTGGCAACAGTTTGGTCGCCTTTCCATCCTGAAACCGATTTAGCCCTACAGTCGGTCGACCATCGATTTCAACGTGCTGGCAGAGCCAATCATGGAGGATAGCGGGGTTCCCAAGTCGTGGGAGATCAAAGAGAGCAGGGCGGAGCGTAACCGTTCGCAATAATTCTGTGTTACGCCAACAGGTACAATCGACAAAGGCAGCACTAGTAGCGAAGAAATCATGCCCGCCGATCGACGGCCGCTTGATCAAACGCCGTCATAAGCCTTACCTCAAGGATTCTGCGTCCGATGATAAACAGCATCGAACCGTGCAGGCTCATCGCCATGAACGGTATTCGTATAAACTGATCTGCGATGGCATTAACTTTGTTAAGGTTTGCAGCGCAAATATAGGCGCAAATTCGGAGAGGCTGGCATTAACAACAATTAATGTTCCAGCAACCCTGAGAAAAGACGAAGCCTTTATCCTTTGATTTTCTGTTCAAATAAAACGAAAAGAAAACCGATATGGTACCCATTACGCCCACAGCAAAAACAACAAACGTTACCACAGGCATTTGCCTTATCTTGTGCGCTGCTCCGACAAGTGCTGCCAATAATCATGCGCTTAGCAAGGTAATCCCTTATAGATCCGTAAAGAGGAAAAACGCTTTCTGATTAAAAGGAGGAAACAACGTTTCGGACTCTTTTAAATGACGACCAAAAACGGCCTTTCGCTCAAACAAAAATATACTGCGGCAGGCTACAGAAGCAGTTTCCAAAAAAAGAACTCGCCAATTGATGAAGCAAGATTTAAAATTGATAACAATAAGAGCTATTTCGAAATCGTTTTTGAAGACAGTACAAAATATCATCATAGACGGCATGTGCTGAGATATAAAAAATATCTACCTTAAAATGAATGAAAGCAAAGTTTTGTACAACCACGAACGATACATCAGGCACTAGATTATGAATCCGATAAATTAGTCTAGACAAAGGGGAGTACTTTAGTTGCGCATTTTAGTTGTAGAAGATGATAAAGCGGTTCGGTCTTATATTCTGAAAGGATTAAGCCAACATGGCCATACGGCAGAGCAGGCGGACTCTGGCCGTGATGGTCTATTCATGGCTACAACGGAAGAATTTGATGCCATTGTTCTGGATCGCATGCTTCCTGCGCCGGATGGAATGACGATTCTAAAAACACTACGCGCCAGTGGAATCCAAACCCCTGTGTTGATTTTAAGCGCACTGGGGCATGTTAATGATCGCGTAGACGGGTTAAAGACCGGTGGGGATGATTATCTGGTTAAACCGTTTCAGTTTTCCGAATTGATGGCACGGCTTGAGGTCATTGCCAAACGCCACAACCCTAGACAGTCGGCAGATACCATACTTAAGGTCGCGGATCTGGAATTGGATTTGCTGAAACATAAAGTCACAAAGAACGGTCAGACCATAGGATTTCAACCACGTGAATTTCGTTTGCTGGAATATATCATGCGGAATAGAGGTAAATTGGTGACACGCACAATGCTGCTGGAACAGGTTTGGGATTATAATTTCGATCCGGAAACCAACGTAATAGATGTACATATCAGCCGCATCCGCAGCAAGATTGACGATAAGGGAAAGGAATCATTTATAGAGACGGTACGCGGCTCTGGCTATATTTTTAGAGAAAATTAGGATATTTAATGCAACTCGGCGCATGGATTAGCAATGTTCGCAATCTGGCCATTCTTTATACGGGCGTATTGATCATTGCCGCTTGTGTGGTGGGCAGCTTTCTGTATATCGTTTATCAAGGCAATACTTATACGGAAACACAAGCCGCGTTAAAGGCCGATATTCACGGTTTTATTGATATTTATAACTTCTCCGAAAATCCAGAGGCGGCACTTCGTAAGGCCATTGAGCAGCGCTTGGAAAGGCGGGATATCAGCAGTTTTTATTTGCTGAGTGATAGAAACGGAAACCGCATAACCGGTAACCTGCATACAGTGCCTAGCCTTATGGAGGATCAAGACGGAGATTTTGTTCTTTACGAGGTCCCTTATAGTGAGGTGATTGGCAATGCGCCGGAACAAAAGGATGCATTTTTTCCGCATTACGATGTTATAGCCAAAACGCTCACAGTGGGTGACGGTATGAGCCTGCTTGTCGGGCGGGATGTTGATGCGTCTCAAACTCTTAAAATTGCTATTATGGGGGTGGCCTGGATTACGACTGCCTTGGCTTTCATGATGGCGCTTATCGGGTTTTTGATGGGGACCATGATTTTGAAGCGCATGCGCTTGATTTATCAAGCAGCAGATACCGTTATTAAAACAGGCAAGCTTTCTGCGCGTATTCCCGCTGATAACGCAACAGGCGATTTTAAACCGCTTGCCGATACCTTTAATAACATGTTGGAGCGCATTGAAGATTTGGTCGCAAGCATACGGCAAGTTTCGGACAATATCGCTCATGATCTACGTACCCCCTTAACACGGTTAAATCATCATATCGAGGCTCTCAAAGAAGGAGAAAGCGACGTTAGCATTGATGATATCGCTAATGAAACAAACCGCATTATTGCGACCTTTAATGCTCTTTTGCGGATTGCCAATATAGAGCATGGAGAGCGACGTTCAGAATTTGGAAGCGTTGATCTGAAGATACTTCTAAATGACTTATATGAATATTCTACGCTACTGGTACAGAAAAAGAATATTACGCTGAATATAGACTTACCTATGGCTATCCCCCATATAACGGGAGATAAAGATCTGCTGTTCCAGGCGTTTTCCAATATGATTGAAAATGCGATGAAATTTACTCCTGAAGACGGTCATATTACGATTCGGGCTCTCAATATGGGTAAAAAAATACACGTCGTATTAACTGACACAGGACCTGGTATTCCTGATGAAGATAAGGCAAAAGTGTTTCAGCGATTCTACCGCATGGAAGCCAGTCGCCATACGCATGGAAATGGCCTTGGATTGGCGCTTGTAAAGGCTGTTGTGGATTTACACAAAGCACATATTGTTCTGGAAGACCATATTCCCTGTGGCTTATCTGTCACAGTGGCCTTTTCTAGCATTGACAATCCTTAATGTGCTCTCAACTTGTCAGTCAGACATACCATCTAAACTGCTATTTGTTCAATTGCCCATTTAAGTATTTTTAGTGGGTGAAAGGCTAACTAAAAAATAGAAGGAGATGGTATGAAAAAGCTCAAGATAGCTTCGCTCGCGGTTATTACAATATTAGGAAGTACCGCGGCATATGCCGAGGAGCGCGGCTGGGGTGATTCCTCATACGAACAAGATGAAGAAGAAATGGGAACACGCAATTGGAAAGATTGGGATGTGACAGTCGGAATCGGCGGTGAGTATGGCCCTGTTTCTCCAGGTGTTGATAAAACAGAGTTTGAAGCTTTTCCCTATGTCGATATTGAATACAAAGATCGTTACTTTCTGAATTTTGAAAAAGGCTTGGGTGCGTATCTTCTGCGCTCGGAAGATGGGCCTGAATATGCTTTGGGTGTTGCTGTAGGATATGCCGAAGGTCGGGATGAAGCAGATGCCAGAGCAGAATTAGATGGGCTTGGTGATATCGATGGGGCCGCAGAATTTGTTCTTTTTGCCGAGGGTGAAATCGGGTTTGTTGAAGTCGAGCTTGAGGTCGCAAAAGCTCTTAGTGGCCATGATGGCTTAACTGCGGAACTTTCTGCCGGCGTTGATGCGTCTGTGACAGACAGCTTGTTTGTCGGTGTAGCACCGTTTATCACCTATGCCGATGAGAAGTACACCCAGAGCTTTTACGGTGTATCTGCTTCACAAGCCGCAAATTCTGCGACTTACAACCAATATGATGCCGATGGTGGCTTTGAAAACTACGGCGTTGAAGTGGAAGCAAGTTACAAAATTACACGGAATTGGTCTGCCACAACCTCTGCCAGCTATACAAGATTGCTAGGCGATGCCAAAGATTCCCCGATTGTTGATAATAAAGGGTTCTTTAGTGCCGGTGTGGGATTGGCCTACACATTCTAATCTAACCTTTTTCATTTGTTCTCCTCCGCGCTGGAAACCGGCTTCATCCGCAAGTCGGTTTTTCGGCGGTGGTAGCCGGTTGATAAAGATAAAGCGGGCAAAATTACAAACGTACTTCACTCAAAACATAGAACCTTTCCAAACAATTAATGTTTTGCTCACCCGATGGTGAGGAAGCGTTTATTAGAGTTAAAGCATGATATTAAAATCTGCGCTATTAGCTATATGTATCTTACTATTATCGGCATGTTCCGTGATTTCAGCCACGGATCGGCCTGATTTTTCTGCGCGCATGCCAGAACATTTCTTTAGTGCCGAGGAAGGTGTGAATACCGGCTCAATATATTGGTCAGAAAGTTTCAGTGATTCGCTTTTACGAAAGGATATTGAGGCACTTAATACGCAGAATTTTGAACTCGAAGCTGCCCGTGCGCGAGTGGAACAAGCCGCAGCCAGTTATGGTATAGAACGGGCTGATCTGTTCCCTAGCCTTGATGCCACAACTAATTTTGAACGCAAAAGAGAAAAAGAGGATGGCGGATCATCGGAGACAAGCAGTGCCATTTCCTTTGGGGGTGCGCTGAATTGGGAATTGGATATCTGGGGGCGCTTACGTGCAAAAAAAGAAGCGGCAAGCCTCAGCCTTGAAGAACAAAAAGCACTGGCTGATCAAATAGCACTTAATTTAAGCACTGTTTTGGTGGAAAGCTGGATTGCTCATCATACATCCTCCAAGCTGGAAATGATTTTACTGCAACAAAAAACAACAAATACACAATTTTTAGAGCTTACAGAACTGCGTCTTGAACTAGGGCAGGGAAGCGCACTTGATGTTCTCCAACAGCGTGGACGTTTAGCGGCAACCAGACGCGAGATCCCTTCTGTTCAGGCCGATAAGATCAAGGCTGCTAACGCCTACGATGTTTTGCTGGGGCAAATTCCTGATGGACAGGCTTTGCCGCTTGAAATATGGCCGAATATAAAACCATTTTCCTCTCTGCCCACCTTCAAAGAACTCATGGAAAGTCGTCCCGATATTCGGGCAGCTTTTCTTGCTCTTTTGGCCGCAGATCAGGATGTTGCCGTAGCGATTACTGACCGTCTGCCGAAGCTTTCTATTGGACTGAATTACAGTATTGCAGGCAATACTGTTTCCAACATCGGTGATGGACAAATTGTGAGTTTTACCACCGGTTTGCTTGCACCGATTTTTGATGCTGGGCGGCGCAAAGCCGAAGTATCACGCCGTGAGGCAATGGCTAAAGAAGCCCTGGCAGATCTTGAACAATCCATGCTGGTTGCGGTGCAGGATGTTGAGAACGGATTAAGCCGTGAACGGGCGTTATTTAAAGAGAGAACTTTACTGAGCGAAGAAATCTCTATCGCCCAGCAAACCGTGAGCAAAGCCAAGTTGCGCTACGTCAACGGGCAAGAGAATTATTTAAGCGTTCTGAGTGCGCTGGAAAATCTGCAAAACCTGCATAGACATGAAATTAATCTGCAACGTGACTTGTTGATTAACAGAGCAAGAATCTTGAAAGCCTTTGGTGCTACATGGAATTTAAAAGAAGGGAATGTGAATGAAATACCCGAAACGTAAACGCTGGCTTGCACCTGCGATTCTGATTACAGGTTTGATAATAGCTGTTTTGCTGATGGCTAGTGAAGAAGATGAACTGCCTTCCGGTTTGCGTTCAAAACCGTTGGCGGTTGAGGTCATAAAAGCGCAACGCAGTACATTACGTCTTGATGTCCCGGCCTGGGGATTGGTAGAGCCGCGCGAACAAATTGATATTCGTCCGCAAGTTGAAGGCTCTATCGTTTCGGTTTCTGATCATATTGTCGCAGGTGCAGTTATCAACCAGGGTGATGTTTTATTTACCATTGATCCCCGTGATTTTCAAAATCGCTTAGTCGAAGCCAAAGCCACCTATGAACAAGCCATGCAAGCCCTTGAAATTGAAAAAGGACAGCAAGAGATTGCCCGTGCAGAATATAAATTGCTGCAGCAAAATGACAGCACCAAAAAAAGCAATGCTTTAGCCCTTCGGCAGCCACAATTAAAAGAGCGACAAGCAGTGCTGAGTATGGCAAAAGCGCAATTAAAACAGGCAGAGCTTGATCTGGAACGCACAATGCTTAAAGCACCTTGTGACGGCCAAATCATGAAAGAGAATATCGCTATCGGACAGTATGCGGAAAACAGCACAATTGCACTGAGCATAGCCTGTACAGACAGCTATCATATCACCGCATCTTTCCCTTCTGACTATCGAGTTGATGCTACTAAGCAAAAAGCCGCAGTTACAATCAACGACAAGGCATATCCGGCAACGCTGAAAGCGGTGTTGCCGCAGATTGATCCGGATACACGGCAAAAACAGGCTTTGGTATCCGTGTCCGATGTGGACTTGCCGCTAGGATATTATGCTGCCGTAACCCTTCCCGGTCTTGAGTTTCAGAATGTTGTCGCTTTACCAAAAGCCGCGTTAAGGGCAAATAATACGGTCTGGATGTTAACAGCCGACAATACGCTTGATATTCGCTCAGTGACGCTTGCTGCACAAAATGATGAACGGATTTTTGTTGCTAACGGACTAGAAGACGGAGCGCAGGCTATCCTCTCTCATATCGCATCGCCCCTAAAAGGTATGGAGCTTCGCTTACTTGAAACCGAACAGAATCAGGATGATGCGTTATGAATAAATTTTTAGAAAACATTCTACAGCGCCATGTGATTGCCAATATCTTGATGGCTGTTTTCATTATTGGCGGCTTGTTAAGCGCACAATCAATCCGTCAGGAAGTTTTACCCACCACCCAATCCAAAACCGTGCAGATCTCCGTCGAATTTAACGGAGCTCAACCTGCGGAAATTGAAACCGCCATTCTGCTACCGATTGAAAATGCTGTACGAGGCATGGAAGGTCTTAAAAAGGTTCAGGGGGTTGCACGTGAAGGATTGGGCACTGTCACACTGACATTGCTTCGGAGTGCCAATCCCGATCAAATGCTGGGTGATATCAAAAATGCGATAGACCGTATCGAAACCTTCCCATTGGCAGCGGAAGAACCGGTTGTAAGCATCCCCGCAGAAATTGAGAAAGTTATGTCACTGATCGTATCTGGTGATCAGCCATTGCTCTGGTTGCGGCAAACGGCAGAAAACATCCGCGATGATCTTCTTACCGGGAAAGGGTTGACCAAAGTTCAACTGGCAGCACCGCGTGAGCAAGAAATCACAGCCGAAATCAGTGAAAAAACGCTACGCGCACATGGTTTGTCATTGGAAGATGTTGCCCTCCGCATTCAAGATACAGCGCAGAATTTAGCCGGTGGCACGATTTATACGCCGCAAGCTGATATTGCACTGCGTACGAATGAGCGTCGCGAATGGGCGCACGAATTTTCAGATATTATAATCAAGGAAACAGAGACAGGCTTACCTCTAAGGCTTTCGGAAATCGCCACATTACGAGACGGTTTTGGAGACTCTCCAATTGAAGCCTGGTATAACGGCAAACCGGCGATTCAGATTGACATTTTTACAGCCGGAGCAGAAACGCCAACCTCAGTTGAAGAAGTTGTCAAAGATTACCTGCCTAGCGCCACAGAGAAATACAAAGGCGTTTCCTTAGATATTTTTGAAAATGACGCGCAAACCTATCGTGATCGTCTCAGCTTGCTTATCGATAATGCTTTTTTAGGGCTGGTGCTGGTGATGATTGTGCTAGCGCTTTTCCTCACACCACGCTTGGCATTTTGGGTGATGATGGGGATTCCCACCTCGCTTTTAGGCGGGTTGATGCTTCTGCCGCTATTTGGCGTAACGATTAACGAGATTTCATTATTTGCCTTTATCGTCACCATTGGCGTGGTGGTAGATGATGCCATTATGCTGGGTGAAGCCATCCACACAAATCGCAGTAAGGGCATGGATAATTTAAGCGCTGCGGTTGAAGGGCTTAAAGAAATGGGCGTGACGATTTTGCTGGCAGTCAGCACAACCATGCTTGTCTTTATGCCTATGTTTTTTATTCCAAGGCCAATGGGAACGATGATGGAGCAAATACCGGCTGTGGTAGTGTCGGTCTTGCTGGTTTCCCTGATTGAATGCCTTTTTGTTCTCTCAACACATCTGGCACAGGATGCCCCCCAACGTCCCTGGCTTAAAACTTTGTCCCGTCCGCAGGAAAGGGTCAATGCATGGCTGGAGAATTTTACCCGTGAAACGTTCCGCCGCTTTGTCCGTATGACATTGTTACGCCCGACGGCAATACTTTGTCTGGCTTTATCCCTATTGTTTATTACGTTTTCTGCAACTGTCAGCGGCATGATTGGCTTCATTTTTACCCCGCCTGTGCAATCTGACACGGTTATTGCCCATGCAACACTTCCCTATGGTTCACCAAAGGCCCAGTCAATTGCCATTCAGGACAAAATGGTCAAGGACGCGCAGGCCGTATTCGCAGAATCAGGCATGAGAACACCCGGCATTTTCTCTTTAATCGGTGTGCGTCTTGATGAAGGAGAAATTGAATCGGAAGCTCTGGCTGGATCACATTATATATCAGCACTGGCCGCTCTGCCGCCCGAAGATGAACGGGTGATAAACGGAATGGAATTTGCGCGGCAATGGCAAGAACGGTTTGGTGATCCCGGTGGGCTTGAAGCCTTGAGCTTTACCGGTGAAACGAACGTAACCGGCGGAGAGCCGATTCAAATAGAGCTTTTCCATCCGGATGAAGCTGTAGCGCGTGAAGCTGCATTGAAACTAGGTGAACGTATGCGATCTATTGCCGGCCTAACGGCAGTTGATGATGGTTTGCGTGCTGGCAAACCTGAATTAAAGATCAATCTCAAAGACAATGCCGTACAAATGGGATTAACGGCAGGTGATATTGCAAGGCAAATCCGACATCGTTTTTATGGCGCAGAAGCCCTGCGTATTTCTCGAAACGGTAACGATGTAAAGATGGTGGTACGCCTTTCTGAAAAAGAACGCCAGCAACGCAGTGCCCTTGATCATGCGCTGATTAAAGCACCTGGCGGATCTTTAGTGCCCCTGACAGAGATTGCCACAATCACATCCGGACGAAGCACCACTACGCTTGCTCGCCGTGATGGAAAGCGCATTTATCCTGTGACAGCCGATATTATGATCGGGGTCAGCGATGATGCTGTGGAGGACGTACTGGAAGATAGTTTGGTTCCGCAAATACTGACGGAATATCCTGGACTCACAGTTGAATTTGCCGGAGATGAAGAAGAAACCGATGGGTCAATGGAGATATTGGGCAAAGGGTTTTTGATTACGCTTTGCATTATGTATGTTTTGTTAGCGCTGCGATTTAACTCTTATGTGCAGCCGCTTCTGGTTCTCTCTGTCATTCCGTTTGCGTGTATTGGGGCTGTATGGGGGCATATCCTGATGGGATATGACATTTCCATTATCTCCATCATCGGTATTCTTGCAATGGCCGGGGTGGTGGTGAATGACTCTTTGGTACTGGTTACGGCTTATGACCGTTTTCGCATGCATGGAGTACCGCATGTCAGAGCAATTACCGAAGCAACATGTAGCCGTTTACGCCCCATTGTTCTAACAACCCTGACAACGTGCATTGGCCTAACGCCAATGATGCTTGAAACCTCTGAACAAGCGCAATTCCTAATTCCTATGGCTGTTTCGATAATCTTCGGCCTTGCGTTTGGAACGTTTATTGTTCTGTGTTTGATGCCAATTTTATTGCGGTTGTTCGGTCATAAAAAAATTGCCGAGCATGAAGCAATACCCGGAAATTCAGGCCGCACTGGAGTACGCAGCTTCTAGAAGTCGGCCGATCTGGCAATAAAACTCGTCAGAACCGGGCTCGTTGGACTGCTTGCCGGACTTTTTCTTGCCTTCAAAGAGGTTCGGGTCATTCTCCAGCAACTCGCGTTTCCAGGTGCTGACCGTGGTCGGTTGGATCTGGAATCGGGCAGCGATTTCGGATGTGGTCGGGTCGCCCTTGAGACGGGGTGCACTTCACATTGTTTTGGAGTTGGCTATGAACTTTCGTTTTCTGGCATTTTCTCTGGTAGTCGCCTCTCTTGTTCTGGCCTCTGGTGCCCACGCTGAGTCTGCTGACTCGGTGGTGGCTCTCTCCATGGATAACGATCTCTTCGCTCCGACCCAGACGGATCGGGATTACACAGCCGGCGTGGCGATTACCTATTCCTCCAACTCGAAGGAATTCATCAGCAACCCGGTTTCCCGCGTCAGCCAGGCTCT
>NZ_JANCMW010000218.1 GCF_029207565.1 Marinobacter iranensis | reverse complement strand
CAAATCACGCAAATCCTGGAAGACATTCGAGTCAAAAACGAGCAGTCCATGCAAGCGATGTCGGCCGTGCGAGTCGAAGTCAGATCGGGCGTGCAGAAGGTCGAGGAGACGAGCGACGCCTTCCAACGCATCGTATCGGGAGCCAGACAGGTCGCCGAGCAAATCCACGACGTCTCTGCCGTCGCCGAGCAGTTGTCCGCCAGCTCGGAGGAAATCGCCGCCTCGGTGGCGGAGATGAACTATCTCTCGCAAGCGACCGCTTCTA
>NZ_JANCMW010000217.1 GCF_029207565.1 Marinobacter iranensis | reverse complement strand
CGCCGATCGTGACACCGTGGATGTGCCGGGGATGCCACCGCTCGCGGACACCATCTTCGGCAAGATCGACAGAGCAGTCGCCTTCCTGTCCGACCTCACGCACGTTGCCACGCGCGCCAAGGGCCAGCTCTCGCCCAACCCCAACGTCCTGCTCGAACATGGCTGGGCGCTGAAATCGCGCGGGTGGGGCAGGATGATCGGCGTCATGAACACGGCCATGGGCCATCCTGACGAGCATCCCCTTCCGTTCGACCTTACCCACTTC
>NZ_JANCMW010000216.1 GCF_029207565.1 Marinobacter iranensis | reverse complement strand
ATCGCGCTGCCGCAATGGCATGGAATGGTATAAGGGCGGAAAATCTTAAGGGCTTCGGGTATAGGATGGGGTCCTGTTGATTTCGAGTGGGGGAACATGATCCGGATTCTGCTGGCCGAGGATGACCGCGTGATGCGGGAATACCTTACCCGGGCGCTCGAGCGTTCGGGCTATGCGGTCAGCGCGGTCGATCGCGGCACCGCGGCGATACCGCTGCTCGAGAGCGAGCGCTTCGACCTGCTGCTAACCGATATCGTGATGCCCG
>NZ_JANCMW010000215.1 GCF_029207565.1 Marinobacter iranensis | reverse complement strand
AGTGCGCACCAAACGGGAAGGGGCGGTGATTTCGTGATGCACGCCGTGGAAGCCGTATTCGTTGCCGGCCTTGTCGTGTTGCACGAAGCGCCAGACGCCGCCCTGTCTTGGCTCGAACTTGTCGATCGTCGTCGTCAGCCAGCTCGGCCCCCACCAGTTCGGGATCGACTTGGGATCGGTGTAGACGGCGAAGACCTGTTCACGCGGTGCATCGAATGTCCGCGTCATGACGATCTCGTGTTTACCCGTTTCGGCTGTAAAAGTG
>NZ_JANCMW010000214.1 GCF_029207565.1 Marinobacter iranensis | reverse complement strand
AAGATGATTCAAAAGTCATTGATGTCAATGCTTAGTTATAAGCCAAAAACAGATTTCGTCTTTGAGACGGGATCTGTTTTTTTTATAAGCGATTGATACAGAGAATCTATTTTATTCCGAAAAGTGAAAACGAGATTCCATCCACTCCAAAAACTATGACAATAAGGGCAAGTATAAGAGTATAAAGATGGAGTGAAGATAGCTTTTCCGATCTCCGTATGCTAAAATAGTTAAGCTTATGACTTCTAAAACGAAGAAATGTAGG
>NZ_JANCMW010000213.1 GCF_029207565.1 Marinobacter iranensis | reverse complement strand
AGCCGGTCGCACAGCTTCGCGCCGCGGCGGATGATGTCCATATGGCCGAGCGTGATCGGATCGAAGGTGCCGGGATAGACGCCGGTGCGCACAGTCATAGGTCCTTTCCTCCGTCGCGATGACGGCAAGAATAAGTCACCGGTCGCGTTCCAATGTGTAGCGCGCGATATCGCGCAGCAGATCGGCCTCGGGGCCATAGGGTTTCAGATGCGCGATCGCCTGCTCGACCAGCATCCGCGCCTGCTCCCGCGCACGGTCCATGCCG
>NZ_JANCMW010000212.1 GCF_029207565.1 Marinobacter iranensis | reverse complement strand
GTGGATCTTCGCGCGTCACCTGCAGTGGGCGGTGGTGGTGTGGCTGCCGCTGTCCTGGGCACTCACGTCGAGATTCGAAGGCGTGTGGATGTACACGGTCGGCTACGTCGGCGATGCTCTCGCGGTGGCGCTCGTCATCGTGTGGATGATGCGGGCCCCTGCCTCGCCGTTCGGACGATTCCTGAACTGGCGCCCGATGGTCCACATCGGGCTGATCTCCTACAGCCTCTACCTCTACCAGCAGCTGTTCCTGACCCGGCACAAC
>NZ_JANCMW010000211.1 GCF_029207565.1 Marinobacter iranensis | reverse complement strand
CAAAATGGGAGGCCAAGCCGACACCAGCGGCCGATCTCCACGTTTTCGAGGGCAAGCTCGGCGAGAAGGCTGCTTGGTCCCGCGGCCTGTTTGTGAGCTACATTGGCTTCAGCGAAGACGGGCTGCACGCCTTCGGGCGCGGCAAGCGGATCATCTGCATGAGCGGCGAGGATTTCGATGCCATGTTCGAAAAGCTGTTGCCAATTGATGAGGTGCTGAGTCGCAAGGCGCGCCGCTTCGCGGAGACGGGCAATCCTTATGTCCG
>NZ_JANCMW010000210.1 GCF_029207565.1 Marinobacter iranensis | reverse complement strand
CGGGGACATCCTGCCAACTGCGCGTGAACCGTCCACGCCCGCCCTCTTGGTGGTCAGCAACGAGTAGGCAGAAAGACGTTCCCCCTGCTCGCACGAAAGCAGCCATGTCGGCGTTAGTGGAACCGGTGGAGTCAATGCAGGTAACTCCTCCCCCACGAGGCCCCGTAAAAAGGGTGTCCCCGGCAAGCTCAAGAACGCGATCAGCAATAAGCGAAGGTGTGGACGGCACCTGCTCAGACTACCCAAAAGTACCCACGCGCGACGGC
>NZ_JANCMW010000209.1 GCF_029207565.1 Marinobacter iranensis | reverse complement strand
AGAGCAGGATCGGGTGCTGCTACTCCGGCAGTTCAGTCAGCGGATTTTGATGCCATTAAGGCAGGTCTGGACGTCTTTGCGGAAGCGGAAAGCTTCACAGGTGCTGACAACGGGATTAAAACGTATAACACGCGCGACTTTCTCTCGGGTGGGGTCGGCGTTTCGGGGTGGAACGATCTCGGGCAGTCGATCAGCTGGCAGCTGAATGTCCCTGAAGCCGGGTACTACGATGTCGCCCTGAAATACGTAAGCGGCTGGAATTTAGG
>NZ_JANCMW010000020.1 GCF_029207565.1 Marinobacter iranensis | reverse complement strand
GTGTCCACTAAAAAATAAGTGGACACTATCCTGACGGCGACAGCGCCAGGCTCAAGATGGGATTACCGGACGGTTACTAACATCAGCCAGGGAAGGATTTTCTTCATCAATTGGACTCCTTAACCTGCCAGGAACAATGGTTTAACGAACAACGGATACAGTGATGGGACAGCCGGAAGGGAGTGCGTACCAAGACGCGGGGATGGTTCCTATCTGAACCTGATGTAATCCCTTACATGTTGTCATGGGCAAATACTTTACAGCATGGAGGAGCCAAATAAATGCCCCCGTATCAAAAAGCTATACATCTTTACAATATTTTTGATTCTGACCGCCTACTGAGCCCGCTCCACGCTTCTGGGCGTAGTATTAGAGCAAGACTAGCGGAAACGCGAGTTCAGAAGTACCCCAACAACCTACCACCCTTAAGACTAAAGCCTGATGATCCCTTTACCCTGTTGGTGCAGCCAACGTTTCCAGTCCAAATCCAACATACTTACCCCGCCAAGGTAATTATCATCCACCAGGTAATACGCGAGGGTGCGATCACCCCGGTTAAAGTTGTGCATTAGCCGCACCACAAAGTTGCGGCGGGTCGGCTTGGAGAGCAGGAACCCAAGGAACTGCCCGGCCTCCCCGGCTTTTCGAGGGGGCCGGGATTTTCCACTCAACATTGACGGATCGCTCCGCGGAGTGCTGAATATAAGGCAAATCATCTCGCCGGAGGCATGCACCCTATGGAAACCGCGACCCTGGTGTGGGGGCTCATTTTCAGCTCCATCGGCATCGGTTATTTCATTTACGGGCGAAAGCAGTCGAACCTGGTCGCCCGCTGGTGCGGTCTCGCATTGATTCTTTTTCCGTATCTCGTCACCGATACCCTTGCCATGGTGGCTGTCGGTGCTGCGCTCATGCTGACGCCTCGGTTCATTGAACTTTGAACAATTTTGAAACGATCTCCTATGGACGAACCTCCCCGGCGACTGAGGCTGGCGCTGGAAAGGCAAGGCATCGGTGAGTTACAGGAAAACCGGTGGCAAAGCTCTACTCCGGCAACGTCTCGCCCGACCCGCCCATTTCAGCGGGCATATCTTTCATCTTGGGAAGCCCATCTCGAATCGGTAGTACCGACTCCTGGTAATGTACATGCAGCGCAGGCTCAAACTTCAGGTCCGGAAGGTTGGCAACATAGACATCCACAAGCCCCCATGCCGGGTGGTCTGTGAACACGTGGCCTCCGCACTGCTTGCACCACTTACGGTAGCTCTGCTCCGTGAGGTGAAACTCACCTACCTGGTCAGCACCAGACACAATTTCAAAGCTATCGGTTGGCCATAGTGAAAACGCATTGACCGGCCCCGCAGACCAACGGCGGCAGGAATCGCAGTGGCAATACCCCATCGCCTCCGGAGCTCCTGATACCTGAAACTTAATGGTCCCGCAAAAACAATTACCCTGATAATGGCTCACGGCGATCTCCTCATTTGTTATTGTTCACTGACCACTGTTCCAGAACCGCCCCCCGCTGTATACCCTCCGGAACGGGGAAATAGACAGAACTTTCGTAGGAAGCATGAGGCCATCAGGCCCAATTAATCAAACCGGCAGTTCGATGATCTCACCAGCCACACCGTCTTCACTTACCTCCAGCCGCCCTACCGTGATTGGAAGAGTAAAACGCCGGGGCCCGACGTCACCGGCGTGAAGGATCAAGTCCGAGCCTTTCAATACCTCCAAGGCTTCGGGGCGCATTTTGCTGTGGGTGTCTGCGATAACGCCGATTCGCATGCTTACGCCCCCTTTAACCCTTCAGTGATGCCCACCCGGCCCATGTGCGTGGCCGTGCGCTAGCTCTTCCGGGTCGGCAGCTCGTACGTCGATGATTTCGATATCAAAGGTCAGGGTTTTGCCGGCCATCGGATGGTTGGTGTCGACATCGGCAAACTTGTGGCCGACCTTGGCGACGACCACATGGCGTGGGCCCTGCTCGGTTTGCACCTGGGCGATCATGCCCGGCTTCCAGCGTTTGGCGCCCATCAAATGCTTGATCGGCACGCGCTGCACGGCATCGGCCTTACGCGGACCGTAGGCTTTTTCCGGAGTGACGGTGACGCTGAACGTATCGCCGGCCTCGCGACCTTCCAGGGCTTCTTCCAGGCCTCGGATAACGCCGCCGTGGCCATGCAGGTAGGCGTTCGGCTCGCCACCACGGGAGTTTTCAACAACGTTGCCTTGGTCATCACTGACGCTGTAGTGAAACAAGACCACCTGATTCTTTTCGATTGGCATAGGGTTCTCTGCGACGGCTAAAAGTACGACATTGTAAACAGCTGCGGCGTTGAATGCAGGTGAGGAGAAGCAGACGGGTTGAATTGATTGGAATTCGCCTCGCCCGCAGCCAGTGGCGGCACCGCGAGTTCAGAAAGGCACACAGACTGGATGACGCCGTTGATTTCAAATTCCTCGTCGGTTGCCCAGGCCCAACCGTGGGAACAAACTAGCTGAAGGCAATATCACTTATCCAAACTGACTTCCCTTATTCCAGACTCCCCACAGCACTATAAAGGCAACCACCACCATCGCCACCGAGAGCGATGTCAGGGCTATGGCAATGAGGCCTTCCTGTAGCGCCGAGCCCTCGAAGCCTGCAGCGGCTATCGGCATCATGGATGCCCCTGCGCCGATAAAGCCGGCAGCCAGCGTGGCCAGCCAGTTGGTGTAGGTACCGAATACCACAAGACCAAATGCAATTCTTTCGGCCGTGCGGCTCAGCCGAAGCTTGGGCCAGATCACACCGAGCACAATCAGTACCAGTCCATTCATGATGCCCTCAAGGTGGCTCGAAAGCCCCATTCTGGCATTCTCCATTAACGGCAGTAGAAACCCCGTCAACAGACCCATGAGAAACAGGATGATGCCAAGTTGATAAAGTCGGCGCTCCCGGTTGATGACAGTCGGCAGAGATGCGTTATTCATGAGTTATCCCCCTGGTTGTCGTCAGGGAGACCCGCTCCCGACTCGCGTTCCACTCAATTTAAGAATACACTATGTATATTCAATACGAGAGATTATCCCTCGTTCATGCGCCTGTCAATATTGAGTATACAGCCTGTATGTCGATTAATTCCCCGAAACGTAGCTACCGCAAAACCACCCGGGCAAAAAAGGAAGAACAGACCAGGCGACGGATTACCGAAGCAGTCGTTGAGTTACACCGAACGGTCGGGCCAGCTCAGACAACCATTAGTGACATTGCAAACCTGGCGGGTGTCGGCCGCGTAACGGTGTACAAACACTTCCCTGATGACTCCGCGATGTTTCGTGCCTGCAGTGATCACTGGATTGCTGATAACCCACCGCCAGATTTTGCGCAGGCACTCGCAGAACCGGATGAGTTAAAGCGAGCCGCAGGCGTACTCAGATTGCTTTACGACTACTACCGCGGTACCTACGACATGATGGGAAAAGTGATACGGGACGCGAAGACAATGCCCGCCCTGGCAGATGTGGTTGAAAACGGATGGATGCAACTGCTGCGGAACCTTGAGGACACTTTGGTGCCAGCGGGGAAGCATGGCGACAGCGCGAAACGTTATCGCGCAACGCTTCGGGTGGCTATGGATATCAATACCTGGAGTACAATCTCTGAAATGGGTATTGATGACCAATCGGCAGCAGAGCTGGTGTGCCAGTGGTTGAAGAAGGCTAAAACCTGATGCCCCCTTTACCCTGTTCGTGCGACCAACCCCGTAGAAGTTGTGCATGAGCCGCACCACAAAGTTACGGCGGGTTGGTTGGGAAGTGTAGCTCAGGCAGCCGCTATTTCATGGTCCGATACTGCAATACGAGACGGATGATCTCGTGATCACTGGTCGCTAGTGCCAGCGAGGCATTCAGCGATGATCTTTGTGGCAAACGGATATTGAACCTGGATCGCAAAACATCCGCTACCTGTCGATCCTCAGCCGGATCGAATTCTTTTCCTGCGTACACACGAATGCGCTGAAGAATGAAATCCTTATTTGACATAGACATCAATCTTCTTGATTGACACTCAGTGTTTGCTCCAACAATGAATACAGTCAGTAAAACGAGCGGAAAAATCCGTTGCGATTCTAGCGGGCCTGGAGCTTAACCTGCTTGGGGCCTGACGAGGTCACTTGCCGCCTGTTACCCTTGACTACATACTCAACAGCCCCGCCGGATTTCAAAAAAGCAGCGGTCTGCTCAGCAATGGTGGCCGACGTTAATGAAGCTTTTGCGGTTTTGTTGCTCATGGTGTTCTCCAGGTCGATGGCCCTCATCATATCCCAAACAGGAAATAATTGTTCGGCTCAAGAAAGGCACCTTAAGGCCGGACCGCCTGTCGGAACAGTTCGAACTCCCCCCCCCTCAGAACATAAATCCGTCCTGATTTTCATCATTCTCAATGATGCCCACCCAGCCCATGGGCGTGGCCGTGCGCTATCTCTTCCGTATCGGCGGCGTTGACTACAGTGGCCACCCCTGACTTCTGCCCGCATGCAAGACCCGCTGATCGAGAGGCAGGCAGAAGTTATGTCGAAGTATTTTACATAATTTTACATTCTCCTTATCACGGATATACCATGAATTGACGAAGCCATTTGAACCTTAATGCTTTGTCTTTTCGTGGCCCGGCAATTGCCTGCCATTCAACGTCTCGGAGCCAAGCGCTTCCCGACCAGTATCCTTCAATCAATAATGCGGCCAGGCAGAGCTCGGCCACAGGAGAATAACAATGAAAAAACGATTGTTGACTATCTCTTTTTGTCTGTCTCTGGGTGTACCTGCTGCCTGGGCAACTGACCTGCCACAGGCTCAAACGACCGAGCGCGAAATGGTTGTCACGGCAAACCCGCTGGCCACGGCAGCCGGCGCCAAAATTCTCAAAAACGGTGGTACTGCGGCAGATGCCATGATTGCGGTGCAGACCATGCTCAGCCTGGTGGAGCCCCAGTCAAGCGGGCTTGGTGGCGGAGCGTTTATCGTTTATTACGATGCTGAGACCGGCACTACAACCACCATCGATGCCCGTGAAACCGCACCAGCGGCAGTGGATGAAGCACTTTTTTTGAATGAGGAAGGCAATTCAATCAGCTTTTTAGATGCGTGGCAGAGTGGCCTGTCCGTGGGCGTGCCGGGTGTCCCGCGAATGATGGAGTACATGCATACGCAATATGGCCGGCTCCCCTGGCAGCGCCTGTTCGTACCGGCGATCACCCAGGCTCAGAAAGGCTTTTCTCTGACCCAGCGTACCAGTGAGCAGGTCGCCGGCCTTCTGGCCCGCAACGCTTCCTGTGAGGATCGGCTATTTTTCCGCGACCCCACCGCCTTCAATTACTTTGTTGACAGCGAGACCTGCGAAGCCAAACCTGCCGGTACACATATCAAAAACAAGGATTATGCCGAAACGCTAAAGCGGCTGGCCCGTGATGGCGCAGATACCTTCTACACCGGCGCTATCGCACAGGACATCGTTAGCGCCGTCCAGAACGATCCTAACATTCCCGGATCAATGAGCCTGACCGACCTGGCCGATTACCAAGTCATTGAACGGCCGCCGGTGTGCATCCTTTACCGTGGCAATAATGTCTGCGGCATGGGGCCGCCGTCTTCCGGTGGGCTGGCCGTCGGTCAGATCATGGGTGTGCTGGAGAATTTCGATCTGGCAGGCAAGAATCCGCTGGATGAGGAAGTAGTGCATCTTTTTACCCAGGCGATGCGAATCGCGTTCGCTGATCGGAACAAGTATGTTGGAGACAGCGACTTCATCACCGTTCCGGTTGAGGGCATGCTGGACAAGCAATACCTTGAAACCCGCGCTGCGCTGATTGGTGAGAACGACCTTGGCGTAGTTGATCCGGGCACGCCCCCTGGTGTGTTTGATCCCTCTGCTCCGGGCATGAATGAGCCGGGCGCGGGCACCAGCCACGTCTCCATTGTTGATCGGTTCGGCAATGCGCTATCCATGACCACGACCATCGAGAGCTCGTTCGGGAATGGAGTAATGGTGGCTGGCCGCGGATTTCTGCTCAACAACCAGTTGACCGATTTCAACTTCCAGCCCACATCCAGTACCGGCGAACTGATTGCCAACCGGGTACAGCCCGGAAAGCGGCCCCGCAGTTCGATGGCTCCGACCATTGTCCTTGATCTGGATGGCCAGGTTTCGCTGGTCACCGGCTCGCCGGGCGGCTCCCGAATCATTGGTTACACTGCCAAGACCGTGATGAACGTGTTCGATTTTGGACTTGACCCACAGGAGGCCATCAATGTGCCTCATTACCAGAACACGAACAGCGGCAGTTCAACTTCAGCAACCGTTCTGGAGGCACCCATCCCGGGCGTGACGCTGGACTATGATGTCGCCGCACTTGAGTCCAATCTGGAAGAAGGCAGGGGGCATGCGGTTGGTGTCACAACCCTGAACAGCGGGTTGTCGCTGATACAGGTCACCCCGAGCGGTCTTGTGGGCGGAGCCGACATGCGCCGTGATGGTGCAATTGGCGGGCGCTAGGCCGCAACACGCACGCCTTGCTTTGAACAAAAAAGGGCCGGCCAGGTTATGGGCCGGCCCTTACGCTTCATTCGCCTTACGATAGCTACCCCGATAATCAAAAACCCGCTCCTGCACCCGCCAATAGTGCTTTTGCTTGCGGGCAATCACGAAATCCGGTGCCGGCAGCAAGGCCTCCAATTCAAGCACCTCATCCGCTGAGCTGAACGCTTTCGGAGCCTGGCCATTCGCAAAACGACGCCCGAACAGTCTGTTAAAAACAGTGCGCTGGCCCGGTTTGCTGAAATCAAACAATTCGCTGAGCTCCTCTCCATCCTCCCCGTGATAGGTGATCCTCAACTTGCTACTGTCAGCAACCAGCGATATCCCGGCGCAGCGAATCACCATGGCATCCTTGAGCTTCAGCGCATCTCTCAGCTGATCATCCGGGTCGATGATGGCTTTTTGGCATTGGTGGCAGTTACGGGCGGCAATATCATTCTCGCCACCGCAGTGGGGGCACTCCTTGAACCGGAAACGGTAATCGCATTGCTGAGGGCGCCTAGCAGGTTCACCCTCTTCCGCCCGCTCCAGCAGCCCCTGGCAACGGCGCCCGTAGTGCTCGACAACACCGCCTTCACTGTCTGTTTTGCCCCAGAAAATATTGGCAAAACCACAGCCCGGGCAGAACACCTGCACCGGCTCACTATCGGGGTTCGGTCTCGGCTCCCCTACCTCCGGGTGATGCAGGTTCACATGGTTGCCCGCGTAATCAATTACCAGACAATCCTGTTTGCCTTCGTCCAGGCGAAGGCCGCGGCCCACCATCTGCTGATACAGACTGACCGACTGGGTAGGACGAAGAATGGCAATAAAGCCCACATGGGGCGCATCAAAGCCCGTGGTGAGCACGGAGACATTCACCAGATACTTCAACTGCCGCTGTTTGAAGCGCTGAATCAGCAACGCCCGTTCGTTCAGATCGGTCCCGCCGGTCACCAGGGCGGTCTGTTGCTCCGGCAGATAGCCGGTGATTTCCCGCGCATGATCCACCGTGGCCGCAAAGATCATCACCCCCTGGCGCTCAGCGGCCAGTTCCATCACCTGTTCAATGATGGCACGGGTCACACGCTTGTGTTTGCCCAGCAGCTGGTTGACGTCCCTCTCGGCGTATTCGCCAAAGCGGTCCTGAGCCAGCGCCGAGAAATCGTATTGCGCCACTGCCGCATTCACCAACTCAGGCCGGGTGAGATACCCCCGATTGATCATGTAGCTCAACGGCAGTTCGTAAATGCAGTGTTGAAAGGGCTTGTCCTCTTCACTACGAACAAAGCCCCGGTAGTGATAGCGATAGATCCAGCCCATGGCCAAACGATAGGGGGTGGCGGTTAGCCCGAGCACTTTGAGGGCGTCATTCTGTTGCCGTAGCAGCTCAATGATCCTTTGATACTGACTGGTTTCATCACCGCTAACCCGATGGCACTCATCGATGATGACCAACGAGTATTCATCCCGGAACTGATCCAGGTTCGCCGATACCGACTGCACACTGGCAAAGGTCACCTGATGCCGCCTTTCCTTACGTTTCAGCCCGGCTGAGAAGATGCCGCCTTCTAACCCATAGCTCTGGTATTTGGCGTGATTCTGCTCCACAAGTTCTTTGACGTGGGTCAGTACCAGAATCTTGCGCCGGGCAAGACGGGCCAACTCGGCAATGACCAGGCTTTTACCGGCACCGGTTGGCAGCACAATCACGGCTGACTCGTCGGATTTGCGGAAATGCCTCAGCGTGGCATCGACCGCTTCCTGCTGGTAAGGCCGCAGTTTGAAAGGAGCATTCATTTTGCAGGGCTTAATCGTTATCGGGATGACAAGGCGGTCATACTAGCAGATGCCGTTGCTGGCGGACGGCCGAATGTGGCTCAGTGACCGCCCCGTCACGACCTGCCGGCCGAAAGCCACAACAACAAGCAAGCAACCCCGAAAAGAAGCACGACAACATGGATGGCCAGGTTCTTCCGGATCGTTGGGGCGGGCTTTCTGGCGAAACGAAAGTAGTCCTCGCCAAACAGCCCCACGCCGCAGCCCTCACAGTAGTTTTTTGAGTAAGAAAGCCTCAGCGCAGATGGCTCAAACTTTTTCCGGCAACTGTAACAACTCGGCTTAATCATTTCGGGCCCTGGGCAAAGCGATATTTGATCAAAATTACTGCGCATAGTGTCTTCTACGAACCAACTTACGCACAAATAAATCTGTCGCGGTTTTTTCTTGAAATAAGTAACCAACGGTTATTTACAACTCCTGACTAGCCGGGTACATTAAGTGACCATCGTTCACTTAAATGGAGCAAGTCATGTCATACGTGGTTATTACCGGCGCCAGTGCCGGCATTGGAGAGTGCTTCGCCCGGGCGCTGGCGGCTGAAAAACAGAATCTGATTCTGGTGGCCCGCCGGGAAGAGCGCTTGAATACACTGGCCGCCGAGTTGAAGCAGCAGCATGGAATTGAAACCATTGTCCTGAAAGCCGATCTGGCGGAAGGGGCTGGCGCAGCGGCACTGGCCCGACAAATCAACGACGGCGGTTGGGCGCTGACTGGCCTGATCAACAACGCTGGATTTGGCGACCGCGGTGCCTTTGCCGATCTCCCACTTGAACGTCAGTTGGCGATGATTCAGGTGAACATCACCTCATTGGTCTCCTTGACCTGGCAATTGTTGCCCTCGATGCGCAAGCAACCGGGGAGTTTTGTAATTAATGTGGCGTCCACGGCGGCGTTTCAGGCCGGGCCTAATATGGCCATCTACTACGCTACCAAGGCCTTTGTACTGTCCTTCTCCGAGGCACTGCATGAAGAGCTGAAGGGGGCAGGCGTTGCGGTGAGTACGCTGTGCCCGGGAGCCACCGATTCAGAGTTTGCGCAAGAAGCCCACATGACCGACACCAAACTGTTCAAGGCAGGCACAATGGCTGCGGAAGCAGTTGTAAAGAAGTCCCTGGCGCAGCGGAAAAAAGCCATTGTGATTCCAGGGCTGCGTAACCTGCTGATGGTCTGGTCTGGTAAACTCTCGCCCCGAACCGTGACACGACGGCTGGCCGGCTGGCTACAGGCCTGATGTTGGCTAACGAGCGAGAACTTTGAGGTGGTTTTGAAGCACAGATTATGCGGTGGCAAACAGCGCGCCCGTTCAGAGTCTGACAAGGCGCTGCGGGAACAACAGATACTCGATGCGGCGAAAAGACTGTTTCTGGAGCATCGATTCCACGGCCTGACCCTGGCGGATATAGCCCGCGAAACCGGGGTTACCAAGGCTGCGTTGTATCGTTATTTTCGCAGCAAGGAACTGTTATTCATTGCAGTGTACCGCCGTGCCATGTCGGACTGGGCCTCAGACGTTGAAGCCATAGGTTCCGACGGCTTCCCCAAACAGTTTGTTGATTGCATTCTGGCCCACCCCGTGTTCTGTGGTCTGACCGCCATCCTCCACATTGCCCTCGAAACCGGTTTGAGTGAAGAGGAGGCTCGGGAATTTAAACTGTTTCTGCTGGCCCAGGTCCGCCGCATCACGGCAGTTATCGCTGCGGCGACTGATCAGGAAGAAGCCGCCTGCCTGGGATATCTTATGCAGTGTCAGCAGGCGTTGATCGGGTGCTGGCATATGTCTCACCCACCGGAGCCGGCCCGAAAAGCCATGCAGGTGGAACCGTTGACCGTATTCCAGTTGGAGTTTTCGGCCACCCTGCGGCACCATCTGCACATTCTGACCGAGGCGTTTATTCGGCAGTAGAGCCCGGGAACGGGCCATGCACATCTCCCTTAGAATGGGCCCCCGCGTTACTTCTACGGGGTATAGAGTTCAAACAGAGGAGCATAATCACCACCATCGGCACTCCTCAGTGCTTCGATGTAACGACGCCGGATATCTCCATCAACGTTCAGCGTTTCTCCGCCCCAGTCCACCTGTTTGATGCCAAAGAAGTTTTGCCCAATAAACTCCGCGTAGATCCGGGAATAGCGCCCATTGCCATTGGGAAACGGGTGTATCTTGACCAAACGGTGGTGAAACATCAGCGTGGCCTCCATCCCCGGATACGTCTCAAACTCCACCCAAGCTTTGACGTCATCAAGCAAATTTCGCAGTTCCACCGAGATGAATAGCGGGTCAATACCAATGTTCTTTTCGGTCCTGCGAAACTCCCCGGCCCAGGTCCAGACCCGACCGAACATGTCCTTGTGCAGGTCACAAGCAAAACTCACATTGAGCGCATCATCCGAGTCAATCCTGCCGTTTTTCTTGCGCAGCTTGATCACGCCCAGAGTGATATTGGTCTGTTCCAGCTCGTCGAGTTCGCCACGAGTCCTGATGTGCTTGGCCTTGAGGCCGTCCTTTTCGTCCGGGCTTAGGGGCGTGGCACCCTCTGGATCGCAATCATCAATCACGCTCTATACTCTCAAGCTTGTTCCAGAAGCTCTGGCTCGACATGCTCAACAGTTGGTTCTGAACCATCAGTACCTGATCGTCAATCTGGCGCTTACTCAACCCCTGCATCTCAAGCTTCATATGGGTGCTCATTTCACTGACAATCCTGACTGCCGCCTCGTGCGCCTTCTCGGAGATCAGCTCATCCACTTTCTTCCGGGGCACAATGGCATAGTGCAACTCGCAGTCCATGGCCTGCGCCAGCCGCCGCAACGTATCCAGTTGAACCTTCCCCCCCGCCTCCTGACGCTCAATCCTGAAGATCTCCGCTTTTGACAGGCCCGAACGCTTACTAATGAGGGGAATCGGAATGCCCAAAGCCTTACGGACAGTTCTCGCCCAGCCCTCTGGGGGCGCTTCAATGGCCAGTGCTGACTTGATGGCACCATCCACCAATCTTCGGTACTGCTTGACTACTGTTCTTCTGAAGCTGTCTTTTTGCTGCAGCATACGCCCTCCAAAGACTTGCTTAAGCTATACCTTGTATAGTATATAAATACACTTTTAACGATACCATTTAAACAAAATAGTATTGTTAAAGCAAAACTTTATTAATTTTTCAGTATATTTTTAGCAATACTAAAATCGCCACAAGGCATCGTTATAACGCAACTATTTACACCACCACAGGAGGAAAGGTGAATGACTGGCTAGCGAAAAAGGAACGGGATACCTGAAACTCCCCGCCCCCGACTCCCTCGAGACCAAAATGCGATCAACCTGTGATGCTTTCCTGAATGACTCCCAGGTACTCTGACTTTCTCCATGGTTCCGGAAGCCCAGCGAGGTTGGTATGCATCGTTTATTTCTCGCCCTGATGGTAATGATTCCCTCCCTCCGATCCCTGATCGCGGCCAATCTCCCTATTTACGCCGGTATTTGTCATACAGTGAACGTAAACTCATAGCCTCCGGCGCCGGAAGCAGCCACCCAGGTTCCCGGAGCAATGCCCCCCCCCCCCCTAGCGTCATTCCATGCGGTGAGTAGCCCTTTCTGATTCAACGCACTTCCCCCTTGTGTAACGCCACTCCCTTGATATGGTTACAGTGTACTTCTTGCCACACGACTGGAGGTAGGTTTTGGCTAAATCTGAAAACTGGTCGCAGAAGGTGACGGAATCCAGCGATGCCCTGAACCTTGAGAACGGCGTGTTTGCCCTTGAAGATCCACGGGAAATCGCCCGCTCCCTGAAGAAGTCTGCCGAAGAGAGCAACCGCCGCAAGTCAGACCCTTACCGATCAGCCATGTCGATGCTGACGTTCTACATCAATCGGGCGGGCAAACAACTTACCGCAGAGCAAAAAGAGCGCCTTGAGGCTGCGAAGGATGAGCTGCGCGACCTTTTCGGTAAGCCCCGCAAATAAGCCCTTTCCGAGCCGCAGGGAAAGCCGGCCTCGGATAAAGCCGTTTAGCAATCCGACTGCTTGATAACCCACGGCCGAGGATTTGCAGCCGGAGGGATAATCTACCAAGCTTAAAGTAATCAATCAGCGCAGCCACAGGGGAGAAGCCACCATGGAAGACTTCCTTGAGCAAAGCACCCGCCTGATGCACCAGGCCGCAGAGATCGGCAAGATCAATCCGGATGTTGTGGAACTGCTGTCCGCCCCCGCGCGGGCCACCAGCTTTCGCATCCCACTAAAAATGGACGATGGCAGCAGCCGTGTATTCGACGCCCACCGGGTCTGTCATACAGACGCCCTCGGCCCTACCCGGGATGGCACCCGCATCTCCCCGGATCTCAACCTCGACGAGTGCAAGGCGCTGGCCCTGGTTATGTCGATCAAGCATGCTGCGGGGCGAATTCCCGCTGGTGGTGGCAAGGGTGGCATTGCCGCTGACCCCGGCAAGCTCAGCAAGCACGAATTCGAACGGCTGTGCAGAGCCTATATCCGCTATCTAAGGCCCTCCGGCCCGGACTGTGATGTCCCCGGCGCTGACGTAGGCACCGACATGCAAAGCATGGCGTGGATGCTCGATGAGTACGAGCAGATTACCGGCCACCACTCACCCGTGGCGGTGAACGACAAGCCGCCGATTCTGGGTGGTACTCTGGGTGGTTACGAAGCCACAGGCCTCGGGGTTTTCGAAGTCTTCCAGGCAGCGGCGGAGCAGATCGACTTCAAGCTCGAGGGCGCACGCGTGGCGATTCAAGGCTTCGGGCAGGTGGGCTCAGTCGCCGCCCAGGCGTTTCAAAAAGCAGGCTGCAAGGTCATTGCCATCCGCGAAATCGACAGTGGCGTCTACGCTGAAGAAGGCCTGGACATTGACGAGCTTCTGAAACACCGCGAGAAGGAGGGCAGCCTGGAAAACTTCCCGAACACCCAGCCGATCACCAACGAAGAGCTGTTTGCCTGTGACTGCGATGTACTGGTACCGGCAGCCCTGCAGGGAGTGATCACCAAAGAAATCGCAGAAAAGGTGAAGGCAAGAATCCTCGTTGAAGCCGCCAACGCCCCCACTACGCTGGAAGCAGACGAACTGTTACTGAATCGCGGCGTCACCATCGTACCGGATGTCCTGGCGAACGCTGGCAGCGTTCACCTTTGCCAGATGGAACGGACACAAGGCCTTGCCGACGACTATTGGGGTGCGGAAACCATCAGTGAACAACGCCGACAACGGCTGGTTCACAGTTACCAACAGGCCGCCGAGTGCGCCGAACGTCACCAGCTTAAATCGGTTCGCCTGGGGGCCTGGATTAATGCGCTCAAGCGAATTGAAGAAGCCGTCATCGCCAGGGGCTGGTGTTAACGGGGAAACCCGCCGACGATGCTCTGATCTCCCAGGCTTGGGCCCCACTTTCGCTAGGGGAAGGCGACCATCTTTTGCTGGCTTTCGTCCCAAAGTTTGAGCCGGAAGCTGTGCAGGCTCTGCCGCAAGGTCAAAGGCTCTTTGGCGCGCACCGCGGAAACCTCGTTGTAACACTCGGGCAAACGATAATTGGGAATTCGGGCATTAAGATGGTGGATATGGTGATACCCGATGTTCGCCGAAAACCAGCGCAAAATAGTCGGCAATTGATAGAAGGAGCTGCCTTCCATGGCGGCCCGCAACGGATCCCAGTCACCTTTTCGGGCCCAGTAACCGCCTTCGAACTGATGCTGAACGTAGAACAGCCAGATGCCGCCCATACCCGCCAACCACAACACAGGCAACTGAATCAATAAATAAGTCTGCCAACCAATCGTTTGGGCGGCGATCAGGAATACACCAACGATAGCAAGGTTCGTGAACACTACGCTCTTACGCTCTTTGCGCTGCACTTTCCGACTCGGCAGCCGATTGCTGAGCAGGAAATTGAAAATGGCGCCGAAGCCCAACAGCACCACCGGATTACGGTAGAGCCTGTAAAACCAACGCTTAAGCCTCGGCAACTGCTTGTATTCGCGTAGGGTGAGCGTCCAGATGTCACCAAAGCCCCGGGTATCGAGATTGGCGTAGCTGACGTGGTGACGAAGGTGGCTGAGGCGCCAGTCGTCGAATGGCGTAAACACGAGGATCCCCAACAGGCGCCCTACCCAGGTGTTGGCACGCGTTGATGGCAGGAACGAACCATGGACACAATCATGGAACAAAATGAAAAGGCGGACCAAAAACGCGGCCGCCACCACCGAGAGTGCCAGTGTCCACCAATAGGAAAAATCGTGCCGAATAGAGAGGATCATCAAGTACCACAAGCCGGCGTAAGGAACCAGTGTATTGGTAAGCTGCCAAATCGCCTTGCCGCGGCTGGGGGTGCGGTACGGATGCAGCGCCGGACGCGCATCCGGCCATGAGGAATTGGCTTGCATGTCGCCTCCATTTAAGTTTTACGGTACTCAGGCCATTGAGGCCCTTTGCGCTCAGCGGAAGCAAACGCCGATCAAAATGCCATTAATACTTAGCGTTCAGTTTTGACTCCTTATCAACCATGCTATGACGTTCGACCCCATCAGACAATCGCGTGCCCGGCCCAGGTTTTCCTTGATTCACCTATGCGCTATGACGACTGCGCCCAGGCCACGAGGATCACGAACAGATGCGCGAGGAACCTGGCCCATCAGCAGTTGCCCTTTTTTGCCTGGCCTGGTGGACAGAAATGGCCACCAGACTTCCGGTAAGACCGGCGATCATCGTAGTCATGGCGACGGCGATCATGGTCGCGATAGTCTTCTCTATGATCTTTGGTGGTAATGGCTGTTCCAGTTGCCGCACCGACGGCACCGCCGAGAATAGCACCATCTCTGCCACCTACCTCGTTGCCGATGGCAGCCCCAATTGCTCCGCCAATACCGCCACCTAGCGCGGCGTCGGCTGTGTCATCCGCAACGGTCCCCAATGAGGTAGCACTCAGAGATAAAAAAACGAGCAGTGATTTCATTTTCATTGATGTAAATCCCATTGTTCAGGTGGTCTGATCTGCCCAGCATGACGGCAAGGAGACCATTTTCTCCATCGTCCCACCAGGCACTTGTCAGTTTTGTGAACCACTTGAGAATATCAGAAATACACGTGAAGCTACCTATTACCTTTTATTTACCTTTCAATAGGTTACAAAATTGTAAGAGATGCGTATTCCTTTCGAATCGGACCTGAACAAGACGCTCGCACTCTACCTCCGACTCAGCCGTTATCCGGATCATCCGGGACCTGAGAGCCCGGGGTAAGCACCCATAACGAATTAAAAGAAAAGGGGCAGATCGACCCTCTTAAAGTCCATCTGCCCCTTTTGATCATGCCCCAGCGTCGGGCATCAGGAGCTGGCTAATGGGTGTCCCGGTTCCCAAGCAGGAGGTTGAGGCGGCGTTTATCGTTGCCAAGATGCCAACTACCTACAATGCATCGTCCAGTTCATCAATCGCCTTTTTTAGCGCAATCACAGCCTCGGAATGCTTACCCTGATTGTGAAGCGATTCACCCCGGTCCCGGAGCTCTTTGACCTTGGCCTCAGCCTCAATGTCCAGTTGCGCTGACTGCAGTTGATGATTGATCTGTTTTATCAGCGTCGGGCATTGGCTACCAAGGGCATTCCCCGCCAAAAAAACCGTGAATAACACAACCGCAAAATACCTCATGATAGTTCCTCCTTGTTAACACTCTCCTACGAAGTATAGACAACCGGGAGTCAACGGGCCGATCCCCGATCCCGATCCCCATCCCCATCCCCATCCCCAAAGCGTCCCGCGCCAAGAGATTGACACAGAGCAAAAAGAACGCCTTGAGGCTGCAAAGGATGAGCTGCGGCGCAGGTTGGTATACCTTCAGACAATTCCACCATTGGCAAATACGGTTTGCCCGTTTATCCAGTAGCCATCGTCTTTGCACAGTGCGGCGACTACATCTGCGATGTCTGACGGTTCACCCAGGCGTTTGTGCGGCGTTCGATCTGCAAAGCCGGCAATCTGTTGACTGGTTTTGCCATCGGTGAAGAGAGTGGTGTTCACGACCCCGGGCGCCACGGCATTCACGGAGATGCGCCGGCCAGACAGCTCCTTCGCGAGGGCGCTTACAAACATATCCTGAGCCATTTTAGTGGCAGCGTATGGGCCGTAGGTTGCTGTGCGGAACTGCGTGATTGAAGATGAGAGCGCAATTATTCGTCCTCCATCCCGAACTCGCCGTGAAGCCTCGCGCAGCGTGTTAAAGCTACCCTTACCATTGACGGCCCACATGCGGTCGAATGCCTCGTCTGACATCTCTCCAATTGGGTCAAGGTGCATGATGCCAGCATTGGCAACCACAACATCCACTACGCCAAATGATTCTTCGCAGGTATCAAATAGCTGTTCGACGGCTCCAGGGTCGCTCACGTCCGCCTGTAGCCAGGTAGCTTGCCCACCTGAAGCTCTTATATCCTCCACCACGGCGGCAGCTAGATCCGTATTTTCCACACAGTTGACGGTAACGGCATAGCCGTCCCGCGCGAGACGCTTCGCTGTCGCGGCACCTATACCCCGGGAGGAGCCCGTCACTATGGCTACTTTGCCGTTCGATTTGCCGGCTGCCACTGTTGTAGCGCCCAGGCTGGATGCAAGCCCGACCGCCAGGGGTGCTGTGGCCATCGCCGCTAAGAGCGTGCGCCGGCTTCGCTGGGTTTTGGAAGTGAGGGACTTGCCTTTTGATTGTGAGTCTTTCATCTCGGTTCTCCTATGCAGTCAGGGTAGGCGAGGCAACTGTTAGCAGATCCTCAAGACTCTGTTCTCCGCGGCACCGCCCATGCTGAAGAGATTAAAGACATCGCCGAAGCGATACTTGCCATGCTTTGCTCAATTTTTGCCAAATCCTGCACGTTGGTAATTCGGCCCGTGCCACTTCACATGCCTGCTGTTATTCTTCCAGAATGAAAAATGAACTGATTGATGCGGCCCGGCATTATGCGGAAGAGCATGCCAACGCGGATGGTGTTGCCATAACTCCTGTCCCGGGATTACGGGTGATGTGTGTGGACGCCCCTCGTGGAAAGTTGGAGTCTACGTACCGCCCGCTGGTATGCCTGGTTCTTCAGGGGGCGAAGTATTTGCTGGTAGGAAGCCAGGCGCAGACATGCATTGAGGGCCAATCAGTTATTGTGGCGGCGGATATGCCGGTTTCGGGACAAGTGCTCCGGGCAACATCGATCAGGCCGTATATTGCCCTGGCTGTTGAGCTCGACATGAACCTTTTGGCCGAACTGGCCGACAGTACCGGTAGTAGCGCACCACCGGCAAAGCCCTCGGCTAGGACATTGTTTCTACAGGATTCCAGCAAAGCAATTCTGGACTGCGGCTACCGGCTGATGCAGCTTATTGATACTCCGGCTGCCATTCCGATTCTGAGGCCAGGCTTGATGAAAGAGCTTCACTTCTGGCTTCTGGCTGGTCCAGCTGGCGCTCAGCTTCGGACGATGGTGGCGTCCGGCAGCACTGCAAACAGTCTGGCTAGAGCGATTGCCATTCTGAGGGCGGATTTCCGCAGCCGTATACCAATCGAGCGTCTGGCCGAAGCCGCGTACATGGGGGTGACAACATTCCATAAGCGTTTCAAGGAGCTGACCTCACTCACTCCCGGGCAATATCAAAAGCGCTTGAGGCTCATCGAAGCCCGACGATTGATGCTCTATGACGGAACCGCAGCCAGCCGCGCCGCCTACGAGGTCGGTTACGAAAGCGTGTCACAGTTCACCCGCGATTACGCCCGCATGTTCGGTATTCCTCCGAAGCGACACACAAAAAACCATGACCAGCGTCGCGGTTTCCCGTCATCCTGTACTTCGGAGCTCTGATACGTACTGAGTTGGCAGTTTTTGACGATGAAGCAAAACCCGAGCGGGGACATTATTGGACAAGGCAAGACGGGCGGGTCAGACCTATTTTCCAGATGCCGGCCAGCCGCCTACCCCGCCCGCCCAGTGAGTCGTCATGCAATCGTCCGCAGTGACGGGCCTCACAGCCCGAAAGGATAGGTATCCGGCACTCCGCGCAAGGTTTCGGTCGTCAAGGGCGTGACCGCCTCAGTGCGGTCAAACCAGATGTATTCGTCGAATTGCCCGGCCAGCTGTGCCAGGAAGTAATGGCTCTGGCGCTCGGTTTCCGGGCGGTAGATCACCCCTATCGCGCGTTCGAGTCGCCTGTCGTGCAGGCGCGTGTCCAGCGTATCGGAAGCCGGGTGTCGCAGCGGCAATCTGAATGCTGGCACCCCGCTTTCATGGCATAGTCGTTCCCAGCTACCGGTGAGCGAAGGCTGAACCTGCTTGATCTCCATCGGATCGCCCCAGTCTGTCGCTGCGGCCACTGTGCCAGTGTGGGTGCCAAAGCCGATCAGATAGGCCTGGTCGCCGTAGGCTTCCCGGCACAGCTGCCCGACATTGTGCTGTCCGCGAACAAGCATGTCGGTCGCCCGGGCGTTGCCAACGTGAGAGTTATGCTCCCACACCACGACTTTGCTGCTCTTACCGCCGTAGGATAAAAGTGCCTCGAGCGTGTCGAACATGTGTTGGTCACGCAAATTCCAGGAATCGCTGTAGCCACTGTACATGCTGCGGTAATAACGCTCCGCATTAGCGATAAGGCGAGCATTCTGGACCGCGTCCATAAACCGGGAACCGTCCTGTTCCGTGTATTTCAAGCGTTGGTTCAGCAGGTCGGTGAGCATGTTCACCACATCCTGTTCACACTCGCGGTGGCGCCCGGTCAGTGTCGCCCGGCCATAGGTAACCGGGTCCGACTGAAACGGCGCCAGGCAACTGTATCGCTCGCGCGCAATGGCTGCCGTCTCCTCATCCACATCTTCGAGGTAGTCGAGCACAGCGTCGATGGAGGTAAACAGGCTGTATAAATCCAGGCCGTAGAAGCCCACGCGCTGTTCAGGATCATTGATATCGGCGTTGTGTTCGCGGAGCCAATCAACAAATTCCCGTACCTCCTCGTTACGCCACATCCAGGTTGGAAATCGTGTGAACGCGGTCCATTCAGCGGGTGGCGTCTTCATGTGGCGAACGTAGTGGTCAATTCGCGCAGCATCAGGCCAGTCGGCCTCAACCGCCACAAAATCAAAGTCTTTGTTCTCGATCAGCGCCCGGGTTATCCGGGCCCGATACCGGTAAAATTCTGACGTGCCATGGGAGGCTTCGCCAATCAGCACAATGCGGGCGTCGCCGACCCGTTCGAGCAACCGGTCAATATTGTCTGACTCGAGATCCTCAATAGGTTCAGCAACCCGTGCGATCAGCTCGCTGGTAGACGTTTCCTGCATAACAGCGCTCCTTTCTTTTGCTGCCAGCCAGCGACAGCGGCTCTTCACAAAAATACTCCAGTGAAACCAACGGATAGCCATGGAAGCCCTTCTTGACCTGCTTTGCGATGCACTTTTTTGCTTTATCCAAATGCATAATAAGGCCTGTCGCGGGGTTTGTTATAGGGGTACCAAATGAACACCCAGTCGATTCTACGTCTTCAAGGTCTCAGGTCTGAACAGTGCCGTACCCAACACCAGAACAAATGCTGCCAGCACAAACACCTTATTCACAAACCAGTTCGTGCGCCAGATGGACCACTCCGGCTCCGCCAGGAACCAAATGAACAGCGTGGTGATGATCAGGATCTCAACCACAGACATGCCAATGGCCAGCAGGCGCGCATACCAGGGCCTCGCCAACAACGTCCAGGCCAGCCAGAGGTGCGCAACCGGCCACAGGTCCCAGTAGATATAGGTTGTCCATGCCTCATTGCTGACCAGCGCAAAGCCGATCGGGAACAGGTATTTGATAAAGAGGGTCCAGGCCACGAGGATCACGAACAGATGCGCGAGGAACCTGGCCCAGGGGCTTAGAACATTTTCACTGGGCGTCATTATGGCGCTCCTGTCGGCGGGTTAAGCAAAACTGAGCACAATCACCCTGGCTTGTCTTGGCATCAGCATCTCAGCGACTCGCTTGATCGCCTGCTGTTTGTCCTCTGAGCTACAGATCGAGTTGGCAAGGCTTACAGTGATGATTGGCATTCGTTAACTCCTTTTATACCCAGTAAGTCGGCCAATTTTTCTGTTGGCCAGTGTTATTGATAAGCAAAGCGATTAGAACGAGGATGACGGACCCGGCGAGAACAGGCGTCAATACGAAGCCCCAGTCCTGAATTCCTGCTGCAAGTACAACAATTGGGTTCGCGCCTGCTGGTGGGTGAATAGCTCGACAGACCTGCATTAACGCAATTGCAAGCCCTACGCCTGCTGCCATCTGCCAGGGACCACTTCCAGCAATATTCATAACCGCTAAC
Source organism: Marinobacter iranensis (assembly GCF_029207565.1). Classification (GTDB taxonomy): domain Bacteria; phylum Pseudomonadota; class Gammaproteobacteria; order Pseudomonadales; family Oleiphilaceae; genus Marinobacter; species Marinobacter iranensis. Next base: position 8,030 of record NZ_JANCMW010000020.1, on the reverse strand, counting down.
CCGACTAGCGTTGCGATGAGGTGACCACCAATGACGTTTCTTGGCTGTGCCAACGGAGCGCCCGGTGCCGCAAACAGCAACACACACGTAGCACCAAAGGGCGCCATCAGTAGCGGTACGCCCGCAAGTTGTGTCAGATAGGCTATCGCACCTATCCCTGCGATACCTCCAATCAAACCGATAAAAACCTGTGCTGGAGAAGGCCGGGCAGGAGCCGTCCCTGCTCCTCTTAGTTTGTGCAACATAGGTGAACCTCTGTATAATAGTGGACAGACAGGTCTGTACAGTATGATGTTTGAAAATAGTGGTCAAGCACTGCCTAATCTACTGAGAGTGTCTTTTTTATAGGAATTAGCTATGAGCAAACGAGACGATATTCTTTCGACCGCACTTCGTCTTTTCAACGAACACGGTTATCAAGCGGTTGGCGTGGATACTATCCGGGATGAAGCAAATGTTTCCAAAATGACGCTCTATAACCATTTTAAAAACAAGGACAAGCTGGTCGAAGAGGTCTTAAAGCTTCGTCACCAGCAATTCAAGGATTCGCTCGAAGCGTCGCTCGATTCGATCACCGGCGCAAATGAGAAGCTGCGAGAGGTGTTCAATTGGCACACGCGCTGGTTCTTTTCTCCGGACTTTTTTGGCTGCATGTTTATCCGCGCTACGGGGGAATACCATAATGCTGAAGGCATGGTCTTGATTTCTAAGGAACACAAACAGTGGGTTGCCCGCCTGCTTGAAGACATCTTTTATGAGATCGTGGTGGACGACCCGGCGAGCGTCGCCCGATTCTTCCAAACAACCCTCGACGGCATGATCATCAATGCCAGCATCTTTAACTCTTTCGAGAGGATCAATGAGGTGTGGCAAATTCTATGTCGTTACGTTGGTCTACCGTACGAACCCCTACAGCCCCCTCGATAGCCAACTCAACTCCGAAAGCCGGGACAAGCTACCCAAACCCGCTTGCTCCGGGCACTTCTGATATTCCTTGGAGGAAAACCGGGGACAGATCTTTTTCTCCATCCTACCTCGGAAATACTGGATGCTATCCTGCAACTTTATCAGCTCTAAGAGGCCCCCATGGCAAAGCCAAAACGAATCTACCTCGCCGGCCCGGAAGTATTTTTCCCCGCCACGGAACACCAGGCCATCGTCGGCGAGAAAAAACGCCTGCTCCGGGAATACGGATTTGAGGGAGTGGACCCACTGGACACGGAGCTCGTATTTTCAGACGACGAAGCAAAACCCAAGCGCGGTCAGCGAATCTACCAGGCCAACCGCGAACTGATGGACAGCTGCGATGCCATCATCGCCAACCTGACTCCCTTTCGAGGCATCAGCGCAGACCCGGGCACCGTATTCGAGGTGGGCTATATGATTGGACAGGGCAAGCCCACCTTCGGATTCAGCCTGGACAGCCGTTGCTACCGGGAACGGGCGGGCTCAGCCGGTCTGGACGAACTGGGCCACACCATTGAGGACTTTGAGATGAGTGACAACCTGATGATCGAAGGCGGAATCAGCGATTCCGGTGGTCAGCTATTCGTGGCTGAGCAGCCAGGTGAACACCGGTTCTTCTCGGCGGAACTGTTCCGCCGCTGCGTGCGAGCGCTGGCCGATGCCTGAACAAACCCCACGTCAGAGTATATGTGGTGCTGGAATACACAGGCCTTTGCCACCCCTGCAGCAAAATGGAAACGTCGCCGGGGCCCGGCGGTACAACGCCATGCGCGGGGATGAGGACCCCGGACCAGGGCTAAGGTGCCAGCTCCGCCCTGATGTGGGCCGCAAGCTCAGGCCTCGTCAGCTTGACCAAACGAATGCCCTTATAGCAGGCGGGACAAGAGCATTCCGCCATAGAGCGGACTGCCGTCATGAACGTATCTGGGCTGGAGGACCAGCGATCATAGGAAGCCGTTAGTGCTTCAGAAATCCCATTTCTCACAACCACTTCAACGATATGCAAAGGGTGCATTAAAGCGACCGAAACCGCCGCGTTCCAATTGTATAACTCAACCGCCTGCACGGACTTTGGTGAACTACCAGCGGCGTGACCATAAGTGGCCATTCGTGGCGCTGAAAGCGCATTGGACACATGTAGTGCAGTCCTTGCATTTGTTGACATAAGCGTCAATAAGCCCTACATTCCAAGTGTGCGCTACGGGACATGCTGGCTAACGCCTCCCCCCGTGGACATACGAGATATGAAGAAACCCGCCCCAAAGGCGGGTTTTTTTATACCTCAATAAAACGTCAGATTATCAGAATCTTAACGTCCTGTCGTTTCTCCATTCGCAACTTTAGCAGCCGTTCACCGGGCTGCATCTGGGTGATCGCGCTTGTCACTTTACCGCATCGTCCATACGGGAGATTTATCCATGTTTTCGCAGGGTCGCCTTCACTGGCTCCTGCCGCTGCAATAGCGACCAGAGTTTCTTAAATAATCAAGCAGGGATCAAGCCGCGCGATCCAACAGATCTGCCCCCGCTCTCCCAACCGATCAAACCGGCAGTTCAATAATCTCACCAATCACACCGTCTTCATTCACATCCAGCCGCCCCACCGTAATCGGCAGAGTAAAGCGTCGGGGTCCGGCGCCACCTGGATTGAAATAAAGCACATCGCCAACCCACTCATTACGGGGCTTGTGGGAATGGCCGGCGATCACCACGCGGTAACGGCCTTGCGGATCAATGTCGAGGGTTTTGACATCGTGGAGCATGTAAAAGGGGTGCCCGAGAAATTCCAGATCCTGAACATCAGGAAGCGTCGCTGCGCGGCCTGTTGTGTCGATATTGCCACGGATCGCAATTAAGGGGGCGATCGCCTCCAGCGCTTCCAGAACCTCGTCCCGACCCACATCACCGGCATGAAGGATCAGATCCGAGCCTTTCAAAACCTCCAGGGCTTCAGGACGCATTTTGCTGTGGGTGTCTGCGATCACTCCGATTTGCATGCTTACACCCTCCTAATCCCTCAATGACGCTCACCCCGTCCGTGCGCGTGGCCATATAGGTAAACATTCTATCGTCGTCTGTCCCGTGGCATAAAATCTTACTGTGCAGCCCATAACCATTTGGTACCATGCATCCGCAGCGAAAGGACTACGCTGGCTGACTGTAATGGATTACCTATGAAAAAAGCTTCCCTGACATCTGGCATGAATCGGCATCAGAAAATTCTGTGTGTCATTCTGCTGCCACCTATCATCCTCGCGGTGCCTCAGATATTCGGCCCTAAAAATTTCTGCCCCAATCCAGAGGTTGCGACAGTCGCGCTATACCTATCGGCATCTATAACATTCGCAGTGTCGCTCTGGGCTGGATACCTATGGCACACAGGAAAGATCAACCCAGCCCCTCAGTGGTATTCATTGGGCCGTGCCAAGAAATGCCTCGCCTTCATTAGCTGCCCCTTATTGCTCTGGTCGGTGCTTCACTTATCCTTCGGTTACACCATCCCACGCATCTGGACGATGCTGGATAGCGAAACAAGAATGGTAAAGTATGAGGTCACCAAATACCGCGGCGGTGGACGCCATTCATGCAGCTACCAGCTAGAAAATGATCACCTGGATCGTATGTATTTCGAAATCTGCGTACCCAAAGATTTCTGGTACCGCCTGCCAGACCGACGGTTCCTCGCAACCTTCAAAGTTGAACAGTCGTCTTTGGGAACGACATTCGAGGGGACTCGGGACGACTGGGCGGGGCTGCGCTGACTAGTGAGCTCAATCATAAAGGTCAGAACAAGCCTTCTACTGGTGACAGTCCCTAGTCAAACGCTCCAAGATACCAACCCGAGAAAAAAAACAGAAACATAAGAATCGCATACACGGTGAACGGTACTATCACCCACAATTTCAACGAGAGAGGTAAAGGTTCGTTCTCGTCACCCATTCTGGATTCGATACGGGACCCTATTCGCGGAAGGTTCCGAAATACAAAGAATGCGTATATATATCCCACCCGCATCCATCGCCCGATCGGGCCATTCCCCCAGACTATACGCATTCCATCCAGGTGTTTGCCTGGCGTTGCAATTCGCCGCTCAACTTCCGCAGTTTTTCGAAAGAATAGTGTAACCATCAGAAACATCAGAATGATGCCAACGCCCAGAGAAGCGGCGCCCGTAATCGCCGCTAATGTTTCCAATTGCTCATCATTCATGGATAACCTCCCTGAGCTTCTCGCCCAAGTTCTTACCACCCACTCCGCCAGCATGTCCACCGACTGCGGCGCCGAGGCCTCCAGCGATGATTGCACAGGCCACACCGCCAATTCCTGCAGTAGTGACCGCGAAAACTGTGCAGGTTGCCGCTGAGGCTACCGCACCAATACCACCGCCCGCCAGCGAACCAGTGAACTTACCTCCCTCCTGATACGCGACGACCTGACATTCTCTCTCGCTTCCAGAGGTACATGCTTCATGGATTTTTAACGTAGACATGGACGCATCCAGCGTTATCCCAAGATAGCCCACATTTCGAGCATACCTGGCCCCCCTTGCCAGCCTCTCGTAGTGCGTAGCGTACCCTGGGATGCCACCAACCCCAGCAGTCTTCCAATTATGCACAATACTCTTAGACGACAACCCCAGTGCCCGCTTCAACTTCGCATCATCATCCAGAGACATCCCCTTGCGTGCCAAACTACCCAGAGAAAAATCCAGCTCCTTAAAAAGCGCCCGTCTCTTCTCGAAAAACTCCGGATGGTTGAGATGCCCATACTTCCGGTAGCTTTCTTGATGAAGCCGCTCGATGTTCTTTAACGTCTTCTCAATGCTGCCAATCTGTTTTGAGACCATCACAGCGCCAGCACCCAGCCCCGCCGAACTCGTTGAAGTAACGGCTTCCAACAGAGCATGATACTTGACGAGAAACTGCGCTTCGTCCTGATCCAGAGACCGTACCTGAGCATTCACCTGTGCCGCCACTTCCATCAAATCAGCTTCTTCCCGAGTGCACTCCATGCCCTCCGGATCACCCAATACAATCATCTCTCCGGGTAACACCTGACTTCCAAGGCCCGGATTCAAACGGTCAAAGCTGTCAGGCTTTGCAGAAGCATCACCATAAAGCGCAGCCACCAGAGTGGTCTTGCTCATTGGGCTCTGAATCACGTGAAAGCCCGGCTCCACAGTAGTCTCTTTCGTTTGATCCTTTGAACCCTGATCAGACACACCAGAGACAACCGGGCCACCTGCGACCTCGCTGCTATCGCCACGAGCCAACCCATTTGGGTTTGCGGACTGTGGGGACGATAAGGAACCTGTAGCTCCACCATCAGCACTGCGAGCATAAGATGCTTCCACCTGTGAAGCAGGCTGTGATGATGCCGGTGAAATACCGGAAAACTGAGCGGGTGTATACGTATCACCAATAACGACGCTGCCACTACCGATGGTGACACCACCGCAGGAGATCGCCCCACCAGTCACGGCGGCAGGAATGCCGTTGATCAGAACGGTTGAAGAACCGGCGGCTATAGCTCGGGGATGAGGTGGATGCTTGGGTTTGGAGTGTGGCGCGAGGGGATCCCCAACGCGGGCAACGGGTTTGTCATCAATCAACACATCGGAGGAGCCGGCAGTCACCGGGGTTGGTGGGAACCCGGAGTGATCCGTACCCAGGTCACCTAATAAAACAACTTTCTTGCTCATTCCCTTGCTCCTTCTGTCCTTGAGGGAGATTTATCCATATTTCCGCAGGGTTGCCGTCACTGGCACCCGACGCTGTCATGCTAACCAGAATTCGGGCAAGAACCAAGTCGCCACTATGACAACCCGAGCAGGCCCATCATCGTCGTTGTTTTACAGGGTCCATATCATCCCAATGCGCGCGCCTGGTTACCTGCGATTGCTGAAATCGACTTATTGGCATAATATGCCAATAGAGTTACAACAGGACGATACTCCCATGGCAACGAGAAACATCGTACTAACCGACCACCAATCACAAGTGGTAGACCGTCTGGTAGCTTCTGGCCGATACCAGAATGCGAGCGAGGTACTGCGAACTGGGCTCAGGATGGTTGAAGAAGCTGAGTCCGCCTACACCACGAAAATGAATGAACTCAGAGCCGCCATCGCCGAAGGCGAGGAAGACGTGAAAAACGGGAAAACCAGACATTTCACAGCGGACGAGTTCGCGACTTACCTCTCCGAACGCGCTAAAGGAATCACTGGAACGAAACGGAACACCTGAGTCAGATGAAACCATGGAAGGTTATTATCACCGACGGCGCATTGGCTGACCTGGACAACATCCTCGAAACTACTCTTGAGGAATTCGGTACTGTTCAGTTGGAGCGCTACACAGGCCTAATCCAAAGCGCGACCAGAGAGCTCGAAGAGGCAGGCAGTAGTGCACCACTTCTGAAAAGCAGATCCGATATTCGGCCGGGTATCGCTACTTACCCGATTGCGCGGGAAAGTAAGGCCTCACCACATCAGTTTTATATTCGGATTGAGAACACTGCAAAAGAGCCGACTATCGTTATTCTTCGAGTTCTGCATCAGAGAATGGATCCAGTTGCACATCTTTGAAACCGGAGGTATATCGAAATAAATGGTAAGATTTCAGCATGATTTTTTATTTGTCAAAGGACTGAGCCCAACGATGCATAAACCGCCTCTTCTCTTCGCAGTAACGCTGTTTTCACTTCTACTAACAGGTTGCGCCAGCCCCTTTGTAGTAACCTCCCCGAATCCCGAAACAGGCCGGTTTCCTACTGAGTCATCGGTCGCCTCAAACGAGTACAAGGTATTCAAACCAATTGATAATCTGGCTGACCAGCAGTTCAGCATCCTGCTGACCTCCTTAAACAGCTCTATGACTGGTCTGGATGGCTATCCGAGCTATATTGAGGGCATGCTGAAAGAGTGTGGCATTGAGGACTTCGTGGACTTTGAATACCTTGAGGACTTTGTTATCGCCAATGGCCTCGGAGACAAAGTCCCTACCCTAAGTAACCGGATCGGTCTACACCTACTGTCAAAGTACACCGGCCCCTACATGATCATATCCGCCGACCTCACGAACGAAGTTCTTGACCGGTGGTCATTTACGATAAGCGTATATGACCCGGTATCCTCCACACTAAAATTTCAAGTAAGCCACCATAACCTGGTCTTTTTTGGCAGATTTCGAGAGGCGCTTTTACATCCAACTTTCAACGCGCTTCAAGAGTGGCTTGAAGCGTCCAGGGAAGCTGCTCCCCAAAAAAATGAGCACTATGGGACTTAACGGGCACAGCCCTGCTTGACGACAACCGCTTCCAGGGCCTGAAACACAACGTCAACGAACGCACCGCTGAAGTTGTCGAGCAAGCCATGGAAGAACTGATCATAGGCAACTGTAACCATCACCTGAAATATATCCGCCCCGGTTCTCAGGTTGGCTCAATCTCCATCTCACGAACGAATACCTTTCGATTGCAGCCACTGATTGATCTGCGCCTGGTTCATGGCACCGCTTTGGCGGGCGATTTCCCGGCCATTCTGAAACAGAATCATGGTGGGAATGCTGCGAATAGCAAACTGACCGGCCGGCCCGGGGGCCTGTTCGGTGTTCAGCTTGGCAAAGCGCACTTTCCCTCGCCAGGCGTTCGCTGCCTGCTCGAACTGGGGGGCCATCGCTTTACAGGGGCCGCACCAACTGGCCCAGAAGTCCACTAGCACGGGCACATCACTGCGCCCTGTGTGGGCAGCAAAGCTCTGGTCCGTCAATTCCAGAACCTGGTCCGGCCACAGCGGTTGTTTGCAGGCGCCGCAATTGCCGCCGGATGACAACTTGTCGGCAGGTACACGATTCACTTTGTGGCAATGGGGACACACCAGGTGTCGAACGTCAGTCATGTTGGATCTGCCTCGGTAATCCCCCCATTTTTAACGGGGTTCAAAAGTAGACCTCAGGCCATCATGGCCAATTTCTGTTGAGGAGTAATTCCTCCGAGTCCCATATTGGGTCGTTCGTGATTGTAGTGCCAGAGCCAGCGGGTGGCATAATCCTGGACTTCTTCGGT
>NZ_JANCMW010000208.1 GCF_029207565.1 Marinobacter iranensis | reverse complement strand
AACCGGCCGGCGTCGGGCGCGGCCTGGGCGAGGCGGGTGATCGGGATCGACGAGGTGTTGCTCGCCAGGATCGCCTGTGGGCCCAGCACCTTGCCGACGGTCTCGAAGATCTGGCGCTTGATCGCCTCCCGCTCGGTCGCAGCCTCGATGACCAGGTCGCAGGGCGCAAAGGCATCGGTGCCGCCGACACTGGCGATCCGGCCGAGCGCGGCCTCGGCATCGGCCGCGCCGATCTTCTCCTTCTCCACGGCCCGGGCGAGCTGCCT
>NZ_JANCMW010000207.1 GCF_029207565.1 Marinobacter iranensis | reverse complement strand
CGGCGCCCGCCGTGGTGAGATCTGCCTGAAAGGCAACGGCCTTGGCACCCGTGGCCTTCACGGCTGCAATGGTGGCATCGGCATCAGCCTTGGTTGCTGCGCTGTTGTAGTGGATTGCAACCGCCTTGGCGCCGTGTGCGGCAAGATCGCGCGCGATCAATCCACCCAGATTCTTTGCGCCTCCCGCGATAAGAACGGTTTTGCCCTTGATGCTGTGGTCCGTCATGTCGTGGCCTCCTTGCCTTGCAGCCGCCATCCGCAGCGGC
>NZ_JANCMW010000206.1 GCF_029207565.1 Marinobacter iranensis | reverse complement strand
GGATCGTAATCCCGATACCCAAACCGGATCAGGCCAGTATCGCTATCTTTCAAGCCTCCCGCAAAGCCAAAGGGAATTGTGATAGTCGGATTGCTGTCACTGGTTACATTTCCATAGGCATCATACTCAATGGCTTTGACCACTTGCCCAGCGCTGTCAGTAATCACCCTCGGGCTGCCCAACTGGTCAGTCAGCAGGTAGTAGGTAGTGCCGTTCTCGGTAAAGCTCGTGGGGGTATGACCCAGTGTGTATTCGAATCGCTGTTT
>NZ_JANCMW010000205.1 GCF_029207565.1 Marinobacter iranensis | reverse complement strand
CGGATGGGAACGAGATAGTCAATGCCTATTATTTCTCAACGTTTTCGAAAGAAACCAATGAAGGCACGAACGTGGTATTGCTTCAAGTCAATCAGGCACTTGACGATGCCGGTAATCATACGGGCGACGAGTATGGGATTTCAGGTGATTTCAAGCGTGCCTATACAGATGCGTTGGTCGGAAAGTCGTCGCTCAGCAAACCTTATACGGATAACGTCGGAAGTTGGATATCCTATCAGGGACCGGTTACGGACGGCGAAGGCGAAG
>NZ_JANCMW010000204.1 GCF_029207565.1 Marinobacter iranensis | reverse complement strand
CACATAATAAGCGAGCGGCGCCTTCTGCGTGTCCACACCTTCCTCCCCCGCACCCGCCATCGCCGGCAGATAATCGCGGGAGACGATCCGACGGCCATTGTCCGGCAGCAGCTTGCGGCTGGCGCCGTTCGCCTTGTCGAGCAGGATCACGTTGCGTTCGTCCGGTGCGCCGCCGCCCGAATAGGAGCCGGCATCGCCGCGCCGAATCGAGGAATCGGTGGCGATCACGATCTCCAGCACGTTGGTGCCGTGCAGCGGATTGACCGC
>NZ_JANCMW010000203.1 GCF_029207565.1 Marinobacter iranensis | reverse complement strand
CCGCAAAAACGAATATCGCAAACAGGTTCATCGCGAGATGCGCAAGACCGGCATGCAAAAAAAGCGATGTAACGAATCGCCAATTCTGGTCATACCCCGGAACGTTCGTTAGCGCTCCGTATTTAACCAGCGTATCGCTGCGCGTCGGATCGCCGTTGAACAGCATGATGATGAACATGACCAGATTCGCGACGATGATCGCCGAATTGACGGGATACAACCGCAGATATTGCCTCAAGCTTTCGTAACGGATAAAAATCAAAGGGC
>NZ_JANCMW010000202.1 GCF_029207565.1 Marinobacter iranensis | reverse complement strand
ACCAAGCGCATCGCCTGGTTCCAGTCCGAGACCACCAAGATCTCCCAGGGCGTGCCCTCCGCTGGCATCCCCGCACCCCAGATGATCGCCTGGTTCGACGACGACTGGGCCTCCACCCCCGAGAACGACACCCTCCACGCAACCAACGAGATCAACGCCTGGAAGGCCCTGGTCGCCAACAACCTCTGACCAGCACCGCCTCAGCGCACACCAGCGGGCACCGACTCCCACGGGAGCCGGTGCCCGCTGGCATCAGCCGTCCTGCCT
>NZ_JANCMW010000201.1 GCF_029207565.1 Marinobacter iranensis | reverse complement strand
AGGCGCGGATGCCGGCGGTGCGATCGGTGAGCAGGGTCACGTGCACGTCGGGCGGAAGTTGCGCCTCGAGCGCGGGGAGCGTCGCCTTGATCGCATCCACCGTGGCGATCACATTGGCGCCGGGCTGGCGCTGGACGTCGACGATCACGGCCGGCGTGCGGTTCATCCAGGCGGCCAGGCGCACATTCTCGGTCGAATCGACTACGTTCGCCACGTCGCTCAGCCTGACCGGGGCATTGTTGCGCCAAGCGACGATCAGGTCGCGAT
>NZ_JANCMW010000200.1 GCF_029207565.1 Marinobacter iranensis | reverse complement strand
GAGCCCGAGGTCGCCGACCTGCAGACGCGCGGGTACCACCCCATCGACTTCGTGCGCGCCGACGAGAACCTCTCGCGGGCGCTGGACCTCGTCTCCTCGGGCGCGTTCTCGGGCGGAGACGGATCGGTGTTCGAGCCGGTGGTGTCGAACCTGATCCACCACGACCCGTTCATGGCGCTCGCGGACTACACGGACTACATCGCGGCGCAGAAGCGCGTCGATGCGCTCTACGCCGATCAGGATGCCTGGACCCGCGCCGCGATCCTC
>NZ_JANCMW010000199.1 GCF_029207565.1 Marinobacter iranensis | reverse complement strand
CTGGACGCGGCGGCGGTCATCCGGACGGATCGTCCGGAGCGGTTAGGCTGTGCCCACCTGTGCTCCCTGGACCCGAACGGCGAGTATCGATGCCTGACACCGACGACGATCGGATGCCGGAGCGGACCGAACGTCCGGACGGCGCCGTCAGCCTGCCCCGGGTGCGGGAGGTGCTCGCCCTGGGTGCGGTGCAGTCCGGTCGGCCCGAGGTGCTCGTCGGCGGTCCGGCGCTGGATGCCTTCGTGCGGTGGGTGCACGTCTCCGACA
>NZ_JANCMW010000001.1 GCF_029207565.1 Marinobacter iranensis | reverse complement strand
CTTCATGCAGAATCTCCCTGCGTTTAGCTTACGGAAAATTCTACTTTTGAAAACCGCTTTTTTTCGGGGGGATTACCGACGTACGAGGTTTGACCTGGGGCGCCTGCCATTGCGGCAGCGTCCAGTTCGAAGTTGGTCTTCCCAACGGTTTTGAAGATTTGAGCCGCTGCAATTGCTCAATGTGCGCACGTCGTGACGCTGTCGTGACCTCGGTTCCGCTATCCGCTTTCAGGATTCTGCAAGGTGCAGAGAATCTGACCCTCTATCAGTTCAATACCAAAACGGCTGAACACCTAGCCCCTTTCAGGTCGCGCATGATGCAAGCGGTAAATTAGTAGTGATACCGAAGCTGGGCAATAAGCAAGGCGTCATCCGTGACCTTGTAAACGATGCGGTGTTCTTCGTTGATTCGGCGGGACCAGTAACCTGCGAGGCTGTGTTTGAGAGGCTCGGGTTTGCCGACACCTTCGAACGGTTCTCGCGTGGTTTCTTTGATCAACTTGTTGATTCGGTTAAGGATCTTTTTGTCGGTTTTCTGCCAGTACAAATAGTCTTCCCAGGCGTTCTCGGAGAAGATGAGTTTCATTCAAGAAGTTCCTTTTCTTGACCACCGCCTTGCTCCAGCTCCGCAACGGATTCCAGCAAACGACGGGCGTTCTTTGGTGCGCGCAGGAGGTAGGCGGTCTCTTGCAGCGCCTCGTAGTCCTCAAGAGAGATCATGACTACGGACTGCGACTTGCTCCGGGTGATGATCACGGGAGAATGGTCTTCACAGACCTGCTCCATGGTTTTTGCCAGATTGGTTCTAGCGGCTGTGTAGCTGATGGCATCCATAAGGTTGCTCCTGTACAGGATGTTATACCTGTACAGAATACCGTACGCAAAGAGATCTAACAAGCAAGCCCAGAAAGATGTATGACCAGCCGCTCTTAGCGGCCGGGTTCTTACTTAATAGATGCGCATTCAGCCAGACAGCAGTTCAATCGGATAGCGAATAGTCGTCCTGTCGACACCCGGGCGGGCGCCGAAATCCACCAACCGCAGGCGGTTACAGATTTTCTTTTCCAGGGCCGGCTCGTTCAGGGTGGATTCCACCACCGAACAGCTTGAGACCGCCCCACTCTCTTCAATCACCAGTTCCGGCGTCACGCTGCCCTGCAGTGAGGGTTTGCGGCGCAGTTCGCGGTTGTAGATGCTGTAGATGGCCGATTTGTTGGCGTCCATGGTGCGGCGGAGCTCTTCGCGGCTGCGCTTGCTGGCAGCGGCCTGTTGCTCACGCTCGGCGGCTTTCGCCTGTGCGACCACTTCTTCGGCTTCCTCCACCTGGGCCCGTTGCCGTTCCGCCAGGGCGACCTCGCGGGTTTCGCGGGTCAGGTTGGATTCATCCACGCCGGAGCTGCGGCCGGTGTTGGCCTTCTGGGCCAGGGTATCGCCAGTCTTGCGGGCGATGGGCTCCGCCGTTGTCACCGTGGCCGGTGTGTCCAGTTTGACGGATTTACCCAGGGCGCTCAGTTTGGACAATTCATCGCCCATGGCGAGAATACCGGTGTTCTTTGCCTTTTCCCGGGCTTTCTCGACGTCCTGCTGTGTTGGCTCCGGCTTCTCGGCCACTTGGGGTTCCGGTTCGGGCTCAGGCTCGGGCTCCGGTGCTGGCGGCTGGACCTGGGGTTCGGGCTCGGCAACCGGTTGTTCTTCCGGTTTCTCTTGTTCAGGTTCGGGTTCCGGCGTTTTCAATTCCGGGGGTGGTGGCGGTTCCTGCTTCTCGACAATCAGCTTGGCCAGTTGCGGCGGCAACGCTTCCCGCTCCTTGCGGTCCTGCTCCGGCAACTCAACCCAGGTGATGTACACGGCCGCCACAAGGAACAGCGGCACCACAAGGCTGGCAACCGCAAACAGGCGCCTGCGTTCTCCAGCCTCCTGATTCCAGGGCAATCCCTGACGATGCTCTGCCACAACTAGGCTCCCTGCTCTGTTTTCTGGTTTACAGCCAGTGAAATACTGGCATAGCCCGCATCCACACAGGTGGACATGATTTTCTTCAGCAGCTCGTAGGGCAATTCACGGTCAGCCAGGATAGTAATCGGGCGCCCGGTGTCCGGGGCCGGAGAACGGGACCGGCTAGCCTGGTAATCCAGCTCTTCCTTCAGTGCCGGCTCAACCTGACCGCTGAACGCCTGCAGGGCCTCACGTTTCATCACAACACGGCCGTTCACCAGGATATCATTGTCTGTCACTGTCAGCGCGAGCACATCGCCCGGGGGCTGCTGGGCGCTGGAATCCGGCAGCTTGATGGCGTTGTCCTGGTTCAGCACCTGCACATCGGAAGAGGAGTTCACCATCAGGAAGAACACCAGAATGGTGAAAATATCCATCAGCGACACCAGGTTCAGTTTGCCCTGTTGCTTGCCCCGACGGTGATGACGCTTCAGGCGTTTGGCTTTCGCAGACTCTTTCATGACTGTTCGGCCCTCTTGGGTGCGTCGCCCAGTGAGATCTCGGGAAACAGCTCGGCCTCGACCACATCACCTGCAACGACCGCCTCGTAGGAGCGAACCCTGTCCATTACCGATACCAGGGTCTGGTAGGAGGTATCGCTGGAGGGCATGATGATGATATTGCGCTTATCTGGCAGCCTGCCCTTGAGTTCCTTCATGACCTTGCCCAGCATCTCGAAATCGTGGGCTGCCTCGCGATTGGCGATGGCCTTGATCACGCCGCCCTGATTATCGGAAACCACGAGCTGGTCTTCGAAGATAACGACCTGTAGCTGAAGCTCTTTCTGTTCTTCAACGGAACTGCTGTCCACGTCCGGAAAATTCAGTTCCAGCACGCTGGTGTGTGCAAACACCATATTCAGCAGCAGGACCGGCACCAGCACGATCATCAGGTTCATGAACGGTGTGATATCCAGGTCCGCTTCGCTGCGAAGCCGACGATGCTTACGCCTCATGGCTCTAGCTCCCTGATTGAACCGTTACGCCACTGAACCGGCGGGGTTGGCTGCCCGGGAAGCAGGCTCTGCCGGACGGGCAGCGGCGGAAGCCGATGCCTGGGGCCTTGCGCCGGTGCCGTCGGTGATCAGGTTCAGCACCTTGATGCCGGCCATCTCGAAGCTGTCGATGATTTCGTTGGTCTTGGTCTGGAGCACGGAGTGGATCAGCAACAGCGGGATCGCAGACATCAGGCCAAAGGCGGTGGTGTTCATCGCCACGGAGATACTCTGGGACAGCAGGCTCGCCTTTTGCGACGGGTCCGCAGCAGCCACCGCTGTAAACGCAGCAATCAGGCCGATGATGGTGCCGAGCAGGCCCATCAGCGTGGAAATGTTAGCCAGGGTGGACAGGTACTGGGTGCGCTTCTCGAGGCGGGGCATGACTTCCAGCAGCCCCTCTTCCATGGCGTACTCAATTTCTTCACGGGACTGGCGACGGGCCAGGCGCTGGAGGCCAAAGCCGATCATGGAAGCCATGGCACTGCCGGACTCGGATGCGTAGTTCAGTGCGCCCTTGAGATCCTTGCCACCAATCATGTGGTGCAACCGGTTGAAATCCCGGCGATTGGTGATCTTCTGGGCAGACAGGTAGATGTAACGTTCGGCGGCAACGATGAGTCCGATAATCAGCACGATGGCAATCGGATACATGAAAAAGCCACCTTCCTGGAAGAAGCGAACGGCGGTTTCAATCATTTTCAGGGCACTCCATAGTCCGTGTTTGCTGGCTAGTGTATGCGGCAACCGACCCAGCAGGGGTAAGTTCGCGCAAGTCTTTGTAGCGGTTTGTTTTTACATGCGTATGTGCACAAACAACGTGTGACGCAGCTCTCATTCCGGTGTTGCATCGGTGGCGCCGGAGGCCTTGCCATCTTCCACGGAGGCGCGGAAATACTGATGATAGGACACCAGTCGCTGGAATTCCTGTCGCTCCAGGGGCGCGATAGGGCGCTGGAGCATCAACTGCTCGTCCGGCCGGGCCAACGACTGCACGGCGGGAGGCTGCCAGGGCACCAGGTAAAGCACCGTCGGCACTTCCTGGTCGCCGCGGATTCGTGTGCCTTCGATGGTCACGACACCGTCCTGCGCAACGCAGGGAAACGCGATGATCACCAGCAACAGGCCGAGTAGTCGTTTCCTGATGGTCATAACCGGTTCCTGACATCGAAGATCCAGTCCTTGAGGCGCGGATTCGGCTCCTCCGCCTCCGACTGGTATTGTTCATAGAGAGACAACGCTTCCTCCAGCCTGCCCAGGTAGATATCCAGCAGGATCGCCAGGTTCAGCATCGCCGGCATATGGCTCGGGTCGGCTTCCAGGGCCTTCCGGTACAGGGTTTCCGCCTGCTCGAATTCGCCCTGCTCGCGGGCCATCACCCCGAGGTGTGTCAGCGCTGAACTGTGTTGTGGATCGCGCTCGATCACCTGCCTGAAATACCCTTCCGCTTCCTCGATATTGCCCTCTTGCTGGGCGATAATGCCAAGGTTGGCCAGGGGGCCGGTTCGCTCGGGGTCGGCCTGGTGTATCTGCTCGAACAGATCCCGCGCGTTGTCGGTATCCCCTCCCCTGAGTAAGGCAACCGCCTCGCTGAAATCCTGCGTTAACTCGGCCTCACGGGCTTCGCGCTCTTCCTCCGCCATGTCTGCCGGGTCGGTTTTGGGCGAGGAGGCACAACCGGCCACCAGTGCTACCACTAGCAGCAATGCCACTCGAGCCCACCCCTGGAATGACCTAGCCCAGCTCATCGACAACCTCTACAGTGATTTCAGGTTTGTTGTAACGGCCCGGCAGCAGGGTTTTCAGGGCCTCGTAACTGCGCTGTACCCATTCGTCGAAAATGCCGTTGCGGGCGCGGCTGGCGTTCTGTTCGTGGATATCGATGGCGTTGTCTTCAAACGGATAGGCCTGCTCTTCCAGCAACAGTTCGTACTGGGTTAGTTCCAGCTCCGACAACCCTTCCGGCCGTTCGGAGTCCATCAGGTCGCGCCCGAGGCGCGCGTAGATGTGGGCAATCTGGTAGCCGGCCTCGGTGGAGAAGGAAGACGCGCCATAGCTCGCGGTTTTCTGGTAGGCGGCGACGGCCTCTTCCAGCGCCTCGGTCTTGGCCGCCATGCTCTGGTTGAGGGGTAATGTCAGGCGAATGCTGTCGTAATACGCCAGCGCTTCCCGGGCCAGGATCGCAGAGGCCTCGGCCGCCAGGTAACGCATGCGGTCATCCGCCTCGTCGGGGTATGTGTCCACGGTGTCCATTTGCTTCCGCAGCCAGAAACGGCGGCTGCTGTCGTCGCCGATCCCGTGGTAGAGGCCGGCCAGGCTGTTGGCGGCCTCCATGTAGACATCCCGTGGTTCCGGGTAGGTATTGGCGTATCGCCGCCAGGTGTCGATGGCCTTGTTGGTGTTGCCCGCGCGCTCGTACAGGTCCGCGGCGATCAGCAGGTTCTCGCGCTTCTCTTCGTCCGTGGTTGCCATGGCAATCAGGTTGTTCAGCTCGTCCCCGGCTTTCTCCCACTGCTCTGTCTCACGATAGGCCAGTGCCAGCCGCGCCGGCAGGGTATCGATCTGCTCGTGGTTGGGATAGCGGGACCGGAACGCCATCATCACGTCGATGGCATCCTGCCAGTGGGCCAGCTCGATCAGCAGGGTGGCGGCGTCATATTCAGCATTGGCCCTCAGGGCCGAGGTGGGCGCAACCACGCCCACGCGCAGGAACTCACTAACCGCCCCCGCGGTGTCGCCAGCATCCGCCAGGGCTTCCGCCTGGCGGAAAACAGAAGCTGCAAGGCTTTCAATAACATCCGGCCGCCGTTCGTCGGTTTCCGCCATAACCCGCAGCGTCTGTTGGTAGGTGGTTTCCGCCTCGGCGTAGCGGCCCAGTTCAAACAGGCTGTGGGCTTTCAGCAACCCGGTTTCGGTGAGTATCTCTGCCCCTGGGGCGGGAACGCGGGCGATCATGCGGTCCGCCATGTCCACCACCTGCGCATAGCGATATCGCTCGAATTCGTGCTGCATGGCAATGTAGAGCACCTCTTCCGAACGAGGGTCGTCGGGAAAGGCGTTCACGAATCGCTGACGGTTCAGCTGCTGGAATTCAGCGTAGTCGTTATAGGTTTCAACCGGCTCACGGGGCCAGGTTTTGGCGTATTCCCGGAAAGCCAGCACCGATGCGTAACCGGCCTCGGCGGCGCGCTCGGGTGGTTCACCCTCCCAGGGGAAGTCGTAGGCCACCCGTTCAAAGGCGTCGATGGCTTCCGGCCACTGGGCCAGTTCAACATGGGTTTCACCCAGCAGGAACAGCATCTCCGGCGTGCGGGGGTGGGCCGGGAAGGTATCCGCGAAGGCCTCGTAGTAAACCGCCGCCTGGCGATAGTGGTCCTCTGATTCCACGTCTTCAGTCTCGCCCGCCAGTACATAGTGGCGGTTGGCCAGCTCCGGAATCAGCTCTTCCAGTTGTTGCTGGATATAGAAGGCTGTCTCGTCATCGGCCTGTTGCAGGTAGGCGCTGTGAATGCCGTAACCCTGAACGAACGCCGCCTTACGCTCCGGTATGTCGGCGGTGAAGCCGGCCTGTGCCAGGGTATCGATGATGCGCATTTGATAGCGGGGTGCCCATGGGCTGAGCGGCCGGGCATCAATGTAGCGCTCGAACACGTCAATGGCGTCCGTGTATTGCTCCCGCTCGAGCAACAGCTCGCTGTAACGGTCGTATACCAGGATTTCGTAGGGTTTCTCGCCGGTCTCACGGAAGATCGCCTGCAGCGTGTCCGCGCCGTCCAGGTAGGACAGTGACAGGCCGAACACCCGGAACAGGTCTTCCATCATGGTGCGGTATTCCTGCCCCACCGATGCCACGTCCTGCTCCTCGGGCATCACCAGGTCCAGTACGTTGATGTAGCTGAACAGCGCCTCCCGGTAGTCACTCTGCTTGAACTGGCTCCAGCCCAGCATGTAGTGGGCGTTGACCAGGAACGAGGCGTCGTCCCTCCTTGCCGGGTCGGCGTCAATCACCGTGCGGAAGGCCTGCTCAGCCTCAGCGTAACGGCGGTTGCTGAACAGCAGGTCACCGCGCCGGAACTGGGCCTCGACCCAGAATTTCGAGTCCGGATGCTCGTTGACCAGGGTGGTCAGCGTGGCCAGGTGCTCTTCGCTCATGCCCCGCAGATCATAGGCCCGGGCCAGCTGGTACAGAACCTGATCGTTACCGGGGCGATCCGGATACTCCACCAGCAGTTGTCCGTAGGCCTCAATGGCCCCGGCCATCTCGTCCTCGGCGGTTTCAACCATCTTGTTTTCCGCGCGCTGGAACTCCAGGTCCGCCAGCCGGTGACGCACTGCAACCTGCTTCGCAGGATCTTCCAGCAGGGGCAGCAAGGCACGGTAACTGTCCATTACCTCGCCCAGGGACACATCTCCAGCCTCGCCCCGGGGTTCCGGCCTGGGCTCGATGGCTTCAAGGGTGGCCAGTGTTCCTGGCTGCGGTTGCCTGTCATCGGCCCCGGCAAACACATCGGGCATGGAGAGCGACTGGCAGCCACCGAGAAGGCCTGCGAAAAGTAAGGGTAACAGGGCACTCGCGCCCCTGCGGATAACCGGATCAGTCACGGTCACCTCCCGCTTCCGCAGCCGGAGCGGCCGAAGACGTCGCAGGGCCGGTGCTTCCCAGAAACAGGTCGTCCGCCAGCCTGGCTGCCGCATGACGGCTAGCCCGGAGATAGCCCCGTACCTGTCCGCTCTGGTGCTGGAGTTCGTCGTCAACCAGGGCCAGCAGTTCGCTGCGCGCGGCAGAGAGAGCTTTATCCACCTCACCCTGCAATTGCTCCAGGGCCGTCCGGCGGGCGGCTACCCGGGCGGCCAGTGCCTGGTTTTCCCCGCCGGAGGCCATTTCCTGTTCGATCAGCGCCCGCTGGTCAACAAACACCTCCATCGCCTGGTCCAGTTCCCGCAGCTGCTTTTCAGCGGCCCAGCGGTTCACGGCGTAGTCATCGGCAATGCGCCAGTTGAAGTAGGCTTTCATGCGCTGGAAGGTCTGGCGCTGCTTGCGGGTGGATTCGTCATCCGGCAGTTGCGACAGGGTTTGCTCCACCTGCGCCAGCCGGTCCGCCAGTTCGTGCTGCTGCTGTGTCATGAAGAACTGGAGGTCCTCCCGCGCCAGGGCGGCTTCGATCTCGCGCCGGTACTGCGCCTGTTGCGCCAGCCATTGGTCGGCGTTGAGCTCGTCGAGCGCCTCACGGGTCTCTCGAATGCGTTGTTCCCGCTGTTGGGCGCGGGTTTCCAGCATGATATCGAAGGAGTCCAGTTGTTTTTGCCATTGGCGGAGTGAATCCCGCAACCGGTAGAGTTCATGCAGGTCCCGCAGGGATAGCTGAAAGGGTTCGGTCGCCAGCAACCCGGCCAGGCTGTAATCCCCTGGCCTGACTTCCACCCGCCCATAAGCATCGGTGAGCACCGTCGACTCGCCCGGTTGCGGACGTGTCAGCGCCGGGTCCATCGCCCCGCCCTGCCCGGGACGGTCACCCTCGCGGACGAAACGCAGGGCCTCAATCAGGCGCGCTTCGGTTAGCTGCTCCCGCTCGTTTAAAAGTTGGGCGCTCAATGCCTGGTAATGGCTGGCAGCCTCACGATAGGCCTGCAAGGCCTGTTGTTTGCGCTCCATCTGCTCGAACAGGAAGCCGCGGGCGTAGGGCACCTGCTGCAGCCAGGGTGTGAACAGGGGGCGTTGCTGGAGGGTATTCAGCGCTTGCAATGCCAGACCCGCTTTGTCCTCGCGGGAGGCGGCAACCGCGTAATCAAACAGGGCCTGATCGGAAAACACACCATCCAGGGCTATCTGCTCAAGGCTGGCCATGGCGCCCGCGAAATCGCCCCGGCTCAGGTGAAGCCGGCCCAGGGAAAGTTTTACCCGTTCGCGGAGCGCAGACATCTCATCGGACAGCGGTGGCTCGAGTTCAGGCAGTTCCGCAAGCAGATCATCGAGGCTGGTCAGGTCGGCCATCGCTTCTTCGGTCTGGCCTTCCGCCAGCCGGCCAACCGCCTGGTTGTAATGCAGGTAGGCGCGCCAGGGAGAGCTCTCAGGCAGCGCTTCGATCAGTTCATCAACGGCTTCTCCGTCCGTCGCAGCGGTTCCGGCCAGGACCAGTTGGCCGCGAAGGTACAGCCACTCGTTGTAGAGCTCGTTGTCTTCGTCCTCCAGCAGTTCCTCATCCACCCGCTCAAGGGCATCCCGAGCGGCGACACGGTCCTGCTCCAGGTAGAACACTTTGCCCAGGTAAAACCAGGCCTGGTTGCGGGTGCCCGGCGCGACGGCTGCGTCCTCGTCCAGCAGTTCCTGGAAAAGCGCTCCGGCTTCGTGGGTCATGCCGTAGGACAGCATCAGGCCGCCTTCCACCAACGCAGGATGATCGCCATGGCCATCGATGCCACCTTCAGCCGCGGCCACGTTCAGACGAGTCAGCGCCTTGAAGGCGTTGCCCTGGTAATACTCGTAGAGGGCCATACCATAGGCAGGATCAGCCGCGCGCTGCGGCAATTCGTCACTCACGGCCACCGGGCCGTGAAGCAGCGCGGCGAGTGCACTGGCCAGACACAGCCCGGCCGGTGTACCTGCAGTCTTTCGGTTCAGCCACTCAATCACGGACTGCGTTACTCCCACTCAACAATCGCCACTTCGGGCTGGTAATCAGAGGAGCGGTCGCGGATACGGACCTCCAGGGCGGCGGTATCGGTGTCCTTCTGCAGTTGATAGGTCGCGGCCTGTTTATAGGCCCGGTTATCCGGGCCGATGCCTTCAACAAATACCGTAACCTCATGATCGCCGGTCTTGAGGTTGCCAATGTGCAGGCGCTGCATACCGCCACGCTGCAATGCCTTGGCCTGGCGCTCGGTATACAGGTGCGCTGCAACGGTTTCGTCGTTGACCTTGAGTTTCACCGAATCCAGCTTGAGGAATTCGCCAGTGTCGAGGCTGAGAAACACCGCAAACTGGGTGCTGGCCGGATACAGCAGGTCTTCTTCCAGGATGAACAGGTCCCGGTTCAGGCGGATGACCTGCTTCTTCAGTTCCTCAACGCTCAGCGAGACAGCGACGTCGTCGGTCCCGGCTTCGCCATTGTCCTGGGCCATGGCTGCCGGAAGCCAGAACGCCAGTGCGAGGCTGACAATGTGCAGTGCGAATGTGCTCTTCAGGGTCACCATGTTGAATCGTCCCGACCTGATCAGTATTCAAGAATCAACGATGCCCGGGTTACAAAGGCATCGAACGAATAAAGGGGTTCTTCCCCCGGCAGGAAACCGCCAGAGGCCGTCACATCCCGGAAGTTGTCGTAGCTGAAGTCCAGCCAGTCCACCAGCAGGCTGGCCTGGAGGCGCTGGACGCCCGGAAGCGAGGTCTGTTTCCACTCGTACACCACACCACCACCCAGGGTGGTACCGGAGAATGCACTCATTTCCTTGTCTCGCGCCAGGTGGGTCTGAGAGTTCTCAAAGGCGTAGAGGTCGCTGTAGAAATCCGCCTCGTCCTGGACGTAGTAACGGGCACGCCCCTCCAGCGTCCAGCGGGGATTCAGGGCGTGAACATAAGCGAGCTCGAACGTCTGGGCATCGATGCCCCAGCTGTCACTGAAATAGCGGAACTCACCGCGTATCGATGCCCGGTAAGGCAGGTAATACAGGGCCCGGGTGGCCACCGAGAAGCTGGCGCGGGTTTCCGGATATCGCTCGGGCTGGTAGCGGAAGCCCCTTTCAGCATCGGGGTCGATGTAGCGATTGCGGCGATAGGGGTTCTCCAGGTAGCCTTCGTCCGTCACCACTTCCAGGTCAACGCCCAGCAGGCTGTTGCGGGTCATGACCTGGCTCAGCCCGAGCTGGTAATTCTGGCGATCAGCGTCTTCGCTGAACGACTCATTCCCCCTGACACCCACCTCGTCCTGTCCCCGCGCATAACCCAAGGTGACCGTGGACATGCCACCAAAGAATTCCTGGCTGGCGGAAAAGTAGACAGTGTTGGCTTCGTAATCGTTCTCCGAACTGTTGGTGTAGCCCAGGCTCAGGATGGAGTCCTCATGGAGGTAATCCACCCCGAAGGTGTATTCCGTGCGCTCTTCGGTGTATTCACTGGCCAGCGCCACCACATCCACAGACGCGGCGGATACCATGTCCACGTAATACTGGCCGGACACCGACACCTGCGGGCCAGCACTCTTGCGCACCAGCACCGACGGGCCGTCGATCACCATGCCGCCGCCCTCGTAGCGGTGATAGAGCACATCCACGTTGTCCTGCGGCAGGGTTGCGGCGGTGGCGATCTGTGAAAATGCCATCGCACACGCCAGCCCCTTTACCAGTGCAGGGAACAGCCCGGAACGATCAGTTACAACCACAACCACCTCCGGAGCCGCCTTCCGATCCCCGTGCGGATTCGCGAGCCTGGTAAACATGATGCATGTAGGCGTCGGCCTTGCCATGGCGGCTCAGGCTCATGACCGGGTCCGCCAGTTTGTCCCGCTCATAGGGCTTGACCCAGGGTTTAATGCTGCTGCATCCGGCAGCCCCCAGCGTAATGAAAATCACGGTGGCAACAGCCATCAGCACTTTGAAATGGTTCATACACTCACCTGCCTGTGGGCTATTCCCGCACCAGTTGCCGGATCTGAGCCTCGTAGTCATCCTCATAGCCGGGTTGATAGCCGTGATGGAGGAAACGGGCGTTGCCATCGCGGTCGATCATCACCGTGGTGGGCATGGCCTGGACTTCATACTGTTCGCTGACGTCACTTTCCGGGTCATAAAGGATCGGATAGCTGACCGGCACCTTGTCCAGGAAGCGGTGCGCTTCGTCGCGGTTCTCATCCACGTTGACCGCCAGAATGGTAAACCCCAGATCCTTGTACTGGGCGTACAGGTCGTCCATCAACGGCATTTCCTGACGACAGGGGCCGCACCAGGACGCCCAGAAGTTGAGCATCACCACTTCGCCACGGAAATCCTGCAGCCGCAGGTTCTCACCCTGGCGGCTTTCCAGGGTGAAGTCCGGCGCCGGGACGTTCATTTCTTCCGCATGAACGGCGGAAATAGCTACAAGCATGGCCAGGGCCAATCGCAGGAAATGTCGTGTCATGTTGACTCCTGTTGTCAGAAAAATACGGAGAGGCCGGCACTGACCTCGGTGTTCAGGGATGTCTTTTCCTCGCCCAGCACGTCAATCCGGTAGAAATGCTCACGCACTCCCAGATGAATCGACAGGCTGTCCGTCAGCAATACCTGGTAACCCGCCCCTACATTGATGGTGAACCGGTTGTCACCGGCAAAGTCGGTGGCACCGGCCCCACCGATCAGGTAGAAGTTGGTGTTGAACGCGTAATTCTCGGTCAGGAAGGCTTCACCGGGCAGCACGTTCATGCCAACGTTAATGTTGTAATAGCGGTACTCACGTTCATCGTCGGGCAGCACGCGCACATCCCCTGCCAGCTTCTCGAAACTGGTATCGCCCCCTTCCGCAAAGCCTACATTGGCCTCGAAGAAGAAGGTTTCGCTGAGGTGGTAGGTCAGCTTGCCGCCCCACAGAAAAGAGGATTCGAAATCCTCGATGTTGATGATGCCGGCAAAGGCCCCGATCTCGAAGTTTTCGGTATCGATCAGAGCCTCGTCGACCTTCTGGGGCCGTACGTCAGGCTCGATCAGCGGCCGGTCGTCGTCCTGGGCGCTGACGGTCGGCGAAAACGCCAACAGGCCTGCAAGCGGGAGGACGCTCAAAAGAATATGCTTAATCCGATTTTCCATTCTGTTGCTTCTTCGTTGGTTGCCCGATTGGTGAAAATCTTGTAGTCCTTGACCTCGGCACGGATGAAGTAGTTATCCGTGATGTAGGCGCGCACGCCCAGGCCGGCGTGCCCAATGCTGTTGTCCCGGTCATCGGGGGCCGCCAGGGTGGCCTTGGGCTCGATGAAAATATGCCCCACGCCCAGCGTGAAGAAGGGCGAAATACGCCAGTGCGGAAACGGCTGGTGCACGATGTTGGCGTTCACCATGCGAATCTCCGAGGCGCTTCCCAGCACCTGCGAGCCCCAAAGCTCTGCTGACAGGTTGCGGGTCAGAAGATAGCCGCCGTAAATGGCAGTCACCGCCGCTCCTTCGAACTCACCCATCATCAGCCCGGCTTCCCAGCTGCGGCTGCTGAAGTCGTCAAAACGTGGATTGGTGAGTGAGACTTGTTCGCCCTCGCCATCCAGTGTCAGTTGCACATCGTCTATGTGCACCCAGCCTTCCCGCCCCTTACGGTCGGTCACCTTCAGCCAGGAGGTCTTGCGCATGCGCAGGGTCAACCACTCGCCCTTCTCACTGGTATGGAACACCGGATAGCCCACAGCCGGCCCGGTGCGCCATTCCACAAAGGGCTCCGCCACCTGAACCTGGGGCATCGGCTCGTCGGCACCGCCCCACAGCCAGTCGGCGGCAGCGGATAGGGGCGCGGTTAGCAACAGCAGTATCAGGGCCAGTCTCATGGTTAACCGTTCGGGTCCTATCAGTCTGCCGGAGCATCGAAGGGGTTGTTGTAATACTGGCCACCGATATCGAGCCATTCGGCAATCAGACGTAGTTCATCTGGGCTGAGGAATCCCTCGTGGAGCCCACCTTCGCGGAACAGGTTGAAAAAGTTACCGCTGGCCCGCGCTCCATTCACGGACATGGTGGGAGGCACGTTGACGTTTACAAACACGGGAATTGGGTTGCCGTCATCATCCAGGATTTGCTCTCCGTTTTCGTCCAGCAGGAACCCGTCTTGCACCTGCACATCAACCAGCTGGTCACCGACCAACTCCTGTTCGTTGTCGTTGAACAACAACTCCCGGTAGGACTTGAAATGATCCGGTTCATCCGACGAAGGGCCATCACTGAGGTCCAGTTGGGCCTCAGGCATTTGGGTCGTCTCATCCGCTGCGGTATCCGAATGACAGCCTGTACAGGAGTAATCATCAATATTGCCGCTGCCGTCATCAATGAGTCTTTCAAGCCCCCACAGCGGATGGATATGCTGCTCGTAATTGATGACGGTCCGGCAGGCAGCGCGCCAGTCATCGGCGCACTCAGGACGGATCGGCGCGGGCGTTTCAAGGTTCGCATAACTTAGTGAGAAGGCGGTGCCCGGTGTGAGACCGGCATCACCGGGATCTGTCCACTGGTCTGTATAGACTGCGTCTGGCCCGAGACGGCGGGTTCCGTTAATCCGGGCCCAGGTTTCCGCCATGGTTTCACCCATGTCGGCAAAGAGTGCCGGATCGGTATTCGGGAACTCGACGCCGGTGGTCGGCGCGCCCGCGTAAGCCGGGGCCGGCCCTGCATCCGGGCGACCGTGGGGCACCGTACTGCCAGGATTATGGCAACCGTTGCATGCCAGGGTTTCTCCGGGCCTGACGTTCAGCCAGTTCTGATGGCGCGGCCCTATCCGCCGGCCCTCGACATCCACCACGCTGATGGCAAATGCAACGTTGGCCGGTACGGCCACCCGAACCGATCCATCGGGCTCAACCGGCACGTACCCGAGAATTTCCCGCATCGACTGCGCCTGGCTACGACCAAACGCCGTGTTGTCGAAGCCCCTGACTTCTTCATCGGGAATCGAGACCGGCTTTTCGATACGCAGGAAACGCACCGGCAGGTTGTCGGGAGGAACCACCGCAGGATCGGCGGTCTGGCGAATGCCCGCCGGGGAGGTGTCTACGCCATCAATGTCATAGACACTCTGGATTTGAAGCACACCAAGGCCATCGTCCGCCAACCCAGCCGCCTCACCGGAGAACTGAGACTCTGGAATAAACGTCGGCAGGGACCTTTCAATCATCAATACCGCTTCATCGAACTGCTGGCCTTCCGCCGGTGGTTCGATGGGGCGCTGGGTACCCGATGCCATGTCCAGAAGCCACAATCCGTAAACCGGAGCCGCGGCCCGGTAGGCACCCGACGCAACCCTCTCTTCGGTGCAGTTGAGGATGTCGCCACCGCCGCTCTCCAACCGCAAACGGCAGGGACTCCAGCTGACCAGATAGCGTCGGGTGCCATCCAGGAACGGCGACACCGAACTGTAGTTCCCTCGCAGGGAAATCTCGTTGTCCAGGGACAACCCATTGACCAGGGGCGTCTGTGCCGATCCGGGACTGCCATCAACGCGAATGTCTGCCTCCACATAGCCCTCAA
This sequence comes from Marinobacter iranensis, assembly GCF_029207565.1. Lineage (GTDB taxonomy): Bacteria > Pseudomonadota > Gammaproteobacteria > Pseudomonadales > Oleiphilaceae > Marinobacter > Marinobacter iranensis. The sequence continues at coordinate 686,021 of NZ_JANCMW010000001.1, read as the reverse complement.
CATCGATCTCAACCGGAATCGAACCGAAATTGTCGGTCTCGGCGGGCCGCAGCTGCGCTAGTAGCCGACCGGAATCCGTGGCTTGCGGGCGCAGATACTCAATATTCACGTCATCGCTGACAGAGCCATGGGAGTGGCGGCCATAGAGGTAGCCAAGCCCTGTCCCGTCCGGATTGACCTTATACAGGTTGAAGCCGTTGCCCTGAGTCTGGCCGGCGTTGTCCCAGCGGCTGAATACGATGGTGCCTTCATCCGTTACCAGTGGGTCCAGGTCGTGGCTCTGGTTGAACGTGATCTGCTCAATATTGTCGCCCTCGGCACTCATCACATGCAGGACGAAAGCAGGCACCTCACGCTCTTCATCAAGCGCGGGATACTGGGGCTTACCCTCATCCAGCAGGATGGCCCGGGAGATCCGTTGCCGGGTTGAGGAAAACACAATGCGCCCGTCCGGAAGGTAGGCAGGCGCAATATCCTGACCGGCCTCAGCGGTGACTTCCGACTCAATAATACGCCTCAGACCACCGCCTGCGGTGTCGTACTCCCAGATGTTCCAGGTGGGCTGCTCATCCTCATCGGCATCCTCAATCTCTGGCGCCCTCATGGCAAAAAGCAGCCGGGTGCCATCGAAGGACACGGTGAGATCCTTGACGTCGTAGCCAAGCGATCCAGCGAAAGCCGAGGAAGTAATGTCGCGGGATGGCGCATCAGGAGAGGCGCGATCCTTGAGGAAAAGGCGGGCACCAGGACGGAATTCCGCCGGTTCCGCCAGGTTGTCCCCAACCAGAGCGCCATTGTCTTCATCAAAAAGCAGTGGGCGTTTTACAAAAACAACGGGATTCTCTACGACAACAGGATCACGGGACTGGCTATCGCCCCCCTGAAGGCAACCGGCGACAAGAAAAACAGAAAGGAGTGCAGACACCCGCGCAAAAACGGCCAAACTAAACCGTAACACACTGACGTGCATACACATTTTATTTTCGTAATGTTTGATCACCACCAACAAACCCTGTTTGGCCTGAAAATCCATTTACATAAGCTAAGCCGCGGAGCCGCCTGCGCTCCAAGCCTTTTACGTAACGCAATGTAATAACGTGGAGCAGCCCTCAAAACCGCCGTTAATAGCTCGCCTAGACTTTTATCAATTGTAAAATGGAACTAATGTGCGAATGCTAACGAAATCGAGGGAGTCGATCATGACAGTCTTTTGTACGGCCCGGCAACTTATAATAAGGACATTTTTCGTAACGGTCCTGCTGGCTTTGGTCGGAACGCACGCCATTACTGCAACTGCCGGACCCCGGGATCAGGCGAAGCGCATCCATGAGCGCATTGCAGGTGTTCCGCCCTCGCCGGAGGTGCTGGATACCATGGCCGAGGCTATTACTCTCAACGAACAGGCTGGCGCCGTTGACGCGGCGTACACAGCCATGCAGGACCCGGCGTTTTACGATGTCACCCTCAAGAATTTCGTAGCACCATGGACAAACGAGGCAATGTCGCCGTTCGTGCCGCTGAATGATTACACGGCAACCGTGATTGGCATGGTTCGGGACAACCACGATTTCAGACGCATCCTCTATGGCGACATTCTTTACGTTGGCAATGACAACCTGAACGGTATCTCCGCGTACTCACCATCGAACAACGACAACTACGAGGATCTTGAGCGTTCCGGTTATACCCTGAGCGACGAGAACGTTCTGGTAGAGTCCACGCAGTCCACTCTTAACCCTGAACTGCCCACCGGCGCCACAGCCGGCGTTATCACAACCCGGGCGGCTGCACGGGCGTTCTTCAGCGCAGGCACCAACCGCGCCATGTTTCGCTTCACCCTGCTCAACCACATGTGCAACGACCTGGAACAGGTAGCGGATGTATCCCTACCCCCGGACCGCATCCGCCAGGACGTGTCACGAAGCCCGGGTGGCGACAGCCGGGTATTCCTCAGCAACTGCGTTGGCTGTCATACCGGCATGGACCCCATGACCCAGGCCTTTGCCTACTACGACTACCAGTACAACGCGGACACGGACCCTGACGGCGAACTGGGCAGGCTGATCTACAACTCTGTTAGCGACGTGGACCCGGAAACGGGTACCCGCGTTGTCGCCAAATACCACATCAACTCCACCACCTTCGAACAGGGCTACGTGACGCCGGACGATGGCTGGGACAACTACTGGCGCTCCGGCGCCAATCGTCGCCTGGGCTGGGGCGATGGGCCCGGCTCCGGTAACGGCGCCAAAAGCCTGGGAATGGAGTTTGCCAATTCCAACGCCTTTGCCCAATGCCAGGTGAAAAAGGTATTCCGCAATGTCTGCTTGCGTGAGCCGTCGAACGATAACGATCGCTCAAAAATCGCCGACATCGTCACGAAGTTCCGCAGCGGGTACAACCTAAAAACCGCCTTTGCGGAATCCGCCGCGTATTGCCGGGGGGAGTAGAACATTATGACAACTATAATCAGGCAAGGAATCCGAACCCCCGTTGCACTGCTCTCCGTTTTTGCGGCCCTGCTCTTCCTTGCAGGCTGTAACAGTGGCGAATCCACCGAAGCCCTTCCGAACACTGGCGGCGGCTCCAATACCGTGAACTACAGTGGCCCGCCACCCGCCACCGACGATGTACTGAATTTCAAGCGCAGCGTCTGGGATGAACTTTCGGGCCAGAACAAGTGTGGCGCCTGCCACAACGCCGGCGGCCAGGCACCCCAGTTTGTGCACGAGGGTGACATCAATATTGCCTATGCCCAGGCCAACACCATCGTTGACCTGTCCGACCCTTCCCAGTCGGAGATGGTGACCAAGGTGGCCGGTGGCCACAACTGCTGGACGACGTCCATCACCGCGTGTACCGACCTGCTTACCGTGTATATTTCCAACTGGGCCGGTGGCTCCGGCGGATCGGTAAAGACCGTGGAATTGCGGGCTCCCGAGATCAACGAGGTCAACAACACGCTGAAGTTCCCTGACGACCCCGATCATTTTTCCAACACTGTCTATCCTGTACTGGCCCAGTTTTGCAGCGAGTGTCATACCAGCAATGGTCAGACACCTTACATTGCAAGCAGTGACGTTGACGTTGCTTACGATCAGGCGAAAAGCCGGATCGACCTGAATGACGGCATTGATCCGCAAACGGGTGAATGGGTGCTTCCTGATGAGGCCTCCTCACGCCTGGTTGAGCGACTGAGGGACGACAGTCATAACTGCTGGACCGACGATTGCCTGGATTCCGCCATCAACATGCTGGCCGCAATACAGAACTTTATTGGAGGCCTCGATGCACCCCAACCCCTCCCCGACAACGTTGTAACCAGTAAAGCACTGAACCTTGTCGAGGACGGCTTACTGGCCAACGCCGGTGGTCGTTACGAGGACAACGTCATCGCGCTTTACGAATTCAAGGCAGGCGATGGCCCAACGGCCTTTGACACCAGCGGCGTATCCCCGCCCCTGAACCTGACTCTCAGCGGCAACGTCGGCTGGGTTGGTGGCTGGGGCGTTGAGTTTGGCCCCGCCTTCCAGACCGAAGAAGGCGACATGATCCGTGCCGGCAAGGCCCAGGGCTCCACCGCCGACAGTCGCAAACTGCACACTCTGCTGACAGCCTCTGGCGAATACTCCATTGAGGCCTGGGTTGTGCCCGGCAATATCACTCAGGAAGACTCCCGCATCGTGACCTATTCCGGTTCGTCCACAGCGCGGAACTTCACGCTGGGCCAGGACATGCAGAGCTACGAGTTCCTGCACCGGAGCACCACCACTGACCAGAACGCCCCCATGTTAACCGAAGCCAACCCCATGCTGCTGCAGGCGACCCTGCAACACGTGGTGGTGAACTTCACACCGGACGGTGGCCGTGAGATTTTCGTGAACGGCGAACCCTCCGGCGATGTCGACCCGGACTCCGCCGGCCTGCTGACGGACTGGGACAACAGCTTCGCGCTGGTACTGGGCAATGAGACCGACGGTGAATCCCCCTGGGAAGGCGCCGTGAGGATGCTTGCCATCCATAACCGCGCTCTCACCGCAGAGCAGGTCGCCGCCAACTACGAAGTGGGCGTCGGCCAGAAATTCTTCCTGCTGTTCAGCGTGTCCCACCTGGTGGATATGCCGGAAAGCTTCATCGTGTTTGAGGTCAGCCAGTTCGACAACTACGGCTACCTGTTCTCGAACCCGTTCTTCATTAGCCTCGACGAATCCCAGTCACCTTCGGGCATACCGCTGAAGGGCATGAGAATAGGCATCAATGGCCGTGAAGTGGTGGTGGGCCAATCGTTCGCCAACCTGGATGCCACGCTGAATTCCAGTGACTACGTGGCTGGCTCCGGCCAGCCGCTGTCACGCCTCGGAACGGTTCTCGCGCTGGAGGAAGGCCCGGAAATTGATCAGTTCTTCCTGACCTTTGAACAACTCGGTAACAACACAGACGTTCGCGTGGAAGGCCCTCCGCCCACACAGCCACCCGAAACGGGTAGCACGGAGTTCTCCGCTATCGGTCTGAAGACGTTTGATGAGGTCAATGCGTCCATGTCGAAGGTAACGGGTATTCCGACCACCCAGCCAGCCGTCGCCGAGACATTTACCACGGTCAAGCAACAGCTGCCGACGGTGGAGGACATTGAGGGATTCCTGTCGTCCCATCAAATGGCGGTTACCCAGATGGCGATCCAGTATTGTGATGCCCTGGTATCTGATACCACGCGACGCACCGCCTTCTTCCCGGGCTTTGACTTCGGAGAGAATGCCAGCACGGCGTTTGATGACACTGGGCGAAATCTCATCAAAACGCCGTTGATGGAAAGCTTCGTCGGCACAAGTCTGACCACCCAGCCAAGTGATGCAGACATTGAAACCGAGCTGGATGCCCTGATGGGACGCCTCACCACCTGCGGTGGTAGTTGCGAGGCCGGCCGTACCGAAACCGTTGTCAAAGCAAGCTGCGCCGCCGTACTGGGCAGCGCCGTGACACTGATCCAGTAGAGGACGTTGACCATGCATAACAAACCTTCTTGCAAACGTGCGCTGGCGACGGATCAACCTCTCCTGCACAGCGACCATGCACGGCCGAAAACCCGGCGTGAGTTCATCGCCCAGGGTTTTATGACGGGCGCGGCCACCCTCTGCGGTGCATCGGTGTTCAGTCTGTTCGCCAACCCACGGCAGGCGGCTGCGGCGTTGTCCCCAGATCTTGAAGACTGGAAACAGTCCTGCGGCATCGCCTCCGCCGGCGCGGGCAAGATTCCCTTTATCTGCTTCGACCTGGCCGGCGGCGCCAACATTGCCGGTTCGAACGTTCTGCTGGGCAAATCCGGTGGCCAGTTCGACTTCCTGAGCACCGCTGGCTACAACAAGCTGGGCTTGCCGGGCACCATGCTGCCCAATGACCCTGCCTTCGTGAACCAGGAGTTCGGCCTGGCATTCCATTCCGACAGCGGTTTCCTGCGAGGGATGCAGGACAGCACGTCGGTTGCCGCCCGTGGCTTCATCAATGGAGCCATTATCGCAGCCCGCTCCGAGAACGACACGGGCAACAACCCCCACAACCCGATGTACGGCATCAGCAAGGCGGGCGCTGACGGCGAACTGCTGACCCTGGTCGGCTCCCAGAGTTCGGAGAGCGGTGGTAACTCGATGGCACCGATGAGCCTGATCAATCCCCAGGTTCGCCCCACCAAGATTGACCGCCCCAGCGACGTCTCCGGCCTGGTGGATGTTGGTGACCTGACCGCCATCCTGGACCAGTCCGACGCCGTCGCGGTCATGGAGTCCATACAACGCATCAGCCGGAAAAAGCTGGACAATGTCGACACCAAAATGACTATCACCAGAGACGATGTTGTAAAAGACCTCGTTAACTGCGGCTACGTCAAAAGCGCCGACCTCACCGACCGTTTTGCCGATCCGTCGTCTATTGACCCATCCCAGGATCCGGATATCGTGGGCGGCATCTTCACCGAGGCGCAATTCAATGAAAACTCACGTCTGGGCCGGGAAATCCGCAAGACCGCTGCGGTTATGAAACTGGTGCAGAACGGCTATGCCGGCGCGGGCACCGTCACCCTGGGTGGCTACGACTACCACACTGGCGAGCGTGGCACCGGAGAGAATCGGGATTACCTGGCGGGCCGCTGCATGGGCGCCTGCCTTGAGTACGCGCACCGCACACAAACCCCGCTGATGCTCTACGTGTTCAGTGACGGCTCTGTGTCGAGCAATGGCCGGCTGGACGAGTCCATGGCCGGACGAGGTAAAGGCGAGTGGACTGGCGACAACCAGCAAACCGCCGCTTCTTTCTTCCTGGTTTACAGCCCGGCCGGCCAACCCACAGCCATCACCAACCAGATTGGTTTCATGCGTGCTGACGGCTCGGTTGAAACGGCCTCCAGCCCCGCTGCCAATAACGTCAATCAGTTGGTGCAAACGGTACTGCTTAACTATATGGCGCTGCACGGGGAACAGGGAATGTTTGAGAATTCGGACAGGTTTCCCAACCATGGCCTCGGCGCCAATCGCGACAGACTCATCGCGATCGAGCCTATCGTCTGATCACCTCTCACAACACTGAGGATCCACGACAACCGGGCCATTGGGCCCGGTTGTCGTTTGGTATCACGACTCTTCCGGCGCCATAAGCCCTTCCGAATAATGCACCTGTCTCTGCTCATCAATGATGATCGCGTCAATACCTTCCAAACGATTGACCATTTCCAACCCCTTGGCCGCCCCAAGCACGAAGACGGCCGTCGATAACCCATCGGTTGTCATGGCATCGTCGCCAAGGATGGTAACGCTTTGCACGCCCTTCGCGGGCCTGCCAGTCGCCGGTGAAAGAATATGGTGGATGCGCTCGTTGTTATCGTCGAAGAAAAAGCGCTCATAGTCACCTGAGGTGGATACCGCCACATCGGTCAGTGGCAATACCATCGCATTACGCGTTTCAGATCGGGGGTCCCGGATACCGACTATCCATGGTTTGCCCCGCTTGTCTCCCAATAGCCGCAGATCCCCGCCCGCACTTAACCGCGCATGACGAATGCCGAACGACTTCAGGATGTCGATGCCACGGTCAACGGCGTACCCCTTGGCAATTCCCCCGAGATCCAGCCGTACCCCGTCATCAAGGAATCTGACGGTGTTGGCGTCAGGGTCCAACACCACGGATTTGTAGTTCACTCTGGCCAGGCCGGCCGCAAGCTCATCGTCGGAAGGCTGACGTTTTGCACGATAATCATAAAGGTAACCCACGGACCCGAAACTGATGTCAAAAGCTCCGCTGCTCAGCTCGGAAATACGAAGCGACTGCTGGAGAACGGTAAACAGACTGTCGCTCACTTCGACCGGCCCGCTGGCAGCCTCGCGATTCACCCGGGAAAGTTCGGAATCCTCCCGGTAACGGCTCATCTGGCGATCGATTCTATCGAACAACGCCAGAACCGCATCTCCGGCCTCGCTCGCCGCCACGGGGTCCTTTGCCCAGAACTCCATCTCAATGGCGGTGGTCATCGCCGTGCCGCTCACGCGCACCCACTCGGCCTGCGCAGAGGGCGTTGCGAGCATCAATGTTAAAGCCAACCATACCAAAGCTGGCCCTAGACCATTTCTCAACACTTCCTTTGTCAAAGCGTATCCCCATCTGTGTTGCTGTACATTGGTAACTACCCGACTCATCCCCTCTACGCCCCCCTCATCCCCCCGACTACGCCAACAAAAAGTCCGACAGGAGGATGAACGGCACTGTCCATAGCCGCACTATGCATGAAAGCTATTACTGCGGATATCGTCCGTTCCCGACAATAACAATCTTTCACCGCCAGGGTGTTAAGCGAGGCAAGATGATGAAAAACCCGGACTGGTGGCGTGGAGCCGTCATTTACCAAGTTTATCCACGCAGCTTCTACGATTCCAATGGTGACGGCATCGGCGATCTGCCCGGGGTGACCGCCAAGCTCGATTACATTGCCAGCCTGAACGTGGATGCCATCTGGCTGTCGCCTTTCTTTACCTCACCGATGAAGGATTTCGGCTACGACGTCTCTGACTATCGCGGAGTGGACCCGATTTTCGGCACCATTGAGGATTTTGATGAACTGATCGCCGAAGCCCACAAACGCGACCTGAAGATCATGATCGATCAGGTGCTGAGCCATTCTTCCGACCAGCATCGCTGGTTTATCGAGAGCCGTGCCAGCCGTGACAATCCAAAAGCCGACTGGTACGTCTGGGCAGACGCAAAAGCCGACGGTACACCACCCAACAACTGGCTGTCGGTGTTTGGCGGCTCGGCGTGGGCCTGGGACAGCCGCCGCAAGCAGTACTACCTGCACAACTTCCTCACCAGCCAGCCGGATCTGAATTTCCACTGCCCGGAGGTGGTTGAACAGGTACTGTCAGACGTAAAATTCTGGCTGGACCGGGGTGTTGACGGCTTCCGCCTGGACGCCATCAACTTCTGTTTCCACGATCCCGAACTGCGGGACAACCCGCCCAGCAACGCCGTTGCCGAGGGCTCCATCGGTGTGCGTAAGGAAAACCCCTACGCCTACCAGTTCCACAAATACGACAAGACCCGCCCGGAAAACCTGGCCTTCCTGCAGCGCCTGCGCGCCCTGCTCGACCAGTACCCGGGAACCACCACCGTTGGCGAGATCGGGGATGACAACTCCCTACAGACCATGGCGGAATACACCGGCGGTGGCGACAAGCTGCACATGGCCTATTCCTTTGACCTGTTGACGGAACAGCACGGCGCCGACTTCTTCCACAAGACGGTCGACTCCATCGAGAAGAAACTGACCGACGGCTGGCCCTGCTGGGCCATTGGTAACCACGATGTATCCCGTGTTGCGACCCGTTGGCAGGCTCGCTCTCCCCAGCAGTTAAAAGCCTTCATGGCGATGTTGCTGACACTCCGTGGCAGCGTCTGTATCTACCAGGGCGAAGAACTCGGCCTGACTGAAGCGGAACTGGAGTACAAGGACCTGGTTGACCCCTACGGCATCAACTTCTGGCCTGAATACAAGGGCCGGGACGGCTGCCGCACGCCCATGGTGTGGCATAACCGGGAAGCTAACGGCGGGTTCTCCGATGCGCGCCCCTGGCTGCCAGTTTATGATGAACACTACAGCGCAGCCGTTGCCGTCCAGCAGGAACAGGAAAATTCCATCTTGCAGGCATACCGTACATTCCTCGGGTGGCGCGCACAGCAGCCTGTTCTGCTCAAGGGTGATATCGAGTTCCTCGACAGCCCTGAGAACACACTGGTTTACACCCGCAGCTACGGGGGCAAAACCCTGCTGGTGACCCTGAACCTCTCAGACGAGCCGGTCCAGATCTCAGCGCCGGTTGCCGGTGAGCCGGCTGAAGGAGCCCCTGATTTCGTTGGGGGTGCCTGGAGCGGAAGGGAACTTGAATTGCAGCCTTGGGGTGTGGAGATAGCATCACTCTGACCCCGCTTTCTCAGATCAAACAAGAAGACATACGTTATGGCCAGCGTCACATTACGAAACATCTGCAAGAGCTTTGACGAAACCCAGGTCACCCGCAACGTGAACCTGGATATCGACGACGGCGAGTTTGTGGTGTTTGTCGGCCCGTCGGGGTGCGGCAAGTCCACCCTGCTGCGAATGATCGCGGGTCTGGAGGACATCACCTCCGGCGAGCTTTACATTGGCAACGACAAGGTCAACAACCTGCCCCCGAAGGAACGCGAAGTGGGCATGGTGTTCCAGTCTTATGCACTCTATCCCCACATGAATGTGGCAGAGAACATGGCCTTCGGGCTCAAACTCGCAAAAACCGACAAGGCCGAGATCGACCGGCGCGTTAACGACGCCGCCACACTATTGCAACTGGACAAACTGCTGGAACGCAAACCCAAGGACCTCTCCGGTGGCCAGCGCCAGCGCGTGGCCATTGGCCGTACCATCGTTCGCGAACCCACGGTGTTCCTGTTCGACGAGCCCCTGTCCAACCTTGACGCCTCCCTGCGGGTACAGATGCGCATCGAGATCTCCCGGCTGCACAAGCGCCTGGACGCCACCATGGTGTACGTCACCCACGACCAGGTGGAAGCCATGACCATGGCCGACAAGATCGTCGCCCTGGACAACGGCACCATCGCCCAGGTGGGCAAACCCATGGAACTCTACCACTACCCTGCTACGCGTTTTGTCGCGGGGTTCATCGGCTCCCCAAAGATGAACTTCATCGACTGCACCGTGGAGTCCGCCAGCAGCCAGTCCGTGACTGTTACGCTGCCCGGAAAACACTCTATGGAACTGCCCATCAACGGCCACGAACTGTCGGCCGGTGACACCGTAAGCCTGGGTGTTCGCCCCGAGCATCTGACCACCGGCGACGAAGCCGATACTTATATGGACGGTGAAGTCACCGTGGTTGAGCGGCTGGGCTACCAGACCCTGGTGCATATGGACGTGAACGGCGTGGACGGCGTCATCACCATGCGCACCGACGGCAGCGACCCGATCCAGGAAGGTGCCAGGGTCACACTGGGCTTCAACGCCATCAAATGCCACCTGTTCCGCCAGGACGGCAATGCCTGTCCCCGGCTTTACCGGGAACCCTGCATTGATTTCTGATCTGCTCTGAAAGTTTTCAGGGGCCGGTTCCGTCACGTACCGGCCCTTTTTTTGCCTTATTGATTCGTCCGCAATCCCTCCGAAATCGGACCGCTAAACAGGCTGGCAGGTGTCTCCCGAAACACGCTGTGAATACGTCCCTGTACGCTCGGCTCCGCCATCCATGGCTCCGCACGGTTTCGGGAGACACCTGCCAGCCTGTTCAGCTACCAAGGTGGTGCCTTGAACGCGGAGGGTATTCACAGCGTGTTTCGGGAGGGCCTCCGCCACTGTTCAGCGGTCGGGTAGCGGTGTGGGGAACATAAAAAAGCCCGGTCAGCAGGGGGGGTATTAGCCTGACCGGGTCGCGAAGTGCAAAAAAGGAAGACGCAATGCTCGCGAAAGGGATGGTGGCGTCAGCCCTTGACGCCACCAGCGGTTAGCCCGCCAACAATCCATTTCTGGCAGTACAGGAAGATCAGCGTGATGGGCAGCCCCGAGAGCACGGCGGCAGCGGCAAAATCACCCCATAGATAGTTCTGCTCATACAGGTACTGCTGCGCCCCCACTGCCAGGGTCAGCTTGTCGGTGTCCACCAGCAGCACCGATGCCATCGGGTATTCCATGATGGTCATGATGAAGGCCAGGATGAACACCACCACCAGGATCGGAACCGACAGCGGCAGCAGGATGTAGCGGAACGCCTGCCAGGTGGTGGCGCCATCCACGATGGCGGCCTCTTCCAGGGAGCGATCGATGGAATCGAAATAGCCCTTGATGGTCCAGATATGCAGGGCCATACCACCGAGGGAGGCCACAATCACCGCGCCGTGGGTGTTCAGCCCCAGCCAGCTCACGTGGTTGCCAATCTGATCAAACAAGGCGTAGAGCGCCACGAGTGAGAGCACAGGAGGGAACATCTGGAAGATCAGCATCGACTTGAGCACGAAGCCCTTGCCCGCAAAGCGCATGCGGGCGAACGCGTAGGCGCTGGTGGTCGAGAGTGCCAGGATCATCACCGAGGAAATCACCGCAATCTTGATGGAGTTCCAAAGCCACAGCAGCACCGGGAACGGCGGCTGGGTCACGGTGCCGTCTTCACCGGTATAGGGAATGCCGAGCGCCAGATACCAGTGCTCCAGCGAGGGATTCTCCGGCAGCAGGCTGCCGGAGGCGAAATTACCGCTGCGGAAGGAGATGGAAATCACCATCAGTAGCGGGAACAGAATGATCACGATAAAGCCGAGCATCCCCAGGTGGGAAGCCAGAACGCGATACTTTGTGGAGCGGGGTTCAACCATCGCCATGGGTAGCTCCTTATACTTTGACTTTGGACAGTTTCAGGTTGATCAGCGACAGGGCGCCAACCACCAGGAAGATGGCTGTGGCAATCGCAGCCGCCAGGCCAAAGTTCTGTCCGGAGTCCTGGAACGCAATGCGGTAGGTGTAGCTCACCAGCAGGTCTGTGGTGCCTGCGGGCGTGCTCGCACCGATAATATCGGGCGCACCGCCGGTCAACAGCGCAATCAGGACGAAGTTATTGAAGTTGAATGCAAAGCTTGCGATCAGCAGCGGCATCAACGGCTTGATGATCAGCGGCAGGGTCACGTTGAACAGGTTGTTCACCGGCCCTGCCCCGTCCATGGCGGACGCCTCGTAGAGATCCCGCGGAATAGCCTGTAGCAGGCCCATGCACAGCAGCATCATGTAGGGGTAGCCCAGCCAGGTGTTCACGATCAGGATCATGGTGCGCGCCAGCGCCGGGTCGCTGAACCAGTCCGGTCGGATACCGAACAAACCTTCCAGAACCAGGTTGATTTCACCGAAGTTCTGGTTGAACAGGCCCTTGAACACCAGGATCGAAATAAACGCCGGCACCGCATAAGGCAAGATCAGCATGGTTCGGTAGAAGCCCTTGCCACGGATCTGGTCCCACTGCAGCAGGTTTGCCAGCAACAGGCCGAGCGCCAGGGTAAACACCACCGTTGCTACCGCAAAGGACAGCGTCCACACAAAAATCTCGAAGAATGGCCCGCGAATGCTCGGGTCAGACACCACCTTCAGGTAGTTGTCCCAACCGATATTAACGGTCCATCCCGGGGACAGGGTCTGGCCATCCGCGCTGCGGTAAAAACCGGTGTCGTGGTCCGGGAAGTAGGTCACGTCCGTCTGGTTGTCGGTGATGCTGCCATTGTCGTGCAGTGTGAACTGGGCATTGATGGCCGCAAAGGCACGCAGGCTGGCCATGCTAAGTTCGCGGCCATCCTCGGTGAGCAGCTCCACTTCCGATAGTTCCGATCTCAGTTGGATAATATCCCGGATCGACAACGGGTCTCCCGCCGGTTTTTCCGAAGCAGGCAATGCCGGCGCGCTGGCATCTGAGCCATCCAGGGCAAGAGGCGCCGACACCAGGTCCTGGTGCTTGCCTTCCAGATAAATCACGTAGCCGGCGTCGGTGTTGTAAAGCTCGTAGTTATAGCGGACGGAATCGGACTGGTAGGTCCGGTCCAGCAGGTTGTCCTTGACCTGTTCAAAACTCAACAGGTTGCTGGCGCTGTAGTTGGTAAAGCCGATACCGACGGTGTACATCAGCGGGAAAATAACAAACACCCCCATACCGGCTACCGCAGGAAAGATATAGCGGTGGGCGTACAGTTTCTTGTTTACGAACACAAAGACCGCTGATGCCGTCAGCACCAGGAAAAGCATTGCAAACACGAACTCCTGCTGGGCATACAATGCCAGTATCAGATAGAGCGCCATTCCCACCAACGCGGCCAGGGCACCCCACTTCAAAATCATTCGGATCATTGGAATTCTGCTTTCGGTTCCGGGGGAGGACAGGGTTTCCGTTATCATTGTAGTCAGCCCGTTTAAAGCCGTCGCCGCAGCCGGCGACGGCAGAGTTACAACAACAGGTATTACCGGGTAATGCGCTGCGCCGCGGAGTTCAGGGCATCCTCAACGGATTGTCTTCCAGACGTAATGTTCTGCAGAGCCGGCGCCATGGATGACCAGAACGCGCCCATGGCAGGCACGCTAGGCATGGGTTCACCAAGCTCGGCGTTTTCGAAGGTTGCCGCGATGTTCGGATTCGACGACAGCTCATCCATGAATGCCTTGTTGGCGACCGCGCCCAGGGGAACATCGTCGTTCACCATTTTCAGGCCCTTGATGGAAAGCGCGTAGCTCTCAAGGAATTCAACAGCCAGGTCTTTGTTGGGGCTGGCCGTATTGAGGGTGGCCGCCATTACGCCGACCATCGGCTTGCTGGGCTGGCCGTCAACGGTAGGCAGCTTGGCAACGCCAAAGTTGATGCCGCTCTTTTCCAGGTTACCCCAGGCCCAGGGGCCATTGATCATCATGGCGACCTCGCCCTTGTTGAAGCCGGACTCCATCGCGCTGTAGTCCGCACCACGGGGCATTACCCCCTCTTCGATCAGGGTCGCCAGCATATTGGCACCCTTCATGGCACCCTCATTGTTAACGCCGGTGTCCTTGACGTCATAGGTGCCGTCTTCGTTCTGGGCGAAAATGTAACCCCCTGCCGCGGCAATCATCGGCCAGGTGAAATAGGTGTTGTTGTAGTCCCAGAGAATGGCGCGTTTGCCGTCTTCGGCCAAATGCTTGTGGAGGGCCGGAATGTCTTCAAAGGCCTTTGGCGGCTCGGGCACCAGGTCCTTGTTGTAGATCAGACCAATAGACTCAACCGCCATGGGGTAGCCGTACATTTTGCCGTCAACGGTTACTGCATCCCAGGTAAAGTCAAAATTCTCGTCAATAACCCGTTGTGAGGGCTTGATCTCGGAAATGATGCCGCTCTGTGCCCACTCGCCAAAACGGTCGTGGGCCCAGATGAAGATGTCGGGGCCATTGCCGGTGGCGGCGGACTGCTGGAACTTGTCGGTGGCGCTGTCGGGGTGGGCCACTTCAACGGGAATACCGGTCTCCTCGGTAAACCAGTCGCCTACTTCCTGCAGGCCGTCATAGCCCTTGTCGCCGTTGATCCAGACCAGAAGTTTACCTTCCTCGATCTCGGCGTGGGCCGGCGCGGACATGCCAAAGGTTGCTGCCACAATGGAAGCAGCCAGTGTACTGCGGATAAAAGTTCGACGATTCATCAGGTGTTTCCTCTACTTGTTCTTGCCTTATTCTTGTTGTCCGCCCTGGCACGAGGTTGGCCGGGCGGGCTGAACGCAAATCTTTTTATTGCGAGTAACCGAACTGTGTTGCAATTTGCCGTTGCTGGCATCAGCCCTGATTTCATTCCCTGAGGCGTAGAACGGGGGAGTAGTGAGGCGTAGTGAATTCCGTCTACCACCCTTCCTCCAGGTCTGGTTTGATTGCGGTACGACAACAATAAATGGAACCGGAGCCCATTGCATGAACCAGACCCCGAAAAAACTCAGGTTAACTGCCAGCCTTGTGACGTGCCTCTTCCTTGCCGGGTGTGCCGGTGGCCAGTTCGAGACGGCCGCTCCACCCTCCGACAACCCGAGCGCCTCGACCGGCGAGCTGTGCACGGCCACACAGTCCCCGATGACCGTTTCCGTGGGCGACACCTTCGCAGATGGCGAATGGGTGCGGGACTTCTACAGCGGCGGGAAAGCCCAGGTGAAAAACGGCGAGGTCACCCTTGCCCCCGCGCCAGAAGCCGAAGGCCTGCTGCTGATCGAGGCCGTTGACGCGCCTGAACAGAGCTTCACATGGGCGGGCGCAACCGTCTACTTTACCGTGACTGATCGGTTCGCCAATGGCCGCACCGACAATGACCGTAATTTCGGCCGCCAGCCCGACAGCAAGGACGAAATCGGCACCTTTCACGGCGGGGACTTTGCCGGCCTGACGGAAAAGCTGGACTACCTTGAGGAACTCGGTGTCAATGCCGTCTGGGTCACTCCGCCCTTCGAACAGATTCACGGCTGGGTTGGCGGCGGAGACAGGGGCGATTTCCAGCATTACGCCTATCATGGCTATTACGCTCTCGACTTTACCCGGCCGGATCCCAATTTTGGCACCCGCGAGGAATTCCGCACCCTGGTGGAAGAGGCCCATGCCCGTGGCATACGCGTGGTGATGGACGTGGTCATGAATCACCCGGGCTACGCCACACTCCAGGACATGCAAACCTTCAACTTCGGTGGGCTCCGTGAAGGCTTCGAAAAGCACCTGCCGGAGCAATGGGGCGACTGGCAGCCGGAATCCTGGGAGGATTTCCACGCCTACCACGCCCTGATTGATTACGATCATCCCGACTGGACCAACTGGTGGGGCAAGGACTGGGTTCGCGCCGGCATCGGTGACTACGATACACCGCCCAACGCCTCCATTGATCCGGTTCGTGGCTCACTGGCTTTTCTGCCGGATTTCAAGACCGAATCCCCCAAAGCGGTGGATCTGCCGGCGTTCCTCCAGAACAAGGAGAACACCCGCGCCAAGCAGCTTGAAAACGCAACAGTCCAGGATTATCTGGTCACTTGGCTAACCGACTGGGTGCGGGAATTCGGTGTTGACGGTTTCCGCGTGGATACCGCCAAGCACGTAGAGCCGAAAGCCTGGAAAACGTTAAAGGCTGAGGCCCAGAAGGCACTGGATACCTATCGCAATAACAACCCCGGCCAACCACTTCCTGAGGAAGACTTCTGGATGGTTGCGGAAGTTTTCCCCCATACCGTGACCCGCAGCAGCTATTTCGATTCCGGGTTCGACGCGGTGATCAATTTTGACCTGCAGGAAGAAGTTCAGGCAGGCGCAGCCTGTCTGCCGGCCATGGAGTCCATCTACAGCGACTATTCCGACAAAATGAACAGCGACAGGCCATTCAACGTGATGAGTTATATTTCTTCCCACGACACCCAACTGTTCAGCCGCATTGCCGACAACGACCCCGCGATGCAAAAGCGGGTGGCCAGCGCACTGCTGTTTACACCGGGCACCAGCCAGATATTCTATGGAGATGAATCCGGGCGCCGGTTCGGGCCGACCGGTTCAGACGGTCATCAGGGCACCCGTTCGGATATGAACTGGACTGACATCGAGAACGGCAAGGCAGAGCCGGTATTGTCCCACTGGAAAAAGCTGGGGCAGTTCCGGGCACGTCATCCGGCCATTGGCGCCGGTGAACACCAGCGCCTCAACGCCGAGCCCTATGTTTTCTCAAGAACCCACGGCGACGACCGTGTCGTCATCGCCTTCGGCAAGGAGTAACCGTGCAAACCACTCGAACAGCAGAATTCACACCGGAAACACCCCTGATCCTGGGGATGATGCGGCTCCATGACCATCCCCGGCTCACGCAACCGGCGCGGCTCGCCGACTGGATTTCGGCGCGGCTGGACGAGGGGCTGACGGTGTTCGACCACGCCGATATCTATGGCGGCGGCGAGTGTGAACGGCTGTTCGGTGCGGCGCTTCGGGCCAGCCCCGGGCTGGCCGCCAAAATCCGCGTTGTTACCAAGACAGGTATTGTGCCCGCCAGCCAGGACCGTTCCCGCTGGCAGGTAAAACATTACCGGGCCGAAGCGGAATACCTCGAAAGCGCCATCAACAAGGCCCTTGCTTCACTGGCGATGGAGCAGATTGATACCTTCCTGATCCACAGGCCTGACCCGCTTATGCACGCCGGGGATGTGGCGCGGGTACTGGAAGCGGCGGTATCGGCAGGCAAGATCCGCCAGATTGGGGTATCCAACTTTCTGCCCGAGCAATGGCGCTGGCTGGCCCGGAACACAGAGCTGCCGCTGGTGTGCAATCAAAGCCAGTTGTCGCTCGCCCACACGGACGCGCTGTTTGATGGCACTCTTGAAGCCCACCTTACGGACGGAGTGCGCTGGCTGGCATGGTCACCATTGGGCGGTGGCAGACTGGCTGACCGCATTCCCGCGGATGTGCTGGATCAGGCCCGTGAAGAAACCGGCCTTGATGAGACCGGTCTCGCGATCGCCTGGTTACGGCAGATTCCCTGCACACCTGTGCCGGTGCTTGGCTCCATGAACCCCGAACGGATCCACTCTGCCCTGCAGGGAGCGCAGAGCCTGATCCCCCGACCACTCTGGTTCCGCCTCCTGGAATCTGTTCGCAAAAGCGCCGTCGCCTGAGTCACACTAGATTCTCGACAGCCGTCAAAACCTGACAAATCGTTACACGACTTCCACCTAAGTACGATTGTTGCTTTTGCGAACAACCGCGACACTGGTCCTGATTCACAAAAACAATATCAGGGCCCGCATTCCCGGCCCGGCGCGACCACGGAGGCCTGTGCCAATGCTTTGCAAGAAGCTGCTTCTCTCTTTCTTACTGACCCTGCTCGTGGCGACTCCCGTTGCGGCGGAAGCCCTGAAGATCGGGCTCAACTACCCCCAGACCGGCCGTTACAAGGACCAGGGTCTGCAACAACGCCTGGGCGCATTCCTGGCGGTTGATGAAATCAACAAGGCAGGCGGCATCATGGGGCGTGAAGTGGAACTGGTAATACGGAACACATCCGGTGACCCTAAAAAGGGTGCCAAAAACACCGCCGAACTGATCGACCGCGAAGGTGTGCAAATGCTGTTTGGTGGCGTCTCCAGTGCGGTTGCGATCGCCTCCGGCCGCGCGGCAAGGGATCGTAACCGTATCTACTTCGGCACCCTGACCTACTCCAATGCCACCACCGGCGCCGCCGGCCACAGCCATATGTTCCGCGAGCCGTACAATGCCTGGATGACGGCAAAGGTTCTGAGCCAGTATCTCAAAACCCAGCATTCCGGCGACGAATACTTCTACATCACTGCGGACTACACCTGGGGCTGGTCCGTAGAGAAGTCGGTCCGCAAGTTCACCAACACCAATGACACCGAGGCCCACCAGGGCGTAAAAACCCCCTTCCCCCGAGCGCTGATCACGGATTTCCGGCACGCGCTGGAACAGGCGGAGCAAAGTGGCGCCAAAGTCCTGATGATGGTGCTGTTCGGCGACGATATGGTGCGTGCGCTGAACGTGGCCTATGAAATGGGATTGACGAAAAAGATGCAGGTTGTGGTTCCCAACCTGACACTGGGCATGGCCCGCCAGGTGGGCCCCACCATTATGGAAGGCATCGTGGGCGGATCGCCCTGGGTGTGGAGCGTTCCCTACCAATACGACTACGCCCGAGGCAAAGAGTTCGTGGAAGCCTTCTCGAGCCGCTATGAGATGCGCCCCTCCACCGCGGCGGCATCGGCCTACAGTATTGTTTACCAATACAAGAATGCCGTGGAACGCGCCGGCACAACAGATACTCGCCAGATTATCCGCGAGCTCGAGGGCCACCGTTATACCTTCCTGAAAGATGAGCAGTACTGGCGGGCGTTCGACCACCAGAATATCCAGACGGTCTATGTGGTTCGGATAAAACCCCGAAACCAGATCATGGAAGACGAGTACTCAGCCGACTATTTCGAGATCATCGATTCCATGCCCGGCGATGAGGCCGCCCAAACCCGCGAGGAATGGGAGGCCCGCCGCAAAGAGGCAGGCCAGCCACTTACCCTATAGCGGATATCACAGGATGTAGTCGGTGGTCAGGAATCCTGAGTGCCGGCTTCTAACGGTGTCTGGCCAGCCACCAGATAATGGTCAAGCCTCAGCCCGTTTCCCGGCCGGAATTTATCCGGAATATCCCCGACGACCGGGAAAAAGTCACGCATGCGTGTTGCCATATCCAAAAGCGATTCCTCCATTTAATCCAGTGTGTCGCACTCGCTGTCTGCCTCTGTGACCGTGTTTGCCAACGCGGCGCCAATGGCCGAAAACTCATCTGCCTGCAGTGACGCCCCGCCAATCAGCCCACCGTCAACCTCCGGAGACTGGAACAGGTCGGCGGCATTGCCCGCCTTCACGCTTCCCCCATAAACAATGCGTATCGATTCCCCGACACCTGCCTGGCAGCTTTCCAGGAACTGACGAATAGCCCGGTGGGTTTCAGAGACCCGCTCCGGGGTTGCCGTCCTGCCGGTGCCAATGGCCCAGACCGGCTCATAGGCAATGATGCTGCCTACCAGACCGGCCATCCCGGTTTCGCCGATAACGGCCCGTAACTGGCGCTCAATCACCGCCATTGTCTGGCCCTGCTCCCGCTCTTCCAGGGTCTCACCCACGCACAGAACCGGGGCCATATTGGCAGAGCACACCAGCCGGAATCGGGCGGCCACATCCCTGTCGGATTCATGGTAAAGGGCCCGGCGTTCCGAATGCCCCACCAGGACATAACGGCAGCCCATTTCCTGGAGCATGGTTGCGCTCACCTCGCCGGTATGGGCGCCGGATGATGCCCGGCTGGTATTCTGCGCGCCCAGGGCGATACCGGTGTAACCCAGCAGGTCACGCACCTGGAACAGGTAGGGAAAAGGTGGGCAGATGGCCATATCCATGGTTTTACGGAATGGCCGAAGCTTTGACAGCATCCGCACCAGCAGCGCCTGGTTGGAATGCAGGCTGCCGTTCATTTTCCAGTTCGCAATCAGTATCGGCTTTCTCATGATTTGTCTCCTGTAACTCCTCGCGGTGACGTTTCATGTGTCCAGGGCACAACGAATCGCACCAACACCGGGATAAAAGGCATGGGCACCGAGATCCTGTTCAATACGCAACAGCCGGTTGTACTTGGCCACCCGGTCAGAGCGGCAGAGTGACCCGGTCTTGATCTGGCCGGCCCTGGTCGCGACGGCAAGGTCTGCGATGAAGGTATCCTCGGTCTCACCGCTGCGGTGGGATATAACCGCCGTATAGCCGGCGTCCTGCGCTACTCCAATGGCTTCAAAGGTCTCGGAAAGCGTGCCAATCTGGTTGAACTTGATCAGCACGGAATTGGCGATTTCGCGCCGTATACCCTCGGAAATCAGGGAGGTATTGGTCACAAAGAGGTCGTCCCCCACCAGTTGTACCCGTTCGCCCAGCTTTTCGGTCAGCAGCTTCCAGCCATCCCAGTCGTCCTCATCCATGCCGTCCTCGATCGATGCGATGGGATATTGCATGGCCAGTGACAGCAGGTACTCGGCAAAACCTGCCGAGTCAAAACTCTCTCCGGCACCTGACAGTTCATACCGGCCATCGCGATAGAATTCGGAGGCCGCGCAGTCCAGAGCCAGTACGATATCTGTGCCCGGGCGGTAGCCTGCCTTTACCACGGCTTCCAGGATGAGGTCCAGCGCCTCTTCGCTCGATCGCAGATTGGGTGCAAACCCGCCTTCGTCGCCGATGGTTGTTGAGAGGCCCTTCTTCCGCAGCAGGGCTTTCAGCGCGTGGAAGGTTTCCACCCCCATCCGAAGCGCTTCGCTGTAGCTGGGCGCCCCAACCGGCTGGATCATGAACTCCTGCAGATCCACTGTATTGTCGGCATGGGCACCGCCATTGATGATGTTCATCATGGGCACCGGCAATACACAGGGGCCGGAGCATCCATAAAGCTCTGCCAGATAACGATACAACGGCTGCTGACGGAAATTAGCGGCAGCATTGGCAACCGCCAGAGATACCGCGAGAATGCCATTGGCACCAAAGCCGGACTTGTTATCCGTGCCGTCCAGGTGACGCATCAAACGATCAATCACCAACTGGTCAAACACCACCCGGTTTTCAATGGCCGGGGCAATATGACGGTTTACCGCTTCCACCGCACCCAATACACCCTTGCCGTTGTATCGGTCCGGGTCGCCATCCCTCTTCTCCAGAGCTTCCCTGGAACCGGTGGAGGCTCCCGAGGGCGCGCGACCCTGTCCGACCACTCCGTTTCCCAGCTCGACATCCACCTCCACTGTGGGAAAACCACGGGAATCCAGAATTTCCCGGGCGAACACGGATTGAATACGTTCCATAATCATTAACCTGCCTGGTCGTGTTGTTTTTGTTTACGCACCGACTGCGTGCATAATCGAACAGTAAATACGATTGTAATATTCGTTTACGAACATTAACAAGCGAAAAAGAACAAAACCCAATATGATTTTGTTATATGGAAAAGCCGGATATGAGTTCCGGTTAGCGTGAACTACACACGAAACCGCCCGATCAGTGCCTCGATGTCGCCCATTGATCGCTTAAGCTGATCGCTGGTGGTCACCAATTGCTCTATCTGCGCCAGGTTCTCTGAGGAAGAACCGCTGATCTCGGTGACATTGCGCGAAACCGAACGGCTCACGTCTTCCTGTTCGTCCATGCCTGAACGAACATGCTCCGCACTGTTGCGGATCTGGTCCACCGCTTCCCGTATGGTTTCGACGCCTTTGGAGGCGTCGGTGATCAGTGACTTCACCGACTCAAGGCGCTGGAAGCTGTCCTCCATGGAGCTCACGGCGTCCGCCGCTTCACTCTGAAGACGAGTGACAAGCCCCCGAATGGTGTCCGTGCTGTTGGTGGTTTTCTGGGCAAGTTGTCGCACTTCATCGGCCACCACCGCGAAGCCACGGCCGAACTCGCCCGCCCGGGCTGACTCTATGGCGGCGTTGAGGGCCAGAAGGTTGGTCTGGTTGGCAATTTCGTCAATGGATTCGGTGATCCGACCGATGTCGTGGGAGGCACTCTCAAGCTGTTTGAGCTTGCCGGAGGTCTGCTGGATCTGTTCCTCCAGTTCGTTGACGCAGTCCATATTGGCCCGCGCGGTGGCCTTGCTCTCATCCACGTGGCTGTTAACAGACTCCACCAGTTGGTGGGTATCCCGTACCGCCTCGGCCACATGGTGGCAGGAGGCCTCCATTTCCGTCATGGCGGTCGCAATCGAGTCAAGATCCTCCGCCTGCCCGCGAATTCGCTGGCTGAGGTCGTGGGAGAAATCCGCGTTGGACGCGGCCACACTGGTAATTTCACCACCGGCTTTTTGTAGGCTGCCCAACACTTCCCTCATCGCGGCGGCAAGCTGGTTGGCCGAGTCTCTCAACTCGATGAACTCGCCGTTGGCACGGAATGTCAGCTCACGGCTGTAGTCACCACCGGCCATGGCCGAGAGATGGTTCACCGTTGCCCGCAACGGAATACTGATCAGGCGCCCCAGCCATACGGATATCACCACTGCGATGAACAGGATCGACGGCACCAGGTAATACACTAATTGTTCGGAGAAGCGTGCGGTGGAATCCAGGTTGTCCACAGCCTGAACGGCGGCCTCTCCTGCAGCGGTGACCATGTCGTCAATATGACGGTTGAGGTTATCAAGGCCACCTTCAATGTCCGCAACCGCCCGGTTTACCGCCAGCAGGTTGCTGCGGTAGTCGTAATACTGGCTGACAATACCCGTCTCACTATTGACCGACTCGAAGAACGCCTGCGCAATCGGCGCAAGATCCTCCAACGATGCAATCTCTTCAATAATGGCTTCGAT
Source organism: Marinobacter iranensis (assembly GCF_029207565.1). GTDB lineage: Bacteria > Pseudomonadota > Gammaproteobacteria > Pseudomonadales > Oleiphilaceae > Marinobacter > Marinobacter iranensis. The sequence continues at coordinate 663,102 of NZ_JANCMW010000001.1, read as the reverse complement.
GTCCTGCTCTACGGTCACGGTGTTAAAACGAAGATTTTCCACCACCGCTTTTAACTGCTCAGCATCGTCTGTGCTGACCAGTTGCATGATCAGCAATTCGATATTCGACAGGTTCCCCATCAGGGTCATCAGCAGGTCCTTCAGGTAGATATCGGACCCCGCGGGTGCTGACGCCTCACGAAGCAGCAGTTGCTTCATTTCGGATGCCCTGGCGAGAAAGTCAGACAGATCCCGGTTCACCGATTCCGACACCCTGATGACCTCTGCCTGATGATTCTGAAGCGTGGCCGCTTGTTGCCGGAGCGTGCCAAGTGCCTGACGGTATTGTTGTGCAGGCGCTTCAAACCCCGTCAACAGACGAATCTTGCCAGCATCGGATGCCAGTAATCCGACCTGTTCCTCAAGACCGGCCATTCTCTCGTTCAGCCTTCCGTAGCGGGTTTCCAGCTCCTGGTTGTCTCTCACTCTGGCAAGAGAGATTACAGCCATACCACTGCTGCCGGTGGTTGCCTCGACGGCCTGGACCGAGCGCTGGAACGGGAAAATCCTTTCCTTTACCTCTGATGTGCCATCGGAAATGGACGCCATCATGTTGCCGTTGAAAAGGCCCCAGCCCGCGATGATCAGGCAAAGCAGACCGAAGCCCAGGTAAAGACGATGGATGACTGAAATGTTTTTCATGCCCTATAGGCTCCCTACTGCAGGCCCGAGTGTTCAGGGCTTTTCAAGGACAGCGCAGGTACAGAAAGCGGGAAAAAAGGGCCGGCAGGGTTTACCCGCAACGTACGGGGAACACCTGAGATGCTATAAGGGGGGGTATGAAAGCAACCGGCCAAGACCCACCGACCTGACGGTGTTAGGTCTGCCGCTGCCCCGGGAGACTCGGGACAGCAGCAGGGCACTGCAGGTAAATCACTACTGTTAGGTTGCGCCGGAAATTAACTCTCGCGAGCTTCTTCCCAGGTTTTCAGCAACTCTTCGTAGCGGACGGTTTTGCCTTGCGGCTTTTCGTTGTCCAGCTTCGGCTTGGGAGCACCCGGCTGATCAAGCCAGTACTGCGGATCGCGCGGTTCGTTCAGCTTCGGACCACAGGTTTCCTGGACACTGGCGCGCTCAAGACGCTCCATGATGCGATCCTGGGCTTCCGCCAGACCATCCAGTGCTTTCTGTGGTGTTGCTTCGCCACTTGCAGCCTGGGCGATGTACTGCCACCAGAGCTGAGCCAGCTTCGGATAATCCGGTACGTTGGTACCAGTCGGCGACCACTGAACGCGGGCCGGGCTGCGGTAGAACTCAACAAGGCCGCCAAGCTTGGGCGCCATTTCGGTCATGGCATCCGAGTTGATGTCAGACTCGCGGATGGGTGTCAGACCAGCGATGGTTTTTTCCAGGGATACGGTCTTGGAAACCGTAAACTGGGCATACAACCAGGCAGCCAGACGACGCTCTTTCGGGGTGGACTTCATGAAGGTCCAGGAACCCACGTCCTGATAACCCAGTTTCATGCCTTCTTCCCAGTAGGGTCCACGGGGAGAGGGAGCCATGCGCCACTTCGGAGTACCGTCTTCGTTGACGACCGGCAGGCCATCCTCGATCATGCTGGCGGTAAACGCGGTGTACCAGAAGATTTGCTGGGCAATGTTGCCCTGAGCAGGTACCGGACCGGCTTCAGAGAAGGTCATACCCTGCGCTTCGGGCGGAGCGTACTTTTCCAACCAGTCAACGTATTTGGTGGTTGCATAAACAGCCGCGGGCCCGTTAGTGGCACCACCGCGGCTGACGCTGGCACCGACCGGATGACATTCGTCAACACGGATGCCCCACTCGTCTACCGGCAAACCGTTCGGCAAGCCTTTGTCGCCAGCACCTGCCATGGAGAACCAGGCGTCCGTGAAGCGCCAGCCCAGTGAAGGGTCTTTCTTGCCATAATCCATGTGGCCATAGACCCGCTTTCCGTCAATTTCCTTCACGTGTACGGAGAAGAATTCGGCAATGTCCTCGTAAGCGGACCAGTTAACAGGCACACCCAATTCGTAGCCATAGATATCCTTGAACTGCTTTTTCAGGTCTTCACGCTCAAACCAGTCAGCGCGGAACCAGTACAAGTTGGCGAATTGCTGGTCCGGCAACTGGTAAAGCTTGCCATCCGGGCCGGTGGTGAAATCGAGTCCGATAAAATCATCTAGATCAAGCGTCGGCAGGGTCAGATCCTTGCCTTCACCGTTCATGATGTCCTCAACGGGCATGACTTTACCGTAGCGGAAATGGGTACCGATCAGGTCCGAGTCGTTGACCCAGCCGTCGTAGATGTTTCGACCGGACTGCATCTGTGTCTGCAGCTTCTCGATAACATCGCCTTCCTGGATCAGTGTGTGTGTGAGATTGATGCCGGTAATTTCGCTGAATGCTTCAGCCAGCACCTTGGATTCATATTCATGGGTGGCGATGGTTTCTGAGACAACGTTTATGTCCATACCCCGGAACTGCTCGGCGGCCTTGATGAACCACTCCATCTCTTTCATCTGCTCTTCTTTGCTCAGGGTAGAATTCTTGAATGCCTCGTCAATCCACTTCTGGGCGGCATCAGAATACTGATCTGCACTGGCCTGAAAGCTGAGCCCCAAACCCACCGAGCCGATCGCGGCACTCAGCAGGAGGGTTTTCGGATATTTATTGTTGTTGAACATATCCAACCTCGTTCGTCTTGTTTTGGTTTGTTCGAAACGCGACAACTTCTCTGCGTTCCGGTTTTCCCTGTATAGCGTTTTGACCGCTATTCCTGAAACCGGAGCCGAACCGATATGTTCGATTCCGATCATTAAGAAGAAAATAGTTCGTTATAGAAATTTTTACAACCGTTTTAAGCGATAAATCACAAGATTTTTTTCGGCCATCCCTGGCAAACGAAAATCCAGCATCGGCCTCATCACCCCCAGCGCAACAGCACCAAAAGCCAGACCACCGAGACCGCCAGTGCCACCCAGAGGGTGATATCGCTGACCGCCAGGAATGCGAGGTGAATATACGCTGCAGACAACAGTCCAATAAAAAGTCGGTCTCCCCGGGTCGTCGAAATGGGCAGAAATCCCTTTCGTTCCGTGCAGGGCGAAACAACTTCGTAAACGGTCATAAACGCCAGTATGCCGGCAATCACTGCAAAGAAAATAGCAACACTCGGTGTCCAGTTCATCCACGCAATCATGATAATCCTCCTTATACCCGGCCCAGTGCGAAGCCTTTGGCGATGTGGTTACGGACAAACCAGACCACCAACACACCAGGAATAATGGTGAGCACGCCCGCAGCTGCCAGCACGCCCCAGTCGATACCACTGGCCCCGACCGTTCGGGTCATGATAGCCGCGATGGGCTGCGCATCCACGGAGGTCAGTGTCCTTGCCAGCAGCAGCTCCACCCACGAGAACATGAAGGCAAAGAACGCGGCGACACCAATCCCCGAGCGGATCATCGGCAGGAAGATCTTGACGAAGAACTTCGGGAAACTGTAACCATCAATATAGGCCATCTCGTCGTACTCGCGCGGCACACCGGACATGAAACCTTCCAGTATCCAGACCGCCAGTGGCACGTTGAACAAACAGTGCGCCAGCGCTACCGCAATGTGGGTATCGAACAGCCCCACCGAAGAGTAGAGCTGGAAGAACGGCAGCAGGAAGACCGCGGGCGGCGCCATGCGGTTACTCAACAACCAGAAGAACAAGTGTTTGTCACCAACGAACTTGTAGCGGCTGAACGCATAGGCGGCCGGCAACGCCACCAGCAACGTGATGGTCATGTTCATGGACACATAAATCATCGAGTTGATGTAACCCGAGTACCAACTGGAGTCCGAAAATATGACGGCGTAGTTGGCCAGGGTAAATTCCTGCGGCCACAGAGTCAGACCGCCAAGAATTTCCTGGTTGGTCTTGAACGACATGTTCAGAAGCCAGTAGATCGGGGTCAGCAGGAGCACGATAAACAGTGTCATCCCGATGCCCTTGGAACGTGAGTAGTTCATCACTCTCTCCTTATTTTTCTTTGTCGAGGTGAGTTATGGCGGTAAAGAACAACCAGGACACCAGCAGCACGATCAGGAAGTAGATCAGCGAGAATGCTGCCGCACGGCCTATATCAAACTGGCCAATCGCCATGGTTGTGAGTGTCTGGCTCAGAAAGGTTGTTGAGCTGCCAGGCCCACCACCGGTGAGAACAAAGGGCTCCGTGTAGATCATGAAACTGTCCATGAATCGCAGCAGCACGGCAATCACCAGCACGCTTTTCAGGCGCGGCAACTGGATGTACCGGAACACGGCCCACTTGGAGGCACGGTCAATTTCGGCGGCCTGATAGAAGGCTTCGGGAATCGCCCTCAACCCGGAGTAGCACAACAGGGCAACCAGTGGCGTCCAGTGCCACACATCCATCAACAACACGGTCAGCCAGGCATCCACCGTGTTACCGGTGTAGTTATAATCAACGCCGAGTGCATTCAGCCCCCAGCCAAACAGGCCGATATCACCACGACCGAAGATCTGCCAGATGGTGCCCACCACGTTCCAGGGAATCAGCAGGGGAACGGCTAGCAGGATCAGGCAGAGAGAGGCCTTGATGCCGGATTTTGGCATCATCAGCGCGACACCAATGCCCAGCGGAATCTGGATGGCCAGCACCGCGCCGGAAAAAAGGAATTGCCTGAGCAGTGATTCTCTCAGTCGCTCATCAGCGAGCACTTCCCTAAACCACTCGGTGCCCACGTAATAGGCATTCCCCGGACCGAATATGTCCTGGACCGAATAGTTCACAACCGTCATCAGCGGTATCAGCGCCGAGAACGCAACAAGAATGAATACTGGCAGTACGAGCCACCAGGCACGATTATTGGGAACCTTGTTCATTGGTCCTTCTCCTCTACCAGAAACTCGTCCACGTACAGCTTCAGCCACTTCTCCGGGAAACTGAGCTGAACATGGCTGCCAACCTCAAAATGCTGATCCTCGGTAAGACGGACTTTCAACGTTTCGAAGTCCAGCTTCACCGTCATGATCTTATAGGTACCCAGGTCCTCAACATCCATCACCTCAGCTTCAAACGTGTCATCCGCCGCGATGTCCGACGCCTGGATAAACTCCGGGCGGATACCAATCTTGAGGTTGTTGGATTGCAGGCGCTGCAGGGTCTCAACCTGCCGGGCATCCATCGGTACCACCGTGCTGCCGAAGCAGACGCCCCGGGGGCATCGCTGCACCTCAATCAGGTTCATGCCGGGGCTGCCAATGAAATACCCCACGAACGTATGGTTTGGCTGCTCAAAGAGCTCCGTTGGTGTTCCGAACTGAACGATCTGGCCGCCGTACATTACCGCGATCTTGTCGGCGAAGGTGGACGCTTCCAACTGATCGTGGGTGACATACACCATGGTGATATCGAACTGCTCGTGGATCTGTTTGAGCTTGCGGCGCAGTTTCCACTTGAGCTGAGGGTCGATCACAGTCAGTGGCTCATCGAACAGGATGGCGGACACATCCCCCCGGACCAGGCCACGCCCCATGGAGACTTTCTGCTTCTGGTCCGCAGTAAGATTCTTGGCCTTTTTATGCAGCTCTTCCTCAATTTCCAGAATCCCGGCGATTTCATGCACCTTGGCCTTGATCTGGGACGAAGGCACACCGGTATTCTTGAGGGGGAATGCCAGGTTCTGGAACACCGTCATCGAGTCATAGATAACGGGGAACTGAAAAACCTGGGCAATGTTCCTGTCCCGCGGGGACAACTCATTAACCCGCTTGCCATCGAACAGCACATCGCCCTCGGACGGCTGGAGCAGCCCCGAAATAATGTTCAGCATCGTGCTCTTGCCGCAGCCGGAAGGTCCAAGCAAGGCATAGGCACCGCCCTTCTCCCAGACGTGATCCAGGTGACGGATGGCGTAGTCATCGGGCCCGGCCGGGGTGTCACTGTAACTATGAGCCAGGGACTTCAAGTGAATTTCAGCCATTAGACCGACCCTCCTGTTACCTGTGCCGGGGTGTGCACCAGTTTCTCGTTATTATCGAAGACAAACAGCTTGTTAATAGGCAGGTAGATCTTGATGGGCGACCCCGTGTGATACTGGTGCACCCCCATCAATTGCATCACCATCTCGAAATATCGGTTACGCACGTGCATGAAGGTTTCCGAGCCACTGATTTCGCTGAGCTCGACCTCCATGGACATCTCAAGATCGTCCTCGTTGTTGGGCACAAGCCCGATGTGACTCGGCCGGATCCCAAACCAGTAATCACCGGGCTCGAGTTCCGCCAACTCGTGGGTCAACGCATGGTGTGAGTACTCATCGAAAGTGACTTCGGTGTCGGTCACACGCCCTTTGATCATATTCATCGGTGGTTCGCTGAACAGCTGCGCCGCCAGCGTGTTTACCGGATTACGATAAACCTCCATCACCGGGCCCGACTGAACGATGCGCCCCCGATCAAGCAGTGTCGTGACACCGCCCAACGCCAACGCCTCGTTGGCTTCAGTGGTTGCGTACACAGCGATGCACTGGCGCTCACGGAACAGATCCCGCAGCTCAGCACGCAACTCTTCGCGCAGTTTGTAGTCGAGGTTCACCAGAGGTTCGTCGAACAGGATCAGGGTGGCATCCTTGACCAGTGCCCGGGCCATCGCCGTGCGCTGTTGCTGACCACCGGACAGTTCCAGCGGATAGCGTTTCAGCAGCGGGTCAATCCGCAACATGTTCGCGGTTTCTTTTACCCGCCGATCAATCTCGCTCTCCTTCATCTTTGCCAGACGCAAGGGAGAAGCGATGTTTTCATACACCGTGAGATTGGGGTAATTGATGAACTGCTGATAGATCATCGAGACATTGCGTTGCTGAACGCTTTGCCCGGTCACATCATTGCCATTGTAGATGAGGCGGCCTTCGTCAGGCTTGTCCAGCCCGGCCATCAGCCGCATCATTGAGGTTTTACCGGCTAGTGTGCGCCCGAGCAGTACGTTGAACGAACCCGCCTCAAACGTGATATTCGCATCCCGGATGTAGTCGACTCCATCCACGACACGGGAGAGGTTCTCCAGTGTTAAGGACATAGGCTTTCCTTTGTTGTTCTTGTGACACGTTATTCACCGGCACTCGCAGGTAACCGGCGAAAATTCGATTTCGAATACTGAAAGGCAATGCGCATACCAATATAGGTAAAAACCAGGAGTAATTTTCTAATCATTTGTTTTTATTTATTTTTAAGTTGAACAAAATTTCTTATTTGAAAACCAAAATGTTCGTTATCAAACTTTTTGTTCAGTTTGAACATTGACCTGAACAACCAATGAGCACATTATTGAACACCGACGCGAACAGATTCGCGACATCAAACGGCTCCCAGGGTCGCAAAAAAACAAAACGAAACTGCGGAAACGCGGAGGACTCGCGTGAAACGACAACAGGAACGGGCGGAGTATCGCTCCATCATTGCGGATTCCTGGAACCGCTGCATCGGTTATGGCCTTCATCACGACCATGAACCGGAGCCGGCGAACCTCGATGACCAGGAGCGTGACGCGCTTGAGCAGGACTATGAGGCGTTACTGAGCACAACAGAAACGGAAGTACTGCCCTACTACAACAACATCATGTCCAACAGCCGCTGCCTGATCCTGCTCACGGATTCCGAAGCGCAGGTATTGAAGGGCTGGGGCGACCGGCGCATTACCGAAAGCCATCTGCGCCCCTGGTTCAGTACGGGCGCAAGCTGGCATGAGCGCCATGCCGGCACCAACGCCATCGGTACGTCCATTGCTACCCGATCACCGATTCAGGTGCAGCGAAACGAACATTTTCTCAAGCTGAACCGCAGCATCATCAGCTCCGCTGCCCCCATTTTCGATACCGACAGAACCCTGGTAGGCGTGCTTAGCGCTTTCAGCGATGCTTACCTGCCCCAGGCTCACACCCTGGGGATGGTCCGTTTGCTGTCCCAATCTGTCGAGAACAGGCTGATCGTCAGGCAACTGGGGGGAGATCACTTCATCCTCACCCTCAACACCACGGCGGACAACATCGACAGCCCCTGGTCCGGCCTGATTGCGTTTGACCAGAGCGGACGTGTTATCGCCTCCAACCAGCGAGCCGACCAATTGCTCGGTGAACCACTCTCCGGGCGTAACCTGAGCTCACTGTTTATCGAAAACCGGAACCTGATACTGAACCACTCGCACAATACGCCGATACAACTTACAACCACCCAACGGGTAAGACTGTCCGGCCTGCTCAAGCGCCCAGTATCAGTAAGCCCGGCCGTCACGAAGCCATCAAGGGCGGTACCCCGCTCCAAATCACCGGAACCGACCCGATCCGGCGTCTCGCTCGAAGAGATAGAACATGGAGATCCGCTGGTTCGTCGCTGTGCCGACCAGGCATGCAAGGTTCTGGAACGGGGCGTTCCGATACTGATCTGCGGTGAAACCGGTGTTGGCAAGGAAGTGATGGTCAAGGCACTGCACGGAACCTGCGGGCGGCGTGGCCAACCACTGGTGTCGGTCAACTGTGCCGCCATTCCCCCGGAACTCGTGGAGTCCGAACTTTTCGGCTATGAGGCCGGCGCATTTACAGGCGCCCGCGCACAGGGTTCGCTTGGCCTGATACGGAAAGCCGATAAAGGTATCCTGTTCCTTGACGAGATTGGCGAAATGCCGCTTGCCGCCCAGTCCCGACTGCTACGGGTACTGCAGGAACGGGAAGTCACGCCGGTAGGGTCAACAGAATCCATTCCGGTGGACATTCTGCTGGTCTCGGCCACCAACCGCCCGCTCTCCGACCGGATCGACAGCGGTGAATTCCGCGCTGACCTCTACTACCGCATCAACGGGCTGTGCCTCGAACTACCGCCACTGCGGGCGCGATTGGACAGGGCCGAGCTCATCCGCAGGATCTACCAGGAGCATCGTGATGACGGCCAGCCAGACTCCCTCAATCCAGAGGTAATAGCGGCACTGGAAAACCATCCCTGGCCCGGGAACATTCGCCAGCTGGTAAATATTATCCGCGTGGCTGTGGCCATTGCAGACGGTGAGGATGTGCAGCTATGGCACTTGCCGGAAGATTTCCTGGCGGAGTATGAAGGCCGAAGGGAAGCGGAACAAAAACCGGTATTCGATGCCTCTTCCTTCAGTGAGTCGCCCCAGGCCAACGACAACTCCAGCAAGGACACAATGAGCCAGACCCTCGTGGTCTATCGACAGTGCATGGGGAACGTATCCCGCGCCGCCAGGGAGCTGGCGGTCAGCCGTAACACCCTGTACAAGCGTCTTCGGGATCTTGGAGTGAGGTAATCAGAGCTTTCGGATGGCCGTGCTCCAGCCCTCGTATAGCTTGTCGCGCTGAGCTTTGGTCATGTTAGGTTCGAAGCTTCGGTCGCAACGCCACATGCTGCTCAGGTCAGCAAGGGACTTGTAGACACCGGCCTGAAGGCCCGCCAGATAGGCCGCACCAAGGGCCGTGGTTTCCACCAGTGCCGGCCTGTCGACCCTCGCCCCAAGAATATCCGCCAGGAACTGCAATACCCAGTTGTTGGCAACCATGCCGCCATCCACACGCAGGGTGATGGGCCGCAACCCATCCTTTTCCATGGCTTTCTGAAGGTCCTTGGTCTGATAGCAAACCGACTGCAGGCCCGCCGTCACAATTTCCTTTATACCGGTATCCCGGGTCAGCCCAAAAATAGCGCCACGGGCATTGGGGTCCCAGTAGGGGGCACCGAGCCCGGTGAATGCCGGCACCAGGTAGACCCCATGATCGACCGGCGTACCCTCAGCAAGTGGCTCGGTCTCGCAGGCATCCCGGATCAGCTGCAGCCCGTCCCGCAACCACTGGATGGCCGCACCTGCAATAAAGATGCTGCCTTCCAGCGCGTAGGCCGGTTTTCCGTTGAGGCGGTAGGCCACGGTGGTCAGGAGCCGATGCTCTGACTTCAACGCCTTGTCGCCGGTATTCAGCATCAGGAAGCAACCGGTCCCGTAAGTGCTTTTTGCCATGCCGGTCTCGAAACATGTCTGCCCGAAGAGGGCTGCCTGCTGGTCTCCGGCTATTCCCATGACAGACGTGCCGCTCAGCCGTCCATTACCGGCTATCTGGCCAAAGTCCGCAGCAGAATCCATCACTTCCGGCAACAGGGACTCGGGGATGCCAAACAGGTCCAGCAGTTCCGCATCCCACTCCTGGGTATGAATATTAAACAGCATGGTACGGCTGGCATTGGTGGCATCGGTCCTGTGTACCTTGCCGCCAGTCAGCCGCCATAACAGGAAGCTGTCGATGGTACCAAACGCCAGTTCGCCCTTCTCCGCCCGGTCGCGCGCGCCCGGCACATTGTCCAGCACCCAGCGTATTTTCGTGGCCGAAAAATAGGGATCAATCAGTAGCCCTGTCTTGTTGTTTACCGATGGTTCAAGGCTTTGCTTCTTGAGGGATTCGCACCAGTCGGCTGTCCTGCGATCCTGCCAGACGATGGCCGGGTATACCGCTTGCCCCGTAGCCCGATCCCAAAGCACCGTGGTCTCGCGTTGATTGGTTATGCCGACAGCAACAACCTCGTCGTTTTCGCTACAGCCTTCAGCCATAACGTCATCACAGGTTTCCTGCACTGTACGCCAGATATCTTCGGGATCGTGCTCAACCCAGCCGCTGGCCGGAAAATGCTGGGGGAATTCCTGTTGGCTTGTGGCGTGTATGTTGCCTTCCAGAGTAAAGAGAATGGCGCGGGAGCTGGTCGTCCCCTGGTCGATCGACAGAATGTACTGAGTCATAGTTGTTTTGCCTCGGGTGTTCTTATTTTTTCGTATTTTTACTTTTTTGAAAACAAAAGCCAACCCTTTTTGCGAGCGAAAACTGGCCCGACTACTACAACTCCCTAAAAATGCTGCACAAAGCCGTAAAACACTCTAAACTGGACGCAGGTTTGAAATCGCTATTTCGTTCGTTACAGAAAAACCGGGAACCGGAGGGAGTTGAATGGCACAGCGACGTCGACAGGATCTGATCATGGAGCTCATCCAGCAGAACGGCTTCGTGACCACCGAACAGCTGGTTGACCAGTTCAAGGTTACGCCACAAACCATCCGCCGGGATCTGAACGAGCTGGCTGAGCAGAAGAAGCTTCGTCGCCACCACGGTGGCGCCGGTATCGATTCCAGCACGGTCAACACCGCCTATCAGGCCCGCAAGATCATGGACCTGGAAGCCAAAGAGCGCATAGCCGAGGCGCTGGTGGACATGATCCCCGACAACTCCTCCATGTTCATTAACATCGGCACCACCACCGAAACCATCGCCAAGGCACTGCTGGAAAAAAACAACCTCCAGGTGGTGACCAACAATCTGCACGTTGCTTCCATTCTCTCCGCCAAGGAAGACTTCCATATCATTATCGCCGGCGGAGAAGTCCGGAATCGCGATGGCGGTATCGTGGGCGAGGCCACCCGGGACTTCATCAACCAGTTCAAGATGGACTTCGGCATTATCGGCATCAGCGGCATCCACAGCGACGGCTCCCTGCTGGACTTTGATTACCGCGAAGTTCGTGTTGCCCAGTCCATTATAGAGAACTCCGGCCAGGTGTTGCTGGCCGCCGACCACTCCAAGTTTGGCCGCAACGCCATGGTGCGTCTGGGCAGTATTGCCCAGGCTGATCATGTGTTTACAGACGAACCACCTCCCGTCGAAATTCGCCAGTTGCTGCGTGAAAACAACGTGGAACTGCACCTGGTCTGACACTGCCCCCCCCCTCATTTTCTCTCCGCCCCGGCAAACTGCCCGGGCACCCTCCTAATTATTCGCGCATATTTTTTCGTTTTTTTTCTGTATTTTCCTTTACGAATATATTTTGCTTTCGCATAATAGATATATACGTTTGTGTGAAAACCGGAAAGAGCGCCGGAAGCGTCCTTTCACTGGCGTCAGGAGATGACACAAGATGACCGAGGAGAACAATAAATTTGACGTTGTCGTTGTGGGCGGTGGCGTTAACGGTACAGGGATCGCAATGGATGCCGCAGGCCGCGGCCTTAAGGTGCTGCTTTGCGAAATGAATGACCTCGCCTCAGCTACATCCTCCAGCAGCAGCAAGCTGATCCACGGCGGGCTTCGGTACCTGGAACACTATGAGTTCCGCCTGGTACGGGAAGCCCTGGCAGAGAGGGAGTCGCTGTTGCGGAATTCCCCCCATATCATGTGGCCAATGCGTTTCCGACTGCCGCACCGCCCTCACCTTCGCCCTGCCTGGATGATCAGGACCGGGCTGTTTCTTTACGACCATCTCGCCAAGCGGGAGGTCTTGCCCGGGTCACGTTCCATCAAATTCGATGAAAAGGATCCGCTCAAGTCTGATATCACCAAGGGGTTCGAGTACTCCGACGGCTGGGTCGACGACGCACGCCTTGTTGTTCTGACCGCCAAAAAGGCCCAGGAATGCGGCGCCACAATCCTTACCAGGACCAAATGCATCAACGCCGAACGCGGCGCTGAATCATGGAATGTATCGCTGCAGGACATGAACGACGACAGCATCCATCATGTGTCGGCGAAAGTAATTGTTAATGCCTCCGGCCCCTGGGTAAGCCGCCTGTTCAGTGAAAGCCTCTCCATGAAGGCGCCGAAGACCATCCGTATGGTTAAAGGCAGCCACATTGTGGTTCCCCGACTGAACCGGGAAACAGAGGCTTATATTCTGCAGAACGAAGACGAACGTATTGTGTTCGTTATTCCCTACGAGGACGAGTTCTCCCTGGTGGGCACAACCGATGTGGATTACGAGGGCGACCCGAAGAAGGCGAAGATTTCTCCGGAAGAGACCGAGTACCTGCTCGATATTGTTAACTCGCACTTCAAACGGCAACTGACAGAGAGCGACGTGGTCTGGTCCTATTCTGGCGTTCGTCCACTAATGGACGATGAGCAAGGTGATGCCAAGAAGGCTTCCCGTGATTATTCGTTTGAAGTCAGCAAGGAAAAGGGCAAGGCACCGGTTATTTCCGTATTCGGAGGCAAAATCACCACCTATCGTAAGCTTGCGGAAGCCGCCACGGACAAACTGTGCCAGTTCTTTCCCCACGCCAGTGGCCGCTGGACAAAAACCGGCATCCTGCCAGGCGGTGACTTCGAAAATCACGACACCCTGGAGGCCCTTCTGTCGGAGAAATTTCCTTGGCTGCCCGAGGCAGTGTGCAGCCGATACGTGCGCACCTATGGAACCAACGCCTACGACATCCTGGACCACGCAAAATCCGTCCAGGATCTTGGCTACCGCTTTGCCGGTACCCTCTATGAACGGGAAGTGGAATACCTCATCAAGCACGAGTGGGCGATGACGTCAGAAGACATACTCTGGCGCCGCACCAAACAGGGGCTTTATGCCACTGAACAGGATGTCCTCGAGCTGGACAAGTATCTGTCTGCTCAGGCAACCCCGCAACCTCAGACTGTTGCTCTCCACCACAGCGCCTGAACCACTCTCTCAGGCATTTGCTCCGGCCGGTTTTACCGCCCGGAGCTTTTTTATGGGTGTGACCTGAAATTCCTGTAGCTGGCCAGGCTTCAATACAAAAAAGCCGGGAGTCTTTCGACGCCCGGCTTTTTGGTTGGCTGAATCCCTCCTCCTGCGAAGGAGGAAGGTATCAATCCCCCTTAGAAAGTAAGCTGTGAGCCTACGATGAAGGCATCGTATTCGCCCTGGCCACCCTCTGTGCCCAGAGTGGTGTACTCGGCCATCAGGGTCAGAGCATCCGTTGCAGCGTAACGGGCAAAGATCATCGTCAGATCTGTGTCGTTAGCGCTCGAGTTGATGTCATCCTCACCCTCGCCATAGCTGGCACCCAACGTTGTGCGGTTGATCTTGTAGGTGGTCTCCACGTACCACTGGCTGGCGTCCTCTTCGTTCGGATCCAGGCGTGCGGCAAATACACCGTTCCCCGTACCAGACGTCATGGAGTAGTTGCCCCGAACGTTCAGGTCACCGAGGGAAACCGAACCACCAAAATCAATACCTGACATGGTGTAGTCGTCAAACGTACCTGTTTTCGAATCCACGTCTTGCGTGAAAGCACTGGACCACAGCGAGAACATATCCGCGGTATAGACCACGTTACCTTCAATACGCGGGGTGGTGTACTCAGCATCTGCCACACCATCAACCTTTGATGGGCTGAATACACCGACTTTGAACTGCAGACCGCCCAGGTTGTTGGAGGTGTACATCACGCGCGGCGTGAAGTTCGCGTAGAAGTAACCGTTACCGATACGGCCGGCCGTTGCCGCCACCTGGTCGGGGCCTCCAATCAGGCCAACACCCAGGGCGCTGCCGTTGTCACCGATAGCCGGGACACCGAAGATGCCGAAACCCTTACCGATATTCACTTTGCCAAAGTCACCAGCAACCGCGATTTCAGAAACCCGGCTACGGAAATTTGCATTGGCATCTCCTGGCGCGATGTCGGCATTCATCTGAAAGTGGCCGGACACTTCCAGGCCATTCTGAGTGGGGGCATAGATATTGGTTTGCAGAGTGGCGGGGTTGAAGCCGGTGGTGATGGTGAACGAGTCCTCATCCGTCGGATCGTCGTAGTTGCCCAGCACCGCGAAAATCGGAATGTGGCCATTAAACCCTGCTTTCCAGCCATTGTCGGATTCAAAAGTCGTTTCAGCCGCGGCCGGGGCAGCAAAGGCGCCGACAACGACTGCAACGCCGACCGCCAGCGCAGACAGCTTGAAAGATTTAGCATTCGAGCGGTTGTTGTTTTCGATCATGATAGCTTCCTATTATTGTTTGAGATTTTCTGGTCCATCCGGTCTGTCTCTCGTTGGCAGCCGAATCACACCGTTTTTCAGTCTCTTACGGCGTTTCTTCGGAATGATGGACTATTCCATCTCGAACATTTATTTCGGTCAGAGACCGATTTTGTTTTCGAGACACAACAAATTTAGCGCGAGAGAGAAAAAATGGAAAGTTTTAGAACATATTTTTTTCGGTTTTATTACCGAATTTTTCAGGCCAGCGAGGAGGCAATCACTTACCTTATTGTTTTATATCCTAAAAACAACGTTACAGAACTTGTCATAAATTTTCGTTGACGAACCATCAAGCGAACATTAGTCTCTTTAATGTAGGTAAACAAACAACAAAAAAGGTGTCACATGAAGAATTGGCCGGTTGTCGTTGCAACTTCCACGCTGCTTTTTTTCAACGCTGTCAGTCACGGATCCGACACTTTCAATGCGCTACCGGATGAACGCCAACAGATCATCAAACGATGGATCTCGGAGCACTTTCAGGCCTCTACCCTGTCGCCTGAAGAACAGGCGGAAGAGCTGGCATGGTTTGCCAGTGCGGCAAAACCTTTTGAGGGCCTCGAGATTTCAGTACTCTCGGAGAACCTGGCTACACATCGCTATGAATCCGAGATTCTTGCACAGGCGTTCTCTGACATAACCGGCATTAAGGTGACCCACGACCTCAAACCGGAGGGCGAGGTTATCCGGCAGGTCAACCTGCAGCGCATCATGGCTGCGAAAGGTCGATACGATGCCTTCGTCAACGATTCAGACCTGATTGGCACTCACTCCCGCACCGGCTGGGCGCTGGCACTGAGCGATTACATGAAGGGCGAGGGAAAGGCATTTACCCTCCCTACCCTGGATCTGGGTGACTTTATCGGGCTGAGCTTCGTCACCGGCCCGGACGGAAAGATCTACCAATTGCCGGACCAGCAGTTTGCGAATCTTTACTGGTTCCGACACGACTGGTTCCAGCGCCCTGAATTGCGTGCAAAGTTCCTCGAACGCTACGGCTATGAACTTGGTGTTCCTTTGAACTGGTCAGCCTACGAAGACATCGCGGAGTTTTTCACCGTACATGTAAAACAAATCGATGGAGAGCGCGTCTACGGCCATATGGATTATGGTAAGCGTGATCCGTCGCTGGGCTGGCGCTTCACAGACGCCTGGCTGTCGATGGCGGGCGCCGGTGACCCGGGGCTCCCCAATGGCCTGCCGGTGGATGAATGGGGCATTCGGATGGAGGAGTGCCACCCAGTGGGCTCGTCCGTGGAAAGGGGTGGCGCGACTAACGGCCCTGCGGCTGTCTACGCACTGCAGAAGTACATAGACTGGCTGAAAAACTACGCACCACCTGAAGCGCCTGGCATGAACTTCTCGGAGGCCGGCCCCGTTCCGGCAAAAGGGCAGATAGCCCAGCAGATCTTCTGGTATACCGCATTCACCTCTGACATGACCAAACCGGGGCTGCCTGTGGTCAATGAAGACGGCACGCCGAAGTGGCGAATGGCCCCCTCTCCTTATGGCGCCTACTGGTCTGAAGGCATGAAGCTGGGCTATCAGGACGTGGGAGCCTGGACCATTCCACGGGTAATGGGCGAGCGCCGGCAGAAGGCGGCCTGGCTTTATGCCCAGTTCACGGTTTCCAAATCCGTGTCGCTTCAGAAAACCCTTGTAGGCCTGACCCCCATCCGCGAATCCGACCTGAACTCACCGGAAATGCAGGAGAAAAGCGCGGAACTGGGCGGGCTCGTCGAATTCTATCGCAGCCCTGCACGGCAGGCCTGGACGCCAACCGGCGTGAACATCGCTGACTACCCGAAGCTGGCAAAGCTATGGTGGCCGAACATTGCCGATGCCATGTCCGGGGAGCGCACAGCGCAGCAGGCGATGGACAAACTGGCGGAAAGTCAGGACAGGGCAATGGCTGTTATGGAGCGGAATTTTTCTGTGAACAACTGCGGCCCTCGTATTGCCTCAGACAGTGAAGCCAAAGGCCGCGAGTGGTGGTTGGCTCAGCCCGGAGCGCCGAAGCCAGAACTGCAGAACGAAAAACCGCCCGGCAAAACCATTCGTTATGAAGACCTGCTTACGCGCTGGGAGGAGGCCCGATAAGTTCCTTTACCCGATGCTGCAGCTCGGGAATCACGTCTTCTTCGAACCAGGGGTTGCGCCGTAACCATAGATTGTTCCTTGGGCTGGGGTGTGGCAGTGGCAACATGGCGGGCCACACCTCCCGCCAACGCTTCACCCGCTCGGTAACCGAGGCTTTCGGCCCGGGTAAATGCCAGGCATGGGCATACTGGCCAATGACCAGGGTGAGCTCAACTTGCTCCAGCCGCTCCAGCAACAGGTCGCGCCATGCCGGCGCGCATTCCGGGCGCGGAGGAAGGTCGCCCGATTTACCGGTGCCGGGATAACAGAATCCCATCGGCAGGATCGCCAGCTTCCGCTCATCGTAGAAGGTATCCCGGTCTATCCCCATCCAGTTCCGCAGTCGATCACCGCTGGGGTCGTTGAACGGCAGGCCGGTGTCGTGCACACGTCGACCGGGCGCCTGCCCCACCACCAGTATGCGAGCGGATTGGGAAATCTGAATCACCGGGCGCGGCCCAAGGGGCAGGTGCGCCTCGCAGATCCGGCATTGACGGACCCACGCCACCAACTCATCAAATGGCATCCGGGAATAGCTACTGGTCATTAGCGCCTCCTAGACTTCCGGGTTGGCCAACGCTTCAGCCGCCCCGAGCAGGCCGGTGTAACCTTCCATAACCACATAGACCGGCGTGGATTCCAGCAGTGGCCGCATCCGGCCCTTGTCCTCGAAACCTTTCTGGAACGGGCTTTCCAGGAAGAAATCGATGAATCGCGGGAG
The DNA here is from genome assembly GCF_029207565.1 of Marinobacter iranensis. Lineage (GTDB taxonomy): Bacteria > Pseudomonadota > Gammaproteobacteria > Pseudomonadales > Oleiphilaceae > Marinobacter > Marinobacter iranensis. Next base: position 645,404 of record NZ_JANCMW010000001.1, on the reverse strand, counting down.
GATGCCTCCACAGAGGTAAACCCCGCCGGTGCCCCCCAGGGTCAACACCCCGTTTCCGGCAACACGGCCCAGAATTTCACAGAAATGTCGCAGGGTCTGGCGCGCAAGCGGGTCGGAATGGTCCAACGCAGCAGCGGTTATCTTCTCCGGTGCATCCAGGGGGGCAGCCACACCCTGTATCTCGGCATGAGCCTGGTAAAGGTTCAGCAACCCCTGGCCACACAGGATACGCTCCACGGACACACGGCCGAAGCGGGCCTTGAGTATCCTCAGAACGGCCATTTCCGTGTCGTCGGTGGGGGCAAAATCCACATGACCGCCCTCGGTCATCAGCGGCACCCAGCCATGCTGCAACGGCACCAGGCCGGACACACCCAGGCCCGTACCCGGGCCTATCACCAATCTCGGGCGACGGGCATCCCCCGGCCCACCACACACATGGATCAGCTTGTCGGCACTGACGTGGGGAACCCCCAGGGCCATGGCGGTAAAGTCATTGATAACCTTGAACGCGCCCCAGCCAAACCGCCTGCGAACTTCCTCACTGTCAAATCGCCAGTGGTTGTTGGTCATCCGCACCTGTGTACCGTGCACCGGCGATGCCACCGCAAGGCACACGTCCTGAACCTCTTCAACGCCGGAGCGGTTGAGGTAGTCAACGATGGCCGAATCCAGGTTGTCGTAGTCGCTGCAGGCCAGAACCTCGACAGCTTCAGGTGTTACCTCACCGGAGCGTACGAGCGCGAACCTGGCGTTGGTACCCCCGATGTCCCCTACCAGTGAGTAGTTGCTTGTGGTCATGCGTCGTGATTCCAGAAAAAGCTGGCGCCTTCTTCCGGGGTGCTGGCGGCTTTGCGCATCCAGCCGAACAGTTCCCGGCCCAGACCATGATGATAACTGCTCAGGTCTGCTTTTTCTGCGTCCCGGCCGGCAAACTCTTCGGCTGACACTTCAATTTCCAGCTTCCCTGACACCGCGTCGAGGTTGATCACGTCGCCATTCCTGACACGGCACAGCGGACCACCGTTTGCGGCTTCCGGATACACATGTATGGCAGCCGGCACTTTCCCGGAGGCGCCGGACATGCGGCCATCGGTGACCAGCGCAACCTTGAAGCCACGGTCCTGCAGCACGCCAAGATAGGGAGTCAGCTTGTGCAACTCCGGCATGCCATTGGCTTTCGGGCCCTGGAAGCGGACCACAACCACACAGTCCCGATCCAGGTCACCCCCTTCAAAAGCGGCCTTGAGTTCGTTCTGGTCGTTGAAAACAACGGCCGGCGCCTTAACAACGCGGTGCTCTTCAGCAACCGCCGAAACCTTGATCACGCCACGGCCAAGATTGCCGTCCAGTACCCGCAGGCCACCATCGGGCGCGAAAGGTTCCGTGGCGGTGCTGAGCACATCCGGTTTCGCACTCTGTTCGGGTGCCGGCTTCCAGACAAGCTTGTCGCCATCCATTTCAGGCATCTGGGTGTAGCGCTCAAGACCGTGCCCCATTACCGTTTCGACGTCGTTGTGAATCAGGCCGGCGTTGAGCAGTTCCCGGATCAGGAAAGGTGTGCCGCCGGCTTCATGGAAGGCATTCACGTCTTCCTGGCCGTTGGGATAGATGCGGGTCATGGAGGGCACGACCGACGACAGCTCGGAATAGTCGTTCCAGTCAATAATAATGCCGGCCGCCCGCGCAATGGCGATCCAGTGAATGGTGTGGTTGGTCGAACCGCCGGTCACCAGCAGCGCCACCAGCGCATTGACGATACTCTTCTCGTCCACCATGTCACCCAGGCCCAGCGACCCACCGTGGGGCTTGGACAGGCGTATGACCTGCTCGGTCGCGGCACGGGTCAGTTCCTCCCGCAATGGCGTGCCCGGGTTTACGAACGCCGCGCCCGGCAGGTGCAGCCCCATCACTTCCACCAGAAGCTGGTTGCTGTTGGCAGTGCCGTAGAAAGTACAGGTACCCGGGCTGTGATAGGACTGCGACTCAGCCTCGAGCAACTCGTCCTTGCCGATCTTGCCCTCGGCGTACAACTGCCGGATACGCTGCTTCTCTTTGTTTGGCAGCCCGGAAGGCATCGGCCCCGCCGGTACCAGCACTGTTGGCAGGTAACCAAAACTGAGGGATCCGATCAGCAGGCCGGGCACTATCTTGTCACAGATACCCAGCAATAATGTGGCATCGAACATATTGTGACTGAGCGCCACCGACGTGCTCATGGCGATGGTGTCACGGGAGAACAGGCTCAACTCCATCCCGGGCTGGCCCTGGGTTACACCATCGCACATGGCGGGGGTTCCACCGGCAAACTGCGCCACTGACCCCATGCCGTTGGCGGCCTTGCGGATCACGTCCGGGAAGTCCTGGTAGGGCTGATGGGCCGACAGCATGTCGTTGTAGGCGGAAACAATGGCCACGTTGGCCTTGTTCATGAATTTTAGGGTGTCTTTGTCCGACTGGTTACAGGCAGCAAACCCGTGAGCCAGGTTACCGCAGGAAAGGCTGCTACGGTGCGGCGATTGCGCCTTCAGCGCCTCCATCCGCTCCAGGTAATCCTGACGGGTGTCGCGACTGCGCTCGATAATCCGCCGGGTAACCGCGTCTACGGTCGGGTGCATAGTGGGTCTCCTGAAAATTCGTTATTTAGTTGCTTTTTTAATTCCCGTAAGTTTACTTACTTTTTTTACCTCTTTCACCCGCCAATCATTCATTTTTCCAATTTTTGTTGTTATATTTACTACATCAACAACCGAAACGAACAATAAACAACCAAATATGGAGCCAGAACATGACTATTCGCATCGCAATAAACGGCTTCGGACGCATTGGCCGCAATGTTCTCCGCGCACTTTACGAAAATGACTACCGCAACCAGCTTCAGGTTGTCGCCATCAACGACCTGGGAGATGCCGAGACCAACGCCCATCTGCTCAAGTACGACAGTGTGCATGGCCGCTTCAGTGGCATTGTAAACCACGATGCCGAGTCCCTCTCGGTCAACGGCGACCGCATTGCCATCACCGCTATCCGTAATCCGGAAGAACTACCCTGGAAAGACTATCACGTGGATGTGGTGTTCGAGTGCACGGGCCTGTTCACCTCCCGCGACAAGGCCGAGGGCCACCTGAAGGCGGGCGCACGCAAGGTCATCATCTCGGCACCCTCGCCGGATGCGGACGCCATGGTGGTATACGGTGTCAACGACAACATATTGACCTCGGAGCACGACATCATCTCCAACGCCTCCTGCACCACCAACTGCCTGGCCCCGGTGGTTGAAGCACTGCACAAGACCATTGGCATTGAGAGCGGGCTGATGACCACCATCCACTCCTACACCAATGACCAGAAACTGAGCGACGTCTATCACTCCGATCTGTATCGCGCACGCTCGGCCACCCAGTCCATGATTCCCACCAAGACCGGCGCTGCCGCCGCCATTGGCAAGGTCATCCCGGAACTGTCCGGAAAACTTGACGGACTGGCCGTGCGGGTTCCTACTATTAACGTGTCCCTGGTGGATTTCGGCTTTATTGCCAGCCGCGACACCACGGTAGAGGAAATCAACGAAGCCGTCAGGGCCGCTGCGAAGAACAGCCCGGTGCTGGGCTACAACGAGGAAAAGCTGGTCAGTGTGGATTTCAACCACAACGCCCTGTCCAGCATTTTCGACGCCAACCACACACGGGCCATGGGCCGTCATGCAAAAGTCATGGCCTGGTACGACAATGAATGGGGCTTCTCCAACCGGATGCTCGACAACGCCGTGGCACTGATGAAAAAGGCGAGCCAGTAACCCTGGCCGCCTGCGGCTCTGTCACGGTATACACCCGGAAAGCTTCACTGGAAAACAAAAGGAAACAGGAACCATGCTAAGGCGCACCAAGATCGTCGCCACACTCGGCCCCGCCACCGACTCACCGGAATCACTGTCGGCCATCATCGCCGCCGGCGTGGATGTGACCCGGCTGAACTTTTCACATGGCAGTGCTGAAGATCATATGGAACGCGCCCGCCGGGTGCGGGAATGCGCCGCCGCAAACGGTCGCTTTGTCGCACTCCTGGCAGACCTCCAGGGCCCGAAACTGCGAATCGCCCGCTTCTCCGAAAACAAGGTCACCCTCAAGGCCGGCCAGCAGTTCATCCTGGACGCCAGCATGGACAAGGAAGGTGGCAATGAGGAACGTGTCGGCATTGATTACGAGCAACTGATCGAAGACGTCAAACCGGGCGACATCCTGGTATTGGACGACGGTCGAATCGAGATGGAAGTGGAGTCCGTTGACGGCACCAGCATCTCCTCCCGTGTTCTTATCGGCGGCCCCCTGTCCAACAACAAGGGCCTGAACAAGCGCGGCGGCGGCCTGTCTGCCGAAGCGCTGACCGAGAAAGACAAACAGGACATCAAAACCGCCGCCCGCCTGGGTGCCGACTATGTCGCGGTATCGTTCGTACGCACCGCCGAAGACATGCACGTGGCCCGCCGCCTGCTGAAAGAAGCCGGCTCCGAAGCCCGCCTGGTCGCCAAGATCGAGCGCGCCGAACTGGCCCACGACAACACCGCCCTGGACGCGGTTATTGACGCCTCCGACGCCGTTATGGTGGCTCGGGGCGACCTGGCGGTTGAGATTGGTGACGCAGAGTTGGTGGGTGTACAGAAGCACATCATCAACCGCGCGCGCGCCCTCAACACGGTGGTCATTACCGCCACCCAGATGATGGAATCGATGATCGAAAATCCGATGCCTACACGGGCGGAAGTTTCCGATGTGGCCAACGCCGTCATGGATTACACCGACGCGGTGATGCTGTCCGCGGAAACGGCCGTTGGTGATTATCCGAAGGAAGCGGTTGAAGCGATGGTGCGTATCTGCATTGGTGCAGAGAAGCAGCCGTCGATGCACCAGTCAAAACACCGAATCCACGAGAGCATGGAGCATGTGGACGAGGCGATTGCGCTGTCGGCGATGTATGCAGCCAATCACCTGGACGGTATAACGTCGATCATCTGTATGACAGAAACCGGCGCCACTCCCCTGCTGATGTCCCGCATCAAATCGAGCCTGCCGATTTTTGCGTTTTCCCGCCACCATTCCACTCAGCATCGCGTAACGATGTTCCGTGGTGTGCAGACGGTGCCCTTTGATTCGGCAACGATTCCGAATGAGCAGACGAATGCCCGGGCGGTGTCTGAGCTGGTTCGGATGGGTGTCGTCAAGGAGGGGGATCTGGTTGTTATCACCAAGGGCGATTATGTGAATGCCCAGGGTGGTACGAACACCATGAAGATTGTTCGTGTTGGGGCGGATATTCGCTGATTTCCTCTTAATTGGGAGGTGCCTTCCCTTGTAGCCTTCTGGTTTGGTGCTGAGAGGCTGCGGGGCGGGGCTTCCCAAAACCGCTACAAGCACCCCTGCGGGGTCCAGCCAGCAATCACAGATTGCTGTCGTTCGGCTGTCGCATGAAGCTTCGCTTCATAAGCGCTCGGCCTCACCCATGTGCGCTTGGAATTGGCCATCCTTGGCCAATTACATTTTGGGAAGCCCCGCCCCGCAGCCTCTGTCTGAACCTACTGGATATCGCCAGATAGCACCGTTTTTGTAGGTCGGATTAGCGAAGCGTAATCCGACGTTGTGCTTCGTGTCGCTGCCATTTTGTCGGATTACGCTTCGCTAATCCGACCTACGTTTTGGGGGTGAAGCACCCAAGCGTTATCTTCGGAGCCAGAACAAGCGGTTGGTGATAGGGCCGTTCGGGAATGTAATTGGCCAAGGATGGCCAATTCCAAGCGCACAGGGATGTGCTCGTAGCGTTTCCCGAACGGCCCTATCACCAACCGCGAATGCCCCAATATCTCAGGCTACAGACCGAGAACAGAACTCACAGGTCAGCAAGACTCCCCCGAGCAATCTCCGAAATCTGCCCCCAGTCTCCGGACTCAACCGAATCACCCGGCGTCAACCAGGTACCACCAACGGCCGAGACGTTATCAAGGGCCAGGTAGTCCTTGGCGGTGTTGCGACGGATCCCGCCGGTCGGGCAGAAGGTGACGTCCGGAAAGGGGCCGGAGAAGGCCTTCAGGGCCGGGATGCCGCCAGCGACTTCCGCCGGGAAGAACTTGAATTCCCGGTAGCCCAGGTTGTAGCCCACCATCAGCTCTGAAATCGTCGAAACCCCCGGAAGCAGTGGGGCCTCGGAGGTGACGCCGAATTCCAGGATGGCCTCGGTGACGCCCGGGGTAATCACAAATTGGGCGCCTGCGGCTTCCACCTGGCGGTACTGGGCAATGCTGGTCACCGTACCCGCCCCTACCCAGGCATCCGGGATCGCTTTTCTTACTTGCTCAATGGCCTTCAGGCCGTGGGGAGTGCGCAAGGTGATTTCCAGAACGCGAATACCACCGTCGACCAGCGCCTGGCACAATGGCAGCGCCTGGTCCGGGTGGTTGATGGTGATCACTGGAATAAGCGGCGAGGCGCTCAGCACCGACCGGACGCGCTCGCGGTGAAAGTCAGACAGTTGGCTCATAATCTTCTCCGGTAAAACAAATCTTTGGCGATCGGCCTCAGGCGCTCCAATAAACCTGCAGGCCCGGTTTCAGGAAAGCGCGAACGGGCATGTCCCATACCTTCCCGATGTCGCTGCAGGCAGTCTGCAGGGTTTTCAGCTTGTCATCGCCTTTCAGGTGCAGCGCCGTGAAACCGGCCTGGTTCAGGGCACGCAGCGTCAGCGTAATGCGTTTCTGGGGCTGGGAAGCCGGTGTCATCGGCACCACGATGGCCGCCGAATCCGTATCCAGGGCCTCGTCCAGTTCGGGCGCATCCGGAAACAGTGACGCAGTGTGGCCATCGTTGCCCATGCCCAGGATCAGCACGTCCAGCGGCAAGTGGAGATCGTTAAGGGCCGATTCCACCGCTGCCAAGCCTTCAGCCGGGGTGTCGCCGGGCTGCTTGAGGGACAGGTACCTCGCTTCCGAGGCGGGGCCCTGCAGCAGGTTTTCCCGGACCAGACGGGTATTGCTGTCCTTGTCGTCTTCCGGCACCCAGCGTTCATCCGCCAGCAATACATCGATCCGCGCCCAGTCCAGGGGCTTTTCCCGCAAAGCCTCGAAAAACGGCAGCGGTGTGGAGCCACCGGAAACCACCAGGCTGGCGCGGGGCGCGATCAGTAGCCGCTCGGAGAGATGTCTGGCCACGGCATCCGCAAGCGCCACCGCAGCATCGTCAGGGGTGTCGAAAAAGTGAGTGTCCACTGCCTCTGGCAGGCCGAGATCATGCATCTTCATACCAGCTCCTTCCGTCCCGGGTGATCATGGCGATGGAGGCAACCGGGCCCCAGGTGCCTGCGGCGTATCGCTTTGGCGGCACGCCACTGTCGTCCCAGTTGCGCATGATCTGGTCGACCCATTGCCAGGCGTGCTCCACTTCATCGCGGCGCACGAACAGGTACTGGTTGCCCTTCATTACCTCCCAGAGCAGACGCTCATAAGCGTCGGGGATGCGGTCGGTTTCGAAGGTTTCGGAAAAGGTCAGCTCCAGCGGGCCCTGGCGCAGGCGCATGCCCTTGTCCAGGCCCTGATCCTTGGTCAGGATCTGCAGGGACATGCCCTCGTCCGGCTGCAAACGGATAATCAGCTTGTTGTTGGCCAGGTGCTTCTGGTCCGGATCGAAGATGTAGTGCGGTGCCGGCTTGAAATGAATGATGATCTGGGAGAGCTTCTCCGGCAGGCGCTTGCCGGTACGGATGTAGAACGGCACACCGGACCAGCGCCAGTTGTCGATCTCGGCTTTCAGGGCTACAAAGGTTTCGGTCTTGCTGCCCCGGGCGGCGCCCTCTTCTTCCAGATATCCGGGAACGGGCTTGCCCGCACTGGTGCCTGCGGTGTACTGCCCACGGACGACGTGAGTGTCCATCATGTCCGGCGTGATCCTGCGCAATGCCTTGAGCACCTTGACCTTTTCATTCCGGATGCTGTCTGCCGACAGGTCCGAAGGTGGGTCCATGGCGATCAGGCACAACAATTGGAGCAGGTGGTTCTGCACCATGTCACGCACCTGGCCGGCCTTGTCGAAATAGCCCCAGCGGCCTTCGATTCCCACGCTTTCAGCCACGGAAATCTCGACGTGGGAAATGTGGTTCTGGTCCCACTGGGAGGCAAACAGGTTATTGGCAAACCGCAGGGCAATCAGGTTCTGGACCGTTTCCTTACCCAGGTAGTGGTCGATACGGAACAACTGGTCCTCGTTGTAGACTTCGCCCAGTTCATCATTAATGACCTTGGAGGATTCCAGGTCGTGGCCGATCGGCTTTTCAGCCACCACCCGTGTATTCTGGTCGCAACAATTGTTGCTCCTGAGGTTGCGTGAAATTTCACCGTACATGGCCGGTGGTGTGGCCATGTAAACGATCAGGTTGCTGGGTTCGGTGCTGCGCCAGTCATTGAGGGCGCCGTAGCCGTCCGGGTTGGTGAAGTCCAGGAACTGGTAATCGACGCGCTGCAGGAACCGATCAGCCACGCCAGCGTCAAACTCGTCCTTCTTCACGTGTTCTTTCAGTTTGTCGAGAAGAATCCTGCGAACCTCGCCGGTTTCGGCTTTGTTTCTCGCTATCGCCAGAATACGACTACGCTTATGGAGCAGCCCGGCGCGCTCCAGTTGATACAGTGCGGGAAACAGTTTGCGTTGCGCCAGGTCGCCAAGCGCTCCAAACATCATCAGGTCACAGCGGGTATTTATCGGATCGGCCATCGGTTCCTTCTCTCTTTGTTTTCGTGCAGTGTTGCACTGCCTGCACGACTCGAGGCGTCAATGTAGTAATTTTATGCAAATAATGACATCTGAAATGAAATTTTCCAAGGATATTTTCCAAATAATGACACTTTTACTACCACAAAACCCCTGAAAACACGCTATAATCAGCGCGAATTTTCATAAGAACGCCAATGATTCAGGGAGTATCTTCAATGGCTGCCAACCAGTCACACCGCGACGACAATCTGCTCGAAGACATCCAGTCACGCCTGGACACCCTCAATAAGTCCGAGCGCAAGGTTGCCGAGGCGATTCTTCGTGACCCCACTGCCGCCACCCGATACAGCATCGCAGCCCTGGCACGTGCCGCCGATGTCAGCGAGCCCACCGTCAACCGCTTCTGCCGCGGGTTCTCCGCCACCGGTTTCCCGGACTTCAAGATTCGCCTGGCCCAGAGCATTGCCACCGGCACGCCCTATATCGGCCAGAACGTGGAGCCTGACGACACCGTCGCAGAATTCGCCGATAAAATCATGCTCAGCACCATTGCCAGCCTGGACAAGGCGCGCCAGGCCCTGGACCCGAAGGCACTGGCAGCAGCCATCGATTACCTGATCCAGGCCAAACAGATCAACTTCTTTGGCATGGGCGGCTCAGCCCCCGTTGCCATGGATGCCCAGCACAAGTTCTTCCGCTTCAACATCCCGGTGATGTCCTACGACGACGCGTTAATGCAACGCATGGTCGCTGCCGGCAGCACTACCGGCGATGTGATTGTGCTGATCTCCTACACCGGGCGCACCCGCGAGACCGTGGATATTGCCCAGCAGGCGAGGAACAACGGAGCAACCGTGATCGGCATCACCATGCCAGGGTCACCGCTTGCCGAAGCCTGCACCGTGGTGATCGAAGTCACCGCGCCGGAAGACACCGAGGTCTACATGCCCATGTCATCACGCATAATTCACCTGACCGTGATCGACATCCTGGCCACCGGCGTCACCCTGAAGCGCGGCGCTGATTTTCTCGGCCACCTGAAAAAGATCAAGGAAAGCCTGAAACCAACGCGCTTTCCGATCTAGGCGCCCTACCCAGGCACACTATCAGTGTCTCCCTGCTGTTAAATGTAGCAAAGCCACTGATTTCCTGACTCATCCTTCTACGCCCCTCCTCCCCCTGAAAACTCACCCCCCTTTTTCTTCAGGGCGGAGGATGTACTCATCTGCCCGTTACAGGACTATGAAATCCGGTTTCCCAATGTCTGATTGGCAGAAGCTGCAATCAAGGGAACCGGAAGCCTGATCCGGCCCTGACTGTCCCATGACAGGATGTCGGAACTTCCGCTTCCCTGACATTCAAAAAAGACAAAAAGCACAGGACACAGATGATGCAAAATAATAAGCGCCTTTTCCCGAACAAACTCCCGCTAGCGGCTGCGGTCACAGCCGTCATCATGGCCACCCCGGCCATTGCCGTTGATTTCCATGGCTACGCCCGTTCAGGCCTGTCCACCAATACCAGCAGTGGGGGTGAGCAAACCTGTTTCGGCAGCGGTGCCAATGGCCACTTTGTCGGCCGCCTCGCAGACGAGTGCGACACCTACGCGGAACTGGCGTTTGGCGACCAGCTCTTCAGCCAGGACGGTAAAACCTTCCGTTTCGACTCCATGGTTTCCTACGAAGCCATCAACCAGGGCAACGACTACCAGGCATTTGATGGCGCCGACGACGTCAATGGCGTTGATTTTGGTGGCCAGCAAACCACCCGTAACAACGGCAACCCTTACAGTGGCGGTGAAGTCGCGGTGCGGCAGTTGTATGTTTCCGGCACCAACGTCATCGAGTCACTGCCAGGCGCCACCCTGTGGGCCGGCAAGCGTTTCTACAAGCGCCATGACGTACACCAACTGGACCTGTTCTACATCAACAACTCCGGCTACGGCGCCGGTGTAGAGAACATCCAGGCAGGCGCCGGCCAGTTCTCCGCGGCATGGATCAACTTCGACAAGCAGGAAAGTGACACCATCGTCCAGAACAACAAGCTGGACCTGCGCTACGCCTTCCCGGTTGGTGAAAGCACGCTGACACTGGCCGGTATCTACGGCATGGCGGACCTGACGGACGAGCAGGACGCTGCAGGCATCATGGACGAGGACGGTTTCTTCGGTACCGTAGAGCTGTCGACCGGCTTTATGGGCGGCTTCAACAAATTCGTCCTGCAATACGCCACCGACTCGCTGGGCGAAGCGGCATTCGCCAACCAGGGTGGCAATGCAAGCCTGAACGCCCCCTACTACGACGGTACGCTTGAGAAGAGCTGGCGCGTACTGAACCACGGTGTGATCAAACTGGGCGGCCCGTGGGAGCTCGGCTACTCCGCACTGTATTCCGAGGGCGAGACCTACGGCCCGATCAACGAAGAAGAACCCACACGCCTGAGCGTTGTTGCACGCCCGATCTACAACTGGAACTCAGTGACCAGCACGGCACTGGAAGTAGGCTACGAGGACGTGCACCAACCCTACAACGACGAGGCAACCGACCTGCAAAAGGTTGCCATTTCACAGCAATGGAGCGCAGGCCCCGGCTACTGGGCACGCCCGGTCATTCGCGCCTACGCCGCAGCCTTCTTCGGCGACCAGGCCGAAGCCGCGCGCAGTGAGGGCATCGATGGCGACATCCAGATCGGCGCCCAGATCGAAGCCTGGTGGTAAGGCTCTAAAAACCACACTCTCTCGTTGGACCTCCTTGGGCCGGCTCTTCAGCCGGCCCTTTTTTGTGCGCTCGCACCCCTCTTTTTTCTACTCCCCATACGCCCCGCGGACTACGCCTGCAAAAGTCCATTGCCGAAGGATGTGTGCCAGGCCTCTTCGCGCAACCATGATCCTGGTACGTTTGCGTACAGGCCCTGCCGGTTCGCAAGCGACACCCCCAACAAAAACAATGGAAAAAAGGATATCCGTTATGCCTGACCATAGACTGGTTGCAGGCGGCTGGGCCCTGGTACTCTCCCTGGCCCTTGTCGGTTGCAACTCCGGTAGCAACAGCTCACCTTCCGATTCCGGCGACGGTGGAGGCGGAGACTCAACCGCTCTGCTGGAACCCGGCGACAACGAAGCCATCCTCTATTACAAACGCCCGGCCGATGACTACGATGGCTGGGGACTTCACCTGTGGAACGACGCAGCGGCCGGTTGCGACGGACTGGCTGAAGGCGTGCCCACGGAATGGAGCGCGCCGAGGACCCATAGTGGCGTGAATGACACCTACGGCGCCTATTACATCATCCCCATGCGCGAAGGCGGTGACTGCATGAACTTCATCATGCACAAGGGCGACGAGAAAGACCTGGGTGGCGACGACAAACGCTGGCACTTCGGTGCCCTCGGCAATCGCATTTTTACCCTCAGCGGCAGCCAGTTGCTCTCTCCTGACCCGATCGAAGCAGAGGAGCTGGCCATCGATGGCGCCAAGGCCCACTGGCTCGATAGCGATACCCTGGTATTTGCGGACACCGCAACCGCAGCCAGTGTGGAACTGCGCTACGATGCCAGCGCCGGCATTACCGTCGATGATCCCAACAAAACGCTTACGGGCGGCACAGCCATCGAACTGAGTGCCACTACCCTTTCACCTGAACTCGAGGAAGCGTTCCCGCACCTGGCTGGATGGCCCGCCTACTCTGTCGATACCAACGCCCAGACCAAAGCCGAGGCCCTTCGCAGCCAATTGGTGGCCGGTGCCTACAACGGCAGCGGGGATTTGATATCCGCCACCCGCCTGCAGATCCCCGGCGTGCTGGATGACCTATATGCCTACAATGGCGACCTGGGCGCAACAGTAAACGGCGCCGATACAGACTTCGCGGTCTGGGCACCAACAGCGCAGAGCATGCGCCTGCACGTATTCAATGCCGACGGCAGCATGGTCAGCGGCTACCCGGTCGATATGGCAGAGAGTAACGGCGTGTGGACGCACACCGGAAACACCGCTGATGTTGACCGCAAGTTCTACCAGTACGAGATCACTGTCTACCACCCGCGCACCGACGCCATCGAAACCACGATGACCTCGGACCCCTACGCTCTGAGCCTGTCTGAAAACGGGGTGTATGCCCAAGTGGTCAACCTGGATGACAGCGACCTGAAACCGGTCAACTGGGATAGCCTGACGCCGCCACCGATGCTGGCTCCCGAAGACGTCGTGGTGTACGAAACCCACATCCGCGATTTCAGCGCCACCGACGAAACGGTGACCCCGGCAAACCGGGGCAAATACGCCGCCTTCACGGAAACCAGCAGCGACGGCATTGCGCACCTGGAAGCCATGGCGAATGCCGGCATCACCCACCTCCACCTTCTGCCCGCATTTGATATTGCCACGGTCAACGAAGACCCGGCCCAGGTGGTCAACACAGATGACGATTTCAGCAAGCTATGCGACCTGTCGGGTGAAGCAGCGGCAAGCTACGCCAGCCTCTGCGATAGCGGTAATAGCATTCGCACGATACTGGAATCATTCGACCCGACTACCGGCGATGCCCAGGCCCTGTACGGTACTCTTCGCAGCCTGGACAGCTTTAACTGGGGTTATGACCCCGTACATTACACCGTCCCCGAGGGCAGCTACGCCTCCGATGCCAACGGCGTAGCCCGCATACTGGAATTCCGCCAGATGGTGCAGGCCGCCACCGATCTGGGCCTGAACGTGGTTCTGGACGTGGTCTATAACCACACCAACGCCTCCGGCCTCGCTGACAAGTCGGTCCTCGACAAGCTGGTGCCCGGCTACTACCACCGCCAGAACCCGGAAACGGGCGTGGTTGAACAATCCACCTGCTGTGAGAACACCGCGTCCGAACACCGGATGATGGAAAAGCTGATGGTGGACTCACTGGTGACCTGGGCCTCCGATTACAGCATCTCCGGCTTCCGCTTCGACCTGATGGGACACCACATGCTGTCCAATATGGAGAAGGCGCTGGATGCAGTGAAAGCGGTCGACCCGGACACCTACTTCTACGGCGAAGCGTGGAACTTTGGCGAAGTGGCCAACAATGCTCGTGGCGTCAATGCTATCCAGCCCAACATGGCCGGCACAGGTATCGGCTCCTTCAACGATCGCCTGCGTGACGCCGTTCGTGGTGGAGGCCCCTTCGATGAAGGTGACTTTATTCGCGCCAACCAGGGCTTCTCCAACGGGCTGTTCAGCATCCCCAACGATCGCAACAGCGGCAGTGACTCGGAAAAGGAGCGCCTGCTGCAGATCAGCGACTGGATCCGCATCGGCATTGCCGGCAGCCTGAGTGACTACGCATTGGTCACCGCGGACGGTTCTACCAGGACCGGGGCAGAGATCGACTACAACGGCCAGAACGCCGGTTACACCAGCGATCCGCAGGAAATCATCAACTACGTTTCCAAGCACGACAACCAGACGCTCTGGGACAACAACCAGTACAAAGCGGATTTTGCCACCACACTGCAGGAGCGCGCCCAGATGCAGGTCGTCGGGCTTTCCGTACCCATCCTAAGCCAGGGCATTCCGTTCATCCACATGGGCTCCGAGCTATTGCGTTCCAAATCCATGGAACGGGACAGCTACGACTCCGGCGACTGGTTCAACGAAGTGGACTTCAGCTACCAGGAAACCGCCTGGAACCGCGGCCTGCCCCGCCAGGACAAGGACGGCGCCAACTGGAACCTGATCACCGAAATCATCGGCCAGTTCCAGGCCGGCCCTACGCCAAGCGAGATCGACTACACCCGTGAACAGGTCGAGAAGCTGCTTTCGGTTCGCAGCGAGAGTGAACTTTTCCACCTGCGCACGGCTGACCAGATCAGTGAACGATTGGCATTCCACAACACCGGACCCGATCAGGTACCCGGTGTGATTGCGTTCAGTCTGGACGATGACCCCGACAACGGCCTGGCTGACCTGGACGGTGATGTGGATCAGATTGTGGTGGTCATCAACAGCACAGACACCGGGCAAGCACTGAATACCAACCTCAGTGAGACTTTCTCGGTGATGGCGGATACCTCCCCCGAGCAAACAGCGGCGGCAGCAAGCGGCACCTTCACGGTACCCGCCCTGTCTGTTGCCGTGTTCAACCGATAAGCCCGCTGATCGCGGGCCCATGGCGGCCCCATGACTGATTGAAGCCCATGGGGTCAACAACAATAAAGGAGAAAACCATGAACAGGAAACTCACAACGCTGGCCCTGGCCTCGGCTCTGGCCGTCACCGCTGGCTGCGCCACCTCAGGTGGTGAACGCGACTATAGCAAGTCACTGTACCTACGGGGGCAATTTGCCTGGTGGGATGCGTTACCGGAATACAAGGTCAAGAAAGTAGACAGCGGGCTCTACCGCACGGAAGTGGAACTGAAGGCAGACGGCCAGCCTTACGAGTTCAAGTTCGGTGATGCCAACTGGACGTCAGGCACCAACTGCGGCTACCTGTCGGAAGAGGACAAGGACGTGGAGCTGAACAAGCCGGTAAAAGCCAACTGTTCCGCCGTGTTCGAAAACTTCCGCTTTACTCCCCCGGAAACCGGCACCTACGGGTTCTACTTCGATGTTCGGGGCGAAACCCCGAAAATATACATCGACGAGGCAAACTGAAAGGCCCGGGGCATTGCCCGGGCCTCTTTCACAATCGCTACAAGGCACCCGCTCCGGGTGCCTTGTACGTTACGGGCGCTCTATTTCAGCATTGTCTCTGAGATACTGCTGGTAGGCACGGTATTCGCGCTGACCTTCCAGAGACGCCAGGAAACTGCGAAGCTGGCGGAACTCACCACCATCACGGTTTACCTCGCCCTCGTTAACCGCATCCAGCGCAACGATGGACACGCTGTCACCAGACACCACCGAACCATAGACGTTATCGCCGTCGCCGGGGCGCTGGAGTGAAAACACCTCGGACATCACAGCGCCGCCGAGCGCGGGATTGCTTCTGGACTGCTCCTCATAGGACCGCCATTCGCCGAGACCAAGCTCTTCAGCGCTCTTGCCAGATTCCAGGCCGGCGATAATGGCGTCTGCGCGCTCATTCAGGGCCTCGCGAGTCTCCTGACGGGTCAGGGCGGCGCGAATTTCATCGGCCACCTCGTCCAGTGGCTGCTGTTGTGCTTCGTGGTACTCACCCACTCTTGCCACAACGGACATATTGTCGCCCACATCAATCAGCTCGGTATTAAAGCCCTCGTTCAATACATCCTCGGAAAACAGCTGACGCACCAGGCCCGCGTGGTCGAAGGGCGCTTCACCGCCATCCCTGGTGATATCGGCCTTTTCCCGCACTTCGAGACCAAGCTCCTCAGCCGGGCCAGCCAGGTCATCAGCCGCATAGGCCAGATCCGCAAGCTTGGAGCGCACCTCGGCGAAGCGTTCAGTGGCCTCACGCTGTGCCAACTCACGGCGAAGTTGATCTTTCAGTTCCGCCAACGGTGGCGCTTCGGTCTTCTGGACGTCTTCCAGCTTGATCAGGTGGATACCAAAGCTGGTAGACACCGGGTCGGACACTTCCCCTTCTTCGAGTGCAAACAGGGCCTCTTCAAAGGCCGGGTCGTAGACGCCGCGCTCGGCATAGCCCAGGTCGCCCCCCTGCTCTGCGGAAACGGTATCCACGGAGAACTCTTTGGCAAGGGCCGCGAAGGACTCACCGGCGGCCAGACGTTCCTGAATGGTCGCAATGGTCTCGTCGGCCTCTTCGCCATCCTCAATCAGGATATGGGAAGCGCGACGCTCCTCCCTTGCCAACTCGGAAGAACGCTGTTCATAGTACTCACGAAGCTGCTCGTCACTGATTTCAACCGTTTCAGCAAGCGCTTCCAGCGACAGCGCGATGTACCTGGCATCCACACTTTCAGGCTGCTGGAAAGCCTCCTGATTGTCCTCGTAGTAGGCTTCTACATCAGCGTCGGTCACCTCCACGTCATCGCTGACGGCGTCGGCCGAGAGCGTGATTACACGGAAGTCACGGGTCTGGTTCTGGATGCGCAGCAACTGCGCCACGTTCTCCTCCGTAACAATGCCACTCTGTGCAATACCAGCACGAATCTGATTGACCACATACTGCTTGCGCATGGTTTCGCGGAACTCGGCAACGCCCATGCCCATATTCCTGACTGCGGAAACAAAACGGTCGCGGTTGAAGGTACCATCCACCTGGAACTGGGGCATCTGGGTAATCAGGGAATCAATATCCGCATCAGAGAGTTCAAGGCCCTGCTCTGCCGCATCTTGAGTCATAACCTTTTGCTGGACCAGGGAATCCAGAACGTCCTGACGTATCTGGTCTTCATTCAGCAACGAAGGGTCCGGATTGTCCATCTCCGACAGACGACGCTGGCTCTCAAGTTGAACAACACGGAGAAACTCCCTCTCGGTGATGTCTTCCCCATTGACCGTTGCCACTTCAGGCTCGCCGGAAAACCCACCGACAATTGCGTCCATTCCCCAGATCGAAAGTGAAACAATCAGAAGACCAATAATGATTTTGGCAATGGTGCCCTGGGCATTTTCCCGAATATCTTGAAGCATGTCTCTCCCGGATCCCTGATCAAAGTCTGTGAGGGTCTCTTAACGTAAAAAGGCGCATTCTTTCAGGAATGCGCCTCGAATTCATCTGGAGCAGGCTGACAGCGGTATCGCCACCGGGCCAACCGCTCCGGCAGTACCCGGAAGCCCGGGCACTGCCAGATGAAAGAGTCCGTTACTTAACGGCGTCCTTCAGGGCCTTACCTGCCTTGAACCCAGGCACTTTGGAGGCCGGGATCTTGATTTCGGCACCAGTCTGCGGGTTACGGCCGGTACGAGCGGCACGCTCTTTAACAGAGAAAGTACCAAAACCAATCAGGGTTACCTGATCGCCTTTTTTAAGGGCACCGGTGATAGAGGTGGTCATGGCATCCAGAGCACGGCCAGCAGCGGCTTTGGAGATATCTGCGGATTCTGCAATTGCATCGATCAGTTCGGACTTGTTCACACTAAACCCCTTCGATTTCAGGTTGAAGATGTTATAGGTTGGTTTGTTGTTTCCTGGACGTTCCCGACTATCGCATAAGCGGTCAGAGAATTCCATTCTTCACTATTTTTATTCCTTTCGGCTACTAACCGGTGTTCGGAATAGGCATTAACTGCGCGGGAGCCCTTGATATTGGCTGCTTCACGGCGAAACAGTTATACCAATGGGCTCTCTCGCATGTCAACAACACAACGCGTGTTTAATGTGTATTTATGCGCTCTGCGGCCTCGCCTTCGTCATCACGGGGGGTACCTGCACCCGTTTTCGAGGACGAATCTTCAGTGCGTGGTTCAGGCGGATAGGCCAGTGCAATGTCCAGCACCTCGTCGATCCATTTGACCGGACGGATTTCCAGTGATTCCTTGATATTATCCGGTATCTCTTTGAGATCCCGAATATTTTCGTCAGGGATAATCACTGTCTTGATGCCGCCTCGGTGGGCCGCCAACAGCTTCTCCTTGAGCCCGCCAATGGCCAGCACACGACCCCGCAAGGTGATCTCACCGGTCATCGCCACGTCGGCCCGGACCGGAATCTGGGTCAATGAAGAAACCAGTGCCGTGCACATGCCAATACCGGCACTCGGGCCATCTTTCGGCGTTGCCCCTTCGGGCACGTGGACGTGGAGATCGTGCTTTTCATGGAAATCGTCGTTGATACCAAGGCCAAGCGCACGGCTCCTGACCACGGTCAGCGCTGCCTGGATCGACTCCTGCATCACATCACCCAGGGAACCGGTCTTGACGACCCTTCCCTTGCCTTTGGTCAGGGCGCATTCCAGGGTCAGCAGCTCACCACCAACCTGGGTCCAGGCAAGACCAGTCACCTGCCCTACCTGGTTCTTTTCCTCGGCCAGGCCGTACTTGAACTTCTTAACGCCCGAGTAGTCCTCGAGCATTTCCTGCGTGAGGACCACAGAGGCCTTGTCACCGCTTTCAACATGGTTACGTACCACCTTACGGCAGATCTTGGCGATCTCGCGCTCAAGGCCACGTACGCCGGCTTCACGGGTGTAGTAGCGGATCAGGTCGCGAAGTGTCTCTTCCGGCATCTCCAGTTCTTTTTTGCGGAGGCCATTAGCCTTGATCTGTTTTGGCAACAGGTACTTCTGCGCAATATTGACCTTCTCCTCCTCGGTGTAGCCCGGGATACGGATGATTTCCATGCGGTCCAGCAGGGCCGGTGGAATGTCCATGGAGTTCGACGTACACACGAACATTACGTCGGAGAGGTCGTAATCCACTTCCAGATAATGATCGTTAAAGGTGTGGTTCTGCTCCGGGTCCAGCACCTCCAGCAAGGCGGAGGCCGGGTCACCACGGTGATCCATACCCAGCTTGTCGATTTCATCGAACAGGAACAGCGGGTTCTTCACGCCGACCTTGGACAGTTTCTGAAGCAACTTGCCCGGTAATGCACCAATGTAGGTTTTACGATGGCCGCGAATTTCGGCCTCGTCCCGCACACCACCCAGCGCCATGCGGGTGTACTTACGGTTGGTCGCGCGGGCAATGGACTGGCCAAGGGAGGTTTTACCCACGCCCGGAGGCCCGACCAGACAAAGCACAGGCCCTTTCACCTTCTTCACCCGGCTTTGGACCGCAAGGTACTCCAGGATGCGTTTCTTGACTTCGTCCAGGCCGTAGTGATCCTCGTCCAGGATATCGCGGGCCTTTTCAATGTCATGGCGAACACGGCTGCGTTTTTTCCAGGGAATGGCCAGCATCCAGTCGATGTAGCCACGCACCACCGTTGCCTCCGCGGACATCGGTGACATCATCTTGAGCTTGTTAAGCTCCGCTTCTGTCTTCTTGCGTGCTTCCTCGGGCAGGCCGGCTTCTTCCAGCTTCTGCTCCAGTTCTTCGAAGTCGTTGTTACCCTCTCCGAGACTGCCCATCTCCTTCTGGATGGCTTTCATCTGCTCATTGAGGTAATACTCTCGCTGGCTGCGCTCCATCTGCTTCTTGACGCGGCCACGGATGCGCTTCTCAACCTCTATCAGGTCGATTTCACCATCGAGCTTGCCCAGCAACAGGTCCACACGCTGACGGATTTCCAGTGCTTCCAGCAGTTCCTGCTTCTCGGGAATCTTCAGTTCCAGATGAGCCGCCATGGTATCCGCCAGGCGCTCAAGCTCGTTGATGCCGGTCAGCGCATTGGAGACTTCCGAAGGCACCTTCCTGGAGAGTTTGACGTACTTCTCGAACTCGTCCATCAGGGTTTTGACCAGCACTTCCTCTTCCCGCGCCGGCAGGGAGTCTTCATCCATCAACATGGCCTTGCCAGCCAAGTGCTCACCGTCGGAAATATCGGTGATGGTTGCGCGGGCGTTGCCTTCCACCAGGACCTTGACCGTTCCGTCCGGCAGCCGCAGCATTTGCAGCACGGTGGCAACGGTGCCCATGGCAAACACGTCATCCGGGCCGGGCTCATCCGTGGAGGCGTCCCTCTGGGCCACCAGCAGGATTTCCTTACTGCCCTCCATGGCCGCTTCCAAGGCCTGTATGGACTTCTCACGGCCCACAAACAGCGGCACCACCATGTGCGGGAACACCACCACATCTCTCAGTGGCAACAGCGGGTATTCTTGCACAGATTCTTCAGGTATCAGGGTCATAGAAAATCCTCTGACGATGTTTCATTTAGCCTATCACCCTTCATTGGGGCGACAGCAAAAATTGCAATCTTTTTACATTCCGCAATGCCATCTCACAGGCGGTTCCGAGCATAAAAAAAGGGCGTTTCCGCCCCTTTAATTCAAAACGCTGACAGTCTGGACGGGTCAGTCCTCAGGGACTGCCTTGGCGTGGTCACTGCTGTCATAGATCTTGAAAGGTTCGGACTGCCCACTGATCACGCTTTCATCAATGACGACCTTGGAAACATCGTGTTCAGACGGAATCTGATACATGGTATCCAAAAGAGTCGCCTCCATAATCGAGCGCAAACCCCGGGCGCCGGTTTTACGCACCATGGCTTTACGGGCAACAGCGCGCAGGGCGTCCTCACGGAAATCCAGTTCCACACCTTCCATGTCGAACAGCTTCTGGTACTGCTTGGTCAGCGCGTTCTTGGGCTCGGTCAGGATCTGGACAAGCGCGTCTTCATCAAGTTCCGTCAGGGTTGCGATAACCGGCAGACGACCGACAAATTCGGGAATCAGGCCATACTTGACCAGGTCCTCGGTCTCCACATCCTTGATGATATCACCGGTGTTCTTGGTGTCGTCGGGGCTTTTCACCAGAGCGGAGAAGCCAATACTGCTTCGCTCCGAACGCTCCTGGATCACCTTGTCCAACCCGGCAAACGCACCACCACAGATGAACAGCATATTGCCCGTATCCACTTGCAGGAACTCCTGCTGGGGGTGCTTGCGCCCGCCCTGGGGCGGAACCGAGGCCACCGTGCCTTCAATCAGCTTGAGCAGGGCCTGCTGCACACCCTCACCTGACACATCACGGGTGATGGACGGGTTATCGGACTTGCGGGAAATCTTGTCAATCTCGTCAATGTACACAATGCCACGCTGGGCCTTGTCAACATCGTAATCGCACTTCTGCAGAAGCTTCTGGATGATGTTCTCAACATCCTCGCCCACATAACCCGCTTCGGTGAGCGTGGTGGCATCAGCGATGGTGAAGGGAACGTTCAACATGCGGGCCAGCGTCTCGGCAAGCAGGGTCTTACCACTACCTGTCGGACCGATCAGCAGAATGTTGCTCTTGCCAAGCTCCACTTCGGCCTTGCCCTCACCATAACGCAGGCGCTTGTAGTGATTATAGACCGCTACTGAGAGCACTACCTTGGCCCGGTCCTGGCCGATCACATACTCATTGAGCGTGTCGCGGATTTCGGCGGGTGTCGGAAGACGATCGCTGGCTTCTTCCTGGGCATTCTCCTGGATTTCCTCCCGGATAATATCGTTGCACAGGTCGACGCACTCGTCGCAGATGAACACCGAGGGCCCTGCAATGAGCTTCCGGACTTCATGCTGGCTCTTTCCACAAAACGAGCAGTACAGCAACTTGCCGTTATCGTCGCCTCTGCCGTTTCTTTCATCTGCCATTGAAATACCTCTGAGCTTGGTTTACCGGCGCAATTACCTCAATACGCCGGCAGGGAATGTTGCGATTACCATCAGTATTATTTATTCGGTACACGCTTATCAAGTATAGAATCAATCAAGCCATAGTCCTTCGCCTGCTGCGGATCCATAAAATTATCGCGGTCCGTATCCTTGGCGATGGTCTCCAGCTTCTGGCCGGTATGGTGGGCGAGGATTGAGTTCAGGGTGTGGCGGATCTTCAGGATCTCGCGGGTATGAATCTCGATATCCGTCGCCTGACCCTGGTAGCCGCCGAGCGGCTGATGGATCATCACACGGGAGTTCGGCAGACAGGCACGTTTGCCATCAGCACCGCCCGCCAGCAGGAAGGCCCCCATACTGGCCGCCTGTCCTACACACAGGGTAGCCACGTCGGGCTTGATGAACTGCATGGTGTCGTAAATAGACATACCAGCGGTGACGGAACCACCCGGGCTGTTGATGTAAAGGTGGATGTCCTTGTCAGGGTTCTCGGATTCGAGGAACAGCAACTGGGCCACGATCAGGTTGGCCATGTGATCCTCAACCGGGCCCACCAGAAAGATTACCCGTTCCTTGAGCAGACGGGAGAAGATATCAAAAGAACGCTCGCCTCGTGCGGTCTGCTCGATAACGATTGGCACCAGGCCGGAATTGGTAACCATTGCGGGACCATCGATTGGTTTCTGCGTCATGATGCGCGTGAACTCCTTCTGGACAATGGAGTGGCGTTTCTCCGCCACAGCGTTATAAATCAGCTACGCCTAGTAATACTCTTTACTCTGCCAGCACCGGGCCAAGATGAAAACAGCCGGACGTGCCGGCTGTTTTCTCTCTCAGGCATGCCGGGGACGTTTTACGCGCCCCGCAGTCATTAACCCTGCTGCTGTTGGCCGGCCTGGATAGCCTCTTCGTACTTGAGCTTCTTCTCCTTGACCTGGGCCTGACCCAGAATCAGGTCAACAACCGCGTCTTCCAGAACAGACGATTCAATCTGCTGCTTCTGCTCGGGGCTGCTGTTGAAATGTGCCACAACCTCTTCAGGTTGTTCATACGTTGAGGCAATTTCCTGGATCTTTTCATCCACTTTAGCAGGATCTGCCTTCAGATCATTCTGCTTGACCACTTCCTGGAACAGAAGGCCTGTTTTCACACGGCGACGGGCCTGCTCCTCAAAGATCTCTTTCGGCAGCTGCTGGGGATCAATCTGTCCCCCGAAACGCTGCACCGCGTCCTGCCGCAGACGGTCGATTTCCTGGTCGATCAGGGCAGTTGGCACTTCAAGTTCGGTGCTTTCCAGAAGCCCTTCAACAACGTCGTTCTTGACCTTGTTCGAGACAGCCTGCTTGAGCTCTCGTTCCATGTTCTTCTGTACTTCTTCACGGAAAGTGGCCTCGTCTTCCGCATCGATACCGAATTTCTTGAAGAACTCGGCATCCAGCTCCGGCAACTGCGGCTCCTGAACCTCGTGAATCTTGATCTCGAACTTCGCCGGCTTGCCCGCCAGATCTTCGTTCTGGTAGTCGTCCGGGAAGGTCACTTCAATTTCCAGCTCTTCGCCGGCCTTGCCACCAACAATGCCTTTTTCAAAGCCCGGAATCATCTGGCCCGAGCCCAGAGTGAGCTTATGGTTCTCGGCGGCGCCGCCTTCGAATTCTTCACCGTCCACAAAGCCCTTGAAATCAATCAGAACGACGTCCTTGTTCTTGGACTTGCGTTTGACGGACTTCATGGTGGCCTGCTGGCGACGCAGGTTATCGATCATGGTGTCGACGTCTTTGTCGGCAATCTCGGCCTTAGGCTTTTCAACGGAGATTTTGCCGAAATCCCCCAGTTCCACGTCCGGCAGCACTTCAAAGACAGCCACGAATTCCAGGTCCTTGCCCTCTTCCATGGTTTTTGGCTCAAACTTCGGCCAACCCGCCGGGTTGATGTCCTGCTCCTGAAGTGCCTTGATGTAGTTGTCGCGCATAACTTCGCCAACAATCTCCTGGCGGACACTGTCACCAAAACGACGCTTCACCACACTCATGGGCACCTTGCCCGGACGGAAACCGTTCATCTTCACTGTGCGTGCGGTTTCCTGCAGGCGTTTCTGGACCGCCTGGTCGATTTCCTGGGCGGGCACACCAATCGTCATCCGACGTTCGATGTTGGAGGTCGTTTCAACAGACACTTGCATGGAAGATCCTCAAATTACAGGTTCGGTATGTGAATGAAAATAAAACCAAAAGTCCGATTCAGGGCGAATTCCCGGAAAAGGACGCAAATTTAAAAGCGGGTAGTTTATCACGGTTTGCCATGCCGAGAGAATCACCCGGTACGGGCTCATTTGCGACAAAGGATCACAGACAGATCAAGGAAAGAAAATAGAGGAGAAAACCGATAATATAAAAATGGTGCGAGCGGAGAGACTCGAACTCTCACGGGTTGCCCCACTGGAACCTAAATCCAGCGCGTCTACCAGTTCCGCCACGCTCGCACACGATTTGCGAACCCACACCTGCAACACAAGCGTAGAACTCCGCAACTGCGGAAATCAACCATCAATCACTGAGGAGAAAGTGGGGTGGACGAAGGGGTTCGAACCCTCGACCGCAGGAGTCACAATCCTGAGCTCTACCAACTGAGCTACGTCCACCACATCCAGACTACCGCCGGGCAGACCCCAACAGGTACTTCAGGTTAACTTTGCTGATTCGGTGTCTCCGGGACAGATCAGACCGTCTGCGGTATGGCGCGCCCGGCAGGACTCGAACCTGCGACCACCGGCTTAGAAGGCCGATGCTCTATCCAGCTGAGCTACGAGCGCATGACCGTTCGCCCACCTGACTGTCCAATACCACTCCGTTAACCAGAAAGTGGTCGGGGTAGAGAGATTCGAACTCCCGACATCCTGCTCCCAAAGCAGGCGCGCTACCAGACTGCGCTATACCCCGTCTGAACTGAACAACAGATACCTCAGCAAAGTTGGCGCGCATATTACCGGCGCTAACCCGGCCCGTCAACACGCATTTGGGCTTTTCCCCCACCGATTGGCGGCGGGGCCCAAGCATGAGACAATGCGGCGCCTTTATTTTCGCACAACCGACAAGACAAAGACATGAGCGCCAAACTGATCAACGGAAAAGAAATCGCCGCCGCCGTGCGACTGCAGGTTGCGGCTGGAACCGAGGCCCGCAGACAGCAGGGGCTTCGCGCTCCGGGCCTGGCTGTCGTGCTGGTGGGCAACGACCCGGCCTCCCATGTATACGTAGGCAACAAGCGCAAGGCCTGCGACGAGGCGGGCATCATGTCGCTCTCCTACGACCTGCCCGAAGATACCTCACAGGAAGCCCTGGAAGCGCTGGTTGACGAGCTTAACGAGAATCCGGACGTAGACGGCATCCTGGTTCAGCTTCCACTGCCGGCCCATATGGACGCCGACCCTATCCTGGTAAAGATCCGCCCTGACAAGGATGTGGACGGTTTCCATCCCTACAACATTGGCCGCCTGGTGCAGCGCAAACCTGCCCTGAGGCCCTGCACGCCCGCCGGCATCATTACCCTGCTGGACAGCATTGACACCCCTTACAAGGGCCAGCACGCGGTTATAGTGGGTGCGTCGAACATTGTCGGACGGCCCATGACGATGGAGCTGTTACTGAAGGGCGCCACCGTTACCGTATGTCATCGCTTTACCGACGACCTGGAAAAATTCGTCGGGGAAGCCGACATTTTGATTGCCGCTGTTGGCAAGCCGGGGCTGATCAAAGGTGACTGGATCAAGCCGGGGGCAACGGTGATTGACGTGGGCATTAATCGGATGGAAGACGGCAAGCTGCGTGGGGATGTGGATTTTGCGGCTGCCTCGGAGCGAGCGGCTTACATCACGCCAGTTCCGGGTGGCGTGGGGCCGATGACCATTGCCACGCTTCTGCAGAACACACTCTATGCGGCGAATGAGTTGCACAGGGATTGAGCCGGGTTGTCGGATTACGGCTTCGCCTAATCCGACCTACGGGCGGGCACCGGGATATTTTCACTTGCAGGTCGGATTAGGCCCGAATGGGCCGTAATCCGACAAAGCGGACCACTCCAAAAGCCCCACCCACAAAAAACCCCGCAGATGCGGGGTTTTTTGATGGCCGGCCCTGATTACTGGCCGTACTTCTCTTTCGCCTTCAGGCGATACGCGTGCAGAAGCGGCTCGGTGTAGCCATTCGGCTGCTCACGGCCCTTGAGCACCAGGTCCATGGCGGCCTGGAAGGCGATGCTGCCATCAAACTCCGGAGCCATGTCGCGGTACGACGGGTCGTTGGCGTTCTGGCGATCAACCACCGCGGCCATGCGCTTCATGGTCTCGTGGATCTGCTCTTCAGTGCAGATGCCGTGGTAGAGCCAGTTGGTCAGCAACTGTGACGCAATACGCAGCGTGGCACGGTCTTCCATCAGGCCCACATCGTTGATGTCCGGCACCTTGGAGCAGCCAACACCACTGTCGATCCAGCGCACCACGTAACCGAGGATACCCTGGGCGTTGTTATCCAGTTCCTGTTGGATCTCCTCCGCCGACAGGGACTTCGGATCGTCCATGACCGGAACGGTCAGGATGTCGTCCAGGTTGGCGCGGGTGCGGCTTTCCAGCTCTTTCTGGATATCCGCAACGCTGACCTGGTGATAGTGGGTCGCGTGCAGCGTGGCCGCTGTCGGTGATGGAACCCAGGCAGTATTGGCGCCAGCTTTCGGGTGGCCAATCTTGGCTTCCAGCATACCGGCCATCAGGTCCGGCATGGCCCACATGCCCTTACCGATCTGGGCAACACCACGGAAACCGGTTTCCAGGCCGATGTCCACGTTCCACTGCTCGTAGGCCTGGATCCATGCGGCCTGCTTCATCGGCCCCTTGCGGATAAACGGCCCCAGCTCCATGGAGGTGTGGATCTCATCCCCGGTGCGATCCAGGAAGCCGGTATTGATAAAGACAGCACGCTCCCTGGCAGCATGGATACAGGACTTGAGGTTCACGGTTGTGCGACGCTCCTCGTCCATGATGCCCACTTTCAGGGTGAAAGCCGGCAGACCAAGCGCGTCTTCAACGCGACCGAAGAACTCGTTGGTGAACGCCACTTCTTCCGGGCCGTGCATCTTCGGCTTGACGATGTAAACTGAACCCGTGGTGCTGTTCTGCAGCTTACCAGTACCCTTCAGGTCGTGAATCGCGATCAGCGAGGTCAACAGGCCGTCCATCAACCCTTCGGGCACTTCGCTGCCGTCTTTCAGCAGGATCGCCGGGTTGGTCATCAGGTGGCCCACGTTCCGCACGAACATCAGGCTGCGGCCCTTCAGCACCAGCTCACCGCCGCTCGGCTTGTTGTAAGCACGGTCTTCGTGCATCTTGCGGGTCATCTGCTGCCCGCCTTTCTCGAAGGTTTCTTCCAGGTCGCCTTTCATCAGGCCCAGCCAGTTGCGGTAGGCCAGCGCCTTGTCGTCCGCATCCACGGCGGCAACCGAGTCTTCGCAGTCCATGATGGTGGTCAACGCGGACTCCATCAGCACATCTTTAACGTTTGCGCCGTCATCCTTGCCGATCGGATGGCTGGCATCGATCTGGATCTCGAAATGCATGCCATTCTTGACCAGCAGAACGCCAGTCGGCGCATCGGCGGCACCGGTGTAGCCAACAAAACCGGACTCGTCTTTCAGGCCTGTGGATTCACCATTCTGCAGCTTGACTACCAGCTTGCCGCCCTCAACCAGGTACTTTGTTGCGTCCTTGTGGCTGCCAGAAGCCAGCGGAGCGGAGCTGTCCAGCAGGTTACGGGCAAATTCGATAACCTTGGCACCGCGCACCGGGTTATAGCCACGGCCTTTCTCGGCTCCATTTTCCTCGGAAATCGCATCGGTGCCGTAAAGCGCATCATACAGGCTACCCCAACGGGCGTTGGCGGCGTTCAGCGCAAAACGGGCGTTCATCACCGGAACCACGAGCTGGGGACCAGCCATCGTGGCCACTTCAGGGTCTACATTCGAGGTTGAAATTTTAAAGTCGCCTGGCTCATCGACCAGGTAGCCGATGTCTTGCAGGAACGACTTGTACTCGGCCATATCAAGCTTCTGGCCTTTATGGTCGCGGTTCCAGGAATCCAATTTTTCCTGGATGGCATCGCGCTTGGCGAGCAGCTCTTTATTGCGGGGTGCCAGTTCGTGAACAATCTTGTCGAACTCGGCCCAGAATTTGTCAGCATCGACACCGGTGCCCGGAATCGCTTCATTGTTAACGAAATCGAACAGGTTCTTTGCGACCTGAAGGCCGCCGACTTGTACGCGTTCTGTCATCGTTGTTTGCCTCAGTGGGTTACTGTATTCCCTGCCCTTTCATCGGGTTTCCCCGGAAGAGCCGTTATAATTCGAGGGCGGTATTGTACGGGAAATTCCCTACAAGGTCATGCCCGCGCCGACAACCAGACTTTTGGCTGAGCCAGGCGGAACACTACCCCCTGCGCCAGCTCGTTCCCTCGCGGCTGTCGTCCAGAATGATGCCCTTATCCGCCAACTCATCACGAATCCGGTCTGCCTCGGCGAAGTTCTTCTGCGCCCGCGCATCGGCCCGGGCCTGGATCATGGCCTCGATATCATCTGCGCTGAGTTCACTGCCGGTATCAGCCTGGAAGTAAGCTTCCGGGTCCTGCTGCAACAGCCCGAGAATACCGCCAAGCCTGACAAGCACTGCGGCGTGTTCGTTAGCTTCGTTATCGCGGCCATCCCTTCGCAACTGGTTGATCTCATTAGCGACGGCGTGAAGCACGGCCATGGCGCCGGCGGTGTTGAAGTCGTCATCCATGGCCTCGGCAAAGCGCCGATCATAGTCCGTTTCCGCCACATCCTTGGCGGGCACCAGCCCGCGAAGCGAATGATACAGCCTGGTCAGGGTGCGCCCCGCCTCAGCGAGATTTTCTTCCGAGTAATCCACCTGGCTACGGTAATGACTGGATACCAGGAAGTACCGCACCACTTCCGGCGCGTACTTCTCAAAAATTTCGCGAATGGTGAAGAAATTATCCAGGGACTTGGACATCTTTTCCTTGTTCACCCGAATGGCACCCGCGTGCATCCAGGTATTCACAAAGGTATGGCCATTGGCGCACTCGGACTGGGCGATTTCGTTCTCATGATGCGGAAACAGCAGATCCGGCCCGCCACCGTGGATATCGAAGGTCTCTCCAAGGCAGCGATTGGACATGGCCGAGCATTCGATATGCCAGCCAGGCCGACCATCGCCCCAGGGAGACTCCCAGCTTACTTCACCGGGCTTGGCAGCCTTCCACAGCACAAAGTCCGCGGGGCTTCGTTTGGCTTCCTGGACATCCACACGGGCGCCGGCCACCAGGTCTTCGAGCTTCTTCTTACTGAGCTTGCCGTAGTCCGGGTATGACTCCACGGAAAAATATACGTCACCATTATCTGCTGCATAGGCGTGCCCGCTGGTGACCAGTTTGTGGATCATAGCCACAATTTCATTGATGTATTCGGTAGCGCACGGCTCTTCCGTTGGAGACAAAACACCCAGCTTAGCCTCATCCTCGTGCATTGCCTTGATCATGCGTTTGGTGAGATCACTATAAACTTCACCGTTTTCCTCGGCACGGCGCAGGATCTTGTCGTCGATATCAGTGATATTACGAACGTAATGAACGTCGTACCCGCTATGACGCAAATACCGCGTAATCACATCAAACGCCACCAACACCCTTGCATGTCCGAGATGACAGTAGTCGTACACCGTCATGCCACACACGTACATGCGAACCTTTCCTGGCTCGATCGGCTGGAACTCTTCCTTCTTCTGACTAAGGGT
The DNA here is from genome assembly GCF_029207565.1 of Marinobacter iranensis. Lineage (GTDB taxonomy): Bacteria > Pseudomonadota > Gammaproteobacteria > Pseudomonadales > Oleiphilaceae > Marinobacter > Marinobacter iranensis. Next base: position 615,701 of record NZ_JANCMW010000001.1, on the reverse strand, counting down.
GTTGTAGATTTTAATCACTTGATGCTCGTTGGTTGCCTGATGTATCGAGTTTTGGTGCGGGTCGCCGCCAGGCCGGGGGTATCTATCCGGGACACGCCGTGAATACGTCCCTGTAGGCTCGTAAAAAACATCCCTGTTTTTTACGGTCCCGGATAGATACCCCCGGCCTGGCGACTCCTCCCTACTTTGTTCGTGCCTTCAACTGCTATTTGCCTTTGCCCCAGGAATCCCGGAGGGTCACCGTACGGTTGAAAACCGGGTGACCCGAAGCGGCGGTTAACTCTTCATCACAAAAGAAGTACCCCTCCCGCTCGAACTGGTACGGCAAGTCTGTCCTGGGTGTGGCCAGGCTCTTCTCCACCCTGGCACCTTTGAGGACCACCAAGGATTCCGGGTTGATTGAGTCTACAAAGTCGGTTTCTTTGTCACTGTCCGGCGACTCATGATTGAACAACCGGTCGTACTGGTTGATGTCCGTTTCAACACTGTCTGTTGCCGATACCCAGTGGACGACGCCGTTCGGTTTATACCCTTCGGGGTTAACGCCCAGAGTGTTTGGATCGTACTCACATTTGAGTTCGACGATCTCGCCGCTATCGTCGCGAATAATCTCACGGCAGGTCATTACGTATCCGCCACGCAGACGCACCGCCTGATCCGGGGCCAGACGCTTCCACTTGCGCGGTGGCTCTTCGGCGAAGTCTTCCCGGTCGATGTAGAGGGTCTGGCTCCAGGTCACTTCCCGCTCGCCCATATCCGGGTTCTGTGGGTGAACCGGCAGCACCAGGGTTTCGGTCTTGTCTTCCGGGTAATTGGTCAGGGCGACCTTCAGCGGGCGCATCACGCACATGGCGCGGGGTGCACGGGTGTTAAGGTCTTCCCGGATGGCGTGCTCCAGCATGCCCATATCCACGGTGCCGCCAGCCTTGTTCACACCAATCATGTCGCAGAAGGTGCGGATGGATTCCGGGGTGTAGCCACGGCGGCGCAGGCCGGAAATGGTGGGCATGCGGGGGTCGCTCCAGCCGTCAACGAAACCTTCGTCCACCAACCGCCTGAGCTTGCGCTTACTGGTGATGGTGTAGTTCAGGTTCAGCCGCGCGAATTCAATCTGCCGTGGTTGGCAGGGGGCCGAGATGTTTTCCAGCACCCAGTCATACAGCGGGCGGTGATCCTCGAATTCCAGGGTGCATAGGGAGTGGGTGATCCCCTCCATGGCGTCGGAAATCGGATGGGTGAAGTCATACATCGGGTAGATGCACCACTTGTCACCGGTCTGGTGGTGGTCGGCGTAGCGAATCCGGTACAGGATCGGGTCCCTCAGGTTGATGTTGGGGGACGCCATGTCGATTTTGGCGCGCAGCACCAACTCGCCATTCTGGAATTTTCCGTCGCGCATATCGCGGAACAGTTGCAGGTTTTCCTGCACGGGACGGTCGCGGTATGGGCTGTTCTGGCCAGGCTTTTTCAGGGTGCCCCGGTATTCGGCCATCTGGTCCGCTGTCAGTGCACAGACATAGGCCTTGCCCTTTTCGATCAGCTCAACGGCAAAATCGTAAATGGCATCGAAGTAGTCCGAGGCGTAACGCACTTCGCCGGTCCATTCACAGCCCAACCAATGGACGTCCTGCTTGATAGAGTCAATGTACTCCTGGGATTCCTTTTCCGGGTTGGTATCATCAAACCGCAGGGTGCAATCGCCATCAAACGTTTCAGCGATGCCAAAATTCAGGCAGATCGACTTGGCGTGACCGATGTGCAGGTACCCGTTGGGTTCCGGCGGAAAACGGGTGACCACCTTGCCTGTGTGCTCGCCGTTGGCAATCGCGTCTTCGATCAGGCTCTGGATGAAGTTATGGGCTTTCTTGGACTCGGCGCTCATACAATCTCAATCATAGGGTGTGGGTCTGAAACCGCGTATTATACTCACAAATCATTGCCTAACTCATGCACGCGCTCAAACTCTTCAGTACAATAACGCCAACGTTGCTTTTTATACCCATTTGAACAGGAAACCCTGATGATTCTGCTGAAAACTTCCCACGGTGATATCACACTGGAACTGGATTACGACAACGCCCCGGAGACGGCCAAGAACTTTGAACAGTATGTTCGCGACGGCTTTTACGATGGCCTTGTTTTTCACCGTGTGATCAGCAACTTCATGATCCAGGGTGGTGGTTTCGAACCAGGCATGACCCCGCGCAAGACCCGTGAGCCAATCAAAAATGAGGCCAACAACGGCCTGAGCAACATGCAGGGCACTGTCGCCATGGCCCGCACCATGGACCCTCATTCCGCGACTGCACAGTTTTTCATCAACGTCGAGAACAACGGTTTCCTCGACCATACCGCCGAGAACGCTGAAGGTTGGGGCTACTGTGTGTTTGGCAAGGTGATGGAAGGCATGGACACGGTCAACGCCATCCGCTCCGTGCGCACCACCATGCGCTCCGGACACCAGGATGTTCCCGCCGAAGACGTGGTAATTGAGAAAGCCGAAGTTGTAGAGGATGGAGGCGCGGCGTGACCACGCTGTTCATCTCTGACTTGCATCTGGAAGAGTCCCGGCCGGACATTACCAATGCCTTCCTGGCTTTCCTGGACGAAAAGGCCCGGGGCGTAGAGAAGCTCTACATCCTGGGAGACTTTTTCGAGGCCTGGATTGGTGACGACGAGCGGACGCCACTCCAGGAACAGGTGGCGGAGGCGTTGCGTGCAGTCAGCAACACCGGCACGGAACTGTTCCTGATGCATGGCAACCGGGACTTCCTGATTGGCGAGGATTACTGCAACCGTATCGGCGCCACCCTGCTTGACGACCCAACCGTTGTGGATCTGTATGGCACGCCCACCTTGCTGATGCACGGTGACAGCCTGTGCACCGCCGATGTGGAGTACCAGAAGTTCCGCGCCAACATGCGCAACCCTCAGTGGCAGCAAATGATTCTTCAGCGTCCCCTGGCCGAGCGCCAGCAGATGGCCCGGCAGTTGCGGGAAATCAGCATGGCCAAGAACAAGGGCAAGGAAGAGTTCATTATGGATGTCACCCCCGACGAGGTGGTGAAGGAAATGGAAGCCCGCGGTGTGCAACGCCTGATTCACGGCCACACCCACCGCCCGGCGGTTCATGAACTGGAAGCCGGCGGCAAGCCTGCCAGGCGTATTGTACTGGGGGACTGGGACGAAAATGTCTGGTGGCTGGAAGTGGAGTCCGGCCAGGAACCGGTACTGAGAAAACACCCGCTATGATACCCTGGCCGGGTTCCGAAGCCCGGCCAGGTTTCACCCTCAGTGCTGTAGAATCTGCTCCAGGAACTTCTGAGTCCTGGCTTCCCTGGGGTTGGTGAAAAACTCCCTGGGCGGCGCGCCCTCGACGATTTCACCACCATCCATAAAGATCACCCTGTCGGCCACGGTTTTGGCGAATCCCATCTCATGCGTCACACAAAGCATGGTCATACCGCTTCCAGCCAGCTCGATCATGACATCCAGCACTTCCTTGATCATTTCAGGATCAAGTGCCGAGGTAGGCTCATCAAACAGCATGATTTTCGGCTTCATGCACAGCGCCCGGGCAATTGCGACCCGCTGCTGCTGACCTCCAGACAATTGCCCGGGGTACTTGTCGGCCTGTTCCGGAATCCTTACGCGTTCAAGGTACTCCATCGCCGATGCCTCAGCCTCCTTTCGTGGTGTCTTCCTTACCCAAATGGGTGACAGGCAGCAATTTTCCAGCACCGTCAGGTGGGGAAACAGGTTGAAGTGCTGGAACACCATGCCCACTTCCTTGCGCACGCTGTCGATCTGGCGCACGTCGTCGGTAAGCTCGACATCGTCCACGATGATCTTGCCCTTCTGGTGTTCTTCCAGTCGGTTGATACAGCGAATAAACGTCGATTTTCCGGACCCTGACGGGCCACAGATAACAATGCGCTCCCCCTGTTGCACGTTCAGGTTAAGATTCTTCAGTACATGGAAGTCGCCATACCACTTATGCATACCCTCAACGCGTATGATGTCCGGCTTTCCGCTGGCCGGCCCCGGGGATGATGGCTGCGCCTCGGGCGCCTGAGTCTGTTCTGTCATAGGGTTACCCATCAGGTTTTATGACCGGTGTCGAGTTTACGTTCCAGGTTCTGGCTGTAGCGGGAAATACCGAAACAGAAGACCCAGAAACAGAAGGCGACAAACACATAACCTTCCACGGCGACGTTCTGCCAGGCCGGGTCGGTTACGGTCGATTGCACGGTTCCAAGGATGTCGAACAAGCCGATAATCAACACCAGCGTGGTGTCCTTGAAAAGCGATATGAAGGTGTTCACGATGCCGGGAATCACCATGGTCAGGGCCTGCGGCAATATCACCAGCCCCATTTTTTTCCAGTAGCCAAGCCCGAGCGCGCTGGCGGCCTCATATTGGCCACGGGGTATCGCCTGCAGTCCACCACGAATTACCTCCGCCATATAGGCCGACTGCCATAGCGTGATGCCTATCAGGGCGCGCGCCAGCTTCTCGAAGCTCATGCCTTCGGGGAGGAACAGCGGCAACATAACCGAGGCCATAAACAGCACGGTTATGAGTGGAACCGCCCGCCAGACTTCGATGAACACTACGCTCAACCCACGGATAACAGGCATTTCGGACCGCCGGCCGAGGGCCAACAAAGTGCCAATCGGCAACGAAGCGATAATGCCGATGTAGGCCAGTATCAGCGTCAGCATCAACCCGCCCCATTTGCTGCTTTCCACCGGTTCAAGACCGAAAAGCCCACCAGGAATCATGAAAAAGCCGATCACCGGCAGCCCGGTCAGCCCGAAGATACCCAGCCATTTGCGGGCCGGAAAGCCTTCAATGAACTGGGGCACGAAGGCAACGGCAAGCAGGATAAACATCGCATCCACCCGCCACTGCAGATCATCGGGATAAAACCCGTAGATAAAGAAGTTCAGGCGCTGGTTGATAAAGAGCCAACAGGCGCCCTCGCCTGCGCAATCACTGGGCTCAGCCCCCGTGAAAGTGGCCTCCAGGAACAACCAGTTCATCAGGGGTGCAATACTGGTCAGCACCAGGTAGCCAATAACCACCGTCAGCAGTGTGTTGTACCAGGAAGAGAACAGGTTTGAACGTATCCACTTGACGGGGGCGAGTGCCTTTTTGGGTCGTTGTACTTCAGACTCGGTCATCATCGTTCCTTAATGGCCACGGCCCGGTTGTAGATGTTCATGAAAAGGGAAATCAGCAAACTGATGGTCAGATAGACCGCCATGGTGATCGCCACAACCTCAACCGCCTGCCCCGTCTGGTTCAGGGTTGTTCCCATAAACACAGCCACCAGGTCGGGATAACCGATAGCGGTTGCCAGGGAGGAGTTCTTGACGAGGTTCAGGTACTGGCTGGTTAGCGGTGGAATGATGACCCGCATAGCCTGGGGAATCACCACCAACCTGAGAGTAAGGTTGGCCGGAAGACCCAATGCCTTGGAGGCTTCGGTCTGCCCCTTGCTCACCGAAAGGATACCGGAGCGCACAATCTCTGCGATAAAACTGGCGGTGTAGAGCGACAGTGCAACCCAGAGCGCGGCGAGTTCCGGGATGATGACGAAGCCACCTCCGAAGTTGAAGCCCTGAAGCTCCGGAATCTCCCACTGCAGGGGCTGGCCAGCCAGGAAGTAAGCAATGACCGGCAGCCCGACGATAAGACCAACGCCAACCTTGAATACCGGGAAGATTTCACCGGTTTCAAGTTGCCGCTTCCTGGACCAGCGGCGCAAGGCAACAGTCCCGATAATAGCCACAGTAAGTGCACCATAAACCAGGCCAAAGCCGTCCTGGGCGAAAGGCTCAGGCATGTAGAGCCCACGGTTGTTCAGGAACAGCCAGTCACCCACATCCATTGTCTGGCGAGGTGAAGGCAGGTTTCGCAGTACCGCGAAGTACCAGAAGAATATCTGCAACAGCAGCGGAATGTTACGGATGACCTCTATGTAGGTCAGTGCCAGCTTGGCAACCAGCCAGTTCGTGGACAGCCTCGCCACACCAACGACAAAGCCGATGATGGTGGCCGTCACAATGCCCATTGCCGACACCAGTAAGGTATTAAGCAGCCCGACGAAGAATGTGCGGCCATAAGACATGGTCGCATCAAAAGGGATCAGGTGCATGATGATGCCGAAACCGGCCGATTCTCCGAGGAAACCGAAACCGGTACTGATGCCACGGCTTTCCATGTTGGAGAGGGTATTGTCCACTAGCGTCCAGCCAGCCCAGAAGACCAGAGAGATAGCGACAATCTGAAAGAAGATGGAACGGACCTGTGGGTCGTACCAGGGCTTTGGGCCCGCGGGCCTGGAATCAATATTCTGGTTTTTCATGCTTGTTCCCGGAAAGCAAACCTGCGGTTGAACACATCACAGAACTCAGGGAGCGGCGACAACCGCCACCGCCCCGCTGAATTGCTTTCAGGAATTAACGTACTGGCGGCGCATACATGATGCCGCCTTCAGTCCAAAGCGCGTTAAGACCGCGGTCAAGGCCAAGAGGTGTGTCCGGGCCAACGTTACGGTTGTACATCTCGCCGTAGTTGCCAACGCCCTTCACGATGGCATAGCCAAAGTCATCCGGCAGGCCGAGCTTGGCGCCCATGTCGCCGTCAGTACCCAGCAGACGCTGGATATTGGGGTTGTCGGACTTCAACATGTCATCCACATTGGACGATGAAACACCCAATTCTTCGGCATTGATCTGAACGGAGAGCACCCACTTCACAATATTGAACCACTGGTCATCACCCTGGCGAACAACCGGACCCAGCGGCTCCTTGGAAATGGTTTCCGGGAGGATTTTGGCGGAATCCGGCTCAGCCAGCTTTGAGCGTAAGGCTGCAAGCTGCGAACGGTCGGATGTCAGCACATCACAACGGCCGGAAGCAAAACCCTGTACTGTCTGCTCGGAGGTATCGAACACCAGTGGCTTGAAGTCCATACCCTTGGCACGGAAGTAATCCGCCAGGTTCAGTTCGGTGGTGGTACCCGCCTGGATACAGATTGTCGCGCCGCTGAGTTGTGACGCTTCATCCACACCCAGGTCCTTTTTGACCAGGAAGCCCTGGCCGTCGTAATAATTGACGCCGGCGAAGTTCAGGCCGAGGGAGGCATCTCTCGTCAGGGTCCAGGTGGTGTTCCGCGAGAGCATATCGATCTCGCCGGACTGGAGTGCGGTAAAACGTTCCTTTGCAGTCAGCGGCGTGAACTGCACTGCTTTCGGGTCGCCGAAAACGGCGGCAGCAACGGCGCGACAGGTATCCACATCGATACCGGTCCAATTACCCTTGTCATCCGGCTGGGAGAACCCCGGCAGGCCTGTTGTTACACCACACTGCAGATGTCCTTTTTCCTTGACACTCTCGAGCGTTGTAGCCGCGCTGGCCACCGAAGCGGTAAACACACTGCACAGCATGACTGCGCCGACTGCAATCGACTTGGTGTTTTTCATTATCGTATCTCCAAAATTCCGTTGGTTAGAGGTGCACCGAATATGAGCAATTTACGAGCCAGATATACCAACGTGTTGATTTATAATATTTGTTTTTCATACAAGCCGCCTGAGAAAACGCACAAAACCCGCAACTGGCCTCAAGATTGTGCAGCCTTCGCCTTGCTTCAGCGCAGACAGAGGGACCATGGGGCAGGCATTTTCCCGACCGCTCCATTATAAAGTAGAAGCCGTTCGGGAAATGGACCAGTTTTCGTGAATTATTTTGGTGCGGATGGAGCTGAAACTGGCTCACGATAGGTTTCCAGGCGCCGGAGCCAACCCGGCAGCCAACGCTCTTTCTCGATTGAGTCGTCTGCGTTTTCAGCCCGACGGCTCAGCACCTCAGCGGCTGCCATCCGAAATTGTTCCACGGTGGGCCTGGCGTCTTCCTCCATGTTAATCAGGACCTGCAGTAGCCCCCATCCATCGCCGTTATATTGCTCGGCGGACGACAACCCCTCGCCCTTGAAGTTGACGTAGTCGATTACCGCATAAACTCCGCCTGGCGTGCTGACCAGGGATTCAAGGTGCTGTCGGACGCGTGACGCCTGAGAGGCCGGCGCCGCTTGCACGATGCGCGACAACGAGTCACTTGCGCGCTGGACGATGAACCCGGCCTGGAGATCCCGGGTTGCATCCAGAAACTCACGCAGCTCGGTAATGCGAGCGGAATCGGCCACCTTGAGATAAGCCGCCCTGTCCGGCCATGGAGCATCAAATGGATCGAGTCTTGCCAGCCAGCGCGGTAATGGAGCATTGTGCTCGGACATATACCGGATCAATGCAGGAAAGCTTTCGACAAACCGACCATCCACGCCGGACGGGTACCAGATGAAGTGCCCGATCCCGAGAGACGGAAATGCCTCCCCTTCATTCCAGTGCACCAGGCAGGTTGTCTTGGCGGAACACTCATTACGGAACACCTGCTGGCCGATCCAGTCGAGTTCGGCGCGGTTCAGATCAATCTCCGGCACGCTCTCATCACGTGCCTTATCCTCATTGAGTGCCTTTTCCGATAGCTCCGGTGTATTACCGTCTGAGCAGCCGGTAAAAGTAAATACGAGCAGCAGCCCGATTAACAGTGCTTCATAAACGTCTCGCGACATTGCCAGCCTCCAGCCGGTATCGATAATCTGTTTGGTAGACACAGGGCCTCTCACTGCAACACTGACGGCCTGAATCAGGATTAAACACCGGACGACACTATGGCATTTTTCTCGGGGCTCATGACCAGACACTTCTGCAAAACGATGCTTTTAGCATTCTGCTGGCTGGTGGCCGTCAGGGCGAGCTACGTATTGCAAAGCGGTGTCTGGCCCGATACCTCTGCGATGATTGCCAGCGACCTGGCCGGTGCATTCATTCTTGCTGTCTTACTGACTGTAACAACAGGTGTCTTCAGGGCCATCCTGGTCATAGTACTTGGATGTGCGGCCTTCGTTGCAGGCATGCACCTGACGGTACACGGGACACTGTTCCAGTTGTCGCTCATCGGCAAGAGTGTCGACCCTACCTTTGTCACCGGCAGCCTGATCAACGTTCACTCACTGTGGCTTCCAATCTATATTTTCCTTGCCTGGTTACTTCATCGACTCCACCGCAGTATCAAACCTGAAACGCCGTTGGCCGGTCACAGTGGGCAAGTCGTGCTCGCTGTACTTGTAACGGTGGTTTACGGCATCTCCTTTCAGAGTCTTACGACACCAGCCAACAATCTTGTTGCCAGCTTTTTCTCCCAAATACCCGGCGCTCTCATTGCCCCTGTCAGCACGAAGCTACTCACTGTCACAGAATCCGCCACCACGCCAAAAGAAACCCTTGAAGGCGCCAGCTTCTTTCGTCACCAGGTTGCTACCCCCAATGTGGAGGAGCCACCCAATGTGCTGCTGATCATGGTTGAGGGCTTGTCGGGCGGCTACTTCCCGAGCCTGAGTGACTATCACGAACTGGACCCGACCGTTGAGTTGGCCAATCTCGAAACGAACCTGCGCCGACACGGTTTTCGCATATACCGCAACGCACTGAGCATGGATCGGCAGACGAATCGCGGCACCTTCGCCATCCTTTGCGGCGAATATCCGGATTTCCGCAGGCAATCCCGGAAAATGGTTGATGTCGCCGAAGACCGCGCCGAAGTGGACTGCATGCCGGGCCGCCTCAAGGAGCATGGCTATCACACCGCTTACTGGCAGGCCGCCCCGCTCGACTACATGCAGAAAGGTGAATTTATGCCCAAGGCAGGATTCATCGACGTAACCGGCGCCGGCATTTTCAACGGGCCCGAGGACGAGGTAGAGGGGTGGGGGCCGCCAGACCCGGTCTATTTCGACAACATCGCACAACGCCTCCGGCAACTGGACTCACAAACGTCTCCATGGCTGGTCACACTGCTGAACGTAGGCACTCACCACCCTTTCAATATTGGCGAAAAGAGGGAGGAGCAAGAGGAACGAGAAAAACAGGACTCCGATGGCAAGCTGGATGCCGAGGACATTACACCAGAGCCACAGGAAGCGCGGCGGATGGCGATGAAAACCATGGAGGAATCACTGAATCGCTTCCTCAACGGCCTGGCGTCCGACGGTATTCTTGACGACACCCTGGTGATCGTTACCTCCGATGAATCCGGCGGCTTCATCAGGAAAGACCACGAATCCATACCGCTGAACAGTAATGTCGGTGTGCTGGCCCTGCGTCCTCCAGACAGGGATTCACTGGAGCGCTACGCTGATCGGGACCAGATCGTCGCCCAGATTGATATTCCGCCAACCATCCTGGACGTTACCGGGTTCAGCAAGAAAGCCGGCGATATGATCGGTCGGAGTCTACTGGTGAGGCAGCAAGGCAACCCCCGGAACCTGCTTCTGGCAGACACTTACACAGGGCTCAAGTATTTCCTCCGGGAGTCGGGACAATTGCTGAGCTGCAGCGAACTCATGACAAACTGCAGTAGCTGGCGTTTTGAGCCGGAGCGCCTGTTCGGCACACTGGAGCAGACGGATGCGGAACCTTTCCTGACCTTCGAGGAACGCACCGCGCTGTTTAACAGGGCAGCGCGGATGAAACCCGCGGAAACCCCCTGAGCCGGAAATGAAGATCCTTGCACTGCATACACTGGCATTCCTGCACATTCATCGCCGGGCACTATTGGCTTTTTACCTGTTTTTTACCGGCCTGGCCCTGGCAGCACTCACGCCACTCTTCTCAGGAGCGTTGGCAGCCCTTCGTCCCATTACCGGCCAGGCAGCGATCAGCACAGGTGGACTAGTCCAGTTCGTGGTGTCTCCCGGTGGCCTGGTTTGGCTAGCAGCAACGGCGAGCCTTACCGCTCTTCTGGTCGTCCTTCAACAGGCGGGAATGACCTGGATCGCCGCCTCAGGTGGGCGCCGGGAATATCGGATAGCCATTTCCGCGCTCTGGGCCCTGGCCCGCCATTTCAAACGGTTACTGTCCCTGACCCTGTTGCAGGTGGGGGGCCACCTCCTGACGGCATTGCCGTTTTTACTTGCGATTGTCCTTGCCTATCAGTGGTTGCTGTCCTCCCATGACCTTTACTATCTGAAACTGGAACGACCACCAGTGGTCTGGTGGTTCATGGGTATTTCCGGCGTGGCAGCGCTGGGGATCACCCTTTGTAATGGCTGGCTCTATCTGCGCTGGATACTGTCCGTTCCGCTGGTCCTGCTTGATGGTCTCGACGCGCGGGACGCGCTCAGGCGAAGCAGTCGTTATGTTCATGGCCAACGGCTACCAGCAACGGGGGCGCTCATATCCGGCCTGGCCGGGCTGATCCTGCTGCCTATTCTGGTAACATGGGTGTTCCAGGCTATGGGTAGCCAGATACTGACTGCTCTGCCCGAGCGAATGGATGTGCTCGTGCCCGTTACTCTGGGTTTTATCGCCCTTTATATCCTCTTTACGCTTACCGTCGCCTTCGTCGGCATGGCAGCCTACAGCATGCTGCTGTACAGCGTTTACAGGCAGGCGACCGGCCACCACCGACAGGTCCCCGTTAAAGACCTGCCTGAACAGGCCGCCCCGCTGGCCTGGACAGCCGAGCTTCTGATCCTCGTCCTTGCCGTCACCCAGGCCTGGTTCGTGTTGCAATCTTTCGAGCAACAGGACGAGGTTGCCATAACTGCCCACAGGGGCAGCGCCTTCAAGGCACCTGAAAACACCCTGAGCGCCATTGAACAGGCTGTTCAGGACGGCGCCGACTACATTGAAGTTGATGTCCGCATGACCGCGGATGGCGTACCGGTACTCTGGCACGACAGCGATATGCGACGGGTGTTCGGGCTTGCCGGGAAGATCTCCGACATCAGTCTGGAGGAGGCCCGCAGCAGGGATGCGGGCTCCTGGTTTGGCCCGGCCTTCAGCGGCGAACGAATCGCCACGTTGGAAGAAGTCATTTCCGCCACCAGGGGCAAAGCCAAACTGTACGTGGATATAAAACCAGACCCGGACAGTCCCGGACTGACCCGGAAAGTTGTCGGCCTGCTCCAGCAAATGGATGCGGTTGACGGCACCGTCATTGCTGCCGCCGAATGGTACGTCCTGGCAAAGGCTCGCAGGCTTGAGCCAGCACTGAAAACCACCCTGCTGGCACAATTCATCGTCGGCCCACTTTGGGAACAGAGTTTTGACAATCTGGGCCTGCGGCAGAACAGGGTCACGCCCACCACGGTTGCCCAAACCCACCGGGCTGATAACGAACTGCATGTCTGGACCGTCAATAGTCCCCGCGCCATGTCACGGTTTATTGATATGGGCGTGGACAACATTATCACGGATCGGCCCGCAGTACTGGCGGAGCTCCTGGAGCAACGGCGGGGACTGACCGACGCGGAGCTGTTAGTCGTCAAACTGCGAAACTGGTTGCGCTAGCCTAATCGCGCGAACGTAACCGATATCCGAAGCCAGTAACGGTTTCGACACGGGTGGCTCGGTTGCCTAGCTTTCTGCGCAGGGTACGCACCACCGCGTCAACCACATTGCTGCCACCCTCGTAGCGGGTTCCCCAGACATCCCTCAACAGTTCGCTGCGGGAGACTGCTTTGCCCTGACGGGCAACCAGGTAGCGCATGACCCCGAACTCAAGTGGTGTCAGGGTCACCCTGCCCTCATCAAGCACCAACTCCCTGGCATCCGGGTCCAGCAGTTCCACTTCGCGCTGAACACCCAGTTCCGCAGCCGCAAGATCCGCCAGCCAGCCATCCACCGAGGCCGGGCCAAAGTCGAGCACGGCGGAGTGATAGTGGTGGCCATCCAGTACAATGGTTCGATCTGTCAGCACTTCAAATCCCAGGCGCCGGGCAACGGCAGCATAGTCGCCTATGTTCATCACGGCCAGATAAACACGGCGGAGCTCGGGCCTCAGCTCCATGTAGGTTCGCTTCAGGTCCAACCAGACCGCTGCCTGTACATCCCCCGGAGAATCTCGGTCTTCAATACTCAGCCAGCGGCGGCAGAACAGGGCAATTTCGCCCCTTGGCATCGGGTGGTGTTTCAGGTGTGAATACCATTGATCCATAATCGGGTCGTCCAACAACCAACCGGGCTCAACCTCATCCGATCGGAACTTGCAGTAAAAGCCGACCATATGACCTTCACTGTCTCGGACCGAAGAAAATGCCTGCGGTAAACGACGCCACCATGTAAGAATGGCGTCAGCGGCCTCAACGCCTTCGCAGGCGTGCGCAATATCTGCCAGCGCCCGCTCATCAGCAGCACTCGCCAATTCCACGGTCAACGTCGGAGAGCCACTGGGAAAGAAGGCTTCCCGTACCACCGGGTTCTCAATCATGAACAGCATGTCCGCGGTATAGCGCCAGAGATCGCCACCTCCGGCAGAGCCCGCCTCACGGGTTAATTGTCGCCAGGCAGCCCGCCGGTATTCGAGATAACGCCCGGGATCGCTGGCATGAAGGGATCGTGCAATGGCTTCCCGAACAGCATCATGAATCATCAATCCATCACTGGCGCCATCCACGAACGGTAAACGGCGCAAACGCTCCCACGCATCCTGGGGTGCGAGATCCGGAAATAGCGCCTGCAGCAGCGAGATCGTCACCCGACGAACGACAGCTGATCCTTCAAGCACCCGCCTGGTGACCGCATCGCCCACATCCTCAAGGAAAATACGTGTCAGCTCGTCCAGGGCATGCTGTAACGGGGCACCTGTAGGCCAGTGCTCAGGCGCTGACTCCCGCAGGGCAGCTGCTGCCAGTTTCAGTGCCAATGGATGGCCATGGGTAGAACGGGCAATCATTGCCCCATCCGCCTTATTGATGCCCTGGCTCAGCAAAAAATCTTCCGCTTCCTTTTCTGTCAGCGATGGCACGGGCACCGCCTGCATAACCTGGCCCCACCCCGCGCATGCATACCACGCCGCGCCTGGCGGCTGACGACCAAGCAGCACAACCCTTACGTTCTCGGGGAGCGATGGCGTGAACACCTGCCTGAACCAAGTGTCCAACAGCTGGAAAACCTCGAAGGTATCAAAAGCCAGGATAACAACGCCTCCGAGATCGCCCAGACGGTCCACAACCACTCCGGTATTCAGCGCTGATACACCAATTGCCTCACCCAGCGCCCTGACAACACCTTGCTCGGTGGGCTCCACATGGCGACAGTCAAGCTGGATGACTGTCGCTCCCTGAGCCCGGGCAATGCCTGAAAAACGAGCCAGCAGGGTAGATTTGCCAATACCGGCAATGCCGTGAACATGCAATATCCGTGGCCCGTGCGGTTCCAGCAGGGTTCCCAGAGTGGTCAATTCAGCAACACGGCCCACGAACGTCTGATGCGCGTGGGCCGCCAGCAAGTCGGACATCCTTTGGGGCATGGCAGATACCTCCCGCTACATTCTCATAATATTCTCATCCCCTCATCACCTCTAACCACGCATTCAGGGCTATAACTGACAATAGCAGTAACAACAAACAAACCCGCATCACGAAAGGAGTATAGATATGAGCACCGAATGGAAAATGCAGGGGGAATACCTTGAAAGCTGCACCTGCAGGGGCGCCTGTCCCTGCATCTATCTGGAACCACCGACGGAGGGGGACTGCACAGCCATGGTCGGCTGGCACATTAAAAACGGCCACTACGGTGAGGTCACGCTGGATAACCTGAACATCGCCGTGGTGCTGAACGCCCCGGGGCCCATGGCCGAAGGCAACTGGAAAGCCGTGCTGTACATTGACGAACGAGCAGACGAGCAGCAGCAGGAGGCGCTGGGTGCCGTGTTTGGTGGCAAGGCCGGAGGCCACCCCGAAATACTGGCGTCGATGATTGGAGAGGTACTTGCGGTGGAGAAGCATCCCATCGGCTTTGTCATCGAAAAAGGCCACCGCCACCTGACCATCGGTGAGTCTCACGAAGCCCGCATCAACGCCATCGAAGGACAGGATGGCCGGGATGTAACCATTAACGCTCACCCATTTGCAGTTGCACCCGGTCATTCGCTTGTGGTCGCCAAGTCCCGGTCCCTGCGTCATCAGAGTCATGGACTGCAAATGAATCTGAGCGGACGGACAGCGCTCTACTCGCCTTTCGAGTACACCGGGCCATAACAACGGAGGTCATCGCAATGGAACTGACAATGGCGAAGATTCACTCACTGGAGCGTGTGTTGGTCGCTGCTTCCCTGGTAGTGCTGACACTACTGGCATGGGCTTACCTGGCCACCGGAGATTCCTCCGGTGGCATGGCCATGCCGATGTCTGGAGCCGAAGCCAACGGGTGGAACCTGCACCTTCTGAACCTCAGCGTGATCATGTGGGCTGTGATGATGGTGGCGATGATGCTCCCCGGGGCAGCCCCGATGATTATGA
Organism: Marinobacter iranensis; assembly: GCF_029207565.1. GTDB lineage: Bacteria > Pseudomonadota > Gammaproteobacteria > Pseudomonadales > Oleiphilaceae > Marinobacter > Marinobacter iranensis. The sequence continues at coordinate 600,325 of NZ_JANCMW010000001.1, read as the reverse complement.
CCTACATACGGGTTTATCAACGCAGGATTGCGTCACAAAGGGCAATGGCACCTACCTGGGTATTCATCGCCGGGTATCTGGTGGTCTGGACAAGCTTTGGTATCACCGCTGCGGTTACACAGTGGGCCCTGCATCAGACCACACTGCTGAGCTCGGCGATGGGGCATGTGGGTCCGTTGTCAGGCGCGGCTTTGCTGATCGTGGCCGGGGCCTTCCAGTTCAGCCACCTGAAACAGGCCTGCCTCGGCAAGTGTCAGTCACCACTCGGCTTCCTGATGACGGAGTGGCGGGAAGGTCTGGCCGGCGCCTTTATTATGGGTGCCCGGCATGGCGTATTCTGTGCCGGCTGTTGCTGGGCACTGATGCTGTTGATGTTTGTCGGTGGAGTGATGAGCCTGGCATGGATGATTGGGCTGGCACTTTACTTCCTGGCGGAAAAACTGGTGCCCTGGCCGCGACTATTCAGTCACGCCACAGGCGTTATTCTGATGGTGAGTGGTGTACTGGTGGCTACGGCTCACTGAAGACCGGAAAAATAGCCGGGCCTTCGCCCGGCCAGCCGGTGCAAAAGCGCAAGAAGCCCTTTAAGCAGCGCAATGGCGGGCCACAACAGCCAACTGGCCAGATAGAACACCGGTACAAGAATCAGTAACCAGCCGGCAAGCTGGATCATCATCGGGGATACACCCAACACCTCGGCCACGCCGGCGAAAAAATCATTGATGATGCTTGGGTGGGCCACCACGAGATACCCTACCCCCAGGACAACAGGCCATTTCGCGTAACGGGCGCTGCGCAGAATCAGCCGCCCGCTACCAGTGATACGGGCGGCCAACGCCGCTGACCGGGTTGAAAGCCTGGCTCCCTGGGTGGCCTTTGCCGCCGTGCGGCCCGCGCGAAGCACCTTGACCGCACTGGCGAACACCAGCACATCCACCGAGGCCCAGCCGATGTCACTGGCGGAGATATCCTCGCCAGTGCGGTAATCCGACTCCAGCTGCCGTACACCGCTGGTAAAGAACTGGGCTATACCTTCGGTAATGCGTTCGGTCTGGACCCACTGGGTTCGGCCCTCGTCATCCACCACAAACTGCCCCAGGAAATCATGGCCTTCATTGCGGATAAAGTTCACCGCGTACCAGCCACGCTCTTCAGGGGTCAGCGGGTCGGCTTTTTCAGGTTCAGCGGGTTCACCGCCTCGCAGCTCCGCAATGTAATCCCTGGCCCGTTCGTATTGTCGGGCTGCCTTGTTCATCCACTCAATGGAACTGACCGGCTGGCGGATAAAGTAATGGATGGGTGGCAGGGCGTTTTCACCGTAGCTGCGCAATACCTCGCGAAACTCCGGCTCGGAGGCGTAAAGGGGAAGAACAGTGCGGGCCATGTCGGGATAGGCAAGCAAAGCGGCCTGGGCCTTCAGGAGCACCATGGGGTCATCGCCCAGGTCCAGGATCGCGGCCTGCACCTCGACTGGCTCATTCTCAATGTTGTCAAAACCAGGCAAAGCTTCCCGGGCCTGGATCGATATGAGCTTGTGCTCAATCGGCACTGGCCGGGACGCATAACTGGCAAGTGCGGCAATCATCAGCGCCACACCCAGGATCACCATGGCTTTTTTCAAACACCCACCTCAGGCTTATTGGTTTCAACCTATACTGCCTGAGAATACGTTGATTACCATAACACCGGCAACGATCAGGCCGATGCCAGTGATGGCGGCCAGATCCAGCGACTGCCCGAAAAACAGATACCCCACCAAGGCAATCAGCGCCACACCGGCCCCCGCCCAGACTGCATAGGCAACGCCCACTGGCAGCGTTTTCAGGGTCAGTGCCAGAAAGTAGAACGCCACGATGTAGGAGATAACCACCACCAGGGACGGCACCAGGCGAGTAAAACCCTCCGAACTCTTCAGGAACGATGTTCCGATCACTTCCGCCAGTATCGCAACTGACAAATACACCCACTGAATCATTGCGGTGCCTACCTCATTGATTTGCTCTGGATGCAAAAACCCCGAAGTTCTCACTTCGGGGTTTCGCGTACGCTCGAGTTTGGCGGTGAAGCGGTTGCGTTACTGCTCCACAAACGCCCTCTCGATCACATAGTGCCCAAGGTTACCATGGCGTGCTTCCTTGAAGCCCATGTTGTTGAGAATGGAGCAAGTGTCTTTCAACATGCTGGGGCTGCCACACACCATGAAGCGGTCATTCTCCAGGTCAAATTCCGGCAGATCCAGGTCCTTTGTGAGCTTGCCGTTTTCCATGGCATCGGTCAGGCGACCGGTATTACGGAAGTCTTCTCGGGTGACTGTTGGGTAGTAAAGCAGCTTACCTTCCACCATTTCACCGAAAAACTCGTTGTTGGGCAGCTCTTCGATCTCTTCCTGGTAGGCCAGTTCCGACTTGTAGCGAACCCCGTGGGTAACAATCACCTTATCGAACGCCTCGTAGACCTCCGGGTCCTTGATGATGCTGATGAACGGCGCCAGGCCGGTGCCTGTGCTGATCAGCCAGAGGTTTTTGCCGGGCAGCAGGTTATCCATGATCAGGGTGCCCGTGGGCTTCCGGCTGACCACGATTTCGTCACCCACCTGAATTCGCTGCAGGCGTGACGTCAGTGGGCCGTCCTGTACCTTGATGGAGAAAAATTCCAGTTCCTCTTCATAATTGGCACTAGCAATACTGTAGGCTCGCATCAGCGGCTTGCCATCGGTTTCCAGGCCAATCATGGTGAAATGGCCATTCTTGAACCGGAATCCCGGATCACGGGTAGTGGTGAAACTGAAGAGGGTGTCATTCCAGTGGCGAACACTTGTTACACGCTCTTTATTCAGATTGCTCATGGTATCGCCCGTTCGTTAGCCGTTAGCAAATGAGTGAAAATCATTGTGTAAATAATAACCCAGGGTTAACCTATCGACAAAATGGGATATTCACATAACCTTATTCGGAATTATCGATTATGAAATTCAGTTTCCGACAACTCGAGGTTTTCCTGGCCGCGGCGCACTTCCAGAATATCACCCGGGCTGCCAATTCCCTCGCCATGTCCCAATCTGCCGCCAGTAGTGCTTTAAAAGAGCTTGAGAACCAGTTTAACATCCAGCTCTTTGACCGTGTCGGCAAACGATTGCAGCTCAACGAGCTGGGCCGGCTTTATCGTCCCAAGGTAGAGGCGTTGCTCGCCCAGGCCGGTGAACTGGAGCAGGCTTTCAGCAAACATACCGAGGTGGGCGCCCTGAAAGTGGGGGCAACCCTCACTATTGGTAACTATCTGGCCGTTGGGGTCATGGCCCAATACATGAATACCCCTACCCACCCGAAAGTCTCCCTGGAGGTGGCGAATACCCGCACAATCGCCAAGCGTGTCAGTGATTTCGAGCTCGACATCGGACTGATTGAGGGTGAATTGCAGTCCTCAGAGCTGGACGTTATCCCCTGGCGGGGCGATGAACTGGTGGTCTTCTGCTCCCCCGACCATCCTTTCGCCAAAAAGGAAATACTCTCGGATGCAGACCTCCGCTCCGCGACCTGGGTCATGCGGGAACCAGGTTCAGGCACACGGCAGACCTTCGAGCGGGGCATGCACGGCCTGCTTCCGGAACTGGATATACTGCTGGAACTGGAACACACGGAAGCCATCAAACGCGCCGTGGAAGCCAACCTGGGCATTGGCTGCCTCTCGCGGGTATGCCTGGCAGACGCGTTCCGAAGGGGAAGCCTTGTACCATTGAGGGTTCCCGAAGAGCGACAGTTCGACCGGACTTTCTACTTTATATTGCACAAACAGAAGTACCGGAGTGCAGGCATAGACCGTTGGATCGACCTGTGCGAACAGCTCCAGGACCCACCATTGCCGGAAGAGCACGGCCTTTTGTACGACAGGAAAGCCACCTGATCGCCCTGGACGGTGGCATAGCAAGGAAGAACGAATCAGACGGGGCCGCTGTGGAAGCGAAACTCCGTGTCCGGTAGCTCGATCAATTGCTTTTCAAGGACCAGGAAGGTCGCAACGCGTTCATCCACCGGGCCGCCTGCGGCCTGCTCGGCCAGCGCGAGATAATCCCGATAATGCCGCGCCTCAGATTTCAGCAGCCCGTTGTAGAAATCCGCCAGTTTGTTGTCCAGGTGTGGGGCCAGGGCGGCGAACCGTTCACAGGAACGGGCTTCGATGATAGCCCCCACGATCAGCACATCCACCAGCCGGCCCGGGTCTTCCACCCTCACCTCTTTACGCAGGCCGGCAGCGTAGCGTGCCGGTGTCAGGTGGTCGTAGCGCACGCCGCGTTTGCCCATGATGGCAAGCACCTGCTCGAAATGGCGCAGCTCTTCCCGGGCCAGACGCGACATCTTGTTGAGCAGGTCGGTGTTATCCACATAGCGGTACATCAGGCTCAGGGCGGTGGAGGCTGCCTTTTTCTCGCAATGGGCATGGTCAATCAGCATCAGATCCTGATTGGCGAGGGCGTTTTCAATCCATCGCTGTGGCGTTCTGCAGGGCAGGAAATCGTGAATATCGTTGAGAGCGTCAGTCATTGTTTGCGGCAGGTCAGGTCCTCGGGCACGGCAGTATACAGCAAGAAACCGCCACATCCGACCACCGTCCAACTTAACTTTATAAGGGGTTTCCTATAGAATGCAGCGCCAACTTAACGCCTTTTCGCCATAAAACTCCCGCCAGGCAAAGACGCCCCCGGCGCGGGACATTCCAACTGATGAGGGTCCATATCGTGTTAGAAGCCTATCGTGAACACGTTGCTGAACGCGAGGCTCTGGGCATTCCCCCAAAGCCTCTGAACGCCGAGCAAACCGCTGCACTGGTCGAGCTCCTGAAGAATCCGCCGGCCGGTGAAGAGGAAACGCTCGTTTACCTTCTGGAAAACCGTATTCCGCCGGGCGTTGACGAGGCCGCCTACGTAAAGGCCGCGTTCCTGTCTGCCATTGTGAAAGGTGAAGCAACTTCCCCGCTGATCGACAAGAAAAAGGCCGTTCAGCTGCTGGGCATGATGCAGGGCGGCTACAACATCGCCACCCTGGTTGACCTGCTGGACGACAGCGAACTGGCCGAGCTGGCCGGTAAAGAGCTCAAGCACACCCTGCTGATGTTCGACGCGTTCAACGACGTTAAAGAGAAAATGGATGCCGGTAATGCCGTCGCCAAGGCCGTGGTTGAATCCTGGGCCAATGCCGAGTGGTTCACCAACAAGAAGAAGGTGCCCGAGAGCACCAGGATGGTGGTCTTCAAGGTCACCGGTGAAACCAACACCGACGACCTGTCTCCGGCTCCCGATGCCTGGTCCCGCCCGGACATCCCGCTGCACGCCCGCGCCGCCTATAAAATGGAGCGTGATGGCCTGAAGCCGGAAGAGCCCGGTGTTACCGGCCCCATGGGCCAGATCGACGAGATCAAAGCCAAGGGCCTGCCCGTTGCCTTTGTGGGCGATGTTGTGGGTACCGGTTCCTCACGGAAGTCTGCCACCAACTCCGTTCTGTGGTTCTTTGGCGATGACATCCCGGGTGTGCCGAACAAGCGTGCCGGTGGTGTCTGTATCGGTAACAAGGTTGCCCCGATCTTCTTCAACACCATGGAAGACGCTGGTGCCCTGGTATTCGAAGCGCCGGTTGACGACATGAACATGGGCGACGTCATCGAAATCCGCCCGTACGAAGGCAAGATCCTGAACGAAGCCGGCGAGACCATCTCCGAATTCGGGTTCAAGTCCGACGTGATTCTGGACGAAGTCCAGGCTGGCGGCCGTATTCCTCTGATCATCGGCCGTGGCCTTACCGCCAAGGCCCGCACAGCACTGGGCCTGGGCGCCACCGACATCTTCCGTCTGCCGGATGATCCCGAAGCCGGTACCAAGGGCTTCACCCTGGGCCAGAAGATGGTCGGCAAGGCCTGCGGCCTGGAAGAAGGCAAGGGCGTTCGCCCCGGCACCTATTGCGAGCCGCACATGACGACTGTCGGTTCCCAGGACACTACCGGCCCGATGACCCGTGACGAGCTGAAAGATCTGGCGTGTCTGGGCTTCCAGGCAGACCTGGTGATGCAGTCCTTCTGTCACACCGCGGCCTACCCGAAGCCGGTTGACGTTGAAATGCAGCACACCATGCCGGACTTCATCCGCACCCGTGGCGGTGTATCCCTGCGTCCGGGCGACGGCATCATCCACTCCTGGCTGAACCGCATGCTGCTGCCGGACACCGTCGGTACCGGTGGTGATTCCCACACCCGTTTCCCCATGGGCATCTCTTTCCCGGCCGGTTCCGGCCTGGTGGCGTTCGCCGCTGCTACCGGTGTTATGCCGCTGGACATGCCGGAGTCTGTGCTGGTTCGCTTCAAGGGCGAAATGCAGCCGGGCATTACCCTGCGTGACCTGGTACACGCCATCCCGCTGTACGGCATCAAGCAAGGCATGCTGACCGTTGAGAAGAAAGGCAAGATCAACGAATTCTCCGGTCGCATTCTGGAAATCGAAGGCCTTGAGCACCTGACCGTTGAGCAGGCGTTCGAGCTGTCCGATGCCTCCGCCGAGCGTTCCGCAGCCGGTTGTACCATCAACCTGTCTGAAGAGTCCGTGGCTGAGTACCTGCGTTCCAACATCACCATGCTGCGCTGGATGATTGCCGAAGGTTACGGCGACCCACGCACCCTGGAGCGTCGCGCCCAGCAGATGGAAGAGTGGATTGCCGATCCGAAGCTGATGCGTGCCGACAAGGACGCCGAGTACTCTCATGTAGTGGAAATCGACCTGGCCGATATCAAAGAGCCCATCGTGTGCTGCCCGAACGATCCGGACGATGCCCGCACCCTGTCCGAAGTGGCTGGCGACAAAGTAGACGAAGTGTTCATCGGTTCCTGCATGACCAACATTGGTCACTTCCGTGCCGCGGGTAAACTGCTGGCACAGAACAAGGAGCCCCTGAAGACCCGTCTGTGGATGTCTCCCCCCACCAAGATGGACCAGGCCCAGTTGATGGAAGAAGGCTACTTCAACATCTACGGCACCGCCGGTGTTCGCACCGAAATGCCGGGCTGCTCCCTGTGCATGGGTAACCAGGCGCGCGTGGCTGCCAAGAGCACGGTGCTGTCCACCTCCACCCGTAACTTCCCCAACCGCCTGGGCGATGGTGCCAACGTGTACCTGACCTCCGCGGAACTGGCGGCAGTTGGCGCGGTTCTGGGCAAGCTCCCCTCCGCTGAGGAGTACATGGAGTACGCCAAGGACCTGAACAGCATGTCGAAAGAGATCTACAAGTATCTCAACTTCGACCAGATGGAGAACTACACCAAGAAGGCGGCTGAAGCGAACGTCGCTTAAGATTTGACCTTCTGGTTTTGGCTCCATGAAAACGCCAGCCTTCGGGCTGGCGTTTTTTGTGCCTGGTCGCTGGCTTCTGAGCATTTGGCAGCCTGCCAGTGATGTGGCTGGGCCCGCCGCGGGGTACCTTTTCTTCTGGGAAAAAGAACTCGCTGCGCTCAGACACCTTTTTCCCGGCAGAAAAGGCACCCCACACCGTGCCCGATCTGACTGATTGGATATACCCCGGCGGGCCCAGCGAAAAACCAAAAAAAGGGGCCCCCGAAGGAGCCCCTGTCATTACTCAGAGCGTAGAAAGCGCTCTTGTTTACCGGGTGATGTGCTGGTACTCGCCGGCATCTTCCGTGGCCAGGCTTACCACCATGATGGCAATCCAGGCAGCGATGAAGCCGGGGATGATCTCGTACACGCCAGGACCACCCATGAACTCGCCGTTCCAGCCCAGTGAAATCCAGACGATAACGGTCGCCGCACCTGCAACCATGCCTGCGATGGCGCCAGCGCCGTTTGTACGCGGCCACATCAGTGACAGGATGATCAGCGGGCCAAACGCCGCACCGAAGCCTGCCCAGGCGTTACTGACCAGTGCCAGGACCTGAGAGTTTGGATCAGAGGCGATAACCGCTGCAACCAGGCCAACCAGTACGACACAGATCCGGCCAACACCGACACACTCTTTGTCAGTCGCTTCCTTACGCAGGAACAGACGATAGAAATCTTCTGTGAGTGAGGAGGACGACACCAGCAACTGACTGGAGATGGTACTCATAACCGCAGCAAGCAGCGCAGCGTAGAGGAAACCGGTGATCAGGGGATGGAACAGCAGGTCCGACAGGATGATGAAGATGGTCTCCGGATCCTGGATATCCATGCCGTTGCGGACTGCGTACGCCCGGCCAAAGATGCCGAGAGAGACGGCGCCAACCAGGGAAATCAGCATCCAGGACATGCCGATGTTGCGGGCAGTCGGCACCTCTTCAAGCGAACGGATCGCCATGAAGCGCACGATGATGTGTGGCTGACCAAAATAGCCCAGACCCCAGGTAACCGCAGACAGCCAGCCGATAACCGTCAAACCTTCCGTCCAGGACAGCAATGTTGGGTCGACTTCGTTCAGGGTTTGCGATGCCTGCGCGAAACCGCCGCCACCTTCGCCAAAGAGAACAACCGCCGGCATGATGACCAGTGCGAGCATCATGATGCAGCCCTGGACGAAGTCCGTCAGGCTCACAGCCAGGAAGCCGCCAACAACAGTGTAGGCAAGCACCACGCCCAGCGTGATGACGATGCCGACTGCATAGTCACTCAGACCACCGAAGTTGAAGATGCCGGAGAAGGCGCTTTCAAACAGCTTGCCACCGGCAACCAGGCCGGACGCTGTGTAAACCGCGAAGAAAATGACGATAACGATGGCGGACACGGTGCGCAGGGAGAGTGCCTGCGTCGGGAACCGGTTCGCCAGGAAGGACGGAATCGTGATCGCATTGCCATAGTGAACTGTCTGTTCACGAAGACGTGGCGCTACCAGGGTCCAGTTAAAGAACGCACCCACAAGCAGGCCGATACCGATCCAGGCCGAACCCAGGCCCGATGCAAACAACGCCCCGGGTAACCCCAGAAGCAACCAACCACTCATGTCCGAAGCGCCGGCGGAAAGCGCTGCTACTTTTGGACTGAGAGCTCGCCCACCCAACATGTAATCTTCGGATGAAGACGTAGCTTTGCGCATGGCATAAACGCCGATGGCGATCATGAGCGCAAAGTAAAGAAATAGACTGATCCAAACACCAATAGCCATGAAACTCCTCCAGTTCAAATAGGACGGAATCAGCTCCGACCGGTTGGCGCGTTTACCATGCTGAATACGGTAGTCGCACCCTTTGTTTTTTTAACTCCATTGCCTACTCACGTCACAAGGCGCTACTGCCTATAACGCCGGCCTGCGCTTCTCAATACTTACCTCCTGTCGTTTCAGTTATCGTTCCGCACTGCCTCAAGAGCATAGCGCCCCTATACTTTTTCGATTCCCAATGACAGCAGCGAGGCGTTACCGCCCACAGCCGTCGTGTTAATGGTGCGTGTTCTCTCCGTGGCAAACCGCAACAGGTAATGTGGGCCGCCCGCTTTCGGGCCGGTTCCTGACAAGCCCCGGCCACCAAAGGGCTGCACACCAACAACAGCACCAATCTGGTTACGGTTGACGTAGGTATTACCCACCTTCACGCGCCGCTCGATGTACGCCGCCGTTGATTCACTCCGGCTGTGGATACCCAGGGTAAGCCCGTACCCTGCCGCGTTTATTTCATCAATCACATCGTCCAGCTTCTCTGCAGTGTAGCGGACAATATGAAGGACCGGACCGAAGTGCTCCTCTTTCAACTCGTTGATGCCGGAAATAGCATAAGCGGAAGGCGGAACGAAGTAACCCGAGTGACAGCCATCCTTCAACGGCGTTTGCGACACAAACCTGGCGCTCCCGTCGAGCTCCGCCAGGTGGGCTTTCAGATCCGCCCGGGCCTCTTCGTCGATCACCGGGCCCACGTCAGTGCTGTGAAGTTCCGGGTTACCAACGGATAATTCCTGCATGGCACCCGCCAGCAGGGTTTCCATGCGATCTGCGACATCTTTCTGGATATAAAGCACGCGCAGCGCCGAACAACGCTGCCCCGCGCTCGCAAAGGCGGACTGGATAACATCCCTGACCACCTGCTCCGGTAGCGCACTGCTGTCCACAATCATGGCATTCTGCCCGCCTGTCTCGGCAATCAGGGGCACAATTGCGCCCTCTCGCTTTGCCAGGGTGCGATTGAGGAGATGCGCTACCTGTGTAGAACCGGTGAAGGCAACGCCGGCAATTCTGGGGTCCGGGGTCAGTTTGCCGCCGATTGTTGCGCCATCACCGGGTAAAAATTGAATTACGTCAGGCGGAAAGCCGGCTTCCAGCATCAGCTCAAAGGCACGATACGCGACCAGGCTGGTCTGCTCCGCAGGCTTGGCGATAACGGCGTTACCTGCTACCAGCGCCGCCACGATCTGGCCGGTAAAAATAGCCAGGGGGAAATTCCAGGGGCTGATGCAAAGGAACACGCCCCGCCCCTCCATATAGAGTTCATTGCTTTCGCCTGTGGGCCCGGGCAGGGCGATGGCCTTGCCGAAGCGCGCTCGTCCCTGGAGGGCGTAATAACGGCAAAAATCGACGGCTTCCCGTACTTCGTCGATGCCATCCTGCATGGTTTTCCCTGCCTCACGGCAACAGATCGCCATGAGCTCTTCCATATTTGCTTCCATCAGGCCAGCGTAACGCTCGAGACAGGCGGCACGTTCTTCCACCGGGCGCTCCCGCCATGTGGAGAAACCTTCAACAGCCACATCCAGTGCCTCGGCCGCCTGTGTTTCACTCGCCCAGTAAACGGCGCCGACCTGTTGCGCACCATCGTAAGGCGCATGAATGTCCCTGCGCTCGCCATCCTTGCGCTTCTCACCACGAATCACCGGGGCCGCTTCCCAGCGTGTTGTCGCCCATTGTTCAAGGTGATTCAGCAACGGGTCCAGGTGAGCCGCCACATGGATATTGATTCCCCTGGAGTTGCACCGTTCGTTGCCATAGATATCGATGGGTAGCGGAATACGATCGTTGGGCAACGAGTCGTACCCAAGCAATTCCTGAACCGGGTTCTGTACCAGGGCGTCGATGGGCGTGGCCGCGTCCACCAGCCGGTGAACAAAGGAGGAGTTGGCACCGTTTTCCAGCAGGCGCCGGACCAGGTATGGCAGCAGGTCCTTGTGGGCACCGACCGGGGCATAAATTCGCACCGGAATGTCATGCTCCTCAAGAATGCTGTTGTACAGTGCATCGCCCATTCCGTGCAGGCGCTGGAACTCGATTTTGCGGCCCTTGTTACGAGCCATGGCCAGTACAGATGCAACGGTGTGGGCGTTATGGCTGGCCAGCTGCGGATATAACGCACCTTCGGTATAGTCGCTCAGCAGGAAACGGAGGCATGCCAGGTAGGAGGTATCGGTGCCTTCCTTGCGTGTAAATACGGGATACCCTTCCAGGCCCAACTGCTGGCAGATCTTGATTTCCGTATCCCAGTAGGCGCCCTTGACCAGTCTGATGGGAATCTCATCGCCCTGCTCTTTCGCCAGTTTGGTCAGCCAGCACAGTACCGGCAACGCCCGCTTGGAATACGCCTGGATAACCAGCCCAAACCCGCCCCAGCCTTTGGCAACCGGTGACGTAAACACCTTTTCGAACAACTTTAACGAGATTTCCAGCCGATCCATCTCCTCGGCGTCGATGGTGATATCTACCCTCTTTTCCCGGGCAAACGTCAGCAGATCGATCACCGTGGTACAAAGTTCCTCCAGGACACGCTCTTCCTGGGACACCTCATATCGTGGATGCAGTGCGGATAGTTTGATGGATATAGACGGCGCGGGCGCCTTGCTGCCCGGATAGGCATCGTTTCCGACGGACTCGATGGCATCCATATAGTCTTTCAGATAGCGGGCAGCATCGTCTTTGGTCATTGCCGCTTCGCCGAGCATGTCGAAGGAGTAGGTGTACCCCATGTCCCGATACTCGCGGGCGTTCTTCAGCGCCTCGTCAATATCGCGGCCCAGCACAAACTGCTTGCCCATAATGGCCATGGCCTGATACATCGCACTTCGGATGACCGGCTCACCGCTGCGTTTGACCAGTCGCTTCCAGATGCTCGACGGTGAACCGTCCAGCCGCTTGTCCATCTTTACCACCCGGCCAGTCAACAACAATCCCCAGGTGGAGGCATTGACCAGGGTGGACTCACTGCGGCCCACATGCTTTTTCCAGTCAGCATCCGAAAGCTTGTCCTGTATCAGTGCATCAGCCGTGTACTTGTCGGGGATACGCATCAGGGCTTCGGCCAGGCACATCAGCAGGATGCCTTCTTCCGTATCAAGGCTGTATTCCTGCAACAGGGCATCGACCATGTGGACGGCGTCGTCCTGGTCACGGACCTTTCTGATCAGGCTTGTTGCGGTTTCGGTGACGGCACGGTGCTCGGAGGCATCGCTGCGGGCCAGAGGAATCAGTTCATTGAGGTAGCGTGTTTCGTCGACGGCGTAATTGGCAATAATCGATTGCCAGAAAAACGACCTTGGCTGTTCCTGGAATGCAGGCTCAAGAACCTTGCTTGCATTGAACATCTGAGCGCCTCGCCGACGGTTCCCGACACTGGCCAGGTACCTCGAATTATATTTGTTTATGGGTCAGACAACGCGTACCTATTCGTCCAGCGCTGTGACGTGATCAGCTACCCTGTTAAGTTAGTATTACTACGGATCCGAGGCTTACAAAATCCTACGGTTTTTTTGTAAATTCGTCCGGAAATGGGAGTTTTTTGGCAAATCAGGCGACTTTTTCACCAAAACGTAACCTGGAGGGCGTTGTACCCTTGTGTTTTCTCAAGGCGTTGGTAAGGGCACTCTGGGAGGAAAATCCTGTCCGGTAGCTGACCTCGGACACCGACAGGGAGGTGACGGTCAATAACTGCGCAGCCTGTTCCAGCCGGGTCTGAAGCAGGAATTGGTGGGGGGTGATACCGGCCACTTCGCGGAACATTTCATGGAAGCGGCTAACACTGAGACAGGCAACACCGGCAAGGTCGTTCACCGTGATCTTGCGCTGTATGTTCTCCATGATGTAGCGACGAATGGTATCCGGGCTGATGGCATGGCGATTCTGGCGAACCTCCCTGCCCTCGTTGAGGCGCTCAGCCATGCAGTGCAGGATACTGGCTCCCATGTGCCGCTTCATGCCCTCATTCTCCGGGGAGCGGTCAAACTCACTCGCCACGAACTGCACCAGACCCTGCAATTTGTTATCGAGAACCAGCGTGCGCGGTCGTTCGAACAGTGGCGCGAGGGTTTCGTACTCACTATGGGCAGGGCTGTTGATAGCAGGCATGTAGGGATCAAGGTTAATGACCAGAACGTGATTCTGGAGATCACCACAATAATCATGCCGGGCTTCGGTGGGCACCAGGCAGGCACGCCAGGTGTCGAGGTGCGAGCCGGTCCCATCCACACTCAGGTCAGCCTCTCCCCGGACACCGACAACAATCTGGTGATGTTCATGGCGGTGGTGGTGAGAAGCCGTGGGAAGCTTGAGCAAACGTGCGTCCAACATACCCGCGATCCGGAGATTTTCTGAGAATGTGATCCAATTAAAGCAGATCAGCGGTTAACTTGCACGATTACGCCCGATCTGCCAGCTCACGAATCAGGCCTGAGACTTCATCACTGACGGCCTGCAACGACTGAGAAGCATCGACAATGTGATAACGAGCAGGCGATCCGGTGGCACGATCGAGGTAGGTCTGGCGTATGCGTTCAAAGAAGGCAACCGCCTCCTGCTCGAACCGGTCCAGCTCCCCTCGATGGCGCGCACGGGTCATACCAGTTTCCACCGGCGCGTCCAGCAGAATGACGTGATCCGGGCGTACAGAGCCCTGAACCAGGTTTTCCAGTTGGGCAATACGCTCGGCAGGTACACCGCGCCCCCCTCCCTGGTAGGCAAAGGTGGCATCGGTAAAGCGATCGCACAACACCCAGCGACCAGCCTCCAGTTCCGGAAGGATGCGTGTATGAAGGTGTTGGGCTCGGGCGGCGAACATCAGCAGCAGTTCGGTGATTTCATTCACCGGTTCCGCCCTGGGTGCCAGCAACAGTTCCCGAATGGATTCCGCCATGGGTGTTCCGCCCGGTTCCCGGGTCACGATGTAATCGATACTGAGAGCCTTCAGGATGCTCGCCGCGTTCGCCAGTTGCGTGGATTTCCCGACCCCTTCGGTACCTTCAAAGGTAATGAACTGTCCCCGGTTGCTCACGGGTCTTCCCCCTCCACTGCCGTATCGGGCACCGGCGCAGGGGAGGACCGGTAATCGGAGCGCCGGTTGAGCTGGAACTCACGCACGGCCTTCTGGTGCTCCCGCAGGGTTTTCGAAAACTTGTGGGTACCATCGCCGCGGGCCACAAAATACAGACTATCGCCCTCAGCCGGATTCAGTGCCGCATGAATCGCTTCCTTTCCCGGTAGCGCGATGGGCGTGGGTGGCAAGCCGTCGATCCGGTAAGTGTTGTAATCAGTGCGGGTTTGCAGATCCTTGCGGGTAATGCGCCCCTGGTATTTCTCCCCCATCCCATAGATAACCGTGGGATCGGTTTGTAGTCTCATGCCTTTTTCCAGGCGCCGGACGAAAACTCCAGCCACTTCATCCCGTTCATGGACTGCCCCGGTTTCACGCTCCACGATAGAGGCCATAATCAGGGCCTGGTAAGGAGAATCATAAGGCAGGTTTTCAGCCCTGGCATCCCATTCAGCCGCCAGCACCTCTTCCATCCTTTCAAAGGCCCGGCGCAACAGGTCAAGATCCGTTTCGCTGCTGGTGAACAGATAGGTGTCCGGAAAGAAGCGACCTTCGGGATGTTCGCCGCTGGCACCCATGGCCTCCATAATCTGCTCATCGGTCCAGTTCGCTGTTACCTGTTCAAGGTGCTCATTGTTGGCAAGAGCGGTGCGCATATCGCTGAAAGTCCAGCCTTCTATGAACTGGATCTGCCAGTGCTTGATGGCGCCTGCCACCATCATGTTGATCATGTCGAGACTGGTCATGCCCGTGGTGAACTCATACTCACCGGCTTTCAGCACCGCCTGTTCCGGATACAGCCGCCCGTGGACTCTCAGCCACAAGCTGTCTCCCGTGAGGCCTTCCGCTTCCAGCTTGCGCGCGACCTGATCGTAACCGCTCCCGGAAGGGACGCTGAACAACACCGGCTCGTCCAGCACGACCGGCTGCTCAAGGGTCTGAAGCCCCTGCCATAGCCAGAGGCCGCCTCCGGCAAGCGCAAGCACAACAAGACAAAACAGACTGATTAATAACTTCTTGAACAAGCTCTTTATTCCAAAGTTTGCAGAGGGTCGCAGATTGTCTCAAGCCCGTCATCCACTGGCAAATCAACACCGTCCATTCTGCGAACAGGCGCAACACCGATGACGCTGTTTAATACGTAAAGTCCCCGAAGCCCGGGAGAGGATAACAGGGACGGTGGAATAGCCTGTTCCCGAACCTTATGGCCAGCGGCCCGCAGACACTTCAGGGCGTACTGTCGCATAACACCTGCCACCGCGAGACCCTGTACCGGCGGGGTGATCCATTCATTCTCCAGCCGGACGAAAAGGTTGGTTCGCGTGCCCTCCACCAGGTTCCCGTCAGTGTCGGCCATGATCAGCTCAAATTCCTCGCCGCTGAACTCACTGCTTGCCATGACCTGCTCCAGGCGATTGAGGGTTTTGATACCCGCCAGTCTCGGGTTCACCGTCAGCGGGAATTGAGCGAGTGCAACGACCACACCTACCGGGTCAGGAAGTGCCGGCATGGCTGAGGAAGTGACAATCAGGCTAGGCTCACACTCGGCTGGCAACCGATAACCACGACCCCCGACACCCCGGGTGAGCACCAACTTCAACACCCAGTCGTCAGACCCGTACCGGCGGGCGGCCTCACGCCCCGACCGGGTAATTTCCGCATCCAGGTCATCACGGCGAACAGGAATTCCCAACCGGCCGGCATCGGCGACCATCCGGTCCAGGTGAAGCGAACGCAGGACAGCTTTCCGGCCGCGCATGCGGATGGTTTCGAACAACCCGTCGCCGTATGCCAGCCCCCGGTCTGCTGCAGGAACCCCGGCGCTATCCGGGTGGATAATATTCAGCACGACCCGATCAATCCTCGTAGCGACGGAAAATCAGGGTTCCGTTGGTGCCACCAAATCCGAAGGAGTTGGACAGAGCAACCCTGACATCCGCGTTGCGGCTTTTGCCTGGCACAAAATCCAGGTCGCATCCGTCATCCGGATCATCAAGGTTGATGGTCGGCGGCAACACACCGTCCCGTATCGCCAACACCGAGAAAATCGCCTCGACAGCCCCGGCGGCACCCAGCAAATGCCCTGTCATTGATTTGGTGCTGCTGACAGACAGTTTATAGGCATGGTCGGCAAACACTGACTTTACTGCAGACACCTCTGCCAGGTCGCCGACCTGGGTGGACGTCCCGTGAGCGTTAATGTAGTCAATGTCGCCTGCTTTGAGCCCGGCATCGCGGATTGCGTTGTTCATGGAACGCGCCGCGCCCTCCCCATTTTTCGGAGGGGAGGTAATATGGAAAGCATCATCGCTCATTCCAAAACCAATCACTTCGCCATGAATCTGTGCACCACGGCGCTTCGCGTGCTCCAACTCTTCAAGCACCAAAACTCCGGCACCATCACTGAGCACAAAACCATCCCGGCCACGGTCCCATGGCCGGCTGGCCTTCTCTGGTTCATCGTTCCGGTTGGATAGTGCCCGCGCGGCCGAAAATGCGGCAATGGAACTGCGAGTGGTCGCCATTTCCGAACCGCCGGCAAGCATTACGTCCGCATCGCCATAGGCGATCGTGCGAGCAGCGTAGCCAATGTTGTGGGTGCCCGTGGTGCAGGCAGTCACGATGGAGATATTCGGGCCCTGATAACCGAAACGGATGGCCACGTTGCCGGAAATCATATTGATTACTGAGGCCGGTACGAAGAAGGGTGAAACCTTCCTGGGCCCCGACTTCTCCATGGTGATCACATTCTTTTCAATGTATTCGAGGCCACCGATACCCGAACCGATGGCAACCCCCACCCTTTCCTTATCAAGGTCGGTGTAGCCGTCCAGGCCACTGGCATCGACCGCCTGCTGGGCAGCGATCAGGCCGTAATGAATAAAGGCATCCAGCTTCCTGGCATCCTTGGTGGACAGGTAGGGTTCCATATCCAGGTTCTTGATACCGCCGCCGATCCGTGTGCTGTAGCCGGTGGTATCAAAGCGGTCGATCTCGGCGATGCCGCTGCGGCCGGCCTGAATCCCCTCCCAGGACGAATCCACATCGTTCCCGAGTGGCGAGAGCATACCCATGCCTGTAATGACAACACGTCGTTTAGCCATACCCCTTCACCTGAGTTCCTTGCTGGTAATGAACTGGAAAACCAGCCAATAAAAAAGCCGTCCAATCATATTACATGGACGGCTTTTTGCCTGGCGTATAAAGCGTGCAGAGTATCAGGTGTGCGCGACGATGTAGTCGATCGCGTCCTGAACACTCGTCAGCTTCTCCGCTTCCTCGTCCGGAATCTCGGTCTCGAACTCTTCCTCGAGTGCCATGACCAGCTCAACGGTGTCCAGTGAGTCAGCGCCAAGGTCCTCTACAAAAGAAGATGTATTCTGAACTTCGGACTCTTTAACGCCCAACTGCTCACAAACGATCTTCTTCACGCGCTCTTCAACTGTACTCATAATGTCCTCACTTTTGTGTCAACCAAGCAACTTAAGTGCTGCCAGTTTAGTTTAAACCATACCTGCAAACAAGCAGGGGCTCCATTCAAACATGTTGTGCAACAAGGGTTTGCGCACATGTCCCCTGAGGGGACTATCCCATGTACATACCGCCATTGACGTGAATCGTTTCGCCCGTCACGTAACCGGCGGCCTCCGAGGCCAGGAAGGCAACCACCGCAGCCACCTCTTCCGGCTCACCCAGACGACCGGCAGGTATGACTTCCATCATAGCCTCACGTTGCTTGTCGTCCAGTTTTCGGGTCATATCCGTGTCAATAAATCCCGGTGCAACACAGTTGGCCGTGATGCCCCGGTTCGACATTTCTTTCGCCAGGCTGCGAGTAAAACCCTCAACGCCGGCCTTGGCCGCGCAGTAGTTGGCCTGGCCGGGGTTACCCATGCCGGCAACAACCGAGCTGATATTGATAACGCGACCCCACCGGGCCTTTGCCATTCCGCGCAACACCGCCTTGCTGGTGCGATAGACGCTGGACAGGTTGGTTTCCACAACCGAGGTCCAGTCATCGTCCTTCAGGCGCATGAGAAGGTTATCACGGGTGATCCCTGCGTTGTTCACCAGGATAACCGGCGCACCGGCTTTTTCGTTCACTTCCTTCAGGCCAGCGTCGATGCTGTCCGGGTCGGCAACGTTCATTACGATTCCGAAACCCTTCGCGCCCGCCGCTTTCAGGTCGGCGGAAATTGACTCTGCGCCATTCTCACTGGTTGCCGTGCCAACCACTGTTGCACCCTGCTCGGCCAGAGCCCTGGCGATGGCCTTTCCGATACCACGAGTTGCACCGGTCACCAGTGCGGTCTTGCCTTCAAGAGACATGAATTGCTCCTATCCTTTCTGTTCGAATGCTTCCAGCGCCTTTGCCAGTGCATCCGGTTCCTCGATTCCATAAACCGACAGCTCGCGATCGATACGCTTCGCCAAGCCAGCCAGCACTTTGCCAGCGCCGCACTCTACAGCGATCTGCACGTCGCTTGCCACCAGTTTCCGAACCGTATCGGTCCACAACACAGGAGAGTATAGCTGCTTCACCAGATTGGTCTTGAGGGAATCACTGTTCCGGGCCACAGAAGCCGTCACATTCTGTACCACGGGGATGACAGCATCGTTAAAGCTGACCTCATCCAGAGCCGCTGCCAACTCCTCAGCAGCGCCCTTCATCAGCGCACAGTGCGAAGGCACGCTTACCGGCAGCGGCATGGCCTTGCGGGCACCACGGGCCTTGCAGGCATCAATGGCACGTTCGACTGCCGCCGTGGCGCCAGCAATCACAACCTGTCCCGGGGCGTTGAAGTTGACAGCAGACACCACATCGCCATTCGCAGCCTCGGCGCAGGCAGCAGTGACGTCATCATCCTCAAGACCAAGGATTGCCGCCATCCTGCCTTCGCCGGCCGGCACTGCGGTCTGCATAAGCTCACCACGCAGTTGCACCAGCTTGATAGCATCAAAAAAATTCAGGCTTTCCGCAGCCACCAAGGCGCTGTACTCACCCAAACTATGGCCGGCGACATAGTCTGGCGCCTGCCCCCCCGCCACGAACCATTGCCGCCAGAGCGCGACACTCGCGGTCAGCAGCGCAGGCTGGGTGACCGTGGTCTGGTTCAGGTCGTCTGCAGGACCATGTTGGCACAGGTGCCAGAGGTCGTAGCCCAGCACATCTGAGGCTTCGGAAAAGGTTTTCTCTATGATCGGCCAGTTCTCGGCTGCCGTCGCCAGCATGCCGACAGACTGCGATCCTTGTCCGGGGAAAATAAAGGCTGATTTCATAGTAGGGATCTTACCGTCAATGAAGGGTTACGGGAGATTAGCCAATAGTACAACCTGGGGGCCAGTCCGGCCAATCTAGCAAAAATGGGGAGAGACTTTAGTCTCAGGGAAAGGCAAAACTGTCGAAATCAGATCATCAGATCGTCAAGGCGCTCGTTTATCCGACTGGGCACCTCCAGCTCTACCTCTCGGACTGCTTGCCGGATGGCGGCCAGCATCGCACGCTCATTGGCGTTACCATGGCTCTTGATCACCACACCCTGAAGCCCAAGGAGACTGGCACCATTGTGCCGTGACGGGTCCATAAGCCGCAGCAGTCGCCCGATAATCGGTCGCGCCAACAGGCCAACACACTTGCCATAGAACGTCCGGGTAAAGGCCTGTTCCAGCAACTCGATCAGCAGGCCCGCGACACCCTCACCGGTCTTGAGGGCGATGTTGCCCACAAAACCATCGCAAACCACTACATCGGCGACATCCCGGAACAGGTCACTGCCCTCAATGTACCCGATATAGTTAATGGTATCGCACTGCGCCAGCATGTGTGAGGCAAGTCTCACCTGCTCGTTACCCTTGATTTCTTCCTCGCCAACATTGAGCAGGGCCACCCGTGGCTCCGGCTGACTGCAGATGGCGGAGGCCATCAGCGACCCCATCAAGGCATATTGGTAGAGGTTTTCCGCAGTGGAGTCCACGTTGGCACCCAGATCGAGCACATGACAACGCCCGCGCAGGGAGGGAATCAACTTGGCAATGGCCGGGCGCTCTATGCCCGGGTACATGCGAATAACCGAACGACCAAACGCCATGAGCGCGCCAGTATTACCGGCACTGACGCAGCCCTGGGCGGCACCATCCCGCACAAGGCCAAGGGCAACCGCCATGGAAGAGTTGCGCTTGTGGCGGAGCGCATGGGAGGGCCGCTCGTTCATCCGCACAACATCCGCGGCTTCAACGATGCGAATTCGGGGATGCCCCGGATGCAACAAAGCCTCGAGCTCGCTCCGAATTCCTACCAGAACAAGACTCAAGGCTTCGTTTTCTTTCACCGCATCCAGTGCCGCGGAGACCACCACGTCGGCTCCGCGATCACCACTCATGGCGTCAATTGCGATGGTGACCGGCCTCACCGTTCCTCCATCTGGCACTGGCGGGTGGATTGCTCGCGACGGCTTACTCGTCGCGAGCCTCAATTACCTGCTTGCCACGGTAAAAGCCGTCCGGGGACACGTGGTGGCGACGATGCACTTCACCGGTCGTGGTGTCAGTGGACAAAGCTGCCGTGCTCAGGGCGTCGTGTGAACGGCGCATACCGCGCTTTGAGCGGGTCTTTCGGTTCTTCTGTACAGCCATGATTATGCTCCTGACCTGATAAACGTATGTTCGTTAAATTCGCGCCGTCTTCCGATGAAAACAACGCCTGTTAATGCTTCTTCGTCCTGAGATCCGCCAGCACGCTGAACGGGTTGTCCTCGGACTTCCTGACCGGCTCATCACCGGAATCATCCGGCTCAAACGCTTCCAACTCCTTCCGGGCAGGACATTTGTCACGCTCGTGAAGCGGAAATGGCGGCAAAACCAGCAACAGCTCGTCTTCGGTCATGGACCACAGATCCGCGCTGAAATCGTCCGTCAGAAACGGCTCGAGTTCCTTTGGCAGTTGCTGCGCCTGCTCATCGCTGGTGACCAGCCCCAGCGTAAAGCTGGAGACCAGTGTCTGCTGCATGGGCCCCATGCAACGCTGACACTCCAGAGTAACTGGCGCTGCCAGTTCGCCCGTCACCATGCGTCGGCGCTCACTGTCCATGGAAA
Organism: Marinobacter iranensis; assembly: GCF_029207565.1. GTDB lineage: Bacteria > Pseudomonadota > Gammaproteobacteria > Pseudomonadales > Oleiphilaceae > Marinobacter > Marinobacter iranensis. Next base: position 578,995 of record NZ_JANCMW010000001.1, on the reverse strand, counting down.
ATGACAGACTCACCCGGCACACTGCGCCATCCTCAAAACCGAATACGGAATCACCAAAACGAGGCAATGCCTTCAGAGGAATTTCTCCCTCCAACACGATCTTTTGCTCCGCCAACCGGTAAGGGTCAACAGTTTTGGGCAACTCGGCACTTGAGGCTTTTGACATAGGCGCGCAATTTTAGGGGCCCGACCCGCTGCTGTCAAAGACTTCATGCGCTTTTGCGCCGGGGTTACGCCATGGATAGGTGTATTCTACGATAATATAAAGACAACCCGGACTGTCCGGGGCCGCACCCAGCACTGAATCAAGGAAACCAATGAAACCACGCCCGCTGCTGCTAGCCTCTTCCTCACCCTACCGGAAACAGCTGATGACAAAGCTTGGCTTGCCATTCCAGGCGGCATCGCCGGATGTGGACGAGTCGCCAGCCATGGATGAAAACGCGGAACAACTGGCCACACGCCTGGCCCTCAAGAAAGCCGACGCCCTGGCCGGCGATTACCCCCATCACTGGATTATCGGCTCGGATCAGGTGGCCTGCCTGGAAGACGGCACCCTGCTGAACAAGCCGGAAAGCCATGAGCGCGCCATAGAGCAGCTTGTCCGCAGCAGCGGCCAACGCGTTTCCTTTATGACAGGCCTGGTATTGCTGGACTCCAGCTCAGGAGAACGCCAGAGCCACTGCGAGCAGTTCCATGCCCACTTTCGCCAACTCAGTACGGAGGAAATCCAGAACTACCTGTACGCAGAAAAACCCTACGACTGCGCCGGCAGCTTCAAGATGGAAGGCCTGGGCATCGCCCTGTTTAACCACCTTGAAGGGCGGGACCCAAACAGCCTGGTGGGGCTGCCGTTAATTGCGCTCACCGACATGCTGCGAAACTGGGGGCTGAACCCGCTGCTCAACCCCCCGGTGTGCTAGCGGAGCTCCAGTCGCGACTCCATGATATAGCTGGCAATGCCACTACCTACGGAAACCCCGAACTGATCCACAATGTCCTGGAACGGCGACTTGCGACGACTGTAATCCACCATGTCTTCCTGACCAATCACCTGCCGGGCGACATGGGAGGAGCTGCCAAGACCATCAATAAGGCCCAGTTCCAGCGCCTGCTCGCCACTCCAGATCAACCCCGAGAACAGGCGCTCGTCATCAGCAAGCCTGTCACCCCTGCCCTTTCGCACACTCTCAATAAACTGCTCATGGGTGGTTTCCAGGACATCTTCCCAGAACCGCACTTCCTCTTCCTCTTCAGGTGAGAACGGGTCCAGGAACGCCTTGTTCTCGCCGGCGGTATAAAGCCGACGATCAACGCCGAGCTTTTCCATGATACCAGTGAACCCGAAACCGCCCGCGACGACACCAATGGAACCCACAAGACTGGCCTTGTCGGCGTATATTTCATCAGCCGCCGCCGCAATGTAATAAGCTCCGGATGCCCCGACGTCGGAAATCACCGCATACAACTTCTTGTCCGGGTACTCTTCCCGCAACCGAACGATTTCGTCATAGACATAGCCTGACTGAACGGGACTGCCTCCGGGACTGTTGATCCGCAGGATCACACCCACCGAGTTGTCAGCCTTGAACGCCTCTCGCAGCGCACCAACGATATTGTCGGCACTGGCTAACTCGTCGGCTGCAATGGTGCCCTCAATCTCCACGAGCGCCGTATGCTCTCCCTTGGTGGCGGACTCCAGAGCACCACCCAGGGGAAACTGGATCATGAGCAGCAGCGCAAAGAGGTACCCGAATGTCAGCAGCTTGAAGAAAATCCCCCAACGCCGACTCTTTCTCTGCTCGGACTGCAGCGACATCACCAGCTTTTCTATCAGCTTCCAGTCGCGGGCCGACTCCGGAGGTATCGCCGGCGACCGGCGACCACCCGAAGACTTGCCTGCCCCTTCCTCTGGCTCGCTTCCCCAGCCCGGGCTCCTGCCTGACTCCCAATCGCTCATTGATACATCCTGTTGCCGTTAAGGTTCAGAGACCAAGTACGTCGCGCAAATCTTTTACAGAGTCGACGATCGCATGTGGTGAATAATGCCCCAACACATCGCGCTTATGCACACCCCATTCGACACCGATGGATGGCATACCAATGCGCTGCGCCATTTCAAGATCATACCGGGTATCGCCGATCATAACTGCTTCCGACGGCTCAATGCCGTAAAAGCGGATAATCTCACCCAGCATCGCCGGGTCTGGCTTGGAGCGGGTTTCGTCGGCACAACGGGTAATATCGAAATGCGGGCCGAGACCGCTGGATATCAGCGCCCCCTCCAGACCACGGCGACTCTTGCCGGTGGCAACCGAGCAGCCACGCCCGCCACCCCGCAGGTCGGCGAGAACATCCGCCATGCCCTCAAAGACATTCTGTGGTGTGGTGACTTTGGCAAAGAAATAGCGTGCATAACCTTCGCGTATAGCCGTCATCTCCTCCCGGGTAATGCCGGGATACAGTTTTTCCAGCGCCTCGATCATGCCCAGGCCGATAATGTCACGATAGGCTTCGCGCTCCAGCTCCGGATACCCCAATTCAGTGGCTGCCTGGTGGAGACTGTCTGCAATGTGATCAACGGAATCCACCAGCGTTCCGTCCCAATCAAAAATTACGACCTTTACGTCCATTACTACTACCCTGCCATGGTTACCCTGCCTGCCTTTCGCAGAACAACCGGTTATTCGGATGCCGTTCGGCGCGCTGCCAGCCTGGCAATGAGTTCGCTGAAAGCCTTGTCGTATGGCGCCTCGAGATGAACAGGCTCACCGGTGGTCGGCAGCGTGAAGTCCAGTGCACGAGCATGAAGCATCAAACGCTGCCCCCCAGCGGAGCGAAAGGCCCGGAGGCTTACATCATCCATATACTTGTCATCCCCGGCAATCGGATGACCTGCCCAGGCGCTGTGAACACGAATCTGGTGAGTACGCCCGGTCACCGGAGACGCCTCCACCAGGGTATAGCCTGCAAACGACTCAAGCAGCCGAAACAGGGTCAGGGATTCCTTGCCGGTATCGTCCACCCGGACACGACGCTCGCCAGAACCCAGCTCAAACCTCAACAGGGGCTCACTGACCTTCCTGACGGTCCGCGGCCAGTCCCCGACCACCAGGGCATGATAGTGCTTGCGGATGCGCTTGTGGCGCAATTCATCCTGCAGATAACGCAACGCCGAGCGCTTCTTGGCCACCATCACCAGGCCGGAGGTATCACGATCAAGACGATGCACAAGCTCCAGGAACCGGGCTTCGGGCCGCGCCGCCCTGAGCACCTCTATCAACCCGAAGTCCAGGCCGCTGCCGCCGTGGACCGCTATGCCGGACGGCTTGTTAACCACCAGCATCTGGTCGTTCTCGAAAATAACAGCGTCCTGCATAACACCCTGGACACGGGAACCGGGAACGACTTGCGCCGGCTTTTCCTTCCGGGTAACGGGCGGAATGCGCACCTCATCCCCCGTATTCAGGCGGGTGTCAGGCTTGACCCGCCCTTTGTTCACTCTCACTTCGCCCTTACGGATAATGCGATAGATAATGCTGCGCGGCACATCACGGATTTGCGCCATCAGGTAGTTATCCACTCGCTGTCCGTGGTTATCCTCATCAACCACTACCTTGCGAACACCCTGCTTCACTTCCCCGTTCCGGGCGCCGGGCGCCTGAACGCCCCGCGCATCCGTATGCGGGCGGAATGGTGAGGACGAGGAACGCTTCTGCCTGGTAGATCTGGACATGAATACCTTACCGCTAGGAACCCTGCGGGATTGAAGGAGCGGGTGAATACTGTTATATTCCGGCGTGCTTTGCCGTTTGTCTACGGCCTGGCCAGTATGCCAGAAGCCGGAGCGGCAGAAGTATACCGACACTATTTGAGAGTTTGAACGCCGAATGCCCAATCATTACCGGGCGCGGCGGCTGAAATCCTCCCGGGTTGAAACGGAAGATGCCTGAAACGGCAACTGACCGGAAGCCGGGAGAACTAAAACCGTACGGAAAACCGTCGGGCGACATCGCGAAGAATCATTACCAGCACGCAGGGCCGGGCCGTCCAGCTTACGAATACGACGTGAGACCCAGGCACCAGCGTGAACCTGAAAAACGGATAACATGCGTCAACAGACTCTGACCCTAAGCGACACTTTCCTGCCCACAGGCAGGCGAACCGTCGGCGGTGGCCTCAGAACTCCGGGAAGACTTCCCGCAGATATCTGATTCGTCTGGCCGCCGGCTTGCCTCTGTTACAAGGGGCCCGCGGCACGCAAGTTCTGCTTCGCTGATGCCATTCCCCGGGTTTTCTGTCCAAACCAAACGACAGGAACCATTTCTTTCCATGAAAAGAATGCTGATCAATGCAACTCACCCTGAAGAGTTGCGCGTAGCCCTGGTCGACGGCCAGCGTCTGTTTGACCTCGACATCGAATCCAGCTCCCGTGAGCAGAAGAAAGCCAACATCTACAAGGGTCGCATTACCCGGGTAGAGCCCAGCCTGGAAGCCGCATTTGTGGACTTCGGCGCTGACCGCCACGGATTCCTCCCCCTCAAGGAAATCTCCAAGGAGTATTTCAAGAAATCGCCAGGCCAGATTGAAGGCAAGATCAACATCAAGGATGTTGTTGCCGAGGGCCAAGAAGTGATTATCCAGGTCGATAAGGAAGAGCGTGGCAACAAGGGCGCAGCCCTGACCACCTTTATTTCCCTCGCCGGCCGCTATCTTGTGCTTATGCCCAACAACCCCCGCGCCGGCGGCATTTCCCGCCGCATTGAGGGTGACGAGAGGGCACAGCTAAAAGACGCCATGAGCGACGTCCAGGTGCCGAAGTCGATGGGCATCATTGTTCGTACCGCCGGCATCGGCCGTACCACCGAAGAACTTCAGTGGGACCTGGACTATCTGGTCCAGTTCTGGGAAGCCATTACCCAGGCAGCTGGCGAACGAAAGGCACCGTTCCTGATTCATCAGGAAAGCAACGTTATCATCCGCGCAGTACGTGACTACCTCCGCCAGGACATCGGCGAAGTGCTGATCGACTCAGGAACGGTCTACGAGGATGTATTGAACTTCGTCCGTGCCGTGATGCCCTCGTTCGAGAACAAGATCAAGCTGTACAAGGACGAAATCCCCCTGTTCAGCCGCTACCAGATCGAAGGCCAGATCGAGACCGCCTTCCAGCGGGAAGTGAAGCTGCCTTCAGGTGGTTCGATTGTGATCGACCCGACCGAAGCACTGGTGTCCATCGACATCAACTCCTCCCGTGCCACCAAGGGTCACGACATTGAGGAAACCGCGCTTCAGACCAACCTGGAAGCGGCGGAAGAGATCGCCCGTCAGCTTCGCCTGCGCGACATGGGCGGCCTGATTGTTATCGATTTCATCGACATGACCCCCGCCAAGCACCAACGGGAAGTCGAGCAGAAAATGCGTGAAGCGCTGGAAATCGACCGCGCCCGGGTCCAGGTGGGCAAGATTTCCCGCTTCGGCCTATTGGAAATGTCGCGTCAGCGCCTGCGCCCCTCACTGGGCGAAACCCGCAGTGAAGTCTGCCCGCGCTGTGAAGGCCAGGGCACCATCCGGGGTATCGAGTCCCTGGCCCTGAGCATCATGCGCCTGATCTACGAAGAGTCTTCCAAGGAGAAGACCGGCCAGGTTCGTGCTGTTGTGCCCGTAGCGGTCGCCACCTTCCTGTTGAACGAAAAACGCAAGCAGCTGGCTGACATCGAAGCCCGTCAGGAAGTGGAAGTTGTGGTGGTACCTGCACCCCACATGGAAACACCCCATTTCGAAATCCTCCGCATGCGCGATGATGAATCAGGCGTGGAGCATGTATCCAGCTACCAGGTAGCCCAGGAATACAGCGAGCGTGAAGAAGAAATTTTCGAGGCTCCCGCTGCCCAGCCCCCTGTGCGGGAACAGGCAGCCGTTAAAGCCATTCGTCCGGTTGCCCCGGCACCGGTTCCTGAAAAAGTTGCAGAAGCAGCGACACCTGCCGAGCAGACGGAAGGGCTGTTCCGCAGGCTTGGCCGCAAGATTGCTGACTTCTTCAGCGGTGAGGAAGTCATCGGTGAACCGCCAGCGAAGCGCGAACAATCCGGTAGCCCCAATCGTGACGATCGTCGCACCCAAGGCCGCCAGGACCGTCGCAAGTCCAGGGTAGCCAGGGACGACAACCGTTCAGGTAACCGCAGTGGTACCGACCGCCGTCAGGCTGGCAGCCGCAGTGAAAGCGGTCGCGGCGATGACAACCGTAGCCGTAACCGTGGTGCAAACCGCCAGCGCGGAGAAGACCAGGGGCGCAGCACCCAGGCACAACCAGGTGGCTCCGACAAGGCAGCTGACAGCCGCAGGGACAGCAGCCGTAAGGACAGCCAGCCCCAGGGCCGTGGTCAGGGTCGCAACAAACCCCAGGGCCGCGACCAGAAGGATACCCGCGAACAGAAGGACAGGCAGGATCAGCAGGACACCAGTGCCCCGAAGGCACCAGCCGCTGATAAGTCCGGCGCTGACGAGAAACGCCGCAAGCCCAGGCGCAATCGTAACCGCGATGGCTCGCCTGCGGAGACGCCAGCCTCTACACCGTCGGATCGCAAGGCCACCCGTAGCGAAAGGCACCAGAAAGATACCCAACCGGAAGATCAGTTGGAGGACAAGAAGCCTGCAACCCAACCGGCGGGCAAACCGGAGATAGCGGCGGCTAACACTGCAGATGAAAAGCCTGCGGAGAAGCCGGCAGAGCAAACCGAGGCCCGCGTTGACACGCCGGTGCCGGAAAAGCCTGCCAGCGAAGACAAGCCGGCAGTAGAGACCACCGGGGAAACCAGCAAGCCGGATGCACCCAAGGCAGATAAAGCCGAGCCGGATGCTCCCGAAACGGACAAGGTAGAGCCGGACACCGCGGCTGAGGAAAAGCCGAAGCGCCCTGCTCGTCCGCGCAGATCATCTGCCAGGAAGCCCGCCGAGAAAAAGGCGGAAACAGCCACCGGAACTCCGGACGAGCCTGCTGCCAAGCCGGCGGCGGAAAAGGAAACGCCGGCGCCGACTGAAACAACCGAGGCATCGAAACCTGAAGCCGCTGCCAAGCCGGAGCAGGACGAAGCCAAGGTAGAAACCAAAGCGGAAACCAAAGCGGACGATACGGCCAAAGCCGAAGCACCCGCTCCGAAACCGGAAAAGGCCGAGCAACCCGCTGAATCCGGTCCGGCACCTGAACCGGCCGCACCTGATGAGAGCGTAAAGGCTGAAGATGTAAAGGCCGAGGAAGAACCCGCGCAGAAGTCTGAAGAGCCCGCGGCGGAACCGCAGAAGACAACCGACCAGGTGGATGTACCGGTAACCCCGGGCCGCGCCTACAATGATCCGAGGGAAGTCCGTAAACGTCAGCGGGCAGCCGAAGAGGCCAAGAAGGCCGGGAGTAACTGACGAATGCTATCAGATTCGGACATCGAAGCGCTGGAAGACATCTTGTTCGCGGAACCCTGGGGTGACGACGCCCTGGATTTCTTCGGTTTGCATGGGGTTGTCTGCGCCAGCGTGGTAGGCCCGGCATCATTGAGCATTGAAGATATCTTCAAGCTGGCCACCGGTGCTGACCAGACACCGGAAGGCCAGGTACCGGACACCTTCCGCAATGCCGTGGAGCAACTCGGCAGGGATATGGCCCATGCACTGGATATGGGGCAACCCCTGGAATTGCCGGAACCGGAAGATGGCGACCCGATGAATGCACTGGAAAACTGGTGCGCCGGGTTCGTGGATACCTTCCTTGAGCACGAGGACGCATGGTTGGAAGCCGGCGAGGAAGAAACCGCAGACCTGCTGGTGCCGATGCTTACACTGTCTGGATTGTTCGAGGATGAAGACTTCCAGCATGTCCGCAACAGTGAAAAGCTGTCACGACAGATGGCGGACGCCATTCCGGACTCGCTGACAGACCTGTACTTGCTGTTTCACGCACCGGACTAAACCGCTGCAGGAACCCCTGCCGGTTGTTTGAAATGATGCCAGACAGGCTCCAGGCCGTCTGGCATTTTCATGATGGAACCAAGTTCACACCAGGGCGCACCGGGAAAGTGGAAATCGCTACCCTGGGAGGCCAGCAGGTTTTCCCGGCGACACAATTCCGCCAGGAAGCCAAGGTCCCCGCTGGATTGGCCAGAGGTGGAAACCTCAATACCACGACCACCGGCCTGACGGAAGTCACCCACAAGTGACCGCAGTTTGGTAGCGGTTAATTTGTACTTCCTCGGATGCGCCAGAACAGCAATCCCCCCGGCCTCATTGATCCACCGAATGACCTCCGGCAGCTCAGGCCAGAAGCCTTTTACATCACCCGCCTTACCTGAACCGAGATAGCGTTTGAAAGCCTGGGCGACATCCTTGACCGCGCCTTCCTCCACCAGCACCTTCGCAAAGTGAGGACGACCGGGCACATCGCCGCCGGCCTTGCCGGTAGCCTTCTCCAAGAGGTCTTCTATTTTCAGCTTCGAAAGCTTGTCGGCAATCGTACGGGCACGTGACCAGCGATTGTTGTTCTGACGCTCCAGGGCCTGACGCAAGTGATCGTTGGCAGTATCAAAATCAAGGCCGACGATGTGTATGGTGTGGCTTTTCCAGACACAGGACAGCTCAGTACCGGCAATCAGCGTAATACCGGCCTCCTTCGCCGCCTCGGACGCCTCTTCAATACCGGCGATAGTGTCGTGGTCTGTCAGAGCAAGATGGCTCACCCCCTTTTCACGAGCCCGTAATACCAGCTCCTGCGGTGGCAGAGCCCCGTCAGAGGCCGTGCTATGGCAATGCAGATCAATGCAGAATTCAGCTTCTTGAGTTATAGTCACATCGTTTCCGATTTCAGAGTTAATTCAACCAGGGCCAGTGTACCAGCCGGGCAGTGCCCTGTATCAGCAAATATCCGGAGAATGCCATGTACTACGCGATCATCAGCGAGGATGTTGAAGACAGCCAGCCGCTCAGGTCCTCCGCTCGTCCTGCCCATATTGCGCGGCTCAAAGCACTCAGGGATGAAGGACGGCTGCTGGTCGCTGGCCCCCACCCCGCCCTCGATACCCCCGAGCCCGGAGAAGCAGGGTTCACCGGTAGCCTGGTTATTGCCGAGTTCGATTCGCTGGAGTCCGCCCAGGCCTGGGCGGATGCGGACCCATACGTGGATGCGGGCGTGTATCAACAAGTCACCGTCAAACCCTTCAAGGCGGTATTACCTTGATAGGCATGGTATTGGTTGCGCCTGATACCATGAGCTTTTTGTAATGAACTCCACCTTGTATGCCCCGGCATCTATGACAAAATTGCGCCTTAAATCGCTGTTCCAGGGAATAAAACCAGTGACGCCTTTACGTCTGATTACTTGCATTATTGTCTTGATGATGGCCGCAACCTCGGCTCATGCTAAAACCGTGTATGTCGACGATACACTCTATGCCCCGATCCGAAGCGGTGAAGGAACGCAGTACCGAATCCTGCACTCCGGTGTCAGAAGCGGAACCGCCCTTGAGCTTCTGGAAACCTCGGAGTCCGGATACAGCCGCGTGCGCACGCCAGACGGAATCGAAGGCTGGATGGTATCCCGCTACCTCACGGAAACCCCCATCGCCCGCCAGCGACTGGAAGCCGCAAACCGGCAACTGGAGCAGGCCCGCAATGAACTGGGCAACCTCAGGGAGCAGCTTGAAGAAGTAACCAGTGAGCGAGACGAGCTAAGGAAATCCGAAGAAACACTGGAAGCCCGTGCAGGCAGGCTCAGCGAGGAGCTTCGCAACATCAAGGAAGTGGCCTCCGATTCCATCAACCTGAACCGTCGCAACAGCGAGCTTCGAGAAGAGAATCAGAAGCTGCGCAACGACCTGGAAGTGCTCACTGCGGAAAAAGAGCGACTCGAAGCCAAGGAAGAGTCTGATTTCATGCTGCTGGGTGCTGCCCTGGTGCTGCTCGGCGTCATTCTGGCCCTGATTATTCCACTGCTCAAGCCTTCCCGTAAGACAGACAACTGGGCATAACACCACACAGCCCCGTCAACCAGCACCTCCGACTGGAGGTGCCTCCCCCTAAAAAACTACATATAGTGGTACCTCAAAAGCCTCAATACTAAATATAAGGGTCGCGCGGATTTTTATTCCCATGAATTCTTTGACGCTTCAGCCCTCAGCATTTATAAGTAACAAAACAACAACCGTGAGGTGCCGGGATGCTTGAAAACATGAAGGACTATTCAGAAAAACGCGATTTCCACCGCATGAAAATGAATTCGGAAATCGAACTTACAGACGGCAATGGCGTCCCGTTCCCTGGTGTTTGCCGGGATCTCAGCGGCACGGGCATGCAGCTTTTTGTGGAAAGGGCGTTTGCCGAAGGGGATGAAATCCATACCCTGCTGCCCTCAAGCAGTGATCAGTTTCCTCCGTTCGAAACCGTATGCCGCGTGTTGCGCTGCGAACCGGAAGAGGATGGCTTTATTCTGGGTGTGGAAATTGTGAAGGTAAAGCGCTGACCTGACAGGCCAGCGCCGATAAAGAGTTCAGGAAGGAAGTCCGGCAGCCGCTGACGGCTACCGGGAAAGTCGTATCAGGCGGTCTTAAGCGGTTTGTCAGAGACAACAATGCCGTTGTTGTCTGCATAAACGTAGTGGCCCGGGTGAAAGGTCACGCCACCAAACGCCACAGGCACGTTCAGGTCGCCGACGCCACGCTTCTCGGTTTTACGAGGGTGTGTACCCAACGCCTGAACCCCCAGGGCCGTCTTGCCAATCACGTCCACATCGCGAATGCAGCCATAGATAACCAGACCGGCCCAGCCATTGTCCGCGGCCATTTCTGCCAGCATATCGCCCAGCAGTGCAGCGCGTTTTGAGCCACCGCCATCAACCACCATTACGCGGCCATTACCCGGCAGGGCAACCTGCTCCTTCACGATCGAATTGTCTTCAAAGCACTTTACCGTGACAATCTCGCCGCCGAAGGCATCCACGCCACCAAAGTTGCGAAAACCCGGTTCCACAACAAGGACTTCCGGATAATCATCACACAGATCAGGGGTTACGATAGGCACGCTTGCGCCCTCCTTTTCTCGAAATGGTCAGTCGATTTTCTCGTCGGCAAGGAAGAACCAGGTGTCCAGTACCGAGTCCGGGTTCAGTGACACCGAGTCGATCCCCTGATCCATCAGCCATTTGGCCAGGTCCGGATGGTCTGACGGCCCCTGCCCGCAGATGCCGATGTACTTGTTGGCCTTCTTGCAGGCCCGAATGGCACTGGCCAGCAGCGCCTTGACGGCGTCGTTCCGCTCATCAAACAGGTGGGCGATGATGCCGGAGTCCCTGTCCAGGCCAAGGGTAAGTTGGGTCAGGTCGTTGGAACCGATTGAAAAGCCGTCGAAGTGCTCGAGGAATTGCTCCGCCAGCAGGGCATTGGCGGGCAGCTCGCACATCATGATCACACGCAGGCCGTTCTCGCCACGCTTGAGACCATTTTCCGCCAACAGGCTCACCACCTGTTCCGCTTCGCCCACGGTACGCACAAACGGCACCATGATCTCCACGTTGGTCAGCCCCATTTCATTACGGACTTTTTTCAGGGCCCGGCATTCAAGCTCGAAACAGTCACGGAAGGTTTCGGAGATATAGCGGGAAGCGCCGCGGAAGCCCAGCATGGGGTTTTCCTCATCGGGCTCGTACAGGGTACCGCCGATAAGGTTGGCGTATTCGTTGGACTTGAAGTCCGACAGGCGGACAATCACTTTCTTGGGCGCAAAGGCTGCCGCCAGGGTGGAAATGCCCTCAACCAGTTTGTCGACGTAGAAGTCCACCGGCGAACTGTATCCGGAAATCCGCTTTTCAACGGTCTGGCGAATATCACGCGGCAGGCCGTCAAAGTTCAGCAGTGCCTTGGGATGCACACCAATCATGCGGTTGATAATGAACTCCAGACGCGCCAGCCCCACACCTTCGTTGGGCAGTGCCTGGAAATCGAAGGCCCGGTCGGGGTTGCCCACGTTCATCATGATCTTGAAGGGGATAGCCGGCATGGAGTCGACCGTGTTCTCTTTCAGCTCGAAATCCAGGCTGCCCTCGTAGATCATCCCGGTGTCGCCTTCGGCACAGGAAACCGTTACTTCCTGGCCGTCTTTCAACACTTCCGTGGCATCGCCACAGCCAACCACCGCCGGTATGCCCAGCTCCCGCGCGATAATCGCCGCGTGGCAGGTACGCCCGCCACGGTCGGTGACAATGGCGGACGCCCGTTTCATCACTGGCTCCCAGTCCGGATCGGTCATGTCCGTGACCAGCACGTCACCGGCCTGTACGCGATCCATTTCCTTGATGCTGGTGATAATCTTGACCGGGCCGCTGCCGATCTTGTGACCGATACTGCGGCCTTCCACCAGGACAGTACCGGTTTCGTTCAGCAGATAGCGCTCCATCACATTGGCGGAGGAGCGGCTCTTGACGGTTTCCGGGCGGGCCTGGACGATGTAGATACGGCCATCGTCCCCGTCCTTCGCCCATTCGATGTCCATGGGGCGCTGGTAATGTTTTTCGATGATCATGGCCTGCCTGGCCAGTTCTTCCACTTCCGCATCGGTAATGCAGAAGCGGTTACGATCATCCTGGTCCACCTTGACCGTTTCCACAAACTGCCCGGCAGAAGGATCGGTGTGGTAAACCATCTTGATAGCCTTGCTGCCCAGGTTACGGCGCAGTACCGCAGGCCGGCCCGCAGTCAGGGTAGGCTTATGAACGTAAAACTCATCCGGGTTGACGGCCCCCTGCACCACCGTTTCGCCCAGACCGTAGGAGCCGGTGATAAACACCACTTCCCGGAACCCGGATTCGGTATCCAGGGTAAACATAACGCCACTGGCCGCGGTTTCACTACGGACCATCTTCTGGATGCCGGCCGAGAGAGCCACCTGCTTGTGATCAAAGCCATGGTGAACGCGATAGGAAATGGCACGATCATTAAACAGCGAAGCGAAGACTTCCTTCACCGACGTGCGAACCTGCTCCAGGCCCACCACGTTGAGGAAGGTTTCCTGCTGACCAGCAAAAGAGGCATCCGGCAGGTCTTCCGCCGTTGCCGATGAACGCACCGCCACCGCCAGGTTGTCGTTACCGCCGCGCAGTTTTGCGTAGGCGTCCGCGAGCGGTTTTTCCAGTGCCTCCGGAAACGGCGTATCGAGAATCCACTGACGAATCTCCGAGCCAACCCGTGCCAGTTCATTCACATCATTGATATCCAGGGCGTCCAGGGCGTTGTCGATTTTCTCCCGAAGGCCGTCTTTGGCGAGGAATTCGCGATAGGCATGGGCCGTCGTGGCAAAGCCGCCCGGGACGGTAACACCTGCATTGGCAAGATTACTGATCATTTCACCGAGGGAGGCGTTCTTTCCCCCGACCCGGTCAACGTCTGACATTCCCAGGTGATCAAACCAGATAATGTAATCTTCCAAAGCGTGTCTCCCTTGATTCGTTGTAGCAAAGAGCGAAACCGTACTGGTGGAGCAGACCTTACCCCTGCAATTCCTGCATTCTCCACTGCGGGCTCTCGAACTTGGCGTGTATGATACTGTAACCTGTGGGAATTACCTAGGGAACCCGCCAAATACGGAGCCGGACCGCACACCATGAAACGAACCGCTTTCTTTATATCCGATGGCACCGGCCTGACCGCCGAGGCCCTGGGGCACAGCCTTCTCGCGCAATTCGAAAAAATCGATTTCGAGCGCATTACGGTGCCATATATTGATGACGCAGACAAAGCCCGGGAGATGGTTAAGCGCATAAACAAAGCGGAGGAAATCGATGGCACACGGCCGCTGGTTTTCGACACCATTGTTAATAGCGATATCCGCGAAGTCATTGCGGGCGCCAACGGCTTTATGGTGGATATCTTCGGTACCTTCCTGAACCCGCTGGAGCAGGAACTGCAATCTTCGTCGTCCTATACCGTTGGCAAGTCTCACGCCATCAACAACGAAGGCAGTTATGAACGGCGAATCCATGCCGTCAATTTCGCGTTGGACAATGACGACGGCGCCCGCACCCGTCATTACGATGAGGCAGATCTGATTCTGGTGGGCGCGTCCCGCAGCGGCAAAACCCCCACGTGCCTTTACCTGGCCCTGCAATATGGCGTAAAGGCCGCCAACTATCCGATCACCGAGGAAGACCTGGAAGATCAGCAGATGCCTGCGGCGCTGCGCGCCCACAAGGAAAAGATCTTCGGGCTTACCATTGAGCCCGAGCGCCTGGCCACCATCCGCAACGAGCGCCGGCCAAACTCCCGCTACTCCTCCCTCAAGCAGTGCATGCACGAGATCGAGGAAATTGAGCTGATGTACCGTAGGGAGCGCATCCCTTACCTCAATACCACCGCTTATTCCGTGGAGGAAATCTCCACGCGCATTATGGTAAGCACCGGGCTCAAGCGAAACCGGTAGTCCAGACAACAAAAAGGCCGGGACTCTCACTTCAAGAGAGCACCGGCCTGATCTTCCTCCGGGTGGCTTAAAGCTCCTGGATTTCCAGCCCCAGTTTCTCCGCGGCACTGCGGTTCTCGAAGCTGGTAACAACCGCCACACTGGCGTTTTCCGGCTTCAGCCATTCACGGGCCACCCGTGTCATGTCGTCCAGGGTCACGGCCAGAACCCGCTCCCGGAACCGGGCGCGTTGCTCGGGCGTGCGGCCGAACAGACGGTTATGGAAAGCATGGCGTGCCGCACCGGCGGGCGAACGCGGGCGGTCCAACTGGCCAATCACACCAAGGATGGACTCCTCCAGGTCCTGGGGGTCGTGCTGTTCTTCCTGCAGCCAGTCCAGAGCCCTGTCGAAATCCTCAAGGGTGTCACCCAACCGGGGATCACGATAGGAAAAGAAGCGGAACGTACCGTTCACACTGTCCTGGCCAGCACCGCCACCATAGGCACCACCCTTTTCGCGGATTGCCCTGTGCAGGTAGCCATTACGCAGGAATCCACCCAGCACCGTCAGCGCAGCCGCATCGGGATGATCAATCGCAACCGTACTGTAGGCCTTGGCGCAGAAATTCACCTGGGTTGAGGTCAGCCATGCCTGGCGAGTCTGGTAGCTGACCGGTTCAAGCCTCCAGGCATCCTTTTCGCCAGCGCTGGGGCTCCCCCAAACGGACTTCAATTCCGTCAGCATGGGGTCCAGTTGCTCTTCCTCTCCAATCAGCAGAAATTGACGGGACTGCTGCCGGATGCGCTCGTGCAATGCAGCCAATCGCTCACAGAGCCTGTCGAGTTCAGCGGGATCATCAAGGGACTTGTCCAGAGCCTTGACCCCACGAATCGCCTCCAGGCCACCGAGCCTGAACGACAACCACGCCCCGGGGCTGATGCCCTGGGAGGCCGCACCCATGGCCAGTGCGTGGCCGCTACCGGTGACGCCCTGCTCCCTGCGGGAACGAATCTGGGCAATCAGTTCGCGAACCCGCTCCTTCTCATCAAACCGGGCGCCGTTGAAGACGTCGTTCAGCAGACGAGTCAGGGCTTCACGGTTCCGGGCCAGGGCCTTGCCATTGAAAACAATGTAACCCGCCAGGTCCTGGACATCGTCAATCCGCCCCTTGGCAGAGAAGGAGGCGCTGACACCACCGGATTCCGCTGAAATACGATCCTGCATCTGCAGGTAATCCAGGTTGCCGCAACCCACTTCCGGAATCAGGGTGGTGTAATACGGCAATAACAGCAGTTCGTCTTCCGACAGGTTCGGTACCGGCAGGACCACCTGTTCATACACCAGGCCATTGGTGCCGCGGGCATAAATCGTCGCCGGCATATCACCGGCAAACCGGGCTTCCGGTTCCGGCAATTGCAGGGGAACATCCGACAAGTCCACCTTGGGCAGGATGGAGTCGTCATCCTTGCGGGTCTGGCGCTCTTCCAGGGCCTGGGCGCGCTCGATAATCTGACGCACCTCCTCATCGGTCAGCGATGCCTTGCGGCGGGCCAGCGCCTCGCGGATGGCACTCTGGCGACGGCTCTCCAGCTTGTCGTCGGGACGCAGCGTCAGAGTAACCCGGTGCGGATTTTCCAGCAGCTTGCGGCGAATCAGGCCCGGCACGTACTGCGGATCGCGGATCTTCTCGCGCATGTCCGCCAGCACCGGCTCCAGGTCCAGAAGCTCCACCGGGTCGCCACCGTGAACCATCGGCGAAATCGCCGTCATGATCAGTTGCAGGCCGTACGGGAAGCTGTCGCCGGCAATTTCACGCTGATGCAGTTCCAACTGGTGCAGGATGGCCTCCAGGCGATCCTGACTGACCCCTTCTTCGACCACCTTTGCCAGCGTTTCTTCAATCAGCGCCTCAAGGTCGCCCTGTTTGTCCGGGTCACTGCCCTCAATGCCGCACACGAAGGTCATCTCGCGGTTGGAATCCTCAAGGCCGCACATGGGGGATGGCGAGTGCCCGATGTCCGTGGTTTCCAGCGCCCGCATCAAAGGCGATGCGCTGTTCTCCAGCAATACACTGGCCAGCAGTTGCCCTTCCAGGTTTTCCTGCAAATCAAAGCTGTGGCCCAGCAACCAGCCCATCACAATGTGGGTCTTGTGGCCGGTTTCCTCGCCTTCACTGACAGCGTAGCTCTGGTCGACACGTACCGGCGAAAACATCCGCTTTTCGTCCCGCACCGGCAATTCCACATCCAGGCGGTCAAACCGTTTCAGGGCCAGTTCCTCGAAGCGCTCGTGGTGTTCGTGGGCCGGAATATCGCCATAGGTCGCAAAGATCGCGTTGCTGGGGTGATAGTGGTGGCGATAGAACCGCAGCAGGTCGTCGTAACTCAGATCCACAATATGGTCCGGCTCTCCCCCACTGTTGTAGTGATAGGTGGTGGTCGGAAACAGGTGGCTGGACAGGTTCTGCCAAAGCTGCGACGTGGGCGCGCTCATGGCGCCTTTCATTTCGTTGTAGACAACACCGCGATAGACCAGGTCGGTGGTGGGGTCATCCGGCTTGTCGAATTCCAGGCGATGGCCTTCCTGGGCGAAATCCAGCGGATCCAGAGAGGAAAAGAACACCGAATCCAGATAGACCGTCAACAGGTTGTCGAAATCCTTGCGGTTCATGCTGGCAAAGGGATACGCGGTCCAGTCGCTGCTGGTAAAGGCGTTCATGAAGGTGTTCAGGGACCGGCGAATCATCATGAAAAACGGGTCGCGCACCGGGAAACGCTCGCTGCCGCAAAGTGCTGTATGCTCCAGGATGTGGGCAACACCCGAGGAATCCATGGGGAAGGTCCGCAGGGCCACAAAAAACACGTTCTCGTCATTGTCCGCCGCCAGGTGGAGATGGCGAGCGCCAGTCTTGCGGTGACAGTACTCCTCCACCGTTACGTTCAGCGTGCTGATCCGGTGACTGCGAAGCTTTTCAAAGGCCGGATGGACGGTGTTTTCAATCACTGCAGCCATTCAAACTATCCTGTCTTTAACTAAATGAGGATTGTAGGGTAACACGTACTTTCTATTATCATGCACTAACCCGTAGCCACAAGGCAGTACCCGACTCCATGACCATTGAAACCCATGGTGACCAGACGCCGGACACCCCGCAGAAAGCGACCGACACGGCCCACAGGCCCGCCGGCAAACGCCGGAACATCAACGCCCCGGAAGTGGCTGCTTACTGGGCGGAGCGTCGCCGCTACCTGGAACGCATACGCCGGGTTCCGGAAATCCGCCAACGTTACTGGCGAGCCATCGGCATTTACATGCTCCGCCGGGTGCTGTGGTCCTTCGGTTTTTTCCCGGTTTTCATCGCCTTCTGGGTGCCCTTCGTGCTGTCCAGCTTCAACCCCGTGGTCCTGGCGTCCGACCTGATCCCGTTGCTCGAGGGTTTCGTCAACGCCAACCCCGAAGTTCAGGCCAACACCTTGAGTACGCTGGTGATCGCCTGGGGATCTGTCGGTTTCTTCTTTCTGGTGTTTGATTTTGTACTGACGCCCTTCAAGTCACCCTATGAATACGAAGCGGATGTCTACATGCGCTCCTGGGAGCAGCTCAACCATGATCAGCTTCCGGACAAAGTGTGATTTGTCCTGCATTCTCGTTAACTTCAGTGACTTTGTGTTACATAAGATTGCTCCGACTGGGTAAGATGAAGCGGTGTAATCCCGGAACCCCGTTGAACAATGACAACAAGGCGGGCGGGACATAGGCAGTAACACGAATGCAGAATTGAGAGGTTGCCCATGGTCGATTTCAGACCCCTCCTGTTTGTCAACGCACTGGCCCTGATGCTTCTGGTGACGGCAGGCTTTGCGTCTGTCCGCGACGAACTGTCCATGGGCATGGACCCGATACCCAGCGAGCCAGCAGTGGAAGATTCCATTGCCGCGGTTTCCGACGTCACACCAACGGAAGAAAAACATACCGAAGAGCCAGCCAGTGAACCGCGTGTTACCGCCGAACCTTTCTCCATTCCCGACATTCCGGAAGACCCCGAAATGCTGGCCATGGCCGAACCGGCTTTGGCAATGCCCGCAATCCGTAGCGATGTCGTGGAACAGCCCCGCCCCACTCCCACTACCGGCACGCTGGTACTGCGCTCAAACGTAGTGGGCGACGAAGTCACGATCAATGGGGAGGACTACGGCGCCACCCGGCTGGACCTGGAACTGGAACCGGGTAGGTATGAGGTTACGATCAGCAAGGACGGCTACAAGCCCTGGAGCCAGACGGTAGCCCTGGCCGCCGGCAATGAGAAGACCCTGGTTGGCAAGCTGGAAGCCTATACACGTGTTGATTACCGGAACGGGACCTGGATCGGTGGCGTTAAAACCGGCGACGGCACATACGAAGACGCCGAAGGTCTTCGTTACGAGGGGCATTTTGTTGATGGCAAATTCGATGGTACGGGCACAGCCTGGTACCCCGACGGCAGCCGCTATGAGGGCGACTGGAGCAAAGGCCGCCGACATGGCGAGGGAGCCTGGCGGGACGCGGACGACACCCGCTACACCGGCCAGTTCCGCGATGACCAGTTTGACGGCCAGGGCACATTGACCCTGGCCAACGGAGACATCCTTACGGGGCAATGGTCCGAAGGCCAGCTCAACGGACATGGGTCACTGACCACATCGGATGGCATGCTTTATGTAGGCAGCTTCCGCGACAACGAGTTCCATGGCGAAGGCACCCTCACCTATCCGGACGGACGCCATTACGAGGGCGAATTCTCCAATGGCGAGTTCCACGGTGAAGGCAAGGAAGTCTTTGCCGATGGCAAAAAGTACGAAGGCCAGTATATTGAAGGTTCGTTCCACGGCAAGGGGCTGCTGCTGAACCCCAATGGCAGTTCGATCGAGGCAACCTTCCGTTATGGCGAACCCTACGGACAGGTACGCCTGACAACGGCGACCGGGGAGGTATTCACCGCCCGGACCAAGGAACCCGGTGTTTGTTATCGGGAAAAGAGTTACCGGGCAACCCAGTGCCCGACACTGGAAGGCTGGTAAGTGACAGCCCGATAATGAACCCACATGCTGTAAGGTTGAGGTTGTGACATGGTGATCAAGAATGCACTCCTGGTAGACGACTCGAAAGTAGCCAGATTTGCCCTGAGCAAACTGCTGGAAGGCCGTGACATGGAAGTGAACATGGCTGGCTCGGCGGAGGAGGCACTGGACTTTCTAAACTCCAACAAGCGCCCCGATGTCATCTTCATGGACCACCTGATGCCCGGAATGAACGGCGTGGAGGCCACCAAGGCCATCAAGGGCAACCCCGAAACCGCTGCCATTCCCATCATCATGTGCACGTCCAAGAAGTCGCCATCGTTCATGGAGGAAGCCCGCAACTTTGGTGTCTACAACATCCTGACCAAGCCGCCGCACACGGAAGGCCTCAGCCTGGTTCTTGACCAGCTCGACAGCGATGTGACCGACGGCAACCTGCCCGAGCCACCTGAACTGGACGCTGCCGCAGACGCCTCGGACGAGGATCTCCTGGACATTCCCGCTGATGCGTCCCTGGAAATGTCGCCAAAGGCCGACGGCGAACCGCGAGCCAGCGACAATGGCGGCCCCCAGGTGGTTCCTTTAACCAGCGACCTCATCGAACAGATTGCCCGATCAGCGGTAAAAACCCACATCAACAACCGCCTGCACGAGTTGCTCAGTTCGCTGTTCGACGAACAGTTTGACCACCTCAAGCGGGCGCTGGATGAGTCTGGCAAAAAGCAGGAAGCGGCCGTTGAGGAACGCCTGAACGCCGTTACTGAAATGATTGAAGAGCGCACGCGTAACCTGCATGATGATGTGGCAGCGGAAGTGAACCTCAACCTGGGCCGTGAATTGGCCGACCTGCGCAAGGACCTGTCCCGCAACAACGGCTTCACCAGCGATCACATGGCGGAGCTCAAGGACCACATCACCAGTGTGCAGACTATCGATACCGAGTTCTGGCAGACCCTGCAGTCAGAAGCCATCCAACAGGCCCATGAGATTTCCCGGGAAACCGCCGAGGATATCGCCCAGCGCACCATTGACCTGTTTGTCGCCCAACAGCGTTCCGCCACCTCGCGAATCTACACCATGGGCCTGGCGGCCAGCCTGGGTATATTTGCCGTGGGTATTGCCTGGTTATCAGGACTGTTCGGCTAACTGGCTTCGAATGCGGCGCCAGTCCCCGGGCGTGTCGACATCGGAACCGGCGCCAGCCACCGCTATCCGGGTCGCGTTGTTTCTTGCGAGTATGGCCGCCGCCCCCCTGTCACCTTCCAGTGTCATGACCTGGGGCCAGAGCCTCCGGGGAATGTAGGCCGGCGCGCCCGGTTTTCCATTCATGTCGGCGGCAACGGGTTGTGAAGGATTGCTTTGGGCTGCTTCCCTCAACTGCGCCAATGCCTCCTGCTTAATCATTGGCTGGTCCAGAAGGATTATGAAGACACCCTTTGCATGCGCCCCAAGGCTGGCCACGCCGGCTTTCAGCGAAGCCGACATACCGTCCCGCCAATCCGGAGCACTGACCCAGGCCGAAGGCTGGGTTCTGCAACGGAAGCGAACCAGTGGGTACCAGGCACCTGTCACCACCGTTACGGGAGCGCCGATCAACCTGGCCTGACCAATGGCATGATCCATCAGGATGCCACCGTCTAGCGGCAACAACGCCTTTGCCCTTCCCATCCGGCGTGAAGCTCCGGCCGCCAGCACCAGTACAGGAAAGGCCTCACGGTTATCCGCACCAGTCCTCTCCATTCTCGACGGCTCCGTTATTTTTGCCATGGCAAACTTGCAAGGCTGCTAGCGTTGGTGGATTTTTGCTAGAATTCGTCCATCATTCAACCTCTTCTTGCCAGGCTCCTCCGATGAACCACCTTTTCGTAGACAATCTGACGGTTATCGACTTCGCCTACCTGGATGCTTCCCGCGGGCTGGTGGGTGAAAGCTGGATTGTGGACGTGGTGCTCGGCGGTGAGCTGGACGACCAGGGCATGGTGTTTGATTTCAGCAACGTCAAACGCACCATCAAGCGAGTCATTGATGAACGCGTGGATCACCGGCTGGTGATTCCCCGGGCGTACAGCGGGCTAGAATGGAGCGAGGACGAACCTGACAGCTTCGTATGGCACCTGACTGACCGTACGCACATTCTGCATCGCTCCCCGGACGAGGCGGTGGTGTGGCTGTCCTCCGAGCGCGTGGTGCCGTCTGCAGTGGCCCGCCTTCTGGAGCAGGAGTTGCGGGCAGTGCTGCCAGCCAACGTGACGGATGTGGAGATCACGCTACGGGAAGATGTGATTGAAGGGGCCTACTACCATTATGTTCATGGCCTGAAGAAACACCTGGGCAACTGCCAGCGGATCGCCCACGGGCACCGCTCTCCTATCCGGATTGACCGTAACGGTCACCGGGACCGGGATCTTGAGAATCGCTGGGCGAAGCTTTGGCAGGACATTTATGTGGGGTCCGAGGAGGACGTAACACAGCGCTGGGTGGCCGAGGATGGTACGGCGTACGTAACATTCGAGTACGAGGCCAATCAGGGGGAGTTTGCGCTGACGCTGCCGGAAAGCCGGGTTTATATGCTGGACTCGGACACCACGGTGGAGTTGATTGCATCGCATATTGCAGGGCAGCTTAAAGCCGAGTTCCCGGAGGATGTTATTCGGGTCAAGGCTTACGAAGGCGTCGGCAAAGGAGCCATTGCTTCGCGCTGAGATTTCTACAGACACAAAAAAACCGCCCGAAGGCGGTTTTTTTGATGGCTTTCCGGTGGACTAAACCGTTAAGCCGTATTGGCGTCCCCTAGGGGGTTCGAACCCCTGTTGCCGCCGTGAAAGGGCGGAGTCCTAGGCCACTAGACGAAGGGGACTAGAAATTGGTGGAGCCAAGCGGGATCGAACCGCTGACCTCAACACTGCCAGTGTTGCGCTCTCCCAGCTGAGCTATGGCCCCTCAACGGCTGCGTATATTAAGGATCGCCCCCTGGGGCGTCAACCTTTTTTCCAACGTTTTTTCAGTTTCGTGAACATCCCTGTCCAGACCGTTTACTAATTCACCAATCTGGTTATTCCGCCAGCAGGGCTGCGTATTCCTTTTCCACCCGCTTGGTTTCCTTTTTCGAGAAACCGCCCATCACTTCAAGGGCATGACGCAGGCGGGACCGGGTCATGTCCGGGCCTAGGATGGCCATGGAGTCCATGACGGACCAGGAGTTGGGGGTACCGGCGATGGCGACGAAGATGGCGAACATGAAATCGCCCATTTTCAGTTCCATGGCCTTGGCCAGGGTTTTGATGTCGGCGAAGATGTTGTCCTTGGCCCAGTGGCGCTGGGCTTCCAGTTTCCACAGGGTGAACTGGAGCACCCGTTTGACCTGGGCTTCATCCAGCTTGTTGTGGCTGAAGTCTTCCGGTTTGAGGTTGAGCATGCCGGAGAACATGAACGAAGCCATGGGGGCTACGTCGCTGAACACTTCCGCCCTGCCCTTGATGTGTGGCACCAGGTCCCGCAAGGCCTGTTCGTTGAACCACCAATGGCGCATGCGCTCGATGAACTGGTCGTCGCTGAGCTCGTCGCGAATCCACTGGCCATTGAGCCAACGCAGCTTTTCCACGTCGAAAACCGGGCCACCCAGGGACACGCGCTGGATGTCGAAGTTATCGATCATTTCGTCCAGGGTGAACTTCTCCCGCTCGTCCGGCATGGACCAGCCCATACGGCCGAGGTAGTTGGTGACTGCTTCCGGCAGGAAGCCCATGCGCTCGTAGAAGTTGATGCTGGTGGGGTTCTTACGCTTGGACAGTTTGCTCTTGTCCGGGTTGCGCAGCAGCGGCAGGTGGCACAACACCGGCATGTCCCAGCCAAAGTAGTCATACAACAGCTTGTGCTTGGGCGCGGAGTTGATCCATTCCTCACCACGCAGTACGTGGGTGATTTCCATCAGGTGGTCGTCCACCACGTTGGCCAGGTGGTAAGTGGGCATGCCGTCGGATTTCAACAGTATCTGGCTGTCCACCTGGGACCAGTCGATTTCGATGGTGCCACGGAGCATGTCCTCAATCTCGCAGATGCCGTTTTCCGGCACTTTCATGCGGATGACATAGGGATCGCCTGCATCCAGGCGGCGTTTGACCTCTTCCTCCGGAAGTTCCAGATCCCCCTTGATGCCAGGGTTAAGGCCCTGGGCCTTGCGCTCTTCACGGATGGCTTCCAGCTCTTCCGGGGTGCGGAAACAGTAAAAGGCGTGCCCTTTGGTGACCAGATTCAGCGCATACTGACGGTAGGATTCCTTGCGCTCAGACTGCCTGTAGGGGCCGTGAGGGCCACCCATGTCCGGGCCTTCGTCCCATTCCAGTCCGAGCCAACGCAACGCGCGCAGGATGTCCTGTTCCGACTCATCGGTACTGCGAACCTGATCCGTATCTTCGATCCGCAGAATAAACTGTCCGCCGTGTTGCCGGGCAAAGCACAGGTTAAACAGCGCCACGAAGGCGGTACCAACGTGGGGATCACCGGTGGGAGACGGTGCGATTCGGGTACGTACGGTCATGAAAACATCCTGATGTGTCGGCCTGGTAAAAGGCTGTGCGTTGAAAGCCACGCATTATACCGGCCACGGCCGGATTTCGCATGGGTAGGCGCACGCCCTCTTCATCTATTGCCTGATTTGTTATATTATAACGTACCATTAATTTTCCAGGTCTCACTCATCATGGTCACCAACCGCTTTACTGGCATCACCGCCCTGGGCATTGCCGCATTCCTGGCATCTGCCAGCACCCTGGCAGCGACCCAGGTTGTCACTTCCCTTAAACCCATCGAACTGCTGGTGAAAGCTGTTGCAACAGACAACGTGGCAATCACCACTCTGGTCCAGCCCGGAGCCAGCCCTCACAACTATTCCATGAAGCCTTCCCAGCGCCGGGCACTCGAGAATGCCGACGCCATCTTCTGGGTGGGCCCGGAGATGGAAACTTTCCTGACCCGGCTGCTCGGTGGTAGCGAGTTTCGAGAGCGCACCCACTCACTCATGAACGGGGAAAACGTTCCGGAAGCGCAAACGGACAGCGCCCACGATGATCTCGGGCATCACCAGCACGAAGAGCCTGACGACCATCACCACGACCATGGCGACGGAGAAGACCCGCACATCTGGCTGGATCCGGCCCTGGCCGTTGAAATGGCAAGGGAGATCCATCAGGTGCTGGCAAACCTGGAGGGCGCGGATGTCAGCACGCTTGATGCCAACCTCACGCGGTTCGAGCAAGACATGGCAGCGACCGAAACGGCGATCGATCAACGCCTGAACCCCGTTCGCGACATTGACCTGTTTACTTACCACAACGCCTTCACCCGGTTTGTGGCGCATTACGGCCTGAACCTGGAGGGCGTGCTGACGCTGAACCCGGAACTATCCCCGGGGGCCCGGCATATTGCGGAAGTCCAGGAGAAACTGCGCAACGCGAATCGCCCCTGCCTGCTGACGGAACCGCAGTTCAACCGCCAGTGGTGGCGCTCGATCTCCGAAGGGGTGAACATTACGCTCAGTACCTGGGACCCACTGGCTACGGATATCGAAGTTAGCCGCGATGGCTATATCGCGTTCCAGCACAGCCTGGCTGACGCCGTGCTCGAGTGCCTACCAGAGAATGCCCAGTAACAGGGGGATGGTCACCATGGCCAACAATGTCTGGCCACTGATGATCCCCGCCATCAGTGGCGCGTCGCCACCCAGCTGGCGCGCCAGGATGTAGGAGGAGGTGGCAGTTGGCAGTGCCGCCAGCAGTACGGCCACCTGGACCATCATTCCCTCAAGCCCCAGAAGCAATGCCAGCCCGGCCGTTAGTAGCGGAAACCCCACCAATTTGGCGGCGGAGGACACCAGGAATGGCATGGAGGCACCACGCAATGCCTTTAGTTGCAGGCCCGCACCAACCGTCATCAGGCCAAGCGGTAACGCCAGGTCACTCAATGGTTCGAGAATGCCGGCCACCAGTGGATGGAAGCCAATCTGGAAGTAGCTCCAGAACATCCCCACCACGGAACCAATAATCAACGGGTTGGAAACGATAGCCTTGAGGACAGGCCTCACCTTCACCGCCCCCTGCCCCGCGACCAGGGAAAACATCAGTATGCACAGCAGGTTCAGCAAGGGCACTTTCACCGCCACGGCAATGGCGATGAGCGACAGGCCATCGTCTCCCAGCAACATACCGGCCGTCGCCAGGGCAACGTAGGAATTGAAACGGATACCACCCTGGAATACCGAAGAGAATACCGGCCCTGGCCAACGCCAGATCCATTGCAGGGCGACCAGCAGCAGCGTCATCGCGGCCAGCATGGCAACGATCAGAATGAGGATATCGCCGTAGGCTGACGCCGGTACCTGAGCCTGGCCCAGCTTGAAGATCAACATCGCCGGGAAAAGGACGTAATAGGTAAACCGCTCGGCCTGGGGCCAGAAGTCGCCCCCCGGAAAATGCCAGCGCCGGAACAGGTAGCCCAACAGGATCAACACAAACACCGGCAACAGCGCCTGGATCATTACCGGCATTGCACATCGCTCCCGAATGACCGTACCAACAAAGCCTGAAAGGATAGCAAAGATAGCCGCCCGACGCCTTGCCCGGTCACAAGCTACTTACCCCAAAGCTTTCTCAGTACCCCGCGGGTGACTGACGCCGGCGCGGACCGGGCGATGGGCCACAATGCCCGGAATTGCATCGAAATCGGCCGATGCAGGCGCGGCTGCTCCACTTGCGCCCAAACCTGCGCCGCGACCACATCCGGGGTCAGGTTGACGCCCAATCGGTCAAACAAACGGGAACCCTGCTCGTTCTGCTGCACCATACCGGTATTCACGAACGGCGGCATCAGGTCGCACACCCGGATATCGTACGGCTCCCACTCGATATCCAGAGCCTCCGTCATGGCACGGACCGCATGCTTACTGGCGGAATAGGACGCAAAATCCGGAATGCCATAGGCGGCGGAGGCTGAACTCATATTCACCACCTGGGCACTGGGCGTCGCTTTCAGGTACGGAAACGCAGCGTGTAACACCGTCATCAGCCCGATCACATTCACCTCCACCACGGCCCGATGCGCCGCCAGGCTAATCTCCTCAAACCGGCCCACTTTGAGGATACCGGCATTGTTGTGCAACAAGCGCAATTGGCCACCGGTGCGCCTGGCAAAGTCCGCCAGCCCCTGTTTGACCGACGATTCGTCCACTACATCCATAACATGCGTGCTGCAAAGGTCATCACCCAACTCATTCCGCAACGATGCCAGAGCCGCCTCATCCCGGTCGGCAGCACCGACGAACCAGCCTTTGGACGCGAACAGACGTGCGGTCTCGCGGCCTATGCCGGCGCCGGCACCTGTGATAAAGATGGATTCGTTCATGAGGCAACCTTGTCACTGTTGTGAAATCGGGGGCAATGCCAGGCTCACCCGGCTTTAGCCTGCTCCCGGTATAGCGCGGCTCCCAAAGCCGCAAAGAATCCCTTGAAGGCATCATTGATTCGCTGCCGATGGTCCCCGTCAGGATACAGGCCTGCTTTGGCTTCATCGGAATATACCGTACCCCTCACCAGAAAACTGTTTCGTGGCTGGCTATCTTCAACAAAGGCCTCAAATGCCCGGGCACAGAGCTCTTCCGGCCTGGCGTAGTAAAGAACGTTCATCCGGGCATCGGCTTGCCGGGAGCAGCGAAACAGCGAGCTGGGGCTGGTGCCGTCCTCGTTGAGCAAAATGGTTCGAAAACAGGTGTTCAGCCGTTCATTGAGGGGATGCGCCTTCTGGCTTGCACTGTTCAACCAGCCACTGGACGCGAAGCCATAATTATCCAGATTGCGGAATGCCTTGCTTCCCATGTAGTGATCGAACGCATGGAACCATTCATGGGCCAGGCTCCCGGCGCCGGCGTTTTTCGCCAGTGCCAGTTGTCGTGTTGCGGGAATGTAGTGTGCCGCAACGCCCGGCCTGCCACCGATTCCGTACTGCAACCCCAGGGAACCCCGCAGGGAGACCAGGGTCTCAGGGCCCTGGAGGATGGCCATAAGATCGCATAAAGCCTGGTAGAACCTGCCAGCCGCCCTGTCCCGTTCCGGCGGTGTTACCCAACGACCGATCTCAATGCTCCGGAACTCGAACCGGCGCCTGACCTCTACAAAGGAAAGCGGACTTTGTTCTGTCATAATGGCCCTACCTGCTTGGGTGGCGGCAGGAATGGAGTACCACGCATACCACGCACCAAGCACCAAGCACTGTTCACTTATACAGTATTCTGTAATGCATTGATCACCGGGTCAACCCAATCGCTTCTCGAAACCCCCATCAGTGTTTGCACTACCTTTCACCAAACTCTCCATTCAAAGGCTGTGTTTTCCTGATAAACTAGCGCTTTTCAGAGCAGTGGCAAACACAGGTAGAATTGAGCACTCAATGAGTATGAACGCGCCCCTGGAAAGCTCCAGCATCGCCGGGAAACCTCCTGAAGGAGCGGTCCCGGAACCGTCCCGACGCTTCTGCGTGGCCCCGATGATGGACTGGACCACCAGCCACTACCGCTACCTGGCGCGCCAATTAAGCCGGCACACCCTGCTCTATACCGAGATGGTGACCACCGGTGCGCTGATTCATGGCGATACCCCGCGGTTCCTTCGGCACAATTCCGAGGAATACCCACTGGCACTGCAACTGGGCGGAAGCAATCCGAAGGAACTGGCTCATTGCGCCGCACTGGCGGAACAGTACGGTTTTGATGAGGTGAACCTCAATGTGGGCTGCCCCAGCGACCGGGTTCAGAACAACATGATCGGTGCCTGCCTGATGGCCCACCCGGACAAGGTGGCTGAGGGCGTACGGGCGATGATCGCTGCCACCAGCCTGCCGGTGACCGTTAAACACCGTATCGGGATTGACGGGCGCGAATCCTGGGACGATCTGTGCGAGTTCATAGAGAAGGTGTCCGGCGCAGGCTGTCGCACCTTTATTGTCCACGCTCGCATCGCCGTACTTGAGGGCCTGAGCCCGAAAGAGAACCGTAACGTGCCGCCGCTGAAATATGACTGGGTCTATCGCCTGAAAGCCCGCTATCCGCACCTCGAAATCATTATCAACGGCGGCATCAGGACCTTTGCCGAGTGCCGTGAGCATCTTGAACATACCGACGGCGTCATGCTCGGCCGCGAGGCTTACCACAACCCCTGGCTGCTGGCCGGCGTGGATAGCGAGTTTTTCGGGCAGCCCATGCCGGTCCAGTCCCGGCATGATGCCTTGCGCGCCGTATTACCATTCATTCAGGATGAACTGGACCGTGGTGTTTACCTCAGCCATATCTCCCGCCACCTGATGGGTCTGTTCCTTGGCCAGCCCGGAGGCCGCCAGTTCCGGCGCTACATCAGCGAGAACGCCCACAAGCCGGGGTCCGGACTTGAGGTTATTGAACAGGCCATGGCCAGGGTTCCCGAACCCGCCGATTCAGTGACTGACTCGGCGATAGTGTCTGCCTGAACGCCCCGATACCTTTTACCGTCTTGTTCCTGTCAGGGCAGCCCGTTATTGTAGACGTATGCGCCCGCGAACCGGGCGATCAATAACAAATTGATCAGGACGACAGGACGAATGACCAGCAAGCTTGAACAACTCAAAGCCATGACCACGGTGGTCGCCGACACCGGTGACCTGGACGCCATTGCCCAGTGGAAGCCGGAAGACGCCACCACCAATCCGTCGCTTCTCCTCAAGGCCGCGGCCTCCGATGCCTACCGCCCCATGCTGGATGAAGCCGTGGCTGCCGCCCGTAAACAGGGCGGATCGGATGCGGAGCAGTTGACCTACGCCACAGACATGCTGGCCGTACTGGCGGGTAAGGAAATTCTGGGTCGTATCCCCGGCGTGGTGTCAACCGAGGTGGACGCCCGCCTGTCCTTTGATACCGGCGCCACCCTCACCCGGGCACGTCGCCTCGTGGAGCTCTATGATCATCTCGGCATGGACACCAGTCGGGTACTGATCAAGATCGCTTCTACCTGGGAGGGCATCCGGGCGGCAGAACAGCTGGAAAAAGAAGGCATCCGCTGCAACCTGACCCTGCTGTTCTCCTTCATCCAGGCCGCCGCCTGCGCCGATGCGGGCGCCTTCCTGATTTCTCCGTTCGTGGGCCGCATCCTGGATTGGCACCTGGCCGCTACCGGGCGCGATTCATTCCCGGCAGAAGAAGACCCGGGCGTGCAGTCCGTGGCCCGCATATACAACTACTACAAGGCCAATGACTACAAAACCGTGGTCATGGGCGCCAGCTTCCGCAACACCGGTGAAATCGAGATGCTCGCCGGCTGTGACCGGCTCACCATCAGCCCGGCGCTTTTACAGGAACTGGACAATGACAGTGCCGCCCTTCCGCGTCGGTTGTCCGCCACCGGCGCGAAAAGTTCTGACAGGCCCGGCAATATCGATGAGCGCACTTTCCGCTGGGAGTCCAACGAAGACGCCATGGCTACGGAAAAGCTGGCGGATGGTATCCGCCGTTTCACCAACGACCAGATTGAACTGGAAAACCGCGTCCGCCGGTTGGCCCAGGCCGCCTGACGCTGGCAGTAACCGGGAGGAGTGTTGCAGAATCATGATTGAGCGCCTGAAGAGCCTGTTCGGCTCACCTGAAGATGAACCAACGCAGCCCGACAGCCACCAGCTTGCCGTTGCCGCTACCGCACTGATGGTTCAGTTGTCCCGAGTGGACAGTAGCCAGGACGATGAAGAGCTGAAAATCATCGTCGACTGTGCCGTCCGGGCCCACCAGGTAACCCGTGAAGAAGCGGAAGACATCCTTCAGGATGCGCTCAGCCACGCCGACGACGCCACCTCCCTTTACGAGTTTACCGGCCAGATCAATGAACAGCTGGACCAGGAAGGGAAACAGGTACTGCTTGAAAGTATCTGGCGGGTTGCCTTCGCTGACGGCCGTATCGACAAGTATGAGGAACACCTGATTCGCCGCATAGCGGATCTGTTGCACCTTAACCACAGGGAATTCATGCAGGCCCGTCATCGCGCCGAGGGCGCTAACTGAACCTTTAAGGAGCATGTATGTTAGCCATTCTCCACCCGGATACCGCGCTGGACAGTGAAGCCTATCGCCAGACCATGCATTTTCTCGAGAACCTGCCGGGGGTATCGGTCAGGGTTCACGAGGTGCAGGGCGCCAAGCAGCGTCTGACCGAGGTTTATCTTCTGGGCGACACCAAGTCCCTCGACAAGGATGAAATCGAGGCCCTCCCAGCCGTGGAGCGGGCCATTCGCATCTCCGATGACTACCGGATACTGGGTCGCCATAAAGATGATCGGCGCCAGAGCGGTTTTACCTACAACGGCGTCACATTCGACCAGTCAAACCTGAATATTTTCGCTGGGCTGTGTGCCGTCGACGTGCCCGAACATGTCGAGCAGATGATGCAGGCGCTGGAAGACAATGGCCAGGTCTGTACCCGCATGGGGGCCTACAAACCCCGCACCAACCCCTATTCCTTCCAGGGGCACGGCAAGGGCTGCCTGCCGTGGGTATTCGAGAAGGCCGGCAAACATGGTATAAAGGTGATCGCCATGGAGATCACCCACGAAAGCCATATTGAGGAGATCGACCACTGCCTGGAACAGCTTGGCCGGCCCACCGGCGTGATGGTACAGGTAGGTACCCGCAACACCCAGAATTTCGAGCTGCTCAAGGCCATCGGCCGCCAGAGCACCTACCCGGTGCTACTCAAGCGCGGCTTCGGCATCACCCTGAATGAGTCCCTGAACGCAGCGGAGTACCTGGCCAGCGAAGGCAACGCCAACGTGATTTTCTGCCTGCGCGGCATGAAAACCGAGGCTGGCCAACCTCACCGTAACATGGTGGACTTCGCCCATGTGCCGGCGGTGAAACGCCTTACCCGGATGCCGGTGTGTGTGGACCCGTCCCACTCGGTGGGCAGCCGTGAACGCGCACCCGACGGCGTTCTGGATGTCATGCACGCCACTGCCCAGGGCGTGATAGCCGGCGCCAACATGGTACTGGTGGACTTTCACCCGAAGCCGGAAAAGGCGCTGGTGGACGGCCCCCAGGCCCTGCTGATGGAAGAGCTGCCAGCGTACCTGGAAGACATTCAGTTGTGTCACGACACCTGGACGAAACGCCAGCAAATTTACAACCGTCTGAAGGAATCAGCAAAAGCATGATCGTATACGGGCACAGGGGCGCAAAAGGAGAAGCCCCGGAGAATACCCTGGCAGGATTTACCCATGCCTATCGTCATGGCGTGCGGCATTTTGAGCTTGACCTTGTGTTGTCAAAAGACGGAAAGCCAGTGGTTATTCATGACCTTACCGTTGATCGAACGACGGGGCAGAATGGCAATGTTGCCAGTTACACCACTGCGGAACTGGCTGATATGGACGCCAGGCGCAATACCACGAGCTGGCCAAAGAAAGCGGGCATCCCCACCCTGGAGGCGCTGCTGAACGAGTTCCCGGATTTTGAGCACCTGCAACTGGAAGTGAAGAAGGACAGCCGCCAACGGCTGAATGTCCTGTGCAACCGGCTCACGGAAATCATCCAGCGCCGCGATCTGTACGATCGGGTTGCGATTACTTCCTCTGACAACGGATTCCTGCAGGAAGCTCGCCGCCGTGACCGCAAGGTGCGTATCGGGCTGGTGACGGACCGGAAATTTCCGCGGCCGGTCAACACCGCCGCCCGGCTACACTGCGACTTTCTCTGCATCGGCTGGCGTATCTGCACGGAAGCCGTCGTGGACGATGCCCACCGCAGAGGCATGCACGTGTCCACCTGGACGGTTAATCGCATCCACGACATGCTCCAGCTTGAGGCCAAAGGCGTCGACAGCATTATTACCGACTACCCTACCAGTTCCCGGATGTTTTTCGAGAACCGGGCGAGAGCTGCCCTACAGCTTCCCTGCGGACAACATACCGCCGAAAAAACCGAATCAGAAAATCCGGTTCAGACCGTTTAGTGCAGCTACCCGGTAGGCCTCGGCCATGGTCGGGTAGTTGAAGGTGGTGTTAATGAAGTAATTCAGGGAGTTGGCTTCGCCTTCCTGGTTCATGATGGCCTGGCCGATGTGAACAATCTCCGCAGCCTGGTCACCAAAACAGTGGATCCCCAGAAGCTGGCGGGATTCACGATGGAACAGGATCTTTAGCATGCCCACCGGGTCACCGGTAATCTGTGCCCGCGCCAGGTCCTTGAAGAACGCCTGCCCCACTTCATAGGGCACCTTGGCTTCGGTCAACTCGCGCTCGGTTTTACCAACAGAGCTGATTTCCGGAAGGGTGTAGATGCCTGTCGGCACATCGGACACCAGCCGGAAGTAGTCATCCTTAACGATGTCAGATGACGCGGAGCGGCCCTGGTCGTAGGCGGCACTGGCAAGGCTTGGCCAACCGATCACATCCCCGGCCGCGTAGATGTTTTCCACGTCTGTCCGATAGTGATCATCTACAGCCAACTGGCCACGGCCGTTAGGCGTCAGGCCGATATTCTCCAGCCCCAGCTTCTCGGTGTTACCGCTACGGCCGTTACACCAGAGAAAGGCATCGGCACGGATTTTCTTGCCGGATTTCAGCGACAGCACAACGCCGTGGTCATCGCCATCAACCGACTCGTACTCCTCATTGTGCCGAACCAGCACACCGTTATTGCGCAGGTGGTAGCTCAGGGCATCGGAAATTTCATCATCCAGGAAGGTGAGCAGGCGGCTACCGGGGTTGATCAGGTCAACCTTCACCCCCAGGCCGGCAAAAATGGAGGCGTACTCGGAACCGATGACACCGGCACCGTAAATAATCAGCGTCCGGGGCGTATGGGACAGGTTCAGTATGGTGTCCGAGTTGTAGATACGGTGATGGCGGAAGTCCACATCGGGCGGAAGATAGGGGCGTGAGCCGGTTGCGACCACCGCCTGCTTGAAGTGGAGGACTTCATGGGACTTGTTACCACGAATCTCAAGACGGTTGCTGTCGATAAAACTGGCACGACCGTTGATCAGGTCCACCCGGTTACGGGCGTAGAACTGGGTCCGCAGTTTCACCTGCTTGCCAATAACCTTTTGAGCATTCTGCAGGACGCGGGGAAAAGAGAACCAACGTGGCTCACCAATGTCCCGGAACATCTGATTGGTATTGAAGGTGATGATCTGTTTGACCGAATGACGCAGTGCCTTTGAGGGTATGGTGCCCCAGTGGGTACAGTTACCGCCAACGGTGGGCTTGTCTTCGATGATTGCGACACGCTTGCCGTGTTTCGTCGCATTCATCGCCGCACCTTCTCCTGAAGGTCCCGCGCCGATAACGACGACGTCGTAATGATGTTCTGCCATTCTGCAGTGACTCCTTATCTACGTCGTGAGGGAGCCTCTGAAAAGACCCTGCAGATGCGCGCTGGCAGGGCGCAGGCGCTTTTCAGAAGCTCCCGGGATTATTATGAATTCGTGAAGCAGGATCAGCGGTCGCCATTACGGGAGGCGTCATAACTCAGTGCCTCCGCCGATTTGCCCTCGTTGGCCAGGCGTTCATTCTCTTCTTCACATTTCTGTGTGTTGCCGCCACAGATGTCACAGGATTTGCTGATACCCATGGCACCAATTCCGCCGCAGGTGCCGCTGATCGGCTTGCGACCAAAGATAACCCCGACTGACATCGCTGCAACGAGCAATACGACAATCATCAGGACCAGCAGAAAAGTACCCATAAGACCTCTCCGTCAATTAGCCAGGAATGAGGAGAAAGCGGGCGTGTAATCCGTTTCAAACCCGTCGTCGCCCCGAACGATAAAATACGCGGCAATATTTTCACGGGTAGCGAGCGATTTTGCCTGCTCGTGCCCCATCACGTTGAATGCCGTTGCCAGCGCATCTGCCATCATGCAGTTGTCTGAAATAACAGTCACCGAAGCCAGTGTGTGGCTGATAGGCCTGCCATCCTTGGGGTCTATTGTATGTGAAAAGCGCCGACCTTCCGATTCGTAGTAGTTACGATAGTCTCCGGAGGTTGCCATTGCATGGCTGTCGAGGGCAACCACGCGGTTGATTTCGCGTCTTTCCGACACCGGCTGCTCAATGGCCAGACGCCAAGCCTCTCCATCCGGTTTACGGCCAAAAGCCTGGACTTCACCGCCAATTTCCACAAGATACGCGGTTATACCCTCTTCCTTCAGGTAACTCGCAACGGCGTCCACGCCATACCCCTTGGCAATGGCAGACAGATCAATGTACTGATTGGGGCTGGCCCGAAGTGCCGGCGGATCAGACCGGAGTTCCAGCTTGCCATAACCGGTTTTTGCGAGCCTGGCCGCCAACTCGTCGTCACCAGGAATCTTGTCCGGGCGCGCATCCGGCCCAAACCCCCACAGATTAACGACCGGGCCGATAGTGACATCAAAAGCACCATCCGTCAGTTCGGATACCTTGCGGGCCGTGGTGAGTACTTCGTGAAGCGGTGGGGAGATTTCAACCCATTCAGACTGGTCTTCCAGGTTGTTGAATCGCGAAAGCTCGGAATCCTCCCGCCAGGTCGACATTGAGGCATCCACGTCTTCCAGAACCTTTTCAATGCCTTGCGAAAGATTCTCCAGCCGCTCCGTATCTTCCGTCAATACGACGTTGATATGATAACGGGTCCCGAACATCGGCCCCGCAATCTCCCAGACCTTTTCCTCGTCCTCAACTGAACAACCCGTCAGCGTGGCCAGGGCCAGCACCAGTAAGGCGCTGGCCACAACCACCCTGACGGGCCGGAACTTGCTGAATGTCATGGAGCCAGTTAACCCCCGAAGTCATCCAGCATGATGTTCTCGTCCTCAACACCCAGATCCTTCAACATCTTGATGCATGAGGCGTTCATGATGGGGGGCCCACACATGTAGTATTCACAATCCTCGGGCGCTGGATGGTCCTTGAGATACTTCTCATACAGCACGTTATGGATGAAGCCTGTCGGACCTTCCCAGTTATCCTCCGGCAGCGCGTCGGACAGTGCCACATGCCACTCGAAATTGTCGTTCTCTTTCGCCAGCATGTCGAAATCCTCCACATAGAACATCTCCCGGACACTTCGTGCACCGTACCAGAAGCTGATCTTGCGCTTGGACTCCAGGCGCTTGAGCTGGTCAAAAATGTGGGAACGCATGGGCGCCATACCGGCACCACCACCGATGAATACCATTTCGGCGTCTGTCTTCTTGGCGAAGAACTCGCCGAACGGCCCCATCACAGTCACCTTGTCACCCGGCTTCAGGTTGAAGACATAGGAGGACATGATGCCCGGCGGATGGTCCGTACCCGGAGGCGGAGTGGCAATCCGGATGTTGAACTTGAGCACACCCTTCTCTTCCGGATAGTTGGCCATGGAGTAGGCACGGATGGTCTCCTCCTTGTTCACGGCCTTGTAACGCCAGATATCATGCTTGTCCCAGTCTTCATGGAACTCTTCCTCGACGACGAAGTCCTTGAACGGAATTTCGTAGGGAGGGCACTCAAGCTGCACGTAACCACCTGCACGGAAATCCACTTCCTCGCCTTCGGGAAGCTTCAGCACCAGTTCCTTGATGAAAGTGGCCACGTTATGGTTGGAGACAACCTCGCATTCCCACTTCTTGACGCCGAAGAACTCTTCCGGTACCTCCACCTTCATGTCCTGTTTCACCGGAACCTGGCAGGACAGGCGCCAGCCTTCTTTCTCTTCACGGTTGGTGAAGTGGGTCTTTTCCGTTGGCAGCATCGCGCCGCCGCCTTCGAGGACCTTACACTTGCACTGGGCGCAGGTACCGCCGCCGCCACAGGCGGAGGACAGGAAGATGCCGTTTCCGGCCAGCGTACCCAGCAGCTTGCCACCGGCTTCCGTCGTCAGTGTATGCTCTGGGTCGTCGTTGACTTCAATGGTCACATCACCGGTGCTTACGAGTCTGGACCGTGCCGCGAGAATGACCGCGACAAGGGCCAGCACGATAACGGTGAACATGACCACGCCGAGAATAATTTCTGTATTCATGGTCTCGCCTTTTCGTTAAATCGAATCACCGGGTTGATTACAGTGAAATACCTGAGAACGACATAAAGCCGAGGGACATCAGACCAACCGTAATGAAGGTGATACCCAGGCCTCGCAGCCCTTCGGGAACATCGCTGTACTTGAGCTTCTCGCGAATGCCGGCCAGGGCAAGGATTGCCAATGCCCAGCCAACACCCGCGCCAAACCCGTAAACCACGCTCTCGCTAAAGGTGTAGTCCCGCTCGACCATGAACAGTGATGCGCCCAGGATGGCGCAGTTCACCGTAATCAACGGCAGGAACACACCCAGTGCGGCGTATAGAGCCGGGATGTACTTGTCCAGTATCATTTCCATAATCTGGATAAGCGCGGCAATGACACCGATATACGTAAGCAGGCCCAAGAAGCTCAGGTCAACATTCGGCAAACCTGCCCAGTCCAGCGCACCTTCCCGAAGGATGGTGTTATAGAGCAGGTTGTTCACCGGAACGGTAATCGTCAGTACCACGACAACGGCGATACCCAGGCCGGCGGCGGCTTCGATCTTCTTGGAGATCGCGATGAAGGTACACATCCCCAGGAAGAAGGCCAGCGCCATGTTTTCAACGAAAATGGCCTTCAGGATCAGACTGATATAGTGTTCCATCAGAAGGCCTCCTTAACGGTGTGGCGGGACATCTTGAAGTCAGGCTCTTCCACCTGCTCCGGCTTCCAGGTCCGCAGACCCCAGATGGTAAGACCAATAATAAAGAACGCACTTGGCGGCAGCAGTAGCAGGCCATTAGGAATGTACCAGCCACCTTCGTTCACAACCGGCATCAGGGACACGCCGAACAGCGAGCCCGCACCCAGAAGTTCACGGAAGAACGCTACAAAGATAAGCAATACCGAATAGCCAAGGCCGTTACCAATGCCGTCGAGGAAGCTCAACCAGGGGCCGTTCTTCATGGCAAAGCCCTCAGCCCGGCCCATAACGATACAGTTGGTGATGATCAGACCAACGAATACCGAGAGCTGCTTGCTGATTTCATAGGCGTAGGCCTTGAGTATCTGATCCACAACGATAACCAGGGAGGCAATGATGGTCATCTGCACGATAATCCGGATACTGCCCGGGATTTGCGTGCGAACCAGCGACACGGCCAGGTTGGAGAAGGCCGTTACCGCGATAACCGCCATGCACATAACCAGGGTTACGTTCATGCTGGTGGTCACCGCCAGTGCCGAGCAGATCCCCAGGATCTGCAGAGCAATCGGGTTATTACTGAATATCGGCTCGAAAAGAACCTGTTTGGCTGAAGCGTCTGCCATGATCAGACCTCCCCTTCACGAAGTTTTTTCAGATACGGCGCGAAGCCCCGGTCACCCAGCCAGTAATTGACCAGTTGCTCCACACCGCGGCTCGTCAGGGTCGCACCGGACAGCGCGTCCACCTTGTGTTCCTTGTCGGATGCACCCGAGCTCACGCCGCCCTTGACCAGGCGAATCTGCGGCTCTTCCAGCTCATCGCCATACACTTCCTTGCCAACCCACTGACTCTTCCAGCGGGGGTTATCCACCTCACCGCCAAGCCCGGGCGTTTCGGCGTGGTCGTAGAAGCCCAAGCCCTCAATGGTGTTGGCATCGCCTTCCAGCGACACGAACCCGTAGAGGGTGGACCACAAACCATAGCCGTGAATCGGAAGCACGACTCTCACGAGTTCGCCGTTCTCACTCAGGGTATAGATCTTGGCCACGTTCGGACGGCGCTTAATACCGGCCTTGTCTTCCGAAGCCGGGATGTCGGTAGACATGGACGGGTCTGAAGCGGCCTTGTACATGTCGTACTTCATCGGGTCTTCAACACCCACCGTTTCCGGATCGACATACTCACCGGAATCCAGGTCCACCAGCCGCACGTCGAAGCGCGAGAAGGTTTGTTCGATTTCATCCGCTGTCGCTCCTTCCTCGAGCATGCCAGCGGCAGCGAGGATATTGGACCGAATGTCGAGATTCTGGTTCTTGACCTGCGCCGGCCTGAGCATCACCGCCGCCGTGGAAACCACGACAGAGAAGGCAATACTCAGCACCAGTGCAACCATCAGCGTTCTGGAGACAGTTTCTTTAGCTTTAGCCACGTGCGAGCCTCCGTTTGATGTTGGCCTGAACCACGTAGTGGTCCATCAGCGGTGCAAAGAGATTGGCAAACAGGATTGCCAGCATGATGCCTTCCGGGAAAGCCGGGTTGATAACACGGATCAACACTGTCATCACGCCCACCAGAATACCGAAGCACCAGCGGCCTGTGTCGGTCATGGCCGCAGAAACAGGATCCGTTGCCATGAACATCATGCCGAAGGCAAAGCCGCCCATAACCAGATGCCAGTGCGCCGGCACATCGAACATCGGGTTGGTCTCGGAGCCGACAAGATTCAGCAGTAGAGACATTCCGATCATGCCGATCATAACGCCACCAACGATACGATAGGACGCAATTTTCATCACCAGCAGGATAATGCCGCCGATCAGCACAGCCAGTGTCGAGGTTTCACCTATGGAACCCTGAATGGACCCCATGAACGCCGACATCCAGCCGATCTGGGTTTCAAGTGCCTCCAGGCCTCCGCTGGCTGCCCAGCTCAGTGCAGTTGCGCCGCTGAAGCCATCGACCGCAGTCCACACCGTGTCACCGGATATCTGCGCCGGATAGGCGAAGTACAGGAATGCACGGCCGGTCAGGGCCGGGTTCAGGAAGTTCTTGCCGGTACCGCCAAACACTTCCTTGCCAATCACAACACCGAAGGTAATACCAAGGGCCACCTGCCACAGCGGGATGGTCGGAGGACAAACCAGCGCAAAGAGAACCGAGGTTACAAAGAAGCCTTCGTTCACCTCATGTCGGCGCACGGTAGCGAACAGCACTTCCCAGAAACCACCCACCACGAAGGTGACGAAGTAAATGGGCACGAAGTACGCCATGCCATAGACGAAGTTGTCCCAGATGCTGGCGGCATTGTTACCGGCCAGGGCACTGATAAACGCCGTACGCAGACCACCGTCGCCCATCAGGGCGTCCGGATTCTCAGCCAGAAAACTGTTGGCCTGGAAGCCAATGTTCCACATACCGAAGAACATTGCCGGGAATGTACAGAGCCAGACCGTGATCATGATGCGCTTGAGATCAATACCATCACGCACATGAGAGGTAGTGGACGTCACGCTCGCCGGCGAATAGAAAATCGTATCCACCGCCTCGTAAAGCGCATACCAGCGCTCGTACTTGCCACCTTTTTCGAAATGATGCTCGATACCATCGAGAAACTGTCGGATTGCCATCGTTTTAGCCCTCGATCTCGATTCGGGTCAGGTTCTCACGGAGAATCGGACCGTATTCGTATTTGCCCGGGCACACGAAGGTACACAGTGCCAGATCTTCTTCATCCAACTCCAAAGCACCCAGCTTTTGTGCCATCTCAGTGTCACCCACGATTAAAGACCGCAACAACTGGGTCGGCAGAATGTCCAGTGGCATGATCTTTTCGTAAACACCCACCGGCACCATCGCCCGCTCACTGCCGTTGGTCGTGGTGGTCATATCGAACCGTTTGCCGCCGACCAGTTTGGACAGATAGATGTTCATAATCGAGAACTTGTTGGCTCCCGGTGAAAGCCAGCCCATAAACTCTCGTTTGTTGCCCTCTTCCAGGATCGAGATCTGGTTGGCAAAGCGACCGAGGTAGTTGCACGGTCCGTCACCACGACGACCACCAAATACTGAACCGGAAATCCTGCGAACCTCGCAATCGGTGGCAATTTCGCCCTCCAGAAGTTCTGTAAGATTAGCGCCGATACGGGTACGAAGCAGGCGCGGCTTCAGCGCCTTCGGACCACCAACGGCGACGATCCGGTCTACCGAAAGCTCCCCGGTTTCAAACAGCCTGGCAATGTCGATCACTTCCTGGTAGCCGATACTCCACACCACCTTGTCACCTGCAATCGGATCAAGGTAGTGAATATGAGTACCAACATTGCCCGCAGGATGAACACCGTCAAACTGCTGCACTTCCACTTTGTCGTCGGACGGGACCGGCAC
Source organism: Marinobacter iranensis (assembly GCF_029207565.1). Taxonomy (GTDB): domain Bacteria; phylum Pseudomonadota; class Gammaproteobacteria; order Pseudomonadales; family Oleiphilaceae; genus Marinobacter; species Marinobacter iranensis. Next base: position 538,398 of record NZ_JANCMW010000001.1, on the reverse strand, counting down.
GTCGGAACCGGGCTTGCCGGTTACAAATACCTTGCCATTCGTGAGCTTGGAGATAATCTTCAGACCCTGCTCAAAGGCTGCGCCATTTTCACGAACGATGACCGTTGGGTCCGCTGCCAGCGGATTGGTATCCATCACTGACACAAAAATGGAATGCGGTGCCGTATCGATGGCAGGCACCTTGCTGTAGGGACGGGTCTTGAAGGTCGTCCACAACCCGGATTCCACCAGGTTATCGACAACCTGCTGGCGCTCCAGGCCGGCGATATCGGAAGCGTTGTAGCGCGCAAAGGTTTCAGCGTCATCACCATCAATTTCGATAACAATCGACTGAAACACGCGGCGCTCACCGCGGTTGATTTCCTTGACTACACCGGCGGCCGGTGAAGTATAACGAACGCCTTCGGTCTTCTTGTCCGTAAACAGCAGCGTGCCGCGCTTTACACGGTCCCCTTCTTTCACAGCCATCGTCGGCTTCATGCCGATATAGTCAAAACCGATCAATGCCACATGGCGAACGGGTTTGCCGTCTGTAATGGTCTGTTCAGGAGCGCCGCTGATGGGAAGATCCAGGCCTTTTTTGATATTGATCATTAGCCTCATCCAATCATCAGAAACTGTTCGATGGATTTTAACGTCCGACGCCCGCCGTCCGGGCATTCCAGTCCGGTCGGAACCGGATGGCAATGCCAGAGCAACGGACCCACCAGGGTCATTCACATTCCGGGCATCCGGTTACAGGAAAGCGATGGGAAGCGGGAGTCAGACGTACCCAAAATCGCGCCAATTATAGAGATTAAGGAATACTATTTCCACCAGAAACCCTGCGGAGTTTGTGCCTTAACGTAAAGAGAGGATGGTTTACAGGGACCCAAAAAGAAACCCCGGCCGCAAAAACGACCGGGGTTTCACTCTGGCTCGGACCAGCCCTAAGCTTTCAGCCAGCCGTCAACCTCGAACCCGTTTCGGGAAGATCGGGTAGGTAACACCTGCCATCTGATTCACCACACGGATAACCTGGGCGCTGTAACCAGCTTCATTGTCGTACCACACATACAGGATCAGACGCTTGCCATTGGCAATGGTTGCCTGGGCATCCACGATTCCGGCATGCCTGGAACCAACAAAGTCGGTGGAGACCACTTCCGGTGAGTTGACAAAATCGATCTGCTTCTGCAACTCCGAGTGCAGCGCCATATCGCGAAGGTATTCGTTCACGCCGTCAACCGATACCTCTTTTGACAGGTTCAGGTTGAGTATGGCCATGGACACGTTCGGCGTCGGCACCCGGATGGCATTACCCGAGAGCTTGCCCTTCAGCTCCGGCAGTGCCTTGGCAACGGCCTTCGCGGCACCTGTTTCAGTGATAACCATATTTAGCGGAGCACTGCGACCACGGCGACTGCCCTTGTGATAGTTATCGATCAGGTTCTGGTCGTTGGTATAGGAATGAACCGTCTCGACATGGCCATCCTCGATAACGTATTCGTCATGGATAGCCTTGAGTACCGGCGTGATGGCATTGGTGGTACAGGAGGCAGCGGACAGGATTCTGTCGTCGCTGGTAATCCAGTCGTTGTTGATGCCATGGACGATGTTCTTGATATCACCCTTACCCGGCGCCGTCAGCAAGACGCGGCTGACACCTTTCGATTTCAGGTGCAGGCCAAGGCCGGCCTCGTCGCGCCAGATACCGGTGTTGTCGATCACGATCGCATTGTTGATGCCGTACTGGGTATAATCCACCTGGTCGGGACCCGGGGAATAGATCACCTTGATGAAATTACCGTTGGCAATCAGTGCAGAGTGCTCTGCGTCCACGGTAATCGTGCCGTTAAAGGGACCGTGAACAGAGTCGCGGCGCAGCAGGCTGGCACGCTTTTCCAGGTCGTTGTCGGCACCCCCCTGGCGGACAACAATAGCACGCAGGCGGAGGTTGTTGCCGCCACCGGCCTTTTCAATCAGGATGCGGGCAAGCAGCCGACCGATCCGGCCAAAACCGTACAGCACAACGTCCTTGGTGTCGTTTTCAGCGTCTTCTTCGGACTGCGTCTGGTACTGCCCGACAATTGGCCCGATTTCGCGCTTGAGGAAGTCCTCGAGTGAACCGCCCTCTTCCTTGAACTTCACGGCAAGCTTGCCAATGTCGACGTGGCCACGCCCCAGGTCCATTTTGTCCATCGCCTGCAGAATCGGGAGGGTATTGTGGACCGACAGCTCACTGTCTTCAACCTGGCGCACAAAGCGATGCGCACGAATGATGTCGATGACCGACTGGTTAATAATGGACCGACCATACACGGACGTGACCACATTGTTTTTACGGTAGAGGCGACCGATCAGCGGAATCATGGCTTCCGCGGTGGATTCTCTTTCCGTCCAGTTAGACAGGTGCTGGTTGATCTGTTCGTGACTCACGCTTGAACCTCTGCAGTTGGAACCTGGAAAATTGGGCGCACATTATCCAACGTTATCACCCAGACAGCAAATACGGTCGACCGTTTCAATGTGGTAATCCGGCCCGGCCGCCATGACAGCACAACCTCTGGCCGGTAGAATACGCGCCTCGTAGTTGCCCGGCCTCACTATATTCAGGAGTAATACCCGACCCATGACGCAAGGTGCCTCCCATTCCGACAGACATCCCGTGCTGGTGGCACCTGCTGCGCCGGCTAAAGCTGCGGATCATCGCACCTGGGGGCAATTGCATGGCAGCAGCGATGCCCTGGCCATCTGCGAGAGCGCAAAAGCGCATAACGGCCTGACGCTGGTCATCACCCGCAGTACCGAGGAAGCCATCCGTCTCGAGCAGTCCATGCGCTTTTACCTGGGCCTGCCCACTGATGAAGACGAGCCAGCCATCACGCCCGACGGGCTTGAACTGTTGTCGCTGCCGGACTGGGAAACCCTGCCCTACGACCTGTTTTCGCCGCACCAGGACATTACCTCCCGTCGAATCCGGGCGCTGCATCGCCTGCCTGGCACCAGCCACGGCGTTCTGGTGGTGCCGGCCCGAACCCTCATGCACCGACTGCCACCGGTCAGTTACCTGCAGGGAAACACACTGTTGCTGGAAGTGGGCCAGTCACTGGATATCGACAACTGGCGCATGCAGTTGGAATCCGCTGGCTATCGTCATGCGGACAATGTTTATGAACACGGCGAATACGCGGTTCGCGGCGCTATCCTCGATATATTCCCGATGGGCGCCACCCGGCCCTACCGGATCGATCTGTTTGATGACGAAATTGAAACGTTGCGAACCTTTGACCCGGAAACCCAGCGCTCCATCGACCGCATCGGGAAAATTGAACTGCTGCCCGCCAACGAGTTTCCCTGGCATAAGGAAGCCCGCTCCGGATTCCGCAACCGCTGGTTCGAGCAGTTCCCCCACGCCGACAAAAATGCGCCGATCTATCAGGACGTCACCCACGGCATTACGCCTCCGGGAATCGAATACTACCTGCCGCTGTTCTTCGAGCAGACCGCAACCCTGTTTGACTACCTGCCGGGCGAAACACTGGTGTTCACGGCCTCCGGCCTTAACGAAGCGGCAGAGCACTTTGACGCCGAAACCCGCACCCGCTACGAGGAGCGGCGCCATGACCGGATGCGCCCTATCCTGCCGCCAGCACAGCTGTTCCTGCAACAGGATGAGCTGTTTGGCCAGCTCAAGGGTTTTCCACGGGTCACGCTTGCCACTGAAACCACTGACTCCGCTGGCGGCAGCAACTGCCCCACGGAGGTATTGCCCGACGTATCCATGGACGGCCGTGCCGCAGACCCCGCCGGCCGCCTTAAACGCTTTGTCAGTGAGTTCCATGGCCGGATCCTGATCTGTGCGGAATCGTCCGGCCGGCGCGAGGCGCTGATAGAGAACCTGGCCGACCACGGCCTCAAGCTGTCGACACTGGAGAACTGGCAGGCCTTCGTTGGGGACCCGGACGTCACCCTTGGCATCACCGTTGCTCCGATGGAATACGGCCTGCTGCTACCAGAGCACCATATTGCACTGATAACGGAAACAGCCCTGTTTGGCGAACGGGTGCTACAGCGCCGACGCCGGGAGAAACCCACCGAGGTGGACGATTCCGGCTACCGGGACCTGTCCGAGCTGCGTATCGGCGCCCCGGTCGTCCACATTGACCACGGTGTGGGTCGTTATCAGGGCCTGGAAACCATCACCGTCGAGGGCGAAGCGAGCGAATTCCTGATGCTGGAATACGCCGGCGGCTCGAAACTCTATGTGCCGGTATCCAGCCTGCACCTGATTTCCCGCTATACCGGTTCGGACACCGACCACGCGCCCCTGCACAAGCTTGGAACCGACCGTTGGAGCAACGCCAAGCAGAAGGCACTGGAGAAAATCCGCGACACCGCAGCCGAGCTGCTGGACGTCTACGCCCGCCGGGAAGCACGCAAGGGGTTCTCGTTTGAAGACCCCCAGGAAGCCTACCGCGCCTTCGCAGCCGGCTTCCCCTTCGAAGAAACCCCGGACCAGCAGGCCGCCATCGAAGCCGTCTTCGAAGATATGGTCAGTGACAAGCCCATGGACCGTCTGGTCTGCGGCGATGTCGGTTTCGGTAAGACCGAGGTCGCCATGCGCGCCGCGTTCATGGCCACCTACTCCGGCAAGCAGGTGGCGGTACTGGTGCCCACAACCCTGCTGGCGCAGCAACACTACGAGTCCTTCCGTGACCGCTTCTCGGACACCGCCGTCAATGTAGAGCTGCTCAGCCGCTTCCGCAGCGGCGGACAGACGAGCAAAGCCCTGGCGGCGATCGAAGCCGGCAAGGCCGACATTGTGATCGGTACCCACAAGCTGCTCCAGGGCGACATCAAGTTCAAGAACCTGGGGCTGGTGATCATCGATGAAGAGCACCGGTTCGGTGTGCAGCAGAAAGAACGCCTGAAAGCACTGCGCGCCGAAGTCGACATGCTGAACCTGACCGCGACGCCGATTCCCCGGACCCTCAATATGGCCATGGGGCATCTGCGGGACCTGTCCATCATCGCCACCCCGCCGGCCCGGCGCCTGTCGGTGAAAACCTTCGTCCGCCAGCGGGACGAGGCCATGGTCAAGGAAGCCATCCTGCGGGAAGTGCTGCGCGGCGGCCAGGTGTATTTCCTGCACAATGACGTTGCCACCATTGAGAAAACCGCCGAGGACCTGCGCCGGCTGATTCCCGAGGCCCGGGTGGGTGTCGCCCATGGCCAGATGCGCGAGCGTGATCTGGAACAGATCATGTCGGACTTCTACCACAAGCGCTTCAACGTCCTGGTCTGTACCACCATTATTGAAACCGGCATCGACATTCCCAGTGCCAACACCATCATCATCGAACGCGCGGACAAATTCGGGCTGGCCCAATTGCATCAGCTCCGTGGCCGCGTGGGGCGCTCCCACCACCAGGCGTATGCCTATCTGCTGACACCACCACCAAGGTCCATAACAGCGGATGCGAAGAAACGCCTGGAAGCCATCTCGGAAGCGCAGGACCTGGGTGCCGGCTTCATGCTGGCTACCCACGATCTCGAAATCCGGGGCGCCGGGGAGTTGCTGGGAGAAGAACAGAGCGGCCAGATCGAAAGCATCGGTTTCACACTCTACATGCAGTTGCTGGATGAAGCCGTACAGGCGATACGTGAGGGTCGAACCCCCAATGCCGAACTGCCACTGAGCCATGGCACGGAGATGAACCTTCGCATACCGGCGCTAATTCCGGACGATTACCTGCCCGATGTCCACAATCGGCTGATGCTGTACAAGCGGATTGCCAGTGTGAGCGACAAGGCGGGATTAAAAGAACTTCAGGTTGAGATGATCGACCGCTTCGGATTATTACCGGAACCGGCCAAGAACCTGATTCGCCAGTCGGAGCTCAGGATTCGCGCCGAAGCCCTGGGAATCGTAAAGGTTGACGCAGGAAAGGAATGGGCCCGGCTTGAATTCGGCAGCTCCACGCCGGTGGACCCGCTGGTTCTGGTTAAAAAAGTGCAATCCTCCCCAGACCAGTATCGCCTGGAAGGCGCCAACAGTTTCCGTTTCCGGCTGAAGGATACCTCAACCAGTGGTAAACTCGACGGCATTTCCGACATGCTGGGGCAACTGACCTCCTGATGCACACGGTTCAGCGCCCCTTGATGATCAACAGGAACATTGGAGCAAAGCCCTTGCGAACGCCTGGTAACCTATTGCGCGGAAGACCCGTCTTCATTCTTGCGGCCCTGCTGGCCTTCTCGCCCTGGGTGACCGCCCAGGAGCCTGCCGAAGCGCCCACCGCTGGCGCCCCCGAAGAGCAGAGTAGTAGTAACGTGTCTCCGCAATCGGAGGCACCCCGTGAAGACTACTACCGGGCGGAATTCGTGATACTCGAACGCAAAGTCGATCCCGCCGACGTCAACGAGAAAATGGCCAGCCGGGTTCCTGAGCCGCCCGACCCGGACATCACAGAAATCCTCCGGGCCGTGGACCGCAATGGCGTGGTCGAGACCACACGCAAGCTGGTCTCCCGCGACCAGCTATACCTGAGCTCAGCCGCCAACCGCCTGGAAAACAGCGGGCGATTCCGGATACTGCTGGCCACAGGCTGGTATCAGTCCTTCCCGCCCAACTTTGAGGGCGAACCACTACGAGTTGCTATTGGGGACTGGTTGCCCGACGCCGGGCACCGTGAGGTGGAAGGCCATATCACCATCGACCGGCAGCGCTACCTCCATGTGGGTGTACACCTGAACCACTGGGAACCACTGCCCGACAAGGAGATCATGCAGGCTTCGGGGACAGTTGATTCCCAAGGCGATGCGACTGTCTCAGCGGATGAAGAAGCTGAACAAACACAGGACACACTGGCGAACATCGCCGAGGGCGGAGACATACAGGGAACGAATCAGCCTGAGCTGTCTGGAGAAGCCTGGCCAAAGGCACAACTGGTGACCTGGATACGGGAGACCCGCCGAATGCGCAGCGAGGAAGTCCATTTCCTGGACTCCCCCACCATCGGCGTACTGGTTTTCTTCAAGAAGATCGAGCAGTAAGCGCGCCCAAACCGCCCATGGATATCTCGAGGATCCGCCTGACGCCAGACATCCCCTGGCCGATGGCGGCCTCGATCTCTTCCATCGTAATAATGTGATCGGACTTGCCGGCAGCGCGGTTCACCACCAGCGCCAGGCACACGTAATTCATCTTCAGTTCCGCCGCCAGCGCAGCCTCCGGCATACCTGTCATGCCCACCAGGTCGCAGCCATCCCGCTCCAAGCGGAGCACCTCTGCTGCGGTTTCCAGTCTTGGGCCCTGCGTTGCGCCGTATACACCGAAATCCGAGAATGGGAGCCCCTCGGCGCGGGCTGCATCAATCAACAACGCGCGGGCTTCGCTGGAATATGGAAAGGTAAAGTCAATGTGGGTGGTTTCTTCCAGGTCTCCCTCAAAAAACGTACTCGCCCGCCCCCAGGTGTAATCAATAATCTGATCAGGGATCACGATATGGGCCGGGCCCATGTCAGCATGAATACCACCCACGGCATTGACGCCGACAACCGTACGAACGCCCATCTCGTAGAGAGCGTGAAGATTCGCCCGGTAGTTAACCTGGTGCGGAGGGATACGGTGTGGATTGCCATGGCGTGACAGGAACACCACCGGCTGGTCGCCGAGCAGCCCTTCCACCAATGACGATGACGGTTCACCCCAGGGGGTGTTTACCGGCCGTTCCCCGGTGAGTTCAAGACCGGACAGGGTTGTAAGCCCGGTGCCTCCGATGATGCCAACCGGGGGATGATTGCTGGAAGTTCCCATAACTAGTCCCCCGTTGCCTCTTCGCTGTCACCCCGGGTTTCCGAGGAATACGTGCTACCGGAGGCCGGAGCGCGTCCACTTTCTTCCGCGTGGTCCGAAGCTCCGGACTCATCGCTTTCGCCTGCCGCCTTCCGATTCTCGTCGGCAGCAACACGAACACCCCCTGGCAAATGAAGTGTGCGCGTGGGGAAGGCAACTTCGGCCCCGTGATTTTCGATGATTTCACTGATCCTAAGCAGTACATCCTGCTTGACCTCATGGAACCGCACCCACTCGATGGTCTTGGTGAAGGTGTAGACCATGATATCCAGCGAAGACGCGTTGAAAGCGAGGAAGTTCACAATAAGGGTCTGGTCCTGGTCGATATCTTCATGGTTCTCCAGCATCGACCGGATGTCAGCCACGATCTCCGCCATCCCGCTGACATCCGCGTAACGTATACCGATGGTTTCAGAGATACGACGATTGAGCATGCGCGAGGGGTTTTCGACCGCGATCGTGGTAAAGGCGGCGTTCGGCACATAAAGCGGACGCTTGTCGAAGGTCCGTACGGTGGTCAGGCGCCAGCCAATGTGCTCGACGACACCCTCGATATTCCTGTCCGGGGAGCGAACCCAGTCACCCACCTTGAACGGGCGGTCGAGATGGATAATAAAGCCACCGAAAAAGTTTGCCAGCAAATCCTTGGCGGCAAAGCCCACGGCGATACCGCCAACACCACCGAACGCCAGCACACCGGATATGCTGTAGCCAAGCGACTGCATGGCGATCAGTATTGCAGTAATAATGACCACAGCCCGGGACAGCTTGCTGACGGCGTTTACCGTAGTGTAGTCCATGGGCTTTTTCATTTTCAGGGGCGAGGCCAGTATTTCCTCCCCCTGTTTAATCAGCCGCAGCAGGGTCCATACCAGCAACCAGACGAAGCCGAGCTGCAGCAGGGTATCGTTAACGGAGAATAATTCGGACTCTGAATAGCGATGAGCCACCTCGGCAGCCCAATACACCCCCTGCAACCAGACAAAACCCACCACCGGCTTCCGGGCTGCATGGAGCAAAGCGTCATCCCAGAGGTTGCTGGTTTTCTGGAACCGACGCTCGGCGACCCCCACAATGAAACTGGCTATATAGGCAACCAGCGCCGTACCGGCCACCAGGGCGAAGACCACAAGCCCAACGCGCCAGCTTTCCGACAGCAGGCTCCAGTCCTGTATCCAGGAATTGACTATGGAAGGCGCTTCTTCAATCATCGGTTCCCTCTACTCAATGGCGACCGCTAATCCTAACGTATGGTGACAGGCATGCCGGGTGAGACCCGACCATACAGGTCAACAACGTCTTTATTTCTCATGCGTATACAGCCATGGGAGCGTGGAACACCCATGGGTTCGGTATCTGGTGTGCCGTGAATGTATATGAAGCGGCGAAAACTATCGACCCCGGGGCCACGATTTTTCCCGGACTCAAGCCCGCACAGCCACAGGATTCTTGACAGGATCCAGTCACGCTCGGGAAACTTCCGCGACAGAGCGTCAGAATACACTTCGCCGGTGGGCCTACGGGCAACAAATACGGAGTTAAGGGGAACCCCGCCACCAACCATTGCCCGTACATAGTGCCGGCCTCTTGGAGTACAGCCACTGCTTTGGCGCTCACCCGGGCCATTCAGGGCCGTTGAAACAGGATAGGAGAGAGGAGTGGACGCGCCATCCGGAAACAGGGTCAGCGTTTGCGTATCGAGGCTGATCTCGATTCCGGGAACGGGCGTCGAAACAGGATCACTTGGCATGCGGTGTCAGGCTCCCGGCGGACAAACCAAACCGGAAGCCTAACCGAGAGTAGGCAATTCAGGCAACAGAGGTTTTATGGGGCGGTGGCACCAGCATGGTGTCTTCAGCTTGCATTCCCGCAGCGAGGAACGGCACCAGGCGCGCCGCAATTTCCTGAACTGTGGTTTCCACACCCAACTTGTTTTGCAGAATATCCTGCAATGCATCACTGCTGGACATGGTGAATGCAGTGGCGCCCAGCATAAACTGTATCCGCCAGTAACGATCCACCGCCGACAGTTGCGGTGTCGCCTCTTTCAGCAGGCGCATAAAGCGGCTGAATGGCTGGCTATACTCCTGCTCAAGGAACTTGCGAAGGTGGCCCTGGGACTGCGTGTAAGCCAGGCCGAGCAAACGCATGAATATGGAAATGCCTTTCTCATTGCGCTGGGGCATGCGTACCGCACTTTCGGTCAGCGCCCACAGGGTCTGGTTCAGCGTTGGTGGCTCGCCGTCACATCGCGCTTCAAGGTCGTCAAACGCATCCTCCAGTGTGGCGGAGAACGGTGTAAGAAAGCGGGCAAACACCGCATGGATCAGGGCGTTTTTAGAACCAAAGTGGTAATTGACAGCAGCAAGATTTACCTTAGCCTTACTGGTAATCATGCGAAGGGAAGTTTCAGAAAACCCACGCTCGGCGAAGAGCTCTTCCGCTGCATCAAGAATCCGGTCAACCGTATCAGACTGAGCCATGTGTTATCAGTGCCTCTAGCAAACGTCTGTTTGAAACATACGTTTGACCGGCAGCGATGTCAAGCTCTGTTCCCGGGTTCGGCAGCCACCGAAGACCAGCCCTTGTCGATTGCCTGCTGATGGCCCTCGAAGAAAGCCTGTTGTGCCCGGGAGTAAGCTTTCTCTGCTTCCAGCAGATAGATCAGGTAAAGGCGGATATGTTCCCGGCGGCTCATGTTGCGTGCCAGCACCCGGCGCTCGGAAAGGGCCAGTAGCTCGCTGAAGCGGGGCGCTTTGAGAACGGAATTGAACTCGCCCATGCGCGCGCATTGCCACACCAGCCCCTCTTTGCCCTCCAGGTGCTCAATATGCTTACGCGCATCGCGAAGCAGTCGCTGACGGCGGATGACAAGGTCCAGATAGGAGGGCCGCGACGTGTACAGCCGACGAATGCCCGGCACACCCAATAGCAGGATAATCACAAAGGCGCCAAAGCCGCCGCCGGCAATCCAGGCCGGCACAAAACCGGTCATGCCACTCAGAAAGACAATCGCTGCCAGGAGCGCACAGAAAAGCCAGGCGTCGCGATTGCGGCGGGCCGCAGAGAGCGAGTAATTGTCCGGCCAGTCTGGCAGGGCAAGAAGTTCGAAATCTAACAGCAATACGCGATCGCATTGACGCAACATCAGGCGGAGTTTGCGTTGCCGGGATTCAGCCAGGGTTTTCTCGATATCCTGCGGTTCATCGCCGCTGGCAGGCTGTTCACTGGCTGAGGCGTCCTCAGTACCCTGTTCATCATTCCCGGACGGCGCGCCCTGCCCCTCACGACCCTGCCCCTCACGATGGGGAACGGCGGGAGCAGCCGGGTCGGTAGCGATGCCCCGGCCCCCTTCTCCCGCATTGGGATGAGGATCCGCCGGGCGCCCCCTGCGCAGCAAGGGTTCTCCGGCACCCGCGGTATCGATAGTCTGCTGGCGTGTGCTCTCGTTCTCTGCCATGGCTGCTTACCCGTCAATATATCCCGGGGCAACACCCTCAAGTCTGCACCCGCCCTGATAGTATATCGGCCACCCGCACGGATCCTTGAGTGAAAACGGCACAACCGTACCCGTCTGTGTGACTTGGCTGCGTGGCTTGGCAGAGCCCCGTGGGATCGCTATCCTTGGCCCATCCAGTGTGGTCGGAACCGGCCGCAGACACTACCCGAGGTTGATACATGTTTACAGGTATTGTTCAGGGTGTTGCCATCGTTGACAACATCTCCACCGCGCCGGGGCTGAGCAGTTTCAGCATTCGCTTTCCGGAACAACAGGTTCACCATGTCACTACAGGCGCATCGGTTTCCATCGACGGTACCTGCCTGACGGTAACACGGCAGGAAGGTCGCAACCTCTACTTTGATGCCATGCAGGAAACACTGCGCCTGACCACCCTTGGCGACCTGAAACCCGGCGACCGGGTGAACTTCGAGCGGGCTGCGCGGATCGGTGACGAGATTGGGGGCCACCTTCTTTCCGGCCACGTTCACACGACGGCGGATATCGTGGCAATTGACCAGCCCGAGAACAACTGCACCATCGAATTCCAGGTACCGCAGGCCTGGGCCCGCTACATTTTCCCCAAGGGCTACATCGCCATCAACGGCGCCAGCCTGACCATCGGGGAGGTCAACGACAACCGCTTTAACGTGCACCTGATCCCGGAGACGTTGCGCGCCACTACCTTCGCCGATGCAGGTGTGGGTGACCGGGTGAATATCGAAATCGACAGTCAGACCCAAACCATTGTCGATACCCTGGCGCGCATGGGTTACGGCCGGCCGGCTCCCTGAGCACGGGCCTCAAACACTACGAATTTCGGATCTGCATCGAGCTGACGCACCTGCGAAAAGTAACGCCTGAGACTGCGGTGATACCCCAGGTGCCGGTTCCCCACCATCAGCATTCGGCCATCTGGCGACAGGTGGCGGGCGGCTTGCTGGAACAGTTGCAGGGCGATGTGGTCGCCCACCACCCCACCCTCATGAAACGGCGGATTCAGCAATACCAGGTCAAAGCGGCCGGCACCGCCCGGAACGCCATCACTGTGATGAAAGCTCGCCACGGCGTCCGGAAAGGCAGTCATAACGTTGTGGCGCGCACTGGCCACAGCCTGGCTGGACACGTCCGCATACATCACTTCCAGCACCGGCTTGCGCGCCAGGGCGCACAAGCCGAGCACTCCATTCCCGCAGGCCAGGTCCAATACCCGTGCCACAGGCGGAAGCTCGGCAACCGCCCGCTTGATGGCCGGCAGCAGCAATCGCGAACCGATATCAAGCTTTTCCCTGGCGAACACGGCCGGCATGCCCGCCACTTCGTAGTGGGTCGACGGCAACCCATAGCCCTGCCATAAATCCGTCCAGCCTCTTAACGTCTGCCTCCCGGGGCCGGCGACAATCACCCTGGATTTCTTGCGCGCGGGACAGACCTCCCGGGTGTGAACCAACTCCCCGAAGATCGCGGCGCTACGGGAGGGCAGGTGCTTGATCATACCGCCGGCAATAAGAGTACCCCCTGGCGTCAGGATACTGTTCACCCAACGCAAGAGGCACGCCAGGTAATCCAGTTGCCTGGGAATACGCATGATCACCAGATCAAACGGCCCTTCCGGTGGTGCCAGCCAATTCAACGGTGCAGGAACATTCACCCCTGGCAAGGCATTGGTATCAAGGGATTCGGTGAGGGTGCGGCTGTCTGCAAAAGAGAGCGGAGAGAATTTCGCCAGCCCGAGGGTCAGGGCCCCGAACTGGTCATCGATGATCAATACCTGCGGGTGGCTTTCCGGAGTACAACGTTCGCAGGCCTGCTCCAGCAACTGCTCATCAGCAGCATCCCAGGCGCGTAACGAGCGGCCTCCACCGGGGCGTTTCAGGGACATGGCACCACCGCTGAATTCCAGAACATCGCTTGTCATTTCAGGCATCCGCTTCTTCTCTATCCAAAGTGCGGACATTCTAGGCTGATTACTCTAGAAATTAACCCTACTCTGATGGAACGATTTCAGGTTGCACCTCTTGTTGTGGTCGCAAACCTTCTTGCCCCTTACCCCAGGGGCTTTTTTTCGTCCCGGGAAAAGCACTACTTCGGCGCTGCGTTGATACTTTCGATAAACGCCGGCGACAACACGTCGATGACGGGCCGCTGGCCACCGGTGAACTCCGGGGCCGGTTGCAAAGGCTCCGAGGCAATAATACCCGGCTGTTCCGACCAGTGCAGGATAGCCAGCTTGCCGTCATACTGCTCCACCAACGCTGTGCAATGCTCCACCCAGTCGCCGTCATTACAGTAGAGGCCTTCCTGGCTGCGAAGGAATCCGGCGGAATGGATATGCCCGCAGATAAACCCGTCATAGTGTCCACGTTCCGCGGCGGTGAGGGCAGCAAGCTCAAAGCGGCGAATAAATGAGCGGGCCTTGCCGATACGGCTTTTCACCCAGGCCGCCAGTGACCAATAGGGTTTGCGGCGCAACCGCCGCCAGGCATTAAACCAGCGGTTGAGGCGCAGCAGCAGCCCGTGCGCCCTGTCTCCTACCAGCAGCATCAGCGGGCTGCACCGCACAACCTGGTCAAACTGGTCGCCGTGGCACACCACAAACCGACGGCCGTCCGCTGTGGTATGGATGGCTTTCTGCTTCAGCTCGATACCGGCCAGGGTCTGGCCGCAGAAGTGCCGCAGGAACTCATCATGATTACCGGGCACATACACCACCCGCGTTCCGGACGCGGCGATGGCCATGAATCGTCGCACCACCGCCTGGTGGCTTGCCGGGAAATGCACCCGACGCTGCATGGCAATCAGGTCGACAATATCCCCCACCAGGTACAGGGTGTCGCAGCTGACGTTATCAAGAAAATCCAGAAGGTAATCCGCCTGGCAATCGGCTGACCCCAGGTGAACATCGGAAATGAAAACGCTCCGGTACTGATGCATCGGCTTCCCCCACCGGCCTGTTCAAGGATTACCCGTACCTTGTGCGATGGGAATGACGACCGTATGACAGCCCTGCGACAGTTCAGTGACGCCGCGCGGACCAGACAGTGAAGCGCCTGTCAGCGGCGAGCGCCCTGACGGGGCCGACATGGCGTCGGATCAGCGCCTCGTAGGGAAGGAAGCTGTTCGCCACCAGACGCAATTCCCCGCCAGGCTCCAGGTGCCTTGCCACGTCCCGCAGGAACTGCTCGGTCATTGATGTATCAGTACGGATACCCGTGTGGAACGGTGGGTTGGTAATAACCGTCGCATAGCGCCCCTCAACGGCGGATAGCCCGTCAGAGGCCACAATAACACCATCCACCGATACGGCCTGGTATGTGGCACGGGCGCAGGTCACTGCCTGGGATTGCACGTCCACCCCATCGACGGGGGTGACAGCCTGGCCGGTGGCCCGCTGGTGCAACTGCACCCAGGCACCCATAACGCCGGCTCCGCAGGCGAAGTCCAGCACCCGTCCCATGGCAACGGGCGAGTCAGCCAGGGTTTCCAGCAACATGGCAGTGCCGCCATCGAGCTCGCCATCACTGAAAATACCGGGCAGGCCGGCCACCTCGAAACGGATTCCCGCACATTCAACGGTGTGCCACTGCAGCCAGCGGCTAACATCGAAGACTGGCAACGGCTGCAGGTTGTCCGCCCGCCAAACCTGACAATGGCGGGCACTGTCGGCCTTGACGGCCTGGGGCAACAACGCCCGAAGCTGCTTCACCGCGCCGGCAATGCCCTCCTTTTTTTCGCCCACCAGGATAAGTCGTGCACCCTCTGCCGCCAGCCACAGCGCCAGCTCCAATCTCAGGGACAACTCCGCCCGGGCTTTGGGAAGAAAAACCACCAGCGTATCGGCCATGCCCGGCGCCAGGCCAGGATCATCATAACCAAAGGCAGAGACCCAGCCACTGGCGGCTTGCACCTGCTGGTAGATACCGAGGTGTTCGGTAACCGCCAGTCCTTTTCCGGACAACACAGGAAGTAGACCGGAATCCGCTACGCCGATAACCGCCAGGCGGCCACGCAACAGGTCCTGATTTTTCAGCAGCGCTTCATGGGAGTTGGGAAGTACAGGCATTGGTCAGAGTATCCCGGTCGTCATTTCAGGCGGGATACTCTAACCGGAATAGGGCCCGGAGTCTCGGCCGGGCCACCACAAACCGGAGCGTTCCGGTTTGTGGTGAATTACTTGTACCGTGCGACCGTATTGGCTCGCAACGCGTCTTCCGGTGACATACCCCAGTCTTCGGAGGGTGCGGACTGCGTCGTTGTTTCACTGGCACGGCGACGGGCCTGTGCGGATTGCGTCGTCTTGCGCTGGCTCATGGCACTGAGCGCTTTCTGTACGATCTCTCGCATGGTTAACCTCCTGGCTTGTTGCAACGTCATTGTAACAACCAGCCAGGCACCGAACTGTGATGACGACGGGGGTCAGAAAGTGACGCCCGTCACGAATAATTGACACAATTTGACATCATTTGTGTCACTTTTTTTGGCGCCCCGACCGAACCGGCCGCAACACCAACTCGTCCACACTGTTCTGTTTGACGGCCTCGCGATCGGCGTCCGAACTTATGGACAACCCCATGTCCCGCAAGATGCCATCCGCCACGTCGTAGACGAACCCGTGCACCGTCAGGGTCTGCCCTCGGCGCCAGGCTTCCTGAACGATGTTGTTCTGGCAAACGTGCCCCACCTGTTCAACAACGTTCAGTTCACACAACCGGTCCACACGGTCCTGATCCGATGCAACGCCATCAAGCACCTCCTGATACTTGTCACGAACGTCCTGAACGTGTCTCAGCCAGTTCGAAATCAGCCCAAAACCCTCATTGTGCAGGGCAGCCCTGACGCCACCGCAGCCATAGTGGCCAACCACCAGGATGTGCTTGACCTTGAGCACGTCAATGGCGAACTGCAGCACTGACAGACAGTTAAAGTCGGTGTGTACCACTACATTGGCCACATTGCGGTGCACGAACAGCTCACCGGGCATCAGGTCGACAATCTGGTTGGCCGGAACCCGGCTGTCCGCACAGCCTATCCAGAGATACTCCGGCGCTTGCTGGTTGGACAAGCGGGTAAAGAATTGCGGGTCCTGGCTTTTGATGTTATCAGCCCAGGCCCTGTTTTTTTCCAGCAAATTATCAAGCTGCCCCATCAAACTTCTCCCTGCTAATCAACGTTGCCGGAATTGAACGGCAATCAGCATCATAAAGCAATCATCAACTGGTCTGAGTCTGTGCTTCATCGTGATGTTCATGCATGGTGGTCTGGGCCAGATCCAGCAGCTCACGCAGGGCAACAGAGAACATCGCGTATTCCGGCTCACGCACACCCTTGAGTTCCGCCAGCATGGATTTCCAGCGCGTGATCATGGCGTTATGCCGCTCCATCCAGCCCTCAACGGCGCTGCTCACATCGCCCGGCTTACCCGCCAGCTTGAGCACGCCGGTGGTCAGCGCGCGCTGTTGCCAATCCAGGTCTTCACGGAAGCTCTCCCTTGCCAGGGCTTGCCAGTGAGAAGCGGGCACCAATGCAGCTATCGCGTTGGCAAACCAGTTCAGGTCCAGTTTGTCACCAAGATCATAATAGAGGTTGGCAACCGTTTTCAGCGGCATGCCGGTAGCCTCTCGGGCCTCAATGATGCCAAGGGAGGAGTACAGATAGCTGGTACCAGAAACCACAGAGGCCAGTTCAGCGGGCAAGCCTGATTCGACCAGTTCGTCGTGGCGCTTTTTCCAGTCGGCGCAGGCCTGATCCCCGAGATAGTCCGGCAGATCAGCGGTGATCTTCCAGACACTGTCGGCAAAGCGTTCCATATGGCTCTGGATGCCAAGCTCTCCACGGCGATTACGCAGCAACCAGCGGACAGCGCGACGAACCAGCCGCATCAGGTCGCCCATCAGTTCCATCTGCAATTTGGCGGGTATGAAATAATCCAGGTACTCGATCTTGTCCCACCAGGTATCCAGGCGGAAAACATCGCGGGCGATGATCCATGCCAGCGAAATCGACGCGGCATCAGCCCCGGTTGACTGTTTCAACCGCTCCACAAAGGTAATACCCATGTGATTAACCATGTCGTTGGCAATCTGGGTTGCGATGATCTCCCGGCGCAACTGGTGCTCGCCCAGTTCCCTGGAGAATTTACGGGTCATGTCCTGGGGAAATACCTTGTACATTTCCCCGGCCAGCAAGGGCTCGTCCGGCAGGCTGCTGTCAATCAGGGTCTGCTTCAGGTCGCCCTTGACGTAGGAAATCAGTACCGAAAGTTCCGGACGAGTCAGCCCCTTCTTGTCCAGTTTGCGCTCGGACAGGGTTTCGTCGTCCGGCAGGAACTCCAGGCTGCGATTGAGCTTGCCCTCGCTTTCCATATTGTTCATCAGCCGACGATACTCTTCATGGCGAGTAACGGCTTCAACACTAGCAATACTGATGGCCTGGGTTTGCCGGTAATTGTTCTTCAGCACCAGGGCAGCCACATCATCCGTCATTTCCTCCAGCATGATGTTGCGCTGCTTATCAGTCAGATCCCCCATGGCAACAGCATGGTTCAACAGGATCTTTATATTTACTTCGTGGTCCGAGCAATCCACACCGCCGGAGTTGTCGATGAAGTCGGTATTGAGCCGGCCGCCACGCAGCGCAAACTCAATGCGCCCAAACTGCGTCAGGCCCAGGTTACCGCCTTCACCGACGATCTTGCAGCGAAGTTCGGAGCCGTTGATGCGAACCGCATCGTTGGCTTTGTCTCCGACATCGCCATGGGACTCATTCTGCCCCTTCACGTAGGTACCAATGCCACCTACCCAGAGCAGATCCGCCTGAGCTTTCAGGATGTGGGTAATCAGCATGTTGGGCGGAACCCGGTCTGACTTGATCCCCAGCAGCTTCTTCATCTCCGGGCTGACCGGAATCGACTTGGCGCTACGACTGAATACACCGCCACCTTTCGAGATCAGGCTGGTGTCGTAGTCGGTCCATGACGAGCGCGGCAGTTCGAACAAACGCTTGCGTTCCTTGTAGCTCTTGGCGGCATCCGGCGTTGGGTCGATGAAGATGTGAATATGGTTGAAAGCCGCCACAAGCCTGGTTTTTTCCGAGGAAAGCAGGCCATTGCCAAAGACGTCACCAGCCATGTCACCGATACCAATGGCGGTGAATTCATCCAGAGCGGGGTTGATCCCCAGCTCGCGGAAATGGCGCTCAACAGAGACCCAGGCACCGCGGGCGGTAATGCCCATTTTCTTGTGGTCATAGCCATTGCTGCCACCGGAAGCAAAGGCGTCCCCCATCCAGAAGCCATACTCCGCTGCCAGGCCATTGGCTATGTCCGAGAAGGTTGCGGTACCCTTGTCCGCGGCAACAACGAGATAATGGTCGTCATCGTCGTGACGGATAACCGCTCCCGGTGGCTGGATGCCCCCATCTACAAGGTTGTCGGTAATATCCAGCAGGCCCCGGATGAAGGTTTTGTAGGCTTCGATACCCTCCGCCTGGAAGGCTTCACGGTCCGACATGTCCGGCAACCGCTTGGCCACAAAACCGCCCTTGGCACCAACGGGCACAATAACGGCGTTCTTGACCTGCTGCGCTTTCACCAGCCCGAGGATTTCAGTGCGGTAGTCCTCGAACCGGTCGGACCAGCGCAGGCCGCCACGAGCCACCTTGCCGCCTCGCAGATGCACGCCTTCAACCCTTGGCGAATAGACGAAGATCTCGAACATGGGCAGCGGCAGTGGCATATCCGGGATATGGGAAGGATCAAACTTCACACTGATGTATGGTTTGGTCTTGCCTTCCCCGTCGGGCTGGTAATAGTTAGTGCGTAATGTGGCCTGCATCAGCTCCAGGAACAGGCGCAGCACCCGGTCCTCACTAAGGTTCTCCACCTCATCAAGGCCGGCATTGAACTCAATCTCCAGCTTTTGCTGCGCAGCGGCACTTTTACCCTCACTCTGGTACCGCTCGGGATTGAAGCGAACCTCGAAGAACTCCAGCAGCAGACGTGTCAGGTCCACATGGTTAACCAGGGTATTGGAGATAAAGGTCTGACTGTTGGAGAAACGGATCTGGCGCATGTAACGGGCGTAGGTCCGCAACAGGGCAATCTCCCGCCAGCTCATGTAGGAGGACAGCAGCAACCGGTTGAAGGCATCGTTCTCGGCATCCCCGTACCACACCCGACGGAACAGGTCCTCGAAGATGGGCCGGATACGGTGAATATCCACCACCTTTCCGCTATGGGCCTGCAAGGTGAAGTCATGTATCCAGACCGTCTTGCCCCGGCGATCACTGACCTCAAAGGGGTGTTCGCCAATCACCCGGAAACCCAGGTTGTCAAAGATTGGCATCACGTCTGACAGCGGCAACGGCTCATCCGGGTAAAAGAGCTTGAAGTGCAGCGTGCTCTCCTCTTCTTCGAGAGCCCGGTAAAAACTCATGGTGAGGTGTTTCTCGTTGGCCGCACCGGAGATATGCTCGAGGTCAATCGCCGCTCGCCTGGGCGAGAACATGTCCTTGTAGCTGGCCGGGAAGCCTGCCGAATAGAGGCGAAACATCTCGTTGCCCTGCTCTTCGCCATAGGCTTCGTGCAGCGCCTCCAGCAGCCCGTCACGCCAGGACTGCGCGAGATCTATGACTTTCTCGCGAATTTCCGATATCGGCAACTGACGGTTTTCCACCTGGGGTACACGAATCGTGAACTGCACACGCGCCAACACGGATTCGGAGAAATGAGTAACAAATTCAATATCCTCGGCTTCGAGCGCGTCCTGCAACACCTGCTCCACCCTCAGACGCAGTTCCGTGTTGTAGATATCCCGCGGGAAGAACGCCAGGCAGGTCACGAACTGGCCATACACGTCCTCCCGCATGAACAGCTCAATCCGACGACGCTCCTGAATGTAAAGGATGCTCTTGGCGACAGACAGCAGCTCGCCGGGCTCGATCTGGAACAGTTCGTCCCTGGGATACACCGTTAGAATCTGGTCCAGCTCCTTACCGGCGTAATCATCACGCAGGAACCCTGAACGCCGCATAACGGTCTGGAACTTGCGCCGCAGCAGGGGAATCTCATCCGGGCGCTCGTTGTATACCCGAGAGGTATACAGACCCAGGAAACGGCGCTCACCCACCACTTCGCCCTTGCTGTTAAACTTCTTGACGGCGATATAATCCGGATACGCAGGACGGTGCACTCGCGAACGCTGGGCCGATTTGGCGAAGATGAAAATATCATCGGTACGGGTCATTTCGTGGCGGGTGCGTTGGGGCAATTCGTTCAACCTGACCTTGTCCGGGCGCTCATTGTTGACCCGCAGGATACCCAGCTCGGAATTCTCTACACGGCGGACCACCAGCCCGCTCTTGTCCTTGGCAAAATCGTATTCGTCATAGCCCAGGAAGGTGAAGTGGTCCTTTACCAGCCATTCCAGAAACGCCTTGGCCTCTTCCTTGCTCTCCTCGTCGATTCCCGCCGTGGTGTCATCCAGTTCGCGGCTGATTTCGTTGACTTTTTCGGTCACTATCGGAAAATCACTGACCGCTATGCGCACCTCGTGAAGGATGGTTTGCAACACCTCCTCCAGCGACCTCAGATCCTCCGGGCTGCTGTGGCGGTCGATTTCCAGGACAATCAACGCTTCGTAACTGGCGTTAGCGGACTTCTTCTTGGGAGGGTGCAGCTTTTTAAACTTTCCCTGTGTATCCCGCTCCACCTGAAGTATGGAGTGTTGTATGGAGTGGGTGCCAATCTCACGCTGGTTGATCGCTATCCGCAGGGAATCGATCAGGAACGGCATGTTCGGGTGAAGAATGAAAATGACGGTGTGGGTCGACTGCCAGCCGTCACTTTCCAGGTCCGGATTGAATACAGACACGGGGGTTTCTTCGGCAGAACGCTTCTGGAGAAATTGCCAGGCCGCCAGTATGGCTCCGTAGGTGTCGGCAAACCTTCGACTTACAAGCTCTTCGAGAGGAATGTGTGCATAATGCTGCTTTGCGAATTCACTGATCTTTTTCGCTTCGGTTTTCGCTATTTTTTCAGCGAAAGCTTCGTCCAGCTGTTGGAAAAACTGTTCCTTGCTGGCGATCGTCAGCGCATTCATAGTCGACCTCTGTGAGTGTGAAATAAACGTAATCGGTGTACCGTCACATAAGCATAGTCAAAGCCTTGATTTTTGCCCCACAGATGCGAAAACTGCGGCAACTACTTACGCGAACCATCCCTGCAGTAGGAGTGAACATCCCCCATGGCATTACAGCATACGTTTGGAGAGCTCAGGTCTCAGTTAGCAAAACGGATAATCGGCCAGGAAAAGCTGGTGGATCGTTTGCTGATTGCCCTGTTGGCTGATGGTCACCTGTTGGTGGAAGGCGCTCCCGGCCTGGCAAAAACCACCGCCATCAAAGCCCTCGCCGATCACCTCGACGGTGACTTTCACCGCATCCAGTTCACCCCTGACCTGCTTCCGTCCGACGTCACCGGCAGTGAAATCTATCGCGCCGAAACCGGTCAGTTCGAATTCCAGCACGGGCCAATCTTCCACAACCTGGTACTGGCCGATGAAATCAACCGGGCGCCCGCCAAGGTGCAATCGGCCCTGTTGGAGGCCATGGGGGAACGCCAGGTGAGTGTCGGCATGCGCACCTTCCCGCTGGACCGTCTGTTCATGGTGATGGCAACACAGAATCCCATCGAGCAGGAAGGCACCTATCCCCTCCCGGAAGCCCAGCTCGACCGGTTCCTGATGCATGTGGTGATCGACTATCCGTCGGCAACAGCCGAGAAGGCGATTCTTCACCTGGCGCGCAACGACTATCGACGCGGACAGGCCGCCGCCGAAGTCCGTCTGACGGCGGACCAGGTTTTCGAGGCACGGCATGCGGTGTCAGACATCTACATGTCAGAGCCCGTCGAGCAATACCTGCTGGCCCTGGTGCTTGCCACCCGGGACCCGGCCTCCCTGGACCCGGAACTGGCCCGCTGGACCGCCTTTGGTGCCAGCCCGCGGGGTACTATTGCGCTGGATCGTTGCGCCCGCGCCATGGCCTGGCTGGAGGGGCGGGATTACGTCAGCCCGGACGACATCCGCAACATCGCCTTTGACGTGCTCAGGCACCGCATCCTGCTGACATTCGAAGCGGAAGCCGAAGGCCTGACTGCCGATGCCATCATCCAGCGCCTGATCGACCGTGTTCCGGTAACCGCCTGATCCCTGTGACCATGACACCAGCCGAACCAGCTACCCACATCTCCCTTTCGGGCCTTATTCGCCTGCAGGCGGACGCCCGTGCACTGAAGTTGCCGGCGGCCCGGCCGGTCAGGTCCCGGCAGGCCGGCCTGCAACGCTCACCCCGCCGTGGACGGGGTATGGCGTTTGCGGAAGTGCGTCAGTATCAGCCCGGGGATGATATTCGCAGTATCGACTGGCGGGTGACGGCGCGGCGACAATCACCCCATACCAAACTTTATGAAGAGGAGCGCGAGCGGCCGGTACTCCTGCTGTGCGATCTGGGCCCCTCGCTGTTTTTTGCCAGCACTGGCGCCTACAAACAGGTACGCTGTGCCCAGCTTGCCGGAATCCTGGCCTGGCTCGCGCTCTGGTCTGGAGACCAGGTCGGAGGTATCGTGTTCAATGGCGATGAACTGACAGTACAACGGCCGGCCCGGCGCAAGAAATCGGTGCTCCAACTCCTTGATACCGTGGCAAGACAACAGCGGAGCACCCGCGACTCGAAATCGCCGCAAGGCGCCAATGCCGGAACGGCCAACCTGGATACAGCCCTCCAGGAAGCACGCCGGGTAGCACACACAGGCAGCCGTATTTTTGTCATCAGCGACTTCCTGACCATTACCGGAGACACCTCGCGGCTGCTCGGCTCACTGGCCCGTCACAACACTGTCAGCGCCCTGAGGGTCATCGACCCGCTGGAGCTGAAGTTGCCTGACAGCGGCCGCTTCGCCATTGCCGGAGAAGACGGGCCGGTATGGTTTGATAGCAGTAACCCCCGTTTCCAGCGGGCGTACGCGGAGAAGGTCCGCCAGCACACGGAAGCGCTTGAAGAATGTTTCCGCACGGCGGGGGTACAACCCGCCAGTGTGATGACCGGTGACCAGCCCGCCCTGACATTACAGACTTTACTTGGCCCCCGTGGTCATATCGGATGACAGGACCCGCAACAAAACCATGATGGAACAGGATCCACTGAGCCAACTCAGAGACATTCACCTGCCGCAACCCGGTGGTTTCTGGCCACCGGCACCTGGCTGGTGGCTGTTGCTGGCCATTGTCATTGCCCTGGGCATCCTCGCTTTCCTGCTGGCCAGGCGAAAGCTCCGCAAAAACCGCTGGCTGAAAACCGCCCACGCCGAACTGGACAGGCTGGAGCAAACGCCCACGCCCGACAGCGAGTGGTTTGGAGCACTGAATGCACTTCTCAAACAAGCGGCCCGCATCCGCTACCCTGAACGCCTGCCGGAGTCCCTGTCCGGTGAATCCTGGATCCGCTTCCTTCTGGACACCAGCCCGAAAGACCGCATCGCCTCGCGCCCGGTGGTGGAAGCCATGGTGAACAGCAGTTGGCAACCGAAGCCAGAATGCCAAACCGGCGACGCCGTCGCGTTCGCCCGGGTTTGGCTGGGAGGCCAGAAATGCTGAGCCTCGTCTACCCCTGGGTCCTGTTACTGGCCCTGCTGCCCTTGCTAATGCGCCTGCGCAAACGCAGTGCCCAGGCAGTGGAGGCGCCTGTGTTCCCCGTCGGCCACTGGCTCTCCGATTTGCCGGGCGTCAGCCGCAGTGGAAGCCGAGTGCCTCTTTGGCAGCAGTTGGTGCTGTTTCTTATGTGGCTGTTACTGGTAGTGGCACTGGCGCGCCCGCAACACGTGGGAGAGCAGGTACAGTTGCCCGTGAGTGGGCGTGACCTGCTCCTGGCGGTGGATATATCCCCGTCCATGGATGAGCGGGACATGGTCATCCAGGGCCGTAGCATTAACCGGCTGCAGGCGGTCAAGCGCGTCCTTGATGACTTTATCCAGCGCCGTGAAGGCGACCGGCTGGGGCTGTTGTTATTCGGTACCGAGCCCTATATCCAGGCTCCCCTGACGTTCGACCTGGCAACGGTACGCACGCTGCTGAACGAAGCAGGCATCGGCATGGCGGGGCGGGCCACGGCCATCGGTGACGCCCTGGGCCTGGCGGTCAAGCGCCTTCGCAACCGGCCCCAGGAACAGCGGGTGGTTGTACTGCTGACCGATGGCGCCAACACCGCCGGTGAAATTGCTCCGGACAAGGCCGCCGAAATTGCCAAGGCAGCCGGAGTGCGCATCTATACCATTGGTATCGGCGCCGAATCCATGGTTCAGCGCGGGCTGCTGGG
This sequence comes from Marinobacter iranensis, assembly GCF_029207565.1. GTDB lineage: Bacteria > Pseudomonadota > Gammaproteobacteria > Pseudomonadales > Oleiphilaceae > Marinobacter > Marinobacter iranensis. The sequence continues at coordinate 513,691 of NZ_JANCMW010000001.1, read as the reverse complement.
CTCTCGCCGGGTTAACCCGTCCCGCGACCTGGATGAAGGACTGCTGAAGCGTATAGCCCAGCAAACCGGCGGGGAGTATTTCAGGGCCCGCAGCCTGCCTGAGCTGGAACTGATCTACGAAAGCATCAACCAGTTGGAGCCCATAGAACTGGAAGGCAAACACTACCGGCCGGTGACTGAACTTTACGCCTGGCCGGCAGGCATGGCGGCCCTGCTCTGGCTGCTGGTGCAATGCTCCAGAATCGCGGGCAACCTGAGAACATCACGGCGCGAAGTACAGGGAGGGGACAATGGCTGATTTTCATTTCCTGCGGCCCCTGTGGCTACTGTTGCTTCTTGCAGCCATCGCATTGCCACTGGTGCTGCGCCGGTTCCGCCAGAGTGACAGCGGCTGGAGTCGGGTCATACCCCCGCAATTACTGCGGCCGCTGATCAGCCAGTCCGGAGCTGCCGGCAGTCAGAAACGGTCGCCCGTGCTGCCGGCGGTGGCAGCCATTGTCGTCCTTGCCATTGCCCTTGCCGGCCCGTCCTGGCGTCAGGCACCAACACCATTACAACAGCAGAACGACAGCCTCGTTATTGTGTTGGATCTGTCGCTGTCAATGTTGGCCACCGACGTGGAACCGAACCGCCTGACGGTGGCCAAACGCAAGATTCGCGATATCCTTAAGGCCCGGGAAGGCAGCCTGACCGCTCTGGTTGTCTATGCAGCCGACGCCCATGTGGTCACCCCGCTCACGGATGACAGCAATACCATTAAGGGTATGCTGGATGTTCTTGAACCAGTGATCATGCCGGCTGCGGGAAACCGCACCGATCTCGGCATCCAGCGCGGCCTTGACCTACTGGAGCAGGGGGCCCCCGGCAAGGGCCGCCTGTTGCTGATCGCAGACAATGTAGACGAGCGCTACCGGGACCGCATCAGCGACACCCTGGCAGACAGCCGGTTCGGTCTCAGTACCCTGACAGTTGGCACCACGGAAGGCGGGCCCATACCGCTCGCGCGCCAGGGATTCATCCGCGACAACGGCGACATTGTAATTACCCGCGCCGACCCTGGAGCCATGACAAGCCTGGCAAACCGTAACGGTGGTGATAGCCACAACCTGACTATTACAAACGAGGATATCCGCGCCCTGGACCTCCGCCCCATCGACTCCGGAGACTGGAAAGACAGCGAACGGGACCTGACAGTCAACCGTTGGCAGGATGACGGCTACTGGCTGTTGTGGCTGGCGGCACCACTGGCCCTGATCGGCTGGCGCCGTGGTGCCATGATCGTGATGTTGTTCGCGCTGTTGCCACTCACACCCCGCCCGGCCATGGCCTTTGACTGGGAGGCTCTGTGGTCACGCCAGGACCAGCGCGCACCGGAGCTGATTAAAAAAGACCCGGAGCGTGCCGCCCAAATTCTCGACGACCCACAATGGCGTGGCAGCGCACTCTATCGCTCAGGCGAGTATGAAACGTCAGCCAAAGCCTTTGCCAATGCCGATACGCCAAATGCGGACTATAACCGTGGCAATGCCCTCGCCCGGGCCGGAAAACTGGAAGAGGCGCTCAAGGCCTATGAAAGTGCCCTGACAAAGGACCCCGACCACGAAGACGCCCGCTTTAACCGTGACCTGGTCAAACAACTGCTGGAGCAGCAACAGAACCAGTCCGATGGTCAGGGGAATGAATCCTCCGACCAGGACGGCGACCAACAGCAGCAGGGCAACCAGCAGAATTCCCAGGGCGGATCAGACAACCAGAATCAGAACGGTAACCCGTCTGACCAGCCCGGCCAGAACCAACCGGATAACCAGCAGAGCAACCAGCAACAAAATAACCAGCAGGACGGGGAAGGCGAGCACCAGGAAAACCAGAGTCAGAGTGAACAACAGAATCAGGCCGATACCGACTCTTCCGAAGGCAACACACAGTCACCACAGGCGCCGGCGGAACTTGAAACTTCACCACTGACCCAGGGACAGGAACAGTGGCTCCGGCGTGTTCCCGACAACCCGGGTGGCCTGCTGCGACGCAACTTCCTGCAGCAGTACCAGGAACGAGAAACACCATCTGACGAGGGCGATACACCATGGTAAACCGGCTGACCGGTCCGTTTATTCTGATACTGCTGCTTGTCATCATGGCGGGACCTGCCATGGCAGCGAACGATCTCACGGTTGAACCAGACAGGACGCGTCTCTACGAGGGCGAAGTGCTCACCCTTACCGTAAAGGGCAGCACCAAAATCGATATCAACCTGAGCAACCTGTTTGATTTCGACATGTCCAATCTGCCCAAACCGGATATCGAAAAGGTGGAGGATAACTTCGAGATCCTTGCCCGCAACCAGCAATATTCAATCCGCACCGTCAATAACGAAATGATTGGCGAAATCACATGGACCTATCAGTTGGCGCCGACGAAGACCGGCAACCTCACCATTCCGGCCCTCAGCTTCCGCGACTCCCGGTCTGAGCCCGTGACCATCGAAGTCATCAGTGGCACACCGCCAGACCAGGAAGCCGATGCATTAAGGGACAGCTTTATCGAGTTGTCCGCAGACAAGGACGAAGTCTACGTGCAGGAGCAACTGGTGCTGACCATCAAGCTGTTCTTCACCGGCAATCTCATTCGTGGCGAGCTGTCCGAACCCGAACACCCGAATGTCATTATCGAATCGCTGGGAAAGCAGAATGAATACACCCGCTACCGTGACGGCGTGCGCTATCGCGTGGTTGAACGCCGCTACGCTCTGTTCCCCCAGCAGGCGGGCCAGTTGAGCCTGCAACCCATCCGTTTCGAGGGGCAGGCCCGCAACAACCAGGGCCAGTTGAAGTTCCTTCGTGACAGCGCAAGCCTGTTCGATATCCCCGTCAAGGGTGTACCGGCCGGGTTCAGCGGTGACACCTGGCTACCCGCACGGAGCCTGGAACTGGCCGAGTCCGGCCTGCCACAGAATCGGAACCTGACAGCAGGCCAGAACCTGACCAGAACGCTCACCATGCAGGCAGACGGCCTGCCGGCGGAAACCCTGCCTCCCCTCCCGGAACGGATGCCAGACGGCATGCGTGCCTACCCCGAGAAGCCCGAACGTACGACCACGCCGGGCAACCACGGGCTGGTCTCACAAATGACCCAGACCACAGCCCTGGTGCCGGTCCAGCCCGGAGAACTGACATTGCCGGAAATCCGGGTTCCCTGGTGGGACACCGAAAGCGACAGCGAAAAAGTCGCTGTCATTCCGCCGCATACGCTAACGGTTGAGGGAGTTCCCGGCCAGATTGAACCCCTGCCCGATAACGCCGAGGCGCCGGAATCCACCTCCGGGGAGGAAAATGCCCCGGCACCAACGGCATCCGGAGGAGACACCAGCGTCGGGTTCTGGCAACTGGCCACCCTGGCTGTTCTTGCTGGCTGGCTGGTCACCCTTGCAGGCTGGTGGTACAGCAGACGACAGGCCAATCGCCGTCAGGAAGCTGGAGTGAACTCCGGGAATGACAGGGAAAAAGTCCTGTTCAGGGACCTTTGTGAAGCAGCACAGGCTGGATCGCCCAAGACCACCGACCTTCTCGTGCGGTGGATATCCCAGAGATATCCGGAACACACATTCCGGAGTGTGGCGGACGTCAACCGGTTCCTGAACGACATGGAACTGGCTGCCGAAATTGAACAACTGCAACAGAGGCTATTCGGAACACCGGGTGAGCCGGCATCGGAACCCTGGCAGGGTGACCGGCTGGTGGCAGCGTTACTGCGTGTACGCGGTAAAGCGAGCGCCCCCACACCTGGCGATCAACTGCCACCACTGTATCCCCGGGGCCTGAACACCAGTCGCTGATGTGCTAATCGATCAGTTGGGTATCGATCACCAGAGTGACCGGCTCGGCGTCGCCTTCGGTCACCGGCACGGGTTCACTGATCTGCCCCTGCCAGTCACCGGCCTGGGGTCTGGCGTTGCCGGATCGGGACAGGCGCGCCTGCAAGCGCACCGCTTCCGCATCCGACAGTTTTGCTTCCGGAGACATACTGAAGCTGTCGTCCAGCCGGATTTCGGCAGGTAACTGACCGGCGGTGAGCCGCGCGACCGCGAGTGGCGGGCCACCCTGGCCGCTGGCACGTCGTGCCAGCACAAACAGGGTTGTGTCGTCGGGAATATCCCCCTGGAAAGCCTCGTCGATTTCGACCCGCACAGTGACACCAACGGAAGATGCCGCCGCGCCATCACCGGATGGTGCCTCGCGGCCAAGGCGCTGGTAAGCCTGCTCAATCCCCTCTCGGATGGAACCGACCTGGGGATGATTCGGCGCGACTTCCACAATACGCTCCCAATAACGGATGGCTTCTTCGTAGTTTTCCTGGCTGAAGGCGTAGATTCCCAACAGTCCCAGCGCATTTACCTCGTCCGGATTCAGCGCCCTGGCTTTTTCAATGGCCTCAGAAACATCGGGATTGAGATCACCCTGGCTCAGGAAGAACTCCGCCTGGGCTGACAGCCCCCAGGCCACCGCCTTGCGGTTGTCGTCCTCCTCGATGCTGCCGGCCAGGCGCTCAAAGGCCCAGGCAGCATCTTCATACTGTTCAAGACGCATATAGGTACGCCCCAGCATGGCCCAGCCATCGGTGTTCTCGGGATTCTCCTCAAGCCGCTCACGAAGTTGGGCGGTCAGTTCCTGCATCTGTGCCAGTCGGTCACCATCAGCTGCCATCATTTCCTGCATGGCACGGAACTGCTCAACGTCGTCCATCGCACCCCACTGCTGATACAAAAACACCGCAGCGGCGGGAATAACGAAGAGGCTGACAACCACAACCGCAATGGCGCTTTTTCCACCCCTGCCCCGGGCTGGCGTGCCAAGTACACCCTCGCCGGCATCGGGCACATCATCAAGCATGCTACCCGCCAATTCTTCCCGGAGTTGACGGTAGCTTTCCTCATCCATCACCCCCGCTTCAAACTCATTGTCCAGTTCTGCCATCCGGCTGCGGTAAGCCAGCAAATTCTGGTTGCGCAGATCCATCTCCGCGCGTCGTCCGGAACGGTGAAAAAACAGGGGAGCAACCACAAACGCGAGAGCGAGGATGATTAATACTGCGGCCGTCAGCCAGAAAGTCTGTGTCATAGAACGGTCATTAATCCGGTTAAGAGGGAATGAATCGTGAAATCATGGTGATTTACCGGCCGCCATTCATCCTGAAGAACGATCGGAATCGTCGCCATCAAGAATCCTGGATGCCCGAGCACGTTCTTCATCGGTCAGTGCCGGCTCGCTCTGGTCGCTACGACGGGAGCGGATAATGATACCGGCAACCACCAGGAGGCCGCCGAATACCACAATGGCCGGAGTTGCCCACAACAGGATGGTGCGGCTATCCACCTCGGGCTTGTAACGAACGAATTCGCCAAAACGGTCGACCAGCGCCCCCACAATCTCCTCGTTGCTGGCGCCATCAGACATCATGCGGTAAACCTCCTCCCGCATATCCTTGCTGATGGGCGCGTTGGAGTCGGCAATATTCTGGTTCTGGCATTTCGGACACCGCAACTCTGAAATCAGCGACTGGAACCGCTGCTCTTGCGCCTGTGACTCGAAGCCGTAAACATCACGTGCGTCATCGGCCAGAGCAAAGGGCACCAGCATGAACAACAACGCAAGGGCAATCGTTGAGCGCAACATCAGGTTTTCTCCCCGTATCGCTCAACCAGGGGCTTGATCTCCTGCTCCCATACCTTTTCGTTCACCACGCCCACGTGGCGGTAACGCACAATACCCTCCGCATCAATCACGTAGGTTTCCGGCGCGCCGTAAACGCCCAGGTCAAAACCAAGGCTGCCGCGGGGATCGTAGATCGATACCTGGTATGGATCTCCCAGCCGGTCGAGCCAGACCAGGGCATCATCACGGTTGTCCTTGTAGTTGAGGCCGACAATGCGCACACCTTTCTCTTCCGCCAGCCAGACCAGGTCAGCATGCTCGTCACGGCAGGCAGGGCACCAGGTACCCCAAACGTTCAGTAGTGACACCTGCCCCTTGAAGACATCCCGTGTCAGTTCCCTGCCCTCGTCATGAAGGTCTGTCAGTACAAACTCGGGCACTGGCTTGCCAATCAGGGCCGACTCCAGTTCGTTGGGATCCTTGCCAATACCCGCGAACAGGACCACACCCAGCACCACGGCCAGTACCAACGGAACAAACAGGAGAATCCGCTTCATGAGGCAATTCCCGCCGGATCCGGACGGCCCCTGTCACCCACTGGTGACGACGCTTCCCGGCTATCCGGCACCTTGTCGCGAATACGGTAACGACGATCGGATATTGCCAGGAAGCCGCCAGCGGCCATAAACAGCGCTCCAAGCCATAGCCAGCGTACCAATGGCTTGTACTGCACCCGGATCGCCCAGGCATCGTCGGATACCCGCTCACCGATCGCGACAAAAATATCCCGGAACAATCCCGCGTCAATTCCCGCCTCGGTCATGGTATTGCGCTGGACCATGTACTGGCGCTTCTCAGGAAAAAGGGTGGACACCGCCTCACCCTCGCGATCAGAAATCTCGAAACGTCCGTATTCGGCGGTAAAGTTCTCACCCCTTCGGTTACCAATCTCGGTAAACGCAACCCGGTAGTCACCAACCATCGCGGTATCACCGGGAGACATACGCACGTCCCGCTCAATCCCGTAATTGGAAGCAATCGTTGCACCGGCCATGGTGATGGCCAGCCCAAGATGTCCGAATACCATACCGTAGTAACTGCGGGACTGACGCCTGAGGCCGTGGAGCCGCCCTTTTCTGGAACCGGACTTGCCCCGGAGATCCCAGAAGGTTGCCACCGAAATCCAAACAGCGGCAAACACACCGCCAAAGGCCCAGGGCTCGAAGCTGCCATAGCCCGCGATTATGGCCGATGTCGCGACGACGCTGATCGCCAGCGGCCATAACAGTTTGCGGCCCAGCCAGCCACCGTCGGTTTTTTTCCAGCGGGAGAAGATACCAGCACCCAGCAACAAACCTGCGGCAATGCCCAATGGGCTGAACGTCAGGCTGAAGAAGGGTTCACCAATGGACAGCCGCCCCATATCAAGGTAATCCAGTACCAGGGGATACAAGGTTCCCACAAGGACCAGCAGCGTGGCCGCAACCAGCAGCACATTGTTGAGCAGCAGGAAGATTTCCCGCGACAGACTGCCGTAACGGGAGCGCACATGCACCACCGGTGCCCTGAACGCATACAGGGTCAGGCTTGAAACGATGGTGATGGCCAGCAACGCCAGCAGGAAGGTGCCACGGTCGGGGTCCGATGCAAAGGCATGCACGGAGGTCAGCACTCCGGACCGCACCAGGAAGGTTCCGAGCAGACTCAGGGAGAAGGTAACGATCGCCAGCAGCACTGTCCAGCTTTTGAAGACGCCGCGCTTCTCGGTCACCGCCAGGCTGTGCATCAATGCCGTTCCGGACAACCAGGGCAGTAGCGACGCGTTCTCCACCGGGTCCCAGAACCACCAGCCGCCCCAGCCAAGCTCGTAATAAGCCCACCAGCTACCCAAAGCAATGCCGAGGGAAAGAAAGGCCCAGGCCACCGTGGTCCAGGGGCGTGACCAGCGAGCCCAGGCAGCGTCCAGTTTGCCGTTAATCAACGCCGCGATGGCGAACGCAAAGGCCACGGAAAAGCCCACGTACCCCATATACAGCATCGGCGGATGCACAATCAGGCCGAAGTCCTGCAGCAAGGGATTCAGATCGGCGCCATCAGCAGGAACGTTGGGAAGAGTACGAACAAAAGGATTGGAGGTCATAATGGTAAACAGCAGGAATCCCACGGTAACCATGCCCAACACGGATAACACCTGGGACACCATCACCGCCGGCAGGCGCCGGCTGAACACGGCAACCGCCAGCGTCCAACTGACGAGCATCAGTACCCAGAGCAACAGCGAGCCTTCATGGCCACCCCACACGGCACTGAACTTGTAATACCAGGGCAGCATGCTGTTGCTGTTATTGGCCACATAGGCCACCGAAAAATCGTCTGTCACGAAAGCGTGGGTCAGTACCCCAAACGCCAACACCACAAACACAAACAGGCCCGCCGACAGCGGCCGGGCAAAGGCCAGCAACTGATCACGACCGGTCACCGAGCCTACCAGGGGGACCACGGAAAGGAGCACTGCCAGCAACAGCGCGAGTATCAGTGCGATCTGTCCGAGTTCCGGATACATCAGGGTTCTCCAACTCTTCTATAAATAGGCCAGCAGTTCTAGTAACCGGCGCTGGATTCACCGGCCGCAGCCGGCATGGCAGCCCGTTTGCCGGCAGCCTTGTCCAGGGCTTCGTTGACCTCCGGTGGCATGTAGTTCTCATCGTGCTTCGCCAGTACCTGGTCCGCCACAAAACGACCATTACCGTCCATGCGGCCCATGGCCACGACACCCTGCCCCTCGGCAAACAGATCCGGCAGGATTCCGGTGTACTCCACCAGCACGGATGAGGTGAAGTCCGTTACCTTGAACTCAACCTTCAGGCTTTCCGGGTCACGCTGAACCGACCCTTCTTCCACCATGCCACCGGCCCGAATACGAACGTCCACCGGTGCTTCACCACTGGCAATCTGGCTCGGATCGTAAAACAGGTTGATGTTCTGCCGTAGCGCGTAGGTGGTCAGGGCAACAGCCACTGACACCCCGACAAGCAGAAAAAGGACAATGGTGAGCCGTTTTTTTCGGATCGGGTGCATGTTTCGTATACCAGTCAGTCTTGTGAGGATTCAATTCGGGTAAAGCTGGCGGCAGCCGAGCGTTCATCCCGCACCGGTGCGCTATCCATGCGGCGGCGTTGTTGTGCAATGATGACGCGGCGCTGGCGCAGTGACCACCAGGTAATAGCGCCCATCAGCAGGAAAAACACCGCGTAACAGGTCCAGACATAAGGGCCGTGACCGTCCATCGCCATGAAGGCGGCAAAAGAGTCGAATGCCATCCGCTCAGTTCCCCCGTGCCTGAACCAGTTCTTTTACCCAGCGGGTGCGACCTTCCCGCGCCAGTATGTCGGTCTGCATGCGCAAACACGCCAGCCAGCCGAATATCAGATAAAGCCCCAGTACCGAGAGTAACAGCGGCACCCACATTTCCGCAGGCATACTGGGCTTTTCCGTCAATTTGAACGTGGCGGGCTGGTGAAGGGTATTCCACCACTCCACGGAATACTTGATGATCGGTATATTCACTACGCCCACCAGCACCAGCACGGCCACTGCACGTGCCGATGATTTTTCATCGGAAATGGCCGCCCCCAGGGCCATTACCCCAAAATAGAGAAACAGCAGTATAAGCATGGAGGTCAGTCGGGCATCCCAGATCCACCAGGTTCCCCAGGTGGGCTTGCCCCAGACCGCACCGGTGAACAGTGCCAGAAAGGTCAGCACGGCCCCCACCGGCGCCGCGGACCGGACAAATACATCCGCCAGTTTCATGCGCCACACCAACGTTACCAGGGCAGCAACCGCCATCATGATGTAGACGGACTGGGCCAGAAAGGCAGACGGCACGTGGATAAATATGATGCGGTAACTGTTACCCTGCAGGTAATCCTGTGGTGCGAACACCAGCCCCCAGACAATACCGGTCATAAACAGGGCAACGCCGATGCCAAGCAGCCAGGGCATCAGTGCCGATGCAATGCCGAAGAACCACTTTGGTGACCCCAGCTTGTGAAAGATTTGCCACATCAGGTCGTTACCTTATTACCTTTTAACTGTTGGACAGACTGATTCGCAGCGCTGCGGCCGATGCAAACGGGGCCAGTGTCAGGGCCAGCACCAGGAATGCGCCCATCAGCGCAAGTTGTCCGCCCACCGGCGCGCCCTCCGAAGCGGCCATTACCGTACCAGTGCCAAAAATCAGCACCGGAATGTACAGCGGAATGATCAGCAGGGACAAGAGCACTCCCGCCGATCGCAACCCGAGTGTCAGTGCCGCACCGATGGAGCCAATCAGGCTGAGCACCGGCGTTCCGATCAGCAGCGTTAGACACAGAACCGCAATAGAGTTCCCTTCCAGATGCACCATCACCCCGAGAACCGGCGCCAACAGCACCAGAGGCAGGCCGGTGAGCACCCAGTGCGCCAGAGATTTGGCCAGTACCAGCAGGAACAGCGGCTGGGGCTGGAGCACCAGTTGTTCCAGCGTGCCGTCGTCGAAATCATGACGGAACAGATGGTCCAGCGACAATAACACGGACAGCAGTGCGGCAACCCAGAGGATACCGCTACCGGCCTCCCGCAGAAATGACACTTCCGGACTAACCCCGAGGGGGAAAAGGGTGACAACCATGACGAAAAACAGCAACGGATTCAGCAGATCCTGGGGCTGGCGCAATGCGATTTTCAGATCCCGGACAAATACGGCCTTCATCGCCGACAACGTGCCCACCGACATATCCGGCGTGCAAATGGGCAGCCCGGTTTCAGAGGCCATGGTCATCACCGCCTCCCAGGGTAATCCGATGCATCGAAGGCAGGTACAGGTCGTGGTGTGTGGTCACCACGATGGCGCCACCACTCTCAACCCGTTCCTGCAGCAATCGTTCCAGGGCAGCCACCCCATGCCGGTCGATCGCAGTGAATACCTCATCCAGTATCCACAGGGGTTCATCCGCGATCAGTAGCCTGGCAAGGGCGACCCGACGCTGCTGCCCGGCAGACAGGTTGCGGCTGGGCACATTCTGGAAACCACCCAGGCCAGTACCTTCCAGCGCCTGCCAGAGCACTTTGTCCGGAAGCGGTCTGCGCCCTGCCATCAGGGCCCGGAGGTTTTCCATGGGGGTCAACAACGGCTTGATGCCCGGTCGATGGCCCAGATAGAGCATGTTGCGGAGGAATTCTTCCCGGTAGGCGTGGCGGCTTTTACCCCGCCAGAGCAGGTCGCCGCTGTAACTGTCATTCAATCCCGCCAGAATTCTCAGCAGCGTGGTTTTGCCGGAACCGTTGGGGCCCTCGACACGGGTCAGCGTACCGGGCAGTATGGATAAAGAAAGATCCCGGAACAGCGTCCGGTCAGCGCGCTCACACTGCAGATTGACAGCCTGTAGTAACGGCTCAGACATCGGGGCCCCAGAGCTGGTGTACACATTACTGACCCGGCGGGTTCAGACGTTCGGAAAGGCAATACTTACCGGCGGGGCGTATTATAGCGAAAGCGCCTCAGAATTACTCTTGTCTGACATCAAATCAGTGGCAATGAAATTACCAAACGGTAACCCCACACCACCACCCAAATCCGATTCACCGGTGCCGGCAACCAACCGGCCCACCGGCGAACAGCCCTCCGCCAGACTGGACGCGGCATCCGCCCGTGTGCAGCTTGATCAGCTCAAGCTTGCCAACCGCGAAGCGACCCTCGCACGTGTGGCGGAAGTGATCAGCCGCCAGTCATCAGCCGGAGCACAATTGTTACTGGATATCCGCGGCCAGTCGCTGACCGTCCAGGCGGCGATCGGTGACACGTCACTGGAAACCGGTGACTGGGTCAAGGTCATGCGGGCAGGCAACGAGCTGCAATTGATGGGCAAGCTGGCCCAGGCGCCGGAAGCGGGTATTTCCAGGGCACTGGCCCAACGCCTGCCCTGGCAGCAATCCATTGATGCCGGCCTTGCCAGAGTGCTGACCGCGCTGACCGGCGGCGCAAGACCCGACAGCGGAGCAACGGGCACACCGCTCAACGCCCCACCACAACCACTTCCACAACCGGTCAGGCAGGCGATTGAACAACTGGTGGCAAGATTGCCCTCCAGCCAGTCCTTGACGCCGGGCGCCGGAACCCAACCCGGTGCGGCAAACCAACTGAAGCAGTGGGTTGAGGAGAGCGGGCTGTTTGCTGAATCGCGGCTTGCCAGGGCACCTGAGGCAACCCTGCCCGACCTGAAGCTGGCTATCGGGCGAATCATCACCACCCTGCTCGCACAGCAAGGAGACGGTCCCGACGCGTTCAACCGGCTTACTCCGTTACCCAGCCCGGAGCTCATGCAGGCACCACTGCAATTTCCCAATACCTTTCCGCCACCACCGCCACAATCCTCGGCCGAGCCAACCGTCGGGCAGATGTTAAGGCTGCTGGCAGGCATGCTTAATCGCATTACCGTCAACCAGCTGCATAGCCAGGTACTGTCCACCCGGACGACCGCTGAAGCGCCAACGCCGGTATCAACCCTGTTACTGGAACTGCCCTGGCTGAACCCCAACAACGAACCCCGGATTGCACAGCTGCGGATTGAACAGGAACGGCCTGACAGCGAACACCAGCAAGCCGGGAAAGCCCGGGCAACGGAGTGGCGGCTGTCGCTTGCCATGGACCTGGACGAGGCCGGGCCTCTGCATTTCGATGTTTCCCTGCGGCAGGATCAGGTATCAGCGCAGGTGTGGGCGGAGAAACAGTCAACGCTGCGCCAGGTGCGGGAAGACCTGCCACAGTTACGCAAGAGCCTGTCGGATATTGGTCTGGACGTAGTTGATCTGGAGTGTCGCCGCGGGACGCCACAAGGCGCGAGCACCCGTCTTGAACACCGGCTTGTGGACACCAGGGTATGAGCAGTGGAAATGGGCAGCAAAAATGAGTAGCAATAATGAGAAGAGAGAACCGAAACACGGACTCACCAGCAGCAGTGGCACTGAAATACGATGGCGAGCGGGCCCCCGTCATTGCCGCAAGCGGCACCCACGAACTGGCGGAAGAGATTATCCGCATTGCCCGTGAACACAACGTGCCGCTTTACGAAAACCCGGAGCTGGCCAGCATACTGGCACGGCTGGAGTTGAACGACGAGATCCCGGAAACCCTGTACCGGGTTGTGGCGGAAATTCTTGCCTTTGCCTTCAATCTGCAGGGCCGTACGCCAGAGGACGCCGGGCGGCCCCGGGCAGACTGATTGCTCCCCGGCTTATGCAGCCTGGCGCTTGCGTAGCGCGGAAACCAGCTCGGCCTCCGGGCGGGAGATACCGCAGGTGTTCATCAGGTCGTCGATATCCGCTCCCAGGTCTACCAGCCTGGAGGCTTCGTCGTAGGAAATCCTGAGGGGATCGTTCTGCCGCATTTCATCCAGCATGCCGCGCAGTTCGTGAAGCTGTCGCTCACAGGTAACCACCCGCTGCCCGACCCCCATGCTGCCACTGGCCGTTGCGTGGAGCTCCCTGCCCAGGGTTTCGCAACGCTCTTTCAGTTGTTCCCGGAGCTTCCGGTTTTCACGGCGTGACAACAGGCCCTGGGCAAACAACAGGCCCAGAGCAGCGACTGTCAGAAGCCACGGTGCCAGGGAAGAGATTTCTGCAAACATGATGGACGTCCTCGGTTAGTTGAACCACGGGGCGCCCATCCTGCCTGCTGTCCGGCGACAGCCGGTATTACAGTGCGGAGATTTCAGCCCACTCGTGGTCTGTCAACATCTTGTCGAACTCGACCAATATGATCAGTTCGCCGTTCTTGTTACACACGCCCTGGATGAACTTGGCACTTTCCTCGTTCCCCACGTTGGGCGCGGTCTCTATTTCACTGGCTTTCAGGTACACCACCTCAGCCACGGAATCCACCAGGATACCCATCACCTGGTTGGATGACTCCATCACCACAATGCGTGTCGCGTCCGTTACTTCCGCATCCGCCAGCCCAAAGCGACGGCGGGTGTCTATAACGGTCACTACATTGCCGCGCAGGTTGATGATGCCCAGAACGTAGTCCGGAGCACCCGGAACCGGCGCGATCTCGGTGTACCGCAACACTTCCTGGATCTGCATGACGTCAATGCCATAGGTTTCGTCATCCAGCCTGAAGGTTACGTACTGCAGTACCTGATCATCCTGGGCCTGATTTTGCTGTCCGCTCGGGGATGCCATAGCCTTGTGTCTCCTGTTCGGCTGCCCGGCGGGCAGCCTGATCGTCAAAAATTCATCATCAGTGCCCAATACTATAGTTCAGGGCACAAACCGTGCCAGCAGAGCACGGTTTCATTCGGTAACCGATGTAATCGAATAACGGCCTAACTCAGGTCGAGGTGGTGTTCACGCTCGGCCCGCACCAGCAAATCCGCCATGGTTTTCACATCGACCAACGCGCACATATGGTCAACGACCGTACCCGCCAGCCAGGGCCGCTTGCTACGGGCCGTGCGCCAGCGAACTTCGTCCGGCTTCAGGGTAAAGGACTGGGCCACGTCGTCACAGGCCAGACCCCATTCACTGCTGTCCAGCCGGATCACGAAGCGGTAGTTGTCCCTTGCATCAGCCGGCGCGCGGCCAGCCATGATCCACTCGGCGGTATCCACCACCCGCAGGTTATGATCCCGGTCAGGGCGCATGCCCATGTACCAACGGGGGCTGCCGGGAATCGGCTTGACCGGCTCCTCGATGCGATGGATGGCGCCCAACAGTATCAGGGGAACCGCCAGCTGCAGCCCGGCAACCGTGAAGATCAGGCACTCGAACGGCTTGTCTGACCATTCCGGCCGCCCGGGGGGCTCTGGCTCGGGAGGCGACGGAATATCGGCGGCCTGCTTCTGCTCAATCGGTGGCGGCTTCACCTCCGGCGCCTTTTCGGCCACCGGTGTCACTGGCTTGCGGGTCTCAACCTCTGTTTTTGCAGCGGTCCTGGCCACAACGCGCGCAGGCGGGGGCGCTACACGCGTACGTTCACGGGCTACCGGCTTAGGCGGTTCGGGCTCTTCCTGCAGGGCGCCGTCGGTCGCTGTATGGAGCAACTCGTCCAGGTAACTGGCGATGGCGGACGTGGGGTCCGCCACCTGTGTCAATTTTTTGTCAGGCATGGCGGCGCTCCGCCACTGTGCCGGTCATTTCCTGCAGGTCGCTCAACAGGCGGACATAGGCCCTCACACCGTGGGTTCCCGCATCCAGTGCCGACGGCGTTACGCCGGCCTGGCTGGCATCCCGGAATTTGGTATCCACCGGAATGGCGAAGCGCCAGAGGGTGTCGGTGTGGGTTTTTCGCAACTGGTTGAGGCTTTTCACCGAGGCCTGGGTGCGCCGGTCAAACAGCGTCGGCACGATGGTGTAGGAAAGCTGGTTTTTCTGGGAGCGCATGATCATGGTCAGCGTGTGCAGCATCCGCTCAAGACCCTTGATGGCCAGAAACTCGGTCTGGACGGGGATAACCAGGTGCTGGGCGGCGGCAAGCGCGTTCACCATCAACACGCCCAGGGACGGCGTGTTGTCCAGCAGGACATAATCAAAGTCGTCCCACAGCTGGGCCAGGGCACGGGATATAATCAGCCCCATCCCCTCGACACCCACCATTCGCCGTTCAAGGGTCGCCAGTGCGGTACTGGCCGGCAACAGAGAGAGGCCCGGGCAACTGGTTTCAGTAATCAGTTGGGCGGGCAGGCCATCAGGCACCTTGCCCTGGTGCTGGAAGAGGTCATACACGCTATGGGCAATGGTGTCCGGGTCATACCCGAACCAGCTTGTAAGCGAGCCGTGGGGGTCCAGGTCTACCACCAGCACGCGTTTACCGCTTTCGGCCAGCAGACCACCCAACGCCACCACCGATGTGGTTTTACCCACACCGCCTTTCTGATTGGCTACTGCCCAGATTCGCACGCTGCACTCTCCAAAAATATCAGCCCCGGAAACGCCGGAAACCATAGGGAGTTATCGGCCATCGTCCGCTCAACTTGAAAACAATCCGGCAAGGGATTGCCGACACCAAAGATGTACGGGAGTTAATACAGATATTGTGCCAACTTGCCTATAGGGACCTTCCGTCATCGTCCTGCAAGTGACTGAGTGCAAAGCGGTTATCGCATGGCCCCGCGGATGCTGGCGTCCCGGGAGACCAGCAGGACCACGCGGCGGTTGCGGCGCCGGCCTTCCTCGGTGTCGTTGCGGGCCACCGGCTGGTGTTCACCATAGCCTACGGCTGCCAGGCGTTCGGCTTCAACGCCCTCCATCGTCAGCATTCGCACAATGGCTGCAGCCCTGGCGGCCGAGAGTTCCCAGTTTGAGGGAAAAGCATTGGTTCGTATAGGGAGGTTGTCGGTAAACCCCTCTACCCGGATGGCGTTGTCGCGGTTGCGGAGAACACCGGCGATCTTCTCCACTACCTCAAAAGCATCGTAGTGGGGTTCCGCATCGCCGCTGCCAAACAGCAGACTATTACGCAGGCTGAGCTCCAGCCATTCATCACTGGTTTCCAGTGTCACCACACCCTGATTGATCAACTCATCGAACTCCAGCGCCAGTTGGTCCGCCATGGCACGAAGGGCTTCGGTACGCCCCTGTTCATTCATAGAGGGGTTTTGCGGGGCTTCCGTTACTGGGGGGTCGATTACATCTTCGGCGGCCTGGGGCGTTGACCGGCGGGGCTGGTCGCCCACTTCAACGGGTTGGAAGGAGCGCTGTGGTGCATTGAAGACGCCTGTCAGCGTTTCGGACAGCACCTTGTACTTGCCCTCGTTCACCGACGACACCGAATACATCACCACAAAGAACGCAAACAGCAGGGTTATGAAGTCGGCGTAGGAAATCAGCCAGCGCTCCTTGTTGTGAAGATCATCATCCTGCCGCCTGCGACGTCTCACAGGAAACCCCGCAGGCGCAGCTCGATGGATTTCGGGTTCTCGCCGTCAGCGATGGCAATGATACCGTCGATCATCATGTCTTCATATCGGGTGCGTTCCCGGAGGATTCCCCGCAGCTTGTTGGCAATCGGGAAGAACAGCAGGTTGGCAAGTGCCACGCCGTAGATGGTGGCCACAAAGGCGGTAGCAATACCGCTGCCGAGGGATTGCGGGTCCTCAAGATTGGTCATCACCTGGATCAGCCCCATCACCGCACCAATAATACCGATAGTAGGCGAATAGCCGCCCATGGCCTCAAACACCCGCGCGGACTCCAGGTCCCGTTGCTCGCGGGATTCCAGGTCCACTTCCATAATACTGCGGATGGTTTCAGTCTCGGCGCCGTCCACAAGTAGCTGCAGCCCCTTGCGGGCGAAGCGCTCGGGTTCTTTCTCCGCCAACCCTTCCAGCCCCAGCAAGCCCTGCTTTCGGGCTTTCACACTCCAGTCAATAACTTTGCCAATACCATCTTCCAGGCTGATATACGGCGGAAAGAACACCCAGCGCGCCTGGGAAAAGGCTCGCTTAAGCAGCGGCCAGGAGGTCTGGAGAATAGTCGCTGCCAGAGTGCCACCGATCACAATTAGCGCGGCGGGGCCATTGAACAGTGAGCTGATAGCGCCGCCTTCCAGCAGGTTGCCACCAAGGATGGCCACAAACGCAAGGATAACCCCCAGCAGGCTGAGAATATCCATCAGCTCACCCCTTCAACCAGGCGGGGGCCGATGTCATCAAGCGCAAGGACTTCATCCGTCAGACCGGCCTTGGCCACAGCCATTGGCATACCGTAGATTACCGACGTTTTCTCGTCCTGGGACCAGATATCGGAACCACTCTGCTTCATCAGCCGACAGCCCTCCTTACCGTCCGAGCCCATGCCGGTGAGGATCACCCCCAGGGTCTTGCCCGGAAAGCTACGGGCGAGCGAGCCAAAGGTCACATCCACACAGGGCTTGTAGTTAAGCCGGTCATCGCCGGGCAGAATCCTTACCCTGCCCTGTCCGCCACGATTTTCGATCATCATCTGCTTGCCCCCGGGTGCCAGCAGGGCAACGCCGGGTTTCAGCATCTCACCGTCCTCTGCCTGGCGCACTTCAATGCGGCAGAGCTTGTTCAGCCGTTCGGCAAAGGCCGGGGTGAAACTGGCCGGCATGTGCTGGACGAGAACAATGGGCGCCGGGAACCCGACTGGTAACGCCATCAGCACCCGCTGCAATGCCACCGGCCCACCGGTTGATGTCCCGATGGCAACCACATTGTAGTGTTTGGCGGCACCTCGGCGTGCAGCGCGTCTGGGAGGCGCTTCGGACTCCGGGACGCCGCTGCGGGATGCCCTGTCCGGCACTGAAGGCCTCTCCGGCACACTGCGTTTTGCAGGCTCGGAAACGGGAGCACGGGAAGACGGCGTCGGGCGCGCAGGGGGAGACGGCGGGGGTTTTGTGCCGGGTCGGCTGCCCGCCACATCCAGTACACGTTCAATCAGTATTTTCTGGAGCTGGCTGGAATCCCGGGCGATTTCCTCGAAATTCTTGGGCAGGAAGTCAACGGCACCGGCCTCAAGGGCATCCAGGGTAACCCGGGCTCCCTCGTAGGTCAGGGACGAGAACATTAATACCGGCGCCGGGTGCCGTTTCATGATCTCGCGGACGGCGCTTATGCCGTCCATAACGGGCATCTCGTAGTCCATGGTGATGACGTCGGGGCGCAGCTTTTCAGCAAGTTCCACACCCTCGCGGCCGTTTGTGGCCACGCCAATCACCTTGATCTGACCGGAAGCGGTCAGGATTTCCGTCAGTCGCTTGCGGAAGAACCCTGAATCATCAACGACCAGGACAGAAACCGTCATCCATTTCTCCTAAACCTGGGCCTGCCGACGTCTTGTCAGCCGTAGTTCTGCAGCAGGCTCGGAACATCAATTATGAGTGCAATCCGGCCGTCGCCGGTGATGGTTGCACCCGCCATACCCGGCGTTCCCTGCAGGGCCCGGCCAAGGGGTTTGATCACCACTTCTTCCTGCCCGATCAACTGGTCAACCACAAAGCCGACACGCCGCGTGCCCATGGCCACGATCACCACGTGGGCGTTCCCCGGCTCCGGTTCACCGGTCGTTCCTTTAACCAGCCAGCGCTTGATGTGGAACAGCGGGAACACCTTGTCACGGACCACGATGCACTCGCGGCCATCCACAATATTCTTCTTGCTCAGATCAAGATGAAAAATCTCAACCACGTTCACCAGGGGCAAGGCAAAGGACTGGTCTCCAAGCATGATCATCAGCGTGGGCATGATGGCGAGAGTCAGTGGCACCTTGATAATGATGCGCGACCCCTTGCCGAGCTCGGACTCCACGCTCAACTGGCCGTTGAGCTGGCCAATCTTGGTCTTGACCACATCCATGCCAACGCCACGGCCAGACACGTCGGAGATCTGGTCCTTGGTGGAGAAACCGGCGGCGAATATCAGGTTATAGCATTCGGTGTTGGTCAGCCGATCAGCGGCATCCTGTTCATAGATGCCCTTCTCCACCGCTTTGCGGCGTAGCACATCGGGGTCCATGCCGGCACCGTCATCCTCGATGGACAACAGGATATGGTCGCCTTCCTGCTCAGCAGAGAGGGTTACCCTGCCCTGCCGGGGCTTGCCCGCCTTTGCGCGGACATCCGGTGCCTCAATGCCATGGTCAACCGAATTGCGGACCAGGTGAACAAGGGGATCGGAAAGCGCTTCGACAAGGTTCTTGTCGAGGTCGGTATCCTCGCCGTGCATTTCAAGGTTGATTTCTTTCTTGAGGCTGCGAGCCAGATCCCGAACCACGCGGGGGAATCGACCAAAGACTTTCTTGATCGGCTGCATCCGCGTTGCCATCACGGCAGACTGGAGGTCTGTGGTCACCACATCCAGGTTGGAGACGGCCTTGTGCATGTGCTCGTCTTCACTCTGGGCGCCAAGGCGCTGCAACCGGTTACGCACCAGCACCAGCTCGCCAACCATATTCATGATGTCATCGAGACGCTTGGTGTCCACACGCACGGAGGTTTCCGCCACCGCCGCATTGGCGTCACGGGCAGGCATGGCGGGCGCCGCGGATGTTGCGCCGCCTTTATCTTCAGCCGGCGCTTTTTCCGCCTTGCCAGCAGGCTTGGCAGGTTTGTCAGCCTTGTCACTGGCAGGCTTTGCAGCCGGTTTCCCCGCGGCGGGTGTTGGCGGCGTCTTGTCGGAATCCGCCGTGGGGCTGCCGCCCTTGCCATGAAGGTCGTCGAGGAGCTTCTCGAACTCGTCGTCCGAGATCAGGTCGTCACCGGCCTTCTTGCCACTTGCGGTATCACTAGCGGCAGTTTTCTGCTCTCCACTATCGGCTTCGTCGGTTTCGGGCGGGCCTGAAAACTGGCCCTTGCCATGCAACTGGTCCAGCAGGGCCTCGAATTCATCGTCGGAGATTTCGTCGTCGCCGCCAGTTTTCTGATCGCCACCAGAGGCCGGTTTATCGCCGGCGCTGGCAGCCGATACGTTGTTTTTCTCGTCGGCCAGGGCATCCAGCAACTGCTCGAATTCGTCATCGGTGATATCACCGTTGTCCTCGCCAGAGGCGCTGTCCTGGGCGGTGCTCTCTTCAGCATGGTCAACAACCGCTGCACCCTTTTGCGGAGCTTCGCCAGCCGGTTGCGCCAGTGCGTCCAGGGCGGCAATCAGTTCGTCGGGAGCCGGTGTGAGCTCCTCATGGTGACGAACCTGCTCGAACATGGCGTTGACGTGGTCCAGGGCTTCCAGCACCACGTCCATCAGTTCCGAATCCACCTTGCGCTTGTGGTTGCGCAGGATATCGAACACGTTTTCCGCGGAATGACAGCAGTTCACCAGGGCATCCAACTGAAGGAACCCGGCGCCGCCCTTTACGGTGTGAAAACCACGGAAGATGGCGTTGAGCAGATCACTGTCGTCCGGGTGTTGCTCCAGGTCGACCAGTTGCTCAGACAGCTTCTCGAGTATCTCGCCTGCTTCAACAAGGAAGTCCTGCAGGATCTCTTCATCGGCATCAAACGCCATGCGTTACCCTCTTTACTCAGAAACCGAGACTGGACAGAAGATCATCAACATCGTCCTGTCCCGACACTACATCTTCACGCTCTGCGGCCTTGATCTGTGGGCCGACACCCTGTTCCGCTGATATCTTTTCCCGCTCTTCCAGCTCGTGCACGGTGCCGGTCATCTGGTCCACATGGCTCGCCATCACTACCAGGCTCAGCAGGTGTTCTTCCACCTCCTTGACCAGGGCGGTCACCTTCTGGATAACCTGCCCCGTCAGGTCCTGAAAATCCTGGGCCAGGAGAATCTCCGACAGATTGTCGTACATGGCTCCGGCATCATTGTTCAGGGTGACAAAAAACGTATCGATACGGGCATAGAGTTCACGGAACTCCGCGGGAGCCATCTCACGGCGGCGCAGCCGTTGCCACTCATCGCGCAGCTCCGCAGCTTCATCGCGGATGGCACTGGCCCTGGGCATGGCTTCCTCGACCAGGTCCATAGTCCGGTTTGCTGCCTTTCCGGTCATCTGAACCACGTATTCCAGGCGATCCGAGGCATCAGTCATCTTCGACAACGCTTCAGACTGTTCGGCGTTACGCGGATCAATCTGGAAGTTTCGAATCGCCTCGTGGAGACTGCGCGTCAGCCGACCAACCTCTTGATACAGGCTCTGGTCCCTAACCTCACCCAATTCATTGATCAGGGTCATAGCCTGGCCATAGTCGCCGGCATCGATCTTATTAACCAGTTCAGCAGCCTGGCTGCGGAGCTTCTCCTTCACCTCTGGATCGAGGCCCTGTTGGTCTTGTTTACTATTGCCCATGGAAGCCGTCCGACCTCTGATTACTGGATGCGTTCGAAGATCTTCTCAATCTTCTCCTTGAGTACGGCTGCCGTGAACGGCTTGACCACATAGCCGTTCACACCGGCCTGGGCCGCAGCAACGATCTGGTCGCGCTTCGCCTCGGCGGTCACCATAAGCACAGGCAGGGTCTTGAGGTTCTCATCGGCACGGACTTCCTTGAGCAGGTCAAGCCCTGACATGCCCGGCATGTTCCAGTCAGTTACCAGAAAATCGTATTTGCCGCTCCTGAGCATCGGCAGCGCCGTATTGCCATCGTCTGCTTCATCGGTGTTGGTAAAACCGAGATCACGAAGCAGGTTCTTGATGATCCGTCGCATTGTGGAGAAGTCATCCACGATCAGGATTCTCATGTTCTTGTCCAATGGGACCTCCAGTTAAAAACGCCCGGCATTCGTTTTTGGCTTCCGGCTCACAGTCTAGCAGGCCGGCTGTTTGACCGCTTATTGTGTGGCCTTTGGGCCGGTTGTAAAGCACCGGTTACCAAAAGGCTACAGTAAAGAATGCTTTGCAATGATGTTCAACCGCCTGGTGGCGCATCTAATGCTGCCAGTCGGCGAGACGGCCCCGCAGGCGAAGCGCCGCCTGGCTGTGGATCTGGCTTACCCGGCTTTCGCTGACGCCCAGCACGGCACCGATTTCCTTCAGGTTCAGCTCTTCCTGGTAATAGAGGCTGAGCACCAGCTTTTCACGCTCGGGCAGGTTACCGATAGCCGAGGCCAGATTCTTCCGGAAATTGTCAGATGCCAGATCATCCAGCGGGTTATCACTGCCCTCTGTTTCTTCTATCGGCAGCTCGCCGGATTCATTGAGCTCATCCAGACTAAAAAGTCGGCCACTGTTGGCATCGCTCAGGGAGGAATAGTACTCATCAAGGTTCAGCCCAAGTTCTTCCGCGACTTCCGAGTCCTGGGCCTCCCGGCCAAACCGGTCCTCTACGGCCTTGATGGCTTTGGCAATACGGCGGGAATTTCTGTGAACGGAACGGGGGACCCAGTCACCCTTGCGAATTTCGTCCACCATGGCACCACGGATCCGGATGCCCGCGTAGGTTTCAAAGGTGGCCCCTTTGGTGGAGCTGTATCGCTGGGCCGCTTCCAGCAGACCGATCATGCCGGCCTGCATAAGGTCATCCAGCTGAACCGATGCGGGCAACCGGGCCATCAGATGGAGTGCGATTTTCTTGACCAGCGGGGCCTGCTCCTCAATAAGCTGGGAAGGCCCCCGTGTGCCGGTCCGGTGATAGATTCCAAGTTCTTTCGCCAATGTCATGTATCCGGCTTTTCAGTGACAGGATCAAAATCAGACTTCGACGAGCCGCTCCACAAAGAATTCCAGATGTCCCCGGGGCGACTGTGGCAATGGCCAACTGTCGACTTTTTCCGCCAGGCTCTTGATGGCCAACGATGCCTTGGCACGGGGATAGGCGTCCAGCACAGCGCGCTGGCGCTGTACTGCCTTCTTTACGGCTTCATCGTAAGGCACCATGCCTACATATTGTAGTGCCACATCGAGAAAGCGCTCGGTAACGCGAGTCAGTTTTTCAAATAGATGTCGACCTTCCTGTTCATTACGCACCTGGTTCGCCAGGATACGGAAGCGGTTGGTGCCATAATCCCGGTTCATCAGTTTGATCAGCGCGTAGGCGTCTGTGATGGAGGTAGGCTCGTCGCATACAACCAGCAAAACTTCCTGTGAAGCACGCAGAAAGCTGATCACAGATTCGGATATACCGGCTGCGGTATCCACAATCAGTACATCAATCTGGTCGCCCAATTCACTGAATGCATTGATCAGGCCGGCATGCTCTAGCGTGGACAACTGGGTCATGCGCTGGGTACCGGAGGAAGCCGGCACAATCTTGATTCCGCCCGGGCCGTTCACCAGTACATCACGAAGATCGCATTCGCCGGAAATAACATCCTGAATGTTTCGGTTGGCGGTAATCCCCAGCAATACGTCGATATTGCCAAGGCCGAGATCGGCATCCAGCAGCACGACACGACGCCCTTTCTGCGAGAGGGCAATGCCAAGGTTGACGGCAACGTTACTTTTGCCAACGCCACCCTTCCCGCCGGAAACCGCAATCACCTGTACCGGATGTGGTTTGCTCATACTGACTCTGATCTCTTGCCACGTTTAACCGCTGGCTGTGTTGTTGTTAAACAGCGACTGCCTCTTGCTGCTGGAGTTTCCTCAGCCTCTCCACGGCCAGCCGCACCAGCGGAATAGGTTCAGCGTGGTGCAGGTCTTCCGGGATCTTCTGTCCGTCGGTGTAGTAGGCCACCGGCAATCCCGTTTCCATGACAAATCCCAGCGATTCTCCCAGAGTCAGTGCTTCATCAATTTTGGTCATCACACAACCCGTAAGATTTGCCATCTTATAGCAATGCCAGACGGATTTCATGATGCGTGGCTGACTGGTTGCCGAAACCACCAGGTGGGTCCGAATGCGGTGGTGACTGCGGGCAAGCTCCGTGAGTTGCTCTTCATAGCCCTTGTCCGTGCTTGTCAGGCCCGCCGTATCAATCAGCACAAGGTGGCGGTCCGACAACTCATCCAGTATGTCATCCAGGGAATGGGTCTCGTCCACCACCCTTACAGGTACATTCAGGATACGCCCGAATACGAACAGTTGCTCATGGGCGGCCACCCGGTAGCGGTCCGTGGTGACCAGTGCCAGGGAGTCAGGGCCGTGGTTCAGCACGTAATGCGCAGCCAGCTTGCCGATGGTCGTGGTCTTGCCAGACCCCGTCGGCCCGACAAGTGCATAGACACCGCCTTCTTCCGCCCACTCGGCACGCGCGGTTTTCACCCCGGCGGCCAGAATTTTCAGGGACTGCTTCCAGCCATCCTCAAGCCGTCCGGCGCGGTGGCGCCGGGACAGGGAATTGGCCAGTTCCAGGCCCAGACCGAATTCCTGCAACTTTTCAGACAACCGCTGTTGTACCGCATTCACCGCAGGCCTTTCAGGCTCACTGTTATGCCGGGCGCTGACCAGGTCGCGGAGGGAGCTGATTTCCGCACGCATCTGCGCCAACTCTCCGGAATAATCTGAACTGGCGACGGCCGGCTCCTCAAGCGACATATCTTCATCAGCTAGCGACTCCGCCGACAGCCCTGTGTGGCCAAAAGCCCCGCCGTGGCCAGCCTGGCCTGCAGCAGCACGCTTCTCCCGCACTTCGCGGATGCGATCACGGGAGCGGCCAAGCTCGTCCTCCAGGCGGCGATGCTGTTCCGCCTGCAGCTCTGCCAACCGGGAGCCGTTAGTGGCTTCACGGGCAGCGTCACCGAGTCGCTGGCGCGCCATATTTTCGTCGTAGTCCAGCGCTGTCACAATTTCGACACCACCATCCACGCGGCGATTGGACAGGATCACGGCATCGGGGCCCATCTGATCACGCACCTGACGCAGTGCCTCTGCCATGCTCTGGGCAAAAAACCGTTTTACTTTCATGATGACTCTTCCTCCCCGGTCAGCGCTTTCCAGCGCCTTCCGCCTTGCCAGCCGCGGCCTTTACTGGCCCACGGATGCCACAATGGTGATCTGTTTGTTATCCGGAATTTCCTGGTACGACAGTACATGCAGGCGCTCTACCCCGAAGCTCGCGAACTTCGCCAGCACCGGCCGCAGTGGCCCGGACACCAGCAGGATCGCTGGTTTACCCAACATCTCCTGTCGCTGGACGCTGTCCCGGAGCGAACGCTGGAGTTTCTCGACCATATTCGGCTCCAGCACCAGCCCGATGTCTTCCTGACCGCCAGATTGTTGACTCTGTTGCATAGACTTCAGCAATAACTGTTCCAGGTCTGGATCCAGAGTGATCACCGGGATCTCGGCGTCGTTGCCACAAATGCTCTGAACAATCATTCGGCGCAGCGACTGGCGGGCAACCGTGGTCAGCAGTTTCGGATCCTGACTCTTGGGATGGACGTTCACGATGGCTTCGGCAATGGAGCGCATATCCCGGATCGGCACCTCTTCTTTCAGCAGGTTCTGCAGCACTTTCAGCAACAGGCTGATGGAAATGGTGGTGGGCACCAGCTCTTCCGCGAGTTTCGGAGAGACTTTTTCAAGCTGATCCAGCCACTTCTGCACCTCCTCATGGCCAAGCAGCTCATGGGCATGTTTCTGCAGGATCTGATTCAGGTGGGTCGCCACCACGGTACTTGCGTCCACCACGGTGTAACCCAGGGTCTGTGCCTGGTCTTTCTTCCCTGTTTCTATCCAGCTTGCATCCAGGCCGAAGGCGGGGTCCTTGCCTTCAATACCCTCGATCTTGCCAAATACCTGGCCGGGATCGATGGCCAGTTCCCGGTCCGGATGAATTTCGGCCTCAGCGATGGTGACGCCCATCAGGGTGATGCGATACACGTTCGGCATCAGGTCAAGGTTGTCGCGGATATGAACCGAGGGCATCAGGAACCCCAGGTCCTGGGAGAGTTTCTTTCGCACGCCCTTGATCCGGCTGAGCAATTGCCCACCCTGTGATTTATCCACAAGGGGAATCAGGCGATAGCCCACTTCCAGGCCAACAATGTCCACCGTTGCGACGTCGTCCCAGCCCAACTCCCGGGTCTCACCCGGCGGTGGAAGCTGTGCGCCCTGGTCGCCACCATCACCACCCGAAGGCAGATCACGGCCAGCCGGCCTGGCACCGCCACCCCGGACCGGGTAGACCCCATCCTCCTCAACGGTCTGGCGTTCCTGTTGCCAGATAAACCAGGCAATGCCGCCGGCAATGGCGCCAAGGCCAAGGAATGCCACATGAGGCATGCCCGGTATCAGGCCCAGGATAATCAGGATCACCGCCGCAATGGCCAACGCCCGGGGTGCATTGAACATCTGCTGCAGTATCTGCCCGCCCATGTCCTGGCTGGACGTTACCCGGGTCACCATAATGGCCGCAGACGTGGAGAGCAGCAGCGACGGAATCTGCGCTACCAGGCCGTCACCAATGGTCAGCAACGCGTAGTTCTGGGTAGCAGTGCCAAAATCCAGCCCATGCTGAATCATGCCGATGGCGATACCGCCGATCAGGTTGATGGCCAGGATCAGCAGGCCGGCAACGGCATCGCCCTTGACGAATTTGCTGGCACCATCCATGGAGCCATAGAAGTCGGCCTCCTGGGCAATTTCAGAGCGGCGGTGCTTGGCCTCCTCCTGATTGATCAGGCCGGCGTTGAGGTCGGCATCAATCGCCATCTGCTTGCCGGGCATGGCATCCAGGGTAAAGCGGGCGCTCACCTCCGACACCCGGCCGGCGCCCTTGGTCACCACCAGGAAGTTGATGATCATCAGGATGGCGAAAACCACCAGGCCAACGGCGTAGTTGCCACCAATCAGCACCGCGCCGAAGGACTCGATGACCTTACCTGCTGCGTCCCCACCCTCATGGCCATTGAGCAGCACAATTCGCGTGGACGCCACGTTGAGTGCAAGCCTCAGCAAGGTGGCCACCAGCAGTACCGTCGGGAAGGAAGCAAACTCCATCGGGCGCAGGGCGTACACGCACACCAGAAGGATGACGATGGACAGGGTGATGTTGAAGGTGAAAAACACGTCCAGCATGAACGCCGGCATGGGCAGGATCATCATGCCCAGCAGACCCATCACCAAGATGGGAACACCCAGATTACCCCGCGTCAGGGATTTGACATTATTGAGGACTAGCGCTCGGTCCATGCCGGGAAACTCTCCAATTGGCGGCTAACCGCAGGGGTTTGCGGGTCGTTTTTTTGACGCAGACGCATCGTTTGAAGGGGTGTTCGCAAGATCCGTACCACTCCTCACCGGTTTTATTCACGCCACGCCTGACGGACCTGTCCAGATACGGTATCCTTGCGCCATTTGCCAGCGGTTACGCTGGGCACAATCACGTCATTGATCCAGACACGCACAACACGCAAAGGTGAGCCCCATGCCAATCCACGAGGTCAAGCACCCCCTTATCCGCCACAAACTCGGCCTGATGCGCCGCGCCGACATCAGCACCAAGAATTTCCGGGAACTGGCACAAGAAGTGGGTGCCCTGCTGACCTACGAGGCCACCAAGGATTTCTCTCTCCAGAAAAAAACCATTGAGGGCTGGGCGGGCCCGGTTGAGATCGAGCAGATCCAGGGCAAGAAGGTCACCATCGTTCCTATCCTGCGCGCCGGCATGGGCATGCTGGACGGCGTTCTCACCCTGATTCCGGGCGCCCGCGTGAGTGTTGTCGGCCAGGTGAGAAACGAGGAAACCCTGGAGGCCAGCACCTATCTTGAAAAGCTCGTGGGCGAACTGGACCAACGCATGGCCATGATTGTGGACCCCATGCTGGCTACCGGCGGCTCGATGATTTCCACCATTGATCTGCTGAAGAAAGCGGGCAGTCATGAAATCCGCGCACTGGTGCTGGTGGCCGCTCCGGAAGGTATAAAGAAGGTACTGGACAAACACCCGGATGTGTCCATCTATACCGCCTCGATCGACGAGCGGCTGAACGAGAAAGGCTACATCCTCCCCGGGCTTGGTGATGCCGGCGACAAGATTTTCGGCACCAAGCAGAAGGACGTGTGACCATGCAGGACCATACCAACGACCCGGTCTGGAAACAGGCCATTGCCGGCTCACAGATGTTGCTGGTGGCCTTTGGCGCATTGGTGCTCATGCCACTCATTACCGGGCTTGATCCCAACGTGGCCCTGTTCACCGCCGGCATTGGCACACTGATATTCCATATTGTCACCGGCGGGCAAATTCCGATCTTCCTGGCGTCTTCCTTTGCCTTTATTGCCCCGATTATCGCTGCCAAGGGCCGCTTTGGCCTGGAAGAAACCCTGGGTGGCCTGATGGCGGCGGGTGTCCTCTATATTATCCTCAGCGGCGCGGTGCGCCTGCGCGGCACCGGCTTCGTCACCCGCCTGCTGCCACCCGTGGTGATCGGCCCGGTAATCATGGTGATCGGCCTGGGTCTCGCACCAGTCGCCGTCCATATGGCCTCTGGCCGCACTGGCGACGGAGCGGAGCAACTGGTGCCCTACGACACCGCGATCTGGATCGCGATGATCTCCCTGGTGGTCACTGTCATCATGGCGGTCTGGTCCAGCGGAATCTTCCGCCTGATACCGATCATGTTCGGTATCATCGTCGGCTACATCCTGTCGGCCATCGCCGGCATCGTGGACCTGTCCCCCATCACCAACGCGCCCTGGTTCGCCATCCCCAACTTCGTGGCACCGGAGTTCAGCTGGGCGGCCATCCTGTTCATGATTCCCGTCGCCATTGCGCCGGCCATTGAACACATCGGCGACATCCTCGCCATCGGCACCGTTACCCGCAAAAATTACCTGGAAAAGCCCGGCCTGCA
Organism: Marinobacter iranensis; assembly: GCF_029207565.1. Lineage (GTDB taxonomy): Bacteria > Pseudomonadota > Gammaproteobacteria > Pseudomonadales > Oleiphilaceae > Marinobacter > Marinobacter iranensis. The sequence continues at coordinate 484,847 of NZ_JANCMW010000001.1, read as the reverse complement.
CCGCACCCTCCTGGGCGATGGCCTGGCCACCAGCGCCGCTTCAGCCCTCGGTGGCCCGCCCAACACCACCTACTCCGAAGTCACCGGTGCTGTGGTGCTGACCAAAAACTTCAATCCGAAAGTCATGATCTGGGCCGCCTGCATCGCCATCGTGCTGGCCTTCGTCGGCAAGTTCGGCGCGGCACTGCAAACCATCCCGGCACCGGTAATGGGCGGTATCCTGTGCCTGCTGTTCGGCTCCATTGCCGTCGTCGGCCTGAACACCCTGATCCGCCACCAGGTCGACCTGTCCCAGGCACGTAACCTGGTGATTGTGGCCGTCACCCTGGTATTCGGCATCGGCGGCATGGCAATAGGCAATCTGGAAGGCATTGCCCTGTGCGCCGTGGTGGCCATCGCCCTGAACCTGATCCTGCCGGGCAGCGGCGAGGCATGGGGGAAAAGGATCCATGAGAACGACACCCTCTGACAGCCGTCCAGAGCAAGTGACTGACAGCTCCGGCATCAGCTTTACCGCCCTCTACACCGGTGCCGTCTGGCACCGGCACGGGCTCTCGGATGACGTACTGGCCACCGATCAGGGCCGCTGGCTCTACCACCTGATGACGCCCTTCGAGGCCGGCAGCAAGGCACTCATCGGCGGCAACATCCGCACCTTCCTGTTACAGCGCCACCTGATTATCGACCACCTGGTCGAACAGGCACTCGAGCGCGGCGTCACCCAGGTACTGGAAATTGCCTGCGGCATGTCGCCCCGGGGTATCCGCCTGCGAGACAGGTACCCGCACCTCCACATGGTGGAAGCCGACCTCCCCGACATGGCCACCCGCAAAGCGGCAAGATTGCTGGTTGCTGGCCGGCTCGGCGATCAACACCAGGTAATGCCCATCGATATCCTGGCAACATCCGGTGAGCAGTCCATGGAGGCGGTTGTGGCAAGAGCTTTCGACAACAACGCCCCGATGGTTGTGGTCACCGAAGGCCTGACCAGCTACTTCTCCCTGCCGGTCATGTCAGAGTTCTGGAAGCGCCTGGCCCGGCTGATGCAGGAACGCCCCGGTTCGGCCTACCTGTCCGAAAGCTACTTGATGCCGGGCCAGCCGTTGTTGCGAGGTAGCCTGAAAGCCCTCGGTGGCTTGCTGGGATCGGTTACGCGAAGTGATGTCAGTTTCCATTTCCTGAACGACCAGCAGGGTGCTGAGCATTTTACTGCGTGCGGGTTCCCTTCCGTAGCGGTCCACAATCCTGCGAACTTCTATGGTCGCCTTCCGATTCCCGAAAGCCGGCATGATCCTATGGTTCGGGTTATTGAGGCCTGGTCCTGACTTTTTGACTGATAATTCGGGGGCGGCGGATGTGGGGAAGGGCCTCCCAAAAAACGCCCGTGAATACGTCCATGTAGGGCTCGGTCGCGCCATCCCTGGCGCTCCACGTTTTTGGGAGGCCCTTCCCCACACCCGCTCGAGCAACGGTGATATCGCTAGCAATGACTTCGTAGGTCGGATTAGCGAAGCGTAATCCGACATCCCGTGTTCCATATTGAAGCCATTTGTCGGATTACGCTTCGCTAATCCGACCTACGTTCAGAAAGTTCTCGAGATACCTGTTAGGCCCAAAGTGGTTCGTCGGGTGGGCATTCCAAAACTGTGCGGAGCCATGGATGGCGGAGCTCAAGCGCCACATGGATGTGCTTGAGCGTGTTTTGGAATGCCCACCCGACGAACCACCTCCCCCACAACCATCAGGCTGAACGCAGGCAAACTCAAAGCTCAAACATCCCGCCGCAAATCCGAAGGAATCGGAAAATCCGGAACATGGGGCTTCTGGCCACGCCCTTTACGGAACTGCCGGAGCTGGAATACATAGGCGAGAACCTGGGCAATGGCCATATACAGGCCATCCGGGATCTCACCGCCCACCTCGGTATTGTGGTAAACCGCCCGGGTCAAAGGCGGCGTGCGGAGAATCTCCACCTTATGCTCGCGGGCAATCTCCATTATCTTGAACGCCGTTTCGTCAAACCCTTTTGCCACCACAATCGGTGCCGCCATCTTCTTCTGGTCATACTTCAACGCCACCGCGTAATGAGTCGGATTGGTGATGACCACATCCGCCCCGGGCACATCCTGCATCATCCGGCGCTGGGCCATCTCACGCTGTAACTGGCGGATCCTCCCCTTCACCTCTGGCTTGCCTTCGGTGTCCTTGTACTCGTCCTTGACCTCTTGCAACGTCATGCGCAGCTTTTTCTGGTGGTCGAAGATCTGGAACGGTACGTCAATTGCGGCAATGACGATGGTGGCGCAGGCGAGGATGAAGAAGCTCCACCCCAGGGTCCATAGCACATGCTCCATGGCGGACCTGGCAGGCTCTTCGGAAATGCTGAGCAAATCGTCGGTACGCAGATTGAGGATGAGGATGGCAACAGCCATGACCAGTCCCACTTTGAGGATGGCTTTGACGAGTTCTATCAGTGAGCGCATGGAGAACATGCGCTTCAGGCCCTTGAGTGGGTCCATGCGGTTGAGCTTCGGGGCGATAGCTTTGCCGCTGACCAGGAGGCCGCCGATGCCAATGGAGCCGGCGATGGCGGCGACGAGCAACAGTATCAGCAGCGGCATCAGGGCAAGAGCCGCCTCTTTGGCTGAAGCGATCAGTTGGACGCTCATGTGGCGGGTGTCGAAGATGGCGGAGCGTTCGAGTACGAAGCTGTCCCGCATGATGCTTTCCATTGAGGCGCCCAGGGAGGAGCCAAACATCAGCAGGCCGCCGGCGCCGGCCAGCAGGACGGCCATGGTGGCCAGTTCCTTGGAGCGCGCGGTCTGGCCATCCTCCTTGGCTTTTTCGAGCCTTCGGGGGGTGGCATCTTCCGTTTTCTCCTGGCTGTTGTCGTTTTCTTCGGCCATGTTTTGTCTTTGGTTTGACTTCTTCGGAGTATCGGTTGATGGGGAGGGGGCTCCCCATCAACCTCGGCAAACTTTTGTGCTTGGCCCGCGCCAAACCGTCAATCCAATAACACCTGGTTAATGTTTACGGCTGGCCCTGCAGGTTCCGCATGAATTCGAATGTTTCCCTGGTGTACTGCTCGAAGTGCGGCAGAAAATTGGCGTGCAGCACCCATATGGCGAATAATCCAAAAATCAGGCCAATCGGGAAGCCCAACGCGAAAATATTCATCTGTGGCGCGGCGCGGGTCATGACGCCGAAGGAGATGTTGACGATGAATACGGCGGTTACCGCCGGCAGCGCCAATAACAGGGCGGATGCAAATATCCAGCTGATGCGGTGGGCGAGCTGCCAGACGCCTTCCTGCCCCAGGCCCTCAAGGCCGACAGGGAGTGTTCGGAAGCTTTCGATGAAGACTTCAAACGCCACCAGATGGCCGTTCATGGCCAGGTATAGCAGTGTGATGGTGATGGTGTAGATCTGCGCCAGCACGGGCACGTTGATGCCGTTGGCGGGGTCGACCATGGAGGCGAAGCCGAGGCCCATTTGCATGGCGATCATCTGCCCGGCCACAACAAACAGCTGGAACAGTGCGGTGAGGGCAAAGCCCATGCCCACGCCGATGAGGATCTGCTGCAGGGTGATTATTACACCGTCCGCGCTGAAGGCATCAACTTGCGGTGCCGGGGGGATCATCGGTACGACCAGGATGGTGATGATCAGGGCCAGTCCGAGCCGGACTCTGGCCGGGACCAACTGGGTGCCGATGAAGGGGATGACCATCATGAAGCTGGCCAGGCGGAACAGCGGCCACAGGTGTTGCCCAATCCACTGGTTTATCAGGTCGGCTGAGATTTCAGTGGGCATGCCCGGTCAGCCGATCAAATAGGGAATATTGGTGATAAGCCGGTTCGCATGATCAAGAAGCTGGGTCAGCATCCAGGGGCCGGCCACGATGATGGTAATCAGGGTAACCAGCAGACGGGGCAGAAAGCTCAGGGTCTGTTCGTTAATTTGCGTGGCGGCCTGGAAAGTACTGACCACCAGGCCAATCACCAGCCCCGGGCCGATGATCAGGCTTGCCAGCATTACGATCATCCACAGGGCTTCGCGGAGGATGTCGATAACGGTTTCGGGTGTCATGGTTGCTCTCCCCCTATATCCCGTAACTGGCGGCCAGGGTACCCATAATCAGGGCCCAGCCATCCACCAGCACAAACAGCATGATTTTGAACGGTAGCGAGATAATGATCGGAGACAACATCATCATACCCATGGCCATCAGAACGCTGGCAACCACCATGTCGATGATGAGAAACGGTATAAACAGAATAAATCCGATCTGGAAGGCGGTTTTCAGTTCACTGGTCACAAACGCCGGGAGAAGCACCCAGAAGGATACATCCTGGGCGGTGGCATATTGCTCATCCGCGATGCGCATGAACAGGCCCAGGTCGCTTTCCCGTGTCTGTGCCAGCATGAATTTGCGGAATGGCTGGCTGGCCTGCTCCACCGCCTCCAATGAGCTCAGTTCTTCCTGCATATAGGGCTGGAGTGCCACTTCGTTGACCTCTTCCAGCACCGGTTTCATGATGAAGATGGTCAGGAACAGGGTCAGGCCAAGAAGAATCTGGTTGGACGGCGTGGACTGCAAACCCAGGGCCTGTCGAAGGATCGCGAACACCACGATGATGCGGGTGAATGACGTCATCATCATCAGCATGGCGGGCAGGAAGGTCAGCGCTGTCATCAGCGCCAGGATCTGCAGCGACACCGAGTATTCCTGTACGCCCTCTTCCTCGCCCGGCGTTACCGTGAAGGCGGGAATGCCGGGGATATCCGCCAGTGCCGCGGGAGCCCAAGTAGTGAGGAACACCAGAACCAGCAACGCGAGGAGGCGCCCGGGTACATACGCCGACATGTCAGGAACCTTCCTTCGATGAAGAACCGGAGCCCCAGGATTTGCCAATCATGCCCTGGAGTTTACGGGCGAAATCAGAGGATACCGGCTCACCGGCACTGACCACCGGTTCGTCAAACACGTGCAATGTCCGAATCGCCGAGGGCGTGACGCCAATCAGGATCTGCTTACCACCCACCTCAATCAGGGCAATCCGCTCCCGTGTGCCCATGGGCATTACCGAGACCACTTTGATGGCGCGGGTGTTACCACCGGTCATTCCGCTCATGCGCCGCACAATCCAGGCACAACCGAAAATAATGGCAATGACCGCCAGCAGGCCAGCACCCAGGCTCAGCATGGTCACCAGGGTATCCGGAGCCGACGCGGTTTCCTGGCCGGGGGTTTCCTGTTCCTGGGCGTGCACCAGTGCAGGTGCAAGTGGTATCAAGCAAAGGCTGACCACTCGGCGGCAAATCGCGGAACGAGGCATCCAGGTCATACTATTTCTGCAACCGCTTGATACGTTCACCGGGGCTGATGACGTCCGTCAGGCGAATACCGAACTTCTCGTTCACCATGACCACCTCGCCATGGGCGATCAGGGTGCCGTTGACCAGCACGTCCAACGGTTCGCCCGCCAGTCTGTCCAGTTCAATGACCGACCCCTGGTTCAACTGCAGCAGGTTGCGAATCGGGATCTGGGTATTGCCCACTTCCATGGAGATAGTGACGGGAATATCGAGGATAACGTCCAGGTCCGGTGCGGGGCCGCTACCCTGGCTGAAGTTTGATCCTTCCGGAAACTCTTCCATGGGAGCAGCACGGACGTTGTCTTTCGTCCCGGCGCCGGTCTCGTCATCGCCTTCTCCGGCTTCTGCCATGGCAGCGGCCCACTCGTCCTCGCGGCCATCTTCGTCGGCATCCCCCGACTCTTCCATGGCGGATTCCCACTCGGCAGCGAGCTTCTCGTCTTCGCTGAGTTCCTGCTCGTCTTTCTTGTCGTCGTCAGCCATTGCGTCCCACCTTCAGTTGTTTTTTCACTTTGGGCACCGTCGCCCGGTCATGAATTCTCAGCGCCAGCTTGCCATCCCGGGTGCCCATCGTGGCTTTGTAAACGGGAATACCGTTCGCCGTAAGCGTCAGCAGTTCGGGAATTTCCACCGGTATGATGTCTCCCTCCTTGAGCTTGGCAATATCACGAAGGGAAATACGTCGCCGGCAAACTGTAGTGTTGATTGGTACGTTCACGTCCTTGATGTCTTCCTGCAACGCGCTGACCCAGCGTTCGTCCACATCGTCGATATCACTCTGGACACCGGCATCAAGCACGTCCCTGATGGGCTCGATCATGGAGTATGGCAGCGCCATGTGCAGCTCTCCGCCCCCGCCATCCAGTTCAATGTGGAAGGTACTCACCACCACCACTTCACTGGGGCTGACAATATTGGCCATGGCCGGGTTGACCTCGGAGCTGAGGTACTCGAAATCAACTTTCAGAACCGCGTGCCAGGCTTCCCGCATGTCATGGAAGACCTGGTCCAGCACCATCTGCACGATGCGGGTTTCCGTCGGAGTGAATTCCCGGCCCTCGATCTTGGCGTGGCGGCCTTCACCCCCGAAGAAATTGTCCACCAGTTTGAAGACCAGCTTGGCGTCAAGAACAAACAGGGACGTGCCGCGGAGCGGACGCACCTTACAGAGGTTCAGGCTGGTGGGCACATAGAGGGTGTGAATATACTCGCCGAATTTCATGATCTGAACACCGCCGGTAGAAACGTCGGCGTTTCGGCGCAACAGGTTGAACAGGCTGATCCGAGTGTAGCGGGCAAAACGCTCGTTGATCATTTCCAGCGTAGGCATCCGGCCACGGACAATGCGGTCCTGGCTGGCAAGATCGTAGGACTTGATACCGGTATCGTCGCCTTCCTCGTAGGTATCAATGTCTCCATCGTCAACACCATGGAGGAGCGCGTCGATTTCGTCCTGTGACAGTAAGTCCTGCATATGTTTCTCTGCCCCTGATCGTCGCCCTGGCCGGGCCTACTTGCATTCTCTATTGAACGACAAAGTTCCTGAACAGCACTGCAAGCAAGGGGGGTTCCCCTTCCTGTTCAAGCGCGCTGTTCACCGCTGTCAGCATATCATCGGCCAGCGCCTGTCGGCCCTCTGGTGTCTGCAATTTGTTGAAATCACTGCCTCCAAGGACGCCAATCAGCCGGCTCCGCAGCAGCGGCATGTGCCGATTGGCCGCAGCCAACGCCGCGGGATCGTCGGCTTCGAACGCCAGGTAAGCCTGAGCATAGCGCTGGCGCCCCTCAGCCTGAACCGTTGTGACCAGCGCCTTTTCAAGTACGGTGTAGGTGCTGGGAACGAATACCTCGGCCTGTTCGACACCTTGCTCTTCTTCACTGTCAGTCACTCCCGGGATACCGCCCCCCAGGAACCACATTGTACCAACCACCGACAGCCCTATCGCGAGAAGGACCACTACCGTCAGTAGCAGAATCAGCTTGAGCTTGCCTTTTTTCGCCGGCGCCTCGGGGGACGCGTTGTTTTCAGCCATAACGTATGTCTGCCAGAAATCCGTCAACCGGACCGTTTATAAAGAGGTTTAAGCAAAGGGCGGGCCAGATAGACCCATCCTCCCTATCGGAACAGCAGTTTAGCGTTGCAGGGGAGGATGGGCAAAACAAGAATGGTCAGTTGATAGACAACCCGGTCAGGCGAAGATATCGACTTCGCCCTTCCAGGTCAGGTCGAGGGAGTCAGACTGCAGATCCTGGTCGTCCGAGCCGGCATCGGCCAGTGTTGCGCCCTCGCCAGCCTTACCGTCCCCGGTGCCGTCTTCACCGGTTTGCCGTTGCGGGGAATCCGACACATCAAACTGTGCCAGGGAGAGTCCCTGTTCACTCAACATATCCCTGAGGCGGTGGCTGTGCAGTTCAAGCTGGTCCCGCACCGCCGGATTGGCGGAGTGAACGGTGATGTTTGCCTGTTCCTGCTGGACCTGGACCCGCACCTCCATCGGCCCCATATCAGGGGGTGTGAGGTGTATTTCAGCAACAGACATATTTCGTGCCGTCAGCCAGGTCAACTTGCCGACCAGCTTGTCTCCCCATTCTGCATGATTGACCGGCAGATCGATAGAGGTTGTATACCCGCGAAGAGCAGCTGCTTCAGCAGGCAGCTTTGCACTGTTCGGGTTTGCCAACTGCTGGCCGGCCAACTCTGCTGCGGCCTGAAACCGCATGGTACTCTGCAGAGATGGTGCTTCCTGGGTACGGGACGCATCGGCCGTCAGGCCAGACAACAGCGCCTCTGTCAACGCCTGCCCCTGCCCGGCGCCAAGCCCTGTTCCCTGGCCGGGGGCCTGGCCCTGCTTACTTCCCGGGCTGCCAGGCAAACCGGCGATCATCCCGGCAAACGCTTGCACCCCCGGCAACGGGCCATTACCCGTTGCATTACCGCCGATGTTGCCCCCGGAAACTGACGTTGTATTGCCCCCTGCCGGCATCAGCAATGCCTGCAAGTCTGCAAATGTCAGGGATACGGTCTCTTCCGGAAGGTCCTGATCCGCAACCCGCTCCCCGGCCTTATCAGACGCGTCATCTTTGGCGGCTGGCTTTACCGGGGCTTCTTTGCCACGGCCGTCGTTCGCGCTACGGGACTCGGTTGCAGGAGAGGATTCCTTGCTGTCTTCCGGGCGGCTGTCATTACTTTTATCGTGACGTACCTGTTCGTTGCCGGCCTTGTCTTCGGCACGCGCCTGGTCACGTTTTTCCGCTTGTTTACTGTCAATTCGCTGTTGTTCGGCACGAGAGACAGAGTCAAACTGACTTTCACCGCTTTTTTCCCGGCTGTCTTTTGCGCTTTTTAAACCATTGTCGGCCTGTGGTCCCTGTGGGGAAGCCTGGGGGAGAACCATTTGGGACATGGCAACCTCTTGCCGCTTTTGCTGATTGAGAGAGGCATCTGAACGCTGCAGCCCCCTTTCCAATACTCTTTCAAGCATTGAAGCAAAAGCAGTGCCATTATGGTCACATCATTCCAAAAACCGCCTCAGCGTCCCTTCAACCTGTCGGAACTCGTTCTCGATGGCGTCCAGCATGGCCCCGGCCTTCTCCAGACGATTATCGATACCCGCTTTTTCCGCCTGAAAGCAAAGCTCTCCAAGTCGAGGAGCACCTATGTTGATGCAACTGCCCTTGAAGCTGTGCGCGGATTTGGCGAACGAGTCAGCATCCGACTTCTCCAGCGCGGCCCGCAGGTGGGCAATCCGGTCCGAGGAATCATTGATGTAGGTGTTGATCAGGACGTCGAATTCATCCTCCATAACGTCCTGCAACTCAGCCAGAGCTTCTTCATCAAGGTGTGGTTTATCCGTCATGACCAACCCCCTGGTTGTTGGATGGTGCTGCCCTCGCGGGTAGCAACCTCGGAAAAATGCCAATCATATACAATTTCAGCCCGGGTGCCATGTTCGCGATAGTTCAGGGAATGTCCCAGCTTTCGCAAGAGCATCAACCCCCTTCCGGAATAACGGCACTCACTCCCGGCTGCGGAACTTTCTTTGCGGTAATCGAAGCCGCTGCCGCTGTCTTCGCAGACAATGGCCAATCGCCCACCCCTGTCTGTCATGGTATGGGTCAAAGTGAATCGTATAAAGTGGCCCGCCACATCACCGAGCCTTCGCTCCCGTTCGGCGTAATATTGCCCGAAGCCGTCAGGAGTGGCCTTCCAGTCAGAACACAGTCCCAGGACACCATGCTCCAGGGCATTGGTGTACAGTTCCGACAACAGGGTATATATTTCACCACTTTTCCGGCGCAGCCCCGGCACTTCCATACAGATATGGAGCAGCAGCGGTAACGGGCTGAATTGTCCCAGGGTGCGATCCTGAACCTCGTAGACGCAGTGCCATTCCGCCGGCCCCTCCAGCGCTGACTGGGGCAATCGTTCGGACACGCCGGCCAGCTCCCCCTCTTCCACCATCCCGAGGGAAAACAGCGTCAGGTCGTCCTGCTCCGGCTGATTCCCCGTAAAGGCACGTATGCCCGCCATAACCGTCTCGAATGGCGAATCCCCCTGCCCCGCCTCGTTAAGCGAGCGGGCAAGGCGCTGCTCGCCGTACATTTCTCCCTGCTGGTTCTCAGCCTCCATCACACCATCTGTCATCATCAGCAGGGTGTCACCCGGCTCAGTCTGGAAAATTTTCATGCCGGCATCAAACCGGGCGGTGCCAAGGACGCCCAACGGCAGGTGATGGGAAACGATGTTCTCGCGTGCGCCATTTTTCCTCAGCAACACCCCATCCGGGAGCCCTCCGTTCCAGATCTGCAACTGATTCAGGTGAAAGTCCGCCTGGATCATCGCGGCACAGCAGAACATACCGGTCGGCAGTATCCTGCCAAGTTTCTGGTTGATCTCCCTGAGCACGTCACTACCGCTGAAGCCCTTGCTGGTCATGCCGTAGAATATTTCCGCCACTGGCATGGCCCCGATGGCAGCGGGCAGGCCGTGGCCGGTGAAATCGCCGATCAGTATCTGCATACCTCCGGCCGGGCGCGGACAGGCGAACAGTACATCACCATTGAAAATCGACATGGGGGATGCGTGATAGCGGATATTGGGCGCATCCAGACAACCGGTATGGGCAACGTTGTCAAATACCCGCTTGGCGATTTCCTGCTCTTCCAGCAGCTTCCTGTTGCGTTCGCGAATCAGGTCACGGTGGTGGCTCAGGGTACGATGCATTAATCGCATGCGATTGAAGGCGTTGATCTTGGCCTCAATGATAATGCGGCTATAAGGCTTCGTCAGAAAATCGTCACCGCCAGCCTCCAGACAACGGGCCAGCGCATCAGCATCCGACAGCGAGGTAAGAAAGATCAATGGGACCAGCCGCTCACCCGCCAGCACCTTGATGTGGCGGGCGGCTTCCATCCCGTCCATAACCGGCATCAGTGCATCAAGCAACACAATGTCTGGCGCGGATTTGCGAAAAATATCGAGCGCTTCCATCCCGTTTGCGGCGTCTTCAACCTCATGACCAAGTCGCCGCAGCAGGGTTTTCAGTATCAGACGGTCGCTGTCGCTATCATCGGCAATCAGAATCCGGAGCGGCCGGTTGTCTGTGAGCGGTTCATCCACATCGGGCCTCCGCGACGCCACTATCCTTTGATTCAGCGAATCGCAAACAGTTGCTCAAAATTGGAAATTGATAGAATACGGCGAACATCGTTGTTGCAGTTTTCGATGCGTATCCGGGCATTGTCACCGCCGGCGTAGTCTCGTAGTAAAAGCAGCATGCCAAGTGCCGAACTGTCGAGATAGGTGGTGTCAGAAAGATCGACGATAAAGGTGGTCACCTTCTCGTCACCGTGCTCGTACGCATCACGGAAGGCCTGATGGGTGCTGAAATCAAAACGCCCCTCAATTTTTATGGTCAGGGTCTGGCCATCTTCACTGCGATGCGTATGAATCGGCATTCCGGAGCCTCCATGAAATGCGTACCGCGTAACGGGAGAACAAGACGAGTGCCCGGGGCACCCTGTGGTAAAGGATAGCTCACCACACTGAATTTGCATCCGCAGAAGGTTTATTCCGCAATGGAATCAGCGGCGCCTTGCCAGTATCCGCCCGGCAGCCTCGTCCATCTGCTTCTGGTCCCTGAGGTCCTGCTCCCGCTGCTCGTGCTGGCGACAGGTTTCGATATACTTTTCCATGCCCCGGCGGCGTTCCCAGGCCTTCTGCCACTCTTCACGGCACGCCTGCAGCCGCTCTTCAGCCTGTGTCAGAAGTTTCTGTTGCTGGGCTATAACCTGGTCCAGTTGGGCGATAAACGCCTGCCAGCCCTGGAGCCGGGCAACGGAAACCACGCCCTTCTGACTGCTGCGGATCTGCTCCCGGTATTCACGCTGATACCGCTCAAGATTTTCGATTTGCTGGCGCTGGGCCTCGTGGTGTTGCTGGGCCTGGGCCATTTTCTCCAGGGCTGCCTTTTCCTTGCGCTCTTCAAGGGCGAGCACCACCGCCAGCCGTTGGGATCGCAACATCAGCTACCACCCCCAGAGGCGGCCGGTGGGGTTTTGGGCCGATCGGGAGAGCGCCTTTCCGGTACCACCGCCAGCAATTGATGGACACTGTCCTCCAGGGGGGCGCTTTCGTTCAGCCCCTGTTGCAGGAACTGCCCCATGTTGCCGATGTGGGCGATGGCAAAGTCGGTTTCCGGATCCGACCCCTTCACGTAGGCACCCACGCTGATCAGGTCCCTGGCCTGTTGATAACGGGAGTAAACCTGCTTGAATCGTTGGGCACGGGAGAAGTGTTCGGGTTCCGTGACTTGAGGCATCACACGGCTGATGGAGGCCTCCACATCAATGGCGGGATAGTGCCCCTCTTCGGCCAGGCGCCGGGACAGCACGATATGGCCGTCGAGGATGGCCCGCGCAGCATCCGCGATCGGATCCTGCTGATCGTCGCCCTCGGTAAGTACCGTGTAAAACGCCGTAATGGAACCACCACCGGGACGGCCGTTACCGGTACGCTCCACCAGTTGTGGCAGCTTGGCAAAAACAGAAGGGGGGTAGCCTTTGGTGGCCGGCGGCTCGCCCACGGCCAGGGCGATTTCCCGCTGGGCCTGGGCATAACGGGTGAGGGAGTCCATCAGCAGCAATACCCGCTTGCCCTGGTCGCGGTAGTATTCCGCAATACGGGTGGTCAACATGGCTGCGCGCAGGCGCATCAGGGGCGAATCGTCCGCGGGGGAGGCAACCACCACAGAACGACCAAGGCCCTCGTCGCCGAGGATATCTTCGATGAACTCCTTGACCTCGCGGCCACGTTCGCCAATCAGCCCGACCACAGTGACATCCGCGTTGGTAAAGCGGGTCATCATGCCCAACAGCACACTTTTACCAACACCGCTACCGGCGAACAGGCCCAGACGCTGGCCCTGGCCGACAGTCATCAATGCATTAATGGCTCGAATGCCCACATCCATGGACTGGCGCACCGGGGCACGGTCCAGCGGGTTGATGATATCGCCACTGAGTGAAACCCGGGCCTCCGCCTGTAGCGGACCCTTTCCATCCAGCGGCTCGCCGTTGCCGTTTACCACCCGCCCCAGCAACCCCGGGCCCACAGGCACCCGGCTGGCCGCCGACAACGGCACCACCCTGGCGCCAGGGCGCAGCCCCTTTATGGCAGTCAGGGGCATAAGATAGACACGGTCGTCTTCGAAGCCGACCACTTCCGCTTCCACGGTGCCGGCGCCCTGCCCGGTAATAACGCAGCGGTCGCCAACGACCATGGGGCAACCCACGCATTCCAGGGTAAGACCGACCATTCGTGTTAACCGGCCTGAAAGCTCCGGCTGGGGTTCTTCGTTAAAATGGCCCTGGAGTCTTGCCAGGCGTTCAGCCAGGTGTGCCGTCATCGCCTTCCTCCTCGTCGGAGTCGAGCACATCGTGCCGGAAATCGGTGAGATCGCCCATCATGGCGTCAAGTTCTTCTCCTTCACCGGCTTTCTCGCTATCCAGTTGCTTGTCCAGCATTCCCTGAACCGCTTTCTGGAAGCGTTTTTCCACCGTGAAGTCCACCAGGCTGTGGCGGGTTTCCAGCTTGCAGCCACCCCGTAGTACAGAGGCATCCTCGACAATGGAAGTGGCCGCCTCGAACTTCCCGGCAACCTCGCTGACCCATTGGTAATCGTCGGGATGAATATGAATCCGTACGTTTTCGGTGGTTGACGGCAGCGAGGCCATCGCCCGCCGGACCACGTCGCTGATGTGGGACGAGTCCAGGGACAGTTCCCGGAACACCACAGCACGTGCGAGAACCGTGGTCAGGTTAACCAGGGCGGTTTCCACTTCATCCTCGTGACGCTTGATGGGAACCAGCAATTCGCCCAGCAAATGCTCCAGGCGGTCAAGCTTGGCGTCGACTTCCTTACGAGTCTCCGCCAGCCCCTGCTCTGTTCCCAGCTCACGCCCTTCGGCCAGGCCCGCCTCGCGCCCTTCCTGATGGCCTTTTTCCCGACCTTCACTGAAGCCTTCCTGATACCCCGCCTCCCGGCCCTCGGCATGGCCATCTTCCCGGGCCGCCTGACGTATTTCCTCGATATCGGCAGCCGTCAGAGGCTTTACATCGCGATGCTCTTCCTGCGCTACTTCATTGCCCCGGGCATCCAGCAGCGGAAGCTCCCAGCGTTCATAGGCGGTCAGGTTTTCCTTGGGAATGCGATCAAGGTTGCGGCGGGGATCTTTCATCACATCATTTCTTCGCCAGCACCGCCGAGGGTGATCTCACCGGCTTCAGCCATACGGCGGGCGATGGTGATAATGTCCTTCTGGGCGGATTCCACTTCACTGACCCGCACAGGCCCCTTGGCCTCAAGGTCATCCTGCAGCAGTTCGGCGGCGCGCTTGGACATGTTCTTGAAGATTTTCTCCTGGACACCGTCGTCCGCACCCTTCAGCGCAACCACCAGCACTTCGGAGGAAACTTCCCTCAGCAGCGCCTGGATACCACGGTCATCAATGTCTTTCAGGTTATCGAAAACAAACATCAGGTCTTCAATGGTGGAGGCCAGGTCCGGATCCATGTCCTTGATGGAATCCATCAGGCCACCCTCGATACTGCGGTCCATGAAGTTCATGATATCGGCCGCTCGCTTGACCCCGCCAATGCGGCTGGTCTGGGCGGCGGAACCGCCGGAGAACTGCTTCTCGAGGATGTCGTTGAGCTCCTGCAGTGCCTGGGGCTGGATACTTTCCAGGGAGGCGACCCGCATCATCACGTCCAGGCGCACCTTGTCGTCCAGCGTACCGAGAATCTCCGCGGCCTGATCCGGATCAAGGTAGGAAATAACAATGGCCTGAATCTGAGGGTGTTCATAACGGATGATGTCACCCACTGCACGGGGTTCCATCCACTTCAGGGTATCCAGGCCAGTGGTGTTGCCGCCAATGAGAATGCGATCGATCAGGCTGGAGGCCTTGTCGTCACCCAGGGCCTGGGTAAGCATGGTGCGGATGTAATCGTCGTTACCGACACCCAGACCGGTCTGGCCGCCAACCGCCTCAACAAACTGGTTGAGCACATAGGTAACGTCGTCCTTGCTCACGTCTTTCATCTGGGCCATGGCCACGCCAACCCGCTGGACCTCTTTCGGGCCCATGTGTTTGAGGACTTCGGCAGCGTCGTTTTCACCCAGCGACATCAGCAGGATGGCCGCCTGCTCCACCCGCGGAATCTTCCGCTGGAGCTTTTGCGGCGCCTCAGGCTGGCGGTTGTTCTCATCAGTCATCAACATTCACCCACTGGCGCATCACCTGGGAAACCCGGGCGGGGTCTTCCGCAATAAGGCCTTTCAGCGCATTCAACTGCCTATCATAGCTGTCTGTCGCCCCAGGCAAAAGCAGATCATCCTGTGAATGCATGGCCTCCCGGAGGGCATCACCACCTTCAATACCGTCAAGCCCCTCGTAGCGGTCATCCCCGGATTCACCCCGGCGTTCACTGCGTCCGCCGCCAGACAGGCTCTTAAGGGTCGGGCGCAACAATCCCAATACAAGCACAAGGATCACCAGGCCTGCCAGCACCTGCTTCATCAGATCCCAGAACCAGGGCTGCTCCCAGAACCCCGGGGCTTCAAACTCTACCTGCTCTTGCGCTGCAAACGCTGTGTTCATTACCGTAACACTGTCACCTCGGGCCGCTGAATACCCCACGGCATCACGAACCAACATCGTCAGGCGCTGCAGTTCCTGTTCAGGCCAGGGTTCATAGCTGACTTCGCCAGTCTGGGGATCAACCACCTTCATGTCATCGACGGCCAGCGCCACCGACACGCGATCAATGCGACCGAGCTCCTGGCGTACGTAGCTAACAGTGCGGTCCATTTCGTAATTCCGGGTCGACTCTTCACGCACGTTCACCGGAGACGCCTGAGCCTCACCCTCCTCATCGCCATTGACCTGCTCTGGCACGGTGGCCTGGGCCGGTGGCTGGTTGGACAGGGCGCCGGGAATACCACTGGCGCCGCCACCGACACGGCGTTCGGACATCTGGCGCTCGCTGCGCACTGCCTGCTGCTCCGGATTGAATAGCTCCTCTGCCTGCTCCACCGAGGAGAAATCCAGGTCCGCCGTCACTTCGGCGCGGAATCGGCCATCACCTACCACCGGGCGCACCAGAGACGCGACCCGGTGTGCCAGACGTTCCTCAACGCGGGCAGTGTAATCGTACTGGTCTTCCATCTGCTGAGTGTCGCCGCCTTCCTCTCGACCCGTGAGAAGGTTCCCGCTCTGGTCAACCACGGTGACATTGTCTTTGTTCATTTCCGGAATACTGCCGGCAACCAGATTCACGATTGAAGCAATCTGTTCCTGCTCCAGACGGCGACCAGCAATCACTTCCAGGAAAACAGAGGCCGTCGGCGTGCGGGCGTCACGGACGAACACCGAGCGCTCCGGAATGGCAAGGTGAACCCGGGCAGCGCGAACCGTGCGCATGCTACTGATGGTGCGGGCCAACTCACCTTCCAGGCCACGGCGGAAGCTGATGGTTTCCATGAACTGGGAGGTTCCCAGGCCCCGGTCCTGGTCCAGAAGCTCGTAACCGATCGTCTGCTCATCTGTCACACCCTCTGCTGCCAGCTTCAGGCGGGCGTTATAAACCTCGTCGGAAGGCACCAGCAAAGCCCCGGTGCGCGGGTTCATACGGTAATTGATACCGTTGGCGTCGAGGATGGTGGTGACGTCCTGGGGATTGTAACCGGACATATCCCCGACGACCGGCTGGTAATTAGGCTCCTGGGCCCACAGCACCACGGCAACACCAAGGGCAACGCTGGCCGCCAGCCCCACCATCAGGCCCACCTGCCGCAGCAGATTCAGCCGGTTGAACCCGAATATCACGTCACTGCGGCTTTCACCGGTGTCGTCCTCCCGCGCTGCGGGCATATTCGAGGATGAGGTTTCAGCAGGTAAGCTGGCCATGGGTCTGCTCCGTTATCAAACCGGCATGTTCATGATGTCTTCGTAGGCTTTGACAACCCGGTTCCGAACCTGGGTCAATGCCTCGAAGGAGATGGATGCTTTTTCCGACGCAATCATGACGCGAGTAATATCCACATTGGGATCGCCCATCTCATAAGCCGTCTTCAGATCACTTGACGTCTGTTTCAGTTCGTTCACCGATCCCACAGCCTGGCTGAGCATATCGCTGAACTTCGGCGTGTCGGGGGTTTCCTGAACTTTGGAGGGGCCGTCAAGGCGCCCGCGGATGTTGTTGTCCTGCTCAACCCGCTGATTCTCCATCATCTGCGAGCGCATATTGCGGATTTCAGAAAGAACACTGTTGATGTCAGCACGCTGAACCATGATTCACTCTCCCGGATCGCCCTTTTTGCAGGCAAGCCATTGAACTGGATATCTCTTTCCGAAGTTAAGCAAACCATAGGCCAGAATTATTTATTGCCTTATTTTCATTAAGTTAATGAACTTTTCGGAAGGCGGGCTCAGAACAGCGACAGTCTTTTGACAAGCCCATAAAAAACGGCACCCGAAGGTGCCGAACGAAGGAGCCGCTGAGAAGGGGAATCAGGCGGTGGCCAGTTCGGCATCCAGATCAATGCCCGCATCCCGCATCTGGGCCAGCTTGTACCGGAGCGTGCGCGGGCTGATGCCCAACTGCTCCGCTGCCCGGTTGCGGCGACCGCGTTCCTTTTTCAGGGTCTGGATAATAATCCGGAACTCACGTTGCCGAACCTCGTCACCAAGGGATGTGGGAGACAACCCTGCAAGGTCGATCCCGTCCGATGGGCGAGAGTACTCCTCGTCTGCCTGGGCAGCTGTGTCAGATGCGGGTTCCGGAGCAGTATACGGAGGCGTTGCCGGGGCCGACGTGCTGTCCATTCGCCCGGTAATACCCAGTTCCAGGCAAAGATCACCGACATGAATCACGTTTCCCTGGTGCAGCACCAGCGCCCGCTGAATAGCATTGTCCAGCTCACGAACGTTGCCGGGCCATTGGTGGGCCATCAGCGCGTCCCTGGCATCGGGCGCAAAGGTCACGCCGGTCAGTTTCATCTTGCGACAATGGCTTTTCAGCAAGGCACTGGCCAGCGGCATGATATCCAGGGTGCGTTCGCGCAGGGGCTGCCAGTGCATGGGGAACACCGTCAGCCGGTAGTAAAGATCTTCGCGGAATCTGTTTTCCCGTACGTAGTCCGCCAGGTCGCGGTTCGTGGTGGCAATCACCCGCACGTCCAGGATAATGGTCTTGCGCCCCCCTACCCGTTCAACCTCGCGTTCCTGCAACACCCGCAACAGCTTGGATTGCAGGCCAAGGTCCATTTCTGAAATCTCATCCAGCAGTATGGTACCACCGTTAGCCTGCTCGAACTTGCCGGGGGAAGAAGCCACTGCACCGGTGAAGGCTCCCTTCTCATGACCGAACAGAATCGCCTCCAGCATGTTTTCGGGGATCGCCGCACAGTTAATCGCAACGAACGGCTGGTCGGATCTTGGAGACTGCTGATGAATATAGCGGGCCAGCACCTCTTTGCCGGTGCCGCTTTCACCGGAAATCATTACCGTTGAATCGCTGGCCGCCACTTTTGCCGCCAGCTGGAACATACGCTTACTAATGGGGTCTTCCGCAACGGGCTGATCGCCACTTTTCTGGCGACCACCACCCACCACCCGTGTAACGGCGTCCACAAGCACGGAAGGCTCAAACGGCTTTACCAGGTAATCGATAGCACCCGACTGCATGGCGGATACCGCGTGGCTGATCTGGCCGTACGCGGTAATCAGCATGGTCGGCAGCCCGGGGTATCGCCTCTGGATCTCATGCAGCAGGTCATGGCCGGACATCCCCGGCATATTCACGTCACTGACGACCATGTCCACCGGCGACTCGGCCAGTTGTGCCAGCGCCTGCTCCGCATTGGCAGCTTCCCGAACCCGGAACTTTGCCAGTTCAAGGGTGGTAACCAGCGCTTCACGCAGATCGTGGTCGTCTTCAACAATCAGAATTTGGGCTTTGGCCATGGTCGCCTCCAATCAGTCATTCTTGTGTGTCTGCTGCCGACGGCCACCGGCCGACAGCGAACGCAGCAACGGCAGGGAGATGGTTGCAACCGCCCCACCATGAGCGGGCGCATCAATCGCAAACCGCCCCTGGTGTGCTTTCACAACAGCCTGGACAACAGCCAGCCCCAAACCTGTACCGTGGGACTTGGTGGTATAAAAAGCTTCCATAAGCTGGCTCGCCTGATCCCTGGTAAATCCGGGGCCATTGTCAGTAACCTGAATCACCAGTTCACCTTCCACGGACACAACAGCCACCGAAACGGCCGTGGCACCTGCCTCCACACTGTTGTTCACCAGGTTGGTACAGGCGCCCACCAGGGCATCGCGGTTACACATCAGCGACTCGTCGTTCGCCTGGCGGTCCATCGTCACCGCAACCCCGGCAGGAAGCTTCAACCCTTCCAGCGCGGATGAGAGTGCCTGACCCAGGGTACCGGCAGACAATTCCTCCGCCAGCCGCGTCTCGCCGCGGGCAAAAATCAGCATGTCACGCACCTGCTGCTCAAGGTGCGTCAAACGGGACATCAGACGGGACGCGCAACGCTGGCGCATCTCCTCATCCAGATCCTCCTGACCTAGGTGCCCGCCATACAGAATAGCGGCGGACAGCGGCGTACGGATCTGGTGAGCCAGGGAAGCCACCATCTTACCCATTGCCGACAATCGCTGGGCGTGGGCAAGCTGAGCCTGCAGGTGACGGGTTTCTGTCAGGTCCGTCAGCAGGATCAACTGCCCCGGCTGATTCTCCATGGTACGGATTTCAATACTGACGCGGCGGCCATCCTTCAGCGACACCTCATGACCATCATCCCGACGAGGCGCGAAACAACGACGAATCACATCCACCCAGCGTTCGCCATCGAGGGGCTCCCCCAACAACGTAATCGCCGCCGGATTGGTCTGTGTCACCACACCCTGGCTGTCGAGAACCACAACACCCGCCGGAAGCGCGTGTAGCAACGTGGAAAGCCGATCAGCCAGCTCCTCCTTCTGCTCCAGCTCTACCTGGCGCTGTTGCGACTCCGCTGACAATTCCCCCGACAGCTGGTTAACACGGGACTCCAGGGTGCGATAGGAATCAGTAATCTGCCGGGACATCTGGTTGAACAGATCCAGCGCCGTACCCACAGCCTCATCGCCCTGCTCCGGGAACAACGCCGTCACCTTGTCATTGACATCCGCCGCCGCGTTGGACGGAGACTCCTTATTGGCTAAGGACTCCTTCGCCGACGACAAACCAACAAATTGCAACTGACTCATAAACTCGCCCTCTGACCGGACCAAACACCGGCCCGCACCAATCGGATGGATCGTTTGGGCAGGACTAAGCCAGCACCGTGCCAACTTTAATTTTTGTTTATATTTCAACAGGAAGGTAAAAACAGAGAAAGGAAGATGACGGGATTACGTCGCCCCGAAACAACAACGGCGCCGAAGGTTACAAACCTTTGACGCCGCTCAAGCCAGAAAAACCGGAGAATTTCAGCCCTCCTCGGACTCCTCGTCCCTAAGCCCGTACTTCCGAACTTTCTCAACCAGGGTCGTCCGCCGAATCCTCAGCTTCTCCGCTGCCCGGGCCACCACACCACCGGCCTCATCCAGCGCCTGCTGAATCAGTTGCTTCTCAAGACCAGAGAGATAATCCTTCAGGTCGATACCGTTCACCGGCAACAACGCCGGCGCATCCAACCCCACCAGCCCCGGAATACCGGACGGCATCCCCGAATCCTCAACCGGCCGGTTCTCATCGTAATCGTCCACATAGCGGAACTTCTTCGGTAACTCCTGCACCCCGATAACACCATAGGGATGCATGATTGCCAGCCGCTCCACGAGGTTCGCCAGCTCGCGCACATTGCCCGGCCAGTCATGCCGGCAGAGGCTCATGATCGCAGCCGAGTTCAACCGCAGGGAGCCACGCTTTTCCTTCTCCATGCGGGAAATCAGCTCATTGGTCAGCAGCGGAATGTCCTCCACCCGCTCACGCAGGGCCGGCATCTCGATCGGGAATACGTTCAGGCGGTAGTAAAGGTCCTCCCGGAAATCGCCGGTTTCAATCATGTCTTCCAGGTGCTTGTGAGTGGCAGCAACGACCCTCACATCCGCTGATTGAGTGCGATTACTGCCAACACGCTCGTACGTGCGCTCCTGCAGAACCCGCAGAATCTTCACCTGCATGTTCAGGGGCATATCGCCGATTTCATCAAGGAACAACGTACCACCCTCGGCGAGCTCAAAACGGCCAACGCGGGATGTAATGGCTCCAGTGAAGGCGCCTTTTTCATGGCCGAACAGCTCGCTTTCCAGCAGCTCCGCCGGAATAGCGCCACAGTTGACCGGAACAAACGGCTTGTCACGCCGGGCCGAATGGTAATGAAGGTTGCGGGCCACCACTTCTTTGCCAGTGCCGGATTCGCCTGTAATCAGTACGCTGACGTCCTTATCCGCCACCTGCTCCATCAACTGGCGCACAGACTGCACCTTCCGGCTGGTACCCACCAGACTGCGGAAAAGCTGCAGCCCACGTTGCTGGCCACGTTCCCGGGAGCGGGCGTACTGGTCCCGATAAATCTGGGCGCGATAGAGGGAGTCCACAAACTTCGTGTAACTCAACGGCCATTCCATGCGGGCAATAACCCGGCTGGCCTCGTCATCCGACAGGCTGCTAAGGTCGGGGTGACCCACCAAAAGTACCGGCACTCCCCTGACAGCTTCACATACTGCGGAAACAAACCTGAGCCCGCCATCCTCTTCTCCATTGACGATCGCAGCGGATACCGACTCCAGGCTTTCAGCATCACCACTGGACAGCAGTGCATGAGCCTCGGCACCAGAGACTATTTCTTCTTCACCAATGAATTCAAGAATGATGGAAATGTCATGTCTTCTTTTATCGTCCTCGCTGAGCACCAGCACCTTGTTATTTTTAGACATCCAAACGAATCTCTTGCGGGGATTTGTGCGGTATTTAAGACTGTAAGCGCGCCCGAGTCAATTTTATGACGCTATTTAGGACGATTTAAAGAAACGTTCTGATAGGCTTTTGCCGCGCTTCGGTTCTGGTTGGCACCTTTGAGGGCTTGCTGGGCTTCCGCCTTGGCTTCATTTGCCGAAATATTGGCACGGTCGCAAAAGGATTGCAGAGTTGCCAGCCTTTTCCTGACCGGTTCCGGCTCTAATTCGCCGGCCTCAAGGGCGGCCATGACCGGTTCAATCGTCGGCTTCACAAGCTCATTCAAACGGGACAGCTCGTCCCAGTTCTTCTCGGCAAGAGCGGCTTTAAGGTGTTCAACCAGGGTATCCACTGCCTCAAGCTGTTCCGGTGCCGCCATAACTGAATCTCCTCAATAGTGTTTCGGCCCGGACAGGTTCCGGGCCCTGCCAGGCCCGGGGAAACCGACGGTTAGCGGCGGGCCGCTCTTCGGGCTGCGGAGGCCGAGAACTGGTTGCCGCGGAAGCCAGGCTCGAAATCGTAGGCCGGGAAGCCGTTATCCAGGCCATCTATGTAATAGCGCTGGGCCTTAAGGTCGTATGTCATCTCCATGGTAGTCCAGAACACCGGCTCACTGTAATAGCTGATGTTGTGCGCTTCGGAAACACGCCAGAGTTCATTGTTGCCGTCATACTCCTCCGTGGCGAGAATCTGCCAGCTATCCTCATCCACATAAAACACCCGACGGGAATAGATATGGCTGATACCAGTGCGCAGTTTTGCCTCGACCACCCATACCCTATGCAGCTCGTAGCGGGCCAGCTCCTGGTTGATGTGCTGCGGCCGAATGACGTCATCCGCCCGGACATCGCTGTCGTGCAGCTTGTAGGCATTATACGGCACAAAAATCTCCCGCTTGCCTTTCAGCTCCCAGTCATACTGGTTCGGGGCGCCATTGTACATGTCCTTCTGATCAACAGCTCGTAGCGAGGAAGAGTTCGGCAAATCGGTTTCATAGGCCAGGTTCGGTGAGCGGCGCAAGCGTCGTGAACCGGCATCGTAGCGCCAGGCAAGGCGAGGCGAGCGAATCTGATCCAGGGTTTCATGGACCAGCGTGATCGTCCCCGCAAGCGTAGAAGGTGCAATGGTATCGGTCTTCAGATAGAAAATCTTGTTATCAATATCAGCAAGATCCGCGCCTCTGCGGCTATAGGCAAAGAAATAATCGTACTGGTTAACAACCTCGTTGTAGGAACCGTTTACCTGCGGCGTTGCGGATGAGCTGCGGAACGACAGCTCCTCGCCACGATAACGCAGGATGTGGTTCCAGATCACTTCCAGGCCGTTCTTTGGAATCGGAAACGGGCTGGTCATGATAGTGCCACGGACACCGTTGCCGTTCGCCAGAAGTTCCGCGCTGAGGGCATTGTCACGCGACTTTTCATACACATCTTCGGGGAATGCAGCTGTACGACGGGTCTGATAGACCGGCATCACGAACTCCGGCCCATACTGCTCCAGCATACGGATATGGCCATCGGTGAGTTTGTCCCGGTATAGGTCCAGGTTGTCGCCGGTAATCACGAACAGCGGCTCATCTTCAGGGAACGGGTTGCTTTCAATCTGCCCCGGCGTCCAGTCAGCGGGAGGCTGGCTGAGCCCGCCAGTCCACCCGGGAATGCTACCTGAGGCATTGCCCTCTCGCTCTGCACCAACGGGAGTGAGTTCATTGCCTAACCGCTTTGCTTCGGATTCGCTGACCTTTGCCAGAGTTACACCGGAAAGCCCGAACAACGCCACTGTAAAACCTGCGACCAAATGGTTACGCATTCCCTTCCACCTCCACGGAAACAGACAGCCCGTTCTCGACTTCCAGGATTTCCACTTCGGATCCACGGGAACGGGCGCTCAAATGTTATTCAATCGGGGCGCCTTTGTGCCAAATTCAAACGACCGTTTCAAGTGATTCTTTGTAGTTTCTTGTCAAAGCTCCTCGAATGCATGGGGGAGAAGAAATCTCTGACGGAAAATGTTATAGTTGGCGATTAATTCATCGCACGGCAGTGGAATCACCCTCAGGTACTACCATGGCGTCACAGTGGCACTCATTGGTTTCCCAGAAGATTTTCCTGGCCCGTACCTTGTTGGGGCAGTTGGAGCGGAGTGACAGCGTTCCCGCGAGGGAGGCACTTTTGCAGGGCGCCACTGAACTGGCGTTGCGGGCCCGTAAATCGACGTTGGTCATGATTGCCAGGCTCTACCAGGACAAACAGGGCCGGCCCGCTGATCTTGACGCACTGGGCAAACTGGTTGGTGACAACAGCCCCGAAATGGCGGAACTGGAACAGTTAGCCCATGACCGGGGTAGTTGGTGGAACCATCTCGAGCAACTTGAGCAGCATCAGGGCAACCCGCCGGCCAGTAAAAAGACGGTCAGCAGTGAAAACGTTATTGCCATTGCTGCCGATACCGGCCCGGATCGTTCACAGACAGCCCTGGAACAGACACTGGGTGCGATGAAACACTTTATCGATATCCTTGAGGAGCGGCACAGCGAGTGGTAGCGCACCACAAACTGACCGTTACCAACGGGAATGAACTGAAAGGCTAGCTTAATGTCACCATCGTTTTTCGAGATCGTACAACTGAGCAACGGGGACTATGCACTTCGTCGGATCGACGACGACAGTGCACCATTGGTGCAGATATCATTTTCGACGGAAGCCAGGGAAATGATGGAAGACCGGGATATGAACGTTGCCAAAGCAATGATTGCAGCCGGTATCGAAGCGGTCGGCAACGTTGCCCATGATATCGACTGGGAAGACGAAGAGCCGGATGTCCAGGATATCCGGCCCTCTTACACACTTCACTGAATCATCAACGCTGGCGCAGCACCACACCGTGGCTATTACCCCTGGCTGAGGCCTGTTCCAGCGACGCCAGGGCTTCCCGGCCCAGTTTACGAGTCCACATCACCACTGCGTGGCAGGTACCGGCACTCAGTGCCCGTTCCGCAAGCTGCCCGGCCGGGTAGTCTGGAGTAGAGCGCAACACCAGCAACTCTCCCGCAACAATGCCCCGCATGGTTTGCCACTTACTGACAAGACTCTGGGGTGGGTCTATCCAGGCGAGCCAGCGCTTTTCCTGATTCAGTTGGGTAAGCATGGGCAGCAACAACTGGAAATTCTCAACCTGGCCTTCAGGCAAAATAATTTCGGTGACGTTGCCAGCCGGTGGCTTGGCCGGACGGGCTCTGGCGGAAGGCGCCTTGACGATATCATGGCTGCTCATACCGGCAGCCTCTGGGCCGACAAACCTGCCACCTCCGTGAGCATAAGCCAGATTCTGATTAAAGCTGAGTTGTTCCATGATAAGCCTCACTTGCCGTTAAGCTTCGCCTGCGGTGTTTACTCTTTGCAGGTGTTTGCCTGAATGTTCGGGTATCCGGGTATCAGTGAAGGTCCGAACGTCGGATCACCCCTACGCCCAGCCCTTCTATGAAGAGTTCCTGTTCTGACAGATCCACTTCTATGGGTTGAAATTCCTCATTCTCTGCGATCAGGTACACTTTCGAGCCTTCCTTGCGGAAACGCTTGACGGTGACTTCCTCACCTACCCGCGCCACAACGATCTGGCCGTTGTGCACATCATGTGTCCGATGCACCGCAAGCAGATCGCCGTCAAAAATGCCAATATCCTTCATGCTCATACCACGCACCCTGAGCAGGTAATCCGCCGATGGGGAGAAAAACTCCGGCTGCAGGGTGCAATGATCCTCAATGTGTTCCTGGGCAAGGATGGGGCTGCCGGCAGCGACCTGACCAATCACCGGCAAACCAAGGTCGGCTTCCACTTCGGGAAGGCGTATTCCCCGGCTGGCTCCCGGCACCATCTCGATAGCACCCTTGCGGGCCAGCGCTCGCAAATGTTCTTCGGCGGCGTTGGCGGAACGAAATCCAAGTTCCGCGGCAATTTCCGCACGGGTCGGCGGGTATCCGGTCTCGTCAAGATAGCGACGGATAATGTCCAGTACCTGTGTCTGCCTAGCTGTCAGCTTCATTTACGTTGCCCCGGTTAGCCCTGTTTTTATATACAGTGATTTGACTATATACAGTGTTTTATCCAGTGTAAACCCCGTCCTTCGAATTTTCACAGGCCTGTGCTCCGGTGCTCCGTTCCCGCTTGGCCGACCAAGCGACTGTGATAAGGTAAATGCAACCCATTGAGGAGTCACATGAATGAGCAGCAGATGCAGAATGCCGGACATACTGAACACGGACGACGGCAAGGAACGGAAGGTTGGCGTTGAAATTGAACTGTCCGGCCTTGGCTACGAGGATCTCATCTCATTGTCTGCCAAGCTGCTGGGTGGCTCCGGCAAGTCTGTTGCGCGTTACGTGGCCGAGATTGATACCGAACTTGGCGCATTTACCATCGAACTGGATTCGGACCCCATAAAAGAACTGGACCTGACGGACGAACGCCTTCCCGAATCGGTCAGGGAACTCGGCGGCCAGGCGATGAATGTGATCGACGCCGCCGCTGAGAAAATCGTTCCACTCGAGATCGTCAGCCCTCCCCTGCCGTTCAGCAAGCTGGAGCGCATTGAAACCCTGTGTGATGAATTGCGCAAGGCCGGTGCCCTGGGCAGCCGTGAAGCTTTGTATTATGCCTTTGGTTTGCAATTGAATCCGGAACTGCCGGACCTGAAAGCCACCACCCTGCTTCGTTACCTGAAAGCCTTTGCCGCGCTCTACGAGTGGCTGAAAGCACGCCATCAGGTGGATATCAGTCGCAAGCTGACCAGCTACATTGAGCCCTGGAGCAGTGCCTACATTGATCTGCTGGTGTCTGAGGATTACGCACCGGACATGGAACAACTAATGCGGGATTACCTGCACTACAATCCCACCCGGAACAAGGCACTGGACCTGCTTCCCCTGTTCGCCCACCTGAACAGCGACCTGTTGGCGGAATACGTCCGGGACGAGCGCATCAAAAACCGGCCGACACTGCATTACCGGTTACCGGACTGCGATATCGACAACCCCGACTGGCATTTTTCAACGGTGTGGAATGACTGGGTCGTGCTGGAACAACTGGCTGCCAACGCCGCCGATCTTTCGGTATTGGTGGCGGAATTCCGCAACAGCCGGAAACTGAGCTTTCACAACCTGACCCATAGCTGGGTGGACACGTCCAATCAGTGGCTCCGGTCTGGAAACTATGTCTGATAGTACGGCAGAAAAGCCCGAACACCCGGGGCTTACGATCGGTATCAGTGGCCCGGCGCGCCGCAGTCTTGCCCACCGGTTAATCACCTTTGCGCTACGCCTGCATGGCGCGCGCACCCATTTTATCCGTCCGGGGTCAAAGGTGGACGTCTCACTTCTTGACGGTCTTGTGCTTTCGGGTGGTACTCATGTTCACCCGTCAAGGTACGGTCAGGCACCTCAGGTAACCGCCCGATATGACCTGCGCCGCGACGAAACCGATTTCCATCTGCTATCCAGGGCTGAAGAGCTGAGCATTCCAGTGCTTGGTATTTGCCGGGGGGCCCAATTCATCAATATTTTCCGTGGGGGGTCACTGTGTCAGAACGTGACGCCACTGCGGGTGAACACACGGCATCGGCCACTGTTGCTGCCCATGCAGACTGTTCGGGTTGTCAGCGACAGCCGGCTCGGCCAAGTGATGCACAAGCCGGTCATTGGTGCCAACCGCATCCATAGCCAGACGATCAAAAAACTGGGAACCCACCTGCGCGTGGTCGCCGTCGACAATGACCTTTTTGTTCAGGCGATTGAAAACACCTGGGGGCAATGGCTGATGGGTATCCAGTGGCACCCGGAGTATTTGCTCTACCATGGCGGCCACCGGCGGATTTTCAGCCACTTTGTGCAAGCTGCGGAAGAAAGGAAATTAATTCGACTGGACACCCCCATTGACGCCGAAGAATATGATGAAACTGGCCCTCAAAGCGGCAGGTAACGCTGCAGCACGGCCTTGATTTCACGGATTTCCCGGGCATCATCGGGCAGGGCCGTCAAATAACAGGCCGCCCACTCTTTCAGTTGCTGACGGGTGGTCACATAATGGGGATCACTCCCGGTCAGCCTGAACAGGACATCACGCTCCCGGGGAGACAACCTGACCTGATTCTTGTGTAATAACATGGAGATCCGACAATGTTTCACAACGTCCATCGATACCTGCTGGCCCCAACGGCCCTGATCCTCTTTCCCCTGGGTGTGGCGGCAGCAGAAGTCAGCCTGAGCGGTCAGGCCTCGGTCAAGTATACGCCAGACAGCGCCCGGCTGCAGTTTACCGCCAGTGCCGAACACAACCTCCCGGAGACCGCCACCCAAAGGGTCAACGAACAGATGGAACAGTGGCGGGAAGGTATAGAAGATTTCCGCGACCAACTCGAGTCCTACAGCGACGCCTCCCTGAATCTCTACAGCCGCTCGATACCTTCGCAAGAGCGCGGACAGGAACCCGAGCGCATGGCTGTTGCGTCACAGACCGTCAGCTTCACCATTGACGACCTTTCCCTGCTCAATCCGATTCTTGCGCAGGCACAATCACTGGGTATGGACTATAACGTTGGCCCCCACCAGTTTTTCCATTCCGATGAAAGCGGTTTGCGCAAACAGGCCCTCGCAGGCGCCATTGCAGATGCAAAGGCCCGTTGCGAGTTTGTCGCCAGGGAGCTGGGGAAGCAGTGTGGTGAGGTGATCAACATCAACGTGGATGGCGGCCACCAGCCCCCGGTTCCGATGATGGCGGAAATGCGCGCTACCTCGGATGCAGTCTCCGAGGTAGGTTCCCGGGAATTGCAGGCCCGCGTGAGTGCCACGTTTGAACTGGAGTAACCCCCGAACCTGAGCGGCATGAGCACTCAGAAATCCCGGGTATAGAAAATATCCAGGGAGGCTGCCAGGCCACTGGCGGCCTCCACATAGAAATACCGTCCGATGTCATAACGTAGCGCGACTGTGGTGATCGGCTGGAAGATCCCCACTCCGTACCGGATACTCAGTTCGTCCGTCAGGTAACCACTGGCCACCACTGCGGATTCGTCCCCTGAACCTTCCGCTTCCAGCATCAGATTGCGTATTCCGAATTCCTCACCAATTCCCTGGGTCACCTTGTTGGCCTGGGTCAGGCCCAGGGAAATGGCCGCCCGGCTCATCTGACCTTCATCACCACGGCTCTGTGGGGCGCGGCCGAGGATCACATAGGACAGCGCATCGGTCTGGGGCATTTCGGGCTCGGAGAATACTTCCGTCCGCGGGGAACTTACCGGGCCGCTGAGCCGGATACCTGCCACCACGGTGTCCACGCGCCTTACCGCTTCAATGTCCAGGTAGGGTTCCGACAAAGGCCCCACAAACACCAGCCTGGCCCGTCGCAGTTCCAGCTCCTGGCCATAGGCCTCATAGCGCCCGTCTACCAGCTGCAGGGCGCCCCGGGTATCCATGTTATTGCCAATACGCAGTGTGCCCTCAAGGTCTCCCGTCACTCCGAAACCGCTGAAGCTGACCTGATCCTCGCCCACCACCACGGTAACGTCCATATTCAGGGAACGCAGACCGGCTTTCTCTTCCTCGGCACCAACGATGACTTCGTCCTCGGACACGGAGACTGCCTGGGCGGGCAACTCCCGTATCTCGATGGTTCCCCTGGGCACTTCCAGGCTACCAGACACCGATAAATCGCCCGCTTCGTAGGCGATGGTGATATCAGGCACCAGTTCCACCTGGGCATAGGGTTCGTAACTGAAAGGCAGGCGGTCGCCGGTCAGCCGGACCTCAACCGACGGCTCGGATTCCCATGCCAGCGTGCCCTCGATATTGCCCTTGCCACGCTCATTGCTCCGCCAGCGCCCGGACAGATCGGCGGCATAGCCATTCAGCTCCAGGCTCACCACCATGTCCTCAAGGGGTATCGGAAGCCGTGGGTCGGCGATGTGCCCTCCGGTCAGCGAAATCTCTCCGTTCACCGCCGGTTTCATCAAGGGGCCAGACAGGGTTCCCTCGCCGTTGAGTTCGCCTTCAACCACTTCCAGCCCGGCAAAGATACCGGCCATGGCGATATCCAGGCCATCAATCCGGAACTGGCCGTCAACTTCCCGCGCCTCACTGTCCGGATTCACCGACATTCCGACAGACAGATTGCCCAGTTCCGGGCCCTGTAACCTCAGATCAAGCTCCGCAACCTCCGGCCGGAGGTTAAGTCGAGTGGTGAAGGTGTCGTAGCTCAGGCTTTCCCATTCGTCCCGGACCAGCACTTCAAACGCGCCGGAGCCGGCATCCACGGATATTTCGCCGTCCGGACCATCCCCGTCCATCACCAGTCGCACGTCGGCGTTCAATCGGGCATCCCAGCGCAATGTCTCTGGCATCAGCGGCGACAGTGCGGTGGTGGGAAAATTCTCGATGCGGTAGGCAATGTCCTGTGTCGGCAGCAGCGTCTGGTCCTCGGCGCATATGGACGCCTGGTCCCATTGCCAGCAATGGTTGCCCAGGGTGAGCGTGCCGGTGTCGGTGTAGGCCAGGTCCGCAGGCCCCGACAGCGTCCATTGCTGGTCCTGTGCCGGGATATCCACGCGCCCCTGCTCCAGGGCACCTGCCCAGGCGTTCCAGCTGTCAGCAGCATCCCCGGCCAGGGACAGCGTCAGTTCCGCCTCTTCGTGCACGGCGTTGAGCGTGAGTTGGTGATTATCGCGGGTTCCTGTTAATGCCAGCGAAAGCTCCTGAAGTAGTTGCTCGCCATAGCGAACTTCCGTTCCCTGAAGGTCTGCCTGCACATCAAACCCTTCCCGAAGTGCCGCAGTCAGCTCCAGGCTCTCGACGCTGAGTTGGTCCTCCCAGGCCAGTCCGGAGCCGGTGATACTTGCGCTGCCTTGTGGCTGGTTCGCGGTACCGGAAACCGACACCGTTCCACGTACGGAGCCCGCCAGCCCAGGCAGGAAAACCTCCGGTGCCGGCAATTCCAGCTCCAGACCACCTGAAATCTCCCGCCCCCAGCGGCCCTGGCCCACTAGCCGGTTGGCACCGACGTCCAACTCCAGGTCGGACAACTCCCAAATTCCGGCATCACTGGTCAAGCCCCCCCTTATCAGGGCCTCATTGGCCCTCCATGTTCCAG
Source organism: Marinobacter iranensis (assembly GCF_029207565.1). Classification (GTDB taxonomy): domain Bacteria; phylum Pseudomonadota; class Gammaproteobacteria; order Pseudomonadales; family Oleiphilaceae; genus Marinobacter; species Marinobacter iranensis. The sequence continues at coordinate 453,808 of NZ_JANCMW010000001.1, read as the reverse complement.
ACAGGTCCCATCGCGCCTGCAGCGATGGAGCACCCGTGTCATCCAGTTGGCCACTGGTATCAATATCACCACTGAGACTTGCCTCCAGGGCAGGCAACCAGTAACCGGGGTTGAAGCTGTCCAGTTCCAGGCTGGCGTCCCAGGACAACTGATCGGCGAACGCCACATCCGCCTGCCCACCAAGGAAACCCGCTCCCGTATTGACACGCAGGCTGGTGACAGCAACAGACTCCATATCACCATCCAGGTCTGCCGCCATATCAGCATCCCCCATGGGCCCGCTGACACTGGCATTGATACTCGCCTGATAGGCACCAGCCTGGTAGCTGACATCACCATTGAGCCGGCTCAGGGTCACCGGTGGCTTTTCAAAATCCGGAATCAGGCTATACCAGGGGAAGGCTTCCAGGCTCACTTCGGCCTCCGCCTGGAACGCTTCCTGCCAGCTCATATTTCCGGTCACGGAAAGATGCCCTGCCTCTGCGTCCGCTTTGGCGGGCCCGGTCAGCTCGAGATCAAGCTCCTCAACGCCTGCAGTGGTAATTAACCCCTTCAGGGAAACAGGGATATCGCCAGTAGTACCCGGCAACGATGTGCGGGAGTCGGAACGGAAGCCATTCTCGAGGCTGCCCTTCAGGGAAACCACGGTGTCCTCAAGTACCAGGGTTTCCGGCAGCCCCTCTGCGGGAGCAAAGTGGCTGGACCTGACAGTCAGTTCCGCAGGCAGCGCGCTTTCCAGAGGTGCCACCCGGCCCGCGAGGGTCGCTTCGAGGTAGCCGCTGCTCTGGCCCTTGACCCTCAGGTCGGCAACACTTCCGGTCAGATTGAGGGCCAGTTGCCAGCCAGCCCCGTAAGGCGGTGGAAGTTCAATACCAACGTCCAGATCCAGAGGCCAGTCGCCCCGGGTCTGGACCCGGCCGGATCCGTCAATCCTGATATCATCGCGAACAAAAGCAAGATTCTGCAGATGCCAGTCCGAACCGGAACCCTCGGCCTTCAACTGGAGCCTGTCCCAAACCTTGGCGTCGTTGAGGGTGAAGGGGCCAAGATTCACTTCCCGGATCGCCAGTCCCAATGGAAGGTTGACGCCGGGGAGGCTGATATCGCTGCTTTCCTGCGGGGGCTCACCGGATGATTGCAGCGTCAGGTCGATGCTGTCCGCCAGCAACCTTTCCAGGCAAAGCTGCTTGTTGAAAAGACAGGTTGGCGACCAGTCGACGACCGGGGCTTCCACTTGCACCCCGACACCATAGCCCTGCCAGGTCAGGGAGGACGCCTGCCACTGCCCGAGCAACGACCCCTGCCCCTGCTTTACCTCCAGGCCGGGAATCTGGTCGATCACCCAGGCGGTACCGGTTTCCGAGCGTAGCGCCAGCAACAGTAACCCCACTACCAACACAGGCAGCAGCACGATAACCGCCAGGGCGACCAACAGCCAGTTTCTCAGGCGTTTTGGCCTGGGAGTTTTCGCCTCTTCGCTCATAACTCCGGCCCCATGGAAAAGTGAATTCGCCACTCACCACCAAATTCGGGATCCAGCCCCTTGGCGATATCCAGGCGCAGCGGGCCTACAGGGCTGATCCAGCGAAGACCCAGGCCGGCGCCGGTCGCCAGCGGGTCAGACAGCTCATCAACGGCATTACCCTCATCAACAAACGCCGCCACCCGCCAGTTATCGGCAAACTGATACTGATACTCGACGCTGCCCACCATCAGGAATCGACCACCCACTGCAATACCCTCGCTGTTCCTTGGGGACAGGGTTTCGTAACCATAGCCACGGACAGTCTGGTCACCACCGGCAAAAAACCGCAGTGACGGCGGCACATCCGAAAAACGGTTGGTGGCAACAGCACCAAACTGGAACCGGGACAGAAAACGGTGATTGTCCGCCAGGGTATAGAGCCCTTTTACGAGAACATTGGCGTGCAGGATGTCCACGTCAGACAACACAGCCCTGTGGGAGCCGGTCACATCAAACTGGATACGATAACCACGGGAGGGATCCAGAGGCGAATCCGCGTGTAGCTTCGAATAGCCCAGTCCCGGCAACAGCAGGCTACTCTGCTCGGTCTCCTCATCGCCAATGCGGAAACGTTCACCTTCCCAGCGAATCGAAGCCACCTGCAGCCAGCCGTCGTCAAGCTGGTGTTTCCATTGCTGGCCCAGGGTAAGCAGTTCGGATTCCACATCTTCAATATCCTCCCGCTGATAACCGGCGGAAAGACGAATCGAATCCGTCATGGGCGGGTCCAGGGGCAGTTCGTACCAGGCGCCCACATTCTGTCGCGGCGCCGAGAGCTCGGTTTCGGCACCCCGTCGGTGCCCCATGGGATTAATCCAGTGCTCCCGCCAGTTACCGCTGAAACGCGGCCCCACATCGGTGGAGAAACCGACACCGGCCGCCACTGAGCGCGGCGGACGGGTGGTCAGGCCCACCGATACCGGTATGACCCCATCCACGGCGCTACCCGGTGATGCGTCGATGTCCACACCGGAAAAATAGCCACTGTTGGATAGATCGCTGCTGAGCCTGGCAATTTTGTCCGAATGGTAGATTTCACCAGGCTCAAAACGAACAAACTGCTCCAGCAACTGTTCCTCGAACCCATGCCCTTCCCGGAAGCTCACCTCCCCCAAGCGGTAACGCATGCCACTGCGGAAAACCAGGGTGATATCCGCCACTCGTTGCTCAGGGTCGACTTCCAGCCGGCGGGTGGTGAATTCACCGTCGAAATACCCCAGTCGGGTGGCACGATTCTGGATGGTCTGCCGCAACGTACTGTACTGGCCATGATTCAGCACATCGCCCTCGGCGGGCTTCTCCGGCAGGGTCCCAACGAAGTCGGGGTCCTGGTTCGCTGGGCCCTCGATTGATACCTGTCGGGAACGTACGCGAACGGGCTCTCCAGGTTGAACCGTCAGTACCAGGCGGGCGGGCGTTTCATCCTCGGCGGATGGCTCAACAACCTCCCACTGAATAACCGGGCTGTAGTAGCCAAGCGCACGGAGCGCCTCCTCCACCTGCGCCTCTGCGGTGCTGGCGTAGCGCCTCAGGCTGCCTGCGCTGCGGCCCTCAACCTCACCCAAAAAGGCCTCGGCGTTGTCCTGCAACTGTGGATAGTCACCCTGAACTTCCACCTCCACTTGCTGTGCCCAGGAAAGTCCCGGCAATGCCGACAACAGGAGCCAGACAATTCGCAGCCGGCGGAGAAACAGGACGTGAATGTGGGAACACATCAAGCAGCGTTACTTCAGTAAAAGTGAGTGAAACAGGCGCGATAACAATGGGAGTGTACCGGGTAGAGGTCCAGTTAATCCATGGCAATTGACCATCTTGCCTTTCGGTAATGCGCTCCATGCCAATGGCGCGGGAGTGTGATGCCCCCATGATCGTTGACTATTCATACGCGCCGGATAGCAAAACAAATCAAAGCAGGAGACAACAGATGACACGCACCCCCGTGGGCTTTGCCCTGTCCATGATGAACCGGTTGGCGGCCAATCCCATGCTGGATCGGCTGGGGCTGCGCAGCCCTCTGGAAAAAACCGCCTATCATGGCACCCGCGCGGGGTTTCGTACCCTTGCTCTTGCAGGACGGGAATTCAAACGTGTCAATCAATGGCTGCCCCGCAAACGATTGCCGGAACGCCCGCCCGCCGAGCTGTTTGACCTCTCGCTGACCGACGACCAGCAGATGATGACCGACACGCTCCGCCGCATGGCTCAGGACAGGCTGCGGTCAGCAGCGCCGGAGGCTGATGAAACCGGAACAGCACCTGAAACCGTAAGCTCGGCGGCCTCAGAGCTCGGGCTTGCCCTCTACGCCGTGCCGGAAGCGTTCGGAGGCGTTGCGGAACACCAGTCGCCCGTCACCAGTGTGCTGATCGCCGAGCAACTGGCATGGGGCGACATGGGCCTTGCGACCGCGTTACTGGCACCATTCAGTGTCGCCCAGGCCATCACCCGCTGGGGCACCGGCGAACAACAAAGTCGCTACCTGCCAGCGTTCTGCGAGGACGAGCCGCCTGTAGCCGCCATAGCCATTGACGAACCAACGCCCCTGTTCGACCCCACCAACCTTCAGACCATCGCCAGCGAATCCACCAGTGGTTACGTCCTGAACGGCTTGAAAAACAGCGTCGTACTCGGCGCCAACGCCGACCTCCTGCTGGTTGCCGCGAAACTGCATGGCCAGCCGAGGCTGTTCATTGTTGAAGGCGGCACTCCGGGTATCCGCGTGAAACCAGACCCTGGTATGGGTCTAAGGGCTTCCGGCCCGGTACAGCTGTTGCTGGAAGACGTGCAACTGCCCGCCGAAGCCCTGCTCGGCGACGACGATTTCAACTACCAGACCTTTCTGGATTGCGGTTCCCTGCTCCGCTGTGGCCTGGCAATCGGCACATCCCAGGCTGTCCTGGACTACGTCATTCCCTATTGCAACGAGCGGCAGGCCTTCGGTGAGCCCATCAGCCATCGCCAGTCCGTCGCCTTCATGATCAGCAACCTGGCCATCGAAACCGACAGCATGCGCATGCTCACCTGGCGCGCCGCCAGCCGACTGGAGCAGGGCCTGCCGGCTCACCGGGAAGTGGCCCTGGCGCGTTTGCTGTGCAGCGAAAAAGCCATGGAGGTCGGCACCAACGGCGTACAACTGCTGGGCGGCCACGGCTACGTCAAGGAACACCCGGTTGAACGCTGGTACCGCGACCTGCGCTCCATAGCCACCCAAAGCGGCGGCCTGCACGCCTGATCAACGTAAGGACACCCCCATGAACCTTGAAATACCAGGAAAATTTGCCCCGCTGATCGACCAGGCCCGGCAAGTCGCCCGGGAAGTCTTCCGGCCCATCTCCCGCAAATACGACCTTGCGGAGCACGAATACCCCAAAGAGCTCGACATGTTCGCTTCCATCATGGACGGCATGAACGACGGCGCGGCGGACGGCGGCACCGGCGCCGGAAAACTCGCCCGCTCCGACAGCAACGGCGGCGCCGGCAACCGCAATGGCACCAACATGAAAACCGTCCTCGGGCTGACGGAACTGTGCTGGGGCGACGTCGGCCTGGCCCTCTCCATCCCCCGCCAGGGCCTGGGCAACTCCGCCATTGCCGCCGTCGCCAACGACGAACAACTGGCCCGCTTCGGCAACACCTGGGCCGCCATGGCCATCACCGAACCCGGCGCCGGCTCCGACTCCGCCGCCATCCGCACCACCGCCACCGAAGACGGCAACGAGTACGTCATCAACGGCGAGAAAATCTACGTCACCGCCGGCGAACGCGCCGACGCCGTCGTGGTCTGGGCCACCCTAGACCGCAACAAAGGCCGCTCCGCCATCAAATCCTTCGTGGTGGAAAAAGGCACCCCCGGCATGACCGTGGAACGCCTGGAGAAAAAACTCGGCATCAAAGCCTCCGACACCGCCGCCATCCGCTTCGACAACTGCCGCGTTCCGAAACAAAACCTCCTGGGCGACCCCGACATCAGCGTCGAAAAAGGCTTCGCCGGCGCCATGCAAACCTTCGACAACACCCGCCCCGTCGTCGCCGGCATGGCCATCGGCCTCGCCAGCGCCGCCCTGCAGAAAACCCGAGAACTCATCGCCCTCACCGGCATCGACCTGGAGTACCACCACCAGACCTGGACCCAACCCGCCGTCACCCGCGAACTTCAGCTCATGGAAGCCGAACTCGAAGCCGCCCGCCTGCTCACCCTCCGCGCCGCCTGGATGGCCGACAACGGCCTGCCCAACTCCAGGGAAGCCTCCATCGCCAAAGCCAAAGCCGGCCGCGTCGGCAGCATGGTCACCCTGCGCTGCGTCGAACTCTGCGGCAGCCTCGGCTATGGCGAAACCGAACTGCTGGAAAAATGGGCCAGGGACTCCAAAATCCTCGACATCTTCGAAGGCACCCAACAGATCCAGCTGCTGATCATCGCAAGAAGATTACTGGGCAAGTCGTCGGCGGAGCTGAAATAAGCTAACCTGTGTGAAAGCGTCGAAAAATCAGGCAAGTGCAACAAATGCCCGCGACCTTAATGGCGGAAAAGCACAGAGCCTGATCGCAGCGGATGTGTCGCTTCTCCCCAGACCGTGCATTGCCAAGGATGGCAATGCCGAGCCCCCATGGATGGGTTAACGGCGTGTCTGGGGAGAAGCGACACATCCGCTGCAGACTCCAAACTCGAAGTCCTGGACTGATGAATGCTAAAGATAAACCGAGAAAATCTGAAAACCAGCCACCAACTCATCTGGTTCGTCATAGACTTCCTGATGCTCGGCCTGCTCATCATCAACCTGGCCTTCATCATCTTCGACTCCATCTACAACTTCGCCGGCGTCCAGAACCTGTTTGCAGCACACGCCCCGGCCATCAAAGAGCTCTACCACCCCATCCACGAAAACTTCCTCTTCTACGACCTCATCTTCGTCAGCATCTTCCTGACCGAATTCGTCGTGCGCTGGGGCTACGCCATCAAAGCCAAGGTCTATGACCGCTGGTACTTCTACCCCTTCATCCACTGGTACGACATCATCGGCTGCATCCCCGTCGGCAGCTTCCGCTTCCTGCGGATATTGCGCGTCATCTCCATCATCTATCGCCTGCACCAGTACAAGGTTATTGACGTCACCCAGACCAGAGCCTTCCAGTTCTTCAATTTCTACTACGAAGCCTTCATGGAAGAACTCTCCGACCGCATCGTCATCAAGGTGCTGTCCGGCGCCCAGGACGAGATTCGCCGGGGTTCACCCCTGTTTGATCGCATCCAGAATGAAATTCTCTACCCAAGACGGGAAATGCTCTCCGACTGGGTGTCACAACGCGTTGCGGAAGCCGCACAGGAAGGTTACGTACCCAATCGCGGCGCCCTGAGAAGTTACCTGGAAACCCGCGTCGACAACGCCCTCAAACAGAACCTGGAACTGTCACGACTGAAGTACCTGCCCGTGGTGGGCCCGACAATTCAGGAAACCCTGGAAGAAGCCGTGGGCGACATAGTGGCCAACGTGATCCACCAGATTCTGGAAGATCTGGCCTCCGCCTCGAACCACGCCTTTATTGAAGACATCGTGAATGTGTTCCTGCCGTCACCGGATGCAAACGGCGAGCAAGACGCCCCCAACGAAGCGCTGATCAATCTGATTGTCGAAATACTGGACGCCGTCAAATCCCAGGTCAGGGTCAAGCATTGGCGTAGCGAACTCTCAGGATGAGCAAGGCCAGGCAATAACAACGAGGAAACCATGAACCCACTGCACTACCGCTCTGCCACCGAACTCGTTAGTGACCTCAAGGACGGCAAGCTAACCAGCGCGGAAACCACCCAAGCCTTCCTGGACAGGATTCGCCAGTGCAACGGCGATATCAATGCCGTCGTGACCCTGGACGAACACAAGGCGCTGGAAAAGGCCCGGAAGGCAGACGAAGCCCTTGCGCGAGGCGAACCCACTGGCCCCCTCCACGGCCTGCCACTGACCCTGAAGGACACCTGGGAAGTCGCGGGCATGACCTGCACCGCCGGTGCCCCCGCGTTGAAAGACTACACCCCGGAAAGGCATGCGGATGTGGTTCAGCGCCTGGAGGAAGCTGGCGCCATTATCCTGGGGAAAACCAACGTTCCCATCTACGCCACCGACCTGCAGAGTTACAACAAACTCTTTGGGGTCACCAACAACCCCCACAACCTGGCCCATACCCCCGGCGGCTCTTCAGGCGGAGCCGCGGCTGCCCTGGCAGCGGGCATGACGCCCCTGGAAGTGGGCAGCGACCTGGCTGGCTCCATCCGCACGCCTGCCCATTTCTGCGGTGTTTTCGGCCACAAGCCCTCACGGGCACTGGTTTCGTTCCGGGGCCATATTCCCGGGCCTCCGGGCACCGAATCCCGGCCTGATCTTGCTGAAGGGGGTCCCCTTGCCCGCTCGGCAAAAGACCTGGAACTGCTGCTGAACGTGATTGCCGGCCCGGCCGAGCGTGAGCGCACAAGCTGGCAACTGGCAATGGCGCCCGCAACCTTTGATTCCCTGGAACAGGCGCGAGTGGGATTGTGGCTGAAAGACCCCTTGTGCCCGATCGACGACGAGTTGCTGGAGGCTTACGAGCACCTCGGGCAAAACCTGGAAAGCAAAGGTGCGCTGGTTGCCGAAGCCAGGCACCACCTGCTCAATCTGGAACATATCCTGCCCGCCTACTTCAACCTGCTGGGCAGCCTGCTCAGCACCTCCATGAAACCGGCCCAACGCCGGCAGATGAAATGGATCGCCCGGTTTGAGAGATGGCTGCACCTGTTTGGCCCGGTTACAGCATTCGTTGGTGAGTATGGTCGCGGCGTGAATCAGCCGGTATACCAGTGGATGGCCTGGAACGAGATGCGGGAAAAAATGAGAGCGGAGATAACCACACTGTTTGATGAATTCGATGTTCTGCTGACACCGGTCACACCCACCACCGCCATCCGGCACGACCACAGCAACCCGGTCTTCAAACGGCAGATCACTGTCGCCGGACAGCCCAGGGCCTATATGGACCAATTCTGCTGGATTGCCCTTGCCACCCTGCTCGGACTACCCGCCACGTCGGTGCCTATTGGCAGGACAAAAGCGGGATTGCCGTTCAATGTTCAGGTCATTGGCGCCCCGGGCATGGATCTGACCACCATCCGGTTTGCGGAGTTACTGGAAGACGGGGAACTTGCCGGCTTCCAGCGGCCACCCGACCTCAGCCATTGACCAGGAAATGCACCCAGATACTGGCGCCGTACCCCAGGGCAATGGCCGGCGTCCATTTCAGGTGGCTGAAGAAGGTGTACTGCCCCCTCGCCTGCCCCATCAGGGCAACACCGGCGGCTGAACCTATCGACAGCAAGCTGCCGCCAACGCCAGCCGTCAGGGTGACCAGCAACCATTGATAGTCAGGCATCGTCGGATTCATGGTCAGGACCGCAAACATCACCGGAATATTGTCCACCAGCGCCGATATCACCCCAATCATGATGTTGGCAAAGGTAGGCCCCAGGTCGCCATAGAGGGTGGCGGACATCATGCCCAGGTAACCGATGAATCCCAGACCACCGACCGCCATAATCACCCCGTAGAAGAAGAACAGCGTGTCCCATTCCGACCGGGCAATGTGGGAAAACACATCAAACGCGCGACGGCCCTGTGTGCGATCGCCCGAACTGTCTCCAGGTGGGGTTTCGAAACTCTCGTTCCAGTGATACTCCTCGTGGCGCTTGAGGTAGAAGCCGAAAATCTTCAGATAACCGAGCCCCGTCATCATGCCGAATACTGGTGGTATATGCAGGAACTGGTGAAAACTGATGGCAGTGGCAATTGTCAGCAGGAACAGGCCACATATGACCAACCCGCCCGGACGCAGGACGTTGTTGTAGGACTCGAGTGACGACGGCTGCCCCTTGGGCAGGGCGAAATGCATCAGTGCCGCCGGCACCAGGAAATTAACCATGGACGGCAGCAGCAACTGGAAGAAGTCCTGGAATGGGAGTATGCCTTTCTGCCAGACCATCAACGTGGTGATATCACCAAACGGGCTGAACGCCCCGCCTGCGTTGGCACCCACCACGATATTGATACAGGAGAGGGAGACAAAAGCAGCGCTGTCCCGGCCCACTGCCATCACTACCGCACACATGATCAGTGCGGTGGTCAGGTTATCCGCCACCGGCGATATGAAAAACGCCAATGCACCGGTTATCCAGAACAATTGCCGGTAGCCGTAACCCTTGCCCAACAACCAGATCCGCAACTGGTCAAAAACCCCACGTTCCAGCATGGCATTGATGTATGTCATGGCCACCAGGAGAAAGAAGAACAGTTCCGCGTATTCCAGGAAGTTGTGCCGTATGGCCTCTTCCACTTCGCCATTGGCGCCCGCGGCACGGTATGCCAGGGCCACGAGTATCCAGATCAATCCGGCCGCAATCAGCATCGGCTTGGATTTAGCCAGGTGAATCCGCTCTTCCAGCATGACGAACAGGTAGGCGACCACAAAGATCACTATCGCAATGTATCCTACCGGGTGGGTAACCAGATCCACGGCCCGGTCGGGATTTGCCCACACCGATGTGGGTGCCAACGACAACACAGCCGCTAACAACAAAAAGATCGACTTCATTCGAGGGGTTGCTCCCAACTGCAATGGAATGCCCGGGACGACCGTCCCGGGAGGCTGGTTATTCGATTTCGATCAGGCTCTCGCCGGGCGCAACACGATCGCCCTTGGCAATGCTAACCGCTTTGATAGTACCGGATTTGGTGGCCTTGACCTCTGTTTCCATTTTCATGGCCTCAATAATCAGCACCGGGTCGCCGGCGGATACCTTGTCACCTTCGCTGACCAGCACATCAACAATGTTGCCAGGCATGGTAGTGGTCACGTGGCCTTCACCGGTAGCCCTTGCGCGGCCACCCTTGCGGGTATTTTCAGACGCTTCACCCTGGGATTCCAGATGAATTTCCTCGGGCACGCCATCCACCGTCATGTAGAACCGGCGCTCGGTCTCACTCACCGGGTTGGCACCGGTCACGTGGATGTCGTAGCTTTCTCCGTGCACCGTAATGCGGAACTCGGTGGACACATTGCCTCCGGTTTTACCCGTGGCAATGGGTTCCAGCGCCTCCGGCTGCAGGGTGCCATCACGGCGTTGCTGCAAGTAGGTGCGGGCCTGATCCGGGAACATGGCGTAAGTGAGTACGTCTTCCTCGCTCTCCGCGAGATCCCCCACGTCTTTACGCAGTTCTGACAGTTCCCTGGGAATCAAGTTGGCCGGGCGCTCCTCGATCAGATCTTCCTTACCAACAGCCCGCCGTTGCAGTTGTGTATCCACCTCCGCAGGAGCCTTGCCATACCAACCCTGCATGTATTTCTTCACCTCATTGGTGATGGTGTCGTAACGCTTGCCTCCCAGCACATTGATCACCGCCTGGGTGCCGACGATCTGCGAGGTTGGTGTCACCAATGGCGGATACCCCAAATCCTTGCGCACTCGGGGGATTTCCTCGAACACGTCCTGAATCCGGTCCAGGGCGCCCTGCTCCTTGAGCTGATTGGCCAGGTTGGACATCATGCCACCGGGAACCTGGGACAGCAGCACCGAAGTATCCACCCCATTGTAGTCACTCTCGAACTGATGGTATTTCTTGCGAACCTCGCGGAAATGCCGGGTGGCTTTGTCCAGTAGCTCAAGGTTGAGGCCGGTTTCGTAGCCGGCGTCGTGCAGTGCGGCCACCAATGACTCCGTGGGCGGATGGCTGGTACCTCCCGCGAACGCCGACAGCGCTGTATCAATATGATCAACGCCCGCCTCCATTGCCGCCCACTGGCACATGGGCGCCATGCCGGAGGTGGCATGGGAGTGCAGGAACACCGGCAGCTTGAGGTTCTTCTTCAGGCCACTGACCAGCTCGGCGGTCACCGCTGGCGTCAGCAGGCCCGCCATGTCCTTGATGGCGATGCTGTCAGCCCCCATGTCAGCCATGGTTTGAGCCTGGGCCAGGAAGGTTTTCACGTCATGCACGGGACTGACCGTGTAACACAGCGTGCCCTGGGCATGCTTGCCAGCCTTTTTAACCGCCTTGATACTGGTTTCCAGGTTGCGCACGTCGTTCAGGGCGTCAAAAATCCGGAACACATCGATACCGTTTTCAGCGGCCTTTTCAACAAACGCTTCCACCACATCGTCGCCGTAGTGCCGGTATCCCAGCAGGTTCTGACCGCGTAACAGCATTTGCAGGCGGGTATTGGGCAGGGCCTTGCGTAAGGCGCGAAGACGCTCCCACGGGTCTTCCTTCAGGAACCGTACGCAAGCATCAAACGTAGCGCCACCCCAGCACTCCAGTGACCAATAGCCAGCCTGGTCCAGCCATTCACAGGCCGGCAACATATCTTCGGTGCGCATCCGCGTGGCGATCAGGGACTGGTGGGCGTCCCGCAGGATCACGTCGGTAATGTGGATCTTTCTCTTGCTCATGGATGTTCTCCAATATTCGTGTTACACGCCTGCCTGGGCGGCAATGGCGGCGGCAATGGCAGTTGCGACGGATTCCGGCCGGGACTTGTTGCTGTATTCCAGCAACTGGGGATTACGTTCAACAAAGCCGGTGTTGAAGGTGCCGGCCTGGAAATCAGGGTGATTGAGGATTTGCTGATAGTAAGGAATCGTGGTGTGCACCCCGTAGATGGCCATATCACTGAGTGCCCGGCGGGAACGGGCCACCAGTTCCGGCCATTCCCGTGCCCAGACAATCAGTTTTGCGCACATGGAGTCGTAGTACGGTGGTATCTCATAGCCCGTATACATGGCAGCATCCGTACGCACGCCCGGGCCGCCTGCGGAATAGTAGCGGCTGATGCGACCAAAGCTGGGTAGAAAGCCATTCTTCGGGTCTTCGGCATTGATCCGGAATTGCGCCGCAAAGCCGCGATAACTGATGTCCTCCTGGGAAAACTCCAGGGGTTCGCCCGACGCAATACGGATCTGCGCCTTGATGATATCGATGCCGGTGATTTCCTCGGTGATGGTGTGCTCCACCTGCACCCGCGTGTTCATTTCCATGAAGTAGAAGCTGTCATCGTGATCCAGCAGGAACTCGACGGTGCCGGCATTCACATAGCCGCATTGGCGGGTCACCTGGATGGCCAGTTCGCCGATGTATTCACGCTGTTCCTCACTCAATTGGGGAGACGGCGCCACTTCGATCAGTTTCTGGTTACGGCGCTGGATGGAACAGTCTCGCTCATACAGGTGCACCACATTGCCATGGTGGTCAGCGAGAACCTGCACCTCGATGTGGCGGGGCTCGATGATGCATTTCTCAAGGAAAACCTCGGCACTGCCAAAGGCCTTGGTGGCTTCGGAAATTACCCGCTCGTAGTTTTGCCGCAACTCCTTCTCATTGTCGCAGCGGCGGATGCCCCGGCCACCACCACCGGATGTGGCCTTCAGCATAACCGGGTAGCCAACGTCCGCCGCCTGGCGCACGGCATCTTCCACGTCGTCCAGGTTGCCTTCGGAGCCCGGTGTCACAGGTACCCCTGCGGCGATGGCGGTCTGACGGGCCTGAGTCTTGTCACCCATGGCACTGATCGCCTCGGATGACGGGCCGATGAAGGTGACTCCCCGCTGCTGGCAGATAGCTGCAAGCTCAGCGTTCTCGGAGAGAAAGCCGTAACCCGGATGTAGCGCATCACAGCCGGTTTCCACCGCCAGGTTCACCAGGTGATGGGGATTCAGGTAACCACTGAGCGGGTCCTTGCTGATCTGATAGGACTCATCCGCTTTCTTCACGTGCAGGGAGTACTGGTCCGCCTCTGAATAGACAGCGACGGAACGAATGTCCAACTCCTTACAGGCCCGCGCAATGCGAACGGCAATTTCGCCGCGATTGGCGATGAGCACTTTTTTAATGGCCATGGAAGCTTCCTTTAAATACTGGTCATTATCGGAAGAATGTTGCAACCCGCAACGGCAGGTTGCAACATTGCGAGGTTTACCCAGGGCTTTTCCGGACCGCGTGAACAATATCGGAGAACGACCTGATCCTCTGCCCCAACAGCGACAGCCTCCGTTACTAAAAGATAGTCCGAATGAAGCCCTTTGAAAATGGAAATTAATTCATCAACTTTCAGGCCCTGGAGCTTACCAATTTCCATCGTTGGCAAGCCGATATTTGGCGCCGGCAGACAAGGGCGCTTGAACGCTTGGTTGATTGCTCATGGCAATTCTCCTGACTAAAGATCATTTCGCCAGGCGCAACCTGCCTTCGTAAAGGTCAGGGAAGCCTGGGTCTTTGCAAATGTCTAAACCAGGGAAGGAGGGGCTTGTGACTTGCCGGGATAACTGAGAAGTCTTGTGGCGGGGGCCTCAAAGGCCAACTGGTGCAGGGCACTGGCATTCAGTGCCAGGGGAGGAAAGACGAATACGGGGGTCAACGAAGCGACATCGCCGGGAGAGGACGATCCCTCCGCAGATTCGGCGTTAGCCTGCCAATCGCTCAGGGCAACAGCGGTGGCAACCGGATCATCCTGGGCCGGAAGCGCAACCGCTACCGATGTCCAGACAACAAACACCAGGCCAAGCAACGCAATAAGGCTGCCCGGCAAACTGGCTTTGTATGTGGACTGATTTTTCATATTCCCGCTATTAGCCACCTAACTAATGTTGATACGTAATCTACCATCGCCCGGCCCCGCAGGGCAAAAACGGGTTCGCCAAACGTTGGCTTCACGCGATCTGCTCCAATTCTTTTCGGATGTCCTCAGCCGATGGGCGTAGTTGTGCCAATCCCTTGCGGGCGCGCCGCTGGCCCAGGTAATACAGAATCGATGACGCGATAAATACCGACGAACTGGTGCCGATCACGATGCCGAACAGCATGGGCAAGGCGAAACTCGCGACGGCCGCGCCCCCGGCGATGCCCATGGGCAGCAACGCCAGGAAAGTGGTCACCGAGGTGAACACGGTACGGGTCAGTGTTGACGATATGCTGTCGTTCAGCAATTCCAGCATCGGTCGCTCCGGCGTTCTCCGCAAATTTTCACGAATACGATCAAACACCACCACCTTGTCGTTGACGGAATAGCCGATCAGGGCAAGCAGTGCCGCTACGGCGGTCAGGTTGAACTCCACGCCGGCCAGGGCGAAGAAACCAATGGTCTTGGTGATGTCCAGCGCGATGGTCAGGGTCGCGGCCAGTGCGAAATGGGATTCAAACCGAACCCAGAGATACGCCAGCATTCCCGCGCCGGCCAGCAGAACCGCCAGAATCGTGGCATCACTGAACCCACCGCTGACTTTGGGCCCCACCATGTCGACCCGTGGAAACTCCGCGTCCGGTTGGGCCGAGGTCACTGCTGATTTGAGCGACGCCACCTGATCTGCTGTTGCCCCGGGCTCTCCCTGTGCAACAGGCAGGCGAACCAGGAAACGCCCGTCAGCACCGAACTCCTGGATGGCGGCTTCATCCAGGCCATGGTCCTGCAACGTGGTGCGCAATTGCTCCACCGTTGCTGTTCCGGCCTGCACCTCAACCACGGTACCCCCGGTGAAATCGACGCCGTATTTCAGTCCGGGCTGGACAAACAGACCAATGGCAGCCACCGACAGCACCGCCGACACCAGCAATCCGGTCATGCGGGCGCGCATAAAGTTCACGCCTCGCTCACTGAGCCGGTCCAGCCAGGCGATGCCGGAAATCACCAACGGCTCCCGGGCCCTGCCCCGGATACGCCACTCCATGATCAGCCGGGTAACCGCAATCGCGGTAAATAGGGAAGTCAGCAAACCAATACCAATGGTGACCGCAAAGCCCCTGACCGGCCCACTGCCCACCATGAACAGCAGGCTGACCGCAATCAGGGTGGTGACGTTGGAATCCAGGATGGTTGTGTAGGCCTTGCCAAACCCTTCCCTGAGAGCCATCCACGCAGGCTTACCCTTGCGGGACTCCTCCCAGATGCGCTCGTTGATCAGGATATTGGCATCCACCGCCATGCCGATGGTAAGAATAATCCCGGCGATGCCCGGCAACGTCAGGGTGGCGCCGAGCAGGCTCAACACCCCGAAGACCAGCCCTACGTTCACCGTCAGCCCCACACAGGCAATCAGCCCCCAACGTCCGTAGAGCCCCACCATAAAGGCGATCACCATGGCCGCCCCCAGCAAACCAGTGGTCAGCCCCATGGCGATGGCGTCACTGCCAAGATCAGGGCCAACCGTGCGCTCCTCCGCCACATGCAGCGGGGCGGGCAAGGCGCCAGCCCTTAGCAGCAGGGCCAGATTGCTGGCCTCTTTGGTTGTGAAGGCGCCGCTGATTTCACCACTGCCGCCGCCGATAACACTGCGAATAACCGGCGCCGTGATGACCTTGCCATCCAGCACGATGGCCAGGGCGCGGCCAATATTGTCCCGGGTCATGTCACCAAACAGGCGTGCACCTTCGTTGTCCAGCTTGAAATTGACAACCGGTTCGCTGGTGTCAGGATTAAACGCCATTTGGGCATCCCGGATACGCTCACCGGGCATGGCGACCCGTTTTTCCAACTGGTACCGACCTTCTCCGTTGGCGTCCGGAAGGGAGAATACAGCAACGCCCTCCCCCATCTCCCGCGCCACCCAATGGAAACTCATCTTCGCCGTTGTACCCAGTAACTTGCGGATTTCACTGGGATCGGCGACACCCGGCATCTGCACCAGGATACCGTCACTGCCCTGACGGGTAATGCTGGGGTCCACCAGGCCGGTTTCGTCGAGCCGCCTGCGCACCACTTCCAGGCTCCGTTCCACCGCATCCCGGGCCACATTCTCCCGCCAGGCTTCGGTCAGCGTCAGCACCAGCCGCCCACCATTCTGGTCAACGTCAAAGCGGCGCGAGCCATCGGGGGGTTCCCGGGCCAGCTTGCGGGCAAGGCTGGCCGCTTCGGACAACTGGTCGGATTGGCGCACCGGCACCTCAATACGGTCCCCGACCATCAGGGCCCTGCCATAGTGAATACCCGCCTCACGCAGGGTCCTGGCCAGCTCTTCGGCTATGGCCTGGCGCTCGCCGGAAAACAGGTCATCAAGGTCGGCCTGCAAAAGCAAATGGGAACCACCCTGCAGGTCCAGCCCCAGGGACACCGTGTTTTGCAGGTACCAGTCCGGTAATTTTCCGGACTGGTTGTGGGAAAGAAGATTCGGTAACGCGCTCAGTAACCCGAGTACTATCACCAGGCCGTATACCACGGCCCGTGAACGTAGTGATTTCATGGGTAATCCTCGAAGAAAACTTTGTTAACCGGAACGACAGTCGGAAAGACCCGCCGCGACAAAGTGGAGAATTACGCCAGGGGAGGTGCGCGCAGGAGGGGAATTACATAACGGCCGGCTAGCGGGAGATCGCCCGTTTCAACAGAGGAGACGCTGCCAATATCACGCTGACCAATCCAGATATCCGTGGAACCATTGCTCCACCACTGGGGAAAATCCCGGTCTCCATCAGCTGCGGCGCTTTCGTCATCGTTGTTACCAACCAGTGCCCTGACCGATTCATTGGGGCTGGCAACAACCAGATGATCCAGCGTGCTGATAAATCCATGGTTCAGGCGGGTTTCAGCGGCGTACTGATAGGTGAGGGATGAGAGAAAAGCAAGCAGCAACGCCAGCAGTGGAAGCACTACCAGAGGTGTTTGAATCCGTCGGCGGATGAGGTGATGCGTGTTGTTCATGTTGCTGTCCCAGGCTACAACATGAGTCTGGCGGGCGGACAGGAAATAGTCAACGGGGTTGGCAGGCCATGTATGGAAAATACCTAGCAGCGTGCTGGCGGGAGAATAAGCCGTTGCCAGAAAGCAGAAAGGCCAGCTAAAGCTGGCCTTTCCTGAAGATGGTAGCGGGGGCAGGATTCGAACCTACGACCTCCGGGTTATGAGCCCGACGAGCTACCAGACTGCTCTACCCCGCATCAAACTGGTTGTATCCCGGGGAAGGCCCCGATCAACGAGGTGCGCATAGTACGGGTAGAAACCTTGGCTGTCAAAGGGAAAAATTAAATTTTCCGTAGACTTACCGCTCCAGTATCGCAGTCACCCCCTGCCCGCCGGCGGCACAGATGGAGATCAGCCCGCGGCCGCTGCCTTTCTCTTCCAACAACTTCGCCAGGGTGGCAACAATACGCCCACCAGTGGCCGCGAAGGGATGGCCCGTGGCCAGGCTGCTGCCCTTCACGTTCAGTTTGCTGCGGTCAATGCTGCCCAGGGGCTTGTCCAGGCCCAGGCGGTCCTTGCAGAAGGCGGGATCTTCCCAGGCTTTCAGGGTGGAGAGCACCTGTGCGGCAAAGGCTTCGTGGATTTCGTAGAAGTCGAAATCCTGCAGGCTCAGCCCGGCTTTCTCCAACATGCGCGGCACGGCATAGGCCGGCGCCATCAGCAGGCCCTCTTTCTTGTCAACGAAGTCCACGGCGGCTACTTCGGAGAAGGTCAGGTAGGCCTTTACCTCCATGTTGTTTGCCTTGGCCCACTCTTCGCTGGCCAACAGCACACAGGAGGCACCATCGGTCAGCGCCGTGCTGTTGGCGGCGGTCATGGTGCCGTTGTCCCGGTCGAACACGGGCTTGAGCGTCGCCAGTTTCTCCAGGGTAGTGTCCGGGCGCAGGATATTGTCCTTCTCCAGCCCCGCCAGTGGCGTCATCAGGTCCTTGAAGAAACCTTCCTCATAAGCCGCAGCCAGTTTCTGGTGGCTTTCATAGGCCAGCTTGTCCTGCTCGTCACGGGGAATGGACCATTCATGGGCGGTGATCTGGCAATGGCCACCCATGGACAGGCCGGTTCTGGGCTCTCCGTTTTGCGGAATTTCCGGTTTCAGGTAGCCGGGGCGGAAACGGCTCAGTGCTCTCAGGCGCTCGCCGGTCGTCTTGGCGCGATTCAAGTCCAGCAGGATTTCCCGCAGGCCCTCCCCCACGCCAATCGGCGCATCGGAGGTGGTGTCGGTGCCGCCGGCAATACCGCACTCAATCTGCCCCAGGGCGATCTTGTTCGCCACCAGGATGGCCGCTTCCAGGCCGGTGCCACAGGCCTGCTGGATATCATAGGCGGGCGTTTCCGGCGCCAGGCCGCTGCTGAGCGCAGACTCCCGCGTCAGGTTAAAATCCCTGGAATGCTTGATGACCGCACCAGCGACAACCTCTCCAACGCGCTGCCCCTGCAACCCGAAGCGGTCAACCAGCCCCCGCAGTGCACTGGTTAGCAATTCCTGATTGCTGACTTTGCTGTACGCCGTATTGGAGCGGGCAAAAGGTACCCGGTTACCGCCGATAATAGCGACGCGGCGGATACCGCTTTTGGCGGCCGGGGCCTTCTTTGCCGTCGATGTTTTCTTTTGGGTGCTTTTCGGTGCCTGTGCCATGATGAAGTCCTGTTTAAACGAGTGTATCCGTTGCGTTGCAGTCTAGCGCCAACCGGGCGCGGCTCATTGGCATCCCTGACAACCGTCACAGAGCGTTGAGTCAATCCAAAAGCTGCCCGATTCTTTAACCTGTACGCCGATATTCGTTTCGCAAAAGGAAAATGCCATGTCTGACCTTTACCTCAAGTTCGTCAATACCTCTGTGGGCAAGACCGCCGCCCAGTCCCTGGGGCTTCCCGCGCCAGTGCCCCTGAAACGCTGGAAGCGCGCCGACCAGCCATTTATCGAGGGCGACGTACTGATCGGCGCCGCCAATGGCAGCAAAGCCATTGCCGCGGTTGGCGGTGTGCTGGGCGCCAGTGCCGCGAAACTCTTCCATGCCAGTGCTGTGGATACTCTGAACGATTCTTCCAAAAGCGGCAACAAGGCCGAAGCCCTGCCCCTGAATGCCGACATTGACCGCAAGTTCTCTGCCCTGGTGTTCGATGCCACCGGCATGAAAGACACCACCGACCTGAAAGCGGTTTACGAGTTTTTCCACCCTACCATCCGCAAGTTGGCTGGCAATGGCCGGGTACTGGTTATCGGGCAGGACCCCGCCACCTGTCGCCAACCGGCCAAGGCGGCGGCGCACCAGGCACTGGAAGGCTTCGTGCGTAGCGTTGGCAAGGAAGTGGGCAAGAAAGGCTCTACCGCAAACCTGCTGTGGATGGCGCCCGGCGCCGAGCAACAACTGGACTCCAGCGTGCGATTCTTCCTGTCGCCCCGGTCCGCCTACGTGTCTGGCCAGGTAACCCGCATCGGCAAGGGGACGGTCGCACCTGCCACCAATCCGGTCGCACCGCTGACCGGGAAAGTCGCGTTGGTAACGGGCGCCTCCCGGGGCATTGGCGCTTCCATTGCCGAAACCCTGACCCGGGACGGTGCCACCGTGATTGGTCTGGACATCCAGCCAGCCATGGAAGACCTGCAGAAAGTCATGGGGCCGCTCAAGGGCAAGGCGCTGGCGTGCGACATTACGGACGAGAAGGCGCCAAAACAGATTGCGGACTTCGTGAAGGAGCACTTCGAAGGCATTGATCTGGTCATCCACAACGCCGGCATCACCCGCGACAAAACCCTGGGCAATATGCCGGAGCACTTCTGGAACATGACCATTGCAGTCAACCTGACGGCCGAGGAACTGATTGATGAGGAACTGATGCACCAGGAGTTGCTGCGGGAAAACGGCCGCATCGTCTGCATTTCCTCCATCAGCGGCATTGCCGGCAACTTTGGCCAGACCAACTATTCCACCGCCAAGTGCGGCGTGATCGGCTATGTGGAGGCAATGGCAAAACAGGTGAAGAACGGTGTGACCATCAACGCCATCGCGCCCGGTTTCATCGAAACCCAGATGACCGCCGCCATGCCGATCACCATCCGCGAAGCCGGTAGGCGCATGAACAGCCTGTCCCAGGGTGGTTTGCCGATAGACGTGGCAGAAGCGATTGCGTGGTATTGCAATCCAGCATCGAATGGCGTGAACGGGAACGTTGTCCGGGTATGCGGGCAGTCGTTGATTGGGAAGTAAGAGGTGTAGGTCGGATTAGGCGCAGCCGTAATCCGACAACCCAAAGTATCGGGTTAGAAACACATCTTTGAGGGAAAAATGGTGGGTGGTACTGGGATCGAACCAGTGACCCTCGCCTTGTAAGGGCGATGCTCTCCCAGCTGAGCTAACCACCCGGGATCTGGAAATCAACAAAAAATGGCGGAGCGGACGGGACTCGAACCCGCGACCCCCGGCGTGACAGGCCGGTATTCTAACCAGCTGAACTACCGCTCCGCATCAATCCCGACCTGGACGGCCTTTGGGATCTGAAACCGGGCGGGGTGGCCCGGTGATGCTGAAAAGTGGTGGGCGGTACTGGGATCGAACCAGTGACCCTCGCCTTGTAAGGGCGATGCTCTCCCAGCTGAGCTAACCGCCCACTTTCACAGCACACTGGTGAGTCAGCGTTGCTGTCTCGACCAAGTGAGACGCGCATTTTAAGCATTTGTTCGGCGGTGTCAAATTTTTTCCCGGATTTTTCTGGTGGCCTTCTGCCCGGCCTGTTTTGCCTTGCGATTGAGCGACAACTCACTGACCCTTGACTTGCGGTCCTCAGGCAGGGCTTTTTCAGCCAGCGAGCAATTCAGGTTGTCCAGGCGCTTTCTGAGATCGTCCATTCGGTGGCCGGCGTTTTCAAGCGCACCGGGGATTATGTCCCCGGAAAGCCGGCGCAAGGTCTGTTGTAGTGAATCTCTTAGCGACATAATCCCGCAATCCTCTGAATAACGACTACCAACAGTCTAGTAACCGAAGCCGGAAACAACAATTCACAGGGGGCCAGATTTGTAGCCTCAGAACATCCACCATCCTCCACCGGATTCCGCTTCTTCCCGGCGCTCCCGCTCCTTTTCCAGCGTAGCGTAGTTCCTCTCCAGTTCACGCTGCTTGCGGTCACTTTCCAGAGGCACTTCGGGGCCGCCACCGAAGGGCCAGTACCAGGGCGCCTCGTCGTATTTGCCTTCGGCCTTCAAGCGCTCGATTTCTGCTTCCCGCTCCTCTTCCAGCAACGCCAGATTGCGCTCATAGTTGGCGTCCTCGTTTACCTCAACGATGGAGGTTGCAGCATGGTTCGGAGCCAGCAGATCGCTGTTCAGGAAACGCGTGGAGACAATCTCTCCGGCCTGCATGGCGTAGTCCCGGCTCACCAGTTGCAGATCGCCAGACGTCAGGGGGTGGTCTTCGGCCAGCGCTGGGTGGTTGCTGTCCGGCTCTTCCAGCTCGTTGTAGCGCAGGTAATAGATTTGGCCAGGCTCCACCTCCAGGGTGGCATCCGCGATCAGGCTCAGGCTGAACGAATTCAGCCCTTCCAGCCCCAGCAACGGCCGTCGGATGGCGATATGACGCTCTCCGGGGGCAACTTCCAGCCAGGTAAAGGCGTCATTGCGGATATTGAAGTAATGATGGTCGTCAATGTAGACACTGGGCGCCTCGATCTCATCGGCGGCCCACTGGGAATGGGTGCGATAAAAGTAGAGAACCGCATTGCTGCGATCCCACTGGTCATTGCCAATATGGACAAAATCATGCCCGGATACCGGATGCAGGAACGAGCCCACGCTTTTACCAATAGACTGGTACACCGTGCAGCCGGAACCAAGCACCAGCAGAAACGCCACACACACGGCCGTCAGGGGCCGGGAAAGACCGGAAACGGGAAACCGGGGGACAAATATTCTGGTGACAGGAAATCGGGTTTTCATTGTTGTTCACTCTTCATCCTTTCTCGAGTTGCCCCGATCATAGCAACTGCAAACTCGCGGAACTGAGAGCTACCGCAAGGGATGAATACAAACTGTTACAAAGCACAGTCGAGCCCCGCTGGGCTGACTGTGCCTTAACGTCTTACAGGATCTCCGGCCGAATTATTGCCCGGATACCTGCGAGCGCAGATCGTTGACCTCTTCAGACAACCGAATCAGCCTCGACGTCAACTGGGCCCGCGACGAATCAATGGCCGATACGGTTTCCCTGAGCCCTGCCAGGTCCTTGCGAACCGCGTCCAACTGGCCGCCGCTGGAGAGATTGTTGGTGGCTCTCTCCAACGCCGCAATCCGGCTCTCCAGACCGTCAATAGTCAGGTCCTGCTCACGTTCAAACCTCAACAACTGGCGTTCCACCATCTTGTCGACGCCAGCGAGGGACTCGTCCAGTTTCGTCAATCTCGAGGCATTTTCCTGGCCGGTTTCGCGAACGGCAGTCAGCTGTCGTTCCAGGTCTGACCGGACTTCGTCCAGCCTGGTCGAAACCGTGGTTTCCAATTTTTCAACAGATGCCGACAAGGCTTCACGCTCATTCTTGCCGCTGTCTACCTCCGCGCGTAACGACTCAAGTCGGGCTTCATGGTCATCCAGCTGCTTGCGGTTGCGATCATTGGCCACGCCCCAGAGCTTACGGATTTCGCTGTCTGCCGTATCCAGGCGCTCATTCTGGGTAGCCAGGGTTTCTTCAATGGATTGCCCCTTTTCCTGAAGGTTCTCCCCGGTCTCGGAAAGCTCGCCCTCAAATCGCGCCAGCGCCAGCTTGCTCTGACGGGCCCAGTAATCGGCCTCTTCCAACTGTCCTTCCAGCATCTCGATACGCTGCTCCTGCTGATACCAGCCAGCCCCGGCAGCTCCGGCAACAATCAACAGGCCAATCGCCAGCATTGCACCACGGCCGGAACCACCTCCCCCGGATGACTTCCGGGTTTTCCCTGCGGGTTTGCCGGGGCCGCCGTTGCCGGGGCCGCCGTTGCCAGCGCCGCCTGCAGTCTGCGCGCTGGCTTTTCTGGCCGCTGCCGGTTTGTCTCCTGCCTGCGGTTCCCTCTGGGCAGAAAGCCCCTCTTCCGGTTTATTCCCGGCCTTGCCGGTACGTACTTCATCATCATCTGGACGGATCGGTTCCATAACAGCTCCGGGATATGGACGGTAACGGTAACAAGGCCTGATAATACCCGTACCTAGCGACACAGCAAAATGAAGGCCAGGAAAGATGGCAGGATAAGGCCGCGCACCATCGTCTGTTTGCATGGTTCCGGGGCCTTACATACAATGTCCGGCTTTCTCACACACAGGACTGTTGCATATGCAGCCGCTTGTAGGACTCATCATGGGCTCGAAGTCTGACTGGCCCACCATGGAACACGCCGCCGAGATGCTCGACAAACTGGGCGTGCCTTACGAGACGAAAGTTGTCTCTGCCCACCGCACCCCGGACTTGCTCTTCGACTACGCCAAGACCGCCTCCGACCGCGGCCTGAAGGTGATCATCGCCGGCGCTGGCGGCGCTGCCCATCTGCCGGGCATGGTTGCTTCACAGACGTCATTGCCGGTGCTCGGTGTTCCTGTCCAGTCCAAGGCGCTTAACGGTCTTGATTCGCTGCTGTCTATCGTACAGATGCCCGGTGGCATCGCAGTAGGTACTCTGGCCATTGGCAAAGCCGGTGCTACCAATGCAGGCCTGCTGGCGGCGCAGATCATCGGAACGTTCAAGGAAGATGTCCGTAAGGCAGTCGATGAATTCAGAGCAACCCAGACACAAACGATCCTGGACAATCCTGATCCTGACGATCAGTGAATCCAACTCCATATTCGGCTGAGCGGGTCGGGGCAGGCTTTCCAAAACTGTGCGGAGCCATGGATGGCGGAGCTCAAGCGCCACAGGGATGTGCTTGAGCGTGTTTTGGAAAGCCTGCCCCGACCCGCTCACAACACCGAACTTTGCAGATGCCTAATGGCAGGAGATAACGAATGAGAATTGGTGTTTTAGGGGCTGGACAGCTTGGACGCATGCTGGCGTTGGCTGGGTACCCGCTGGCCAAGACGTTTGTCTTCTATGATATGTCGGGTAGTCCCAGTGCCGGGCTGGGTGAAGTCATTATTGACCGAGATGGCCAATATCTGGATGACTTCATTTCCCGGGTAGATCGGGTTACCTACGAGTTCGAACACTTACCGGTTGATGTAGCAGCGCGAATCGCCAAGGAAAAACCGGTTCATCCCTGCCCCCGTGCATTGCAGGTTTGCCAAAACCGCGAAATGGAGAAAACCCTATTCGGCGAGCTCGGCATCCCAACACCACAGTGGAGAATTGCGGACAGTGCAGAATCACTGCAAGCCGCCGCTGAAGAGCTTGGCTGCCCGGTTGTCGCCAAATCCAACACTGAGGGTTATGACGGCAAGGGGCAAGCAGTTCTTCGTTCACCGGAAGAAGCCGCAGCGGCCTGGCAATCCATCGGTCATCCACGCCTGATTGTCGAAAAGTTCGTCGAGTTCCGCCGTGAAGTATCGATTATCGCCGTTCGTGCCGAGGACGGCGAACTGGCGTTTTACCCCATGGCGGAAAACGCTCACCACGAAGGCATTTTGCGCTATTCCATCGCACCAGCGCCGAAGCTTGAAAAGCATGTTCAGGAAGACGCCGAGCGTTACATCAAGGCGCTGTTGAACGAGCTGAATTATGTGGGCGTACTGACGCTGGAGTTGTTTGAAACCGCCGACGGGCTGGTTGCCAATGAAATGGCGCCGAGGGTGCACAACTCCGGCCACTGGACCATTGAAGGCGCGATGACAAGCCAGTTCGAAAATCATATTCGCGCGGTGAGCGGCCACCCGCTCGGCAACACAGCCCCCCGCGGCGTCAGCTGCATGATCAACATCATTGCCGAGCATGGTGACATTGAACGAATCCTCGAACTGCCTTACGCTCATGTACACCTCTACAATAAAGGCGAGCGTCCGGGGCGGAAACTGGGTCATGTGACCGTTCTGGCGGACAGCTACGAAGAATTGGTATGGCGGGTTAAAAACTGCGCCCAGTTTTTGCCCGGTAGTCCTGAGTTCAACAGTACGCTCACGGCAAGGGGTTGATATAACTCAAAGCGCCCCTATATTTATGGTTTACATCCACATAAACAGAGAGAACCAGGGAGAACGACCTCATGGCATTTGAACTTCCCGCACTGCCTTATGAAAAAAACGCACTGGAACCACACATCTCTCAGGAGACTCTTGAGTACCATTACGGTAAGCACCACAACACCTACGTTACCAAGCTCAACGGCCTGATCGAAGGTACAGACAACGCCAACAAGTCGCTCGAAGACATCATCAAGAGCGCCAGTGGCCCGCTGTTCAACAACGCAGCCCAGGTCTGGAACCACACCTTCTACTGGCACTGCATGAGCCCCAATGGCGGTGGCGAGCCCACCGGTGCAGCCAAAGAGGCTATCGAGAAGGCCTTCGGCTCCTTCGAAGACTTCAAGAAAGAGTTTAATGACAAGGCCGCCAACAACTTCGGCTCCGGCTGGACCTGGCTGGTAAAGAAAGCAGACGGCAGCGTCGGCATTGTGAACACCAGCAACGCCGAAACTCCGCTGACGACTGCGGACAAGCCGGTTCTGACGGTAGACATCTGGGAGCACGCGTACTACATCGACTACCGCAATTCCCGGCCGAATTACCTGGAAGCATTCTGGAAGTTGGTGAACTGGGATTTCGTGAACGAAAACCTGGCGTAACAGCCCTTCAGATAGCCTTCTGATAAAACTGCATTCGAAAACGCCCGCCCTGTTTGCGGGCGTTTTCGTATCTGCGATATAACAGACCTTACAAATTGATACACCCGAAGCCTGAAATATCTGGAAGAATTGCCGATACTGAATACAGTTACTGAAGACTGAACCCTGTTCAGAGAAGAAAAAGTCAGCCGAGAGCCCCTTTTACCCCAGGAAATCGGTACCGGGTCTCACTCAGTTGGAACGAATCAAACAGGCCTCCATGCAAAATTCCTATGAGGTAGAACATCGCCTGGGGTACCGGGTGCTGCGATGGGTACTCGCTGTGGCGTTAATCAGTGGGGTCGTCGTCAGCACCATACAGGTCATCCTTGATGCCGGGCGGGTATCAAAGTCCCTTGATGAGCAAGCACGCCAGACCATGGCACTGGTCAGGGACGCATCCACACAGGCCGTTTTCAGTATCGACGCCGATCTGGCCCAACAGGTAGTCGATGGCCTGTTCGCCCAGGAAGCCATTCACATAGCACGCATTACCCACCCGGATGGTGAACCTCTTGGCAGCCGTGAGCGCCCCCTGCAGGAAAGCCCATTCCGGCAGATCACGGATCCCATCTTCGAATCCGAACGGTACTACCGGGAGGAACTTTCCAGGAGCGGCAGCGCCAACAACATCTATGGCTACCTTGAACTGCGTTACGACACCGGCCCGGCCGCCCGGACATGGCTTGAACGCGCTTCGGTAACCTTCGCTTCAGGTATCGCCATTGCCGTTATTCTCGGCATGGTGCTGTTCGTGGTTTTCCATCTGTTGCTGACACGCCCGCTCCTGCGGATTGTCGAGTCCGTTAAACAGGTGGACCCGGACCACCCGGACGACAACCTGATTCACCTCCCCCACGGGCACCAGAGAGATGAACTGGGCCTCTGGGTTAATGCCACCAACAATCTCCTGGTTGCGATTGGCGATAGCCAGACCCGGCATCGGGAAGCGGAAGATCGCGTTACCCGCCTCGCCCGGTATGATCAACTGACTGGCCTCCCAAGCCGGGACACCTTTATGGAATTGCTCCAGGCCGATCTCGAGGACGCCCACGAGGCGAAAACGGTCCTTTCGCTGGTCTGTTGCGGCATTGATGACTTCAAGTCCATCAACGAGCAATGCGGCTTCCGCACTGGTGACATGATCCTGCAGACGGTGGCTGATCGTCTTACCCAGAACCTCAGCGGCACACGCTTTACCATCGCCCGCCTGGGCAGTGACCAGTTTGTTATCGTGGAAAAAGGCCTGCGGGACGGGTTTCAGGCGGCGGATACGGCAGACCGCATCCTGGCCTTCCTGGGCAGCCCCATGATCTTTGAAGATCAGATCGTCACCATGACGGCAACCCTTGGCATTGCTCTATATCCTAACGACACGGAGAAGGCCGACAGACTGCTTCAAAGTGCCGAGCAAACCATGGCACTGGCCAAGGAAAGCGGACACAACTACTTCCAGTTCTATGTGGCCAGCGTCGACCAGGAAATCCGCGAACGCAAACAGCTTGAGAAAGACCTGTCCGTTGCGCTGCACAACCACCAGTTCCATCTTGTCTACCAACCACAGGTCAACCTGGAAACCCACCGGATTATTGGCGCAGAAGCACTCATTCGCTGGGAACACCCGGAAAAAGGCCTGATCCCCCCGGACGAATTTATTCCAGTCTCCGAAATGAACGGCAGCATCGTGGAAATTGGCCAGTGGGTACTTGACCAGGCGTGCTGGCAAGCTGCGCGCTGGGCCAGCAACGGCATGCCACTGCGGATTGCCGTCAACCTTTCAGCAGTACAACTGCGCCAGGACACCATTGTTGACGACATACTCGACACCCTGAAGCGCCACCATATCCCCGCCGGGCGCCTGGAACTGGAAGTAACCGAAACCAGCTTCATGACCAACCTCGAAGAAGCCGTCGACAAACTGAAGCGCTTGCATAAAGCCGGCATCAGCATTGCGGTGGATGATTTCGGTACCGGCTATTCCTCGCTGACCTACCTCAAGCGCATGCCGGTCCAGCACCTGAAAATCGACAAGCAGTTCATTCGTGACCTGCTGGTGAACGAAGAAGACACCCGCATTGCCAACACCATCATTGACCTTGGCAAGAGCCTGAACCTGACCGTAGTGGCGGAAGGCGTTGAGACAGCGGAACAGGAATATTACCTCGCCCAGAGGGGATGCAAACTGGCACAGGGTTATTTCTTCAGCAAACCGCTGAAACCCCACGAATTTGAGATCTTTGTTGCTGGCTTTCACAGTAAAATCGTCGAAAATAATGCCTGAACACTGAACCGCCCCACCAGGAACGCAAGGAGTCGCTATGGGAACCACACTGATTGGCCTGATCGTCACTGCCGTTGTCGTTTTCTACATCGTTTTTATCTACAACCGCCTGGTCTCCCTGCGAAACCAGTTCAAGAACGGATTTGCCCAGATTGATGTGCAACTGCAGCGCCGCCACGACCTGATTCCCAACCTGGTGGAAGCGGCCAAGGCCTACCTCTCCCATGAGCGCAACACCCTCACCGAAGTGATGGAGGCCCGAAACAATGCCGTCAGCGCCCAGAAGGACGCCGCCGGCGACCCGGCCGACGGCGGCAAGATCCAGCGCCTGGGCAGTGCCGAAAACATGCTGTCCAAGGCCCTGGCCAATTTCTACGCCGTGGCAGAAAACTACCCGGAACTGAAAGCCAACGAAACCATCCAGCAGTTGATGGAAGAGCTTTCCAGTACCGAGAACCGGGTGTCCTTCGCCCGCCAGGCCTACAATGACGGCGTCATGAGCTACAACATCTTCCGTGAGCAGTTCCCCAACAACATCGTGGCCGGCCTGTTCGCCTTCAAACCATCCTCCCAGTTAGAGCTGGAGTCTCCTGAAGCCCGCCAGGCACCCAAAGTCGCCTTCTGAGGCGGGTTGCCATGGCACATCCCGGATTTTTCCAGCGTCAGGCCAGTGCCCGCCGGAACACAGGACTGCTTGTGGTCCTGTTTCTGGCGGCCGTGGCCATCATCACGCTTGCCGTTTGCCTGGTGGGCTACCTGGTCACCCGCAGCGAATACACCGGGCTGGCATTTGCAGACTGGCTACTGAGCCGGCATGGCCTGTTCACCGCACTTGCCGTTGTTGCCCTGATTGGCGCTGGTTCGCTGATCCGCTGGGCCGACCTGTCAGGCGGTGGTGATCGGGTGGCGAAAATGGTTGGTGCACGCGCTATCGACCCCGACACCAGAGATTCCGACGAACGCCGGTTGCGCAATATTGTCGAGGAAATGTCCATCGCCAGCGGCATCAGTGTGCCGGAACTCTACGTGATGGACCATGAAACCGGTATCAACGCCTTTGTAGCCGGCTATACGCCCGGTGAAGCAGTGATGGTGGTTACCCATGGTGCCCTGACCCAACTCACCCGTGACGAGCTCCAGGGCGTCGTGGGCCACGAGTTCAGCCATGTCCTGAACGGCGATATGCGCCTGAATGTCCGGTTGATTGCCATCCTGGCCGGCATCCTGATGATCGGCCAGATTGGCGCCTTCCTGCTGAGAATGTCGTTCCACCGCACTCACCTTTCCACCCGCTCATCCCGGGACCGGCGTGGCGAAGCGATTTTCGGGCTGGTGGGACTGGCGCTACTGGTCATCGGTTATGTGGGCGTGTTCTTTGGAAGGCTGATCCAGTCGGCAGTCTCGCGGCAACGGGAAATGCTGGCAGACGCCTCCTCCGTGCAGTTTACCCGCAACCCCGAAGGCATTGCCGGCGCCCTGTTCAAGATCGGCCTCAAAGGCGGCTACCTGGACACCACCAGCCACGCCAGCGACATGAACCATATGTGTTTCGGCGAAAGCACACGCATGAAATTCGCGGCATTGCTGGCCTCGCACCCTCCGGTACAGGAACGCATTGAAGCCATCCAGCCGGGGATGTTTGCCCGCCTTCGCAGCCGCCTGCGGGACAGTGAACCGGAGAGCGCCCTGCGATCGGTTGGTTCATCCCCCGCAGCCACCGGTAACACAAGCACGCATGAGGCAATATCAGGCTTCAGTTCTGGTGCGGGTGCCTCAACTTCACCCTTGAACACCCAACCACCACAAAGGCTCTCGGCTGCGGTGGGTACGGTGAACAAGCGCAGCGAAGACTACGCTGTTGACCTGCTCAACAGTCTGCCCTCCACCTTCCGCAACCTGCTCTATACCCGGGCAGGCGCCATCCAGCTGTGTTACGCACTGCTGATTTACTATTTACCGTCGCAGTCACAGCAGGAGCGACTTTCACTGATTACTGCCGGGTCACTCTTCGCCCCCAATCCTGAACTGCTGGATAAACTGCTGCCTGCCCTCGCATCGCTGGGTGATGCAGTACGCTTCCCCGCCCTGGAACTGGCCATGCCGGCCCTGCGAAAACTTGACCCCGAAGAACGCCGCCAACTGATATCAAGCACGGAAGCACTGATTCGGGCGGACAATCGGTTAAGTCTGTACGAGCTGGCCCTGCACACATTCCTGCGCCGCCACCTGGCAGGAGATTCTGCGCGGGTTGTGCCGACACGACACCGCAGCTACCGGCCGGTAATCGCCCAGTTGCAGGTTTTGTTCAGCCTGATGGCAAGGGCTGGTGCGGAGGACAGCGCTGGAAGCCAGAGACTGTTTGATGAGGCGATGGCGGGCTTTACAACGGGACGTGCCAGGCCGGAACTGCTGGAAACCGTCTCCATCAAACACCTGCGCAACGCGCTGCTGGAACTGAACACACTATCCCCACTGCTCAAGCCAGGTATTCTTGATGCCTGCGGCCACTGCGTGCTTGCAGACGGACGGGTTAAAACCACGGAATACGAACTGATCCGCCTGGTGGCGGATCAGTTGGATTGCCCGATGCCGCCACTGCAGGCCTGATTTTCAGCCGGGCCGAAGATCAGTCCGTCTGCGGCTGGAACAGGGAGTCTTTTGTAGGAGGGCTTTTGGGGTCCGGCAGGCCAAGCTTCTTGCGCACACCGAGGTTGATTTCCCAGAGGCTCTGGAACTTCTCATCCGTCGCCGCAATGGCGTCGGACTTGTCGAGCATAATGGTCGGGCGCAGGAAAACCAGCAGGTTGCGCTTTATCCTACGCTCAGATTCCGATGAAAACAGCCTGCCCAGTAAAGGGATATCGCCAAGCAGGGGAACCTTACTTTTGTTGACCTGGAAGTCGTCAGTCGTCAGGCCACCCAGTACGATCGTCTCGCCATCATCCGCCAGGACCGTGGTCTTGATCTCACGTTTGTTGGTGATGATGTCCGAGGCGGCTTCAATACTGTCCCCGATACTTTCCGTCGACTGTTCCACCACCAGGCGCACAAGCCCATCGGCACTGATGGTCGGCGTGACTTTCAGGGTCAGGCCGATATCCCGGCGCTCAATCGTGGTGAACGGGTTGGTGGTGCCGTCGCCGGTAACGGTGGACTGGCCGGTTCGGAACGGGACGTTCTGACCCACGATAATCTCGGATTCCTGGTTATCCAGGGTGATAATGCTGGGCGTGGACAACAGGTTTGCTGCTGCCGAGGTTGATAGCGCCTGCAACAGAACGCCCCAGGACACGCCGTCCTCGTTACGCTGGCCCGCACCAATGGTGATGCCGCCCACGGCAGGCGCCAGAACAGACTCGGACAGGATAGCACCCAGTACATCACCCAGGCTCTTGCCGACATTATCGAAGTTGGTGCCTGCCACCGGTGTGGAACCACCCGACTCATCACCAACTGCCAACTGAACGCCAAGGTCCTGTCCCAGCTCATCACTGATTTCGACAATGGCCGCTTCAATCATGACCTGGGCGCGACGTACGTCCAGCGCCTCAACGATCATTTCGGCTTCCTGCATCATCGACGGCTCACCGCGCACCACCAGTGCGTTCAGGCCCTCATCCGCAAAAACCGAAAAACTGGTGTTGCGGCCGCTTCCCGAGCTGGCACCGGCACCTCCAGTTCCCCCGGACGACTCCTTGGCCACCTCGCCCATCACGCCTTTGAGGATCTCTGTCAGGTTCTCAGCATCGGCGTGGCTCAAGCGTATAACCTTGGTGGTGCCACCGGTCGCCGAAGGCTGGTCCAGCTTCATGATCAGCTCCCGCATCTTGTCGCGGAAGGTTTCGTCACCCCGCAGGATCAGGCGGTTACTGCGCTCATCCGCAGTCACACTGTATTTGCGGGCTGCGTTTTCGCCGCCACCCTGCCCGAGTTCAGCCGGTGCCAGTTCCTGCAGCAACTCAACCATATCACCCACCCAGGCTTCTTCCAGCTGAATCACTTCCACTTCGTACTTCGAAGGGCTGTCCAGCTCCGTTACGATCTGTTCAATGCGACGAATGTTGGATGAGTGATCGCTGATAATCAGGGCGTTGGCGGCTGCCACTCCGGCAAGATGGCCGTATTTGGCAACCAGGGGCCGAAGGATGGGCACCAGCTCCAGGGCATTGGCGTTATCAATCTGGATGACACGGGTAATCAGCTGTTCCGATGGCGTCTCAGTGAACCTGTCCAATGATTCAGCGGACTGTTTGGCATCCACCTGCTGCACCACCTTGATCACTTCCTCACCGGGAATGGCGGTAAAACCATGGACCTGCAACACGGCCAGGAACAGGTCGTAGATCTCATCCTTGTTCATGGGAGCGCTGGAGAGCACTGTGACCTTGCCCTTCACCCGGGGGTCCACCACGAAGCTGTAACCGGTAATATCCGCCACCTGGGTGACAAAAGCACGGATGTCGGCATCCTTGAGATTCAATCGCCAGGTTTCTTCCTGCCCGTAAGCAACAGACATAAGGGGCATCAGCAGGGCCAGAACAAAGGCCCGGAATAGTTTGGATCTGTGGTTAAGCATCTGGCGTTATTGTCCTGTATCGTTAAATCCGTTCAGCGCCACTGTTCAGGTATGGCATAACTTACGGTCAGAATGGATCCGTCTCGTTCAATTTCAATTTCCAGTTGCGGCTCAGACCGCCAATTCTCAAAAAGCATCATATCCTGCTCAAGATTGCCCAGACGCTGCCCGTTAACGGCGGTGATCACGTCACCCGCCCTTAGGTTGACCGCATTGAGCATGGCATTCGAACCGTCATAGACATAACCGGAACTGCCGTCGCCGGCCGGGCTAAGCCCGTATGGAGCCAGAGCGGCAACGCCCTGGGAATTGAGCTGCTCCCGGGCCTCGCTCAGGAATTGCTCAGGTGAGGATTCCGCCGGCCCTTCCTCCACATCCTCAACCAGATCCGTTGACAGTTGTTCCTCAAAGGTGAGGGTTTCGTATTGTCCATTCCTGCGAATCAACACTCGGCCTGGTTCCACCTCAGCAAGCATTGCGTTACCAGGCAGCACGTCACCCACACGATAGTGCTCCGTTACGCCGTTGCTTCCCGCAACTATAGCACCGGAGTCCTCCGGGCGCTCTCCCACCAACACACCTTCAAGCCTGAGGTTGAGCCTGGTTTCGGGCGCTGACCGCCGCACCACTTCCGCCACTCTCGCCTGCTCCTCGGACCTGCCGAAGAATTCGTGGGCCGCCAGCGGCTGCATCCTGCCGGAACCCGCGCCGCTTCCGCTGTTGGTCGATGCGGGTGCCAGGGCAACCGGGCGCTCGTCCCAGGCAATCAGCCACGTAGTCTGCGCCAACAGGAGCGCAACATAAACCACTAATCCGGCCAGTAACAGATTAGCCAGTAACCAGGGAACTCGCCGGCTACCCATAACAGACGCCACCGCCATCACAAAGCGCCTCCAGGAATCAATGGCTGCCTGACTTTAAAAACAACATCACTTGGGCGTGCGGAATCTGGCCAGGGTTGGCCCGCCAGATCGACCATGCGTTTGTACACCCGCAATTCCATCATACCGTTCCAGCGTATTTCGGCGTCCGCCGCAGGGCCATCGCCGCCCTGCTCCGAGACTACCAGCGCAACACCATCAGCCGTGCTATCCATAGTCGCCCGCATTGGCGGAAACTCTGCCTGGCCAGTGCCGCTACCCATGGGCCAGGTGACCTGACCTCCGGCCCAGCGGCCGACGCCGTCCGCCTGGGTTACACGGCCGTCTTGCCAGGAGAGCTCCAGCCGGTCAATGGTCACGTCACCTTCTATGACCGCTCCTCCACTGCGCCGAATCAGCTCCTCAAACTCGGCCACTGCCAGCCGGCCACTGGCACTGAGGCTACCGGCACCCTGCCAACCCAGACTAACACTGCCATCCACTGAAGACTGTGACGACAGCAGGGAAAACCCCACGGGTAATGATAATCCCGACACAGAGGGCATCCCCAGGCGCCATTCCAGCCTGACAGGATAACCCGCCACCATGACACCTGCCGCGCCTGACCAGGCTTTACCGGATACCTGCCTGACCTGAATTTCCGGTGGGAGTTCAATATGGGCGGAAGCCTGATGCCATAACCACCCGGCGGGCACGAGAACCACCAGCGCAACCAGATAAATCAGCACACCGGCAAGGGTCAGCAGGAACACCTTGCCAGGTCTGAGAAAGGCTTTTGCGGGGGTTTCGCTCATACAGTGTCACAAAGGTGAATGGCCGGTTGCCGAGTCTAGCAAAGCCATTTCGCAAGTTCATGACAAAAAAACAAAAAACCCCGCAACAGTGTGAACCGATGCGGGGTTTTCCGGGTTTATGGGGCCATTTCCCGAAAAATGAGAAATGGTCCGGGGTCAGGCCGGCATTACATCATGCCGCCCATGCCTCCCATTCCGCCCATGCCACCCATGTCCGGCATACCGCCGCCGGAGCCTTCTTCTTCCGGCTCGTCCGCAATCATCGCCTCGGTGGTGATGATCAGGGAAGCCACGGAAGCGGCGGCCTGCAGTGCAGAGCGGGTCACTTTGGCCGGGTCAAGAATACCCATTTCCAGCATGTCACCGAACTCTTCGGTAGAGGCGTTGTAGCCATAGGCGCCTTCACCTTCCAGAATCTTGTTCACAACAACGGAGGCTTCGCCACCGGCGTTGGTTACGATCTGGCGCAGCGGAGCTTCCATGGCACGGCGCAGGATGTTAACGCCAGCCTTCTGCTCTTCGTTGATGGCGTCAACCTTGTCCAGGGCCGCAATGGCACGGATCAGCGTAACACCGCCGCCCGGTACAATGCCTTCCTCAACCGCAGCGCGGGTGGAGTGAAGGGCGTCTTCAACGCGGGCCTTCTTCTCTTTCATTTCCACTTCGGAACCAGCGCCCACCTTGATGACGGCAACACCGCCAGCCAGCTTGGCAACACGCTCCTGGAGCTTTTCCTTGTCGTAATCGGAAGAGCTGTCTTCGATCTGCTTGCGGATCTGCTCAACGCGGGCTTCGATATCACCCTGGGCACCGGCGCCATCAATGATGGTGGTGTTTTCCTTGGTGATGTTCACACGCTTGGCAGTACCCAGATCGTCCAGAGTGGTGTTCTCCAGCGTCAGGCCAACTTCTTCGGAAATCACGGTACCACCGCTCAGGATAGCGATGTCCTGCAGCATTTCCTTGCGACGATCACCGAAACCAGGCGCCTTCACGGCAGCCACTTTCACGATACCGCGCATGTTGTTGACAACCAGTGTTGCCAGCGCTTCGCCTTCGATGTCTTCGGCGATGATCATCAGCGGCTTACCAGCCTTGGCAACGGATTCCAGCACCGGCAGCAGTTCGCGGATGTTGGAGATCTTCTTGTCGACCAGCAGGATGTACGGATCATCCAGTTCGGTGGACATGTTTTCCTGGTTGTTGATGAAGTACGGGGACAGGAAACCACGGTCGAACTGCATACCTTCAACCACGTCCAGCTCATCTTCCAGGCCGCGGCCTTCCTCAACGGTAATGACGCCTTCCTTGCCAACTTTTTCCATCGCGTCTGCGATCAGCTGGCCGATGGTCTCGTCGCCGTTGGCGGAGATGGTGCCTACCTGGGCAATGTTGCGGCTGTCATCACAAGGCTTGGACAGGTCGCGAATGGCCTGTACAGCGGCGATGGTTGCTTTGTCGATACCACGCTTCAGGTCCATCGGATTCATGCCGGCAGTGACGGCCTTGATGCCTTCCCGAACAATGGCCTGTGCCAGAACGGTCGCTGTCGTGGTGCCGTCACCAGCGGTGTCGTTGGTCTGGGAAGCAACTTCCTTGACCATCTGGGCACCCATGTTCTCGAACTTGTCTTTC
This sequence comes from Marinobacter iranensis, assembly GCF_029207565.1. Classification (GTDB taxonomy): domain Bacteria; phylum Pseudomonadota; class Gammaproteobacteria; order Pseudomonadales; family Oleiphilaceae; genus Marinobacter; species Marinobacter iranensis. The sequence continues at coordinate 417,612 of NZ_JANCMW010000001.1, read as the reverse complement.
AGCTCGATTTCCTTGGCGACGGATACGCCGTCCTTGGTAACGGTCGGCGCGCCAAAGGATTTGTCCAGAACCACGTTGCGGCCTTTCGGGCCCAGGGTTACCTTCACTGCGTCCGCCAGGATGTTAACACCCTGAACCATACGTTTGCGGGCGCTGTCACCGAATCTAACGTCTTTTGCTGCCATGTCTTCTATTCCTGTTCGTTAAACCCAATTTAATCGTTCAATCGGATTGCTGCGTAACCGAGCGCTTACTCGAGAACGCCGAAAATGTCGTTTTCGCTCATAATGAGCAGGTCTTCGCCGTCAACCTTTACGGTGTTACCGGCGTACTGGCCAAAGACCACGGTGTCACCCACCTTGACCGCCAGTGCACGGGTTTCGCCATTGTCGAGAATACGGCCATTACCTACGGCGATAACCTCGCCCTGGGACGGCTTCTCCTTGGCATTGCCCGGCAGCACGATGCCACCAGCTGTTTTCTCTTCTTCTTCCTTACGGCGCACGACAACACGATCGTGTAGCGGACGAATTTTCATTGCTCGATATCTCCAATGTCAGGTTAGGTTTGGCAATGATGGTTGCGTTAAAAGCCGGGGCTTTTAACCAACTGTTTTACAGCGGTTATTAGCCCGCAGCGAACTTGTGAAACCTATGTGGGGGTGGCGGATTCGTTTTCAACACTTCGGCGAAAAAATTTTTCAGTTTTTTTTCGATTGATCATCGTCTTCTCCCCGGCTCTCACGATCGTGAGCGTTCCCGTGGAGGCGATCATACTCACGCTCGGTTTCGTCGCGGTATTCCCCTTCAATGATGTCGTCATTCCGGTCAAAGGGATTCTGGCGCCCAAAGGGCCCTTCGCGGCCGCCAAACGGCCCCTGCCCCTGAGACGGACCACGCTGGCCCGCGGTAAAAGTGAAGCCGCCGGACTGCCCGGCCACCACCATCCGTTTCAGGGCCTGGGCCGCCAGCCAGTGACGGGTACCCGGGATCAGGCACAGGAAACCGATGGTGTCGGTCACGAAGCCAGGGGTCAGCAGCAGGGCACCGCCCACCGCCAGGATCAGGCCCTCAGCCACTTCCTTCGCCGGCAGCTCACCACTGTTGATCCGCTGGTTGGCCTTCAACAGAGTTGCCAATCCCTGCTGCCTCAGCAAGGCGGCACCGATGATCGCCGTCAGCAGGACAAGCCCGACAGTGTTAAGGGCACCGATGATGGTTCCCACCTTGATCAGAATCGTCATTTCGACGATGGGCATAACAATGAACAGAAAAAGAAAAATGCCCAAAAGAGCCTCCCGGAATGCACTGTGTCTGGTTGCAGCGGCGATAAACAGCTCTGGTATACTCGCCTCGCTTGTTCACTCATTACCTTAGGGCAAAACATGAAACTTCAAGATTCCGTGGTTGCAATTACCGGCGGCGGCCAGGTATTCGGTGATAACGTCGGCATTTGTCGGATTACGCCTTCGGCTAATCCGACCTACGATTCCACAGGTCGATGCTTCATGTAGGTCGGATTAGCCGAAGGCGTAATCCGACAAACCCGAAAACAACTGCCAAAATCCGAAAACACCACCAAACCATACAAGGACGTATGATGAACTACCGCCGCAACCGCCACCCTGGCGGCACCTACTTTTTCACCGTGGTAACCGCCAACCGCGCCCCACTCTTCAACAACCCCGCCGCGGTTCAGCGCCTGAGAACCACCCTCCGCAACGTTATCCACCGCCACCCCTTCACCATCGACGCCATGGTCGTCCTCCCCGACCACATCCACTGCATCTGGACCCTGCCGGCCGATGACACCAACTATTCAACCCGCTGGCGCTTGATTAAAGGCGGATTCACCAAAGGCTTTCGACAGTATTCGCAAGATAGAGCAGGAGCTGCCAAATTACTCTGGCAAAAGCGCTACTGGGAACACACCATCAGGGACGAGAACGACTTCAACCAGCATGTCGACTACATCCATTACAACCCCGTCAAACACGGCTACGTCGACCGCGCGGTTGACTGGCCGTATTCCAGTTTTCACCGGTTTGTGAGGGATGGGATTTTGCCGGTGGATTGGGGGATTAATGAAGCGGAGCTTGAGGGGGTTGGAAGGGAGTAGGCCTGAGAGTTGTCGGATTACGCTTCGCTAATCCGACCTACGGCTGCCACCCAAACTGCCGCATCGAAATCCTGCCATCGACAACCACAACCCCCTCCTCCCGCAAGCTCTGGGCCTGAACCTCAAACGCCGCACTTCCGATGGGGAACGCAATCTGTCCGTTGCTTCGGATTACCCGGTACCAGGGAATGGCGTGGCCCTCGGGGAGTTTTCCCAGGGCCTTTCCGATGTAACGAGCCTGCCGGCCCAGGCCCGCCATATCGGCGATCTGGCCATAGCTGGCCACCCGGCCGACGGGGATGGCGGCGACGACTTGCCAGATTTTTTGGTCTTTGGTGGGCTCGGTCATGGCGCTTGGGTTTGGAGTTTGATTGAAAACTGGGCTGTCGGATTACGCTTCGCTAATCCGACCTACGATTCCCCCAGGCCGATGGTTCCCGCGTAGGTCGGATTAGGCCCAACGGGCCGTAATCCGACAAATGCCGAAGTTACCTGCAAAGCCAGAATCGGTCCGGGGGTGGGGGTACCTTTTCTGCCAGAAAAAGGTGTCTGAGCGAAGCGAGTTCTTTTTCCAAAGAAAAGGTACCCCCACCCCCGGGCCAGCCTCCGCAGCTGGCTGGGGCCTGCATTTGTCGGATTACGGCCTGGTGGCCTAATCCGACCTACGGGGTTCTTGTTCGACAGCTTCGTTGCGGGGCGCGAGGGCATCCAGGCGTTCTCCTTTGCGCATCATATACACAGCCAACAGTATAGCCGGAATCCCCATCAGGCCGGCCACCAGGAAGAACTCCGCGTAACCGAAACCGGCTACCACCATACCGGAGAAGCCACCAATAAATTTGCCAGGCAGTGTCATCAGGGAACTGAACAGTGCGTATTGGGTCGCTGTGAAGGCTGCACTGGTCATGCTGGATAGCCAGGCGATAAGCGCCACGTTGGCGATGCCGCCACTGAGGTTGTCGGCGCTGACCACCAGCGCCAGGGTGGCGATGTTCGGAGGGTATTGCGCCAGGACCACAAACAACAGGTTGGTCGCTGCAGTCATGATCGCACCAGCGAGCAGTATCCGCCGCACGCCGTAACGTACCACCAGCACACCACCCACCAGGGAACCGATGATGGTCATGAAGAAGCCAAAGATCTTGGTCACGTCCGCCACCTGGGTTTTGGAGAAGCCCATGAAGTCCAGGTAGAAAGGATTCGCCATGACACCCATGGCAATGTCTGAGATGCGGTAGACCGCAACCATCATCAGGATCAATATGGCGAGTTCCTTGTAGCGTCGGAAGAAGTCCAGGAACGGTCCTGCAATGGCGGCGTAGAACCAGCCTATAAAACGTGCCAGGCGAGGGTTCAGGTGGGTGCGTTTGCTGGCTTCGTGTTCAATTTTGTCGGCGATATCCTGGGCGGCGGCGAAGTGATTGACCGTCGGCTCCCGCACGATGAGTACCGTCGCCGCACCAACACCGACGAGCAGCGCCATGACCTCATAAGACACCTGCCAGGACCAGAATTCCGCCAGATACAGCGCACCAGCCCCGGCAACCAATAGCGCCAGGCGGTAACCAAATATGTAAGTGGCGGCAAGCGCGGCCTGCAAACGCTCTTCAGCAATTTCAATCCGGTAGGCATCAATGGCCACGTCCTGAGTGGCGGAGGAGAAAGCAACCAGCAAGCCGCAGAATGCCATCATCTCGGGCGCCACGGTGGCATCCACATGGGCCATCAGGTAGAGGCCGGTGGCAATACCAGCCTGGGCCAGTACTATCCAGCTACGGCGCTTGCCCAGCAGCTTGTCGAGAAGCGGCAATTTTACCCGGTCCACCACCGGGGCCCAGAACACCTTGATGGAGTAGGTAATACCCAGCCAACTGAAGAAGCCGATGGTAGCGGTTTCCACCCCCACATCCGCCAGCCTCGCATTCAGCGTGGAGAACACCAGCAGGAACGGCAGGCCCGCCGAAAAGCCCAGAAACAGGAGCGCAATCACCTGCCAGCGGGTGTAGGTGTAAACGGTTTCCCTGAGCAGTGCCAGGTTGCTGCCGGATAAGATGGTTCAGCCCCCGATTCAGTCGCGGAAATTATTGAACTGCAGAGGAATATCCAGCTCGGCTTCCTTCAGAAGGGCAATGGCGGTTTGCAGGTCGTCCCGCTTTTTCCCTTTTACCCGTACCTTGTCGCCCTCAATGCTGGCCTGGACCTTCAGTTTGCCATCCTTGATCATCTTGACGATCTTCTTGGCCATATCGGTCTCGATGCCCTGCTTCAGCTGCAGGTGCTGCTTGACCAGTTTACCGGACTTGCTCTCGCCGTCTTCGGCCAGCGCACGGGAGTCGATATTGCGCTTGGCGAAGGCCATTCGCAGCATATCCATCAGTTGCTCCAACTGGAATTCCTGCTCGGCACTGATGGTAATGCCCTTGTCGTCCAGTTCGATGTCCGCTTCCACGTTCTTGAAGTCCCAGCGATTACCCAGCTCGCGTTTGGCCTGGTCCACGGCGTTGGTGACTTCGTGCATGTCGATTTCAGAAACGATGTCAAAAGAAGGCATGGTCGGTTCTCACTTTTTACAATTATCCACGTCAGGGCACGCACAAAACGCTATACTGGTGCCCTTCTGGTTGCACTCTGGTTTTACAAGGTGCCAAAGCATACCAAGACCGGGGCGGCACCGCATCTGACAATGGACTGGTGAGTAGTAGATAACAATGCCAAATCTTGACCTTCCCATCCTCGTGGTAGACGACGCCAAATTCAGCAGCATGGTGGTGGGCCGCACCCTCCGCAATGCAGGATACCGCGACGTACGAATCGCTAACAATGCGCCCGCCGCGCTCGAGTTTATCGACCAGCGCCCGGTGAGCGTGCTGATTGCTGACTGGCTGATGCCGGAGATGGACGGGCTGGAGCTGACCGATCAGGTACGCCAGCAGGACGAGCAGAACAACCACTACACCTATGTGATCCTGCTCACCGCCCGCGAGAGCGTGGAAGCCCTGTCTGAAGCCTTTGATCGCGGCGTGGATGACTTCATCTACAAGTCCGACATGACGAAGCAGTTGATCCCCCGGATCTTCGCCGCCGACCGCATGGCCGATCGCCAGAATACCCTTCTGAAAGCCAATTCCCTGCTGGTTGAGAACAACCGCGAGCTGGAAAACAGCAGCATCATTGATCTGGAAACCGGCCTGTGCAACAACCGCTACGCCCGCGACAAGCTCAGCAAATGCCTGCGCCAGGCAGAGTCCCGGGGCGGGGCTTCGGCCTATGTATTGTGTGGCATCCGCAACTGGCAGGAGCTGAAGCGCAAGCATGCGCCGTCGGTTATGAGTGAGCTTGCCGTGGGCATTGCCCGCCGCCTGAGCCACCTGATCCGCCCGATGGACTCCCTGTGCCGGGTGGGCGACAACCAATACGCCATTATTGCCCATTTTCCGAACAGCGATCACTGCTCCACAACCGCCTTCCGCCGGGTGTTTGATGGCATCAACCATAAGGCGCTGAAGACGACAGCGGGTTATATTTCCGTTGAAGCGGGCATGGTGCTTTGCCGGGCCGATGCGCAAAATGGCACGCCAGCGGTGCAGGAAATGGAGCGTGCGGCGGTTCAGGGGTTGGTGGATGCGTATGAGACGCGGCGGTTTACGGAGACGGCACCTGAGATGGAGAAGGCCTGAGTATCTTTGTCGGATTACGCTTCGCTAATCCGACCTACACCCTATGTCTATCCTCGTGGCACCCGTAGGTCGGATTAGCAAAGCGTAATCCGACAAAATCCCCCACCAATTTCCCCTATTTTGCATACACACTCCGTAACACCACGACACACATCACAAACAGACTTCCAGGGATGAAAGCCCTATTCTGCAATTGTGGATTTAAGCAGTATCCCCCATGGCGGAGGAGCCGAGTTGTACCTCCGCCGCTAAATGGGAAAGTCCACAGAATTAACGAATTTTTCAGGCACTTTCGTTCTTTCCTTGTTTTTAAGCCAGCTTTTTAGCTGGCTTTTTTCGTTTCAAACTCCGGTATACTTCTGCCAACAATAACCCCAAGAAGTTGCCGTAACCATGAGCACCCTCGGAACCGCCTCCGTCGCCGCCCTCAGACAATACGTTCGTGCCGCCAACGCCCATGGCCTGGATACCTCTGCACTGTTCACCAAAGCCGGACTGGATGCGTCGATTCTTCAAACCGACGAAGAGCGCATAGACGGCGAACAATTCCAGTCGTTTATCCGGCTTCTGTGCGAAGAAAGCCGCAACCCGATACTTGGCCTGGAAACCGGTGATTTCGTCCAGCCCGGTTCCTACAGTGTTCTCGGATACATCACCATGAGCTGCGCCACACTGGGCGAAGCCGTAGCGAGGATTGCCCCGTTCGAGAAACTGGTGGGCGACATGGGCACCACCCAGATCGTTGGCAGCGGCGACCACATCAAACTGACCTGGGCCTGCAACTACACCGATCCGGTCGTCCGGCCCCACATGGTGGACAACGTCTTCGCCTCCTGGATCAACTACGCCCGCTGGCTGGCCGACAACAACACCGCCTCGCCGGTGGAAGTACACTTGGAACACCCCTCCCCCGGTCCCGAACTGGAAAGCGCCTACACCGAACGCTGGGGCTGCCCGGCCCGATTCAGCGCCGGTGAAGATGCGATCGTGCTGCACAAAGACCTGCTGAACACCCCCCTACGCCAACCAGACCCCCTACTCCGCAAAACCCTGGAAGCCCACGCCCAAAGCCAACTCGCCACCCTGGACACCGACACAGCCCTGACCAACCGGGTAAAACACAGCATCCGAAAACAACTCATGCACGGCATCACCCGCCAGGACATGGTCGCGGACCACCTCGGCATGACCAGCCGAACGCTGCAGCGCAAGCTGAGCCAGGAAGGGGTTTCTTATCAGCAGTTACTGGACGAGGTCAGGCAGGCTATGGCCGAAGACTTCCTGGCCAACAGTAACTTGGGGATACCGGAGATAGCGTTAAGATTGGGCTATAGCGAAACGACGTCGTTCCACAGGAAATTCAAAGCAGAAACCGGGAAAACACCAGGAGAATTCCGCCAACTAAAAGGGTTATAAGTCAGGCAGGCAACACCGAGCTTCAGAGAGCCAGGCAGGAACCGCTTTTCAGAATTGTGCATCCAAGGTCGGAACGAGCAAGGCCGGTACAGGTTCCCAGAAACGTGGAGCGCCAAGGACGGCGCGACCGAGCCCTACATGGATGTATTCACGGGCGTTTTCTGGGAACCTGTACCGGCCTTGCTCAGGCACGGATTAAGGCTTTAAAGCTTGCGGCCCTTCCCGGCAGCAATCCGCAACCGAAGGGCATTCAACTTGATAAAGCCCTCAGCATCCTTCTGGTCATACGCCCCCTGATCTTCCTCAAAGGTCGCAATCTTCTCATCAAACAGCGAATCGTCAGACTTCCGCCCAACCACATCCACATTGCCCTTATACAGCTTCAACCGAACCGTACCATTCACATAGGTCTGCGTCTGATCAATCAGCGCCTGCAGCGCCTCACGCTCCGGTGACCACCAGTAACCGTTGTAAATCACCTCCGCATAACGCGGCATGATGCTGTCCTTCAAGTGCGCCACTTCACGGTCCAGAGTGATGGACTCAATGGCACGGTGGGCACGCAGCATCACGGTACCGCCCGGGGTTTCATAGCAGCCGCGGGACTTCATGCCCACATAACGGTTCTCAACAATATCCAGGCGGCCAATGCCGTTATCGCCGGCCAGCTTGTTCAGGGTTTCCAGCACCACGTGAGGCTTCATCTCCTGGCCATCGATGGCCACAATGTCGCCCTTCTTATAGGTCACCTCAACATAGGTCGGCGTGTCCGGAGCAGCTTCCGGAGACACACTCCAGCGCCACATATCCTCCTCGGCTTCCGCCCAGGGGTCTTCCAGGTTGATGCCTTCGTAGGAAATGTGCAGCAGATTGGCATCCATCGAATAAGGGGACTTGCCCTTCTTCTTCTCAACAGGAATGTTGCGCTCATCGCAATAGGCCAGCAGCTTCTCGCGGGAATTCAGGTCCCACTCGCGCCAGGGCGCAATCACCTTCACACCCGGCTTCAGGGCATAGGCGCCCAGCTCGAAACGCACCTGGTCGTTGCCCTTGCCGGTCGCGCCGTGGGAAATCGCATCCGCGCCGGTTTCGTTGGCAATCTCGATCAAGCGACGGGAAATCAGCGGGCGGGCGATGGAGGTACCCAGCAGGTACTCCCCTTCATAGATGGTGTTGGCGCGGAACATCGGGAACACGTAATCACGCACGAACTCCTCGCGCAGGTCCTCAATGTAGATTTCCTTCACGCCCAGCGCCTTCGCTTTCGTGCGCGCCGGTTCCACTTCCTCGCCCTGGCCGATGTCGGCGGTAAAGGTTACCACCTCACACTCATAGGTATCCTGCAACCAGCGAACGATTACCGAGGTATCCAGGCCACCGGAATAGGCCAGCACCACCTTTTTAATATCAGACATGCCCTTGCTCCAGACTGAACAGAATGGATGTATCGAAAATAAGCCGCATATTGTACGGGACAGCGGGGGGAATGGCTATTGGGCGGAAGGGAGGGGGTCTTGTTGGTCGGTGCTGGTGGACTGGCCGAAGAAAATCTCGCGAAGCTCTCCGTCAGCGTTCATCTGCTCAATGGCGGACCTGAACTTGTGGGCCACATCATGTCGTGCCCCTGCCCGCGACATGTATAGAGTGCCGTTCTGGCCGGGCACGTGTTCACGGTACCTTAATGCGTCCCGGCTGAGGTACCGGGCGAACAGAGCCAAGAGTTTCTGCTTACACCGCCTGCCGTTGCAGCGAGGTGGCCTCCTCACGGATGCCGTCCCAGCCTTCCTTTACCTGGCGGAGCAGATGCGCCACTTCATCAAGCCGTCCGATATCATTTCTCGCATTGGCTTCCCATAATGCCTGCTCCATGTAGCCATAGAGAGCATCAAGCCTTTCCGCGAGGTCGCCGCCTTTCTCCCGATCCAGGAAACTACGCAGGCCAGCCACGATATCAATCGCCTTGAGGATAAGCTTGCCCTTGCCGTCAAAGTCCTTCGCCTGCATGCGCGCCTTCGCCATGTTAATTCGCTCAAGCGCGCCATCGTACAGAAGCTGGATCAGCTTGTGAGGATCCGCATCCGTAATGCTGGTCTGGGTATTGATTCTCTGATATTGCTGAAGACCATTCATTGTATAACCCTCTTACTCTGTCCAGCTGGACTAGCTCTGGTTGTTTTGAGGCGCGATTGCTGCCAACTGCTGACTCACGAAATCGCCGGTGCTATTAAGCTGTGATATCAACGAATCAGCAGCTGAAAACTGGGAGACAAGCCGCTCACGGTAACTCTCCATTCTGAGATCAAGACGATCTCTCTGTTCCTGAATCTGATCAAGGGCGTTGTTCAGGCCCTCCGTGCGTCCCGAGATTGCACCATCGCTCGCCAGATAGTTCTCAATAGTCGCGTCAATCTTTCCGGCAATGCCATCTACGCCATTCTGTTCCGAAAACAGTGCTGTCACTGCCTGCGGATCAGCTTCCAGCTTCTCTTTGAAAACTGAGGCGTCGAATTCGAGCTTGCCTGTGCTCGGCTCAGTCTTGATACCGAGATCCGCAAGGGTCCGGACGAAACTGTTTTCCATACCGGCGGGTACCGTAGTCAGACCTGAGCGCAAATCCCGCTCAATATTCCGGACCGTCGAATCACCCGACAATATCCCACCAATACCAGTATCGGCATTATAGCCGGATGCCTTGTCAATGATGTCTTGAAGCGCGTTGTACTTATCTACAAATTCCTGTACCCGGCTAGCAACTTCGTCAGGATCCCTTTCTATCTTGATAGAGGAGGAACCCACGGATTCTGCGTTGAAGGTAACACCCTCAACAACGTTCTCAATTGTATTGGAAGGCCGACTAATCGATATGCCATTGACTTCAAGCAACGCATCTTTCGCTGCAACCGTCTCTGTAAGGTTCGACGCTGTGCCATCAAAGGCAAATTGGGAAAGCCCCGAGGCATCGGAGTTGCTACCATCATTGTCGCTGACTGAGACCTGAATCGCGTTCTCCACCCCACTATCGTCAGAGGACAACACCAGACGAAATCCGCTCCCGGTATCCACAACTCCCGCAGACAGGCCAGCATTTGAATCGTTGATCGAATCGGCAAGGCCCTGGAGCGTGTTATTACTACCGTCCACCTCTACATCAGTGCTCACACCATTGACTGTAAACGTGAGCGTACCGGTGCCAACCGTCGTCGTGTCTGTGTCAGCAAAGGTTCCCGAAGCAAGCGATTGAGCCTGGGCCAGTTGTGTCACATTGACACTGTATGATCCACGGCTTGCCACTGACGAATCCACATCGACTGTCGCAACCGATTCATTAGAAGAGCTGGTCGCCAATGCCTTCAAGCCGTCGGGGGATGCCAGCGTTTCGAGTGGCGTCTTCAAGGCTTCCAAAGCACTTCGCAATGCACCAAAAGCAGAGATCTTGGTCTGAGCTTCGTTTTCTCTACTATTCAAGCGGAGCTCAACGGGCTGCCTCTCTGCGCTAACAAGCTGGTCAACCAGATCTGCGCTAAAGATTCCGGAGCCAGCACCTAGAGATGAAATTCCTGCCATATCGAGCCTCCAACAAGGCTTGCCTGTTCTATCAGTATGTATCGGCATCGAGCGGCAAAACTTTGCCTTATTCTCAATGCCTTTCAGTAACAGTTTGTAACTCTCTTAACGGTTAAGAATAGACGAAAACGCCGCCAGTCCAAAGGAGTGGCGGCGCTAACGAAGATCAAAGCGACTTCCCGTTCAAACCTTCAAATCAAATAACGTTAGCGGTTCATCCTGCTGCAATTTCTCTGCCAACCTCAATGCAACCTCATCCGGAATCTGCCGAATAACTTCCTGGGTCTCTTGATCAACAACCCTTACGATGGTCTTACCAAGCTCTTGGTCCACTTCAAACTGCAAATCCCTCTGCACACTCTGGACAAAATCATTCAATTGGGATATTGCACGGCCCAGATCTTCATCTTTAATTCGCCCTAATGGACTCGCGGTTTCCGAAGCTTGAGGAACTTTTTGCGTTAGGGAAGGGCCGATAATTACAGAAGGGTTTCCAGAGGATAAGTCTTCTTGAGCCGATACATTTCTGGCATCTGCTCGAGGTGACACGGACGCCCGAGCCGGAGCTTGCTCACTGGAACGAACCAGCTTCAAATCCGGGCTGTTCAGGTTTACGTCATTCATGCTCCACCCCCACTCTCCCTGAATGGAGAAGACCAGCCCTCTCTATCAAAAAGGGCCAGCCGACTCCAATCCACTCCTAATTACTGCAGGAGAGACAGTACCTGGTTGGGACGAGCGTTAGCCTGCGCAAGTACCGAGATACCGGCCTGCTGCAGTACATTCGCCTTGGCAAGCTTTGCTGTTTCAGCGGCGAAGTCCGCGTCAACGATCCGGCTGTTCGAGGCACTCAGGTTCTCAATGTTAGTTCCCAGGTTGTTGATCGTGCTTTCGAAACGGTTCTGTACAGCACCCAGGTCCGCACGGAAAGCGTTCACTTCAGACAATGCACCATCAATAGTCGCCAGCGCTGCACTCGCGCCACCAGCACTGGAGACAGAAACACCGCTGATACCGAGGCCAGCTGCGTTCATTGTTGAGTTGAAGTCGATGGCAATGGTTTGACCAGCGTTTGCGCCCACCTGGAAAGCCACACCTGAACCCAAGCTACCGTCAAGAACGGCCAAACCGTTGAACTGGGTATCGTCTGCGATCCGGGTAATTTCAGAAACACGCTGGGATACCTCAGCTTGCAGCAGTGAGCGGTCAGCGTCAGTGTTGGAGCCGTTTGCAGCCTGAACCGCCAATTCGCGGATACGCTGAAGGTTTGCAACCGTTTCATCAAGACCACCTTCCGCGGTCTGGACCATTGAAATACCATCGTTAGCGTTACGCTGTGCAACGTTCAAACCGCGAATCTGGGTATCAAAGCGAGTTGAGATCGCAAGACCAGCAGCATCATCTTTTGCAGAGTTGATGCGCAGGCCAGAAGAAAGACGCTCGAGCGCTTGATTGCTCAGAGACTGGGACTGACTCAGTTGGTTCTGGGCGCTGAGTGACGCGACGTTAGTATTGATTCCGAGAGCCATGATGCTTCCCCTTCAAAATTGTGTTGTGACATCTTAAAAAGGCCAGCCCCAATCTTTTCTGGAACGCTGCCCTGTTATTCCAATTAACGGCAGCGATTTCCATCACTTTAGCGTCCCCTCAAAAAATCATGTAACGAATTGTTAAATCATACTTATAAACGCCCGTCGGGCTCGGCGTTCATTAAGCGGGTATTGACCCAGGGGTCTTCAGACGGCTCAAGGTCAGACAACATCACAGATGAGAAGTGTTCAGGAAGCTCTTCAAGAAATGCTTTGAAAGTACCGCTCCAATGATCAAGAAAAGGCTGCAAATCCTCATCGCCGTGGGCGAGACCATGGCAGAGGCCCATTTGAAGAAAACGCTGGACAGTTCCCTTGAGAATTTGCCACCCCATCAATTGCACTACCACTGGCGAGCGCCTGCCGCTACCGGGCCCGACCCTATTTAGATAATCTCTAATCTGGTTACAGACTATGATCAGATCCTTGCGACCGGATAAACGGCTATTTCTCATCACTGACAACAGTTCCCGTGCAGTATCAGCAACCTCGTTGGAGACAGCTCCAAAAATCTGATTTGTGTCGTATTCCGGCATATCCTTTGCGGAATCCTTTACTGCTGCCATCACTGCATCTTTCCCTTGGGCCGACGCAGCTTCCAATAACCGGGAGAATGCCTCATCAGACAGCCAATCAGCACCTTCAATCAGCGCACCATCCGAACAATTATGAACTGAGAAAGAAATCCCCTGCCTGTCCCGATCCGACAAATACGTCTCCACCGCACGTTTAGCCGTAAAATAGTCTCCCTGGGTAATAACCTTGGTGCCGTTCACTCCCAAAGTCTCAAACTTTGGTCGCGCTTCCGTGCCGCTGGCCATTTCACTCCGGAACGTCGAAGCAAAGGCGGTTTTGGACTCCTCCCCGTAAACAGAAAATCGGGAGTGATGCTGAGATTTATCCTGGTAACCATAATCCGTCCCAAACAGGAAAATATTCCGAAACCCGCTTGAAAACGCCAAAGCCAATGCTGCATTCGTACATGTCGGCGTGCACCCCGGAATCGCATCGCTGTTCAAGCCAAGAAACGCCGGAATGTAGTACTCGTTCGAGAAGTAAAAGCGGTATTGCTCAAACAAAGGAGGGACCAGGGGATTCACACTAACTGTCGACAAGAGAGTGATGCCCTCGAGACCGAAATGCTCATCTATGTCTTTGAGCATTTCGTAAATCATATAGTCAGCATCAAGCTCGACATGGAAATCTGGTCGCACTCCATGACTCAAAAGCGCTCGTAACCCGGTGCCTGCACTAATGACAATGAGCTTGTCACGACTCGCCTTCAAGCCTTCTATCCGGCCATCAAGGGAGGGACCACTGCCTACTACTGCAACGGGCGTATTCGATTCTTGGAGTATATAGGGTTTCACATAGCGCCCACTAAGTCGCAAATTGTGAAAGACATTCCGAAAGCCACGGAGTTCAAAATCGTAATTACCCCAGTTTGCACCAACGACGGGGAGATCCTTTTCCAGATCCTTTGCGATACGGTACAGGCCCACATTTGCCAAGTGATTGTAATACCAGCAGAGATAGGGATATAACGGAACGATTTCTGCCACTTTAGCCCCAAGCACTCTGCGAACATTTTCCTCTGCTGGATCGGTCGCTATGCAAAACGAGATTGAACGACCCTTTCCGCGAAAACGTGAACAGATTTCCTCCCAGTCAATAGTGAACAGAGTCAACGCGAAACGCTCAGGATCGGGCTCAAAAACTACCGCATCAATGACATCCACCTTGGAAGTCAAGCTGTCGATGTGATAACCAAGCCCACATCCAAGGAAAACCACAGAAGGCAATACGTTTCCTCGATAATACCCCCGGAATGTGGCCGCTGAAACTTTGCTCAAAGCAACACTATCCCTCACGAACCGCGACGCAAAACGGGCGTTGGCCTGAGTTGAGACATACGGCGGCTCCATACTGACGATCGGTTTTTCAGGTGGATTGTTATTGAGGAAATCCGTTACTTCCGAATCTGAGTATTCGCGAGCGAGGTGCCGATACACGGATTGCCCGGAATCCACCAGGTCCACATCGTCGCGGCCAGGCGTCACAATCAGCTCACAGTGACGAGGCTCAAAACTGGCAAAGTACTGATAAATCTCTGGGCGGTATTTCTGGAAGTAAGCCAGGTTTTTTTGCTTTCGCCGAATGAACGGCAATGCAACATCTTCGTCAGTTTCGGACATTTATCTTTCCTTAATCAAAATCTGGGGTGACGCTCTATACCAGCGGTGGCTCAATAAACAGTTTCACGCCCGCCAAATACTCCAATTAATACCAGATTCACCAAACCGACAGCAAAATCTTCTCAGAATCCGGCCGAAAGCGAGCGGCAAAACTCTGCCTCAAACCATCACCTCTGACCAAAAACAAAACAGGACGGACAGACTGGATTATTTTTTTATTCTTTTTTTTCAAAAACTTAAAAGAAAATATCGCTTTCTGGCACGTTATTGGCTTTGGCCCTGTCAAGTAAACAGCCTTTTTTGCCGGCACCTCTAAACCTTCGGCATGAAAAGTTGTCCGGCAAATTAAACCGAGGAGAAAAGAGATGCCTCAGATCATTAACACGAATATTGCATCACTCAATGCCCAGCGGAATCTGAACGCCACCCAGAGCGACGCCAACGTCGCCTTGCAGCGCCTTTCTTCGGGGCTTCGAATCAACTCAGCCAAAGATGATGCGGCCGGCCTGGCTATCTCCGAGCGTTTCGAGTCCCAGATCACCGGCTTGAACATGGCACAAAGAAATGCCAACGATGGAATTTCTCTGGCCCAGACCACCGAAGGCGCACTGGACGAAATCACGACCAACCTTCAACGCATCCGCGAATTGGCCGTTCAATCTGCAAACGCCTCCAATAGTCCATCCGACCGAGAGGCACTGAACGCCGAAGTTCAGCAACGGATTGAAGAAATCAACCGGATTGCTGGCCAGACCTCGTTCAACGGATTGAAAATTCTTGATGGCAGCCTGCTCACACAAACCTTCCAGGTAGGGGCAAACGCTGGCGACACAATCAGCGTCTCTGGTTTTGATACCCGCGGCTCACAGATTGGTTCAACCATCAATCAAACCACCGACCTACTCGCGGAAACCGATGGCACAGACACATTACAAACCATCTTTGACGAAGGCCGGACCGTTGACATCACCTTTGATATCACCGGCGTTGACGGCACCGTCACTCCTGTAACCGTAACTGACGCCAGTTCATTGCAAGACGTCCTTGGACAAATCAATGCCCAAACACCAACAACTGGCGTCACCGTGAACATGAACCGGACGAATGATGAGCTTATATTCTCATCACAGTATGGCGAAGGCTTCTCTGTCGACATTACCCCGGCGGGCGGGGGCACTCAGACGGTCGTAGCCACGGCAGCAGCCAATACTAATTCGGCTAACGACACAGACATATCCACACAGGATGGTGCCGACCTTGCCATGATCTCCATCGACTACGCGATCGAAGCCATTAACGGCATTCGTGCGGAACTCGGTGCCGTTCAAAACCGATTCGAATCCACAATTGCCAACCTTAGCACCACATCCGAGAACCTGTCTGCTTCAAATAGCCGGATCCGTGACGCAGATTTCGCCGCCGAATCCGCCGAACTGGCCCGCACCCAGGTACTGCAACAGGCCGGCCTCTCGGTCCTGGCCCAGGCAAACGCAAGGCCGCAGCAGGTGTTGCAGTTGCTGCAGGGTTAAGTATCGATCTGAAATAAACGAACAAAACAGCCGGGCTTTGAGTCCGGCTGTTTTGTTTTGGAGTTTTCTGTTGGCCTGCTTTGTCGGATTACGCTTTGCTACGCCGACCTACTGGGTTGGGTTGTCGGATTACGCTTTGCTACGCCGACCTACTGGGTTGGGTTGTCGGATTACGGCTTCGCCTAAGCCGACCTACTACTCCCTGGCCCGGTAGCCCCCACGTAGGTCGGATTAGCCGAAGGCGTAATCCGACAAATGCCGACGTCACCAGCAAAGCCTGAATCGGCCCGGCGGTGGGGGTACCTTTTCTGCCAGAAAAAGGTGTCTGAGCGCAGCGAGTTCTTTTTCCAAAGAAAAGGCATTCCCACTGCCGGGTCAGGCACCAAGCCATAGGTAGCTCAACGGGCTTACCAATGCTAAACTAAGTCCAACAGACTAAGCTAATGGAGCCGCCATGGAATCCGTCAACATGCACGAAGCGAAAACCCGCCTTTCGCAACTCGTTGCCCGGGCCGCCAAGGGCGAAGCATTCATCATCGCCAAAGCGGGAAAGCCGGTTGCTCGGGTAACGGCTTTCGATTCTCCCGAGGAAAGCCAGCAAAAAAGGATTGGCTTCATGGCAGGGGAATTTACAGTGCCGGACGATTTTGACCGGATGGGCCAGGACGAAATCGTTGAAATGTTCGGAGGCTGACGTGAACCTGCTTCTGGACACTCACATTCTGCTATGGACAGCGGCCGAGCCGGATAAGCTGTCTCCCGAGGCGGCAACCCTGATCACCAGTGAAAGTAACCGGCTGTATTTCAGCGCAGCCAGTCTTTGGGAAGTGGTTATCAAGAATGGACTGGGCCGACCAGATTTTCACATTGATCCGCATTTGCTGAGGCGCGGCCTTGTAGACAATGGTTATCTGGAATTGCCGATATCGTCGCAGCACACGCTTGCCGTGAGCCACCTGCCAGATATTCACAAAGACCCCTTCGATCGCATTCTGGTTGCCCAGGCCGAAACTGAAGGCTTCTTGCTGCTTACCTCAGATGAGCTGGTTGGGCGCTATCCAGGACCTGTTCGGTTGGTTTAGGCCTAATCAATTGGGGTCAGACCCCAAGACCCACTCCCCGGCCCGGTAGCCCCCACGTAGGTCGGATTAGCCGAAGGCGTAATCCGACAAATGCCGACGTCACCAGCAAAGCCTGAATCGGCCCGGCGGTGGGGATACCTTTTCTGCCAGAAAAAGGTGTCTGAGCGCAGCGAGTTCTTTTTCCAAAGAAAAGGTATCCCCACCGGCGGGCCAGCCTCCGCAGTCATCGGGCTCCGGGTTGTCGGATTACGCCTTCGGCTAATCCGACCTACATGGCCCCCCTCCGAAACTGGCATGGGTTTCGCTACTTCTCTTCTAAAGCACTGCAAAACGTCAAAAAACTGCAGACCATTGCCGCCTGATTGCCGCGGCGGGTTATATGAGGTGTCCCATGCAAGCACAGCACAACATCCACGCCACCGACGCACAAAAGGTCCATATTGCGCGGCTTCTGCTGCAGGCAAACCTGGCTTATAGCGAGTCCAACAGCCCGGCATCACTGGTTCAACGCATCAAGGCACGGCATGAGTGCCGCGGCTACCTGGACGAAGTGCTGGCGCAGGAACCAGGCAACGCGGTCGCGCTGGGCTTGCTGGGGCGTGTGGAAATGGATGATGGGGCTCTCGAGAAAGCGCACACGTTGTTCACAGACAGCCTGAGCCAGGATCCCGCGCAACCGCAACAGTTCGCCAACCTGGGCTACTGGGCAATCCGCTCCGAGCGCCCGGCCCTGGCGGAGCAGTATTTCATCCAGGCCCTGGAGATGGACCGGCAATCCGCCGCCGCTTTCTGCGGAGTCGCCCACGCCAAGCGCTTGCAGGGTCAGTTCGATGTGGCCTACCTGCACTACCGCAAACTGCTGGAAACCGGCCTGGAATGGCCCTCCATCTATAGCGGCATGCTGACATGCGCCGAACATCTGGACGTCCAGAGGGCAGACACAAAGCTCGCCCGTGACGCCATCCTCCTACTACGCCACAACGGCCTGCCCCACCAGGAAATCGGCCGTTTCGTAGCTGCAATCATCCGCCAGCAATACGACCTGGAAAACCCGAATGCCCAGGTTGCACTGGATGCCGCCAGCGAAGACGAACTGCTGATCCTGGCCCTGGAAAAAACCCTGATGCCAGACCCGACCGTGGAAGAACTGGCCACCCTGCTTCGCCGCGCCATCATTGCCGAAGTGGCACAAACCGTTGAACTGCGTGACGAACTCCAGCCCCTGGCACTCGCCCTGGCCGTGTATGCAGACCGTACCGGCTATGCCCTGACGGCAGAAGACGACGAGGAACGCCTGGTCTCTGCCATCAATGACAGCATCTGTGCGCAACTGGCCCTGGGTGAGGAACAGGACGGCATGATCGGCTCACTGATCATCAGCGCCATGTACGGCGCCATGTTCCACCAGGAATTCGCGGTGCAACTTGGCCGCTGGAACCTGGTGGACTGGCCGGTCGCCCTGCAACCAGTGATGGCGGCGAGCTACTACAACCGCGCCTCGGAAGAAGCGATCAAACAGAACTTCGACGAAAAAGCTGGCGAACTCTGCCTGGAAAAAACCGACGTGCCCCAGGCCTGGCCCAGCTGGACCAAACTCGCCTATCGTTCAGAAACCAGCCTGAAAGCCATGATGGCTACCGAACTGGGCATGAACACCGACCAACTGCCCGACACCCTGCGCATCATGGTCTGCGGCGCCCAGTCCGGCCAACGCGCCATGGAACTGGCCCACTACCTGAAAGACGTGGAAGTGATCGCGGTGGACGAATCCCTGGCCAATATCGCCAAAGCCACACGACTGGCCGACGAGATGGGCATCGGCAACATCGTCTTCTGGCCCTGGTCCATCGCCCAGCGCTTCGTGGCCGATGACCACAAGGTGCACTGGATCGAAATCGGCCGCCTGCCCTCGGCAAAAATGACCGACGTATCCCTGGCAGCTCTGGTCAGCTCCGCCACCGGCAACGGCGCCGTGGTGCACATGCACACCGCCGTTAACGAACAGACCGACGGCGACAAACAAATCCGCCGCCTCATCGCCCAACACAACCTCAAACCCACCCGCACCGCCCTGCGACAGCTCCGCCGCATGGTACTGACCAACCGGCAGGACCCAATGTGGCAGTCGCTGGTATCAGAAACCGACTTCTACGGCCTCGGCGGCTGCCGCGACCGCTGGTTCTGCGAGCAGGACACCGCCCAGTTGAAAGAGCTGATGTCGCTGGTGAGTAATGAAGTGGAATGGAAGCTGGTTAAAGCTCAGGATACCGACGGCCACAGCCTGGCCGCGAAGCCGGTACAGAAACAGATCCAGGCCGAAGCGCTGGGGAGTGAGGTGCAGAGCTTGATGGGGCAAGGGTTGAGTGTTTATTTTCAAAGGCGGCGGTGAGTTGGACTGCAGAGGACTGCCCCCCTCTCCGATACGTCGGACCGCCCCGGCCCCTCTCCCGCGAGGGGAGAGGGGAGCTTATGGGTCGGGGCATGCGGGTATCGCTGTCTAGCCCCTCTCCCCTGGCGGGAGAGGGGTTGGGGAGAGGGGGGGAAGTAAGATTCACTGCTCATACCTCTCCACCTCACCATAAATCACCCCCAACACCACATCCGTATGCTGCAATATTTCATTATTCCAAAACCTCAGAACCCTGTAGCCCTGACGACTCAACCAGGCATCCCTCTCCTCATCACTGACCGAATCATTATGCTGCCCGCCATCCGCTTCAACGATCACCTTTGAACCAAAATGCACGAAATCAACAATATAAGGCCCAAGGGGTTGTTGGCGACGGAAACGTTTGCCGTTGAGGCGGTAGGCACGTAGGTGATACCAGAGGCGTTGTTCGGCCTCCGTCATGTTTTGGCGGAGGTGTTTGGCGAATTGCTTTTGGTGCATGGTTCTTCCTTGAATTATTGGGGGGCTTCCTGCCCCACCCTCTCTCCCCCGACCCCTCCCCCTCGAGGGGGGAGGGGAGCTCATTGGTCGCTGTATGCGGGTACCTACTTTTGGCCTATCTCTCCTGGCGTGAGAGGAGCTTAATCAGTGATACCCGCGTATCCCAAACCCATAAGCTCCCCTCCCCCCTCGAGGGGGAGGGGTCGGGGGAGAGGGGGAGAATGCAAAGCGGCGGCTCTACAAGAGCCAACATCCTTAAACATAAGGAATCAAAGACTCCCCATACAAATGCAACTCCTCCAAAACATGCCGTTTCTCCGGCGTCAGTTCCGGATCGGCCGCAAGGCGCTGTAATTCCTTCGCAAAAGCCTCCAGCGAACGCCACCCCTTCTTCGGCTGCATCAACCTTTGCTGGCGAAATGCCTCCCACTTTTCCATTTCTTCGCCAATCAGCGTATTGGGGTAGTTCCTGGCCCGGTAGCGGAACAGCAACTCCTCCAGGCGGGCATCTTCAAACCGCACCTCCTGCTCCGCCAGCGTCTCCACCGGTTGCTGCAGCAGCCAGTTAAGCTTTTCCCGGTCGGTTTTGCTGATAAAGCCGCCGGCGTAGAGTTGTTCGTCCGGGTCGGTCAGGTCGCCTTCGTGGGGCTGGTCGAAGGCCTGGGCGATTCGGGCGGGCAGGTCCGGGGCTTTGCGGAGGATGGCCAGGTGTTCCCGCAGTCTGTCGCCGTCCAGTTCCAGCTCCGCCAGCCGCTCTTCGGAGAGCGACTTCAGCATGGTGGCGGGGGCCATCACCGGGCACTTGTTCAGTTGCACGCCTTTGAGGGGGAATCGGCTTGTGCCCTCTCCCAGTTCCGCCTGGGAAGTGAACACCCGCTCACGGATCTGCTCAGGGGTGGCGTGGATCAGCTCACTGGGGTCTTCCCGTAGGTCGTAGACAATCACCAGGTTTTTGTTGGTGGGGTGATCCGCCACCGGCGCCACCATGGCACAACAGCCCCGGGTGGCCGGGTACTTGGCGGAGATGTGGAACACCGGCTTCATGGTGGCGGTGTCCAGCATGGCGCGGGCGGAGTGCTTGTCCTTGTTCTGCAGCACGAAGTCGAACAGCTTGGGCTGCTTTTCCTTGATCAGCTTAGCCACGGCAATGGTGGCTTCCACGTCCGACAGGGCATCGTGGGCCGCTTCGTGGGCGATGCCGTTAGCCTTGGTGAGTTCTTCCAGCTTGAAGCTGGGGCTGCCGCCTTCCTTTTTTGGCCAGTTGATGCCTTCCGGGCGCAGGGCGTAAGTCAGCCGCACCATGTCGATGATGTCCCAGCGGGAGTTGCCGTTCTGCCATTCCCGGGCGTAAGGGTCGCGAAGGTTGCGGTACAGGGTATGGCGGGTAACTTCGTCGTCGAAGCGCAGGCTGTTGTAGCCCACGGCGCAGGTGCCGGGCTGGCTGAAGGCTTCGTTGATCCGGGCGATGAACTCCGCCTCGGGAAACCCCTCTTCCAGGGCCTTCTGCGGGGTGATCCCGGTAATCAGGCAGGCTTCCGGCGACGGCACGTAATCGTCCGCGGGCGCGCAATAGATAATCAGGGGGTCTTCAATAATGTTCAGGTCCGCGTCGGTGCGCACACCGGCAAACTGGGAAGGGCGATCGTGTATCGGATCGACACCGAAGGTTTCGTAATCGTGCCAGTAGAAAGAGCGGATCACCGAAAGGACTCCTGCATTGTGTTAATGGGGCGAATGCAAGGTAGTGTAATGGAAATGATGGGAAAAATCGGGGGTTGATTGTCGGATTACGCTTCGCTAATCCGACCTACGGGGTTGGCCATGGCGGTACGGGATTGGCCATGGCGGTACGGGGTTGGCCATGGCGGTACGGGGTTGGCCATGGCGGTAGGTCGGATTAGGCGAAGCCGTAATCCGACAACCCTCAAAACATCCCCGTACCACGATCCACGTAGTGGGTGCGCTCCCGCTGCACACCATTCTGAAGGGTCTGCATATCCAGCGTCATACTGGTGGGCAGGTTCATGAACACCCCTTCCGGCCCCTGGATCACGTTGGAGCCGTCCAGGTGCTGCCAATCCACCGATTCGCGCTGGAACGCCAGGAACAGGTCTTCTGTGAAGCCAACAGTGCCATCGCCATTATCCACGCCAATATCCATGGACAGGAGGTTGGTCAGCGGCACGCATTCACTGCAGGTTCCGTCTTCGGCCGCCAGGCCTATCTGGGTAGCGTGGTGGTTGGTGGCTTCTCCAGCATCGTTGAACAGGGTCGCATCCACCGGGGTGCCACTGGCATCGTTGATTTTCAGGCCCAGGTTGCCGCTGAAGCTGGCAATCTCGCCGGAGAGCGTGCCCCGCGCCTGGTTCAGGCCAAAGCGAAAGCCGGAAAGCTGGCCATCCCGTTCAGCCAGTTCCAGGTAAGGCTCAATACCCTCAAACGGAACCACCTCATCCACGTTGTAGGTATTGCCGTCGATCTGAACGCGGGTATCGTCCCGCACATAATGGCCGAGCGCGAAATTCGCGATATCGATGTCCGAGCCGGAGTCATCCCCGCCCATCACCACACTGTCTGCATTCAGCCGGGTTTCGGCGTCAACGCCCAGTGTTACTCGGGTAAACCGATGGTTGGTTCCATCCACATGATCTACCGACATCATTGCCTGCCCTTGCACCTGGCTCATTTCCTTCTCGGAAATAAGCTCCAGATCTGCCAGGGCAACAGGCGACATACCCAGGCAAATGGTGAGAGGGACAGCATACCAATAAGCATCCTGTCTCATAGTGTTGTGTCTCTGAATAATTTCTTATTATGACCGCCGAACCACTATATCCCAGGCGCCCGGGCCAATAGAGTGAGATAGTTCACAGGGCATAGAATTCACTGGGGCCACTGCTATACTTTGGTAAATCACTAACGGAGCCCCCATGACCGCCCGCGTTCTTATCTGCGACGACTCCTCACTGGCCCGAAAACAAATGGCCCGTGCCTTGCCGAAAAACTGGAACGCTGAAGTTACCTTCGCATTTGATGGCCGTAATGCCCTGGAAAAACTCCGCGCCGGCGCCGGCGAATTGATGTTCCTGGACCTCAACATGCCGGAAATGGATGGCTACCAGGTGTTGGACGCCATTCTGAAAGAAGATCTCCCTGTACTGACGATCGTCGTTTCCGGCGATATCCAACCGGAAGCACGAGCTCGAGTTCGTAAACTCGGCGCCATCGAATTCATTAAAAAGCCCACGGACACTGACCTGGTTTTCAAGCTGCTTCAGGACTACGGCTTTCTGCGCCCTGAAGATCTGGTTAAGGAGCGTGAACACCCTGCCACCGACGCCCCTGATGCCCCTGCGGCCGAAACCCCGGCCAACCTGAACGAGTACCTCCAGGAAATTGCCAACGTCGCCATGGGCCGATCATCGGACTTGCTGGCAAGGCTTTTGCGCGTCTTCGTGAAACAACCCATCCCCCGGGTGGAAATGATCGCCCGCACTGAACTCAGCATGGCCATCTCCGCCGCCCAGGACGACAGCAGCTATTCCGCTGTATGCCAGGGATTCACCGGGGCCGGAATCGCCGGCGAGGCGCTGTTACTGTTCGCCGATGCCAGCTTCAACGACATGGCAGAACTGCTTCACTACGAAGACCTGGACACCGAGAGCATCCAGGTAGAGGTGCTGATGGACATGTCCAGCATCCTGTTCGGCGCCTTCCTCAAAGGCATCGGCGACCAGCTGGACCTCAAGCTCGGCCTGGGGCACCCGACCGTCCTGGGCCAGCACCGACAGATCGGAGACCTCCTGGAACACCACAGCACGCGCCAGGAAAAGCTGCTGTGCATTGAAATTAGCTATGAACTGGAAAACAGGGACATCAGTTGCGACATGCTGGTACTGCTCACAGAAGACTCAGTACCCTTCCTTGAACAACGACTGCAGTACCTGGTGGATTAGTTATGTCCATGAACGAGAAACAAGCAAGCACCTTCCACTGGCTGGTGGACATGCTGGAATCGGTGGAAGTGGGCCTGGTAGTACTGGACCTGGAATTCCGCGTACAAGCCTGGAACGGCTTTATGGAACACCACAGCGGCATCACCGCCAGCAAGATCCGGGAAAAAGTCCTGTTCGACGTGTTCCCGGACATCCCCAAGGCCTGGCTGACCCGCAAGGTAGACTCCGTGGCCATGCTCAACACCCGGGCCTTCACGTCCTGGGAGCAACGCCCCTACCTCTTCCAGTTTCGCAACACCCGGCCGATCACCGGCACCGAAGACTACATGTTCCAGAACCTGACCATCAGCCCCCTCTCCGGGCCCGACGGCCAGGTCGAGAAAATCTGCCTGATGGTCTACGACGTCACCGACATCGCCACCAGCAAACAGGCACTGGAAAAAGCCAACGAACAACTGGCCAAACTCAGTATGACCGACCGCCTCACCGGCCTGCTCAACCGCGGCACCTGGGAAAACCTCATCGACGCCGAATACGAGCGCTACCGCCGTTATGGCCACAGCACCTGCCTGGTGATGTTTGACATAGACCACTTCAAGCCGGTCAACGACACCTACGGCCATCTCGCCGGTGACGAAGTGATCAAATACACCGCCAGAGTCATGAGAGACAACCTGCGCCAGTCCGACAGCCCCGGCCGCTACGGCGGTGAGGAGTTCGGCATCATCCTGCCGGAAACCGACATAGAGGGCGCCACGATCATATGCGAGCGCATTCGCGAAGCCATCCAGAACAGCACCGTACAAACCACCGCCGCACCGATCCAGTACACCGTCAGCATTGGCATAGCGCCGCTAACCGATGGGCCGGAGAATCATATGCAGTGGTTACAGCAAGCGGATGAAGCGTTGTATGCAGCGAAGGAAGGGGGAAGGAACCGGGTGATGGTGTTTGGGGACAAAAGTAGGTCGGATTAGCCAAAGGCGTAATCCGACACACCCTAAAAACTACTCAATCAATCCTGCTGCCAACTCTGCACAGTTTCCTTCCCATGCTTCTGGCGCCACTCGTTCAGAACCTTATGGTTACCACCACGGGTCTTGACCACTTCCCCGGTGTGCGGGTTCTTGTAGGTCTTCATCGGGCGCTTGGGACGGCTACCAGTTGCTGTATCAGCCTTGGCACCGGAAATGGATGGATCAATCGCGCCCAGGATCTGAAGAACGTCTTTGGGCGACTTGTCATACTTCTTCATCAGTTCGCGAACCTTGTTTTCAAACTCAAGTTCGCTCTTCAGCGCCTGGTCCTGTTCCAGTTTCGCCAGTTCTTCAGAGAGCTTTTCCATAAGCTGCTTTTTCTGGTAGTAATCGTTAATCTTTGCCATGGATACAAACCCTTATTTAAATAACTTCTATTGATTTGCCGATATTCGCAGCCTGCCATTAGATTGGATTGCTAAATACAGCGCTTACGAATGAGGTAAAGCCAGAATATGACCAAAATTCACGGTAAATAATAAGCTATAAATCACATCAAGGCAAAATAATTCATTTACAAAACAGTAACCCATAAAAAAACCAGCCCGAAGGCTGGTTCTTATTTAAATAGCAATCAGGGTCACAGGCGCAAATCGGCCTCACCCAATGGCAATACACCCTTGAGATCAAACAACACGCCATTGTCCTTCAGGTATTCCCGCAATTCGCCGGAAGAACGCGCTGCATATTCCCGGTGCGGCACGGCTAGCAATACCGCGTCGTAGTATGCTTTCTCCGGATTCGGGTGCAGGGAAATACCATATTCATGCTCGGCCTCTTCATTGTTTGCCCAGCAATCCGTTACATCCACCTTGCAACCAAACTCCGACAACTCTTTAACCACATCAATTACGCGGGTATTGCGCAAATCAGGACAATTTTCTTTAAAAGTAAAACCCATAATCAGAACGCGGGCATTTGCCACCGTATGCCCGGCCTTGATCATAGCCTTCACCAGTTCAGACGCCGCATACGGCCCCATATTGTCATTCACACGGCGGCCCGCCAGGATGATTTCCGGATGATAGCCAATGGCCTGGGCCTTATGGGTCAGGTAATACGGATCCACACCAATACAATGCCCACCAACCAGGCCCGGCTTGAAAGGCAGGAAGTTCCATTTGGTGGAAGCAGCGGCGATCACTTCATGGGTATCGATCTTGAGCTTCGAGAAAATCATCGATAACTCATTCATCAGCGCAATGTTCAAATCCCGCTGTGTGTTCTCAATCACTTTCGCCGCCTCAGCCACCTTGATGGAACTCGCCTTATGGGTACCCGCTGTAATAATGCCGGCATAAAGTTCGTCCACTTCCGTGGCGATTTCCGGCGTCGAGCCAGAGGTAACCTTTTTAATCGTCGTCACACGGTGTTCTTTATCACCGGGATTAATCCGCTCCGGGCTGTAACCGACATGGAAGTCCTGGTTGAAAACAAGGCCGGATACTTTTTCAAGGATAGGAACACAAACCTCTTCCGTGGCACCGGGGTAAACCGTGGACTCATAAATAACAATATCACCACGCTTGAGAACCTTCCCCACACTCTCGCTGGCCTTAACCAGCGGCGTTAAATCCGGAGCCTTGAACTCATCAATCGGCGTGGGCACTGTCACTATATAAATCTGGCAATCGCGAATGGCTTCCAGAGTGTCCGCAAATGACAGCCCCTTTGATGTCGCCAACTCCTCCCTGGAAACCTCACGGGTAAAGTCCACGCCGTCCTTTAATTCAGCGATCCGCTTTGCATTGATATCAAAGCCAACAACATCGCGCTTTTCCCCAAAAGCTGCTGCTAACGGCAGCCCGACATATCCAAGGCCGACAACGGCGATTTTCTTCATGATTCCAACAATCCTTTAATAACAAATAACAGGTTCAGGCCAAACCAGGGATCATTATCCCCGTTAACCCAACGGAATGAAATTGGCTTTTCAGTGATTCTTTGGCTTGCGCATCCCCATGCACAATCCGGATTTCTGCAGGTGGCAGTTCAATACCGCTCACAAACCGAACCAGATCCGACTGCCCGGCATGGGCGGAATAGCCCCCCACCTGGTGTACCCGGGCGCGGATATCGCAACGCTCGCCATCGAACTCTACCCAGCCACCCCGTGGACCATAAGTCAGGATATCCCGCCCCGGGGTGCCCTTGGCCTGGTAGCCTACAAACAGCACATCGTTGCGCTTATCCGCCAGCATGGCCTTCAGATAGTTCACCACCCTGCCCCCGGCACACATACCGGAGCCAGCCAACACCACACAGGGCCGGTGTGAGTTTGCCAGGTACTCGACGGCATTGAGGTGGTCCTCGTGGCTATCGATAACGGTGAGCTGTTCAAAAGACAGAGGGTGTCGGCCCAGGCTCGCCAGTTCGGTGGCCTCATCATCCCAAAAGGGCTTGAGGTCCCGGTAGATTCGGGTGAAGGTGGCCGCCAAGGGCGAGTCCACAACGATTTCGAGATTCTTCCAGGTAAGCAGGGATGTCGGATTACGGCTTTGCCTAATCCAACCTACGGGGTGTGTGGCCTCATCGTAGGTCGGATTAGCATCGCCCCGCGATGCGTAATCCGACACCCAGTCATCCGGCCCATCACCAACCCCCGAATCCCCGAACTCAGCAATCAGGCTCTCAATCTCATACAACAACTCCTGCGTCCGCCCAATACTGAACGCCGGCACCAACACCGTTCCCCCATCTTCGAGGGCATGCTCCAACACCGCCTTAAGGCGATACCGCCGGTCTTCCCGGCTCTCATGGTCCTTGTCGCCATAAGTGCTTTCAATCACCACCCGGTCCGCACGCTCCGGCGGCTTTGGCTCAGGCAACAACGGCGCATGAGGTGCACCAAGGTCACCACTGAACACAATCCGCTCGAACTCGCCATCGCTCTCCGCTTCACACTCCACATAAGCCGAGCCCAGAATGTGCCCTGCCCGCTGCAACCGCACGGAAAGCGACTCGCCCTCGCCGTCAAACACCGAGTGCCACTGCCCATAAGGCACCGGAACAAGCCGCGACCGAATCAGTCCAAGCACCCGCTCAATCAAGGCCCGGTCCCGGGTAAACCCTATCTTCAGGGCATCCTCAAGAATTTCCGGCAGCATAATGGCCGAAGGCTCCGAACAGATAATCGGCCCTTCAAAACCGGCAGCCAGAAGATAGGGAATGCGACCGACATGGTCGATGTGCACATGGGTGACCACCAGCGCACGGATGTGGCTAATGGGAAAATCAACGGAGAGATTCGACGCACTCGCGCCGTTACTGGCCTCCTCGCCCTGGAAAAGGCCGCAGTCAATCAGAATGCCGGAACTGCCAACAACCAGCTCGTGGCAGGAACCGGTTACGCCTGCCACCGCTCCATGGTGTTTTATGTCAATCATCAGAAACGTCCTTGTTAATTTAACGACTGCTCTCTAATAGTTTGTCGGATTACGGCCCAAAGGGCCTAATCCCGACCTACGGGAGATACCCTCAAAACCTGTAGGTCGGATTAGCGAAGCGTAATCCGACAAATCCCAAAATCACCTGCAAAGCCGGAATCGGACCGGGGGTGGGGGTACCTTTTCTGCCAGAAAAAGGTGTCTGAGCGCAGCGAGTTCTTTTTCCAAAGAAAAGGTACCCCCACCTCCGGGCCAGCCTCAGAATCCATCAGGCCAAAAAATGTCGGATTACGGCCCGTAGGGCCTAATCCGACCTACGGGTCAGAAGGCCCAGACGAAGGGGATCAGGGCGATGGCGGTTGAGCCTACCAACAGGCTGAGGGGGAAGCCGAGGCGCACGTAGTCCATGAACTGGTACCGGCCGGGGCCGTAGACCATCAGGTTGGTTTGGTAGCCCAGCGGCGTAATGAACGACGCCGAAGCGGCGAACATCACGGCCACCGCAAAGGGCAGGAAATTAATCCCCAATTGCTCAGACACCGCCAACGCAATCGGAAACATCAGCACCGCCGCCGCATTGTTGGTGATCACTTCGGTAAACGCCGCCGTCAGGATATAAACCAGAGCCAACGCCAGCCAGGGCGTCAGCGGCCCGAACAAGCCCAGCAGGCCGTTGGCCACCCACTCCGCCCCACCGGTTTCCGTCATCGCATTACCCAGGGCAAAGGACGCCGCAATCACCACCAACACCGGCAAATCCACACTGCGCCGGGCACGGCTGGCGGTAATGCAACCGGTCATAATCATCGCGCCAGCCGCCAGAAACGCCGCTTCAATAATCTGCAACAGCCCCGTGGCACTGGCCAGCACCATCAGTAACAAAATACCCAACGCCCGCGGCGCCCGGCGGAAATCCGGCGGAGTGGAATCGTTCAGGGCGCTAACCAACAGAAAGTCCCGGCGAAAGCGGTATTGCTCCACAAACTGGTGGCTGGCCTCCAGCAACAGGGTGTCCCCCATCCTGAAGGTAATAGCCCCCAACTTGCCCGGCACCCGATTGCCCTCGCGGGATACCGAAAGAATCGCCGCATTGAAACGGGTACGGAAACGGCTTTCCCGTACCGTCTTGCCCAAAGCCGGGAATTCCTGGCCCAGCACCACTTCCACCAGACAGCGCTGATGATTGGCCAGGTCCAGCTTCTGGATACTGGCGTGGGCAGGTTTCAGGCCCTGGATCCGGCGCAGCTCACTGGCGCACTCCGGCGCCCCCACAAAATACAGCTTGTCGCCAGGCTGCAACATCCGGTCCGGCTCCACCGCCGTAATCAGCCGGCCACCCCGGTCGATTTCCGTCAGGTAGCCGTAATTCAGCGCCCGCAAACCAGCCTGGGCCACGGTTTTTCCCACCAACGGGCCAGTGGCGTCCACTTCCACCTCAACCCCGTATTCCCGAACCTGCTCCAGCTCTTCCCGCATACCACCCCGGTCCGGCAGTATGCGGGAGGCCATCAACACCAGGTAGCATCCGCCCACCAACAACAACGGCACACCCACCCAGGCCAACTCGAACAGCCCCAGGTTAATCCCCAGGCGCGCCTGCAGCATGCCGTCCACCACCAGGTTGGTACTGGTGCCAATCAGCGTACAGGTACCGCCCAGAATAGCGGCGTAACTCAGGGGTAAAAGAAGGCGGGAGGAAGGAATGCCCAGGCGCTGGGCCCAGTCCTGAATGGCGGGGATGAACATGGCCACAACGGCCGTATTGTTCATAAAACCGCTGAGAATACCGGTGGGCGCCAGCATCCGCAATTGCGCGCCCTTCTCGGTTTTTGGATGCCCCAGCAGCAAACGGGCAATCCACTGCACGGCACCGGTTTCTTTCAGGCCGGCAGCCACCACGTAAAGCGTGGCAATGGTAATCACACCCGGGTTCGCAAACCCTGCCAACGCCTCAGCCGGCCCAAGGATGCCGGTAATCAACAGGAAGGCCAGGGCCGCCATCAATACCAGGTCGGCAGACACCCGGGTAACCACCAGCGCCGCCAGAACCGTGAACAGGGTAAGCAGGGTAACAATGGCTTCCCATGCCATAGCTACTTACGCTCCGGTGGCTTGCGACGGGGCAAAGATCAGTTGTCGATCAAGCAGGTAGCTGATTAACCGGTTCACACAGTCATCAACCGACATCTGCGATGTATCCAGGCGAACTTCCGGCCGCTCCGGTGCCTCGTATGGGGAATCAACACCCGTAAAGTCCTTGATCTTGCCAGCCCTGGCTTTCTCATAGAGCCCCTTCGGGTCCCGCTCTTCACAGGTCTCAAGCGGCGTATCCATGAAAACCTCAATAAACTCCCCCGCCGGGAACAGATTGCGCACCAGGCGCCGGTCAGTGGTGAAGGGGGAAATAAACGCACTGAGCACGATTACGCCAGAATCCGTAAACAGCTTACTCACCTCGCCAATACGGCGAATGTTCTCAACCCGGTCCTCATCAGAAAATCCCAGATCCCTGTTCAGGCCATGGCGTACATTATCGCCGTCCAGCAGGAAAGTGTGGTATCCGCGCTCAAACAGGGCCACATCCAGCGCATTGGCAATGGTGGACTTACCGGAACCACTCAAGCCAGTAAACCACAACAGGCACGGGCTCTGGTTCTTGATGGAAGCCCGGTCCGCCCGGGTGACTTTCTGGTGATGCCAGACGATATTTTCAGACATGAACAGCAACCTTGCTTTTAACGTCACTTATTGGTAGCTGGTCAGAAGCTAGCCAGCTATTGAGGAAGGATGTAGCCAGGAATCGACTTTCGAATCATCATAACAATATACTTTGGAACGTGCTTTGACTGAATAGTCTTTCTAAGTGCCTGACCCGCTACCCGAAGGTTCAAACGGCCCGGAGGTGGGGGTACCTTTTCTGCCAGAAAAAGGTGTCTGAGCGAAGCGAGTTCTTTTTCCAAAGAAAAGGTACCCCCACCTTCGGGCCAGCCCCCGGAACCCATCAGGCCAAAGAATGTCGGATTACGGCTTTGCCTAATCCGACCTACACGGACAGGCGGCGTACCTTCTCGTCCTGGCGATCTGTTGCCACCACGTCTGACTGCCCGTTGCACCACACCAGGTCCTCCAGGTTGCCATTGGGCGCATAGCCCGTCTTGGCATTCTTCAGCACGTCGATAATAGCGCCGCAATCGAAGGATTGACTGGCACGCTGTAGCTGGCTGAGGAAGTCTTCAACCTGCTCCCAGGGAAGGGACACCTCCCGCGCCATCATAATGCGAGGGTGTGAGGTACCCTGCGGGTCGTCACCAATCAACAGCTCTTCATAGAGCTTCTCCCCCGGGCGAAGGCCCGTAAAGGTCACTTCAACATCGCCGACAGGGTTACTCTCCGTTTTCTCTTCCAGCCCCATCAGGTGAATCATCTTCCGGGCCAGGTCCGCAATCTTCACCGGCTCGCCCATGTCCAACACAAACACCTCACCGCCCAGGCCGATGCTGCCAGCCTGCAGCACCAGTTGACTGGCTTCAGGGATAGTCATGAAGTAACGGATAATATCCGGGTGAGTAACGGTAACCGGGCCGCCATCACGAATCTGGTCCCGGAACAGGGGCACCACGGAACCGGAAGAGCCCAGCACGTTACCAAACCGCACCATGGAGAAAATCGTCTTCTGCTGCCGCTGGGCCAACGCCTGCAGCACCAGCTCTGCCAGCCGCTTGCTGGCCCCCATCACATTGGTGGGGCGAACCGCCTTGTCCGTGGAAATCAATACAAAACGCTCAACACCCGCAGCAATAGCAGCTTCCGCCGTATGCCAAGTGCCGAAGACATTGTTCTGCACCCCCTCAATCACATTGTGCTCAACCAATGGCACATGCTTATAAGCGGCGGCGTGGTACACCGTCTCAACGCCAAACGCCCGCATGGCGGACTCGCACCGCCGGCGATGGTTCACGTTGCCAAGCAACGGATGCAGCTCCACCCCAAGCGCCTCAACCCGGTTAAGGGAACTCAACTCCCGCTCAATGGCGTACAGGGAAAACTCGGACTGCTCGAACAACACCAGAACGCGCGGGCGGTGGCGAATAATCTGGCGGCACAGCTCGGAGCCGATCGAGCCACCCGCGCCGGTCACCATTACGGATTTCTGATACAGGCTTTTGGCAACAACAGCCGAATCCGGCCGAACCGGATCTCGCCCCAGCAAGTCCTCGATTTCCAGATCCCGGATGTCGTTAATCCGCGCCTGACCAGCCACCAGTTCCGACATGGAAGGAACGGTCTGTACTGGAATGGAAAGCGGCTCGAGTTGTTTCAGGAGCTTCTTGCGGTCAATCTGCGAATGCTCATCCAGCGCCAGCAATATCCGCTGTACACGGTGCTTCGGCATATGCTTGGCGATGTGATTAATGCTCACTACCGGCAAGCCATTGATCATGGACTTGTGGTTGGCACGATCAAACGTCACGAAGACCACCGGCCGGTATTCCGTGCCCTGCTCCAGCGCTGACGCCAGTTGCATGCCGGTTTCGCCTGCGCCAACGATGGCAACCGCCTCCTTGGCCATCTGTTTGGGGTGGTTCACAATCATCCGCACACCCAGGCGGGTGCCGCTTACAAACAGGAAAGCCAGGGCGCCATAAATGATGGGCACGGAACGGGGCACAAACACCTGCAACAGGTAGCCCAAGGTAATCAGGGCTACGCTGGAAGCAATCACTCCGTAGATGATAGTGAGGAAAGCCCGGTCACCCAGATAGCGGATAACCGCCCGGTAAAGCCCCAGGCGAATAAACACGGCAATGGTAAACACCACCGTAATGGCTGCAATCGTCAGTTGCTCTCGAGTAGGCAACCAAAGGTGCTGTTCCAGGCGCAGAGCAAACGCAGCCCAGATCGCGAAGAACAGGAAGAACGCATCCGACAGCACGGAAACAACCCGTTTATAAAATCTGGGAAGGTTCAGAAACGACCTGATCATAAGATTGCCATCTCTATGCTTGGCCAACTTGTCCCTGTTCAAGCGATTGCCTCCTCCATTACCCGTGCGAGTACCTCGCACGTGAGTTTGATTTCATCGGCCGTCAACGTGGGGTGAACCAAAAACATCAGGCTGGTATCACCCAGTTCCCTCGCCACCGGCAAGCGCTCCACCGGGGCCATACCTGCATCCTGTATCGCTTTCTCAAAATACACTTCCGAGCAGGAGCCGGAAAAACAGGGCACGCCGGCACCGACAATCTCCGACATTACCCTATCCCTGTCCCACTCTGATCTAAGAGTAGTAGGCTCTACAAAAACATAACACTTATAACCGGCGTGGCCGATGTGTTCCGGAACGTCCGGCACTCGCAGCCCTTTGCACTCCCGGGCTGTCTGCCAGATAGCCTCACAGTTGGCCCGGCGGCGTGCGGCCCATTCAGGCATACGCCTTAACTGAATACGGCCGATAGCAGCCTGCATTTCAGTCATTCGCCAATTGGTCCCAAAACTTTCATGCAACCAGCGAAAGCCCGGCGGATGCTCGCGCTCGTAAACCGCTTCCCAGCTCTTGCCATGATCCTTGTAGGACCACATGCGCGACCACAGTTCCAGGTCATTAGTGGTCACCATGCCACCCTCACCACCAGTGGTCATGATCTTGTCCTGGCAGAAGGACCAGGCTGCTACGTGCCCCAGGGACCCGACCGGTTTGCCCTTGTAGGTCGCACCATGGGCCTGGGCGCAATCCTCGATCACCGATAAGCCATGGCGGCAAGCCAATTCATTCAGGCCATCCATGTCACAGGGCCAGCCCGCAAGGTGAACCGCAATGACCGCCTTGGTGTTGTCATTAATCAGCGGCGCAACCGTCTCAGCCGAAATCCCCTGAGAATCCGCATCCACATCCGCAAACACAGGCCAAGCGCCCGCGTTAACAATACACGTTACCGAGGCCAGGAAGGTTCGGGAAGTGACAATTACTTCATCACCGGCGCCAATACCCAGCGCCTTCAGGGCAAGATCCAAAGCGACCGTACCGTTCGCCACAGCCACGGCATAGTCAGTGCCGGCAAATTCCGCGAATTCCCGTTCGAACTCACGGCATTCCTGACCTGTCCAGTAATTGACTCGATTGGAGAGCAGTACTTGGGAGGCCGCGTCGGCCTCTTCCTGAGTATAGGAGGGCCAGGGAGAAAATGATGTGTTAAGCATTAAGGCGCCTTTTAAATCTACAAGAACTACTAAAAACTAGAGAGGCTTGGCAGGATTACCGACTACAACCTGGCCGGCAATTACGTTCCGGAGTACAACACTTCCCATCCCTACAACCGCTTCATCACCGATGGAGACCTGTTGTTTAACGCACGCATTAGCGCCTACCCACACTAGTCGGCCAAGCACTGCCCCACCCGCCAACGTGGCGTTGGGGCTAACATGTGCGCACTCACCCAAGAGACAGTCGTGCTCTATAACAGATCCGGTGTTAATAATGGCCCCTAGCCCAATTACCGCGTCAGCATTGATCACTGAATTCGCGAATACAACGGAACCTACTCCGAGCTTTACATACGGGCTTACCGCTGCATAGGGGTGGATGACAGAAACAATGTTAGCGCCGGCGGCACCGAGCTGCTGGAGCTTTTGGCAGCGAATGCGGTTGTCACCGATACCCACCACAACGCCATCATACTTCTCCAGATTGGCCAGGAGTTCCGCACTACTTCCAACCACTGACCAGCGACCGTTCGAAGTCAGCTCAGGCCAGGCATCATCAAAAAAGACGATGCTACCCCAACCACTTTGCTCTGCCGCATCTGCGATAACTTTTCCATGGCCACTCGCACCCAGGATAGCGAGGCGATTCATTTGTCTGAGTTTCCGGTAAATTTAGACATGGTCGCTTCACCTTCGCCACTTATCCCGTCTCTGGCCAAGACTTTTTTTACGGTGAGATAGAGAATTTTTATATCTAGCAGAAAACTCTGATTGTCTACATACCAGACGTCTAGCTTGAACCTGTCTTCCCAAGAAACCGCATTGCGACCGTTCACTTGTGCCCAACCTGTAATGCCTGGACGTATCTCATGGCGACGATACTGGTTTTTTGAATATAACGGCAAGTACTCCACCAATAGTGGCCGGGGCCCAACAAGACTCATGTCGCCTTTCAACACATTCCACAGTTCGGGAAGCTCGTCCAGGCTGGTTGAGCGAAGAAAACTACCAAACTGTGTCATTCGTTGATCATCCGGCAATAGCTCTCCCCTCGCATCAGCCGCGCCCAGCATCGTACGAAACTTCACCATCTGAAAAGGTCTACCGCCCTTACCTGGCCGAGTCTGACGGAAAAACACCGGGGAACCAAGCTTGACGCGCACCAACATGAAAACAATCAGGATTACCGGAAGTAGTGCTAGCAAGACCAGTAGTGCGCAAATTACATCAAACAAGCGCTTCATCATCGGGCTACTCCTGTCACCCAATCCACCCACTCGCTAGCCATTATCTCCCGATCAAACTCTCTCTTGGCCAGCGCCTTAGCTCTCTGGCCCATTGCTGGTAACAATTCGCGGTCATCCGCAGCCTGCTCCAATGCCTTTGCAAAAGCGACAGCGTCTGCTGGCGGCACAACAAATCCACACTGCTCACGTTCGATCATCTCAGCCAGCCAGCCGGGGTAATTGTTCAAGACCGGAAGTCCAGCAGAAATATAATCAAAGAACTTGTTGGGGGAAGTGCCGTAATAAAAGGCAGGCACATTGGCCAACACCTGCATGCCAAGATCTGCTGCCCTCATTAAACCTGCTAAATCTGCCTTTTTCACTGGGTCGTGAAACACTACATTGGTCAGGCTTTCACGTTGCGCCCTAGCCTGCAAAGCTGGCTTGAGTTTGCCATCGCCAATCAGCAAGATCTTAATGTTCGTGCGCTCACGTCTTTTCAATTCCATGGCTGCATCCAATACCGCATCTAGGCCGTTCGCCACACCATGAGTGCCAGCAAACACCGCCACGAGGTCTGACTCCAGAACACCTTTGGGGAGCCAGGGCTTCGCTTTCTCAGTGAAGATATCGAGGTCACATCCATTCGGTACCAAAGCAATTCGCTCAGCAGGCACACCCCGCTTTCGGATGCCCTCAACAATCCCAGGTGACAGTCCGACCAGCCGATTGGCGGACCGATAACTGGCCCACTCGAGTATCCCCATGGCCCAAAGCACTGCTGGATTGGTGATTACCCCCATTTCCCGGGGAAGCTCCGGCCACAGATCCCGGACTTCAAACACAAACGGCTTTTTTCTCAGCCAACGCGCAAAAATGCCAGGAATACCAGCCGTAAGCGGAGTCGTGGTTGCAAACACCACATCGTATTTTTCGGTCAGCGCAATAATGATGCTACGCCATGCAAATAATAGAAATGTCAGCGCCCGTTTCATGAAGCCATCGTTATTCGAGTAGGCAAGATCAAGCTCTACTACCTTAATGCCATCTACGGTGCCCCGGCGCTGACCTCTGTGGAACGGTCCCTCAAGACCGGTGGTCCCCGTGGTATTGCTCCCACATACCATCGTGACGGTGTGACCTTGTTCGATCAATTTTCTAGCCATGGCATAGGATCGAATTGCGCCTGCGCCTTTCGGCGTTACAAAGTGCTGATGAAAATAGAGAACTTTCAAGACTGATTCCAAGTAATATCTGTGACAAGGTGACCAACGCGGGCCACCTCAACTTCGAGGACGGGCAAGGGCGTTTTCAGGCCGTAATACCGGGATTCCCAGCCTTCAACCAATTCCACACGTTTCAACGGTACGTCGGCACTTACTTCAATCTTTACCCCCCTCAAGGCTACGGAATGCCCTGACACCTCCCAATCGCCCGGCTGCAATCGCCAACGCAATATCGCCCTCTCGCGAAAGCCGCTGACATCGTCCTCGATTCGAAGCATACTATCAGAAAGGCTCAGCCTCCGCGTATGGCGTGCGCCCAGATAATCCCTGTATCCGGCTGCCACCCGCTGGCCTTCGCTGGTCACTTTAAGTGGTTCAAGCGTAGATGTTTTCAGCCACTCCCCAAAAAGAAACCGACTGATTCTCGGCATTGGCTCCCTGTCGTCAAACTGAACTGTATTGTGGGCCCTCACACCGGGGAAATAGCTTTGCAATGGCTCTGTGGTGTTGTAGCTAAAAGATCCCCCGTCACGCAGAAGATTTTCGCCATTCAACCAAAGGTCAACATGTAGGGCGTCCGCATGCCCGGGGCGAAAGCGAAAGCGCGGATACCGAAAAAGAACAAAACATCCTGAGTCCCGCATTATTGCATAGCCGCCGCAATCGAAAAGCTGACTCTCCACTGCTGGAGCCTGACGCAGCGGAGCATCTACGCCTAACAGCTTTAAAGCTATGTCCCACTCTCCGACCTCTGGCACCGCTCTTTCATTCCTGAACAAGGCCGCAGCCATCTGCACCGATGGGCGAAAATCTCTATAATCGGTCGCAGCAAGAGGCAATAAACGGGCGCCATCGTTTGCGCCAATATTTGGAACATCACCGTTTGACTGCAGCATCGCCCAAAGCCAATTGGTTGCCGCCACCGCTTTTTCGTACCAATGCTTGCTGAGTTCAGGCAACGACAATTTGCGCCGCCAAAGCTCTACCATAGAAAATGTATCGAGCACGACCCGGTGATAATTGACCGAATACTGGCTAAAGCTACCATCCGGCTCAATCAAACGGCGTGCCCGATTCTCCAGCCACTTTCGGCCTTCGTTTTGCCAGTATTCACCTTTTGAGCTCCCGTGACTAGCGAGCCAGCTTCCTCCAATAAATAATGCCGCCGCCTCCGAAGTGCCATGATTATTGTCTTGCGCAATCGCATAGAGGATTGTTGGAGCAATACGCTGCAGGTGTACCTCAATCAAGTGAAGCAGAGACGCCTCTGGCTCATCAACCTGCTCAAGTATAATTGCGGTCATAGCCAAGTGCATTGTACGAATCGAAGCTTCTTGCCCACACTTCCAGTTCGGGCCGTAATAAGGAGGGTTAGCTCTTACCCAATCCTCCAGCCACCCCTCCAGCTTGGCGAGCGATGTGGTGTCACCTTCGCGATGCTCTCTGGAAAACCCCAAAACCCAGTCAAACCGAGACAGCTCCCAGACACCCTTGATGTCACCTAGCTCTGTAGTGAAATCAGGAATAGAAAACCATGGCAGCTCCGAGTCCAGACAGCGATTACCCGTCAGGATATTTAAATGCCAATTGGGGGGAACTAGGCTTGTCCCCAGAGGGATATAACCAAACCCCATCGTTACATATTCATAACCTGAACTGGCTTCTTCAAACAAAACCTTGGATTTGAAAAACGGGCCTTTTGGTATGACAGCACGCAAGCGCCTCACTGGATTGAGACTCAAACGCACACAAAGACGAAACCATATAACCCTGAAAACATTTGCAATCCCCAGAGCAAACACGGCCTTAATTTTGGTTAACATAGGCAGCAAAATCTCCTAATGACGATTTTTGGGCCAGCAAATTAAGACAGGTCATAGATTATTTGCTGAGAGCATCGTGATAATTGCAGGTTTATATACCCACTACTTGGGCAAGGAAGAATCGTCCCAATTACCTTTAAACCATTCGATTTGGCCAAGAAACTCCGGGATTTCATTGTCCCTCAGAAGATTCGCGATACGGTTTTAACCAAATCGAAGACTCAACCACAAAGCAACTTCTCTAAGTTAGTCACAATACGTTCACCGGTTTTTCCATCCCAAAGCGGAGGTATGCCGCCCTGTTTCCAGTCGCCTGTAAACAGTCGCTCCAGGGCCGGCGCAAGTGCAGCAGGGTCAGTGCCTACCAATTCGTTCGTGCCCTGCTCCACCGTTTCCGGTCGCTCAGTATTATTTCTTAGCGTCAGGCAGGGAACACCCATCACGGTGGTCTCCTCAGTAATACCGCCGGAATCCGTAATCACCGCTTTGGCATGCTTGACCAGATAATTAAACTGCAGGTAGGGCTGAGGTTCCGCCAGAATGAAGTTTTCAGGCAAATCCATCATATCCCTAAGGGTTTTAGCAGTACGTGGATGCACCGGGAACACTACTGGTAAACCACGGGTATTACGCCCGATGGCCTGCAACATCTCGGCAAAATCCCCAGCGGAATCCACGTTGGCGGGGCGATGCAAAGTCACTACGAAGTATTGGCTGGGTTTGAGCTTATACCTTTCCCAGAAATCTGGCGGGCTAAACCTAGGCATGTTGGCCATAAGCGTATCGATCATGGTGTTACCCACGAAAAAAATCCGCTCTTCTTCAACGCCAGATTTCCGAAGATTGCCGCCGGCCCACTCACTGGTCGTGAAAAACCAGTTGGTAATACTGTCCGTGACCATCCGGTTGATTTCCTCCGGCATGCTCCAGTCGCCGGAGCGGATACCCGCTTCCACATGAGCCACTGGAATCCGCAACTTCTGAGCCGTAATTGCGCATGCCATCGTAGATGTTACATCGCCTACAACCAGGCACAGGGCACCAGGTGCTTCCAGAAGCAGGCTTTCATAGCGGGTCATAATGCCGGCCGCCTGCTCAGCCTGGGTGCCGCTCCCTACCTCAAGATTCACATCCGGCTCAGGAATACCCAATTGCTCAAAAAAAGCCCCGGACATACTCGCATCATAGTGCTGGCCGGTATGGATCAGGCGGTAACTTAACTTACTGCCTGCTTCCTGGCGAACCTGCAAAGCCCGAATAATCGGAGCAATCTTCATGAAATTCGGGCGGGCGCCTGCAATGATATCAATCAGCATCAGCTCTGCTTCCTCAGTTGTTCTGCGACTTCCAGAGTTACCCGGGACACCTCAAAAATCTCTTCCCGAGGTATGGGCGACTGACCACCACCGGAAACCGCCTTCACAAACTCATTGGCACAAGCGCCCTGCCCCTTATTCTGGCGCCACAGGCGATTATCTTTTGCGCCTGGCCAACCATAGGTTTTCAGCTTGCGGAAGTTATCCAACTGCAGCACCCGGCCTGCGCAGAATACTTCCAGCCGTTCTTTGGGAAAGCTTTTGTCGCCGTTAGCAAGGTAATGAATGGTGCCGACGGAGCCATCGGCAAAGGTCAAGGTGATGGTAGCTCTATCTTCAGTAATTTCGACGGCAGGGTGGCGCCCCACAGCAATACTGTAGTGACCGGTAATGGACGTTCCCACCAAGTGCCTCAACAGATCAATAAAATGACACGCTTCGCCCACAATACGGCCACCACCGACCTCCGGATCCTGTGTCCAGTGGTCCACAGGAATAGCGCCGGCATTTACCGTCATCACCATATTCTTAGGCTCAGCTACTGTCTCCAGAAGCGCCTTTGCTGTGACCACATGAGGGGCAAAGCGACGATTGAAACCGATCACTAGTAATTGTTCTGGCCGTCCGGCAGCTTCTGCCTCAATCTCTGTCAGTTCCTCATGGGTTAAGCAAAGTGGTTTTTCGCAGAAAATATGTTTGCCTGCCCTCAACCCGTCAAGCACCTGGCGGGCATGACTATCATGGCGAGTGGCGATAACCAGCGTGTTAACAGATGCATCTTCCACTAACGCCTTGCCATCAGTGGAGGCCTGCCGGAAGCCGTGTTTCTTGCCGTAATGAACAGAACTCACTCCGCCACCACTGACAACGGTATGCATTTCAGCCCCCGCAGCCTTGAATGCAGGAATAAGCACCCGCCCCGCATAATTACCCGCACCCAGGAAACCAACTGTTGCCTTTCCGGCAGCCGGTGCCCTGTTCACCACCCCGCCGTCACTGCCACTTCCCTCGTTGTCTGTAAGCGACACCACCCGGGGGCCCACGCCTTGTTGCTGCGGGTATTCCAACAAAATTCCCAAAGACGGCTCACCGGAAGACAAAAGGTCGTAGGCTTCTTCTGCCTGTTCCAGACTAAAGCGATGGCTGATCAAGGACTCTATATCCAGAAGACCAGAGGCCATCAGATCCA
Source organism: Marinobacter iranensis (assembly GCF_029207565.1). Classification (GTDB taxonomy): domain Bacteria; phylum Pseudomonadota; class Gammaproteobacteria; order Pseudomonadales; family Oleiphilaceae; genus Marinobacter; species Marinobacter iranensis. The sequence continues at coordinate 376,192 of NZ_JANCMW010000001.1, read as the reverse complement.
ACACCGCCTCAAAGTTACGCTGCTCTGTCCAGCGCACAAAGCCAACGGGATAATCCTGGCCGCCCTGCTCATAGGCAGGGTCGTACCGACCGGGCCCATAGGAGCAACTGACCTGAAAGCTGAGCTCTTTCTCGTAAAAATCCGCCCGGGACAGCTCCAGCCCGGTGACACCAACCAGCACGATACGGCCACGTTTGCGACACATGGTCGCAGCCTGGCTGACAGGCTCATTGCTCTTGGTGGACGCGGTAATAATCACCGCATCTACGCCCCGCCCTCGGGAAAACCCTGCAGCAGCTGCCAGCACGTCCTCACCTTTGCCGGGATTCACTACCTCCGCGCCGAATTTGCGGGCCAGTTCCAAGCGGGCAGGGTCAAAGTCTATACCCAGAACCCGGCAACCCTGTGCCCGCAGCATCTGTACAGTAAGCAACCCAATCAGGCCAAGGCCGGTTACCACCACACATTCACCAAGCGTTGGGTTTACAAGCCGGATACCTTGAAGCCCAATAGCCGCCAGGACCGTGAAGCTGGCCTGCTCGTCGGTAACGCTGTCGGGAATTTTTGCAGTGAGATTTCTAGGCACACACACAACCTGCGCATGCCCACCATTACTGACAATACGCTCTCCTAAGGCTAAACCGTTGATTCCAGCGCCAACTTCAGCAATAGCACCGACGTTGCAATATCCCAGCGCCAAAGGCTGATCAAGTTTGCTTTGAACGGCGTCCAGTGTTGTTGCCAAGCCATCGGTACGAACCTTATCCAGCACCATGCGCACCTTGTCTGGCTGCTGGCGGGCCTTATCGACCCAGTTAGCCTTACCAAAACCCACCAGTGTCCTCTCGGTTCCGGCGGAAACGAGGGTATGAGAGGTATTAATCAGAATATGGCCGCTACGCATAGACGGGGCAGGCACATCGGCTACCGTTGTTTCGCCGGTTTTCAGGCTTTGTAAAATCTGTTTCATAAAAAACCCCTAATCCAAAAACTGCTGACACCAAAACTCAAAGCACAACGATCCGAAATCAGGGTCAGAGTAATCTGCCTCGTTAGCACCTTGGCTTTGATCAGTTGCTGTACTCTCTAAGGTATAAAACACTGCGTTGGGAGGCTGTTCTTCACTCAGGCAATAACCCACCATCGGAGCGAGGTCCGTTCTTAGTTATGTTCATAGCGGTGCGGCGAAGCAGGCTTTAGCCCGATATATGATCCTCAAATATAAAGAGTTTTCTGCGGCCTATGTGAGAATTCATTATCCGGCATGGCAAGCACTCCAGATTCAGGCTGGCAGAATACCGCATAGAGTTGACTTCGTAAGGGTGGTCTGTGGCCGGGTCGCTGAGATCGTTGAATAGCTGAGTCCCGAGAGTCATCTTCTCCCATCCGCTCCAGAAAAATCTTGCTGCTAGTCTTTCACTTCTTAATTCTTGCACTCAACCTTGGAGAAAGTTGTCTGATCCATGATGGCAACGACTATTATACGATTGGCGATTACCATAATATCTCTGATCTTGGAGACCTATTCAGCATCGCCCTAATTTTTTCAACTGTAAAATGATTTTAATCAGTTACGTCCGAGACTGTTCGTTCAGTTACATCAGAGATGATCTGACAAATGCGCTCAACAGCTGGCTCCACACCATAATTCGAGGCTGCGAGCTCATGAGCGCAATAGGCGAGCCTCGTCCGAAGCTCATGACCATCAATAACCTGACTTAGTGCGGTTTGAAGTTGCGCGACATCGTGTGGCGTAACAAGCAGACCATTCTCGCCGTTCTTGATCACATCGGTGATATTTCCCACCGATGTCACTACCACTGCCAGGCGAGCGGCCATCGCTTCTATCATCGCATTCGGTAAGCCCTCTGCCCAAGAGGGCAACACAAAAATATCGGCATCACGGAATGCCTGAATCAGATCATCTCCATTGAGCCAACCGGAAAAGTGAATTACGTTAGTCAAACCCAGTTGTTGAACTCGTTTTCGGGCTAGACTTGAAACGTTTCCTTCGCCGACAAGATTGAGTTCAAACTTGTGATCTGGGGCTAGCTTTTCACAGGCTTCAAGTAAATCTAAAACACCTTTTTCACGGTCTAGCCAGCCGACAAATAGTACCCGGACGACTACCCCTGCTTCTGGCATAACAGGCCGCCTTCCTATCTCCAGCAGATCAGGGGTGGCTGTCCAGTTTCTCACTATAGGCGCATCATTTAGCGAACGCCCCAGGGGGCCAGTCACAAAATCCCGCCAGGCCTCGCCCTGACACAGAACCTTCTCTGCTCCTGAGAAAGCAAAATGGGCGGCTAAACGAGTCACCCAAGAACGCTGGAAACTGTCAATTAGCCGTCCGCCTCGTGGAAACAGCAATGCAGGCACTCCTCGCAACTTCGCGTACCAAGCCATAGAGCCCTTCTCTATAACGCTAGCTCCAACTGAGGTAAAAAGTAAAACTGCATCAGGTCTCGTGCGCTCAAATCTCACTAAAAAAATCAAAAACCGCCTTGCCGCGAGTAAAAGGCGAACAAACAGGCCTGGCGGAGGATTGCTGAGCTGTGTGCTATCGATTAATTCAAGGTCAACACGCTGTGGCAGAGTCGACGCAAGCAACGTCCGACAGGCAGTGACGTTTCCACCGAAAACCTGACGATGAGGTGAAGGGAATGCCCCCACAAACAATAATTTTGGACGTGAATTTAATGGCTTCTTATGCATCTTTTTGCGCCCACAATGCAAGCTGCAAAAGTTTCCATAATAAAAAGCCGCGCTCTCGGCGTTGGTTTCGGTGTTCCTTAAAAGCACACTCTACCGATTTGCGATCAAACCCGAACTGTTGCAGGAACCCTGTATTTAGTATCATGTCACGAGAAAAATCATGTAATGGCCCCCTCAGCCAATGTTCGTATGGCACACCAAATCCAGTCTTGGGGCCATCAAGAATGGAGGCGGGAACACGCCCTCGTTGGGAGTTCCGCAATACGATTTTCTTCTCCATTCCATGTGCTTTCCAGCTTGAAGGCATACCAACCGCCAGTTCTGCAACTCGCTCATCCAATAAAGGCACTCTTGCTTCTATACCCGCCGCCATGGTGGCACGGTCCACCTTGGTCAGGAATTGGGACGGCAATTGCACTGAAATATCCGTTAACAGCATTTGCTGTACCGGGTCATGTGCTGCAAAGCGCCCTGCGGCATTTCGATAAGCCAGAAAGGGATCTGTGGAAGAGGATAAAGCCGTTCGTCGGCCGGGCTCCAGTATGGCCTCTGGTGGATCATGTAGTGTTTCTACCGTCAATAACAACCCCATTCGAAGAGCTGCATCGGAGTTACCCGTCGCTTCCCCTATTCGGGCAAGGCGCCGCCCCCTCTCACCGCCATTTCGCAGTAACGACGATAACATTCGCGGCCAAAGTCTCCACCAGTGAGTATTGCGAAGGATCGCATAACGCCGGTAACCAGCGAACATCTCATCACCACCATCTCCTTGTAACACGACTTTTATATCACTACCCAATTGCTGGCAGAGTAGGTAGAGGGGAATATTCGCTGCGTCCGCAAAGGGCTCGTCATGGGCCCGTGCAAGGGTCATAAGGGTTTCTGGAAGGTTGGCACCCTCGATCTTCAATTCGTGATGGTTAAGTCTGAAATGCTCCGCAACCTGGCGCGCGCGGGGCAACTCATTGACACCGCCCTCAAAATCAAAACCCACGGAATAACTGGAAAGGGGGTGCGATTGCACATTCATAGCTGATGCGGCTATAGCCGAGGAATCTATTCCTCCACTTAAAAAAAGACCTACAGGCACATCGGCCACAAGCTGTCGTTTTACGGATGCGTCCAATGCCTCCCTGACCTGAACTGCTGCCTCCTGTGGAGTATTCGCAGTGGGAGCTCTTTCAAGCCATTCTTCAATACGCCACCAAGGCTCAATTCGTTCCTCGCCATTTTCAACAATCATCCAGTGACCAGGCTTTAGTGCTTGTACGCCGCGATATAAAGATCGTTCTTCATAGGAATTCCCATACCAGAGATACTCAGCGAAGGCCTGTTCGTTGAGTGAAGTGTCCACGCCTCCCGCAGCCAGTACGGCTTTGATTTCAGATCCGAATGCCAATCCATAATTAGAATTAGCATAGAACAACGGCTTAACGCCAAGCCGGTCCCGCATCAAAATAAGCCGCCTACGAATCGGATCCCAGAGGGAAAAGGCGAAAATACCCTCCAACCGTTTAAGGCCTTCCAGGCCCCAGGCATCGTATACGTGCAATATAACTTCCGTGTCAGAATGCCCGCGGAAAGCATGATCTCTTTCCGCCAATAATTCCTTTCTTAATTCCAGAAAGTTGTACACTTCACCATTAAAGGCAATCACGGGGCCACCCGGGCGAAGTACCATAGGCTGGGCACCCATCGCGGATAAATCCTGAATGCTCAATCGCTGATGCCCCAGCGCAATGCCCGGCTCAATATGAATGCCTTGAGCATCGGGACCGCGAGGGCGAAGAGTGCCAACCATATTAGACACGACTTCACGCCCTACTGTAATTTGAGATGACACTAATATTCCGCACAACCCGCACATAAAAAATACCGAGAAATTTGTTTAAAACTTATTATTGCATGGTTTTATTGAAAATAACGATAAGCCTACATTAGTACCTTCACCTATTTAAAAAGTAGTTCTTTCAGCCATTTTGTAGCGATTTAGCACAAGAAACAAAAATACGAAAAATACGAAAAGGTAAATTCTCGTCGACAAGAAAAATATCTTGTAGTGACCAATTAAACCGAAGATAAAAATCACTATCATAAGTTGACTTAAAATTTTAAAAAATCTCCGATCAACCAAATTTGAAGTTTTTAACAGCAAGTTCTTCATTGTGAACCTAGCATGCATTATAGGAACTATAAACACGCCGACCAAGAAAACAAATAATCCAAAAAAACCTACACCATGCAACATCCTAAGATAACCTACATCCGTATGCAAATTAGAGCTAGGCATCGGTCCGAAATAATTGTTACCAAACAAAAACCGCATAGGATCTTCAGGGAATACAACCATGTCTATCAAAAGGGTCCTAACTGTATTATCAGAGTATGATCCAGACTTCTGCATTTCTATAAATCCGCGCAATAGGCGAACCACCGGATGTTCGTAACCATGATCATCCAAAATATCTTGCCCGAAATTTCCCAAGGCATTTCCCAAGAAAAACAAAACTACAATTAACAAAAAAACGCAAACAAAAACACGATACATTTTCCCAATATCGAAATATCTTTTTTTTTGAATTAGAATAAGCGTTACCATAAAGAAAAAACCTAAGTATAGCCCGCTCCTACCGGTAAACGCTGCTCCAAGCATAGAAATAAACAGAATAGTAATAATGAAACAACGAAGCTGATTTGGAGGAGATGTTACATAAATTCCAGCCAGCCCCATTACGCATAGAAGAGCATGGTTCATAGAAAGACCATCACCACCGGTAGAAACAAAACCCGGAACGCGAAGTAGTATTAAATGATCCGCATCCCTACTGAAGTCCCGATAAAATAGGACAGACATCCATTCCCTTACGATCGGAAACAGAAAACTTAACCATAATATTGCACCCTGCAACAATGCACAGAAAATAACTAACTTTACGAAGATTGAAAGCCCTTTCTCACCATATAGTTTGATAAGCGCTTGCGTGCAACCATAAGCAACGATCACGGTAATGAGTGACCGTGCCGCAAGGGATATCCCCGTATAGTCTCCATGTCCATATATTATTTCTAGAAAAATCATTTGGCTAAGCAGCAACAGAAATACTGAAATAATGAGCAGTAGCGTAAGAGGCGCCTTCATACGATGGAGTGTAAAAAGTGTAAATACTATAAGAAATGCGAACGCGGCATAAACATCTAAGCTTTTTATAAAAAATGGGCCGGGTATGTTAATTGCTGGAGTGAGCAGCATCAAAACAATTGACAAACTCACAATAGCCTTAAGAAAGATATTCTTAATATTTATTCCTCTCATACTTTGATGCTATATTGAGTGAGGGACAGACCACTTTCAGACGGATCCAAAGAAACTTGCGTAATGTTTACTTTAGCTTTCATTTGCAAGATGAGGGATCGTAGCAGCCATTGAGAACGCCAAACTCTTGCGACCAATGCCCCCAACCGGCGAATGCGCCATGCGAAGGTTTCTTCAGTCGCCTAAAGAACGATTTTTCCATTCTCAACACTGGCATACAGTTATGCCGGGACAGTTTATCAATGAACTCGACGCGTATCTCCATTGGCACAACGGGAAACAAGTCAAGATGTCACTTGATGGCCTAAGCCGTCTTGAGTGTCACGAGTGCCTAGAATTTGCAGCGTAAATTAGTCCAAGGAAGGTACCGCTCTTCTTTTAGGGTGTTTTTCCGGTGCTGTCAACAGCTCGTCTCACAATATGTCGATGACCAGCTCACAGAGCTCGATGTTTTCGACCAACTTTACAGGATCTACACAAAGAACGGGCCGAACGAGCTATGCCAGCATCATAGGACTGACCACCATCAGCAATACCTCACCGGAAATGGCACGAAGTCGGGTACTCGAGCGCTTCAGGCACATGAGCATAAGGCAGTCGATGATGTTGAGAATGAGCTTCTATAAAAACAGAGGCTCTCTATTATAAGGGGTTGCACTTAATTATTAACCTTTTCGAAGCCTCTATCCAATCCTAAAATAACTGCAAGCACCTTGGTTATTATATTTTAAAGACTCGGTTTCTGGCCGAAATCAAAATCCTCGCAATTCGCGGCGTGTGCTGGAGAATACGCAATACAGTTTGACTATTTGATGCGAATTTCTTAAACGACCAACTATTATTTATATATTTGAAAAATCCATTATAGTCGCCAAACTTTAAAGATTGTGTCGCACAATTTTGAGCCACCTTAGATTTGTACCAAAGGATGTCGCCACTATAATCTTTATTAAAATGATCATCCAAGTTCTCTAAAGCCAAGATTGATTTATTGTAAAATATTTCCAAGTCCTTACCAAAAATATCGCTATTCTTTTTACTAACAGAGAATGGTGTTTGCTTCCGATATACCGAGTGTGGCTCTGGAAAATAATAGGCTCCATTTATAGAAGCCATGGCTTGAATAAAATAATCTCCAAACGGAACATCATAGATCCATGATGGCAGACTATCATATATCGAACGATGAATTAAAAGTGATGCCGTTGGCATCGCGCCGCCGCCATTTTTGATTGGAAACGAAACATCAAAAACCCTTGGTTCGCAGCCGTAGTTATTTATTGCCCTTACTATCTCGTTGTCCTTCATTAACAATGCTTGATGAAAAAAAAGAAGAATGTCATTATTTTTTTTTGCCAAATTTATTTGAATTTGGAGTTTTTTGTTATTTATCCAAAAATCATCTCCTTCACAACAGGCTATATAGTTCCCTTTGGCACGGGGAGCACTCAAACTTGTAGGCTTTATCCCTTTTGAGTATTGATTTTCTACCTGAAATATGGGCCTTATAATGTGGGGGTATTTTTTTTTAAATCGATCTATAATTTTTGGCGTTTCGTCAGTAGAAGCATCATCATGCACAATTACTTCGAAGGGAAAATTGGTCTTCTGCGTAAGAAACCCTCGTAACGCATCTTCAATATAAGGTGCATGGTTGAATGTGTGGCACAACACAGTAACTAAAGTTTCGTCTGAAGAGCCTTCCCAGTCTTTCATTATTTCACTTTCAGTGGGAAGAGGCTGATTTCGAAAACCAGCCAAGTCAAAGTCAGTACGTTTAGACAAATCAATTACTCCTAGATTTTTAGTTTGCACCCTCTAGCTAGACAACCTGTTAAAAACTTAAAAGAGGTTAGGCTGTTCTTTCTTGCTTTCCAAATGTTTCTTCAAAAGAAATTGAATCGGCTTCCCAGAGACTGCCATACTCACAATGGCAAGACGTTGGGTAGAAGCTCGACGAAATCGTTGGGTGACCCTATATGTATCAGATTAATACGGACGCCGCTTTATGAAATAAGCTCCAATTGAACATAACTGTAGATGTTGGGAAAGCCCCTCTCCCAGTGAACTGAACCTCCTGTCTGGACAACTTGACGGCTAACCTCCGACTCGGCTGCGTAACTGTCACGGAATTATCTTTTCCATATGTCCCAGAATATGTCACGGTGCGCCTTTCGTTTCTGTACTGGGCTTCAGAGAAGACCATCTGATCCAAGCCGCAAACAGAATCATATTTGGTTGGCCAAGGGCGTATTATCACTGATTGAGAGTTTTTTTTCAGGACCTCCCTAGCTTGCTTTGCATTGTTAGTAAAAAAGTAACAAATATAGAAACTAATGTAATGCTGCTTAGAACTACCGCACCACCCAACTGCGTTATTTCTGAGTGTATATCAAATAGGTTATCTAAAATATTTATTACAACAATTGATACTAAAAATCCAGGAAGCACGTCAATCAGCATCCATTGCTTGTGAAGGCCAGGGTAAAACTTACGATGCACATATGGAACCCACAACAAAAATGAGAATGCACGAAACCCAAACCAGACCCAAGCAACTCCAACAGGGCCATAATTAAATGCTGCGAAAACAATGAGTGGTATATTGACTACTACGGACGCGGTATTATATAAAACGTGATATTTTAAAATTCCAAATGCGTATTGAAGATAATATTGAAAAGCGATGATAACTAAAAGACCACTTCCGAGCACGAACAAGGGTAATATGGGAGCTGTCCAGCTGGCGGCCTCTCTATCTCCGGTCCATGTATAAACCACTAGTTCTGGCATCAGCGCAATCACTAGCGTAACCGGCGCAACGAACAAGACGACCATTCGTGTTGATCGACGATAGATGGCTATCATTTCTTCCTTTTTCTCTACAGCCAGCAGAACCGTCATTCGGGGCAAAACCGCTTTGCTTACCGGACCCGCTAACATTGTAACGCCGGATGCAATCGTCGCAACGAGGGTGAAGTAGCCGTAATCCGCCAAGGTTAAGACTTTGGATAGAATCAGTTTATCGAGTTGTGTGAGCAGCACCCAAACTGCACCTGTATACCCTATACTCAGGGCAAATGGTGCCACTCTTTTCAGTTCCTTCGTGGAAAACCGCTTTACTCCGCTTATTCCATGTGGCATAAGAGTGCGGAGTTTCAATCGAATAACAACAATTTCAATCAATACGATAACGAGCTGAAAGTAGAAAAAGGCCATGACGCTTCCATTGGTCCAGATGACCAACAAGAGCGAGCCAGGGAATCTGAGGGTATTAACGATGATATCAATAACGTTCATCCACACCTGAGCTTCATAAGCATTTATGCCGCTTCGGTTAATGGATGAAACCCAGCGTACGGCTACAGTGACAGCAATAACCCCAACTGCCGTAGATACCGTTTCCAATGACAGCGATTCAACCTTTAGCCAGTCGCTTGCAACCCAGTCTCGGGAGAGAAAAAGCGTTAGCCCCAATGAAGCTGCCAATACCAAGAACAGAGATTCGAGAGTATTTACTACCGTTACAAGGCGCCAGTGCTCCGATGGGTGCTCCTTCAGCCGGGCGACCTCCCGTCCCAAGGTTGGCGTCATTCCCATATCAAGAAGATTCATCCATGCTTGTACAAGCACATAAAAGCCTACTAGCCCGTAAGCTTCCGGGCCCATATACTGAAGGTACATAGGCAGGATTAATATACCAATCAGCGTTGTATACAGTTGCCCAATGTAGTTGAAAAAAATGTTCTTTTTAAATGAGCTAATAAGTGCATTATCCCTAAATGAAGTCCGTCTATCAGAATGGTGACCAGCCAACTCAGTTCAAAACAAATATTATGCTGAATCTTTATTCCAAGGTATACCTTAGGAGACTCTGAATAACGTTGATTTTGGTTTTAGTCGGCGAAAATTCGAAGGTTCAGACACCATTCATTCTCCCAATATTTGTGTGTCTTTTGCCCGTCTCCCGCCATTCTGGCGGAAAACAGGCGTATTGGCCCTGAGCAGGCAAGTATTTTCACCAATCAGCACGTTGCTGAACGCAGCTAGTAAATGCAGCTGGTTATTGTTCTTGGCCAAGCTGCGATAGCAAACCTTGCCATATCTAAGGACCTGCTTGATGTAGCGGAAGGGATGCTCCACTTTGACACGAACACTAGTTTTTTGTTTTTTTCGGCTTTCAGTTTGTCGGCATCTAGCGTCTTCTGGGTGCCAAGGCGCTTAGCGATGAACCAAGAAACGTGTTTGCGATTTATATATTCTTCCCGTTTCTGAATGCCAAGGTAACCGGTGCCACCGAATACATGTTGCTCCTGACCGTGGAGAAGGTTGCCAGTGGGCACGATGTCGTGAATGTTGGCAGCGGTCGCATCAATACTGTGAATCAGGCCCAGTGTATCATCGACACCAATATGCATCTTCATGCCGAAGTGCCATTCGTTGCATTTTCTGGTCTGGTGCATTTCCGGATCGCGCTTGCCAGTTTGATTATTAGTAGAGCCGGGAGCAGAGAAAATGGTGGCATCTATTATACTGCCTTCACACAATATCAGGCCGTGCTTCTCCCGGAAATGCTAGAAGTTGAGAATGGTCGCCTCGTCCGGTAAGCGATCCAGCTTCAGACCAGCGAAGTGCCGAATGGATTCGATCTCGTACAAAGCATCTTCCATAACGCAACGAGTTCCATGCCGTATCACCGCTGATTTTGGAGACTTATTCAGAGTCTCCTTATAGGACCTTGGTTATATTTGATTTTTTGAACGAAAAACAATCCTTGACATTCTCAAGATAGATCTGACTTACTAATTTTACGGCGTCAGGTCATTGCCTAGCATAAGGAATACCCTTTTGCCTTGTCAGCTCATTAAAATCTTCTAATTTATAATAAAATCAACAATTTTTTCGGGAGTATCCAGCTCCTCGGCCTGATCATCACTAATCGTAACCCCCGCGGCCTCACCCACGTCCATTATTACCAACATCACATCAAGAGAGTCCACACCAATGTCTACCAGGGTTTTATCCATCTTGTCTTCAGACATTTCCAACCCATTAACATTCTTTTCCAACATGGACATAACAATTCTTACAGCATCTTCACGATTCATAATTTTCCGGCTCTCTTTTTACTTAACCTGTGTGTAAATTGCCGTCGCCCAGGATAACCCAACACCGAATCCTGACATCAGGATAGTTCCGGGGCTCTTGCCCAGTTCTTTTTCCAGTAATAGGGGGATGGAGGACGATACCGTATTACCAGTCTCAGATAATCTTATTGGTGCTTTTTCCAACGGTATGCCCGCTCTCTTGATCGTATTCTCCAGCATGAAACGGCTGCCTTGATGAAGGAGGAAGAGGTCGATGTCTTCTGCCTTCAGTTCTGCATTTTCCAGAACTCGTCTGATCTGTTTGGGTACGTCCTGCAGCGCAAAGTTGAACACAGCGCGACCGTTCATTTCGAGCTGGCTGCCATTCTTCTGGAGCGCCTCACTGCCAGCGCCCTTGGTTGAGAATTTCGCGCTGGCAAGGGTGTAGCGGGGTGTTTCACTGATCAGCGTCACCGATGCGGCATCGCCAAAGAGTAGGCAGGTATTCTTGTCTTCGGGGTCCAGAATTCTTGAATAGGGGTCACAAGTGAAAAGAAGCCCTTTCTTCATGCCGTTCGCCGCCATGAAGGACTGGATCACGCTCAAGCCATACACATAGCCTGAACATCCAAGGCCTATATCAAAGCAGGCACAGTCTTCTGGCAAGCCCAGTTCGGCATGCACCAGGGCGGAGTTGTGAGGCAAGCCGCCTTTATCGGGATTCTGGGTGCACAACACCACGCATTCGATTTCAGCGAGGTCAATGGATTCCTTCGCGCATAGATTACTGAATGCCGCTACGCTCGCGCTGACGACAGAATCCTGCTCCTCGAATCTCGGCAGGCTGGAGACTCCGATTTTCTGTTCCACAAACTCCCGATCTGTCTCAAACCGGTCTGCCTGTTCAAGGTTATCGACACGCCCTTTTGGCAGGTAACTGGCAATGGACTGAATCCCTAGCATGGGCTCGCTCCCTGGTCACTGAGTTTGTTATGAAAAGTACATGGTGGCGATTTTCTGGTCGTTAACCAGTACATCACTGCAGGTCAGCCGTGTACCAATCTGCTTACTGATTCGGAGTTCGACTTTGCCCGGTGTGGGAATGGGGAACTGGCCGTCATAACGGGAAAAGACCCATCTTTTGGAAGAATCAATGCATTCCTGGTGCATTTTTTTGCAGAGTGATACCAGCAACTCGATCCGATCATGATGATGAGGATTTTCTTGCACAATGCACTTGTCACCTATTACCGCACCCCGGCACACTTCCGGCTCGTCGAACTCCTGGCGGTCAGCGGTCTCTGTTTGGGAAGCCTCGTTGAGGCATAGCACGAAGTGCTCATCGTTTTGCCCGGAAACCCGCGCAACGACCGAATCTTCCGACATTGGCGAGCGCTGTTCCAGCACACACACCGGATTGCGGATCATGTGTTTAAAGGAAACATCGATTTTTCCGTGCGCCAGGCCCTGCTGGCTTGCCGCACACGCCAGCGCATTGAACAGACTGGTTCCGTGGACATAATCCCTGTTACCCTTGAAAGCAAATTTCAGGACTTCGGACACTGTTACTCCCTTCCTATCTCTTGGGCCCGGTTTTAAGGCCGATCATTCTTTTGGCCGGATTGCCGAACATGGAGTGTTTTGCCTCGACATTTTTGACAACAACACTTCCCATTCCAAGCGATGCGCTCTCACCAATCACCAAATTATCACGAATCGTAACACCCATTGCTATGGTGGCTCCGGCGTGAACCCTGGTGTGCCCCCCCAGCAGTGAGCCGACAGACATCCATACCGCGTCTTCAACGACCGCTCCGTGTCCAATGTTGCACAAGTTGCCAACAACAACGTCGTTGCCAATATGAGTCGACGCCAGTATGCCGCCGGCAATCACGGCGCAGGCCCCGACCTCGGTATTGCTGCCGATGTACACACCACCCACATGAGGAAATTTCAATAGCCGGCCATCTTCAGCCCGGTACACGGTGACACCATCACTGCCAATAACCACATTTTCACGAATGACAGAATTTTCTCCAACACGGGTGCCTGTTTTTAATACTACACCAGCACTGATGATGCTCCCCGCTCCCACTTCAACCCCCGGCTCGATAACCGCTGTGGGTGCGATTTGGGCCTCCGGTGAAATGCCCGCTTCTTCAGTGAAACCTCTTCTGTGGGCATCTACACCAACGGCTTCGATCAACCAACACAGTGCGTCCATGAACGCAGCTCTGGGGTCGGCGACCATACAAAATTCGTTGGACCCCCGAATCCTTTTGTCCGGAATATTCTCTATCACAACCAATGACTCTGTCAGTGTTTGGACACCGGGGAAATCGTCATAGCTGGAGAAAGCCAGTTGTTTTTGGCCGCCATCCCGGGAATCGCAGATGCCTTCCAGCAACAGATCTTTTGCGCTGGCGGATTCTATCTGGCAAGAATGTCTTTCCGTGAGAAAAGCAATTACGCGGCCCGCGCTGACCGGGGTTCGAAAATAGGTGCCCAAAGGTGGCTGAGTCACTTGAGCACCTCTAAAACCGTGTCTGCAATGCTGACGACATTTTCTTTGGTTAACCCGGAATAAATTGGCAGGCACGCAATTCGCTCTGCCAGTTTTCGAGACTCGGGACAGCCCAGAGAATCAGTTTCAAGACAGGCTACAGACTCGAGTGAAGGGTAAAAGTATCGTCGCGCGACTATCTTCGAGTTACTCAGTGAAGATATGACCTTCGCCAACTCATCACTATCTTTGAATGCAACTGGATAGTATGCGTGATTGCGTGTTGCCCCAGCTAAAATCCGCTGCCTCTGACCCTTGCCGCCCAGGCAAGCCTCATAAGTTTCAGTTAATTCTCGCCGGTCTCGTTCTATTAATTCAATCTCATCCAGTACACAAAGTCCCATCGCCGCCTGGAGCTCATTCATCTTGGCATTGATACCCAGTTCCCTGATCGTCTCGGGGCCGGCGATACCGAAGTTAATCATTTTCTTCGCCCGCTCCAGATCTTCCTTGCGCTTGAAGATAATAGCCCCGCCCTCGCAGGTATGAAACAGTTTGGTGGCATGGAAGCTCAGGGTGGCAGCATCGCCATGTTTGAGCAGGCTTTCACCTTTATATTTCACTCCGAAGGCGTGGGAGGCGTCGTAGATCACCTTCAGGCTGTGCGCACTCGCTATTTTGTCGATGGTCTCGACATCGCAGGCGTTCCCGAATACGTGTACGGGAACTATCGCACGAGTCCTTGGGGTAATTGCTGCTTTGATGTTGGCCGGGCTCAAACACCAGGCATCTGGGTCTATGTCTGTAAATACCGGCTGTACACCATCCCACTTCAGAGAGCTGGCGGTGGCGATAAAGGTAAATGGGGTGGTGATCGCTTCCGGCTGTGCGGCGGGCGTTGCATCACTTACACCTAGAGCGCGGTAAGCGATTTGCAGCGCCAGGGTGCCGTTGGATACCAGCAGAAGATTTTCTACACCCAAATAGTCTTCCAGCCTTTGGGTGAGTTGCTGCACCAGTTGGCCATTGTTGGTAAGCCATTGGCGCTCGTAGATGCCGTCTATGTACTGGTTCAGCTTTTCCCGATTCGGGAGGTATGGCTTGGTTACCGGGATCATAGAGTGTCTTCCAGAATGTCTTGCAAGTAGTCGCCATAACCATTTTTCTTCAATTGGTCGGCTTGGGCCTGCAATTGTTCCCTGCCTAACCATTCCTGGTTGAACGCAATTTCTTCCAGACAGGCAATCTTGTAGCCTTGCCGTTTTTCAATTGTTTCCACAAACTGCGCGGCTTCCAGCAGACTTTCATGGGTACCGGTATCCAACCAGGCAAAGCCACGGCCAAGCAGTTCTACGTTCAGCCGGCCCTGCTCCAGGTAGCCGCGATTTATGTCTGAGATTTCCAGTTCCCCACGGTGACTGGGTTTTACCTGTTTGGCAATTTCTACCACGCTGTTGTCGTAGAAATAGAGGCCGGTTACCGCGTAGTGGGATTTTGGCTTTTCCGGCTTTTCCTCAATGGAGATGGCTCTTTTGTTGTCATCAAACTCCACTACTCCGAAGCGCTCGGGGTCTTTTACCTGATATCCGAATACGGTAGCCCCTTCAGAACGCTGTGCAGCTTGCTTTAGCTTTGGGGTAAAGCCTTGGCCATAGAAAATGTTATCACCCAACACCAGGCATACATTGCTGCTGCCTATGAACTCTTCGCCAATGATAAACGCCTGGGCCAGGCCGTCTGGGTTTGGCTGTACTTCGTAGCTCAGGTTTATGCCGAACTGTTCGCCCGTACCAAGGGCGCGTTTGAAGTTTGCCTGATCTTCCGGGGTGGTGATGATGAGGATGTCCCGGATACCCGCCAGCATAAGTACAGAGAGCGGGTAGTAGATCATGGGTTTGTCATACACTGGCAGAAGTTGCTTAGAAGTACCCAAGGTTATGGGATACAAGCGGGTTCCTGAACCACCAGCTAGAACGATGCCCTTCATGCCGTTACTCCTAAACGTTCTCTTTGATAGCTGCCGTCCTGTACACGCTGACACCAATCGAGATTATTCAGGTACCACTCTACAGTTTTGCGGATGCCGGTTTCGAAAGTTTCATCTGGTGACCAGCCAAGCTCACGCTGAATTTTGCCGGCATCTATGGCGTAACGCAGGTCATGGCCCGGGCGGTCTTTTACGTGCGTGATCAGACCCCGGTAGCTATTTTCCTGAGGGCGTAGCTCCTGAAGAATGTCGCAGATGGTCTGGACTACCTCGATGTTCTGCTTTTCGTTATGGCCGCCTATGTTGTACGTTTCGCCCGGTTTGCCTTCGGTGACCACCTTGTAGAGGGCGCGGGCGTGATCTTCTACGTAGAGCCAGTCGCGGATCTGGTCGCCTTTGCCGTAGACAGGCAGCGGTTTGTTTTCCAGGGCATTGAGGATAACCAGTGGGATGAGTTTTTCCGGGAAGTGATAGGGGCCGTAGTTGTTTGAGCAGTTGGTGACGAGTACCGGGAGCCCGTAGGTGCGCTGCCAGGCTCTTGCCAGGTGGTCGGAGCTGGCTTTGCTTGCGCTGTAGGGGCTGCTTGGGGCGTAGGGGGTTTGTTCGGTGAACAGTGGCAGCGTATCTGGTTGTCGGATTTCGCTGCGCTCTATCCGACCTACGGGGTCTAGCCCCCTCTCCCCTTGCCCCTCTCCCGCGAGGGGAGAGGGGAGCTCACCTAAGTCCCCGTAAACTTCGTCTGTGCTTATGTGGTGGAAGCGGAAATTGGTGCGGCGTTGCTCGTCCAGGCCTTGCCAGTATTGGCGGACGGCTTCGAGTAGGGTGTAGGTGCCGACTATGTTGGTTTCGATGAAGGCTGCGGGGCCGTCTATGGAGCGGTCTACGTGGCTTTCGGCTGCCAGGTGCATGATGGCGTCTGGTTTATGCTCTGCCAGTACGCGGTCTACTTCGGTGCGATTGCAGATGTCGACTTGTTCGAACACGTAGCGGTTGCTCTCGCACACTTCCGCCAGGCTTTCGAGGTTGCCGGCGTAGGTGAGTTTGTCCAGGTTGACCACTTCATCTTTGGTGTTGTTGATGATGTGGCGGATGACTGCGGAGCCTATGAAGCCGGCGCCGCCGGTTATCAGGAGTTTCATAATCAGGTCGTTATTGGGTGTTTGTGGATGTTGCTTGGGTAGTCCGGTCTTGCTTGGGGTGTCGGATTTCGCTTTGCTCTATCCGACCTACGTTGTTTCCCTTGCCATTGCGGATGAACGCTCGGACGAAGACGATGAATACGCTTAGCATTCCGCCCAGCATTGTAGCGATGATGGCGATCAGGGCCCGTTTTGGTTCGGTTTTTTCCTGGGGGACGACGGCTGGATCGACGGTCTTGAAGACGTATTCTTGCTGTGCGTTTGCCAGCATTACCGTTCGTGTTTCACTTTCTATTAGCTGGTAGAACACTTGTTGCATGCCGGCGATGTTGGTTTCGTCGAGCTTGGCTTCCAGATAATTGATGCTGGCTTCCGCATCTTCAATATCCTGGGCTCGCATGTGTTCGTTTATGTCTTTGACCAACCACTCAGTCCACTGCATTGCAGCCACTGGAGAGCGGCTTTTTACACTTACGGTTACCATGCCGTTATCTTGATTTTCACTAACGCTTAGATGGCTTTCCCTGAATTTCTTTACGAGGTCCCAGTTGGTTGGCTCCAAGCTCTCACCGTCTTCATCAGTACCCCACTCTCTCGTCTCGGGGTTGTAAATTTCCCGGTTATAGACCCATTCGCTCTGTCGAATATTCCATGCTTCTGTCGCCATTAACGGTGCCGCGAGTTCATGACGACGGATGAAATCAGTCAGAAACACCCGTGACTGAAGCACTTCTTTGGCGATAACGGTATTGCTGGAGCCATCCTCACCGATGTTAACACCTGCAAGGCTGGCCAGGCTGCCTAGCTGCCCACCGAGCCGGCCACTATTCTCTCCATCCGCAGGCGCTAGAAGAGCATTGGCCTGGTAGATATCCGGCTTGTAAAGCGCATAGGCAACGCCGCCTGCAGCGAACAGTATGGTCATCAGGATGACTATCCACTTACCCGCCCATAGAGTGGCAAAGAGTTCCCGAAGGTCAATCTCATCATCCGGGTAATGTCCGGCCTCAGGTGTTTCTAGTACACGTTCGTAACGGGTCATTACAGGTTCCCCACAGCCGCTGCACCCAGCGCCATCTGATAAACAATCTGGCTCACGTTACTCCAGAGCTCCAACTGATTCAGTCTGTCCACATCAATGGGTACGATAATGGTGTCACCCGGCGCCAGTTGCTGGCTGCGGCCGCCGAACCAGCGGCTTTTCTCTGGCAGCATTACCGAGCCGTCTGCCTTCACTACGTACACCCTTTCCTCATCCGCCTGGCGGGTGGGGCCACCGCTGCGTTCAAGGTAGTCATCCACGGTCAGGCCTTCTGTGTGCAGATGGCTGGTGGGGAACTGGACTTCGCCAAATACGCTGACGGCTTGTGGGATAATCGGCACGGTTAAGGTGTCACCATCCTGAAGGCGGATGGGTTGGTAATCGTCGTTTCCCACAACCGATGCGAGGTTAATTACCATTCGGCCTACGGGGCGGGAGTCCTGCACTTCTTCCAATAGATCCTGAACCTGTTGAGTGCGTTCTGCGTTCTGGCCACCGAAGTCGTCGCCTTCCAATTGCACACCCACCAGGTCGCCCTGCAGTCTTTCTTCCGCTTCGCGCAGGCGCTGGGCTTCCAGTTGGCGTAGTTTTTCGCGGGTGAATACGGCACCTTCCGGGAAGGCGTTCTCCGTCAGCCCACCAGCGCGTTCGATCACTTCCCGCAGGGTTTCGCCATCACGGATGGTGTATTGGCCTGGGTAACGTACTTCACCGTTAAGTTCAATGGTTTTGGCCTGGGCGAATTCCGGAATGGACTTTATCAGCAGGCGATCCCGGCTTTTAAGGGTGACGGATACCTGGCCTTCCATAACGGCCTGTAGGTTCAGGTTCTGGATCCTGGTGTTACCGGTGCCTTCGTCGTCCACTCCGAAGCGCGCGAGCTCTGCGGTGTATAAAGAAGCAGAGTCTTTGAGGCCGCCGGCTACATAAATGGCGTCTGCTACCTGCCTTGAGGCCGGCAGTGGGTATTCACCCGGGTAGCGTACCGGGCCAGTTACGCGGATGGTTTGTTGGGGCGCGCCCGGTTTGGCCTGGGCCTTAAGCCTTTGCAATACGGGGGCAAACAAGGCTTCCCGACTGAACCGGCTGTAATCGGTCTCTTCAGCTTCTGCCGCAGCCATTTCTCCACGCTGCGCCTTTTCCTGCTCGCTGTCATTTCGATCACTGGCTTTTGCGCTTACCTTGCCTTCATCTGCAAAAATCAGGAACTGGTCTTTCTCCTGCAAAAGAATGTCGTTCTCGCCGCCGGGGTTGTCCAGCGCGTGCCGCAGGCGCAGGTTGATGACGGATACAGTGTCGGTCTCCGGATCAGTACGTACGATGGCCGCGTAGCGCTTGTCGGCTTCCCGGAGCAGGTCGTTGTCCAGGGACTGAATAACGGAGCTCACCCGCATGCCCGGCACCCAGGCGTAACGACCGGGGCGAGTGGCGGCACCCTTCACTTCCACATACTGGCCAGTGATGTCGGAGATGGAGGCGACTTCTATACGGTCACCGGGTTTAACCTTTGCCTGTCTGCCTTTTGGCGTGGTGAGGTTGGCTTCGGCGATAATGCGCAGGAAGTCGTCGTTGTTGCGTTCAATGCGCACCAGTTGCGGATAGGCCTGGGGGGTCAGGCCGCCGGCCAGGTTCACCAGTTCCTGCAGGTTGGTGCCGTTTTTCAGTTCGTAGAGTGCGGGGCGGTAGACTTCGCCGTCTATACCTACGCGGTCCCCTACTGGCGGGATGAAAATTACATCGCCGGGTTGCAGGCGATTGTCGTTGGAGGTGTCGCCTGCCAGCAGCAGGTCGTACAGGTCCAGTTCGCCGACCAGCTTGCCGTCCCGCTTGTGTTGGATTTTACGCAGGGAGCCGGTGCGTTTGATGCCGCCGGATACGTAGAGTGCGTTGGTAATGGTGGAGAGCGAGCTGACGGTATAGGAACCGGCGTTTCTTGCCTCACCCAACACAAACACCCGCATGCTGCGCAGTTCGCCCAGGGTAACGCTGGCTTGCACGCCTATGTATTGCTCGGAGACCAGCTTCTTGATTTGCTGCCTGGCCTGGTCGAAGCTCAGGCCGGCGATGACCTGGGGGCCGGACTGGGGGAAGCTGATGGTGCCATCCCGGGAGACGGGCAGTTCCAGTTGCTGGTTTTCCTTGCCCCAGAGCTGTACCCGCAATACGTCACCGGGGCCCAGGGTGTAGTCGTTGGGAATGGGTATTTCGGTGACCGGCGCAAAGGTTGTGGGGCTGCCGGCGAACAGGTCGTAGCCGAAGGGCTTCAGGCCGCCGTTCTTGCGGTCCTGTTCTTCGTTGCTTTCCTGTTCTTGCCGGGCCTGTTCCCGCTCCTGGTCAGTGATGGCATCAACCGGCTCTACCACGTTCACGTTTTGTGGCCGCTGATTCTGCTGCCCATTGGATCCGGCAATGGAATCCAGATCCACCCCATACTGGCTGGCCAGGGCTTCCTGCTGGGCCCGGGGCATGCTCTTGAACTGTTCAATCTGGGACTGGCTTATGGATTGGGCGGCGGTGGTTACTGGCAAAGCAAGAGCCAGTGACAGCAGAAGTCGTTTAGTCAGGTTCACTTAGTCAAATCCGTTTTTTAGAAGCGATAACGCCAGGCGGCACCGACAGACCATTGGTCTTTCTCGCCGCTCAGGAATTCTATCTTTTTGTCGGTGGCCTGGGCCGTGAGGTCCAGCCAGCCGTTGAGAAATTGTGTGCCGTAACCCATAGATACCACGGCTGCTTTCTGGCCGCCGCGCGGTACGTTGTAGAAAATATCGCTGTCGGTGATGACAGTGCGGTTACCGCCGTCTTTGTTCAGGTCCAGATAACCCAAAGAGGCGGAGAGGTTACGGCCATCCGGGAAGAAATTGAATACGCCCAAAGTCAGGGTTTCCGCGTCGCCGTCAAAGGTGGAGGCCATGTTGCGGCCCTTGTAGCGGTAGCCACTGCGGTAGCGGGAATGGTCGTAGGTGATATTGGGCATGGCGTTGCCGAGAAAGTCGTCGGCCAGGGTGTTGCTGTATTCGACGAACCATTGCTGGTCACTGCTTAGCAGTTGGGTGGTCCAGTCGGTGCCCAGTAGCCAGGATTTTCGGGCCGGGAAGGCGCCGGCTTCGTCTTCACCCATCATCTGGCCGTACACACCCATGGCCTGGTCGCCGATGGCGAAGCCATAGCGGGCGTCGATGCTGGCCAGTTGGTTGCCGGGGTCGTTCTCTTCCAGTTGGCCGTTGTCGCGACCGATCAGGGCGTTCCAGATGGTGGAGGCACCTTCCGGCCTGCCTTCACCGCCGAACATGATGGCGCGGGAGAAGCCAATATCCAGGCCGTCAATGGGCCTTACGGTCAGGCGCATGCCGATCATCTTGGCTTCCGGCACCGCGCGCTCGTCTTCCAGTTGGCTGGCAAATACGGTGAACTGCCAGGGGCCGACCCATTTCAGCCAGTTGGCTTCCGGTTCGCTGGCATCTTTACGGTTCAGCCAGATGGCGGGCATGGGGCGGGCGTTGTTGGAAAGGATCAAACTGCTCTGCCACCCAGGGCCCCACCAGCGGTCGATGGCACCAGCGCCAAATACCCAGTTGCCGGCGGTTGCGGCAAGGTAGGAGCCGTCCAGCCGCAGGGATTCATCGTCTTCCGGGTTGGCAGCAAAGGCAGGTTTTAAACCGAAAGCCCAGGATTCACCCTGCCATTGCACGTTCAGGCTGGTTTCCGCCGTTTCACGGGGGCCGGCCTGGAAGCCTCTCACAAACGCCGGTTCACTGGTTGCGCCCAGTTCGTATTCCGCGCGCCAGCCCTGCTTGCCCTGCTCGTCCATCTCGAACTTGAGATAGGCCAGCGGGCCGCCGATGGCCGGGGCATCGCTGCCGGTTTCCTGGCTCAGGCCGCTGTGTACGGTGCCCATCATCACCGGCCAGGTGGAGGTGGTGCGGTTCAGATGGCCCCGGTCTGCCAGTTTCTGCAGGGCAAAGCGGGCACGGTTGTCACCGGGTTCCAGCCAGGGGGCGGAAAAAGCCACTGATGAATGCGTGGAGGCGATCAGGCACGCTACCGCCCCACCGACCAGGGTCCAGTGTTTTGAGGTCATATAAAATAACTATCTGAAAAGACAGGGGGAAAAACAAACACAACGGAGGGAACAACTGAATCCCAACTGTATCCCTGTCGGTTAATGAAGAATCTGTTTCAGAAGCGTGACGATTCTACGGCATCCCATGTTACACGCAAGTGACAATAGCCCTGACATGCCGGCCGTTGGCCGTATCAGTGGTTAAGAATTGTTAAACCTTTTTTGAACATGGGTTCGGTTGATCATATTTCAGACGTTCGATCCTTCACCAAACCAATAAACTCCGCTAGAAAGGCAGCAAAGACACCCGCCATCAACCCGAGCATTATTGCGAGCACCACTATCAGGGCCCGTGATGGGCCAGCACCTTTGCCACTTTGCCTGCTGACCACCAGGGCCTCGAACGGTGCCAGGGATTCAAGGTCCGATTCCAGCGAAAGCTGATTTTCAACCGCTGAGGCAATGGCTTCTCCGGTATTTTGCCCGCCTTCGAGCATGTCGATTGTTGAATCCATGGATTCGATTTGCGTCTCCAGGCTCTTGCGTAGTCTAGCCAAAGCCTCATTTTGCTCAGCCCCCACTCGCTCAATCAGTTGCCGGTGACTTTTCTCAACCAGCTCTGCATCAGAGGGCGATGCCTCCGACACGATGCGAACCAGACCCGTGTCTTCAGGATTACTGGCCGTTATTTTAAACGGCAAATTGCGGTTGTGCTCCGAGCGATGCGCGGCCTCCAGATCGGGTACCCACAGGCTGTCCAGTTCGGCAATTATGGTTGAGGGCTCTTCGAGGTACTCACCGTTCGCCTTTTCAGCCACTTTCATGAGGCTGACGTATTCGTGTTTTTCTGGTGCCAACAATGCGTATGCCACGCCCGCGAGAGAGACCATTATAAATACGACGTAGAATACCCTCCGGCGTTTAAGAAATGTCGTCGCCAGATCAACCAGGCTGATTTCGTCATCGTATTGGGGGCGTGACGGCCCTTGGGGTGGTTCTACCATTCTGCAACCATTGTTTGTTAAGTGTTCGTGACATTATGACTGTTTGGAGGACGAAAAGAAGTGAGTAGGCGTTCCCTTTTTGGGATTGGGTTGTCGGATTACGCTTTGCTAATCCGACCTACTGGGGGGAGTTGTGGGGTGTCGGATTACGGCTTTGCCTAATCCGACCTACGGGTACGGGGGTTGAGGGTGGAGAGGGGGACTTTTACGGTTTGTTGTTTTTGCATGAAGCTGATCAGGACGATGGCGCGCTCTTCGCCGTCGTAGGCCTGGAAGATGGCGCTGATGCCTTTGAAGGGGCCATCCTCTAGCTCCACAGGCTGGCCGGGTTTGATGCCACCCTGCTCCGCCACGGTGTGCAGGCTGTCTTTGATGTGCTGGATGACGTCATCCGGGATGGCGGCGGGCTTGTTGGCGAAGCTGACGATGCGCAGGATTCCCCGCGTGGAGCGCAGCTTGCCCCACATGGGATCGGTTTTCTCCAGGTTCACGAACAGGTAGCCGGGGAACAGGGGTTCCAGCTTTTTGGTGCGCTTGCCGGCCTTGATTTTTTCTACCGTGATTTTCGGGTAGAAGCAGGCGATGTCCTGGTTTTGCAGGTGTGTCAGGGCACGGTCGCCCTGGCTGGGCTTGTGTTGGAGGGCGTACCAGGTCATTGGTGCCTCTTGGTTTGGATGTTACAGATGTGGCCCACCTAACAACTCTTCCAAGGATATTGCTTTCAAATACCTACCACTCATCACGCATTTCCCTTTGTATGTCCATGCCATCCTTGCCTTCAAAAGCTTTTATTCCGCAGTTGCTCAGATCCAGAGCGCTCTCTGCAAGCTCCCGGGAGCCTTGGTCCGTTATCATTACCACGATTCTGGCGTGGCTATTATCCAGTTGGCTGTACTTTTCTGGAAGTTTAACGACACCGTTCTGAATATCTGCTTCAAACTCTATCGCGTACATGTCCGGGTCCTCAATTTCGCTATGTTTCGGATTATATCAGAGTTGTCGAGCCACGGCCCTTGGTGCCCTTTACGGGCAGATACGAGGTACCGGGCAGGAAGTTTCGCGGGGCTTGTGTTCGGAGTGCGGAGGGAGTACCAAGTCATGCGAAGTGGGCAATCTGCTCTTCAATGCTCTCCGGCAGCGGAATCGAAAGAAAAAAATCCTTGGGGTACAAGTAGCTTTCACCGGATTCATCGATAACGCGGATCATGCCCAATTCATCAGTTGTAGAGTCTTCTACAACCTCGTAGAGCTTACGAGGCTCCAGGGACGCCTCATAGCCGGTGTTTTTTGTGCAGACTACGAAATGGTGTGACATAGATTTGGCTTGATCTCTTGTTCGACATGGTAATTATTGCCAAATTTGAAAGCTCAATACCAGTCACCGGATGCGACAAAATGGGGGTTCAGTACGTTTTCCTTGCCGTACTGCAGGGGCTCGCCTTCCAGCGTTTCCACTTTGCCCCCGGCCGCTGAGAGCACCGCATGGGCCGCACCGGTATCCCACTCGCAGGTTGGCCCCAGCCTTGGGTAGATATCCGCATGGCCTTCGGCGATTTTGCAGAATTTGAGGGAGCTGCCCGCCTGCACCAGTTCATGGGCGCCGAGCTTGTCAATGAAGGCTCTGGTTTCTTCGTTCAGGTGGTTCTTGCTGGCGACAACGCGTTTGGTTTCACCCGGCTCCACCACGCTGATCCGCCGGGTGCGGCCTGTGCGATCCCGCTTGTAGGCGCCCTCACCTTTCAGGCCCCAGTAGGCTTCTTTTAGGGCAGGCGCGGTGACCACGCCGAGAATGGGTTCGCCGTTTTCGATCAACGCAATGTTGACGGTGAATTCTCCGGTACGTTGGGTGAAATCCCTGGTGCCGTCGATGGGATCGATCAGCCAGAACCGCTGCCAGTGTTTGCGCTCGCTCCAGGGGATCTCAGCGCCCTCTTCAGACAGTACCGGAATATCGTGGCTGAGGTTGCGCAGGCCTTCCACAATCACCCGATGGCTGGCGACGTCCGCTGCGGTAATGGGCGACTCATCTGCCTTAAACTCCACCTTGAAGTCCGTCATGTAGATGCTGAGGACTTTTTCACTGGCGGCGTCGGCGATTTTGAGGACATCGGGGAGGATGGAGCTGTAGTGCATGAGGGGCGGCTTCCTGCGTCAGATCAATAACTTTTGGCCTCTATTCTCTCATAATCCTGATTGCTTTTGGGTTTAAGCAGCTCCTCATAAACTGATTCATTTCGCTCATATCACCGCTTTCATAAAACCAGAGCATCAGTTGGTTGAACTCCAGTTGCCGGGTTGCTGGTACGTTGATCGCCGGAAAGCCCATCGACAACAGGTGTCCATTCATCATCAGGCGTCCCATCCGTTTGTTGACGTCATAGAAGAACTGGTTCCTGGCCATGGTCAGGAAAACGTGGATTGCCTGATCATAAACGTCTTTGTAGGCAGCCATGTTTTCAACCATCTGATCAAACAGTGCGGGCAATGCGCTCGCGTTCGGGGGCTCGTACTCGGTTCCCGCTATCAAGATATCACCGGTGCGAAATCGCCCCCATTCGAGCGCCTCTTCTTTCACTGCGATGGCATGAAGCTGACGTGCGCAGGCCTGCGAGACCTCAAACTCACCCGCCTTCAACAACTTGAAGAGCTCCTTCCAGGCCTCGCCCTGATTAACCGCAATTTGCTGGTCACTCAGCTTGTGCCCGCCGATGGTGATTCCCTGCAGCAGCGTCTGAACCTCTGGCAGCGTAAAATTGATGCCCTCCAGTTGCACGGCGTCATACACAAAAACGGACACGTCCCGCTGGGCGAGCATGAGCGCTTTTGCCTGATTGGGAGGCATTCCCCAGTGCTTGTCTGTTGGTTTCTTCATTACGGGTTGCCGTCAGGGGGAATTTGACCGCAGGGCTTCCTGCTTTAGATCAATAACGTTTGCGCTATTATGGGCGATAGTGATGTAACACATCAAAACTAATACAAGGATGCCCCCATGAAGCTGCAATTCCTTGGCGCTGCAGGCACGGTAACCGGTTCCCGCTATCTGCTGTCCGATGACAAGCATCGGCTGCTGGTGGACTGTGGCATGTACCAGGGCGTGAAGAACCTGCGCAAACGCAACTGGGCGCCGTTTCCAGTGGAACCCTCATCAATTAATGCGGTGGTGCTGACCCACGCCCATATCGACCACACCGGCTACTTGCCCGCACTGGTAAAGAACGGCTTCAAGGGAAAGATTTACTGCACGAAAGCAACTCATGAACTGTGCAAGGTTCTGCTGCCGGATGCCGGCTATCTGCAGGAAGAGGACGCCAAATATGCGTTCCGAAAGGGGTTCTCAAAGCATGAGAAGCCGGAACCTCTTTTTACCGTTAAGGATGCGCAAGAAGCCCTGAAACACTTCGAGCCCCTGCACTATCACGAACGCTTCGAGCCGGTGAAAGGCATGGAGGTTACCTTTACCCCCGCCGGACACATCCTTGGGTCGTCCTGCGTTCACGTCCATCACCGTGGCAGCGACCGCACGGTGGTGTTCAGCGGCGATGTGGGCCGACAGAACGACGTAATCATGCGCCCGCCAGAACCTATCAACAAAGCGGACGTGCTGGTGTGTGAATCCACCTACGGCGACCGGTTGCACGCGAACAGCGATCCGGAATCGGAACTGGCTGACATAATCACCAAAACCGCCGGGCGCGGTGGCATCGTGCTGATGCCCTCCTTTGCCGTGGGCCGGGCGCAGATGCTTTTGTACCTGGTTCACAAGCTCATCGCCGAAGGCCGGGTACCGAAAATGCCGGTATACCTGAACAGCCCCATGGCAATAAAAGCCACCGAGATCTTTTCCCGGCATCACAAGGAGCACAAGCTCAGTGCCGCCCAGTGCGAGATGATTGACGAGAACACCGAGTTTGTCCGCACGGTGGATGAGTCCATTGAGCTCAACAATGTGCGCTTCCCTTGCATTATTATTTCTGCCAGCGGAATGGCCAGCGGTGGCCGTGTGCTACATCACTTGAAGACACTGCTGCCCAATCCGCGGAACAGCATTGTGTTTGCGGGGTTCCAGGCCCCGGGTACCCGTGGTGATGCGCTGGTGAATGGGGCGGAATCGGTGAAGATTCATGGGGAGTATTGGCCGGTTAAGGCGGAGGTGTATAACCTGGATTCGCTGTCAGCTCATGGGGATTACAATGAGATTTTGCAGTGGCTTGGGGCTGGGACGCTGAAGCCGGAGAAGGTTTATATTACTCACGGTGAAGTTGTTGCCAGTGATGTTATGCGGAAGCGGATCAGAGATCGGTTTGGGTGGGATGTTGAGGTGGCGGAGTTGTTTGATGAAGTAGAGGTATAACCTCTTGATGACAGGGAAGGGATCTGGACAGCTTCCCTGTCATTACAAGCCTGGTAACGCGATCAGATCACGGTACACCCATTAGGACTGTATCTGCCCTTCCAGTTACCCGCCCCGCTCGGATCAATGACACATTGCCAGTTACCGGCAACAGAACGCTCCATCCTGATGACAACCCCCGCCAAGTCGCTATGTGCGTTGCCGCCCATGGTCACCTGAATGTGACCAGAACCGTCAGGATTTAACACCGCGATGTCGACCCCCTGAACCCCTGTGGTCAATGATGAGGGCAAATAACCAATGTCGGAATTATCGATTGTAGCTCCATTCGCCAGGCGCTCCTCTACTGCAGATTTGTAAGCAGAAAGTTCTCCAAGTGCCCGATTTACCTGGGATTGCATTACGTGCCCTCGGTAAGCCGGTATGGCAATGGACGCAATTATGCCAATGATAGCGACAACAATCATGAGCTCAATGAGGGTGAAACCGCTGTTTTTCTCAGACATGCTTTGTATTCCGAAGACCCAAAGATACTTTTACGGAGCAAAGTCCGGACCAATACTTTTACAGGCCTTATAGGAGGTGATCCCCGTACAACAAGAATGAACATGCCGAGATTACCGACGAGGGAAATTTCCATGAAACCAGAAACGTGGCAGTGTCCGTCCTTTTGATTGCTCCTGATAATTGATCTCGTCTGCTTTCATATCGAGATAATAGGTATGCACCTGGCCCGCCCACAACAGCCAAAGTACCAAGATGACTGCCGCAGAGGACGCCGCAAAAGCCAGTTTTGCAGGGGATCTTGCGTGATTGCCCTTGCCTCCTTCATGGCAAAATTCTGGTGGGGCGATCAACGCCCAGAACCCCACCAAAACAAGCAGACCGACTAGCATTGAACCGGGCGCTATAAATACAGCTGACACCCCCGCATGTATCAACGCGCCGACTACGGATGCAGTAACACCGGAAAGCGTGAAAACGCCCCCCGCTTTGCCCTCAATCAATAAAACGGTGCGCCACCTCCAAAAATGGAGAGTTAGCTGGAGCACCAGCAAGAGGAGCAGGAGAATCAACAGCCAGCCATACTCGGCAGCCCACATCAGATACATGTTGTGCGGGTGCCCAAACTTACTACTTTCCGAATACGCCTGCGTAAGCAGATCATGAGTTAACCAGGATTGTGGCCCCATACCCAACGGAAAATGCTGGAGACTCATCTGCCAGGCTTCAATAAAAAGCGGCACCCTGCCAGAGCTGGCTGTCTTGACCGAACGTAATTCTGTTTCACCAAAAAGCAGTGATGGCACCAAAACGGAGAGGAAAAACCAAATAGCCACTCCAATTAGAAGGTAGATCAAGAACTGCCTTAGCCAAGGCCAGCTTTGACGGCCAAAGAACACCGTTGCGAGGAGTACACCACTCGCAATTCCGAGGATCGACCCCCGGGACGTCGACAGGATAATGATCCACCACCAGAGCCCGGCTCCGGTAGCGACAATCGTGCGCCATAACCGGAACTTGCCCAGGGGACCTACCAGTACCGCCAGCGGCAGAATTGGCAGAAGCCAGGTTGCCACATGACTCCAGTATCGTATATTCACGAAGCCCCACGGAATCAGACCTGAAAGATCGGCTTGGCCATCAACTAATGCGAACAAGTAAACGTTCACCGACATGGCACCATAAAAAAAGCAGGCCGCTGCTGCGACAGACACCAAAATCTCTACGTAGCGATTGGCGGCTCCCTGCATCGCAAGAACAAGCCCCCCTGCCACCATTGCAGCGAAGTAAAACGAATACAAACCGGGCTCTACGAAAGCATAAATCTGCTCACGGAAGGTGAAAGACAGGGCGGGAAAACCAAGGATAAATAAAATAGCAGGTAGCAAGGAAAATGCTGATTTTGTTGAGGGTAATCCTCGGATCGCAATAAAAAACGTGGCACCAACTGAAACACAACCGATCAACCCCGCCAAAAGGAAGCGCTGGTCCGCGTATGAACCCGCAAACATCGGCAAGAAATCAGCAAACAGAACAGCGATTAAAGACAAGGCGACCGCCGACCCTGCCAAGGCACACGTTATCTGACTGGCTCTCAATTTTGCGGTCCTCCAACTCGAAGGTTTATGTTGCCCAACGAAAATCCAACGTTGTCACGTGTACTATCCAATAAAAAAGCCCGGGGCCTTGGCCCCGGGCTTTCAGACTACCGCATTGATTTTAACGAATCTCTGCGGAAGCTATTTTACGACACCCTTATTAGGATACCGGGCAGCCAGCAGGTGCGTAGCTGTCTTTCCAACCGTTGCTTGTAGTCGGAGGGGTGGTTTCACAGGTGTAAGCACCGTTTGCAGTGCGAGACACGGTGATAGTCGCGCCACGAACAGCCGCAGAGGCGTCAGTACCCAAAGTGACTTCCCAAGACATAGTTGCGGTATCGCCGCCGTTGATAGTCAGACCATGATTGGGAGCAGTGTCAGCGTTAGCGACGAGGTTAGAACCGGTCCAACCAATGCCGATTTCGCGCTGAGGAGTCGCATTGAGATTATCCACATTCGCTACAGCACCACCGTTGTTGAAAATGCTTTCTGCATTTGACTTCAGTGCACTAACCTCGCCAACCACACGAGAAACCTGTGTACGGGCGGTGTAGTCCTGATACTGAGGAATGGCAACAGCTGCCAAGATACCGATGATCGCAACAACGATCATCAATTCGATGAGTGTGAAACCCTTCTGGGCGTGATTCATTTGAATGTTCTTCATTGGTCGACCTCTGTGTTTGTCGTTAATCCACTCGATACGGCCCGGGCCCGGTGGAGTTGCACCCCGTGACCGGTATCTAGAGCCTGAACTTCATTAAGCATTGCTCGTGCCAAGTAGATAACATCAACGATAGCCCCGTTATTATCAGCACTTTATAAAACATTGTGAAACGCGTCACATCGACAAAAGCGGTCAAATCGATGCCCTCATGCGTCACTGGGTGACAATAATTGTCAGATGAAGTAAATGATCACACGCCTTTCCAAACGGTGGTCAGCCATCTAAACTCACTCCATTAGACGAATATCCGTTTCAGTAACTTAGGCTGCGTTTCTTACACAATTTATGTCTACCAATAAAAGCAATGTGACGCTTACGGGCTTGGCAAGACGCTTCGTCGATGACGGGCTTATTGATGAACCCACCGCGAAAGATGCCTTTCTCCAGGCATCCCACAATCGCATCCCCCTCATTACCTACCTCGTGCAGAACAACCTGGCGAACAGCAGTGGGCTTGCCTTTTCCGCCGCGATGGAGTTCGGCGTTTCGGTTCTGGATCTCAGCGCTTTCACGCCGGAAATGATGCCCGAGAAGGTAGTAGACGAGAAGCTGGTTCGAAAACACAACGCCCTGCCTCTCTATAAGCGAGGGAACCGGCTTTTTATTGCGGTCTCTGACCCAACCAATATCCAGGCGCTGGATGAAATCAAGTTCAATACGGGTTTGAGTACTGACGCCATCCTGGTTGATGACGCCAAGCTTCGGGAAGCTATCGAAAAGTACCTTGAATCCCACGATACCTCGATGGGTGATCTCGATGATGCGGATCTGGAGGGTGTAGAAACTGAAAGTGGTGATCAGGAGGACGAGGCCGTTGTCGCAGCCACTGATGTGGACGACGCGCCCATAGTAAAGTACGTGAACAAGATGCTTCTTGACGCCATTCGGGGCGGCGCCTCAGACGTACACTTCGAACCCTATGAAAAGACCTACCGTGTTCGATACCGCACGGATGGCATTCTCAAGGAAATGTCGCGCCCCTCTATCAAACTGGCGCCGAAGATCTCTGCCCGTATAAAGATTATGGCGCAACTGGATATTTCGGAGCGCCGGGTCCCCCAGGATGGCCGGATCAAGATGAAGCTGTCCAAGACAAAGGCCATCGACTTCCGGGTAAACACCCTGCCGACACTCTGGGGTGAAAAGATTGTTCTGCGGATTCTGGACCCAAGCCAGGCCAAGCTGGGCATTGACGTTCTGGGTTATGAAGAAGAACAGAAAAAGCTGTATATGGATGCCCTGGAGCAGCCGCAGGGCATGATACTGGTTACCGGGCCGACCGGTTCCGGTAAAACGGTGTCGCTGTATACCGGCCTTAACATTCTGAACACGCCCGAAAGAAACATTTCGACCGCGGAAGACCCGGCGGAGATTAACCTGGAGGGTGTGAACCAGGTGAACGTAAACAACCGGGTCGGCCTTGGTTTTGCCGAAGCGTTGCGCGCATTCCTGCGGCAGGATCCGGACATCATCATGGTGGGCGAGATCCGGGACCTGGAAACGGCGAACATTGCCATCAAGGCGGCGCAAACTGGGCACTTGGTGCTTTCAACCCTCCACACCAACAGTGCGGCGGAAACACTGACCCGTATGATGAATATGGGCGTGCCCTCCTTCAACATCGCAACGTCTGTGAGCCTGATTATTGCCCAGCGCCTGGGGCGGCGGCTGTGCAATTCCTGTAAAAAGGCTGCTGACATCCCCAAGGACGTGCTTTTAGCGGAGGGGTTCACACAGGAACAAATTGATACAGGGTTCACGTTGTACCGCCCCAAGGGCTGTGATAAATGCAATGGAGGATATAAAGGCCGCGTCGGGATTTACGAGGTGGTCAAGATTACCGACGAGCTGGCAAACATGATTATGGAAGAGGCCAGTTCGATTAAAATTGCAAAGCAGGCACAGGCCGAAGGCTTCCCGAACTTGCGGCAGTCTGCCCTCAAAAAGGTAATTGAGGGTGTGACCAGCCTTGAGGAAGCCAACCGCGTGACGAAGGATTAAGTATGGCAGAAAAAGCAGAGAAACTTCAGGCGTTCGTCTGGGAAGGTAAAGACCGCAAGGGCAACAAAACCAAGGGGGAGGTATCAGGTACCAACCTGGCTTTGGTCAAAGCCCAACTGCGCAAGCAGGGCATCATCCCAGACAAGGTGAAGAAGAAACCGAAACCGCTGTTTGGCGGCAGCAAGAAAATCACGCCATTTGATATTGCCATGCTCACTCGCCAGCTCGCCACTATGATGAAGGCTGGCGTGCCCCTGGTTCAGAGTTTCGATATTGTTGCTGACGGCCTTGAGAACAGAGGTCTTCAGGAGCTGGTCACAAACATTCGTAACGATATCTCTTCAGGCACCAGCTTTGCCGGCGCCCTGAGAAAACACCCAAGGCATTTCGACGATCTGTACTGCAACCTTGTGGATTCCGGCGAAAAAGCTGGTGCGCTGGAGGGTATGCTGGATCGTATTGCCACGTATCTTGAGAAAACTGAAATTCTTAAGAAGAAAGTAAAGAAGGCCATGACCTACCCCGCAGCCATCGTTGTGGTCGCCATCATTGTAACAGCGATCCTGCTGGTGAAAGTTGTGCCTCAGTTTGAAAGCCTCTTCCAGGGGTTTGGCGCTGAACTACCAGTGTTCACGCAGATGGTTGTGAGGCTATCAGAGTGGCTTCAAACCTGGTGGTTTGTAGTATTGCTTGGAATTGTGGG
Source organism: Marinobacter iranensis (assembly GCF_029207565.1). GTDB lineage: Bacteria > Pseudomonadota > Gammaproteobacteria > Pseudomonadales > Oleiphilaceae > Marinobacter > Marinobacter iranensis. The sequence goes on along the minus strand of NZ_JANCMW010000001.1, from coordinate 343,455 downwards.
TACGATTTTTTTATTCAAAGAGGCTGTACACAGATCCCAGAAATTCTCCGACTTTGTCGATAAATATGTACTGAAACTGCCTATTGTTGGCGAAATTCTGGATAAGTCCGCTGTCGCCAAGTTCGGACGCGTGCTTTCCACGACCTTTGCAGCGGGTGTGCCGCTTGTTGATGCGCTTGATTCGGTTGCTGGAGCGACCGGTAATGCCGTCTATCGGGATGCCATTCAACGAATCAAGAATGATGTTTCGAGTGGTACCCAACTGCAGGCCTCTATGCGTCAGCAGGATATCTTCCCGGTTATGGCAGTGCAGTTGACAGCCATTGGTGAAGAGTCCGGTAACCTGGATGAGATGCTGGAAAAGGTAGCGATTCATTACGAAGCAGTAGTGGATGATATGGTCGACAACCTGACAGCCCTGCTGGAGCCGGTGATTATGGCCGTACTCGGCGTGCTTGTGGGCGGCTTGATTATCGCCATGTACCTGCCGATCTTCCAGATGGGTCAGGTTGTTGGTTGATAACGCCTTCCCCCTCTCCCCAACCCCTCTCCCGCAAGGGGAGAGGGGCTTTGATGGCGCGAACAGAGAGTTTTGATGGTTTCCCTTGATACGTTTCTAGCTACCCCCTGGCTTCTTTACACTGCGGTTATTTTCTTCTCCCTCTGCGTCGGCAGCTTCCTGAACGTTGTCATCCTGCGCCTGCCAAAGATGATGCAGCAGGACTGGCGTTGCCAGTGTGAGGAGTTTCTGGAGCTTCCAGAGAAACAGCGCAAGAAAGATGAGCCGGTTACGCTTTCCAGGCCTGCCTCCACCTGCCCTTCCTGTGGCCACGGGATTCGTGCCTGGGAGAATATTCCGGTAATCAGTTACCTTGTGCTGGGTGGTAAGTGCGCTTCCTGCAAGGCTGGTATTTCGCCGCGTTACCCGATTATTGAGGCGGTCACGGCGCTGTTTTCGGTGGTGACCCTTCTTGTGATGGGGCCCACGGAGGCGGCGCTTTGGTCACTGGTGTTGGTGTGGGTACTGATTGCGCTGACGGTGATTGATTTTGATACCCAGTTGCTGCCAGACAGTATGACGCTGCCGCTGATGTGGCTGGGGTTGATACTGAATTATTTCGGGGTGTTGGTGGATTTCAGCAGTGCTTTCTGGGGTGCTGTGGTTGGGTATCTGTCGCTTTGGTCGGTTTACTGGTTGTTCAAGTTGGTGACAGGCAAGGAAGGCATGGGGCATGGTGACTTTAAATTGTTGGCCGCTCTTGGCGCCTGGCTGGGATGGGAGTTGTTGCCTGCGGTGATTTTGTTGTCGTCGTTGGTGGGTGCCGTTGTGGGGATCAGTTTGATGGTGTTCCGTAAGCATGGGCGCGAGGTGCCGATTCCGTTTGGGCCGTATCTGGCGGCGGCGGGGTTGTTGTGCCTTTGGTTTGGGGCGGAGATTCAGGCAGTTTGGTTTGCTTATCTTGGGGTTTAGGTTGGGTTGTCGGATTACGGCTTTGCCTAATCCGACCTACCGCCATGGTTTGTGTTGCCCACGTAGGTCGGATTAGCGAAGCGTAATCCGACAACAAGGTTCCTTTTTTGGAGGCATTATGACGGTCATCGGCCTCACTGGCGGAATTGGTTCCGGAAAATCCACCGTGGCGCGGCTGTTTGGCGCCCTGGGCGTTCATTGGGTGGATGCGGATGATGTCGCCCGCGAGGTTGTCGAACCCGGAACGCCTGCGCTGGAGCGCATTGCTGAACACTTTGGGAAAGACATTCTTTTACCCAATGGCAGCCTGGACCGGGCGGCGTTGCGGCGGGTTGTGTTTGATGCGCCGGAGGAGCGTGCCTGGCTGGAAGGGTTGTTGCACCCGGTGATTCGCGAGGAGCTGATGCGCCAGCTAACTCCGGACAACTATGCCCTGCCCTACGTAATGCTGGTGTCGCCGTTGCTGCTGGAAACCAACCAGCACGAGTTGGTCGAGAAGGTGGTTGTGGTGGATGTACCCGTAGATGTGCAAATCCAACGGACCATGGCCAGGGATGAGAATACCAGGGAACAGGTGGAGCGCATTATTGATGCCCAGATGCCCCGCGATCAGCGGCTGCAGAAAGCCGATGAGGTGGTGGACAACAGTCAGCCTATTGTTGACGTTGAGCGCAGGGTGGAAGAGCTGCACCGGCAGTTTCTGGTGGCCTTTGGGCAGTAGTGTTCGAGCCTTTCTCTCACTTTACGGCGTTGTTGCCGCCCTGCTTTGGGCCGCTCCGGCATTAGCCTACGCGGAGCCACCGTTTGTCATTTCCGAGCGTTCGCCGGTTGAAGAGCTCGCCCTGGAAAACTTGCCTCCGTCGTTCTATACCTTTTCTCCCGATGAATTCTGGGCCGAGCCCCGGGATTCCTATTGGCTGATTGCCAGCAACTGGGTTCTGACGCAAGAGCGTACCCAGAGTGACCGCGTTCAGGCTCTGGGCGAATGGGCGGACCGCACCCTGTCTGGCAGCAGCCAGGCGTTGCCGGATAATGAAAGCTATTTACGTGTGGGCTTTGCCACGGAGTCTGAGTATGGCGACCCTGCCCAGTTCGAGCCCGAGGCGCGTTTCCGGCTGGACATTCCGACGGTTGAGGAGAAGCTGCGGCTGGTGATTGAGAGTGAGAGCGATGAGCTGATTCCGCTCTCGGAGCGGCGGCGCAATCGGCAACTGACGGAAGACGAGCGAAGTGATACCGAGGCCACGGGGGCCTTTCGCTATCTTTCCAATGTGGGGGATGCGATCAATCTGAGCAATGATGTGGGTGTGCGCCTGCGGCTGCCGGCTGATGCCTTCTGGCGGGCGACGGCGGAGAAGCAGTGGCAGCCGGGGGAGACCTGGAATCTGGCGGTTAAGCAGCGGGTTTATTATTTCCATCAGCAGGGCTGGGGTTCCCGGTCCTGGTTTGGGGCGGGGCGGGCCCTTGGGAATGGATGGAATGCGCTGCTGTCTTCGGAGATGGAGTGGGTTCATGATGAGCGCAAGTTTGAGCTTTCCCAGACGGCGAATTTTTACAAGCGGCTGAATAACCGTTCTACGCTGAATCCGCGGGTGGGTGTTTTGGGTGAGAGTCAGCCTAACTGGCGGCACACGTCGGTGTTTGCGGATGTGACGTTTCGGTACCGTTTGCACAGTGATTGGTTGTTTGGTGAAGTTATTCCGGCTTTGGAGTTTCCGCGGGATGAGAGTTTTAAGGATCGGGGTTCTTTGATTTTGCGGATTGAATTGTATTTTTCTGGCAGTATTGATCGGCCCTACTGATGGAGTTCAGTGATTTCTGGCCGAGCTTCAGAATTTCCCCGGTCGAGCTTCAGCAGGTGGGCCCTTCCAAAACACGCTCAAGCACATCCTTGTGGCGCTTGAGCTCCGCCATCCATGGCTCCGCACAGTTTTGGAAGGGCCCACCTGCTGAATCTCTAACTTGAGTTGTCTATAGCGCTTATGAGTCGTCATCAATCCCGCCCTTCTGTCGATGCGTTAACGCTTACGCCCGTTGCCATTACCCGCTCCTGTTTCCGCGACAAGTTTGGGGTGCCCCGCCAGCCGGGGTTAACCCGGTTTGCCCATGCCGATCTGGTGATTCAACCGCCGTTTGACCGGGAGGATGCGTTTCGGGGGCTGGAGACGGCGAGTCACCTGTGGCTGACGTTTCAGTTTCATGAGGCGGTGCGGGCGGAGTGGCGGCCGGTGGTGAGGCCGCCGCGGTTGGGTGGGAACAGGAAGATGGGGGTGTTTGCCAGTCGGTCGCCGTTTCGGCCGAACAGTCTGGGGCTTTCGGTGGTGCGGAATGAGGGGTTGATGCGGGATGCGGATGGGCGGCTGGTGTTGCGAGTTGGGGATCATGATTTGATTGACGGTACGCCGATTCTGGATATCAAGCCGTATCTGCCGTTTGCGGATTCGGTGCCTGAGGCGACCCTGGGCTGGGCGGATTCTGCGCCGACCGAGCGGTTGCCGGTGGTGTTTCTGGAGGAGGCGGAGCAGCAGCTCGCGGCGTTGCCGGCAGAGCGGTATCCGGACTTTCGGGGGCTGATCGAGGATGTGGTAAGTTACGATCCGCGGCCGTCGTTTCGGCGGGGCCGGGATGAGGAAAGAATTTACGGGGCGCATCTGTACGATCTGAACGTACGATTTCGCTTTATCCATGGAGATTCACAGGAACGTGTCGAAGTGCTGACGGTCTGTTAAACTGCAGATCGGTTGTTTTTTCGACACAGGGAATGCGTGCCTTGCCTCCGATCCGGTTATTCAGACGAATAGGTGTACGGCCACTGGCTGCCAGGCTGCTGGTTTACGTTCTGTTATTCAGCCTTATCCTGTCATTGGCTGCAACGGGCGTTCAGATGATTGGCGAATTTGAGCGCCGCACTGACGAGTTGCGCAGCACCCAGGAGCGTGCAGCGGAGCTGGTGGCGGGCAGTATGAGCAATAACCTCTGGCTGATGAATTACAGCGAGGTGGCCAACAGCCTGGATGACATGCGTGCCATTCCAGTTATCCAGCACGCCCGGGTGATTACCGCTGCCGGCGAGGAGTTCAGCACCGGCACCTACCCGGAGGGCCGGGTGATCAGCCAGTCCTATCCCCTGGTTTTCAACCGCGCTTCTTTCGATGCCCCGGAAGCCATGGGCACGCTCACGGTGACCTCTTCCGTTGAAACGGTCTACAACGAGCTGATGGACCGGGCGTTGCTGACGCTGCTGTTCCAGTCGATGATTGTGATGTTGGGCACCCTGGGGCTACTGATCATTGTTCGGCTCACGCTCTCCCGTCACCTTGAAACCATTGCCGATTACGCCGCCCGGCTGAACCTGGATGCGTTGATTGAACCGCTCCAGCTTCGCCGCAAACGCCCCAAGCGGGGTGATGAGTTGAGTGAGCTGGAACAGGCGCTGAATACCATGCGCCTGCAGTTGCTGGAAGATACCCGTTCCCTTCGCCAGACATCCATACAGTCCCAGGATGAGCGGGATGCGGCCGTGCGGGCCAATCATGCCAAGAACCAGTTCCTTGCCAATGTCAGCCATGAGCTGCGCATTCCGCTGCAGTCGGTTCTGGGCTATGCCAACCTGCTGTCAGACACGCCCCTGGACCAGGACCAGCGAGAGTATGTCCATACCTTGCTCAATGCCTCCGAGAGCCTGTCGGCCATCATCAATGACCTGCTGGATATTTCCAGCATGGAGGCGGGCAAGCTGGTACTGGATGATATTCCGTTTGACCTTCGCGACACCCTGAACGATCTGGTGCATATGCTCGGCGCCCGGGCACGAGAGAAGGGCCTGGCGCTGGAACTGAGGATTGATGAGAACCTGCCCTGGGCGCTGAAAGGCGACCCGGTGCGGCTGCGGCAGATTCTGCTGAACATGACGTCCAACGCCATCAAGTTTACCGATTCCGGCCATGTGCTGATCAGCATTGAGGTGCTGGGGCGGCGGGACAATAATGTGCGCCTGCGGATGGCGGTTGAGGACACCGGAGTGGGCATTAACCCGGAGGATATTCCCCTGGTCTATGAGCCCTACGTTCAGCTTGGCCAACGTTTTCAGCGCCAGTTGCCAGGCGCGGGGCTGGGCCTGACCATCTGTCGCCAGTTGGTTCAGTTGATGGATGGCTCGCTGGACCTGGAAAGCAGGCCCGGCGAGGGCTCTACGTTCTGGATGGAACTGACCCTGGAAGTGGCTCCCGAGAGTGCCGCCCGTGGCCGCCCGGATACCAGTATGATCCGCGGCAGGCGCATTCTGGTGGTGGACTCCTATGAGCTGTCCCGCAAGATCACCCTGGAAATGCTGGCGCGCCACGAGCTGGATATCGAGGCGGTCAAGTCCGCCGGTGAGGCGCTGACTTCCCTGCGGCTGGCCTCCGATAACCAGGACTCCTTTGATGCCATTGTGCTGGATGGGTTCGTGCCGGATATGGACAGCGACCTGCTGTGCCGCCAGATCCGCAGCAATCCGGAATGGGGCCACACCCGGTTGCTGATCCTGTCATCCAACCCCCAGCGGGGGGATGCGGAGCATTTCCGCCAGGCCGGTGCCGATGCGTTCCTGAGCAAATCCCTGCGGGAATCGTGCCTCACGCCGATTCTCCACCAGCTGTTCTCGGACGCCAGCAGGAGCGAGCGCCATTTTCTGACCCGTTTCTCCCTGCAGGCGGTCAGCGACAACACCCGCCGCCAGGAGTTGCCCTGTGGCCGCATGAAGGTGCTGCTGGTGGAAGACAACCCGGTCAACCGCACCCTCACTCGCCGGCTGCTGGAAAAACTGGGCTGCGATGTCATGACGGCCAACGACGGTGAAGCCGCTTCCAGCCTGTGGCAATGGCATCCCTTTGATCTGATTTTCATGGATTGCATTATGCCCCGGGTGGACGGTTTCGAGGCCACCCGCCGCCTGCGCCAGTGGGAAAAGGGTCACCATCGCAACCGGGTACCGGTGGTGGCGCTGACAGCCAGCGCCATGGAAAAAGACGAGGAGCGTTGCCGCGAGGCGGGTATGGATTCGTTTGTTGCCAAGCCTGTCAATATTGAAATGCTGCGAGCGGTTCTGGAACAATACTGCAAAGCGTCTGCATCCACCTGAATATCCGACAAGGCCACCATGAACGTAGAATGCCCCACTTGTAAGAAGTCTGTGGAATGGAATGAGGACAACCCTTTTCGCCCTTTCTGTTCCGAACGTTGTAAACTGATTGATCTGGGCGCCTGGGCCAATGAGGAATACCGTGTTCCCGCGGAGAACGTGTCCCCCGATGATCTGGATCAGGGCGGTGATACCACAAGCCACTGATCGCCTGTATTAACCAGCCCTTAACCCGTTTTAAGTTGAGCCACCCGAGCCGGGCCGTTACCATTCCGGCGGTTACATTCAATAAATGAGAAGGTCGAAGAATGAAAGCGTCCCGAATTCCCCTTATCGTTCTGTCACTTGCGGCAGCACCTGTTTTTGCCGCCGATGCGGACCTGAGCCTGACCAACGACTCGGTCAAGGGCCAGGTCAACTTCTTCGGCACCAATTCCGACATTCAGGTGGGCACTGGCTATACCTACCATGAAGGCAGCCGTCATATTGGCAACGTGGATTTTCACGCCCAGGGCCGCACGGCACTTGGGAACCTGCCTACCACGGCTGGTATTGGTGTTCGTGCCTTTGGCTGGGATGACGACCGGCTCGACGGCGGTGCCGTTGGCCTTGGTGGTTATGCCACGGTGAACATTCCCACTGTGCCGGGGCTGTCCTTCACGGGCGGGCTCCACTACGCGCCCAGCATCCTTTCGTTCGGCGATTCCGACGATCTGAGCAGCGTTGAACTGCGCGGCAGCTATCGCGTTATCCGCAACGCCGAGGTATTCGCCGGTTACCGTTACCTGAATACCAATTTCGAAGGCCGTGGTGACCTGAACCTGGACGAAGGTGTGATGGCCGGTATGAAGATCTTCTTCTGACCCGCGCCTGATACCTGAAAACGTAACCCCGCCGGCCTGTAACGCGGTGGGGTTACCGCTCCCCATTTCGTGCCCTTCCTCACTCTTTGCCCATTGCCAACTTGGTAGACTTCTGGCTCACGCTCCGGGAACGTTTATCTGGCATGGACAACCTTATGTTTCAATCGGCTGCACGGGCTTTTACCCTACTGTTCACCCTTATCCTGACAACCGGCTGTGGCAGTGGTGAAGACGCCATAGACGGCGCGGCAGGCCAGGAGAACAGCTTCCCGCCCGCCAAAAACCCCATTGATGATTTCACCTCCGGCTCTACTGGCGATTCCAGCAACGCCTCCGGCCTGGAGCGCAATGAGGTTCGGGTAACCATGGAGGTGCCTGAACTGGTAGCCCCGGGCGGCGAGCAGACACGCCGCAACCTGCGGATTGTGGAGCCGGATACTGTCCGTGCATACCGGACCGACCAGACACTTCGCGAACTCGGATCGGTAAACATCCGCTACCGTGAGGAGGACAACGGGCGCACTGTCATCACCTTTGAGGATGGGCTGCCGGTAGGGCCGGATGTGGTTATCGAAGCCACCTACGGCAACACCCGGCTGCGCGCCCTGGCAGCGGATGCGGACCGGGATGTAAAGGTGAACCCGTTTTCGGAATACCTGGTAACCCATTCACTGAGCGACTACAGCTCCGGTGAGTTCACCCAGATTATGGATTGTGTGAACGATGCCAACAGCACCCTTTGCCTGAACAAGTATGTCTGGTCCACCCTCGCGGACCAGGTTCACGATTTTGAAATCGACATACCCGGCAATCTTGACGTCCAGGGCGCCCTCACCCTGCTTGAAGAGCGGGGAGATTTCGCCCGTTACGTGTCCGCCATGGCGGACTATGCGCTGCTGGGTGAGGACTCGTCAGGCAAGATCGAAGCAAGCTCCGCTAACTATCACTCGGTGTTCTGGGGCCTGGAGCTGGGCCAGACCTTTCTGGAGCCCAGTGTTGCCGGTTCCGGTCAGTGGGGTGTGCGGATTGCCCGGGAAGAAACCATTACCGATCAGGCCGGCACCGGCTATATCTATCCGGGCCTGACGCTAACCTCGTTCGACGCCTTCAACATCAGGGTCACGTCACTGGCCAGCGATATTCCCTACGACCGCAGGGCGTTGATTCACGCCGACGGCAACGAATTCTTCAACCGCCCGGGTTGGGACCTGAACACCCATTCCTCCTCCCCCGGCGCTGCCACGCTGGAGGACGATACTCGCCTGCTGGCGGGCCGTGCCCTTTACCAGAGTATCACCGGCCGTGGCAGTTCACGGATCATTGGCTGGACCCGCAATCCGTATTTCCTCGACGCCTACGTGGGTGGCGGCACCGAGCAGCCGGACCGTGTTCTCGGCGGCTATTTCAGTGCCGGCAAGGCCATTGAACTGCGTTCCGAAAGCGGGGAGCTGAAGCGGGAACGTACACTGGAAGACCATTACCTGTCGGTGTTTGAACTCAACCTGCTGCGAGAGGAAGGATTCCAGCGGGAGAGCCTGGATGGCCGTGACTATAACGTGGTTTATCTCGCTACCCGCATGGGCGATGAGACCGAGCCCATGGTGGCCGAGGCCGGCGTGGGAAACTGGCAGATCAGTGGCCAGTCTGTCGTCCAGACCATGGCGTCCACCAGCCTGCGCCGGGACAACACCGGCACCGTCACTGTCTCCGTTCCGGCCGATAATCCCGGCCAGCGCGATGCCAGTTGGGTGATCAGTGAGCGGGAGTCACGAATATATTCCCCCAACAGTGGAAACCAAATTGTCAGCAACGGGCGCCTGAACCTGGACCGGGACAGCGCTTCCGGCATCGACGAAAAGCCCGATATCGGCATCGGCGCGTCAACGCCAGACGGCACCCTTATGGCCTTCAACCTTGATACCAGCGCCATCGGTGACGGCCTGATGATCGCCGCCGAGCAGCCAGATGCCTCGCCACCCACCCAGGGGCGTTACCGGCTACAGGGCGCGGGCCTGGGAATGAGCCAGTCCAGCAACCGGCTGGGCCATTTTGATAATGCCCTACTGGTGATAGAGTCCTCTGGCAGTGCCCGCCTGGAAGGCCGGCGACTCGATATTGTCCATCAGGTAGATGCTGAAACGGTTTCTTCTCCCCAGGCTCAGGTTCCCGGTGCAGTTTCTCTCGCATACAGCACAAACAGTGATGGATCGGCATCATTTACGGGTGGCAACCTGTCGATGGACGGCTTTTATACCGGCGATCAGGACCAGTTTTTCCTGCAATTGCGACAAACAGAAGGCCAGGAGGAAATGCTCGGGCTGGTGATGGCTACGCGCCTGCCGGAATAGCCGGCACCAAACCACTCGGGCGACGTTCACGTATAACCTGTTATAATCGCTGTCATATCGATTGTAACGAGAGGTTTTATGTCTTCTGGTATCCGGGCACTTTGGCTGTTTGTTCCACTGGTGGTTTTTGGTTTTTGGGGCACACTGCACACGCCGGACCCTGACCACGACCGCGACGACGAAACATCGGATATTGCCCTGTCGAAGCTGCCGTCCCTCCCCGATTGGTCGCGGGCGGATCTGCCGGATTTTTCGACCTATCGCGATACCACGGAGAAGAAAGCAGCGTTTTTCTCGTTTCTCTATCCACGCATTGTGCTGGCAAACTCCCGCATTCTGATTGAACGCGAGTACCTCGAAAGCCTCGCGGGCAAGGACGAACTCAGTAAATCGGAGCTGACCTGGCTTAAAAGCCAGGCAGAACGACTGCGCGTCGACGAAGAACCAGCCAGCGAGGACATGTTCCGGCGGCTTCGGAACCGCCTGGATGTGATTCCCCCCTCCCTTGTAATGGCTCAGGCCGCCAACGAATCTGCCTGGGGTACTTCCCGCTTTGCTCTGCGGGGCAACAACCTGTTCGGCCAGTGGTGTTTTTCCAGGGGCTGCGGCCTGGTGCCACAGGCCCGTGTTGAAGGTGCCAGCCATGAAGTGGCAGATTTTTCCTCTCCGTACCGGTCGGTGCGCTCCTATATCCAGAACCTGAATCGCCATCCTACCTATCAACGGCTCAGAGACATTCGCCTGAAGGCGCGCAATAGCGGTGACTTCGCCAGTGGCTCAAGGCTTGCAGCCGGCCTGCTGGGATACTCTGAGCGCGGCGAGGATTATGTGGAAGAAATCCGCAGCATGATCAGCTACAACAATCTGGACTACTACGACGAAGAGTTCCAGAACACTGTTCGGGAAGACGATCCGCAAGGATTGTTTCAACTGGCCTCGGCCAAACAGGAAAAAGCGCTCCTGCCCGGCAACACCGTCGCTGATGAAACCAGTGACGAAGGCTGAACACGCCACAAGACAACCGAGCTGATTTGTATTCCGGAGACAAGCGTCAATGTTCAAGTTCTTGCCTGCACCAGTCAAAGGTGTGCTTGCAATTCTGTGTATTGTCCTCAACACCCTTTGGCTCTTCCTGATCCTGATGGTGTTTGCCGTTATCAAGCTGGTGATCCCCGTGCCTCCGGTCCGCAAGGGTTGCACCATTATCCTGAACCGGATCGCCTGGTTCTGGATCGGGTTCAACAATCTGCTGGCTGATGGTCTTCACGAGATTGAGTGGGATGTTCGCGGCGCCGAGGGACTGAGCCGGAAGCACTGGTATTTCGTCACCTGTAACCACCAGAGCTGGGCGGATATTCCCGCCATTCAGTATGTGCTGAACAGCCGCATTCCGCTGCTCAAGTTCTTCCTCAAGCAACAACTGATCTGGGTGCCTTTGCTGGGAGTGGCCTGGTGGGCACTGGATTTTCCGTTCATGCAGCGCCATACCAAGGAACAGATTGCCCGCCGCCCGGAACTCAAGGGCCGGGACGTGGAAGCCACCAGGGCTGCCTGCGAGAAGTTCCGCTACACCCCCGTGACCATTTTCAATTTCATGGAAGGGACACGGCGGACCCCGGCCAAACACCAGAGCCAGAACTCTCCCTACAAACACCTGCTCAGGCCCCGCGCTGGCGGCACCGCCTTTGTGCTGGAAGCCATGGGCGAATCCCTGCATACCATGCTGGATGTGACCATTGTCTACCCCGACGGCCGCTCCGGCATCTGGGATTACCTGTGCGGACGGGTGCAGCGGATTGTCATTGATATACGGACCCGTGAAATTCCACAACGGTTCCTGGGCATGGACTACGAGAACAGTCGTGAGGCGCGGGCGAACTTCCAGCGCTGGGTAAGCCAGATCTGGCAGGAAAAGGATGCTCGTATAGAGGAACTGAAGCTGCCCGCCGTAGAGCTACAGAAGCCCCAGCTCACGGGCACGGACGATGGCCTGGGTGCGTGATTTCACCTCGAGCTTGGCGTTGATACGGCGGGCATGGGTTTTCACCGTGTGCAGGGAAATGTGCAGGCGGTCGGCAATATCCTGATTTGACAGCCCCTGGGCAATCAATTCAAGCACGCCCTGCTCCCGGTCGCTGATTGGCTCGGCGAGGGGTGCCTGTTCCTTCATGTCCGTCAGACCATACAGCCGGCCGATCGACTCCACAAACGGCGTATGAGGTAACTGCGGCCAGGTCTTCTCCAGCAACTCCTGCAACTCCCCCCTGAGCTCCGCAAAGGGGCTGATGTAATGCTCTTCTCCCGCCATGGCAATCGCTGTAGTCAGGATCTTCTGGGCTGCAGCGGAGCCTTTCTGGCGCCAACTGAGGACACTTTCCAGCAGCCGCGAGTGGAGATCCAGCCCGAACGGCAGTGTCTCGCCGTTATTTTCGCGAATGCCCCTGACCGTTTCGGCGGCCTTGATGTCATCACCACGAGCCAGCTCGATTCTGGTTTGCAGGCACTGCAACATGCCCGGCATCATCGGGAACATTTCCGGAACGCAATTCACTTCCCGCCAGGGTTTGAGCCGGGCCATCGCCTGTGCGGCGGTATCCGGCTGCCCCAGTGTCAGCCAGCCACTGATTTTGAGTGCTTCGAGAACGGGCACATACACTGACTCATCCACTTGCCAGGACTGCATGGTGCGCTCGGCACGGCCAATCCAGGCGAAGGCGTCGTCCATTCGGTTCTGGGTTCGGCAAATCAGCACCCGCAAGGCCATGGCCAGTAACAGGCCGAGGTCCCGGGTCTGCTCCGCATGGCGGATGCAGGTGACCAGCAAACGGTCCGCTTCCGCTTCACGCCCCTGGTGCCAGAGCACCATTACAAGGTTCAGCTGCAACCGGGTTTCGCCCACTCGGGCAGGCCGGGCGGATTCGTTCATGGCGGTGTCCAGGCCGGTTCGCAACAATTGCTCGGCGTGTTTCAGCGACCCTTTTCCGAGCTCAATCCGCGCGTGGGCATAGACCGCCAGGATCTCGGAGCCGGAGTCGCCGGCCTCCCTGGCCAGCCTGGCGGCGATGCGGTTGGCTTCCCTGGCATCACCAAATTTACCGCCAGCGCATAACGCACTGGACCGGACCAGTTGCGTAACCAGCTGGCCCTGGGTAGACAGTTCTTCCGCCTGCAGGGCCCTGTCCGCTACCGCCAAAGCTTCGTCTACGCTGCCTTCACCACGAAGGATAAAGGCCCTGAGGGCGTCGATCCGGCCGGCAAGCTCGGGGTGCTCTCCATTATCCAGATCGTTGATCAGGGTTCTTGCCTGGCTGAACTGGCCACCAATGGCATGAACCCAACCATAGACAATTTTCAGGCGTGCGCTGCGTTCCAGCAATCCCGGTGGCAGCGAACGACGAAGCCGCAGCAATGAGGCGGTATCCTGGCCGATCAGCAAGGCTTCGGAGCCTTCAGAAGCTATCCGGACCGACTCCTCCAGGTTGCCACTGACCAACGCATAACGCAGTGCCTCGGGGAACTGATTTCGATCACTGAACCAGCGGCTGGCTTTCAACGCCCGCTCCCGCGAACCGTCCAGGGCAGGTGTCTGAAGCCAGTCGTGAAGCAGTGGGTTCAACCGGTACCAGCGCCCACGCCCCGGCAATGGACGCAACGGGATGCCACTTTCCGATGCAGCGGAAGGCCGGAAGGCGTGGTCGCATCCGGCATCGGCCAGTGCCAGGAACAGTTCGTCAGAGACGATTTCCATCTCCGCCATGATTCGCAACGAGCGCTGTTGGCCGGGCGTCAGGTGGATAAGCACCGCGTCCCTGAGAAAACGTTCAACGCTGAAGGTTTCCTGGATGGGCGGCCGCGACTCCGGCGCAGACTCCAGTTCCCGCTGGTAGAGCCCCAACGGTGTGATCCAGCCTTCGGTGAGCGAATAGAGGTGCTCTACGGCAACCGTGGTGAGCTGGTTGCGGCTGACTGCTGTCTGGAAAAACTCGAAGGTCTCCGATCTTGTCAGCTCAAGGGAGTCGGTTCCGATCCGGTTGAACCGCCCTTCCAGTTCAAAAGTGTGGGTCTCAAAGGGTAACGGCTTTCTGGACACCATCACCAGGGCCAGGCCTGCGGGTGTGCTCGCTACCAGCTGTTGCAGCAAGGCAATAGCAGCAGGATTGGCAACCGTGCCTACGTTATCGATCACCAATACGTTGTCGTTATCCGGGTTGGCCCAGTGAGCGTCAGACAGTAATAATGAGAGCGCATCCGTATAGCTGGCGGCCTTTTGTTGGCCGGAAGGTCGAGAGGTCGTCCGGGGTGGCGTCAACGCAATTTCAAGCAGCGCCAATAAACGCCCGGCATCATTCTCCTGCCCTGTCAGGCCCAGCCATTTCAGGGTGTCGGGGTTGCGGCCGGTTTCACGGAAGACCGCACTCAGGGCATGGGTTTTTCCAAAGCCGGACGGCGCCTCCAACAGCAGGACCGACCCCGGCTTTATGGCTGAAGTCAGCTTTTCTGTGAGCGCCGGCCTTTTGAGGTAATTGGGAACGGGTTCTGGCATCCGTACCCGCTGACGCAGCAAATCCCTGATCAACTCGCCACGATGCATTCCGCCTAACGTTGACTGGAACTCATCGTTGGCCGCACAGCCATCATCGAATGGTTTCACTCTTTGCCCCGTTGAAAACCCGGAATTTGCGAGCCCTGCGGGCCCTTTTCCGGCAAATGTGATCTCTGCTTTGTCTTTGTTGTGGCGTCCTGCATCGGGTACGCCTTTAGTATTAGTAGGGAGAGGTTAAACCAAATCAGGGGTAGGCTGCAAAAATTTGACGGGAAGCCCCTAAAACACCGGCAAATTTCCAACAATCGTGAAAGGTTAATAGCGCCCATAAAAAAACGGCGAGCCAGGGCCCGCCGTTTTTTCGTGCCCCGGGATCACTCCCGGGAAAGTATTGATTTACCGGGTGCCCGCACGACGCAGGGCTGCTGGTGTGTAGTCACGGGAACGGCGCTCAACACCGAACTCGTACGGATTGGTTTCCTCATTGGTCAGACCAAGCACCAGGTAGCGACCGGACAGCAAATCATACAGGGTTTCGATGGCGTACCAGGGAACAACCTGATCGTAGAACTGCATGCTGTGCGCCTCGGCAACACGCCACAGTTCACCACGGCCGTCGTAGTGATCAATGACCGCCGCCTGCCATGAGTCTTCATCGATGTAGAAGTCACGCTGGGCGTATATATGACGCTCACCATCCTTCAGGGTCGCACGTACGTGCCACACGCGATGCAGTTCATAGCGGGTCAGGTTCTGGTTGATGTGGCCCGCTTTAATGATCTGGTCATAAGACAGGTCCCGATCAACCAGCTTGTAGGAGTTGTACGGGATGTACATTTCCTTCTTGCCGATCAACTCCCAGTTATATCGATCAGGAGCGCCGTTGAACATGTCGAAGTTGTCGGAGGTACGCATGCCGTCAGCAGCGGTACCCGGCCCATCGTAAGCTACCTGCGGAGCCCGGCGCACACGACGCTGGCCCGCGTTGTATACCCACGCGCGACGCGGCTCTTCAACCTGGTCAATGGTCTCGTGGACCAGCAGGACGTTACCAGCCAGACGCGCCGGAGCGGTAATGGCCTGCTTGAAATAGAACAGGACGTTGGGGTCCATTCCTGGCTCGTAGTCTTCCAGGTAGGTTTTCCAGGTCAGTTCGTCCTGGAATTTTACAACACTGAATGCGCCGTCCTCGGTCGGAGTCACCTGCCCGACGTTACGCTGCACGGAACCGCCACGGTAACGGGTAATGTGGTTCCAGATAACTTCCAGGCCATTCTGCGGAATGGGGAAAGGCGTCGCCGTCTGGTAGTTGCCCAGACCGTTACCATCCTTGATCAGTTCCACGGTTGTCGCATTCTCAACCGTCTCCTCCATTACCTCCTCAGGATACGCAGCGGTACGGTGCGTTTCATACACCGGCATGATGTAGTCATCATAGCGCTTGATCATGGCAACCTGCCCGGGAGAGAGGTTGTCTGCGTACTGGTCAACGTTGCTCTGGTCGATCGTAAACAGGGGTTCCTCATTCGGGAACGGGTTCACATAGATGCCATCACCTTCGTAGCCTGCCGGTGCAGTCGTCAGGCCGCCATCCCAGGCCGGAATTTCATCCCCGTTACCGGCCTTCTCCGCACCCATTGGCGTGAGCGAGTTGCCGAGCTTGGCCGCTTCCTCTGCGGAAACCGCACCAAAGGCGTTACCCGCAATCAGGGATGCGGACAGGATGCCAGTGGCCAGTAGCTTCTTGTTCAGTTTCATTTAAATTACCTCGTTAAACGAATTCAGGCCGAATCAGAATGAGTAGGAAACGCTCGCACTCACGAAGTCACGGTCGGTCAACTCGTTATACGGCTTGCCACCGAAAAAGTTTGTGTAACCGATATTACCGGTTATACGGTTCTGGTACACGCCCTGGAGCGACACACCAATGGCTTTGTTGCCTTCGTTGAAGTTGCCGCCAGGTTGTGGCGCATAGCCCTGAACGTCATGGCTCCAGGCCAGTTGCGGCGACAGGTTGATGCCGGCGATTGCGTTCGGGTAGCTCCAGACCAGACGAGTACGGTAGCCCCAGGAGAAGGAAGTGGTGAAGCCTTCGTTGTTGCAGTAGTTGGTGTTGATGTTGGCGCCAGCCTCACAGAAGTCACCGGTAAAGTTGGATCCAGCCACCGGAAGGGTACCAATGCCGAAGGTACCTGAGCGGCCATAACGGGCTTCATCTTCATCCGGCAGATCATGAACGTATGTGGCACCAAACTCGGTGATCAGGGACAGACGGCTTGCGCCCATGACCTGGTCGAAGAACTTGATCAGCGTGAACTGCGCCTGCGAAACATTGAAGCGGTCATAGCCATCAGTCGCCTTGCCCGCAAGATTCGCTCCATTGGCTTCTTCAAGACGCTGCTTCTCAAGTTTACTCAGGATCTCGCCATTGGGACCACGCTGCTGAAGACCGCCATAGATAAGCTCAAAAGCGTTCCACTGCAAGGGCATGTTGTCACGGAAGCTGTACTCCGCGCCCAGAGACCAGCCACCCGGCGTTGTAGTGTTGATACTGATACCGTATAGATTGATGTTCTCTGGATACTCAATAAAGTAACTGGGGAACGTAGAGAAATCTTTACTGGGATCATTCTGCTGGGATCCACTCGGAGAAGACGGGTTGTTTACAAGGCCACTGACGTAAGGCAGACGGCTGTTGTACTTGATGTAATAAAAGCCAATTTCCGAGTCATTCAGCGCGGGCACATACCAGCGCAACGCTACACCAAACTGATCCTTGGAATCCGCTTCGCGGTCTGCCAGACGAGGCGCAATGAAACCTTGTTTGTAAGCCTGCTCATCAGACAATTGACCAGCCAGCAACACCGGGCCACAACCATCAGCCGCAAAGTCGTTTGTGGAGAAGAAGGTACCACAGTCGTCCGGACGAACCGGTTCCCAATCTGCCTGCACAAAGGCTTCAACGGTCACATTTTCCGTGATGCCAGCGGAGGCATAGAACATCTCGACCGGCAGGAGCGCGTCTTTCAGTTCTGACCCCGGAGCGCGGAAGGCTGGCACGTCAATCGGGTTAATGGTGTTGATACCACCCTGTATAAAGGTGCTTTCACCCCAGCTCAGCACTTGTTTACCGTAGCGAAGACTGACCGGCACATTGCCGAAGTACCAGTCCGAGAAGATGTAGGCGTCGAGGATTTCACCACCGGAGGCGTTATCCTTGGCTTCCTCGTTCAGTTCCCGACGATTACCGACAGGGTCCACGGCCCGGTTCTCGTCTTTCAATTCGAAGTCATACCAGTAACGGCCACGGACAAAGCCACCAACGCGAGTCAGCGTGTCACTGTCTACGTTATAGTTCAGGAACAGTTCGCTGTTGCCTTTGACGATCTTGGAGTAGGTATCCCCCTTCTCGAAGTTGAGGTTACCGTCATCGTAGTTGTTGGTGGAAGCACCGATGTTTTCCATTGACCCACCGGGAGCATACTCGGGGCCAAGGTTACCCTGGGCAATCAACCTTCTGTCCTGTGACTCGGTACGCCAGCCAATACCCGCCGACAGCGTGGTGTTAAAAGAGGCTTCCACATCCCCCACATAAAATGAATAGGCAGCTGCCTGCCCGGACATTCCGGCTGCAACTGCTACGGCCAGCGGCAATTTGGTCCACTGCTGCCATTGATGTGTTTTTCTTGTCATTGGAAGGCTACTCCATTGTTGTTCTGAGTCGCTGCTCTGATTATTGGTGTTCACGATGTTTGGAGGCTTCATGCACAGTGCTCGTGATGTTGGCACTATAGCTAACGCCATCGAACGCTTTGATCAGTCAAAAGTATGATTTTACGATTACGCCCCTCTCAGCGGCAGACTTCCCTCGCACTGAATCACTATAGTCAACATTTTTGGATGCAACCAGCCGGCTCTGGAGACGAGTTTTCCGGGGTGGAACAGCAGGTTTGTCGGATTGCGTTTCACTTAATCCACCTACGGGGGCTTGGTTGTCGGATTACGGCTTTGCCTAATCCGACCTACGGGTTCTATCCGTGTTTTCGTAGGTCGGATTAGCGAAGCGTAATCCGACACCTGTCAGGCTTTATGAGGCGCCTCAAGGTACTCCCTCGACTGCATTTCCAATAACCGCGATTCCGTTCGCTCAAACTCAAACCCGAGCCGGCCGCCGGCGTATAATTCGGTGATGGCTGCCTCCGCGGAAATAATCACCTTCACGTTCCGGTCGTAAAACTCGTCGATCATGTTGATAAACCGACGGGCCTGGTCTTCCTTGTCTTTACCGAGGACCGGCACGTTGCTGATGATAACGGCGTGAAACTCCCGGGCCAGTTCAATGTAGTCATTCTGGCTTCGTGGGCCGTCGCACAGGGTTTTGAAATCGAACCAGACTACGTCGTCCGCGTGACTGATCGCCTTTAGCTTACGGCCATTGATATCCAGCTCGAGGCTGTGGCTGCCGGCCTCAAGCGCAAGGCCGTCGTAGCTTTGCTGGAGGCTGGTGTCGGCCTCCTCATCCAGCGGGTAGTGGTAAAGCTCTGCTTGCTCCAGGGTTCTCAGGCGATAGTCCACCCCCCCATCCACATTCACCACGTCGGTGTGCTTCTTGACCAGTTCAATGGCAGGCAGGAACCTGGCACGCTGGAGACCATCCTTGTAGAGACCGTCCGGGACGATATTGGAGGTACAGACCAGGGTCACACCACGGCTGAACAGGCCATCCATCAATGTCGCCAGGATCATGGCGTCGCCGATATCCGAGACAAAAAACTCGTCGAAACAGATAACCCGGGTTTCATCGGCGAACATTCTGGCCACAATATCCAACGGGTTTTTCTCGCCCTTCAGGCTTTTCAGTTCCTTATGGACCCGCTGCATAAAGCGATGGAAGTGGACTCGCATTTTGCGGTCAAACGGCAGAGCTTCGTAGAAGGTGTCCATCAGGTAGGTCTTGCCACGGCCGACGCCACCCCAGAAGTACAGACCCTTGACCGGATCTTCTTTACCCTTCCTGAGTTTGAGGCGGAGTTTGACCATCGGTTTATCGCGCTCCCTTTCCGCCGCCACCAGTTTGTCGTAAAGTGACTGCAAACGGCGGACGGCATCTTCCTGGGCCGCGTCCTTATGGAATTCGGGCCGTTCGAGGTCCTGCTGGTATCGTTCCCATGGGGTCATATGGATGCGCTTTTGGGGTGTCATTAAGGCGTTTCCCGAAGTATGGTCATTCATAACGGCGGCGTATTGTGGCCGATTTTGGCTTTTTTCGCCACGTTCGATAGTCCCCGGAACCGCTGCAGCCGCGGGGGCCGGGCAGTGATCCGATGCAATACGACGATTGGCGCAGGAGCCAATCGTGCGTGAGAGGGCGTTCGGACGTTATACTTAAGGAAGGACTTCCTATTCATCAAAAGGATGACACAGCTTATGACAAACCTGATTCTGGCAGCCATCGCCGCATTGATTGTTGGCATTGTCATCGGGGTTCTGTTTGGCCGCTCCGGTCAGGGCTCCACCCTGAGGCAGCGCCGGGCCGAACAGCAGATTGAAGAGCTGAGGAACGAGTACACCCGCTACCAGGCGCAGGTTAATGAGCACTTTATGGAATCCGCGCACCTGTTGCGCCGCTTCAACGACACCTATCGGGATGTGAACCAGCACATGGCCAGGGGCGCTAATCGCCTGTGTAACGATGAAGACTGGCTGCTGGAGCTGGAGAAGGAAAACGCCAAGGCGCGCCTGGAAGAAGGTTCCGGCAGCAAGGACGATGCAGAACCACCCCGGGACTACGCCCCCAAGAGCGATCCGCAAGAGAAAGGCACGCTGGCCGAGGATTTCGGGCTGACCGAGAAACAGCAGAAAGCCTGACGGACGATTAAACGGGGTTGTCGCAATCGATAAACCGGTGGCTGACCCCAAACGTTTTCTCCAGGGCCCGGGCCAGGGCCTGAACACCATAGCGCTCTGTGGCGTGATGCCCGGCGGCATAGTAGTGGATGCCACACTCACGGGCGGTATGGGTTGTCGGCTCTGAAATCTCACCGCTGATATACGCATCCAGCCCGGCTTCCAGTGCCTTGCCGATGAATCCTTGGGCAGCGCCGGTACACCAGCCAACCCTGGAAATCTCCGCGGGCCCCGCCCCTACCAGAAGAGGCTCTCGGGCGAGCCGTTCGCCAATCAGATCCCTGAACGCCTGTGGCGACATGGGCGCATCCAGCGTCCCCTGCCATACGAGGCCACCTAATGGTTCGGGATCACGAATACCCAGCACATCAGCCAACTGGCGATTGTTACCGTAGTCCGGATGGTCATCCAGCGGCAGGTGATAGGCAACCAGGTTGATATCGTGATCCAGCAGGCGTTTGATCCGGTCCCGCTTCATGCCCCGAATGGCCTGGTCCTCACCTTTCCAGAAGTACCCATGGTGCACCAGGATCATGTCGGCGCCGGCGTCGATGGCTGCGTCAATCAGCGCCCGGGAGGCGGTTACACCGGTGACAATGGTATTCACCTCTTCCCTGCCCTCAACCTGCAGACCGTTAGGACAGTAATCCTGGAAGTTCTCCGGGGTAAGCCATTCGTTCATCGTGCGGATGATATCGCTGCGTGATGCCATGGGATCTCCGTGGTTATTGCTTGGAAATTATCGTATCACACCCGCGTTTTCAGGCATTCAATCAGCCGCTTGTTCTGGTCCGCCGTGCCGATGGTGATGCGCAGGAAGTCCGAGATACGGGGCTTGTTGAAGTGGCGCACGATCACGCCCTGCTCGCGCAATCCCTTTGCCAGCGCCTCGCCGGCGTGGTCCGGATGACGGGCGAAGATAAAGTTGGCTTTCGAAGGCAGAACCTCAAAACCCAGGGCTTCGAGCTTTGAGGTGACCCAGTCCCGCTCGCCAATCACGCCTTCACAGGTGGCCCGGAACCAGTCTTCGTCCTGGAAGGCGGCGATGGCACCAGCCTGAGCCAGGCGGTCCAGCGGGTAGGAGTTGAAGCTGTTCTTGACCCGGTTCAGGGCTTCGATAACTTCGGGACTGCCAATGGCAAAACCGACCCGCAACCCGGCCAGGGAACGCGCCTTGGAGAGCGTCTGGCAAACCAGCAGATTGGGGTATTGCCCCACCAGTTTGATGGCGCTTTCGCCGCCGAAATCCACGTAGGCCTCGTCCACGACCACAACGCGGTCGGGATTGGCAGCGACAATGGCTTCGACCTTGTCCAACGCCAGGTAACGCCCTGTCGGGGCATTGGGATTGGGGAAGATGATGCCGCCGTTGGGCTGTTTGTAGTCTTCGGGGTTGATTTCGAAGCTGTCGGTCAGTGGTACGGTCTTGCCTTCGATGTTGTAGAGGCCGCAGTACACCGGGTAGAAGCTGTAGGTGACGTCCGGGTACAGGACGGGTTCACCGTGCTGGAACAGGCCGTAGAATATGTGCGCGAGCACTTCGTCGGAGCCGTTGCCCAGGAATACCTGTTCGCTCTGGACGCTGTAGTATTGTGCGATGGTGGCTTTCAGCGCTTCGCTTTCGGGGTCCGGGTAGAGCCGGAGGTTGTCGTTGAGTTCCAATGTGATGGCCTCGACAACCCTCGGCGAGGGGCCGAAGGGGTTTTCGTTGGTATTCAGCTTCACCAGATTGGCCATCTTCGGCTGCTCCCCCGGTACATAAGGGGTCAGCTTTTCAACCAATGGGCTCCAGTACTTGCTCATTTTCCTTCGACTCCTGAGGGGGCGGGTGGTGCGGAGGGCTTCCCGGGGCACGCTACGAGCACATCCATGTGCGCTTGACTCCGGCCATCCATGGCCGGAGACATCCCCGGGAAGCCCTCCGCACCACCCTCGCAGACTTTGACGATAGTCTTCTCAAAAAGTAGGTCGGATTAGGCCCAACGGGCCGTAATCCGACAACCCAGCCAACGTATAAATCGAATTCATCGCAGCACAATCCGACAAAACCTGCCTGTCTGATTACGCTGCGCTAATCCGACCTACCTGCTAATCCTTAACCCGATACTCCGCAGACCGGGCATGCGCCGTAAGCCCCTCACCCCGGGCCAGAACCGACGCCACTCTGCCCATCCGGTCCGCACCCGCGGCAGAAAACCCGATAATGGATGACCGCTTCTGGAAGTCATAAACCCCCAGCGGCGACGAAAACCGCGCAGTACCAGAAGTCGGCAACACGTGGTTCGGCCCGGCACAATAGTCACCCAGCGCCTCGGCCGTGAAGCGGCCCATAAAGATTGCACCTGCGTGGCGGATTTCTTCCACCAGGCTCTCCGGGTCTTCCACCGAAAGCTCCAAATGCTCGGGCGCAATGCGGTTGGAAACCAGAGCAGCTTCGGACAGATTCGCCACGTGAATCAGTGCAGCCCGGTCGGTCATGGACGTGGCGATAATATCGGCGCGTTCCATGGTGGGCAGCAGTTTGCTGATGCTGGCTTCCACCGCATCCAGAAAATCCGCGTCCGGGCTGATCAGAATAGACTGGGCCTGCTCGTCATGCTCCGCCTGGGAGAACAGGTCCATTGCAATCCAGTCCGGATCGGTTTTGCCGTCACAGATCACCAGAATCTCGGATGGACCGGCGATCATGTCGATGCCTACGGTGCCAAACACTTCCCGCTTGGCGGTGGCCACAAAAATATTGCCGGGGCCAACGATCTTATCAACCGCAGGAATGGTTTCCGTGCCATAAGCCAGCGCGCCCACCGCCTGGGCACCGCCCACACAGAAGACGCGATCCACTCCGGCAATCGCCGCAGCGGCCAGAACCATATCGTTCACCACACCATCCGGCGTGGGAACCACCATGATCACCTCGCCTACTCCCGCCACCTTTGCCGGAATGGCGTTCATCAGCACAGATGACGGATAAGCCGCCTTGCCACCAGGCACATACAGCCCTGCCCGATCCAACGGCGTCACCTTCTGCCCCAGTACCGTGCCGTCTTCGTCCTCGTACTGCCAGGACTTCTGATTCTGGCGCTCGTGATAATCACGAACCCGCTCAGCGGCTTTCTCAAGTGCAATACGCTGATCCTGGGGAATCGCCGTCAGAGCCTTCTGCAAGCGGTCCTGCCCCATCTCCAGCTCGGCAACAGAGCCAACCTTCAACCGGTCAAACTTCTCGGTAAATTCCAGAACCGCTGCATCACCGCGAGTTTTTACCTGATGCAGTATATGACGAACCGATTCATTCACCTGATGATCAACACTGTCATCCCACGCCAGCAGCTTGGCCAGCGCGCTGTCGAAGTCACTTTGGGAGGCGTTCAATCGTCTGATGCTGATATCCGTCATTTCGTCTTTCCTGCTTTGCGGGATTCTCCCCACGGTTTGAAAGTCACTTGCTTGAAGGCACGGCAAAGGCTCCGGGGACGGCTCAGGAAGGGCTTTCCAAAACTGTACGGAGCCATGGATGGCGGAGTCCAAGCGTCACATGGATGTGCCGAAGGAGCGTGTTTTGGAAAGCCCTTCCTGAGCCGTTCTTACTCCGAAGCCCGCCTTTTCTCGACGGCAACCGCCATTTTCTCAATTATGGGATTAATGCCTTCGTGTTTCATCTTCATGGACGCACGATTCACAACCAGGCGGCTACTGATGTGCTCAATGAGCTCGCGCGGCTCAAGACCGTTTGCTTTCAGGGTGTTGCCCGTATCCACTATGTCGACGATTTCATCGGCCAGACCGAGAATTGGTGCAAGCTCCATAGCGCCGTAAAGCTTAATGATGTCAGCCTGTCGCCCCTGAGCGGAGTAGTAACGACGCGCTAAGTTCACAAACTTGGTCGCTACACGCAGGCGACCTTCTGGAGCAGCGGTATTTTTCTTACCGGCCGTCATCAACCGACACCGGGAAATATTCAGATCCAGCGGCTCATAAAGCCCCTCACCGCCATGCTCCATCAGCACGTCCTTGCCGGTCACGCCCAGGTCCGCCCCGCCATATTGAACATAGGTGGGCACATCCGTTGCGCGAAGAATCAGCACCCGCACGTTCGGATCGGTAGTGGGAAACACCAGTTTACGGGACTTTTTTACATCGTCGACCAGCTCGATACCCGCTTCTTTCAACAGCGGCAGGGTCTCGTCGAGGATTCGCCCCTTCGACAGTGCGATGGTGATGGAGTCGGTCATGCGTCCTTCCGGTTCAATGTGTTCAGGCTGGCAGGCGGCGGATACTGGCGCCCAGCAGCTGCAATTTCTCTTCGATACACTCGTAACCACGGTCGATGTGGTAGATGCGATCGACGATGGTATCGCCATCCGCCACCAGCCCGGCAATGACCAGGCTCGCGGACGCCCGCAAGTCCGTCGCCATAACCGGGGCGCCGGTGAGGTGGTCCACGCCCTTGATGATGGCTGCGTTGCCCTCAAGGGTGATGTCCGCGCCCATGCGGATCAGTTCCTGCAAGTGCATGAAACGGTTTTCGAAGACCGTTTCCACGATGGTGCCGGTCCCCTCGGACACAGCATTCATTGCTGCAAACTGGGCCTGCATGTCGGTCGGGAACGCCGGGTACGGCGCCGTGCGCAGGCTGACCGCCTTTGGTTGGTTCCCTTTCATGTCCAGGGAAATCCAGTCCTTGCCGGTATCGATGTGGGCACCCGCCTCTTCCAGCTTCAGCAGGACGGCTTCCAACAAGTCTTCACGAGTGTCCTTGAGCTTTACCCGGCCGCGGCTTGCTGCCGCAGCAACCAGATAGGTGCCGGTTTCAACCCGGTCCGGAAGGACATCGTAGTGACAGCCGTGCAGCCGCTCAACGCCGTTGATCTCAATGGTCGCGGAGCCATGGCCCTTGATGTCGGCGCCCATGGCGATCAGGCATTCGGCGAGATCCACCACTTCCGGTTCCCGTGCGGCGTTCTCAAGGATGGTTTTACCATCCGCAAGCGCCGCCGCCATCATCAGGTTCTCGGTACCGGTGACAGTAACCGTATCCAGGAAGATGTGAGCCCCTTTCAGGCGACCGTTGGTTTTCGCCTTGATATAGCCGTTCTCGACCTTGATCTCGGCGCCCATCATTTCCAGGCCGTGAATGTGCAGGTTCACCGGCCGGCTGCCGATGGCGCAACCACCGGGCAGTGACACTTCTGCTTCGCCAAAGTGTGCTACCAGCGGCCCGAGCACCAGGATCGAGGCGCGCATGGTCTTCACCAGCTCGTAGGGCGCATGGAATTGCTTGATGGTATTGGCGTGAACCTCGACGCTCATTTTCTCATCGATCATCAGTTCCACGCCCATGCGGCCAAGCAGCTCGATCATGGTGGTGATGTCGTTCAGGTGCGGCAGGTTGCCTACGGTCACCGGTTCGTCCGCCAGCAATGTGGCGGCGAGAATCGGGAGCGCAGCGTTCTTGGCACCGGAAATCCGGATTTCGCCGTCGAGAGGCTTGCGGCCCCTGATCAGAAGTTTATCCACAATTGTGTCCTGTAGTTTGCGGGCTTATCAGCCCTGGCGCGCAGCCCATTCAGCCGGGGTAAAGGCCTTGGGGTGCAGGGCGTGAATGGTGCCATCGACAATGTGCTGGAAAAGCGCCTTGTTGATCAGTTGCTGCCGTTTGATGGTGGGCAGCCCTTCAAAAACATCACCCACCACAACAACGAGATAATGATTACCGTCGATCTGCACTTCAACTTCGCAGCCAGGCAGTGCCTCTTTGACCAACTCGGCGACTTCGGTGGCTTCCATAAAAAATCCTCGGGCGTTTTCGAATCAGGGGCGAGATTGTAACCAATTATGGCATTCGGGTCAGCTTTGGTGCAGGTTTTCGGGCAATGACTGTGAGCAAAAACCCGACAACTGCCGGTCAAGGCCACTCAGCGCCGCCAGTGATACCAGCCGATCGCCAACGCCGGTAAAGCGGAGGGTCTGGCTGCGACTGTCCGCAAGACGCTGCCAGCAAAGCAAAAGAGAGAGCACCACGCTGTGGGCGGTGCCCATGGCGGACAGATCTACAACCAGGTCCGCCTCGCTGTCCAGGATAAGCTTTTCGCCCTCCCGTCTCACAGTAGCCACTGTCAACGGGTCAACGCTGCCGCTGACAGAGAGGGTATCGCCGTCCAGGGTCACAGAGGCCGGGCACCCAGTCATGAGTTGTCGACTTCGCCTTCAAGGTTCAGGGACTCAACCGCATCGCCCCAACTGTCAATCACGGCCTGGACCTTGCCGCCGTTCTTTTCCATTTCCTGGCTGAAACGGTCACGGAACGCCAAGCCTATATTCACACCTTCGACGATCACGTTCTCCATCATCCAGCGCCCCTCCTCCGTTTTGTACATGGAGTAGGTCACCGGATATCGATTACCGGAGGCACTGATGACTTCCATACGCACGGAGGCGCGCTCATCATCGTTCGGGTTGATAACCGCGTCTTTTACCTCAATGGTGAAATCGTCAGCGCTGACCAGGGCCTGGGCATAGCTGTCGAAGAGGCTGCGCTTGAACTTTTCCACGAACTCATCCCGCTGCTCGGGCGACGTCTGCCGCGCATAGCGGCCCATGACCCGGGCCGCTATGCGGCGGAAGTCCACGAAGTTTTTCAACTCCTCGTCCATGCTCCGATAAAAAGCCTGTGGATTTTCCTCGTACAGACCCTTTTCCTCGTGAAGCTTGTCGACAAGGCGCTGGGTGTTTTCGTCAACGTATTCGCGTAGATCTTCCTCCGAGCTGGCGTGGGCGGGAGCTGCCAGCACCGTCATTAGCAATGCAACGAACAGCAGGCTGTGTCTGATCAGAACCATGGTTGTCTCCTGTAAACCACTTTCTTCATTGTGACTGCCCGGAGGCAAAGTTGGATATGAGCCGCTCAAGATTCATGGCTGACTGCGTGGAGTAAAAGGTGTCCCCGTCCTTCAGGGACTCCATATCGCCACCCACGGAAATATCAATGTACTGTTCACCGAGCAGGCCGGATGTACGTATTACTGCGGAGCTGTCCGCCGGGATATTGTCGACACTGGCATTGACGTCAATGACCACCCGGGCCTGATAGGTTTCCCTGTTGAGGGAAATTTCCCGGATCTTGCCCACGGTCACCCCCGCCATCGACACCTTTGCCCGCGGTGTCAGCCCGCCAGCATCGTTGAAATTGGCATAGAGCGTGTAGGAGCTCTCCGGCGCTTTCGGTGTCAACCCGCTGACCTGCAACGCCAGGAACATCAAGGCGGCAATGCCGGCGATCATGAAAAGCCCCACAATGACTTCTGTTGTTCTCTGTGCCATTCCGGCCCCCTGCTTCCTGTTGTTTCAGTATACCGCGATCAGAAATCACCAAACATGACGGCGGTGAGCACAAAATCCAGCCCGAGCACGGCCAGCGACGAATACACCACCGTTTTGGTGGTCGCAGAACTGATGCCGGCCGAGGTGGGCACACAGTCATAACCCTGGTAGACCGCAATCCAGGTACAGACAAACCCGAAGACGATGCTCTTGATCACGCCATTCATCACGTCACTGGCAAAGCTGACCGATGACTGCATGTTGCCCCAGAACGAACCTTCGAAGACGCCGAGCCATTCAACGCCCACCAGCATGCCACCCCAGATACCCACCACCGAAAAAACCGCCGCCAGTATGGGCACGGAAATAAAGCCGGCCCAGAGCCTGGGAGCAATGACCCGGCGAAGCGGATCAACGCCCATCATCTCCATGCTGGAGAGCTGTTCGGTGGTTTTCATCAGCCCTATTTCAGCGGTCAGCGCTGAACCGGCCCGGCCGGCAAATAACAAGGCGGTCACCACGGGCCCCAGCTCACGCACCAGGGTCAATGCAATCATCTGGCCGATGGCAGCTTCAGAACCGTAATCGCTGAGAATAGTGTAGCCCTGCAGCCCCAGCACCATGCCTATAAACAGGCCTGAGACCACGATAATGGCCAGGGACAACACACCAACCGAGTACAGTTGCTTCAGCAGCAGTGGAAAGCCCACAGAGGGTTTTGGCACGCCGCCCAGGGCACCAGCCAGGAAACGCCCGGAGCGCCCCAGCGACGCAATAACATCAAGCCCTGAGCGGCCAAATGCCGCCAGCCTTTCAGCCAGCCAGTTCATCGGCGCTCCCTCCCAGACAAACCCCAGTCCTGCCCCGCTTCCGCCGCCGGGTAATGGAACGGTACCGGGCCATCGGGATGGCCACGCAGGAACTGCTGGACCCGATCCGAGGGATGCGCCCTCAGCTCCTCCGGAGTACCGTCACCAATAATTTGACCGTCCGCCACGATGCAGGCGTAGTGGCAGATGCTGAGGGATTCCGGCACGTCGTGGGAGACGAGCACACTGGTCAATCCCATGGAGCTGTTGAGGTCCCGGATCAACTTGACCAGCACACCCATGGCAATCGGGTCCTGGCCAGCGAAGGGCTCGTCGTACATGATCAGTTCCGGGTCCAGTGCAATACTGCGGGCCAGGGCCACCCGCCGGGTCATGCCGCCGGAGAGCTCCGCGGGCATCAGGTCACGGGCACCCCGCAGGCCAACCGCTTCCAGTTTCATCAGAACGATGTCCCGGATCATGTCTTCCGGCAAAGCGGTATGGACCCGCAGTGGAAACGCCACGTTCTCGAACACGCTGAGATCGGTAAACAGGGCGCCACTCTGGAACAACATCCCCATTTTCTCCCGCAGGCGATAGAGGGCCTTGCGCCTGAGCTGCGGCACATTCTCGCCGGCTACGGTTATGGTGCCGGAGTCCGGTTTCAACTGGCCACCGATCAGCCGCAGCAACGTAGTCTTGCCGGTGCCGCTCGGCCCCATGATGGCCGTAATCCTGCCACGGGGAATGTCCAGGCTCACCCCATCAAAAATACGGCGGTTTCCGCGGGTGAAAACCACGTCTCTCAATTCGATGTAGGGGGATGCGTCCATACCTGCTTCCAATAAACCGCCCGGCCTTTAATGAGTGCGCTACATTATGCCAACCTGCCGTGAACCTCAATCCATCCTTTACAAAATGAACTGATGTCAATGATCAGTTTTACTGAACGTCTTGTCAGGAAGGGCAGCCAAAGCCATTGAAGTGATATACTCTCGCCACGATGAAAAGCATTAACATTTCGGACCCGGAAGCCAGATGAACACCGAGACGAGTCATAAGTTCAGAGAATCCGCCCTGCGGGCCATCGAGATCGAGCGCGAAGCCATTCACGCGCTGACTGACAGGATCGATGACCGGTTTGTCCGGGCCTGCGAAGTTATCATGGCCTGCAAGGGCCGCGTTGTGGTGACCGGTATGGGCAAGTCAGGCCATATCGGCAACAAGATTGCCGCCACCCTGGCCAGCACCGGCACACCCTCGTTCTTTGTACACCCGGGCGAAGCCAGCCACGGCGACCTGGGCATGATCACCAGCCAGGATGTGGTACTGGGCATCTCCAACAGCGGCAACACCAGCGAAGTGCTGACCATTCTGCCGCTGATCAAGCGCATGGGGGCCCCGTTGATCAGTATGACTGGCAACGAGAACTCCATCCTGGCGCGGGAAGCCGTTGCCAACCTGGATATCAGTGTTGCGCTGGAGGCCTGCCCCCTCGGGCTGGCCCCCACCTCCAGCACCACGGCCACCCTGGTAATGGGAGATGCCCTGGCCGTTGCACTGCTTGAAGCCCGCGGCTTCAGTACCGAAGACTTTGCGCTTTCACACCCCGGTGGCAGCCTGGGCCGCAGACTGCTGCTGCGTGTGACCGACATTATGCACACAGGAGACCGGATTCCCCGCGTTCAGGAGGACGTCACCCTCAGCGGCGCCCTGCTGGAAATCTCCCGCAAGGGCCTGGGCATGACCACCGTGATCAATGCCAACGGCGACCTGGTCGGCGTGTTCACGGACGGTGACCTTCGTCGCACCCTGGACCGCTCCGTTGACATACACAACACTCCTATCGCCGAGGTGATGACACGCAACGGGCGGGTTATCCACGATGACCAGCTGGCGGCGGAAGCCCTGAATATGATGGAAGAGTTGAAGATCAATGCCCTGCCGGTCATTGACCGGGACGGCAAGCTCACCGGCGCCATCAACATGCATGACCTGTTGCGGGCAGGAGTGATCTGATGGCAGAGAATCTGCGGCCACAATGGCCGGCGGACCTGATTGAGAAAGCCGCTGTGGTGCGCCTGCTGGCACTGGATGTCGACGGCATCATGACGGACGGCACGCTGCTGTTCAGTGCCTCGGGCGATGAAATGAAAGGCTTCAATATCCTCGACGGCCTGGGCATCAAACAGGTCATGGCGGCCGGCATTGAGGTCGCCGTCATTACCGGGCGCCGATCGCCACTGACAGAAAAGCGCATGAATGACCTGGGCATCCCGCACTTGATGCAGGGTCGCGAAGACAAGAAGGTTGCCCTGAGGGAACTGGTGGGGCAACTGAACATCACCCCGCACCAGATTGCCTACATGGGCGACGACCTGCCGGACCTGCCCGCTATTCGCTACGCCGGGCTGGGCATTACCGTGCCCAATGGCTACTGGCTGGTGCGTCAGCATGCGGATTTCTGTACCACGGCGGCCGGCGGCAGCGGCGCCGTCCGGGAAGCCTGCGAGTTGCTGCTGTGTGCCTGCGGACAACTCAACGCCAGCCTGCAACCCTACCTGGAGCAGGACTGATGGCCAGCGCCGCCTTCCATACCCGGCCCTGGTTCCGGACCCTGGCGCTGGCTGGCACGATAGTGGCACTGTTTTTCCTGCTCTGGCAAAGTGACGAACGATCGGAGCCAGTGGATGCAGCGGCGTTAAGAGGAGAATCCGAACCAGACGGCTTCGTCGTCAACGGCCGTTATCTCTCCTTCAACGAAACCGGGCGGCTCACAACCCGCTTCCAGAGCCCGCGAATTGAACAGTTTGACGCCCGCAGCCTAACCCTTATGGAATCGCCCATGGCCACACTCTATGGTGAATCCGGTACCGCACCCTGGCACGTCCAGGCCAACGAGGGTCGGTTCCTCGAGGATGAGAACCTTGTCCATCTGACAGGTGATGTACGGATAACCCGGGAATCGGAAGACGGTCGCCCACTGGTGCTGACCACGTCGGTGCTGACACTGGATAACTCAGAGCGTACGGTTTATACAGAGGCACCGGTTGAACTGACCGACGCGTTCAGCATGACCCGCGCAACCGGCATGAAGGCCTGGATTGATGACCGAATTCTTCAACTCGACTCGCAAGTGGAAGGACGCTATGAGCCTGGCAAATAAATTCATCTCCCGCCCCGAGAGCAGGTGCCGTCGGCCCGTTGCGGCGCTTCCGGCAATAGCGGTGCTTTTCCTGGTATTGGGCACTTCGCCCGCCACCGGGTTTGATCTGGAGTCGGACGAGCCTATCCGGGTCAATGCCGACAGCGCCAGGCTTGATGATGGCCAGGGCATAGCAACCTACACCGGGTCCGTGAAAATGACCCAGGGTGACGCCAATCTGATGGCCGACAAGGTTGTGCTTTATCGAGACGAAAATGGTGTCAGCCGTATTGAAGCCACCGGCACCCCGGCCCGCTATCGGCAACCGGCCATGGAAGGCCAGGGGGAAACCGATGCCCGCGCCCTGAGTATTACCTGGTCTGCGTCCGACAATCGGGTCACTTTCGAGCGCGAGGCCGTGATCGAACAGGGCGGCAACCTGTTCCGGGGCGACGTTATCCACTACGACAGCGCCGAACGCGTCGTCACCGCTGAAGGCTCCGCCGACCAGGGTGAAGGCAGCGGCCGCGTCGAAATGGTGATACAGCCACGCAGCAACCCAGACAACAACTCCGACAGACAGGATACCGATGGCAGTTCTCAGGGCCAGTAACCTGGCAAAAAGCTACAAGCAGAAGAAAGTCGTCATCGATGTTTCGCTGGAAATCCGCAGCGGCGAGATTGTCGGGCTGCTGGGCCCCAATGGCGCCGGCAAAACCACCTGCTTCTACATGATTGTTGGCCTGGTGCCCGCTGACAATGGCCGCATCACCATCGACAATCAGGACATCACACCCCTGCCCATGCATGGCCGGGCCCGCAAAGGCATCGGTTACCTGCCCCAGGAAGCCTCGGTGTTCCGCAAACTGACGGTGCGTGACAACATCATGGCCATCCTGGAGACCCGCCGCGAACTCAAGCGCGGCGACCGGGACGCCAAACTTGAAGAGCTACTGGCAGAGTTCCACATCACCCACATCCGTGACAGTGTCGGCATGGCGCTGTCTGGTGGTGAGCGCCGGCGGGTGGAAATCGCCCGGGCACTGGCGATGGAACCCGCCTTTATCCTGCTGGATGAGCCTTTTGCCGGGGTCGACCCGATTTCGGTGAGCGATATCAAGCAGATTATCCGCCACCTGCGGGACAAGGGCATAGGCGTGCTGATCACCGACCACAACGTGCGGGAAACCCTCGATATCTGTGAGAACGCCTACATTGTCAGCGGCGGTCACATCATTGCCTCTGGAAACTCGGACGATATACTGGCCAACCAGCAGGTCAAGGAAGTGTATCTGGGCAATGAGTTTCGCCTGTAGTACACTCGGCAAAGAACTTGCTTGGCACGGCAAGTAGCCAGCATACAAAGACTTTTTGTGCAACCCCAACTCCCGAGAGAGACCGAGTGACGGATCCTGAACCATGGTTATGAAAGCCTCATTACAGTTAAAGCTGGGTCAAAGCCTGACCATGACGCCCCAGCTGCAACAGGCTATCAGGCTTCTACAGCTCTCCACTCTGGACCTCCAGCAAGAAATCCAGCAGGCACTGGAATCCAACCCGATGCTGGAAACCTCGGAAGACGACGACAACCAGAATCCGGAATCGACGGACAGTGAAAACGAGGCTGCGGAAACGGCGTCAGCCGAAGAGGCCAACACCGCTTCTGAATCCTCACCGGATTGGGATGAATCTGAAAACGGACCGGACTGGTCGTCGGAAACCGACAGCCCGGACACCATCCCCGATGACCTGCCCGTGGACACAGCCTGGGACGACATCTACCAGTCCGCTCCCGCTTCCGCTGCCCGCAACGACGACGAAAACGACAACGACTTCGAAACCCGCAACTCCCCCACGGAAACCCTACAGGACCACCTGGAATGGCAACTGAACCTGACGCCCATGAGCGAGCGGGACCAGGCCATTGCCCATGCCCTGCTGGATGCGGTTGATAACCATGGCTACCTGACCTCCCCGCTCGAGGAAATCCATTCAGGGATGGTTGAGGAGTCCGATGAAGACCCCCTGGAACTGGATGAGGTGGAAGCAGTACTGCATCGCCTGCAACACTTCGATCCGCCCGGTGTTTTTGCCCGGAACCTGCAGGAGTGCCTGCTGATCCAGTTGAACCAGCTGCCCCCCGACACGCCCTGGCTGGCCCAGGCGCGGCTGGTGATCACCCATTATATAAATCTGCTCGGCAACCGGGATTACGCCCAGCTACTGCGCCGCAGCCGCCTTAAGGAAGATCAGCTGCGGGATGTACTGGCTCTGATTACCGGGCTGAACCCGCGCCCCGGCGACACGCTGGACCAGGCCGAACCGGACTACGTGATCCCTGATGTGATCGTTCGCAAGCACAATGAGCGCTGGCGAGTGGAACTGAATCCTGAAATTGCACCGCGCATTCGCGTCAATGCGAGCTATGCTTCTCTTATAAAGCGTGCGGATAGCAGTGCCGACAATACCTACCTGCGGGATCAACTGCAGGAGGCGAAGTGGTTCATCAAGAGCCTGCAAAGCCGCAACGAAACCCTGCTCAAGGTGGCCACGCGTATTGTCGAGCATCAGCAAGGATTCCTGGACCATGGCGAGGAATACATGAAGCCACTGATCCTTTCGGACATTGCCCAGGCTGTGGAGATGCACGAGTCGACCATTTCCCGGGTGACCACCCAAAAGTACATGCATACGCCCCGGGGCATATTCGAGCTTAAGTATTTTTTCTCAAGCCATGTCAGTACCGACGAGGGTGGGGAGTGCTCCTCCACTGCAATCCGCGCCATGATCAAGAAGCTGATTGCAACGGAAACTCCGAAAAAGCCATTGAGCGATAGCAAAATTGCAGCCATGCTAGGAGAACAGGGTATCAAGGTGGCGAGACGAACCGTGGCCAAGTACCGTGAGGCAATGCACGTTCCTCCCTCTAACGAGAGGAAGCGACTGGTCTAGAAACATCCGAAAAACAGGAGACGCCTATGCAACTCAATATTTCAGGCCATCACGTAGAACTGACTCCCGCACTGAAGGATTATGTATCCGGAAAATTTGAAAAGCTTGAGCGGCACTTTGACCATATCAGCAATTGCCAGGTTACCCTTGAGGTGGAAAAAGTGCGCCAGATGGCGGAAGCTACGCTTCACGTGATAGGTGGTGAGATTCACGCAAAGGCCGAAAACAGCGATATGTACGCTGCCATTGATGCATTGGTAGACAAGCTGGACAGGCAGATCCTGAAGCACAAGGAAAAGAACGTAGACCGGATGCATGGGAACGGCGCCCGCTAGGACACCACCTCCCTGCATGACAGTTAATCGAGCTGCGGCACTGCTAACCAGCCTAACTGGCTAAAGAGTGCCGCAGCCTTTTTTTACGGAACTGCAGTCGATTCATGACCGACACATCCCTGACTATCGAGAACATTCTCGCGCCGGAGCTGACCCTTTGCCGGGTGCCTGCTTCCAGTAAAAAGCGGGTTATGGAAACCATTGCCGAGCAGATCCAGCAACACGACACGGCGCTCAGCGATACCCAGATTTTCAACAACCTGGTTGCCCGGGAGCGGCTGGGGAGCACTGGAATCGGACAGGGAATCGCTATCCCCCACTGCCGTCTGGAAGGGCTGGATCACGTTGTGGGTGTATTGCTGACTCTGGACGAAGGTGTTGCGTTTGACGCCATCGACAACCAGCCGGTGGATCTTGTGTTCACACTCATTGTCCCCAAAGAGGCAACCAGCGAACATCTTGAGCTTTTGAGCCAGCTTGCCGAGAAGTTTAACGAGCGCGCATTCTGCGATCAGTTGCGTCAATGCACCGATGCAGACTCTCTCTATCGCCGGATGACAGCCAAGGCGAGCTGAACAACTCCACATCCGAGGTTAACGGGCTATGAAACTGATCATCGTCAGCGGCCGATCAGGTTCCGGGAAAAGTACGGCGCTGCATGTGCTGGAAGACCTGGGCTATTATTGCATCGATAACCTGCCCATCGGCCTGCTGTTCCCCCTCACACAGGAAGCAACCAGCCAGAACTCGCCTGGCCGTCTGCGCAAGATGGCGGTCAGCATTGACGCTCGCAACCTCTCCGGCGAACTCAGCAATTTCGAGGACATTTACCGCAGCCTGCAGGACACCGGTGTGACCATCGAGATCATCTATCTTGACGCCGATGAACAATCCCTTTTGCAGCGATTCCACGCCACGCGACGCAAGCATCCGCTGAGTGACGACAAGACCTCACTGCGCGAGGCTATCGGTAACGAGAAAAAGTTACTGGAACCCCTTTCCAAACTGGCGGACCTCTACATCGACACCACTGGCCTGTCCATGTACGAGCTGAGGGACATGGTGAAACAGCGTGTGGCGGGCAGGCGCGACCAGGAACTGGCGTTGCTGTTCCAGTCATTCGGCTTCAAGCATGGGGTCCCGCTGGATTCCGACTATGTGTTTGATGTGCGTTGCCTGCCCAATCCGTACTGGGATACCAGCCTCCGGCAATTCGTGGGAACCGATCAGCCCGTCATCGATTTTCTGGAGAAGGAGCCCCTGAGCCGGAAAATGGTGGAAGACCTGACCCGGTTCCTGGAAAGCTGGCTGCCTTCGTTTGCAGACAGTAATCGCAGCTACATGACCATTTCCATCGGCTGCACCGGCGGCCAGCATCGCTCGGTTTACATGTGTGATCAGTTGGGCCGATATTTCTCGGGCAAATACAGTAATGTGCAGGTTCGCCACACCGAACTGCCCCACCTGCAGAGCCGGGAAAGCTGAACCGTTTATGATTCGCCGCCCCATTACCATCATCAACAAACTCGGGCTCCATGCCCGGGCAGCCGCCAAACTGGTTGCAAAGGCCTCCGAATTCGAGAGCAGCGTCCAGATCAGTCGTAACGGGCGCCAGGTGGACGCCAAAAGCATCATGCCGGTGATGATGCTGGCCGCCAGCCAGGGCACAGAGGTGGAGTTGATTGTGGACGGGCCGGACGAATCCGAGGCTATCGACGGGCTGGTAGCGCTGATCAACGATTACTTCGGGGAAGGCGAATAGCAGCCAGCGCAGAACGAGAGCTTGTCTACGGCATTCACCTACAACTCTTTCTCACCTGTGCCACCTAACTCCGCTATAATACGGGGGTTTTCTGACTGTGGGTGATCCATGACCGATATTCTGGAGAAAAGCCAGGCTCGCCAACGCCTTCGCTCGCTGAGCGAAGCGCTTGACAGTGGCGCCCTGAAACAGGTTGCCCGCATTCTCAATGGCGGCCTGAGCCCCAGCGATATCGCCCACCTGCTGGAATCATCACCACCCCGCCAGCGGGCGCTGTTGTGGAATCTGGTCGATAAACAGCTGGAAGGCGAAGTCCTCCAGTACCTCAACGATGATATTCGCGGCTACTTCCTGAGCCAGCTGAACGCCCAGGAACTCGCCGATATCATCGAGGATTTCGAGTCGGACGACCTGGCCGACTTACTGCAACAGCTGCCGGATACGGTGATTCAGGAAGTCCTGGACACCATGGACGAGCAGGACCGCCAGCGTGTAGAGGAAGTCCTTTCCTACCCGGAAGACACCGCCGGCGGCCTGATGAACACGGACACCATCACGGTGCGCCCGGACATCAGCATCGACGTGGTTCTGCGCTACCTGCGCCGACATCGTAACCTGCCCCCGATGACGGACAGCCTGATTGTGGTGAGCCGGCGCGACGAATTCATCGGCATGTTGCCAATCACCAAGATGCTTGTGTCAAACCCGGCCGCCACGGTGCGGGAAGTGATGGACACGGACATCGAGCCGATACCGGTTACGCTGTCTGACACCAAGGTAGCAACCCTGTTCGAGCGCTACGACCTTATCTCCGCACCGGTGGTCAGCGAAGAGGGCAAGCTTCTCGGCCGTATCACCATCGATGACGTGGTTGACGTTATCCGTGAGGACGCCGACCACTCCCTCATGAGCATGGCCGGCCTTGACGAGGACGAGGATACCTTCGCGCCCATTTTCAAGACCACCCGGCGCAGGGCTGTGTGGCTGGGCATTAACCTGCTCACCGCCTTTACCGCCTCTGCCGTGATTGGCCTGTTTGAAGCCACCATCGAGAAAGTGGTGGCACTGGCCGTATTGATGCCTATTGTGGCCTCTATGGGCGGCATCGCCGGCAGCCAGACCCTGACTCTGGTCATCCGCGGCATGGCCGTGGGACAAATCAGCGGTGCCAACGTGGGCTGGCTGCTGAACCGTGAATTTATTGCCGGCGCCCTCAACGGATTGCTCTGGGCCGTGGTGGTTGCCTCCGCAGCAACTCTCTGGTTCAAGGACATCATGATTGGCGCCATTATTGCGGCAGCGCTGATCATCAACCTGATTGCCGCTGCGCTGGTGGGCACCGTGTTGCCCCTGTTCCTGAAATCCCGCAACATTGATCCGGCGCTGGCTGGTAGCGTTATACTGACCACCGTAACCGATGTGGTCGGGTTTATGGCGTTTCTCGGCCTGGCTACGATATTTTATGGCTGACAGGGGCGTCGGATTACGCCTTCGGCTAATCCGGACCTACGAGGCCTTATCGATGTCCCGGTGTCGGATTACGCCTTCGGCTAATCCGACCTACGGGGCTTAATCGATGTCCTGGTGTCGGATTACGCGTCGCTAATCCGACCTACGGGCGGGACACTTAACTTAATGTAGGTCGGATTAGCGAAGCGTAATCCGACAAAACAGGCACTTCATGAACGACACTCAAGACGACTCCCCGGAATACCTGGGCCCCAGCAAATCCCAGCTCAAGCGGGAAATGCACCAGCTGCAGGACCTCGGCAAGCGCATGCTCGACCTGAGCAACGACCAGCTCAATACCCTGCCCATCAGCGATACCCTGCGGGCGGCCATCGAGGAGTCCCGCCGCATTCGCCAGAACGAGGCCCGCCGCCGTCACCTGCAGTACATCGGCAAGATTATCCGCCAGGAGGATGATCCGGAGGGCCTGACCCGGGCCATTGACGCGTTCGATGCCGGAAGTGAAGAGCATACACGCCGCCATCACCTGGCGGAGCGCTGGCGCGACCGGATGATTGAAGAAGGCGATTCAGCCGTGGGCGAGTTTCTGGATTACTGCGCGACAGCCGATATCCAGCATCTGCGCAATCTCGCCCGCAACGCCCGCAGGGACGTGCAGAACGAAAAGAATACCGGCCAGCCAAGAAAGCTGTTCCGTTATCTGAGGGAATGCATCGACGATGCGGAATCCGCCGGCAACTAGAGTCTCCGGTGTTCCCAGACGGGCATCCGGGTGCGGATATCGCGGAGCCGCTCCGGATCCAGCTCTGAGGTGACCACTCCCGGCCCCTCACCGATCTCCGATAACACGCGTCCCCAGGGATCCACGATCATACTGTGGCCGTAAGTATGGCGGCGCTCACTGTTCTGACCGCCCTGCCCCGCTGCCACTATCCAGAACTGATTCTCAATAGCCCTGGCCCGCAATAGCGCATGCCAATGGGCATCGCCGGTGTTCCATGTAAATGCACTGGGCAGTGATACCCATTCGGCATCCTGCTCCCGCAATTTACGGAACAATTCAGGGAAGCGAAGATCGTAGCAGATAGCCAATCCGAGCCGGCCGGCAGGCGTGTCAATCACAACCACATCCTCTCCGGGTTCGAAGGTGTCCGATTCCCGGTATTGGCCCTGTGCGTCCTCAACCATGGCGTCAAACAAATGAATCTTGTCATAGCGGGCCACTTCCTCACCCTGACTGTTATAGACAAGACAACAGGCCCTGACACGATCTGTCACGGTGGAGCCGTCCGGTCGTGAGGCAATTGGTAGCGAACCGCCGACAATCCAGATACCCAGTTCGGCAGATTGCTCAGCCAGAAAACGACGTATTAGGTTGTCAGGCTCGGCCTCGCGACGGCCACAACCAATCATCTGCCTGGTTGCCAGAACGGCGAAATTTTCTGGCAACACCGCCATGCTGGCTCCGGATGCTGCCGCCTCTGCAAGCAAACGGCCGGCTTCCCTGAGGTTAGTGGCGATATCGTGGGTGCTTACCATCTGAATTGCCGCAACCCTGCTAGCCTGCCTGTTCACTGCCTGATGTGCTTGCGCTGACATTCAATGACCTCCGGGTAAAATCGTTACTGGCCGGTATCAAATACCCGCCTGAGCCGAACATCCGGTTCGTCCCAGCTCCCAGTTACACTATAGGTTGCACTGGTCAGTTTACTCAATGGGTCACCCAACACTTTATCGAGGACAAAAAGCGCACCGCCAATCGGGGCACCCGCCCCCATCAGTAAAGCGGCCAGGGGCAGGTTCTGGGTCAGCGGCAGCACCACCACCATCCTCATGTCGAGGGTTTCCTCAATCATGTTGGAGGTGCCTGTCAGCTTGAAGGCTCCGGAAGGGCCAACCACCTGCAGTTCCGGATCCAGCGTCAGCAGGCCGTTGATCATGCTGGCCTTGCCGGAAATGGCATCGAAGGCAACGCCAGCCTCGTACAGGTCCGAGA
The DNA here is from genome assembly GCF_029207565.1 of Marinobacter iranensis. Taxonomy (GTDB): domain Bacteria; phylum Pseudomonadota; class Gammaproteobacteria; order Pseudomonadales; family Oleiphilaceae; genus Marinobacter; species Marinobacter iranensis. The sequence goes on along the minus strand of NZ_JANCMW010000001.1, from coordinate 303,412 downwards.
AATCCAGTTTCAGGCGGCGCCAGAGAGTATCGGCGTTGAGCAGGTTGAATACCCGAAATAACTGTGCGGTGTTGTTGCCCTCGAGAATAACGCCATCGTCAAAGCGCACACTGACTGAGCCACTCAGGCCCGACACGTCAAACTCATCCGGGCGTCCGGGCCAATCGATATCGAGCTCAATCGCTGTACTTTTGCTGCGAAAGGGAATCTCAGTGCCAAACAGGGTTCCCAGATCCGCCAGGGACTCGCCGTTAATATTGCCAGCAAATCGGGTGGTTTCGCCCCCGGCGGCAATGCGCCAGGTCAGCTCTCCATTCAGGGTCAGCGATTTCAGGGTTCCGACAATGTCCTGTACCTGTAGCCGGGTGGCTCCCGGCCTCAGTTTGAAGGACCATGTACCTGCTTCATCACCACCCAGATTGAGATTCGCGATCCGGACATCAATATCCGGCCAGCTATCCATTTCCAGTTCCCGCAACGCATGGACCGGCTGTTCGGGATCCTGTGACGGAGGCGTGGCCTCTGCCGCATCATCTCCCCTGGACAACTTCAGGCGTTCCAGCTCAACGCTGACGGGCCGTTGTTCGTCCGCAGGCCAGACGACACGCCCTGACGCCCATTCAGACTCTGTCGTCACCAACCACTCGCCATCACCTTGCCGCGCAGAAGCTGTAATATTGGTCAGTTGGTGATCACCAAGGAGCATCTCGTTCAGGGTCAGATCCACCATTCCCGGCTGCCAGGTCAGATCCAGGTTGAGACGTTCCTGCCAGTCGACCGACATATCGACACCAGTGTCTTGCCGGGGGGTTACCGTCACCTCCAGCGGCGTTTCGTCCGCAGCCTTTTTGGCCAAAGGCTCCGGCCAGTCAACCTCAAGCCCTGAAAGGTCCGAATAGAGTGTAACTGCGGAGGCTGTGTCTGGAGATACGTTGAGGGTTGCCTGGTAGCCAATCTCACCACTGAGTCCCAGGTCCGTACCCTCCGGCAGCGCGGTTTTTCCAAGGAGTTCACGAATTCCGAGGCGGCCGGATTGACGGATATTGAGCGATTGACCCTCTTCCCCTCTGCGCAGCAATACCGTCACCGGTGAGCCTATAAACCGGGCTCGCAGGGGACCATTGGAGAAACCCTCCTCGCTACTGAAACTCAACTCTCCGTTCAACTGGGTCCACTGAAGGTCGGCCGCTGGATAACCCAGGGTGCCGGAGTCGGCCCTGACAGTTGCGTTGATATCCGGTGGCGTATCGGAAACCAGGTGCAGGCCAAGGCCAAGATCCAGGTGGAAGTCACCCTCCAGCGTGATATTGCGACCAGCCTCTCCAGCCAGTTCGCCCAGGGGGCTATTGTTCATCCAATAATCCAGCCTGTCACCGGGAACCGGCGCCGAGGCGTCGACATACACCATAATGTCTTCACCCTGCGGTTCAACCCTCACCTCGCCCGGCTCGAGCTCAAGCCCACCAGTGCGCCCCGAGGCCAGATCAACCCGGGTATGGCCGTTCTGTACGTGAACCTCCCCACTGGCGTCAGTGACTTCCGGCCATCGCTCGTCATAGCGCACCGTTGCATCCTGGAACCGGTAAACCATTGAGGACACAAAAGACCCTTCTGGCGCGTCGCGGTTGATCTGGCCATGACCGTAGTACTCACCACTGGTGATGTCCGCTTCGGTGATCGCCGTTGTCAGCCAGTCGTAGAGGCCCGGGTCAACAACCTTCACTGGCACAAAGTCCGCGAGCATGCTGGCCTTGCCGTCACGCACGCCCACTTTCAGCCCAAGGTTATCCTCGCCATCCCGATCCATCCTCAGGTCGAACGCGCCGTTCAGTTGGGTATTGTCGCCATAGGTCATGCGGATATCATTCGCGAAGACCCGGGTTATCTCCCCCTCAAAACGCCAGGCCACACCAGCCTTTAGGTTACGGAAATCCCAGGAACCACGGAACAGATCGGGGAACCCCAGGGTTACTTTATTGCTGCGTGCCTCTACGAAGCCGCCGTCGTTGTCAATGGTCAACGTGCCGCCGAAGCCAGACACTCCCGGCGCACCGCCGTAGGCCCTGACTCCAACGTTGTTCAACTCGGCAGCAAGTTCAAAATTTCCACTATCGCCGGGCGGAAGGTTAAGTACCATCTGATCAAGCTGGCCGGTGGGGCGATAATTTTCCAGGGCCCTTGCAGCCCTGTCTGGCAACAGGCCGATGCTTGTAATCAGCCGGCGCAGAGGTTGCAGTGGGAGCTCGTCGGCAATCAGCCTGGGGCCGTCCTCACGGTGGCTGAACCGGATACTGAACGGCGACACCTGATCGCCGTTCCATGTCCACTCCAGCTCCTGGAGATGGAACTCTCCGGTGGTGTACCAGGGTTGCACTGGCGCCTCCGGGCCAGCTTCCCCCATGTCATCATGCCGGCGCCAACCAAATCTCGCCCTGATATCTTCAATGGGTGCCAGGGATTCATTGCCAACACCGAGCTGAAGATAAGGTGTTTCCACGTTACCGCTGACCTGTTCCATGCGGCCGTCCCGGAAGGTCATCCAGACCTGGCCACCGAGATCAAACCCCTCGGCCCGTATATTCCGCCAGGTGTACTCTTCAGCGAGCCCGTCAAACAAACGGCCGGAATTGATATCGGCATAGACCTGGCCGGTAAAATCACCGCGGAAAAAGTGCCGGCCAACCAGCCCGAAGCTGGCCAACTGTTCTGTAGTACCCGGGCGCATGGCACGGCCTGAGGCATGGAAGAGCCCCCGCCGGTAGACCAGGTCCAACTGGGGGATCTCCACATGTCGTAACTGGCCATTGTTGTCCCGTATGCCAAGATCCAGGCGGGTAATCTTCACGAAAGGGTCTGAAAGCCATTTCCCGGCGATATCCAGCCAGAGTTCCAGGTCGTTCGCTACCGGGTCGGGGATATCAACGCCCTCAACAGTCACTTCTCCTCTTGGTGTCTGGTTGATGGTCAGTTCAAGCCCGTTCGCCTCGAAGTCCGCAAACACAATACGAAAACGCATCAGCGATGCGAGAAAATCAAGTCCTACCCGAACACTCTGCAACGAACCGGCAACATCCCCACTGTCTTCTTCCGACAGCACCACGATGTCGCGGGCTACAATGGTAGGGTCCAGCCAGTTCCAACTGGATGAGAGGGCGCCAATGGTGACGGGCTGGCCGAGTTCAGACGATAGCCGTTGCTCGATCCGGGCACGATAGTCGTTGATATTCTGGGTGACCTGCCGCCCCACCCCGGCATAGAGCGCCAGCAAGACAATGACGATCAGCAACAGCCACCAGATCAGGCTGGCAACGCCTGATAACAGTCGCACAAACAGATGTTTTGGTGTTTGATCAGCCACACTGGATGCCATCAGGTGAAATCGCCCTGCCTAACCACCGATACCCACCAGGCTGACGTTACAGCAGTACCACATCATATTGCTCCTGACTGTAGAAGGGCTCAACCTGGAAGCGGATGGTCTTGCTGATAAAGGTCTCAAGGTCGGCTACGTTGTCGGACTCTTCATCCAGCAAGCGGTCTACCACACTCTGGGAAGCCATCACCAGGTAGCTTTCAGCGTCGTAGGCACGGTTGACTCGCAGGATTTCGCGAAACACTTCGTAGCAGACCGTTTCGCTGGTTTTAAGGAAGCCGCGACCATCGCAGATCGGGCAGGGCTCGCAGAGAATCTGGCCAAGGCTTTCGGTGGTGCGCTTGCGCGTCATTTCCACCAGCCCAAGTTCCGATACGCCGGTAATCTTGGTTTTGGCGTGATCCCGCTCCAGCATTTTTTCCAGCATGCGATGCACCTGGCGCTGATGCTCGGAATCTTCCATATCAATGAAATCGATGATGATAATGCCACCGAGATTCCGTAGCCTCAACTGACGGCTGATAGCACGCGCCGCCTCAAGGTTGGTCTTGAAGATGGTTTCCTCAAGGTTACGATGGCCAACGAAGGCGCCGGTATTGATATCAATGGTGGTCATCGCCTCGGTCTGGTCGATGATCACGTAGCCGCCGGATTTAAGCTGCACCTTGCGGCTGAGCGCTTTCTGGATTTCATCTTCAACTGAGTAGAGATCAAAGATCGGCCGTTCACCGGGGTAATACTCGACCTTGTCGGAAAATTCGGTCACGAACTCTTCGACAAACTCCATCACCCGCTGGTGACTTTCGCGGCTGTCGATGCGGACCTTTTCGGTCTGGGGGCGAATCAGGTCCCGTATGGTGCGGATAAACAGCGGCAGATCCTGATACACCACGGAAGGTGCCTCACTGCGGCCTATGCGCTCCTGAATCGACTGGTTCAGGCGGTGAAGGTAGGTCATATCGCCAATCAGGTCGTCTTCGGACGCAGCCTCCGCGGCCGTGCGAATAATATAACCACCAGAGATGTCCGGTTCGGCTGCCGCTCCTTCTTCCACCAGATTTTTCAGCCGGGCACGCTCGTTTTCATCCTCAATTCGCTGGGAAATACCAACGTGGCTGACGCCAGGCATGAATACCAGGTACCGCGATGGGATAGAAAGCTGCGTTGTCAGTCGCGCGCCTTTTGTACCGATGGGATCCTTGGTGACCTGCACCACCAGAGACTGACCTTCGCGGAGCAGAGTGCGGATATCCGGGACGGCTTTTGGCGTTTCGGGCGCCTCGCCCGCCAATTGTTGACTGGTGACCACATCCGACGCATGGATAAACGCGGCCCGTTCCAGGCCGATGTCCACAAACGCCGCCTCCATGCCCGGTAGTACGCGAACCACTTTGCCTTTATAGATATTGCCGACAATTCCCTTGCGACTGGTACGCTCAATGTAGGCCTCCTGGAGCATACCATTCTCCACGAGCGCCACCCGGGTTTCCACCGGAGTCACATTGATCAGTATTTCTTCACTCATTGCGGCTCTCCTGCCTGCTGTTCCAGGTTTCCCACACCGGGTATCCGGCACCGGCCAGTAATGTTGCTATTTCCTGCAGGGGCAGGCCGACAACGGCGCTGTAACTGCCACGGAGTTCCTCCACAAAAATACCACCCCGCCCCTGGATACCATAGCCTCCGGCCTTGTCCATGGGTTCTCCGGTTGCCACGTAAGCCTCTATTTCCGGGGCTGACAGTTCTCGGAAGCGAACATCGGTCGCCACCAGGCAGGATTCACAGGAGCCCTTGCAGGCGATGGCCACAGCCGTCAGCACCTGGTGGGTTTGTCCCGACAATTCCTCCAGCATACACGTCGCATCGTCGGCATTGGCAGGTTTGCCCAGAATCCGGCCATTGAGCACCACCGACGTATCCGCACCAATCACCAGGCTACCGGGCCCGAAAGCACTCCCTGCGAGGGCTTTCTCCCGTGCCAGGCGCTCGACATAATGCTCTGCTGATTCATCGCTGGCGGGGGTTTCATCGATATCCGCCGGGCGAACCAGGAACGACAGACCGATCTGTGTTAACAGTTCGGCTCTTCGCGGGGAGGCCGAGGCAAGAACGATAGACTGCATGAAACTCTCCTACCCAAAATGATACCAGCCCCTGAAAAGGTCCGAATCCTAGCCCAGCTTACGGTTCAGGTTATCCAGCAACACACACAGGACAGGCCAGACGATGGCGCTGGTCAGTGCCGGCCACAGATAGCTGAAGCCCGAGTCGCCGGCCCCCAGGGTCTGCTTGATAAAATGCACCAGCATCTGGTTGATACCCAGCAACAGGAAGACCATCAGGCACTGCTGTGGTAATGGGTACATTCGCAGGCGCTGGTGAATGGTCAGCACCAGAAATGCAATCACGCCCATCGCCAGGGCATTAACGCCCAGCGGCGTGGCTTCCAGCACATCCAGCAACAGGCCCAGACACCAGGCCAGGAGGATACCGAACTGGGCCGGGGCCCGGAACGTCCAGTAAAATACCATCAGCCCCAGCCATTCCGGCCTGAACTCAAACCAGCCCACCGGGAACAGGGAACTGCTGAGCACCAGTGAAAACACAATACTCAGGGCAAAAACGGGATAACTGATCACCGACAGCATCAGCGCACCTCGCTCTGTTCTGACGATGCAGGTTCAGCAGCATCGGCATCGCTCCGGGCTTCATCGGTGGCGTCCTGTTCCGGGGAAAACACCACCAGCACCAGTCGGCTCCGGTTCAGCTCCGCCATGGGCGTAGCGCGGATTTTCACAAACGGTTCCCCCGGCTCCTTGGTAATCTGGTCCACTTCCGCCACCGGGTAGCCCTTGGGGAAACGACCACCAAGACCGGAGCTTACCAACAGGTCCCCTTCGCGGATGTCAGCGGTATCGGGCACATGGACGAGTTCCAGCGCGCTGGTGTCACCGTTTCCCAGAAGGATTGCCCGCAAGCCATTGCGAACCACTTCCACCGGCACCGCATGGCTGCTGTCCGACACCAGCAATACCCTGGAGGTAAAGCTGCTGGTCTGCTGGACCTGGCCCATCAAGCCGTTGGCATCCAGGATGGCCTGGCCGACTTCAACACCGTCACGGCTGCCCTTGTTAATAACCACTTCGTGGGAAAACGGATCGGGGGAAACGGCCACGACTTCGCCAACGATGACCCTGTCATCCAGTACTTCGGAGGAATTCATCAGTTTTCGTAGTTCGTTATTCTCCGACGCCAGGGCGGCGTACTTGAGGGCACGGCGTTCCAGTATCAGCAGGCGGGCACGCAGTGCTTCGTTTTCTTCCTGGAGATCTTCCTTGGAGGTAAACAGGCTGGCGACCCAGTCACTGAACTCGGAGGGCGCATTCCCGAACCAATGGACGGGGGCCAGGCCGGTGCCGATGGCACTACGCACGGGGGTCAGCTTATCGAAACGGGCATCCGCCACGATCAGTACCGCCGACAGCACAATAACCAGCAACAGCCTGAAGCCGGGAACGGGGCCCTGAACAAAGATGGTTTTAATGGCGTACCCTCCCGCAATCTCTGCAGGGAGCCATACGACAACCGCCGCCGTGATCATTCACGAGCGGCGGCCGGGTCAAGCCAATGTCGGGGCGTAAAGCCGGGGTCAAGGTCAGCCCTCCTGGGAGAACATTCCGATTCCGCCACGGTCAATCACTTCCAGCGCCTTGCCGCCACCACGGGCGACACAGGTCAGCGGGTCTTCGGCAATAATCACCGGCAACCCGGTTTCTTCGCTGATCAGTTTGTCCAGCCCTCGCAACAGTGCACCACCGCCGGTCAGTACAATGCCACGCTCGGCGATGTCCGACGCCAGTTCCGGCGGAGACTGTTCCAGGGCGCTTTTAACGGTCTGGACAATCTGGGCCAGGGATTCCTGAAGGGCATCGAGGATTTCCTCGCTGTTCAGGGTAAAGGCACGGGGCACGCCCTCGGCCAGGTTGCGGCCGCGAACGTCGATTTCACGGATGTCCAGGCCTTCGTAAGCACAGCCAATTTCGTGCTTGATGCGCTCAGCCGTGGAATCGCCAATCAGGCTGCCGTAGTTCCGGCGCACGTAGGTGACGATGGCTTCGTCGAACTTGTCACCACCGGTACGGACGGATTCCGCATAGACAATGCCGTTCAGGGAGATGATGGCAATTTCGGTGGTACCGCCGCCGATGTCCACGATCATGGAGCCGCTGGCTTCCTCGACCGGCAGGCCGGCGCCGATAGCGGCAGCCATGGGTTCTTCGATGAGGAACACTTCCCTTGCACCGGCACCCATGGCGGACTCACGAATGGCCTTGCGTTCCACCTGGGTGGATTTGCTCGGCACGCAGACGAGTACGCGGGGGCTGGGAGTAATGAAGCTGTTCTCGTGCACCTTGTGTATAAAGTGCTGGAGCATTTTTTCGGTGACGACAAAATCGGCAATCACGCCGTCTTTCATCGGGCGGATGGCGGTGATGTTGCCCGGTGTACGGCCCAGCATGCGTTTGGCCTCGGCGCCAACGGCTGCGACCATTTTCTGGGAGCCACTCGTGCGTATGGCTACTACAGAGGGCTCGTTCAGTACGATACCGCGTTCGCGCACGTAAATAAGGGTGTTGGCGGTGCCCAGGTCGATGGACAGGTCGCTGGAAAATAAACCTCGGAGTCTTTTGATCAACATTCGTGTAGTTTCAACCTGAGAGTTGCAGTCGCAGAAATGATGCGGCAACTTTAGCAGTGAGCACCCCTGCAGGCAAGGCACCATCGGGGCTCCCGAGGCGCCATTCACGCTTTCCCCCTTTGTTTTGGCCCCTCCCGCGATTGTTTGAATCTGTTACCATAGCGCTTTTATTTTTCTGGCCTTGGTGGAGGGCCATTCGGGGGAAGCTTTCCAAAACACGCTCGAGCACGTCCGTGTGGCGCTTGGGCTACGCCATCCATGGCTCCGCACAGTTTTGGAAAGCTTCCCCCGAACGCCCCCGGAAACCTGTGCGGCCTTCACTGACACGAACCATATTATTAAAGACATTTCACACAATTGAACCTGGGAGGCAATGTGACCATTTCCCGCAAGGACATTGAGAAAGTCGCTGTGCTCGCCCGCATTCGGGTGGACGAGGAGCAGGTTTCGGCGCTGGAGAAGGATCTGGGCAATATTCTGGATCTGGTGGACCAGTTGAGCGCGGCGGATACGGATTCGGTGGCGCCCATGGCCCATCCGTTGGATGCCGTCCAGCGCCTGCGCCCGGATGAGGTGACGGAGACCGATCAGCGGGAGGCTTTCCAGGCGATTGCGCCGGCTACCGAGAATGGCCTTTATCTGGTGCCCCGAGTGATTGAATAACCCGAGTGATTGAATAAAGGGTATTGAGTGATCTGACGAACAGCGATTTCAGGATTCATCATGCATAACAAATCCGTAGCAGAGCTTTCCCGCGAACTGGAAAGCGGCAAGATTTCCAGTGTGGAGCTGACCCGGGAGTTCCTGGGCCGCCTCAAGAAGGAAGACGAGCAGCTCAACAGTTTTATTTCCATCACCGAAGAGCAGGCCCTGGCGGATGCCCATGCGGCAGACGAGCAACGGGCGGCTGGCAGGGCCACACCGTGGACCGGTGTGCCGTTTGCCCATAAGGACATTTTCTGCACCAATGGCGTGGCGACCACCTGTGGGTCGAAGATGCTGGCGAATTTTGTGCCGCCTTATGATGCCACGGTCACGGCGAATTTCCGCAAGGCCGGCGCAGTGTGTCTCGGCAAGACCAACATGGATGAATTCGCCATGGGGTCGTCCACCGAGTCCAGTTATTTTGGCGCGACCACCAATCCCTGGGGCCTGAGCAAGGGCGAGAAGCGGGTTCCGGGTGGTTCTTCCGGTGGTTCGGCGGCGGCGGTTGCGGCGCGGCTGGTGCCGGCGGCGACGGCAACGGATACCGGCGGTTCCATCCGCCAGCCGGCGGCTCTGTGTGGCGTCACCGGGCTAAAGCCCACCTATGGTCGGGTGTCCCGCTACGGGATGATTGCCTTTGCCTCCAGCCTGGACCAGGGCGGCACCATTGCCCGGAGCGCAGAGGATAACGCGTTGATGCTGAACGTGATGGCCGGGTTTGACCCGAAGGATTCCACGTCCATTGACCGGGAGGTGCCGGACTATACCGCGACACTGAACGAGCCGCTGAAAGGCCTGCGTATCGGGCTGCCGAAGGAATACTTTACCGGCAATCTCAGTGCGGCCATGGAGGAACAGGTTCGTAGCGCTATCCGGGAGTATGAGAAACTGGGCGCCACGGTAAAGGAAGTGTCCCTGCCCCACGCCGACCTGGCCATAGCGGCCTACTACGTGATTGCACCGGCTGAGGCCTCCGCCAACCTGTCGCGGTTTGACGGCGCCCGTTATGGCTATCGCTGCGAGGACCCGAAAGACTTGCTGGACATGTACACCCGCACCCGGGCCGAAGGCTTTGGTGCCGAGGTAAAGCGCCGGATTCTGGTGGGTACCTACGCCCTGTCCGCCGGTTATTTCGATGCCTATTACCTGAAGGCCCAGAAGGTTCGCCGGCTGATCCAGCAGGACTTTATCAATGCCTTCAGCGAAGTGGACGTGCTGATGAGCCCGACCACGCCCTCCCCGGCGTTCATCCAGGGCGAGAAGACCAGTGACCCGGTGACCATGTACCTGGAAGATGTGTTTACCATCGCCATCAACCTGGCAGGGGTTCCGGCCATGTCGGTGCCGGCCGGTTTCGTGGACGGCCTGCCGGTGGGCCTGCAGATTATCGGGGATTATTTCTCCGAAGCGCGGCTGCTGAACGCCGCCCATCAATTCCAGCAGGTGACCGACTGGCACCAGCGTGAACCGCAATAAGCCCGATAAGGAGAACGACTATGCAGTGGGACATTGTGATCGGGCTGGAAATTCACGTTCAGCTCGCCACCCAGACAAAGATCTTTTCCGGCTCCAGCACCGCCTACGGTGCCGAGCCCAACACCCAGGCCAATGCCGTTGACCTGGCGATGCCGGGCACACTGCCTGTGCCGAATGAGCAGGCGTTCCGTTACGCGGTGATGTTTGGCCTGGCGGTCAACGCCGAGATTGAGCGTCGCTCGGTGTTCGAGCGCAAGAACTACTTCTATCCGGATCTGCCCAAGGGCTACCAGACCACTCAGCTTGAGCGGCCGATTGTAGGCCCCGGCTATGTGGATATTGACCTGGCCAACGGCGAAACCAAGCGCGTGCGCATCCATCACGCCCACCTGGAAGAGGACGCCGGCAAGTCCCTGCACGAAGACTTTCACGGCATGACGGGTATCGATCTGAACCGCGCGGGCACGCCGCTGATCGAGGTGGTCACCGAGCCGGACATGAACAATGCGGACGAAGCCGTCGCCTTTGCCAAGAAGCTCCACGGCATCGTGACCTCACTGGGCATCTGTGACGGCGACATGTCCCAGGGCTCCATGCGCTTTGATGTGAACATTTCGCTCAAACCGAAGGGGGCGGACACCCTGGGCACCCGTACCGAAACCAAGAACCTGAACTCCTTCCGTTTCATGGAACAGGCCATCGCCCACGAGGTGGAGCGGCAGATGGATATCCTGGAAGACGGCGGCACCATTGTGCAGGAAACCCGCCTGTACAACGGCGACCGAGACGAATCCCGTTCCATGCGCACCAAGGAGGAAGCCAACGACTATCGCTACTTCCCCTGCCCGGACCTGCTGCCGGTGGAAATCGACGAGGCCTTCATAGACGAAGCCCGCAACAGCCTCCCGGAACTGCCGGACGCCCGCAAGGCAAGGTTCATGGAGCAGTACGGCCTGAACGACTACGACGCGAGCCTGCTGGCCAGCGATTCCAAACTGGCCGTGTTTTTCGAAGCCGTCGCCGAGCGCGGGAAGGATGCCAAACTGGCCTCCAACTGGGTCCAGGGCGAGTTCTCCGCAAGACTGAATGCGGAGGAGAAGTCTGTGGCTGACTCTCCGATTTCGGGCGCCCAATTGGGTGACCTGGTGGTTCGCATTGCCGATAACACTATCTCGTCAGCCGGCGCCAAGAAGGTGTTCGAAGCCTTGTGGACCGGCGAAAACGACAATGTGGACGCCATCATCGATGCCAAGGGTCTGAAGCAGGTATCTGATACCGGCGAACTGGAGAAGATGGTGGACGATGTTCTGGCGTCGATGCCGGACCAGGTTGCCCAGTACCAGCAGGAGTCCGACCCCAAGAAGCAGAAGAAAATGCTCGGCGGGTTTATGGGGCCGCTGATGAAGGCGTCAAAGGGCCAGGGGAATCCCAAGCTGTTTAATGAGATCCTGGTGAAGAAACTGGGAGGCTGATTTCTCAGCGTTTTCCTACAGGCTATGGGGGTGCCTTTTGCTGCAACCCTAGCCTGCTTGATTTGGGGGAGGCCTCGGTGGGAGGCTTCTCCCACCAAGGCCTATCAACTCCGAGATAACGCCCCGTAAACACCTCACCGTAGGTCGGATTAGCGAAGCGTAATCCGACACCGTATTAACGGCCGACCCCATTTGTCGGATTACGGCTTCGCCTAATCCAACCTACGTTTGGCGCTGACTTCGAGTTCCGCCAGCCGTGCGTCACCTCCAGCCCGAGCAGGCTAGTAGACCAGCTCAAGATCTATCAAACCAGGCTAGCCCACAAATCATGCTCATCCGCATGCTCAACCACGGCCCGGACAATCTGCCCGGGAACCAGATCGGTCTCGTCATTGAGGTAAACCATGCCGTCAATCTCCGGGGCATCCGCCTTGGAACGACCGATGGCACCTTCTTCGTCGACTTCATCGATCAGCACCTCAACAGTCTGGCCAATCTTGGCCTGCAAGCGGGCCGCTGAGATCTGGGCCTGTTTTTCCATGAAGCGGGCCAGGCGCTCTTCCTTTACCTCCTCGGGAACCGCGCCTTCCAGCTCGTTGGCCCTGGCACCTTCCACCGGGCTGTACTTGAAAGCGCCGACACGATCCAACTGCGCCTCATCCAGCCAGTCCAGCAGGTACTGGAAATCCTCCTCGGTCTCGCCGGGGAATCCGACAATAAAGGTGGAGCGAATGGTCAGCTCCGGGCAAATCTCCCGCCACTTGCGAATGCGCTCCAGGGTTTTGCTGTCGTGGGCCGGGCGTTTCATGGCCTTGAGCACTTTCGGGCTGGCGTGTTGGAACGGGATGTCCAGGTACGGCAGGATCTTGCCCTCGGCCATCAGCGGGATGATGTCGTCCACATGGGGATAAGGGTAAACGTAATGCAAACGCACCCAGACACCCATCTCGCCCAAGGCCTCACACAATGACTGCATTTTCGTTTTCAGCGGGCGCCCCTGCCAGAAGCCGGTACGGTATTTGGTGTCCACACCATAGGCGGAGGTGTCCTGGGAAATCACCAGCAGCTCTTTGACCCCGGCATCCACCAGACGCTTTGCTTCGTCCATCACATCACCAATGGGACGGCTGACCAGGTCGCCGCGCATGGATGGGATGATGCAGAAGGTGCAGCGGTGGTTGCAGCCTTCGGAAATCTTCAGGTAGGCGTAGTGCCGGGGCGTCAGTTTTATGCCCTGGGGTGGAACCAGATCGGTGAAGGGATCGTGTTGTTTGCTGGGTGGTACAAACTGGTGCACGGCACCCACCACTTCCTCGTAGGCGTGTGGGCCGGAAACGGCAAGTACGCCAGGATGGGTGGCGCGGATCCGTTCGGCCTCAACGCCCATGCAACCGGTGACGATCACCCTGCCGTTTTCGTTGATGGCTTCGCCAATGGCATCCAGGGACTCCTGCTTGGCCGCGTCGATGAAGCCGCAGGTGTTGACCACGACTATGTCGGCGTCGTTGTAGGTTGGCACCACGTCATAACCATCCAGCCGCAGCTGGGTGAGGATGCGCTCTGAATCAACCAGGGCCTTGGGGCAGCCAAGGCTGATAAAACCCACTTTTCCGTTGCCTGTGTGAACGGAGGAAATTTTGTCTGTCATAACCTGTACGGAGTCGCGGAGCCTTAACTGGCTCAGGGTGAATGTCGGTGGATAGTTTACCTCAGCCACTCAGGCGCCGTAAGTGACGTGTGCGCCGAAAACCCAGCCACCGGAAGGGGGTGTCTATCAATATCGATGACGCCATGTTCACATTCAGTTCACAAATCTGACAGTTTTGACGACAGGCAACTTGCTGACCACCAAACAAACAACTAGACTTTCAGGAAGTTAAGGCCGAAACAATAAGCGCTTGCCGTTGCCCCGCACCTGTCATGTTAAAATGTCATGACGTTCTGCGGCGTTTTCTTGCGTATATGACAAAGCGCAACAGCGAGTATAAAAAGGACTGAACGATGGGTAAGGCAGCCTGCTTTAAAACCAGAGATGCCAGAAGAATGCGTATGAAACCAGTTGCCGCCAAGCCAAACCTTCGCAACCAACAACGCGTTGATGTTGCCACCGAAGCCCGTATCGAAAAAACCGATGGCAGTTGCCTTACCTGCAAAGTGTCCAACATCTCCCGCACCGGCATTATGATTCTGTGCGACCAGGATGCAGTCGGCAAACTGGTTCCCGGCCATAAAACCCCGGCGCCCGGCAACTGGATTTCCGTCACCACCACCTTTACCGTGCCGGTCGTTGCCAACCAGCCTGTTTCCGTCATCGCCGGCGGCAACATCGTCCACATGCGCCGCATCGCCCGCGATCAGTTCCAACTCGGAATCCAGTTCGCCGAATTCGAGGGCAATGGTTTCGATTACGTGGACAATTACGTCAGCAAACTGCTCTCCAACTCTCCTCCCTGAAATCAACGGGCAGACCCTGCCCGACTACCCTGCCGCTATATTGTTATAGCAGTAAACTCTAGTTACCTGGCTTCTTATGCCATGGCCTGATCTGGTATCATTGCCGCATTCACACGCCCAGCCTCTTTCTAATCTATAGGCACGCAAACGCGGTAACAGGATACGATGACCACTTACAACCTGACGCATCTCAAACAGCTGGAAGCTGAAAGCATCCATATCATCCGGGAAGTCGCAGCCGAATTCGACAACCCGGTCATGCTCTACTCGATTGGCAAGGACTCCGCGGTGATGCTTCACCTGGCGCGCAAGGCCTTCTACCCGGGTAAGCCACCTTTCCCGCTGATGCACGTGGATACCACGTGGAAGTTCAAGGACATGATCGAATTCCGTGACCGCAAGGTGAAGGAATACGGCCTGGACCTGATCGTTCACAAGAACGAGGACGGCATCAAGCAGGGTATTGGTCCGTTTACCCACGGTAGTGCCAAGCACACAGACGTGATGAAAACCCAGGCCCTCAAACAGGCCCTGGACAAGTACAAGTTTGATGCCGCCTTTGGTGGTGCCCGCCGGGACGAGGAAAAATCCCGCGCCAAGGAGCGTGTGTATTCCTTCCGCGACGAATACCACCGCTGGGACCCGAAGAACCAGCGCCCCGAGCTGTGGAACATCTACAACGGCAAGATCAATAAAGGCGAAAGTATTCGCGTTTTCCCGCTGTCCAACTGGACCGAGCTGGATATCTGGCAGTACATCTACCTGGAAAACATTGAGATCGTTCCCCTCTATTACGCCGCCAAACGCCCGGTGGTAGAGCGCGACGGCACGCTGATCATGGTGGACGACGACCGCATGCCGCTGAAAGAAGGCGAAAAGCCAATGATGAAGTCCATCCGCTTCCGTACCCTGGGCTGCTACCCGCTGACCGGCGCTATTGAATCCGAGGCAGACACCCTGCCGGAGATCATTCAGGAAATGCTGCTGGCCACCAGCTCCGAACGTCAGGGCCGCGTGATTGACCACGATTCGGCAGGCTCCATGGAACAGAAAAAGCGGGAAGGGTACTTCTAAGATGTCACACCAGTCTGATCTGATTGCAGAAGATATTCAGGCCTACCTGAAGCAACATGAGAACAAGGAACTGCTGCGCCTGCTGACCTGCGGCAGTGTCGATGATGGCAAGAGCACCCTGATTGGCCGCCTGCTGCACGATACCAAGATGATCTACGAAGACCATATGGCGAGCCTGAAGACCGACAGTGCCAAGATGGGCACCACTGGCGAGAAGCTGGACCTGGCCCTGCTGGTGGACGGCCTGCAGGCAGAGCGGGAACAGGGCATCACCATTGATGTGGCCTACCGCTATTTTTCCACCGACAAGCGCAAGTTCATCATTGCCGATACCCCGGGCCATGAGCAGTACACCCGCAACATGGCCACCGGCGCATCCACCGCCCAGGTGGCAATCCTGATGATCGATGCGCGCCATGGTGTGCTCACACAGACTCGCCGTCATTCCTACATTGCGTCCCTGCTGGGCATTCGCCATATCGTGGTGGCCATCAACAAGATGGACCTGGTGGATTACAGCGAAGAGCGCTTCAATGAAATCAAGGATGACTATCTGGCCTTCGCCAACAAGCTGGGCCTGAAGGATATTCGCTTTGTGCCAATTTCCGCTCTGGAAGGCGACAACGTCGTCAACAAGAGTGAGAGCACGCCCTGGTTTACCGGCCAGCCGTTGATGGAGATCCTGGAGACGGTTCAGGTTTCCCATGACAAAAACCTGGAGCACTTCCGTTTCCCGGTGCAGTACGTAACACGTCCGAACCTGAACTTCCGTGGCTTCTGCGGCACCATCGCCTCCGGTGTGATTCGCCCTGGCGACAAGGTGATGGCCCTGCCCTCACGACGCACCAGCACTGTCAAGGATGTGGTGACGTTTGACGGCAACTTGGACGAAGCCTACATCGACCAGGCAGTGACACTGACACTGACCGACGAGATTGATGTCAGCCGCGGCGATATGCTGGTGAAGGCCGAGGACGAGCCGGAAGTGGGTAACCGCTTTACCGCCAATATTGTCTGGATGACCGATGGGCCGCTGGAAACCGGTCGCCTGTACGATATCAAGCTTGGCCCTACGTTCACCTCCGGTACGGTGAAGAAGATTCATCACCAGACTGACGTCAACACTCTGGAGAAGAACGACAACCCTTCTGCCCTTCAGTTGAACGAAATCGGATTGTGTGAGCTGACTCTGAGCCAGCCTATTGCATTTGATGCCTACCCACGCAATCACGCCACGGGCAGCTTCATTGTCATTGACCGGCTGACCAACGTAACCATTGGCGCGGGCATGATTGCCGGCACGGCGGGTACGGTTGAGTCGCTTGACCCGGTAACCAGCGAGGAACGCCAGCGCCGGCTGGCACAGAAGCCTGCCATTATTGCCTGTAACGGCAAGCAGGCCACGGCTCTGGCCCTGGCGGTTGAGCGGGCTCTGTTTGACCAGGGTAAGACGTCCGTGGTGCTGAGCGAGGACAATACCGGCGATGCCGACGACAGGCGCCGCGCCGCCCAGGTAATCAGCACCCATGGCCTGATTGCCATTGCGGTGAACCTGGGTACGGATGTGGCCTCGGCGTCTGTTTCCGCGGACGACGATCAGGGCATTACGGAAGCGGTTAATACGCTGCTTCAGGACCTGATGCGGCATAAGCGGGTTTAACCTCGCTTTCGGGACCTGAGCACAGCCCCCATAGTCTTGGACCTTGGGGGCTGATTCGTTTTGGGGGCTGGTCCCGGGGCGGAGGTACCCCCACCCCGTGACCGATCGCACATTGTTCATATCTCTCCCCCGTAGGTCGGATTAGGCCCAAAGGGCCGTAATCCGACAAATTGGTTTCACCCTCCCCTCAACCCCAACCTTCCCCCAAAACCCTACAAAATCCATTACAATCCCTACCCCTGAAGGTTTACCCTCAGAGCCTCTCACGTATTACCAAGCAAGGATCCGAAAACTCCATGGCCATCAAGCACCTCCGCACCCTCTACGCCAGCCAGCTTCAACCCGGCCAACCAGCCCAGGTCCGCCCCGGCGAGGCCCTGCCCGAGCCCGGTGGCGACTATGAGGCCCTTCACAAGCAGATGAAGCGTCTGTTCAACAGCAAACCGGGCAAGAAGTACGGTCGTTTCTCAGAAGACATTGGCGAGTCGCCTTTCAGTGCCTGGCTTAAGGACTATCTGGAAGACAAGCAGAGCTTCACGTCCCTGACCGACCGTATTTTCGGCCAGTGGCAGGAATTGCTGAACGGCAGCCAGGAGGAGCATCAGGGGCATCTGATGCTGGTGCACGAGGCGCTTGCGGATGGGGAGGTGATGTATCTTCTGGTGCTGGAGAGCGACAGTGCTTTGCGGTTTGACGGCCAGCAGTCGCTGGACACGACGGATGTGCTCAGCCTGTCCCGGTTGAATCTGGCGGTGCGTATTGAGCTGGAGGACTGGCAGGGTGAGAACGCCGCGGAGAATTATCTGACGCTGGTTCACGCCCGTGGCAGCGGTGAGCCGGGTGAGTTGTTTATCCGGCTGTGTGGCTTTACGAACCAGGTGGATGTGGAGAAGGAAACCCTGACGTTCATGGATGCGGTGGAGGCGTTTGCCAAGTCTTCCGAGCCGGAGGAAGCGGGTAAGATTCGGGCGCGGGCCTATGAGTTTTCCAAGGAGCAGCATGCGCTGGGCGAGCCGGTGGCGATTGAGGCGCTGTCGGGGTATCTGGATGAGGACCAGCCGCAGCGGTTCAAGGAGTTTGCCAGTGAGACGGCTGAGCTTCCTGAGAGCGGGGTGTTGCATCCGGATCATCGCAAGGTGAAGAAGCTGGTTCGGATTGCGGGGTCTGGGGGCGGTATGAGTGTGTCGTTTTCTTCCGATCTGGTTAATCAGGCGGTTTACTATGACCGTGACAACGACGCGTTGACTATTACGAAGCTGCCTAAGGCTTTGCGGGAGCAGTTGCAGCGCTACTTGGAAGGCCGCGAGGATTGACATTGCTGATCGTCTAGCCTGAGGGGCTTGGGGGCTGGTCCCGCCATGGGGGAGCATTTTCTTCTGGAAAAAGAACTCGCTGCGCTCGGACACCTTTTTCCGGCAGAAAATGCTCCCCCACACCGGGACCGATCAAGGCTTTCAGTTTTGCCTGCTCTATTCCGCTTCGTTGGTTGTGACCGGGTTTGTGTCGGTCCAACGTGGACGATTTGCCCTCAGTTTTCGGACTTCTCGCATCCAGCCTACGCCGTCGACCAGTTCTCCGGTTTCCGGGTCGATGGGTGGGTACGGCAGGTTGCGGTCGTCGCAGTAGCGTTTTACGAGTGGCTGGCACCAACGGAATAGCAGACGGTTGTATTCTTCGTCCGGTAGCCGCCGATTGTCATACAACCCGGCCAGTTTGCGCTGCCGTTGTGCCTCGGAAAGGATAATGGCGCAGGCTGATGAGACGTTCAGGGATTCCACCATGCCCATCATGGGAATTACGATGTGCTCGTCTGCCTGTTCGGCGGCGCTGTCGCTGACGCCGTCTACTTCGTTACCCATGATCACCGTGCAGGGCACGGTGAAATCCGCTTCCCGGTAATCAATCGCCCTGTCCGACAGCTGCGCTGCGTATAGCTTGTGCACCTGCCCTTTTAGCGTCGACACCGCATCATCCATGTTCGGGTGGGTATGGGTCGTCACCCAGTTGTAGCTGCCACCTGCGGTTTTGCGGAATGCGCGGAAGCCTTCCCGCGGCCATACCACGTGCATGTTGGCCAGGCCGAAGGCGTCGCAGGAGCGGATGATGGCGGAGAGATTGCGGGGTTTGTGGACCTGGTCGGTGAGGACGCGGAGGTCTGGTTGGCGGGTGTTTAGGGTTTGTTTGATTCGGGCTAGGCGTTCGGGGGTCATTGGAGTTTTGGTTAGTGATCAGTGGTGTTTCAGGCTTCGGTTGTCGGATTACGGCTTTGCCTAATCCGACCTACGTGGATGAGGTTTTGCACGTCAGCCGGGGAAGTGGTTGGGGCGAGGCTTTCCAAAAACGTGGAGCGCCAGGGATGGCGCGACCGAGCCCTACAGGGACGTATTCACGGGCGTTTTTTGGAAAGCCTCGCCCCAACCGCTTCAACTCCCGAGCCCAGGAAAACGAATAATACCACAAGCGATTTAGAGGATTGCCGAGACAGAGGTGGTTGCGGATTGATCACCCCGTTATAATGGCCAGCTAACTTTTTTAAGCGCCAACCCCAACCTCCCGGCGCATATCACACACCACCATGCACCAAAGACGTTGAGAAACATGGCCAAGAAGCTGTACATCAAGACCCATGGCTGCCAGATGAACGAGTACGACTCGTCCAGAATGGCGGATCTGCTGAAAACCGGCGAAGCTGTCGAAATGACGGACTCGCCGGACGACGCCGACATTCTGTTGCTGAATACCTGCTCTATCCGGGAAAAAGCCCAGGAAAAAGTGTTCCACCAACTGGGTCGCTGGAAAAAACTGAAAAACAGCAAACCGGACCTGATTATCGGCGTGGGCGGCTGCGTGGCCAGTCAGGAAGGACAGGCCATCATCGACCGCGCGCCCTACGTGGACATGGTCTTCGGCCCGCAAACCCTGCACCGCCTGCCGGACATGATCACCGAAGTGCGTGCCAAGGGTAACGGCGTGGGCGTGGTGGACGTCAGCTTCCCGGAGATCGAGAAATTCGACAACCTGCCAGACCCCGGCGCCGATGGCCCTTCAGCCTTTGTATCCATCATGGAAGGCTGCAGCAAGTACTGCACTTTCTGCGTGGTGCCCTACACTCGCGGTGAGGAAGTCAGCCGCCCGGTGGACGACGTGATTGCGGAAGTGGCGCACCTGGCCGGTCAGGGCGTGCGCGAGGTGAACCTGCTGGGTCAGAACGTGAACGCCTACCGTGGCGAAACCCACGATGGCGACGTGATGGACATGGCCGAACTGGTGACTCTGATCGCCACAATCGACGGCATTGACCGCATCCGTTACACCACGTCCCACCCGGTGGAGTTCTCGGATTCGCTGATCGAGGTCTATGAGCAGGTGCCGGAGCTGGTCAGCCACTTGCACTTACCCGTCCAGAGCGGTTCCGACCGTATTCTGGCGGCCATGAAGCGCGGCCATACGGCGTTGGAGTACAAATCCAAACTCCGCCGCCTGCGCAAGATCCGCCCGGACATCAGTTTCTCCTCGGATTTCATTATTGGCTTCCCGGGTGAAACGGAAAAAGACTTTGAAGACACGATGAAGCTGATCAACGATATCGGTTTCGATATGTCCTTCAGCTTCGTCTACAGCGCCCGGCCCGGCACTCCGGCGGCAGACCTGCCGGACGACACGCCTATGGAGGTGAAGAAGCAGCGCCTGAGCATCCTCCAGGACCGGCTGAACCAGAACGTGATGGACATCAGTCGCAAGATGGTGGGCACGACCCAGCGTATCCTGGTTACGGGCCTGTCCAAGAAGGACCCGGGTGAGTATGCGGGCCGTACTGAGAACAACCGTATTGTAAACTTCCGGCATGAGAATCCGGAGGTGGTTGGGCACTTTATTGATGTGGAGATTCGGGAGGCTATGCCTAATTCTCTTCGCGGGGTTCCTGTTAGCTCGGAGATGTTTTAGGGCTGGGCTCCCATTCGTCCAGGGCTTGGTGGTTGCCGAGTGGTGGGTACCTCCTCCCAAAAAACGCTACAAGCACATCCGTGTGCGCTTGGGCTCCGCCATCCATGGCTCCGCACATTTTTGGGAGGAGGCACCCACCACTCTCCGCGGACTCTTTCCGTGTCTGCAGTCCAAACGGAGTAAACGTAGGTTGGATTAAGCAAAGCGCAATCCAACAATGGCCGCGAGATTCACAAATGGCCCGACATTTGTCGGATTACGACTTCGTCTAATCCGACCTACTTGTATTTGTACAAGCGGGCCTGCACATAAACATAAGGACGCTGGGCGGGACGGCTTTCCAAAAACGTGGAGCGCCAGGGATGGCGCGACCGAGCCCTACAGGGACGTATTCACAGGCGTTTTTTGGAAAGCCGTCCCGCCCAGCGTCCATCGCACAATGCAAGAAAAGCAATCTCCCCGAAGACACAACCAGAGGGGAGTCAAAACACAACCGGAGACTGTTTGAAAACCAACGACTCAAGACAATTTGACCTGCATCCGGTGGACCAGCACCGACTGACCACCCTTTGCGGCCAGTTCGATGAGCACCTGAAGCACATCGAGCGGCGCATGAACGTGAAGGTGGGCCGTCGTGGCCATCATTTCCGGGTGGAAGGTGAAACCGAGCATGTGGCTGCGGCCACCGAAGTTATTCGGCACCTGTACCGGGAAACCGAGGCCAATGACGATATTTCGCCGGACATGGTTCACCTGTTTATCCGCGAGACCGGCTTCGAGCGGCTGGCGGAGGATGTGCCCTACAAGGGCGCTGTCACGGTTATCAAAACCCCGAAACTACAGGCCAAACCCCGGGGCGAGAACCAGCAGAAGTACGTGCACAACATACGCACCCACGATGTGAACTTTGGCATTGGCCCGGCCGGTACCGGCAAGACCTGGCTGGCGGTGGCCTGTGCGGTGGAAGCGCTGAAAGACGAGCAGGTGAAGCGCATCCTGCTGGTCAGGCCCGCCGTAGAGGCCGGAGAAAAGCTCGGTTTCCTGCCCGGTGACCTGGCCCAGAAGGTGGACCCTTATCTTCGCCCGCTTTATGACGCGCTCTACGAAATGCTGGGGTTCGACCATGTCACCCGGCTGATCGAGAAAAGCGTGATCGAGATCGCGCCGCTGGCGTTCATGCGCGGTCGCACCCTCAACAATTCGTTTATCATCCTGGATGAAAGCCAGAACACTACCCGCGAACAGATGAAGATGTTCCTCACGCGGATCGGCTTTGGTTCCACTGCGGTGATCACCGGCGACACCACCCAGGTGGACCTGCCCCGGGGCCAGAATTCCGGCCTGATTCATGCGGCGGGGGTGCTGAGCAAGGTGTCCGGTATTGGATTCACTCGATTCGAGGCCCGGGATGTGGTGCGTCATCCACTGGTCCAACGGATTGTCGAGGCCTATGATTCCTTTGATGACGGGAGTGCCACGGGCCAGTGAATGAACTGACAGTGGATTTACAGCGGATTGTCGAGGCACCGGGCGCGCCTTCCGACGCCGATTTTGAGCGCTGGGCACAGGCAGCGTGGCTGGGTGAGAATCCATCCGAGGTGACGATTCGTATCGTTGCCAGCGATGAAAGTGCCGAGCTGAACAGCCAGTATCGTGGGAAATCCGGGCCAACCAATGTCCTGTCCTTCCCATTTGAAGCGCCAGCCGGTATAACGGTTCCGTTGGCCGGTGATCTGATCATCTGCGCCCCGGTTGTTGAAAAAGAAGCCACCGAGCAGCAGAAGACACTGACGGAACACTGGGCCCATATGGTGGTGCACGGCATGTTGCACCTTCAGGGCTACGACCACATTGACGATAACGATGCCGAGGTCATGGAAGCCCTCGAGATCCGGTTGCTTGGGCAACTCGGGTTCAGCAATCCTTACGAGACAGAGGAAACGGAAAAAGACTCATGAACGACGATCAGTCGAGTCGCAGTCAGGGCAGTAACAAGTCCTGGCTGGAGCGTATATCACAGGCCTTCTCCAGCGGGCCTGAGTCCGTCGAGGACGTGCTGGAAATCCTGCGGGACGCCGAGTCCCAGGACATCATTGATACTGATGCCATGAGCATCATCGAAGGTGCCATGCAGGTGATCGACATGCGGGTGGATGAAATCATGATTCCCCGCTCCCAGATGGTCACCGTCAAGGCATCCCAGGATCCGAAAGAATTCCTGGGCGAAATCATCTCCTCCGCCCACAGCCGCTTCCCCGTCATTGGCGACAGTCAGGACGATGTGATTGGCGTGCTACTCGCCAAGGACCTGCTCCCCCTGGCCCTGAACAACGACCTCAACTGGAACCGCATCCGCGAAATCCTGCGTCCGCCCACCTTCGTGCCGGAAAGCAAGCGCCTGAACCAGTTGCTGAAGGAATTCAAGGAAACCCGGAACCACATGGCCATTGTGGTGGATGAATACGGCGGCACTGCCGGCCTGATCACCATCGAGGACGTGCTGGAACAGATTGTGGGCGAAATCGAGGATGAGCACGATTTCGACGAAGAAACCCACATCAAGGCCCGTGGTGACGGCACCTACGCCGTCAAGGCCGTAACGCCGGTGGACGACTTCAACGAATTCTTTGAAACCGAGCTGGACGAGGAAGAGTTCGACACCATCGGTGGCGTTGTGCTCAAGGAATTCGGTCACCTGCCCAGACGGGGCGAGTCGGTGGAGTTTGGCGGGTTGCAGTTCACCATTGCCAATGCCGATAACCGTGTCATCCGTCTGCTGCAGGTAACGCGTGGTGATGACCAGTAACACAACACCCCAAACCACCGTGCTGACATCGCCCTTTTCTGAACGACCCTGGCTGCGCGCCGTTGCTCTTCTGATCGCCGGCGCTCTGCAGACCCTGACCTTCTCGCCATTCAACTGGTGGTGGCTGGGGCCGTTGTCTGTTGCACTGATCCTGCTTTGCTGCCTGCCCCTGGCCCCGCAGAAGCTGTTCCGGGCCGGCTGGCTTGCGGGACTGGGTTTGTTTGGTACCGGCGCGAGCTGGGTTTATATCAGCATCAGTGAGCACGGCAACACCTCCGTGCCCCTGGCCATTATCCTCACGGTTATCTTCGTGGCGGGGCTCGCCCTGTTCCACGGCCTGGCATTCTGGGCCTGGGGTAAGCTGGCGAAGGACAACCCCATCAGGCGGCTGATCCTGTTTCCGGCAATCTGGATCCTCGGCGACTGGGTTCGGAGCTGGCTGCTGACCGGCTTTCCCTGGCTCTATCTGGGCACCGCCCATGTTGACGGCCCCCTGGGCGGATTCGCTCCCGTGATTGGCGTTTACGGTGTCACCTTCTGGATCACTGTTACCGGCGGCGCGATCGTTGCCTGTTGGTGGCTGGCCAGGAATACGCGCTATGCCAGCGCCGCCATTGTGGCCGCTGTGGCCCTGCTACCCTGGATTACCGGCCCTGTTCTCTCCAACGTCAACTGGACGACACTTGACGAAGAACCCACCACGTTCGTGTCCATGCAGGGCAACATCCCCCAGCAGATCAAGTGGGACCCGGATTTTCTCCGGGACCAGATCGTGGCCTACCTGGAGCTGACGGAAAACCACTGGGATACGGACCTGATCCTCTGGCCGGAGACCGCCATCCCCATCCCCCAGGACCAGGCCGGAAAGATCATCGACCACATCGGTGAGGAACTGGGGGAAAACAGCACTCTGATTACCGGCATTCCCTGGTATGGCTTCAGCGATCGTATTGAGGATTTCACTTTCCATAACAGCATCATGGCTATCGGCAATGGCGGCGGTATCTACCACAAACAGAAGCTGGTGCCTTTCGGCGAGTATGTGCCGCTGCAGCAGTGGCTCCGCGGCCTGATCGGCTTCTTTGACCTGCCCATGTCCAGTTTCAGCCGTGGCCCAGCCAACCAGGCGCCGCTTGATGCCAACGGCACCAACATCATGCCTTTCATCTGCTACGAAGTGGCCTACCCGGATTTCGTGGCTACCAATGCCCGCAACAGTGGCCTGCTACTGACCATCAGCAACGACGGCTGGTTCGGCGACTCCATCGGCCCGTTGCAGCACCTGCAGATTGCACGGATGCGGGCACTGGAAACGGGGCGATATATGCTCCGTGGCACCAACAACGGCGTTACCGCCATCATCGATCAGAAGGGCCAGATCCAGGAAACCATTCCCCAGTTTGAGCGTGCAGTGCTTACTGGCGAAGTCTATGTGGCCGAGGGTAATACGCCCTATATGCAGTCCGGCTCCTGGCCGGTGCTGACGTTGGCTGCGATTCTTATTGTTTTTGTTCGGGTGCGGGTGATTCCGAAAAGCTGACTTTGTTAAGCTTTGGGGCAAACGGGTAGCCTGCCTTGTTCGTGCCTGGCCACGGGGTGGGGGTGCCTTTTCTTTGGAAAAAGAACTCGCTGCGCTCGGACACCTTTTTCTGGCAGAAAAGGCACCCCCACCCCATGGCCATTCTGACTCTGCTCTGCACTCCCGTAGGTCGGATTAGCGAAGCGTAATCCGACACCCAGTCAGAGGCGGACACCATTTGTCGGATTACGCTTCGCTAATCCGACCTACACCTACGCCGACCTACTCTTGCTCCGACTTCCGGGGCCAGCGGCTGGTGACACGTTCGTAGTAGTGGGAGCCGCAGGCGTCGCAGGGTTCCAGGTGGCTTGTCGCTGTCAGGCAGCGCATGTGGCCACAGTTTAGGCATTTGAACATGCCGGCTGTTGCCACTTCGCCGCTGATGTACTGGCTGGGCTCGTGGTTTTCCAGTTTCTGGTTCAGTTCCAGTGTGTCGAGTCTGGTCTTGTCCGCCACGGAGAACAGCATGTCCGCCAGCTGGTGCTCCAGCAGGGATATATCCAGTTGCAACCAATCCTTCAGGCCTTCGCCGGTTTCCTCCACGAAATGCAGCAGGTGTTCAAGGTCCCGTTGAAGGTATGCACCCAGCAGGTCCGCCTCTTCGCGGGTCATCTCTTCCAGTTCGTACTCAAACTCCACCGCCCGCTCGATTTCCTCTTTCAGGGTATCGCGGGTGGTGTTTTCCATGTCGCTGAGCCGGGCCTGAACCCGTTCCAGCATGCGGTCGTAGGCTTCAAGGGCCTTGCCTGAGAGATGATTGCGTTCTGGTTCGGTCATGACTGCTCCTTTATACCGGTTACAGGTGCGGCGCCGGGCTGTGGGTGGCCTTGTAAGGCTGACTCCCAAGGTCCGGGGCAGAGCGGGTATGGCTGTCCAGGGATGTCAAAAACATGGATGTTTTTGTCAAGCGTACAGGGACGTATTCACAGCGTGCCCTGGACAGCCATACCCGCTCTGCCCTCCACCATAACTGTAAGTCTGGCACAGTATCGGGAATTTGGCAGGCTACCTGTTAAGCCTTGTGTGCGTTAGAATGTCCGGCCGCTTCGCACATCTTTTTGATACAGGGTAACTTTGGTAATGGCAGGAATGGACCAGCAATACAATCCCCGCGACGTTGAACAGAAGGCCCGCACCTACTGGGAAGAAAATAACACCTTCACAGTGAAGGAAGAGCCGGGCAAGCCAAAATACTATTGCCTGTCCATGTTCCCCTACCCCAGCGGCAAACTGCACATGGGGCACGTACGCAACTACACCATCGGCGACGTGATCTCCCGTTACCAGCGTATGCAGGGCAAGAACGTGATGCAGCCCATGGGCTGGGACGCGTTCGGCCTGCCCGCTGAAAATGCCGCCATTGCCAACAAGACCGCGCCCGCGAAGTGGACTCACGCCAATATTGCCTACATGAAAAACCAGCTCAAGCAACTGGGTTTCGGGTACGACTGGAACCGCGAGCTGGCGACCTGCAAGCCGGACTACTATCGCTGGGAACAATGGTTCTTCGCCCGCCTGTATGAAAAAGGCCTGGTGTACAAGAAAATGTCGACCGTCAACTGGGACCCCATCGACCAGACCGTGCTTGCCAACGAGCAGGTGGTTGACGGAAAAGGCTGGCGCTCCGGTGCTCCGGTCGAGCAGAAAAAGATTCCCCAGTGGTTTATCCGCATCACCGACTACGCCGAAGAACTGCTGAACGACCTGGACCAGCTTGAAGACTGGCCCGAGCAGGTCAAGACCATGCAGCGCAACTGGATCGGCAAGTCTGAAGGTACTGAACTGACGTTCCCCCTCAAGGGCCGTGAGGACGTACTGGATGTCTACACCACCCGCCCGGATACCCTGATGGGTGTGACCTACATGGCAGTGGCGGCAGAACACCCTATTGCCATTGCGGCCGCCGAGCGCTATCGGGAGGTGGCTGAATTTGCCGAGCAATGCCGCAACAGCAAGGTCGCGGAAGCCGACATGGCGACCATGGAAAAGAAAGGCATTGATACCGGATACAAGGCCATCCATCCGCTGACCCAGGAAGAAATTCCGGTCTATGTCGCCAACTTCGTGCTGATGGAATACGGCACCGGCGCGCTTATGGCCGTGCCCGCCCACGATGACCGCGACCATGAGTTCGCCCTCAAGTACCGTTTGCCGATCAAGCAGGTGATTGCCGCCGCCGACAATCGCGAGATCGATGTTCAGGAACAGGCCTTCACCGAAAAAGGCATTCTGGTATCGTCCGGCAAATACAACGGCCTGACCAGTGCGGAGGCCTTTGACGCCATCGCCGACTATCTGGAAAAGAATGGCATTGGCAAACGCATGGTCAACTATCGCCTGCGGGACTGGGGTGTGTCACGCCAGCGTTACTGGGGCGCGCCGATTCCGATGATGACGCTGGAAGATGGCACCGAACGCCCGGTACCGGACGACCAGTTGCCGGTTACCCTGCCCGAAGACGTGGAGATGGACGGCGTGCAGTCGCCGATCAAAGCCGACCCGGAATGGGCGAAGACCAGCTACGAAGGCCAACCCGCTACGCTGGAGACCGACACCTTCGACACGTTCATGGAGTCGTCCTGGTATTACGCCCGTTTCTGCAGCCCCAATTACGACAAGGGCATGCTGGACCCGGCTGCAGCCAACTACTGGCTGCCGGTAGACCAGTACATCGGTGGTATCGAGCACGCCATTCTTCACCTGTTGTACGCCCGTTTCTTCCACAAACTGCTGCGGGATGTGGGGCTGGTGAACAGTTCCGAACCTTTTAACCGTCTGTTGTGCCAGGGCATGGTGCTGGCGGAGACTTATTACCGCGAAGACAGCAACGGCGGCAAGGTGTGGATTTCCCCGGCGGATGTGGTCACCGAGAAGGACGACAAGGGCCAGGTTGTGCGCGCGGTTCACAAGGACGACGGGCAACCGGTGGTCTCCGGTGGCGTGACCAAGATGTCCAAGTCCAAGAACAACGGCATTGACCCCCAGGCCATTATCGATGAACACGGCGCTGACACAGTGCGCCTGTTCATGATGTTCGCTGCCCCTCCGGAGCAGTCCCTGGAATGGTCCGACAGCGGCGTTGAGGGTGCCCACCGTTTCCTCAAACGCCTGTGGCGCATGGTCAGCGAACACACCGGAAAAGACGCTGCCCCGGCCCTGGATGCAGCCAGCCTTAGTGAAGGCCAGCGCAACCTTCGCCGCAAGACCCACGAAACCATCGCCAAGGTCAGCGACGACGTCAGTCGGCGGCTGACGTTCAACACCACCATTGCTGCGGTCATGGAGCTGCTCAACGACGTCAGCAAGCTGACCGACGACGAGCCCCAGAGCCTGGCGGTTCGCCAGGAAGCACTGGATACCGCGGTGTTGGTGTTGTCCCCGATTGTGCCCCACATCTGCCACCAGTTGTGGCACGCACTGGGTCACGAGGAGCCGGTGGTTGACGCCTCCTGGCCTGAAGCCGACAAGGACGCCATGGTGCGAAGCGAAATCCAGGTGGTTTTGCAGGTCAACGGTAAAGTCAGGGCCAAGGCCGATGTTCCGGCCAACATCGAGAAAAGCGCGCTGGAAACCCTGGCCCTCGAGAACGAGAACGTCGTCCGCTTTACCGAGGGCAAGACCGTACGCAAGGTCATCGTTGTGCCTGGCAAACTGGTGAACGTGGTGGCGAACTGATATGGCACTCCCGGCCAGCTCCGCAAAGCACTACATGGTTGGCCTGGCCCTGTCACTGCTGGTGGCCGGGTGCGGGTTTCAGCTGCGGGGGGCACCACCGGTGTCATCCGCGCTTCAGCCGCTTGCCGTCGATTGCTCCGGCGATATACCGGCGCAACTGTGTGGCGCGGTCCGGGAACAGTTGGAGCTGGGCGATATTGACCTTCAGTCCACTGAAAACGCTGAGTTTGTCCTGAAGATCAGTAATTTTCGCCGGGAACGCCGGGCAAGCGCCATCACCGTCCGCGCTGCCGCTGCCGAGTACACCTTGCGGCAAACCGTCGATATCGAAGTTTTGACTTCCGACAACATCCCGTTGATTGCGCCAGCCGACCTGACCAGCAGCGAAACCTATCGCTACGATGAATCCAATGTGCTAGCCAAGCAGCGGGAAGAGGAAGCTTTGCAGGAACAGCTCTATAACCGCCTTGCCCAGCAGATTATCTTCCGCCTTGCGCCCCTGGACAGGGCACGGATAGAACGGCTCAGACAGGAAGCCGAACAGGCACGCGACGAAGACAACGGGCCGTCATGAAAACCCAGGCCCATCAACTCCCCCAACTCCTCCAGAAAGGCCTTGCTCCCGTCTACCTGGTATCGGGTGATGAACCCCTACTGGTTCAGGAATGCTGTGACCAGATCCGGAAAACGGCGCGTGAGGCTGGTTTTCTGGACCGGGTGACGTTCCATGCCGACCAGCAACTGGACTGGAACAGCGTCGGGGAAGAGTTCGGGGCGCTGTCCCTGTTTGCCGAGAAACGCCGCATTGAAATACACCTGCCCACCGGAAAACTGGGTGATGGCCGGGCGGTTCTCGAAAGCGTGCTGCAAAACCCTCCCGACGACATCGTACTGCTGCTGATCAGCGCCCGGTTGGACGCAGCCGAAACCCGGCGCAAATGGTACAAGGAACTACAAAACCAGGGCGTGCACGTGCCGGTATGGCCCATCGATACCGACAAGTTCCCCGGCTGGCTGCAGCAGCGGGCCCGCAACCATGGCCTCAGCCTCACCCGCGGTGCGCTGGATGTCCTGGCGGAACGCCTCGAGGGCAACCTGCTGGCAGCAAGTCAGGAGCTGGATCGCCTGGCGTTACTGGGCTCCGGCACGACCATCGACGAAGACACAGTGGAACAGGCGGTACAGGACAGCTCCCGTTTCAACGGGTTCGAACTGGTGACGGAACTCCTGGCCGGCCGGGCTGCCCACGCCCGCAAGATCGTCGGCGTGCTGCAACAGGAGGGCGAAAACCCTTTGGGGTTGCTTGCGGTTCTGACCCGGGATCTTAACCTCACCATGGAGCTGCACATTGCCGCCTCCAAACGTGAGAACACCACCGGTTTCCTGAAAAAACGCGGCGTATTCCAGCCCCAGCGAGCCAGGGCCGTTGAACAGGCTGCCCGGCGCCTGAACCGCCGTCAGCTCAATGCCGCTCTGGAGCTTTGCAGCACCACCGACAGGGCCGCGAAAGGCTTCGATCCCCTGTCCCCGTGGCATTACCTGCAGGATATGATCACCCTGCTGGCAAAACCCGCCTGACCCGCGTCGTATACGCACCAATCCCGCTTGACAGTTTTCGACCTTCGGTAGCATCGTATAAGCATCATCCATCAAAGGAGGTGCATGATATGAGCTTCCAGGACGAACTGAAACAACTCTCGGAAAAAGTAAAACAGTACCGCGACGAAGCCCGGGTCCAGCTGCATCTGGCTCGCGAAGACGTCAAGGATGAATGGGACGATCTGGAGAAGGACTGGGAGCGGTTCCGTAGCAAGCTGGATCATCTCTTGCACGATGCGGAAGATACAACGAAAGAGGCACGTCAGACAGCCCAAAAGCTGGGCGAGGACCTGAGAACGGGCTACAAAAACCTTCGTAACCGTATGAAGTGAAGTGTTAACCAGTTAACAGAATGCCACAAATACCAACCATGAGGCTCTTTCCTGACAGAGCCTCTGTGCCATACTTCTCAATATAGATGAATGAAGCGTCATTTTTCTGACTGTATCGGGTCGGCAATGAACCATTCATGGCCCGATCAGCAAAGGCGCTTCCACGCGCTGAGAGGTATAAATGGCCTATGAAAACCCTAACCTTATTTTCAGTCGCACTTTCGGTATTGCTCATCCCCTCACTCGTTATCAGCCAGAACACCCGGTTCAGTGACCCGGAGACAGTCGTGGAGAATGAGTTCTGGGGAAAACTCTATGCCCAGGGAGGAAACTCCTTTTTCTGTGAAACTCCCTTTACCAGCAAGGGTTTCGTCCTCACGGAGGGTTATGTGTACCCCTTGAACCAGGTTCGCAGCGCCCTGGGCTGTGGCACCAGCAGCCAGTGCGACGATAACGACAGATACCGCCAGATCGCTTCGGACCTTCACAACATGGTGCCGGTTCGCAGCCGTATCGAGATGAGCCGGCGCAACGCCCGGTATGAGGAACTGGGCGATGTGAGCAGCCCGGACGAGTGCGGCATTCGCGAAAGCGCGCAGTTCTTTGAACCGCCACAAAAGGTGAAAGGCGACATTGCCCGGACGGTTGCCTACATGGTGGACACTTATGACCTGCCCTGGGCCGGCGCCTCGCGGGTATTCAAAAGCTGGAACCAGTTGGACCCGCCCGACGACCGCGAACTTACCCGCCATCGCCAGATCGCCGACATTCAGGGTAACGAAAACCCCTTTGTCCTCAATCCGGACCGAATAGAAAACCTCTAGAGGGGAAAGCATCAGGCATCAAAAAAGGCAGGCCCATGGCGTGGGCCTGCCTTTTTTGCTTACTGCCGACCGCTTTTTCAGAATTCTTCAGCAGTCAGCGCCATCATTGAATCGCTGCCACTGCGAATGCCTTCTGCAAGCGCTACCGTCTTGGGCAGCAACCGGTCGAAGTAGAAGCGGGCACTCTTCACCTTGCCGGTATAGAAACCGGAGGTATCGCCCTCAGCCTTGGGTGCGGCCGTTTTCACCATCTTAGCCCACATATAACCCAACGCCGTCAGGCCAAACAGGTCGAGGTAGTCTACCGAGGCCGCACCAACAGCGTCCGGGTTATTGCCCGCCTGATTGATGACGTGCTCGGTGACATCGGACAGGCGCTCGAAAGCCGCGGCCAGTGGCTCCAGATAAGGGCGAAGGTTTTCATCGCCGCTGTTCTCCTCAATGAAGTTAGCCACGTCCTCGGCAAACAACTCATACAGCTTGCCCTGGCTGCCAACAACCTTCCGGCCCATCAGGTCGAGTGCCTGAATGCCGTTGGTGCCCTCATAGATCTGGGTGATACGGCAATCGCGAACGAGTTGCTCCTGGCCCCACTCCCGGATAAAGCCATGGCCGCCGAAGACCTGCTGGCCCATGATGCAGGCGTCCAGACCACGGTCGGTCAGGAAGGCCTTCGCCACCGGTGTCAGCAACGCCACCATGCCCTCGGCGTGTTTGCGGCGCTCATCATCGTCTGAGTACTTGGCGATATCCAGCCACTGGGCCACGTAGGTGGAGAATGCACGGCCACCTTCCACATACCCTTTCATGGTCAGTAGCATACGACGTACGTCAGGATGCACCAGGATCGGGTCCGCGGCTTTGTCCGGCTGTTGGGCACCGGTGGGCGCACGGCTCTGGATACGCTCCAGGGCGTATTCACGGGCGCTCTGCAGTGAGGCTTCCGCCGCACCAATGCCCTGGATGCCAACGCCCAGGCGCTCGTAGTTCATCATGGTGAACATGGCGGCCAGGCCCTTGTTCTCATCGCCGACCAGCCAGCCTCTGGCACCATCAAAGTTCATCACGCAAGTGGCGGAACCCTTGATGCCCATCTTTTTCTCGAGGGAGCCACAGCTCAGGCTGTTGCGCTCGCCCAGGGAGCCATCGTCATTCACTGCAAACTTGGGCACCAGAAACAGGGAAATACCCTTGGGCCCCTTGGGCGCATCCGGTAGCTTGGCCAGAACAAGGTGGATAATGTTCTCCGCCATGTCGTGCTCGCCCCAGGTAATGAAAATCTTGGTACCAGTCACGCTGAAGGAACCGTCGCCGTTGGGTTCAGCCTTGGTGCGGATAATACCGAGATCGGTACCGGCATGGGGCTCGGTCAGGTCCATGGCGCCAGACCAGGTGCCCGCGTACATATTGGGCAGGTATTTTTCCTTGAGCTCCTGGCTGCCATGGGCGTCCAGGGCCAGGCAGGCGCCAGCAGTCAGCATCGGGGCAAGGCCGAACGCCATATTGGCGGCCTGCATCATTTCCTCAAACTGGGCCACCAGGGTTTTCGGCATGCCCATGCCGCCAAACTCCGGGTTGCCACCCAGGCCATTCCAGCCACCTTCAACGATGGTCTGGTAGGCTTCACGAAAGCCTTCCGGCGTGGACACTTCACCGTCATTCCACTTGCAGCCCTGCTCATCACCTTCGCGGTTCAGGGGAGCCAGCACACCACTGGTAATCTTGCCCGCTTCCTCCAGAATGGCGTCGGCGGTGTCCGGATCAACGTTCTCTGCCACTTTCGGCAGCGATGCCCACAGGGCCGGTGCATCAAAAACTTCATTCAGGACAAAGCGCATGTCACGTAAAGGTGCCTGATAATCAGCCATCTAAAACTCTCCACAATTCAGTCAGTCTGCGAAGTGAACGTGCCCGGGCCTACGGCCCTGTTCACTTCCTCGGCTATGTGTCCGCTAGGGTTATTTTTATGGTCGGTATTCTACCCTATTGACGCGCCCGACTCATGAGGTCCCGGCGGCCATTTCATGAAAAAAGCCCGCCTCCTGGGAGAGCGGGCTTTTTCGGTTCCCTGAAACCCGCCTTAGAAGGCGAAGGCTTCTTCCGGCATGTCCATCAGGCTGTCAGCGCCGGCCAGCATACTCTCGGCATGCCCCTTGGCGCGTGGCAGCATGCGCTTGAAGTAGAAGCGTGCCGTCTGGATCTTGGCGTTATAGAACATTTCCTCGGTGGTACCTTCCACCATCTTGTCCAGTGCCACCTTGGCCATGCGAGCCCAGAGATAGGCGAACACGGCATAACCGGAGTACATCAGGTAATCCACGGAGGCGGCACCTACCTCTTCACGGTTTTTCATGGCCGTCATGCCGACTTTCATGGTCAGGTCGCCCCACTCCTTGTTCAGAGCTGCCAGCGGCTCAACAAACTCCTTGAGCTGTTCGTTGTCGGCGTTTTCCTTGCAGAACACGTGAACCTGCTTGGTGAAGCCCTTGAGGGACTCACCCTGGGTCATCAGCACCTTGCGGCCCAACAGGTCCAGCGCCTGGATGCCGGTAGTACCCTCGTAGATCATGCCGATACGGGCGTCACGAACGTTCTGCTCCATGCCCCACTCGGAGATGAACCCGTGACCACCGAATACCTGCATACCCAGGTTGGCCGCTTCGTAACCGATCTCGGTCAGGAAGGCTTTGGCGATCGGCGTCAGGAAGCCCAGGGCTTCGTCGGCCGCCTTGCGCTCTTCCTCGGTCTTGCCGCTGTGAACGATATCGGCCTGCTGCGCGGTCAGATAGATCAGTGCGCGAGCGCCTTCGGCGACGGCTTTCTGGGTCAGCAGCATGCGACGTACGTCCGGATGAACGATGATCGGGTCCGCAATGCCTTCGGGATTCTTGGCACCGCTGAGGGAACGCATGGCCAGACGGTCCTTGGCGTAGGCCAGTGAGCCCTGAAAGCCAAGCTCGGCGGCACCCAGACCCTGGATGGCAGTACCGATGCGGGCTGTGTTCATGAAGGTGAACATGCAGTTCAGGCCCTTGTTCTCCGGCCCGATCAGCCAGCCCTTGGCGCCGTCAAAGTTCATCACGCAGGTGGCGTTGCCATGGATGCCCATCTTGTGCTCGATGGAGCCACAGGAAACCGCGTTACGCTCGCCGGAAGAACCGTCCTCGTCGGGCAGTTGCTTGGGGACGATAAACAGGGAAATACCCTTGGTGCCTTCCGGAGCGCCCGGCAGGCGGGCCAGTACGATGTGGATGATGTTCTCCGCCATGTCGTGCTCACCAGCGGAGATGAAAATCTTGGTGCCGGTGATGGCATAGGTACCGTCAGCGTTGGGTTCGGCCTTGGTACGCAGGGTGCCCAGGTCGGAACCACAGTGTGGCTCGGTCAGGCACATGGTGCCGGTCCACTCACCGCTGATCAGCTTGGTGAGGTAGGTCTGCTTCTGTTCCTCGGTACCGTGGGCTTCGATGGTGTTGGTGGCGCCGTGGCTCAGGCCCGGGTACATGCCCCAGGACCAGTTGGCGGTTCCGACCATCTCGCTCATCACCAGGCCCAAGGAGTGTGGCAGGCCCTGGCCACCGTAGTTGGGGTCAGCCGTCATGGACGGCCAGCCGCCCTCCACATACTGCTGATAGGCTTCCTTGAAGCCGGTCGGCGTTTTCACACCGTCTTCGCTCCAGGTACAACCTTCGTTGTCGCCCACCTGGTTCAGCGGAGACAGCACCTGCTCACAGAATTTGGCACCTTCCCCGATAATGGCATCGACCATATCCGGAGTCGCATCTTCGGCCCCTTCCAGATTGGCGTAGTGCTGCTCGCTGTCCAGCAGCTCGTTCATTACGAATTTAATATCACGCAGGGGCGCTTTGTAGTCAGGCATGGAATCCACCTCAGATTTTCGGTCTCAGCTGCGAAACAGTCACAGCACTCAGCCTCGGGGTTTGCTCATACGCCACGGACAGGATACCGGGCGCCAATAAAACACTTGTTTGAAACATACGTTTAGAGGCACAGAATTGTCAATAGGCGCAATCAAAATTTGTGTTGTGTTTTGTGGCAAATGTATCCGGTAGCGCCTGACAGAGGGGGACAGCCAGGGTTGTAAAATGATCTGCTTTCAGGCGGTTGCCTGAAAGGAGGGGCCGGTATCAGAGGTTACACCGTTGGTCCCGAGGCCAGAAATGATCTGGTAGGCGCTGGCCACTTCGCGGGGCTGGCTTGCGGCGGATTCATTGCCGGCCTCTCTCTCGCGCTCACCGGATTGCCCCGATTCATCAGAGCGCCCCGGTTCAGAGGAGAGCTCTACCTGTGCCTGCAGCATCAACTGCATGGCCTCGGCGGCGACCGCCCGATCCTGCGAGGAAGGCTCCGCCGGTGCCAGGGCCGCGGCCCTGACCACTCGCATTTTGTCGATCGTTGCCTGGGGATCTCCCCTCACGGGAGAAGTATCTATAGAGACTTCACCGCCGACGGCATACTGGGCACCGTCGGGGCCACGCTGGTAAACGTAGGAAATGGAACCGGTGTACTGCCCGCCAACCGATTGGTGGGCAGCCTCGTGAGCACGAACTTCACGGTCGCGGGCTTTCAGTTCCGTCAGTTGTTCCAGTTCGGACTCATCAAAACCCCGGGCATTCTCAGTGCTCGAGCGCTGCGGGCGGGCGCGCTCATTTGCGGAGGCTTGTTCAACTGGGCGGTCGGAACCGGATTCGTCAGAGCCAGTACCAGATGTGGCGGTCACCTGGGGGGAAGGCTGAGCACCTGTTCCGGACAACGGGACGACGCCGGACGCCCCTGTGGAAGTCAGGGGAAATGTCGGAGCCATCGACGGAAGGGAACCCGAAATCGTCATGTCAGCAATCTAGTAGCCAGATCAGAAGGGCGTGATCTCGCCCGGACAGGTTCAGGCGTTGATATCCAGGAGTGTACCCAGAGTCTCATCGGCGGTTTTCACAACCTGGGCTGACGCCTCAACGCTGCGCTCATAGAGCTTCAGGTCGATGATGGGTTCGACCAGGCCGCCGACACCTTCCGCCGTACCCTGGGGACCATCAACACCACCACGGGCAATCCTGCGGGCGGCATTTTCCATGCCCTGCATGCCGTCCTGGATGCCCTGGATACCAATTCCCAATGTATTGTTGATCATAACAGCAGTGTCCAATGGCCATATATTGACACCAGTAAGCCACAATCCTGGTCAATTTTCAAACAAAAAGGCAATGTCCAGGGCCCCGGCCAGCTCGCGTGGGTCCGGCGCTTGCTGCCACGGCAATACGCCCAGACAGGGCGCCGGAAGATTCCGCATAAGATAGTCCAGGGTTTCGCGTTCACAGTCCATGGCCTCCGCGTCCGGCCGGTTGGCCACCCAACCGGCGATCTGCAGGCCGTCGCGGCGAATGGCTTCAGCGGTCAACAAGGCGTGGTTGATGCAACCAAGTTTCAGGGGCACCACGAGAATAACGGGCATTCCCAGGACCACGGGCATGGCGGCATAGGTCTCCCGGTCGTTGAGCGGTACGCGCCAGCCGCCAGCACCCTCAACCAACAACAAATCCCCAGGGCGCATCTGCAGGCCGCGGCAGAACCCGACCAGGCGCTCCGCAGTCAGGTGTCGGCCCGCCTGGGCCGCAGCCACATGGGGCGCAATGGCCGGTCGCAAAGCCACCGGGTTGACCTGGTCGTAAGCCAACGTTTCCGTCATCGCCTTCATTAGTATCAGCGCGTCTTCATTGCGCAGCCCTTCCGGTGTCTCGTCACAACCGGACGCCACCGGCTTCATGGCCAACGTCCGCTTTCCGAGGGTGGCGGCTGCTTCCAGTATGGCGGCGGACACCAGCGTTTTACCGACTCCCGTGTCGGTACCGGTCACAAAATAACTTTTCCTGGCCATAGATCAGAGAACCCCGATATCAGTCCGGCAGGCGGCAGGTCAGCCACGCTGCTTTGTAGGTCGCGTATACGTTACCGTCACGGCCTTTCGGGTAATAACGGCACATAGCCCGCAAACGGCCGGGCGCGGTTGCGCTGTGGCGCCGCGATGCGCCCTTGAATCCTGCCCCGATAGCCTTGAGCTCGGCCAGCAGGGCCAGCGGTGAGGGATAGTCCAGCGAAATCGTTTCAGTTGCAAGATCCGGCACCGGGAGTGTATCGAATGCCTGCTGCCGGAAACCGGCTTCGGATTCAAAACGGTTGACATGCTGATGCCCGGGGTCGGCCCTGCGCCATGCCTCCCTGAGCTCATCAAGGGTGCCATCCAATAGGGTAGACACCATGAGCCGCCCACCCGGGCGAAGAACACGGCGACATTCCGCCAGCACGCTGGCCGGATTACGGCACCACTGGATCATCAGGTTGCTGAACACCACGTCCACGCTGTTATCGGGCAGCGGCAACGATTCGGCATCAGCCATCAACCATCGAATCCCCGTCGGGTTGACCGAGCGGGCGTAGCGGAGCATTCCCGGGGCAATATCAACACCGGTAACCCTGGCCCCCGGTATGCCCGCGAGCTGCCCGGTAAACCAGCCGGTGCCACTGCCAAGGTCCAGTACCTGAAGACCTTTACAAGGCGGACTCACCGCCAACGCTTCCTCGAGTTGGTCAAGCATGACCTGCCCCATGTAACGCTGTAACCGAGCGGCAGGGTTGTAGGTCCGGGACGCGGCCCCGAAATCCCGCGCAATCGCCGCTTTCGGAGGTATCCAGGCTGGTGTTTCGGTTGTTACAGGGGCCATTGATTCTCCTTACTGAAGACGAACTGGCGAATGGCTTCACGGCAGGGCTTCAGGGCCGGTCCACGAGGCCAGTGGGTCATAGCCGGCACCGGAATCACTTCAGCCGTGCCCGCTGAACTGAAAGTGCCGTTCCAGCACTGGACGACGGCGTCCCTGCCCGCCTGGAGATGAAGTACCGGCACCGGCGAGTCTCTCCACAGGGAAAGCTGGTTTTCACTGCTCAGCCATTCCAGCCCGCGAACCAGACTCGCAGCATTGCCCACCGGGCCACGCTCAAGCCATGGCCGCAATTCCTGCCGAGCCTCTGATTCATCATCACTACCGTGGATCAACAGATGCTGGAAACGCTTCCAGGCCCGGCCTGCATTCCGGGCCACCTCTTCCCGAAAGGTTTCGAAGGTAGCCGCCGCCATTCCCAGGGGCCACTCCGCGCTGGCGATAAAGCGCGGAAAACCGGCCAGGGTAATCACCCGGCGAACCTGCAAGCTGCTCCGGGCCGCTGCGGCCATGGCCACATGGGCCCCCTGGGACCACCCGGCCCAGACCGACGGGCACGGGTAGCGGGCCAGCAGGTAGTCCGCAACGGCCGTGATCGAATCACAGCGGGACATCAGGACGTCATTCAGAGAGACCAGGTGAATTTCACCGGGCCAGTGGTCAAATAGCGGAAGCAGCATGGCGGCATCGACGCCCCAGCCACCGACTACCACCAGAGGAGTTCTTGGTCCCACGGCGCTCATACAGCCTCTGCGGATGGCCTATTGATCAGTGAACGACATTCCGCCAACGCCGCCAGCAACCTCGACAGGTCCTCCCGGGAATGAGCGGCACTGAAGGTTACCCGCAGGCGGGCCTGACCTTCCGGTACGGTCGGCGGCCGGATCGCCGTGACCATCAGCCCTTTTGCTTCCAGCGCCTGGCTCAGCGCAAGGGCCGACCAGTTGTCCCCGACCATAATGGGCTGTATCGGAGTGCGCGACGGCATCAGTTCATAGCCCAGCAAGGATGCCTGGCGGCGAAATTCACCGATCAGCGATTGCAGATGGCTGCGGCGATTGTCTTCCCGCTCGATAAGCTCAAGGCTGGTACAGGTGGCGGCTGCAATGGCAGGAGGCATGGCGGTGGTGTAAATATAGGTGCGCGCCTTTTGCACCAGATAATCCATCAACAGTTGCGAGCCGGCCACAAAAGCGCCACTGGTACCCACGGCCTTGCCCAGGGTACCGATCAGCACCGGTACATCCTCCTCCGAGAGCCCGAGTTCGGTCAGACTGCCTCGCCCCTGGGGCCCGAGCACTCCCACACCGTGGGCATCGTCCACCACCAGAAGTGCATCGTGGGCCCGGCAGAGCGCTGCCAACTCGCTCAAGGGTGCGATGTCCCCGTCCATGCTGAATACGCCATCGGTGACCACCAGCTTGTGGCCATCGGCACCGGCCAGCATATCCGCCAGTGCGTCCATATCCCCGTGGGGATAACGCCGAACCCTGGCGCGGCTGAGGATACAACCGTCAACAATGGAGGCGTGGTTGAGGCGGTCGGAGAAGATAGTATCGCCACGGCCCGCCAGCGCGGAGATCACGCCCATATTGGCCATATAGCCGGTGGAGAAAAACAGCGCCGAGCTGCGACCGGTAAACGCCGCCAACCGGACCTCCAGTTGATGATGGGCGTCGTGATGGCCGCAGATCAGGTGAGATGCCGCCCCGCCCAGGCCGGTCTCGGGCATGGCGTCGGTCGCGGCACGGATAATATCGGGATGGTTTGCCAGCCCCAGGTAGTCGTTGCTGCAGAAAGATAGCAACGGCACACCGTCGGAAACCAGTGCCGGCTGCTGCGGGCCACTGATTAACCGGCGGGTACGGTAAAGCCCCGCCTGCTTGCGGTTTTCCAGTTCGGCTGCAAAGTCACGCATGATCAGCCCTCACAGGCGATTGCCTGCTTACGCAGACTCACGAGTGGCGTCGTAGAACATATGACGGGTCTGCTCGTATTCCACCGCCTCGACGATAGAATCTTCCGCTTCCTGTTCCGAGCAGGCCTGCTCCCGCACTTCCGGACGAACGCCCAGACGATTGAACAGTTCACGGTCCGCATCCGCTTCGGGATTGGCGGTGGTCAGCAGCTTTTCACCATAGAAAATCGAGTTGGCGCCGGCCAGGAAGCACAGGGACTGCATCTGCTCGTTCATGTTTTCCCGCCCCGCGGACAGGCGCACGTGGGAAGCCGGCATCATGATGCGGGCCACCGCAATGGTGCGGATGAAATCAAACGGGTCGAGGTCTTCCACATCTTCCATCGGCGTGCCCGGCACCTTCACCAGCATGTTCACCG
Source organism: Marinobacter iranensis (assembly GCF_029207565.1). Lineage (GTDB taxonomy): Bacteria > Pseudomonadota > Gammaproteobacteria > Pseudomonadales > Oleiphilaceae > Marinobacter > Marinobacter iranensis. The sequence goes on along the minus strand of NZ_JANCMW010000001.1, from coordinate 262,668 downwards.
GCACACTCTCCGGGTGATGAGGCAGATTCGCCAGTTGGACCAGCAGGCCAACCCGGTCGTCCGGATCTTCGCCCATGCCCACAATGCCACCGCAACAGACTTTCATGCCGGCGTTGCGGACATTCTCGAGGGTATCCAGCCGGTCCTGGTAGGTGCGGGTGGTAATGATGTGGCTGTAGTATTTCTCGGAGGTGTCCAGGTTGTGGTTGTAGTAATCCAGCCCGGCTCCCGCCAGTTCGTCCGCCTGCTCCTGCTTCAGCATCCCCAGGGTCATACAGGTTTCCAGGCCCAGTGATTTCACCTGGCGAACCATGTCCACCACATACCCCATATCCTTCTTCGAGGGGCTGCGCCAGGCTGCGCCCATACAAAAACGGGAAGCGCCTTTCGCCTTGGCTGCCTTCGCCTCGGCGACCACTTTTTCAATTTCCAGCAACTTTTCCTTTTCCAGGCCGGTGTTGTAATGGCCGCTCTGGGGACAGTACTTGCAGTCCTCCGGGCAGGCACCGGTCTTGATGGACAGCAGCGTGCTGATCTGCACCTCGTTGGGGTCGAAATGCTCACGGTGGACGCTCTGGGCGCGAAACAACAGATCGTTGAAGGGCAGCTCGAACAGCGTGCGGGCTTCCTGCATGGTCCAGTCGTGACGGGGTGCGGTGGAGGGTGCGATGGAGGGCGCGGTGGCAGTCATGATTCAGTCCTGTTAACTTTACCGGGATTCTGGTTTACGGATGAAACAGATGATAAAGGGACTGAGATCGCTGTCAACCTTGTTAACACCAAAGGTTAACAGCGAAGAATGGATTCAAGGATCGGCACGGGGCATCCGAAGCCTCCTGCCTTCCGGTGGCGGCCAGTGTGTAACCTGTCTGGAGCCGCAGGCCCGCTTCGGGCTCTGCACCCCCTGCCGCCAGGACTTACCCGCCAATCACTGGCACTGCCGGTGCTGTGCCCTGCCCCTCGCCTATGCCGGCAACGAGGTTCTCTGCGGCCAATGCCTGCAGGACCCACCACCGTTTACCCGGGTCATCGCGCCCTGGCGCTATCGTTTTCCGGTTGACGGCATGATCCAGCGCTACAAGTACAATGGCCAGCGCGCGTTTGCTCGACCATTGATTCATGATCTTGCGGAGAACTTGATGTCGGTCCTGGAGACTGCTCCGGAACAACGGCCGGACCTTCTGGTGGCAAGCCCGATGCATCCGGCTCGTCGTCGGAAACGGGGGTTTAACCAGGCGGCGGATATTGCCGAACACATCAGCCGGCGGAGCGGAATTCCCTGGAGCGCGGATCTGGTGATCCGAAGCCGGCGCACCCGGCCCCAGCGGGGTCTGAACAGGGAAGAGCGCCTGGCCAACCTGCGGGGGATCTACAGGGTAACCCGCCCCCCGCCAGCGAGTATCGCCATCGTGGACGATGTGGTGACCACCGGCGCTACTGCAAGAAGCCTTACCGAAGCCCTGCTGGATGCCGGCGCCCGGGAGGTGCAAATCTGGGCACTGGCGAGGACTCCAGGCTAACCAGCGATGCTCAATCGCCCAGTTGCTCGACCACTTCCTCCGCAATAGCCAGGCACGCCGTCAGCCCGGGCGATTCAATGCCGAACAGGTGGACCAGCCCGGGAACACCGTGCTCTGACGCACCCTCAATGCGAAAATCCGCAAACCCGCCGTCCGGGCCTGCAAGCTTGGGACGGATACCGGCATAGGCGGGCCGCAGGCGGGTCTCATCCAGTGCCGGCCACCAGTGGCGGATGCTGTCGGCAAACAACCGCGCCCGGTCCGGGTCAACGGAGAAATCCATCTGCTCTATCCATTCCACGTCCGGCCCGAACCGCGCCTGACCGGCCAGGTCCAGGGTCAGGTGCACACCCAGGCCACCCTGCTCCGGTACCGGGTAGACAAGCGAGTTGAAGGGATGACGGCCGGAATAGCTGAAGTAGACACCACGGGCCAGCCATTGCCGGGGGACAATGTTCCCGGACAGACCTTCCCAGCGTTTCGCCAACGCCACAGCTCCCAGGCCGGCTGCGTTCACTACCCGTCGGGCCAGCAACTCACAGGGCACCTGCCCGCCTACCTGCAACCAATGCCGTTCGCCACTGGTGGCCGCCCGCTCCACTGGCGCATGGCAGACCAACTGACCCCCATGGCCTTCCAGCTCTCCCAGCAACGACAGCATCACACCATGGCTATCCACAATGCCGGTTTCCGGGGAGTACAGAGCTTCATCTGCGGAAATGTCGGGCAGCGACTCCCGCACGCCCTTGGGCCCGACCCTTTCAAGGAGAACACCGTTACGCTTCGCCTGCCCGGCTATGGCATCGAGTTTCTCCAGTTGCGCCTGTCCACGGGCAACAATCCACTTGCCGGTCTTGCGATGGCCAATATGGCGCTGTTGACAATAGTCATACAGCAACTGGCGACCACGAACGCACAACCTTGCCTTGCGAGAGCCCTCCGGATAGTAAATACCCGCATGGATAACCTCACTGTTGCGGGACGACAGCCCCTCACCAAAGTGAGCCCCGGATTCCAGTACCAGAACCTCCCTGCCCTCCATGGCCAGCCGCCTGGCCACGGCAAGGCCAACGATGCCGGCACCGATCACCACGGTATCTGCCTGGAGTCTATCGCTGTCTGTCATGGGGTTTGAATTCACCTTTGTGGTCATCCGGGCGTCTGTCAGTATCACCGCCAGGTTCGTCCCTTAAAAAGCCCGAATCACATTACGGTGGCGCTCCCGAAACGTTATACTTGCCCCAGAAATGAGTGCACGGAGCAGGGAACCGATGTCTGACAGGAAGCAGTTTATAATTGTAATGCTGGTAGCGGCCATATTTGTAGGCTGGCTGGGTTGGCGCGGCTTTGAAGTCATCAGCCTCAACCGGGACCTGAAATCCGATGAAATGGTCGCCAATTACCCTTATCAGCACCGCGTTCTGAGGGTTGAGGGGGGCACTGCCATTATGAGTTCATTGCGTTCCCATGAGACCTCCACTCACGTCGCACTCACCACCATTTTCCCCAGCATGCGTAACCTGGGTGACAACCACCGGGACTGGCAACGGGCCGAGCGTGAACTGGCCCAGGTTCAGGCCAGGGCCGGCGACATTGTACTCAGCGCTTCCAATATTGACCGGGTGCGCTGGGAACTGGACGAAAACTGGTATCACCTTGCCGAGATGCAGGCCCAACGAAGTTCGAGGCGCTAAACCTTATTTATGACCGAAATCTCCAGCCATCCGTACGACGACCTCAAGCCCGATAAGATTCTCGACGCCATGGAGGATGCCGGATTTGTGGTCAACGGGCGGCTTTTCGCCCTGAACAGTTACGAGAACCGCGTTTACCAGATAGGCATTGAGGACCAACCGCCGGTCATCACCAAGTTCTACCGCCCGGGGCGATGGAGCGAAGCCCAGATACGAGAAGAGCACGTCTTCACCCGCCAGTTGCTCGACGCCGACATTCCGGTTGTGGCCCCCATGGCCATGCTTTCCGGCGATACCTTGGGCCGCAGCGGTGATTTCCTGTTCGCTGTGTTCCTCCAGCGGGGAGGGCAGGCCCCGGATACCAGCGTGACCGACACGCTCTACCGCCTCGGCCAATGGCTGGGGCAGCTCCACAATATTGGTGACACTGAAAGCTTCAGCCATCGCCCTGCGATGTCATTGCTCTCCGGTATTGAGGAGAACAACCGCTTTCTGACGGAGAATCGCTGGGTTCCCGATGATCTCCGCCCAGCCTGGGACTCACTGATTCCCGATCTTGTGGACCACTGCGCCCGACGGATTGACGAGGCCGGTGAGGTTCATTCGCTGAGGCTGCACGGTGACTGCCATGCCGGCAATATCCTGTGCCGCGAGGAACAGATGCTGTTTGTCGACCTGGATGACTGCCGCACCGGGCCGGCAATCCAGGATCTGTGGCTGCTGCTGAATGGGGACGATACCGAGCGCGGCCAGCAGTTTGGCGAATTGCTGGAAGGGTATGAAATGTTCCGGGACTTCAATCGCCGCGAACGCCACCTGATTGAACCCCTGCGCTGCTTCCGGCAGATCTCCCACTGCACCTGGCTGGCCAAGCGCTGGGACGATCCCGCGTTCCCGCGCTTCTTCCCCTGGTTCGCCCAGCCCCGTTTCTGGTCCGACCAGATCCTGTCGCTGCGGGAACAGCTCGCGGCGCTGCAGGCCCCTTCTATCAATATTCCCGGCCAGTACTAAGGCCGCTACAACCGACATACCGGAGACTGATTGATGAGCCAGAGTGAGGCCAGATTTACCATCCGAAGCCTGATTGCCACCGCCATCGGTACCATCATCGTTACCATTGTTGTGCTGGAAGCCAGCGGCAGGATTGACCACTCAGGCAACAAGGACCATGTGCCCGTTGGTGAATTCGAGGCGGTCCACATAAAACCTGGCGAAGAATTTCGCATGTCACCCAAGTCGTCGGAACTGCATGCCGTGTGTGAGCAAGGCTTCCTGGCCATCGCCGCCGATGTGGACCCGGACTTCCGAGGCATTCTCGTCGACTACAAGAACCGGGGGGTTCGCTGTAGCCGTGGCCCGGCGCCGGTACACGACCGGCCCGTCCACGAGGGGCAGGAGCCCGCAGACAATGAGTAACAGCAACAAAAAGCCGGGGCAGGCACTGGATCGGCTGTTTGCCAGTGAACGTGAAACCGGGGAATTCCGCTTTGACGCCTCTGTCGCGCGGGTTTTTCCAGACATGATCCGGCGGTCGGTCCCCGGCTATACCACCATTATTCCGATGATTGAGGTGATCACCGAGCAATACGCCCGGCCAGGCAGTCATTGCTACGATCTCGGCTGCTCCCTCGGCGCCTCGACACTGGCCATGCGGCACGGCATTGGCGACCGCGATTGCATTCTTACTGGCGTCGACAATTCGGCCGCGATGATTGAACGCTGCGAGCATTATATTGCCCTGGACGATCACCCTCTGCCGGTTTCGCTGCGTTGTGAAGACATCCTCGACACCGAACTGATGAACGCCTCCGTGACCACCCTGAATTTCACCCTGCAATTCGTGGCGCCCGAAAGACGGGCGGAGCTGATGACGCGTATTGCCGATGCCACCCTGCCCGGGGGTGTGCTGATCCTGTCCGAAAAAATCCGTTTTGAATCCGAAGAGGAGCAGGCGATACAGACGCAGCTCCACCATGAATTCAAGCGGGCCAACGGCTACTCCGACCTCGAAATAAGCCAGAAGCGATCCGCCCTGGAACAGGTGCTGATTCCCGAAACCCTGGCGGAACATCGACAACGGCTGACGGATGCCGGTTTCAACCAGGTCATGGTGTGGTATCAGTGCTTCAATTTCGTTTCCATGCTCGCCATCAAATCGCCCTGAACGGAGCCTTCATGACGACTTTCGACTGGCAGAGGTGTTTCGCCCCACTGTTCGACGACCTGGACAGCCGTGGCCTGGAACACTGGCGAATCCTGCTACAGCAACAGCTTCGCAAACGCTTCGACGAGAACCCCCACGGAGACATCGCACGCTGGATGCGGGCACTGGACACATTGCCCGCCATCGGCAATGTGAAAACCGAACTGGACCGCCCGGCCATTACCCTGCGCGCGGACCAGTCTCTGTCAGCAGGGGCCGCTGATCAGCTCGAACAGAGTCTTCGTGGGCTGATGCCCTGGCGCAAGGGCCCGTTTGAATTCTTTGGAACCTATATCGATACCGAGTGGCGTTCAGACTGGAAATGGGACCGGGTGGCGCCCTACCTGTCAGACCTGGATGGCCGGCAGGTACTGGACGTGGGTTGTGGCTCAGGCTACCACTGCTGGCGCATGCTCGGTGAAGGCGCCGGTCGGGTGATCGGTATTGATCCGGGGCTGTTGTTCCTGTTTCAGTTCCTGAGCGTCAAACGCTATGTCAGCCCGGAGCAGCGTATTGACCTGCTGCCTGTGCGCATGGAAGACCTGCCAGCAAAACTGGAGGCTTTCGACACCACCTTCTCCATGGGTGTGCTCTACCACCGCCGATCGCCACTGGATCATCTTCTGGAACTGAAGGATACGCTCCGCCCGGGGGGTGAGCTGGTACTGGAAACCCTGATTGCGGATGGGCCGGAAGGCTATAGCCTGATGCCGGAGGACCGCTATGGCCAGATGCGGAATGTATGGTTCCTGCCCAGCTGCGACACACTGCTGCGCTGGCTGGACCGGACCGGCTTCCGCAACGCCCGCGTGGTGGATGTGACCGAAACCACCACGGAAGAACAGCGGAGCACGGACTGGATGCGGTTTCAGTCGCTGAAAGACTTTCTGGACCCGGACGACCCAACGAAAACCGTGGAAGGCTATCCGGGCCCGAAAAGGGCAACCGTTATCGCGGACAAGCCCTGAGGCAAGCCGCGACAACACTGGAGGACTACTCGCCGAAGGGATGGCGGAGGATAACAGTCTCCACCCGGTCAGGGCCGGTGGAAATAATGTCGATCGGCGCTTCGATCTGTTCTTCCAGGAAACGGATATAGGCTTTCGCGTTCTCCGGCAACTGGTTCAGGCCGGTCAACCCTACCGTGCTCTCCTGCCAACCCGGAAGCTCCGCGTACACCGGCTCGATATCCTTGTAGGTATCACAGCCAATGGGCGGCCGGGTGATCTCTCCCTTGGGCGTTTTGTACCCAATACAGACCTTCACGGTGTCCATTCCATCCAGGACATCCAGTTTGGTCAGGCAGATGCCCGAAACACTGTTGATCTGGATCGCGTGGCGCAGCGCAACGGCATCGAACCAGCCACAACGGCGTGAACGCCCGGTCGTGGTGCCGATCTCGTTACCTTTCACCGCCAGGTGCTGCCCCATGTCGTCAAACAGCTCGGTCGGGAATGGGCCGGAACCGACACGGGTGGTGTAGGCCTTGGTGATCCCCAGCACGTAGTCCAGGAACAGCGGGCCAAAACCGGAACCGGTGGCTGTGCCGCCAGCCGTGGTGTTGGAGGATGTAACGTACGGGTAGGTACCCAGGTCAATGTCCAGCAGTGAACCCTGCGCGCCCTCAAACAGGATGTGCTCCCCGCGCTTGCGCAAGTCATGGAGAATATCCGTGACATCGGCGGACATCGGAAGAATCTCCTCACCCATGGACATCAGTTCGGAGAATGCCTGGTCGATGTCTTCTGGTTCTTCGCGGAAATACTCGGTCAGCACAAAATTGTGGTAGGACATGATCTCCTGGAGCTTTTCCTTAAAGCTTTGGGGATCACACAAGTCGCCAACGCGAACACCACGGCGGGAAACCTTGTCTTCGTAGGCCGGGCCAATACCACGGCCGGTGGTGCCAATCTTGTCGATACCCCGTGCACGCTCGCGGGCCTGATCAATACGAACGTGGGTTTTGAGGATGATGGGGCAGGCCAGGCTGACCTTGAGCCGATCCCGTACGGCAACACCGTTGGCTTCCAGTTCGCGGACTTCTTTCAGCAAGGCTTCCGGAGAAAGCACCACACCGTTGCCAATCAGGCACTGGACATTCTTGCGCAGAATGCCCGAAGGGATCAGGTGAAGGGCCGTTTTCTTGCCTTCAATGACCAGGGTATGACCGGCATTATGGCCGCCCTGGAAGCGCACCACCGCCGCAACCTTGTCGGTCAGCAGGTCAACAATCTTGCCTTTTCCTTCATCACCCCACTGGGTGCCCAACACTACAACGTTTTTACCCATGACTCTCTCTCAATGCGGTCTCGCCAGACGACGGGTACCCGCAGGTTTACCTGTAAATGAGTGGCCCGATTCCGGGGTTATCAGTCCAACTGCTCCACGGCCCACTGACCGTCACGCTTCACCAGAACACGGTCGCAATTACGAGACCGTGGATCAACGCCTTCGTCTTCCGGCAAGGCCCGGACAACCGTTTCAGTCATCCGTAACCCGGAAATAACACCATCCAGCGCTGGGTCGTTGACTGCCGGTGCCCAAATGGACCTGCGGGCATGGCTGGCGCGCTGGCCAAGTGAGACCAACGCCCGAATGTCCAGACTGAACCCCGTGGCGGGTCGGGCGCGGCCGAAATCACTGCCGATGGCATCGTAGCGACCGCCCTTCGCAACCGCGTCGCCATGCCCGGGTACATAGGCCGCAAACACCAGCCCGGTGTGGTAGTTGTATCCGCGAAGCTCACAGAAGTCGAAACCAAAGCTTACTTCCGGATAGCTACCGGACAACATCTCTGCCACCCGCTCCAGTTGATCCAACGCCTGACGCAGCGGTTTCGGCGCACCCTCAAGGATGCGTTTTGCTTCGATCAGCGCTTCCTTCCCACCACTGACCCTGGCCAGTTCCCTGAGCATGCCGCCAGCGGACCCCGGCGGGCATTCGCCCAGCATTTCATCCAGTTCCGGCACCGATTTGCGAGCCATGGCATCAAAGATGGCGGCGCCGGTATCGCGGTCAAATCCTGCCTCGCCCACGAGGGTTTCGTAGATCGCCACATGAGCGAGGTCCAGGTGGATTCGCGGCAGGCCGGACACCCGCAGGGTTTCCAGCATCAGGCTGATCACTTCCAGGTCCGCCGATTCCGAAGCGCTGCCAAACAGCTCGCAGCCAGCCTGGATGGGCGTGCGGCCCGTCAGCATATGACGTGGCCGGGTATGCAGGACATGGCCGGCATAGCAAAGACGGGTAATGCCTTCCTGCCCAAGGGTATGGGCATCGATACGCGCCGCCTGGGGCGTCATATCCGCGCGCAACCCCATCATCCGGCCGGTCAGCTGATCGGTCAGCTTGAAGGTCTGAAGCTCCAGATCATGCCCGGTGCCGGTAAACAGCGATTCGAGATACTCAATTAGCGGCGGGATAACCAGCTGGTAGCCCCAACGCTGGCAGGTATCCATTACATCACGGCGCAGGGATTCAATCTGTCCAGCCAGTGGCGGAAGGATGTCTTCCACGCCATCCGGCAGTAGCCAGCGGTCAGATACTGTCATGAGATTCTGTTGTCCGTTTTGCCCCATGGCGAGAACTCGGACCACGGGAGTGCACAGGATTTAGGGCGATGTCCGGGGGAAGATAAAAACCCGGACCAAAACCGGCAGAATTTTACACTGTTGGCAGGCACAAAAAAACCGGAATACCGAGGTATTCCGGTTTTGTCGTGACCGCGACGTCGATCAGCGGCTTCCCTGCGGGTCCTTCAGGAACTTGAGGAAGTCACTCTCTGTGTCGATCACCATGATGTCATCCTTGCTGTCAAACGTGCTCTGGTAGGCCTCAAGACTGCGATAGAAGCTGTAGAACTCACTGTTCGAACCGTAGGCATCGGCGTAAATCTGCGCGGCCTGGGCATCCCCTTCACCACGCATCTCTTCAGCCTTGGCGAATGCCTCGGCCAGGATGACCGTGCGTTGACGATCGGCATCCGCGCGAATCCCTTCGGCAAGCTCGCGACCGCGGGAACGGAATTCCTGCGCCAGCTTCTCACGCTCGGTGGCCATGCGCCGGAATACGTTCTGGCTGACCTGGCCCGGGAATTCAATGGCCTTGACGCGGATATCCACCACCTCGATGCCGAACTCCTTCAGAACTGTCTCATTCACACGGTCCCGCAGGGTGTGCATCAGCTCATCACGCTGGCCCGAAACCACCTCGACCATGGTCCGGACACCGAACTCATCCCGCAGACCATTGTCCACCCGGGACAGCAGCAGTTCGGAAGCACGGTACTCGTCGCCGCCGGTGGCCCGGTAGAACTGGTCCACGTCGCGAATTTTCCAGGCAATGTACGAATCCACATCCAACGGCTTCTTCTCGATGGTCAGATACTGACGCGTAGGAAGATCGGTCGTCAGCAACCGGACATCAAATTCTCTCACCTGATCGATTACCGGCACCTTGAAGTGAAGGCCCGCTTCGATGTCCGTTTCGATCAACTCACCGAACCGCAACAGCACACCCCGATGGGTTTCCGGAATGATGTACACACTGGAAAGCGCAACAAGTATGACGATCAGGGCGCCTGCAAGGCCCACAATACTTTTGGGTCCCATCATTATCTACTCCTCCGAACGTCAGTATCCTGCCTGCCACGCAGCTCCTGAATCACCTGGTCTGACAGGGTCTTGATATCGATGTCACTGCTGCCGGAGCTACCAGAGCTGCTCTGGTTACCGGTGCTTGTGCCAGAACGATTCGTCAGCCTGTCCAGAGGCAAGTACATCATGTTATCGCTGCTTTCGGTGTCAACCAGAACTTTGCTGGTGTTCGACAGGACCCTTTCAAGCGCCTGGATGTACATGCGCTCACGAGTGACCTCTGGCGCTGTCTCGTAAACACCAAGCACCGCGAGGAAGCGTGAGGTTTCACCACGAGCACGCTCGATTACCTGTTGCTTGTAGGCCGCAGCCTCCTCAGTCAGGCGCTGAGCCCTACCACGTGCCTCGGGAACTACCTTGTTACGATAGGTTTCCGCTTCTTCCTTGACCTGCTGCTCGTCCTCACGAGCACGCTGCACTTCACGGAAAGCGTCCTGCACCTCATTGGGTGGCTGGGTGCTTTCAACGTTCACCCTTACGATCGACAGGCCGGTACCGTACTCCTCCAGGAAACTCTGGAGACGCTGCTCAACGCGAACCGCCAGTTCCGCACGCCCTTCGGTCAGCACGTCGTCCAGGGTCGAACTGCCAACCTCATGGCGCAAGGCGCTGTCGGTGGCAAATGCCAGCGCTTGATTGGAATCACGAACATTCAGCACATAAGCCTTGGCATCACCAACGCGATACTGAACCTGCAGGTCAACGGAGACGAGATTCTCATCCTGGGTCAACATCTGGCCGGTGGATTCAGCGTTCCGTACGCTGGTCACCCTGACCAGATGTACGCTATCGATCAACGGCACCTTGAAACGCAGGCCAGGGGTTTCGGTACGACTGTATTCACCGAAGCGCAGCACAACCGCCCGCTCCTGTTCGTTCACGATGTAGAACGACTGGAATATGACGTACCCGGCAAAAATGATCGCCGCCAGCGCGAGAATGGCACCAAAGCCACCGGCGCCACCACCTGAAGACGAGCTGCCGCCATTACCTCCGGATTTATTGCCCTTGCCACCCAGCAAGCGGTTGAGTTTGTCGAGGCCCTTTTTCAGCGCCTCATCCAGGTCTGGTGGACCCTGATCCTTGCCGCCACGACCGCCACCGGTTCCCCAGGGATCATTGTCGTTTCGGTTTCCACCCGGTTCATTCCAGGCCATAGTGTTCTCCGTTCCAAACTAATCGAATGGCTGCAAATACTAGGGATTTATAAGCGCCCCGGCAATAGCACAGCCGGTCTATATACGTTGTTCTTCAAGTCTTACGTCTTTTTCCCGTACGCCGGCACGGCTCAGAAGCTGTAACCAGTCCCGGTGCTGCAAGCGGACCTCAAGCACCGAATCCCCACTATCGCGGTGATTTTCAGTTAATACAGATCCTGCCTCGTGCAGTAGCGCCCGCAGTTTTCCATCGGCCGGTCCCAGCAGGACAAACTGGTGAATAACATCTTCAGCCAGTCGCTCCACAATGGTATCGAACAAGCCCTCAAGCCCTTCCCCGGTGACAGCGGAGACCCAAACACGAACCGGTACGCCATCTTCGTTGCGCTCAATTCGTGGCTGAAAATTATCAAGCAGATCAATCTTGTTGAAAACCTGCAGCACCGGGATCTCGTCGGCACCGATTTCCGCCAGCACCTCTTCCACCTGCTCCATATTCTCTTCACGCCGGTTGTCGTGACAGTCGATTATGTGAAGAAGGATGGAGGCTTCCGTGGTTTCTTCCAGGGTGGCACGAAAGGCTTCTACCAATTTATGGGGGAGGTGCCGGATAAACCCGACGGTGTCAGCCATTACGACCGGACCTATATCCGGAAGTTCCAGCCGTCTCAGCGTCGGGTCAAGGGTGGCAAACAGCTGATCCGCCGCATACACGGTGGAGGTGGTGATACGATTGAACAGCGTGGACTTGCCCGCATTGGTGTAACCCACCAGCGAGACGGTTGGAATATCCGCACGCTTTCGGGCCCGGCGCCCCTGGTTGCGCTGTTTTCGGACTTTCTCGAGCCGGCGATGAATGGACTTGATACGCTCCCTGAGCAACCGCCGGTCGGTCTCCAACTGGGTTTCACCCGGGCCACGCAGGCCAATACCGCCTTTTTGCCGTTCAAGGTGTGTCCAACCCCGGATCAAGCGGGTCGACATATGCTCGAGTTGGGCCAACTCTACCTGAAGCTTACCTTCATGGGTACGGGCACGCTGGGCAAAAATATCCAGGATGACGCCGGTGCGATCAAGCACGCGACAGCTGAGCTCGCGCTCGATGTTACGTTCCTGACTGGGGCTGAGCGCATGGTTAAAAAGCACTACATCGGCTTCACCAGCTGTCACCGCATCACGGATTTCTTCCAGCTTACCCTTGCCCACAAACAATCTGGGGCTGGGCTGTTTACGGGACCCGGTAACAATACCAACCGGCTCCACTCCGGCGGACCAGACCAGCTCACGGAACTCATCCAGGTCCTCGGACTCCTCGTGGGAGGAAAACTCAATGTGAACGAGAATCGCCCGTTCACCAACGTCGGGACGCTCAAACAAGTAGTAATAACTCCAAATCAGTCAGGCTGCATTTACCACCAAAACAAGCACCCGCGGCCCTGGGAGCCTGAGCAGGCTCTTCGGGAGCGCGGGTGACAACGCCGGTATTACCGGGTAAATCAGTCCTCAGACTCTTCTCCGCCCGGGGCCTGTGGCGGGATACGAACGTTCCGCGCAGGCACCACCGTGGAAATGGCATGCTTGTAGACCATCTGGCTGACAGTATTTTTCAGCAAAATCACGAACTGGTCGAAAGACTCAATCTGGCCCTGAAGCTTGATGCCATTGACCAGAAAGATGGAAACCGGAATGCGTTCCTTGCGTAATGCATTAAGGTAAGGGTCTTGTAGAGAGTGCCCTTTTGACATGTGTTTTCTCCTGTTTATAAGTAAAGGCAGATCGTCATATTCAGTTTTAAAATGTGGTGCGAGATTCAATAATTTTCAAGGCAGTGCCTGACATAAGTTTGTCGTCACTGGAGAGCCAGTCCACACCGGACCATTTTCGCAACCAGGTCAGCTGTCGCTTGGCAAGCTGCCGAGTAGCGGCAACGCCCTTGCCCACCATGGTGTCGTAGTCATAATCACCAGCCAGGTAGGCCCAGCCCTGGCGATACCCAACACAACGCATGGAAGGCAGGCCGGGGTGCAGATCACCTCTGGCCATCAGCGCCCTGACCTCATCAAGAAAACCCGCATCCAGCATTGCCTGGAAACGCAGGCTTATTCTTTCATGGAGCATTCGCCTCTCGGCGGGAGCCATCGCAAGCTGCACTACAGTATACGGAAGAGTCGGCGCTTCGTCTGCCTGCCATTGGGTGAAATAGGTGTAATCCTCAATGCTTTCCCTGTTTTGGTCACCGGTGGTGACCCGCTCGCTGGCTGGTTTATCCTGCCAAATTGAGGAAATCGGCCGGCCCGTCAAACGAATAACCTCCAACGCCCGGACCAGTCGTTGCCGGTTATTCTGGTGGATCAGCCTGGCCGCCACCGGGTCCTGCTGTTCCAGTTCCCTATGAAGGGCGCCCCACCCCTTTTCCCGGGCTTCCTGCTCCAGCACCTGCCGGATGGCAGGATCCGCGGGAGGAAGATCGGACATGCCATGGAGCAGCGCCTTGAAATACATCATGGTACCGCCCACCAGCAGCGGGATCCGGCCTGCTGCGGTAATTTCGGCCATTTCCTGCAGGGCATCACGACGAAAGTCCGCGGCAGAGTATGTTTCCGCAGGATCACAGATATCGATCAGCCGGTGGGGTGCCCGGGCCAGCTCCTCACGGGAAGGTTTGGCCGTGCCAATGTCCATACCCCGGTAAATCATGGCTGAATCAACGCTGACAATATCGCAGGGCAGATGGCGACAGAGCTCAATAGCCAGATCGGTCTTGCCGGAGGCTGTCGGCCCCATCAGGCATATGGCAGGAGGCTTGGCATCCTCAGCAGTTGTTACCGTCATACCGGCGTTAGCGCCCCCGCAGAAATAACTTGTCCAGCTCGGACAGGGTGACCACGGTCCAGGTAGGTCGGCCATGGTTGCATTGGCCGCTTCGCTCGGTGGCTTCCATGTCCCGCAGCAAGGTGTTCATTTCGGGGATGGTCAACTGCCGGTTTGCCCGAACCGAGCCATGACAGGCCATGGTACCAAGCAGTTCATGGGTGACGGCCTCCACGCGGTCGCTTTCGCCGTTCTCGATCAGGTCCGACAGCACGTCCCTTACCAGTTGCTCGGCATCCGCTCCCCGCAACAGCGCTGGCATCTGCCTGACAGCGAGGGTTTCAGGGCCAATGCGCTCAACCCTCAACCCCAATTGCAGAAGTTCCTCACCATGGGTTTCAGCCAACGCTGCTTCTTTCTGGCTGACCGCAAGGGAGACCGGCACCAGAAGTGGCTGACTTTTGAGATCCTGAGCGTCCAGCGCACGCTTCATGCGTTCATAGGTGATGCGTTCGTGGGCTGCGTGCATATCAACCACAATCATGCCCTGGCGGCTTTGGGCAAGAATATAAATCCCGTGCAACTGGGCAATGGCGTACCCCAGGGGAGGTTCATCACCACTTTCCCGGGGTGGTGTGGGAGATGCCACCGCCAGCTCCCCGGTTTCGGCCATGGCTGCCCGCTCGCCCACGCCACCATTTTCCACACCGCCACCTTCGTTCAGGGACTGGTAGAACGCCATCTGGTCACGGGCCTGCCATTCATGCTGCGGTGGCCGTGGAGAGCCGGAAAAGCCGGCCGGCTGCTGGCCGGTGGAGGCTGCGAAAGGATCGGGAGCTGGCTGGTTACTGACGCCAGGCATGGAAGCCTGGGTGCCATAACCGCCGGGTATCCCGGCGGATTCGCGACCATGGGACTGGGCTACCGCCCCCCGCAAATGATCGTCCGGCCGTACGTCTGCCAATGCCTTGTGAAGGGTACGGAAAATGAAATCGTGGACCAGTCGCCCGTCTCGGAAACGTACTTCGTGCTTGGTGGGATGGACATTCACATCCACATTGGCAGGATCAACCTCCAGATACAGGACGAAGGCCGGGTGGCGATTGTTGTAAAGCACATCCCGATAGGCCTGGCGCACAGCATGAGCCACCAGCCGGTCACGGATCACCCGGCCATTCACAAAAAAGTACTGCAGGTCCGCCTGGCTGCGGGAAAAGGTTGGCAGCGCCACCCAGCCCCAAAGTTTCAGCCCCGTTGCCTCCGCGTCGATCACGACAGTATTGTCGATAAACTGCTGGCCGCACAGGGCACCGATCCGCCGCTCCCGGTCCAGCGGGTTTTCCGCAGGCCGCAGGCTCTGAATCACGCGCTGATTGTGGCGGAGAGTGAATCCGGTATCAAAACGGCTCAGAGCCTGGCGGCGAACGCATTCCTCAACGTGGTTGAATTCGGTCTTCTCAGTGCGGAGAAACTTGCGCCGGGCGGGGGTATTAAAGAACAGGTCCCGCACTTCCACCGTAGTTCCCACTGGGTGGGCCGCCGGGGAAATGCTGGCATCCATGTCGCGCCCTTCCACCTCCACCCTGGAGGCAGCTTCCTGACGTTCCGTGCGGGACGTCAGCGCCAACCGGGAGACCGAGCTGATACTGGCCAGTGCCTCACCGCGAAAGCCGAGAGAGGCCACCGCCTCAAGGTCATCCAGGTTTTCTATCTTGCTGGTGGCATGTCGGCTCAGCGCCAGCGGGAGATCCGCCTCGTCGATACCATCACCGTCATCACGCACGCGGATCAGCTTGACGCCGCCCTGCTCAACCTCAATGTCGACCCGGCGGGCGCCGGCATCAAGCGCGTTTTCTACCAGTTCCTTGACGACCGAAGCCGGGCGCTCAACCACCTCGCCGGCAGCAATCTGGTTTGCCAGGCGAGGAGTCAGTAATCGAATGGCGGGCATGCTAGCAGGAGACCTCGTTTCAGGATGCAGGAATACGAATGGTTTGCCCTACCATAACACGGTCATCATTGAGGCCGTTATACTGCATTAATTCGCTGACGGTTGTCTGATTCTCACGGGCAACGCCTGACAGCGTATCGCCCCGGCGAATCCGATACTGGCTGACATTGCCATTGCCCTGCCCGTTCTGCTTCTGCCACGCGAGCAGAGTTCCTGGCGGCGGTGTTTTCTGAAAGTAGTCATTAATCCCCTGGAAAACCGCCCGGGAAATTTTCTCCCGATACCAGGAACTGGACAGATTTTTCTCTTCCTTCGGATTCGATATAAACCCAGCCTCAACCAGGACTGATGGGATATCCGGCGATTTCAGCACTGCAAACGCGGCCTGCTCAACCCCCTTCTTATGGAGTTTGGCGACATCGCCAAGCCTGCCGAGGATAGAGCCCCCGACGCCAAGGCTGGAATTAATGCTGGCAGTCATGGACAGGTCCAGGAGAACGCCCGCCAGCATCTCGTCACGACCATCCAGCGAAACGCCGCCGGCACCACCGATCAGATCTGACCGGTTTTCGCTTTTTGCCAGCCAGCGGGCAGTCTCACTGGTGGCCCCCCGTTGCGATAGCGCGAAAACCGAGGCGCCCCTTGGCTGCGGCGTGCGAAAAGCGTCGGCGTGAACAGAAACAAACAAGTCCGCGTTTTGTTTGCGAGCCAGCAATGTGCGGCTACGCAGGTCGATATAATAGTCCCCGGTACGGGTAAGCTTGGCGGTATATCCAGGCTTGGCATCCACCAGTTCCGCCAGGGTCCTGGCCATTTTCAGCACCACGTCCTTCTCGCGCGTGCCACGAGGGCCAATGGCGCCGGGGTCCTCACCTCCGTGCCCGGCGTCGATCACCACAATGATGTCACGCTTGCCGTTGCTGTTTTCGGTGACGGTCGGCTCCGAGGACTTCCGTGCTTTCAGACCACCCTCGTCGATCAAATCCACCACCAAACGATGGCCGTACTGTTGGTTGGGTTCGAGTTGAAAGCTACGGGGCTTGATATCGCTTTTGAGGTCCAGCACCACCCTCAGATCGTTGCCATTACGGGGAGCACTACGGATGCGTTTCACAGGGCTTCCCGAAAGATCCAGCTTGTCGAAATCCGCTTTCAGGGTGGTATTTTCAAGGTCGATGACCAGGCGTGACGGCCCCGACAGGGCAAACACCTTGTGATCGACCTTGTCAGCGATATCCAGCACCAGGCGGGTATGGTCCGGCGCTGGCCAGATCCTTGCTCCCTCCACATTAACGCCTGCCATTGCCGCAACGGGATACAGCAGTACCCAAACCAGACTAACGGCCAGGCACCATCCTGAGAACATTCTTGTCATCATCCTGCCCACCTGTAATGATCACACATAGCTAACCTTCCTGATCCGGCGAATGCATTGCACCAAGCCGGGCCTGCAATTCCATGCCTCTGGAGGTCGCTGCCGAGACAAGCGCACTGCGCCCTTCTCCGCTTACATCCAGACGTATCCACAAGTCAGCCGCCGGAAGGATGCCCTGGCCGCGCTCCGGCCACTCAATCAGGCAAAGGTTCCGGCCCTGAAAATAATCCCGTATCCCCATGTACTCCAATTCTTCCGGATCACCCAGCCTGTACAGATCAAAATGATAGGCTGGCGGAGTCAGATGTTCGTACGGCTCCACGATGGTGTATGTGGGGCTCTTGACAGCCCCGTCGTGGCCAAGGCCACGCATCACTCCGCGACTAAGCGTGGTCTTACCTGTTCCGAGATTACCCTCAAGGAACACCGTCAATCCCTGACCACCCTGCCTCACCAACGCGGCAAGCGCTCTACCGAAGCTCTCCGTAGCCGCCTCATCTTCCAGGTAAAGGGAGAGCTCCTGCGTTACAGTGTTCATCAACCTTCCCCGTTTTCTCGCCGTGCCGTTCGGCCCCCGGATCGACGCTCTGATTCCGCCAGCACCTCTGACAGGGCCTCAATCACATCCATGGGCAACAACCCCATATAGCCGCGTGTTTCCGAGGCCCGGTCAGCCGCTGCCAGATGCAATGCAGCCCCCGCCGATGCCGATAGGTGGGCATCCCCAAGCTGGGCGTACAAACTGCCCAACACGCCCGAAAGCACGTCTCCCATTCCACCGGTGGCCATGCCGGGATTACTGCCGCTGATAATGTCTGGCAATACGCCCTCGGCCGCGACAACCGTACCGGCGCCTTTAAGCAATGCCACACCGCCAAACATCTGGCGAAGACGACCGGCGGCACTCACCCGGTCGTCTTCGATTTCGACCACTTCGCACTCCAGCAATCGCGCCGCCTCGCCGGGATGCGGCGTGAGAATGTGATTGTCTGCCGGCTGGGCGACGCGAGAGGCCATCAGGTTCAGGGCATCCGCATCGAGCACACGTAGCTTTCCACTGGCGACTACCTGTTGGAGCATCTGTTGTCCCCAGGCGCCCTGACCAATGCCAGGACCACAAACAATCACATCGGCCGCACTGATCAGTGGCGGCAGTTCAGAACCATGAATCAGCCCCTGAACCATCACAGACGGACAACGAGCCAGTGCAGCCGACACATATTCCGGGCGCGTGGCCAGGGTAACCAGCCCGGCGCCCGTCCTTGCCGCTGCCTCCGCCGCCAGCATGCCGGCACCACCAAAACCACGATCCCCGGCGACAATGAGTACGTGCCCGAAACGCCCCTTGTGCGCAGCCTTCGGGCGCCTGGGCAGCGCTGAACGGACAGAGTGCCAGTCAACCCGACGAGCCCGGGGCTTTTGGCCACTCTCAGAGGCCCAGTCATCGGTATCCAGGGACTCAAACAGTATGTCACCGCCAAACTCGGGCCCCTGCCCGGTGAACAAACCGGCCTTCAGCCCGATGAAGGTTACGGTCGCGTCGGCCCTGATGGCATCACCAGCCACCGTTCCCATGGTGGCGTTCAAACCCGAGGGTAAATCAATGGCCAACACCGGAGCGGCTGCCTCATTGCACTGGCTAATAATACCTGCAAACGGCTCCCTCGGCGCGCCGGTCACACCGGTTCCCAGCATGGCGTCGACGATCAGCCCGGCGCTGGCGATATGTCGGCGCACATCGACATCGTTGAGGTCCGCAAGCTCCAGCACCTTTACTCCATCCCCGACCGATTTTTGCCACGCCTTGCGGGCATCGCCGGAGAGTTTTTCGGTGGGTGCAACGGCAATGCAGTCCACATCAAGGCCATGGCGCACCCCATTTGCAGCCACCAGGTAACCGTCACCACCGTTATTGCCTGCACCACACAGCACCAGGATCCGGCCTGGCTCGGGCCAGCAACGCACCAGCCTGCGAAAGGCGCTGGCGGCAGCTGCCTGCATCAGATCAAATCCATTCACCCCTTGTTGATCAATCACATAGCGATCAATCTCCCGCACTGCATCGGCGGAGTAGAGGTCTTCTGGTAAACTGTGACCACCAGACAGGGGCATGCAATACCGCTCCCGCTAAAGAATTTGGGTTAAGAAAAACGGCCAGATACCTGTAAAGAATAGCAAAACAGTGGAAAAGGTCATAACTTAATCAAATTAAACTTCGTTACCGTTCGCGCCACCGGGAAACCGGACGCTGTTCAACTGGCACTCAATGACCGATTTCATCGATCACAAACTGAACGATCTTCCGCAACAGGTCCACGCCTGGGCCCGTGAACTGGGCTTCAGTGATGTCGGCATCACCCTGCCGGAGACCGGCGTCCACGGGGAGCGACTCAAAGACTGGCTCCGTGAGGGGTTTCACGGCGAGATGGCGTACATGGAAGACCATGGGGACAAACGCTATACCCCCACGTCCCTGGTGGAGGGCACCCGGCGGGTGATTTCCGTGCGACTGGATTACCTGCCTGCCCCAGACAACCCGGGGCAGGTACTCACTAACCGGGAGAAGGCCTATATCACCCGTTATGCCACCGGGCGCGACTACCACAAACTGATGCGAAAGCGCCTGGCGACCCTGGCAAAATGGATTGACGAGGCCGTGTCGGGCTACGATTACCGGGCGTTCGTTGACAGCGCGCCAGTCCTGGAGCGCGCCCTGGCCCAGCGCGCGGGGCTTGGCTGGATTGGCAAGAACAATATGCTGATCCATCCGAAGGCCGGCTCTTTCTTCTTTCTCGGGGAAATATTCACCAGCGCTCCGCTACCGCTCGACGAGCCGTTTGAGAAAGAACACTGCGGCAGCTGTGCGGCTTGCCTGGATATCTGCCCCACGGACGCCTTTGAAGGCCCCCATAAACTCGATGCACGAAAATGCATCAGTTACCTCACCATCGAACTGAAGGGCAGCATTCCGGAGGAGCTGCGATCAAAGATGGGTAACCGGGTCTTCGGGTGTGACGACTGCCAGTTGGTCTGCCCGTGGAACAAGTTCAGCAAGCCAACGGCCGAGAAAGACTTCCAGCCCCGCCATGGCCTGGACAACAGCGAACTGGCCACCCTGTTCCTGTGGACCGAGGAGGAATTCCTCAAACGCACCGAAGGCTCCGCCATCCGCCGTACCGGGTACGAAGGCTGGCTCAGGAACCTGGCCGTGGGATTGGGGAACGCCCCATCCACCATCCCGGTGATAGAAGCCCTCAAACAGAGGGCGGACCACCCGTCAGAGATGGTTCGCGAGCATGTGCACTGGGCCCTGCGCAGACACGGTTTATAACTTGAAGAAGTTTTCCCGGTAGTGGCGGAGTTCGTTGATGGAGTCACGAATATCGTCCAGCGCCAGGTGGCTGCCCTTCTTCTTAACTCCGTCCAGCACATCGGGCCGCCAGCGCCGGGCCAGTTCCTTGATCGTGCTTACATCCAGATTGCGGTAATGGAAGAAGGCTTCAAGCTCCGGCATATATTTCACCAGGAATCGCCGGTCCTGGCCGATACTGTTGCCACACAGCGGTGACTGACCCGGTTCAAGATATCGCTGAAGAAACTCCAGAGTCTTCTGCTCAGCGTCGATCTCACTGAACTTGCTATCCTTGACCCGCTGGGTAAGCCCGCTTTCACCATGGGTCCGCGTACACCATTCATCCATTTCGCTGAGCAGTTTGTCTGATTGGTGGACGGCAATAACAGGCCCTTCTTCTATGGTATTCAGCTCCGAGTCGGTAACAATTGTCGCTATCTCTATGATCCGTTCTTTTTCCGGGTCCAGCCCGGTCATTTCCAGGTCAATCCAGACGAGATAATTTGCTTCTGGCATTCAGTGATCTCCAGCGGTTAACTCGTGATTCGGGCAACGGTCGGGCAGGGCTTCCCGGGAGTGTCTGAAGCCATGGATGGCTTCAGACAAGCGCACATGGACGTGCTCGCAGCGTCTCCCGGGAAGCCCTGCCTGACCGTTGCTGCACATAGTCTGCCTATTGTGGATGAATCACGTATGATGTTACAGCTTTCACTATTCTCCACCAGGATCTGACCGACCTACGATATGGCTAAACGTCGACTGAACAAGCAGCAGCAATGGCGCATCAAGAAAATCCAGCAGGAGCGGGCTACGCGGGCGGCGAAGAAAGAGGAATCCATCGGTGAGAAACTGGATGCTGGCGACCTGGGCCCGGAACAGCAAGGGCTGGTTATTGCCCACTATGGACAGCAACTGGACGTGGAAGCCCTCGAAGGGGAAGACACCGGCAAGGTGCTGCGCTGCTTTGTGAGAGCCAATATCGACAGCCTGGTGACCGGCGACAAGGTGATCTGGCGGCCAGGCAGTGACGGCACCGGGGTGATTGTCGCCCGTTGCGACCGCCATACCCTGCTGCAACGTCCCGACAACTTCGGGGCACTCAAGCCCGTTGCCGCCAACATCGACTACATTATCCTGGTGATTGCCTCAGAGCCTGAGCCTCACGACAACCTGATTGACCGGTATCTGGTGGCTGCGGAAAGCACGGATATTCCGGTCATTATCCTGCTCAACAAGACCGACCTGATTACCGACCGGAACCGGGAGGCCATCGACAACCTGCTGGCACGCTATGAAAAGCTTGGCTACCGCACGGAACGTACGTCAGCAAAGACCCTGGAAGGTGAACAGGCGGTTCGGGTGGAAGAACTGGCGAAAAATCAGACCAGCGTATTCGTGGGCCAGTCCGGGGTTGGCAAGTCGTCTATTATCCAGACACTGCTGCCTGAGGAGTCCATCCGGGTAGGTGCGATTTCAGAAAGCACCGGCAAGGGCATCCATACCACAACTACGGCAAGGCTCTTTCACCTCAACTGTGGCGGCGATTTGATTGACTCACCGGGCATTCGGGAATTCGGCCTGTGGCACATGACGCCTCAGGAGATCGAGTACGGTTTCCGGGAAATCCGCGACCTGATCGGCCATTGCCGGTTCCGCAACTGCAGCCATATGGGCGACCCCGGCTGCGCCATTGCACAGGCCGCCGAGGACGGACGGATAAGCGTAGAGCGTATGAAAAGCTTCAAACGGATTCTGCAGGATATGGCGGAACAGCAATCCCGGGGCCTGAAAGCCGACTAGTGCCCCATCTCGCCAGGCACTGGTGATTTACCAGTTCAGTTCGCCGGGTTTGGGTTCTTCCTTCTCTTCCGACCAGTTGCCTTCCTCAAGCCGTTTCATGGCCTCCTGCTGTTCCTCCTCGGAGGGCGCAGTGAGGTCGATCAGGGGTTCGCTAGACCTGCCCGCATTGCTCTGGATGCCTTGCGCCGTCTTCTTGTTCATTACAATGATCGAAATACGCCGGTTTACCGGGGCCTGGGGGTCATCCTGGTCGAACAGAACGGAATCGCTCAGGCCCACCACCCGGCCAATTTGTTGTTGCCGGACCCCACCGGCCACCAGAGCACGGCGGGCAGTATTGGCGCGATCGGCCGACAGTTCCCAGTTGGTGTAGCCAGGGCGACCACTGAACGGCGTAGAGTCGGTGTGGCCGGTAATGCTCAGTTTGTTGTCAACGGTGCTCAGGGTTTTGGCGAGTTCAAACAGAATATCCTGGGAATAATACTTGAGCTCGGCGCGACCGCTGTCGAACATCGGGCGCTGGGAGCGGTCGACGATCTGGATGCGCAGGCCTTCACTGGTGATATCAATCAGCAGTTGGTCCTTGAACTCCTGCAGGGTTTCGTTCTGCTCGATCCGCTCCTTCAAGTCCTGAAACAGCTCCTCCATCTGTTGTTGCTCCAGGGTCTGGGCCAGTTCCTCCACCACCTCGTCTTCAATCTGGATATCACTGCGCTCGATGTCTTCGCTGCTTTCGTTGATAACGGAGGCACTGCCTTCAAGATCCACCGGGTTGGGAGACCCTCCCTCGGTAAACCCGACCGGGTCCTTGAAATAGCCTTCCACCGCACGAAGCTGTTCCGGGGATGCGGTGGCTGTCAGCCAGAGCACGAGGAAAAACGCCATCATGGCGGTGGCGAAATCGGCGAAGGCCACTTTCCAGGACCCACCGTGATGTCCGGAGACGACCTTCTTTTTCCGCTTTACGATAATCGGCTGTTCTTCCAAGGAACTACTCCAGACGGCTCTTGCTCAAACTATTTCGAACGGACGTGGTCGTTCAGTTCCTGGAACCCCGGCCGCTTGTCAGACGGCAGGGCCTTACGGCCGAACTCTATGGCCATCTGCGGCGCCTGGCCGGATACGGTTGCAACGATCGCCGATTTCACGCATTCGTAGGCCTTGATTTCGTATTTGGCAGAATGCTCCATGGCAATCGATGTGGGGCCAACGAAACCATACCCCATCCAGATACCAAGAAAGGTGCCCACCAGCGCCGCTGCCACACTGAGACCAATCTTTTCGGGGCCCTCGCTCATGAAATTCATGGTGATAACAATACCGAGCACCGCCGCCACAATCCCAAGGCCTGGCAACGCGTCCGCAATCTTGTTGACGGCATGGGCCGGTTCTTCAAGCTCATGCTGGCGGCTGTCGATTTCGTTTTCCATCATGCCTTCCAGTTCATGGGTGGCCATGTTTCCGGAACTGATAATCCTGAGGTAATCCGTCATGAAGGCAAGCAGGTATTTGGATTTCATAATGGCCGGGTAACGGGTGAAAATCTGGCTCTCTTGCGGATTGTCGATGTCTTCCTCAATGGCCATGACACCCTGCTTGCGGGATTTGTCGAAGACCTCATACATCAAGCTGAGCAAATCCATGTAATAGGACTTGTTGTAAGGGGACCCCGTCAACTGGCCGAGCACGCCTTTGCCAACTTCCTTGATGGTGTGGAGGGGGTTGGCAATAATGAAGGACCCTAACGCTGCACCGCCAATAATGAGGATCTCCGTAGGCTGCCATAGCACCATGAGATTACCACCATGGAGCACGTACCCTCCGAGGACACTGGCAATTACAATGACTGCACCGATTATGAGTAGCATGGAATGAGAGCATACCTTCTGTAGTATTTGGCAGATAAGCGCGCCTGAAACGGACCCGCCTGGCCGGTTTGCACAGATAATAGCAAGCACCGGTCCGAACCGCGAAGATGTGAAACAATTTCTATACACACCCCCGCATTTGGTAAACTTCGCGCCTTTGAGCGCAAAGGATCACTTTTTAATGTTCAACAAGCTTTTTGTAATGAGCCAGTACGTGGTGCCGCAACTGGCGATTTCCCGCCTGGCAGGCCGTTTGGCAAACAATGAGAGCATGCCTGCGCTCAAGAACCGCGTCGTGCGTTGGTTTATCGGCCGCTATGGCGTAAACATGAACGAAGCCGCCGAACCGGACCCGACAGCCTACCCAAGTTTCAATGCCTTTTTCACCCGCGCCTTGAAGCCCGGCCTGCGCCCCGTGGATGAGCGGGAGACCACCCTGGTCAGCCCCGTTGACGGCGTTATCAGCCAGTTGGGCCACGTCACCGATGACCGGGTTTTCCAGGCCAAGGGCCAATCCTTCAGCCTCAACGAACTGCTGGGCGGCGATGATGAGCGCGCCGCCGACTTTGTCGATGGCGAATTTGCCACCATTTACCTGTCCCCGAAAGACTACCACCGGATCCACATGCCACTGGCCGGCACGCTGCGCGAAATGGTGTACGTCCCCGGAAAGCTGTTTTCCGTTAACCCGACAACCGCGGAAAACGTACCTGACCTGTTCGCCCGGAACGAGCGGGTTGCCTGCATTTTCGATACCCCCGCAGGCCCGATGGCCCTGGTGTCGGTAGGTGCCATGATCGTTGGCAGCGTCGAAACCATCTGGGCCGGAATCGTATCCCCAGGCAACAAAGAGGTTTCCGTTTCCCGCTACGGTACCCTCAAGACACCAATACGCTTTGAAAAAGGTGAAGAAATGGGCCGGTTCCGCCTGGGCTCAACCGTTATCATCGTGATGCCCAGGGGCACGGTAAACTGGAATGCGGATCAGGTGGCAGGAGGCACAGTACGCATGGGAGAGGCTTTCGGCGACATCAAGACCGGTCAGCCGGAAACGCGATAACGCCGGACAGATTGTCCAGCTCCAGTTTCAGCATCAACAAACGGTCAAGGCCAAGCGCCACACCGGAACAGTCCGGCATACCGGCTTCCAGTGACGCCAGAAACGCCTGGTCAGCCGGCATCTCGGGCTTGCCGGCTGAACGCCGCGCCCGGTTGTCCGCCGCAAACCGGCGCTTCTGCTCGTCCGGATCGGTCAGTTCCCAATATCCGTTGCACAGCTCCACACCCTCCACATAGAGCTCAAAGCGATGCGCCTGACGAAGCCCGTCCCTCTCTGACACCCGGGCCAGCGCCGCCTGGGATTCGGGATAGCCAGTGATAAACACCGGCCCCACTTCAGCCAACGCCGGCTCTACTGCGCCGCTCATCAGCAGATCCAGGCAATCACCACGGGTACACACCTGCAATTGTGCCGGCTGCATCCATTGCTGACAGCACTTCAACAACTGACTGTCGCTGGCCAGAAACGGGTCGACACCTGCAAAGCGGAGAAATGCATCGCGATAACGCATTGTAATAGGGGGCTCGCAGCCCAGCCAGCCGCATACCAGGTCGGAAACCTCCGCCATCAGGTCGGTATCGGTGAAACCGGGACGGTACCACTCAAGCAGGGAAAACTCGGGATTGTGCCGCCGCCCGAACTCACCGTCCCGAAATACGCGCGCGACCTGGTAGATGGGCCCGGAACCGGCAGCCAGCAGGCGCTTCATATGGTACTCAGGGGAGGTCTGGAGCCAGCCACCTGCAGCACCGGGGCCAACAGGGGCGGGGTTGGCGGAAATACTGTCGATATTGACATCGGTGACACCGTGTTGGCCAAGCACGGGTGTCTCTACCTCCATCACGTCACGTTGCGCAAAAAAGCCGCGCACCCAGGCCAGCTGTTGTGCGCGGCTTTTCAGGGCAGCCAGAGAAGCAGAGGGCTGCCATTGTACAGAGTCAGTCACGGCAGCAACCGATCAGCTGCTTTTTACCCGGCTGACGTATTCACCGGAGCGGGTGTCCACCTTGAGCACCTCGCCAATGGTGATAAACAACGGTACGTTCACCACCGCACCGGTGGAGAGTGTTGCCGGTTTGGTTCCACCCTGGGCGGTATCGCCCTTCATGCCCGGATCGGTATCCACCACTTCCAGTTCGACGAAGTTGGGCGGAGTTACTGTCAATGGCGCGCCGTTATAGAGAGTCACGGTGTAGACATCCTGCTCTTTTAACCACTTGAGCGCATCGCCAACCGCTTTCGCGTCCGCAGGGAACTGCTCGAAAGAGCCGTCTGTTTTCATGAAGTGCCAGAACTCGCCATCGGTGTACAGGTATTCCATTTCCTGATCGATAACGTCGGCGGCTTCCAGGCTTTCACCGGACTTGAACGTGCGCTCCCACTGGCGATTGGTCATCAGGTTGCGCAGCTTGACCCGGTTGAATGCCTGGCCCTTGCCGGGCTTTACGAATTCGTTCTCGAGAATGATGCAGGGGTCACCATCCAGCAAAACCTTAAGACCGCCACGGAATTCGTTGGTAGAATATGAAGCCATGAAAATATCACCTGAAAAGATGCTTTTAGAAATTCGAAGGTGGCTATGATACAGCGAACCGCCACCCGTATAGAAGCCCGCCCCGTCGACAACGCCAATCACAGCTGGCAGCAGTTGCTCTCGGAGTCCGTCACTACGCCGGACGCGCTGCTCAGACGCCTTGATCTTGACCCTGCCATCTGGCTCCGGGGGGCAAATGAGGGTCACCGGCTTTTTCCCATAAGGGTGCCCGCACCCTACCTGAAACGGATTGCCATGGGGGATCCAAATGACCCGCTGTTGCGACAGGTGCTGCCACTGTCTTCCGAAACTGAAACACAGCCCGGCTTTGTAACCGACCCGCTGCAGGAAGGTGGCTCCATGCAGGCCACGGGGCTGATCCGCAAGTATGAAAGCCGTGCCCTGCTGATGGTAACGGGGCAGTGCGCCATCAACTGTCGCTACTGTTTCCGGCGTCACTTCCCCTACGAGGAACACCGGCTGTCTCCGGCCGACCGGGCACAGGCCCTGAAAGCGCTTGCGGACGACCCTGGTATCAACGAAGTGATTTTCAGCGGGGGCGATCCATTGGTGGCCAATGACCGATTGCTGTCTGAGTGGGCCAGCGCTCTGGCGGATATTCCCCACATCCGAAGACTCCGGGTACACACCCGGCTGCCAGTGGTTATTCCCCAACGCGTGTGTGATTCACTGATCGATTGGCTAGCGGGCACCCGGCTTCAGCCTGTGATGGTTATCCATACCAACCATCCGGCGGAACTGGACACCGACACGCAGAAGGCTCTCGGCCGGCTGAAAGCCGTGGGTGTCACCCTTCTGAATCAGAGCGTGGTATTGAAGGGGGTCAACGACAACGCCGGCGTGCTGGCCGAACTCAGCGAACGACTGTTTGAGTGCGGCGTACTTCCCTACTACCTGCATGCGTTTGATCCGGTGGCCGGCGCCCATCACTTCGAAGTCAGCGACGACAGGGCCCGGGAACTGGTGCGACAGCTGCTTGGCACATTGCCGGGATTCCTCGTGCCGAGGCTGGTCAGGGAGATCCCGGGCCAGGCCGGGAAAACGCCGCTGGACCTGTTTGCGTGACACGTTTGGCAAAGTTGGCCCAAATTTACTTGTCAAATATTGTCAACTCGTGCTTTTCTCGCTTTTTGTTGTGCGTTTGCTATTTTACAGTGCGACTAGCAATAACAATAAAAGCTGTATTTGCGGCGTTTACCGATTAAAACACGCAGGCTTCAGTAACCTGAGCCTGTAGTTCGTGGTGCAACCCGGAGTACCTACCGTGGTCCAGACAATTGGCGTGAACTCATGGAAGGCATGATTCTGAAACCCGATCTCCGTGTTCCTGAACAGAAGACGGCAAGCCTCTCGTTTTGCCAGACTTCCCCAAAAGCCTTCAGGGACTGGGTGAAACAGCTACCTATGGCAAACATTGGCGAAGCTTCACGGCAGCTTTATCACGCCATTATAGAGCTGAACCAGCTTTTTATAGCGCCTCAACAGCGCCTGCAATTGCTGGAACTGATTCGCCCGAAAATACACTTTGTCTGCTCCGAGCTGTCCCGGCACTATCTCGGACTGGCCGTGGCACTACCGGAAAAGCAGCGCAAGATTGCCAACCTGTCCCAGGCGCTCCAGCTTCATGCCGCCAGCGGATACAAACTGTGCGTGATTGAATTCCTGGACAACGGGGGCCTGGACAAAAACCGCAAGGCGGTCGCGACCGCCATTCACCGGGCGATCTCGGAGTTAGCTGCCACCATCGTCCGGGCCCATCAGCTGTATTGCCCGAGCCCCTCGCAAAGCTGGCTGGAGTGCCACCGACTGTTCCGATTCGCCCATCGCAACAAGATCAATGGGCTGTCGGTCGACGACGACACCCTGACACACCGCCGGGCAAGCACCGTAGAGGACAGCTACAAACGCATCCTGCTGCTGGGATGTGCCCGCCCCAACCAGTTGAGGCAGGCAGAACTGGCACAGATTTACGAATTGTTTGAAAACTGGACCCACCTGGTTTCCTGCGGGCCAGAGAACGCTAACGACAGCTTGTTTGTGGTCAACATGGAACGGGATACCACACCGGTATACCGCAGCTTGCTGGAGCAAAAACCTGGCAACGACAGCTACAATTTTGACACCCGTGAACTGTCGGAGCAGATCACGCAGGCCCTTCACGCGCGAACCAGGAAGGAGAGCCAGGCCAGCGAACTGGAACTGCCCTCCCGGATTGGCGATACGCTGCTGACCCACCTCAGCCAGGCGTTGGGCATATTGGCGAAGCGCAACTTCAACCGTATTGCCAGCCAGGGCACCCTGGAGATCTGCATTGGGTTGACGGCGACCCATTATTACGTGGCCGGCGCCAAAACGTTCAACGAGTTTGTCAGTGGCAATGACAGCGGCAATGGCGACCACGACAACCTGTTCCTGCGTTCGTCCCGCCATAGTCAGGACGCCTGGGCCGGAGCTCATGACGCCGGGCCGAATGATGAGCCACTGCAATCAGCGGACACGCCGATCAACTTCCGCAATAGCATCGGCGCCACACCAGACAGTGAATCGGACCGCCGGAAACCAAAGTCCCACCATGCCTTGCTGGTAAACACCAGCCCCGGCGGCTACTGCGTTGCCTGGGAAACCAACGTGCCCCCCTCACTGCAGGCGGGTGAGGTGCTTGGCGTCCGCGAGCAGGCAAGCCACCCCTGGAGCGTGGCCGTAGTGCGCTGGATCAGGCAGGTTCGTAACCAGGGCACACAGGTCGGTATTGAACTTCTGGCACCAAGCGCTGCGCCCTGCGGTGTGCGGCTGATACAGAAAGTCGGCAACAGCAGCGAATACCTGCGCGGCTTGTTGCTGCCCGAGATCAGCGTGGTTAACCAGGCCGCAACGCTCATTACACCCAGGCTTCCGTTCCAGTCCGGCAGCCGAATATCCCTGCTTCACGACGGCCGTGAGGACCAGGGCACATTGTCCCGCAAAATTTCAGCAACCGGCAGCATCAGCCAGTTTGAACTAAAACTCCAGAATGCCGGCGCAACGCCGGTGGGCAACAACCCGCCCGCAACGGGAACGAGCGAGGACGAGTTCGATTCGCTGTGGCCCTCGCTCTAGTGCCTCGTTACCGGAAACAGAAGCACCCGAACCTGCGCGAAGGGTTGTTATTGGCCGGTAACCCCTGCATCATTCAGCGTTAGTGAAAGGCCGGCTCTGCGCTCTGGATAAAGTGCCGGCACAGCCAACGTGTATCACGAGACATCTGACGAAATGCAGAAAAAGAACGCAACCGTACACCTGCTGATCCTCGATCCGTCGCAGAACGATGCCGAGACCCTGGTCAGCCTGCTCAGAAATTCAGGCAAAGCCACACGGGCTCATCGCATCACCTCCGAGGAAGACCTGGAAGAAACCCTGAAAGCAGGCAACTGGGATCTGCTACTGGCACGGGACGACGTAGAGCAGGAATTCGGGGCCGACGGCGCCCTGGCGATGATTCGTCGCATGGACAAGGACATTCCGTTTATCCTCCTGACCAGCGAATTCACTCGCGAGCGCACCGTGTCGGTGATGAAAGCCGGAGCCCAGGACACCGTTCCGTTTGAAAATACCGATCAATTGGTACTGGTGGTCAATCGGGAACTGACCGCCCTGGAGGATCGCCGCCGGCGCAGAATTCTCGAGTCTCACCTGCGGGAAGCCGAACAACGCTGCCAGTTGCTGCTGGAGAGCTCCAAGGACGCCATCGCCTATATCAATGATGGCATGCATATCTATGCCAACCAGTCCTACATGGAATTCCTCGGTTATGATGACATTGATGACCTGATCTGCATTCCGGTTCTCGATACTCTCACGCCGGAAAGCCAGGAAAAGTACAAGGAGTTCATGAAGTCCTTCGCCGAGAGCGGCGAGGACGGCATGACTATGAACTGCGTGGCCCGCCGTAGCGATGATCAGGAACTCAATGTGACCATGTCCGTGTCAGCTGCCACCTACGACGGCGAGACCTGCACCCAGATCGTTATCCAGCCCGAACACAGCGATGCCGAACTGGAAGAGAAGATTCGCCAGATCAGCAGCCAGGACCTGTTGACTGGCCTCTTCAACCGCCAGTACCTGATGGATGCCCTCGGTCAGGCTATTGCCACCGCGGGTAAGGACAACAAAACGGGCGCGCTGGCCTATATTGCCCTGGATAACTTCATGAGCCTGAAAGGCCAGGTAGGTATCGCAGGTGCAGACCTGATGCTTGGCGATCTTGCTACCCTCCTGAAAGAACAGACGCCGGAAAACATGGTACTTGCCCGTCTCAGTGATGATGCGTTTTGCCTACTGTGCCAGCCCTGCGAGGAAAAGGAGATGGCGGACCTGTGTGAGGTGATTCGCAAGAAGGTGGAGGACAATCTTTTCGACATCAACGGCCGCACGCTGCAGTTGACCCTGAGCATTGGTGTTGCCGCGATTACGGAGAACGCCCCCAAGGCACCGGACCTGATGGGGCGGGCCCATACCGCATCGTCCGAATTGAAGAAGAAAGAAGGCCACGGACAGGGTAACGGTGTGCTGGTGTACAACCCGGCGGACTACGAGGCGATGGATGAGAGTAACTCGGTTGATGCCATCCAGAAGGCCCTGGACGATAATCGCTTCCGGCTGCTGTTCCAACCTATCATCAACCTCCGCGGTGAAGGCGAGGAACACTACGAAGCGTTCGTGAGGATGCTGAACAAGGACGACGAGGAAGTGTCTCCTTACGACTTCCTGCCACCGGTTGGTCCCTCGGAAATGGCCATCAAGATAGACCGCTGGGTCATCCTGCAAACCATCAAACAACTCTCCAGCCACCGTTCACGCGGGCACGACACGCGCCTGTTCCTGAACATCACTGCGGAGACACTGGACGACAAGACCTTTACCCCGTGGCTGAGTGTGGCATTGAAGGCCGCACGGCTGCCGGGTGATTCACTGATTTTCCAGATTCGGGAGGGCGACGCCAACAACTACATGAAACAGGCGAAGGAGTTCTCCAAGGCTGTTCATGAGTTGCACTGCAAGGTATCGATCTGCCAGTTCGGATGCGCACTCAATCCGTTCAATACCCTGAAGCATATCGACGTGGATTACGTGAAAATCGACGGCTCGTTCACCGAAGAACTCCAGAAAAAGGACGAAGCCAAGGAAGAAGTCAAGGAGATGGTCAAGAGCCTTCAGAGCTCCGGCAAGCTGACCATTGTGCCGCTGGTGGAAAATGCCAGTGTGCTGGCAACCCTCTGGCAGGCCGGCGTGAACTATATCCAGGGTTACTACCTGCAGGCACCGGTTCCCGAAATGAACTACGATTTCGGCGACCACTAGGCCCCGCATTGCGCGGTCCGGCCAAAGGCCGGACCGCGTGTGCTGGCAACTACTTTCCTACCTGCAGGCTGTCACTTTCCCGGAACCCGATCAGATAGAGAATGGCATCAAGCCCCAGGGTCGAGATGGAATGGCGGGCAGACTCCTTGACCAATGGCTTGGCGCGGAAGGCAACGCCCAGACCGGCCTGGCTCAGCATCGGAAGGTCGTTGGCGCCATCCCCCACCGCAATCACCTGCTCCCGCGATATGTGCTCCCGCTCGGCAATTTCCTGGAGCAACTCGGCCTTGCGTTTGCCATCCACGATCTGGCCGGCCACGCGGCCCGTTACCTTGCCATTCTCGATTTCCAGTTCATTGGCATAAACGTAATCAATCCCGAGTTTTTGCTGGAGATGACGGGCAAAGTAGGTAAAGCCGCCTGAAAGAATCGCCGTGCGATAACCCAGTGACTTAAGCCTGAGTATCAGGTGCTCCGCGCCCTCGGTCATCCGCAGGCGCCCGGCAATACCCTCAAGCACCGACTCGTCCAGGCCCTTGAGTAGAGCCAGACGCTCCGCAAAGCTCTGGCTGAAGTCCAGCTCTCCCAGCATGGCCCGCTCGGTGATTTCCGCCACCTGCGCTCCCACACCGGCTTCCAGGGCCAACTCGTCGATGACTTCGGCGTCAATCAGGGTGGAATCCATATCGAACACCACCAGTCTGCGGTTGCGACGGAAGATGGAATCCTCCTGGAAGGCAATATCCACGTTCATTTCCCCGGCGATGTGGAGGAAATCGGAACGCAACTGCTCCAGGTCAGAGGGAGTGCCCCTTACGGAAAACTCGACACAGGCGATGCGGTTCTCGGAAGGGTTCAGAGACGGACGGGCCGACAGCCGGCTGATATTGTCGATATTCAGGCCATGGCGGGCGGTAATGGCGGACACCCGCGCAATCTGCTCTGCCTTGATATCCCGCGACAGCAGCGTGACGATGTAGCAGGCGCGGTTGCGACCTTCCGCCCACTGCTGATATTCCTCGATGGTGATGGGTGCAAAACGCACCTGCAGGTCCAGCGCATGCAGCCGGAACAGCAGGTCCCGGAT
Source organism: Marinobacter iranensis (assembly GCF_029207565.1). Taxonomy (GTDB): domain Bacteria; phylum Pseudomonadota; class Gammaproteobacteria; order Pseudomonadales; family Oleiphilaceae; genus Marinobacter; species Marinobacter iranensis. Next base: position 229,243 of record NZ_JANCMW010000001.1, on the reverse strand, counting down.
AACCGGCGAGGACTTGGATTCGTCGGGAATCTCGATCAGGATTCCCCAGGTCAGGTGGTCGTGAATCACCGCCTGACCAATGTCCAGAATCCGCACATCGTACTGCCCCATGATGCCGGTTATTTCCGACGTCAGACCAGGCTTATCACGCCCCGACACGTTGATCAGAACCAGCTCACTCACTGTCAGGCTGCTCCTCTGCATTGGCGACGTCATCAGCGACAGCGGCATTGCTGGCCGACTGAATCACATCAATGGCATCCACCCGCTGGAGCCCGCGGGGCAATTTGTGGCCACGGCGGCCGCGTTCGCCCAGATAGTGCTCCAGGTCACTGAACTGCAATCCCATTTTGCGCTTACCGGCGCGGATTTCCAGTTGGTCGTCTTCGGCAAACACCGCGACGGCCACCACGTACTCTTCCCGGTTCTGAACCCTTGCAGAGGGAATACTGATGATCTTGTTGCCCTTGCCCTTCGACAACTCCGGCAACTCGCTCAGAGGGAATACCAGCATCCGGCCCTCGTTGGAAATAGCCCCGAGGTACAGTGGCTTTTCGGAATCCGACACCGCCACGGGCGGCATGATCCTGGCGCCTTTCGGTACCGACACTACGGCCTTACCGTTGCGGTTCTTGCTGATCATATCGTTCAGGGAGGTCACGAAGCCGTAGCCGCCATCAGTGACCAGCAGCACCTTGCGGGCCGGATCGCCCATCAAAAGGCCTGCGAAAGTCGCGCCCGAAGGCGGATTGATACGACCACTCAGGGGCTCGCCCTGCCCCCTTGCGGAAGGGAGCGAATGGGCAACCAGGGAATAGGCTCGCCCGGTGGAATCCAGGAACACCGCCTGCTGGTTATTGCGGCCTTTGGCGGCCATGGCGAACTTGTCGCCGGCCTTGTAACTCAGCCCTTCGGGCTCGATATCGTGCCCCTTGGCGGCCCTGACCCAGCCCTTCTCGGACAGCACAACCGTCACCGGGTCATTGGATACCAGTTCGGTTTCGCTGAAGGCCCTGGCCTCTCGGCGCTCCACAATGGGCGACCGACGATCGTCACCAAAGGTTTCCGCATCCGCCAGCAACTCGTCTTTGATCAACTCCCGCAGTCGGTCCTCGGAGCCAAGAATCGCCTGCAGCTCATCCCGCTCGGCGGACAGCTCGTCCTGCTCACCACGAATCTTCATTTCCTCAAGCTTGGCCAGGTGGCGCAATTTCAACTCAAGGATGGCTTCGGCCTGCTCTTCCGACAGCCCGAAGCGGGACATCAATTCCGCCTTGGGCTTGTCCTCATAGCGGATAATCGCTATGACCTCGTCGATGTTCAGGTAGGCAACCAGCAGACCCTCAAGGATATGCAGACGCGCCAGCACCTTATCCAGCCGGTGCTGCAGACGCCGTGTGACGGTGGTACGGCGGAAGCTGAGCCACTCCGTCAGCATCTCACGAAGGCCTTTCACACCCGGACGGCCGTCGTTGCCGATCACATTGATATTCACCCGGTAGGTCTTTTCCAGGTCGGTACTGGCAAACAGGTGGGCCATCAGCCCTTCCAGATCCACCCGGTTGGAACGAGGAACAATCACCAGCCGGGTCGGGTTCTCATGGTCCGATTCATCCCGCAGGTCCGCCACCATGGGCAGCTTCTTGGTTTGCATTTGCTGGGCTATCTGCTCCAGCACGCGGTTCCCGGATACCTGGTGCGGCAGGTCGGTCACCACGATTTCGCCACCCTCGTTGATCCAGCGCGCCCGCATCCGCAATGAACCGCGGCCGGTTTCGTACATCTGACGGATGTCCTTACGGGGGGTAATAATCTCCGCGTAAGTCGGGAAATCCGGCCCCTTGACGTGCTCACACAGGTCGTCGGTGGTGGCGTCTGGCTGCTCAAGCAGGCGTACACAGGCGGCCGTAATTTCCCGGACATTATGAGGCGGAATATCCGTTGCCATGCCTACGGCGATACCCGTGGTGCCGTTCAGCAGAACGTGCGGCAGCCTGGCGGGCAATACGGCAGGCTCGTCCATGGTGCCATCAAAGTTCGGTACCCAGTCCACTGTGCCCTGCCCCAGCTCACTGAGCAGGACATCCGCAAACCTGGCGAGGCGTGATTCAGTGTAGCGCATGGCTGCGAAGGATTTGGGGTCATCAGGTGCACCCCAGTTGCCCTGGCCGTCAACCAGCGGATAACGATACGAAAACGGCTGGGCCATAAGCACCATGGCTTCATAACAGGCACTGTCACCGTGGGGGTGGAACTTACCCAGAACATCACCCACCGTACGGGCGGACTTCTTGTACTTTGAGGTGGACTTCAGGCCGAGCTCGGACATGGCGTAGATAATCCGACGCTGGACCGGCTTCAATCCGTCCCCAACGTTGGGCAGTGCCCTGTCGAGAATGACGTACATCGAGTAGTCAAGGTAGGCCTTTTCGGTATAGTCCCTCAGTGAAACCCGCTCAAAGCCTTCATCCGTGGTCTGAAACTCTGGCATGGATGCCCCTTTGTTGCCTGCTGTGAATGTTGCCTGATGTGCATTCCGCTGGATTACCCGGCCAGCAGCCGGAGCGCACATTATATGGAGGCGGGAGCGGATACACCAACACCCCGTCGGATTTCCAATAGCGGAATTCCCGCATGGAGAGAGTTTAACCCTCACCGTATGCTCGCCATCAGTATAACGATGACCCGTTTCACGACATCCACGAGTGGAGAACTATGAAACCAAACCTGAAAGCCTGCGGGCAGGCCATGATTACGGCCATGGTGAATGCTGTTCTTGCTCTTACCCTGATGCTGCTGGTGGAATTCGCCATAAGCGGCACTTTCCAGTTAGCGGAACCCTACCTGTGGGCAGGGCTGCTGATTGGCCTGGTTATCTTTTTCGGCCAGTTCTGGCGTCAGCGGCACCTTTGCCGCAACGGGCAAGCAGCCGCGGAGTCCACGGATACACTCTGAAGGGCTGATATCTGGCATGCTCAGTCGAGCCATCCCTGAACAATGACAAACCGCTTTCCGCTGCTATTCTGACTGGACGCATGACGCTATTTCCAGAAGGCAGAGGAAGGACAAATGAATATAAGAAGTTCCTTGGGCCTGCGGGCCAAAGTCGCCTTACCTTTCGCAATTTCCGCCATAGCCCTGATTGTCATAGGCCTTTTCAGCGTTCTTACAGCAAGAAACCTGGTCGCACACACAGAAGCGCTTTCCGAACGCTACCTTCCCGCTGTCAGCGAAGCCCTAAACGGTGACCGGGACCTTTACCAGGCACTGGTCGCACAGATGTCCTTCATCAGCGCCACAGAAAACAATGAACCCCCTGACCAGCACAAGGCGGACTTTGAGGAAAACGCTGGCCAGGCACTGGAGAGACTGAATAAAGCGATAGAGCGCCTGCGGGGCACCGGCATTTCCGAGAAAATCGAGGGGTTTCGCGCTACCTACGATGAGTGGTTGAATACGGCGCGCCAATCCATGAAGATTGCCCGGTCAGGTGACCCACATGCCGGGCATCAAATGTTGATTGGCCCGAGCAACCAGGCCTTCAGCCAACTCCGGGGCTATTACGACCGCGTAGGCATCCATGCCGACGAGCAGGCGCAGTTCGTTGCCCATGAGGCCTCCGGAGAAGGGCTTTCCAGTTCCGTCTTTATACTGATCATTACGGTCGGCGCCGTTATCATCGGCATTCTCTTGTTCGTTGTGTTCCTTCGGATGATTGTTCAATCCGTTGGCGTACTGAGAAAACAACTGGACAACATCGCCCAGGGCGAAGGAGACCTTACCCAACGAATCCCCGTTGAAACGGACGATGACCTGGGCAAACTGGCTGTAAGTTTCAACCATGTACTGGAAAACCTCCAGACCATGATCGGCTCCATCCAGAACCTGAGCAAACAACTGGGCGAGGGTGCTTCCGAATTATCAACCGCTGCCAGCGATAACAGTAACGGGGTAACCCGGCAAACCGATGCCATTTCCATGGTCGCAACGGCGATCAATGAAATGCAAAGCGCTATTGAAGAAGTCGCGGGCAATGCGTCGCGGGCCGCTGACATTACCAAACAGGCTCAGGAGAAAGGCCGCAACGGGGCGACCATCATCCGTAATTCATCCGTTCAGGTACAGCGCCTGGCGGCACAGATTTCCAAGGCGGTGGAGGTTATACGCAAGCTTTCACAAGACTCGGAAAACATTACCTCGGTACTGGACGTTATTCGGGAAATCGCCGATCAGACCAACCTGCTTGCCCTCAACGCGGCTATAGAGGCTGCCCGCGCCGGGGAACAGGGGCGGGGGTTTGCGGTTGTTGCCGACGAAGTCCGCACACTGGCCAAGAGAACCCAGCAATCCACTGAAGACATACAGACCATGATCACCGCCCTGCAAACCGGTGTTGCCGATATCGTGGCGGTGATGGAAACCGGCAGCAAGGAAGCCGTGGAAACCGAGAAACTGGCAACGGAAGCCGAAGCCGAACTTCAGGGCATTCTCGAATCCATGGCGGATATCAGCGACATGAACACCAGCGTGGCCTCGGCTACCGAAGAGCAGACCCAGGTAGTCGACGAGATCAATCGCAGCGTTACTGAAATCAACGACCTGGCGGCCGAGGGAATGAAACGTTCAGGCAGTATCGACCGGATCAGCAAATCACTGGATGACTACGCGAGGGAACTGGAACAGCAGACAGGCCGGTTCAGGGTGTGAATCAGGGGAAGGAAGTGCACCCCATCCCCGCCATGTGAAGGGGGATGGGGAAAAGCCGTTTTACTGGCGAATACCTTCAACGGAGATGATCATCTCAACCGTCTCGGAGGCCTTGCCAAGGTCCATGGGAATATCGAAGTCGGTCAACTTGAACTCGGTTTCCGCCTCGAAACCCATGCGGTAGCCGCCCCAGGGGTCCTCACCATGGCCCAGCATTTCGACATCCAGGGTGATCTCTTTGGTCACGCCGCGTAGGGTCAGGTCACCGATGATGTCGGCCTCGCCTTCATCATCCACAACCACCCTCTTGCTCTTGAATGTAGCCTCGGGGTACTCGCTGACGTACAGGAAGTCCTCTTCACGCAGGTGCTTATCGCGCTCGGCATTGTTCGAGTCAACGCTGGACGTATCCACGGTCACTTCGACGGAACTGTTTGCGGGATTTTCCGCGTCGTAGACGAACTGGCCATCGAAGTCATTGAACCGACCATAAAGCCAGCTGTAACCCAGGTGGGAAATCTTGAAGGTAATAAACTGGTGGGCACCCTTGGTGTCGAACGCGTAGGTTCCACTATGCTCGGAGGCCTGGACTCCGCCAACCATCGTGAGCGTCACAGCAGATGCAAGCAGCAGTTTTTTCATGTTCGTCTCCTTGTTGAAACAGCCCGAAGGCATGATTGTATAAGTTAACCGGATTATTGTTGCCGACGGTCCGTACCCAACATACGCCGCAGGGTGTCATCCCGGTCAATCAGGTGATGTTTTATGGCGGCCAGGCCGTGCAAACCGGCAAGTACGACCAGTGCCCAGGTTGACCAATAGTGAACAAGCCCGGCTGTATCCTCCATTCCCTTTATCTGGCCGGTCACCGATGGCACCTCGAACCAGTTGAATACACTGATCGATGAACCATCCGCGGTAGAGATGAGGTAGCCGCTTACCATGGCCACGAAAATCAGTGCGTAAAGCAGGAAGTGGGCGCCATGGGCTGCCAGCACTTCCACCCGACTATGACTCGGCAAGGGACGTGGAACAGGGTTTACCAGCCACCATAACAACCTGAACAGCATGACCAGCAACAACAGGATACCAACACTTCGATGAATGTCCGGGCCTGTGCGATACCAGTCGTCGTAATAAGACAGGCCCACCATCCAGTACCCGAGACCGAACAGGCCGAACACCGCAACGGCCACCAGCCAGTGAATGCCGATGGAAACCGCCCCAAACCTGCCGTCCGAATTGCGTACCTGCATAGCGATCGACGTTGCGCTCCCTGAAACCCGTTAAAACCTTGTGTGCAGTGTAGGAAGAGCCTCGCCTAAAACCAATCAAAATGTTTTGTTCACATAGGTCAGAATTTCTGACCAAGGGACTGATAGGTACTATCCCTTATACCTTTGGTCTGATACGGGTTCTACGGATTGCAGGAAACGATGGGCACGATAGACTTTTCACATACATTAATTGCCCGGTTCGGGTCACTCAGTGAACGAGAGGAACAGACATGGAAATTGAATTCGACGAATCCGTTGCGGTACCCAGCAACAACTGATCACTAGCGGCTCCCGGCGGGGCCTCCGGATGCTATTCCTGCCGCATACAATATGCACCGCTTGACGCCGCTACCTGTTTTTACATGAAATAGTGGTAATAACCTGCTGTTTTTGGCACTCTTCTGTCTGTCTTGACAATCCTGTTCATTCTAACTGAACGGCCATTAACCAATCAGTAGAGTGCGACCGGGATCAACAGATCGGGTAGCCTGGGGCTTTCCCGGTGTTTTCGTTTATCCGGACCAGAAAAGGCCTATGTCGCGAACCCTCCCAGAGCAGATGACCGCACCGGAAGTTGATGTGCTGTCGCCTATGTTAACCAGGGAGGGAGAATCATGGACGGCCGACTATCAGGGCCTGACGCTGCGAACAGCATTGCAGCCCATATTCAGCATCTCCCACAAACGCATTGTCGGCTACGAAGCATTGATTCGTGCCTTTGATACCGATAACGCTGCGGTATTGCCCCTGCATCTCTTTGATCTGCCCTGCTCGGATGCCGAGAACCTGTTGCTCGACCGCCTTTGTCGATACCTGCACATCCGTAACTATTCAGGGTTCCATGACCAGTTGAACTGGTTGTTCCTGAACGTATCTCCCCGTGTGGTGTCGGCTGGCAACCGCGCCGATTCCTTCTTTGGCGAGTTGCTGAAGAAAACCGGTCTGCCACCCCATCGCATCGTGATGGAGATTGTTGAGCAGCCAACGGACGATGCTGAACGATTGCGTGAAACCGTTGCCTACTACCAGAAACTGGGTTGTCTCACCGCCATTGATGATTTTGGCGCTGGCCATTCCAACTTCGAGCGGATCTGGAACCTGTCCCCGGACATCGTAAAGCTCGACCGCAAACTGCTGACCCGGGCGACCGACGACCACAAGGCCCGGCAGATACTCAACGGCATTGTCTCGCTGCTGCATCAGTCCGGCTGCCTGGTACTCCTGGAAGGCGTGGAGACCCACGACCAGGCGATGATCGCCATTGATGCGGGGGTGGATTTCGTTCAGGGATTTTATTTCCGCAGGCCCAGCACCGCGCTGACGGACATCCCCCACGAAGTAACGGACCTGGAAGGGCTGCTGAAAGACTACAAGAGCAAAAACCGGGTCACGAGGGATCCCACCCAGCAACTGGTCTCTTTCTTCGAGGATTTTTTTCGCAATGCCGTGGACAGGCTCGCCCAGGGCATGGAAATGAACGAGGCCTGTGATGCCCTGCTAAGCCACCCTGCCGTATCGCGGTGTTACCTGGTCGATGCCAACGGTGTCCAGATCGACGACACCATCGTGTCCGATGCCATGGCACGCAGCCTGGATCCAAGGTTTCGTCCGCTGGAAAGCACCACCAGTGCCGACTGGTACCGCCAGCAATACCTGCGCCAGGCCATCGCCCAGCCAGGACATTTGCAGATAACCGCACCCTACCTGTGTATTACCGGCGCCTATATGTGCGTAACCCTGTCACTGGGTTATTACCACAAGGGGGAGCTGCGGGTTCTCTGCTGCGACATACTCGCCAACCCCACCGAAACAGCACTCAGGAAAGGCTGATCCCGTACACCTGGGAAATCACGCCAACGGTCACCAGCCCGATAAACAGATTCATCGGCAGGCCCACCTTCACAAAATCCATAAACCGGTAACCGCCCGGGCCGAACACCATCATGTTGGTCTGGTAGCCCAGTGGCGTGGCAAAGCTGGCGGATGCGGCCATCATGACCGCAATCACATAGGGCTCGGAAGCAATACCGAGGGACGCTGTCATAGACAGCACGATGGGGAGCACCAGCACCGCCGCCGCATTGTTGGTGATCACCTCGGTCAGTACAGAGACTGCGAAATACACCAGCAGAATCGTAAGCAGCGGGTGCCCACTGCTTACGCCCAGAATGCCCTCCGCGACAAAACCGGCGGCACCGGTTTCCTGCAGGGCCGCCCCCAGGGCAAACGAAGCGGCGATAGTGAGCATTACCGGCACATCCACGGATTTCTGGGCCTGGCCGACGGAACAGCAACCGCTGAGAATCATCAGCGCGGCACCCATCAGCGCTGCATTCAGCATACTCAGCACCCCAAAGGCGGCGGCAGCCACCAGTACCAGCAGGATGCCCCAGGACAGGTAAGCCCGGTCGTGGCGGGGTGTTTCGGTTTCCAGGTCGTTGATCAGCAGGAAATCCTTGGCGTACCGCTGACGACTGACAAATGCCGGACGCGCCTCCAGTAACAGCACATCGCCGGTTTTGAGGCGAATATTGCCAAGGTTGCCCGACACCCGCTCGCCGCCCCGTGCGACGGCCAGCACCACGGCACCGTAACGGTCCCGGAAGCGGGCATCGCGAATCGTCAGGCCAAGCACTTCGGATTGCGGAGACAGGGCAGCTTCCACCAACCGCCGCTCTGCCCGGTCCTTACTCAGGCTGGGCTCGTCGTCGTGAACCGAAGGCACAATGCCATTGATCCGCAGTAGATCGGAAATGGCCTGGGTATCGCCGGCAAACACCAACCGGTCGCCTCCCCGCAGCCTCTCTTCCGACGGCACCGCCGTCACCACGCTGCCATCCCGTTCGATTTCGACCAGATAGAGCCGCTCCAACTCCCGCAGGCCGGCCTCTCCAACACTCTTGCCGACCAACGGGCCGTCAAAGGCAACCGCCACCTCCAGGGTAAATTCCCGCATGGAGCCGAATTTCTGCTGGTCCTTGCGGTCCGGCAATGCCCTCGGCAGCACAAGGAGCATGACAGCCACGCCGATCACTGCAACCGGCAACCCGACGGCGGTAATCGAAAATATCGAGAAACCGCCCTCCCCGGTCAACTGCTGGTATTGCCCGTTGACCACCAGGTTGGTGCTGGTGCCGATCAGGGTCAGGGTGCCGCCGAGAATGGCGGAGTAACTCAACGGGATCATCAGCTTCGATGGCGATATGCCGATCTTGCGGGACCAGGCGTGAACCGCCGGGATCATGGTGGCAACCACCGGGGTGTTATTAAGGAAGCCGCTGAGCAATGCGACCGGAAACGCAATGCGGGCCTGGGCCGAACGCACGGTGCGTGGCGACCGGAGCAGATGGTGGACAACCAGATCAACGCCGCCGGAATGGTGAATGCCGGAGGCGACCACGAACATGGCGACAACCGTGATCAGGCCACTGTTGCTAAACCCGGACAGGGCCTGATCGGCAGTGATAATGCCACTGGCACTGAGAACGATGAGCACACCCAGCATGACAAGGTGCGGACCAAAGCGCCCGACGCTCATCAACAGCAATGCCACTCCCGCGAGGCTTAGAGCAAACCAGCCCTGCCAGTCCATTTGGTGTCCCTTGAACAAAAGGGGCAGGATAACGAGTTTGCTGAAGACTTAGAAAGAATAAAGGATACTGTTTAAAGCACTAAAAGCAATATGCCGCCAATCACACTTCGATATCGGCCATGTTCCCGTAGGTTTCCAGCCATATCCGACGATCAGACGCCCGCTTCTTGCCCAGCAGCATATCCATGCGGCTGTCGGTGTCGTCGCCGTCCGCGATGGTGAGCATAACCAGCCGACGGGTGTCCGGCGCCATGGTGGTTTCGCGGAGCTGCAGCGGGTTCATCTCACCCAGGCCCTTGAAGCGGGTGACGGAAACCTTGCCTCTGCGGTTCTCGGCGGCCAGGCGGTCGAGGATGCCCTGCTTTTCGTGTTCGTCCAGGGCATAGAAGGTTTCCTTGCCCAGGTCCACCCGGTACAGGGGCGGCATGGCAACAAACACATGGCCGGCAGCCACCAGCGGGCGGAAGTGTTTGACGAACAGTGCGCACAGCAAGGTGGCGATGTGCAGGCCGTCGGAGTCTGCATCGGCAAGAATGCAGATCTTGTTGTAGCGCAGGCCGTCCATCTTGTCGGAACTGGGGTCTACCCCAATGGCAACCGCAATGTCGTGGACTTCCTGTGAGGCAAGGATCTCACTGGAGTCCACTTCCCAGGTATTGAGTATCTTGCCCCGCAGCGGCATCACCGCCTGGAATTCCCGGTCGCGGGCCTGCTTGGCGGAGCCGCCGGCGGAGTCACCTTCCACCAGGAAGAGCTCGGAGCGGTTGCTGTCGCTGCCGGAGCAGTCCGCCAGCTTGCCGGGCAGTGCCGGGCCGGAGGTGACCCTCTTGCGGGCAACTTTCTTGCTGGCTCGAAGACGGCGCTGGGCGTTGTTGATAAACAGTTCCGCCAGCACTTCGGCGATGTCGGTGTGTTGGTTGAGCCAAAGGCTGAACGCATCCTTGACCACACCGGAGATGAACGCGGCGGCTTCGCGGGATGACAGCCGCTCCTTGGTCTGCCCGGAAAACTGGGGTTCCTGCATCTTGAACGACAGCACATAAGCGCAGCGTTCCCATATGTCTTCGGGAGACAGTTTCACCCCACGGGGCAGCAGGCTGCGGAATTCGCAGAACTCCCGCATCGCCTCCAGCAGGCCCGTGCGCAGGCCATTAACGTGAGTGCCGCCCTGGGCGGTGGGGATCAGGTTAACGTAGCTTTCCATCACCGCTTCGCCGCCTTCGGGCAACCACTGGATGGCCCAGTCCACGGCTTCCTTGTTACCGGAGAAGCTGCCGGTGAACGGCTCCAGCGGTACCGCCTCGATGTCGGCCAGTTCGGTACGCAGATAGTCGCGCAGACCGCCCTCGTAGCACCACTCGTCCTTGTCGCCTGTCTGCTCCTGCAGGAAGGTAATATTCAGGCCCGGGCAAAGTACCGCCTTGGCGCGGAGGTTATGGCGCAAACGACTGACGGAAAATTTCGGGCTGTCGAAATAGCTCGAATCCGGTGTGAACTTCAACCGGGTGCCAGTGTTCCGTTTGCCAACGGTGTCGACAACAGCAAGGTCGGTTTCCTTATAGCCGTTGGCGAAGGTCATCCGGTGCAGTTGCCCATCGCGTTTGATCAACACCTCAAGGTGGGTCGACAGGGCATTGACGACCGAAACCCCTACCCCGTGCAAACCACCGGAAAAGTTGTAGTTGCCCTGGGTGAACTTGCCACCGGCATGGAGGCGGGTGAGGATCAGCTCCACACCCGGGACACCATGCTCCTTATGCATATCCACGGGCATACCGCGGCCGTCGTCTTCCACGCTGAGAGAACCGTCGCTGTGGAGGATGACATCAATACGGCGGGCATGGCCTGCAAGGGCTTCGTCAACGCTGTTATCAATGACTTCCTGAGCCAGATGGTTGGGGCGACTGGTGTCGGTGTACATGCCCGGACGCTTGCGAACCGGGTCCAGGCCACTGAGGACTTCTATGGCATCGGCGTTGTACTGTTTCTGGCTCATGGGAAGGAAGCAACTCCACGGGTTTGTTATGAAACTGGCCCATAGCTTAGGGATTCGCGGGGAAAGATCAACGGTTGTTTTGTGCCGGTGTCGACCAGCGCGATTCCGCCGTGGTTATCTCTGACGGGTATAGGTCCCGATGCCATCACCAGACACCCGCATTTCCTCCCAGTCATTGGGGCTGATGGCGATAACCGCACAGGGTGTCGTCAGTGCCTGGGTCACCATGGCGTCTGCAGCTGGCTGCCGTGCCCTGACCACCAGCTCCAGGACATCATCCACAATGTTTGCGGACTGTAGCGTCAGGCCGTAGCCACCGGTGGGTTTTTGCCCCAGGCCAACCAGCACCAGGTGCTCCTGCTCAAAATCGATAGCCCTGAGTTTGTTCAGCGCCAGATTTCCGGAAGGCAGGCTCGCAAGCTTATCCAGATCCCGGGCGTTGCTGACATACACCAGCCCCGGTGCCGTCAGGCCACAATGGTCAGACTCGGTGACCTGTCGTGCCAGGGGAGCACCATCGGCGGTTGCCGAGCGATTGACAGCGCAGCCTGCTGCCAGTGTCAGGGCAAGCGCAAGGATCGTTAAAAGTGTAAAACGAACGGTCAACGGTTGTTCTCCAGGTTGCGAACCGGATCGCCGCCCATCTCCTGTTTCCGTTCCGATTTGGATTCCGGTTTCAGGCGATACCCCTCAAAACCCACCCTTGGAAGGCCCAGGGAGGTGATCGTGGGTCGGCGGAAGCTGGTGCTCAACCTTACCCCGCCAAGCGGCTCCTCGCCAATAACGATTTTTTCAGGCAGGCCGTTCACCGGGTATTCGGCGCAGGCCTCTCCGTTCTCGCAAATCAGGCCGTTGTTGTCCATATCCGTGCCGGCAACCAGGAAATATTCCCCGGGTTCCAGCTCGTCGAAGGCAAAGCGGTACCGGCCCTGCGTGGCCGAAGCCACCACTTGCTCGAGAGTCTCACGCTCGTCATCCGCGCTCACCAGCAGTACGTAATGCCGGCCGGCGTCACGTTCATCCGGCGAACTGCCCAGGCGGAGGGAAACCGGAACGGTGAGAGTGGCCACGGCGCCACCCTCCGGCCGGTAGGAAATCACCAGTTCCGTGGTGTAGCGCCTGTTGTCTTCCAGCCCGGAAGTATTCGCGGTTACCGTCAACGGCAGCGATGGATCACTACTGAACTCCCCGACCTCCAGCCACGGTGCACCAGGATCGACATCGGTAATGGTGACGCTCTCCCCTTCTGGATAGATGGAAAACACAAGCTCCTCGCTGAGCACCGCCGAATTGAATTGTAGCGCTGTTGGTGAAGAGCCAAGGGTGATTGGGAAATTGCCATCCAGCACGGCGTCCATGGCTGCCAGTGCGTTGATCAGACCCGCTCCGTATTCAAACGCGGGGCCCACCTCGTCGGTCAGGTCGCCGTTTATCAGGAAACTTCGGAAGCTGGCCGGTGTCAATGCCGGTACCTGGGCTTTCATCAGGGCGTAAACGCCTGCCACATGCGGGGCTGCCATGGAGGTGCCCTGAAGGCCGGCGTACCCGGGTTCGAACGTACCTGTGTCATCTCGGCCCCAGGTACTGATGATGAGGTCTGCGGTCCCGTCCTGGTTGGCATCCCGGCTGGCATCGCCGCCGGGTGCAACCACATCCACCGATTGTCCAATGTTAGAGTACGAGGCGCGCGCACTCCCTCCGTCCACGGCGCCGACGCCGATAACATTGGAGTAAGCAGCCGGGTAGGTTGGCTCATCGGTGCCCTGATTGCCAGCGGCGGCCACGATCAGTTTGCCGTTGTTCCATACGGCATCGATGGCCTGCTTCAGTGCGGTACTCGGGCCCAGGCCACCAAGGCTGAGGTTGATCACATCGATCTCGTCACGGGCTGCTGCCCAGTTCAGGGCATCAATCAGGTCCGCGGAAGACCCCACTCCGTCACGCCCCAGCACCCGTACTGGGTAAATGGTGGCATTGGGAGCAAGCCCGACAATTCCAAGGCTGTTGTCAGCAGCAGCCGCAATCCCCGCAACGTGCGTGCCATGAAAATTGCTGCTTTGCGCCTTGCCGTCGCCAGGATCCGCCGGATTGTCATCGCGCAGGCCAGTGTCTTCCTTATCGATATCAAGATCGCCAGCAACAAAGTCCATGACTTCTCCGGAAATCACCTGAATATTGGCAACCAGGTCCGGGTGCCAATTACCACTGGTTGTCGGTGGCGACCGAAACACACCGGTGTCCATCACCGCGATACCGATACCCTCACCCACCTCCGGGGCAACTTGCCATGCCAGCGGTGTTTGTATAAGAGGCAGGTTCCACTGGCGACTGTAGAGCGGATCATTGTCCGGAGACACCTGTTGGGACGCATACAGGTAATTGGGTTCGGCAGACTCCACGCCTGGCTGCTGGCGGAGCTCCCGAACCCAGTCCAGGGTGTCCTGTCGGGCATCCTGCATTTGATTGGCGGACATGGCGGCGACACTCCGTGTTGCGTGACGGCGCATCAGCCAGGTTCCTCTGCCGAGGTCTCGCTGGTCCAGCGCCGCAATGGAAGCGGCCATTGGCTGGTTGCCCGCAGTAGCCTCAAGGCTGACAACCGCCTCGTCAATCATGAACGGCGGAGCTGTGTAGCTGGTATTCATCACGCTGGCTGACGTCTCGCCCGCAAGGGAAAGCACGTAGCGAAACGGGATGCCGCCGCTGGCACTGACTTCAATCAGGTAGAAACCCGGTTCGAAGGTGTCGTCGAGCACCTCCACCAGGGGCCGCAGATCCTCCGAGGCGGTCTGCGACGCCACCGCTACAAAGCTACCTCCCTGTTGCTTCAGTATCCGGAGCGAGCGTTCTGGCGGAAGCGCCGTCGAGGGGAAGAACAGCTCCGGCGCGCTGAACACCTGGAAGGCAATACGGTCACCGGGAGACAGGTCTACGGCATACACGTCGACGGCGTCCATATAGTACCGGAACAGGTTCGGGGGGAGGGTATCGTAGACACCGTCATCGGCACTGAGGTAGCCGCCCACCGTTGCGGTCGGCGGCAAGGTCTGGGCCGAAGCCACTGTGTCGTTGTTCATGGCGAGATCAACGCGACGGTCGTCGGCGGTATCGGAATCCACCCGCGTACCGCTCTCGATGTCGATCCCGCCACTGAGATCGGGTTCCACTTCACCACTCCCGGAACTGCCACCGCCACACCCCGATAGCAGCACACAGGAAATCAAACCAGCGGTGACAGGTACAATCCGGCTCATAACAGACTCACCAATACGACATCGTGGACAGACAAGAACAACGCCTTATGCTTTTCAACATGATATCCAATCAACGCGGATAACACAGGATACGTTCCAAACTTTCTATCAGATGCAAAAAGCCGCCTGAAGGATACCCCACAGGCGGTTTCATTCTGGTGTCCCTGTTCTTTTAAAGGGCGTAAAACAGCAGCGGCACAAAGGCAGCGGTCAGCAACGTTGGCCCCATCACTACCAGGGGCAGCAACAGCCTCTCGTATCGATGCCAGAAGGACCCGGTGCGCTCGGCAGCCAACACTTCGGTCTCGCCCACAACCTGCCGCGTCAGCAGATGGTTCAGTGCCACCGGCGGGCTCAGGTAGCCCAATTCAAAGGCCACCAGGCACACAATCCAGAAGTGCAGAGGATCGATCCCCAGCTGGATTGCCGGCTGGGCAATCGTCGCTGACACCAGGATAACCGCGCCAAACGGATCCATAACCATGCCAATGACGGTAAGCATCACTACGATTACCAGCATCGCGACCCAGGGGCTGGTCAGGTTTTCCGGGAATAGCGCGTGGACCACGTCGGAGCGCTCCAGAATACCGCCGAGGCAGATCGAGAAACCGATCAGGGCCAGCAGTGCGCCAATATGCACAGCGGAATCACTCGCAGCCGATGTTGTTCTCATGCAGAACGCGCGGAACCTCGACAGCCCCTGTTCATCATGATCCTTGCCTGCGTCCAGATAGACCAAGGCCAGCATCACCAGTGGCAGGATCATCGGTGCGCTGTATTCGTTGAATCCGAGACCGAGTATGACCCATATGGCGAGGATGACTGCAGCCGTAACGGCGGCGTAAGGCACCAGGGGCCGGAGCTGCGCCAGCGACTTCCTGAAGGCACCCGGGGCCGGGCGGGGCTTCCAGTTGCCCTGGGTTTTGCAGACGACCACGGAAAACAGGGTCGCCGACATAATGAACACCCAGAAGCCCCAGCCGTACATTTCCGAGGTGGTCACTTCCTTGTTCAACGCTGCCACCACCACGATCAGCAGGCAGGGGTTCAGGACCACACCCAGGCTGCCGGACATGGCAGTGGTCGCCAGCGATAGCTGTCGCCCCGCGCCGCTCTTGCGCATCTCGTCGTAGACAACTCCGCCCACGGCCAGGATGAAAATCCCCGACGCACCGGTAAACGCGGTGGGGAACGCCGTGGCGAATATCATCACCGAGGCCAGCATGGGTGCGGGCAGATGATAAGGCTTGATGACATTCAACAACAGGTCCGGAATGCGGGTCTGCTTCAACGCCATACCCACCAATACGTAGAGGCCGATATTGATAAACATCGACGACAGGTTCGTCATCATGCCGAAATAGATGGCGAGGCCGGATGAGTAGCCATCCACGAAGAAGAAGTAACTCATGGCGATCAGGCCCATCGCGCAATACAACGGCAGCACGAGGCCGGAAGACGCAGCCAGAGAGCCCGACCTCATTCGCGCTGGTACCGACGCAAAACGCATCAAGTTGATCACCATGAACAGACCGAAGACAGCCGCCCAGGCATATTGCAGCAAAGAGGTATCGTCTGAACCGGGCGAAGAGGATAGCCTGCCCGCATAGGAGAACAGGGAATACACCATCAGCCCGTTGACCACCAACTGCATGCCCTGGCTCAGCCGCCATTCAGCCCGGTTCCGGGGCAATCGCAGGGCAATGTGATCGGCATCAAAGGCGGAAATCGCGGCAGCCATGGCGAACATGGCAATGAACAGGAACTTGGTGAGCTCAATGTTGTCCAGCAGGAAATCCGCGAACCCCTGCTCCACGGCCTTGTACATGGCCAGTGCCTCTGTGGCGTGCTTCTGGTTCTCCTGGTAGAGGAAATGCTTTTCCTGACACAACGCCAGGTTCTTCTCCAGGGATTTCCGGATTGACTCCGGATCGGGCGGGGAGCTGAACAGGTCGTCCGGATCCGGTTCGTATGCCTCAACCCGCTTTTCCACCTCGGCGTCGATATCCATAACCAGCCTGCAGGTTGGCTCCGTGGCATCAGGGTCCAGCAGGTAGTAGTTTGGCCAGGTCTGTTCACCCACCCACAACATGCGCGAGTGGAGTGAGTTCCCCATACCCAGAAGAAGCGTGAAGATAAGGAGCAGCAGGAGAATAACCCCGTGCAGCCGGTGCACGGGGTACAGCGTTTTCGGGCCTGCCGCTGATAATGCTCGCCAGTTCATGGAGGGTCAGCCTTTATTATTCGCGATCAGGCGCTGTGCACTCGGAGGCTCCGGGATTGCTGGAGCAGCGGATTTTGCTGAGCAGGCTCATCATCTTCGGGTGGTAAACCTTATTGGCGCCATCGGTTCCATCCCGCAGTTGCAGGCGGTTTTCCCGAAACATCTCCTGATAGCCTTCGATGTCGCTGTCGGGAATGCGAATCCATTTCTCTTCCGGAATGGCGGACTCCTGCCGCTGAATCAGGTCCATGGCCTGGCCATACATGCCCCAGGCAACCTCACGGGACTTCTGGGCCGTGTCATCGTCCAGCACGTTGTCGCGGGCAATGATCTGAATGGTCAGTTGCGCCAGTGGATAATCGACAATGCCACCGTCATCACCGATGCCCTTGTAGAGCTCCAATGCCTCATAGGCGAACGCCGGCGCGTAGGCGGTGTCGACCGAGCCATTATTGAACTTGCCAGCGAAGTTGGTGATGTCGGAGGGCACAACCGTCGCTTTCACATGGTTCACCATGTGTATGGCGTCCTTTTGATAGTCCAGCGTGGCCATGCGCTTGCCGGCAAGCTCGCCGGCGGTATCAATGCTCCGATCATTGACGAACAGGTAACCGGCGCCCGCCGGAACAATACCGAGTACCTCATAATCACCCTGCTTCATCAACGGAGCCGCCTTGGGCTGGGCCAGGGTGGCAAGCGTCGTTTTCAGGTCGTCATAGGTGGGAATCGCGCCAACAGCACTGATACTGCCGGTAAAACGATTGAATGGACGTGTGCGGATATCCGTCGCCGCGACTGCATCGCACTGTCCGGAGTTGAAATCACCAACGGCGACACCCTCATCGGTGTAGGGGCGCAATTCAAAATCGACCCCATGGGCTTTCATTTCCAGGGCGTAGTCTTCGACCATGTTGTACATGTCACCGTTGGCGCCAATCACATCGAAGACGCACATGGTTACGGACTGTGCGGCCGCCATCGGGGCAATCGCAGCAAAAGACAGGGCAGCAAGGGATTTGCGGATCATGAATGACCTCCGGGTCTTTCTTGTGTTTGTAGGTTGTTACAGCGAGTCGAACGCCCGCTTACAGCAGGCCGTCCAGATCCATGGTTTCAGGCTCTTCCATACGTTCCGGGCTCAGCCTGCCAAAATAGGTGCTGGGGGTGCGGTAGCCGTAATTGGCAGTCCAGTACTTGTCCGAGGAAAACTGGATAACGCCGCGGGCCACTTCGTCCACCAGCCGGAATTCACTCCAGACCTCGATGGTGCTGTCCGCCTCTGCAAATCGGGCGATGACGTCCTTCAGTACTTCCGGACGGCCAAAGGTCTCGGCAGCCACGGCCTCGAGTGCCATGGAGGCACGTATACCGGCCTTAACACCCAGGCGGGAACTGTCTTCAAGCACTACCCAGGGGTCCGGTGACAAGCTGGGACGAGTATCGGGCAACAGCAGCCAGACCATGGCGCGGATGGCATTCGGCAAACCGCCCCATTTTTCATTATCCAGGCATTCGGCGGCACGCTCCGCCCGTGGAGCAATGTTGCGGGGAACCCCCGCCATGGCGCCGGAATTGGCATCGTTCACAATCGCCTGCATGCCGGTCAGCAAGCCCAGCAGGAAGGTCAGTTCCTCCTGGTCATCGAACAGGAACGGACATTCGAATTCCTTCGCGGCAGGATCAAAGTCATAGGCTGCCATGGCGCGTTGATAGGCGATATAACGCCGCTTGGCGGTTCGGGCATTCAGTCGCTTTGACTTCTCCCGCGCGTCTTTCGCGGCGGGTACGTCGCCGCTGAAGTCGGCGCGCAGGTACTCCAGTTCCGCCTCCCAGGCCTTGTATTCAGAGCAGTTTGCGGCCAGCAGCATCAGCAGGGAGCCGGTGCTCTCCGGCGCATCGGTTACGCGGGAAAACGAGTACAACAGCGGGTCAACGCCCTCACCCAAAGCACAGGCCATTTTTGGATCGGACATCTGCATGACGTAAGGAGTCGCCTCTCCCTCGGAGTAATTAGAGAGCACCACACCCGTTGTGGTGTAGATGGGATTCGCCGAGCAACCAGCCAGAAGCGTCACCACGAGAAGAAGCAGGTAGCGGCTGCGAACGTTGAGGGCATGCCCAAAGGAGTTCACCAGTGAGGAGTTCATAGTTCGTCCTGTTTACATTGTTTTTATAGGTCGGGATGCTCGCAATCGCATTCCCGTTCATCATTGACGACGTAAGAATGCGTTGAATCTTGTCAGACAAAAATGGCTGGAATGCCGATCCCGTCATGCCGATCGGGCCAATGGCCCGAAGAGACGGGATGAAATGTTATTTTTATTGACTTAAAACAAAGTGTTATAAAATTAATTACAATTGAGACATTCGTACCATGAAGGCAATCTTCCACCAGGCAGTCACGCCCCGGAGTTGGTCATACCCATCATTGCAACCACTTGCTCCGTCAGATCATCCAGTGTGAGACCACCATCCGGCCGGTACCAGGTAACCGTCCAACTCAGGGCCCCGGTCAGCATGCGGCGAACCACAAACGGGTCTGCGGCCAAAACCCCCTCCCCACGCAGGGCTTCCAGGACATCCAACCACAATTGCTCGTAGATGTCCCTGAGTTCAAGCACGTAGGCCTGGGAGTCTTCCGACAGGCTGCGCCACTCGAATACCAACACAGCCATGGCCTCCCCGGTTTGCCCATTAATGGACTCAAGCTCTGCACGGATAAGCGCCTGCAGTTTGTCACGGTGCGAACCAGCCGCGTCCACCGCGGCCTGCATGAGCGCCGTATTGAGGCGAATCGTCTCTACCATCACGGCCTTGAGGATTTCTTCCTTGGTACGGAAGTGGTGAAACAGGCTACCAGACTGGATACCCACCGCCGCAGCCAGGTCCCGCACGGTGGTGCGCTCATACCCCTTTTCACGAAACAGCCTGGCAGCCTCGCGTAGCAGCCGGCCACGGGCACCCGCGGGATCGGAAACCAGGTTGTCGGCAACCAGTGAGCACAGGATAGAGTCTTGATTCACAATGTTTTCCAGCCAGGGAACAGAAGAGCACCTATTCTATCCTGAATCTGCCTGTTTACAAACCAAGCGCTTGCTTGGTATTGTCAATATCATCGCTGACAGACTCCGCAGACAGCAGCCCGACGAGGGCCATTGAAAGCGCTTTGCGGCTCCCGTTAACAAGGTGAAGACATGCCAGATTCCAATCTTTCCAGGCCAGAAACCATCCGTATCGGCTGCTCCGCCGCCTTCTGGGGCGATACCGAAACAGCTGCAGCCCAACTGGTTCAAAAGGGCAATATTGATTACCTGGTGGCGGACTACCTGGCGGAGATCACCATGTCGATCATGGCCGGGCAAAAGATGAAGGACCCGAGCCAGGGCTATGCCCGGGACTTCGTGCAGACGGTAATGGGCCCATTGCTGGCAGAAATTAAACAGAAGGGCATCCGGGTATTGGCCAATGCCGGTGGCGTAAACCCGGTGGCCTGCCGCGACGCCCTGCAGGCACTGTGCGAAAAGGCCGGCGTGGATATGAAGATCGCCCTGGTGCTGGGTGACGACCTGTTACCGAAAAAGAAGCAACTGGCGGATGCCGGCATCACCGAAATGACCACCGACCAGTCAATGCCGCCGATGATGGTGAGCCTGAACGCCTATCTGGGCGCGCCGGGGCTGGTGGCGGCACTGGAACAGGGTGCGGATATTGTCATTACCGGCCGGGTTGCCGACAGCGCCCTGGTGCTGGCGCCATTGGTCCATGAATTTGGCTGGAGCTGGAGCGATTACGACAGGCTGGCGCAGGGTAGCCTGGCCGGGCACCTGCTGGAATGTGGGGCGCAGTCCACCGGTGGAAACTTTACCGACTGGGAAGAGGTGGCAGACGGTTATGCGGATATGGGCTTCCCCATTGCGGAAGTCTCGCAAACCGGCGATTTCATCATCACCAAACCGGAAGGTACCGGCGGCAAGGTATCCCGGGGCACAGTGGCTGAACAACTGGTCTATGAGATCGGTGACCCGAGGGCCTATCTGCTTCCGGATGTGACCTGTGATTTTACCAGGGTCACCCTTGATGAAGTGGCCACTGATCAGGTGCGAGTCAGCGGAGCGCGTGGCCTGCCCCCGACCGACAGCTACAAGGTATCGGGCACCTGGCCAGATGGATTCAAGTGCACGGTGACGTTCCTGCTAGCGGGTACGAACGCAAAGGCCAAGGCACAGAAAGTCGCCGAGGCGATCCTGGCAAAAACCTCCCGTATGTTCAGTGAGCGTGGACTTCCTGATTACACGGGAACCAGCATCGAACTGCTGGGCACCGAAGCCACTTACGGTGCCCAAGGTCGCATGGACGAGTGCCGTGAGGTGGTGGTGAAGATCAGTACGGCCCACCTAAAGAAAGAGGCGCTGGTGCTGTTTTCCCGTGAAATCGCCCAGGCGGCGACGGGGATGGCGCCGGGGATTACCGGTATTGTGGGGGGGCGGCCGACGGTTTGGCCGAAGATTCGGTTGTATTCGTGCCTGGTTCCGAAAACGGAGATTTCAGTTGCCGTGGATCTTGATGGCAATAGGCAGATGGTGGATGTGGCCACGGATGGAGGTTTTGAGCCGGGACTGCTTGAGGAGCAGGTTTCCAGCGCTGCGGCACCGGCCACGGATACGACGGTGCCTTTGCTCCGGCTGGCGTGGGCGCGCAGTGGTGACAAGGGGGATCACTCGAATATCGGGGTGATTGCCCGCAAGGCGGAGTTTGTGCCGTTTATTGAGGCGGCGTTGACGGAGCTGGTGGTGGCGGAGTGGATGGGCCATACGCTGGATCCGGAACATGGTCGGGTCAGGCGCTGGGCGTTTCCGGGGTTCAATGCGTTCAATTTTCTGCTGGAGCACAGTCTTGGTGGGGGTGGCGTTGCCAGCCTGCGGATTGATCCCCAAGGGAAGGCGTTTGCCCAGCAATTGCTTGAGTTTCCTGTGCCGGTTAGAGCTGAACTGCTTGATTAATCTTACTTTGGTGCAAGCACTCCGGTGGGAAGGCTTGTCCGGGACACGCTGTGAATACGTCCATGTACGCTCGACAAAAACATCCATGTTTTTGACGGTCCCGGACAAGCCTTCCCACCGGAGCGCCCGAACATTTGAAAAGGTCCTCTTGTTATGAGCTATCAGTCTGTTTTTCACCCGGATCTCTTTCGGGGTCAGGTTTTTATCGTTACCGGGGGTGGTTCCGGGATTGGGCGTTGTACCGCTCATGAGCTCGCCGCGCTTGGCGCTCGGATTGCGCTCGTTGGGCGGAAAGCCGAGAAAGTTGAGTCGGTAAAAGCGGAGATTCTGGAAGACGGAGGTATCGCTTCGGCCCATGTGTGTGACATCCGCGAGGAAGAGTCGGTTAAGGCGACCGTTAAGGCCATCATCGACGAGCATGGGGGGCTGAACGGGGTGGTGAATAACGCCGGGGGGCAGTTTGCTTCGCCGCTGGCGAGTATTAACCAGAAAGGTTGGGAGACGGTGGTTCGTACCAATCTCACAGGCGGCTTCCTGATTGCGCGAGAGGCCTATACCCAGGCGCTGTCGAAAACCGGCGGGGCGATTGTGAATATTGTTGCGGACATGTGGGGCGGTATGCCCGGCATGGGGCATTCCGGGGCAGCACGAGCGGGAATGGTGAATTTTACCCAGACGGCCGCTGTTGAGTGGGGTTGCTCGGGGGTGCGGGTGAACGCGGTGGCGCCTGGCTGGATTGCGTCCAGTGGGATGGATAACTATCCCGAGCATATGAAGCAGTGGATTCGCAGCCTGGGGGATAACGTGCCGATCAAGCGGATGGGGACGGAGTCCGAGGTCAGTGCGGCGATCTGTTTTCTGTTGAGCCCGGGGGCGGCGTTTATCAGTGGGGATTGTCTGCGGATTGACGGGGCGGCATCCCAGGGTGGACGGGTGTGGCCTTTCCCGAAGGCGAAGAATAACGAGCCCTTTAACGGTTTCCATCGGGCGGTCACGCCTAACGTTCTGAGTGACGACTGAGGAGCAGGTAATGCAGGTACTGGAGTCCACCGTTAATCCCCAGTCGGACGACTTTCGCGCCAATGCGGAGGTGATGGAGGCCCACATTGCCACTTTCCGGGATGTGGAGCAGAAGGTGCTGGACCTGGCAGAGGCAGCGCGGGAGAAGTTCACCAAGCGCGGCAAGCTGTTGCCCCGGGACCGTATCAACCGTTTGCTGGATCGCGGCACGCCGTTCCTGGAGCTGTGTTCCCTGGCCGGTTACAAGATGCACGATGACAAGGATGGCAGTATGTCCGGTGGTGGCATCATTGCCGGTATTGGCACGGTCAGCGGTGTTCGCTGTCTGGTGGTGGCGAGCAACAGTGCCATTAAAGGTGGCACCATCACCCCAGCCGGGCTGGACAAGACCCTGCGGCTTCAGCAGATCGCCATGGAGAATAAGCTGCCAGTAGTGTCCCTGTCCGAGAGTGGCGGCGCCAACCTGAACTACGCCACGGATATCTTCGTGCTTGGCGCCCGTGGCTTTGCCAATCAGGCGCGGATGTCCGCCGCCGGTATTCCTCAGGTTACGGTGGTTCACGGCAACGCCACCGCCGGCGGTGCCTACCAGCCAGGGCTGTCGGATTACGTAATTGTCGTGCGTGAGCAGGCCAAGATGTTCCTGGCCGGCCCTCCCCTGCTGAAAGCCGCCACCGGTGAAGTCGCCACCGATGAGGAACTCGGCGGCGCGCAGATGCACGCGGAAGTGACCGGCACGGCGGAATACCTGGCGGAAGACGACGCCGACGGCATCCGCCATGCCCGCAATGTACTTGAGGCCCTGCCCTGGAACGAACGGCTGCCGCCGACCCGGGAGCCGGAATGGGAAGAGCCGTTGTACCCGGAGGAAGAATTACTGGGAGTCATCCCCAGCGATGCCAAGAAACCCTACGACGTCCGCGAAATCCTGGCCCGCATTGCCGACGGCTCCAAGTTCATGGATTTCAAGAACGGCTACGACGACCAGACCGTATGCGGCACCATCCGCATCGAGGGCCATTCGGTGGGCATCATTGGCAACAACGGCCCCATCACCCCGGCTGGCGCCACCAAGGCGGCCCAGTTTATCCAGCTCTGCGACCAGGCTGGCACACCCTTGCTGTTCCTCCACAACACCACCGGTTTCATGGTGGGCACCCACTCAGAGCAGAACGGCATCATCAAACACGGGTCAAAGATGATCCAGGCGGTGGCGAACTGCCGGGTGCCGAAGGTCGCAATTGTCATCGGCGGTTCCTATGGTGCAGGTAACTACGCCATGTGCGGTCGCGGCCTGGACCCGAGATTCATCTTCGCCTGGCCCAACAGCCGCACGGCGGTCATGGGCCCGGCACAGGCGGGCAAGGTGATGCGCATTGTTGCCGAGGACAAGCAGCGCCGGGGTGGTATGGAGCCGGACCCGAAGACGCTGGATTTCCTGGAACAGGCGACGGCCAAGAAGCTGGAAGATGGCTCTACGGCGCTCTTTGGGACAGCCCGGTTGTGGGATGACGGCCTGATTGATCCCCGCGACACCCGGCGGGTTCTGGCTCTGGTGCTCTCGGTCTGTCGGGAGGCTGGGGGTCGGCAGTTGCGGCCTAATTCTTTTGGTGTGGCCCGCCTTTGATGCGGTCTTAGCCTGGTGGAGCCCGCCTGTAGGGGAACTGAGGAATGGTGGTTGGAACCGGGGCGGAGGGCTTCCCAAAAAACGCCCGTGAATACGTCCCTGTAGAGCTCGGTCGCGCCATCCCTGGCGCTCCACGTTTTTGGGAAGCCCTCCGCCCCGGTTCCGGTCGACCACCAGTTGTCGCTCTGGGGGAGTCTGTTTTCCCGGCGATGGATGGGGAAAACGTTGGATGTGTTTGTCGGATTACGCTTCGCTAATCCGACCTACGTTTCCGGACCTGCGACTCATGTAGGTCGGATTAGCGAAGCGTAATCCGACAAAACAAGAAACAGGAAGCACCAAACTTACAGTCAAAAGCGGCTGTGTGGGCGGGCCTTCAGAAACCGTGCGGAGCCATGGATGGCGGAGCCCGAGCGTCACATGGATGTGCCGAAGGAGCGTGTTTCTGAAGGCCCGTCCACACAGCCGCCATCCAAGCTTAAGAACGTGCACCAAGACAACAAGGGCACGGACTAACAATCAGTCAGGAGAACAAAAACGTGAAATTCACCCCCGAACATGAAGCCCTCAGAAAAACCGTCCGCGATTTCGTGGAGAAGGAAATCAATCCCCACTGCGACGAATGGGAAGAAGCTGGCGAGTTTCCGATCCATGATATCTTCAAGAAACTCGGCAACCTCGGCCTGCTGGGCATCCAGAAGCCGGAAGAGTATGGCGGCATGGGGCTGGATTACAGCTATAACCTGGTGGCCGCCGAAGAACTCGGCACCGCCCATTGTGGCGGTGTACCGCTGGCAATAGGCGTGCAGACCGATATGTGCACCCCGGCCATTTCGCGCTTTGGCTCCGACGAACTCAAGCGCACCTTCCTGGCGCCGGCCATTGCCGGCGACATGGTGGGTTGTATCGGCGTAAGCGAAGTCGGCGCCGGTTCCGACGTAGCGGGGATGAAAACCACCGCGAAGCAGGACGGCGATGACTACGTCATCAACGGCTCCAAGATGTGGATCACCAACAGCCCCAAGGCGGACTTTATCTGCCTGCTGGCCAACACCTCCGACGACAAGCCCCACAAGAACAAGTCGCTAATCGTGGTGCCCATGAACACTCCGGGCATTTCCTTCAGCCCGCACCTGAACAAACTCGGCATGCGTTCTTCGGAAACGGCACAGATTTTCTTTGATGATGTGCGTGTTCCCCAGCGTTACCGCATCGGCGCCGAGGGCACCGGGTTCATGATGCAGATGCTGCAGTTCCAGGAGGAGCGAATGTGGGGCGCTGCCAATGTGATCAAGGCGTTGGAGCACTGCATCAACAAGACCATTGAATACTGCCGTGAACGCAAGACCTTCGGCCAGCCGTTGATCAATAACCAGGTGATTCATTTCCGCCTGGCGGAGCTGCAAACCGAAGTGGAGGCCCTGCGTGCCCTGACCTATCAGGCCTGTGAGCTGCATGTGGAAGGCAAGGATGTGACCAGGCTGGCGTCCATGGCCAAGTTGAAGGCCGGTCGGCTCGGGCGTGAGGTGACGGATAGCTGTCTGCAGTATTGGGGTGGCAATGGTTACATGTGGGAGAACCCGGTGTCCCGTGCGTTCCGGGATGTGCGGCTGGTGTCCATCGGTGGGGGCGCCGACGAAATCATGTTGGGGATTATCTGCAAGATGATGGGCACGTTGCCTGGTAAGCAGCGGGACTGAGTTTTACGCTTTGGCATTGGGAGAAAGGACCGGCACATGGGTGGGAAGGCTTTTTCGGGACACGCGGTGAATACGTCCCTGTACGCTCGACAAAAACATCCATGTTTTTGACGGTCCCGGAAAAGCCTTCCCACCCACGCACCGGTCCCCGGACAATTTTCTTGGAGTCGAACATGGATCAATTACCGCATTGCGAAACGCTTATCCTGGAGAAACAGGGGCCGGCCCTTTTCGTCACCATCAACCGGCCGGACGTTCGAAACGCCATGAGTCTACAGATGGTAGCGGAGCTTTCGACGGTGTTCAGCCAGGTTGAGGACGACACCAGCATTCGCGCCGTGGTGATTCGCGGTGCCGGTGGACACTTCTGTGCCGGCGGGGACATCAAGGACATGGCCGGTGCGCGGGGGCAGAAGCCTGCCGAGGGTGAAGAGGACCCTTTCTACCGGCTGAACCGTGCGTTCGGGCAGATGATTCAGCAGGTGAATGAGTCGTCGAAGGTGGTCATTGCAGTCACCGAAGGCGCCGTAATGGGCGGTGGTTTCGGGCTGGCCTGTGTGTCCGACGTGGCGATTGCCGGGCCGTCGGCTAAGTTCGGGATGCCGGAGACCACCCTGGGGGTGATCCCTGCGCAGATTGCGCCGTTTGTGGTGGAGCGGATCGGGCTGACGCAGGCGCGGCGGTTGGCGTTGCTGGGTTTGCGGGTGGATGCGGAAGAGGCCTGCCGGCTGGGGATTGTTCATCAGGTTGCTGAGTCTGAAGTCGAGATTGATGAGCTGTTGGGCCAGGCGGTGGAGCGGGTTCGGCAGTGTGCGCCGAATGCGACGGCGGAAACCAAGGCGCTGTTGCACCGCGTCGGCCATGAGTCCATGAGCGGCCTTCTGGACAGTGCGGCGGAGAAGTTTGCCGAGGCGATTCGCAGTGACGAGGGTTCTGAGGGAACTCTTGCGTTTATGCAGAAGCGGCCAGCCTCCTGGGTCTCGTCAGACTGATGGTGGAGGGGCGGGGTTGATCCGGCTTTCCGGGACACGCGGTGAATACGTCCCTGTACGCTCGACAAAAACATCCATGTTTTTGACGGTCCCGGAAAGCCGGATCAACCCCACCCCCAAGCACTGTGCAAAACGCTCATAAACAAACAGGCATGCAGTTACAAAAGTTGGAAGGAGCTTTGGTGGGAAGGAGGCCCTGGTTCAGGACCGTAAAAAACATGGATGTTTTTTACGAGCCTACAGGGATGTATTCACGGCGTGTCCTGAACCAGGGCCTCCTTCCCACCAAAGCGACCAGCCACCCAAGCAAGAGACCACCAAAATGCTAAAAAAACTCTTAATCGCCAACCGGGGTGAGATCGCAGTCAGAATAATCAAGACGGCAAAGTCACTGGGCTATCGCACCGTGGCAGTGTACTCGGAAGCAGACGCCAAAGCCCTGCATGTGGAGATGGCCGATGAGGCGGTGTGTATTGGCCCGGCTCAGGTGTCGGCTTCTTATTTGAAGGCTGAGGCCATTATCGAGGCGGCGGTCAGAACCGGGGCGGATTGTGTGCATCCGGGGTATGGGTTCCTGTCGGAAAATTCCAGGTTTGCCAGGGCCTGCAAAGAGGCCGGACTGGTGTTTGTGGGGCCACCGGAGGCGGCTATTGAGCTGATGGGTAGTAAGCGGCGGTCGAAGATTGCCATGCAGGAAGCCGGGGTGCCGGTGGTGCCCGGGTTTGAGGGTGACAATGCCAGCGACGAAGAGCTGATCGACGCTGCGAAGAATATTGGCTACCCGCTGATGATCAAGGCCTCCGCAGGCGGCGGTGGCCGGGGCATGCGGCTGGTGGAGAAGGCAGAGGAACTGGCCGACAACATCCGGCGGGCCCGTTCAGAGGCCAAACAGGCCTTTGGGGATGGCGAGCTGATTCTGGAGAAGGCGGTGATCGAGCCCCGCCATATCGAAATCCAGGTATTTGCGGACCAACACGGTAACGCCGTTTACTTGGGTGAGCGGGATTGTTCGGTTCAGCGGCGGCACCAGAAAGTGGTTGAAGAAGCGCCCTCGCCTTTCGTCACCCCGGAATTGCGGGAAGCCATGGGCGAAGCAGCTGTCAAAGCAGCGCTAGCCTGTGGCTACGAAGGCGCAGGTACTGTCGAGTTCCTGGTGAACAAGGACCGCAACTTCTACTTCCTGGAAATGAACACCCGCCTGCAGGTGGAACACCCGGTGACCGAAATGATCACCGGGCAGGATCTGGTGGCCTGGCAATTGTCCGTGGCCGAAGGCCTGCCATTGCCGCTGCCACAGGACCAGATCCAGTTGAACGGCCATGCCATTGAAGTACGCCTGTACGCGGAAGACCCGGCCAACGGGTTCACGCCGCAAACCGGGCCATTGCATCAGTTCCGGCCTGCTGAAGGCGAAGGATTGCGGTTCGACACCGGCGTTCGCTCCGGCGATGCGGTCACACCCCATTACGACCCCATGCTGGCCAAGGTGGTGGCCTGGGGGGCCAACCGCAATGAAGCCCGCCGCCGGCTGCTCAGGGCGCTGGAGGACACCACCGTGTTCGGCGTGACCACCAACCGTTATTTCCTCAGCCGCATCATCGCTGATGAGACATTCGGTGCCGGTGAAGCCACCACGGCGTTCCTGCAGCAGGCGTTCCGAGAGGATCCCTCCCTGGCTCCAAAAGAGATCAGTATCCGCGAACTGGCACTGGCCGCCTGCGTGTTCAGCCATGGCAATTCGGGCCGTCCTTCCAGTCAATCCGACATGAATAATGCCTGGAGCAACGCCCCCGCGACGGTCACTCCCGTCAAGCTTGAAACCGGCGACAAAACCCTGGAACTGCTGGTGCGCCGCGCCGGCAGTCACTTTACGGTGACCCGGGGTCAAGACCACTACGAGCTCGACCTTGAAAGCATGGGCGATGGCCTGTTATGCATTATCGACAAGGGCGTTCGTCAACAATGCCAATATCACCGCCGGGGCGATCACCTATATTTGCAGGCGTCCGGGCAGGCAGTGGCATTGCGTGATGTTACCCACCAGCCGGCCACTGGGGCTGCTGCCAGTGGCAGCGGCCGCATCAAGGCCACCATGGACGGCGCAATCATTGATGTTCTGGTGCAGGAAGGCCAGACGGTGAAACAGGGAGACACCCTGGTGATCCTGGAGGCCATGAAAATGGAACATCCGGTGAAAGCGGACCGCGATGGTATGGTGGGTGAGGTCCTGGCCGCGAAAGGCGACCAGGTCAAACGCAGCCAGTTACTGGTGGACATCACTGCTGCCGATGCCACCTCAGAGGAGGCCGGACAATGAGCACAATGCAGAACAGAACCGTTTTTATTACCGGCGGCAGCCGGGGTATTGGCCGGGCTATTGCCCTGGCCTGCGCCAGAGAGGGCGCCAACGTGGTGATTGCGGCCAAGTCCGACCAGCCACACCCGAAGCTACCGGGCACCATTCACAGTGTGGCGGAAGAAATACGGCAAGCGGGCGGCCAGGCCCTGCCACTGGTGCTGGATGTACGGGACGAAAAGCTGGTGCGTCAGCGGGTGGACGAAGCCGCCGATCATTTTGGCGGTATCGATGCGCTGGTCAACAATGCCGGCGCCATCAAGCTGTCTGGCGTAGAGAACCTCAAGGTCAGCCGTTACGACCTGATGCACCAGGTTAACGCCCGCGCGGTGTTTGTCTGCAGCCAGGCCGCATTGCCTTGGCTGAAGGAGTCGGACCGGGCCCATATCCTGAGCCTGTCACCGCCCCTGAATCTGGATACCCGGTGGTTTGCCCAATACGGGCCTTACACCACCACAAAATACGCCATGACCATGCTGAGTATGGGCATGGCCGAGGAGTTCCGGCGCTATGGCATCGCGGTAAACACGCTCTGGCCCAAAACACTGATCGCCACCGCTGCCATCGAGTTTGAAGTAGGCGGCCAGCAGATGCTGGCCCAGGGCCGCAAGCCCGACATTATGGCAGACGCCGCCCTGAGCATCCTCAGCCGCCCTGCCGACAGCATGACCGGCCAGTCGGTGATAGATGAGGATGTGCTGAGAGCCGACGGCGTTACCGATTTCGAACACTACCGGTACCAGCCCGGCGACAAACCGCTGATGCCGGACCTGTTTCTGGATTAGCCCCGGAGTCAGCCGTTGTCCCCGGGGTACAAACGAACAACAACGTTCAACACTGACCCTGATGGATGACCAATATGACCCAGGAAAACGTATCCGCTCGTGACATTGTTCGCAGCCTGCCCGGCATACTCCGGCGCTTCCCCAGTATTGCCAAGGGCTATTACTACTACTCGGTCAAGAACGGGAACAAGGACCTGACCCTTGGCACCCTGGTGGAGCGTAACGCCGAAAAGTACGGCCATCGCCCGGCCATCCTGTTCGAAGACCGCAGCATTACCTGGCACGAATTCAACGGCTGGGCTAACCGCATTGCCCGCTTCCTGAAGGCGGAAGGGCTGGTCAGGGGCGATGCGATTGCCGTGTTCCTGGAAAACCGCCCGGAACTGCTGGCGGTGGTGGCCGGTGCCGCGAAGATTGGTGTGGCTTGTGCGATGCTGAACACATCCCAGAAAGGCAAAGTGCTCGAGCACAGCGTCAATCTGATCGGTCCGAAGATGGTTGTTGTGGGCGAGGAACTGGTAGAAAGCTTCGATGGCGTGAAGGCCGATATCCAGACCAGCCACCCCAACCCGTTCCTGTTTCTTGCCGATACCAACACCATGAACATCTTCGGCGATGCGCCGGAGGGTTACGTAAACATGGCCACAAAGGTCAGTGCCCACCGGAACACCGCACCTCAGCCAGCCGATCAGCCCACCATGGGCGATACCGCCATTTACCTGTTCACCTCCGGCACCACCGGCCTGCCCAAGGCCGCGCCTGGCAGCCACCGCAAGTTCATGAAAGCCTATGGCGGCTTCGGCATGATGTCGCTGGACATGAGGCCGGACGACGTCCTCTACTGCACCCTGCCCCTCTACCACGGCACTGCCTTGCTGGTGTGCTGGGGCTCGGTCCTGGCCGGCGGCTCCGCCATTGCCCTGCGCCGCAAGTTCTCCGCCAGCGCCTTCTGGGACGACGTGCGGTATTTCCGGGCCACCACCTTCGGGTACGTGGGCGAACTCTGCCGCTACCTGCTCAACCAGCCACCCAGTAAGCAGGACCGCAATCACAACCTCACCAAGATGATCGGCAATGGCCTGCGCCCGTCCATCTGGAAGGAATTCAAGGAGCGCTTCGGCATCGAAACCGTGGCGGAGCTCTATGCCTCCAGCGAGGGCAATATTGGCTTCAGCAACTTCTTCAACCTGGACAACACCGTGGGCTTTTCCACCGCCCCCTACAAACTGGTGAAATTCCACGACGGCACTCGCGACCCGGTCCGGGATGAGAACGGTTTCATGCAGGAAGTTGAGAAAGGCGAACCGGGCCTGCTGATCGGCGAGATCACCAAAAAGTGGTCCTTTGAAGGCTATACCCAGAAAGACGCCACGGAAAAATCCATCCTGCGAGCTGCCTTCAAGAAAGGCGACCAATGGTTCAACACCGGCGATGTTTTAAAGGAAATCGGCTGCGGCCACCTGCAGTTCGTGGATCGCATGGGCGACACCTTTCGTTGGAAGGGGGAGAACGTGTCCACCACGGAGGTGGAGAACATCATCGACGGCTCCAACATGGTCGAGGAAGCAATCGTCTACGGCGTGGAAATTCCCGGCACCAATGGCAAGGCCGGCATGGTAACGCTGGTTCCCCGCTCCAATGGCCATGAGTTCGATGTAAACCGGCTGTTCCGCTACCTGAACGACAACCTGCCGCCCTACGCGGTTCCGGTGTTTGTGCGGGTGACGAGTGCCATTGAAAAAACCGGGACTTTCAAATACCGCAAGGTGGATATCCAGAAAGCCGGCTATTCCATCGACAAGCCCGGGGAGCAGGTTTATGCGTGGTTGCCTGGGACGGAGGGGTATAGCCTTTTGACGCCTGAGCTGGTTGCGGAGATTGATTCGGGCGACGTTCGGTTTTGAGTTTTCCTGGATTTAAGGCAGCGCCTATGTCTCTCGGCCCTAGCCTGCACGGCTTGGTGGCGGCACCGGTGGGAACACCCTCCCAAAAAACGCTTCAAGCACATCCATGTGCGCTTGGGCTCCGCCATCCATGGCTCCGCACATTTTTGGGAGGGTGTTCCCACCGGTGCCCGCAAAGCATCGGAGATATATCGAAAGGTTTCGGTGGCGACGAACGTAGGTCGGATTAGGCCGCAGGCCGTAATCCGACAAATGGAGGTAACGCCACAAAAAGAGTCGGATTACGCTTCGCTAATCCGACCTACGGTTTCGTCATTCGCTGGTATATTTCCGAGGCCTGCCGGCAGGGGCTGAGGGACCCTCCACAAAATGTCTCCGGCCAGGGACGGCCGGAGTCAAGCGCACATGGCTGTGCTCGTAGCGTTTTTGTGGAGGGTCCCTCAGCCCCGGCCATACCCCAAACTAAACAGGCTAGGACCAAAACCCGAAGGTCACCTCAAGACCCAACCTTAAGCACAACCTTCCCGGTAGCCGTCCGCCCAGTCAGTGCTCCGAGGGCTTTCTCATAGTCCTCGAAGTCGTAAACCTCGCTGATTCTCGGGTTGATCTTGCCCTCGGAGAACAGCTTCAGCAGCTCCATCATGTTCTGGGCGCTGTTCTGCGGCTCGCGCTGGGTGAAGCTGCCCCAGAAAACGCCAACTACAGAGCAGCCTTTCAGCAGGGTCAGGTTTGCCGGGATCTTGGGGATATCGCCGGCTGCAAAGCCGATGATCAGGTGGCGGCCGTTCCAGGCCATGGCGCGCAGGGCCTGTTCGGTGAATTCGCCGCCGACCGGGTCGTAGATCACATCCACGCCCTTGCTATTGGTCAGGCGCTTGACCGCGTCTTTCAACGGCTCTTCGGTGTAGTTGATCAACTCATCCGCGCCGGCTTCTTTCGCCACCGCCAGTTTCTCGGCCGTGCTGGCCGCCGCAATCACGTGGGCGCCCATGGCCTTGCCCAGTTCCACCGTGGCCAGACCAACACCACCACTCGCCCCCAGTACCAGCAGGGTTTCACCGGGCTGGATGTTGGCACGTTGCTTCAGGGCGTAGTAGGAAGTGCCATAGACCATCGAGAAAGCAGCCGCTTTCTCGTCGGACATGGACTCGGGGATGGGCAGGATGTTCTGTTCCGGAACCACAACTTCCTCGGCGAAGGCGCCGTAACCCGTGAGGCCGGCAACGCGGTCGCCCGGTTTGAAGCGGGTTACCTTTTCCCCTACTTCAACCACCTCGCCTGACATCTCTCCACCGGGGGAGAAAGGCATGGTGGGTTTGAGCTGGTATTTGCCCTCAATGATCAAAGTATCCGGGAAGTTCAGGCCAGCAGCCTTGACCCGGACCTTGACACCATGGCCTTTCGCCATGGGGCTGGCGACGTCTTCGATAACCAGTTTGTCGGCAGGGCCGTATTCCTTGCAGAGAATCGCTCTCATGTTATGACTCCGTTAATAGACGGTCGATAAAGAATGATTGCAGTTGATGGTTATCAACCTAAACAGAGTCGTGTCATGAAGCAAATAAAGAAATCTTATCTTGCCGGATAAGCCAGGCTTATTCTTCCCGAGCTACTTTGCCAGAGCATGGTGCTGGCATAGGCCAGGCGCATCATTTTCTGGACATAGCAGACGCCCACAAAATGCCGCTCTTATGCACACCTGCCCAGGATGAATATGTAGGGCTTTTCGGCTATCCTGCGCGCATTGAAACCGGGCCGGTGCCCCGCTCGGTGTTTCCCCTTCAGGGTCTGACATGTTCGATATTATCTATCTGCTTGAAATGATCGGCGTGGTTGCCTTTGCAATCTCCGGCATGATCGTGGCCAGGTCCAAGAATATGGACCCGGTGGGCATTTTTGCGATCGGTTTTGTCACCGCCCTGGGGGGCGGCACCCTGCGGGATCTGATGATGGACAATCACCCGCTGTACTGGATCCAGCACGAGGAGCAACCGATTCTGATCCTGGCCATGGCGGTTATTTTCAGCTATTGGCATCGCGCCGAGCGCATCCGCGAATCCCGGATTGTGTTTCCGGACGCCATCGGCCTGGGGGTATTCTCTATCCTTGGTGCCCAACTGGCCCTGGACCTGGGACACTCCTGGTTTGTTGCGTCGCTACTGGGCGTGATGACTGGCACCTTTGGCGGCGCACTGCGCGATACCCTGTGTAACGAAGTGCCGTTCATTTTCCGCAAGGATCAGGTTTACGCGTCCATCTCGTTTGCCGGTTGCTGGCTGTACTTCGTCTGCCAGTGGCTGCTGGAGAGCGAAACCCTGGCCCTGACCATCGGCTTGCTGTTCATCGCCATTACTCGTTTACTGGCCGTGCGTTTTGATATCCGCCTTCAGCGGGACAGGCGATATGGTTAACCGGCCAACCAATGTTGAATCGTCCCTTGGCGTTCTCGCCTCCAGCCGGTAACATTGCCGTTTTTTCACGCAATTCCTGAAACCGGTTCATTCAATCCCTATTCAGCTCCCTGTGAGGCAGGCTCCCGTCATGCTCGAACGACTATTCCAGCTCCAGGCCCACGGCACCACTGTTCGTAAAGAGGTGCTTGCAGGCTTCACCACCTTCCTGACCATGGCTTATATCATCGTGGTTAACCCCAGTATCCTATCCGCCACCGGTATGGACTTCGGTGCGGTATTTGTTGCCACCTGCCTGGCTGCCACCATTGGCACCCTGATCATGGGGTTCTGGGCCAACTACCCGATCGCCCTGGCACCGGGCATGGGCCTGAACGCGTTCTTCTCGTTCACCGTGGTCGGCAGCATGGGTTACAGCTGGCAAGTGGCGCTGGGGGCGGTTTTCATCTCCGGTTTCATCTTTTTCCTGCTGAGCATCTTCAGAATCCGGGAATGGATCATCAACAGCATCCCCATGTCCCTGCGCTTCGGCATTTCTGCCGGCATCGGCTTCTTTCTCGCACTGATCGCCCTGAAAAATGCCGGTATCGTGATTGATAACCCCGCTACTCTTGTGGGCCTTGGTGACGTAAAAGCGGCCGAGAGCCTGCTGTTCTTTGGCGGCTTCGTGCTGATCTGTGCGCTGTCCTTCCGGCAAATCACCGGTGCGGTGATGATCGGCATCATCGCGGTAACTCTGGTGGCCATGGCGCTTGGAATGGTGGAATACGAGGGCTTCTTCTCAGCACCACCCAGCCTGGCACCCACCTTCATGCAACTGGACCTGGCCGGAGCGCTGAACGTGGGCATGATCAGCGTGATTTTCGCCTTCCTGTTCGTGGACCTGTTTGACACCTCCGGCACCCTGATCGGCGCTGCCCAGCGCGGCGGCCTGCTGGACAAGGACGGCAAACTGCCCCGTCTGGGCCGTGCATTGATGTCCGATTCCGTAGCCACCATGTCCGGTGCTGCCCTGGGGACCTCCACAACCACCAGTTACATCGAGTCCACCGCCGGCATCACCGCCGGTGGCCGTACCGGCCTGACCGCTGTTGTGGTGGCAGCCCTGTTCATGGCCTGCCTGCTGCTGTCGCCCATTGCCAGCATTATACCGGCCTACGCCACGGCCCCCGCCCTGCTGTATGTTGCGGTGCTGATGGCCAGCGGGCTGAAACTGATAGACTGGGACGATGTCACAGAAGCCGCTCCGGCGGTCGTGACTGCGCTGATGATGCCGCTGACCTTTTCCATCGCCAATGGCATTGCCCTGGGCTTCATTACCTATGCCATCCTGAAGGCATTGAGCGGCCGCTGGTCGGATCTCAACGTCAGCGTGGTGATCATTGCCATCGTATTCATCCTGAAATTCATCTTCCTGGACGTGGCGTAAGCTGCGTTCCCAGAGCCCGGACCCGCTATGGACTACTTTGCAGAAAGCATCAAGAAAGCCATCCGCACGGTGCCTGACTGGCCCAAGCCAGGGGTCGCCTTCCGCGACATCACTACTGTGCTGCAGGACCGTACCGCGTTCCGCAAACTGATTGATGCCTTTGTTCATCGTTACCACGGCCATGATATCGACGCTGTGGCAGCAGTGGACGCCCGTGGCTTTATCATCGGCTCGGCCCTCGCCTACGAGCTCAATGCCTCACTGGTACTGATCCGCAAGAAAGGCAAGCTGCCGTTCGACACGCTGGTGGAAGACTACGAACTGGAATACGGCACCGCCTCGGTGGAACTGCACAAGGATGCCTTCAAACCCGGCGACAAAGTGGTGTTGGTGGATGACCTGATCGCCACCGGCGGCACCATGCTGGCGGCATCGCGGCTGATACGTCGCATCGGAGCCGAGATTGTCGAGGTGGCGGCGATGATAGACCTTCCCGACCTGGGCGGTTCACGTAAGCTGCAGGAAGAAGGATTGAAGGTTTATACTGTTTGCTCATTCGAGGGCGACTAGGGAGCGGGCGCTCCCTTTCATCACACAATACGGGAGCGGCCATGCCTGATTATCAGCACCACTGGAAAGACGGGACACCGGTTCACCTGCCGCTGGGCAAGATTGTCTGCATCGGTCGCAACTACGCGGAACACGCCAGGGAGTTGAACAACCCGGTTCCGGATGAACCCCTGTTGTTCATTAAACCGGCAACGTCGGCGGTGCATATTACCCGCCCGCTGGATTTTCCCCGCAACCAGGGTGCGGTTCATTTCGAGACCGAGCTGGCCGTGCTGATCGGCCGCCCACTGACCAAGGCGTCGGCCAGTGAAGCCGAGGCTGCCATTCTCGGCTATGGGCTGGCGCTGGACCTGACCCTGCGGGACGTTCAAACCCGGCTTAAAGACAAAGGCCAACCCTGGGAGCGCGCAAAAGCCTTTGATGGTGCCTGCCCGCTGTCGCCTTTTGTGACCGCTGATCGCCTTCCCCGCGACCACATGACATTTACCCTGGACATCAACCGCGAGCGCCAGCAAACCGGCGATACCCGGGAGATGCTGAATCCGATCGTGCCCCTGATCGCCCACATGAGCACTCAGTTCACCCTGATGCCCGGTGACGTAGTCCTCACCGGCACGCCCAAAGGCGTTGGGCCGCTGGAGTCCGGCCAGATATTGTCTCTGGAACTCGAAGATGCCTTGTTTGTGGAGACCACCGTGCTCTAGGCTGGGCACAGGACATTGCGATCAACCTCAGGTCCATAGGCTTTCCAGGACGTATAACAGGCATGGCAAAGAAACCGGTTACCACCCGTAGCGGACGATTCCTGAGACTGGCAGGCATGACGGCCTCCGTGGCCAGCCAGTATGCCGGGCAACGCGCGCGCCGGATATTCCGCAGCGATGAAGACAACGAAGGCGCCCGCTCCGAGAGCTACACCCGCATGGCGGACCAGATTGTCGACACCCTGGGTGAGCTCAAAGGCGCGGTCATGAAGGTCGGGCAGATAGCGTCCCAGACCCAGGACTTCCTGCCCAGGGAATTTTCCGACGCCCTGGAGCGGCTGCAGAAAGAAGCCCCACCCATGCCCTTCGAGGTGATTGTCGGCCAGGTGGAAAGCGAACTGGGCAAGCCTGTGTCGGAACTGTTCGAGTACCTGCAGGAAAAGCCCTACGCCGCCGCATCCATCGGACAGGTTCACAGGGCGCGCTTGCACAACGGCACCGATGTGATCGTCAAGGTCCAGTACCCGGGGGTGGACGAATCCTGCGACAGCGACCTGAAGCAATTGCGGATGGCACTGAAACTGGGTGGCCTGCTGCGGATGCCGAAGGAACACGTGGACCAGCTATTTGGCGAAATCCGGGTGCGGCTCAAAGAAGAACTGGACTACGAGAACGAGGCCCGCAACCTGGAAGAGTTCCAGGCATTCCATGCCAAGGACAGCTGGATCGTTATCCCGAAAGTATTTCAAAGCCACTCGTCCCGGCGTGTACTGACCATGGAGCTGGTGGAAGGTGACCACATCAGCCAGGTAACACCGCAAAAATACAGCCAGGACACCATCAACCTGATCGGCCACCGCATCTTCACCATGATGGCCGATCAACTGTTCCGCTACCAGTGCATCCACGGCGACCCTCACGCCGGCAACTTTGCCTACCGCCCCGACGGTACGGTCATTCTCTATGATTTCGGCTGTGTGAAAAAGCTGAAACCGGAGATTGTAGAAGCCTATCGCAACGCCCTCGTCTCCGCCCTGGAGGAAGACTACGCTGCCCTGGACCGACACCTGATTGCCCTCGGTGCCAGGGTGGAAAACCAGCCAGCGGTGGACGAGGCCTACTATGCCATGTGGCGGGATATCCTCATTCAGCCCTTCAGCAGTACCACCCCCTATGATTTCGCTGACTCGGAGCTACACAAGGACGTTGCCGCGAAAACCACTACGGTGTTCAAATATCTGGACTACTTCAAACCGCCGGTTGAGAGCATTTTTATTGATCGTATGATTGCCGGGCATTACTGGATGATGAAGCGTTTGGGGGTACAGGCTGCATTCGGGGAGGAATTGGAGAAATACCTTCGGAATACGCCGGGCTGAGTTGTCACCCGGGCCCGGCGGAGCGACCGGAAAACTACTCGGACTTCTGCTTCAGCAAGTCCCGAATTTCCATCAGCAACTGTTCCTGGGCCGACGGTGCCGGCGGCGCGGCCGGCGTTTCCGCTTCCTTTTTACGCATACTGTTCAGTGTCCTGACCGCGACGAAAACAGCAAACGCCACGATCACAAAATCGAAAACGGTCTGAATAAAGACCCCGTATCGAAGCACTACAGCCTCTGCGCCCTCCTCGGCTGCCTTAAGGGCAATAACGAGATTGGAAAAGTCGACACCACCGATGAGTAATCCGATAGGTGGCATCATGACATCAGCAACAAACGACGAAACAATCTTGCCGAAAGCGACACCGATGATAATGCCCACCGCCATATCCATGACGTTACCCTTGACTGCAAATTCCCTGAACTCTTTTACGATGCTCATCGCAAACAACTCCTTGAATGCCAGACCTCGTTGGCCCTACAAACAGCTAAGGGCACGCTCCCACGAGCGTGATTGAATTGTAGCGGAGTTTCGGGCATTTACAGCCAGGTATCAGCAGCAACAGTCACCTGAGCGCTCATCTCACAATCCAAGGCCGGTAACCCACTCGGCCACCCCTTCACTGGCACCCTTGCGAATCACCCTGGCCCGGGAAAGGTTGGCCGGCTCGCCGGGATCAATCACCGTCACCGGCACATCAAAATCCACCAGGTTGACCAGCCCCGCGGCAGGATAGACCTGCAGGGAGGTACCCACAATCAGCAGGTGATCCGCCGTGGGCACAACCTCCGATGCCGATTCAATCATCGGCACTTCCTCGCCAAACCACACGATATGAGGCCGCAACTGGGCACCGCGCTCGCAGGTATCGCCCGGCTGGATGTCCCGGAACCCGATGTCGTAGACCAGTTCAGGATGCCTGGAACTGCGGGCCTTGGTGAGTTCGCCGTGCAGGTGGATGACATTGCTGGAACCGCCCCGTTCGTGCAGGTTGTCCACGTTCTGGGTGATGATGGTGACCCGGTAGTGTCGCTCCAGCTCCGCCAACAGGCGATGGGCGTCGTTGGGCTGTGCCGATTCCAGTTGGCGACGGCGCTCGTTGTAGAAGCGGAGCACCAGTTCCTGATTCCGCTCAAAAGCTTCCGGGGTGGCAACGTCATAAACGCTGTGCTGCTCCCACAGCCCGCCGTTATCGCGAAAGGTGGAGAGGCCGCTCTCAGCGCTCATGCCAGCTCCGGTGAGAACTACGATGTGATCTTTCATAGGGCAACGCTTTGGATCAGTGTATGGGTGTTGCGGGCAGGTCAGAACCAGAGCTTCTCCGGCCTGCGCCGTTTTTCCACTCTGAGCCCGTGTTTTTCAAGGATAGCAACCAGTTCCCCGGTGTCATCAATATTGAGAAACGGCGCCAGGGCAATTTCTTCGCCCCGGAACTGCAAGTGAAGTTTTGGAGGTGACCAGGGGTGGCGGGGCATGTCCTGCCACACGCGGGTATGTCGGCGGGGCAGCTCCCACTCCTTTTCCTTGCGGGTAAGGCCTTTTTCCAGGCGGATCAGCTCCGGGGAGAAAGTGAGCACTTCCCGTTTCTGGCACTTCCGGGAAGTGTAGTAAAACGCCGCCGCCAGGGCTGCCAGTTCCAGCCCCGCAAATGGCAACACCGGCCATGCCCCGGCCAGGAGCATTCCGGTGGAAATCGCCAGTGAGAGAAAGCAGGCTGCCAGCCAGATGCGAATATTCCCCTTCCAACTCATGGAGCGGTTGGGTGTCAGGAGAAAACAGTCGCCTTCACGCTGGGAAAGCTGCTCTACCATTTAGGTCGCTCCCGGGAGCCACCCGCATCACCTGAAAGCCCTCAGTCGAAGATCTTGCCGGGATTCATCACCCGGTTGGGATCGAAAACCTGCTTGATGCCCCTCAGATAGGCAATTTCAGCGGCGCTGCGGGTGTACTCCAGATACGGCTTCTTGGTCATGCCAACGCCATGTTCGGCAGACACACTGCCCTGGTAACGTTCGACAATCTCGAAGACCCATTTGTTCACCTGCTGGCATTTCTCGAAGAAATCCTCCTTGGCCATGTCTTCCGGCTTGAGGATATTCAGGTGCAGGTTGCCGTCACCGATATGCCCGAACCAGATGATTTCGAAGTCCGGGTAGTGCTCGGTGACCACCGCATCGATTTCCTGCAGGAACCCTGGCACCTTGGAAACCACCACGGATATATCGTTCTTATACGGCGTGCGCGGCGCAATGGACTCGGAAATGCGTTCCCGCAGTTGCCAAAGGTTCTGGGCCTGGGTTTCGCTCTGGCTGATCACGCCGTCCAGTACCCAGCCATTCTCGACGCACTGTTCGAACAGCACCATGGCATCATCCATCACCTGGTCGGACACGGCCTCGAACTCCAGCAACGCATAGTACGGCGCCTCGGTTTCGAACGGCGCCTGCACCTGACCGTGGGCCAATACGTGCCCCATGGCCTGATGGGAGAAGAACTCGTAGGCGGTCAGGTCGATCTGCTTCTGAAAGGTTTGCAGCACATCCATGGTGTTGGTGAGGTCGTTCAGGCCCAGCACCAGCACGGTGAGATTATCCGGCTTGCGGGACAGCTTCATGGTAGCCTCGGTGATGAAGCCCAGGGTGCCTTCCGCGCCGATAAACAGGTGGCGCAGGTCGTACCCGGTGTTGTTCTTCGCCAGGTTCTTGTTCAGGTCGAGGATATCGCCCTTGCCGGTCACCACTTTCAACCCGGCTACCCAGTCACGGCTCATACCATAGCGGATCACCTTGATGCCGCCGGCGTTGGTGGACAGGTTGCCGCCAAGCTGGCTGGAGCCGGCCGAGGCGAAATCCACCGGGTAATACAGGCCGTTGTCCTCGGCAAAGTTCTGCAACTGCTCGGTTACCACGCCCGCCTGGCACCGCACGGTTCGGTCGCTGGCGCTGAATTCCAGGATTCGGTTCATGTTGTCAAACGCCACCACAACCTCGCCATTGGCGGCCACGGCACCGGCACTCAGGCCCGTGCGTCCGCCGGAGGGCACCAGCGCCACCTGGTTGTCGTTGGCAAACCTCACCAGCGCCTGCACCTGCTCGGTGGTTTTGGGCAGGACGATGGCCACCGGCTTTGGCGGATAGATCTTCGTCCAGTCCTTGCCATAATTTTCCAGGTCCGCCGCGTCGGTGAGTACTTTCCCGGGGCTCTGGCCCGCTTCCATCAGGGCTCGGAGGGAGGCAACGATCTGTTCAGAATTCATGGATTATCCGGTCTCGCAAAGGGTTAGTCAGGGCGCCGGTGGGCGAAGTTGATTCAGGTAACCTGACGCGCTGTGAAAATCTGCGTTTATGGTATCATACCGCCCCTGTTCTGTGAGCCCGCCCGCCAACAGCGGTGCTCACGGGTCATTTCATGTGACGAAAGGTTCGGAAGCAAGCCCATGTCAAATACGTCTCTTGAAAAGAGCAAAATCCGCATCCTGCTGCTGGAAGGCGTGCACCAGTCTGCCATTGATACCCTGAATGCCGCAGGTTACACAAACATCGAGTACCTGACTCACTCGCTGGCCGAAGAAGCGCTGATCGAGAAAATCGCCGACGCTCATTTCGTGGGTATCCGCTCACGCACCCAGCTGACCGAGAAGGTATTTGACGCTGCCGAGAAACTGGTAGCGGTGGGCTGTTTCTGCATTGGCACCAACCAGGTGAACCTCCAGGCAGCAACCCGTCGCGGCATCGCTGTTTTCAACGCCCCCTTCTCCAATACGCGCAGCGTCGCTGAACTGGTTCTGGCACAAGCGATTCTTCTGCTCCGGGGCGTACCCGAGAAAAACGCCAAGGCCCATCGTGGCGAGTGGCTGAAGTCTGCCAAGGACAGCTATGAAATCCGTGGCAAGAAACTGGGCATCATCGGTTACGGCAACATCGGCACCCAGTTCAGTGTCCTGGCGGAAGGCCTGGGCATGGACGTTTACTTCTATGACGTGGTATCGAAGCTGTCCATTGGCAACGCCACCCAGGTGGGCACCCTGCAGGAACTGCTGAACACCTGTGACGTGGTCAGCCTGCACGTGCCGGAAACACCGGCCACCAAATACATGTTCAAGGCCGAGCAGTTCGCCCAGATGAAGCCCGGCAGCATCCTGATGAACGCCTCACGGGGCACCGTCGTGGATATTGACGCCCTGGCAGACGCCCTGGGCAGCGGCAAACTGCTGGGCGCCGCGATTGACGTGTTCCCGGTTGAGCCCAAGTCCAACGACGAGGAGTTCATCTCTCCGCTGCGTGAGTTCGATAATGTAATCCTGACCCCACACGTGGGTGGTTCCACCATTGAAGCCCAGGAAAACATTGGCCGCGAAGTGGCGGAAAAGCTGGCCATGTACAGCGACAACGGCACCTCTGTCTCGTCCGTAAACTTCCCGGAAGTGGCCCTGCCGTCGCACCCGAACCAGCATCGCCTGCTGCACATCCACGAAAACGTGCCAGGCGTGATGTCGGAAATCAACCAGGTATTCTCGGAGAACGGCATCAATATCTGCGGGCAGTACCTGCAAACCAAGGAAGACATTGGTTACGTGGTTGTCGATGTCGACAAGGAATACGGCGAGCTGGCATTGGAGAAACTGCTGAAAGTGAAAGGCACCATCCGCTGCCGCGTACTGTTCTGATTTCGATCAATTCAGTAACGCCGAAAGCCGGGGCCAGCAGGCCCCGGCTTTTTTTATTACTGCATCGGAACCAGCGTCAGTTCAACGCGGCGGTTCTGTTCGCGGCCCGAGGCGGTGTCGTTGGATGCAATCGGGTAACGCGGGCCATAGCCAACCGCCCGGGTACGCTTGGGTTCAATACCCTGGTTCAGCAGGAAATCCCGAACTGAACTGGCACGTCGCTCACTCAGCAACTGATTGTAGTCCCGGGAGCCGGTGCTGTCGGTGTGACCTTCAATCTGGATGATGGTCTTGTCGTACTCTTTCAGTACCAGCGCCACTGACTCCAACGTGTTGCTGAACGACGGTTTGATGGTGGTCTGGTTCACGTCAAACGTGATGTTGCCCGGCATGACCAGTTCAATCTCGTCGCCGTTACGCACCACACGAACACCGGAACCTTCAAGCTTGCGGCGCAGTTCGGCTTCCTGCTTGTCCATGTAGTAGCCAATGCCGCCGCCAATGGCCGCACCGGAGGCCGCGCCGATCAGCGCACCCTTGCCCCTGTCACTGCTGCTGGACGTTGCCGCACCAATAGCCGCACCACCAATCGCACCAATAATGCTGCCTTTGGTTGCGCTTGAGGTTTTCTCTTCCCCGGTATAGGGGTCGTATGTCATACAGCCGCCCAAACCAACAGTAGCGACAGCAAAAGCAACAATCGTTTTCTTCACGGCATTCTCCAAAGTCTTTCCACGGTATGACTTTTCGCGGCACGTTGCCGCATTGGCTTTCCCCTAACCGGCCTCTGACAGAGACCCGCCATGGTCGTTTTCAAACGTATCCACGATGGTATTGAATACAGTTGCCTGTAAATCCTGAGCCTCGTTTACTAGATGATGACGCCCATCCGGTATCCGGAGTTCCTCCACCGAGGCAAATTTATTGCGGATTATCCGCAGATTGTGCTGCCAGTCCACGGTCAGGTCCTTTTCCCCCTGCACCACTGTGATCGGAAAATCCACCGGTCGCGCCGCCTCAATGTGCGGCACCCATTGCCTCAGTGCCGATACCCAGTCGACGTGAACGGCCCTGGCCTGGAGCGGATCATAGTCCCTGAGGAACTTCAGGAAACGCGAGTTCCCGCTGTTGGCACCGAACACCCTCCGCCACCGGGAAATAAACGGCTTCGCCAGGCTGTGCAGAACCTTGGCCCCTAACCAGCCAGCGGGCCTTATCAGCGGCGCCAGCAAGACCACCCTGCGAAAATCCGAGGTTTTCCGCGTGTGG
This sequence comes from Marinobacter iranensis, assembly GCF_029207565.1. Taxonomy (GTDB): domain Bacteria; phylum Pseudomonadota; class Gammaproteobacteria; order Pseudomonadales; family Oleiphilaceae; genus Marinobacter; species Marinobacter iranensis. The sequence continues at coordinate 184,380 of NZ_JANCMW010000001.1, read as the reverse complement.
TGGTTGGTCAGCAGGTAGTCAATCAGAATGGCTCCTCCGGTACTCTGCCCAACCGCATACCAGGGGGCTCGTACCTTCTCCCTCACATTGGCCATGACATCCGCCAGCACGGCCTGGTATTCCAGAAAACTCCCGATCGCGGCCGGCGTTCCACTGGACAGCCCGTGCCCGGGCTGATCATAGGCCAGCACGTCAAATCCGGCGCCAAGACACCGGTCAATCAACTGGCTATAAAGGCCAACGTGATCAAAGTAGCCATGCAGGATGAACACGGTGCCCCTGGCTTTTTGTTGGCCTGGAAGCTGGAAATAGTGAACCATCACCTGATGCCGGTCGGCCATCACATAGCCCTGATGATAACTTACCTCCGGGTGTTCCACCCAGAGATCAAGGCCATAGAAACGGCAATAGGCAACCATATCTTCACTGAGTTGCTCCTCGTTTTCAGGAGCAAACGGCGCCAGCCGTTCCAGCAGTGACGCCCTGTTCCAGTTCGGAATTTCTATGGTATCTGTTTTCCAGTACACGTAGAGTTACACGCCTGTCATGAATGGGTATTAAAATAGCAGTGTGCCTGCCTGAACCTGGTGAATAGGTTAGCACACCACAACCCCGGAGTTGCCGATGATACAAACAGCCCTGGAAGCCGGACTGCGCCAGACCATGAACAGACTGGTTCGACCCTTGTTGCACCCTGCGATTCCCGTTGCGCTGCAACGCAGGTTGATCAGCAAGGCGTATCTGACGTCGATCCCGCCACGTGGTACCCGGTTCGAAGACATCCAGGCTGAGGGGCTCGCCATCACCAGGGCATGCCATGGTGACAGCTCCAATGGAGTTGTGCTGTATTTTCATGGCGGTGGTTACATTATCGGCTCGCCAAAGACCCATCGTGGGATTACCGGCCACCTGGCGAAATTCAGCGGCGCCATGGTAATCACACCCGACTACCGTCTGGCGCCGGAGCATCCCTACCCCGCAGCACTGGACGATGCCGAAACCGTCTACCGTGCGCTGCTGGATGAAGGGCACCCGCCTGCGACTATTTCACTGGCGGGCGACTCGGCTGGTGGCGGGCTGGCAGTGGCACTGGCGATACGCCTGCGTGACAAAGGCCTGCCCCTGCCCTCTTCGCTGATGGTGCTCTCACCCTGGACCGACCTTTCCAACCAGGACCTCTACTCCCCCGAGTGCGAACCGGTGCTGCAAAAGCCCTGGATTGACAAGGCAGCGCGCCTTTATTGCGGCAGCGAGCCGGTATCCAACCCTCTGATTTCACCAGTGCAAGGAGACCTTTCCGGCCTGCCACCCCTACTGATACAGGTTGGCAGCCAGGAAATTCTCCTTAACGATGCCCAACGCCTGGCGGACGTCGCCAGCCGCGACAGCGTTGACACCCGGCTGGAAATCTACAACAGCCTCTGGCACGTTTTCCAGGTTCACGCGGGGCAACTCGACAGGGCCACCGATGCCCTGAAAACCGCAGGGGCCTTTGTCCGCCGGCACCTGGCCACATCAACCAATGCCGAGAGTCTTGCCGCTCAGCCGGTCGTTTCGTGATCACCGTTGGTACCCGGAAGTGACACCTCCCCACGAATCAGTGCTTCCTTCTGTTTGCGGGGCCATTGTTTGAGTTGCCATTCCAGCTTGGAGGCGGTCGCCCTGTCGCTTGTTCCGGCGGAAAAAGCCAGCTCAAGCGGCCCCTTCCCCCGCAGGCTACGGGCGCCTTTGGGCGCACCAGCCTGATGCTCCGCAATCCGCCGCGCCACATCGGTTGTGATGCCTGTGTACAGAGCCCCTTTGGCGGTTCGTACCATGTAGATAAACCACCGGCTCATGCTGACGATGCCCTGACCATTTTTTCCCGGGTTTTACGTTGCTGAATCCATAGGCCCGCCACAATGAGCACCAGGCCCACATAGGTAGACGGCAGGATGATTTCGCCAAGAATGAAGTAAATGAACACGAGCGACAGAAACGGTGAGATAAAGATGAGGTTGCTGACCCTGGCGGTATTCTCCGCTTTCTTCATGGCATAGGACCAGAGAACAAAGGCAACGCCCATCTCGAACACCCCCACATAGGTGGCAGCGGCCAGCCCCACGGACGGGTTGAAATCGAAACCGTCCGTGAAGCCGCAAATGACCACAATGACCGGAAGGCCACAGAGGAAGTTCAGGAACAGCCCCACCACCGGATCCCGTGTGTCCCGCGTGGCGATAATCCAGTAGGACGCCCAGACCAGGGTGCTCCCGATTGCGAAGCCTACGCCCAGCGGGTCCGAGAACGTCAGCGACAGCACGTCACCCCGTGTTGCGATGACCACCACACCGCTGTAGCAGACCAACCCGGCAATGATATCCGCTCGCCGCAGCCGTTGCCTCAGGAAGGGTACTGACAGGTAGGCCAACACCAGCGCCCAGGTGTAGTTCAGGGGTTGTGCTTCCTGGGCAGGCAGTCGGTCGAAAGCACCAAACAGCAGGAAGTAATACAGGCAAGGGTTGATCAGCCCCATTCCGAAGGACTGCAGATACTGGCGGCGGGTCAGTTCGAACACCAGGTGCCAACGGCGTTGGGCGACGAGAATCAGTGCCATCACCACCACCGAGGCGGAGCAAGCCACCACCAGCATCTGAACGGGGGTAAGCTCCCGCAATGACAGCTTGAACGCTGTCGCCACCGTGGACCACAGCAGCACCGTTCCCAGCCCGTAAAGCATCGCCTGCTTCTGGTTAGTCATTGGCGTTGTCCTTGTCAGCGTCCAGCCAACGATACAGGGTGCGGCGATTGACCCCGAGTATTTGGGCTGCACGCCGCTTGTTGCCCTCCACAGCATCAATAACCTGCCCGACATAATCCTGCTGCACCTGGTCCAGCGTGGGCCAGTCCGCCAGGTTGCCAGCGGGCAATGCCGGCCTTGCCTCGGCAGACTCTGTCTGGCGCTTGCGAATGCGGGCCGGCAGGTGTTCCGGAAGCACCACATCGCCATCACAGAAGGTCACCGCCCGCTCAATGGCGCTGGCAAGCTCCCTGACATTGCCGGGAAACGGGTAGTCAGACAGGATGCGCGAGGCCACTTCACTCAGTTGCAGAAATCCCCGGTTGTGGCGCCGGGTCGACTCTCGCAGAAAGTGCATGGCAAGAAGGTCCACGTCGTCGCCCCTCTCCCTCAGTGGCGGCACTAGCAGGGTCAAGGTTTCCAGGCGATAGTAAAGATCTTCCCGGAAACTGCAGTGTTCCACCGCCTTGACGAGATCCTGATGCGTTGCGGCGATGATTCTCACATCCACTGACTCTTCCTGGTCGGCCCCAACCGGTTTGATGGTGCCCTCCTGCAGGACCCGCAATAACTTTGCCTGGAGCGCAAGCGGCATCTCGCCGATCTCATCCAACAGCAGCGTGCCCCCGTCGGCTTCGGCAAACAATCCACGACGGGCGGACTTTGCGCCGGTAAACGCACCGGCTTCATGGCCGAAAAACTCACTCTCCATTAATTCCTGGGGAATGCCCGCGCAGTTTACCGGTATAAATGGTCCCTGACTGCGGTCGCTCTCCTGGTGGATAGCCTTTGCAACCAACTCCTTGCCGGTACCGCTTTCCCCACTCACCAGAACCGCCGCCTGACTGCGCGCCACCTGTCGGATCTCACCCCTGAGCTGTTCCATCGCGCGGCTTTCACCCACCAGACCCAGTGATACATTCCCATCGCCCTGAGACTTGTAGCGTGCCAGCTCACTGGTAACTGCCGCATGGGCCAATAACCGCTTGATTTTCAGACGCAGGTGATCGGTTGAAAGCGGCTTGGTGAGGAAATCATCAGCACCGGCTTTCAGCGCCTCCACCGCCTGATCAACCGTGCCGAAGGCTGTAATGATGATAAAGGGGACGGACAGCCCCTCGGCCTGGAGCTGCCGGAGTATGGTAAGGCCGTCGCCATCCGGTAGCCGCAAATCCGATACGATCAGGTCCGGGTGCCACTCCTTCACTCCACGACACCCTTGTTCAACAGTGGCCGCACAGCGGACCTCGTATCCATCCACTTCGAGCTCCTCCGACAGGAGCATGCGCAGACTGGCATCGTCCTCCACCAGCAGAATGAGTGCCGGCCTAGCGTTCATGACAGGCCTCCGTTGAATCTTCATTGTTGGTATAAACCGGCCAGAACGTTGACATCCTGCAGCCCCCATCCGGATTGGAGCCAATATCAACCCGGCCACCATGCTCCTTGAGAACACTGCCAACCACGGCAAGCCCGAGCCCGGTTCCCTCGCCTGCTGCCCGGGTACTGAAGAAGGGCTCAAAAACCCGCTCCCTTAACGACGCGTCGATACCCGGGCCATCGTCGTCCACCCGCAATTCCCAGCACCCTTCGTGACCCACGACAGACACCGTCACCCGAGATTTCGCCGCCTGGCAGGCATTGCGAATAATGTTCAGACAGGCCATTTCCAGGCGGGTTGGCTCGGCCAGTATCCCGGCATGATCAACTGGAATATCGGTAAGGATTTCAACTCCCAGGCACCTCGGTTCTTCGCCAATACGGCCCGTTAGATCCCTCACTGTGGCCACCAGATCTGTCTGTCTCCGGGAGTCCGGCACATGGCGAAAACAGTCCAGCAGTTGCTGGATAATCAGCGTCATCCGCTCGACCTGATGTTCGATATCCTTCAGGTGTCGCCGATCATTCTCAGCCAGATCACCCCGACCAAGAATATTGGCACGGCCCTGGATAACATTCAGCGGCGCCCCCAACTCATGGGCAACACCCCCGGCAACCCGACCGATCATGGCAACCTTCTCCTGGTACTTCAGCTGCTCCGATAACGCCTGCTCCCGCTCGACACTTTCACGGATTTCCCGCTCGGCGATCGCCATACGGGCACCCATTTCCTGCAACCCTTCATGGATCTGGCGCAATTCACGGGGCCCGGCAGAGCGGCTATCGACCCGCCAACGCCCCGGCGCCATCCTCTCCATGATTTCCAGCAACCGGCTTACATGTCGACCGACAGCGCCATAGTGGCCCAGTACCACCACCAGAATGACCATCAAAGACACCACCGACCAGATGCTGACCGCCCAGATGCGGCTGGAAGCCACCAACTCGTGAAAGTCACTGCGTTTACGAGTCACCTGCAGCAATCCCTGAATACGGCCGTCAGACGCTATCAGCGGCGTGAACTGTGAGAATACGGATACCCCGTCCACCCGTCGAAAGGCGCCGCCGAGTTCGCGACTGGCAATCGCCCGCTCGGCACTATCACTACGGGTGACATCGCTGTCGGCCACGCCCAGGCTGGCGATGTGCCGCCCGTGCTCATCGAAGACCGAGGCACCAAACACCCGGCCAATGCGGAATATGGACTTTAGCGATTCCCCCATCACAATTTCATCACCATCCGACATGGCCTGTGAGAGCGGGCCACTGACAGCCCGGGCTACCAGCTCCAGATCTTCCCTCAACCTGTCGTTCAGGTTCCGTTCGACCGCGCCAAGCCCAACGTAGATAGCAACCCCGCTGAACACCATCAGTGGTACAACAATGCTCAGCACCAGAGTCAGGCGCAGTGAACGGAACATTTCCCGCGCTCTTGATACGGGTGTCTTCATAACCAACTCCGACAAACTGTCACGCAGGTATGCCACATGTGACATTTAGCCACAAGTCACGTTACACACCGGTAACGCTAATCTTAACTCAACTTATTGATATTTAAATATTTTTATTTGAAACGAAACCTGGCACGGAGCTTGACTGATAGCGAGTAACGTTCGAGGAATCACTTTCCCGACAACGCAAGATTGAATGAAACAAACCAATGCAATTCCCTCAACGCAAAAGGAGAGAGTTATGAACAAGCTTCTCATTTCACTGACCGCATCCCTGGCACTGCTCGCCGCCGGTCCGGCGCTGGCCCAGGAAAGCCAGCAAAGCCCTAAACCAGCCAACACTGGTGGCGGCTACAGCAATCCCGCTGCCGCTGGGACACAGAAAACCAACTTCACCGACGAGGAGCTGAAGCAGTTCGTCGAAGCCCAGGAAGGCATCAATAATATCCGCGATGAATACATGGAGAAAATCGAGGCGGCGGACTCGCAGAAAAAAGCCCAGGAACTGCAGATGGAAGCCAACGACGAAATGGTAACGGTGATTGAGGATGCCGGCATGGATATCCCCACCTACAATTCCATCGCAACCGCCTACAACAGTGAGCCGCAGGTACGCAACCGCGTTGATGCCCTGATGTAAGCAGCCTCCTGCGAACGTCGCATTGTAAGGCCCTGCTCCGGCAGGGCCTTTTTTGGTTTCGGAGTCGGTTGATCAGCAACCATAACCACTGTTGATTGTGGTACCTTATCTGCATGGTTTTGTAGGTATCAACGGAGACAGCACATGCGAAAACTCTGCCACGGGCTTACCCCATTACTCGTAATGGCTATGCTTTTGCTGGCAGGTTGTTCAGACAGCCCCGCACCGGTGTCGGACAGCGGTGACAACGAAAAGCCTTCCTACCCGGTCACCTGGCGTTTCGCACTTGAGGAAATTGAAGGTAGCGTACAACACCGATACGCCCTGGAACTCAAGAACCGCATCGAGAGCATCTCCGACGGCAACATCGTCATTGATATCTTTCCCTATGGGTCTATTGGCACCTCCCTCCAACTGACCGACCTGGCGCAGGAAGGTTCGGTTCATCTGGCCTTTGCCTCACCCGGCCACCTTGCCGATGTTATTCCCGAGGTTGGTGTATTCACGTTGCACTATCTGTTGTCCGATAGCGAAGCCGTGAATCGCGACATTCTTGCCAGCGAAGAGCTGATGCAATTGTTCCGCGAGCCCTACGCAGAGCAGAACCTAAAGCTGCTCGGTTTTGTGCCCGAAGGCTGGATGGTCTGGACTGCAAACAAACCCCTGAAAACCCCAGCGGATTTCGAGGGCCTCACGATTCGTACCATGGCGTCGGACATTGCAGCGGAAGCCTATAAGGCCTATGGAGCAACACCCAGCCCCGCACCTTTCTCGCAGGTGTACAGCGACCTGCAACTACGCCGTATCGACGGGCAGGCCAACCCGGTTTTTGCGATTGAGGAAATGGGGTTTTATGAAGTCCAGAACACCATGACGTTCGCAAAGCCCGCCCAGTTCGTCTCCTCGGTGGTTTCCAACAAAACGTGGTTTGATGCCCTGCCCGAAGACCAGAAGCGCTGGCTGGAGGACGCACTCGACGAGGTTGCGCCCCTGGCTTACGAAGTACAGGCAGAGCTCAATGCCAGCCGCCTTGAAGTCATCAGGGAGAACAGCAGCATTCGTACGGTCGAACTGACAGAAGAGGAGCGTGACCGGTTCCGCAACGCCAGCCTGCCAGTCCGGCAGGCCTACATCGGTATCGCAGGTGAGCGCGGGGAAGCGATACTGGAACAGCTCCGGGAAATGGTCGATGAGGCGGAAGCCGAAACGCCAGCGCCTGGAGCAACTAGCCAGTAACGCTACTCCGGCACCAGCCAGTCCACCGTCGACGTAATACCCAGGCAACCATCATCGGCGACGGCTTCCATCATCGCGGCAAGCCGGCTGTCGAATCCCCAGGGCGGGTTGACCACCAACACTCCGGACCCGGACATACCGCGTTGCGGCGGCTGGTTGAGGGTAATCTCACTGCAAAGCACCTTGCGAAGAGGGCTCGCGGATATCGCTCCCTTCAGTCTCTCATGAGGCCTGCCCGGCAGGATCGGATACCAGATCAGGTAAACCCCGTGCCGGCATTTCCGCCAGGCCCGCGTGAGGGTGTGCCCAACCTCTTCATAGTCGCTTTTGACCTCGTAAGACGGGTCCGTCAGTACCAACAATCTCGGCTGCCTGGGTGGCAGGTGACGAAGTAACCCCTTCAGACCATCCTCCTGAAAAACCCTGACCCGGGAACGCGTGGCGGCCCAATCGGCCAGTGTTTCACCCTCCGCCGGGTGCAGCTCAAACGCCGTCAGGCTGTCCTGCTCCCTCAGGTAGCGGCAAAACCAGCGAGGGGAACCCGGGTAGTGCACCATTCGCCCTCCGGCACCCTCACCCGAAGCCAGCTCATCAAACATGGCCCGCCAGTCATCAGAACGCAGATGCACCCTATATGGCCAGAGTTTCTGGACGCCGGAAGCCGCCTCACCGGTCTTGAGCGCACGATCCCCGGTAAGATCGTAACTGGCACTGCCGGCGTGGGTGTCAAAACAGGCGATGGCCGAGGACTTGGCCTGCATCATCCTGATCGCCAGAACCAGGGCCGCGTGCTTCTGAACGTCGGCAAAATTACCGGCATGAAAAGCGTGAAGGTAACTCAGCATTCCAGACTCCTGAACATCGAAAGCCCATTAGGCTACAGGTCGAACTGACTTGGCAAACCTTTCCGGAAGTCATCAATTGCATTCCAATCCACGATTCTGAGCCAGGTCAAAAAAATAAATGAAAATCATTTCACACAGTCATTGCAACGGATTATCCACCCCCTATAATGCGAATAATAATACGTTTTATTCCATCAACGACGAAAGGACATCGAAATGGCCCCGCACTTGAACGTGTTGCGCTTACCCCTGGCCCTTGCCATCTCCGCGACACTGCTGACAGCCTGCAGCAACAGCGAAGAAACTGCATCCACAGTCCCTGAGGCCAAGGAAGCACCTGCCGCGGAGGCCACCACCAAATCCGACGTTGTGGAACATTACGCGGATCTGGCCCATGCCAAATTTCAGGACGCGCTGACCGCCGCCCGGAGCCTGGACAGCGCCGTGGACACGTTTCTTGAAGGCCCCACTGAAGCCAATCAGGAAAAGGCTCAACAGGCTTGGTTTGCCTCCCGGGTGCCCTACCAGCAAACCGAGGTCTTCCGTTTTGGCAACGCCGTGGTGGACGACTGGGAAGGTCAACTGAATGCCTGGCCACTGGATGAAGGCCTGATCGACTATGTAGAGGAGGACGGCTACCAGCATGAACTGGGCAACCAGGGCGCCACGGCCAACATCATCGCCAGCACGGAAATCAACATCGGCGGTACAACCGTCGATACCTCCAACCTGACACCCGAACTGCTGGCGGAGCTCAATGAGATCGGAGGTTCAGAAGCCAACGTAGCCACCGGCTATCACGCCATTGAATTCCTGCTGTGGGGCCAGGACCTGCACGGCTTCGACAGCGGTGCCGGACAACGTCCCGCGACGGATTACGTTCAGGGAGAAGAATGCTCCAATGGCAACTGTGACCGTCGTGCAGCCTATCTCGATGCAGCGACCGACCTGCTGATCAGCGACCTGGAGTGGATGGTTGCCCAGTGGGCGCCAGGACAGCAAGACAACTACCGCTCCCAATTGCTGGCCGAAGCACCGGATGCCGCCATCCAGAAAATGTTCTTTGGCATGGGGTCCCTGTCGCTGGGCGAATTGGCCGGTGAACGCATGAAAGTGGCGCTGGAAGCAAACTCCTATGAGGATGAACACGACTGTTTCAGTGACAACACCCACAACTCCCATTACTTCAATGGCCAAGGCATTGCCAACGTCTATTCCGGCAGCTACACCCGGATTGACGGTACCGAACTGACGGGGCCGTCGCTGTCCGATCTGGTGGCGGAACTCAACCCGGAGCTTGACGAAACACTGCGCCAGCAACTTGAAAACTCCATGGGTGCGCTGCAGACCATGAAGTCCACCGCAGAGGCCGAGGCCGAGCCGATGAAGCTCGATATGATGATCGCCCCGGGCAACGAGAAAGGCGCGGAGATTGTGAACGGCGCGATTCTGGCTCTGGTTGAGCAAACCGGCTCCATCGAACAGGCTGCTCGCGAACTGGGTATCGACTCGCTCAAGCCAGACGATGCCGGCCACACCTTCTAAACTGACTTAACCTTTGCTGATCTATGCGCCGACGCCCCCTGCTACTGCTGTTCTTGTCTTCCGGAGTGGCCGTAGCAGCGGCCCTCGTCCTGGCGGCTGCCCCGGCCCCATACCCGATCCAGGCAACACCCATGACGGGGGGCGAAGGCACGGTGGAGCAGTTCGACCACAATGCCTATTCCCTGCCCCAAGCCAACCTTTCCATGACCAGGCGCCTGGATTTCAGCGTTGGCAACAGCTTCTTCCGCAATCCCTGGGTCGAGGCTCCCGCCAGCACTGACGCCCGGGACGGTCTGGGCCCGCTTTTCAACACTAACTCGTGCCAGGGCTGCCATATCAAGGACGGCCGTGGGCATCCGCCTGCCGCCGACGACAAACCCATTTCATTGTTTTTGCGCCTGGCCGTTCCGGCAGACCCCGAACAGGACGCGGAGATTTTGCGAACACACGGGTTCAAGCCGGCCCCCGTGTACGGAAGCCAGTTGCAGACCGCCGCCCTGCCCGCCGGCAGGCCAGAAGCCGACCTGGTGATCGAGTGGGACTCGCAGACCGAGACCCTTGCCGACGGCGCCCAGGTGGAATTGCGCAAACCGGTCTACCGGATCGAAAACCCCAACTATGGCCCTCTGCCAGAGGACCTGCTGGTATCTCCACGGGTGGCCCCGCAGATGATCGGCATGGGCCTGTTGGAAGCCATTCCACTCGATGATCTCAGAGCACTTGCCGATCCCGACGACACGGACAACGACGGCATCTCCGGCAAACTCAACCAGGTCTGGGACCTGGAAAGCCAGCAAACGGTGCCTGGCCGATTCGGCTGGAAGGCCGCGGAGCCCAACGTCCACCAGCAAAGCATGGGGGCGTTTGCCGGGGATATGGGGCTGACATCCACCATCAAACCGGCGACTGATTGTACCCCCGAGCAAAGCTGTGACCACTTCACCAGCGGCGGCAACCCGGAGGTCAGCGACAAGGTGGCCAACTTTATCACCTTCTATGCCAAGAGCCTCGCCGTACCGGCCCGGCGCAACCTTGATACAGCACCTGTTCAGCAAGGTGCAGAACTGTTCAATGAAACGGGCTGCGCAGGCTGTCATACGCCCAGGCACCAGACAGGCACGGCGGCGGACCGCCCTGACCTCAGCAACCAGACCATCTGGCCCTACACCGACCTGCTCCTGCACGACATGGGCCCGGCCCTTGCCGACGGCCGGGGTGAGTTCCTGGCCAATGGCAATGAATGGCGGACACCGCCGCTCTGGGGTATCGGACTGGCTCAGGTGGTCAATCCGCAGTCCGGTTTTCTCCATGACGGGCGGGCGCGAACGCTTGAAGAAGCCGTGCTATGGCACGGTGGCGAAGCCGGCCCGGCAGCTGAACGCTACCGCCAGATGCCGGCCGAAGAACGGAGTGCACTACTGGATTTCCTGAATTCTCTCTGAGGACACGCCATGCAACCAATGACGAAAGCCATTGGCGTTGCCACCCTGATACTGGCTCCAATCGCCGGCATGGCTGCCAGCCAGCCTGACGCAAATGGCGACGCGAAAGAACAATGGCACCGGGGCATCCTCGCGGGCTACCAGTCTCTGGCAACCGGAGCCGGCGACTTATCCCATGCCGCTGCAGACTACTGCAGCGCACCGGAACAGAGCTCACGCGACACCCTGGAACGCGCCTGGCTGGATGCGTTCCTGGCCTGGCAACAGGTCCGTTTTGTGGACTTCGGCCCGGTCGAGAACGACAACCTTGCCTGGCAATTCCAGTTCTGGCCGGACCCGAAAAACCTCGTTGCACGAAAAGCTGGTTACCTGCTCACTGGCGAAGATCCGATATCGGCTGACGTTATTGCCCAATCCGGCGTTGCCGTACAGGGATTCCCGATGCTGGAATACCTCCTGTACGACGAGCAACTGAACACCGGGAACAATGCCCTGCCCGCCCCCGGAACCTGCAGTCTGCTAACAGCGGTGGCGGGGCATATCGAGTCGAACAGCAAGCAACTCAGCGAACAGTGGCAGTCGTTCAGGAAGCATTACCTGGCAACTGAACAGTACCGGGACGCCACCATTCGCGCTGGCATGACAGCCCTGGAAATCCTGGAAGAACGCAGGCTGGCCCAGCCCATGGGGCTTCGCGGAAACGGCAAACGCTCGATCTACGCCGCCGATGCGTGGCGGAGTGGCAGCAGCCTGAAGACAGCCGAAGCCACCGTTCTTGGCCTGAAGCAGTCTTTCCTGCCTGGCCTGAAGCAACTTCTTGAAAGCAGCAGCCAACCGGAACTGGGCCAACGTATCGGCAGGCAGTTCGACGAGGTTCTGGAGCACTTTCCCGACCTGCATAGCCCCATGGCGGAACTGCTCTCCAGGGACGAGACCTTTTCCCTGCTCCAGGGCTTTTACGTCGACGTCTCCCAACTGACCACGATGGTCAACGACCAGGCAGCGGTGGAGCTGGGCGTGGTCCGTGGCTTCAATTCCAGTGATGGTGACTGATGGAAAACGGCAACAGGCAACCCGGGGACGCATTCCTTAATCGGCGACAACTGCTGAAAGCGGGCCTTGCCGGTGGCCTGGTGGCCACGCTGCACGGTTGCAGCATGCTGCCTCGGAGAACGGGCACAGACCCGGGCCGGTACGTGGGTGCGGTTGGACTGTCCGATGGACGGTTCGCTGTCAGCGCTATCGACCGCAATGGCAAGCCCCTCTGGCAGTCTCCCGTTGATACTCGCTGCCACAGCGGTTGCACTCGCCCCGGCGGTTCCCAGGTGCTCTTCTTTGAACGCCGGCCAGGATGGTCCTTCTACGTCTTCGATTCCGAAATCGGCACCAGAACACATCGTGTCGAGGCCGTCCCCGGAGAGCATTTCTTCGGCCATGGTGTGTTCTCACCGGACGGGCGCTGGCTCTATGCCACCGCCACCCGATACGAACAGGGCGAAGGCATAGTTGCGGTTTACGACGCACACCGGGATTACCAGCGGGTCCATACCTTCGAACTCAACGGTGTCGGCCCCCACGAGCTTACCCTGCATCCAGACGGGGAAACCCTGGTGATCGGGCTGGGCGGCATCCTGACCCACCCGGACTACGATCGCATCAAACTGAACCTGGAGACCATGCGACCTGCACTGATCCTGCTGAACCGCCACAACGGCGCTATAGTGGGTCGATTCAGCCCCGCCCACCACCAACAGAGCTCCCGCCACGTGAGTGTCGGTGCCAACGGCCAGGTTTACGTCGCGTACCAGTATCAGGGGCCGCTGTACGAGTCGCCGGCCCTTATTGCGCGGCTTGAGGGTGGAAAGCTTCGGGAAATCCGCTTTGACGAAGACACCCAAAAAGCCCTGGCCAACTACATTGCCAGTGTCATTGCCCACCCGGAAAATGACCTGGTCGCGGCCGCCTCCCCCGTGGGTGGCACCGCCGTGGTCTTCAACGGCCTCACCGGCGAGTTGCTGGCACGGGCTTCCATTCCGGACTGCGCTGGCGTCCAGGCACTCGCAGGTGGTGACTTTCTTGTCTCATCGGGGCGCGGCAAACTGGTTCGCCTCGGCCGGGACAATCAGCCACAGGACATCGCCACACTGCCTGTCCAATGGGACCACCACCTGGTCTGACTTTCCCGCCACTCCGCTCTCCGGTCTTAAGGAGACCTGTCGTAACTGGTATCCTTGAGTACCCTTTCTCCGGAGGATGGCCCCTTGCCTGCGAAACAGAAGGACACGCTCGATCAGATCTACGGCCTTATTGCCAACGAGGAAGACGTACGGGCCTGTACCGATATCCCAGACGAAGCGTGCCAGGAAGTACCCCGCAACTTTTTCCTGATCCTGGGCAGTAACGTACTGACCAAGCTCGGTGACTTGCTGATCAGCCCGAAAACGGTCCTTGCCTGGCTTCTCAGCGCGATAGGTGCACCCGCCCTGGTGGCCTGGCTGGTACCGATCCGGGAGTCCGGCTCGATGATCCCGCAGATGGTGATCGGGGCCTGGGTCAGGCGCAAGCCTGTGCGCAAGTGGTTCTGGACCCTTGGCAGCTTTGGCCAGGCGGCCAGCGTTGCAGGCATGGCCGCAAGCGTGTGGTTCATGGAAGGTTACGCCGCAGGCGCTGGCGTGGTGGGCGCACTGGTCCTGTTTTCCCTGGCCCGCGGATTCTGTTCGGTGTCCATGAAAGACGTGCAGGGAAAATGCATACCCAAGAAACGCCGGGGCAGACTGTCGGGACTGGCCTCCACCCTTGGCGGCTCCGCCACCGTGGTTCTGACAGCGTTGCTGTTCTGGGACCGGGGAGATCCTGGTGTGCTTTTCTACACCGTGTTGCTGTTGCTGGCCGCCGGCCTCTGGGTCATCGCCGGCCTGCTGTTTGCGTCGATAGACGAATACGAAGGTGAAACCGGCGGCGGTGGCAATGCACTGAGGGACGCGCTTAAAAGCCTTTCCCTGCTGCGGGACGATCCACCGTTCCGGCATTTCGTGATCACCCGTGCCCTGCTGTTGTGCTCGGCACTGGCGTCGCCCTACTTTGTGGTGCTGGCGCAGAAAAATTCCGACATCGGTTGGCTGCTGGGCGTGTTCCTGCTGGCGAGCAGCCTGGCCAGTTCAATCAGTGCGAGTGTATGGGGCTGGATGGCAGACAGCTCCAGCCGGCAGGTAATGATACGCGGGGCCGTTATCGCCAGTGGTACCTGCCTTGCGGTGGGCCTGACCGTCCTGTTTGCCGGCGAAGCAACCACAAGCGTCTGGTTCTATCCGGCCGCGTTTTTCGTGCTGGGCATCGCGCACGCAGGGGTTCGACTGGGGCGGAAGACCTACCTGGTGGATATGGCCGGCGGCAACAAGCGCACCGACTACACCTCCGTCAGCAATACCGTGATCGGTGTCCTGCTGCTGGCAACCGGCGGGCTGACGGCTCTCGTATCAATGATCTCCAACGTGGCCGTCATACTGACCCTGGGGCTGATGGGGCTTGCCGGTGCTATCAGCGCTACCCGGCTCAGGGAGGTCACCAGCGACTAGTGGGCCTGTGGGGGCTTTCCATCATTCAGGGCCAGCGCCCCTTTAACAATGCGATAGATAATCCAGATGGATATCCCCAGCAACACAAACCAGCCGATGATCAGGGGCGTCGTCACGATGCCGATAACGGTCCACAGCAGGCCAATCCAGAAGGTGCGGATCTGCCAGCGGAAATGGGGCTCTATCCAGGTGTTGCGGACGTCATCCAGCTTGACGTAATTGATGATAACGCCAACCAGGCCGGTAAGGCCCCCGACAAAAAACGACAACGCCTGCAGAATGTACACCAGCACAGCCAGGTTTCGGCCAGGCTCTTCACGGCGGGAAATGGGGTCTGCGTTGGCGGGAATGTATTCAGGCTCGGACAACTGATTCTCCTCTTGCTGCACAGTTGAAGTGTACCACAGCACCCGAGCCTGAAAATGGCAGAAACCTAGTGACTGTCCGGTTTGTAACCCAGGCGGAAGCCACCCCAATGCTTGCCGTTCACGTAGATCGGCACCGACAGGTCGTGCATGATTTCCCCGGTATCCCGCCGGTAGGTCTGCAGCAACATACTCTGGGTATGGCTACCACAGCGGGCGCCGGTACGATCGTTGAACAGCCGCTTGCTACGGCTTTTCATCAGGTCCACTTTCGGATCGCCGGTTGGGGCGTGGGCGAAATCGCGGTTATGGGTGGGCACATAGCCATCCGGCGCTATGGCAATCGCATACACCATAGAAGGATGAGCGGACTTTACCGATTCCTGCACCGAGGGGAGCTGCTGGTCTGTAAAACGGTCATAACTGCTTGAGTATTTCTGAGGATCGGTATTCGGTATGGCTTCTCTCTTCTTGTCGAAGAGCGCGTTTTCCGACAGCTGTCCGTCACGGACGGCCTGTTCGAAAAGCTTGCCAATACGGTCCGCCCCCTGCCTGGCCTGGTCATAGAAGGACCGGTGATAACTTTCATCGCTGTTGAGGGCAAATGCGGCATTGGCCTCTTCCGCCAGCTCCATCAGGGTTGAGGCCTGCTGGGCAAGGGAGGCGACGCTGGTATCGCTCTCGGTGATCTGGTCCCGAACGGTTTCAATGGCAGACGACATCTGCTCCAGGCTCTGCTCATTGTTCTGGTCAATCTCGGCGATACGGGCAACTTGCTGCTGAACCCGGTCGGACTGATCACGAATCTGGTCCAGTCGCTCACCCACACTCTCAACGGATGCCAGGCCAGCCTCAACACTCTTCGCCAGATCTTCAATACGCGAGACAATCAGGGACGTGTCAGACCGTATTTCCTGGAGTGTTTCGGCCACTTCTCCGGTTGCCTGGGCTGTTCGCCCCGCCAGTTGCCTGACTTCATCGGCAACAACCGCAAACCCCCGGCCCTGGTCACCCGCGCGAGCCGCTTCGATGGCCGCGTTCAGGGCAAGCAGGTTGGTTTGCTCCGCAATGCCCTGAATGGTGGTGGTCACCCCCTGGATCTTGTTGGATTTTTCGTTCAGTTCCTGGATCAGCCTCAGGTTCTCGCTGGACTGCTCGTGCACGGCGCGCACACTGTCGATGGCCGATGTCAGTGCTTCACGGCCTTCCACGCTTACCTGGCGATTTTGCAGGGCCATGGTGGCGGCGTCGGTCGCCTGCTGGGCGGATTCACGGACACTTTCCGTAATCTGGCCGGCATACTCCGCCATCTGGGCGGTTTCGCTGACCTGACGGTCCAGGCGCACTTTTAACTGATCGGCAGCGAAAGACACCTGGGCCGCTGAAATGGCGCTCTTGTCAGCACTGCCGGACAGCGTCTCCACCAGGGCTCGGCCGGCTTTTGCATCCGCCAGAAGGCTCGCACACTGCTTTCCGAGAGGGCTGTCTTCGGGCAATTCACCTGCGTTCAACTGCTTGAGAGAGCGCTCTACCGGTTCCAGCACGCGCAAAACCAGATAGACAGTGGCCAGCGCCAGACCAACAACGAGCCCCGCCAGGACCGATGTAACATCCAGCCCTATCAACGGCGCCACCAACACGGCCGCAATGGCGACGACAATGGCAACCGACACCCCCACAAACAGAACAGGCCGACTGAGTAACCCCATAGCCACCTCGTTATTATCATTATTAATGAATACATCTTTTATTGACGATCACTCGTGAGAGTAAAGAAATGACCCGTATTAATAACTGCTACTTTAGTTCACCAATAGTTGTTTTTCGGCCGATGGCGACAAAACTGAAACAAAAAAGCCGCAACTCCGGAGACATCCTGATGGAAGAATCCGGAGTTGCGGCCTGGTTCAGGGGGAGTGTGGGAGCCCGTATCAGGCGCCGATCACGCCTCCGTCGTCTTTGGTAACGATCACGGTGGCATCGCGGGGGCGATCCTCAGCCGCGTTTGGCCAGTTGCCGTCCGGGTGTTGGATGTTGACGAACATGGTTTTCACATCCGGGGTGGAGACAACGCCCGTCACCTCACAACCCTGGGGGCCGACGAAGAAACGCTTGATTTCGCGGGTCTCCGGGTTTGCCGCCAGCATCATGTCATTACCGAACGTCTCCTTCAGATAACCATTGTCAGTCTGGATCCACAAACGACCGTTATAATCGAACCAAAGACCATCGGGACTGCTGAACATGTTGTCTTCGGTCAGTGAAACGATCACCTGCCCGTCAACCACGGTTTCTGTGTTTTCATCTCCGGCGAAAACAAAGATGTCCCAGTCAAAGCTGGTGGCGGAGTGGTCGTTACCCTGTTCGGTCCAGCGAATGATGTGTCCTGTGGCGTTGTTGGCATTCGGGTTGGCCGCATTGACCTGGTCTTCAGTGCGCTGGGTGTTGTTGGTCAGGGTGAAGTATACCTCTCCAGTGTTCGGATCCACCGCGCCCCACTCCGGACGGTCCATCGGAGTTGCCCCGGCGATGTCGGCCGCCAGACGGGTGTTCAACAGCACATCAGCCTGGTTCTCAAAGCCATCGAACTGGATGTCGCCCACCATGGTGCCTTCGGCAGCGGCAACTTTGCTGGCGAAATCCGCGTCGTCCAGATCCAGCGCCAGCCAGTCACCGGAGCCGTCCTCGTTGAAGCGAGCCACGTACAGGGTTCCCTCGTCCAGCAGGTAACCACCAGCCGTCGCGGAGTAATAAGGCTGGGAAGACACAAACTTGTAGATGTATTCGAAGCGGGAATCGTCACCGGAGTAACACACCACCGGCTCGCCTTCCTTCGCCGGCGCAAAGATCACGCCTTCATGGCCGAAACGACCAAGGGCGGTGCGTTTCTGGGGCTTGCTTTCCGGGGTGAACGGATCAATTTCGACCATGTAGCCATAGGTGTTGGCTTCGTTGCGGTAATCATCGGTCGCAGAGGCTCCGGTCGGCGTGACATTGAAACGCACGTATTGGTCCGCGCCGCTGTCCGCCAGTTCCCAGTCATAGCGAGTGGCACTGCCAACACCATGACGTGTTTGCTCACGGGGTTGAGTTGTATCACCGTTGGCAAAGTAACCATGCCAGTTTTCTTCGGCCGCCAGGTAGGTGCCCCAGGGCGTTGGGCCCATCGCGCAGTTGTTCAGGGTGCCACGCGTCTCTGTCGCATCCGGGCTGTACTGGGTGATCAGCTTGCTATAGCTGCGAACCGGGCCCCGAATGTCCATTTCGGTGTTGCCGGTAATGCGACGATTAAAGGGGCTACCGAAAACGATGTCCCAGGTGCCGTTGGTGTCGCGCTTGATGTGAACAACCGATACGCCATGGGCGGCAATCTCCTTGCGAACCTCATCGGCCGGGCGGACGCCACCGTTATCACCGGCATTGGTCGGCCCGCTGGCATGAATTGCGTCCTGGTTGATGTACTCATGGTTCATCACCAGGAGGCCTTCGGTTGAGCTGTTGCCACCGGCCTTCTGGTCAATCGGGAAGAAATGGACACCGTCGTGGTGCATACCCATCTGCTGTTCCTGATCGGCACCCGTGTTAGTGCCGTCGGCTTGGTACTCGGGATAGGAACCGGTAATCGGGGTACCCCAGGCCAGGAACGCCAGGGATGAGTAGCCCTCTGGAACAACGACTTCGTTGGCGGTGGATACGGCAACCGCCTTGAACCCGAGATCCGTATTGGCGGGATCTCCCCCTGTGGAGGCGCCGTTGTCATCGTCGTCATCGCTGCCACAACCGGCCAGGCCCAAGCCCATCACGCTGGCCAGGGCGGCGCCCACGGTGCCTTTCATGACGGTACGGCGCTGCATACGGGCCGACAGAACTTGCTGGAAAGGTCTATTGCCGGAATGGTTAACTACGGGCTCGTAATTGGGATCCAGGTAATTGGGATCCAGATCATGCTTTGCCATGGTCCTGCTCTCTCTCGGGTGGTTTATAGGTTTTCGAGAGCACAGTGTCGATGGCTTAGGTGACAGATTGCAGACAACAAAAAGACAGTTTCTTTAACATTTCTTTACAGGGTACAAAAAAACCTGCCCCTCAGGAGCAGGTTTTCAGACGGTTTGGCACGTCTCCCAGAAGATCAGTTGTTCTGGGTAGCGTCGTCATAACCTTCTTCCATGGCATCGCCTGCTTCCTCGGCAGCCTCGCCCATTTCCTCACCGGCGTTTTCAACCGCTTCGCCGGTTTCCTCTGCGGCGTCACCGGCAGCATCCTTGGTTTCATCCCAGGCGCTGTCGTTCTGGCCAGTGGCGTCTTCGTAGGTTTCTTCGGCAGCATCTCCGGCGTCATCCGCCATTTCCTCTGCGTTGTCACCGGCTTCCTCGAAGTCTGCGCCTTCGTTGTCGTCCTGGCTGCAGGCTGCGAGGCCCAGCGTCATCAGCAGTGCCAGTGCGCTCAGTGTCAGCTTGTTCATAACGGTGTCCTTTCTTTCTTTGGCGTGTGAAAACAACAGCGACAAGTCTACGGCCATGACCAACACGGAACAATTACCTGCCAATTACGTTTTTGTTAGCAGTGACAACAAGTTAGAGAAAACAACAACCTGTCAGCATTCACCCGTAGCCGTCACGATTCTGCCGTCGAGCGTCAGTACGTGGTCCAGCCGGACCATATGCCCACGCCCCAGGAAAACAAACTCCTGGCCGGCACGGCTGAAAAGGTCACGAATGATGTCGTGGGTTGTGCGGATCTGTCCGGCATCGTCTCGGTAGACAATCTCGGCCAGTCTTGAAGAGGTGAGGTATTCCCGTAGCAGGCTATGAATTTCACAGCGTACCGGTCGATAGGCGTTGGAGGCATTTTCTGACTTCATGGTAGGCTCTTCCCTGTAGATACCGACAGGACAGAAAAATGCCCCGGAGCGCCAGACGCAACGTCAGGGCCGAGGCATACCTACAGTCTGGTTCAGAATGGTTCAGTCTGCCAGTTTCAGAACCATTCCGGCTTCATGTTCATGCAGGTATCGTCCTGATTCCTCAACAGCACCAAATCCTGAGCCACCGTTGGCAGTTCCCAGTGGAAGAAGTACTGCGCCGCCTGCAGTTTGCCCTGGTAGAAACTGCGCTCATCGTCACTGTTGGCAGAACCCAGCGCCTTGGCTGCTGCATTGGCCTGACGCAGCCACATCCAGGAAACGATGATATGGCCAAACAGGTGCAGGTAGCAGGAGGCGTTGGCCAGCACCCGGTCCGGGTCTTCGGACATCAGGGATTTACCCAGGCTCTGGGTCACTTTTACCGCCTGCTGCAGGGTTTCACTCAGGGACAGTGCCCACTGCTGGCAACGTTCGGTAGTGGCCGCTTCCAGGTCCACCTGCATTTCCTGCATCAGCAACTGCAAGCCGTGACTCTGGTCCTGCCAGATCTTACGGCCCAGCAGGTCCAGCGCCTGGATGCCGTTGGTGCCTTCGTGGATCGGGTTCAGGCGGTTATCCCGCCAGCACTGCTCTACCGGGTATTCACGGGTGTAACCGGCGCCACCATAAACCTGGATGGCCAGGTCGTTGGCCTTGGGCCCGTACTCGGATGGCCAGGCCTTGATGACCGGGGTCAGCAGATCCAGTAATTTGCCGGCTTCCATCCGCTTTTGCTCGTCCGGATGGGTATGCTGGTCGTCCATCAGGCGTGCGCCATACAGACACAGGGCCAGGCCACCTTCGCTGTAAGCCTTTTGGGCCAGCAGCATACGGCGAACATCTGCGTGTTCGATGATCGGCACCTGGGGGGCTTCCGGGTTCTTCTCGGACGGTTTGCGACCCTGCAGGCGGTCCTTGGCGTACTCCAGGCTGTGCATGTAGCCACGGTAACCGATCACGGCAGCGCCAAAGCCCACGCCCACCCGGGCTTCGTTCATCATCTGGAACATGTACTTCAGGCCCTGGTGGGGCTCGCCGACCAGGTAGCCATGGCAGGGGGCGTCGTCGCCAAAACTCAGGGCGGTGGAGGTGGTGCCACGATAACCCAGCTTGTGAATCAGGCCCGCCAGGTTCACGCCGTTGCGTTCTTTCGCGTTGCCTTCTTCATCGACAATGAACTTCGGCACAATAAACAGGGAGATGCCTTTCACACCCGCCGGTGCGCCTTTGATCTTGGCCAGCACCATGTGAACGATGTTTTCGGTGATGGACTGTTCGCCGCCGGAGATGTAGATCTTGGCGCCCTTGATCAGATAATGGCCTTCATCCGTTGGTGACGCGGATGTGCGGATGTCTGCCAGGGAAGAGCCGGCGTGGGGCTCGGTCAGGGCCATGGTGCCGGTGAAGCGGCCACTGAGCATGTGCGGCAGGAAGGTGTTTTTCTGCCGGTCGTTGCCGAACACACGGATCAGGTTGGCGGCAGCGGTGGTGAGGAACGGGTAGCCGGCGGTGCCCGGGTTGGCGGCGGTGAAGAAGCCGTTGCACGCTGCCATAACCGATTCCGGCAATTGCATGCCACCCAGTTCGTAGTCGTAGCGGCCGGCGATGAAACCGGCATCGGCGTAGGCGTCGAAGGCTTCCTTGACCTGGGGCAGCATTTCCACCTGGCCATCCACGAATTTTGGCTCGTCTTTGTCGGCGGCGCTGTTGTGGGTGGCGAATTTGTCGCGGGCGATTCTGTCGGCGGTTTCGATGACGGCGTCAAAGGTGTCGCGGCTGTGTTCGCTGAAGCGTTCGCGTTGGCTGAGGCTTTCGGTATCCAGTACTTCGTAGAGTTGGAACGCCAGGTCGCGGCGGTCGATCAGGGTGTCGGTCATTGGGGTAGTCTCCTGTTTATTGGGTATAGCCTCTCATACGGTTGTTTTTGTTGAAACCGGCGCTAATGACATAATCATGGCCGATATCGCCATTTTTCGGTTTCAGGCGGCCGGGCAATCACGAGGTGGACCTGCAACCGGATAAGTTGATTACGGTGGATGGACAAGTTGCCTGTGCCGGGGGTGGTATGGCTTGGTGGGATCTGGGCGTTTACCTGGTGGAGCGTTACGGTGCCCTGCAGGCGCGGCGCTACCATTCCGATGCGGCGGTTCTGAAGCTGCAGGACTGGCTGGATGCGAACTATGCCAAGCCGGTAACCCTGCAAACCCCTGCGGCGCTGGCCGGTTTAACGGAGCGGTCTTTGATTCGCCGGTTCAAGGGGGCAACGGGGGATACCCCCACGGGTTACCTCCAGGTTCTGAGAATTGAAGCGGCCAGGCAGCACCTGGAAAATTCTCGCGCGGCCGTGGAGGAGGTGACGCGGCTGGTGGGTTATGAGGATGTCAGTTCGTTCAGCCGTCTATTCAGGAAGCACACTGGCCTGGCCCCGGGCACCTATCGGGCACGCTTTGGCAGGTAACCCCCGCCCAAGCGCTTTTGGCCCGGGTTATGCTTAATTATTACTACAAGGCCAAAAGCCGAACCAAAACGTAAAAATTACTGACACAGGCTACTTCCTGTGGAGGGCAATACCATGAAAGCACCGCACAAGAATCAGCAATCCGCACTGCTCAATCGCCTTTACGATATGAAGCAGAAACAGTTGCTACAGGCCAGCCAGCAGGCCGATAGCCTTCGCTACCGGGTTCTCTCAGCCGAGGCGGACGCCATCAGCGAGGCCCTGAAAGCCATTCGATAAACGGTAGTCCGTCACACTGACAGTAACTGATTGTTATTACTGCAAGACTGATCAGAAAGATCACTTTGTGACCAATTTTGTCAAATCCGTCAGATCCTGGCAGCCACTTCTCGTCCCCTGCCGAATAGCACCTTTCGCATCCAGCTCTTCGGCCACGTCCGCGCCACCGATCAAGTGGGTCTGAATCCCCCAGTTTACCAAATCATCAAACAGAGCACGCGGTTGTTCAGTTCGGTGAAGCCCAGGTCCAGGGGGTTTGAGCAGGTTCGGGTAGCATGCTGTCTCTTTATCTCGTCTCGCGCGGGCGTTCTCATCAGGAGGCGACATGGTAGCATAGCGGCCTACGACTAACGTATGACACGGAACCGACGATATGAGCGCACGCGATTCTGACCGGGTACTGATCGATATTGAGGACGGCATTGCCATTGTGACCCTGAACCGGCCGGAGAAATACAATGGCCTGGACATGCCCATGTTCGAGGCCATTACCCGGGCCGCCAAAACCCTGAAGAAAGACCGCAGTGTGCGCGCCATTATCCTGCGGGGTGCCGGAGAGGCTTTCTGCTCCGGGCTGGATGTGAAAACCGTGTCGAAAAACCCGGTGAATTTCCTCAAGCTGCTGATCAAGCCGGGCCGCAAGATCAGCAACCTGGCCCAGGATGTGGGCTACCTGTGGCGGAACGTGCCGGCACCGGTGATTGCGGTCACCCACGGCTACTGTTTCGGCGGTGGCTTCCAGGTGGCGCTGGGCGCCGATTTCCGGTTTTCCACCGCCGACTGCGAGTTTTCCATCATGGAGTGTAAGTGGGGACTGATCCCGGACATGAGTCTGACCGTAACTCTTCGCGAACTGATTTCCATTGACCTGGCCAAGGAGCTAACCATGACAGCACGGCGTTTCGACGGTACGGAAGCAAAGGCAATGGGCCTGGTCAGCCGAGTGAGCGATGATCCCATGTCCGAGGCAATGGACTTCGCCCGGGAACTGGCCGACCGCTCGCCGGACGCTGTGGCGGCCAGCAAACTACTATTCAACCGTAGCTGGAATGCCAATGACAAGGTGGCACTGGACTGGGAAACCAGACTGCAAAAGAAAGTACTTGGCCGGGCCAACCAGCGTATCGCGGTCGCGCGGAATTCTGGCTCTCCGGACAGACCCTACCAGGATCGGCGGGATTTCTGAGCGAGGATAAATGGCCAGCACACTTGACCTTCGGAGACGGCCACGTATCATCACCCCGGGTAACTGATTATCGGAGCAACCATGACGACCGCAAGGTCCCTGGCCTACATACATCCCGGGTTTTCACCGGTCGCCGCCGATGCACAGAGGCACCGAGGCCGTCTGCCCTACTTCCCGGACCCACCCCGTCATTGCTGATATCCTGGCCACCGTTTAACTGGTTGCCCGTGCAAGCACGGACACCGGGGGCTAAACTCTGGCAACACTTGCTTCTCCATCCATAAAAGAAGAAAGCCAATAACGAGGTTGCGATGTCGCTACCGCTGGTCGTTTTACTGCCATTTCTGGGTGCCCTGGCGGCCCCACTGTTCGCCCAGGGCGGACGGACAGCCATTGCTGTCGTTTCCTGTGTTCCCGCCATCATTGGGCTGGCGGCACTCTACCCACACTGGGCAATTCTGGCCGATGGCGGCATCGTTCAGCACAGCTCTGAGTGGCTGCCAGCTCTCGGTCTGTCATTCAGTTTCCGCCTGGATGGCCTTTCGCTGCTTTTCGCCCTGCTGATTCTCATCATCGGGCTGCTGATCATCCTGTACGCCCGTTACTACCTGAAGCCCCATGAGAACGTGGGCAAGTTCTACGCGCTGCTGCTGTGCTTCAAGGGCTCCATGCTTGGCATCGTAATGTCAAGCAACCTGTTGCTGATGATGATTTTCTGGGAGTTGACCAGCCTGACATCGTTCTTGCTGATCAGCTTCTGGACCCACAAGCAGGACGCACGGCGTGGTGCGAGGATGGCACTGGCGGTAACTGGAGGCGGTGGCCTGGCGCTGCTGGCGGGCATCCTGCTGATTGGCAATATAGTGGGCAGTTACGAACTGGAAGACGTACTTGCGGCCGGTGACCTGATCAAGAACCACAGCATGTATCCGGTCGCGCTCACCCTGGTGCTGCTTGGCGCATTTACAAAGTCCGCGCAGTTCCCGTTCCACTTCTGGCTGCCCCATGCCATGCAGGCCCCCACACCGGTTTCCGCCTACCTGCATTCCGCAACCATGGTGAAGGCCGGTATATTTCTCATGGCCAGACTGTATCCGGCCCTCGCCGGCACTGAACAGTGGTTCTACATGGTCAGCTTCACCGGTATGGCAACGCTGCTGATTGGCGCCTATGTCGCCATGTTCAAGCACGACCTGAAAGGCCTCCTCGCTCATTCAACCGTCAGCCACCTTGGGCTTATCACCCTGTTGTTCGGCATGGGCACCCAACTGGCCGCTGTCGCTGCCGTGTTCCATGTCATAAACCACGCCATTTTCAAGGCCTCCCTGTTTATGGCAGCCGGCATCATCGACCACGAAACCGGTACCCGGGACATGCGCCGGATCAATGGTCTGTGGCGCTACATGCCCCATACCGCAACGCTGGCCATGGTGGCGGCGGCGTCCATGGCAGGGGTTCCCCTGCTCAACGGCTTCCTGAGCAAGGAAATGTTTTTCGCAGAGGCTCTCGAACTGAACCTGCCCGGACTGTGGGCCTATCTGCCTCCGCTGGTTGCGACCCTGGCGGGTATTTTTGCCGTGGCCTACTCGGCTCGATTCATCCACGATGTGTTTTTCAACGGTCGCCCGGTCAACCTGCCGATATTTCCGCCCCACGAGCCACCCCGGTACATGAAGATCCCGGTTGAGATTCTGGTCTTCGCCTGCCTCATGGTAGGCATGTTCCCAGCCTTTTCCGTAGGGCCGCTGTTGTACGCCGCAGCGGCCGCTACACTGGGCGGCGAAGTGCCCGAATATCATTTGACATTCGCCCACGGCTTCAACCTGCCGCTACTGATGAGCGTTGTCGCCTTCGCTGGCGGTCTGCTGATGTACACCCAGCGCCAGCGCTTTTTCGACTTCCATGCCCGCTTCCGGGAAATTGATGAAAAGGCGGTGTTTGAGGCACTTGTAAGCCGGATCGCAGACGTTGCCCATACCGTCACGGCAGCTATTGAGAACGGTTCGTTGCAGCGCTACGCCATGCTTCTGGTGGTGAGTGTAATTGCGGTTGCGGCGGCCCCGCTCTGGAACCTTGGGATTGCGGTTGGTAGCAACGGGCTTAGCCCGATCGACTGGCCCACCCTTGTTGGCATTGCTGTCCTGGTGGTCGCTGCCCTTGGGACCGCGGTCGTACATCGTGACCGTTTCTTTGCCCTGGTTCTGCTAAGTGTGGTGGGGCTCATTGTTTCCCTAGGCTTTGCACGTTTTTCAGCACCAGACCTGGCCATGACGCAGCTATCCGTTGAGGTAGTCACGATTGTTCTGTTGATGCTGGCGCTCTATTACATGCCCTCATGGACGCCGATCGAGACTCCGAAAGGCCGCCGGTTGAGGGATATTCTGATTGCCGGTGCGGCCGGTATCGGCATGACACTCATTACCCTGGCCATGCTGACCCAGCCGTTTACCTCAATCTCGGAGTTCTTCCTTGAAAACAGCAAGCCCGGCGGCGGTGGCACCAATGTGGTCAACGTTATCCTGGTGGATTTCCGTGGATTCGATACCCTGGGTGAGATCACAGTGCTCGGCATTGCCGCGTTGGGCATCTACGCCATGTTACGCAACGTCGCCCTGACACCACCCCCGGGTGACGGCCAGGGCCATCCATGGACGCGGGACGCGCACCCCATGATGCTGCAACAGATTGCAAGGCCGATGCTGCCACTGGCCCTGATGGTCTCCGTCTATATATTCCTGCGTGGCCACAACATGCCCGGCGGTGGCTTTATCGCCGGCCTTATAACTGCAGTTGCGCTGATCCTGCAGTACATCGCCAGCGGGATGCCCTGGACCCAGGCACGTATTTCCATCCGCTATCACAATGTTATCGGCCTTGGGCTATTGTTCGCGGTGATCGCCGGGGCTGGCAGTTTTGCCTTCGGTTATCCGTTCCTTACGTCCACGTATGACTATGTCTACTGGCCTGTCGTTGGCAAATTCGAGGTGGCCTCAGCCCTGGTGTTTGATCTTGGTGTATACCTGACGGTTATCGGCGCAACACTGCTGGCACTAACCAGCATCGGGCGCCTTTCCCCCCATTCGGCAATCAAGAGTACCAACAAGAAGGAGGGCTCATAATGGAGCTTGCATTCGCGGTGGTCATCGGGGTTTTGACAGCCTCCGGGGTTTACCTGATGCTCAGAGCCCGCACCTTTCCCGTTGTTGTGGGTCTTACCATGCTGTCCTACGGTGTTAATCTGTTCCTGTTTTCGTCCGGGCGGCTTGCTACCGGCGGCCAGCCCATCATTGGAAGTGCCGAAACCTATTCCGACCCTCTCCCCCAGGCACTGGTTCTGACCGCGATCGTTATCGGGTTTGCCATGACGGCCTTTGTGGTTGTGCTTTCCTTGCGCAGCCTGGCCGACAGCGACGATGACCATGTCAATGGCCGTATCCCCGAACAGGACAACGCACGCCAAGAGCAGGAGGATGCCAAATAATGAACCACTGGCTGACTGCCCCCATACTGATTCCGCTGATTGGCGGCATATTGCAGGCATTTATGGGGTACGCGCCCATTACACTAAGGCGCACCCTGGCCATTGCCACCACCGTTCTGACGCTGGTTGCCGCCATCGTTCTTCTGGTTCTTGCCGATGACGGCAGCTATCGCGTCTATGCGTTCGGCAACTGGCAACCCCCGTTTGGTATTGTCCTGGTGCTGGACAGGCTTGCCGCCCTGATGCTGGTGATGACGGCCGTGCTCGCCCTGTTCTGTCACATCTACGCTATCGGCGGCACTGATGAGAACAGTCGCCAGTTTCATGGCCTGTTCCTGTTCCAGCTGCTCGGCCTGAACATTGCGTTCCTGACCGGAGATCTTTTCAACCTCTTTGTTGCCTTTGAGGTTCTGCTGATTGCCTCCTACGGCCTGCTTATGCACGGAGAAGGCACCAGCCGCACCGTACCCGGCCTGCATTACGTGGTGCTGAACCTTGCCGGCTCAGCCGTCTTCCTGATCAGTGTCGGGATGATTTACAGCGTCACCGGAACTCTCAACATGGCGGATCTGGCCATCAAGATCCCCCAGGTTGCCGAGGGAAACCTTCCCCTGGTCAAGGCCGGCGGCATGATGCTGTTGGTGGTGTTCGGACTGAAGGCCGCTATCCTGCCACTGTGCTTCTGGCTGCCCAGCGCTTATGCCAACGCCACAGCCCCCGTTGCGGCACTGTTTGCTGTTATGACCAAGGTGGGCATATACGCTATCATTCGCGTGTATACACTGATGTTCGGCAACCAGGCTGGCGAACTGGCCGGCCTCGGTATGGATTGGCTGTTCCCATTGGCATTGATCACCCTGAGCATGGGCGTTATCGGGGCCCTGGGCGCTGAAAGCCTTCGAAAGCTGGTTGCCTGGCAGGTTATCATCTCGGTGGGGACCCTGTTGGCGGCCATCTCGTTTGGTACGGTAGCCGGCACTTCCGCCGCACTTTTCTATCTGCTCAACACCACATGGGTGGTCGGCGGCCTGTTCCTGGTGGCTGATCTTGTCGACGGTCAACGGGGCAGTGCCGGGGACAAGATCGTGACGGCGCCCCGAATTGCCAACCGCACGTTCCTGAGTGTGCTGTTCCTGATGGGCGCCGTGGCGGCTGTGGGTCTGCCTCCCCTCAGTGGGTTCTTTGCCAAGCTGCTGATTCTCAAGTCAGCGGTTACCGAGTCAGATGTCGCCTGGCTTTGGAGCGTTTTGCTGATTGGCAGCTTCTTTACGCTGATTGCCTACAGTCGCGCGGGTAGTATCGTGTTCTGGCGCAACGTGGACGGCCATATTGAAGAGCGCCAGAAACTGACACCATCCTTGTCTGTATCGGCGAGTGCGCTGATTTCGCTGAGCATTGTGATCGTCGTCCTCGCGGGCCCAATCAGTCGCTACGCAGAAGACACCGCAGCACAACTTCATGATACCAGCGCCTATACCCAAATCTTGAGCGTACCAATGGTTGGGGAGGAAAAGTAATGCTTGACCGCCTGAGCTTTCCGCAGCCATACCTCAGCCTGATTCTTTTTGTTGTCTGGCAGTTCCTGAGTGACGGTATGTCTGGTGCCAGCATTGTCATGGGGTTCGTTCTGGCCTGGTTGATACCCCAATTGACCCGGAGTTTCTGGCCAGACCCTCCAGCCTTCGTCCGTCCCTGGAAACTGCCGTTCTATCTGGCGCTTGTCCTTTACGACATTGTCATCGCCAGCATCTCTGTCGCTCGCCTGATACTCAGCGGCCGCCAGCCCAAACCGGTGTTGGTATCCTATCCACTGGAACTGACGCACCCTCTGGCCATATCCATGCTTGCCAGCACGATTTCCCTGACGCCTGGAACCGTCAGTGCCGATGTCAGCGATGACAGAGCGTTACTGCTGATCCACGCCCTTGACGCAGAAAGTGACGAAGAGGTGATCAACGCCATTCGCACCCGCTACGAGGCCCGTCTTAAGGAGATGTTTCCATGATCACCATAGCGCTGTACATCACCATTGCCATGGTCGTTCTGGCGGCGATACTGAATGTCTACCGGTTGATCAAGGGCCCGGACGCACCAGACAGGGTACTGGCACTGGACACCCTGTATATCAATGCCATCGCGCTGATCATTCTGCTCGGTATAACCCTGGGCACACGCCTGTACCTTGAGGCAGCGCTGCTGATTGCCGTGATGGGCTTCGTCGGCACGGTAGCGATGGCCAAGTATCTGAAACGCGGCAGCGTAATCGAATAACAAACGAAGCAAACACTGGCTAACCAGAGGCTTTCATTAATGAACACCATCGCCGAATACACCCTTGTTACCCTGCTTCTGGCGGGTGGTTTCTTCACCCTGGTCGGCGCTATCGGGCTGGCCCGTCTGCCCGATTTCTATACCCGCCTTCACGGCCCCACGAAGGCAACCACCGTTGGTGTTGGTGCCATTGTTCTGAGTTCCGTAATCTATTTCAGCAGCAAGGGCGAGGGTGTAGACATTTCTGAAGTGCTCATCACCGTGTTCCTGTTCCTGACAGCACCGGTAAGCGCCAACATACTGGCGAAAGCCGCCATGCATATCGGTGTGTCCACAACCAAGAACACCCAGGGAAACACCTGGGACCAGTAGCGGGAAATTTGTCATTGGAGTTGAACAAATTTCCCGTATAGTAGGCTCCCCAATTCTTGAGGAGCCTGACACATGCTGAAAGTAAATGAGTATTTTGACGGAAAGGCAAAATCCATTGCATTCCAGACCACTACCCTGCCGGCAACCGTGGGCGTTATCAGTCCTGGAGAATACGAGTTCGGTACCAGCAAGAAAGAGACCATGACCGTCATCAGCGGTGCGCTGACCGTGCTGTTGCCGGGGATGCAGGAGTGGATGACTTTCGGTTCCGGTGAGTTCTTTGAAGTTGCCGGGCAGGCCAGTTTCAAGGCCAAAACGGACATCGACACCGCCTACCTCTGCACCTACGAATAACCACTGCAAGGCCCGGAACAGGGCAGATGGGGCCAATTGGCATCCATCAGGCCTGATCCGGGCTTTTTTAGATTGAAAGGTTTCTGTTAACGCCAATCTGTGTCAGATTTATCCTACTTCTCGTTATAAAATAGACAATTGAGAAAGAGGCACCGAGTTATGGCACAGACCCGCATCCTGGCACCCGCAAACAACGCCCATCAGTATCCACTGCTGATCAAACAATTGCTGCTGTCCGGCCCCCGGTACGCTCCCGACCAGGAAATTGTCTACGCCAACCGCAGCAAGTACACCTACACCGACCTGGTTGAACGTATTCACCGCCTTGCCAATGCCCTCACCGATGCTGGCGTTAAACCGGGCGATACGGTGGCGGTTATGGACTGGGACACCCCTCGTTACCTGGAGTGTTTCTTTGCCATTCCGATGATTGGCGCCGTGCTGCACACGGTGAATGTGCGCCTGTCTCCGGACCAGATCGTCTACACCATGAACCACGCTGAAGATGACGTGGTGATGGTTCACGACGACTTCCTGCCCATCCTGGAAAGCGTCAAAGACGACATCAAAACCGTTAAACACTATATTCAGTTGAGTGATGAGGCGAGCGCGAAGTCCACCTCACTGGACTCTATTGGTGAGTACGAGGAGCTTCTGGGCAAGGCCGGCAAGCAGTTCGACTTCCCGGACTTCGACGAGAACAGTATCGCCACCACTTTCTACACCACCGGCACTACCGGCAACCCAAAAGGGGTTTTCTTCAGCCATCGCCAACTGGTCCTGCACACCATGGCGATGACCGGCTCTCTGTCCGTGTACGATGAGATGCCACTACTGCGCTCCTCATCGGTATACATGCCGGTAACGCCCATGTTCCACGTACACGCCTGGGGGGTGCCTTACGCCGCCACCATGATGGGCATCAAGCAGGTTTACCCTGGCCGCTATGAGCCGGAACTGCTGGTAGACCTGCTCAAGGAACACAAGGTGACCTTCTCCCACTGTGTACCCACGGTGATGCAGATGATGATGGCCACCGAGTCCATCAAGTCTGCCGATCTCAGCAACTGGCACGTACTGATCGGTGGCAGCGCCCTTACCCGGGGCCTGTGCGATGCCGGTGCCAAATTGGGCATTTCCATGTACTCCGGCTACGGCATGTCGGAAACCTGCCCGCTGCTGAGCACAACACACCTGAATCCGGAAGACCTGGAACTGCCGCTGGACCAGCAAACCTCCAAGCGCATAAAGACCGGGATTGCCGTGCCCATGGTGGAACTGGAAATTGTCGACCCCAAGGGCAATCCGGTCCCCCATGACGGCGACGCCAAAGGAGAAGTGGTCACCCGTGCGCCCTGGCTGACACAGAGTTACTTCAAGGAACCGGAAAAAGGCGAGGAACTCTGGCAAGGCGGATGGTTGCACACCGGTGACGTCGCCAGCATGGAGCCGGACAACACCCTGGTGATCAAAGACCGCATCAAGGATGTGATCAAGACCGGTGGCGAATGGCTGTCCTCCCTGGACCTGGAAAACCTGATCAGCCAGCATCCGGCTGTCGCTGGTGCGGCCGTTGTTGGCGTACCGGACGAGAAATGGGGCGAGCGCCCCCACGCACTGGTCACCCTGAAGCCTGGCGACGACGCTACCGTGGAGGATATTCAGAACCACCTGAAACAGTTTGTGGACTCTGGCGAGATCAACAAATGGGCCATCCCCAACCAGATTGATTTCGTTGAGGATATTCCGAAAACCAGCGTTGGCAAGATCAACAAGAAGCTGATCCGGGATCAGTTGAAATAAGCCAGGTAAACCACATCCGGCTTGCGATCAGGCGCAAGCCGGCATGGTGTTTTCAGCCACCCGCCTTTTTCACTGTCCAGCCATTTTCCTGAAGTAATGGCACCAACAGATCCCGCTGATCGCCCTGAATTTCAACCGTCCCCTCCTTAACGGTGCCACCGGTTCCGCATCGGGCTTTCAGTATCTTGGCGAAGGCTTTCAATTCCTTTTCGTCCAGGGGTATACCGGTAATCAGGGTAACCCCCTTGCCCTTACGACCCTTGGTTTCGCGACTGACACGCACGACCCCGTCGCCGACAGGGCGTGCCGGCGCTCCACAAACACAGTCATCAACTGGCTGGCGACAGTCGGGGCACATCCGCCCCTGTTCCGTGGAAAAAACCAGTCCACCAGAACGGTTTTTCATAACGTCCTCATACAGTCATTGAACCCTGTCTCGGCGCTCAGGCCCCGGGAGGGTATTTTTCAAACATATCCGCAACAATCTCGTCGATCAGCTCTCGCCGCGACTCGGTCGTCTGGTTCTCGTTCAGGTAACGGCGACTGGCTGCCCTCCAGACGACACGGTCAGTATCGGTGTCGACCAACTCCACCACCAGTTTTCCTTCCTGAACTTCCCTGACCGGTGGCGCCGAGGCCAGACCCCAGCCAAAGTTGCCAGTACCAAAACCGAAACCAAGCCCAACACCGCTGCGCTCAAGACGTTCCTCTTCGACGATCTGCCAGGTGACCAGCAGGTCAGCCTCTTCCTGGTCCACTTTGCGCATGGACTTGCGGTTGAGCTCCCGCTCAACGGCGCTCTTGATCCGGCCACCGTCAAGAGAAGTAAAACTCTCGCCCTCGCCCTTCGGCGCAAAGGCCCAGGAGCCATAGTTACCAAAGACCGTATTGGAATCGTAATCAGTCACAACGTTGCTGGCACACCCGGTTAATACCATCAAAAACAGGGACGCAAGGATAAGTCTCATAATCGTGATTGCCTCTTTCCGTACCGCATTTACTCAAGTATACGCACAGACGACACGTGGCGTTTCGCCAATCGTTCCCTATATGTCAAAACTGTAATCCATTCCTCGGGCATCGCAAAAGGCAATGAACACCTCATTCCATTCCTCCGGTAAGTTTACCGTTACCGTCACGCCCAATCCGTACTCTACGGCAACAACCGCAGCGCTGTACTGCTCACACCAGTGCCTGAGCGGTTGTTCATTGGCAAAGGTCGTGGTAACAGTTACTTGTGACATCGGCTGCTGAATCTCGCGGCCGACGGCGGACAACACTGCTTCAGTGGCGCCAGCGTAGGCTCTGACAAGGCCACCGGCGCCGAGCTTGATACCGCCGAAGTAACGGATCACCATCACCAACACGTCACCCATGTCCTTATGCTGGATAACACCAAGGATAGGCTTACCGGCGGTTCCTGATGGCTCGCCATCGTCGTTCATGGCTGCTTCCGCTGCGGCGCCTGGGCGGCCAATCTGGTAAGCCCAGCAGATGTGCCGTGCATCTGGATGGTCTCTATGGGCCTGCTCAAGCCAGGCCTTAACCTCATCCCTGGATGAGACCGGCGCAACCCGGGCAATAAACCGGCTTTTCCGGACTTCCGTTTCCCGTTCCAGAAATCCGGCGGGCACGGGATAATCGGTAGCCATGGCCAACTCACCCCCCAGTAGTAAAGAGCGGAAAGCGCACCAGCACCGCCAGGCCGCCCTGTTCTGCATTGAAAGCGTCAATCTGGCCATCATGGATAGACACAATATCCTTGGCAATCGCCAACCCGAGCCCCCAGCCCTTGCCACCCCGGGACTTATCAGCACGATAAAAAGGCTCAAACAGGTGGGGTAAAACATCCTTCGGCACACCTGGCCCATCATCCCGTATTTCCACCACCAATTGTTGCTGCTCCAAGCGCAGTGTTACATGCACTTTCTTGCCTGGAGGGGTGTGATCAAGAGCATTCTGGAGGACATTGTCGAACGCCCTTTGGATAAGGCCCCGATCTCCCAGTACCGAGGCATGGCGGCAGTCAGTACCGGCGTTAAGCTGGCAGTCCACACCCCTGTGCTCGGCATAGTCCGCGGCATCCCGGAGCACATCGTTAATCACCTGCATCGGTTGAACGGCTTCGCGCTCAATATCCCCGCCCTGTTCCGATACCCGGTAGAGTGTCAGAATCTGGGACGTCATGGCCTCGAGACGTTCGTTCTGTCGCAGGATAGAGGCCATCAGATCCTCGTCCACGCCTCCCTCACTGGCCAGCTCGATGGCGATTCTCTGCCGCGTCAACGGTGTTCGCAAGTCGTGGGAAATATCCCGTAGCAAATGGGTCTGGCGATCCAGCAAATTACACAACTGCTCGGTCATGGCATTGAAGGCCGTCGCCAGCGCACCCACCTCATCCCGACGGCTGGCAATGCCGTTACTGACACGAAGGGAATTATCGCCACCGGCAATTGCACGCGCCGTCGACTCCATATGCTTCAATGGGCGTGAGACCAGCCGGGCAACCCAGAAACAAGCCAAGGTAATGATGACAAAGGCGAGTCCCAGTTCCAGCCATTGAAAGAATCGGGGATTCAGCCAGGCGTCGCCCGTCAGGCGCGGCCAGGCCACCAGCCTGTAGCCCTCGGCCACTTCAATCACCGCGGGCCGTTGCTTATACCAGCCGCCGGATTGCATGCGCTCCCGGATGGATTCCGGCAGACTGCCGTCATTGTGATCCGCTTCGATCAGAAACAGATGCAGGTCCAGCTTGCTGCCCTGCTCTTTCAGGAATCGCCAGGCATCGCCACGCCCTTCGTTTTCACGAACCGCCAGGGCACGAACCGCAAGCTCCTGAAGCCCCGCCTGGCGTTCAATAGCCTGCCTTTCACGATCCTTCAGGGTGTAGGTTACAACGCTGCCAGCAATCATGGTGAGTGCCATGGCCAGCCAGATAGATATGAAAACTCGCCAGAACAAGGGGAACCGGAGGCGCCTGCTCATACCGGTACCCGGTAGCTGTAACCCAGTCCCCGGACGGTTTCGATACGGGGTGGGTCGTCATTGCCGAGCTTTTTCCGCAGATTGCTGATGTGCATATCCAGAGTGCGGTCGTAAGCTTCCAGGCGGCGCCCCAGGGCCCATTGCATCAGGTCGGTCTTACGCACCACACTCCCGGCATGGGCCAGCAACACCTGTAACACTTCGTATTCAGTGGCAGTCAGATCCAACACCGCGTCGTTCTGGTAGATACGACGGTGTACCGGTTCAACCCGCAAATCGCCATAGGTCCTGGTCTCATCCAGGCCCACTTCCTGGTCCCAGGCCACCCGCCTTAGCAGCGCCTGAAGCCGGGCGATGAGTTCACGGGGATTGCAGGGCTTGGGAATGTAGTCATCGGCGCCAACCTCGAAGCCGACAATGCGGTCCGTCTCATCACCACGGGCCGTCAGCAGAACAACGGGAAGATGGGTCCTGGCCCGTAACTGTCGCAAGACTTCCAGGCCACTGATATCCGGCAACATTATGTCCAGCACCACGATGTCGCAGTGCTGCCCCAGGGCCAGTGACAATCCGTCCCGGCCGTTCGCGGCCTCCCTTACGGTAAACCCCTGATTGGTCAGATAGCGGGACAAGAGTTCCCGCAGTTCCTCGTCGTCTTCAACCAACAGCACCCGGTTCTGCATGGCAATCCTCCGTTGTGACTGACGGCAGTCTATCACGACCCGGCAAGGCCGCTGATTTACCCGATTTTCCTTTGCATAACCTTTACAAAACCACTGTGGTGGCATGAAGGCTCACAGACAGTGATTACACACCCCGTTCTGACGTATGGTACTGGGTAAACTACGGAGTAGCCCAGACCATGCCAGAACCCGGTATCCCCGAACTGACCATACACACCGCCCGCTCCATGTGCGATATCAATCCGGAAGACTGGAACCGGCTCGCGGCCAGCAACACGCCCTTCCTTCGCCATGATTTCCTGCTCTCTCTGGAAGAGTCTGGCTGCACAACCGCCGCCACGGGCTGGGCACCTTCCCACCTGATGCTCTACCTGAACAATGAATTGGCAGGCGTAGTGCCGGCGTACCTGAAAACCCACTCCATGGGTGAATACGTGTTCGACTGGGCCTGGGCCGATGCCTATCAGCGTTACGGCATGGACTACTACCCCAAACTGTTGATGGCCGTTCCCTTCACCCCGTGCCAGGGGCCCAGATTGCTATTTTCAGAGAAGCTGCGGGAGTGGATGACACCGGAACGGATTCAGCAATCGCTGCACTCAATTACCGAGACACTGGGCGCCCATTCCTGGCACCTGCTGTTTCCGGAGCAACGGGACCAGGAACTGCTGGCCGCCGAGGAGCAGCTTCACCGGATCGGATGCCAGTTCCACTGGTATAACCATGGCTACAACACCTTCGATGACTTCCTGGCCCGGCTGACATCACGCAAACGCAAGTCCATCCGAAGGGAACGGAGACAGGTCGCGGATCAGGGCATTTCATTCCGGCACTTTTCCGGTGAGGATATCCCGGAGCATGTGTTGGCGGCTTTCCATGTGTTTTACCAGGCCACCTATCTGAAAAGAGGCCAAAGGCCGTACCTGAACAAGACATTTTTCCACCTGCTGAAAGAAAGGCAGGCGGAGCAGCTTCACATCATCATGGCCGTAAAAGAGGGCGAAATGATTGCCGGCGCCCTGTTCCTTCAGGGCGAGGATACGCTCTACGGTCGCTACTGGGGCTGCCTGGAGGAATTCGACCACCTGCATTTTGAAACCTGCTACTATCAAGGCATTGAACTGGCAATCCGGCTGGCACTGGCACGCTTCGACGCCGGCGCCCAGGGGGAGCATAAACTGGTTCGGGGGTTTGAGCCGGTTATCACTCACTCCTGGCACGGCGTCATGCATCCGGGCTTTCGCGATGCCATTGAGAGATTTACCACCGAAGAAGCGGAGCAGGTCATGGCCTATGCCGGAGATGCCTTGCGGGCACTGCCTTTCAGGCAAACGGAGCAGGATCGGTAGCAGGCCAGGGGTTCGTGCGGACACTAACCGGAGCGGGCAGCCATGGAAATGGACTATTTTTTCGACTTTCTCGCAACAACACACCTGATTTTTTTCGTTGCCATTGCAGCTCTCATCCTGGCGATCATTGCGGTGTTTTCAGGGGCCGCTGCCAGGCGAAAGGTATTGGAACAAAGCGATACCGTGAAAAAGCGGGTCGACAGCATGTGGCACGACATGGATGAAATACGTGTGTCCCAGTTCAATAGCCCTGGTGCCCCGGACGCCGGCAATTCCATCGCTGGCGAGCAGTTTTCCGCTGAAAAAGCCGCCTACGAGGCCATCTGGCCATTGGTCTGGTTACTGCATGACAAGCTGGGGATGTTCCTGCGCTCAGTGGAATCCGATGAACCCGCCGGCGAATTGCGGCTTGAAGCCCGCAGGGCGGCACTGGAGGCACGTAGCACCCTCAACCGGGTACGCCCGTTCTGCCATGCTGAAATCGATGAGTTAATCACCCAGTTGATTGACAATCACATCAAGGCTCATCTGGCCGCCTGCCATTTCATGGATCTGCGCAAGGACTCCCTGTCCTCGAACACCAGCCACGAACGGGATGTGCAGAGGGAAAAATTCCACACGCTTTACGAAGGTCAGTCACGTGAACTTCTGAACCAACTGGTTGGTGCTATCAGGCGACGAATGCTCCGTTAGCCCCCACCAACTTTTGCCAGAGTATCTTTCTGCAGTGCCCGCAGGAATTCACTGATGACAACCGGATTCTCACCAAGGGGCTCCAGTGACCGGAAACGCTGCGGCAGGGTAGCAATCATCTGCTCCGCCGCCCGGACCTGGTCATCCAGCGTGGGGATAGCGTCCTCGGGCACTTGCCCGTGTTTCATTACCGGTTTCAGCAACGGATCACCATCGAATACTTCATCCCGACCGGCAACGACATCCTGCGTTATACAGCCGTCTGTCCCAAGGCGACGGTAAATCTGCTTCCTGCCAGGGAACGACTGCTTGCCCGGGGAGTTTTTCATCCTCGGAAGGTCGGCGTATTCAGTCATCTTGAACGCAAGCTCAAGTGCCGGTTCGTCATTCGAGACTCCAATGGCGGTGCCAACGCCAAATCCGTCGATAGGTGCAGCAGCCGAGAGAAGTTTCGCAATCTTGTGCTCGTTCAACCCGCCACTCGCCATGATCTTTATGTCGGTGAAGCCGGCTTCATCCAGCATATTCCTACAATCAACTGCTTCTGCCGCGAGGTCGCCAGAATCCAGGCGGATACCGCCAATACGCACTTCCGGTTCCTCCTTTAGCCACTGGATAATCCGCCTGACCGCGGTGCGGGTGTCATAGGTATCGACCAGCAGCGTTGTGCCCGGGTACAGACGTGCATAAGCCCTGAATGCATCCAGCTCATCCGGGCAGGCCTGGACGAAACTGTGAGCCATGGTGCCATAGACCGGCATGTTGAAATCCAGTCCAGCCAGGACATTGCTGGTTCCGGCAAGCCCGGCCAGGCGATAGGCCCGCACACTCCGGTGAGCCGCATCCACGCCATGGGTACGTCTCATGCCGAAGTCAACAACCGGCCGGTCCCCTGCCGCAAACGTCAGGCGCACGGCCTTGGATGCCAAAACAGATTCCAGGTGCACATAGTTCATGACCAGGCTTTCCAACAACTGCACTTCGGCAACAGGCCCCTCCACTTCCAGCAGAGGCTCCTGGGGAAACAGGGGGGTGCCCTCCGCAACCGCATGAACCGAACCGCTGAACCGGAATCCTCGCAGCCAGTCCAGAAAGCCGGACTGGAAACGGTTCAGGGATTCCAGGCGTTTTATGTGCTCATCCGTAAAGGCGAGGGACTCAATGACCCGGACCACATTCTGCTGACCACAGGCGAGGATAAAGTTCCGGTTGTCCGGGAGTTCGCGAAAAAAAAGACTGAACACTGCGGTGTCGTCCATACCCTCAGACCAGTACGCCTGGGCCATGGCCAGTTCGTATAGGTCCACCAGCAGTGACAGATCGCTTTCTCTTACAACCAGAGGTCGTTTCAGCACAGTTCGGCGCCCTCCTCTTCAAGTTGCTCAAAAACGGCGGGAGCCTCATCCGTCTTAACGGCACGGGTTCCGCTGGTAATGAGTTCAACCTCGAAACCGAGCTTCAGCGCATCCCTCACGGTCGCCTTAACGCACACATCCAGCGCCAGGCCGGCCACGAAAAGCCTGTGAATGCCATGGCGGCGGAGATAACTGTCCAACTGCGTACCGTCGAACGCGGAATAGGCATCGGTATCGAACGCGGTTCCCTTGCTGACCCGGATGGCCGAATCAGGAAGTTCCATTTTCCGGTGAAATTCAGCACCAGGAGTATCCTGAACACAGTGAACGGGCCAGGGGCCCCCGCGATCACTGAAGCTTATGTGATCAACGGTATGCCAGTCGCGGCTGGCAAGAATGGGCCAGCCCGCTTCTTGCGCCTTGCCGATCCACTGGTTGATCGCAGGGAAAATCTCATCACTGCCCGGCACAGCCAGACTGCCGCCTTCACAGAAATCGTATTGAACATCCACCAGTAACAGAGCATTTGGTCCAGTCCCCATAAGAACACCTCCTATGGTTTTAACCGAAATTCGTTCTGATTACCGGATGTCAGCTGTTTTCTATCCTGAAGCCCACCTTCAGTACAACCTGATAGTGTCCGACTTTGCCGTCAACCACATGGCCTCGGGTCTCCTGCACTTCAAACCACTCGATGTTACGAAGGTTCTTGCTGCATTCGGCAATCGCATTTTCGATGGCGTCCTCAATGCTTTTCTTCGAAGAGCCAACCACTTCCACCTTCTTGTAGACATGATGGTCGGACATGACACCTCCTGTTCAAAGGCCGTGTACAGTCAGGCATACCTTTTGAATGCCTGTGTTTTCAGCCTATACCAGTAAACTGCAACCATCAAATGAGAGGGATATCTGTAGAGGGGAGCGCCCCATTCGGGAACTTTCCGGGTCAATTGAACTCTGAAGCCATTCCGTCGTAAATTCATTATCACTCCACATTACCGGATTCAGATGAAAGCCATTAAACGCTGCTTTATCGGCCTTGCCCTGACATTGTCGCTGTTGCTGGCAGGACCGTTGCTTCTGGCCGCCTGCGCAGGTTTTCAGGACTCCGGGAGCTGGCGAACGGCGGACCGCTCCAGTGCAGGGATAGCTCCTTTACCGGAACAGGAAAATGCAGCCGTGGTGCAGGTGTACGGTGCACGCGCCTACAACTGGCGTGGGTATTTTTCGCTGCATACCTGGATCAGCACCAAGGAAGTCGGTGCCAGCCGCTACTACGTACATGAAGTGACCGGGTGGCGACACTATGTGGTCCAGTCCCGGCCTGACGACCCGGATCGCGCATGGTACGGTGCGCTACCGGAGTTAATCGCAGACATTCGCGGTGAACAGGCAGAACGGATTATTCAGCAGCTTGGTGATGTTATTGAGCGTTACCCCTACCCTACGGAATACAACGCTTGGCCCGGCCCAAACAGCAATACGTTTGTGGCCTGGGTTATCCGCCAGATTCCGGAAATGGAAGTGGCTCTTCCCAACCATGCTATCGGTAAGGATTACCTGGGCAATGGCATTGTGTCTGAGGTGCCCGGGGGCGCCGGTTATCAGTTATCCCTGGGTGGTTACTTTGGTGTTCTGGCGGGCGTCCGGGAGGGGCTCGAGCTGAATATCCTCGGGCTGTCTCTGGGCATCAATCCCATGGGACTCGGCATCAAATTACCGGGTATTGGCGAACTGGCCCTTCGCAACACCAATCCTATGGCGGAAGCCGCCAAATTGGATTCTGACCCGGATGCCTCTGAGACGACCGGGGCAGGGACGGTCTCCCAAAAAACGCTTTGAATACGTCCATGTACGCTTGGGCTCCGCCATCCCTGGCTCCGCACATTTTTGGGAGACCGTCCCTGCCCCAGCCTGATCCGGTGGTCGGCCTTATAGTGTCGTGAGCCCCAAGTAACGGACCAATCCCGCTGCTGTAATACCTGCCGCAATGGCAGGCAGCGGCTTTTTGGTGGCCAGCATGATAACCGCCGTAACAACCAAAGCTGCTAACGAGCCAGCGTCACCACTGAATGCCATGGGAACGATAATCGCGATCAACACCGAGCTGGCCATCGTGTTGATGAAGCTTTCGATGCGAGGGTTAATCGTCACAAAGGACATGATGAACACGCCGCCAAACCGTGTCACAAGCGTGACGACCGTAATGATGGCAATCAGCGCCAGCACACCTGCGGTAGTGGTTTC
Source organism: Marinobacter iranensis (assembly GCF_029207565.1). GTDB lineage: Bacteria > Pseudomonadota > Gammaproteobacteria > Pseudomonadales > Oleiphilaceae > Marinobacter > Marinobacter iranensis. The sequence continues at coordinate 142,703 of NZ_JANCMW010000001.1, read as the reverse complement.
GATCATCATGGAGACGTCTCCCCGTCAGCCACAGTGTCATCAGGCTTCTTTTCCAGCCAGAAGAAGCCGATAGCGCCGCCGGCCAGGGCGCCAACCACCACATGGGTGTTGGGCGGTAGCCATTTCCAGGCGGCCAGCGACGAAATCGCGGCAACGGTCCAGGCCACCAGTGTTCGCGGTGATTTGTTGCCGCCCAGGGCCATGGCCAACAGGAAGCAGCCAAGCACCATATCCAGCCCCAGAGACTTGGGATCCTGCAGCAGCCCGCCAAAATACACGCCGAGCCAGGTTCCGAAAATCCAGGCCAGCCAGAGGGCGAGCCCGCCGCCGAGGATGACTTCCAGGTTGCGTTTTCCGCTCTGATATTCCTGGGCAGACACCGCCCAGTTGGCGTCGGTCAGGAACAGCAACAAGCCGTACCGACGGCCGGGAGACATTTCCCTGAGCATGGGGTACAGCGAGGCCCCCATCAGCAAATGCCGGGAATTTATCGCGAAAACTACGGCAATCAAGGGGATCAGGGAAACTTCGCTGCCCCACATGTCCACGGCCGCGAACTGGGAGGCGCCGGCAAATACGGTGAAGCTCATCAGGATGGCCTGTAGCGGTTCAAGTCCTTTCTGGACCGCCGCCAAACCGAAGGCAGCACCGAATGCCACCACGAATAACGAGATGGGAAGCAGCCTGAAAAATTCGGAACGAACTTTCTCTGGCCGGAACTGGTAGGAATATGTACTGGCGTTCATCTAAGCAAGCTAATGAAACCGGCGGCAGATGCGTATAGGTAAATTCCGAAGGGTCAAAGTTGGTTGAGGGCTGTCGCCAGAGTTTCGCTGATGCGGGCGTTGAGCTTCAGGTCCACCATTGAGTCGGCCCGGGTGCGGCCCAGATTCAGTGTGGCCATGGGTTTGCCCCACTCTTTGGCGTAGCGGCAGAAGCGGAACCCGGAATAAACCATCAGAGATGATCCTATCACCAGCAAGCCGTCGCTAGCCTTGAGCGTGTCCAGCGCGGAATAAACCCGGTCTTTGGGCACATAATCCCCGAAGAACACCACATCCGGCTTGAGGATACCGTCGCAGCAGGGACAGTCGGCAATGCGAAAATCAGAGAAGTCCACCTCGAGGTCCGCATCGCCGTCCGGTGCGGCACCGGCGGAGTATTGCTCAAACCCGGGGTTCATGCCCGCACAACGCTCGTGAACCTCATCCCGCTTGCACCGGTAGCCGCAGGTCATGCAGATGACCTCGTCTGCCCTACCGTGCAGATCCGTCACTGAACGGCTGCCAGCCTTCTGATGCAGGCGGTCCACGTTCTGGGTGACAACCAGCCGGCTGTGATTGCGCGACTCAAGCTCAGAAACTTGGTGGTGAGCGATATTGGGCCTGGCATTGCGGATAACCGGCCAGCCAATCAGGCTTCGGCCCCAGTAACGCCGGCGCACTGCCATGCTGGTCATGAAGTCCTGGTGTTGCACCGGCTGTTTGCGTTTCCAGGCACCATCGCCATCCCGATAATCGGGAATGCCGGAATCCGTACTGACGCCGGCACCGGTCAGTATCATCAGCCCCGGGTGTCGGTGAATGAACTCCGCCAGCAAAGTACCGGCCTCATCCGGGGTATGCAGCACCAGTGGCTGCTCATCGACCGGCATGGTCACGTCTTTGGCGGGCTTTCGGATTGCAGACATCACACTCACACTTGTTGGCAGATCCTTATACTTTAGGGAGCAAATCGGGCCCTGCCAATGGCAACGACAGGAAAACCGCAAAAAGTCCGGCATACTTTTCTGAAATTTATATTGTGCACAATATAATTGTGTGCAATTATAATTGCGCAAAGTGGTTGAGCAGTCAGCCACCCAAACCCTATGCGCCGCAATGCGCCAAAAAGGAGAGTCAGAACCATGTCTATTGAACAGGTAGTTTATCGCGCCTCAGCAGAAGCCACCGGCGGACGTGATGGCCGTGCCATTTCCTCGGACGGCATCCTGGATGTCGAGCTGACAACACCAAAAGAGCTCGGTGGCGCCGGCGGTAGGGGCACCAACCCGGAACAGCTGTTCGCAGCAGGCTATTCCGCATGCTTTATCGGTGCCATGAAGTTTGTGGCAGGCCGGGACAAGCTGCCCATGCCGGAAGATGCCTCAATCGAGGGTGAAGTCGGTATTGGCCAGATTCCCGGAGGTTTCGGCATCGAAGTGGAACTGAAGATATCCCTGCCCGGCATGGAAGACGCCAAGGCAAAACAACTGATCGACGAAGCCCACAAGGTGTGCCCCTACTCCAACGCCACCCGTGGCAACATTGATGTGACCCTGACCCGGGTGGAGTGATTCCCGCCCTTTTAGGTCATCAAAAGCCCGCCGACGGGGTGCCCCCCCGCCGGCTGGTAATGGGTCAGGCCAGTTTCGCGGTTTCGACGGACAGCATGGGAATGACCGACAGCGCCAACAGCAACCCCATGGTCCAGTTGAACATCCGCCGATAAAGCGGCTTGTGCAGCAATCGGCGCAAACCTGCCCCGCCGATCATCCAACTGCCAACACAGGGCACGCTGACCAACAGAAACGTGAGCCCGATCCAGAAAGACTGCTGCAATACCTGACCACTACTGACCGTCGTGAAGGTGGCCAGCGCGCCGACCGCCATCACCCAGGCTTTTGGATTTACCCACTGGAAGGCCGCCGCCTGCCAGAAAGAAAGCGGGCGACTCGTGTTCTCGCCATCTATGTCCGTTGCCGTGGTCGCGATCCGCCAGGCGAGATACAGCAAATAACTGATACCCAGAACCTTGATCACCAGATGCAGCTGCGGCAAGGTCTCGAACACCTTCCCCAGCCCCAGGCTTATCGCGACCACCATGGCAGGAAAGCCGATACAGATGCCGAGATAATGGGGGATCGTGCGCCAGACCCCGAAGTTAACACCGGAGGTCATAATCATGATGTTGTTCGGGCCAGGCGTCACGGTAGACACCACCGCGAACAGCAGGACGCTCAACAGGATTTCCATAGTCTTTGCCACGCTCCCTTTTTGCCACGCTTCATGCCCGTCTATCCTACCCGGCAGTGTGAGGGCACAACAGAATCAGATCTGCGGTTTTTGACCATAACAGTTGGCAGCGTCCGGAGCTTTGACCAATGCAAGCCTCCGGCGCATGTTATCTGCCCCCAGGCGATTCATCAGCTCGATATTCTGTTCAGGGATTGCGTCTGTCCCGGGGTACCCTGCGATGGCCCGCTCGAGACTTTCCTCCCGTAGGAGGTGCAGCATCGGATAGGGTGATCGATTAGTGTAGTTCTCGGCGTCATCCGGCTCGGTTCCACCAAACTGATAGTCAGGGTGAAAACTGGCAATCTGGTATATCCCGACCAGTTCCAACTGCTCCAGAAGGCCATCCACGACGGCGAGAAATTCATTGTACGCCATAAAATCCTGCAACACGGCAGGATGTATGAGCAGCGTTGTTTCAACCTCTGGATGCTCGCTCAAATACACCAGCTCATCCCGTAGCGCCATCAAAAGCGCCTCTTCCGAGGCGGCACCCGTGGCCACAAAGCGAATCCCCTCTTTCACCAGCTCCCTGCGGGCAAAAGGGCACAGGTTCAGGCTGATCACCACGTCCGACACCCATCGTCGGGTGGCTTCAATAATCGGATTGTGCGTCACGTGGTTACCCCCACATTTTGAGAAACGGGACGGACACGCCCGGAGCGAGCCGTGATATGTTAAGCAAGCTTACAATAATTCCGTTACCGATACCGGAGATAAGAAATGGACGTGGCAAGAACACCTGAGCAACGATTCGAACGCCTGCTGGACTACCCCTTCGACCCACACTACGTGGAGATCAATGGCTTGCGTATGCATTATGTCGATGAAGGGCCTGCCGACGCCAAACCTGTACTGATGATGCACGGCGAGCCATCCTGGTCCTACCTATACCGCCACATGATTCCAATCTGCGCGGCAGCGGGGCACCGTGTGATCGCACCTGACCTGATCGGCTTTGGCAAGTCCGACAAACCTACGGATATAAACGCCTACAGTTACCAGGGCCATATGGACTGGATGCAGGCGTTCCTGGATCAAACCGGGCTGCAGGATATCACCCTGGTCTGCCAGGACTGGGGCTCGTTGCTGGGCCTACGGCTGGCCGCCGAAAATCCGGACCGCTTCCGTGCCATCGTGGTTGGAAACGGAATGCTACCAACCGGTGACCAGCCGGTGCCAAAAGCTTTTCAGTTGTGGAAGAACTTCGCTCTTTACAGCCCCTGGTTCCCCATTGCCCGCATCATCAATACCGGCAGCTTCCGCACGCTCGGCCCGGATGAACGCCGTGCCTACGACGCCCCCTTTCCCGGCAAAAAATACAAAGCCGGCGCCCGTGCCTTCCCGAAGCTGGTGCCAGTAACACCGGACAATCCCGCAAGCGAATCCAACCGTAAGGCCTGGAAAGTGCTTGAGCAATGGGAAAAACCGTTCCTGACCACATTCAGCAACGGCGACCCCATCACCCGGGGCGGTGATCGCTACATGCAGGAGCGGATTCCCGGCGCCAAGGACCAGCTCCATATTACCCTGACCGGAGGTCACTTCCTGCAGGAAGACTCACCGGTACAGTTTGCAGGCGTTATCAACGACTTGCTGGCACGGTTGGACCAGGAAAATCAAACGTAACCCTGACTCCGCAGATAATCATCATAGCTACCACTGAAGTCGGTGATACCATCGGCCTTCAGCTCAATGATGCGAGTGGCCAGCGACGACACAAACTCCCGGTCATGGCTGACGAACACCAGCGTGCCCGGGTAGTTCTCCAGGGCCAGGTTCAGGGCCTCGATGGATTCCATGTCCAGGTGGTTGGTAGGTTCGTCCATCAGCATGACGTTGGGCTTTTCCAGGATCAGTTTGCCGAACAGCATACGGCCCTGCTCACCACCTGAAATCACTTTCACTGACTTGCCGATATCATCCCCTGAGAACAGCATGCGGCCCAGGGTACCGCGCACCAGTTGCTCGCCCCCGGTAGTCCATTGCGACATCCAGTCGGTCAGGTTCATGTCTTCGTCAAAATCCGCCGTGTGGTCCTGGGCGTAATAACCGACCTGCGCGCTGTCCGTCCACTTCACATCACCGCTGTCGGGCGTCATGGTGCCGGCCATGCACTGCATCAGTGTGGTCTTGCCAATGCCGTTGGGACCGATGATAGCGACTCGTTCGCCGGCTTCAATCTGCAGGTTGAACTTATTGAACAGGCGTTGTCCGTCAAAGCCCTTGGTCAGGTCTTTCAGCGTCACCGCCTGCCGGTGCAGTTTTTTGGTCTGCTCGAAGCGAATAAACGGGCTTACACGACTGGACGGCTTGACCTCTTCAAGCTGGATCTTGTCGATCTGGCGCGCCCGGGAGGTCGCCTGCTTGGCCTTGGAAGCGTTGGCGGAGAATCGGCTGACGAACTGCTGCAACTCGGCAATCTGGGCTTTCTTCTTGGCGTTATCCGACAGCATGCGCTCACGGGCCTGGGTGGCCGCTGTCATGTACTCGTCGTAATTACCCGGGAACAGCCTCAGTTCCCCATAATCCAGGTCCGCCATGTGAGTGCACACACTGTTCAGGAAGTGGCGGTCGTGGGAAATGATGATCATGGTGCTGTTGCGAGCCACCAGGATGTTTTCCAGCCAGCGGATGGTGTTGATATCCAGGTGGTTGGTGGGCTCATCCAGCAAAAGGATGTCGGGGTCGGAGAACAACGCCTGTGCCAGCAACACACGCAGTTTCCAGCCCGGAGCCATCGCACTCATCGGGCCATTGTGCTGTTCCAGGGGAATATCCAGGCCCAGCAGCAGTTCACCGGCACGGGCGTCAGCGGTATAACCGTCCATTTCGGCAAACTGGACTTCCAGGTCCGCCACCGCCATGCCGTCTTCCTCACTCATTTCCGCCAGCGAGTATATGCGATCCCGTTCGGCTTTCACCCGCCAGAGTTCTTCGTGGCCCATAATGACCGTATCGATAACCGTGCAGTCCTCATAGGCAAACTGATCCTGGCGCAGTTTGCCCAGGCGCTGGTTCTGGTCCACCATGACCTGGCCCGCGGATGGCTCCAGGTCGCCGCCGAGGATTTTCATAAAAGTGGACTTGCCGCAGCCGTTGGCGCCAATCAGGCCGTAACGATGACCATTGCCGAATTTGACGGACACGTTTTCAAAAAGGGGCTTGGCCCCGAACTGCATGGTAATGTTCGCGGTGGAAATCAAGAAGAAACCTATCGATAGTGAGTACCGGGCACAGCCGGCCGAGAAAAGCCGGCATTGTACAGGTTTGCGGCTAGAATCGTGAGACAGCAGAAACACGGATAAAAAGCGCTTGCCTCAGCAGCCCCGGCCGGGCAGCATTTCAACCTCGGTAGTACCAACACACCCTCTTTATAACCCCGATTAAGGAAACTGACCTCATGACACAGGCAACTGCGCGCCACATTCTGGTAGATAGCGAAGCAAAATGCGAAGAACTGAAGAAGGCCATCGAAGGCGGCCAGGACTTTGCGGAAGTGGCAAAGCAGCACTCCTCCTGCCCCTCCGGTCGCAACGGCGGAGACCTGGGATCCTTCGGCCCGGGCCAGATGGTCCCGGAATTCGACAAGGTGGTGTTCAGCGGTGAAGTGAACAAGGTTCTCGGCCCGGTGAAGACCCAGTTCGGCTACCACCTGCTGGAGGTCACCAGCCGGAGCTGATGCGCTTTACGCTGCCAGCACACCAAGCCGCTCGCAAGGCCAGGATATGGCAGTATCTGGCCTTCGTGGGCGTTATTCTGGCAGCCCCCTTTTTCTTTGTCGGCGGCCCGGGCTGGACTGACGGGCCGCTGCTGAAATCGGCCTGGAATCTCGGGCACATCCTGTTCTTTGCCCTGCTGACCCTTGCTGTCCAACCCTGGCGAGCCTGGACGGGCTGGACACTCTGGAGTATCTGCAGTCTGGTTGTACTCTTGGTGGGCGCAGGTATTGAGCTGCTCCAGTATGGGACCAGCCGCCAGGTAGACTGGCAGGACATGCTCCGCAACCTGCTGGGACTGTGGGCCGTACTGGCGGCCCGTCCGCTGGCCTCGCAGACCCGTCTTTCACTGCTCACAGCCTGGTCCCTACGGGTCATTATCGGGGCGCTACTGCTGGCCCAAACCGGCACCACGGCAGGGGTTGCCATTCAACAATACAAGGTAAGCCAGTTGTTGCCGGCACTCTATGATTTCAGCCAGCCAGATCCGTCTCCCTACTGGAACGGAGCGATAACGCCCGTACCTAGCGATGCCCCACACAGCTCACAACACGAGCTCAGAATATCCCTCTCCACCACCCGCTACTCCGGCATGTCCCTGCATAACTTCCCGGCTGACTGGCGAGGCTACAACGAACTAGTCATTGACCTGTATAACCCACAGGATCAACTATTTGGGATGGCCCTGCGGATCAATGACATAGAACACGACCTCGGTGACAATGCCTACAACGACCGCTTCAACACACGCTTGACCCTGTCCCCCGGCCCGAACCGCTTTCGTCTGGACCTGAGTCAGGTCCGGAACGCCCCCAGGGGCCGGGCGATGGACATGCAGAAGATAAGGCGCGTGATCCTGTTCGCAACCGGCATACAGGAACCCAAAACCGTTTATCTGCGTGATATCAGGCTTGAATGACGTATCCACGCCCATGGTCTAGTATTTATGACAGTAGCATCCGTAAGGCATCTCCTTGCCTATCGTGCAGCATCCTTGTCTGTAGGCGATTGCATGAAGTTTGTAAAAGCGCACATCGTTGCGCTGGTTGTTTTGTGGTCGCCTCATGCATTAGCGGATGATGGTGAGCGGCAACTGAGTATCAGCGTTGGTGACTGGCCTCCCTTTTTTGTTGAAAGTGAGCCTGGCCAGGGCTCTGTTGCCCGGCTGGTGCGGGATATCTTTGCGGAGGAAGGTTATCAGGTCGAGTTTCATTTCCTGCCCTGGAAGCGCGCCTACCGTGAAGCCGCCATGGGAAAGCACGATGCCACCGCAATATGGATGTATGCGGCCGATCGCCAGAAGGATTTTATCTACAGTGACCCGGTGATGAATGAGCGTTTCGTGCTTTTCTACAGGAAGGACGACCCTGTCAGGTGGAACAGGATGGCGGACCTTTCCGGCCTTCAGCTCGGAGGCAGCATTGGCTACAGTTACGGGCCCGCATTCGACAGGGCTGTTGAGCGCGAGATTCTGAATGTGGAATGGGTGGCCTCCACGGAGCTGAACTTCCGCAGGTTACTGTTCGGCCGTATTGACGCCTTTCCCGAGGAAATAAATGTGGGCTACTACATTCTCCGCCGGGAAACGGACCCCGAGGAAGCCCGCCAGATTACCCACCACCCCGAACCAATACTGGAGAACCAGAGTTTCCTGCTGTTTCCCGCCAATGAGCCGGACACCGAAAAGCTTCGGGAGGTATTCAACAAGCGCCTGCAGGCGTTCCGGGAGAACGGACGCTACGACACCTACTTTGAAACCAGACCCCAGGCATCGCTGAACAGGCTGAAATAACCAGCCGGGTTGATCAGTTCAGCCGCCAGGGGTTAGCCGTCAGCGGCTCAGTGCCCTGCTCGCCTACAAGCACGGTGTCGCTGCAGCCGATGCCCCATTGCCCCGGAATCCGCAGGCAAATGGGCAGGTGAAACACCATGCCGGGCTGGAACACCGCCGACTCACCCCGCGCTATGAAACCCGAACCTTCCACCCAGGACGGCGGAAACTGCGCCCCCACGGTGTAGCCAAATACTCCCGAGAAGAACACCTCGTCGGCCAGTGGTGCCATGGCCTGCTCAGCGGCCCTGGCGGCAGAATCAAAGCTCCTGCCCGGTATCATGGCAGCCTGCAGGGCATCCACCACGCGGCGACAGCCATCGAAAACCGAGCGCATCCTGGCCGAGGGTGTGCCTGCCACGACGGTACGCATCATCGGGGCCGTATAGCGTTGCCAGACAGCGCCAAATTCGAGGAACACCGCATCACCCTCTTCAACCCTGCAGCGCTTGTGGTTGGTATGGATCACACTGCTTCGCTGGCCAACGGTCACGATCGGCTGCATGCTCATGAATTCACTACCACCCGCGAGCAGGGTTTCAGCCCCCACGGCGGCGATATCGTTGTCTGTCATACCGGGGCGTATGGCCGCTGCCGCAGCCTCGATGCCCTGCCCGGTCATGCGGGCACTCTGCCTCAGGCAGTCAATTTCAGCAGGTGATTTTACGATACGTATGCTCTTCAGCATCCCGGAGGCATCCACGAACCGTATATCCGGAAGCCGCTGCTTCAGTCCTTCCAGAACTCCCTGGCGCAGCGAGCCGTGCCAATAGTCAACGCCAACCCGTTCGCCCTGGCCATTCAGCGCCTGCGCCAGGGGATCCAGCACATCGCCAATACCTTCCCAGCGGTAGCCAAGCACGTTATCAACCCGGGTGGTGATCGTGGCGGGGCCGGTTTCAATGGAGGGCACCTGAAGGGTCAGCACTTCCGCTGTTACCACCAGCGCCACGTGAACGGACACCTCAAAGGTGCTGTAACCGGTCAGGTAAAAAAGATCCGACGGGTCTGTCAGTAGTAGCGCCCCAATATCGTCTGCCGCCATTTTTGCCCGGAGACGTTCAAGCCGCTGATCGTACTCGGCCTGAGGAAAGGGGCATTCCCGTCCCCTGAGCTCACTGGCCAGGGTTTTCTGGTAGGCATTAAAGTCCATTGGGCAGTCTCCGGAAGGGGAAAGTTACTACTGGAGACTGGACCCAAACCGGGCGCTTTTCAAACTCCGGCTGGTTCAGCCCGGATTAAGAAACCGCACCAACTGGCTGCCGACTGACTCCACAGGGTCGGTAATCGAGCGCTGGATGCTGTTGGTAACCACCCGGGTAAACGCTGAGCCGGCGTCACTCTCAAGGAACTCAATGTAATCTCTCAACTCCGACGAGGTGAAATCCTGGTAGGTGTAGAGGTAGCCGTCATACACCTGTTGGGCGACCATCCCGCGCAACATGCCGCGCTGGTTTTCAATCTTCTGTTGCAATTGCTCAAAGGTCGGCCCCTTGTTGCCATTGAAGGCCGCCATGGCGGAGGCAAGACCAAGCTGGACGGCTATCGTTGTGTCTACGGCGCTCTCTGTTGCGCGGGACGCCCTGTCAAAACGGGCAAACAACTTCGCCCGCTCGCTGCCCTCGTATTTGTCCTGCAGCGCGGATGCGCCGGCTTCCACCTCTTTCCATGCAGCCGGGCTGGAAGCCGCCACTTCCGCCCGCGAAATCTTCTCCGCCAGTGGCGTTTCATACCAGGCCAGCACTGAGTTCATCTGCTCATCACTCAGGCCCCGATCCAGATCCTCTACAACCTGGGCGCGAATCTCGGCGACGCTGAACGCATTACTGACAACACTGCTGATGGTATTGGCGACGAACGGCTCAACCCGGCCGCTCTGCTTCAGGCCCTCGCGAATACCCTGGCTCATCATCGCCGGGTACTGGGCAGCAACTTCATCAATGGGCGACGCCCTGACAACCGAATCAGCCAGCGGGCTGGCAGTGGCGGAACCACACACCAGCAAAAGAAAAAGTAATGCCGGTTTAACTTGGGATAGTGCACGCATGAACCTAGTATCCTCTGGTAACGATGGCTTGTTATGCCATGGCGCCGACGACACCTGCAAGCAAAGCAGGCCGGTGTTTGATGACCATTTTGTAGTGTGGCATGAGAGGGCCCGATCCTACGCATGAAGAAACGCCGTAACCGACTGAAAAGCAAACGATTGAAAATCTGGAAAACCCGACTTCGGTGGTACGGCCTGCCGACGCTGGGGCTGACGATTGCCGTTGTGGCCACCATGCGTTTCAGCCTGCTGGAACCAGATCCCCCGGCGAATCCTGAAAATGTCTGCGAGATCTTCCGGGAGCACCCGGTATGGTACGACTACGCCAGCGAGTCACAGGACCGCTGGGGTACCCCGATCGCCACCCAACTGGCCTTTGTCTACTACGAATCATCGTTTCGCAGCCACGCCCGGCCGCCCCGAACCCGGCTATTGGGATTCATACCCTGGACACGGCCGACATCCGCCTATGGCTATGCTCAGGCGCTGGACCCGGCGTGGGCAGAATATCTGGAAGCAAACGGGGATGGGCTGTCTGTGGTGAGGACCAACATGAAACACGCGTTGGATTTTGTGGGCTGGTATAACCACCTGACCAACCGGGAAGTGGGTGTTCCCCTCACCAGTCCGGAGAAGCTCTACCTCGCCTACCATGAAGGCCGGACCGGCTACCAGCAACAGAACTACCTGAACAAACCGGCGGTGATGTCACTGGCCAAACGGGTTGAAACCCGGGCCTTTCGCTACCATCGGCAGTTGCAGACCTGTGAGGAAGAGTTCCAGTGCTGGCGCTTCTACCAGTTCTGGCCATTTTGTGGCGACTGGTAGCGCCCTTCAGACATCACCTTCAACCTTCGGCGAAAGCTTCGACAGCCTGGCAGTCAGGAACTCCATCACGATGCGCACCCGTGCCATCTGTTGGGTTTCGTGGTTCACCATCAGCCACAGATCCACGCCCTCGCCTTCAAGGGGAGCAGACAACCGCTTCAACTCCCTGGTGCTGTCCCCCAGATAGCAGGGCAAGGCGGCAAGGCCCGCACCGGCACGCGCCAGGGCATGCATGGCCTGGAGACTGTTGCAGCGGATGATGGACGATGCGTTCTTCAGGTGCTTGCGGTACCAGCGGCCCGTTGCCAGGTGGCTGAAGCTCTCGTCAGGCAATATCCAGAGGACCTGTTCCGGCGAATTGTCCAGATCCAGCTCAGGATGGCGTTTGCAGTAGCCTGCCGAGCCATAGACTGCGGACTCGATGGTACCAATGCGCTCACCCTCCAGGGTGGCCTGGGGTTTATTCACCGGCCGCAGGGTAAGGTCGGCCTCGCGGTGGCTGAGGTTCAGCACATCGTTGTCGGTGAGCACTTCCAGCTCAATATCCGGGTATTCCCGCACCAGATCGGCAATCATCGGGCTGATCAGGGCGTTGATCATGGTGTCGGTGGCGGCAAGCCGGACCTTACCAACAGGGGCTGAATCCTGGCCAATCAACTGTCGCTCAAGATTTTCCATATCCGCGGAGAGCCTTTCGGCTTCCCGGAAGGCGGTTTCACCCACCGGTGTTAACTGCAAACCATCCCGGTTGCGTTCAAAAAACTGAACGCCCATCTGCTCTTCCATCTGGTCGAGACGGCGAAGCACCGTTGTTTGGTGAACACCCAGTATTTCACCGGCTTTGGCAAGGGTTCCACCTATTGCCAGGGCGTGTATATATCGAAGATAATCCCAATCCATAGCTACTGCATATTTGCAACGTGAGTACGGATTTTAACGTATTTAAACTGCAAATACGAAGCCGTACACTTATTTATATAGTCAGCTAACCAATACGTTTCAATCCACCAGATAAGGAGGAAGGCGCTATGACTCAAGACCATATCGCAACCGTACACCCGCTGCCATCCAGTATCCTCCACAACAGTACTGAGGTCAGGCGCCAATACACCCGTGCAGCCGCTAAACAGGCCGTGCAGGTCATCAGTCGGAAAATGAATTCCTGGAGAAGGAAGGCAGCAACCGCTACGCCGGAAATGCCTCAGATGATGCAGGGCGAGCACTAAGCCCGCCCCTGTAAGGGAAGACAGATTTTATCAGCACCGGTGGCCCTGGATACCCAGGCCCACCGGTGTTTTCGTTTCGGGCTCAGAACTCCCAGATGACTTTTTTCTTCTTGCCGAACCACTCATCCATCTTGCGATTGTAGAAGTCCTCAATAACATTGCGCTTGATTTTCATGGTGGGCGTCAGCATGCCGTTTTCCATGGTCCAGGGCTCTTTCACCACTACCACGAACGCCAGCTTTTCGTGGGCTTCGCATTCACTGTTCACAGCATCCAGTTCCGCGGCAAGCTCCTGCTCCAGTTCATTCCGGCTTCCGCCTGCTTCCAGTTCTTCCCGCGCTTCTTCCGATAGCAGCACCATCAGGCATGGCTGGGACTGGTTGGCACCGGCCACACACACTACTTCCGCCTTGGGGTGATTGAAGCGGCTCTCGATGGGTACCGGCACCACGTACTTACCCTTGGAGGTCTTGAACAGATCCTTCACACGGCCGGTGATACGCAGGTAGCCCTCGCTGTCGATCTCGCCCATATCGCCGGTTTTCAGGAAGCCATCCTCGGTGACGTCTTCGCGGGTTTTCTCCTCGTTCTTGTAGTACCCAAGCATCTGCCCGGGGCTCTTGACCTCCACTTCACCACCCTCGGCGAGACGGTGCTCCGCACCCGGATTGGTGACACCCACCGTACCGACCTTGGCCCGCCCCGGGCGGTTAGCGTGGGAATAACCGAAATTTTCCGACATGCCGTAAACCTCCAGCAACTCCAGCCCAAGGTTTCGGTACCAGGCAATGATCTCACCGGAGAGCGGCGCAGCCCCGGTCAGTGCCGCACGACAATGATCCAGCCCCAACTGCTTCAACACCTTCTTTTTGACCAGTTTGTTCAGTATCGGGATATTGAACAGCACCTTCTGCTTCTTCGGTGGCAGCTTGCTGTTGATGGCCAGATAAAACTTCATCCACAACCTGGGTACCGAGAAGAACAGCGTTGGGCGAGCCCGTTGCAGGTCTTCCTGGAAGGTATCCAGGGAATTGGCGAAATACAGATGGAAGCCGTAGTACAGCGACTGGGTTTCCACCGCCGCACGCTCGGCCACGTGGGCAAGCGGAAGATAGGACAACATGCGCTCATCCTGCCCCACCGGGAAAATCTGTTGCAGGCCGTCGGCCACGGAAATCATGGTGCGGAAACTGTGCATCACACCTTTCGGGCGACCGGTACTGCCGGAGGTGTACACAATCGTTGCCAGATCATCAGGATCGGGAAGCCTGGGCTCCGCCGGCTCTTGACTGGCAATGATATCGAGCCATTTGGGGGTATCGTCACGGGGCGACATTGGCAGCGAGATAATCGGCAGATCATCCGGGATATGACCCTTGATATCATTCCAACCATCGGCCTTACCATCCAGTTTACCCAGGAACAGCAGTTTCGCTTCACTGTGGTCCAGCACGTAGGCCGCAGTATCGCCGTTCAACGTGGGGTACAACGGAACCGAGACATGGCCGGCGGACCAGATCGCCAGGTCCGACAGAATCCAATGTGCGCTGTTTTTGCCAAGGATAGCGATATTGCTGCGCTCCGGCAGGTCCAGAGTCTTCAGATGGGCCGTCATGCGGGACACCTGGTCGGCAGCCTGTTTCCAGGTGATATCTTCGGTGGTGCCGTCCTGAAAGGGCTGTGTCAGGTATGTCTTGTCGGGGGTTTGCTTCGCCCAATAATATAGGCAGTGGAGAGACGTTTGCTTGTTGCTGTCTGCAGCCATTGAGGGCTCCTTATTGTTTTAGTTTTTGTGTGCGTTATTTTTATTAGACTAAAGCATAGTACCCGTATTTCGGGTTTCCTCAAGTCCGGACTATTTACCGCCTGACCGCCTTGGCCCACCCGGACAACCATCGGGGCTTCCGCACAGGCCGCTTGCGGGGTACTCTCCACCATCCGCCAGACAACACGGCCACTCAGGAAGGGTATCGCCCATGCAAGAGTTCATTCTGTACCACTACGCCATGTCGCCTTTTTCCGAAAAGGTCCGGCTGATGCTGGGCTATGCTGGCCTGCCCTGGCAGTCCGTTACTGTCAGGGAGATGCCGCCGCGGCCCATGCTTTCCGCCCTGGCCGGCGGCTATCGCAAAGTCCCCGTCGCCCAGAACGGGGCAGATGTATTCTGTGACAGCCGTGCCATCGCCGACGAAATTGCACGCCTGAGTGGCAAAAACGAACTGAGCCTGGCCGGTCAGCCCCAGGCGGTAATCGACTTCGTGCGAACAACTGACCTTGAGGTCTTCCTGGCCTGCGTGATTGCCGCCAGCGACGGCAGGATGCTACGAAAACTGATTCGCGAGACGTCCCTGCTGAACACCCTGCGCTTCCTCAAGGATCGCATCACCATGGGCAACGATTCCCGCGTAAAAGCGGTGCGCGGCCGGCAGGCCAAGGCGAAGGTGATAGAACACATCGAAACCATGGAATCCATGCTGGCAGAAGACTTCCTGTTTGGAGACACCCCCTGCATAGCGGATTTCTCGGCCTACCACGGCCTCTGGTTTGCGTGTGACCTGGCCGGTAAGCCCTGGCTGCGGGGCTACCCCAAGGTGGAGGCCTGGATGAGCCGAATGAAAGCGTTTGGCCACGGTGAATTCCGCGAAATCACGGCCGACCAGGCATTAGACGTTGCCCGCAATGCGACACCACAGGCCATCGAGGCTACCAGTGATGATGTCCTGGTGGGAAAGGATGTTGAGATCGCTCCCGATGACTATGGACGAGAGCCGGTTGCAGGAAAGCTGGTATTTGCTGTCGACCACGCTCTGACACTGGAGCGGTCACATGCTCGCGTAGGGCAGGTCAATGTTCACTTCCCAAGGCAGGGCTTTGCGGTTAAACCGGCCTGATCCCTCAGGCCGGCCTGCTCTTCGTGGAGTACCTGGAGATCATCCAGTCGTTTCTGCATCGTTCCGCGGATAACGGGATTCGAGATCGACAAGCCCGTCCTGAATGCGACCGAAACTGTCACTAATATCACTGTCCAGTTTCCTGGTCATCAGACCCAATGCTTCAATCTGTTCACGTGCTTCGGAAAACCCCTGTTCGAAACCTCGACGTGCATCCGCAAGAAGGCCCGCCAGGCGCTCTGAGTCAGCACCGGCTGCAGCCTCCTTTTGCAGGCGCTGCTGTACAAATCCCAGCACCCGGGAGGCAACGTCGGCTGCCGTCGGCGGTTCGAAACGGTCTCTGGCGGCAGCAGAGGTGTCGGGCCCGGATCTCCCGAGGCGCTGCTCCATCTGCTGTTCCAGCCTCTTTCGCAGCACATTGATGGCATCTTCAGGCGTGCGGATCGACGCCCTGCCCCGCTCCCTGACGGTGGCGGGCACAGGATTGTCGTTTGCCGGCCGGTTTCCCGACGGTTCGGAACCGGTGCGGCCAGGAATTCCGGAACCCGGGATGTTAATCGGAGACACCATACCTTCAACCCTCGTCAACACGGTTTTTCGGGCCAGACATGGATAGGTTCCACGGCCAGCCAATGGTTATCGGCCGGCCCGGGGAGGACATTAAGAACGTTTTGGTATTAACACCAGGTGATTAGGCAATTCGTTTTTTTCGCGGGTAGCTGGCAGTTGTTCCCCGAGAAGCTGGCCGCAGCTGTCGATGCACCCCAGGAAACCCGCCAGGGTCTCCCCGCTGCGTACCCGGTCGGTAAAGGTTTTGACAATATCACCCCACACGTCATCGCTGACCTTCTCTGCAATCCCCTGATCCACCAGGATCTCCACGTAGTGCTCGGCCTCCGAAACAAAAATCAGCATGCCAACTCCACCCTCTGTGTGGTGAAGGTTGTGCTCCAGGAACTGTCGCCGGGCCATATTGGAAGCGCGCCAGAACCGGACAGGCGCTGGAATCAAATGGTGGCCTATAACTGGGAACCGGAACAGCAGACAAAGCACAATGAATGTTGCCCATTGCACCACCAATAACCAGTCTGCCCCCAGGGAACCCGTGAAATAGTTGATTGCTCCCGGGATCAGTAGCGCGATAATCCCAGCCCACAGCAATGGTATGTAGGAATAGTTGTCAGAAGCCGCCGCCAACACGGTAACCAGTTCAGCGTCAGTTGCCTTCTCAACCTCTGTGATGGCATCGGCAACCTGTTTTTGTTCCTTCTCTGTCAATAGCGTCATGTTTATTCCGGTGTTGCTGAATCAATAGGTTCGCTGTCTTTATCCTTGTAGCTACCAGCCGCCGGAGGCACCACCGCCGCCGAAGCCGCCGCCTCCACCACCGAAGCCGCCGCCACCAAAGCCACCTCCTCGGCCACCGCCAAGCCCGCCAATCAAAGCGCCAGCCAGCAGGGCACTGCGACCACCAACACCACCGCCGAAGAACGACAACAGTACAATCACGAAAAACAGAATGCCCAGCGCTGGATGGGGCCTGTTGTCCTCGGCCCCGGAGCGGCTGGACTCAGGCACCGCAAGGGGTTCGCCGCCCAGTACCTGAACCATGGCCGCTGCGCCATTGGCAATACCGGTGGAAAAATCACCCTGCCTGAACGCGGGAGTGATGATCTGGTTGATTATGGTCGCAGACGTGGCGTCAGTAAGACGCCCTTCGAGCCCGTAGCCAACCTCAATACGGATTCGCCGCTCCTCCTCGGCGACAATGAGCAACGCTCCGTTGTCCTCGCCTTCCTGGCCAATACCCCAGTGACGACCCAACTGGTAGCCAAAATCCTCGATGGCATAGCCCTGAAGGTTGGGAAGCGTCACCACAACCACCTGCTCGGTGGTGGATTGCTCATGGGCCTCAAGCATCTGGCTGAGGCTACGCTCAACCTTGGGAGAGAGCATGCCCGCGTTATCCACCACGCGGCCGGTCAGTTCGGGAAACTCAGGAGCGGACTGGGCCTGGGCACTGGCCTGCCACAGCAGGAGCAGTCCCAGGCAAACGATCATCTGGTGCAAGCGGACAGGCATCAGAATTCCACCTGCGGTGCATCCTGGGCATCGGGGGTGGTGGCCTCGAAATTGGCCCGCAGTTCAAGGTCGCTGTAGAGCATGCTGTGCCATAGACGGCCCGGGAAGGTCCGGATTTCGGTGTTATAGCGTTCAACCGCCTGAATAAAGTCCCGTCTTGCCACTGCAATGCGGTTTTCAGTCCCTTCCAACTGGGACTGCAACGCCAGGAAATTCTGGTTCGACTTCAGGTCCGGGTAGCGCTCGGATACCGCCATCAGGCGGCTGAGTGCACTGCTGAGTTCACCCTGTACCTGTTGGAACTGTTTCAGCTTCTCGGGGTTGTTAAGAATGCTCTCGTCGACCTGGATCGAAGTGGCCTTTGAGCGGGCTTCGGTCACCGCCGTCAGGGTCTCTTGCTCCTGATCCGCGAAACCTTTCACCGTCTCCACCAGGTTGGGCACAAGATCCGCCCGCCGCTGATACTGGTTCTCCACCTGTGACCAGGCAGCTTTCACCTGCTCGTCATACGTGGGTATGTTGTTGATGCCGCAGCCAGTGAGCATAAGAGCCAAAAGGGCCATGCCTGCAAGCTGGATAATCGTTCGTTCCGGGGAGGCCATGGGACGGTCTTGCATAGCGAATCGGTTCCTTGATGAAGAGTGAGGCCAGTCTGTTTAGGCATAAGACACTAACACACTTTTCAGCCTGACATCTGCCAGGGGCTCACCACAAACACTGTATACATATACAGACCTTTTCAGTATACTCCCGGCAGATTCAATGAACCCCACCAGACACGACAACGTGCGGGAACACACCGGAGAAAGTCATGGCCGTACAAGCGCTGTATTACTCGGAGAGGGACGGACTGGAGATGGCACTGAAACACCCTGACACAATGCTTTTCTCGTCCAAGGCCGAGGCGGATGCCCGGGACAAGGTTCTGGAACTGGCAGAAGAGATCACCCAGTTCCTGCAGGCGCGGGTGGAAGGCCTGGATGAGGCCCTGGCGGAGAAGGCGGCACTGGCCATCGCCGAGGAGAAGGACCTGTTTGCCAAAGCCCTGAAAAAGCCCTCGTTACTGAACGAAGTCACCGACGCTTGATCAGCGCCGGAAGCGTGTCTCCAGAACCACCGCAGAGTTGGTTCGCTCCACACCTTCAAGGTTCCCGATCTCATCCAGTACCGCACTCAACTCTTCCAGGGACTGAGCCTGGACAATGGCAATCAGGTCGTACTCGCCGCTGACGGAATACAACTGAGAGACCTGGCTGATCTGTTCCAGCGCGGTATTGGTTCGGGCCGTCAGCTTCTGGAAGACCTTGATTGACACATGGGCCTCAACCTGGCCGGCGGAGTATTCGCTCCCAAGTTCAACGGAGTAGCCGCGAATAACGCCGCTTGCCTCAAGCTTTGCAATACGATTCTGAACCGTCGACCGGGACAGGTTAAGCGCCCTGGCCAGGTCCGAGACACTACAGCGGGCATTCTGGCGAAGGTGTAAAAGCAGTTTCTGATCTTGCTTGCTGATCATATTGGCGATCACAGAGGTCAAATTGTTGGTTTAAAGTACCAATTATATCTTTTTGACGCTACAAACTGACACCTCACCTCATCATACTGACACTGCCACCCACCGCCATCAGGCGGCCAGCAGATGAGGACGCTCGTATGATTATCCGCCCGGTTGCCCTGTCGGACCTCGCCGCCCTGCAGCAGATTGCCGTGGAATCCGGCCCCGGTTTTACCTCACTGGTCGATGATCGTGATTTCCTGACACAGAAAATCCGTCGTTCGGTGGAAAGCTTCGGTCGTACCGTAAGTTCACCCGACGAAGAGAGTTACCTTTTTGTACTGGAGGATCCGGAAACCGGAGAGATCATGGGAACCACCGGCATTGAAGCCTCTGTCGGTATACGGCGTCCGCTGTACCACTATCACCGTAGCCAGGTCGTGCATCACTCACCGGAACTGAATATTCTGC
The DNA here is from genome assembly GCF_029207565.1 of Marinobacter iranensis. Taxonomy (GTDB): domain Bacteria; phylum Pseudomonadota; class Gammaproteobacteria; order Pseudomonadales; family Oleiphilaceae; genus Marinobacter; species Marinobacter iranensis. The sequence continues at coordinate 123,060 of NZ_JANCMW010000001.1, read as the reverse complement.
GGCGACTGGAAGTGCTGAACATGTGCAACCATTACACCGGTTGCAGCGAAATCTGCACACTCTTCCTCCGGCCGAAATTCCGCCGGGCCCACGCCGGAAAACTGCTCTCCCGGGTACGGTTTCTGTTTATGGCTCAGCACCCTCAACGCTTTGCAGAGACGGTCATTGCGGAAATGCGGGGCGTGTCGGATGAACGCGGCCAGTCACCGTTCTGGAACTGGTTACGGGCCCATTTCGTGGACCTGGATTTCGGCACGGTGACGCGCATGGTCGGTACCGGCGACAACGGCTTCATTGCCGACCTGATGCCCAGGCACCCGCTGTACACTCACCTGATGGACGACAGCGCCCGTGCTGTCATCGGACAGGTACACGACAACACCCGCCCGGCCCTGGCCATGCTTGAAGCTGAAGGCTTCCGGCAGAATGGCTACATTGACCTGTTCGATGCCGGCCCTACGGTTGAGGCCAGGCTGGCTGATATCCGGTCTGTGTCGGCATCCATTGGCTGCCGTATCCAGGTTGTTGACGACATTCGACCGGCACTTGAAGAATGGAACCGTGGTGGCCAGGGCAGGATGCTGGCGATCACCAACACCGGGACGGCGGATTTCCGTGCGACCGTTACCAGTGCGGCAAGATACCTGCCCGCGCATAACCTTTTGCAGGTGCCGGCCACACTGGCAAACTCGCTCCATCTGCGTAACGATGGGGAAGTCCGGTTTATGGAACTTGCCACCACCCTGAGTGGCAGCCAGCCGACGGCCATTCCACTCCGCCAACAACAGGAGGCGCTTCATGCACAGCGATAGAGAGACACTGTTCCGTCACCTTTGGAACAATTACTGCGAGGTGACGCCCTCGGCACAGGATATCCACCGGTTGCTGGACGACACCCAGGGTGGCGAGATTGTGAATGACCACATTGCCCTGCGCACCTTCAACCTTGAGAAAGTAAACCTGGACAAGCTGGCGGAGCATTTCCTGGCGCTGGGGTATCAGGAAGGCGGCGACTACCACTTCGAAGCGAAGAAGCTCTACGCGAGACACTACGAGCACCCGGACCCTTCCGCGCCCAAGGTATTCATCTCCGAGCTGCTGGTAGAGCAGTGCTCAAGGCAGTTGCAGATGATCGTTGAAAGCCTGATAAGGCAGATGGACCCGGCGGTGGTCACGGCGGATAACTTCCTGTACTCCGGCCGGCACTGGAACATCGATCATGGCACCTATCAAACCCTGCTGGAAGAGAGCGAATACGCCGCCTGGGTGGCCGCCTGGGGGTTCCGTGCCAACCATTTTACGGTGAGTATCAATGACCTCAGCCGGTTCGGGACCGTGGCGGACATCAATCAGACCCTCAAGGACAACGGTTACCGGGTGAACAGCTCCGGTGGTGAAATCAAGGGCTCACCGGAAGAACTGCTGGAACAGTCCTCCACCATGGCAGACCGGGCCGATGTGCGGTTTTCAGACCGGACCGTGGCCATACCAAGCTGCTTTTATGAGTTTGCCCGCCGCTACCCAAAGCCGGACGGAGAGCTATACAGCGGTTTTGTCGCTGCCTCAGCTGACAAGATCTTTGAGAGTACCGATAGCCGGGCCTGATCGCGGTGCTCAGCAGGTGGTCACCAGCTCTTCACAGATCACCTTCAGGCAGGCGGGCCGGCAACGGGCACGAAGCGGTGTATGGCCGGCAATGTCGCCGTCCATGGTCACGGTTCTGGGTGAGCGGGTGGTGATCGCCACCACAGGGCTTTTAAGATGAACCACCGTACTGGTTCGCTTCGGAGAGTTCCGGCTCAGCCGCACGGTCAGAAAGGCCAGGAATAGCCGGAACAATGAACGGGGGCGCACAGCCACGACATCCAGTTGACCGTCCCCTGCCGACGCCTGGGGAATCTCATTACCCCCGCCAAAAAACGCCCCGGAGGACACTGCGATGGTTAGCCAGCGCCCGGCCACCGTCCCCTTTTCCGTTTCGATAAGGCCATGGAAGCCCCGATAAACAGCCAGTTTCTGCATCAGCGCAACGCCATAGCTGAAACGGCCAAGGATCCGTTTTGCCTCTGCTGATGACTCTTGAACCGGCAAGGTGCCGAGGCCTACATGGGCGACATTCAGGAACAGGCCATCCTCCGTGGTGGCAACATCAACCATACGGGTACGGCCCGCTGACACCAGATTGCAGACATGCCGGGGATCATCAGGCAACCCCAGGTTACGGGCAAAATCATTGGCGGTGCCTGAGGGCAGAACCGCAAGGGTAGCGCCGGTGTCAAGGCAGAAGCCGGCAGCTGCGTTTACTGAGCCGTCGCCTCCGGCAGCCAGTATAAAGTCCCTTGCCCCCACGCTTTTGGTCCAGGCCTGGTCATCAAGGCTACAATCCCTAATATCGACAATACCGGCACTCTCCAGGTGATGTCGCCAGAAGTCCGCTCCGCGACTGCCGTTATCCCCGGCCTTGGGGTTTGCCATCAACCAATAAACCATTGCGTACCTGTTCGTCCTGAGACGGTTTTAAGTTTCGCGCGTAGTAAGGTATAAGCCATGGTAGTGGAACTTGCCATCAACATGGTCAAGGTTTAATAGCGCAGTAACGCTGCCACGGACGAGTTAAGGGAGACCGATGCTGGAAGATGTCAATGTTGTCTGGCTGGGGTCAATCGCCAGCCTTCTGGCCGGCCTTGGAACCGGCATCGGCGCACTGGGCGTATTTCTGGTCAGGAAACTGACACCACAGCTACAGGACGGCATGCTCAGTGCCGCTGCAGGCGTCATGCTGGCGGCGTCGTTCTTTTCGCTTCTGCTACCCGGTATTGAATACGGCGAGGAACTGACAGGCGCCACCTGGAGCGCGTCGCTGATGGTGATTGCCGGCCTTTTGATGGGGGCGGGCCTGCTTTTCAGTATTCACCAGCGACTGCCCCACGAACACTTCACCCTGGGCCGGGAAGGGCCCGACAGCGCCCGTATTCGCAGGATATGGCTGTTTATCATCGCCATTGCCCTGCACAACTTTCCGGAAGGCATGGCGGTCGGTGTGGGTTTTGCCGGTGGCGACATTGGCAATGGCGTTGCCCTGGCGGTGGGCATCGGGCTACAGAATATCCCGGAAGGCCTGGCCGTGGCCGTATCGCTGCTGGCCATCGAGCATTCACGCCTGAAATCCTTCGTAATCGCGGTGCTGACCGGGCTATTGGAACCTGTGGGCGGGCTCTTTGGCAGCACCATGGTCTGGCTCGCCGAGCCCATCATGCCCTGGACCCTGGGCTTTGCAGCCGGTGCAATGCTGTTCATCATCAGCGATGAGATTATCCCGGAGACCCATCGCGGCCGCTTCAAGACCCTGGCGACTTTCTCACTGCTGGGTGGCTTCGTTGTCATGATGTTCCTCGACGCCACCTTGGGTTAACCGGAAAACAGTACTCTAGCCATCCCGATACTGCTGACAACCAGCAACACCACGCCCAGCACACGGAAAAAGACCGGGGTCTCCGCCGTCAACATGCGGTCATGAACATAAAGACCGATAACGTGGCCTATGGCCGCACAGGGCAGTAGCCACAAGTGGTGAATCAACTGCAGGTCGACACCCACCCAGATAAACGCCGCCATCTTGATCACCACCAGGATGAACCAGAGTGCGAACAGGGTGTCACGCAATCGCTCTTTTGGCAGATGCTGTGCCACAACCGCAATGATCAACGGCGCACCGATCAGGGAGGTGCCGCTGACATAACCACCCACCATCAGAAATACCGTATCCACAGTTCGACTGCCGCTGCGAAAGGGCCGGTCGAGAATGTAGGAGACTGAATACAGTGCAACAATCACAAAAATGATGGTGCTCATGATATCGGACGGCAGCGTAATCAGCCCGAACACCCCGATCAGCTTGGGTACGATCATGATTGCCAGGATGCGCCACAGATACTGCCAGTCCACGGTACCCGCAACTGCCTGGCCCTGGTCATCTTTCCCCGCAGACTTTCGATTGTTCATCCAGATTGTCAGGGATGAAAACACCAACAGGTGCACGGCAATGATGGGCAGGAACACCAGCGGATCGTCCAGCACCAGTAGCAGGAAGGGCAGCGACAACACAGCACCGCCGAATCCCAACCCGGAACGAACAAATCCACTCCAGATAAAGATCAGGCCAATCAGGACATACTGGTACAACGCCAAATCAGACATGGTAATTTTGAGGGCCCGTCAGCTAAGTTCTCGAATACAAAGGTGTATGAGCATACCTGCCGGACAGCCCTTACTTCCAGTAACAAAGAGGCTACTTTTTTACAACGGAAGATATTGCAAATAGCACCTAATTTTAATCAATGCTTCCGGCGTTGCCGCCGGACCAGCTTTCCGACAAAAACAACAGCCAGGCAGAGGGAGCATGAGCCTCCCTCTTTCTGGTGAAGGGAGAATAACCATGTCAGCAGCAGTTGACCATCTGGACGAACGGCTCCGGGACAATGGGGAGTTACTTGAAGCCATCATGCCTTCGGCCATTACTTTGGCCATGATGCTACGCCAGCGAACCATGGCAGCATGGATGCGAATAGAGTTCGATGGCTATAGTGATGCCTCCGAACTCCCTCCCTACCGACGCGATGTTCCCGGCCACATCGTTGCCCGTTCGCCCCAGTATGGCTGGATTCCGGCTCCGGTTGACGACAAGCAGAAACAGGACTTCGGCCACCGGGATATGGAGGAAGGCATCAAGTCACTGGAGAAAACCTGCCTGAGCTGCAAGAAAGGCACTGGCCACCGCATCGTGTTCGACAAAGAGGAAATGGCCAAACTCCAGACCCAGATCAACCTGAGTGCCGAACTGGCCATTACGATCAGCAGGGAAAGCTACTGCAAACTGCTGCGTGTTATTCGCTGCGCCCTTTATCTCTGGGCCCAGGAGCTCATGGAGCTCGGGATCGGCGGGGACCACAACTCTTTCAGTGCCGAGGAACGGGAAAAGGCCGCTCACCTGGATGATCCGGAGCGATTCTGGCGCAAGGCGCTTGAGGAAAATGCCGACCTGCCGGTGCCAGACGTACGGGAAACAGGCTTCTTCGAACGTTTCTTCGGGCGGACAGGCTGAACACGGGTCTACCGGTCCGTCAGTTTGATCTCGATACGGCGGTTCTGCTGCAGCGCCTCGGCGGAACTGCCTGACGCGACCGGGAAGAACTCACCAAAGCCAGCGGCCACCATGCGGTTCTGGGGAACCCCCTCAGACGCCAGGTAGCGCACTACCGCCACTGCCCGGGCGGTAGAAAGCTCCCAGTTTGAAGGGAACTCCTCCGTATTGATCGGAATCCGGTCGGTATGCCCATCAATGCGAAGAATCCAGTCGATATCCTCAGGAATGGCGGATACAACATCCAGCAGAACGTCTGCCAGCTTATCCAGCTCTCGCCGCCCCTCTTCCCCGAGGCTGGCGGAACCAGACGCAAACAGTAATTCCGAAGGTAACAGGAAGCGGTCGCCGACAATGCGGATGTTCTCGTTGTCCTGCAGAATATCCCGCAGCCTGCCAAAGAATTCCGACTGATAGCGTTCCAGTTCATTGACCCGTTCAGCCAGCAGAGTATTCAGTCGTTTACCCACCTCTTCCAGCTCTGCTTCTTTCTCGGCAGTCAGGTCCTCCTGCAGTCGCAGTGCGGCGGTAATGCGGCTGAGTTGGTCCTGCAGCGCCGTGATCTGGTTCGATAGCTGCTGGATAATGGCGCGCTGGGAAGCCGTCAGTTGCTCTTCTTCATCCAGTTCCGCTTCGGCGTTGGACACCGCCCGTTGCAGATCCTCAACCCTCAGGGCCTGGGCCTCGGCATTGTATTGCTGCTCCAGGCGTTGCGCCCTCTCCTCTTCCAGTTCCGCGCGAAGTTCATCATTCAGCGCCAGGCTGTCACTGTACTGGTTCTGGACGACGGCCATTTCGTTTTCCAGGGCGGCGGTCTGCTCCTTTTCAAGCCCGAGCAGCCTTGAAATCTCCTGCAACCGGTTGTTCAGCCTGGCCAGTTCCGAATCCCGGTCGGACAGGGTTTGCGACAGGTATAATTGGCTGACGACATAGATCAGCAACATGAAGATGATCAGCATCAACAAGGCCGACAAGGCATCAACGTATCCGGGCCAAACGTTGATGCTACTGCGGGAGCGACGCCGGGAGCCGATCATGGGGCAGGCCTGCTATCGAGGAGCATCGTCGACCCGGTCCACAAGATTGGTCACACCGGTAAGCCATTCTTCCAGGCCGTCGTAAAACCGGTTCTGGGCGTGGCCGGCCTGGATGTCCAGAAAGCCCAGCACGAGCGAACCACCGAGCCCCAGCAACGATGAGCTGAACGCCGTGCCCATGCCTTCCAGCGGCTTCAGAAGCCCGGATTGAAGGCCGGCAAAGACCTTGCCGAAATCTTCCTGGCTCATATCCAGGTTCACAATGACGGCACCTACCGAATTAATGGTACCAAGCAGGCCCCAGAAAGTACCCAACAGGCCCAGAAAGATCAGCAGACTGATGAAATAGCGGGTTATCTCCCTCTGCTCGTCCATGCGGCTGTGAATGCCGTCCAGAACCGTGCGTAAAGACATGGTGGACAATGAGAAACGGTCACGCTTGGCGTCGTCATCAAGCTGCCGTGCCAATGGCTTCAGCAGGCGTGGTTCCTGCAGCACGGAAAGCCCGGCATTGCCGGTACGGAACTGGGCAATCCAACGCAATTCAGGAAACAGTATGAATACCTGGCGATAGGTGATGACAATGCCAATCAGGAGCACGCATACGATCAGCAGGTTGAACACCCAGTTCGCCATGAATGCTTCCTGCAATGGTTTGTGAATCAACGCACAAACCACGACAACAACCAGCAGGAACAGCGTCATCCAGAAAAGGGTATGCTTGGGATTGCTCATTAACGCCACCGCATTCGTCGGGAAACACGTTAAAAGCTAGCACAAGCCCCGGCGTACTGCCGAATACTCGTCACTTCTGGCCGTTAAGTATTTGTTACCACCGCCTCATGGTTCATAACGGCTGGTGATGCTATCGAGGGCGCCACTCTCACGGGCCTCGTCAAGCGCTTGTTGCAGGTCTTCCACAATGGCGGGATCAGTTTCATTGCTCACCGCCAGGTACATTGGCGTTTCACGAAACACCAGAACCGGCTTCAGCCCGGTGATATCGTGTTCGTCCTTCGCAACCAGTGGCCCGACAAGACCATCGGTTACCCAGAGATCCACCTGGCCCAGCACCAGCCGGCGTGGATTCTGTTCACCTGATACGCTCATGATCACATCGAAACCCTCGCTGACCAGGTAATCCGACATCACATCGCCTTTATATCCGGCTATCTTGTACTGTTTGGCATCATTGAGGGAGCCAAGTTGGATGTCGGAATCGGGTGCGGCGAACAGGGTCCACTTGATAGGTGCAAGCGGCCCGACCCACTGAAACTCGTCTTCCCGTTCATCGGTCCGTGCTGTGCAGAACAGGGCGTGGTTCTCCCGCCCCTGGACCCATTCATAAGCCCGGCTCCAGTCACGCATTTTCATGACATATTCGTAGTCAACCCCTTCCAGCATGGTCTTAACCATATCGGTGCAGATACCGGTGATGTCGTCTTCATTGTGAGCAAACCCCTGCCCCGTGGTTGACGCATTATAAGGAGGGTAGTTCTCGGTGAAAATATACAGCTTTTCGTCGGCAACAGCTGCCGGCACCAGGGCCAGCAACAAGAGGTTTTGCAGTACAAATCTGACGAACATCAACGGGCCGGGGGTATCAAAGCCTGGCTTGGCTGGCATGCTTCTATCCTCATAGCGATGGTAGTTTAGGCTAATTACCTTGAGCAATAATGCCAATATACCCATCATTACGGTTAATGCCCGAAATTTCTGTGACAAATCGTATCCGGTTTGTACTTTCCGACCTGGATCAACCGCATTAATCGGTTACTGGAGTTAAACCATGTCAAACAATGTCTACATCACCTACTGCACAGGCTGCAAGTGGATGCTGCGATCCGCCTGGATGGCCCAGGAACTGCTCAGCACTTTTGAAGAGGAACTGGACGAACTTACCCTCAAACCGGGCAGTGGCGGCATCTTCGAAATTCATGTCAACGGCAAGCGAATCTGGTCCCGCAAGGAGAAGGGAGGGTTTCCGGACATCCGGGAATTGAAGCAACTGGTTCGCAACGAGGTTTCCCCCGATCGCTCGCTCGGCCATACCGACCAGGTGTCTTCCAGCTGACGTACTTCAATTACCCGGCTTTATTCCGTCATTTCACCCGAACGTGGCCCTGATACCCTTTATTTGCCTCCGGGCCTTAGACATTGGTTTCGTAGTGTCTTGCTGCAGAGGCCATTTCAGGCCACTATCATGGGTTCTCTATTTGCGAAAACGAAAAGGCAACGCATGTTTCTCGAACGCTACCACTCCATCCAGGACGGACACGTGCTGATCAGTGCAACCCAGGCCAGCCGATTTGCGAAGGAGGTGGCCGGTGATTTCAACCCCATCCACAACCCCGATGCCCGGCGCTTCTGTGTTCCCGGAGACCTGCTGTTTGCCCTGTTGGTAGCGCACTTCGGGCTGTCCCGGAACATGACCTTCCATTTCCGCAGCCTGCTGGGGGAAAATGTTCCGCTGGAATTTCGTGAGGACGATGACGGCCTGATCCGCGTTTACGACAGCAAAGGCAAGGTGTACATCGAGGTTGAGCGCAGTGGCGAGCGTACCCACGATGAAACCGTCATCGCAAATTTCACTCGCTGCTATGTCGCTGCGTCCGGCAAGAACTTTCCCCACACCCTGAAACCGTTGATGGAAAGTGAAGGTGTGATGTTCAATCCGGACCGACCCATGATCATGTACCAAAGCATGAGCCTGGCGCTGGATACCCTTGACGCGCCCCGCCCGGATCTTGAGCTACACAACGCGGAACTGAAGCCCGACGGGAAGCGAGGCAACGTGTCGCTGGATTACCGTTTGATCTCCGATGGTCAGACGGCGGGCGAGGTTTCCAAGAAGCTTGTTGTCAGTGGTCTGCGTGAGTACGACGCAGAGGCAATGGACGCGGTTGTCGAGGAGTTCTACAGGCTCAAGAACAAATCCTGGGATTAACGGAAACGCTGTCATGGCAACACCGATAAGCCGGGAAGATAAGCAGGCGGCCCTGGCTCGCCTTGAACGGTTCAGCCGGATGGCCGATAACGCCATCGGTATCCCGTTTACGCGCTTTCGCATCGGCTTTGAACCTATCATTGGCCTTGTTCCGGTGCTTGGAGACCTGGCCGGCCTGCTCATGTCCCTGTACGTACTTCTGGAAGCACAACGGGCCGGCGCCAGCACCCGCGTTAAACTGCAGATGGTCAGGAACATGCTGATCGATTTTTTTGGTGGCCTTATCCCCGTCATTGGCGATGCCTTCGATTTTGCCTGGAAGGCCAATGCCCGCAATGTGCAACTGCTCCGTGAGCACCTTGAAACTGAGCTGAACGTTCAGAAAAAACCTGCATTTCCCTGGAAGCAGTTCCTTTTGATCATTGCCATTCTTTCGGTAGTGACGGCACTGATTGGTGTGTTTGCCCTCTGAATCCGGATCATCACGGATTTGTGCCTTACAGCCGTCAAGGCTTAACCTTGAAATCAGGCACACTCGACAACCGACGGGATAACCACCATGGCGACAAACGTTTGCTCCAACTGTGGAAAGAGCCTCCCCCCGGGAAGCAAAAAATGCCCGGAGTGCGGTAACCTTCAAACGTCAAAGCTCAAAACGATTATTGGCGCGGCAACCGTCCTGATTGCAGCCCTGGCTATTGTTATAGGCGCGATCTTTCTTATTGCGGAGGACGATCCCGCCAACCCGGCAGGGAGTACCACTGAAATTACCCCGTGATCCTTTGCGAGGCTGGTCAGGGCCTGGCCTGTGCCGACATATCCCGCCAGTTCCGTTGAACATTGTGTGAGCCGCTTCCCTGAGTTGCGATTGAGGGGTTCATTTTCGGGGCATCGACCTTGCGCGCGCACCAAATTGAATCACACCAGGTTCGCCCCACGAATCCCGGTACCGAACCTCATCCGCCATTTCATAGCAACCCAAACCTTACGTTAATGATATTAAAAGACTTTTTAAAAGACAGAAAATTCAGGCACGGGTATTGCGTTAAAACAGGTGACATTGACCAGTGACTGTTGGGTCATCACAGGCCCCACACATTGAACACTACCCGGACAACGGCGTCCCCACAAACCTGACAATCAGGTTTTCGTGTGGGCGCCGTTTTTTTGTGCCCCGGAATAATTCCCCTGTTGAATGAGGTAATAAAGAATGTCCTATCTAGTTCCATCAGAGTTCGTCACCAAGATGGTGGACGCCGGAGAATCCAAGGTTCACATGTCCACCCGCGACACCTTGATCCGTGCCTTCATGGCTGGCGCCATTCTGGCCCTGGCGGCCGTGTTCGCCGTCACTGTTGCGGTACAAACGGGAAGTTTTCTGCTGGGGGCCGTACTCTTCCCTGTCGGCTTTTGCATGCTGTACCTGATGGGCTTTGACCTACTCACCGGTGTGTTCATGCTCACACCGCTTGCCCTCCTGGACAAACGCCCTGGCGTCTCCACAAACACTATCCTCAGAAACTGGGGGCTTGTTTTCGCTGGCAACTTCGCCGGCGCACTGACGGTCGCCTTCATGATGGCCTTTATTTTCACTTACGGGTTCAATACAGAACCAGGCGCGGTCGCCGAGAAAATTGCTGGTGTCGGTGAAGCCCGAACCCTGGGCTATGCCGAGTATGGTGCAGCCGGCTGGTTCACTATCTTCATCCGCGGCATGCTGTGCAACTGGATGGTTTCCCTGGGAGTGGTTGGCGCGATGATTTCCACCACCGTCGGCGGTAAGGTACTGGCCATGTGGATGCCCATCATGCTGTTCTTCTTCATGGGCTTCGAGCACTCCGTTGTGAACATGTTCCTGTTCCCGTTCGGCATAATTGTTGGCGGTGGCTTCTCGGTGATGGATTACCTGGTCTGGAACGAAATCCCCACCGTTCTGGGTAACCTGGTTGGTGGCATCGCCTTCACCGGCCTGACTCTCTACACCACCCACATCCGCACCGGTGCCAAGCGCAATTTCTCCAAGAGCGCCAGTACTGACCGTGTGCCTGCGTAACTGACCAGGATGAAAGCCCGGCACTGTTGCCGTCCCTGGCAGTGCCGGGCCTTCGTATTTCACCATGAGCAAGCGCCTGAAGGTTTCCACCGGACAGTACTCCGACAAGGGCCGAAAACCCTCTAACCAGGACTTCCACGGCTGTGCCATGCCCGCCGAGCCGCGCCTCAGCATGAAGGGCATGGCCTTTGCCATGGCTGACGGAATCAGCAGCAGCAATGTCAGCCAGATTGCCAGTGAAACAGCAGTAAAGAGCTTCCTGGATGACTATTTCTGTACCTCGGAAGCCTGGTCCGTTCGCAAATCCGCCGAGCGGGTACTGACCGCCACCAACTCCTGGCTCCATGCCCAGACACGAAACGGGCCGTACCAGTACGAGAAAGACAAGGGTTATGTCTGTACCCTGAGCGCACTGGTGATCAAGGCCTCAACGGCGTACCTGTTCCACGTGGGCGATACCCGGATTTACCGGCTGCGGGATAACGCCCTGGAACAACTCACCAACGACCATCGGCTATGGGTTTCCCGAGAAGAAAACTACCTCAGCCGCGCCCTGGGGGTGGATTCCCTGTTGGAAATTGATCACCAGTCCCTGCCGCTGCAGGAGGGGGACATTTTCATCCTGGCCACGGACGGCGTTTACGAATACGCCGAGACCCAACAACTGATCAGCACCATCAACCAGTACTCATCGAATCTGGACGAAGCGGCCCAAACCGTGGTCGAAGCCGCTTACAAGAACGGCAGTGACGACAACCTCAGTGTCCAGATCGTCCGCGTTGATCAACTGCCAGAACACAAACCCGCCGAACTTCATCGGCAGGCGGAAGCGTTACCCTTCCTCCCCATCCTGGAAGCACGGCAAGCCTTCGACGGTTACACCATACTCCGGGAGATACACGCCACCAGCCGCAGCCATGTGTACCTGGCCGTGGACATGGAAACCAACACTCAGGTTATCCTGAAAACTCCCTCCATTGATCTGAGGGGCGACCCCGGCTACCTGGAGCGGTTCCTGATGGAGGAGTGGATTGCACGGCGTGTGAACAGCGCCCACGTGCTCAAGGCCGGCCTGCAAAAGCGACAGCGTAACTACCTCTATACGGTGACCGAATACATTGAGGGGCAGACCCTGAAGCAATGGTTGATCGACAACCCGAAGCCGGACCTGGAAACGGTACGCGGCGTCGTTGCCCAGGTTGCCCGGGGGCTCTACGCGCTACACCGGATGGAGATCCTGCACCAGGACATCCGCCCCGACAACATCATGATAGACACCAACGGTACGGTGAAAATCATCGATTTCGGATCAGCACGGGTGGCCGGAATCGCGGAGGCCACCATGCTGGAGCCAAACGAAATCCCCGGAACCGCACTCTACATGGCCCCGGAATACTTCATGGGGGAAACCGGTACCACCTGCTCGGACCTCTATTCATTGGGAGTGCTCACATACCACATGCTGTCCGGAAGGTTTCCCTATGGAACTCAAGTGGCCAAAGCCCGCACCGCTTCCGCCATGCGCAGGCTCAACTATGCTTCGGTGCTGGACGACGACCGGGAAATCCCCGCGTGGATCGATGAAACCATCAGGAAAGCTGTGCATCCGAACCCGGACAAACGTTACCAGGAGTTGTCCGAGTTCACGTTCGATCTGCGGCACCCCAACCAGAATTACCTCAACAAAACCCGCCCGCCACTGCTGGAGCGTAATCCGGTTGCGTTCTGGCAGGGTGTGTCTGTCCTGCTCGCCGGCGTTGTCCTCTATCTTCTTGGCCAATGACGTAACGCTTTCAATACGACCAGATCGGCCCCAAACTGTCTGGAACCGGCCCCCGACCTTGCCAACAGTGTCACGCTTCTAATAGGGTTCAACCATGGAACAGAACATTGCTGCCGCCCGTATAGCGTTTCTTTACCCCGGTCACGCGGCCGAGGACGATTACCCGCGACTGGCACAAATGGTCTCGCCAGCGGCAGAGGTAACGGTCGTGCATACGGCATTCCACGAAGATGCCCACACTGTCAAAGCCCTTACGGAAATGGGAAGCCCGCAACGCCTGACCGAGGGCGCCGGACATCTTGAGGAAGCGAACCTGGAAGCGGTTCTCTGGACCTCTACCAGCGCCAGCTTCGTTCGGGGCATTGACGGTATCGGGGAACAGATTGAAACGCTGGAAAACGCGCTCCATATTCCAGCCTCCACCACCGCCATGGCCTTTGCACGGGCCATTGCAGCGATCAATGCCAAACGCGTTGCCATCGCGGCCACGTATCCTCAGGACATTGCCCTGTTGTTCAAGGCGTTTCTGGAACACTTTGATATCGAGGTGGTGCAGATTGCCAGCCATGGCATTATTACCGCGGCAGAGGTGGGCACGCTGGATAAAGCGGCCGTACTGAGGTTTGCAACGGACAACAACCACCCGGATGCAGATGCACTGCTGGTGCCCGATACGGCCCTGCATTCCGCAGCGTGGCTGGAAGATCTGGAGGTAGCCGCAGGGAAGCCAGTGCTGACCGCCAACCAGGTCAGCTTCTGGGAAGGGTTGCGGTTATGCGGCAAGCTCATCCCGCAACCAGGCCTGGGCACCCTGTTCCGGATGAACCCCTGGAACTAGTGCCCTGCCTGCTTGCGCTGGGTCACCACCAGTGCAACCCCGGTGATGGAGATGGCACCCCCGATCATCGCAAGCACGCCCAGTCTTTCATCGAAGAGCCAGTAGGCTTCCAACGCTGTGACCGGAGGCACCAGGTAGAAAAGACTGGCCACCTGTGAGGCCGCGCCACGGCGAATCAGCCACATCAACAACAGGATGGCGCCGATCGAAACGCCGAAAACCAGCCAGATCATCGATCCTATCAGCGGCATTGCCCATTCCACCTCACGGGTTTCGAAGGCAAATGCGCCAACCGCAAAAAACGTGGCCGCAGCGCTGTACTGAATAAAAGTGCCCGCCACAAGATCTGCCTGGGTGCCATTGCGCTTCTGATATACGGTACCCAGAGATATACCGCCGAGAGAAAGCGCCGCCCATAGGAGCGTCCACAGAGGAAAGCCAGAGGTGGCTGTTCCGGCACCGAACTTCTCCATCAGCACCAGGCTTACCCCTACCAGTCCAAAAGCAAGGCCCAACCATTGGCGAGCCGAAACACTTTCTTTCAGCACCAGGATCGCAACCGCTGAGGTCACCAGCGGCTGCAAACCAACGATAAGCGACACAATCCCCGACGGCATTCCGCCCTGGATGGCGTAGTAAACCCCACCAAGATAACAACCGTGCACCAGCAAACCGGTCACCGCCAGATGCCCGGCACCACGCCATCCAGGCCAACGGGTTTTCATTAACCAGGCGAGCACGCTAAGCAACACGAGTGTGAACAGCATGCGTATCAGCAAGAGTGTAAAAGGCTCGGCAAACGGCAATCCGTACTTGGCGCCGATGAAACCGGTGCTCCACAACCAGACGAACAGGGCGGGCACGAAGAACGAATAGAAGATCTGAGGCATACGGTTAACCGCGAGGCAAACGTGTGTGAGTCTGCCTACTGTAAACAGTGACTGGCAAACAAAACAGATACAGTAAACCGGATTAACGACCAGTACAGTTGGTCATAACCGATTTTTACTGTCCCTGGCAGAGCAGGTCAGATGCTATCCTTCTCTTTGTCGGACTCATCTGTCAGTTTGCGTTCAGTCTCGCTCCACTGCTCGGAGAGTGCCTCATAGGCATTCGAGAAGCCCTGCTTGGCTCGCTCCCAGGCGGAGGATGAACTTGTCTGGAGTTCCTCATACCAGTTCTGCACCCGTTCCCGCTGTTCCCGCAGGGACTCCAGGCTCTTTCTTGAACGTTCGCGGGCCTTGTCACTCATGTCGTCCCAGTTCTGGTCCAATTCCTGCTGAAGCGTATCAATGCGCTTGTCCAGGGCCGAAAGTGTATTTTCAATGGCCGCTTCCGCCTCGGCTTTCTGGTCCGCGCCAAACTCTTCCAGGGCCTGGCCGAGCTCCCGGGTTTCCTTTTTCAAAGACTCAACCGACGAGTCTTCAGACGACTCCGCATACAGGGAACCGGGCATACCAAGGGCCAGAATGAGCGTCAGCGAATAACCAAGCTGTTTGAAAACCATCGGAGTTCTCCCGAGTGTATTTGATGAACGATAGCAATTCTCGCTGACGGGCTTCAACGTGCTTCCCGGGCTCGTGCCAGTGCTGCCAGAACCGCATCGCAAACGCCCTCCTGATTTCTGCCAACACAATCAATGGCTATATCCGCAACATGGGAATAGAGCTCGAAACGTTCGGCAAACAGCTCTTCCAGCGACTGATCCGGACGCCGTGAAATACCCCGCCCGCTGTAATCACCAATGCGCTCAAGCACGACCTCCAGCGGAATATCCAGAAATACCACAACACCACCGGTTTTCAGATGGGCCATCGCAGGCTCGCTGTAGACAGCGCTGCCCCCAGTGGATATCACCTGGCGCTGCACATCCAGCTTGAGCAATACCTGCTCTTCGATTCGTCTCAGCGCCTGGTAGCCATCACCATCAACAATTTCCTGTAAGGTACGGCCGGCTTCCTCCTGGATCAACAGGTCGGTATCAATAAACCCCAGCCCCAGGCGCTTCGCAAGTAACACTCCAACCGTGCTTTTACCACTGCCTGGCATACCGATGAGCACAACGTTGCTCGACATTTTATTTGTACGCACCTTATCTCCAAAACCTGCAAATAGTGAGAACTAGCCAGCTATACTGAGAAAAGTAACACTTTTCCGACAAACCTTGCGCTTTTTTCACCGGCGCAACCCCGTATAATCGCGTGTGTGGCGGCTTGATGACAGGCAGCCGATCCTTGGTTACCCGTTCAAAGAGTGAACAATGACAAGCGGCAAAACCCTTTTCGCTTCATTACTGACAATTCTGCTTCTGGCCTTCTCCGTGCCAGTGATGTCGGATAGCGTCAAACGCATTGTGCACCCGGATGGCACGGTGGAATACACCAATGTTAAGGGGAGCAGCAAAAAACGCGCGTCGACAAAGGATGAGGTGGTTTACCGTTACACCGACGACAACGGCGTGGTTGCCTACAGCGGTATCCAGCCCGCCAGTGCGGATTTCGATGTCATCCGCTTTCACTGCTACGCCTGCGACCCGGACTCCAACGTGAACTGGCGCACCACCCCCCTGTTCCTGAAACCCTACCACGACGAAATCAAGACCGCTGCCAGCGAATTCAATGTCGACCCGGCACTGGTGCGGGCCGTCATCCACGCCGAGTCCGCGTTCAATGACAAGGCCCTGTCACCCAAGGGCGCCCAGGGTCTGATGCAGCTTATGCCCGGCACTGCAAAAGAGCTGGGCGTTCGTGATGCCATGGTCGCCCCGGAAAACATCCGTGGCGGGGTCAATTACCTGGCCCGCATGCTCAAGCGCTTTGACGGTGATATCAAACTGGCCACCGCCGCCTATAATGCCGGCCCGGGCGCCATTGGACGCCATGGCGGCATCCCCCCCTACGCCGAAACCCGTGCCTATGTAGAGCGCGTGGGCATCCTTCACGAGCGATATGCCAGTAACTGACAGGCCTAACCAAACGCCAACCAGGCGCCAACCAGCACCATCAAACTACCCGCTACGCGGTTGACGGTACGGACGCCACCCCCCTGCTTAAGAGCTTTGCGCAAAGTCTTGCCTCCATGGGCATAGAGCTGCAGGCAAAGGAATTCCAGGCCCAGGATAATCAGGATAAGGGCGGTCAGTTGCGGTGCCATCGGCAGTTTGCTGTCGATAAACGGCGGCAGCAGCGCGATGAAAAAGGCCCAGCCTTTGGGGTTGGCAATGGCGGTGACAAAACCCTGGAGTGCCAGTTGCAAGCGTGAGCTTTCAACGGGCCCCGTATCCTCTTCCGGCATTGCCATTTTGCCCCGTGACCGCCACATCTGGATGCCCAGCCAGGCAAGATAGGCACCGCCCGCATACTTGAACATGGCGAACGCTGTCGGGTATTTCAACATAAAGGTCGCCACGCCCACCGCTGCGGCGGTAGCCACCAGGGCCACACCAACCAGCTCCCCTGCCATCATCCACAGCGCCCGTCTTACGCCAATGGTGATACCCAGTGACAATGCCAGGGTCATACACATACCCGGCGTAATGGACACCACGAAGAACGTTGGGATGAAAGCGGACAACAAAGCCAGGTTCAGTGACAACACAGATAAACTCTTACGTTGAAAGGGATCCGTTGTAAGGAAGCAAAGCCCTTAATTATACAATCCGTGAAGATAACGCAATCCGGAAAGTTGCGCCATCTGCCCGCGAATCCACGCAACCCTCTCCCACACATAGGCAGAGGGGTTCGCAGCGCTGAGCACTTTCGGGTTGGGAAGAACGGCCGCAAGCCTTGCAGACTGGCTTTGGGACAACCGGCTGGCTGGAATGCCGAAATAGATCCGGCTGGCGGCCCCAACGCCATAAACCCCGGGACCAAACTCGGCAATATTCAGGTACACCTCGATGATCCGTCGCTTGGGCCAGAACGCATCAATACCCAGTGCCAACCCCGCCTCCAGGGCCTTTCGCACAAAACTGCGCCCGTTCCACAGGAACAGGTTCTTTGCGGTCTGCTGCGTGATGGTGCTGGCGCCCCTTAATCCCTGGCCCGCCTGGTACTCCGCCAATGCCTTGCGAATGGCGCCAAAATCCACCCCCTGGTGGTGAGGAAAGCGCTGGTCCTCGCTGGCCACCACTGCCAGCGGCATCCAAGGTGATATATCATCCAGCCTTACCCACTCCTGCCTCAGCTCGTAGGGTGAGCCCGATAGCAGATGCCCAAGCATAAAGGCGGACGTGGGTGGATTCACGAACCGGAACAGTACAATCAGAGCAATAACGAGCAGCAAAATCCCGGCCAGGGCCCAGGCAAGTGTGCGCATGAATTTTCGGATCAGGGAACGTCTGGCCACAGTGCTATTATCAACCGGTTGTGGGTTTGTCATTGGAACGGAGGAAGTCCGAAGAGACTATAACATTGCCCTTATGAAGCTTTCCCGAATTCTCAGTAATCAAAACGGTGTCAGCCGCAAACAGGCCAACGCACTGATCGCCGCCTGCATGGTGACGGTGGATGGCGTTGTTTGCCAGGAGGCATCGCGGGAAATAGACCGTTTTGCCACTGTGGTCAGCCGCGGAAGGGTCATCCAGCAAGGTGAGCAGGCCCATTATCTGATGCTACATAAACCGGCCGGATACCTCAGCGCCACGGTGGATGATGTTCACAAAACCGTAATGGAACTGATCGATCCCGGCCTGCAAAAAGACCTGCATATCGCCGGGCGGCTTGACCGGGCGAGTACCGGTTTGTTGATACTGACCAATGACGGCGTCTGGTCACGCCAGCTCACGGAACCCAGGGTTAAGATTCCCAAGGTGTATCGGGTCACCACCATGAACGCGATTACAGCCGATACCATTGAACGCTTTGCGGCAGGCATCTGGTTTGAATACGAACAACTGACGACCTCTCCCGCCCACCTCGAACCAATGGGGGCCAACGAGTCCAGAGTGACCATCTATGAGGGCCGCTATCACCAGATCAAGCGGATGTTTCATGCGACGGGAAACCGGGTAACCTCACTGCACCGGGAACGCGTGGGCGAAATCAGCCTGGACAGCCAACTTGCGCCCGGAGAATACCGGACGCTGACCCGGGAAGAGACACTTTCCCTGTATGCCTGATATTCTGATACCAGCCATGCCACCCTTCACGGAGCAACCATGACCACATTAACCATCGACATCGTTTCCGACATCGCCTGCCCTTGGTGTGCCATTGGTTACGCCCGCCTGGAAAAGGCCATGGAGGCGCTGAAAAGCGACCTGGAATTCACCGTTGAGTGGCACGCCTTTGAGCTGAACCCGGACCCGTCCGGCGACGGCGAGCCTATCCTGCCTGCGCTGAGCCGCAAATACGGCCGCAGCGAGGATGAGATGAGAGCCAATCAGGCGCAGATGATGGAAGTTGCCAAGGGACTGGGGCTGAACTTCGAGAAACTCCAGGAACGCCATACCCGCAACACCTTCGATGCACACAGGCTGGTGAAATGGGCCGGTGAACAGGGTAAGCAGACCGAGATGAAAATGGCGTTTTTCGAGGCCTATTTCGGCCGCGCCGAGAATATCTCAAACCCGGATGCGCTGATCCATTGCATCGAAGCCATTGGTCTGGATGGGGACAAAGCACGTGAGGTGCTGGCATCGGACCGATATGCAGATGCCGTGCGGGAGGATGAGGCAAAGTATCAGCAGGCTGGCGTGTCAGCAGTTCCCGCGTACATCGTCAACCAGCAATACCTGATCTCTGGCGCGCAGGAACCGGAGACACTGGTCAAAGCCTTTCGGGAAATAGCCGAATCCGCCTAGGTGGGGGCCGAGACAACCCCCTTGCCTGGGGGTTGCACGGCGGACGGACTTTACTCGGAAGCCGCGATCAGGCTGGCGTTACCGCCTGCGGCGGTGGTGTCCACACACAGGTGGCGCTCAATCACGAACCGCTGGTCGAGCTTGTGCTCGGTAATCAGCGGAAGCAGTGCGCCCTCTCGCTTGGCCAGGGCCAGGCGATATTCCTTCAGCAAGGGTTGCTCGGCGCAGCTCACCACCGCATGGAAACCACGCGCCTGTGCCAGCGCCTCCGGCTCCAACAGCCCTTCAATACCCACGATCGGCAGGCCAGCCTTGGCGGCAAGGTCTACCGTGTCCTGAATACCCGGCGCAACAACGACTACCTTGTTGCCCTGCGCCAACGCCATTGAGGCCTGCTCCAGCGCCGTCTCCCTGTCCGGACCGAGGCAAAGCACCACGCCACGGGCGTGATTGCTCAGGCGGTTCAACTCGCCGGTCGGGCCCGGCAACTCTTCAACATGGGCATCAAGCGGTGCCGGCACTTCGCCAAAGATCGGCTTCATCGCCTCAACCCTCGGCTCCGGCGCAGGCGCTTTCACACCAGCCACTTTGCCGATGAGCCCTTCGAGTTTTTTGATGTCCACCGCTTTGGCACCGGAATCCGCTGGCCGTTGAACGGTTTCACCCTTCAGGAAGCGGCGCACGTACTGGGGACCACCGGCTTTGGGACCGGTACCGGAAAGACCTTCGCCCCCAAACGGCTGTGAACCGACAATGGCGCCGATCTGGTTCCGGTTTACATAAATGTTGCCTACCTTGATGCGGTTGGAAATCCGATCAACCCGGCGGTCGACACGGCTATGGACACCGAAGGTCAGGCCATAGCCCTTGGCGTTGATGTTATCAACCACCTTGTCGATGTCCTTCGCCGCAAACGTGGCCACGTGCAACACCGGGCCGAAGATTTCCTCTTCCAGCTCTTCAATGCCAGTGACACTGATAACGGCCGGGGAGACAAAATTGCCTTTCTCGGGAACCGGCACTTTTTTCATCAGCCGGCCCTTGGCTTCGTACTTGTCACAGTGGTCGGCAATTTTCTTCCTGGCCGTTTCATCAATAACCGGGCCAACATCCGTTGACAGCAACCACGGATCGCCCACGCCCAACTCGTCCATCGCGCCATAAAGCATTTCCAGCAGATTATCGGCGATGTCTTTCTGCACATACAACATGCGTAGCGCAGAACAGCGCTGGCCGGCGCTCTGGAAGGAGGACGCCAGAACATCACGGACCACCTGCTCCGGCAGCGCGGTGGAATCCACGATCATGGCATTCAGGCCGCCGGTTTCCGCCACCAGGGTGGCGTCAGGCACCATGTTCTCGCTCATGTTCTTATCGATGCGCTGTGCCGTTGCGGTAGAACCGGTGAAGCAAACCCCGGCAACCCGCGAATCGGACGTCAGCGCCCCGCCCACGGTGGCACCGGTACCCGGCAGCAACTGGATTACGTCCTTGGGAATGCCTGCCTCGTGCATCAGCTCTACCGCCCGGGCCGCCAGCAGCGAACTTTGTTCAGCGGGCTTGGCCAGTACCGTGTTGCCAGCCACCAGGTTGGCCAGTATCTGGCCGGTGAAGATCGCCAGCGGGAAGTTCCAGGGTGAAATACACACCACGGCCCCGCGCGCCTCGCCACTGTCCTTGTAGCGAATGCCTTCGTTGGCATAAAACTGGGCAAAATCCACCGCTTCGCGGATCTCGGCAACGCCATCGAGCAGCGATTTCCCGGCTTCCCGGGTGGCCAATGCAAACAGTTCGTAGGCGTTTTCCTCGTACAGGTCAGCAACCTTGCGAAGATATTCCGCCCGCTCGTCGACGGACCGGGCCGACCAGGCCTTGAAGCCTTCCTGAGCGGCCGTGATTGCTGTGTTCACATCCTCCTCGGAGGCCTGGGTAACGTGACCCACGGTGTCTTCCGGATCAGCCGGGTTGCGAACCATCTGGACTTCCGCACCGGCCACTTCACCGGCGATGATCGGCCCGCCTTTCCAGCGATAATCACGATAGGCGTCACGGCCCTTGTCGATTTCCGCGATCGTAACCGGATCGGTAATATCCCAACCCTTGGAGTTGCGACGCTGGTCACCGAAGATTTTGTAGGGATGCACGATCGCTTTGCTGGAAATGTTATCACCCATCTCCTCGACCGAGTCTATCGGGTCCCTGGCAATCTCTTCCGGCGTAATTCGCTTGTCCACAATCTGGTTCACGAAGGAGCTGTTGGCGCCGTTCTCCAGCAGGCGGCGAACCAGGTACGCCAGCAAATCCTTATGGGGGCCAACCGGCGCGTATATCCGGCAGGGCACACCACTGGATTTCAGAACTTCGTTATGGAGCGATTCGCCCATGCCATGCAGTCGCTGGAACTCGTAGTTATCCACGCCTTTTGACTTGGCCAACTCAAGCACTGCCGATACCGAATGGGCATTGTGGGTAGCGAACTGCGGGTAGATCCTGTCTGTCATGTTCAGTAGCTTGGTGGCACAGGACAGGAACGAAACGTCGCTGCAGGCCTTACGGGTAAACACCGGGAATCCACTCAGCCCCATAACCTGGGCGCGCTTGATCTCGGCATCCCAATAGGCACCCTTGACCAGGCGAACCATAAAGCGGCGGTCGTATTTTTCGGCCAGGCCGTACAGCCAGTCCAGAGTAAACGACGAACGCTTGCCGTAGGCCTGCACCACCACACCAAAGCCGTCCCAGTTCGCCAGTTCCGGATCAGCCACCAGGGCCTCAATCACGTCCAGGGAGAGGTCGAGCCGGTCCTGCTCCTCGGCATCAATGTTGAAGCCCATGTTGGCGGCAGCGGCTTTCTTCACCAGCTCCCTGGCACGGGGGAGCAGTTCGTTCATCACCCGCTCCTTGTTGCCGTACTCATAGCGGGCCAACAGGGCGGACAACTTGACGGAAATACCCGGATTCTTGCGCACATCGCCCTTGCAGGCCTTGGCAATGCTGTCGATGGCGTTGGAATAGGAGTCGTAGTAACGCTTGGCGTCATCGTCGGTGCGGGCGGCCTCGCCCAGCATGTCGTAGGAGTAGGTGTAGCCCTTGGCCATGTACTCTTTGGCTTCGTCCTGGGCTTCGTCGATATCACGGCCCAGCACAAACTGGCGGCCCATTTCCTTCATGGCCTGACCGGCAACCGTGCGAATCACCGGCTCGCCAAACCGTTTGAGCAGCTTGCGCAGCGTATCGCCCACACTGTGGCGCTCTGAATCCTTGAGCAGGTTGCTGGTCATCAGCAACGCCACGGTCGCCGTATTGATCAGCGGTGACGATGCCCGGCCTACGTGGGTGCCCCAGGCACCAGAGGTGATCTTGTCTTCGATCAGTTCATGGATGGTCATATTGTCCGGCACGCGCAAAAGCGCTTCTGCCAGGCACATCAATGCCACGCCCTCTTTGGTGGTGAGGCCGTATTCCGCCAGGAATTTTTCCATGATGGTGGACTTGGCGTTCTTGCGGACGCTGCGCACCAGGTCAGCGGCGCGGGCGGAGATGGCATCGCGCTCGGCCCGGGTCAACTGGGCGCCAGCAATCATCTCACTAATCACCTTGTGTTCGTCCGCCAGGTAATAGCTGCGGATGGCCTGCCGGCTGTCGACAAGTGTAGGAGTCTCTGACTGCTGCGGTCTCATGGTTGAACCCTCTCAGTTGTTTGTCTTTCCCGCATTCTACCGGGAACGACAAAGACTATTTGACTGTAAAAACCATACAGGCGCGACTTTCAGGCTTTTTTAGTGAACAGAAATTTATATTTTTCCTGACTTGATGTTAATTTTCAGGAAACTTTCCCTCCCCAACTTATTAACCCGCCTTCGCGGCCAGCTCCCGAAGTACGCCGTGAGCCACTGAGAACACGGCACAATCCACTTCATTGGCGGCCTGCATGTCACCCAGCATCCGCTGCCAACGGCCCAGGAGTGCCTGTTTGTCGTCACGCCAGGCTTCCAGCATTTGCTCCGGCGATGCCGTGGCGCGTTCCTCATCCGGCGCTGCGGAGAACACACTTGAAGTGAGATTCCGCAACTGATGGTCGAGCTCATCGCGGTAGTGGAGTGTCGCCAGCACCTGCCAATGGCCACGAGCCTTGAAGCCGCGCATCTGTCTGTCCAGCCAGGTCAGGTTCAGACCCTCACCCAGGCTGAAATACACCCAAGCCACCGACTCCAGGTCCCGCCCCAACTGACGGCCGATCTCGATGATGTCCATCAGCCAGTAACGGCTTTCCGCGGACGCTCCATACGCAGCCAGCCCCGCCGGAACGGTTTGCTCACAGTATTTATCATAGCGTTCCTGCCACCGACTTGCAGGAATCACTGCCTCCAGGCTCTCGGTTGAGGCCAGCACCTCGGCCAGGGGCCGCTGATAGTGGGCAACGCAGGATTCAGGGTCCAGGCCGCTCCGGCGGTTGTAAAGCAACCAACTGGTACTGCGTGTTACCAGGCGAATCACGTCACTGAACAACTCTGCCTGCACGTCGGCGCTGATCTTTCCGTCCAGCGCTTCAATGGCTTCCCACTGAGTCTCTACGTCGTGTATCCGGAGGGAGATCAGGTAGCCTGCGGCAATCCGGCCATAGTCAGCGCCGGTGGCGTTACGAAGTTTGTCCGCCCAGCTGATGCCCATACGATTCACAATATCGTTGGCAATCTGGGTGGCTGAAATTTCAGCGCGCAAAGGATGTGCGTCGATCGCCTCTGGAAAGCGTTTGAGCAACGAGGCCGGGAATGCCGAATAGAGCGACTCGACAAAACGATCATCGTGAACAATGGGCGTAGTGAGCAATGCCTGCTTGAGTTCGATCTTGGCGTAGGAAATCAGCACGGAAAGCTCCGGCCGGGTCAGGCCAGAGGAACGCTCGCGCCGATCCCTGAGCTCCTCATCATCGGGCAGGAATTCGAGGGCCCGGTCAAGTTTGCCTTCCGCCTCCAGGCGCCGCATCAGTCGCTCATATTCATCCATGGTGGCAACCGCACCTCCATGGGCAAGGCTCAACGCCATGGCTTGGCGGTAGTTATTGCGGAGCACCAGCCGGGCCACTTCGGGCGTCATCGCCCTGAGCATATTGTTCCGCTGCCGGAGCGTCATCTGCCCACGCCGCACCTGCTCGTTGAGCAGAATCTTGATGTTCACTTCATGGTCCGAACAATCAACCCCACCGGCGTTATCAATAAAGTCGGTATTGGCAGCACCGCCGGCGCGGGCAAAGCCTATGCGGCCAAGCTGGGTAAAGCCCAGGTTACCGCCTTCACCGAGCACCCGGCACTGAAGCTCGTGGCTGTCGATTCTCACCGCGTCATTGGATTTGTCGCCAACGTCCTCGTGGGATTCGCCGGCCGCTTTTACGTAGGTGCCAATGCCGCCGTTCCAGAGCATGTCCACCGGCGCTTTCAACAGCGCCCTGATCAACTCGTTGGGCGGCAGGCGATCCGCGTCAACGCCCAGGCAGGCCTGCATTTGTGGTGATACCGGAATCCACTTGGCGCTCCGGGAAAAGACACCGCCGCCTTTGCTGATCCTTCTCTCGTCATAGTCCGCCCAGCTCGACCCCGGCAACTCAAACAGACGCTTGCGCTCGGCAAATGAAGCCGCCGCGTCGGGTTCCGGGTCAACGAAGATATGCAGGTGGTTGAACGCGCCGACCAGGCGAATACGGTCCGACAACAGCATGCCGTTGCCGAACACATCACCACCCATATCACCAACGCCCACCACCGTAAATTCATCGGCCTGGGTATCAACGCCTTTCTCCAGAAAATGACGCTTGACCGATTCCCAGGCGCCTCTTGCGGTAATCCCCATTTTCTTGTGGTCGTACCCTTCGCTGCCGCCAGAGGCGAACGCATCGCCGAGCCAGAATCCATACTCCTGGGCCAGCCGGTTGGCGATATCAGAAAAGGTAGCGGTACCTTTGTCGGCAGCAACAACCAGGTAGGGATCATCGCTATCATGGCGAACCACATTCTCTGGCGGCACCACCACTCCTTCATCCAGGTTGTCCGTCAGGTCCAGCAGCCCGCGGATGAACATCTGGTAGCAGGCGACACCTTCCGCCTGCAATGCCTCACGGGAGCCATCTTGCGGTGGCCGTTTAACGATAAAGCCGCCCTTGGCACCCACCGGTACAATCACTGAGTTCTTCACCTGTTGGGCCTTTACCAGCCCCAGTATCTCAGTACGGTAGTCCTCGCTACGGTCAGACCAACGCAACCCACCACGGGCAACCGGGCCCGCCCGGAGGTGAACCCCTTCCACGCGGGGGGAACACACAAACACCTCGAAACGCGGGCAGGGTTTGGGAATATCGGGGATGGAAGATGGATCAAGCTTGAGTGAGAGGTACCCCTTGAACCCACCGGTATCCTGATGCTGAAAATAGTTGGTTCTCAAGGTTGCCTTGATCAGCACATAAAACCGCCTGAGGATGCGGTCATCGTCCAGGCTTTTGACGGCTTCGAGGGCATTGAGAATATCCGCCTCAATCTGTTCAGCCGCAGATTCCCGACTTTCCGCCATGGCGGCATCCGGATTGAATCTGGCATTAAAGAAAGCGACCAGCAGCGCGGCAATATTCAGGTGCCGGGCCAGGGTGTCGGCGATAAACGGCTGACTGAAGCCGAAACGCAGTTGCTTGATGTAGCGGGAGTAAGCCCGCAACACGCTGACTTCACGCCAGCCCAGGCTGGCGGCCATCATCAGTTGGTTTAAGTCATCGTTCTCCGCGAAGCCATTCCAGATTTCGCGGAACCCTTCCTGCAATAGCGGCTTGGCCTTTTCAATATCGGCGCCACGGCAACGGGAATGAAACTCCACGGTAAAATCGCTGACCCCGAACTGCTCGCCATCGCGCCGCTGAATGCGATACGGATGCTCTCCCAATACCCTCATGCCAAGGTTTTCCAGGATAGGAATCACGTCTGAGAGGATCACCGGTTTGCCCTGGCTATAGAGCTTGAAGTTCAGTTCCTGCTCCCCCTGCTCAGACGGCTGGTAGAAGCGCATGGGTACATCGGAACTCAGGGCAATGGATTGAATTTGCAGAAGATCACCAACGGCCTCATCCACAGGGAATTTCGACCGGTAACTCGAAGGGAACCCGCCCCTGAACATGTTTGCGCATTGAGTGCCGGGGCCGTCCCCCAGAACCTCCACCAACCGTCGCAACAACGCATCGTCCCAGGAACGGGACTCCTCCATCATCGTTGCTACGATGTCCCGCAGATGCTTCGAATCGTCGGGGTCGTAATCCTCCCCCTCCAGAGCCTCTGAAAGCTGCTCCAGGAGGGTTTGTGTTTGCGGGGAGTCGGAATGGGTCATCGGAAGTCTCCGGGAGTATCAACTGGCGCATGTATGACTGAACATCCCCAGTATAGCCAACTCATGGAAGACTCTTTGCCCATATAGTTTTAATGTACAGGTATTTTGATTATATTCACGGCCATAAATAGCCGTTAATCCAGCCTGGAAACGAAATTATGGTCGAACTGGACAGAATCGATCACTCCATCATCCGTGAACTCCAGAAGCATGCACGGATTACAGTGACAGAACTTGCCTCGAGGGTGGGGTTGTCAAAAACACCCTGTCAGGTCCGTATGCGGCGCCTTGAAGAGCAAGGCTACATCACCGGCTACACGGCTCTGGTCAACCAGACCAAACTCGGGCAAAGCCACATCGCATTCGCACAGGTCACCCTGAACGACACCAGCAGCAGCGCCCTGGCAGCGTTCAATAATGCGGTAAAGCAGATCTCGGCGGTGGAGCAATGCCACATGATCGCTGGTAACTTCGATTACTTGCTGAAGGTTCGCACGGGCAATATGGCGGAGTATCGGCAGGTACTGGGAGAACAGATATCCGCCCTGCCCCATGTGTTGCAGACCAGTACCTTTGTGGTGATGGAAAATGTCAGGGATGCGGGACTGTAATGAATATCCGAACCCTGGAAACGTTTGTCTGGATAGCCAGGCTGGGTAGTTTCCGAGCCGCCGCCAGTCGGGTCTATGCGTCACAACCCTCGGTGTCAGCTCGCATTGCAGGCCTTGAAGATCAACTTGGCGTCGATCTGTTTGACCGTTCCGGCAAGAAGATCACCTTGACAGCCAAAGGCCGGGAATTTCTTGTCTATGCCGAAAAAATGCTGAGCTTGCACGGCGAGATGCTGCAAGCTGTTGCCAAGCCATCCTCCATCCAGGGCACCATTCGCCTTGCGGTCTCGGAAACCATCGCTCACACGTGGCTACCTCAGCTACTGGAACGGGTCAGCGAAGCCTATCCAGCCATCAACCTTGAACTGGACGTGGACATCTCCGTCAACCTTGCTGAGAAGCTCAAGAATCACGAGATCGATATCGCCTTCCTCATGGGCGGCGTCAACCAGCCCGGCATTATTAACCGGGATCTTTGCCGCTACTCACTGATCTGGGTTGCAAGCCCCCAGCTCAATATTCCCGACCAAGCCATGTCACTTGCCGAGCTCGCCACATGGCCCATCGTTACCTACCCACGACAGAGTGAACCTTATATTGCTATTCGCTCGCTGGTAGACCCCATGAATCATTCCACGCGCGTTCATTCCTGCTCTTCACTTTCAACCATCATTCATATGACCGTGGACGGCCTGGGCGTCAGTGCTCTCCCCCGGGAAATTCTTCAGCGCGAACTGGACACCGGCGTTCTGCGGCAATTCAGGGTTGACGCCACTGTGCCGGACCTTGCATTTATCGCAGCCTACCGGGCCGCACCAAGCAGCAGTGTCGTGCATGCCATAGCAGAACTCGCACTGATAACCGCAAAAGAACGCGCTGGATTGGTCAACCAGTCCATGCAGAGCGTTGAAAAACCTGAGTGATCCATTTTTTCTATCAAAACTGATCCCAAATTTCGATTTGTGTTAATCAGCACTTCTGCCTTAAATGCAAGAAACTCATCTATTAGGCAGAAACATGACAAGCATCGCTCAGCTGGACGCGCATTCAACACCTTCGGCTGTTCGTAGAGCCGCGAGAGAAGGCAACCTGACCGGCCCCACATCCGGGCTTGCCAGCGGTTACGTCCAGGTCAACCTTGTCATCCTGCCAGAATCCCAGGCAGCGGGCTTTCTGCGCTTCTGCCAGGCCAACCCTAAGCCCTGTCCTCTGTTGGCAGTCAGTGAGCCCGGTGCCCGCACCTGCACCCTTTTAGGCCGTGATCTGGACATTGCCCGCGATGTGCCGGCTTACCGCATTTACCGCCATGGCCAGGTCAGTGACACCCGTACTGATGTGGCGGAAGACTGGCGGGAGGACCTGGTGACCTTTGCCCTTGGCTGCTCCTTTACCTTCGAGCACGCTCTGATCACCGCCGGCCTTCAGGTACGCCACATAAACGAAGCCAGAAACGTGCCTATGTATAACACCTCGGTACCACTGACCTCTGCCGGAGGTTTTGGCGGCAAGCTGGTTGTCTCCATGCGGCCATTCATAGCTGCTGACGCTATCCGCGCCATCCAGATCACCACCCGGTACCCACAGGTTCATGGTTCCCCCGTGCACCTCGGCAATCCATCACTGATCGGCATTTCCAACCTGAGCGCGCCGGATTATGGCGACTCCGTTTCCGTGGGTGAGAATGAAATTCCGGTCTTCTGGGCCTGTGGCGTTACACCGCAGCAGGTCCTGATCGATTCCGGTATCGAATTCGCAATCACCCACAGCCCGGGGCACATGCTGGTCACGGATATTCCTGACAACAGCCTGGCCCTGTTTTAATCAGAACCGACCAAAACCATGAGGTAACTACCATGAATACAAGAAAGACCCTCGTTGCCGCCTCCCTGATGGGCCTGGCATTTGCCAGCTCGCCTGCGTTGGCGCAGGACCTGGACAAGACCAGCTTTAACTATGTGGGAAGCTGGAGCAGTTTGTCCCTTTACCAGAATTTCGAACGTCCGTTCTGGGAGAAACACGTTCCCGAAGCCTCCGATGGCCAGATTTCTACCAAGGTCACCACCTTTGACCAGATGGGCCTGGGTGGTGGTGAAGTCTTTCGTTTGATGGACCGTAACGTCATTGAGGTCACTTCCACAGTAGCCGATTATGCAGTTGAGGATGCCCCGGAACTGGAAGCCCTGGACATGCCCATGATCGCTCCCGACGTGGACACCGCCCGCAAAGTGGCGGAAGCCTATCGTCCGGTTCTCGCCGATGCATTCAAACAACGGTACGACGGCGCTCAACTGCTGGCCGTTGTGCCTTATCCTTCGCAAATGGTGTTCTGCAACGCGGAGATTGACGGACTGAGTGATCTCAAGGGTATGAAAGTTCGCGCCAGCGGTCGTACCACTGCCGAATTCCTTCAGGCCCTGGGCGCCGAAGGCATCACTTTGAACTTCAGCGAAGTACCCGGCGCGTTGCAGCGAGGCGTTATCGACTGCGCAGTAACTGGCTCCCTGTCCGGTTACAGCTCTGGCTGGCACGAAGTGTCCACGCATCTGTACCCCCTGCCAGTAGGTGGCTGGGACCACGTCGTTACCGCTATGAATGGCAAAAAATGGAAGTCGCTTTCCCAGGAAACCCAGGAATGGCTGACCGCTGAAATCAAGGAAAATTATGAAGACCCGGTCTGGGCCGCTGCGACAGGGGAAACGAAAGAGGGCATTGCTTGCCTGACCGGCAACGGTAAATGCTCGCGCGGTGACGCAGGAGACATGGTCCTGGTGGAGGCCACCGATAATGACTTCACCGAGGCTAGTCGCCACCTGGAAGAAACCCTGCTGCCTAACTGGGCAAAGCGCGTAGACCAGGAATGGGTTGAGCGCTGGAATGACACGGTTGGTGAAGTAACCGGATTAAGCGCGACCAAGTAACACGCCGCTCGCCCACAACGGCGACCGGGGCGGTCAAACTGCCCCGGTCGGTCTGGAGAACAATATGTTGCAACAGGTGAACTCGTTTCTCGACCGCGTGCTCGCTGGCGTTAAAGTCGGCTCGCTCTGGTTTGCCCGGGCAGGCGGCGTGATGATCCTCCTCACCGTCGCCCTGGTCACCATCGAAGTGGCCTCACGGGTTTTTGTGGGTCGTTCAGCGGTCCATGCCACCGAACTGACCGGTTACATCATGGCAATCAGCGCCAGCTGGTCCTTCGCCTACACCCTGATGTGCAAGGCCCATATTCGCATTGATGCTCTGTACCTGACCTTTCCCATGAAAGTTCGAGGCGTGCTTGACCTGGTCGCGCTACTGGCATTGGCCATGTTCTCCATCCTGGTAGTCGACGCGGTTTTCTCAGTCCTCAGCCACTCGTACAGCGGCGGCTCCACCGCCAACACGCCACTGGGCACCCCTTTGTGGATACCACAGGCGCTGTGGTTTGTGGGATTGATCTGGTTTGGTTTTGCCGTGTGTGTGGTTTCCCTGAGAGCCTTTTTCGGCTTGCTCAGCGGCGACACCGAAGGTGTGCAGATACTGGCGGGAAGTCCGACGCTGGGCGAACAGATTAGCGATGAAGACAGGGAAGCACGCTCATGATCATTACCGCACTGGTTATTCTGATGGTTCTGCTTCTCCTGAGCGTTCCTGTCGCGGCCACGCTGATTGCACTGGCCCTTGTGCTGTCGGAGCTGTTCTCGCCCTTTCCTCTGCTCAACGCAATGGGGGATGTGCTCTGGTCGGCGTCTGACAAATACCTGCTGATCGCCATTCCGTTGTTTATCCTGCTGGGCGAGATTCTGGTGCGCACCGGCATTGCCCGTGGCACCTACCGTTCCCTGGAGAGCTGGATGTCCTGGCTGCCAGGGGGGCTGCTGCACGCCAACATCGGCACCGCCACCCTGTTTTCGGCCACCTCCGGTTCCAGTGTCGCCACGGCTGCCACCATCGGCACGGTCGCATTGCCGCAGGGGAAGGAAATGGGTTATGACCCCAAACTTTTCACCGGTTCGATTGCCGCAGGCGGCACCCTGGGCATCATGATTCCGCCGTCGATCAACCTGATTGTTTATGGATTCCTTACCGAAACCTCGATTCCGCAGCTGTTTGCCGCCGGTCTGATACCGGGCCTGCTGCTTGCTCTCATGTTCATTGTTGGCACAGCCCTGATCTGTATCTGGAAGCCGAGCCTGGGCGGACCCAGCGTGTCCCACAGCTGGGGAGACCGATTTTCCGGCCTCAAACACCTGGTACCGGTATTGACGCTGTTCGGGATCGTGGTTGGATCCATCTACGCTGGTGTGGCAACACCTACCGAAGCGGCCTCCCTGGGCGTTCTGGGCGCCATGATAATCGCCCTATCCATGGGCAAACTGTCCGTGAACGTGATTGTCCAGGCCCTGGACGGCACCATGAAGACCACCGGCATGATCATGTTGATCATCATCGCCTCCTATTTTCTCAATTTCGTGCTTGCCTCCGCCGGCGTAACACGGGAACTGACCGGATTTCTCGAAACCGCCGGTCTTGGCCCCTACTCAACGCTGGTTCTGGTCATCCTGCTTTACATCGTTCTCGGTTTCTTCATCGAGACACTGTCGCTGATGGTCATCACCATTCCCCTCGTCGCCCCCATCATCATCGCCCTGGGATTCGATCCGGTGTGGCTGGGCATCCTGATCATTCTGCTTATTGAGATGGCGCTGATCACTCCGCCCGTGGGACTCAACCTCTACGTAGTTCAGGGTGTGCGTGAAAGCGGACCCTTTAGCGACGTGATGAAAGGTGCCATGCCCTACGTCGGCATCATGTTCCTGATGGCGATTGTGCTGGTGCTGTTCCCTCAGGTGGCCACGTTCCTCCCCGACCTGATGAAGTAACTATCCATGAACCCAAATTATCGGAGCGACTCAATGACAAACTTCCAACTTCCAGACAGCCAGGAAACCATTCATGTTGATGTCCGCCAGCTCATCATCGCCGGCTGGGCCGGACGGGTGCAGTCTGCCATCGACGAACACATCGAAGAACTGAAGGAGATTGGCGTAACACCACCGTCCGATACCCCGCTTTTCTATCGCGTTGCAGCCAACCAGCTCTCCACTGC
Organism: Marinobacter iranensis; assembly: GCF_029207565.1. Classification (GTDB taxonomy): domain Bacteria; phylum Pseudomonadota; class Gammaproteobacteria; order Pseudomonadales; family Oleiphilaceae; genus Marinobacter; species Marinobacter iranensis. The sequence goes on along the minus strand of NZ_JANCMW010000001.1, from coordinate 90,400 downwards.
TCCGGACATCCAGGTACTGGGAGAGGCCTCCAGCGGCGAGGTGGAAGTGGTCCTGATTGGCAGCGACCAGGGCACCCTGGTAGGTATTGGTTCAGATCATACCGACCGCGAAGCCGAAGCCTGGTCTGTGGCCCATTCCAAACAGGTCTGTGCCAAGCCTGTAAGCTCTCAGGTGTGGCGGCTGGACAGCGTGATCGACCACTGGGACGAACTGCAGATGGCGTCCTACGTGACCATCGATGGCAAGGAAGAGTTGTACCAGGATGGGCCGGTTACTGGCCTGCTGCATCCCGCGGAGCTGTTGCACCGTTTCGGGCTGGACAAAGCCGAGCTGGCTCCGGGCCAGGCCATGCTATGCGGCACGCTACCGGTGATCGGTGAGCTGCGCCCGGGACAGGCTTTTCGAATGGTGCTGAAAGACCCGGTCTCTGGCCGCGAACTTCAGCACCGGTATAACATTCACACCCTGCAGGTGGTCGCATGAACCAGTCAGCCTCACTCGCCCAACTGCTCGACGACATGAATAGCGGCCAGAAGCGGGCCACGGAGCTACTGGACAGTTGCCTGGCCCAAATCAACGCCTACGACGATGCCAAAGCCCAGGTTTACACCAAGCGCTTTGACAAAGCCGCGCGCTCCGAGGCCGACGCCACTGACCGCCTTCGTCATGCCAGCGTGTCCGCGGGACAACTTGCAGGACTACCTATTGCCCTCAAAGCGCTGTTCGATGTGGCCGGCGAAATCACAAACGCGGGGTCCCAAGGCTGGCAAGCGCCGGCACAATCCGATGCGGTTATTGTTTCCCGCCTACGGCGTGAAGGCGCGGTGATTACCGGCCACACCAACATGACCGAGTTTGCGTACTCCGGCGTGGGACTGAACCCCCACTACGGCACACCGGATAACCCTCTGGCGCCCGGTCGCATTCCGGGCGGCTCGTCGTGCGGCGCTGCCGTGGCGGTAGCAAGAGGAATGGCAACGGCGGCCATTGGCACCGATACCGGTGGCTCCGTTCGCATTCCGGCGGCGTTCTGTGGTCTGACGGGATTCAAGCCGTCTCAGGCCAGGGTACCCCGTGACGGCACCTACCCGCTGTCAGACAGCCTCGACTCCATCGGCCCCATTGCCCACACAGTGGATTGCTGTGCCCGGCTGGATGCGGTTCTATCAGGCCACCGATACCGGCCGCTTACACCTTTCTCGCCGAAAGGTCTGCGTTTTGTCGTCCCGACCGATTACATGCTGAGCGACCTGGACGACACCGTTGCACGAGCGTTTACCCGCAGCCTGAAGACTCTGCGCGAGGCTGGAGCCAGTATTGTGGAGGCACCCGCTCCAGTACTCGCCGCTCTCCCCGAGCTCATGGAGGGCGGTGGCTTCACCGCTGCGGAGAGCTACTTTGTGCACCGTCAGTCGCTGGCGGAACACGGTGATCTCTATGACCCCCGTGTAAGCAGCCGGATCGAACGTGGCGCGGCCATCTCCGCCGCCGATTATCTGGAGCTGTGCCGCCGCCGGAAGCATCGCAAACAGCAGGCGGACCAGTGGCTGAGGGATTACGATGGTCTGCTCGCACCCACCGTGCCGGTGGTTCCGCCGCGCTTCGACGAACTGGAGAACGATGATGACTACGCCCGCCTCAACCTGCTGATCCTGCGGAACCCGACGGTGGCCAACTTGCTGGACCTGTGCGCCATCAGCCTTCCCAACCACAAACCTGACGACCTGCCAAGCGGGCTAATGCTGATCGGCCGCAACGGCACGGATGACACGCTGTTACGGTTGGCTCAGGCCATCGAACGGGTATTGTAACGGCCATGCTGACCATTCTGCTGACCAAACTCGTTGCCACTGCACTGGTGGTTATCGGTGTTTCAGTGTCGGTGGCCAAACTGGGGCCAAGGCTGGGCGGCATCCTTGCCGGAACGCCCATTATTCTTGGCCCGGGATATTTCTTCATGCTGCAGGAGCGGCCTACGGAATTTATCGAGGCGGCGGCGTTGGCCACTCTCCACGCACTGATTGCCACCCTGCTGTTCAGTATCAGCTTCGTATTAACCGCCGAGCGGCTGGGCGCGCTGGCAACGCTGGGCGTGGCAACCCTGGCCTGGATCCCGGGGGCCTACCTGTTTTCGTTCATGCCCGGTGGCGTAGCCGTTGCCGTGTTGGTCTATGGGGTGGTACTACTGGCGGCAGAGTTCATCAAACGCACGCGCGCCCTGAAACAGCCAGAGATTGTCGCGGTATCTGGCTGGTTTGACGTGGTGCTGCGGGGGCTTCTTGCCGGTGTGCTAGTGGCCGTTGCGACCACTCTGGCCGCAAGGTCCAGCCCCATGCTATCAGGCATACTGGTCGGCTTTCCCGTGGGTCTGTTTACCATCGGCTGGACACTCCACGACCGATATGGAGCCGGCGTGGCCCGGGCCACGGTCGCCGCCGCGCAGCAAGGCATGCTCAGCCTGGTCGCCTTTGCGGTAGTGACGGCGGTAATGGTTAGCCATACGTCACCCATGGTGACTTTTCTGTTTTCCTTGCTGGCGTCCATTGCCGTCAGCGTCACCCTGTTCCTGGTAAGTCAGTGGCGGGTTCGCCGAGCTTACGGTCACCTGCTGGCCTCTCAATCTACAATAAAAGAACATCGCGCCCATGAGTGACAGATTTTCTGAGCCAACAGGCTGTTTCAAACCAAAGACAGAGAGGACACCATGAAACCTTTACTGCTGAACGCCGACATGGGTGAGAGTTTTGGCCCCTGGGTAATGGGCCTGGATCATGAGGTGATGCCTCACGTGGATCTGGCCAACATCGCCTGCGGCTTTCACGCCTCCGATCCGGACGTCATGAGGAGCACGGTGCGTATGGCAACAGAACACTCCGTCGGCATCGGTGCCCACCCGGCCTACCCGGATCTGGTCGGTTTTGGCCGCCGATCCATGGCCTGCTCACCGGCGGAAATCGAAAACCTGGTGCTTTACCAAGTGGGCGCCCTGACAGCTATGTGTCGTGCCGAGGGCACCGAAATCCGCTACGTGAAGCCCCACGGCGCGCTCTACAATGACATGGCCCGCAAGCCGGAAATTTTCAGTGCCGTTGCCCGGGCGACCAAGGCATACGATCCAGGGCTGCCACTGCTGACCCTGGCAACCCGCGACACCAGCGCGATTCGAGAGCTGGCTGAGGAACAGGGCATTACCCTGTGGTTTGAAGCCTTTGCAGATCGCGCCTACGACGCCGATGGCCGGCTGGTGTCGAGGGCGCAGCCCGGTGCGGTACATCACAATCCGGATGTCATTATCGATCAGGCCCGTCGCATTGCCAACGGCCACCCCCTGATCGCCAGCGATGGCAGCGAGCTCACCCTGAGCGCGGATACCCTGTGTGTGCACGGCGACAACGAGGAATCGGTGGCCTCAGTGCGCGCGATCCGCCAAATGCTCAACGCGCTGCAAACAAGCCCATGAAACCGGCACGCTTACCCTGCCTGGAGCGGGCCGGCCTGGATGGCTGGATGGTGAGGCTGTTCGACGACATTGAGGAACATAACCTGTTGTGGCTGACTGCCCTGGCCGAGGCATGCGAAGCGGTCTTCGGCGACGATCTGTTGGATCTGGTGCCCTCTTACACCACGCTGCTGGTGGTGTTTGATCCGTTTCGAATCAGTCCCTGCGAAGCCAGACAACAACTGATCGAGATACTGGATCACCTAAAGCCGGCCGACGCCGCTGCCAGCGGGGCACTGCACGAACTACCCACCTGGTACGATCCACAAACAGGCCCGGATCTACAACGGGTAGCTGAGCTGTCAGGCTTGTCGGTGGCGTCGGTCATCGAAGCCCACAGCAGCCGTGAATACCGGGTGTTTGCTTTGGGTTTTGCCCCCGGTTTTGCGTTTATGGGTCTGCTTGACCCGGCACTGAACTGCCCACGCCTGGACACCCCACGCCAGAAAGTACCCGCCGGCAGTGTCGCCATCGCCGGCCAGCAAACCGCTGCCTACCCGATGGTCACCCCCGGCGGCTGGAACCTGATCGGTCGCACACCTGCGCGGCTGTTTGACCGTAATCGCGACGGCTTCAGCCTGCTTCGTGTTGGCGACCGGGTAAGCTTCGTGCCCGTGGACCGGGCCACCTTTGAAGCGCAGGGCGGCAACACCACACCTGCAACCGGTGAGGTGACCAAATGAGAGCAACCAACCTGATCGGATTTCGTGTGTCCCGCGCCGGCCCCTTGGCGCTTTTGCAGGACGCGGGGCGTTTTGGCGTCCGGCATTTGGGGGTCACCCAGGGAGGCCCTGCCGACCTGCACGCCTGGGCCTGGGCCAACCGTCTGGCGGGTAACCCCTGGGGTACAGCGGTGCTGGAGGTTACCTTCGGCGGCCTGGAACTGGTGGCCGAACGGGATATGACCATTGCGCTGACCGGCGCGGACCTGGGCATCCACCACAACCTGCAAACTGCGCCCCGGTGGCGCACGCTGGCCATCAGCGCCGGTGACACCCTGAGCTTTGGCACACCAGTTAATGGCTTGCGCGCTTATCTGGCCGTTGCTGGAGGATTCCGTGGCGATTCGGTGCTGGGTAGCGTGGCCTGCGTGGTGCGGGAACAGCTCGGGGGATTCGATGGGCAGGGAAACACTCTGCGGGAAGGAGAGATGCTAACTGTAAACCAGCCCGAGGCGACTCCGGCGAATCAGACTGCGCCGGAATCGGAACAGCGGGATTATCGCCATCCAACCACACTGGACCTGCTTCCGGGTGCCCAGATAGCAGCCTTCAATGGTAGGAGCCTGTTCGAAGCGTTCAATGCCGAATGGCGGGTTGACCAGCGCGCGGACCGCATGGGAGTGCGCCTTACCGGCCCCAGGCTCCAATGCGCCATTAGCACGCTGGTATCGGAAGGGATTTCACTGGGTGCGGTGCAGGTGCCGCCGGACGGCCAGCCCATTGCGCTGCTGAACGACCGGCAGACCATTGGCGGCTACCCGCGCCTGGGCAACCTGACACCCCTGGCCGCCAGTCGCCTGGCCCAATGCCTGCCGGGGCAGACGCTACGGTTCAGAGCCGTTGGCATTGATCGCGCACTGAGACATCACCGGCGATTTCTGCAAATTTTCCGTTGAACCATACCTTCAGGCTCGCCCCAGAAACCGCCGTTCTTCCACATTGATTTTTATCCGGTCACCGGTGGAAATGTGCTCGGGCACCTGCACCACCAGGCCGGTGGTGAGTCTGGCCGGCTTGGTCCGGGCGGTTGCAGAACCGCCTTTTACAGAAGGGTCTGTTTCTTCAATCAACAGGTCCACCGTCGGAGGCAGATCCAGCGCCACCGGTGCGTCGCTGACGAGAACCACCATCAACCCCTGGGTATCTTCGTTGATGAACAACAGTTCCTCGGCAATCGCCTCACCGTTCAGGCTGTACTGCGTATAATCCTCGCTATCCATGAAGACGTACTCTTCGCCATCTGAATAGGAAAACGTCGCCGGCCGGCGAACCAGGTCGGCGAGGTTTAACATATCGGAGTCTTTGAAGGTCTGGTCAATCTTGTAGCCTGTCACTACGTCGTACAGGCGCATGCGATACAGACTGCCACCGGCTCGCCCCTGCGGGACCGAACGCTCGATATCCTTGACAAAGTACACACCGCCTTCGTACTCAATCGCCGAGTTCTTCTTGATTTCACCTGCTTTTGGCATTGCTCGAAATTCCATAACTGAAGTGGACCAACAGGCCTGACGATATACCACGAAGAGGCTCTACAAGCGATATAGCAACCGTAATTTTTAGGGTGTCGGTGAACAACTGGCTTCCGGCAGGCGATTGATCCAGGTTTCAATCAGTGCAGCACCTTCCTGATGGACAACGGCGCGACCCAGCTCTGGCATCCGGTGTCGATTGTCGTTGGTAGACATCCGGAACAACAGGTAGGAATCGCCGGCATCCTGCGGAACAACGTCCGCCGAGTAATCGGGGTGCCCGCCTGCAACGGCCGTTTTACAGGTACCAAACTTACTTGGATCATCAACGTAAGGGCGATTGTATTCGAGTTGCAGGCCACTACCACCGGCCGGTCCCGCGTAGTCATCCGGAAGCGTCAACCGGGAACGATGGCAATGGGCGCAGTTAACATCCAGATAGCCCTTGGCTGTCGCCATCAGCTCATTGTCATCCAGGGCATCGGGGGTAGTGAGTTCATCGAACAATGGTGCTTTTTCGACGGCCGCCATGTCCGCGGGAAGACCTTGCAGGATTTCGCCTTCAGCCCAGTAGAGAAGCTGGTTATACACCGTTCCGTTTGCGTACTGGTGGTCCTTGTTAAGGAAACGGGCCTTCGGTCCGATCGGCAGGAAAATGGGTTCGCGTTTATCGTTCGGCCCCTGAAGCAGCGGCACAATTGAATGACAGGATGTGCAATCAGACGCCTTCGGCACCGAATAGGTGAACGTGAGGTCCATACCGTTATGATTCGTCGTCATATCCGGAAGGCTTTTGCCCGTAATCGCAAGGGTTGCATCCTCGGCACTTGCCCAATAGTAGGGAATGGCCACCCAGCCATGCTCCCGGTGAATTAACAGCCGGGTTTCAATAACCTGCTCGTTGCCGTCCCGGAATGCTGTGTTCTCCGGGAGCGCAAAGGTTTTGGTAATCACGGTTCCAAGCGGAAAACTGAGTGCTTCCGAAGCTCGATAAACCGCCTTTTCCCCCTCAGGGATGAATACGAAGCGGTACTTGGTGGTGTAGTCCGAGAACAGGGCTACAGAGAGATCATAGGCCACGCCACCCTTGGCAGGGTTGGCTGTCGGATCTGTCGGGTCCTGAAACAAACCGTAATCCGACAGGTTACGGCAGGTTTTCGTCATCAATGCGTCCCAATTCACGCCCCCAGCATCCGCGGCGCAGTCACCAACAGCCCCCGTCGGGCCACCTGCGCCGGCATTCAACGCAGAACCGGAGCTCACCGGGCCGCCGTCATCATCGCTACCGGAACCGCTTCCACCACAGGCCGTTAACAGCAGGGATGCAAAGGTAACCATTACAATTACCGAGTATTTGTGATTGTTTTTATGAGATTTCATCGGTCGCTCTCGCTCATCAGTATTTCTCCGGGGGCCGAATCATCAAACCCCCGGTTATCTCAAGTATCAGTCTTTGCTAACGGCGCTCCTCGCCTACAGTGAACAGGCTGGCTCAGCCAGATCGTCGCCCGCACATCCGTATAGATTGTTCTTGAAGTTCACGACGGCAGGCGGGAGTCGGTTCTGGACACAGTTGAGGTAAGTGTTGTTGACCATCTGGTCGATAAGCAGGCTTGGAACCGGATTGCCGTCGCCATCAAAACTGGCGGTTGCCATTGTTGTGCCATAAACCAGTCCGGTATTGACGTTGGCGTAGTCTGGAGCGGGGTTGCCATTGATATTGCTGTTGGCACAGATCTGGTCGCCAGCATCATAGGCATCGTAATCAACGCCGTCGTTGGCAGCGTCGGCGCCTACCAGCGCATTGAATCCCGAGAGCTGATCGAGATTGGACAGCAGTTCGCCAATACCTCCATAGAGGATGGCAGGCATTGTCTGAGGCATACCACTGGCGTTGCCCGCAGAGGTATAGCCGGCAACGATATCTGTGATCAATGCACCTCGCGGGTCACCGCCGTTGCGTGAGATAACATTGTCATGCAGGTAGATATTTTTAACCAGCGGGCTCCAGCCCTGGTTCATCGAGGCGCCATAGTTTGCAGGGTAGTTGGCGACGTCATTGTCGCTCAGGAAGTAACTGGCAATGGAGATGGCTGTGGTTTCATTTTCGGTAATGTCGTTGTTGTAAACTTCAACATCGCTGGCTGCAAAAACCAGCACACCGGTGCCCGGTGGAATAATACCAACCGCGCCGCTGCCAACGTTCTCGGCATTGTTGGCATAGACATCGTTGTTGAAGATGCGAACATTCCCGCCATACGCCTGTTCCAGCCCTGGCAGATCAAATGCCAGAATGCCGCCGGTATTGCCAACCACAAGGTTGTTGTAGACGTCCGCCATGGTGGAGTTTTCAATTTCGATGCCGGCGACGTTATTTTTCGCGATGTTGTTGCGCACCACGATGTTGTTGGACTGCCCAACGTAGATACCGGCATCCGCCGAACCATAGGCATAATTGTTTTCCACCAGAATGTTCTGACTTTGCAGCGGATAAAGGCCGTAGGCACCGTTGTCGGATTCCAGCTCACCTTCCCAAACGGTGGCGGTATAGGCCATATGAACACCGTTCGCGCTTACAGTCTTGATACCGTTTTTCTTCGCTTCGTAGACACCCAGGTCGCGAATGGTGACGTCGATGCCACCTTCAAAGCGAATAGCGTCATCGCCATCGGCCGTTGAAAAGTCCAGTAACGTTTCGTTGATGCCGTAACCAGTCAGCGTAAGCCCGTTTGCACTGTTAACGGTGATGGTCTCACTGACGGTAAAGCGCCCTTTTGGAAGCACAACCACTGAATCGTCGGGTACGTCAAACAGCGCAAGCAACATCTCTTCGGTAATGTCGTCACCACTGACTGCGTCCGGTGCCACAAAGACGGCATCACCCGGAATTGCAAACCCCGAGGTTGTTGTCACGCTCTGTTCGAGTGCAGCGGTGCCCGCAGGACCCCGGGCGCCATCATCGCCATCCTCACCACAGCCGGATATCAGGATGCCGACGGACACGGCTATCACTGCAGGCCAACGCCTCCAACTCGATTCGCGAACCATATTGAACTCCTGTTTATTGTTGTATTGGTATCCCTTTAACCGCAGTACAGCGGTTCGCTTCTGAAGATAGGAGGTTTGGAAGAGGGGAACGAGAAAATACGACTGTCAGAATCTGACAATCGCTGTGCAATTTCTTTAATCGGTTATTAAATCAGAGGGGTGGGTGCCTGACCGAGGCTATTCAGGAATGCTGGTCGATTCGTTCATTTTCACGTTTTGGTCAATGGCCGATTCGCCAGATGGCCAGCTCTGTTGTCGAAACCGGGTGGGCGTTGTATCCATGATTTCCCTGAACGCCCGGTTAAACGAACTGAGCGAACGGTAGCCAATATCCAGCGCAATATTCTGGATCGGGGTGTCCGGCTCCCGGATGAGGCGCTCGGTCGCTTCAACAATCCGCAGGTGATTAATGTAATCGTTGAAATTACGATACCCCAGGCCATGATTGATGACCGCACGGGTTTTATACTCAGGCAAACCAATCCGCCCTGCCAGGCGTTTTAGAGTCAGATTTTCAGTACGGTAATAGCCTTCTGACATCACCCCGGTCAGCTTCGCAATGCCGTGATGTAACTGCCTGGCCTGTTCCGTATTCAGCGGCGGTTCGGCATCGGGTCGCTGGCAGGATTCCGCTGGCGAAAGCGCCACCACATTGTCATGCCCCTTAAGTAGAAAATAGGCGGTTATCAGCGAAGGGATAACCACTAGTAACGGACGGGTGTAATCTCCTGCCAAGCCAAAATTCAGGGATACTGCGGCCCAGGAAACAGAGACGCCAACCACCAGTAAAACAACGCCACGTAAATGACGTCGCGAGGAAACCAGGTCATCAGACCAGTTGGAAAGTACAGTCCACAGACCGTGCCCAATAACCAGATATTCGAAATACGCCCCCAGGGTCCAGCCAAAAAAATGGGCCGACGCCGTAGCCGACGCTGGATCCAGAACAATACGCGCCAGATTTGGCGCAAGAACAGCATACAGCGCCAAGACCGACCATACGGAGACCAACCTCGGCCTGTAAGCAAACGCCAACTGACACAACAGCCAAAACAACGACGGAACCAGGCTCTGGAGGCAGTAAGTCAACCATCTCCACTCTGGCCCCACTAGCGGATGCAACAAGAAAGCGCAGGATGCCGCTATCAACATCAGAAATACGCGGGCAACCCAAAGGTTGCCATACTCACGGGCAACCATCATAAACAGAATGGTTAAACAGCCCGTGCCCACGCCGGTCAGAAATAACACATCACGCTCCTCATTCTGTCAGGCATTTACCCTGACACCAGGGACCTGACATCCGCCAGAAACCGGTCCACCTGCTCCGGTGTGGTCGACCAGGAGCACATCAGGCGGGCACTACCACCGATGAAGTTGTAGAACTTCCAACCCTTGTCCCGTAGCGCAGCCTGCACTGGGTCAGGCATCTCCACAAACACACCGTTAACCTGCCTCGGATATCGAAGCCCGATACCCGGCAGCCCTTCCAGTCCCTTTGCAAGTTGCTCTGCGCAGGCATTGGCGTGCCGGGCATTCTCCAGCCACACATCCCCTTCAAGCAGACCGCACCAGGGCGCGGAAATGTAGCGCATCTTCGAGGCCAGTTGCCCGGCCTGCTTGCAGCGCCATTCGAAATCTTCCGCCAACTCGTGATTAAAGAACACCACCGCCTCACCCAGCGCAAGACCATTCTTGGTGCCCGAGAAACACAGCACGTCCACGCCCACTTTCCAGGTGATCTCGGACGGATGCACCTCAAGTGCCGCCACTGCATTGGCAAAGCGTGCCCCATCCATATGAACGTTCAGCTTGTAGTGATTGGCCGTTTCCCGGATAGCGCGCAGCTCGTCGGGTGTGTAGACCGTGCCCACTTCCGTCGCCTGGGTAAGGCTCAGGGCCTTGGGTTTGGGGTAGTGAATATCACTACGCTTGGTGACCAGATGTTCGATACTGTCTGGCGTCAGCTTGCCGTCGGGGCCCTGCCCCAACAGTAACTTGGCGCCGTTGGAAGCATACTCCGGCCCACCACACTCGTCCGTTTCGATATGCGCCAACTCATGGCAAATAACGCTGTGAAATGACTGACCAATGGAGGCCAATGCAAGCGAGTTGGCGGCGGTGCCATTGAACACAAAGTAGACGTCGCAATCCGTATCAAAAAGCGCCCGAAGGCCATCCGCCGCTCGCTGTGTCCAGCTGTCCTCACCGTAGGCCGGCTCATCGGAACCATTCGCCTCGGCCATCGCCTTCCAGGCTTGTGGGCAAATACCGCTGTAGTTGTCACTGGCGAATTGTTCGGACTCTGACACAGGCATGCTCCTGAAGGAGATATCAATGGTATTGGTAAGACCCTAACTCTATTTGTATATAGGGTAATTTGCTACTCCGACACCGCCTTTATCAACGCGTGGACAGCGGCCCGACAAAACATAATACCAATGAGATTCATTTGCATTATATTGCGCGACTGATATTATTGCGGCCACCCAATATGAACATTCGTTCACTCCTCGCCCCTATGCATTCCCCGGAGGTTTTCGATGGCCCAGTCTCATAAGCCGCATCAGCTCGCGCTGGCGATTAAGCGTTCATTCACCGCCCTGGCCCTATGCCTGCCTGCAGTCTCGATGGCTCAAGGCGACTCTTCAGAGCCGACGAACCTGGGGGAACTGGTTGTTTCTGCCACCGCACTTAAAGTAGAGGCCCCTCTGGTGGAGACACCCAGGCCCGGCTCAGTGGTAGAACGGGAAGAGCTGGAAGAACGCAACGTGCAGGCCCTGGATGAAACCTTCCGCTATCGCGCCGGGGTACTGTCGGGACAGTATGGCGAGGACAACGACACCGATTGGTTGAAGGTTCGTGGTTTCGACCAGTCCACCTACCAGGACGGTCTACGAATCTATCGCGAGGGGTTTTACCAGTGGCTGCCGGAACCCTTTGGCCTTGAGCGTGTGGAACTGCTCAAGGGACCGGCATCCATTCTTTACGGTGAAGCGCCTCCGGGGGGTGTGATCAATGCCATCAGTAAGCGCCCAACTGATACGGCACAGGGCGAGGTCAACATTCAGGCTGGTACCGATGAACACCGCCAAGTCGGGGTGGACACTTCAGGACCTGTCGCAGGTAGGAGCGATGTAAGTTATCGCCTTGTAGGCCTGCATCGTTACGGTGAAGGGGACCAGGATTTTACCGAAAACGAGCGTTACTATCTGGCCCCAAGCCTGAGCTGGGATATTTCCGACAACACAGAACTGACCGTCCTGGCAAGCATACAGAAGGACGACGCATTCCCCTACAACGGCTTTAAGTTGGCCTATGGGACCGTTGAGGACACGCCATTCGGAAAAGTGGACCCATCCGTCAACTACGGCGAACCAGGCTACGACACCAACGAACGTACCCAGACAGCTATAGGCTATGCACTGAGTCATCGTTTTAATGAAACCTGGCGTTTCGAGCAGGACTTCCGCTACAGCAATGTCGACCTGTTGCTGCGTAGTACTTATATTTCGTTCCAGACCGGTCCGCGTGAGGGCCAGCGCCAAATCATCTACCGCGATGGAGACATCAGCAGTTGGACGGTGGATAACCGGGTGGTGGGCAACTGGTTCACCGACCGTGCCGAACACACCTTTTTGGCGGGCATTGACTATCAGGACCTTAATAACCGCGGCAAACAAAACGGCAGTCTGGGCTTCACCGACATCGGAGGCCCCATTGATCTGTTTGATCCACAGTACGGCAGTTTTACACCGATTACACCGACCGACCTGATCGTACAGGAGATTGAGAAGCAACAGACCGGCCTTTACCTCCAGCACCAGTTGCGTCTGGATAATCGCTGGGTTTTTCTTGCCGGCGCGCGCTATGACCAAGCCGACCTGGACAACATCAACAGGACAGCCAGCACTCGTCAGGAAGCCGATGCTGACGAGATCTCCTTGTCCGGTGGCGTGATGTATCTAGCTGAAAACGGCTTCTCGCCCTACCTGTCTTATAGCGAATCATTTCAGCCCATCGCTGGCACTGATGGCACCGGTGACCTGTATGACCCCAGGAAAGGCAAGCAACTGGAAGCAGGCGTCAAGATTGCGCCGGACAATCTGGACGGTTACGTCACCGCCGCGGTGTATCGGATCGAAGAGGAAAATTCACTGGGCACCAGCCAAAGCGGTTTCCAGATACAGGACCAGGAGCGTACTACCGCCGGTTTCGAAGTTGAGAGTGTCAGCTACCTGACGGACCAGCTTGAGTTGACAGCGGCGTACACCTACAGCGATGCAACCATCAAGGAAACCGAAACCGACAACAGCGAACGTGCGGCCCCACTGATCCCAAGGCACATGGCATCGGCCTGGCTTGATTACAGCTTTGCTAACCTCGTGCCCGGCCTCAAAATTGGCGGCGGCGCCCGTTACGTAGGTTCCACCACCGACAATAGTGTCGATGTTCCCTCCTACACCGTCCTGGACCTGATGGCACAGTACAACGTAACCCAAAACTGGCAAGCCCAGGTGAACGTCACCAACCTTGCAGACAGGGAATACGTCGCCAGCTGTGACTACTGGTGCTACTACGGCGAAGCCCGCAGCGTAGTTGCCAGCGTCCGCTACCGCTGGTGAGGTATGCGGAAGGGGCAAACGCCTTAACGTAACGAATCCGATCGCGGCGACCTGCGTATACAAGAGTAGTATTTCCCGATAACCGCGTTGGCGCCCCCTGCATGCCTGAACCATTCAGTTCATCTACCACGCACCGGGCCGGTTCAGGCCCGGATTTGCCTCCCCTGCCTGCCTCGGCAACTGAACTCGGCCACCTGCTGCAACGCGTTGCCACCGGGGATCGTTCCGCATTTGCCAAGGTCTATGAAGCAACGGTCCCGAAACTTCTTGGTACCGTACTCCGTATCTTGAACAATAGAGGTTGGGCCGAAGAGGTTGTCCACGACGTCTACATCAAGATCTGGCAGAAAGCGGGGCAGTTCGATGCCGGCAAAGCCTCTCCCATTACCTGGATGGTGACCATTGCCCGCAACAGTGCCATCGACGAGTTGCGAAAGCAGCCCGCACGCGGCAGGGCTCCCGAGGAGGAACTGGAGCAGGTTCTCAGCACCGAACCCAATGCCCAGTCTCGACTGGAAGACCAGCAAACCGTGAATCGGCTAAACCTCTGCCTGGAGGAACTGGAGAAAGACCGCCGCGACATGGTAAGGATGGCTTACCTCAATGGCTGGTCCAGGGTGGACCTGGCAACCCATTTTGACCAACCGGTGAATACCATCAAAACCTGGCTTCATCGTGCACTGAAACAGCTGAAAGGGTGCCTGTCACCATGACCGACCGCGATGATCTCGACATGCTGGCTGCAGAGTTCGTCCTGGGCACACTGGATGCCCGGGAGCGGGCGTCGGTGGCCATGCGTCGGCATAGTGAGCCGGACCTGGAAGCGTTGATTGTTGCGTGGGAACAACGCCTTGGACCACTGGCTGAGGAGGTAGTTCCGGTAGCACCCACCCCCGGTCTGTACAAACGGATTGAGCAAAAGATCAATGCCCTGGAGGAGAAACAGGCACGCAGTACTCACGACGATAACGACAGAGTAATATCCCTGCACAAGCGACTCAGGCGTTGGCAGTGGAGCACCGCACTGGCATCGGCATCCGCCATGATGCTGATGGCGGTACTGATATTCCAGCCTACGCAGGAGCAAGGCCCGCAATCATTTGTGGCCGTATTCCAGGAAAACGACCAGCAACCGGCCTTCATGCTTTCCGTCGACCTGACCAACCGCCAGATGCACATTCGCCCGGTCACCGCGGAGCCGATGCAGGGAAAATCCTATCAGTTGTGGATCAAGGCCGACTCTCTCGGCCCCAATCCCCGTTCCGTAGGTGTGTTGAACGAAAACCTGAAACTCGACCGCACCGCCCTTCGTTCCTACGACCCGGAACTCCTGAAGGAAGCCACCTTCGGCATCAGCGTGGAACCTGAAGGCGGCTCACCCACCGGCCAGCCCACTGGCCCGGCCATACATGGCTACCTCTACCCCACCCTTGACGGGGAGTCAGGGCAACAACTTTAAGATTCTTCCGCCTTGCTGAAACTTTCCGAAACCACCCCCGTAGCTGTGGTTACACCCATCGACAATCCATCTTGATGGGCTTAAACCGAAAGCAAGGAGAACACAATGAAGAAGCACCTGATGACAAGCGCATTTCTGGCCGCAACTCTGGCTTCTGGCACTGCATTGGCTATGGACGACATGAAGGTTGGGGTTTGGGGTAACGATCAGTCAGTTATGGGCGGCACCGTGACGGCCAAAAAAGTGGTCGCCGAGAGCAACGGCTGGCTTGTGGTACACCGTACCAATGAGGGCGGCAAACCCGGCCCTGTCGTCGCACACGCACCACTTCGCAAGGGTGAGAACACCGACGTCGCCGCAATCCTCACCGAAGAGGTCAAATCCGGCGACATGTTGATGCTGATGCTTCACAGTGAAAGTGGCGGCATGAAAGCCGGCATCTTCGAATACACCCTGGGCGCAAAGGAAGACGGTCCGATCAAGAAAGATGGCAAACTGGTGATGAAAACCATTACCGCGAAGTAACCGAATAGGCGGGGCCGCCCTACGCAGCCCCGCCTGCATCACTCCGCGTCTTCCGGTACATCCACGCAAGCCCCAGTAACGCCAGCCCAAGCCCCATAAACGCAGCCACCCGCCAGAGGCCCTGAAGGCCGGCCATATCAATGAGGAATATCTTGCCAATCACGATACCCAGCAACGCCATGCCCGCTTTGTGAAGCACCGCATTGTCACGGCTGGTGGAATAGAGGATGGCGGCAATGGCATAGAGCATACCCACCACCGAGTAGCTGTACAGCTCTCCCTCGGCAACACCGAACGACAACGCCATATCACTACCCTGCCATAGCTGCCGGATTTCCAGTGCGGTGAACAGCAGAAAACTTCCAGCCGCCACGCACAGTGACCAGAATCTTGGCGCAAGCATCGGGAACCGGCTGACAGCGACAGCCAGCAAGACAGGACCGCCAAAGGCGGGCAGCAGCATGTTGAATATCGCCGTCTCGCCGATGGCGCTTCCTCCCCACCAGGGATTGTGTACGGTAACGAGGGTGAGATAACTCAGGGCAGACAGTCCAAGCAGAATCCACGAGAACAGGCGATACAGCCAGGCCAGTGACTGGCTTGCCCTTGAGCGCACCATGTAGGTCAGGCTCAACCCGCCCCAGAGCAGTGTATTAATGGTTGCCTCGGTAAGACTGTACTCATGGGCGAAAATGTCGCCATCATAGAGCCAGTAACGCATCTCTGCCCCCAGGAACAGCACCAGCAGATGCAGCGTCGCCCCCTCAAGCCAGGGGCGAATGGCATGGTCACGACCTGCCAGCCGGGTAGCAATACCCGCGAACAGGACAGCCCCACCGTACGTCCACAGAGACCAATGCAGGGTGGCATCATACCCCTGCAACCATGGGTTGAACGTCAGCCGTGCAACCACCAGCGCCAGTGCCAGTTTCAGCAACAGATACAGTTCTGGCATTTCATAGCGGCGCGCCAGCCAGGTCAGACTGACGAACTGAACGGAAAGCGCCAGGGTCAGCGATGCTTCGCGGAACACCATCACGACTGCCAGGGAATAACTGATGTGCGCCGCCAAAACGGCCCAGACAACGCCACTGCGATAGCGCGCCAGCCCTTCCATTTTCCAGGCCAACACCCCATACAGACCACCGATCACCAACATTGCAACCAACCAGAGGGCGGCGGGCTCAAACCCGTGAATCAGCAACCAGCCAAGGACAATCCACACCAGCGGCGACAGCAGCGTCAAGGATGCCCAACGCCTGCGGTCACTCTGGCGCACCCAGTGCCACAACCCCAAACCGAGGGTGAGTATGGCGGCGGCAAACAGGTAGGAAAGAAAACCGCCCTGTTGCTCAAGGGGCATCTGCGTGAGGTAAAGCCGGTCCACGCCATCGCGGACACTGTAACCCAACCAGCCTGCGGCACTGACCAGCACCGCGCCCCAGGGAAGGAACCACAGCGCTCCCCGACTCTGGGGCACCAGCGCCGCCACCGGCAGGATCACCAGCCAACTCCAGAAAACAGGGCCAGCTGCGGGCTGGTCAACCATCGACAGTCCCAGGACGATCAGCAGCGATAGCAACGTTTCCCGAAGGTACGGTGCCGCTGCTCGTGTTTTTCCGGGAATGATCGCAAAGATCAAAAACAACCCGGCAATATACCAGGCCGTGACTGCGACGATATCGTCCGACATTACAGTAGCCATCCACCACAACAGCGCACCGGCTACCGTGGCGTACCATAGCCAGTCGCGATACACATAGCGCATTAACATCAAGGAACTGAGGGTGATCAGGAAACTGTACGACAGCACAAATGCCACACTGCCGTCGTCACCACCGATCAGCAGGGGCACCAGGTAGGCGCCACTCAGCCCCATGATGGCCAGCAACGGGCCGTGAACCAGCGCCAGCACCATCGTGCCCAGAGACACAGCCGCCAGCCCGACAAGGCCCATCGTCGGGCTGATCAACCCATAGTGATGAACGCCTGCCAGCAACGCCGCATAGAGGGTAATACTGCCGCCACCCGCCAATGCGGCAAATACCTGGTCGGCACCCCGGTTCCGGCGACGCAGGTATTCCGCGCCGGCATGCAGTGCGAGTCCGCTAAGGAGGGCAAACAACAACTGCTGTGCAGGGCCTATCAGCCCCGCATTTATGGAGTGACTGACCATGAAAATACCGGCCAGGCCAACACTCAGCCCGCCAAGCCAGACCATCCAGTTGTCTTTCAGGGCCCGGGTTATGCGTGACGCCTTATTGGGTTCCGGCCGACCACTGGCCGGCGCCTGGCTCTGCGCCGTCCAATCGTCCGTTGATGAAGCAGCAGGCCTGGCACTTTGATCAAGCGGAGCCTGAGCAGTTACAACGGGCTCATCAGATTCATCCGGGTCCAGCGTCAGCGGTTGGTCACCCCGTACCACCCGGCGTTCAAGATCGGCCATTTCATCACGCAACACCGATAATTCTCGCCTCAGCGACTCAATACGCTCCGACTGATCACCACGTCGAAAGGCGAGAAAGCCAAGGAAGGAGCCAACAGGAATGAGCAGTGCAACGCCGACAATCAGGATAATGACTAATGCTTCCATGCTCTTCTCTCCTGTTTCAGAAACTCGACATCTCGTCCTGGAGGTCGCGCTTCAACTCCTCAGGGTCCGTTATCCACAGAGTGTCATCCCGGCCCGGAAACACACCCACTTCCAGACCATCTTTGGTCAGGCCGGGCACCCACTTACGGAAAAAATCAGGTAGCGAAATACTTTTCGGAGAGAGATCACCGGAGCCCTCTGCGTACTTGGCGGCAAATGCCGAAGTGGGCCACACGGGTACGTGGGCAAAATCACCGTCTTCCGACTCGATTTTCAGGAAACGGTTCTCCGCATTCACCAGAATCCAGATCTCCCGCTCTTCGCCAACCAGGCTCAGGAAGTAGTCGTATCGCTCCTCGCCGTCCAATTCCAGGATCTGGCCTAATTCGTCATTGTTCATCGTATTCATCAAACGTCATGCTCCGGTAAGGTCACTCGCCCTTTTCACCTGCTACACTCGCCTGTTAAAGGCTACTCTGGGTCTTGAAACAGGGTTCCACAAGCACACTATAAGGAAATTGGAATGGGAAGCACGAAACTCGTTGATATCGTTCTGCAGCGGCAGTTGGTGCGTTTCTCACGTTCTTCAAAAAATAATCAGCCCGGGAGGCTATTCTCATGACACTTCACCTCGAACTGGCACCCCTGATCAGCCTTGGTGCAGGTATTGGCATATTGGTATTCCCCAGGCTGCTTAACTACATCGTGGCGGGCTACCTGATTATTCTGGGGGTCCTGGGATTGCTGGGGCATTCCCTGTAGATCTTGTCCCATATCAAGCTTGCACTACTGCTCGGCATTACTGTCGCTCTCGGCCCCCTGGCACTGGACGCTTACCTACCAGCATTCCCCAGCATCGCAGATGGCCTGGGGATTCCCCACAGCGATGTCGGGTTGACCCTGAGCGCCTATGTGGCCGCGCTCGGGCTGGCTCAACTGGTCGGAGGTCCGCTGTCTGACCGGTACGGCCGGCAGCCTATTCTACTGGGAGGCCTGGCCATTTTTGCAGCAGCCGCCGTGATGGTTTCCCTGGCTAACACGCTTTCGGATATGGTCATCTGGCGGGTGGTACAGGGTATTGGCGGGGCCTTCTGTGCCGTTTCAGTCCCTGCGATTGTCCGGGACCAGGTGAGTGGCCAGGACGCCGCCCGTCTATTCGGGTTGATCGGCCTGATCATGTTTGTCGCGCCGGCTGCGGCCCCCTCATTGGGCGCCCTGATGCTGGTGGCTGGCGACTGGCACGCTATCTTCCTCCTGCTGGCCGGATATGCCGTCTTCCTGGCAATGGCCCTTAAATTCGCCCTGTTTCCCGCATTGCAACCACGGCCACCGGCAACAACCCCCGTCCGTACTCTGGTGACCAATTATATGCTGGTGCTCAAGCACAGCACCACCATGCGCTTTGTAGGCATTCAGGTGCTGTGTTTCAGCACAATGCTGTTGTTCATTACCCATTCCTCGTTCATTTACCAGGAATGGTTCGGCCTATCCAATGGCATGTTTTCAATCCTGTTCGCTGCCAACATCGTCCTCATGGCGGTACTGAACCTGATCAATCGGCCACTGCTACGCCGGTTTTCCTCGGTGGTGCTGTTGCGGACACAGGTCATTATGCAGTGCGTGGCGCTTATCGCCCTGGTAACAGTGGTTCTGCTGAAAGGGCCGTTCTGGCTGATTACAGCCTGCATTGTCGCTGCGATTGGTTGCCAGGGCGGCATCATACCCAACAACATGGCCAACGCCCTGGAGTTTTTCCCCCACCTCGGTGGTACCGCCGCTGCCATGCTTGGTGCCTCCCAGTTCACCATTGCCGGCGGCATCAGCGCCCTTTCCTCAATATTCGCTGGCCACGCCCTGCTACCGATTGTGGTCAGCATGCTGGCGTGTTCGGTGGGTGCGGTCATTCTGGCAATGGGTGCTCCACGGGCAGTGGCGAGGGAAACGGCTTCCCCCGCCTGAATGCCTTCCTGGTCAAACCACAGCCAGACGTGAATAGCAGACGACAATCAGTGGTGTTGCAGAGGTAGATAAATATACTCGTAACCTATTGCCACCGCCACATAGATCAGCAGGCAGGCCATGATTCGGTTAAACCATCGGAAGAACGACGGATTGCGGATGCGCCTGCCCACCAGGCTACCCGCCAGCGAATAGCTGCCAGGTGCGCCAATGGCGAGCAGCGACAGCACGCCAGACCAGAGCACCAGGCCAGCGCCGTGGATACCGACCCCGGGAAACTGGATGGTGGCGATGGGCAGCGTGGCCACAATGCCCTTGGGATTAAGCAACTGCATCACCAGCCCATCGCGGAACCGCAACGGTCGTGCGCTGGGGCCAGTGTCTTCAACCTCAACACTGGCCCGCAGAATCCTGCCCGCCAGATAAAGGATGTAGCCACAGCCGAGCACACTGACAACGACCAGCCCATCCCCAGCAACAAAGGACGAACCAAACCACCCAAATAGCAGGAACAGCACTAGCATTGCGCAGCCAACACCGATATAGAACCCGGTGGAAGCGCGAAAATGGCCGTTGATCCCTGAATTCAGGCCGAGCAGGTTCACGGGCCCAGGCGTGTACATCACGCCTATGGCATAGGCAAAGATCTCAATCATGTTGGAACCCCTTGGGGTCAGGTGGTCGGATGGTGCGGAGGTATCAGCCGACGACGTTGTCCCGGTACTGCTTCGGTGTCATCCCATAGATTCGTTTGAAACGCCGGTTGAAATGACTCAGGTCCGAGAAGCCATAGCGATAGACCACGTCATTCAGGGACATGCCCGAATCCAGCGCCGAGCGCGCGGCGTTGATCCGGCAGTTGATCACATACTGGTGAGGTGTAATGCCATACTGGCGACGGAACAGCCTCAGGAAATGGAACTTGGAGAGGTTGGCGGCTTCGCTAAGGTCGTCCAGAGACAGGTCGGCGTCCACATTTTCGTGGATGAACTCCTTGGCCTGGCGCAGCAGCATATCAGCCCGCCGGACAACGTCGTCAGCCTCGAACCGGCCACAGCGTTGCACCACCCTTGCGGCCATCTTGTAGAGCAGGTGCTCCTGGTCTATCCGGCTGCCGACATGACTGGCGATGAGCCGGACCAGTTCCACAATATGTGCCCGCAGGACCGGATCCGCCATCAGTGTTTCGTTCATCCGGATATCCGTCACCGATTTAACGCCCGCAGCGTCAGCGAACAGGGGCTCAATCTGGCGGGGGTGGATATACAGCATGACATAGCTGAGCGGTTCCTCGACGCCGGAGTTTCCGTCATGCACTTCATCAGGGTTAAGCTGGATGACGTTACCCGGCGGACTGCGGTGATAGGTGCCGCTGCTGAAGAAATCCTGGCGCCCACTAAGGGTTACACCGAACGCATATTCCTCGTGCGCGTGCTTGTCGTAGGTAAAACGATCCATCGCCGCCTGCAGGGCCGTCACCTCTGGCAAGTGGTCACTCTTGATAAACTGAAACCGGCTGTCCTGTTCCACTTTCATCTCTCCGGGGGCGCGTTATGGCCGATCTATCGACACTGTAACTCTGACGGCTCCGGCGTGCTTGAACAAAATTGCTCAGTGTGTCCTCCACTGAACCGCGCAACCACCTTGCAGCAGTCAGGTCGCTTTCCCACCTAACCCTGCTAAAGTTATAGAAAATATCATTCCTTTCATGAAGCCTGTTGTTTATCGATTCACTGTCACCAGCGAAGAGTGCCGCTCAACATGCGGGGAACAGGACAAAAAACCAATCTTCAGAGAAAACTGACAGCACTCATCGCAGGACTGTGCCTCACCATCATCCTGACCGTTGGATTCATGGTGGCCGTCGTACAACTGCAGTCCGCAATTACCGCCTACACATGGGGAGAGAGTGTCTGGTCCAGAGCGCAGGTCGACACGGTTCATCACCTTGACCGCTTTGCCCAGACCGGTCGCTTTCCCGAATTGGCAATGGCCCGGCAATCACTGTCGATACCCATTGGTGATCTTCATGCACGGATAGCCATGACCTCTCCGGAACTGCATTGGCAGCGTGCACAGAATGGGCTTATCCAGGGCGGCAACCACCCGCGGGACGTCAATCGTATGATTTTGCTGGTTCGCTATTTTTCATGGCTTGACCAGTTGGACAGTGCATTAACCGCCTGGGAAAACACCGATGGGTTGTTATTGGAACTGGATCAGATCGGCAATGCCCTGGAACGGGAATGGCTGACCGGCACCCCTGATCGAGAGCGACTGCAAGCCCTGAGGGAGCGGCTATCGCTGCTGGACCAGCGGTTACAGCAGAATGCCCGGAAGTTCCGCCTTGCCATGGGGGATGCAGCGCGATGGGCGGCGAGCTTCCTGTCCATTGTCAGCGCTTCATTTCTGATCTTTGTGGCGCTGCTGTCCTGGTTCCTGGGTTTCCGCCTGGTCAGACTGTTGCAGCGGGCCGAGCAGAATTTCCGCTCCATCTTCGAACAATCCGCCATCGGTATCATTCAAATCGATACCTCCGGGCGAATCGTCAACGCCAACCAGGCGACCTGTGACATTCTTGGCTATCAACCCAACGAACTGGTGCCCTACCCTTACCGCGAGCTGGTCCACCCTGAAGACTGGGATATAGCCAGTGAAGAGCGGCGCGCCATTAATCGTGGCGACATCGACAGTTACACCACAGAACATCGGCTGGTACGTAAAGACAACGAATTCCTGTGGGCAAGGCTGACCGTCTCCCGGGTGTGGGATGCTCCCAGCGCTTCTGCCTACTTCACAACCGTGCTGGAAGATATTTCCGAATCCCATCGCCTGTCGACAGAACTGAGCTTCATGGCCACCCATGACAGCCTGACCGGCCTGATTAACCGCCGTGCCTTCGAGCATCAACTTGCCAGCCGTCTTGGGCGTGTTCGCAAGGAAGGCTCCCAGCACGCCCTTTGCTTTATCGATCTGGACCAGTTCAAGGTGGCAAACGACACCTCCGGCCACGACGCGGGCGACCACCTGCTACGCCAGGTAGCCGATATCATCGGAAACAACCTGCGGGAGGCCGATACCCTCGCCCGGCTTGGCGGCGACGAGTTCGGCATTATCCTCGAAAACTGTAACCTCAACACCGCCCGCCACGTGGCGGAGAAAGTGAGAGCTGCCCTGGATCACCTGGTATTCACCTGGCAGGAAACCAGCCATACCATCAGTTGCAGTATCGGGGTGGTTCCAATCACCGCTGAGAGTTCCGGAATCAACGCCCTGATGAAAGCCGCTGACATTGCGTGCTACACCGCCAAGGACAGTGGCAGGAACCGGGTGTGCGTCATGTCGATGGATGACGAACACATGGCGTCCCAACGGGGCCAGATGGAATGGCTGAACCGCATTCAAGCCGCACTCCAGGGCAACCTGTTCTTCCTGGAATGCCAGATCATCGCTCCGCCCTCCAAACCTCGCGGTGGATTACGGTACGAAGTGCTGATTCGCCTGCGTTCGCCAGACGGCTCGGTGGTGCCGCCGAGCGCCTTTCTGCCACCTGCAGAACGGTATGGCGTGGCCGCAAAAATTGATCGCTGGGTTATTAACCATGTGTTATCGAAGCTGTCCGAGGCGCCACAGCACCTGGCTGCCCTGGAGGCCTGCCACATAAACCTGTCGGGGCGTTCGTTCGACAAAGCCGACTTCGCGGATTTCGTAGTGGAACAGTTCGACCATTACGGGGTGCCCCCGGGCAAGATTTGCTTCGAAATCACGGAAACCGCTGCCGTCCACAACCTGCTGGAGGTGCAGGCCTTCATGAAACGCCTGAGCGACATGGGTTGCAGCTTTGCCCTGGATGACTTCGGCTCGGGGCTCTCATCGTTCGGTTACCTGCGCCGCTTGCCGGTTACCTGCCTGAAGATCGACGGGATGTTTGTCCGTGATATTGTTACCAACAAGACAGATCTGGCCATGGTCAGGGCGATTCACGATATTGGCCGGACCATGAACATGACCACCGTGGCCGAATACGTTGAATCGAAAGAGGCGGCGTCGTTGCTGACCGAAATAGGCGTCAATCTTATCCAGGGTTTTTGGGTCCACCGGCCCTGCCCTCTGGATGACATCCTGGCCAGGGAACCGGCGCAGATCTATTCTCTACTGGGACCAAACAAAACGTAATTTCCCAGAATCGCCAACATGGCCCCCAGCACTGCCGTAATGGTCCACTCGAAACCCTCCAGCCATGTGGACACACTCAGGGCCACCACCGGAAACAACACTGTGGCATAACCTGCCTTGTCTGCGCCCAGCGTCTGAATCACGGTGATGTAGCAGTAGAACGCAACGATGGAGCCCGGGACCGCCAGGAACACCGTAGCGCCCCAAAAGGTTGCTGTTGTGGGCACCACCCATTCCACGCCCTGAATCAGGCACCAGACACCGAGTATCACCGCTCCGTAAACCATGGCCCAGGCATTGGCTACCAGCAACGGAATCTGGGCCAGGCGTACCTTGATGCTCACCAGGTTGCCCATGGAAAACCAGAAGGTGCCCGCAGCGGCAAACAGGATGCTGGCCCCGGTTGCGTTGCCCAGTTGCAAATCGTGCCAGAACAGCAGTGCCACGCCGCTGATGCCCAGGGCTACCGCAGGATACAATCGGGAGGCCGGCGTCAACCTTAGCCATAGCCAGCCATTGAGCGCATTGAACAGTGCCGCCAGCGAAAACACCACCGCCAGCAGGCCACTGGTCATCGACTCAGCAGCGCGATAAATCAGCAGGAAATTCACGCTGTACAGTGTCAGCCCCTGAAGCACCAGCCAACCGTGTTGCTTCAGGCTCAACCTCCGCAAGCGCCGCAGCAACGCCAGCACAACCAGGGCCACCACAGACGCCATCAGGAAACGATAAAACACTGAAACATCCACCGGGGCGGATTCGACCTGCAAACGGATAGCTGTCCAGGTCAACCCCCAGATCAATACCGTCAGGCCGTAATGTACAGAAACAGGCATGGTTGTTATTCCCTCAGAATAAAGTTCAAGCACGGAGCCTGCCTTTCACTTTATTGCCAAAATGTAAAGAAGAGGATTCCAGCATGTCATGTTGGATCCACATTCAATACTATCCCGCGCTCCCTAAATACCGTAACCAGACACGTGGAGTGGGTTCATGAAAGGAAAATTCGGGCTGCTACTGGCCCTGCTGCTTATGGCAGGTTGTGCGACCGCCACAGAAGAACTGCGAATCTACACTGAGCAATACCCTCCCTACAACATGACCACCAACGGTCAGCCGTTTGCCCACTCGGAAAAGGACATCACCGGCCTGTGCACGGACGTCATGAAGGCACTGGTCCGCCAGGCAAACCTGGAATACAGCATCAAGCTCCGGGATCTCAGTTACGGCCTTAACCGTGCCGAACAACACCCTGACCACGCCATCTATTGCGTATCCAAAACAGAGGATCGGGAGCCGTTTTTTGACTGGGTGGGACCGCTGTCGTCCATCAAGTGGACACTGTTTGCCAAGCCTGGCTCGTCCATTGAGCTGAAAAGCCTGGAAGACGCCCGTGACTACCGGATCGGTGGTTACAAAGGCGACGTCATGACGAACTACCTGGCAGAGCGCGGCTTCAATGTATCGGCCATCAGCAACAATGGCCTGAACGCCCGCCGCCTGGTTCAGGACCAGATTGACCTGTGGGTGGCGGACGGACTGGCTGGCCCGTACCTGGCTGCCGATGCCTCGGATGTGACCGACATCGAGCGCGTTCTGGTGTTCCGTGAAACCCCGATGTACCTCGCGGTTCACAAGGATACCGATCCGAAAATTTTGCGCGCCCTGAATGAGAGCTATCAGCAACTGGTTGAGTCCGGCGAAAAGGAGACCATCTCCCGGTCTTACGGATTCTGACGATAGCGGCGTTACTCGACGGCGCGCAATCTCAATCTCGGCATGATGCAAAGTCATGCCGATGATTACGGCTTACACACTGACTCCCGCAACATTGCCGGCCTCACCAATTAACTAACTTTTTGTAATGTTTTTCATCTGGCTGGACAAAATATCCACGACTAGTCTTGCTAGAGGTATCGAAGGAAGTAGTGATACCCGGAAGCCTGTTTGACATCCATTCAGGTACCCCTCCGTTGAACATCCGCCACAAGCGGATCTAACAACAAACTCCCAGGACTGGAGAACACAAATGGATATCACCACCGCAAGCCGTTCCCTGGCTTTAGGATCTCTTTTTTTCGCAATAACCGCACACGCCGCACCAGGCAATAATAAATCCACCGGCGATTTACTCAATGAATTCTGGAGCCCAGATCGCATCAGCCCATTCGAGTGTCGGTTCGGCATCCTTAACAGCACGCCATTTGGCCTGCCTCGTTGTATGCAGGCGAGCAACATCCAATACCATCTGGACATGTTTTACGGTATTGCCGAGGCCAATGATGGCAATCGCGCTGCCGGTTTGTCCGGTTACCAGGCGTCGGTTGATTACGTTAAAACCACGCTAGAGAGTGCAGGATACGACGTCACTATCCAGCCCTTCCCTTTTAATGCCTTCTATCCAGCCGGGGACGGCATTATGCAAGCCATCGCGCCAACCCCGACCGACTATGTATGGGAGGAAGATTTCACCTATCTGTCGCAGACCGAGCCGGGAGACGTGTCAGGCATGGCCGTCGCCGTTGATGTCCAGCTTGGCCCGGATAACACCTCCACCAGTGGCTGCGAACCGGAGGACTTTACCGACTTCCCGGCCGGTTCTGTCGCAGTCATCCAGCGAGGTGCCTGCGCCTTCGGGCAGAAAGCGACCAATGCTGCCAATGCTGGCGCTGTCGGTGTGGTCATCTTTAACCAGGGCAACACTGAAGACCGTAAGGGCCTGATCAATGCCACACTGGGCGATGACTACGCTGGCGGTATTCCCGCTGTGTTCACCACCTACGACATTGGCGCGGGCTGGGTAGAGCAGCCAGACCTCCAGCTCAGGGTGGTGACCAATGTGGTGAGAGAACAAACCGAAACCGTCAATGTCATCGCGCAGACCAGCCGGGGCAACCCGGACAATGTGGTGATGACCGGTGCCCACCTGGATTCCGTGTTTGAAGGTGCCGGTATCAATGACAATGGGTCCGGTAGCGCTGCGTTGCTTGAACTGGCCCTGCAAATGGAACGGGCACACCCCCGCAACCAGGTCCGCTTTGCCTGGTGGGGCGCGGAAGAGGCCGGCCTTGTTGGTTCAACCTTCTACGTCAACAGCCTGTCGCAGGAGGAGAAGGACAAGATCAAGGTATACCTGAACTATGACATGATTGGTTCGCCCAACTTTGGCAACTTTATCTACGATGGCGATGGTTCCGATTTTGATCTTGCCGGCCCCCCGGGATCGGCGGCTACGGAGGCGCTGTTCGAGAAATACTTCAATCTGCGTGAAATCGCCTCAGAGGGCACGGAAATCAGCTTCCGCTCGGATTATGCGCAGTTCTTTGAAGACGGTATCGCGTTTGGTGGGCTGTTTACCGGTGCCGAAGTGGTGAAAACCGAAGAGCAGGCCGCCAAGTTTGGTGGGGAAGCCGGGATCGCCTTTGACCCCTGTTATCACTCCGCCTGTGACGACATCACCAACGTCGACGAGCTGGCACTTGAGATCAACGGCGACGCTGCAGCCTTCGTCACAAGCTGGCTGTCACTTTCAACCAGAGTGATTGACGAGGAAATTGCAGACGCGGAAGAAGCGGAACCGGCAGCCGGTGCACGCACGCTGCAAGTGGAGCAACAGCGTGACATTACCCACTGGGGTGATAAGTGGATCAAGTAAGGTATATCGTCGCCTAAAAGCGCGAACGACCCCGCAGTAACACCTGCACCTGGTCAATGCTGTCGTCTCCGTCCAATGGGAAGGCAAAGTCCAGGTGCAGCATTCTCTGAACCTCAATCCGGCTCGATGCCAGCCTCAGGCCAAAACCCACGTCCGTCAGCACACCATCATCCGGGCCATTATTACGGCCATCGTCGAACCAGGCCCGCCCCACGTCGGTGAATAAAACGCCACCCACCCTGAACAGCTTGAAGGGGTGCCAGTCCGGGAAGTAACGCCGCTCCAGTGTCCAGAGTGCCCGCCGGTTGCCCTGTTGATAGTCGCTCGGGTAACCACGAAGGCCGTTGTCACCACCGATGAGTAGCTGTTGGTCTACAGTCAGGTTGTGGGCTGCGGTGAAAGACAGGTTGGTGTACCAGCTGTTCCAGTCCACCGATCCGCCATGGAAATACTCCAGATTGAGCGTACCCATCAGGTTCTCGAAACGGTCCTGATCAAATCGCCAGGTGCCGCTCTGGCTGAATCCGTAGCTGGCGTAGTTGGTGTCGGTGGCCAGAAGCGCATCCCGGAATTCCATGTTCAATACGGCGCGGTCTTCAGTGGCTCCGAGCCCGGAGGAGGAGTAACCCAGTTCCGTGCGCCACACGAATCCATCCCGAACATCTTCAACCCTCTGAAGGCGGGTCAGGTTTGTCATCTCCCGGAACTTGTTCTCACGGTAATCAAAACCGATCCACGGGTAACTCAGGGTCCTGTCTGCCGGAAGCAGGTCCAGCTCAGGTTCGTCCGGCAATCGCTCGAACTCGCTGGCGTCGTATCGATAACCGACAAGCAGCCGCAGTTGCCGACTATTGCGCTCCGCCAACCGCCATCCCACATCAACACTGGCGAATTCGCTGCTGCGACGATAATCCGCGATGGCCTCGGCGCCCACGTAACGGGATTGCTCCCGCACATCGTCCTCGCCGCTTAGGCCAAATCGCCAATCCGCAAGTTCGCTGTAGAACGGCCGCTCGAGGTAGGCGCTGCGGCCGCGGCCGTCGCTGCGTTTGTCATAGGAAAACCCGGTCTGCCAGTGGGAACCGAGAACGTTCGGGTCATCGAAATCCACACTGGTTTCGCTGCGATCAGCATCTTTTGTGTAGGAAACTCCCACGCTCTTGCCAGACCCCAGAAAATTCGGGTCTGACAGGCCGGTGTTGGTGGTGTTCTCGCCACCGGACCGTGAAGCTCCGACACTGGGCAGCAGCGTCCAGGTGTCGCGCACCAGTACACTGACCTCTAACTCATTCCCGCAGACGCGGGTCACGCCAACCCAGGCAGCAGTCAGGTACTCGCGCTGACGAAGAATTCGTTCGGACTCTTCCAGCATACCCGCTTGGTAGACATCCCCCTCGTCGAACACCAACTGGGCACGCAGGGCGGACTCCCAGGTCGGGGTATTGAGGGCATTCAGTGTGCGGTAAAGAAAGTTGTCCTGCTCGGGATCACTGGTATCAAAGATCGGACGGCGAACAATTCGGACCCGGCCAATACGGGCGCCCTCTGGAACCACCAGGTCAGACTGGCGCGCCAGCTGGTCACGGGGCTGGTCAAGGTCGATTGCCTCTGGCTGGACCTTGCTGGCGATACATTGGTAAGCCGAGGGCTGCGCATCCACACCCGTACTGAAAAGGGATAGTCCCAATGTGATCAGTACACGTCGCTTGACCGTTCCGACGGTGTCGGTCCGGGCAGTCGTCTTGGCAACGGGCATAGTGAAGTTCCAGAACGCCGGGCTTATGCAAGGTCTAGACATAATCCAACTATAGCGCCCGTTTTGTCACGCGTCAGTGGGAATACTACAGATGTGGTAGGGTTAACATACTGATTTCCTGAGCGTCAGGCCGATGCGTATTCACATAACCCATCAAAAAATCACCATTGCGTTGCAACTTATTCTGTTGTCGGAGGCGGTATTTGCTGTCTGGGGCCAGCGTTGGTTTACCGCATTCCTGACCGCCATGATCATTGCCATCACATTCTTTCCGGTGCTGTTTGAACGCCGGTTCCGGATTCACATCCCACCGGAACTGCAACTTGCGGCCATTGGTTTTGTATTCGCATCCCTTTTCCTGGGCGAGATCCGCGATTATTACACCCGGTTCTGGTGGTGGGACATGGCCTTGCACACCCTATCCGGCTTTTTGCTTGGTATCCTCGGTTTCTTGCTGGTTCACATCATGAACGAGACCGAGAAAATTCAAGTTCACATGAAGCCAGGTTTTGTTGCCTTTTTCGCGTTCATGTTTGCTCTGGGTGTTGGTGCGTTGTGGGAAATTTTCGAGTTCACGATGGATTCCGCATTCGGTATGAGCATGCAAAAGCCCATGATGGGCGACCCTTCCGGGCTAACAGACACCATGTGGGACCTGATCGTTGATGCCCTGGGTGCGTTAGTGATTTCGGTACTGGGCTGGCGTTATCTGAAAAACCCCGAAGAACAATCTTTCCTGGAACGCTGGATTGACTCGTTTATCGAGCGCAATCCCAGGTTCTTCAAGCAGTGAAGAGCCTGTCATTCAGCCAAAATAATCCTCAATCCAGTTATACAGCGTCCCGGTGTCTACCTCGGACAAGGCCATCTGCTTGAAGTCGTCTCCGACCTCATCCTCAATGGTCACAAATTGATAGAGCAGAACGCCCGGCTGTTCATCGTGCAGGATCAGGGTAATACGCCTGCGGGTGCGCAGGCAGTCGATGGTCATCACATCTGCGGGAATGCCGGCATCACGCATGCCACGGCGCACCTCCACCACCGGATTGATGTGCTCATAGGCCGCCTGGATGCGGGCATGGGCATCGCTGGCCATATCGGACAGGGCTTTCAGGGGATCTTCAGACATTCTATTCAACCACTCCAGATCTGGGAACAAGGCAATTCATCGCCGTAATGGACAGATCCCGGAACACGTCTTCCGAGGCAATCACACTCGGGAACCGGTCATAGATCGCACGCCGGCAGGCCGATGTTCGCGTCTCGCTTTCAATAACACATTCCGAATGCACGTCTGCCCCACGGCGCTGGCCGGTTGAGTCCTCACACAATGTCGGTATTTGGGTAACCACCCAGTCCATGGCAACGCTACGCTCCACCGGACGGGAAGCCAAGTCAGCAAAACGGGTGGCTTCTACGGGCGTTGGCTTGTCCCGGGTCTGTTCCCAAAGAACAAACAAGAGGGCTGCGGATACCAATAAAACAGTGACCTTGGGAAACTTCATGAGTGCCTTTTATCCAGTGGAACAGGCAGTGGATGATAAACACTCTGGAATGTTCTGTCCCGGTTTGGGCACTATACTGACTGAGTTTTCCGTTTCCGGGCCACGAAGCGGCAACGGCACTACCAAACAAACAACAAGGAGCTTTGGCAAATGACCACACTGATCGTCGGTCTGGTTCTGTTTCTCGGCGTGCACTCGCTGTCCATCATGAACGAACCGCTGCGCAATCACCTGCGGGCCTCCCTCGGCGAAGGCCCCTTCAAGGGCCTCTACTCGCTGGCCGCCCTGGTTGGCCTGGTATTAATCATCTGGGGCTACGGTACCGCCCGGCTGGACCCGACCGTGATCTACACGCCGCCGGGTTGGCTCAGGCATCTGGCCCTGTTGCTCCTGATCCCCGTCTTTCCACTGCTGTTTGCCGCCTATTTCCCGGGCAGAATAAAGGCGAAGCTTGGGCATCCGATGCTGGCAGCAGTCAAACTCTGGGCCCTGGCTCACTTGCTGGCCAACGGCATGCTGCATGACCTGCTGCTGTTCGGCTCATTCCTGGCGTGGGCCGTAGCCGATCGCATTTCCATGAAGCGCAGAACCCAGCGGCCGATTGCCACGCTCCCAACCAACAAGGCTAATGATGCCATAGCGGTTGTGGGTGGCGTGGCGGTGTATGTGGTCACCGTATTCTGGGCTCACCAGTGGCTCTTTGGTGTGGCTCCGATTTGATGTGGCGGAGCACCGGTCACATATGGATCACTACATCCTCATAGTCAAAACGCACCTTCGGCAGCCCTGCGCTTTTATCGGTGGGGCTTCGGTATCCCAAAGCCACAATGGCTGAGGCCTCGAGCCCCTGCTCTGTCAGCCCCAGAACCTGGTCGTAGGCCCCATGATCAAAACCCGTCATGGGGCAGCTATCGATTTTCAAGGCGGCCGCCGCAGTCAGCAATGTCCCCAGCGCAATACAGGCTTGCTGGTGCGCCCACTCCCTTTTCTGCGCCGGTGATTTGGAAGCCAGGGCCTGTTTCATGTGCCCGGCATATCCCGAGACGTCGTCGTAGGACACACCTCTGACCTCCATCAATTGCTTTACATAACGATCCACGGTCTGGTCGCCGACGCCTGTATGAGCGGCAAATACGATCAGATGTGAGCAGTCCAGAATCTTTTGTTGCCCAAACGAATACGGCAAAAGGTCTTTCCGCACGGCCCGGGATTCAATCACGAGCATTTTGTAGGGCTGCAAACCATAGGAGGAAGCGCTTTTACGCGCCGCATCAACCAGCGATTCAACAGCCTGATCACTCAGTTTCTCGGAAGAAAATTCACGGACGGCATAACGCCAATCCAGAGCTGCGTGTATATCCATTTGGCCATCTCCTGAAGAAATTTTCGAAAGGCGTGTTAACACCTGTTGGAGTGGCCACTCTATGAAATCGTATACAACCATTAAACGGACAGAATAGAATTATATTATTTCTCCCAAGGAAACAATGAATGTGCCCCCTACTCCCAATACGGTTTGTCCCCCAGATGCTGGTCGATATGATCCAGCAACATCCTGACTTTCATCGGCTGTTTGCGGCCCGGCGGAAACAGCGCAAAAACGGTATAACCCTTTGGCGGGAAGCCCTGAAGCAGCGGTGTCAGCGAGTCATTCTCTATATCCTGTTGCACCAGGAAGCGCGGTAGCAAACCCACCCCCAAACCCCGCAACAGGCTCTGGCGGATCGCCAGGCTGCTATCCGTTCGCAGGCTTCCATCCACGACAACTTCCTCCTCACCCAGTTCCCAAATCCTGGGCCGGTCGTGGAGGTTAAACACCAGGCAGTTGTGACGGGCGAGATCAGCGGGCGACTGTATCTCTGGCCCACGCTTCAGATACTGCGGCGAGGCACATACGACATTCCTGGATTTCCTGAGCGGCCTGGCCAGCAGGCTCGAATCCGAGAGTGCGCTGCGTACCCGAATGGCAATATCCACGCCGTGCTCTACCAGATCTACCATGCGATCGCTTAGTTGCAGATCAATGTTGATTTCAGGATAGCGGACCAGAAAGCTGTCGATAGCCTCAGTGATGTGAGTCAGGCCAAACGACATGGGCACATTGATTCGAATCGTTCCCCGGGGCTCCGCCTGAAACCCCCTGGCTTCCAGCTCGGCATCCTCCAGCTCATCCAGCAGGGCCTGGGTTCGTTTCAGAAAGGCCAGGCCGGCATCGGTGAGGTTCATTCGCCGCGTGGTCCGGTTGATCAACCGGGTGTCGATGTCCTGCTCAAGAAACGCAATGTGTTTGCTGACCGTCGCGGCGGTAATGTCCAGGTCATCCGCTGCCCTGGTGAAACTGCCCAGTTCCGCGACCCGCCGAAAAATCCTCATGGCTACCAGCTTGTCAGTGGCCACCTTACTCCCCTTCATTTTTTCCGATTTGGAATGAGTATTGTTCGGATTGCTCCAATTATCAATGGAGTTGATTCCGGCAAACTGGTGTTCAGGAATCACACTCTCATATTTCGGAGCATGACGATGATGATGGCCTTGAAACAGCGCCTGATATTCCCACCCCAAACCGTGGTCTGGGGCCTGTTGGTGGCTAATGGATTTCTCATTGCCTTGATGCTGGCCCTCGCCAAAGCAGCAACGGCACAAGGTGTACCAGCCATCACCTATGCCTTCTGGCAAACGCTCATCGCCGGCACAGTTCTCCTTTTGTGCTCCGTGAAGGTCAGGGCCATCTTTGAAAGGCGGTTGACGACCTACTTCCTGATCAGTGGCCTGACCGGCATCGCTATCCCCAACGCGACCGCCTTCTATCTGGTCACCAAGCTGGGTTCCGGTTTCACCGGCATCATGTATGCCCTGCCACCGATATTCACCTTCCTTATCGCCACATCCATGGGTCTGGAGAAACGCAACTGGGCAAAGCTCACTGGCTTGACCGTCGCGGTCCTCGCCTGCACCTGGATTGTTCTGCAGCGTCACTCTGAGATGCCACAGGCGGATATAATGTGGTTCGCCCTGGGCCTGCTCATCCCGGCCATGCTGTCGATCGGTAATGTCTATCGTTCGGTTGCCTGGCCCGGGGAGACAAAACCCATGACACTGGCGGCAGGCACCCTGCTTGCCTCCGCGGCCTCACTTGGCCTGTTCGCCCAGTTAACAGGAACACCGCTGATTTCTGGCGACTTCGGGCATCAGTTCATCGGGGTCATCATCTTGCAGGGCCTGTTAACCGCGCTGACCTACTTCTGCGCCTTCGAACTCCAGAAACGCTCCAACCCGGTTTTCTTCAGCCAGCTAGGCGCCGTGGCAGCCGTGTTCGGGTTGATCATCGGCGTGGTGTGGTTTAACGAACAATACTCGTTAGGCATCTGGCTTGGGGCATTGATGGTGATCATTGGGTTGAAGATGAGCAATCGTGGATCGGGCGGCTAATAGCGGCTTTAAGGAAGAACTCCCGGCAGACTCCGTATTCCTAGACAGGTTGCTCAGGCAGACAATCAGACAGGTGTCGCAATTTGTCCGGATTACGCACGACATACACCGCCTGGATTCGACCATCCGCCACATCCAGCGTCAAGACCTGGGGCAGCCCATCCTTTTCGATGGTTAACCACCCCGGTAGGCCATTCACAATAACGGGGCTGGCCCAACGCGGGGTAGGCGAGGTGGACTTGCGGGCCAGCCCTTCAAAGAACCGGCTGATCTTATCGGCGCCGAAGATCACGCGCCGCGCTGCAACTCTCTTACCACCGCCATCGGTATGCAGCGTGGCGCTCTCGCTCAGCAACGCCTTCAACGTTGTAACGTCACCACTGCGGGCTGCGTCAAAGAATCGGTTAGTCAGTTGGCCGTGCTCGCCAGCCGTTACCTGATAGCGCGGGCGCGCGGCCTGCACCCTCTTTCGGGCTCGACTGGCAAGCTGACGGCAACTGGCTTCACTGCGCTCCAGGCTCACGGCGACCTGGCTAAAGTCCAGTCCGAACACATCGTGCAGCAGGAACGCAGCACGTTCCAATGGCGACAGGCGCTCCAGCGCCAGCATCAGGGCGAAGGACACATCACTGGCCAGGGTTTCTGCGTCCGCCGAAGTATCCGGAGCCTCCAGGAGAGGCTCCGGTAACCAGGGGCCAACATAAATCTCCCGCTGCCGGTGAGCGGCCCGGAGGCGATCAAGGCACAACCGACTGGTGACTGTGGTCAGGTAAGCCCGCACGTCAGCTACTGACAGGTGATCGGCATCGTGCCAGCGCAGGTAGGCGTCCTGCACCACATCCTCCGCCTCGCTTACCGAACCCAGCATGCGGTACGCGATCCCTGTCAGATAACGGCGCCAGTGATTAAACTGATGCACGGGCTGTTCCGTCATGATAATTGGTTCCTGGCAAAGTGAGTTATGGATTGCGGTCGTTCGGATGAACCGCCCGAAACCCCACACTGATCCGATTCCAGACATTGATTGCACCGATCAGTAACGTCAGGTCGACAAACTCCTTTTCGGTGAAGTGCGCAAGTCCGTGCTCGTAATCCTGGGCTGGGGCTCCGGTGTCAGCCAGGTTGGTCAACGCCTCGGTCCAGGCCAACGCAGCCCGTTCACGTGGCGTATAGAGCCGAGACTCGCGCCACGCAGACAACAGGTAGAACCGCACCTCGCTTTCACCCCCTTCACGGGCATCGCTGGTGTGCATGTGCAGGCAATAGGCGCAACCATTGATCTGGGAAGCCCGTGTTTTTACCAGGTGGATCAGGCTGTGTTCCAGCCCGCAATTCTGGACGTATTCCTCCAGCCTGGTCATCGCGGCGATGGCGTCCGGGGAGGCCTTGTAGGCATTCAAGCGTGTTTCCATTATCTTACTCCTCTGCATTGGGTGGAATCATGTCCACGAATAGTTCTACAGAGGTAGACGGAACAGCCGCGGTGTTTGTGACATGCGGAGACGATTATTTGGGAAATTTCCCAGTCAACTTTGGTGAAACCGGACCATGACGCAATCCTACTTTCTCGGCTGCCCGCAGTGGCAACACTCCGACTGGAATACCCGGCTTCCTCCGGCTCAGAGCCCACTGGAGCGCTACAGCAAGGTCCTTAACTGCGTTGAGGGCAACACCACCTTTTACGCCACGCCCAGCCAGGAACAATGCCGACAGTGGCGGTCACAGGTACCTGAAGACTTCCGTTTCCTGTTCAAGTTTCCTCGCCTGATCACCCATGACCGGCTATTGAGCGGGGCAGGCCTTGAGGTATCGGACTTTCTCGAGATTCTTGCGCCCCTTGAGGATGTACTTGGTCCCTTCCTCCTGCAGCTTCCCGCAGCGTTTGGTCCGGAACGTCTGGAGCACCTGTGGCGATTTGTCGATGCCTTGCCCGCACCCCTGACCTGCACCGTCGAAGTCCGTCACAGCGCCTTTTTCGGTAAGGGTGAAGCGGAGAAAGCCCTGAACCGCGGCCTGCGTGAGCGAAACATCGCACGCGTGTGCATGGACAGCCGCGCACTCTTCACGGCTGCTCCGGACAGCGAGACCACTCGTGACGCCCAGAGCAAAAAGCCGAGGGTTCCGGTGCACCTGCTTCCCGTGGAGGCACCGCCGGTGATCCGCTATGTCGGCCACCCCGACCTGGAAGCCAACCGCCCCTTCCTGACGCCCTGGATTGAGCGCGCAGCCGCGTGGATTGAGGAAGGGAAACGTCCCTATATTTTCATGCATATGCCGAATAAGGGCGACGCGCTATCCCTGGCCATACTCTGGAACGAGCTACTGAGGGAGCGTGTTCCAACGGTGGACGCCCTGTGCGTTAACGACACCCAGCCCCAGATGGGACTGTTCTGAGTCAGAGCAACTGCTGGTCATAGGCGTACTTCGTCAGCTCTGCCGTGGTATTCAAATGCAGCTTGGTTTTAATGTTCTGCCGATGAGTCTCCACCGTTCTTACACTGATATTCAGCTCATTGGAGATGGCTTTGCTGCTGAGCCCTTTGGCCACCCTGGAAAGAATGGCCTCCTCACGACGGGTAAGCTTGCTCTCCACGGGATCCATTGTTTCGCCATGGCGAAACAGCGTCTCGGTCGCCGCCCGGCATATGTAGGTGGCGCCGTCGGCCACGGTACGAATGGCCCGCACCATTTCCTCAACGGATACGTCCTTCAGGATGTAACCCTTGGCACCATGAAACATCAGTTGAGAAATATACTCCCGGTTGTCGTGCATGCTGAGGATAAGCACTTTCAGATCGGGATGGCGCTCCTGAAAAATCTTTGTCGTCTCAATACCGTTCATGTTGGGCATGCTGACGTCCATCATGACAACGTCCGGCTTCAGGTCTTTCACCAGCGCAAGGGCTTCCACCCCATCGGTGGCCTGGCCCACGACTTCGATCCCCTTTTCCTGCTCCAGCCGCGCCCTGATACCCTCCAGAACCAGGATATGGTCATCGACCAGCATGACTTTCACTACAGATTCTGATGTGCTCATATGACTGCTACCGTCAGGTTTACAACAGCCCCAGGCTTATCCTTATTATTCCGGCTATGCCTGAAATTGTTTGAACGAGGCCATAATCCGAGTTCCGTTACCTGGCCGGGGAGATACCTCAAACTCCCCACCCAAAAACTCCACACGCTCGCGCATATTACGCAATCCTATGCCTCGCCTCGCGTATGCATCTTTTTCTACGATCCCCACACCGTTGTCGGAAATACACAAAAACAGCCCTTCCGCATCCTCTTCCAGACTCAATGCCAATCGGGTGGCCTGGGCGTGTTTTTCGATGTTGGACAGTGCTTCCTGAACGATGCGATACAGAGTCGTGGCCACTTCCTCAGAAATATCACCCTGTGGTGGCTGAATATCAACATCCATGACGATGCCGCTACGTTCGCGGAAGTCATCCAACAGCTGGTTGAGCGCTGCCAGCAATCCCAGGTCATCCAGCACACTGGGGCGCAGGTCATGGGAGATACGACGCACCTCCTGTATCGCCCGGTTCAGTACTTCTCCGCCTTTCACCAGTGATTCGAGGGCTTCGGACTCATTAACAGGAATACGGGTCATGGCCGTTTCCACCCGGTACTTTACCGAAACCAGCAGTTGGTTGATGCCGTCATGCAACTCCCTGGATACGCGGCGCCGCTCCTCCTCCTGGTGTTGTACCGTCTTGTGGCTTAACTCTTTCAGGTTCTGGTCCGCCAGGCGATGTTCCCGCACGTTGAACAGAACCGCCACAGACACCACTACGCCTATTGATACAACCAGGGCCACCAGGATAGCCAACAGAGTCTGCCTGACGTTTGCGTCCACCCCGGCTTCGATCAAACGCATCTCCGTGGCAATGTCGTCGATATACAATCCCGTGCCAAACATCCATTCCCAGTCCGCGATCTGTTCGACATAGCCGACTTTATCCACTTCCTTGCCTGTAGAAGGTTGTTGCCACAAATACTGGTAATAGCCACCGCCATTTTCAGCGATCCGTATCAGGTTCTGGATCAGATAATTACCGCTGCTGTCCTGAAAATCGTACATATCCTGCCCGACCAGGGCCGGTTGCGCTGCGTGGACCAGGTTTAATCCATCATTGGTGTAAGCGTAAAAATAACCGTCATCACTGAAAGAGGCCTCCTGCATCAAGGCCATAACCTTTTCGCGGGCCTCATCATCGTTGGCAGCATTCTCCCGGATAAAGTCGATAGCGGTACGCATGATGGAGACGTAGTCTTTCAACGCCGTTTCTTTGGACCGCCGCAGGTTTTGCTCAAAAATATGCAGTTCCCGCTCGGTCAGTATGTCGCCCTGATGCAGGGTCACTGCGGAAAAAATACCAGTGACAACCAACAACGGAACCAGGGCGAGCAGTATCAGTTTTGTTCTTAGCGACATGACCGTTTCTTTTTCCTTTATCAGCGCATACTGTCCGGGTACCTGCGGCAAAACCACATCAGTCTAGCCCAAACCGGGAAAAAAGAGCGGGCGTGAAGAGCATGCTCCCCAGGCCCGCTAAACCTCCAATCCCGGGAGTGCCTCAGGACGCCGACATACCAAAGAACGCTGGAAAGATCAGGATAGCGATCAGCACCATAAGCTGCAGCAGTATGAACGGCGTGACACCGCGATAAATGTCGATGGTTTTCACTTCGGGCGGTGATACCCCTTTCAGATAGAAAAGACTGAAGCCGAATGGCGGCGTCAGGAAGCTGGTTTGCAGGTTCATCGCAATCAGGATGGCAAACCAGAGCATGTTGATGCCCATCAGTTCAGCGATGGGGGCCAGGATCGGTACGATAATGAAGGAGATTTCGACAAAATCGATGAAGAAACCAAGCACCAGAATGATGATCATGGTCAGAATCAGGAAGCCCCACTTCTCGCCCGGCAGTTGCAGCATCCACTCTTCCAGCAGGTAGTCGCCACCGGTGTAGCTGAACACCATGGAGAAGGCGGTCGCCCCAACCAGAATGGCAAAGACCATGGCCGTCACTTTGACCGTATCCCGGGAGCTCTCCCACATCATCCTCCAGGAGAACTGGCGATAGGCCACAGCCAGAACCAGCGCGCCTACGGCACCCAGTGCGGAAGATTCGGTAGGCGTCGCAATACCGGTAAAGATCGAGCCGAGTACAACAACAATCAATGCCAGTGGCGGGATAATCGCCATCAGGGCCTTGCGGACTTCCTGCGCCCGGGTGTGGTCGCTATTCCTCGGCATGGACGGCGCGGATTCGGGCGACCTCCAACTGACGAACAGGATATAGCCGATGTATAACCCGACCAGGACGACTCCAGGAATTACCGCTGCCTTGAACAGGTCACCGACAGGCAGGCCGAGCACATCACCAAGGATAATAAGGATGATGGACGGCGGCACAATCTGCCCCAAAGTGCCTGATGCGCAGATGGTGCCGCAGGCAAGCTTTTTGTCATAGCCGTTCGCCAGCATGACCGGTAGCGAAATCAGCCCCATGGCCACAACACTGGCGCCCACAACACCGGTGGAGGCTGCCAATAGCGCGCCAACCACGATCGTGGATATTGCCAGGCCCCCGGGCAGTCCGCCAAAAAGGCGACCCATGGATTCCAGCAACTGCTCGGCCAACCGGGTACGTTGCAACACAATGCCCATGTAAATGAACAATGGTATCGCCATCAATACCGTGTTCTGCATGATGCTCATGATGCGGAACGGCATGAAGGCAAACAGTTCCGGCCCCTCTGCAATCAGGCCGAAAATCAACGCAACGCCACCAAAAGTAAACGCCACAGGAAAGCCCCAGAGCAGCATGAAGAGGCAAACCACAAACATCACCATGCCGATCATGCCAGACCTCCCGCACCGGTTTGCTCATCGTAGGCGGATTCTTTCGCAAGCACCCTGAGGGCGAAGGTCGCCATACCAAGACTGGCGACGGCCAGCCAGAACGAGGAAAACGGAATCAATCCTTTGACAACAAAACGGTAGGGCAAGCCACCCGGGTCCCCGCTGCCTTCACCCATACGATAGGCGTCGAGCATATAATCCCACCCCAGCCAGGCGATCAGAACGGCGATAGGAAGCGCAAAAAAGAGCGCACCGACAAGATTGACCCAGGCCTTGAAGCTTTCACTACAGCCGGCATACAGGACGTCCACCCGTACGTGGCCATCCGTTCTCATGGCATAGGGAATGCCCATCAGGAAGACGAAGGCATATAGATGCCACTCCATCTCCTGCATGCCAATGGACACTTCGTCAAAGGCATAACGGGCTACCACATCCCAGAAGACATTCAGCATCATCAGGATAAAGGCCACGCTTGCAGCCCAGCCACAAGCTTTTGATACGGCTCCCAGTCCGTTATCCACATTAATCAACCAACGCATTACAGTTCCTCTTGCCGGAGCAGAGCTCCGGCCTGTCAGGATTGAATAAGGGCTAATGGCGGGGAACTTACTCTTCCAGTTCAGCCATGGTGTTCAGGTAGGCGCGCTCGGAGATGTTGATGTAAGCACGTGTTTTATCCAGGTACTCCTGCTGCGACTTGATAATGCGCTGGCCCTGCTCGTTGTCCCTGGAATAGTCTTTCAGGACTTTGTCGTTAGCGGCGACCATGGCTGCGAAGATTTCGTCCGGGAAGGTTTTGACCTTGACGTTCGGGTATTCGTCCCGGATGGACGCCCAGGCTTCCGCGTTGGCATGCACAGATTGGGTCAACATGTCATAGGACGCGGTGCGCATTGAGACTCGAAGGACTTCCTGCAGATCGGCAGGCAGGTTTTCCCAGACATCCTTGTTGATGAGGAACTGTAACTCGGTGGCGGGTTCGTGCCAGCCGGTGTAGTAGTATTCAGCAATCTGCTGGAAGCCCAGACGCAGGTCCAGGGCCGGTCCAACCCATTCAACCGCATCGATGGTGTTCCGCTCGAGTGCCGTGTAAAGCTCGCCCGGCGGGATATTGGTGGGGTTAACACCCACCTCAGCAAAGACTTCGCCCGCAAACCCGGGGATCCGCATTTTCAACCCCTTGAGGTCTTCCAGGGTTTTGATTTCTTCACGGAACCACCCGCCCATCTGGTTGCCGGTGTTGCCACCCGGAAACGACAGCATGTTGTGGGGCTCGTACACTTCCTGCATCAGTTCCATACCACCACCATGATAGAACCATGCCCACTGCTCCTGAGCGTTCATGCCAAACGGCATACTGGTGAAATACAGGGTATTGGGGACCTTGCCTTTCCAGTAGTAGGAGGCCGAATGGCCCATGTCGTACTGGCCCGCTTTAACCATATCGAACACGCCAAAAGGGGCCTTGTGACGGTTGGCGGAATCGATTCGGATTTTAAGACGGCCATTGGACATTTTTTCGGCCATTTCGGCCATATTCCTGGTGGCATCACCAAAAATCGGGAAGTTCGGGCCCCAGGTCTCAGCGAGTTTGAGCGTATAGGTCTTCTCAG
Source organism: Marinobacter iranensis (assembly GCF_029207565.1). Lineage (GTDB taxonomy): Bacteria > Pseudomonadota > Gammaproteobacteria > Pseudomonadales > Oleiphilaceae > Marinobacter > Marinobacter iranensis. The sequence continues at coordinate 48,484 of NZ_JANCMW010000001.1, read as the reverse complement.
AAGCATGAGAAAAGGACGCGAAGAATACGGAGAACACCACTGCAGCAATCGCGACAGCTTTCAAAACTTTTTTCATTGCATTATTCCTGTTGTGTTTGTTTTGGGAACGACACCCCTGTCAGGCATGACCAACAGAGTGACAGCCCGGGAGAGGTATTTTTATCCGCTGAATTAACCAATTTCGGGAGCGAGACTACGCAAGCGACCTACGGCATGTACTTACGTAGCCCTCCCCTCGGCTGGCTATTGAGATAGGCCTGGTCAGATATGCTTGTCCAACGACGTACTTTCCACAGAAACCGGGATTGGGAATCCAGAACTTCTTTGGCAAGCGGATCCTGGCTGGCCCGGGTTTCCAGCAGATCTTTGGTAACGTCGTACATGGCCTCAATGACTTGCGGGGGGAACGTACGGATTTTTACTCCCGGGTATTCCACCTGGATGGTGGACCAGTTCTGCGCACTTTCGTAGGTCGACTGCACATACATATCGAAAGCCGCAGTCCTCATGGCAATCTCAAGCACTTGCTGAAGATGCTCCGGTAAACGCTTCCAACTGTCCTGATTGATCAGGAACTGCAGTTCGGTAGCGGGTTCATGCCAGCCGGTGTAGTAGTAGCGGGCAATTTCATGGAATCTCATCCCCAGATCCAGCGAAGGACCAACCCATTCCAGGGCATCGATCTGCCCCTCACTCATGGCATTGTAGAGGTCACCGGGAGCCAGGTTGACGGGCTCCACGCCAAGTTCCTTCAGCACTTCTCCGGCAAACCCCGGAACCCGCATCTTGACGCCCTGGAGGTCCTCCAGTGTATTGATCTCCTTGCGAAACCAGCCCCCCATCTGATTACCGGTATTGCCCCCGGGGAACGACAGCATATGGTGCTTGCTATACACCTTCTGCATCAGCTCCAGCCCACCACCACGGTAGAACCATGCGTATTGCTCCTGGGCCAACATCCCGAAAGGAAGCGTGGTGAAAAAGAGCGTATTGGGATCAATGTCCTTCCAGTAATAAGAGGCCGAATGCCCCATATCGTATTCACCGGATTTCACCAAATCGAAGACGCCAAAAGGCCGATGGTGCTCTCCAGCGGACACCACCTCAATCACCAACTGGCCATCTGAAAGCGCCTCTACCATTTGCGCCAGGTTGGCTGTGGTGTCCGCGAAAACGGGAGCGCCCTCAGTCCAGGACTGGGCAAGGCTCAACGTGTAGACGGTTGGTTCAGGAGCGGGTTCAGGAACGGAAGGTTCGGAATCAGCGGCTCGGGGGCCAGAGTCATTGCAGCCTGCGAAGAGGCCTGTCATCAACAGAAAAAGAACAAGCGCACTCAGTTTGCCAACTTGCATGAGATACATACACGACCTGCCTGTTTATATTTATTGTTTAGTTTCAGTCGAATCACGCGTTGTCATTCGTAATTTATGGTCACGATTTGAGCAATGATTAACAATCCGTAGGACTGACCAAAATAATTCGCAGTAATTACTTAGATTCCTGCAGGCGCGCCTAAGTATTAATACTGAGTGTTGGCTCTTGGGTAAGACTGGTTGGGTTGGGTGGACAGGTATGGGGGTAGTTTGAATTTTTGCTGGAAAAGAACTCGCTTTGCTCAAACACCTTTTCCTGCAAAAATTCAAACTACCCCCATACCCTTATGAACACCCAGTTGTCGTGACGCTGTTCAGCGGTCTTGCTTGGGTTTGCCTACAAGTTTGTTTATAAATCCGGCTTTCCAGACAAAGCAAAGCCAGACCCTGCATCGCCTAAGAGAAACCCGCTTGGTCCCTAAGAGTGGGGTGGTGGGGGTTATTTCCCGCCAGGAAAAGGTGTCTGAGCGCAGCGAGTTCTTTTCCCAAGGGAAATAACCCCCACCACCCCACTCCTACTCCAAGCCGCCAGTCTTACAGAAGGTCCCACCGCGCCGGCAAAGTCCCATGCCAGACCGGCAAGTCCATATCTTCAGGGTCGTCGTTCGGGCCGCCTGTGCGGCTCTTGAAAGCGCCCTCCTCGATCGGCACCCGGAACAAAGCGGTTGCCTTCCGCTCCTTTGCGTTAGGGGCACGTACCTGCTCCCAACGGCCCGGCTCAAGCTGGTTGATGACGGCCCTGAACGCGGCATCGAATTCGTCCTCCTCGATTACCCGCTCAGCCCTGCCGAACAGCACCAGCGACTCATAGTTGGCGCTGTGGTGAAAAGCAGACTTGGTCATGACCCACTCGTTAGTCACCGCAAACGAGATGCAAAGTTGTACCCCCGACCCCAGCCGCTGAGACAGCCGTCCACCGTTTAACGTGTGCAGGTACAGATCGTCGCCCAGCCGCCACACCGTCAACGGAATAATGCGGGGCTCACCGTCTTCCACGAACGCCACATGGGCGGTCTTCAGGCGATCAATCAGGGCATAGGCCGGCTCACGCTCGTAGCTGGCCCTTTGGGGCGCCCGCTTCACATGGCTACGGGGGCAGCAGGTCAGGGGCGATGAGCTGCTCTGGGGTTTATCTTCTGGTGTCATCCGGTGCTCCTTCAATAATCCGTGGTTCTCAAAAACACAGTTCCATTGAAAAGCACTTCTGATACCATCAGAAGATCCAGATCATGACTTTTTATAGGACCAGTTGAAGTGATCAACGATATCCGGCTGGAAGGCACAACGCCCCTTCAGCAACAGCTTTACCAACAACTGTCCCAGCGAATTATCAAGCAGCGGTACACGCCGGGCAGGCGCCTGCCTTCCAGCCGCCAGATGGCCCAGGACCTGGGCATCAGCCGGAATACCGTCAACGCTGTTTACGATCAGCTCAAAGCCGAGGGCTTCCTGCAAAGCCGGGCCGGTAAAGGCGTATTCGTGCATGAAGACATCACAGCCGTAGCAAAGCCTGCCTGGCGCGGACCCAAGCGCCCCATCCGCACTGCCACCGCCTTGCCACCCTTGCCAGTACCTCCCGTCAATAAACTGCGAACAGTCGAAGACGCCAACCTGCCCTTTCAGCCCGGCCTGCCCGATATTGATGCGTTTCCCATCCGAAGCTGGAACCGGATCCTCCACCACCAGGAAAGTCGGCGAGCGCTCAGGGGCTATGACAGTATCCAGGGGTATCAGCCCCTGCGGCGGGCCATCGCCAACTACCTGAGGACGTCCCGGGGCGTGCGTTGCGGGGAGCACCAAGTGATCATCACCAACGGCGCCCAGCAGGCCCTGTCGCTCATTGGCGATGTATTCCTGCAACCGGGCGACCGGGTGTTCTGTGAAAACCCCGGATACCGTGGTGCCCGCTATGCCTTGGGCCGCTACAAGAATCCGCTGGTGCCTGTACCCCTGAAAAACCAGGTGCTGGATGTGGAGGCACTGGCAGACCTTGGCCCGGCGAGATTGCTGTCCTGCACACCCACGCACCAGTACCCCATGGGCGGGGTGCTTGACCTGTCCCAGCGCATGGCATTGGTGCAATGGGCCCAACGCAATGGGTGCTGGATTGTCGAGGACGACTACGACAGCGAGTTCCACTTCTACCACAAACCCTTTGCCGCCATTCAGGGTATGTTCGACAACGCCCCCGTGCTTTACGTGGGCAGTTTCAGCAAAACCCTGATGCCAGCGTTGCGGGTGGGTTATCTGGTTGTCCCGGAGCCCGTCGTGGAGCCAATACTTTGGGCGAAGCAGGTCAGCGGGGGAGAAACACCCCTGCTCACCCAGGCAACCATTGCCGAGTTTATTGAAAGCGGCCAGTTCAGCCGACACCTGCGCCGCATGCGTCAGCTCTATCGCGACAAATGGAAGCTCTTTCAGGAGCGGGTAACAGAACACCTGGAGGGATTGGTGCGGCCGGTGTCAGAAAGCGCCGGCATGCACCTGGTGCTGGAAGGAGACTTCGACGACCTGGGTCTCAGCCAGTGGCTGAAAACCCAGGGGTTTGGCAGCACGCCGCTCAGTGCGCACTATATCGGGGAAGAGGCTCAGACCGGCCTGGTGATGGGATTCGCCAGTGCCAGCGAGCGACAGATTGAAGATTGCGTGATTGCATTGAGGTCAGGGCTGACGGGCACTCAGCGATAATCACCGTTTGCCCAGAAACCTCGGCGGATCTATCGCCTGCTGTTGCGTTCAGGGGCTTCGGCCAGTCTTACCAAGCTGCCCCTGTCAAAGCCCTCCCAGACAGGCATATTTCAGTTCCGTAAACTCGTCAAGGCCATGGTGTGATCCTTCCCGTCCCAACCCTGACTCCTTGATGCCTCCGAACGGAGCCAATTCGGTCGAAATCAGACCTTCATTAACGCCGACCATGCCATACTCAAGTGCTTCGAGCGTTCGGAAAACGCGACCATAGTCCCTGGTGTAAAAATAGGCAGCCAACCCAGACGGCGTATCATTGGCCAATTCGAGAGCCTCAGCTTCGGTCTCGAAACGGAAGACGGCGGCCAAAGGACCAAAGGTTTCCTCCGACGCCACAAGCATATCTGCCGTCACGTCTGCCATGACAGTTGGAGCAAAGAAGTTCCCACCAAGTTCGTGAGCCTGACCGCCAACTAAAAGGCGGGCCCCTTTGAACAGACCGTCATTGACGTGGCTCTGTACCTTTTCCACGGCTGCTGCGTTAATGAGCGGACCAACAGTGACGTCATTATCCAGTCCGCTGCCGACAGTAAGGCCCCTAACCCGGTCAACAAGTTTCTCCAGAAAGGCGTCATAGACATCCGCCTGCACCAGGAACCGGTTAGTACAGACGCAGGTTTGCCCAGCATTGCGGAACTTGGAGGCTATGGCGCCATCCACTGCGGCGTCCAGGTCGGCATCGTTGAAAACGATAAAAGGTGCGTTTCCACCCAACTCCATGGCTGTTTTCTTGACAGTGCCTGCGCACTGGGACAACAGATACTTGCCCACTTCGGTTGAGCCTGTAAACGACACCTTCCGTACCCGGCTATCCGTCGTGAGGACATCACCCACCCCGGCTGGGCTGGAGCAGGTCACCACGCTAATCAAGCCTTCCGGGATGCCTGCCTGCAAAGCCAGGCGCGCTAGAGCCAGCGCAGTCAGCGGGGTTGCCTCAGCTGGCTTGATCACAACGCTGCAGCCAGCAGCCAGGGCCGGCGCGCATTTCCGGGTAATCATCGCCAGCGGGAAATTCCAGGGTGTGATCGCAGCAACAACCCCAACCGGCTCCCGCGTCACCAACAGGCGCTTGCTGGTGTCAGGGGCCGGCAAAACTTCCCCTGCCATTCTCTTGCTTTCCTCGCCGAAGAACTCAATGAACGAAGCCCCATAGGCCACTTCACCGCGCGCTTCTGCAAGGGGCTTCCCCTGCTCGAGTGTCATAATCCGGGCGAGGGCCTCAGTTTCAACCACGACCAGGTCAAACCAGCGCTTCAGCAGTCGGGCGCGCTCTTTCGCTGACACTTTGCGCCACGCTTTCCCCGCACGTTCGGCCGCAACTATGGCCTCACGCGCGTCCTCCGCACCCATATCCGCCACCTGGGCAACCGTTTCACCATTGGCGGGATTGACCACGTCGAAATTCTTAACGCTCAGGCGCCATTCACTGCCAATTAGCGCCGCAACTTTTCCGCCGCTAACGAGATCCAATAGATTCATGGTACGTCCTCATTGATCAGCCGAAGTGCGGCATCACCTCTTTGATGAACAGCTCCAGTGACCGCTTCTTCTCCTCGAAAGGCAAGGTGTTGTCGGTCCAGTAGCTGTATTCGGTAATGCCCAGCTCTTCGTAGCCCTTGAGCCGTTCGACCAGTTCCGAGGGCGTACCAATCATCATGTTGCGGTGCAGGCTGTCGAGAGAAAACTCCGGATTGTCGGCCACGGCTTCTTCCGATACCGGCTCAAAAAAGCCATCCACCGCCTGCTGGTCATTCTTGAACCACGCCATGAAGTAGCGGTAGAAGCGATTGAGAGCTTCAGCACCGGGCTGCCAGCCTTCCGGATCGCTCTCCTCGTGCACGTAGGTGTGGCGCAGAAACATCAGTTCCGGGCGATCCACTTGAGGATGGTCGGCGCACGCGGTGTTGAACTTGCGCGCCAGGTCGGCCACTTCCTCGTCGCCTTTCATCAGAGCCGTAACCATCACGTTGCAGCCGTTCTTGACCGCAAAATCATGGGAAGCCGGATCCCGCGCGGCGATCCAGATTGGCGGCAGCGGCTGCTGTAGCGGTTTGGGTACGCTGGTGGTGGTGGGGAAGTTATAGACGTTGCCCTCGTGAGCATAGTCGCCCTGCCACAGGCCCCGGATGGCCGGGACCATCTCGCGCAGAGCCTCGCCGCCTTCTGAAGCCTGGAGACCATCGGTCAGGCGATCGAATTCGAACTGATAGGCACCGCGGGCGATGCCGAACTCTAGCCGGCCGCCGCTGATGACATCCAGCAGCGCCGCTTCGCCCGCCAGGCGGATCGGATCCCAGAAGGGCGCGACAAACGTCCCCGCGCCCAAACGGATCCGCTCGGTTTTGGCCGCCAGATAGGACAGCTGGGCAATCGGGCTGGGCGACGAGGTGAACTGCATCCCGTGATGCTCACCGATCCATGCTGCACGGAAACCGCCATCTTCGGCAATCTTCACCAGTTCGCAGAGTTCCTCGAACAGCTGCTGGTGGCTCTTGTCGCCTGGATAGCGCTCCATATGAAGGAATAACGAAAACTGCATTGTAGAATCTCCTCGGTATTCGTCGTTAGGACGCTTCAGATTGTTCAACTGCAACTACCTCACCAACCTGTTCACTGGCCAGCGCCTTGAACATGCAATAGCACATCACCAGCAGAACCGCAGAGAAAGGTAAGGCGGCCGCAATTGCAGCGGTTTGCAGGGCCTGTAACCCGCCGGCCAGCAATAGCACAGCAGACGTCGCGCCCAGACCCAGCCCCCAGATCACTCTATACAGCTGGGGCGGATGCGGGTTGCCCTGGGACAGGATGGTGCAGATAACCAGAGTTCCAGAATCGGCTGAGGTCACGAACCAGGTCACGATCATTAATGTGGCCATACCAATCATGAAACTGGACGCCCAAGGCACATCGAGAGCCTCGATAGTCCGGAACAACACCTGCGTCACGTTGTCGTTGGCTACCGTTGCCAGGTCGACACCGCCGAACAGTTGGAGGTGAAGAGCAGTGCCACCAAAGATCACAATCCAGGACATCGCACCCAGTGTGGCCGCCAGCATGCCACCAAACAGCACTTCGCGAATCGTGCGACCACGCGAAATACGCGCGATGAACATGCCAACGTACGGGCCCCAGGACAACCACCAGCCCCAGTAGAACAGCGTCCACCAACCCTGCCACTGGCTTTCGGGATCTGGATTGGTCCAGAACCCCATCGGCAACAGATGGCCCAGGTAGTCACCTACGCTGGTGGTGAAAATGGTCAACAGGAACACAGTGGGACCCGCCAGGATAAAGAACGCAAACAGGATCATGCTGAGGTGGATATTCCATTCACTGAGGAACCGGATGCCCTTCTTCAAACCCGACACTGCAGACAACGTAGCCGCCACAGTCACACCCATCACCAGTAACACCTGATTGGTGCTGGAAATCTCCATACCGAACAGATTGTTTAGCCCCGCGTTCATCTGTGAGACCCCCAGACCCAGCGTGGTGGCCGTCCCGAACAGGGTGGCAAAGATCGCCAGCAGATCGATGGCATGGCCAATCGGGCCGTAGATGCGTTCACCGAGCAGCGGATAGAAGGCTGAGCGAATCGTCAGCGGCAGTCCACGCCGATAGGCGAAATACGCCAGGATGGTGCCAACCAGGATATAGATCGCCCAGCCGTGGAAACCCCAATGGAAAATGGTGACGCGAAGGGCGGTTTGTGCCGCATCCAGGGTATTGGGCGCAATCCCCTCCGTCGCGATGAACGGATTCCCCTGCAAATGACTTAAAGGTTCCGCAATACTCCAGAACAGGAGCCCCGTGCCGACCGCCGCGCTGAACAGCATGGCAAACCAGGTGAAGTTGGAAAATTCCGGGCGCTCGTCGTCTTTCCCCAGGCGCAGTTTGCCGTAGGGGCTGACGATGATCGCAATGGAAACAAAGAGCACCACATTCACCGTCAGAATGTAGTACCAGCCAAGTTCACTCTCGATGTACTGCTTGACCCCGGTGTAGATGGTGTTGGCCAGTTGCGGCTGCAATACCGTGAACAGCACGAAAGCCACCACCATGGTAATGGAGGCGATAGCCATCGTTTTATTCACCCCAGCGAAAAAGCCTTGCCCGGGCATACTTGATTGAGGATTGTGCATTCAAGCTCTCCTGAGTTCCGTTGTTGGCGTTGTTGTTGATTTTCAGCGGCCTGCCGAGCGCTAACGCTCATTCTTCATACACAGGCCATCCGAGGACCTCTAAATTATATTGGTATACCATAATACAGAATGCAAATATTTTCTAAGCAAGAAAAATTAAAGAGTCAAAAAATAAAACTAATAATATATTTTTCAGTACCTTAAAATTTACAAACCAATCCAATCTAAGTGCGAAACCAGATCCTGATTGCTTAATCGTTGTCGGAATTCATTTTATGTATTATGGTATACCAAAACTAGGTACCGCCCGAAAAATCGGCCAGGTCCGCGCCAATAAGCACGAGGAGAGCGTATATGAGCTTCGAGATTCGCAAGATCGCCACCTTTCGAGAGACCACCTACATCGAAGGTGGTAAAGCAGGAGACAAGCCCGTGACCATGGTCGGTGTGGCGGCTGTGGTGACCAATCCATGGAGCGGTCGGGGCTTTGTAGAAGACCTGTCACCGGAAATCCGCAGTGGCTGTTCGGAACTGGGCGAACTGATCGTCAAGCACATCCTGGACGAGATCGGCAGCGAGCAGATCGAAGCCTACGGCAAGGCCGCCGTCGTTGGTGCCGAGGGTGAGATCGAGCATGCCTCGGCCATCATTCACACCCTGCGCTTTGGCAATCACTACCGGGAAGCCGTCGGCGCGAAGAGCTACCTGAGCTTTACCAACAAGCGCGGCGCGCCGGGATCTTCCATCCAAATCCCGATGATGCACAAGGACGATGAGGGCTTCCGCTCCCACTACATTACCCTGGAGATGCGTATCGAGGACGCTCCGCGCGCCAACGAGATTGTCGTAGCCCTGGGTGCCTCGGATGGCGGCCGCCTGCACCCACGCATCGGCAACCGCTACCAGGATCTGAAGGAACTGGCCGAAGAAGCGGAACAGGCCGGCAACCAGTGAGCTTCACGGGAGGTCAGATGAAACTCACTGACGCACGAAAGAGCCTCTCCGGAACCCGCTACTGGCGATCCGGCCGGGGCGCGCCGGTCGTCCTGATCCACGGCGTTGGGCTGGATGCCACCCTATGGCAGGCCCAGGTGGAGGTGCTGTCCAAGCATTATGACGTGATTGCTTACGATATGCTGGGCCATGGCGAGAGCGCCCTGCCAACAGAAGACGCCACACTGGATGACTATGCCGACCAGCTGCTGGCCCTGCTCGACGAACTGGACCTGCCCTCCGCGACGGTGGTGGGATTCTCAATGGGCGGATTGGTAGCGAGGGCGTTTGCCTTGCGCCACCCTGGCCGGATAAATGGGATGGTGGTGCTGTCCAGTGTGTTTGATCGCAATGAGCGACAACGCGCCGGTGCCCTCCGTCGCCTGGACGAGACCCGTAAACAGGGGCCGACAGCGAACGTGGATGACGCCCTGGAACGCTGGTTCAGTCCGTCGTTCCGCGACGCTCACCCCGAGTGCATCGCTGCCGTTCGCGACCGGGTAACCAGCAACCACCCGGAAGGGTATTATCGGAGTTACGCACTGTTCGTGACCCAGGACAGCTTCGGACTGGATAAGCTCGTGTCGATCCGAGTGCCCGTGCTGATCGCCACCGGCGAGCTGGACCCGGGATCGACGCCGAAAATGGCAAGCGCACTGGCAGAACACCTGCCTAACGCCAGCGTGCATATTTTACGCGGCCAGCGGCACATGGCCCCGGTGGAAGCAGCCAGTGAGGTCAACACCCTGCTGATCCACTTTCTCGACAACGTCCACAACCATTCCCTCCAAGAGGAGACTCTACGATGAACCTGGATTCGCTGACGATGTTCATTGATGGCGAGTGGCGGGGCGCCCGCTCCGGCGCCACCTTCGACAGTTACAACCCGGCCACCGGTGAGGTTTGGTGTCACGTGCCCAATGCCGATGAGGCCGACGTCAACGACGCGGTCCAGGCAGCGCACCGCGCCTTCGAAGGTCCGGAATGGGCGGGTCTGACCGCCACCGCGCGGGGAAAATTACTGTACCGTCTCGGCCAGTTGATTGCCGACAACGCCGAGACGTTGGCCCAGTTGGAAAGCCGGGACAACGGCAAACTCATTCGCGAGACCCGCGGCCAGGTCGGTTACCTGCCTGAATTTTTCTATTACAACGCGGGCCTGGCGGACAAGGTGGTGGGCGAAACCCTGCCGCTGGACAAGCCGGATATGTTTGGTGCCACGGTGCGGGTACCCCTGGGCGTGGTGGCTGCCATCATCCCGTGGAACAGCCCGCTGTACCTGACCGCCATTAAGCTGGCCCCGGCCCTGGCGGCAGGCAACACCATCGTGATCAAACCCTCCGAGCACGCCTCTGCGAGCCTGATAGAACTGATGCGTCTGGTGGAAATGGCGGGCTTCCCCGAGGGCGTGGTCAATCTGGTCACCGGCTTTGGTCCGTCCACCGGTGCCGCACTGACGGCCCATCCGCTGGTGCGAAAGATCGCCTTTACCGGCGGTGCCACGGCTGCCCGCCACGTGGTGCGTAACAGTGCCGAGAACTTCGCCAAACTGTCCCTCGAACTGGGCGGCAAGTCCCCCAACATTCTGTTCGAAGATGCGGACCTGGAAAGCGCCATTAACGGCGTGGTCGCCGGCGTCTTCGCGGCATCCGGTCAGAGCTGCGTAGCCGGCTCGCGCCTTTTGGTGCAACGCAGTATTTACGACGAAGTGGTGCAGCAACTGCGCGATCGCGCTGCCAGCATCCGCATTGGCGACCCGGCGGAGACCAACACCGAGATGGGCCCCATCGCCACCGAAGCACAGCTGGAAACCATCGATCGCATGGTCACCCAGGCCAAAACCGATGGCGCCAAACTGATCCATGGCGGCGAACGCATCACAGACAGGGCCGGCTGGTACTACTCGCCCACTATCCTGGCTTGTGATTCCCACCAGATGCCCATCGTCCAGGAAGAAGTCTTCGGCCCAGTCGTGGCCGTCATACCCTTCGATGACGAAGCGGAAGCCCTGCGCCTCGCCAACGATACCGAATTTGGCCTGGCTGCCGGCATCTGGACACAAAACGTGGGCCGCGCCCACCGCCTGGCCCGCGACGTACGCTCCGGCATCCTCTGGGTAAACACCTACCGGGCGGTATCGGCGATGGCCCCGATCGGTGGCTTCGGCGCCAGTGGTTACGGCCGCGAGTGCGGTATCGACGCGGTGCGCGACTACACCGACCTCAAGACCCTGTGGATCAACCTGTCCACAGATCCTATGCCCGACCCTTTCATTATGCGTTAATGTGGGAGAGAACCATGATCGAAACACAAGACTACAAGCAGGTCCTGGGTGCCTTTCCAAGCGGGGTTACCGTGGTCACTGCCATTGATGACGACGGTCGGCTGGTGGGATTTACCGCCAGCGCCTTTTCCGCGGTTTCCATGGAGCCGCCGCTGGTATTGATCTGCCCGAGCCTGAATTCGGATTCCTATCCGGTTATCAAACGCATTGGCCGCTTTGCAATCCACATCCTCGGCCAGGATCAGCAGGCCATCGCTTACCGATTCGCCGGCAAGGGTCGCGATAAAGGCGAAGGCATCGACTGGCACCGTTCCGAACTGGAAAATGCCCTGATCAACGGGTCGGCGGCCTGTCTTGAGTGTCACATTTGGGAAGATTACCCGGGCGGCGATCACGCTATTCTGGTTGGAGAAGTACAGAAGCTGTGGTGCGGCGGTAGCGAGGTCGACCCTCTCCTGTACTGCCGCGGCAAGATGGATCAACTGCCGGAGAACCTGCGCGCCCTGGCGCGCGCCTCCTGATTCACCTGAACGAGGACATTCTTATGTCAGAAGAACGTTTTGAACGCGGCCTGGCCAAACGCCGCCGGGTCCTGGGTGCAGAGTACGTTGACCAATCCATGCGCAACGCCGATGCTTTCAACCAGCCGCTCCAGGAACTGGTGACCGAGTACTGCTGGGGAAACGTGTGGCAGCGGGAAGGCCTCAGCGACCGTGATCGCAGCATGATAAACTTGGCGATGATTACCGCTCTCAATCGCCCGCACGAGCTGCGCCTTCATGTAAGGGGCGCCATCAATAACGGCATGAGCGTTGACGAAATCCGTGAGGTGCTGATGCAGACGGCGGTGTATTGTGGCATCCCGGCCGCCATCGACGCCTTCCGTCAGGCCCGCGACGTGCTCAGCGAAATGGGCGAAATTTAGCCATTGCCTGTACCCAGGAGAAGAAATGCAACGGACCCCATTGGACGACAGCCTCAAAGTCACGCGCAATCAACCGACATTGCGGGAGATGGTGCTCGACAAGCTGCGCCAGGCCATCATGAGCTTCCAGCTTCTGCCCGGCGACCGCCTGGTAGAACGGGATCTCTGCGACAAACTGGGGGTCAGCCGGACCTCCGTGCGCGAAGCCCTGCGCCACCTCGAAGCCGAGGGGCTGGTCGAAAGCGAAAGCAGCCGTGGGCCCCGGGTTGCCGTCATTACCCTGGAAGACGCACGCGATATCTACGAGTTGCGTTGCGTACTGGAAAGTATGGTGGTCCAGCTATTCACCCAGAAAGCCACCCGGCAACAGATGGCAGAGTTCGATCACGCCTGGGAGATCCTCAAGGCAGCCCTGCGCAGCGGTGACACGGTCGCCATCGTCAATGCCGTGAGTGACTTCTACGGCGTTTTGTACGAAGGTGCGGGCAACCGCATCGCCGGACAGTTTCTGAGCCAACTGCAGGCCCGCGTCAACTACCTTCGCGCCACGTCGGTGTCGCAGAAGGAGCGCTACGTGGACAGCTTCAAGGAAATGACGAAAATCGTCGACGCCATTCAGGCACGAAATCCCGAAGCCGCCCACGAGGCCTGCGTTGAGCACATCAAGGCGGCCTCCAAGGTTGCCCTGGCAGCGCTCGCGGAAAAGCAGGGCAAAGCCGTCGACCCAATCACGCCACCCCTTAATCCGGCCCAAAGCCTGCGGTGAGGCAACCTATGCCCAGGTACTGCACACAATGCGGCAGCGGCCCCCTTTCCCGGGGAGTTCCTGCCGGAGACACCCACGAGCGGGACTATTGCACCGCCTGTGGCGGCATTGTCTACGACAATCCCCGGGTTATTGCCGGCGCCATCATTGAACAGGACGGTCGCCTGCTCCTTTGCCAGCGGGGCATCCCGCCTCGCGTAGATACCTGGACGCTACCTGCAGGCTTCATGGAGCGGGGGGAATGCGTTGAAGAAGCGGCTCGACGCGAAGTCTGGGAAGAAACCGGCATTGACGCTGAAGTGACTACCCCCTACTCCATTTTCAGTGTGCCGCCCACCAATGAGCTGTACATCATCTACCGGGCCAATGTGCTCGCCTGGGATGATCCCCCCGGTCACGAGACCCAGGCCGTTGACTGGTTTGCCCCCGAGCAGATTCCCTGGGAGCTGATCTTCTATCCGGCCATTCGCCAGATTCTGGAACGCTATATCGCCGAGCGTGCTGGCGGCACTTATGGCATCTATACCGGCAGCATGGAAACCGGCAACATTCATTTTATGCGCTGACCGGTGCATTACAGCTCAACGATCTCAACCACTTCCAGATCGAACCCGGACAGCCCCTTGTAGTTGAGCGGCGCACCCATCAATCGCAGCTTGCGAATACCCAGATCGGACAGAATCTGGGAGCCCGTTCCCACACTCGAATAGCGGATCGACGACGCATCCGGTGGTGGAGTGTTTTGCCGTGTCGCGCGCGACAGCAGGCTTTGGGAGGACTCATGGCTGGCCAGAATCACTACCGCGCCGTGCCCGGCCCGCGCCACGTTTTCCAATGCCGACCACAGGGACCAGGCCCTCGGCCCCTGGTAATCCGCCCCCACCAGGTCTCGCAGCGGGTCCACCGAGTGCACCCGGACCAGTGTAGGCTCCGGCCCGTTGACATCGCCCATGGTCAAGGCCAGGTGCGCATCGCCGGTGATCAGATCCTCATAAGTGTGCAGGACGAAATCCCCGTGCGCGGTGGACAACGGTTGCTGCCCGGTATGTTCGACGGTTTTCTCTCTCGCCAGCCGATACTGGATCAGGTCCGCAATGGTGCCGATCCTGATGCCGTGGCGCTGGGCAAAGGCCTCCAGATCCGGACGTCGCGCCATACTGCCGTCGTCGTTCATAACCTCGACAATCACCGCCGCCGGCTCCAGACCCGCCAGGCGCGTAAGATCGCAGCCCGCCTCGGTGTGGCCGGCGCGGCTCAGCACGCCGCCGTCGCGGGCCCGCAGCGGGAAAATGTGGCCCGGCTGGACCAGATCCCGGGGGTGAGCATCCGGGGCTACGGCGGCCTTCACCGTCGTCGCCCGGTCCGCCGCCGAGATGCCAGTTGTCACCCCTTCACGGGCTTCTATGGACACGGTAAACGCCGTCGCGAAGCTGGCCCCGTTATTGGCCACCATCGGCCACAGGTCCAGTTGTTCACAGCGTTCCCCGCTCAGAGTCAGACAGATCAGCCCCCGGGCATGGGTGGCCATAAAATTGATGGCATCCGGTGTGACGAACTCCGCGGCCATCACCAGGTCGCCTTCGTTCTCACGGTCCTCATCGTCCAGCAGGACCACCATGCGTCCGTTGCGGATGTCTTCAATCAGGCTCTCGGTCGGGTCGAAATTCATCATGTTCATCACTCTATGGAATCGATTGACACCGTCTTTGGTTCCCTGCAATCTTGGCATACCATAATACCAAATACCAAGGAAAATAAGGAAACCGAGGATGGCAAAAGCCTATTGGATCGCGAACGTCACCGTGACCGACCCCGACAACTATGCCGCCTACCAGTCACTGGCTCCGGAAGCTTTTCGGGCGTACGGGGCCCGATTCATCGCCCGGGGCGGCCGTAACGACGCCCTTGAAGGCCGACAAACGCCGCAGCGAACGGTGGTTATCGAATTTCCCAGCTACCAGCATGCCTACCACTGCTATCACTCGGAAGCCTACCGCCAAGCAAGGAATGCGCGCCTGAATGCGGCGGAAGTGGACATTGTTATTGTTGAGGGGCTGTGACTCGATCTGCCCCAACTAACCCGGGAAGGTGGCGCGCCGGCTCTTCATCCCCGCTCAAACCGCCCTTCAGACAGGATCATTCGTTTTCGTCCCGCACCTTTTGCAATTTTTGCAGCTTCTCGTGCAGTAGCGCCTCAAGCTTGATCAATTCCAGACGATTTTTTTCGTTAGGTCTGTTGGTGTAGAGCTCAACGTAAGTTTGGGTGACCTCGCTGAGGATTGGGTGCAATTTCTTGTAGGCGTCATCAACCATGAGCAACCCCCTACGTTAATGATCAACGTGATTCCTGATACTTAAAGCATAAGCAAGCCATTAAATCTGTGCAATGTTTGAACGGCCGGAGCGGACCGCTGGTCCTGGCCAATAATCGCGGTTTTCAATCGCCACAGCGCCCACCTTGATCACTATCGCTGGCCGGTCTCACCCCCGAAAACACGTTCAGAAGAAACCAGTCGGGCAGGCTTTCCTTCAGGGCCGTATCGCCGGCCAGCCGAATGGTATGTGACTTGAGTTCTTCATGCAGGGCCCGGTCGCCCATCCATACGCCAGTCATGACGTTGAGCGGGCTGTGGATGAGCAGGTCGATGTCGTAGCCCGGATCCTTTAGACAGACGTCGAACTCGAAGCGAATGACGGTACGCCCAGCGGGCAGGTGTTTTATATCCAGCCGGCGGTGGATGTCCCACATCAGCAACGTTGGGTCCAGATCTTCCCGGGCCAGGTTCGAGCGGGCCCAGCGCTGGCCCCATACTCCCATTTCGGTGATCACGGTCCGCAGTTCTTCGCCAGCATCGGTTACGCAATAGGCAACGCCCTTCTCTGAGCACTCGCGCCGTAAGACACCCCGGTGCTCCAGGGTTTTAAGGCGGTTGGAGAGCAAGGTGGGCGAGATCAACGGCAAACCGTTGCGCAGCTCATTGAAGCTCTGCGGATGACATAAAAGCTCCCGGATGATTAACGGTGTCCAACGCTCACCGAGAATTTCCGCTGCCTTGGCAACGGGGCAGAACTGACCATAGCTTTGCATCAAGCACCTCCCGCCCCGTAAATGTGTGAGGAACGAACTTATTCGTAGTACAAATATTGTACTAGTTCTCCCTCCTCCGTGGTGAAAAACTGATCACATCAAACGTCGACCGGGCTTCAGGCGCAGCCTGACAACCAGAGACCGCGGCGTTTGTAAGTAACAGAAACCACAACAGGATTAGGAGAATACAGAAATGGAACGACTCAAGGCAGATGCCATTCACCTGGCCAATTGGAAGGACACCGCGTCTGCACTCGCAGCGCGATTTGGCGAGCTAGCGAGTGATTACGATCGTAGCGGCGAGTTTGTGTTTGCCAATTACGAGGCCCTGCGCGAAGCCCGCTTCTTCTCCATTGGCGTACCAGCGGAGCTCGGTGGCGGTGGCGCCAGCCACGAAGAAGTTTGCGACAGCACACGGCTGCTTGCTCAAGGCTGTGGCTCGACGGCGCTGGCCTTTGCCATGCACTCCCACCCGGTGGGTCTGAACGTGTTCAAGTACAAGCGTGGCGATAGCAAGGCTGAACAGACCCTACGCCGTATCGCCGAAAAAGAACTGGTTATTGCCGGTACTGGTGCCAACGACTGGCTTGAATCCAGTGGCCACGCCGAAAAAGTGGAAGGCGGCTACCGCGTTACGGCCACCAAGCATTTTGTCAGTGGGGCGCCCGGTGCCAATGTGCTCGTTACAAGCTCAGTGACTGAAAGCGATCAGGGGCCCGAGATCATTCACTTCTCGGTCCCGTTCAACTCCGACGGCATTCGTATCGAAAACAACTGGGACACACTGGGCATGCGGGCGACCGGCTCCAACGATGTAATCCTGGACAACGTTTTCGTGCCGGACGCAGCCGTTGTCGCGCGCCGGCCCCGCGGCGTCTGGCACCCGGTATGGGACGCTATCCTGCCAATTGCCATGCCGATCATCGTCGCCGCTTATACGGGGCTGGCAGAGCAGGCTTACGGACTGATCGTTCATCAGGCCCAGAAAGCCAAGGACCAGGAATCGCTTGTCGGTGAGGCGACTAACGCTCTGACCAGCGCCCAGATCGCACTCAAAGATATGATCCGGCTATGCAACAACTACCAGTTCCAGCCTGACAAGGGCCTGACCAACAGCATTCTTGTTCGCAAGACGCTCGCCACCAAGGCGGTCCAGCAGGTGATCGAACTGGGGGCATCGATGATCGGCGGGCCGGGCTTCTTCAAAGGCCATGCCATGGAGCGACTGATCCGCGACAGTAGGGCAATGCATTTCCACCCACTGCCAGAGCGGCGTCAAGTAGCTTTCACCGGGCAATACGTCACTGAGCACGCCAGCCTGTACTCCTGAAACATAGCGATGGGCCGATGGATCAACGCAAAGGCGTCTGGTCTGTCGGCCTGGGCACTAAATTTGAATAAACACTCAAAGCCGTCACCGTGATCAAAATGAGCCCCATACCGACTAATTGAATGCCTTCCAGGCTCTCATTCAGGAACGCAATACCGAACAGGGATGCAGTCACAGGCTCGACCATCGCCACGATCGAAGCCACGGTGGGTACGGTATGATTGAGGCCAACGATATAGAAAATGAAGGACAGCCCGGCACCCAGTACACCCAGTGCGAGGAATATCGGCCAATCCGCTATTACCCGGAGGCAAGATCAACCAGACGAGCACGAACAGCAGGCCGATAATGCCCCGGTAAAACGAAACCAGAAAGGAGCCCCACCCCTCGGCAAGAAGAATTCCGCCTATGCCGCCTGAAAGGCCCCAACAGAATGCCGCGAGCGCTACGAGCATTGCGCCTTTCAGCGCGTGGTCATCGGTATGCCCTCGCCCCATTAAAAGGATCCTCTGAGTAAAACGCACCAAAGCAATGCAAAACAGACTCAATCATTACCCTCAGCCTGTCAGTATTGTGCAGATTGCACAAACACACCCTCAATATCAGGCCCCTATCACCCACTCCACCCATTGATGGCACAAAGGTTGCCAACTCCCAGGGTGTTTACTCACGATACGGAGAGATCGTCATGACCGACCAGGTAACCCCGAAAGAACAGGACTATCCCCTAAGCCCGGTCCCCATGGATCAACGCAAAAGCTTCTGGTCGATGGGGCTGGTGCTTCTTGGCTTCACCTTCTTCACCGCCACCATGTGGGCCGGTGGCAGTGTGGGTGTCGCGTTCGACTTCCCGACCATGCTGATGGTTCTGGCCATCGGTAATTTACTGTTGGGCACCTACGCCGCCGTGCTGGGTTACATCGCCGCGAAATCCGGCCTGAATACAGCGCTGATGAGCCGTTTCACCTTTGGTGAGGTAGGCAGCAAACTCTCGGACTTCATCCTCGGCTTCACCCAGATTGGCTGGTACGCCTGGGGCACGGCCACCATGGCGATCCTGCTGGTAAAACTGACCGGCATGCCAGAAAGTCTGACCACGCCCTTGATGGTGCTATTCGGGTTCGGCTTCTGCATCACCGCCTTTATCGGCTACCGGGGCCTGGAGTGGCTGTCACGTTTTGCGGTACCGGCAATGATTATCCTGGTGGCAGTCAGCATGACCATCGCCACC
Organism: Marinobacter iranensis; assembly: GCF_029207565.1. GTDB lineage: Bacteria > Pseudomonadota > Gammaproteobacteria > Pseudomonadales > Oleiphilaceae > Marinobacter > Marinobacter iranensis. Next base: position 29,607 of record NZ_JANCMW010000001.1, on the reverse strand, counting down.
TCCGACGCCGGTGGCCTGTCCGGGTTGCTTGCCATATCCCCAACGGATGACATGACCGTCGCCGCCGCCATCACGCTGGTGTTCGGCACCTTTGTCAGCGGCGGTACCCAGGCCACCAACTGGACCCGTTTCGCCAGGTCCGGCAAGACCGCAGTTATCGCGACGCTACTGGCCTTCTTCCTGGGCAACGGTCTGATGACACTGATTGGCGCCTTCGGAGCCCTGGTTTACCAGCAGGCCGATATCGTCGACATCATGGTCGCTCAGGGACTGGCAACGCTCGGTATCCTGATGCTGTTCCTCAACCTCTGGACCACGCAGGACAACACCGTCTACAACTTTGCCGTGGCTGGTTGTAACCTGATCCGCACCCGCCGGCGCAGAACAGTAACTATTGGTGGCGCAGCAATCGGTACCGTGCTTGCTGTGATGGGCATGTACGAGTGGCTGATTCCGTTCCTGGTGTTGCTGGGCACGTTCATTCCGCCCATCGGTGGGGTGATCATGGCCAGCTATTTCATTGGCTACAAGCGCCAATACCCGGACCTGACCACCATAACACTGCCGGCCTTCAATGTGCCCGGCCTCGCCGCCTACGCGATTGGCTCCGCAGCGGCCTATACTTCACCCTGGATTGCGCCGATTGTGGGCGTGCTTGTCGCCGCCCTGAGTTACAGTGTGATTCTGGTGGTCAGCCAGGCCGTTCGCGAGCGCAGAGCACAGGCGCTGGGAGCCGTTTAGTGCCACTGCGATGCCATGATATTCCCAAACTGCCGGGGCTCGAAGCCATCCGCATTCGGGGTGGGAGTGCTGCGGCAGCCAACGTCGTACGCTGGCCCTATGTTGCGGAGAACCGCTCGTTCAAGAGTTGGGTCAAGGGCGGCGAACTGGTCTTCGTAACGGGCATCAGCCGGCATCGCAGCCCCCAAAACCTGGCAGAATGCCTCTACGAGGGCAAGGAATGCGATGTCTCCGGGCTGGTGGTGCTTACCGGGGATGCGTACATTGGGCAATTACCAAACACCCTTTGCCGGGTGGCGGACGACCTGTCGATACCGTTGTTCGAGCAGCCCTATTCCCTGCCGATGGTTGAGGTCACCGAGGCCATCAGCAGGGCCATTATCTGGTCCGAACACACTGCGGGGCAGGAACTCGGTACCGATAACCTGGCGGGCTCGGCAGACCTGCTGGACGCCTGGATCGCCTGCCTGGGCAACCACAGTGCCATGGCTGAAGCCTTGGGCTGCCATCGAAACACTATTCGCAATCGAATGAACCAACTGACCGAAAATCTGCCTAATCAAATCGACCCGGCAGACTTCAAAAGTCGGCTACTGGCTCACCTGCTGCTAAAACACTGACCGCCCGTGAGCCACCAGGAGACAGAATGACAGAACAGCTGAACGCCATAGTAAACGCCCGCTTACAGGGCCGCGAAGGGCTACACAGGCTTGGTATAAGCAATGGCCGCTTCGACGACATCACCGCCCAGAGCGAGCCGGTCGCTGTAAAAGAAAATGAACTGGACGCCGCCAGCAACCTGGTCACCCCCGCCTTTGTGGAACCCCACATCCACCTGGACGCCGCCATGACGGCCGGCGAGCCCCGCTGGAACCAGAGCGGCACGCTTTTCGAGGGCATTGAGTGCTGGTCCGAACGCAAAGCCACCCTCACCCACGAGGACGTCATCAACCGGGCCACCCAGACGCTGAAACTGTTCGCCGCCCATGGCATTCAGTATGTCCGCACCCATGTCGACGTAACGGACCCCAGCCTGACAGCCCTCAAAGCCATGTTGGAAGTGCGCGAGCAAACCGCCGGCTTTGTGGACCTTCAGATCGTTGCTTTTCCCCAGGAGGGCATCTGGTCCTTCAGGAACGGCCGCGAACTGATGGAAGAAGCCATCCGTCTGGGCGCCGATGTGGTCGGCGGCATCCCCCACTTCGAATTCACCCGCGATTACGGCGCAGAATCCGTTCGCTGGCTGATGGAACTGGCCCACAAGAACGACCGGCTGGTGGACGTGCATTGCGACGAAATCGACGACCCCGAATCGCGATTCCTGGAAGTACTTGCCGCCGAAGCCCTGAGGCTGGATTACGGCTCCCGGGTTTCAGCCAGCCACACCTGCGCCATGGGCTCCTATGACGACGCCTACTGCAGCCGCCTGTTCCGACTGCTGAAAAAATCCGGCCTGCGGTTCCTCTCCATGCCCACAGAAAGCCTGCACCTGCAGGGCCGCTTTGACAGCTACCCGAAACGCCGGGGTATTACCCGCGTGCCGGAATTGCTGGACGCCGGTCTGAAAGTCGCCTTCGGCCAGGACTCCATCCGTGACCCCTGGTACCCCATGGGCAACGGCAACATGCTGCGCACCCTGGATGTGGGCTTGCACGCCTGCCACATGCTGGGCATGAGCCAGATCGAGCGGTCTCTGGAGCTTATTACCGACAACGGAGCGGCTGCACTGGATCTGAAGGGATATGGGATTGCCGAAGGGTTGCCGGCGCGCTGCCTAGTGCTTCAGGGGCAAACCCCTTATGAAGTTTTGCTGGGCCAGAGGCCGGTGTTGGCGTCCGTTCGGGATGGAAAGATGTTGGTGCGCAGGGACAGGGTGGACGCCGAGTCAGGCCTGATGCTTTCGTAATACGCCTCAACGCACCCACATCTACCAAAACAGGGCGAAAGCCACAGCCACCCCCAAAGAAACCACCAGGGACAGGGGGATGGTAAGCGCTATCTCCTGCGACGGTCCCTGGTATCGAACGGCCAGCACATAGCTCATAACCGCTACCGGCATGGCGCACTGGATCAGAAACACCTGCGCCTCCAGGTCGGTCAACGGCCAGACCAGCAACAACAGCCATGCCAGGGCAAGGCCTGCCAGCGGCCGATAAAAGCTGAACACCAGCGGCCTGAGCATATCCCTGGCACCGGACAGCTTCAGGCTGGCAATGGAGCTGCCAAGAAGCATCAGCATGACCGGGATGGTGATGGAACCAAGCATATCCAGGGTAGTCATTACCGGGCCTGGCAGACGAATATCGGCCGCGAGCAGAAGTGCCCCGGCAATCAACGCCAGAACCGGACCGTTTCTAAGCATGGCGCGTACCGATAGGCGCCCGGACAGGCATCCGATCCCCAGCGTAAAGTGGCTGACCTGAATCACCGACGAAATCACCACCGCCAGCCCCAGCGACTGAGGCCCGAACAACGCAAAGCACACCGGTATCCCCATGTTGCCGGTGTTCGGGTGCACCAGCGCCGGCAGATAGGACCTCACCGGCAAGCCGGCCAACGCTAGTAACAACCCGGTGACCACCACCATGACCAACAGCCAGACCACGGTAATACCGACGAGGGCCCCCATCCCGAATATGTCCATATTCATGCTCAACACCGAGTGGAGCAACAGCGCGGGAATGCCCACGGCGGTCACCAGCCCGGACAGCGCCTTGCCATCGAAAAAATCCGTTTTACGGCCAAGAACCGCGCCGAGGGCGATCAGTGACAGCAGGGGGAACAGGGCTTCTGAGAGATGCTGGATCATAGGCAAAGCAAGAGAAACGTTTTCCGGCTGAGAGTGCGCGGAATTTAACACATTTATCCGTTGGCCCGGCAGCAGATCTGTTCTGTATATTACGATTGTGCGGAAAAGATCTTTCCTGAATCTGTAGAGCGAAATGGAGACAACATGCCCTACCAGTTCAAAGACCTCGAAAACAGCTGCCATAACGAATGGCGTGCCTACATCGAACATAGCTTCGTAAAGCAACTGGGCGACGCAACGCTGGCCCCGGAGGCTTTCCAGCACTACCTCAAGCAGGATTACCTGTTCCTGATCCAGTTTGCCCGGGCATACGCCCTGGCCGCCTATAAAAGCCCGACCCTGTCAGATCTCCGGCATGCCAAAGAAGGGTTACAGGCCATCGTGGATGTAGAACTGGACCTCCACATCAGCTACTGCAAGGAATGGGGCATATCAGAGCAAGAGCTTGCCAACCTCCCGGAAGCCCGGGCCACTCTCGCCTACACACGTTACGTGCTCGACACCGGCAACCGGGGCGATCTGTTGGACCTGCACGTTGCGCTCTCACCCTGCATGGTGGGTTATGGCGAAATCGCCAACTGGCTAAACGGCCGGCCGGACACCATTCGGGGCGACGGCAACCCCTACGATGCCTGGATCGCCATGTACGAAAGCGACGAGTTCCAGGACGCCATGCAGGCGGAAATCCGCTGGCTGGATGAGAGGCTGGCCGACGTATCGCCTTCCCGGTTCGAACAGCTCACCCGGATATTCAGCGATGCTACCCGGCTTGAGATCGATTTCTGGGAGATGGGGCTAAAGGGGAGCGACTGAGCAAGTGGAATTCACCTTCCTGGGCACATCCGCCGGCACACCCACACGGTCACGTAATGTGAGCGCCCTGGCCCTGTGCCATTCCGGCCCCAAGCCCTGGTACCTGGTGGACTGTGGTGAAGGCACCCAGCACCAGTTGCTGCGCACCCGTTACTCGGTCATGCAGTTACGGGCCCTATTCATCACCCATATCCACGGCGACCACACCTTCGGCCTGCCGGGGCTGCTCACCAGTGCCTCCATGAATGGCCGCACGGAACCACTGGATGTCATTGCTCCGGGCCAGGTGCAACGTTTCGTCGAAACAGTGCTCGAAAACAGCGACTCCAGCCTCAGCTATCCCCTGAACTTTATCGATTCCGAGGCACCGGACTTCCACTGGGAGGATGAGCACTTCGCAGTGACCAATGTTGCCCTGTCCCATCGCGTGGCCTGCCGTGCCTACCTGTTCACCGAGCGCAACCTGGAGCGACAACTGCTACAGGACAAGCTTCGGGAGGACGGCGTAGAACCTGGACCCCACTGGGGCGAACTGCAAAAAGGAAAGGACATAACGCTGGAGGACGGCCGACTGCTCAGGAGTGAAGAGTACACACACATACCCCGCGTAGCCCGACGCCTGATCGTCGCCGGCGACAACGACACCCCGGATCTGCTGGCCAATGCCTGCGACGGCGCCCATGTGCTTATCCACGAGGCCACCTACACCCAGGACGTGTCCGACCGTGTCGGCCCCTGGCCACAACACAGCTCCGCTGAACAGGTGGCACGGTTTGCCCAACAGGCCCAATTGCCCAACCTGGTGCTTACCCACTTCAGCTCCCGCTATCAGTCCGGACCAGGCGGAGTGCCCCATATCAACCAACTGGCGGCCGAAGCCATGCAGCACTACCAGGGCCAGCTGTTCCTGGCCCGGGATTTCGATACCTATCGGCTGGAGAAGGACTTGTCGCTGAGTTGTCTGGCCAGCATGTCGTGATCAGAGGCCCCGATTATCAGCTTTGTCCTGGATCGCAGCCGGGCATCGCCGAGAGTGCCGTGCTACCGAACTAGCCGTTGGCCAGGTGGCTAATCTCCGTGGCGCTCAGCGCCCGGTTATAGATCCTGAAATCCTGCAAGCGTCCCCTGAACAGAGGATCCCACCCGTTGGTGGCCCGTCCCAGCCAGTTCTGAGGAGTGTCGTCCAACTGGAAGGGAGCCATCGGCATGTCCTCGCCGGAATTGGTCGCCTCGCCATTGATGTATAGAAGGCCAAGCCGCCCCTTGAGCGTCATTGCAATATGCACCCATTGACCGACCTTGGAGGCCCCTGAATCGAACGTTCCGTCGGGGTTTCCCAGCCACTGCTGCGGATGAAAACGATGTGAATGGATTATCCCGGACGTATAGTCGCTCGTATTCTTGGTGATTTCACAGCGCATACTATCCGCCCAGGTATCATGCCTCTGATTCGCACGACAGCCGAAATAACTGACGTCGTTGTGACCGAAGGAAAAAAGCCAGCTGTTACGGGGTGGCGTTGACGGAACACGAACCCACACGGCAATCGTAACGTCCGATACGTCCTTCAGAAGGTTGGGCGGTAACTTCACACAGGCATCGTCGGCACCAGGCAGGTCCAGGCAGGGAAGGCCATCGTGCCCGGCGCCCCAACTGGCACTGCCCTTGAGTGTAGCGCCACCGGTGCGCCCGGTGGCATCCGCCGCATGCGTGCCGCTACCCTCATCCAGCGGCAAGTGGAAAATGAGTTCGCCGGGCATGGTTACCATGGCGACCTCATGGCTTACGAGTGTTTCCTGCGCTGTACTGGCGGTAATCCGGTAGTACCAGGTGCCGTCACCGGGATTATCGGTGTACGTGCGTGTTTCATCTGCCCCCAGGGTGGCGACGGTACGATAGCCTTCACAGGTCGAAACAGAACGCTGGACGTCATAGTGCTCGGCGAAGGCACTACCCCACCAGTCCAGCCGCACGGCTCCATCGATAATCCGGGCGGTCAAACCGCTAGGCGGCGTATCGCCAGACGGTGAGCCAGACGAAAACGTCAGTGTCCCGAAAGCAGGTTGATCGCCGCCCCCACGGCTTATTCCCTCGGGGCGATGCCGTTCCACCATCCGCGACACCCAGGGAGCGGAAAGCCCAAGGCGGTTAACATAGTGGTTATAGATAACCTCCCAGAAAGCACGGCCGTGGGGGCGCCCGATACCGGAAATCTCCCCGGAGGTGCCGTGCACATTGCGGAAAGGGGCAAAGGGCAATTCGGGGAACTCCCCGGAAGGGAGCCGGTGGTTCATCGCGGCGACATATTCCGCAGCTGCCAGCACCCGGTTGTTGCGGTGGCTGTAGAGGTCGTCGCCCTGATTCCAGGCCATCTCACAGAAACATCCGATGAGCGCGATCCCGAGCGTGGTATGCCCCTGATCCCGCGCACTTTCCTGCCACTGGCCAAGGTGCCCCGGATGGACAAACTGTACCGCGTGGTCGATGGCACCGTTGCCACGTCCGCTTGTGAAGTACTCGATCGCTTCATTGTAGGCCTCCGCATCATCGCAGAAAACGCCAATAGCGAGCATCCCGCACATGTTGGCGAGATCCCAGTTTGCCCAGTAATTCGTGATTTTCGTCCATTCAGTACCGTTATGCTCTCGAAGAAACTGGCGGCACATCGGCAGGAAGATGTCGCTCAACATACCCTGGAAGCGGGCCAGGCCTTCCGGGCTCCAGCCATCGTAGGTACGCATTATTTCGCCGGCACAGGCCCACTGGCAACCATAAAGCCCGGACGCAAGGAAGCGGTCCGCATTGCCTGTCAGCGAGGTCATGGTCGATGACCAGGCGTCGAGATATTCAACCGCCTTGTCCCCGTAACGGGTATCCCCGGTTATCTTCCAGACCAATGCATACGCGTAGGTCTGCTGCATATCGATAATCATGCTCGCGACGTTGCCCGGACGAGTAACCTCCTCGGTTGGCCGAAGCGGCTGTGACAGGGAGTATGCGTAACTCGATGTTAACGCAGCCCAACCGCTGGCCCAGGGTTCGGCGCCTTCATCAATCTTCTGTCGCATCCGCTCGAAGTCAGCCGCCGTGTTGAGGAGCCCGGGATGGAGGAAGCTGGTGCGCGCCTCAATGTCTGGCGATATGCTATCCGCTATTCTGCAACCTGATGATCCTGAATTCAGCGAGTTAGAGCCATCTGCACTGGCCCCATCTGGTGAGGTTATCTCAATAAGATCCCGGCAACCGACCATCGTCAGCGACATAAACGCCACAGCGTGAGCCATGAATTGGCGTCGATTCAAGCGAAGTCTTTCGGTCTCGAGGTCTTCAGACGGCAACTTGCTGGTGTCAGAATGGTTCATCCCTGCTTCCTTTTGAGTTATGTTCCCGCGGCTCGGCTGCGATTTTGCTAATAGTTGCATTTGCGACCATATTTCGATTTGCAGGATATCTTCGCAGAATGGAAAATTTTGTTAAATTTCGACCAAAATTTGTATCAAAAGGTAACCAGAATCCCCAAAGGACTGAGACAAGGAAGAACATCATATGGAAGCCCATGGCAACACCCGATTGGACACCGTCAGCCGCTATGGCCTGATCATACTGGCAGTGGTGCAGGGCTTTACCCTGTATCTGTTACACCTCTCCATCGACCACGAGGTATGGCCTGCCAGCGATCCACGCTGGCTGATGGCCTTCTACGCACTGGCGGGCGGATTGCCGGTGTTCTTCTATCTTGGTCTGGAACGGGTGACGGAAAGGCGCAACGCCTGGGCGGCTGCGACGGTTGGGCCGCTCCTGTTCGGACTGGGCTGGCACTTGGGATGGCTCAGGTGGGGTGCCGGCCTGGAGCTTCCGGACCGATCCTATTTCACATTCATCTTCTTCGTCAGCGTCGGGGTATCGCTGTTTATCCTGGCGTTATACTTCCGCATCTGGTGCATCAACCGCACGCCACGGTTTGACTACCGCCAGTTGCTGGAACATTCCTGGCAACATGCCCTGACCCTCGCCCTGCTCGGACTTTTCCTTGGAACGTTCTGGTTATTGCTGGTCCTGTGGGGCGAACTTTTTGACATCATCGGCGTCTCTTTCTTCGAGGAATTGTTCGAGGAACCCGTCTTCCTCTACCCCGCCAGCGCGTTTGTCGGCGGTTGGGGGCTGGTGCTGATTCGCGAACGCATCCGACTGGTTGCCACCGTACAATCCATGTGCGAAGTGCTGATCAAGGCCCTGCTACCCCTGGCCGCACTGATTGGCATACTGTTCCTGGGCGCCCTGCCATTCACCGGCGTGACCAATATCTGGGAGACAGGTCATGCAGCGGTACTGATGATGTCCCTCGCGATCGTACTGTTGTTCTTCTTCAACTCAGTGCTGAGCGAAAACCCCGAACATCCCCCTTACCCGACATGGATACAGGCGCTGGTAATATTCGGCGTGTTCCTGCTCCCTCTCAATTCGCTGTTGGCTGCGTGGGCGCTTGGGCTGCGTATCGAGCAATACGGCCTGACCGTCGATCGCCTATGGGCAGCCACCATCCAACTGCTGATCGCCGGTTTCACACTCAGCTATTCAGTGTTGATTCTGCTGAGGCGCACCCGCGCCCTGGGGGCAATCCAGAGTGCTAACAAGGTCCTGGCCTTTGTGGTCGCCGGGGTACTGATGCTGGTGAATACCCCTGCCGCAGACATGCGGGCCTGGGCTGCCGAAAGCCAGGTCAATCGATTGTTGAACGGTGACGTCGAGGCGGACACGTTTGACTACAACTACCTGCGTTTCAACTTGGGAGCCTATGGGGTCATGGAGTTGAGAAAGCTGCAGGGCTCGGAGTTTGCAAAGCAGAATCCGCTGGTCGCCGATCGCGTAGACGCCGTGCTCAAGCAGGACACGCGCTGGAAACACAAACCGGTGGTGGACAAGAATGATCGCCAGGCGGTGGCGGACATGTTTATGGTCATACCCCAGGGTACGATCATACCGGAACCACTGCTCGACATACTGGCAAAGAACAACGAATACTGCCTGAGCACACCCAAACAATGCCAACTGGTCAAGACACAACCCCACAGCGGCATTGCCTACTGGTTACTGGTCACGAACCGGCACGGCTCTTACATATCGGGGAATGCTTACAGCAGTGAATCGGGAAGCATGAAAGCCATCGGAGGACTATCCAGCCCTGGCTGTCATGAGTCCGGCGAAGCCGGCTTTACTGAAGATACGAAACTGGTTCCGGTGGAAAGCCCGTTTGTTGCATTTACCGACGGCCAGTGTTTCTACCTCATTCAGCCGAATATCCACTATTTCAGAGAGTCTAGACAATCCGCCGCCCCTTCTTGATGACCTTCTTCGCCAGCGACTTACCGTCGCCGGACTTACAGACTACGAAGAAGTTGCCCTCCACATCCAACTGCTCGGCCACCTGGGCCTGCAGTTTGTCGATGGAGAAGACCCAGCCCCTGGCCTTGAAAGCCAGGATATACACCGGGTGCTCCGGCAGGTGTCGGACCGGCTTCTGTGCCAGCCAAACCCTCCCAACCTTGGGCTGGTGCCTGAGGTTGGCCACCAACTGCTCCAGTAATTCGGCCGGAATCTCCGGTTGCACCAGCGTATCCTTGGGGCCAACACTCTGGCGTTCCTGCTGGGCGGCAATAAAGATATCCTGCTGGTCCAATGACGCCTGCCACCAGGCGTCGGCTTCAGCCTCCTTACCCTTATCCTGGAGGAACTGGTAGCCGAGGTGGGCGCAGTCGCCAATGAGATTGGGACTGGTGCGGGCCAGCGCCAGGTGCTCCAGCCCCGCTTCATCGCCGCGCTGCAACAGGATGCAGCCGATGTAAAAAGCACACCCCAACGCTTCGGGATCGCGTCCCTGAAAGGTCTGAAACAGTGGCAAGGCCTGGTCATCAGATACAAACTCCCGCGACCAGCAGGCATAGTTCCACAACTCATCATCGGAAAGCTCGGCAGGTGCCCTGCCCTCAAGTTTTTGCAACTGTTCCCTGGCATTGGCTACGTACTCGAACCGTTCCCGCCAGGCGTCGCTGTTCATGGCCAGCCACTGCTGGTCGAAATCCAGCATCACCTGACGACCAGAGTCTCCCAGCCAGGCATCTGCAGCACTCACTTCAGGAGTCGCCACCTCCGGCGGTTGCTGCCCCAGGTTCTGGAGACGATCCCGCAGGCTTGGGTGGGTATTGGCGTAATGGGTCTCCACCTGCATTTCCGCATCAATGCGCCCCTTCATTTCCTCCCTCGTCAACGGGTTGCGATCCAGAAAACTCGCCAACCCCGCGAAAGGGGCAAATGGCGGCTCCGCCACTTTGTCCGCATGCTGGAAGTAGCTCTTCCAGTAGTGATCATCGATATAGGGGGCCGTTGCATAAACATTCACCAGGGCGCTCGCCGCGGTCCGCGACGAGGTCAGTTCCGCGGCTATGGCATCCGCCTCGTATTCGTTGCTACGGGCAAGGGCGAAGGAGTAAGCCTCGAACTTCGGCGAGTACCAGTTAAAGAACTTACGCATCAGCGAAGCGCCCCAGGATTGGCCATCCTCAAACGCCGACATCACCTGAAGCCAGCTCAGCCGCACCCGATAGATCCAGCCATGGAACCGGCCATGGTTACCGGACAGGTGGCCAAACTCGTGGGCCAGGACCGAACGCATCTCTTCGGGGGATAAAGTCAGCATCAGGGGGTAACCGACAACCAGGTAATTCTGGTGCCAACCAAATACCCCAAGCCGCGGGTGCTGGATCACAGCTGCATTAAGCTGGTTATCCAGAATAACCCGATGAATTTTCAGCGCCTTCAGCTGTTTACCAAGCTGGTCGATTTCCTCGAACAGCCGCGGGAACTCCTTGCGGGTAAGCGTATAGCCTTCCGGCTCTTCAAACCGGACCCACAACGCCCGCAACAGCACCCAAATCGCCAACAGGATGACAAAAATCAGCTTTTTCTTTAGTAGAAAGAAAATCAGGGCGGTACTGAAAAACGCAGCGGCCACCAGGCCACCGGCAAAGCCAAGCAGGGCAAGCAGCACACCGAAGATTACGATGTAACCCAACATGGCAAACAACGCCAGTTTGATCAGATAGCGGCGGGGGTTGGTGATCGTTTCCTGCTCGGCCTTACGCACCAACTGAATGAACTCTTCCTCTGAGATACTGCTCATACACCTTCCTTGTGGGCCGGACGCTCATCATCTTCCAACACCTGTCGGTGAAAACCTTATGAAAGCATAGATGTTGGCAGTAATACCCCCAATCTTAGGACATCTGTCTGGTTTCGACACTGATCCAGGTCGCATATTGAGATAGCTGTAAAAGAGTCGCTACCGCGAAACAAAAGCCGACAGGCTATTTCGCCATCTGCCCCACATACGCGGCGGTAAAGGCGGTTTCCTGAAAGACCTTCAATCCGGTCTCCGCAAAAGGAATCGGCAACGGCTTGGCTGCCAGCGTGGACTTGATCAATGCTGGCGGGAGCAGCCTCACCTCCAGACCATCGTCGGCAATCAGTTGAATGGCGGCCTCCAGTTTGAAGCTGATGGCGCCGCCGGCGAATTTGCCTTTGGGCATCCGCTCTTTGATCACCACGTTCGTCACCCCGTACTCCGCCATCAATTCAGCAAAAGCCGCCTGGAACTGCTTCAGGTCTTCCCGGGTGTGGTTCTTGTTCAGCGACAGCTTGCGCACCTTGCACTCCGGCAGGCTGAACTGCCCCCGGTCCAGATCCAGCAAACACACCACCGCATCGCTGCCGGTCAGTTCCACTCCGCATATAATCATGACATTCCTCTCAATAGCCTATTCGCGCTCAGCCACAGCACTTCTTGAATTTAAGGCCACTGCCACAGCTGCACGGGTCATTGCGGGAAGGGACTTTCGCCGTGGTAACCGTCGCCCCTTTGTTCAGAAGCACGGTCAGTTCGGTGATGGATTCAACAGCGCCTTCGCTGGTATCAACCGTAATATTTGCATGTAGTCTGGCTTCGGCCACCTTGGCCTCGATTTCCTGCTTGCGCGCCTCACTGGTCACCACCAACGTTAACGGGTACTTCTTGCTGCCACTCTTCTGACTGGCATTGGTCTGGAAACCACCGTAAGCGGTGTGATGCTGGCGTGCGTCCTGTCGGCCTTTGAAGAAAAATTTGTCTGACATGCTGAAATCTCGATGAATGGAAGAGTACCCGGGCGCTCAAAGAAAGGCTGGCGGCCACTGTGCGAGACGTTTTAGCATGCCTGCGGAATTGGTTATATAGGCAGAAGTGGATATATTTTGCTCCAGGCTTCTATAACTCCAACCGATAACGTACATCGAAATTAACGATTGGATAAATGTCAGGGAGTCACATAGCGTTACGCCCCTTTTTGGTGCAAGGGCAAACCATGAGTCTCCGAAACGAAAAGCTGCGATGGCAACTGGTCAGCGGGGTGCTGCAGGCGCTTCACCTTGAGCGATTGCAGTCACGATACAGTCCAAAGGTCGTGATGGCCGTGTTCAACCTGATCAACAGCGGTGTAAGTATCGCGTTGGTAGCCATGCTGGCTCTGGTGACCCAGGCGCCATTTATCTTCCCTTCGTTGGGAGCTACCGCCTTTATCCTGTTCCATGTACCTCTGGCGCAACCGGCCTCTCCCCGCAATGTCCTTTTCGGACATTTTATCGGTGCCCTCGCGGGACTGGTTGGTCTTTACCTGTTCGGACTACAAGACGCTCCCTCCGCCTTCCTGACCGGCGTGGATCTCAGCCGGGTAGGAGCCGCTGCAATAGCCATGGGGATCACAGGCTGCCTGATGGTCGCGTTTGACATGGTGCACCCTCCCGCAGGAGCCACGGCATTGATCGTCTCCCTGGGCCTTATGACCAACCCGGAACAACTGGCCGTGCTGATGGGAGGTGTGCTGATATTGCTGATGCAGGCATTCTTCATGAACCGGCTGGCAGGTATCCCTTACCCTCTGTGGTCGTCCCAGGCCACTTCACGCCGCCAGCCCAAACACCTTGTTCACAAACCAGATGCGCGAGGAACGTGATCCAGGGGCTCCGAAGATTGTCGTTGGACGATGCCATTGCGGCGCTCCAGGTGTTCTATACGAGGAATCAACTCAGCAGGTACTCTTTGGCTTCGTTGATACGAGCAGCCAGATAGTTGCTTCCGCCACGGTCCGGATGCACTTTCTGCATCATCCGGCGGTGAGCCTGGATGATCTCTTCCTGGCTGGCGCCGGGCTCCAGCCCGAGGATGTCCAGGGCTTCGCTCTCGGTGAGGGGGCCGCCAGCACTGGCGCCATCCCCGGACTCCTCGCCGTCAGCGCCAGTTGGATCGTCAGCCCGCCAGGAATCTCCGAACCGACGGTCCAGATAGGTTTCCAGCAACCGGGCTGAGTCCTCGTCTTGTTCCCGGCAGTATCGTAACAACTCGATAAATTCGCTTTCGCCCAGATCCGCCAGTTTCCGCCCGGCCATGGGGCCTTTCAGGATCTTGCCACTCATGGTTTCGGTGTCGTGGTCCAGGGTCATATCAAGGATATCGCTGGAAACATGGGACTGGTTGCCCGAGCTGGCTTTTGCATTCCCCATTCCTGCCCCTGCCATGCGTCCCATCAATAGTGATGGCAGCACCCGGCGCAGCAACGGGTAAAGAAACGCCAACAATGCAAACAGGAAGTGCAAACGGCCGGTAGCGGCCAGCAGAACCACCATTGCGATACCGGCAGCCAACACCAGCTTGACAATGGCCGGCTTGCGCTGGCTGGGTGGCTGGCTGCGCAGCCAGACCCACGCAACAACCGCGAGCAGGATAACCAGTAACGTCAGCGGCACTCAGATCCCCCGGGGCGCATCGGCCCATTGATGGATTGCTACAAGCGCTATTTGATCTGCTGGGTCAGGCGCTTGACCTCCGGGGAGCTGCGGCTTGAAAAGTCCTGCAGGGCCTTGGCTCCCCCGGAAGCATAGACCGCAACCGCCGCCATAAGATCCTTGAGAACCTGCGGGCTGTTGCGATCAAAGGGGGCGTAGGCGCCACCGGACAACTTGCTCACCTGCTGGAACACCGCCCTGGCATGGGTATCCGCACCCTCATGGAACATGAACACCGGAGTTCGCAGCATACCCAGCTCCCCGGCGGTATGGCACAGCTCGTCCACCGGCTCCTCACAACAATCCCCAATAAACACCACGGCTTTGACGGACTCTTCGCGGGTTTCCTTCACAGCATGTGCCAACACCCGGCTGATCTGGGTGCGGCCACCCAGGCAGGAAACGCCGTTCATCAGGTTCAGCAACTGGCCGGTCTCGCTGACAAACCCCGTGGCCTTGAACTCGCCAAAACCACGGTAGTAACAAAGCTGAATAGCCAGGCCGCCCAAATCCCGGGTCGCCATGAACAGCTCACTCTGCAAGTGGCAAGCCTGATCCCAGGTCGCTTCCCGGCTCGCGGTAGCGTCCAGGGCGAAAATCAGCCGGCCCTGCCCTCCACCATGCTTGGGCAGTTTGCGGACCTCGTTGATAAACTGGTCAATGGACTGCTTATCGGATTTGGTGCGTAGCTCTTTATCGGACATAAGCTTCTCAAAGCCGCCTGGGCTGGCCAAACTATCATTACAATCGTAGGACAAAGACATCGCAATTCACAGGCCCGAAAAATGGAGGGCAGCACTGTGTCCAAGGGGCGTTGTTCTATAACCATAAGGCATGGAACACCGTGGTTTCTCCCTCTGCTGGTTTTTCTGGCAGTCGCCCAGGGTTTGCCGCGCGCCGTTCAGGCCTCAAATGACTTCTACCTGCTGTACCGCCAGTGGCAACCCTACGAATGGCCGGAAGATGTGCCGGCGGACACCGAAGTAAGCCGTTCCCAACGTGGGCTGGGCTGGCGTCGCCAGGTTGGTGCGGGCGAACTCGGCGTGAATTACGATTATCAGCCTCTGCGCATACGCACCGGCGACCCGGCGCACAACGGCCACTTGCACCGGTTAACCTTCGGCGGCCTATGGCAGCACCAGCTTTACCGCATAGAGGCCCGCGCTGGCTTCGCCGGCACCTCCAACATGTTCAAGCATCAAGCATTTCACGGTGATGTGCTGAATGGCCGTGTGGCGATATTCCGGGCAGTGAGGGAGGGCTCGTCCCTGAGCCTGGGGATCGGCGGCGATCATCGCTTCGGTTCTTTCCGCTGGCTTCCCAGGGTGCGCTGGGAGTACGCAGGTGATAACGGCCACTGGCTGATGGATCTACCTGTCCTACTGCGTTGGCAAAGCCCTGTTAAACGCTGGGAGCTGCAACTGGAACGCAAAGGGGATCGTTGGGCCACGCTTGATGCGGCTCGGGAGGTGGAAGGCGCTCTCTATCTCCGCGAGTGGCGAGCAGAGCTGACATACAGAATCAACACCCGTGAAAGGTTGTGGCCAGAAGTGGTGCTGGGAATTGGCATGAGTGTGGGTACCCGTGTCCGGTATCGGGATCTCGAGGCGGGAACCCAGGATCTACGCCTGGGTGACGCCCTTCTGGGGAGTGTACGGCTCAACTGGTAGCTCGGAAAAACGGAACAGAGTTGTTTTCTGCGGGTTATCGACCATCCGCAGCCTTATGCCAACTATAAACCCGCATCGGAGGGATGTTCCTCAGTTCCATCGTACAGTTGGCGGGCGCTCCCATTATCGGGTCGGTGATCGCGGCTACATCCCGGCGGAACTGATAGGCAATGAACCGCCCGCCTTCGACAAGGTTGTCCTTTACCGCCTGCGCTACAAGGGTGGCAACAGGTTCCGGCATTTTCGAGAAGGGAATGCCGGAGATAACCACATCCGGTTGCCCCATATTGTGCAACGCCAGAATCTCCGCGAGATCCTCAGCGCTGCCCAAGTGGTTGGTGAAACGCGGGTCCGCAATCTCACCAAGCAGATCATGGAAATAAGGGCTTAGTTCGATCGAGAGCAGTTGTGCATCCTGAGCAAGGTGCCGCAGAAACGTTCGCGTGGTGCCGCCGGTACCGGGGCCCAGCTCAACCACTCGCCTGGCAGCAGACAGGTTTGACGCCTCTACGATCCGTTGCTCCAGAAATCGCGAACTGGGGATAACCGAGCCCACCTGACGCGGCTCCCGTAAGAAGCCACGCAAGAAAGCCGCTGGACTTGTTCTCCGGGTCGAATCGTATTTCGGGCCGCTACTTTCCCCGTCCATAGCGTTCTCTGACCTCGCCGTTTGGATTGTTAATCGATTATAGCAGTGAGATCTGTACAGAAGGCGGGGCCCGGTGAACTTTACAATTTTGCCAGCGCCTCCGGCACCGGCGTATCGCCGGACACCACATCAAAGACGCGGTTAGTGGTGGTATCCGAATCCAGCACCGCCAGCAACACGCGGGCAACATCCTGCCGGGGAATCTTCCCGAAATCCTCCATTTTCGCACTCACCGCAACCTTGCCCGTGCCTTCCTCGTTGGTCAACTGGCCCGGACGCACAATGGTGTAGTTCAGGCCGCTGTTCTTCAGGTGCTCATCGGCGTTGTGTTTGGCCCAAAGGTAATGACGGAGCTTTTCCGGCCCCTTTTCCGGCTCCTCGGCACGCATACTGCTCACCACGATAAAACGCTTGATACCCATCGCCTTGGCCGTATCCATCAGCCGGACAGCACCGTCCTGGTCCACATCAATGGTTTTATCCGGCCCGGTATGAGGGCCTGAGCCAGCGGTGAAGATGACTGCATCGCAGCCCCTCATAGCCTCGCTGCAGTCGTGCTCCAGATCGCCCTGCACGGTTTCCGTAGCGCCCAGTTGCTGTAATTCCGGCCCCTGATCCGGGTGCCGAATGAGAGCCCTTACTTCGTGATCGCTGTCTGCCATTTCCCGCAACAGGTGTTGCCCGATTTGCCCGTTGGCTCCTGCAATGAACACATGCATGGCGAATCTCCTGGTTTACTGATTGGCGTAGGTATCCTTTACAGTTGAGTGCCCCGCTGGATTTTAGCCCGCCAGCGCGTCCCGCACCTTCTTGCTCAGATGGCCCATATCGACCCGGCCAAGTACCTGTGGGCGCAGCTCGTTCATAACACGTCCCATGTCCTGCATACCCTCGGCACCGGTTGAGCTGATGGTCAAACGGATCAGGCCGTCCAGGTCATCCTCAGACAGGGCGGAAGGCATGAACTCCTCGATGATCACCATTTCCGCCCGTTCCTTGTCGCCCAGCTCCTCACGACCAGCATCATCATACTGGCTGGCGGCATCGCGGCGTTGCTTGAGCATTTTGTCCAGCACCTTCAGAACGTCCTCGTCATTCAGGTCTCGGCGCTCATCAATCTCGATCTGTTTGACCGCGGACTGGGCCATACGCAGGGTGACAAGCCGCGTTTTGTCCTTCTCCCGCATCGCGTTTTTCACTGCGGTGTTCAGTTGTTCCTTGAGTGATGTTTCCGCCATTGCCGGCCTCCTGTTCGATGGGTTAAGGGGACTGACTTCGTACTAAGCCTGTGGGTAGGTGTAACGGAAAATCGAGGCAGGTTCAATCGTGATAAATAGCTCACCCCAGTCCAAAGAGACCGTCTTTAGGCCGCAAAGGATGGATTACACACCCTTTGCGGCAGGTCTCGCAGAAATTACTCCACCTCGCCTGCTTCTTCATTAGGTGCGCCGATTCCCGGGCCTCTGGGAGGAAGGTTTTCCGCAATCGTAATGTCCGCATCGAACAATGCTCCGTTGGCCATGGCTGCCACGACCGCTTTGGCCGCATTGTACGCTGTCTTGGTGATATACCCATTGCTCTTGGTTCCGATACCACCACGCATCTCAAATAACACCGACCCGGCACCCAACAGTCCATAGGCGTTACGGGCGATTCCAGGCGTAGTCGTACCGGGATAGAGCGTGAGGTTGGCATAGCCGTACTGATCGAGTTCCGTGGCCATAACAGCGACCACCCTTTTTGCCAGTTCAACTCCAGCCTCAAACTGATCCACCACCCCAAGCGCCTCAGCCGCCGAGGTGGCATTGGGCCACAACGTCGATCCGGTGATTAAGTTGCCGTCGGCATCAACGTAAGAGCCCTGGTGGTGAAAATCGATAACCACCGAAGGCTGAAACTCGTCAAACAGCAAGCGCATGGCAACCGACTCAGGAACAGGATTAGGTCCTCCAACGTATGGATCGACCTCTGGGCTATCCGCAATAAACGAATGGTAACGGTTGATGTCATAACCGCGCCCGCGCTGATAAAAGGCAGGACAAGGGCCAGCAACACAGAAGGGGTCGTAATTCTGACGCCACGGTGGCGTATTCCCGAAAGCATCTTCGACACTCGCGTCAAACCCGTCGACATTGACTCTGGGTACAATGGTGAGCGTCAAGGCATCCCGTATGGCTCTGGATTCTTTCGAGTTGTTGGAAAGATCTCTGGCCAACTCAATCATTGCCTCACTCACGACGTACTCATTGCCGTGCTGCTGCGCGATGATCATTATCCGCTGAGGCCCATTTCCTATGGTAACCACGGGGATTTCCCGGCCTGTATTACTGACGCGCGGTGCGCTCGAAAGAACAAATTCCCCTTTGGCTGACCGATCCAGTTGCTCAAGCGTATGCCAAAGCTGACCATAACTGCGTAATGCAGCCAAAGACACATTCTGTTCGTCCGTGAGCCAGGGGCCGTTGGGTTTACTCTGAGGAGCGGCAGACACCAACCCTGTCAAAACTAAACTACTGATGGCGATAATCGATAAACATGTCTTCATGAGAAATCCTTCCTCTATCAATGTTTAGTTGAATGATTATCTAGCTATCAGGACACCAACATGCATCCACTGCAGATGCGCCTCGCAATATTATTGTTAATCCATTATCTAGTTCGAAAACCTGCCATGCGCAAGGGTACCCTCGAAAAACAGCGCAGTGCATTCAACCGGTCCAGACCATTACCAAGCAGGCCGCTACCGGGGTCAAAGAAGGTCGCACGTGAGAAAAGCGACTCAAAGCACGTTGGTGGTGAACCAAAAAGCCATTTGCAGCCTACACTGCTAACCTGCTCATTCTTTTGATACGAACGGAGTGCCTGCATGATAACAGTTCACCACCTCAACAATTCCCGCTCACAACGCGTTCTCTGGATGCTCGAAGAGCTGGGAGTACCCTACGAGATCCAGCGTTACGAGCGTGATCCAAAAACCATGCTGGCGCCTGCAAGCCTAAAGAAAATACACCCGCTGGGTAAATCACCGGTGATCACCGATGGTGACCTGGTAGTGGCAGAGTCTGGCGCCATCATCGAATACCTTGCCCACACCTATGGCAAAGACACCCTGCTACCGGAGGGCGGCGGCCAGGCGTGGCTTGATTACACCTACTGGCTGCATTACGCCGAAGGCTCTTTGATGCCTCCGCTGGTTATGCGCCTGGTGTTCCAGAAGGTGAAAACCAGCCCGATGCCGTTTTTTATCAAGCCCGTGGCAAAAGGCATTGCCGACAAAACCAATGAAACGTTCGTCGGCCCGATGATCAAAACACACCTGGATTTTGTCGAAGCCCACCTGGCGAAAAATACCTGGTTTCTGGGGGACAAACTCAGTGCGGCGGATATCCAGATGAGCTTCCCGCTGGAAGCTTCAGTGGCAAGGGGTATCGTCGGTAAGAACCGCCCGCACATCACTGCCTGGGTGGAGCGAGTGCATGCCAGACCGGCTTACCAGAAGGCGCTTGAAAAGGGCGGGAAATACGATTTTGCCTGAGTAACCAACACCGGGCGGGCAGCGGGGCGACCTTATCGCCCCGCTGAACTACTTATTCAATCGGCGGCGTCGGCCGCACAAGTATTTCATTCACATCCACATGGGCAGGCTGTGCCAGGGCATAAGCCACCGCATTGGCAATGTCATCCGGCTTCAGTGCTGTTTCCGGGGGTTCGTCAAAGAACGGTGTGTCCACCATTCCAGGCTCAATCAGCGTGACCCGAACGCCGCTGCCCCTTAACTCCTCCCGGACACCGTAACCAATCGCCGTTACCGCCCATTTCGTAGCACTGTACATGGAACCGGGAATGGTCGCCCGGCCAGCGGCAGAGCCGGTGATCAGCAGGTGGCCCCGGCTTTCCTTCAGGGCCGGAAGGCAGTGTTGCAGGGTAAGCCCAACGCCATAGATATTGGTCAGAATCATATCTTTCCACGCGTCGGTATCGGCACCGCTGAAGCCACCCGGCGAACCACCACGGCCGGCATTGGCAAACACCGCATCAATACGCCCAAAAGCTTTCAGGGCCTGATCGACCATCGCCTTCTGGTCATCGCTGCTCTGAACATCACACCGAACACTGATCGCGCGGTCGCTGCCGAGTTCTGCCTTCAGGCTTTGAAGACTGTCTTCCGAGCGAGCCGCCAGCACCACACGATACCCGTTTTTCGCGGCAGCGCGCGCCGTAGCGGCCCCAATGCCAGAAGATGCGCCGGTGATCAAAAGAACTGGGTCTGCCATGGCAATCTCCTTTTCCGATTGGATTGATGGGATTGTGTACAGGGCCCTTCCAACACCATAACATTGAACACCGGCTTTTCTCTCTTCAGCCGTTGTCGGGAATCTCCGGCTCAACGAGCCTGGCAAGCTGCTCAAGTGACTCCTGCCACCCCAGGTAGCACATTTCCACCGGAATGAGAGCAGGAATCCCTTCCTGAACAATACGAATATCCGTTCCACAGGACACCGACTCAAGATCAATCGAAACCATCATTTCCCCGGCCAGATTTTCGTCATTGAAACGGTCTTTGTGCCGAATACGCTGATTCGGCAGCAACTCAACGTATTCAACCGTGAAGGAATGATGATTGCCGGTACCGAAGTTCGTGAACGACATCCGGTAGCCACCACCAACGCGGGCATCCACCGTGTCGTGGATCTTTCCTGTGAACCCGTACGGAGGAAGCCAGCGCTCCAGGGCGCTTTGATCCGTAAACGCCTTATAAACCCGCTCGGCCGGGGCCCTCAGTACCCGGTGTAAGTGAACCGTGCCTGTTTCATTCGACATGTGAATCTCCTTGACCATCCCATTCGTTCAGTCAACTGACTGTTGCGCATGAACCCGGCTTCCGCCGGAACGTTCCGGAACACATTTGTTCCTATCCGAGTAGTCGGATGAGGCTTCCCGAAATCGACACTGAAAAATCAATCGCAACTCACCATTGTTGACACTACCCGGGCAGTCTCACAATGACTTTGATCTCAAAATCAAAGCCCGCCAGCCATGTCACGCCGACCGCCGTCCAGTTCGGGTAGGGCTTTTCCGGAAACGCCCGTGCCTTGGCTTCCATCACAATGGGGAACTGGGCTTCGGGATCGGTATGGAAGCTCGTCAAGTCGACGATATCCTCGAAGCTTGCACCCGCCGCTGCCAGGACACTCCGCAGGTTGTCGAAGGCGAGCTGCACCTGGGCGGCGAAGTCCGGCTCGGGCGAGCCGTCTTCACGGCTGCCGACCTGGCCCGAAACAAACAGAAAATCGCCCGAGCGGACGGCAGCGGAATAGGCATTTTGTTCATAAAGATCCTGGCGACCCTGGGGGAAAACTACGTCACGCTTAGCCATATGTGCCTCCATCAGCAGGTCGAGATTGACCTGTTGTTTACGATGGAATCACTTTAGATCGGCATTCATGGCGGATAAACCGTGAATCCTGGTCAACACTGTTCGTATAATCCAAACAATCATTTGATAGTTGGACCTAAAATGGACCGTTTCAACGCGATGCAGGCATTTGCCCGGGTGGTGGAAACCGGCAGCTTCACCAAGGCAGCCGAGACACTTCACATGAGCAAAACCAGCGTGACGCAACTCGTGCAGCAACTGGAGGCGCGGCTGCGTGTCAGGTTGCTCAACCGAACCACACGCAAGGTTAACGTAACGGCTGACGGCGCAGCCTACTACGAGCGCGTCATAAAGCTTCTGGCCGATATGGATGATGCCGAAACCAGCTTGTCCAGCGTCTCCGTTCTACCCCGCGGCCGCCTGAGAGTGGATGTCCCCAGCCCTTTGGCTCGAATGATCCTGATACCAGCATTGCCCGCGTTTCATGCCGAGTATCCCGATATTCAACTCGACATGGGCGTGAGTGACCGCATGGTGGATTTGATTGATGAAAGCGTGGACTGCGTGGTGCGCGGCGGCGAGCTTACCGACTTATCGTTGGTGGCACGCCGCGTAGGCGACCTGAGCCTTGGCGTTTACGCAGCGCCGAGCTATCTGGAAAGTGCAGGTTTACCTTCACATCCGCAAGAACTATCAGCTCCCCCTCACTACATTGTAGGCTTCAGATGGGCACGTGCCGGCCTGGGCGCTTCCTACGCCATGCACCGCAACGGAGAGACTGTCGAAGTACAGGGGCGCTACAAGATTGCCGTCGACGACGGCAATGCCTGTCTTGCGGCGGGCCTGGCTGGTCTCGGAGTACTTTGGCTTCCTGACTACATGGCCAGGGAGCACGTATCTCGCGGCGAACTGGTTCGCTTGTTTGATGATTGGCACCTAGACCCGATGCCGATGTACGTAGCCTTTCCACCGAATCGGCACGTAAGCGCCAAGCTGCGCGTGTTCATTGATTGGATCGCCGATTTGATGGCGCTGAATGCCCCTGTGGTTGCCGGCCGCAGAAAGTAATGTTTCTGGAGTTGCCCGCTCTCTGAAGAAGTCCGGGTTCCAGAAAATAAATCCGTCACTACTTCATAAGCGCCCGATACTCCCCTTGCCGCTCCAGCATCCAGCCCGGATACTCCGCCGGCAGGACGCTGACCTCATTCAGGGCTGCCAGTTCGTCGTCCGAGAGCTGGATCTGTGCCGCCCGGATATTGTCCTGTAACTGGTCCACAACGGCTTTCATCACCTGCCAGGCGGCCCAGTTCGACAGGCCGACGTAACGGACATGGCCGTGTTGCACCAGGGTGTTCAGCGCCTCCAAAGTTTCCTCTATCGGCGTGGCCGGGTCGAAGCCGTGGATCTGGTACAGGTCGATGTAATCGGTTTGTAGTCGCTGCAGGCTGGCCTTGCACTCGCTCATGATGTGGCCACGGGAAGCACCACGGGCGTTGGGGCCTTCGCCCATCGGGCCGAGCACCTTGGTGGCCAGTACGACATCTTCGCGGCGGACGTCCAGATTCTTCAGGGACTGGCCCACGATGCGCTCACTGGCACCACCACCGTACACATTGGCGGTATCGATAAAGTTGATACCCGCCTCCAGGGCCGTCTTCACCAGCTCATCGGCCTGTTCCTGCTGCAACTGGCCGATCAGCCCCCACATGTCGTCCCCGCCGCCGAAGGTCATGGTGCCCAGGCACAGTTCCGATACAAACAGCCCCGAGTTGCCCAGCGTCCGCAGGCGCAGGGGTGCGTCATGGGTGGATTGGGGTAAGTTGGGCGTTGTCATAGCCGATCACCTCTTCGTTGTGGAAGAACCTGCGGATGCAGGGCCGTGTATCCATAACGGCCTGGATGCAGGCAAATTATCAACAGCCGTTCCGGGTGGCAGAACTGGCGGCGATGGCGAGTATGAGCCCTGCGTCTTTCCATCCGCATTTCAAGAGCATCACCCGGTTAACGCCGGTGCAGTTTCAGAAGCTGGTACGCCTGCAGGAAGCCCGGCGGCTGCTGTTAAGCGATCAGGAAGTCGCGAGTGTTGGCTACCAGGTCGGTTATGAAAGCCCCTCCCAGTTCAGTCGCGACTATCGGAAACTGTTCGGAGCACCACCGGGCAAGGACAAAGCTATGATGCGATCCAGCGTGGTGGCCCGGTGTCCCTGATCAGTTCTCCTCTAGGGCCTGACCGACACTCTGCTCTGCGTTCTGCCAGGCCTCGGAGAGCTTGTCGAAGGCCTCGTTGAAGCCTTCCTTCATGGACTCCCAGGTAAAATCGGCGCTGTCCTGCATACGCTGGTGCCATTCCGTCACCCGTACCCGCTCCCGGTGCAGGGACGCCAACGCCGTCTGCGCCTGGGCCCGGGCTAGCTTGTCGGCCTCATCCCAGTTCCCCTGCAGGCGATTCTCCAGGGTAGTGACACGGGCATCGATGGCGCCGAGCACGTCCCCGATGTCCGTCATCAACCGTTCCCGCCGCTCGGCGGTGAAATCCGTCAGTTCCTGATCGAGTCTCTGTACCTCCTGCCGCAATGACTCTACGGTCGCCTCGCTGTCATCCTCCGCGGCCTGTGCCAGTGGCATCACCATGGCCAGCAGCAGGGCGCTGGCCTGTAATCGCAATGGGAATCGCACTATCTGATACCTCGTCTGAATTAAAATTGAAAACCCCAGTTCTCTTAGTTCAGCTAATACCTTCTAATCGGGACCTGCGGATCGTTACGGCCGGTGAAGGATTTACAAGTACCGCCCACCGGCACCGATCACCACCACAATCAGCCCAAGGATCAGGTTGGTGCCCACCAGCTTGCGGATCTGCCCCACCTGACGCCCGCCTTCCTGGGGATCCTGGTTGGCAACGGCCTGCTTCAGCCTCCGGAAGGGGGCAAAATAGACGTGCAAATAGAGCAGGATCATCACAATCCCCAGCCCCTGCATGACATGGATATGCCAACCGGCACCAGCCATGCCCCCGAACACACTGAAGACCATCCAGTAACCGGTCACCAGCAACAGGATCACAGCCGCCCATACCCACCGGAAAAACCGGGACAGGGTGTGGCACCAGAGTACGCCCCGCTGTGACGCATCAATCACCTCAACCACCGCCGGCCGCATGGCCATGTAGGCGAAAAACATGCCGCCAACCCAGATCACAGCTGAAAGAACATGTAGTGCGATAGCCAGACCCATAAAGCGACTCCCGGATAAGAAATGTGTGTGATGAGCATAAGCTTCACTCGCCTCAAAGCCAACTCCGTCGACTGGATTGGGACAGCCGGGGCAGATTGAACCGGCTGACCGGGTTGATTCCGCGTGCGAACGCAGCCGGTCGCCCTGTTGACGAGGTGTAGATGCCATGTTTAAGTCAAAGAGGGTCCATATCGCGTAGGCTTCAAAAGCTACTCCGATGACCCGGGAAAATAATGTATCAACCAGAAACGGAAAGGAGGCACCATGAAACGCAACGCGAGTGCGCACTGGGAAGGCAGCCTGAAGGAAGGCAAGGGTACGGTTTCCACGGAGAGTGGCGTACTTTCAGATCAGCAGTATTCCTTCAGGACCCGTTTCGAGGATGGCAATGGAACCAACCCGGAGGAACTGCTCGGGGCCGCCCACGCAGGCTGTTTTTCCATGGCATTGTCCATGATACTGGGTGAATCCGATTATGTGCCTGACAGCATTGATACCAAGGCCGGTGTCACCCTGAGCGAGGGGAGTGACGGTTTTGAAATATCGGCCATCCATTTTGACGTGACTGCGAAAATACCCGGAATTGAACAGGCAAAATTCCTCGAAGCAGCCAATACCGCCAAGATGAATTGCCCGGCATCAAAAGCCCTGAAATCAGACATCACCATGGACATTCACCTGGAAAACTAGCGCACGCTTTACCGGGAAACACTGCTTTTTCCTCAGAAAAAGGTGGCTGTTTTCCCGGTTTTCAGCCAGCTCTCACGTTAATCTGCTTTGAACCCTGAGAGGCAAACTGCCCACTTTTACCCTTGCCCACATACTCAACAGCCCCGCCGGACTTTAAGAAAGCAGCAGTCTGCTCCTCAATCGTGGCAGAGTTTAATGTTGCTTTTTCGGGTTTCTTGCTCATTGTATTCTCCAGGCTGACTGTTGGCTTTTTCACCAACTTCAATCGCCCATAGTATCTGAAATAGTAAATAGTTGCTTGGAGTGTTCATGCTGAATTGACTTTAAGGGTTTGCGCAGAGATCACCTGCTCAGAAGTATCCCAATAGCCTGCCAAGGACCAGCGCACTCACCCAGACCACCAGAGACGACAAGGCCCCTGCCCTCAAGGCTAAAGGCATGCGAGCATCCATCGGGAGGCTCCGTATATCCTGGCGCTTCAGCACCCGCCCCAGAATCAACGCGTTCGACACACCCAACAAGACAAACACCATCTTCACCTGGAATAACACCGATCCGGCGTAGTCCGCTGCCGCTGTGGCAAATAAAAGCGCACCACAGACAACCGCCAACCCCAAACCAAGCGCCGATGTGACTCGAAGCACGTCGACAAACATCATAACGGGGTAGTGGCGCCAAAAGCCCAGCAAACGCAAATCCAGCGGCACAATGCCGCCGACCAGCAGGGCAACCCCAAAAATATGCCCGGCGTTGACCAGCGGGTATACCAGCGTGGAATTGCGCAGCGCTGAGATAAAGGCCAGGTCTTCGACGAAGACCAGTGCCTGCTCAATCATTCCCGGGCTCAGGAATCACGATCGGGGTACAAATCGTAGTTCTGCCCATTGATCACAATCCGCTCAGCCTTGACCAGCCGTTCGCCTTCTTTGGCGGAACGGTGACCGTGCACGGTCATTTCCCGGCCGACGCTCAAAATCTCTTTGCTGAGCCCGACACGGTCGTTACGCCAGGGCTGACCGACTTCCACAACCCATGCCTCGCCATCAACGTCTATCGTGACCTCGCCATGGGGATTACCAAGGCGCATCGACTGGATGGTACCGGTGATCTCAAATTCCTCGTCCGTTGCCCAAGCCCAACCGTGATGAGCCTGAGCCGTAGAGGCAGCGAGAATAGCAACAAGAACCGCAAAACCGAGCAGGTGGGTAAAACGAACATGAGGCATATCGAATCCTCTTATCGCGGGTTTGTCAGGGTAATCAAACCAAATTCCATAACTAAGTATATTCGACAGTAGGAATATGGCGGAATTCCCGAGTCAGACTATCTGTCCCGTTTTCGCATTGCTCATACGGAAAACAGCCCCGTGTGGGACTGTTTTCCGAACTATCCAGCCTGGGTTGCAATACTACTGTGCGGCGTTCAACCCCTTATAATATTGCTCGTGCGTCGGGCTATAAGGCCCTGGCGGCAGACCGTTCACGCCGTAAAATACAGCCGCATTCGCCTGCCGCGTTAAGGGAAGATAATTCGGTGCCGCCCTCTCAGCCGCTGCAGTGACAGCCATGACGATAAGATCAGCCAACGGGTTACCCGTGCTGTTGTTATCAGGGGTGTACGTCATTCTCTGCCGGGCAGCCCAGAGCTCAGCTCCATCTGCATTGACAATCCTGTATTCGAAGTCCACCTCAGTTGTGGTCGTCAGCAACATATACTTGGACGTCCACTCGTGAATGGTCACATAAAGTATCGAATCTGCCTTAAAAAGGTTGGCCAACTGTTCGGGCGGGGCGGCATGGGCTTCGGCGGGCTCGTAATAACCCTCGTACTCCAGCAAAGTTTTTACTGTGTTTACGGGGAAAACGTAATAGCCCTTCTCCGCAAGATAGAAAGGTAGTGTTGCCAACAGCGAGGTTGTGCCTTGCACATCGGTCGACATATTGACGGGAGGCACCACTAGAATCGACTTGGGAGCCGCATTGTGGAATGCATCAAGACGGTTGGGATTGCCTGTCGTGGCGCAGCCAGTGGCTAACGCGACCATGACAAACACGAGGCACAGCTTCAACGTTTTCATTGCCGAGCCTCCAGGTTTTTGATGAGCATGCTGAGCATCGGCCGGCTCTCAGGCCACGCTTCGTATTCCATTTTGTAGAACTTGAGTGCGGAATCCACGTCACCCTGCTCCAGCATAAAGGTACCCGCCTCTGCGAAAAGGCCCGGTGCAATGGGATGCTGAGGCGTGCCCCCAGTTTCGACAAACGCCACGTAATTCTTCAGGGCTTCCTCTTTCAGCGCTGGTTCCTGATAAACGACGAACAGCGTTTCCTGGTACTGCCCCCATTCGTACAGCCCCTGATTGCTGGCGCATCCCGCCAGCAAACCAAACATCGACAATGTGAGAAGAAAACGTTTAGTCATGCGGTCCTACCTTGAGAATTCTGTTAACTCCGGCACCGAGGTAAATCTCCTCGCGATAAACCACCTCACCGTCGGAAAGAAGTTCAACTTGATGAGTGCCATCAATAATCTTCAGCAGGTTTTCACCGACCTGATATTCACCAACATAACCATAGGACACCCCGTCAATCCGGAGCTCATAGTATTCCGATGCCACCGATGGCAACTCGAATGCAATCCCCGGACGATCATCGACAACCTGGGTATTGCGAGTGGGCGTCTGGACACAAGCCACCAGGGTGAAACAGATGAGTAACGCGAACAGAATCTTCATTCCTTCTTCTCCTTGACGCGCAGTTCGCTCAGATCATGACTTTTTAAAGAGCCTTGAGAGATTTCGCCGATTGCCCCCTGATCCAGAGCATCATCGCCAAACAGCCCGACAACTGTCAGCTCGGCAACTTCCTTACCTGGCAGGGAGATCACCGTACCGGTCGTTTGAGATTTCACTTTCTTACCTCGTGTCTCAACGGCAAAAACCATCCCTTCGCGGACACCCTGACTCTCGCCACCGCTGATATAAACGAGGCCGTCTTCCTGAGCCAGAACATCGGCCGTCCATGGTTTTTCAAGGAATAGCCCTGTCATCTTGTCCACGGCAGCTGTGACAGCCGCGGCAATAGCCTGATCATTCAGACTGCCGTCGTATCCTGCCTTAGAACCAAACCCCATCGTACGAGCCTGTTCAGTCGATGAAGAACCGGACCCTGTCACAGAGGCAAATACCCGACCAGTCGTCACGTCCACCAATCGAAGATCCACGGTAGCTGTAGCTTCTTGCCTCTTAGAAGAGGACAAAAACCCGCGCTCGCCTGTCGTAGCACGACCAAACTGGGTCAGCGAACCAATCACAAGAGTGTCGACACCGGTGATTGAAATTTCCTGACCGGAAAGTTCTGCCTCCTTACTCAACAACTCAATATCCGGTCTCTCAAAAACCAGATAGCTTTCGCTGTTGGCCAAAGCCTGCAGGAACATGTCCGTTACCTTTGAACCCAACTGATCTTCAGCATTGGAACGAAGCAAGCTACGACCATAATTCGTTTCATTGGAAATTCGGCCAACCGCAATCTTTCGCTTTAGAACTAGACGGTTGGACCTGCTTTCCTCTAATACGGATTGCTGCGCAGCTCGCTGCTGCTCCGCAGAGACGGCCGGTTCGACTTCCTTCATTTGAGGCGTTTGTGTCGCACAGCCTGAAAGAACCCCTAACATCAGTAAGCGTCCGGCAATCACACCTTGTCAGGTATAGCCGGCTTCCAGTTGTGGGGCAATAGCTCGTCGATGGCGTTGT
>NZ_JANCMW010000019.1 GCF_029207565.1 Marinobacter iranensis | reverse complement strand
ATCATCTGGCGGCTGAAGGCTTCCCCGGCAAAGCAGTAGATCCGCACGCCCGGCGGCTGGCCCTTGAGTTCCGCCCATTCCGCCAACTGGCGCAAATAGCTGGGCGGGAAGGCGGCCACGGTGATGCCTTCGTTGAGGAGGCAGTCGTAGGTCTCCTGCACACTCCACAGGGCCTGGTCCCGCAAGACAATGCGGGCGCCGTGGCTGAGCGCGGTCAGCCAGCGTTCGTGGGCGCCGTCGAAGCTGATGGACAGGAAGTGCAGTTCCCGGTCGTCCGGGGTCAGGCCATAGCGGGCGCCGATGGTCTGGCAGTGCATGGACAGGGCGCCGTGGGGCACCGCCACGCCCTTGGGCTTGCCGGTGGAACCGGAGGTGTAGATGAGGTAGGCCAGTTGCTCCGGATGGATCGAGACGTCCGGGACGGCGCCCGGCTCACGACTTACGTCCAGGTGATCCAGGTTCACGGTCTCGACACCCTCGACCGACGGCAGCCGGTCCAGGGCGGCGTCGTGGCTGAGAAGCAACGAAGCGCCAGAGTCCGCCAGCATGTAGCGCACCCGTTCCGCCGGGTAGTCCGGGTCCAGGGGCAGGTAAACGCCCCCGGCCTTGTGCACGGCGTACAGCGCCACCAGCATCTCCATGCCCCGCTCCAGGGCCACGCCCACGCGGCTTTCGGCCCCCACGCCCTGCCCCAGCAGCCAGTGGGCCAGGCGGTTGGCGCGGCTGTCGAACTCGGCGAAGGTCAGGCGATCCTCGCCGTGGACCACGGCAATCGCATCAGGGCGCTGGCGCGCCTGCTCCGCAATCAACGATGGAATCGGCCGTGGGTCCACCGGTGGGTGGGCCGGGTGGTTCCAGTCGTTCCAGATCACCTGCTCCTGCTCGGCCAGCAACAGCAGGCTGCCAATCCGCTGGTCCGCCTGTTCACAGATCGCCATCATCAATTGCCGGACATGGCCGGCCAGGGCGGTGACTCGGTCGCGATCGATGAGATCCGCCCGGTAGTGCAGGTGCAGCACCAGATCGTCACCCGCTTCCACGGCGACACTCAGGGGGTAATGTGTGCGTTCACTGACCCGCAGTTCGCTGGTATGGACCTCATCACCGCCGCCACGCAGTGCCGCATCAACCGGAAAATTCTCGAACACCAGTAGCGTGTCGAACAGCTCCTGCCCGGATTGCCCGGCTATCCGCTGGATCTGGTAAAGAGGTGTGTGTTCGTGCTCACGCAGGGCCAGATTGTGCTGTTGCAATTCGCCCAGCCACTCACTTACCCGCTGATCCGGCGCGGGCGCCTGGACCACGGGAAGGGTATTGATGAACAGGCCCAGTTGCCGCTCCATGCCCGGCACGCCCGCCGGGCGCCCGGCCACGGTGGCCCCGAAAGTAACCTGGCGCTGGCCGCTGTAGCGCTGGAGGATCAGGGTCCAGACCGCCTGGACCAGGGTATTCAGTGTCAGGTGCCGGGAACGGGCAAAGGCTTCCAGGCGTTGCCGGTCAAGTACCAGCACCTCTTCCCCAGCCACGTCAGTTGTTGTCACAACCTTGTTCCGGGGCGCCAGCAGCGGTGCCAGGCGGGTGGCTTCGTTGACGCCGGCCAGTTGGTGGCGCCAGAACCTCTCGGTCTGCTCGGCATCGCGATTGGCCAGCCACTGGAAATAATCCCGATAACGCGCCGGCGTTTCCGCCTGCCGGCCCAGGGTCTGCTGCAGGATTTCGCTCAGCAGGGCGGCACTGCTCCAGCCGTCCAGCAGGATGTGGTGCAGTGTCCAGACCATCTGCCAGCGGCGCTCGTCCAGGCGCACCAGAACCAGCCGCATGAGCGGTGGCTGGGCCAGGTCAAACGGTGTGGTCTTTTCCAGTTCGCACAGGGCATCGAGCCCCCCGGCCCGGACGTCACGCCAGTCCAGCTCACGGATGGTCAGTTCCGCCTGGCGGTGGATCAGTTGCAGCGGCGCCTGGGTGCCCGGGGCATGGATAAAGGCCGCCCGCAGAATGGGATGACGGCGGATCGCGTCCGCCCAGGCAACCTTGAAGCCCTCCACGGGCAGGTTGTCGATGGTGACCGACACCTGGTTGACGTACAGGTCCGCCGAACCGCCCAACTCGCTATGGAACAGCAGGCCTTGCTGCATCGGTGTGAGCGGCAGGATATCGTCGATTTCCCGCGGCGGCGCGGGTAACGCGTCCAGGGCCGCCTGGTCCAGCGCCGCCAGGGGCACGTCCGACGGAGTCAGGCCGGCGCTCTGCCGGCACAGCTCAAGGATGGCATTCAGGGCCTCGCCGTAGCCCGCGAGGAATTGTTCGATGACCGTATCCCGGTGGCGGGCACCGCTATAGCTGCACACCAGTTCCAGCCTGCCGTTGCGAACCTGCCCGTCCAGGGACAGTTCGAAGCCCAATGGTGCATCGGGCGCGCGCGTTGTCCCCGGCGATTCCTCCGCCAGCGACAGGAGGCCATTGGTGCCACCATCCACCTGGCCCAGGTAGTTGAACAACAGGGTATCGGAAACATCGGGCAATTCGCGATCGCCGTCGCGGAAGCGCAGCAATCCGTAACCGATTCCGCCATTGGGCACACCGCGCAGGTGCTCCTTGATGGTCTTGAGGCTCTCGGCCAGGTCTTCGCCGCTGTTAAGGGCCACCGGGTACAGGCTGGTGAACCAACCCACGGTACGGCTCAGGTCCAGGCCTTCGAAAAGGTCTTCACGGCCATGGGCTTCCAGTGCGACCAGGTTCTCGGCGCTGCCCGTCCATTGTCTCAGTGCCCTGCCCAGGGCGGTCAGCAGCAGGTCATTGATCTGTGTTCGATAGACCCGGGGCGCCTGCTCCAGTAATTCCCGGGTTTGCGCTTCGGGCAGCGAGAGGGTCTGCCGGCGCAGGTGGGCAACCGTGTTTTCACCGTCCGGATTCTCACAGGGCAGCGGTCGTGGTGTGGGGAGGCTGGACCAGTAGGCGCGTTCGGCCGCCAGGGCTTCCCCGGCAAAGTTTTCGGCCAGGCGCTCGGACCAGGCCTGGAACGGCGTACCCTTGGGGCCCAGGCCCGGCTCCTGGCCGTTCCGGGCCTGATGATAGGCCTGAGTGAGGTCGTCCAGCAGGATACGCCAGGAAACGCCGTCCACCGCCAGGTGATGGATGACCAGCAACAGGCGCTCGCCACCCTCGGCGAGGCGCACCTGCACCGCCCTAAGCAGCGGGCCATTTACGATGTCCAGGCTAGCCTGGGCACCGTCGCAGACGTCTCCAAGCCCTTCGGCATCCGTGTCACGGACCCAGAGCATATCTTCAGCCCCGCTCTCCGGCCGGTACTGCTGGTGCCACTGTCCCGCCGCCTCCCGGAAACCCAGGCGCAGGGCATCGTGGTGGTCCACCAGTGTGGTGAGGGCCTGGCGCAATGCTGCCGTGTCCAGCGGCTCATCCGTGGCCAGCAGCAGTGACTGGTTCCAGTGGGAGGGTTGAACCAGGGCCTGGTTGAAGAACCAGTGCTGGATTGGCGTCAGGGGAATGTCCCTGCCCATATACACACACTGCTCGACGGCCTCTTCAAGGGTACGGACTGCCTGCGCCAGGTCCGCCACGGTCTGGCGTTCAAACAGGTCACGGGGTGTGAGTTCGAGGCCGGCAGCCCTCGCCTTGGCGATGATGCGCAGGCTGAGGATGGAGTCGCCACCCAGGGCAAAGAAGTTATCGTGGCGGCCAACCTGAGCCACACCCAGCACGTCCTGCCAGAGCGCTGCCAGTGTCTGTTCAGTGTCGCCCCGAGGTTCTTCGTATTCGGCAATGTCCGGCTCCGGGTCCGGCAATGCCTTGCGGTCCAGCTTGCCGTTGGCCGAGAGCGGGAACGCCTCCAGCGCCACCAGGTGCGCCGGCACCATGTAATCCGGCAGCTGTTTCTTCAGTTCCGTGCGGACATCCTCGATGTCCAGTCCCCTGCCCTGCAGGTAGCCAATCAGTTGCTCGCTGCCACCGAGCCGGCGGGCGATCACCACCGCCTCGCCTACGCCGGGGCAGGCCCGCAGGACGGATTCGATTTCGCCCAGCTCAATTCGCAGGCCCCGCAGTTTAATCTGATGGTCGATCCGCCCCAGGTATTCGAGGTTGCCGTCGGCGCCCCATTGGGCCAGGTCGCCACTGCGATAGAGACGTTCACCCCTGGCGAAAGGGCTGGGAATGAAGCTTTGCGCTGTCAGGGCCGGCTGGCCATGATAGCCCAGGGCCAGGCCGGCGCCCCCGATGTAAAGCTCCCCCGGCACGCCTGCTGGTTGCGGCTTCAGGCGGCTGTCGAGGATGTGGATCCGCAGGTTGCCGATGGGGCGCCCGATGGGAACGGTTTGAATCAGGTTGCGAGTATCCGCACCGCAGGTCCAGTGAGTGACGTCGATAGCGGCCTCGGTGGGGCCGTAGAGGTTGTACAGGTTCGCCTGGGGCAGACGTTCCAGTGCCTGGTCCTGCAAATCCCTGGGTAGGGCTTCGCCGCTGCACACAACCCGGCGCAAGGATGCGCACCCCGAAAGATCGTCCTGGGCCAGGAAAGCCGACAGCATGGAAGGGACGAAGTGAATGGTGGTCACCCGCTCCCGCGCAATCGTCTCCAGCAGCTTCGCGGGTTCCCGGTGCTCCCCCGGAGCCGCCACCACCAGGCGGGCGCCCACCATCAATGGCCAGAAAAACTCCCACACCGACACGTCGAAACTGTAGGGGGTTTTCTGCAGGACGGTGTCATCCTCGCCCAGCTCATAGGCCGACTGCATCCACTGCAGCCGGTTGTACAACGCGGCATGGGTGTTGGCCACGCCCTTGGGCCGCCCGGTGGAACCGGAGGTGTAGATCACGTAGGCACGTTGTTCGGGGTGGAAGCTTACCTCGGGGGTTGTGGCGGGCTGGTCCGACAGGTCCAGGGCACTGAGGTTCAATACGGTGACCTCGCCCAGGTCTGGCAGGCTGTCCACCACTGGGCCGTGTGTCAGTAACAGGTCCACCCCGGCATCGGACAGCACCTGCTCCTGGCGGGCCCGAGGATGCTCGGGATCAACAGGCACATAGGCGGCGCCGGCCTTCATCACGGCGTATAGCGCCACCACCATTTCAACGGAACGCTCGGCGGCCACGCCCACCAGGCTGCCGGTACCAACGCCCTGCCCGATCAGGTAATGGGCCAACCGGTTGGCGGCCTGGTCCAACTCTGCGTAGCTCAGGCGTCTGTCACCGAATACCAGGGCCTCCCGGTTCGGATGCCGGTTGGCCTGGCGTTCGAACAGCCGTTGCACCGGCTCCGGCGTTCCGTAGTCGACAGCCGTGTCGTTCCAGGCCGCAAGCTGTTTCCGGTCGAACTCGTCTGGCAGATCGTAGTCGCCAATGGCGCAACCCGGCTGCTCAACGATCTGCATCAGCAGGCGTTCGAAACGCTGGTGCAGGCGCTCGATGGTCGCTGCGTCAAACAGGTCCGTGGCGTAGTTCCAGTTCCCGGACAGTCCGCCGTCCGGGAATTCCCAGGTATGCAGCGCAAGATCGACCTGCGCCGTGCCACTGTCCTGGGGCAGTACTTCCGCGGCCAGGCCCGGCGCCAGCTGAAAGCGTTCACCCTCCCGCTGCTGGTGGTTGTAGAGCACCTGGAACAATGGGTTGTGGCTGAGGCTGCGCTCAGGCTGCAGTTGCTCCACCAGGTGTTCAAAGGGCAATGCCTGGTGAGCCTGTGCATCCCGCGCCGTTTGCCCTACCCGCTCCAGCAGGCTGTCGAACGGCTCGTCGCCCTCCATGCCGGAGCGCAGCACCTGGGTATTCACAAAAAAGCCGATCAGGCCCTCTGTTTCAGCGCGGTTACGCCCGGCAATGGGCACGCCAACGCTCAGGTCATCCTGGCCGCTCAGCCGATAGAGCAGCACCTTGTAAGCCGCAAGTATGACCGAAAACGGGGTGGTGCCGCGGCTGCGGGCCAGGTGTCTGAGCCCATCAGCGATGGATGGCTCCAGGGCAAACACATGGCGTGCACCCCGAAAGCTCTGCTGGGCCGGGCGGGGGCGGTCCGCAGGCAGCTCAAGCACCGGGGGCTTGTCACCCAAACGCCGCGTCCAATAGGCCAGGTCGGCTTCGCCGTCACCCGCCTCCAGCGCGCGACGTTGCCAGAGGGCGAAGTCCTGATATTGCAGCGGCAGTGGGGCCAGGTCCGGCTCCCTGCCGGCAAGCGCTGCCTGGTAGCACTGGGCAAATTCGGCCAGCAATACCTGGATTGACCAGCCGTCGGCGATGATGTGATGCAGACACAATAACAGGCGGTGGTCACGCTCACCCACTCGCACCAGCGCCACCCGCCAGAGTGGCCCGCGCTCCAGATCAAAGGGGCTGCGGGAATGCGCCCGGGCCAGGGCGAGCACGTCCTCCTCTGATGTGGCTTCCAGTTGCTGAACAGGGACCGGCCCCGAGGGCAGGATCTGCTGTTGCGGCTCGCCCTGCCCATCGACGGAGAACCCCGTTCGCAGGCTGTGGTGCCGCTCGGCCAGGATGTCGAAAGCGCTCTGCAATGCGGTTGTATCGAGGGTGCCTTCCAGCCTCACCGCTCCCGGCAGGTGATAGGCGCTATTGCCTGGTTCCAGTTGTTCAATAAACCAGAGCCGCTGCTGGGAGAAAGAGGCCGGGCTGCAGTCACCGGCCTCTCCGGAGGGGATGGGCAGGGACGAAAGATCCAGCCCCTGCTCCTGCAGTTTGCGAAGAAAGACCCGCCGCTTGTCCTTGTCCAGCCTGAGAAAACGGCGCGCCAGTGGCATCGCATTATCCTGCATCAGTCGATCTCCTCCAGTTCGTTCATAAGGGCGTCGAGGTCATCCAGACGCCCCTGGTCCAGGGTTTGCCCCTGCAACCGTTCAATCACCACCGCCATGGCCGCCACCGTGGTGGCCTCAAAAGCCTCTGCCAGCGGTACGTTCACGCCAATGTGCTCGCGGATACGCGACAGCAGCCGCGTCGCCAGCAGCGAGTGCCCGCCCAGTTCAAAGAAAGAGTCGTGGCGCCCCACCCTTTCCACCTGCAGCAGGTCCCGCCAGAGCGCGGCTAACTGTTGCTCCAGCTCACCCTCCGGGGCCTCGTACTGGCGGACCTCCAACTGGGGTTCCGGCAGGGCCTTGCGGTCCAGCTTGCCGTTGGCGTTCAGGGGCAGACGATCCAGCACCACGAAGTGAGTGGGCACCATAACCGCGGGCAATTCGGCGGCCAGGCGGTCCCTCAGGCTTTCGGTTTCCAGGTGGACGGTGTCCTCGGGTACCAGGTAGGCCACCAGTTGCGGGCCGTGGTTCGTGGCCTTGGCCGCCACCACCGTTTGGCGAATGCCGCCGCAGGCCAGCAGGGCCGACTCGATTTCGCCCGGCTCAATACGCTGGCCACGGATTTTCACCTGGAAATCGGCACGGCCGGCGTATTCCAGCAGGCCATCCGAATTCCACAGCGCCAGGTCCCCCGTGCGGTAGAGGCGCGCGCCGGGCTCACCGAAGGGGTCGGGCAGGAAGCGTTCGGCCGTCAGTTCCGGGCGGCCGGCGTAGCCGCGCCCGACGCCGGTGCCACCCACATACAGTTCGCCCACCGTGCCGCTTGGCGCCAGTTCCAGGTTGGCGTCCAGTACATAGAGGCGATTGTTGTCCGTGGCGGAACCAATCGGGATCGAGCCTAGTGCATCGGCTTCATCCTTCAGGCAATGCAGGGCGACGTCGTCGGCACACTCGGCCGGGCCATAGGCATTGACCAGCGGAATCGATGGGTAACGGCGAAACCAGCGCTGCGCCAGCTCGCGCCCAAGGGCTTCACCGGTCGGTAACAGCCAGCGCAGATGATTGAGGGGCTGTGCGGCGATCCCCAGCATGCCCTCAATCACGGCCGGTACGGCCTCCAGCACCGTAACGCCGGTTTCGGACACGGTTTCAACCAGCCGTTGGGGATCGTGGGTGATCTCATCCGGAATGATCTCCACACGGCCGCCAAACAGGGGCGCGGTGAGGAACTGCCAGACCGAGATATCGAAACCCGTCGCGGCTGTCTGGGCGATAACATCGCCCTCACCCAACTCCAGGTAGGGCACTTTCGAGAGCTGGTTGTTCAGCATGCCCTGGTGGTTCACCATCACGCCTTTGGGCTCGCCGGTGGACCCGGAGGTGAAGATCACATAGGCCAACTGGTCGAGGGCCGGATAACGGCCCGGATTATTGTCCTGACCGTTCCTCAGCAATGTTTCAAGGGTAAGCACGCGGGGGGGCTTGTCGGTCTCGGCCAACACCGCTTCTGCCTCCGCCTTGCTGGCCTCCGGCACGAGCAGCACCGGGGCGCCGCTGTTTTCCAGCATGCGGGCACTGCGGCCCGGGGGATGGCGTTCATCCAGGGCCAGGTAAGCGCCTCCCGCCTTGAACGCGCCCAGGATCATGGCCAGCAACTCCAAGCCCCGGGGGGCGTAGAGCGCTACCACCTGGTCCGGTTCCACGCCTGCGGCAATCAGGCCATGCCCGATGCGGTTTGCCTGGCGGTTGAGTTCTGCGTAGTTCAGGCTGCTTCCCATGCAGCGGGCCGCCTCACGCTCCGGCGCTACCAGTGCCCAGGCCTCAAAGCGCTCCAGGTAGCTCAATGCGGTCCAGTCCGGTACCTGCGCACCCTGACCAAGAGCCATGACATCGCCGCGCTCACTGCCCGACAGTAACTGTATCCGGTGCAGTGGCTGCTCCGGCTCCGCAATCAACTGGCGCAGTATCTGTCGGTACTGTCGAAGCAGGGCGTTCATGTCCCGCGAGCGGAATCGGGCGCGATCAAAGCTGAACTGCAGTTGGTAAGCATCCCCGGGCAGCACCACCACGGTCAGCGGATAGTTGGTGTGGGTCCGGTTGGCCAGCGGTTCGATCCGGTACTCGGCGGCTGCCTGCTGCACTTCCGGCCCCATGGGCACGTTCTCGAACACAAACAGGCTGTCGAACAGCCCCTCTCCCCGGCGCACCGGCGCCAGGTTCTGGACTTCAGCCAGGGACAGGTGCTCATGCTGGCGCATGGCGGCGTTGACGCCCTGCAGGCGGTGCAGGAAGTCCACACCGGGCTGGGCCGGGCCTTCTGCGGTAATGCGTAGCGGCAGGGTGTTGATGAACAGCCCCAGGGTTTCCTCGATGCCGTCCAGTTCGGCAGGACGCCCGGCCACAGTGACCCCGAAAAGGGCTTCGTCGACCCCGCCGTGGCGCATCAGCAACAACGCCCATGCGGCCTGCATGAAGGTGTTAATGGTGAGTTGGTGCTGCCTGGCCCGTTCGGCCAGTTGCGCCGTCTCGCCGGCGTCCAGTACCAGGGTGACATCCTCGATACCGGCAGCGGGCAAGCTGCCTTGCTGGTAGGGCAGTGGAGTGATCTCCGTGAAGCCGGCCAACTGTTCCTGCCAGAAGGTGCGCGCCGGGGCCTCGTCCTGGTTCTGCAGCCAGGCGATAAAATCACGATACGGACGCGCCGGTGGCGTTTGTGGTGTGCTGCCCGCCACCAGGGCGCGGTAATCGTCAAAGAACTCAGCCAGCATCAACCCCCGGCACCAGGCGTCAATCAGGGCATGGTGGTGGCTCTGGACAATGCGGTAGTCCGCCGGCCCGAAACGCACCAGCCGAACCCGCAATAGGGGTGGGCGGGTGAAATCAAAGCCCTCTTCGCGCTCCCGGGCCAGCAGGGCATCCAGTTCGGCCTCGGCACCGTGTCGATCCATATGTTCCAGATCGATGAACTGAGCCGGCGAAGCGACCCGGCGGTATACGATCTGGTGCTGGACACCGTCATCCAGGCCATGAAAAGCCGTGCGCAACATCGGGTGACGCTGGACCACATTCTGCCAGGCGGCCCTGAAGGCCTCGAAATCAACCTCGGCTCCAACCTCATACTGATCCTGCATCAGGTAGATGCCACTGCCCTGCTCCAGCAGGCTGTGCAGCAGGATACCTTCCTGCATCGGAGCCAGCGGCAATATGTCTTCGATATTGTCGGGATTGGACAGGCGATCCAGGGCCTGCTGGTCCAGTTGCGCCAGGGGCACATCGGACGGGGTAAGGCCGCCAGGCTGGTCGCAACACTGTTCGATCAGCCCCTTGAGGGCGTCACGGTAAAGCGCCATCAGGTTTTCCACCTGTTCACGGCGGAACCGCTCACGGCTGTATGTCCAGTCCAGGCACAGTTGTCCGCCCCGCACCTGGCCGTCCACCACCAGCGAATTGGCCAGGGGGCCGTTACCCGTGCGGGCAGCCCCGGTTGGTCCGGAATCAAGCGCCAGGGGACTGTCACCGGTACTATCCAACTGCCCCAGGTAGTTGAACGTCAGGCCGGCCCCGGTCAGTTCCTCCAGGTCCTCGCCGCGAAGGTACTTGAGAACGCCGTATCCCAACCCCTGGCTGGACACCGCACGCAGGCTCTCCTTGGTACGTTTAAGATCCGCGAGGATGTCATCACCGGATTCCAGGGCCACCGGATAGAGGCTGGTAAACCAGCCAAGCGTGCGGCTGACATCCGGGGCATCATCCGGACCACTGCGGCCATGCCCCTCCAGAGTAATCACATTACGGGCACGGCCGGACCACTGGCGCAGAGCCCTTCCCAGGGCCGTCAGCAGCAAGTCGTTGATCCGGGTGCGGTAGGCGGCGGGTGCCTCGTGGAGCAGTCGCCGGGTTGCGTCCTTATCCAGCACAAAGCCAACCCGGTCGCTATCGCAAACCCGGGCCGTGCCTGCCGGATTGTCACAGGGCAACGCCGCCTCTTCGGCACTGAACGACTGCCAGTAGGCCAGTTCGCTGGCCAGTGCGTCCTTCGCAGCCAGGTCGGTCAGGTACTGTGCCCAGTGATGGAAATGGGCCGCCGGTTGATCCAGGCTGACCGCCTGGCCTTTGGCCCGTTGCCGGTAGGCGGTTTGCAGGTCTTCCAGCAGGATGCGCCAGGAAACCCCATCGATGGCGAGATGATGTACGGCCATAAGCAGGACCTGGCGCTGGCCCGGCAGGCTGGCCAGAACCGCTCGCAACAGCGGCCCCTTCTCCAGGTCCAGGCTGACCTGGGCCGCTTCGAACCGCTCCAGCAGGACGGATTCATCGTCGGCTTCCACAACGTTTAGCAGGTCTTCGGCGTGGTCCATCTTGCCGAGGCTCTGCAGCCACTGCCCCTGGCCGTCCCGACGGAAACGCAACCGCAGGCTGCCGTGATGGGCCACTACCCCGGCCAGCGCTTCGCGCAGGGCGGCGGTATCCAGTGGCGTACGAACTTCGAAACGCAGCGCCTGGTTCCAGTGATGACGGGCCTCGATGGGCTGACGGAGGAAGCGTGCCTGGATCGGGGTCAGCGGGAAGGTGTGGCCAGACTCCGCCCCCTTGGTAACCGGCGCCGCGACTTCCTGCACCTCGGCCACCTGCGCCAGTTCGGCGATAGACTGCTTCTCGAACAACTGCTTGGGCGTCAGCCGGATACCCTGCTTACGCGCCCGCGCAATCACCTGGAGACTGATGATGGAATCACCACCCAGACTGAAGAAGTTGTCGTGACGCCCCACCTGTTCCACGTGCAGCAGTGCCTGCCAGAGTT
The DNA here is from genome assembly GCF_029207565.1 of Marinobacter iranensis. GTDB lineage: Bacteria > Pseudomonadota > Gammaproteobacteria > Pseudomonadales > Oleiphilaceae > Marinobacter > Marinobacter iranensis. Next base: position 27,872 of record NZ_JANCMW010000019.1, on the reverse strand, counting down.
CCGCCAGAGCCGCCTCGACACCTTCACGGGGTGCCATGAAGGTGTCGCCCTGGCGCTCAGGCTCCGGCAGGGCCTTGCGGTCCAGCTTGCCGTTGCCGGTCAGCGGGAATGTCGCCAGCGGCAGAATATGTGCAGGCACCATGTAGTCCGGTAACTGCTCTGACAGAGCCGTTCTTACAGCCTCGGCGTCGAAGCTGGCTGACCCATCAACGATGACATAGGCAACGAGTTTTCCCTGATCGTCCAGTTGTACATGGGCATCGGAGACAACGTCGTTGTTGCACAGGCGCGAGGCGATCTCCCCCAGGGATACGCGATAACCCCGCACCTTGACCTGGTCGTCCTGACGCCCGTGAAAGGTCAGCCGCCCGTCCGCCAGCAGGCTCGCCCTGTCGCCGGTGGCGTACAGTCGTTGCCCTGGCTGTTGCGGGTCGGAGAAGAAGACCTGTTCGGTTTGCTCCGGCCGGCCCAGGTAGCCGCGGGCCAAACCGGCACCGCCAAGGACCAGCTCCCCCACCGCACCCTGGGGCAGCAACAGCCGTTCGTCGTTCATCACCCGGGCGTGGATGTTGGGTAGCGGCCGGCCAATCGGGACGATTGCGCCGTCTTCCCCGCCTACCTCGGTGGTCAATACGCCAACCGTGGACTCCGACGGGCCGTAGTGATTGACCACACGACATTCCGGCCGCAGCTCGCGCACCCTGTTCACCAGGTTCGTGGACAGCGCTTCGCCGCCAAGCACCAGGAGGTCGGTTGGCAGCACCCGCGCCGGATTGTCCACCTGCAGCAACCCCGCCAGGTGAGTGGGTACGATCTTGAGGACCGCCACCCGGTGCCGGTCCATGTAGCTGGCAAAAGCCTCGGCATCCATTACCCGATCGGCACTGAGCAAATGCAGGGTCCGCCCGCTGCACAGCGCACCGAACAGGGTGGTGTGGCCCAGGTCCGCCGCCACCGTGGACACCATGGCCATACTGGCTTCGGCCGACGGTGCCAGCGTCTTCAGCATGCCCTGGACGTAGTTGGCCAGGGCGCCGTGGCTGACCACCACACCCTTGGGGGTGCCGCTGGTGCCGGATGTGTAGATTAGGTAAGCCGCCTGGCCGGGTTCCACCCGGGTGTCCAGGGAGCCCGAGGGCTGCCCGCGCCAGTCCGCATCAGGGCCAAAGCCAAGCCGTGGCCCCCGGTAACCGGCCACTGGCTCATCCGCCAGCAACAGGGCCGCCTGGCAATCGTTCAATACAAACGCCTTGCGTTCCGCCGGCCACTTGGGGTCCAGGGGCACAAAGGCGCCGCCGGCCTTCAGCACCGAGATTACACCAACTACAAATACCGGTGACCGGTCCAGGCAGACCCCGACTCGGGTTTCAGCCCCTACACCCTGCCCTTTCAGCGCTCGCGCCAGGCGGTTGGATTGCGCCTCCAGCCAGGCGTAGTCGTAAGCCTCGTCCTCATATTGCAGGGCCGGCCGTGGGGCGCTGTCCCGGATGTGGGCACGCCAGAGGGTAAGCACATCGGATGCGGGAAAACGTTCGTTCTCCCCCTCGAGCACAGACGGTGCTGCCAGCAGCGTCAGCTCGCCCAGCGCCCGTTCCGGGGCAGCGGCAACCTGTTCGGCGAGGTTGACCAGTTCAGCGGCGAAGCGCTGTATGCGCGCGGCATCGAACAGGTCACAGGCATAGGTGAGCACGCCGTGGATGCCATCAGGCTGGTCGGTGATGTCCAGCCCCAGGTCAAAGTGCGCGGTATCGTCATCCCGCTGGCGCATGGACAGCTCGGCACCCGGTAACGCCAGCTGCTGCGGCATGGGAAACTGCTGGGTGAACTTGACCTGGCACAGGGGGTTGTAACGCAGGTTGCGCTCCGGCTGCAGCGCGTCCACAAGTTGCTCGAACGGCAAGTCGGCATGGGCCTGGGCCCCCAGGGTGGTGTCCCTGACTGCGGCAAGAAAATCGGTAAAGCCCTGCCCCGCCGAAGGTTGGCTGCGCAACACCAGGGTGTTGACGAACAGCCCCACCAGCCCCTCGGTTTCCGGGCGTGAACGACCGGAGACGGGAACCCCCACCCGCAGGTCACGCTGGCCGGAATAGCGGTAAAGCTGGGTCTTGTAGAGAGCCAGCATCACCATGAACAGCGTTGCCCCATGGCCCCGGGCCAGTTGGCGAAGCCGTTCACTCAGCTCCGCCGGGAAGGTAAATGCCACCCGCGCCCCGCGATGGCTCTGTGATTCCGGGCGCGGCCGGTCAGTTGGAAGCTCCAGCACTGGCTGTTCGCCCCCCAGTTGTTGCTTCCACCAGCCCAGTTGGCGCTCAGCCTCTCCCGAGTCAAGACGCTGTCGCTGCCAGTAGGCAAAATCCGTGTAGCTGACAGGCAGTTCAGGCAATTCAGGCTCCCGCCCTTCGGCGAAAGCGGTGTACAACTGCGCGAATTCCTTCACCAGAACCTGGGCTGACCAACCGTCGGCGATGATATGGTGTATGACCAATATCAGGCGGTGATCCCCCTCCGCCAGACTGACCCGGTGCGCCTGCCAGAGCGGCCCTTTCTCCAGATCCATGGGCTGGCTGACAAGGTGCCGGCTCAGGCCGTCCAGGGCCGTCTCCGGATCGGCCTCCGCGGAGAGGTCGTGAACCTGAACTGGCACGGAAGCCGCTGGTTGCACCTGCTGCAGGGCCCGATGGTCTTCGGTTTCGGTGAAGACCGTACGCAGGCTTTCGTGGCGTTCGGCCAATGCATCCAGGCTGCGCTGCAGCGCACTGCTATTGAGTTCGCCCCGGAATTGCCACTCACCGCACAGGTGATAGGCACTGGAATCCCCCTCCAGGCGGTCGAGGAACCAGAGCCGCTGCTGGGCGAAGGATTGCAGGGGTTCGGCATCATCCGGGCAGGCCGCAATGGGCTCAACCCCCGAGGCATCCCTTCCCTGCCGGGCGACCCACGCCGAAAAATCACCCAGGCGTGGGTGCTCAAACAGGATCGCCGGGGCGATGGTGAGGCCCAGGTCCCGCTCCACGCGGGCAAGCATCTGCATGGCCGCTACCGAGTCTCCCCCCATGGTAAAGAAATGGGCGTCGGAGCCCAGGTCGTCACGGCCCAGCATGGCCCGCCAGGCGGCCAGCACCTCCGGCACCAGGGAAGACTCCGTGGTGGAGAGGTCCTCCGCGTTCTCGTCGAGCATCCGCCCATCTTGCCAACCGGCGAACACGGACAGTTCACCTTGCTCCCAGCCATGCCGACAGGCCGCACGCTGAAGCTTGCCGCTGGTAGTGCGTGGCAGGGTCTTGGGCTCTAGCAGCAGAATCAGTTGGGGCGCAATACCGATCGCATCGCTCATGGTCTCGGCGATGGTGGAACAGATCACTGCCGGCTGAACCATCCTGCGGGTGGCACGCCCCACTTCAAGGGCCAGGCCAACACACTCGGCGCCCTGGCCATCGGTGGTCGCGAATGCCGCAAGCCGCCCCGGCATCAGCAGTTCGATCTCCTGCTCAAGGGTGCGCTCGATATCCTGTGGGTACAGGTTCTGGCCATTAACGATAATCACGTCTTTCTGGCGGCCGGCCACGTAAAGATGGTCACCCTCGATAACCCCCAGGTCGCCACTGCGCAGCCAGCGGCCGCCCTGCCATTGCACGAAGGTGTTGGCCGTGGCTTCGGGTTTCTCCCAATAGCCCTTGGCCACGCTGGGGCCGCTCACCCAGATTTCACCCACCTGGCCGTCCTGGACCGTTTCCCGCGTTTGCGGGTCGACGATACGAACCTCGTCATCACCATAGGTTCCGCCGCAACCCACCAGCCGGCTGGGCTGGTGGGCACTGCTGAGGCCGGCAGTGGCCAGTTTTTCGGGTTCAAAGGTCCGGGTCTCGAAGTCGCCGTTGAAACCATGGGAGGTTACAAACAGCGTGGCTTCCGCCAGGCCATAGCTGGGTGCAAAAGCATCCCTTTGAAAACCAAAGGGCGCCAAACGACTGGCAAACCGCTCCAGGGTGTCCGGGCGAATGGGTTCAGAACCCGTGAAAGCCAGCCGCCAATGGGACAGGTCCAGGCCCTGCAATTGCTCGTCGGGCACCCGCCAGGCGCAGAGCAGGTAGGCAAAATCCGGACCGCCGGAGCAGGTGACCCTGTACTTGCTGATGGCCTCCAGCCAACGCGCGGGCCGTGCCAGGAAAAACTGCGGCGTCATCATGTTGGCGCAGTGGCCATGGAGAATCGGCAGCAACAGCCCCGACATCAACCCCATGTCATGAAACAACGGCAGCCAGGTCATCCAGACATCCTCGTCCGTGGCCTGGAACGCCTTCGCCATGGTGTATTCATTGGCTATCAGGTTGGCATGGGACACCATCACACCCTTGGGAGCGGAGGTTGAGCCCGAGGTGTACTGCAGGAACGCCAGGTCATGATCGCCCGGCTGCACCGGGGAGCATTCGCTCTGCCACCGGCTATCCACCCGGTCCACGGCCACAAGCCGCCCCTCCGTTGGCATCAGTGGCGCCAGGCGGGCCTGGTAACGTTCGACGTCTTCACCCAGCGCAAGGACGACCAGCGGTTTTGCATCCGAGATCATCCCGCCCAGCCGGTCAAGGTAAGCCTGTCGGCCGCGCTCCGGCGGGTAGGCCGGTACCGCGATAATCCCCGCGTAGAAACAAGCGAAGAAGGAAACCGCGAAATCCGCTCCCCCCGGCAGCATCAACAGGCAACGCTCGCCCGCTGCCAGCCCCAGCTCTTCCTGCAGATACCCCGCCAGTGCAAGTGCCCGCTGGTGGAGCTCGCTGTAACTTGTCACCACAGGCGGCGCGTGGTCCGACACCAATTGTCGAATAGCGGGCGCCTGGGGCCGCGTTTCGGCATAAAAACGAAGGACATCGGCGAAATTCGGGAACCGCTCCGCGTGTAGGCTCATCTTGTCACCTGCATGATTTCAGAACACATATCTTCGCGGGGCCGTGAAACCCCGGAAGCATTCCTTTGGACCCTCACACCATGGATGCGGCGCGGGCCTTCTGATCGGCAATGGCAGGACGCCCGACTCCCGGTCGCTCAAGAATGGACTCGAGGACTTCGCGGGAACGAACGGCGAGAACAGACAACAGGGTGTCACTCAGGCCATGGGTGGTCTCGCAACAGCCCTGCAGGTAAATCCGGGCGTCGCTGTTACGCAGATTGAGGCAATACTGGCGGTCCGGCGTAAGGCTCTCCAGGTGGTCACCGAGGCCTGCGAGCAGGTCGTGGTGCTGGTTACGGCGATAACCGGTGGCCAGGATGACCGCATCGAACCCCTGCTCCTGCAGACTGTCATCCGCGAGGTTACGCAAGGTCAGGCGCACGCCTGTCTCGCCGGTTTCAACCCGGGCGATGTCCCGGCGCGCCAGCATCTGGTGACGGTCTTCGTTACGCAGTTTCTGGAGGTAGAAAAGCTGGAAAATGCGCTCGATCAACTCCAGGTCCACCACGGCATAGTTGGTGTTGCGGAACTCGCCAAGCAGCTCAATACGGCGCGCCCTGGGCTGCTGGTAGATCTGGTCGATGAAGGAAGGGTTGAATATTTCATTGACGAAGGGGCTGTCATCGGAGGGCTTCAGGGCCGTGCCGCGCAGGATCATCGAAGCGTCCACCTGTGGGAAGCGCTGGGTCAGGTCCTCGAAAATCTCCGCCGCACTCTGGCCACCCCCGACAACCGCAACCCGGGCCCTGCGCCCCCTGTCCGCCAGCAACGTATCAATACGGCCACGATACTGGGAGGAATGCACGATTCGCGGGTCACTCACGCCTTCAAACGCCTGCGGAACCTGGGGCGCACCACCCATGCCCAGCACGAGGTTGCGGGCCCTGCGGCTTTCCAGTTCGCCACCGGCGCGGCGGGAGAGCACCTCGAACCCCGCCAGTTGGCCATCAATGAAGCAAGGCTTAACACCCTCGACATCCTGGCCGTAATGCACCCGGTCCTCGAAATGACCGGCCGCCCACTGCAGGTAGTCGTTGTATTCCTCCCGGGTGGGAAAGAACGTCTGAATGTTGATGAAGTCTTCCAGCCGCCCCTGCTCCTTCAGGTAATTGATGAAGGTGAAACGGCTTTGCGGGTTACGCAGCGTGGCCAGGTCCTTGAGAAACGAAATCTGCATGGTGGAGCCATCAATCAGCATCCCCTCATGCCAGTTGAACGCCGGCTTGCGCTCCAGAAAACAGACATCGGGTGAGCAGGCACCCTCGGCATACTCCTGTGTCGCTATTGCCAGCGCCAGATTCGACGGGCCGAAACCCACGCCGAGAAAATCATGCATGTGGCTCATCACCTTTACTCCCGTATTCATTGTTTGCGAAAAGATTGCCTGAAGACCCGGCACACCCGGCTAACGAAGCAAATAATTCTCATTTACATAAAGACGAACAAAGCAGCCCGTTGTTTAGGCCTGGTCGGAAAAAGTCTCACTGACAGGTGTTTCACCGATCATCTGCATGGCGTCGTGACGCGACTGCTGGCGCTGCTCCACAGACAATTCGGTCAACTGGCCGCTTTCCATCTTCAGCAGCCGATCCGCCTGGTGGAAATACCGGTCGTCGTGGGTAATGGCGAAGATGGTTTTGCCCCGGGCTTTCATCTGCGGCAGGAGGTCGCGGTAAAAAAGCCGGCGGAAGACCGGGTCCTGGTCGGCAGCCCATTCATCCAGCAACAGGATGTCCCGCTTCTCCAGCAGCGCCAGCAACAGCGCCAACCGTTTCCGCTGCCCCTGGGACAGCCGGGTATCCTGCAGGCGGCTGCCCGCCACCCTCACCTTGTCCTCCATACGGAGCCGCCCAAGCCAGTAATGCACGTTCGCCGGGTCTGCGTCCTGGCCGTGCTCGGCAATGAGCTGGTCAAACAGGAAGAAATCCGTGAACACGGAACCAAACAGGCGGCGGTAGCTGCTCCAGTCATCGGGCTGCAGGGCCCGGCCATCCATTTTCAGGTTGCCGTGATGGGGCAGATAGAGGCCAGACAGCAAGCGGGCCAGCGTGGACTTGCCGCTGCCGTTACCCCCCACCAGGAAGATGATCTCGCCACGACGGATCGTGAGATCGATGGGCCCGACATCAAACCCGGGCTCACCATGCTGAACCGGATAGCGATACTGCACCCCACTCATCTCCAGCTCCTGCCACTCACCGGTGGGATCACGGGCCGCATCCTCAAACCCGGGCCGGTATTCCGCCAACGCCAGGGAGTCGAGCTTATCCAGCGACACCCGGGCCGACAGCATGGCGGGCAACGACGCCACGGCGGAGACCAGGGGCGTGCGCATAAAAAGAATGGTCAGGGCGTAGGTGGACGCAACAGGCATTGCCGCCCAGCCCAGGCCGTTCACCAGGTAAAACACCAGGCCAATCGTGCCGAGCACCATGATATTGGCCCAGTTACTGGCAATGCTGTGGTAACGGTCCGCCAGGGTGACATGCTGGCGATAGGTCTCAGCGCTACGGTCAAACTCGTCCTCGTAGTAGCGGCGGGCGCGATCACGGTTGAGGGCCAGCTCCTTTCGCCCCTCAATCGCCGCCTCATAATCCTGATAGATGCGGTCCTCCGACTCGCGGAGCTGCTGGAGATGACGACTCAGGGCATTCACCAGGCCCCACCCCACGGCAACGGTGACCGCCATCCATAACAGCGTCATGGCAAACAACGGCAGGGACAGGAACGCCAGGTAGGTAAAGGCCGCCACACTCAGGCCCAACCCGTAAACCAGTTGTGGCAGGTTGACGAACGCCAGGGTGATATTGCGAATATCGCTGGACAGGCTTGCCAGGATGTTGGCCCCACCAATCTCCTCCAGGCGTTCGATGCCGGTATCCAGAACCCGCTTCACCAGTGATCGCCGCAGGCCATAGACAAAACGATGACCAAGCGCCGTCAACGCCACCTGGGCATAGGAGGCAATCACCAGCAACACCACCAGCAAACCGGCAAACTGCCAAAGCAAACCGGCGCTGCCATCACTCGCCGACACCAGACGTTCATTGATAAACGCCACAACCCCGATGCTCAGAAGCGCACTCAGGATGCTGAGGGAAAGGGCGAACGTCAGCGCGCCCGGGTTATGACTAAACACCAAACGGATCAGTCTCATTAACAACAGTCCCTATTGCTGATTCAAAAAAGAAAGGATTGGTTCAGGCTGGTGCGGCAATGCTGCAGGGCATCCTTCAGCATGAAATTAACCAGCGTGGGAGACACACCGAGGGACCGGGCCACCTCCCGCTGGGTCCAGCCCTCCACACGGCTGAGCAGCAGCACCTTCTGCACCCGGCCGGGCAGTTCCGCCAGCGCGGTAATCGCGCCCTGCAGCGCCTGGGTTCCAGCGTGTTGCCGTTCCGGCGAGGCCGACAGCGGCCCCGGTACCTGCTCCACATCGGCATCACAGGTACTGAACCGGTTTTCCAGCGCCAGCCGGCGAAGCCGGTCGATGGCGAGATTGCGCACCACCCGGTGCAGAAAGCGCCCCTCGTCCCTGACGTTGTCGGCGAAGCCCTGGTCCCAGACCTTCAGGAACGCCTCCTGCACCACATCCTCCGCCCGCGCCCTGCAGCCAAGCAGCGACTGGGCGGTATCCACCAACGGCTTTCGGTACTGCCGATAAGCCGCCGCAAGGCGGCCCTCCCAGCCAGGCAGGCCGGTTACGCTAACCGACCGCAGGGTTCCGAGGTTTTGAGCCTGTTGATCCAATTCATGTCTGAACGAACTCATGGCGTACCATCCGTGGGCAATGAATGACAATCATTTGCATTTAACCATCATTCACATTTGCACTTCAAGGCTTGCACATGAATAACTGGCAACAATTGCGGAAAGAATTGAAAACCCGCCCCTGCCAGTACGGGCCTTTTAGACTGTTGTTTAGAAAAGGTTTTTCAGGCGAGAAACACCAAAGACAGGCCAGGGAGGGAATCGGGACGCATACCAGGCTCTTGACAGCCCACACCCTCAACCATAAGATACGCGCCGCTTCCATTGGTGAAGCGATGGCAAGGTAGCTCAGTTGGTTAGAGCACGGCACTCATAATGCCGGGGTCGGCGGTTCGACTCCGCCCCTTGCTACCAAGATTTAAAGGGTTACAGTTCACGCTGTAGCCCTTTTTTCGTTGTTGTCCCCTTTTTGTCCCCCGAGGTTACTCATTGGGGACAATCTCATTGCTGATTCCATGTGATCCGGTGACAAGTGCGCGTAGCGCCTAGTCATTATAATATGGGCGTGACCAAGTATCCGCTGAAGGGCCGGGATATCCCCTCCGTTCAACATGTAGTGACTTGCAAGGATGTGCCGAGGAATGTGGGCCAGTTGGTGGGATGTTGAAAATCCCGTTCTCTTAGGCTGACCTGAACACCTACCAACAAGAGTCAAACAGTCGCCTTAGACCTGGCAACGCAAATTCAAGGACCCGTTTCTGAAACTGGGAATCAATGGGTAAAATTGGTGGAAACTCAGCCTTTCTGTGAATGGAGATTTCAGCTTTGACCAAGAAATTTACTCCACTAGACTTCAAAAAACATCCAAAATGTATCCAACTCGATGGGAACAACCTTTTTGCCGTCAAGTATGAAACCAAACATTCAAAGCTTTTTATCGGATACAGTTCAATTGAAGTGGTATTGAGTCGCTGTATAAAAAGTGCAAATTACCTAAAAAAATATAGAAAAAAAATAGTTGATGATGAAACTCAAGAAAACATAAGTGCCCATTTCATTAGCGGGGTGGTAAATTACGGCCGATGTTTTACCAGTGGTCGAATAAAATTAGAGAAAACCCTAATACCAAATAAATATTTAAAGACGCATGAAAGAATAATAAAAATGCGACATAAATATATTGCTCATTACGATGGATTCGGCGAAACCTCTCTTTGCCTAGTAGCATTATATCCAAATGGAGACACTCCCTCTATCCTTCATATTGAGGAACCTAGGCATGTAAGAATTAATTTTATTAACGAAGATCTCTGGGAGGATGTAAAAAATATTTGCGAAATTTTGATTTCCCACGTAAAGGAAAAACAAAAGCTACATTACGAAAAGCTTTGTGAAGAAATAAGGTCGACACCGCTAAGCCAGTTATATGAAGGATTCGATGACCGAACTCTATTTTACAACCCAAAGTTCACGCCTGGTCAGTACTCTTTCAGGTTGAATATCGAACCGAGTGGTTTTTTCGAGTTGAAAGGAAATCTCATAAAAAAATAGGAGCTTGTATAAATATTGACAATTGCCCACTTGACGATCACGGTCTTCTAATGCCACGAGGAATATGTTGAACGAGTAGTTCTAACCGCCTATGTATTTTACCTACAGGTCTCGTACGTCGGGGGCGGGGGTTCGACTCCACCCCTGTCAACAACGGTGAGTTTTGACCGCTTTAGGGTCTTTTAGCAGTACTATCGACATAATTAACTCCATTTTTCCTACACGGCGGGCAATGTGCGGCAAACGTCCCGGCACTTTACGAGAACGGATGCGCTGTAGGACAACGGAGCTCTACAAACAGCTTTACTATTTCACCGGCTTCGTTTAGGCGCTTCATCTTCAAATCTCCTCTGCTTCCATGTGTTCCAAGAGACGGGGGATGTTGACCACGCGGTTGGCGGTCGATTTTGTAAGTCGGGATGTGGCAGCGCTTAACCCACCCTTCTACTACTCCGTGGTCTACACGGACCCAAGCGGCGAATTCACGCCAGTCCATCAGTGGCGGCCAATTCAGGTCCTTAATGCGCTCCACCAGTTGTTCGTCTATCATGGTCTTAATCCGAAACATTCAAGAACGGACTTTGAATGTCAGTAATGGAGGTCATTATTTGACCAACTGGCGCAGTCAGGTGAGATCGGTAACTCCAAGTGGAAAGCTCCGCTCTATAAAGGTGTACGAATGAGCACCAACGAACTGGAAGTGATAAAGATGCTGTATCCGCAGTACAGCCTTTGGCTCATTAGCGGGGAAATTGCTCCAGAGATAGGTCAGGCAAGCCCAGAATACGATGAAGTAAACTCAAAGTTAGACAGTTCACGCCGGGGATAGCAGTAACCAACTTAGCACGAAAGAGATGGTTCCAAGGAAGGCGTAACCGAGCTTAACGGGGGTACAGTGAAAGAATATTTCGAAATAATAAAGACAAAGAAAATGGCATACACTGCCATTATATCAGGATCTATTATTCTTTATTGGGCACTTGCAAACAATAATATAAATAACTTCAAAGTGATCCTCCCTATTGTAACAACAACCGTGTTTTCAATTTCTTTTATATTCGTCGAATTGATAGAAAATGCATACAAAAAACTCCCTACTATAAATAAAAAATTGTTTACAGAAATACCAAAAATGAATGCTAAGCAAGAAACCATACCACCCTTAATACCTCAAAGCAGCACCGTTCTTTTTTCGGAACGTTTCTCACTAGCCTTTCCAGGAGTGAGGGGAGTAAAATGGTATAGTGGAAGTGAAGCGATTAGAAGATTAGAGATTCTTCTAAAACACCCATTAACATTTAGCATTGGTGAAAGCACAACTGATCCAATTTGGTGGTGGCGCGGAGGAAACCTTCAAATCTCTGACTTCAAAAGAATATCTAAGGATGTGGTTTTACTTAACACACTTGAGTTGAAAATAAAGCGTATAGCTGCAATAAAAGGCTCAGATTATTACAGATCGTTTGTATATGTTGAGTCAACCCCAATGAAAAGAAGTGGAGCTTCAGAAATTAAAGAAAAACAAATATCCGAACAGCTAGAAGACCAAGGTTTCGCACGAGAAGACTACGCGATAGTCAGGAAAAAACCATTCCCGATTGAGCACTATGAAGACGGCGCCACTGAAATAAATGGGAAACTTGTTGATATAACAAACATAGCTGAACGGAGAAGTAGATTTTTGACTCCATACAATCTAGTAATCGCACCGCACAAATCTCCAATCAACAATACAAATTTTGATGATCAGCTAAGAAAACTTCTAGATTCTATGCTTTCAAACAAAGCAAGCATAGAAGATCTGAAGAAAGCAGTGGAATCTCAACCAAAATTACCACACCACATAATATAACTGAATAAACTATAAAGAACTTAAATAAAACCTAGGTACCGTTTTCTAAAAAACTACTGAAAAATCTTGAATATTAATCATCTAAGAAGTTATCAAAACTACAAGTACCTGGCGTATAAAATACTTTAACTGTCCCTATGGAACTAGCAGACGAATTTTTTGCAACTATTAACTCCGTCACACCATTATCGACAGAATCTTCATTATAAACTTCATCTCTGTAAACAAAAATCATTGTGTCCGCATCTTCCTCCAAACATCTCCAAGCACCCAAGTCTCGGGTTAAAGGTCTTTTATTTGGCCGCCCCTCTACGTCACGACTAATAGTAGTAGTTGCGATAATCGGAATTTTTAGCTCTCTGGCCAGTCTACTGATCACTTTTGAAATACTTTCCGGAGTTGCATGCTCTGAATTAAAATCCATGTGCTGCAAACTATCAACAATAATAAGCTCAACATTTTTATCTTCTTTAGTTTTTATAGCTCGATTTCGCAACTCATCAATACTTAAAGAAATATTATCATCTATATAAAGAGGAAGATCCTTCAAAAGACTTACAGCTGATGTTAACCTTGGCCAGTCATCTTCTTCTAGGTCCCCCCTAAACAGTTTATGGACAGGCAATCTACCAAGGGCGGACAACATCTTTCTCATCAACCTGTCAACAGGCAAATTAAGACTGAAATAGCCTACCGATTTCTTCTCTGCTATTACAGCGTTGCAAGCAATCTTTAAAGCAAGATCAGTTTTACCCATTCCTGGCCTGCCGGCAATTGCGATAAAATCGGACTTATGCAACCCATCTGTGACCCTGTCAAGATCAAAAAGCCCCGTAGAGAGACCTCTATTTGTTGCGTTACTACCATCTGCTTCAAATGCACCTTCTAGTGAATCCAGCTCTCTAACTAAATAATGATTTATACTTCTAAAACCTTCATCACTACCACCCCTTTTCTTTAAAAATCTCACTTCGTTTATTGCACTCTTTATACCTTCAACCACATTTATCCATGCTTCATCTTCATCATTCCATTTCGTAATAGGGTAGGCATCCTTGGGTAACGCTTGGATTTTTGAGAATGGGGTTTCGCTAAAATCCACAGGTCGCACTACAACGGGCACCACAATCGCCTGATTCGCCTCATGCCTTTCCATCGCTATCTGGAGTTCCTCTTGGTAACAGTAATCGGATGCAACGAAGTCGGCACTAACAAGTAATACGATTATGTCTGCCCTCTTTATATTTGTATCAATTTCTCGTTGCCAGAGTTGTCCAGGCTTTATTTTTCGGTCATACCATGAGGATATTACCTCTTTCCTCTCCAGCACAGACAAATGAGCCCGAAGAGTTTCGCAAAACCTCTCATCCTTATGCGAGTAACTGTAGAAAATCGATACGCCACTTGAAATTTCCACTTTTCCCTCGTTTATTTTATTGAGACGTTCTATGAGTTATAACCTTTAGGTATTCTACCGGTAGTCACATTTTGGGCAATCAGTAAAACATACACATCTCGACATGAACGCTATCCTGATGTCACTACTCATCGTCAGTAGATAAGAAAACGCCAAGGTCCGCAAGGAATACAAGGCCCTCTAGGACGAGTTCTGCCTGATTGACCAACTGGTCACCATGAGGACCTCGGCAGGCCTTACCCAGGAGGCGGTTGCCAAAAAGCTCGGCACCAACAAGAGCAACATTTGCCGCCTTGAACGTGGCAGGGGGAACCCCAGCTGGAGCACGCTCAATAAGTACGCCGCTGCCTGTGGTTTTCGGGTGAAGCTGGAAGCCGTTGAAGACAACCGCCCCTCCGCCTGATAGCGAGTACATCTGCTACCAGCATTCAAAAAGGCCCGCCTCCTCAGAGCCGGGCTTTTTTCGTACCCTAACCTTCGTCAGTGGCCCCGGGAATCGCCGCCATATCCATCCACATGGCTTCCCATACGTGCCCGTCCGGGTCGGCGAGGTTTCTGTTGTACATGAAACCCAGGTCCTGCATCGGGTTGATGTCCGCGGTGCCGCCGTTGTCAGCGGCTGCCTTGTTCATGGCGTCGACGGCTTCACGGTTGTCGCAGGAAATGGCCAGCATCACCTCGCTGGAGGTTGTTGGCGGGATTGGGCGGTCAGTGAAGGTGCGCCATTTGTCGTGGGTGAGCAACATAACGTGAATGGCCTCACTCCAGACCATGCACGCGGCGGTGTCGTCGGTAAACTGGGGGTTATTCCTGAAGCCAAGTGCGTGGTAGAAGGCCATTGAGGCTTTGAGGTCTTTTACCGGCAGGTTCACAAAGATCATTCGTGTTGTTGTTGCGGTCATTGCTGGCATTCTCCAGGTTGTTATGGTCGAAACAGGTTGATGTCCTGTTACCCTCTAGTCGGGTCACCGCTGTGGATTTCGACACCACCAACAGATTTTATTTCCCCTTTTTCTCCACATAATGACAGGCCACCCAGTGCCCTGCCCCGGTCTTGTCTTCCAATACCGGCACCTCTTTGCTGCAATACTCCGTTGCCCATGGGCAGCGCGTGCGAAAAACACAACCGCTGGGCGGGTCCAGGGGGGATGGCAGGTCGCCGTCCAGTTCCGCAGGGGGCTTTGCCCGCTCCCTGCCCGGGTCGGGGATGGGCACGGCGGCCATCAGGGCCTGGGTGTAGGGGTGTTGGGGGGCGGCGTACAGTTCGGCACGGGGGGCGTTTTCAACCACGTTGCCCAGGTACAGCACCATCACCCGGTCGCTGATGTGTTTCACCACGCTCAGGTCGTGGGCGATGAAGATCAGTGACAGGCCCATCTCCCGCTGCAGGTTTTTGAGCAGGTTGATCACCTGGGCCTGGACAGACACATCCAGTGCAGACACGGGTTCGTCGCAGATAATCAGTTTCGGTTCCAGAATCAGTGCCCGGGCGATGCCCACCCGCTGGCACTGGCCGCCGGAGAATTCGTGGGGGTAGCGGTTTTTCTGATGAGAGTGCAGGCCGACGCGGTCCATGATGGCGTCCACTTTCTCCCGCAATTCAGTGCCCTTGATGTCCGGATAATGGGTACGCAGGGGTTCGGCGATGATGTCGCCAACGGTCATGCGGGGCGACAGGGATGCGAGCGGGTCCTGGAACACCATCTGCAGGCGCTGGCGGCGTTTGCGCAGCTGTTTCAGGTTCAGGCCCCGCAGGTCCTCCCCCAGCCAGACCACCTTCCCTGCCTGGCTCGGCACCATGCCCATGATGGCCCTTGCCAGGGTGGACTTGCCGCAGCCGGATTCACCCACGATGCCCAGGGTCTCGCCTTCGTTCAGGGTAAAGCTGACGTTGTTTACCGCCCGCAGTTTTCTTGGCCGGGTCCAGGGCCAGGCGTTGCGGGGCATGATGTCAAAGGTTACCTGCAGGTTTTCCACCGCCAGCAGGGGCTGCTGTTCGCTCATCGGATGGCCTCCCGTGGCACGTTGCAGACCCGGATACGGCCCTGTTCAAAATGCTCCGGCGGGTCCAGTTCGTGGTAGCAGCGGGGTTCCGCGTTCGGGCAACGGTCGCAGAATGGACAACCAGGGGGCAGGTTCATCAGGTTGGGCGGGTTGCCGGGAATGGTGACCAGTTCGTCGATCTGCTCGTCGATGCGCGGAATCGCCCCCATCAGACCTTTGGTATAGGGATGGGTGGGGTCGCGGAACAGGTCCCGGGTGGCGGCGTATTCCATCATCTGGCCGCCGTACATCACCAGGATCTGGTCGCAGCTTCCCGCCACTACACCCAGGTCGTGGGTGATCAGGATGATGGCGGTGTTGAATTCCTGTTGCAGCTCCCGCAGCAGGCCCATTACCTGGGCCTGTACCGTCACGTCCAGGGCGGTGGTGGGTTCGTCCGCAATCAGCAGTTGCGGCCGGCACAGCAGGGACATGGCGATCATCACCCGCTGGCGCATGCCACCGGAGAATTCGTGGGGATAGCGGTGAATGCGGTTGCGGGCCTCGGGGATGCGCACGGCGTCCAGCATCTGCAGGGACTCCTGCAGCGCCTGTTTGCGGCTGATGCCCTTGTGCTGCACCAGTACTTCGGTGAGCTGGTCGCTGACTTTCATGAAGGGGTTCAGGGAGGTCATCGGGTCCTGGAAGATCATGCCGATGCGGGCGGCGCGAATCCGGTTCAGCTGTTTTTCCGGCAGGTTGAGCAATGGCTCCCCTTCAAATATCACCTCGCCACTCACCCGGGCGTTGTCCGGCAACAGGCCCATCAGGGCGAACACCCCCTGGCTCTTGCCAGCGCCGGACTCCCCCACGATTCCCAGGGTCTGCCCGGCTTCCAGGGAGTAACTGAGCCCCCGCACCGCCTGCAGGGTGCCGTCCGGCGTGTCGAAATCCACTTTCAGGTTGTTGACTTCCAGCATTGCCATAGATCGGGTTCCTGCCGGCTCAGCGGTCTTTGGGGTCGAGGGCATCCCGCAGCCCGTCGCCGAGGAAATTGAAACAGAACAGGGTCAGCACCAGCATCAGCATGGGGAAGATCAGCGTCCACGGGGCGGTCCACATGGCATCCGCCCCTTCGGAAATCAGCGCTCCCCAGGAGGTGTAGGGTTCCGACACCCCCAGCCCCAGGAACGAGATAAAGGACTCGAACAGGATCATCTCCGGCACCAGCAGGGTGGCGTAGACAATCACCACCCCCAGCACGTTGGGCACGATGTGGCGGAGCACAATCAGGAAGGGATGCACGCCCACGGCCATGGCCGCCTCGATGTATTCCTTGCGCTTGAGGCTCAAGGTCTGGCCGCGCACAATCCGGGCCATGTTCAGCCAGCTCACCGCCCCGATAGCAACGAAGATCAGCAGCACATTGCGCCCGAACACCGCCATCAGCACGATCACCAGGAACATGAACGGGAAAGCGCTGAGCACTTCCAGGGTGCGCATCATCATGGCGTCGGTACGCCCGCCCACGTAGCCGGAGATGGCGCCATAGAGAGTGCCGATGATCACCGCTGTCAGCGCCCCGAGAACGCCTACCATGAGGGAAATCCGACTGCCCTGCACTATGCGCTGGTACAGGTCGCGACCAATGGGGTCCAGGCCGAAATAGTGCTGGCTGGCCAGGCTCGGCACGCCGTCTTCGTCCAGGTTCGGCAGGCTGGCCCAGTCGATGGATTCGTTGTCCCAGGGTGACAGGTACTGGCCAAAGGCGGCGAACAATAACAGCAGGGCCAGTACCACCAGGCTTGCCACTGCTGCCCGGTGCTGCATGAACCGACGGCGGGCATCACGCCACAGGCTGCGGCCTTCGGTGTAGGCATCGTCTGCCAGGGTGTCCGCCAGTTCGCCCATGCCCGCATGTTTATCGGAGAAAAACATCAGTAACGCACCCTTGGGTCCAGCCAGGTGTAGAGAATATCCACCACGGCGTTGAACAGGATGGTCAGCACGCCCACCAGGATGGTGATCCCGAGAATCAGTGAATAGTCGCGGTTGATGGCGCCGTTCACAAAGTGCTGGCCGATGCCACCGGTGGAGAACACCTGGTCAATAATCACCGAGCCGGTAATGATGCCCACAAACGCCGGCCCCAGGTACGACACCACCGGGATCAGTGCCGGCTTCAGGGCGTGTCGCAGTACGATCTTGTGCCGGGGAATGCCCTTGGCGCGGGCGGTGCGGATAAACGGGCTGCGCAGGGTTTCGATCATGCTGCTGCGGGTGATCCGCGCCACCTGGGCGATGTAGGACGTTGCCATGGCAATGATGGGCATTACGATGAATTCCACCTGACCGCCTTCCCAGCCACCGGCGGGCAGCCAGCGCAGGGTGACGGCAAACAACAGCACCAGCAGCGGCGCCATCACGAAGTTGGGAAAGACCACGCCGGTCATGGCGGCGGTCATTACCGTGTAGTCCGGCCAGCGGTTCTGTTTGAGGGCGGCGAGGACACCCAACCCCACCCCGAACACCACCACAAACAGGAAGGACCAGGCGCCAATGTAGGCGGACCGGGGAAAGCTGGACTCGATCAGCTCATTGACGGTGAAATCCTTGTAGCGGAACGAGGGACCCAGGTCGCCCTGGGCGACGTTGCCCACGTAAATGAAATATTGCTGCCACAGGGGTTTGTCCAGGTTGTACTTGGCCTCGATGTTCTCCATCACCGCTTCCGGCACATTGCGCTCGTTGGTAAACGGCCCGCCCGGCGCTGCATGCATCAGCACGAACGAGACGGTAATCAACGCCAGAATGGTGGGTACGGCCACCAGCAACCGCCGGATAATGAAACTGAACATGGCTTCCCTCAGTCCGCAGTGATGTACATATCCTTGCTGTAGACGATGTTCCGGGGATTATTCTCCGGGTAGCCCTTCAGCCTGGGACTCACCAGGGCCACCGTGGTGTTGAAATACACCGGCGCCACCGGGAATTCCTGCCACAGGATTTCTTCCGCCCGGACGTAATAGGGGTTCGGGTCCTCGCTGGAGCGGGCATCCAGCAGCAACTGATCGTATTCCGCATTGCTCCAGCCGCCGTCGTTATTGCCGCTGTCGCTGGTGAGCAGGGTCAGGAAGGTGGAGGCTTCATTGTAGTCCCCTTTCCAGCCCTGGCGGGCCATGCCGAAGTTGCCGGCCTGTTTCTGCGAGAGAAAGGTTTTCCATTCCAGATTGCTGATGGTCACCTTTGCGCCCAGTTTTTCCTTCCACATCTGGCTGATCACAATGGCCAGCGCCTTGTGGCTTTCATCGGTGTTGTAAAGCAGCTCGAACTCCAGTGGGTTGTCTTCGGTGTAACCGGCCTTCCTGAGTTCCTGGCGCGCTGCCTCATCCCGCTCCGGCTGGCTCCAGGTGGCGTACTCCGGCTGCCGGAAATCGAAGCCACTGACATAGGGTGGCGTCAGGGTGAAAGCGGGCATCTGTTCCCCACGAGTGATGTAGCTGACGATCACGTTCCGGTCGATGGCGTAGGTCAGGGCCCGGCGCACACGCACATCATCAAACGGCGGCCGGTTTACATTGAACGTGTACATGTAGGTGGCGATGCTGGGCGCCATCACCAGTTCATCGGGCCGCTCCTTTTTCAACCGCGCCATCTGGGATACCGGCACCGTGGAGGTCATATGGAGCTCACCACTGGCATAACGCTGCAGTTCGGCGGAAGCGGACTCAATGGGCACGTACACCACCCGGTCGATGATGGTCTGGTCGTCCTCGCGGTAGTGGGGGTTGCGGGCCGCCACCAGTTTCTCACCCAGGTGCCAGGTCTTCAGTTGGTAGGCGCCGTTGGAGACCATGTTTCCGGGCTTGGTCCAGTCAGCGCCATGGGCTTCAATTGCCTGCCTTGGGGCGGGAAACATGGTGTAGTGAACGGTCATGTCCGGCAGGTAGGTGATCGGTTCATCCAGCGATACCTCGAAGGTGAAATCATCGAGGGCACGAACGCCCAGTGCTTCCGGCGCCTTCTCTCCGGCGATGATCTCACCGGCATTGGCCACCCCGGCGGATTCAATGTAGTAGGCGTAGTTGGACCCCACCTCCGGGTCTACCGCACGGCGCCAGCCATACACGAAGTCATGGGCGGTTACGGCGGTGCCATCACTCCAGCGGCCGTCTTCCCTGAGGTGGAAGGTCCAGGTCAGGTTGTTATCCGATGACGACCAGGACTTTGCCATCGCCGGTTCGGTATCGCCATTGGGGCCACTGCGGGTCAGCCCCTCGAACAGGTCAACCACAATCGCGCCACCCACGTTATCCTGCACCAGGTGAGGGTCCAGGGAGGCGGGTTCACTGGAGTTACCGCGCACAAGCACCTGCTTGCGGGCAAGGGGCTCACCGGTTTGAGGGTGGGTTTTCAGGCGGCTTTCCGGCGCGGCTATATCGGCGGCGGCCAGCGCCTGCTCACCCGCCTTTTTCTGGCCACCCTCACCACAGGCAGCCAGCAGTGCCACCCACGTCATTACCAGCAACGCCAGAACGGTGCGGATGTCCCGGCCAATGGCGGGTTCTGTTGAGCGGCTTGTCATGACGCTTTTTATTGGTGGGTTTTTGACTGTCATATCCATTGGAAACTAGTTCGGAATCCGGGAAGTCACAAGGCGCCGGACTAAACATGAATCAATGCTCACATTCCGGCGGTACAGGCCTCCCAGAAGCGGCCGGCAGACAGGTTGTTACCGGCCAGTCGAAGCTTGGCCCTCGTCAGCCTGACAGGTAGAATACCAGCATACATGGAATGTCACTCAATGGAATGGAATGACTATGATCGCCCGCCGTACCCAGCAATCCCTTTTGCTTGCCTTATCACTGACTGCCCTGACTGGCTGCGATGCCATCAACGACTGGTATGCCATCGAGGTGGCCCAGCGCAACATGGACAACATGGTGTTCGTTGAAGGAGGTGAATTTCTGATGGGCAATCCAGGCGGATGGGCCATGGGTGCCGATACCGTTCCCGCCCATGAAGTGGAGCTAGATGACTTCTATATCCAGAAGTATGAAGTCACCCAAGGGGATTTTGAGATTTTTGTGGAAGCCTCAGGACACAAAATCAAAGCTCGCTTTTACGAAGACAAACTCAGCGAGTCCCCCGATCGCTTTGCCAGTGAGCTTCCCGCACCTGTTTCTTGGCATGATGCTAAAGCATTTTGCCGGTGGCTCGGCGAGCAGTCTGGCAATGATGTGGATTTGCCCACAGAGGCACAATGGGAGTACGCCGCTCGGTCCCGAGGTAGACAGGTACTTCATGCTACCGACAACGGAGAACTACGCCCCGGACAAAACATAAGTGGGAAGAGACTGCACCGGTTTGATCGATTTGATGCGGAGCACTCTCCTCTTAACCGCCCAGGCTTTTACCCGCCAAACCCTTTAGGGCTGTACGATTTGTCCGGTAATGCAGAAGAATGGGTAAACGACTATTACTCCCCAGACTACTACCAAAGCTCCGAGAGAGTTAATCCCAAAGGGCCAGAAACGGGCAAAGCAGTTACAGTCGGTCCAAACTCTAAAGAACCCGAAAGAGTCATTCGTGGCGGCGGGCACTATGGTGACCTAATTGGTAGTTCGACTGTTGCTAGACGAAACGTGCCTGAGTCATCTATGCCAATAGCCAGCGGGTTCCGGTGCGTCAGAAACAAAAACATCCTTACATACCGAATTTCGGCAGGTAGTAAATAATCGGCGTATCGACCAACAATTCCTTGGAGCGCTCCTTCGCCTCAGCCATGATTTCAGGCGTCAGATAATCCTGATAGTACTCAATTAATTCCAGCGGCTCGTCCTTGCCCTTCTCACGGTGCACCGCGAGAAGAATGGCGGCACCCTCGACAGGACGGGGCTTTTCAAAGTGATACGAAATAGTCGGCGACAGAACCTTGCCAATATCCGGCCCCATCATGATTTGAACACCGGCTTCTACAAGCGCATCGTAATAATCGGTTTCAGCCATTCTCTCAACCCAATAGCGCGCCTCTTCTAATTGCCCCTGTTCTCTCAGCTTAACGGCCAGCTTTAGCATTGCTTTTGGGAAACCCTGCTCAGCCGATGCCCTGAGCCACATCAGAATGTCTTCACGACGGCCTTTATCAGTCCAGTAAAAGCCCATGTCCTGATCACCCAGCAAACCCGTTGCTAGCCAATACTGAGCAAAGGCATGCCCACCTTCGGCGGCTCGTTTAACCCATTCAAACTCCTCGTCCAGATCGCCACCAATACCAAAAACCAGAGATACGACCATCATCGCTTCCGTGTCGCCAGCTTCTGCCTTCGGAAGCGCAATCTCCTTTGCCCGATCCAACCACTCTTCACGGTCATAATCGCAATTCCTAAGCGTACCGCACATTCTGCCCTTCTGGGCAAATCTCAGCATGGCGTAGACATCGCCGCCTTCGGCAGCCTGACGGTAAAACTCTTCGGCCTCAGGTGTAATGTAGGTAGAGTTCCGGCGAAGAATATTGCCGGCGTAGTAGGCTGCTTCAGCATGGCCCAGTTGAGCTGCTTCCTTGAATTTCGTGAAAGCGTTCGGACTGTATCGTTGCTGGTAGAGGGTGTAACCCTCCTGGAACAATGACTCCGCCCGCTCCTGATCGGTTTGGGCAAAGACCGGAAGTCCCGCAAAGAGCAGTAATAAAAGCACGCAAACTCTTGCCAACGAGATTTTCAACATGATTTAAGCCTGCCCCAACAGATGCAAACTGAATTTTCTACGAAGCTTTCTGTAATCCTGAAATCTTGTCACATCCAAACCACCCGAGAGCCCCCGACCCATAAACTCATCCAACCTGGCCGCATTATCCCTGGCAAACTGCAAGGAATCCTCCGTTGGCTTGGTGCCCTGGGCGTTCATACGGGTCACCGATTCCTCAAACTGCCGTTGGATACGGTTGGGCTTCACGCCCCGATAAGACTCCGGGTGAACCAACTCTGACTCGCCCATCCATTCCAAGCATTGCAGGATCGAGATCTGTTGGAGTTTCAGCATTTCCTCTGCAGTCTTCTGCTCACGCCTATCCTCACCCTCAAACTCAACCGGCTCCGCCACAAGGTTGTGCAACATAGGACCAATCGCCTCAGGCTGCAACCCCAGGAACCACGACCGGTATTCATCCAGTGTTACCCTGGGCACATCATCAGTCGGCGCTGCTGTACCTTTCGCAATATCAATGGCTTCGGTAATTCTCACTGCCACAATCCCAGCATTTTCACCGCCGTGGAAGTCCCGGTAGACACTTTCAACGAAGTCGTATGACTGCGCCGCGAGGAACGAGATATTCAGAGCCGCGGAGAGCCGTAAGTTCATCAGCATGCTCAGGTACTCAAACGCACCGCCTTCAATCCAGTACACCCGGCGATAGCCGTTGTCGTGCAGCTCCTGCTGCAAGACGCGCATTAACAAGGGGAGAGTATCAAAATCCAGCTCGAAGCCAATGGCCATGCCTCCACCCAGGCCAGCCACTGCGCGGCCCTTGGCATAGAAGACCAGCCGGCCGTTGTTCATCCCAACCTTGATTTCTCCCGTCGCGCCAAGGCCAACGGCACCAACCAACTCATTACGGAGCACCCCCAGGGTGATCCACTCGGGAACCTCTTCCCCCAGTCGGCGCCATTTCTCGGATTTCCTGAGGCGTTGAGGAATGGACCATTTCATTTCGGCGCGCGTCATTTTACCCGCCTGGGCCCCAACAAAGGCATCGAATTCAGCGCCGCTAACCTCCCGTTTCTCCCGGTCCACACCTGTGAGCTGAACCCCCTTTCCCTTGACCGCTTCAACGCCTATCGAGCGACTCATCAGAATGCGGGCGCCCACGAATCCCCAGCACTTGGCGTCAACCTCACAGTAGAACCGACCCAGATCCAGTTCTCCGCTACCCCCTACGCTCCGGTAGGGTATGCGGATTGGTTCGGCTTCTTCCGGTTTCGGCAGTTTCAGAGAGAACAGATCCAGTTGCCCCTGCCTGTATGTCAGGTTGGCGCCGATTTTGGCCTCACCCAGGGTATACCCTATCTTGGACGCTCCGTTCTTCATACTGATGGAGGGCTCATTGGCAGGGCCACTAACGCCCGACAGCACTTCCACTTTTATCTGGTTTTGCAGTTCACGGCCCAGTTCGCCAGCAATACCACTGGATAGCAGCCTGACAAACTGGCCGGTGTAGCTGTCATCAAAACTCATGAGGTGGCGCTTTGCCTCGGATTCAAACAGAAATACCCGGAGGTGGGCGCCCCAAGCATCAAGCTCCTCGGGATTATACTGCTCCAGCACGCCTTCACCCTCGATGACACTGAAGAACCGATCCGGCTGAAATAGCCCCTGATCGTCGAACCAGTCTTCCTGCAGGGGGTATTTTTTCGCCCCTTGATCCGTTAACAGTTTCTCCAGGGCTTTATCCTGGCCCGGCTTTTGGGCCGTTTTGAGAGACAGGGCGATATCGAAGGATGACTCGGGGGTTTCCGGCGTACCCAGTCTGTCCTGTCCACCCGGCAGGTCCAGGAGGGAAAAATGTTGTAGTTCGGAGTTGCCTCCTGGCCGGGAGAATTCCCGCAGGGGAACGCCGGGACGTACCAGGGCCTTATAGGGGGGCGTGTTGTAATCAGCTGGGTTCCAGATAAACAGTTTCGGGGGTGACAGTTCACTGGACTGCTCTTTGGCGCGGCACCGCAGTGCTTCCTGCTTCTTCTGGCAGGTCTCAATTTTGTGCTGGTATTGCAGAATTTCCGGGGCCGGCGCGGGGCCATTCAGGCCAATCACGCTAAGCCAGGCCCCGCCATGCTCTTTCATATCCTTGGTAAGCTGCTCAATTTCCCAGTCCAGCAACCGAAGGTCGGTCATATCCAGAATGCCGTCCTTCACCTGGCGATGGCCGTTCGCCAGCGCATATTCCGGCGAGGCGATACCGATGTTTGCGAGATCCAGCACCGTATCGGCATAGTCCCGCATCCTGCCTTCCAGCTTGTTCAGCTCCGTCAGGTACTGTTCGACCTTCTGGATATCAGGTGTCTCCCTTTGCCATTCATACGCCATCAACTCCCGGTTCATGCGGCAGGTGTTAACGAAGATGGCGGCCACTGTTTCGTTGGACACTTCGTCCTCTTCAAAGTCCTTTCGAGCTTCCAGGTAGGCCGATAGCAGCTCTTTGATGTTCCGTTGCTCAGGCGAGAACAACTCCTGCTCCACCACATGAAACCCAGCGTCACGGGCAGCATCAAGTCCTTGATCCTGAAGAGCCATCAATCGGTCAGATCGGCTCTCTTTCGATGCCTGAATATCCTTCTTGCGATCGTACAGTCTCTGCCGGATTTGATGCCATTGCTTGGTTGTTTCAAGGCGATTGACATAGTAAGACCGTTCTTCAGTAAGCGAATCTATCCGTTGGTGATAAGCCTCTTCTTCCTTACCCAGCTCTTCGTCCAGCCTGTGTAGCTCCCGGTCCGCATCCCGGTTCTGGCTATGCAGGTCGTCCCACTCGGATTGTTCAGCCGGTGGCAGGAAGCTTTTGGCCGTGGCGGGCAGGAACAGATCGGTCAAACCTGCTTTTTCCATCTCGGATAGCCGCTCTTCCAGGGTCTCCCTTGAAGCAGCTGCCTTGAGGCGGGCGGCACTGGTTTCCATCTTATCGAGAACGTTCTGCGGAACCACCCAAAAACTTCGGTGCCCGGTTACGTAGACCACCGTGGCGTTTTTGCATTGCTGGCAGTCTTTCGCCTCGGATTGGCTTGAAGTCTGGTCTGATTCGGAGACCTTGGAAGGAGGAAGTTGCACCGGGGCATCAGTCGACATGAGTTACAGTCCTTTGTTCGCTTTCCAGATGAGCCAGAATCTGGCTTGGTGATAATCCCTGATCACTTGCCAGATGTTGCCATCTTGTGGATTCCGTTAGTGGCACGCCTGCCTGGATCGCCAGCCTTACCCAGCGTTCCTGGTCGGCGAGTAAACTTATCCCCGCGTTGTTCGCCGATTTAATTTCCCCCAGAACAAACTGTTCCGGGTCGGACGCGGAGATATGGGGCCGGTAGTAATTCGTTAGTGACTCGGCAAACTGCGCAATGCGTGCCTCATCCAACGCCTCCAACTGCGCTTTACCCAACGCAAGCGTTGACCCCGGTTGCGGCCAGTCGGCAGGTTGTGATTCCGTGGTCACCCACCATTGGCCTTCGTTACACCAACACCACTGAGAAACACCCAGTAGCTGATAACGCTGGTTAGGCTGTAAAACCGTAAGGAGGGGGCCTAAGGAACGTGGATCGTAAAAACGAAATACGGATGGCTTCCCGTCCAGCAGGGGAATAATGAGCGAGCGGAGGTGGTCGGCCATTGCCGCCAGGCTGACATCTGGCGCGGAGATTAACATGCCCAGACAGTCGGACTGATAGCGCTCGATCAGCGCCTCACGAAAAACCTGCGCGTCTCGAAG
The DNA here is from genome assembly GCF_029207565.1 of Marinobacter iranensis. GTDB lineage: Bacteria > Pseudomonadota > Gammaproteobacteria > Pseudomonadales > Oleiphilaceae > Marinobacter > Marinobacter iranensis. Next base: position 1,939 of record NZ_JANCMW010000019.1, on the reverse strand, counting down.
CTCAATCAGTATGGGACCTGTAGACCAGTTGCTTGCCAGTTCCGTCCCCTGGTAAAGGGGATTCCAGGGAATATCGCCCAGGTCGAAATGGTTATACAACCACCCCAGCAACTGGCCCTCATCTTTCTGGGCCAGGTCCAATACGGCGAAGTCTGCACTCTCTGGTGTATCAGTTCGTTGGAATATCGACTCAATTGTGGTCATGGGTGCTCGCGGTCCATCGCTGTTGCAGTATTCGGGGTATTAGTGGCCGATCATTGGCGGTTCACAGGGGTTTCATTTTATAAATCCAGCCATCATACATTTCCCAAATCTGACCATTCACTAGCTCAAGATTAATCGAGGGCTCATCAGCACCATCATCTTCATCATAAACATGCAAAACTTTAATAGAGGTTCTATTCGAGCCAAACCCATAAAAGTTGCTCCAGCGATTGACAGAAACTTCTCCTTCCTTTGGCAACGGATAACAATCCAACTCATAAGATGGATTGGAAATAACAAAATCCCTGACCTTAAAAGTTTCACGTTCAACAACAACTTCTTTTCCAATACGGTCTTTGGCTGAAGCCTCTGTAGTCAACCCTCCACCATACTTAACCACGCCAAAAATTTTGTAACTTGAATACAGGTCATTCAAAGAAATTTCCGAACAAGACGATCTGGTTTTATTGTCGTCAACCGCAAAACAGCCTGCAGAGATTAAACTCAGCATGAAAATTAAAAAATACCTAACCATCAATATTTTCTCCGTTCGCGGTTACCACTTTTCATAGATGGCGTTTGAGTAGACGCGCCATTCAGCATCTCGGCGATTTATCAACCCCTGACTAACAGAACCTTGTGAACGATTCCACGCTTTCCACGCACTTTCTAAATTCGAATAAGGTGTGGATGCGTTAGAGTCGTTAATAAGGGCAACAGCAGAAGAGCTTGAGAACCCGGCTATACCAATGTTGTAAGCAAGCATGACAGCTGCATCAAACTGATTTTGTGAAAGGCTAGCACTAACAGCATCATTAACAGCTGCGACAAAAGGCGCTACATCCTCTGCAAATAGAGCATCGGCCTGGACAGCTGTAATTCCATTCTCATAAATAGACCACTCACTTTTTGAAATTAAGTGGCCATATCCAATGGTTGCACCTTTAACCCATGAATTAATGGCGTTTCCAGTCTGATCATCGTATGGATTAAGGCGTAGTTCCTCTACGCTTTTCAGTAATTTCTCACCTTCTGCGCTCAACCCCATTTGCGCATTATCCTTGGCATTTTTAGTGTTCTCGTTTGGAGCTGTACCTTTGTTGCCGTTCTGCATAGTTCCACCTCCGTTCACGCCTTGACTTACAGGCGATGCGCCAAAGGAGTTTCGATTGTGCTCGTGAATAACACATTGTCCACTGCTATCGAACTCACATCCAGACGCAACGGTGCTTCCAGCCTTGGCAACCCGGGTGAGCACATCAGATGTCAGTGCTGAAACGCCCGAAAATGACATGTTATCGGCAGTAGCGGCTCCCCGCGAACCCGTTGTCGCCAATTGCGCCGAGGCATTGTCTGGCTGCACTTGGTCAGCGAGCATGGCCGGCTTTGCGGGCACCTGAGCAGACGCCCCACTGCCACTCCCCGGCCCACCCCCAGAATTCATCTTCACCATCGGCCCGGACACGGTCACACCGCTGGGGTCCACCTTCACAAAGCTGCCACCGGCCTTCAGGGTCACTTCCGCACCCGCTTCGATCACGATCTTCATGCCGGCCTTGTGGTGGATTTCGCTGCCGGCTTCGATGAGCTGGTTCTTGCCCTGTTTGCTGTGGTGGCTGCCGTTGACGGTGAGGCTGGCGTCGCCGCCGATGGATTCGCGTTTCTCACCGTCCACGGTGGCGTGGTCATTGCCCTTGATGTGGGCCTTGCGGTGGTTTTCCACAGTCAGGTGGCT
>NZ_JANCMW010000198.1 GCF_029207565.1 Marinobacter iranensis | reverse complement strand
CTCGCCTGGGGTCAGCATCGCTTACTCTGGCCAGTTCGAATATCTCGAGCGCGCGGTCGACCGCTTGAAGCTGGTCGTGCCCGCGACGCTGCTGATCATCTTCGTGCTGCTCTACCTCATCTTCGGCCGCTTCGACGAGGCGGCGCTGATCATGGGGACGCTGCCGTTTGCGCTGACCGGCGGCATCTGGACGCTTTATCTGCTGGGGTTCAACCAGTCGATCGCCACCGGGGTCGGGTTCATCGCGCTCGCCGGCGTCTCCGCCGA
>NZ_JANCMW010000197.1 GCF_029207565.1 Marinobacter iranensis | reverse complement strand
CAACCGCCTGGCCCACTGGCTGCTGGGGCAGGGCGTGGGGGCCGAAAGCCGCGTGGGCGTGGCCCTGGAGCGGGGCACCGACATGCTGGTGGCGCTGTACGCCGTGCACAAGGCCGGCGGGGTCTACCTGCCCCTGGACCCGGACTACCCGGCGGAACGGGTGCGCTACATGCTGGAAGACTCCGGCGCCTCGTTGCTTCTCAGCCACGACGCCGCCCTGGACCGGCTGCCGTCGGTCGAGGGTGTCGAGACCGTGAACCTGGATCA
>NZ_JANCMW010000196.1 GCF_029207565.1 Marinobacter iranensis | reverse complement strand
ATCGCGTTCACGGCCTGGCGCGACACGCCGAGCCGACCGCCAAGCTCCGCCTGGCTCCAGTCGCGTTCGGCGCGCAGCACTTTCAGCCGGTTTCGCATCCGTTGTTCGGCATGTCCCCATGACCTGACACCTTGTCAGGTACACCTTACCTAGCGAGTCGCGCGCAATTGTCAACAAGACCTGACATAATGTCAGGCTCGGCTAGCTTTCAATTTCCTTGATCGAAACGGATGCGTCGGCGATCGCCGCCGGATCGACGGCGAGCCCC
>NZ_JANCMW010000195.1 GCF_029207565.1 Marinobacter iranensis | reverse complement strand
GGCCATAGTCCGCGGCGAGCCAGGCGAACATGCTCGAGCTGGCGCTGCGGAACGACGCGTCGAGCGAGCCGTCCAGGCCGATCGCGACGATGTGGGTCGGCGTCTCGATGCGGACCTGGCCGGCGCGCTTGCCGCGCACCAGATCGACTTCGACTTCGACGTCCATCGACGTCTCCAGCGCGTCGCCGGTGGTCTCGCCATCGCCCTGCAGCGCATGGCCGTCGCCGAAATAGAGCAAGGCGCCGGGCACCGAGACGGGGAAATAGAC
>NZ_JANCMW010000194.1 GCF_029207565.1 Marinobacter iranensis | reverse complement strand
AGCGAATTCGACGCCTGGGTTTCCAGCGCGCCCGAGGACGACCTGAAATCGGTTCGAGCCTTCCTGATCGGCGACTGCCGCGAAGGGGCCGTCTCCCCGCGACAGATCAGGGACCGTACCGGCGCGCCCGTTATTGCGCTGAGCGAGCACAATTCTCTCGAAAACACCTTGCGGCTTTTCGAATCCGGCGTCGACGACGTCGTGCGCAAGCCGGTCCACATCCGCGAGATCCTGGCGCGCATCACCGCGATCCGTCGCCGCGCCCATG
>NZ_JANCMW010000193.1 GCF_029207565.1 Marinobacter iranensis | reverse complement strand
GGATCACGTTCGACGGCAAGGACGTCGCGTCGCTCACCCGCAGGGGTCGACGCGACCTGCGACGCGACATCCAGATCGTCTTCCAGGATCCCGCCGCCGCCGTGGACCCGCGCCTTCCGATCGGCGAGGTCATCGCCGAGCCGCTCCTCGTGCACGACGTCCCCAAGGCGCAGCGCGACGAGCGCGTCGTCGAGCTCCTCGAACTCGTGGGGCTCGATCCCGCGATGGCCGATCGCTACCCGCACGAGTTCTCCGGCGGTCAGCGTCA
>NZ_JANCMW010000192.1 GCF_029207565.1 Marinobacter iranensis | reverse complement strand
CGCCGGGACGCGGACAATGAAGTGGTGATGCTGTAAGAAGAAGTGGAGGCCCGAGCCGGAATCGAACCGGCGTGCAAGGATTTGCAGTCCTCTGCGTCACCACTCCGCCATCGGGCCTCGGAGCGAGCGGCGGCAATGCGCAGGTGCTTTGCCTGCTGTCAACATTGCAGTGCAAAAATAGCTGCGTGCATTGCTTGGCGAAGGGTTGCGAAGGGGATACAAGCCGCCCTACATAATCAGTGTATTGCACAGCTAACACGGTTGTGCC
>NZ_JANCMW010000191.1 GCF_029207565.1 Marinobacter iranensis | reverse complement strand
TCACATCATAAGTAGATAAAACAGCTCCGCCAAGGACTTGATGTGTCATTGGGTCAAAGAATAATTGGATTGAAACTTTCGTGTTCCCATATTCTTCAGGTACATATTTAGGACGAATAGTATCTTCATAATAAGCTGTGCGAATGGCTACGCCTGCTTTTCCTGCGGTAAAGCTATTCAAACCACTAGCTGCAAAGTGATAATCAAAAACACTTAATGCCGAAGAACCTACAACGCCTCCAAATGGTTGGCTTGGTGTATCCTCAAA
>NZ_JANCMW010000190.1 GCF_029207565.1 Marinobacter iranensis | reverse complement strand
CTCCGATTGCGGAGTGGTGCCTGTGGTGATTGTAGAAGTGCAGCCAGCCTGGCAGCGCCGCGCGGCGCTCGGCTTCTGATCCGTAGAACCGGGCGTAGGCCCAACCATCGGCGAGGGTGCGGTGGAACCGCTCGATCTTCCCATTGGTCTGCGGGCGGTAGGGGCGGGTCTTCTTCGCGGTGATCCCCAGCTGGGTGCAGGTATCGCGCCAGGCGTGCGACTTGTAGGCCGAGCCGTTGTCGGAGAGGACGCGTTCGACTGTGACCTC
>NZ_JANCMW010000189.1 GCF_029207565.1 Marinobacter iranensis | reverse complement strand
GTTTGGAAAAAGCTGCACAATCCTGGAGAATGTCCATCATTCCTACAACGATGCGGTTACATTGCTTGATTACATGCAGTACACGGGTTCCATATCGGTGATCGATTCCGTCTCTAGCGATAAGCCGGTACAGGCGATTCTGCCCAGCGCCGCGGAACGCGATTTGGTCCTGCAGAGTCTTGCCACGCTTAACCATAACGTCTGGGCACGCTTTCTCGAAGAGGACTTTCAATGGGCTGTACATCAACCCGAGCCCTTGGTCGCTCTC
>NZ_JANCMW010000018.1 GCF_029207565.1 Marinobacter iranensis | reverse complement strand
CCAGAGCGCCGTCTTCCAGTTCCGCTACCAGGAACGGATCCGGGCCGCCTCCGTGGCCATGAAGGACTACACCTTCAGGAACCCCGCCTACGCCCTGATGCACGAACACCAGGCCGACAGGCTTGAGGCCCAGCGGGAAGACTACCAGCACTACGATTACCCCGGCCGCTTCAAACAGGACGCCAGCGGCCAGCCGTTCACCGAAAGCCGCCTGGAGGCCCTCAGGAACGACGCCACAACGGCCAACGGCCAGAGCAACCGTCCTGATTTCACCGTGGGTGCCAAGGTCGAACTCACCGAACACGACAACCCGCGCCTGAACCGGGAATGGCTGTTCACCCGCATCAGCCACACCGGTGAACAACCCCAGGCCCTGGAAGAGGAGGGCAACAACGGCGCCACCACCTACCACAACGCCTTCAACGCCATTCCCGCCGACCGCACCTGGCGACCACAGATCCAGCACCGCCCACTGATGGACGGCCCCCAGATCGCCATCGTCACCGGCCCCGAAGGCGAAGAGATCCACTGCGACGAACACGGACGGGTGAAAGTCAGATTCCCGTGGGACCGCTACTTAAAAAATGATGAACACTCCAGTGCCTGGCTCAGAGTCAGCCAGGGCTGGGCCGGAGGCCAGTATGGCTTCATGGCCCTCCCAAGAATCGGCCACGAAGTCATCGTCAGCTTCCTGGACGGCGACCCGGACCAACCGATCATTACCGGCCGAACCTACCACGCTACCAACACACCGCCGTACGCGCTGCCGGAACACAAGACCAGAACCACAATAAAAACCCAGACCCACAAGGGCGAGGGCAGTAACGAACTGCGGTTTGAGGACGAAGCTGACAAAGAACAGATCTACGTCCACGCCCAGAAAGACCTGGACCTGTTGACCGAGAACAACCGCACCGAAGTCATCAAGAATGACAGCCACCTGACTGTGGAAAACCACCGCAAGGCCCACATCAAGGGCAATGACCACGCCACCGTGGACGGTGAGAAACGGGAGCAAACCGGCAAAGACCGCAGCTTCAACGTCACCGGCACCCTGCACCTGAAAGCCGGCACCGCCTGGCTCAGCGACTCCGGCACCGAACTGCACATCAAGGCCGGCCAGAAAGCCGTTATCGAAGCAGGTGCGGAAATCACCCTGAAGGCGGGCGGCAGCTTTGTGAAGATCGATCCGAGCGGCGTTGCGATGGGTGGCGCGGCTATCAAGCTTAATGCCGGTGGTTCGCCGGGTAAGGGGAGTGGGCAGGCGGTTCAAGCGCCGGAGATGCCTGGGTTGGTGGAGAAGAATGGTGGGGCTGTTGCGCCGGTGGACCTGTCGGAGACACCCCAAAGACCGATGGCCAAGCCAGATCAGATACGCGCCATCAAGAATGCAGCGAATCAGGGTAAGGGGATCTGCCAGGTCTGCTCACCAGAAACACAAGGTGCGGTCTGATGGGGAATCTGGCTAACCTTCCCGGCAACGGTAAGACGTTCCTGCTTATTGATGGCGCAAAAGTGAATGGCTTGTCTCAGGTCATATATCGTGAAATCGAAACCCCTCATTGCGAGGCGTTATACAGGGGGACCGAGCTCGCTGACCTGTTGGAAATCTCACCGTGGCTGGTTGAGGCAGGAATGAACAGTTCCCTGGCCCTGAAGTGTTTCGAGGAGTGGCAGCATCAGGGAGCTGCTATTGCCTTTCAGGCTGATTGCGATTTTGAAGAACTGACGGGGCACTTGCGTGGATTGCTTATGGCCAGGTTGGTCACGGGCGATGAGGTGGTATTCCGGTTCTACGACCCTGAAATCGCAAGACATTTGCTGAAACAGGATTCCATGGGTGAAGATACGAGGCGGCTGATGGGGCCTTGTAGCCTGTTTGCCATTCAGGATCGCCGCACGGGTGAGTGGGAGCACTTTTACAATGACCAGCCGTCAGGTGAGCGGCAAACAGAAGTGTTCAATATTCGTGAGGAACACCTGGTTGCCATGGAAAGGTCGGCAGAGCAGACAGCCCTCAGGAAGCTCGAGCTTCACACTTCGAACTACTTCCCCCACCTGCTTCAACAACCTGACGCAAACGAACAGGATTGGGGGGTGGTCTCTGTGCTAGTCGACGCGGCGAAGGCGCGGGGGCTGTACAGTACCCGCGATATCGCCCTGTATATCAATACGATTGGCTGGCTTGGGCACCAAGCATTCGAAGACAGTGATGTGCAGAGCCTGTGGAAAGAGAATTCCGCAGCGCCAGGAAAAGCCATAGCGCGAATTGCAGAATTCGCCGAGAAAAAGTCAACGGAGGGACTGGTCCATGGGTAGTGCTAACAGCTCAGCGTTCTTACAGGGTGGAGATGACATCGATTCAGCGGCACAGATGTGCCCGCTCCAGCTCAAAACAGTCGCGTTGTACCCGGTTCGTTGGGCGATCAGTCAGGAAGAGGTTGCTTTGCCCTCCAACTTCCGTCCGCCTTTCGTCGCGCTTGGAACCACTCATTACTGTGTTCGCAAACTGACGCCCGGTTGGGTCTACATGTTCTCCGACGTTTTCGGAACACTGCATGAATACCGAGTCAATGAGCAAGGCCTGATAACCGAAGTACAGCCCGGTGTGAACTCGGTACTGCTTCCAGATGCCGACGCACAAAGCGCTTTGCCCGCCATACACCATCCTGCGGAAGGCAAGGTGCTCCTGAAATTTGTACAGCATCGGTGGACTGTGCGTTTGCAGGAACTTGTACGAACGGATGCCCAAGTCCGTGAGGAGCACATGCAATCGTTCGACTTGAACGGCCTCCCGGAAAAGCGTGAAGGGATAAATATCAGTGAAACCGAGACTATAAACGGAGTGGTTGAAGACTTTCGGCCAGAGCCAATGGATTTCGAGTGGAGTCTGACGGGTTTTGCACAAGGTATCAGTGAGTCGGATTTGCAGGGGCAGTGCAAAAAAGAAACTGAATTTTCGTACTGCGTTGCCCTTGACGATGAAATCGGTATCACCTCCGAGCTAGGCCAACTGCATGCCCTTCATGTAAATCTGATTACGAATTACGCGGAGGAGAACGCGTACGCCTACACTACTTCCCAGATGGTGGACGCGCTCATCGCCCGCGAGGCCAGCAAGAAGGAATCTGAAGACGACCAACAAGAAGTGACCGAGGAACTGAAAGAACGAATTCGTTCAGGGGAGAAAGACGCATTCGTTGAAAGTTACCACAAACAGATTGAAGAGTATGACCAGTCCCGGGCATTGGTATTCGATGACTGGAAGCGATGGATTGACTCCGACCAGTTGGCCCGGAAATTGGAGTTCAACGACTGTTACTGCGCGGAAGGGTTCGAGGCGGTTGAGCAGGAACTGGCAGATATACTGGATGGCTATGTCGGTGCGGAAAAGGGCAAGGAAGACGCCGAAAAGTGGTTGGCTGCGGACGAAGGTGAAGCCGGTACGGTCGGGAACATGCTAAATACCGCGCTGTTCCTGGCATCTGCCACCAACGGTATTACTCAGAAACTGAAAGATCTCCCCGGTTTTGACTATGGCAGCCTGAAGATTGTGGACAGTATCTTCGACATGCCGGCGTATGTGCGCGTGAGCACCACCACCGACGTCCTGATGCTGGAATTTGCCGCCCCCGCCGCCAAGATGGGAGCCTGGGCAAAAGACCCCCAAACCTGGCCGCAGTGGAAAAAGTGGACCAAAGCCATCCAGAAACGCTATGGCATTGATGTCCATCGGCAGGGAGTAACGCTGAAAACCGCGACGGACCTGCTCACGGCGGTGCACCGCAAATCACTGGAAGCCTCCGGCCATAACCTTTCCGAACTTGCAATGACCCCCTTGGCCGCCGGTATGGCGGATGCAAGGATCAGGAACTACCTGAACGCTACCCTGATAGACATGTTCCACCTGACCCCGGACTTCAAGGACAATCCCTTTGGCTGGCTTCATACCCGGCTGGACCCGGTAGTTGAAAACATCAAGCAGAACCGGGGCAAGTTCATTGGGGCCGTAACCTTCTTCCACGCAATTAATGTGGCGAGCCTGTTCTCCGCCCTGGATAAAACCCAGCAGGATGTAATGCTGGGCGACCGATCCGTCATCGACCGGTGGGGGTATTTTGTATCTGGCCTGTGGAGCATCGGCGAAGGTGTGGTTAACCTCAGCGGGTTGCTGATCAAGGAGGAGTACGCGAAAGCTCTCGGGGCAAACCTGTCGGCAGCTGGGGCGAGGGTGTCGGTGGCTCTAAGTATCTTAAAGGATGTTAAGATTTTGTCTGTTGCTGCAAAGGGCTTCGTGACAATCACCACAAAGACCCTTCCCTACGTGGGTGTTTTACTGTCGATAGGTCTGGAAGGAAGGCGGGGCCTCAAGGCCTTGGACACAGGCCATCACGCTATGGTGGCCCTGTCCGGTGTCCAAATAGGGCTGAGCATCGGTATCACCTACCTGGCTACTCTGGCGGTGGCGGGTGCGGTTACCACCGGGGTAGGCGTGGCCGTTGTGCTCGTGGTAGGCGCGGTTCTGATTGCCATCTCCTTCGTTATCAGCGTGGTACAGCTATACATCGCCCGGTCCCGGATCGAGGATTTCCTTTCTATGTCATTCTGGGGCAATGCGCCCACGTTGCGTTACTGGGATGAGCAGTCCAGGCCATCGAGCGCGGAACTGCTGGAGGAAAGCCGAACCGTTATTTCTCAGGATGAAGGCGTCGATGTCAGGCGTTATTTTGAAGCGGAATTGGATGCGTTTTATTACATGCTGTTTTCTCCCATTGTTCGGATAACCGAGCACATCGGTCGACATTGGGATATAAACCGGGGTGAGCATCAGGTCATGTCGGAAATGACTTCTTTTCTGGTGTATTTGCCGGGTTACAGTGATGGGAGTTGCACGTATTCCATCAGGCTGTTTGAGGTGGATACCAACTGGTTTGAGAAAGATGAACCGAAGGATATCTCAGGCTTGTTTCATAGGAGGAAGCAGTTAGACGCTTCTACTGGGGGTGTTTTATTTCGGTTTGACCACTACAACCACAACAAGTGTGATCAGCTTGAAATGCTGATTGAGTACGAGAAGGACGGCCGGAAAGTCACGGGTGAAAACGGGCTTCGTATCATCCTGGACGGTAACGATGTGGAGGAATTGGGTGTCGATGAAAGACTCGCCTTTGAAGTGTGATTTTCCGGAGACGGACCTGGAGCAACAGCTGGAAAAGAAGCTGTACCGTACTCATGGTGCGCGGCTTGCCAGTTCGCCGGCCAGGAAGGTGGCGGGAGTGTCCGATTCCTCGGAAGATATGGATCAGGGCGTTGCTTACATTAGTGAACGGTTCATAGACATTAGAACGGCCTTCTTGTCTCTTCGAAGAGCCATGCCAGTTATCGTAAGTATGTTCATGATAATTGTCCTGGCGTTGGGTTGGGTCGTTAGCTTGTTCTACTCAAAGGCGTTGCTTGGAGTATTGATCGCCTTTGGTCCTGTATGGGTGGCCGTCTACCTGTTCGAGATCTTCTTTCCGTACACGCTGCCGGTCCGGATCGACCGTAAGGAGGGGTTCGTCTACATAGGGCACCGCGGTACCTTCTACCGGATTCCCTGGGACGAGCTGGAAGTGACCTTTTCCTACAACTGGCAGTATCTGGGCTCTGGCGTAGTGTGGGAGCGGCAGTACTACACCCACCTGTTCATGCGGGAAAAGCATTACTTTTGCGGGAAGCCCCCTAAGATGCCCCTGCAGCGCAAGAAGATCTCTTCTGGGTTTAAAGAAGAGGATATGTATCGGAAATGGAATTTTATTGTCAGGTATTACAATGAGGGGGTTGTTGAAGAGGATAAGGAGAATCTCTACGGAGCAAATTATGACTCATATAATCAGCACGTGGCTGGCCAAATGGGTCGTCGTACTTTGGGGCATGTATTATTTTTCTTCTTTATGCCGACCATAATATGGTCGAAGTATACACCCTTAAAGTACAAGTGGCCGAAGGAGATTGAAGAGATGTTTGGGAAGATTAACTATTACTGATCCAGTAATCGAGGTTTTCCGGACATTGCGTTCTGCCCTATTGAACTGACGACCGAGAGAGAAGGATAGCCGGAAAGTCACGGGTGAGAACGGGCTCCATATCATTCTGGACGGTAACGATGTAGAGGAGCTAGGTGTCGATGAAAGACTCGCCTTTGAAGTGTGATTTTCCGGAAACGGACCTGGAACACGAGCTGAAAAAAAAGCTGTACCGCACTCATGGTGCGCAACTTGCCAGCCCCCCGGCCCGAAAAGTGGAGGGGATATCTGATTCCTCGGAGGATATGAGCTACTGTGTCGCTTACGTTGGCGAGCGGTTCATGGACATCCGGACGGCCTTCTTGACTTTTCGAAGGGGTCAACTAGTTGTTGTAAATCTGTTCATGACGGTTGCGTTGGCTTTGGGTTGGGTAATTAGCCTGTTCTATTCAAAGGTGTTTCTGGGAGTATTGATCGCTTTCGGGCCCATTTGGGTAGCCATCTACCTATTCGAGATATTCTTCCCACTCACACTGCCGGTCCGGGTCGACCGCAAGGAGGGGGGTGTCTACGTAGGGCACCGGGGCACCTTCTACCGGATCCCTTGGGACGAGATGGAAGTGACCTTTTCCTACAACTGGCAATATCTGGGTTCTGGTGTTGTGTGGGAACGGCAGTACTACGCCCACCTGTTCATGAAGGAAAAGCACTACTTTTGCGGGAAGCTCCCCAAGATGCCCCTACATCGCAAGAAGATCTTTTCCGGGTTTAAGGAGGAGGACATGTATCGGAAATGGAATTTTATTGTCAGATACTACAACGAAGGGGTTGTTGAAGAGGACGCTGACAACCTTGTTATGGCCAATTACGACTCATATCGTAAGGACATACCATCTAAGTCAATGGCAGCACGTATCGTTGATACTTTATTATTAATAATTTTTATGCCAACTATGTATTGGTGGGCGTTCTCACCCTTCAAGTATAGGTGGCCACAAGAGGTTGAAGCAATATTTGGGAAGATTAACTATTACTGATTAATTGACCAGAACCAAAAGATTTCATTTTTTCTTTCTGCTAAATGGTATTTTTCCATTGAGTTGCTAATCAAAATAAGAAGGGTGGCTAAAAAAATAGGGAATTATGGTCTCGCTACTACCCTAGGCTATAACAATGTGAATTAGTTAGGTCGATAATTATCGAGGATAAGAATGCAACACCAAGACTTAGAAGATATTCGGTCTAGAAATAAAAGAGTAGCTTTTAGTGCCAAAGAGGCACTGGAGCTCAAAGACTTCATAGAAACGAGTATAGATAGAGGCTGCTATTTCTCTTTAGATTCAATAATTGGAAGAAATAATGCGGAAGTAAAAAAGGCCCTTCTCGATGGCGTTATTATTATTCGCACTGATATGTCAGATGTTTGTATTTTATTTATTAAGATGGACCTTGGTAAAGGAATTTTTGGTGGACAAAAAAGTAAAGTTATGTCCTTTACCGGAAGCTCTTCTGAGTCCTCATATACTCCGGGCCGTGTTTTCCGGAACCTGTCAGCCGCTCTTAACCGAATACTCCAGTTATGAGGAGTTGTGTATCGGTGAAAGACTCGCCTTCGATCTGTAATGTTCAAGAAATTAGAGCACTTCAAGAAACTATATCGCAACGACTACGATCAGTTCGGCAGACATCCTACTTGTAAAGTGTAACTGTAATCCCGTATACGGAGATTAAAATTGATGAAAGGACTCCTAATCCTCCTCTGCCTGTTAATCACCCCCATCACCCAAGCCGGAACCTACCGCTGGGTCGACGAAAACGGCCAGACCCATTTCGGTGACCGTCCGCCCGTGAACACAGCCTCTGATGAGGTGACGCTGAAAAGCGCAGCCCCGTCCTCGGACGCAGCCGCCCGTGAGCGTAAGCAGCGGATGAACGAGTTCCTGGAGCAGACTGAGCGGGAGCGCACTGAGCGCAATGAGGCGAAAGCCAGGCAGGAGGCGCAGGCAGCGAAGCATGAGGCCCGCTGCCAGGCTTTGCGGGCACGTTTGAAGTACCTGAAAAGTGTCTCGGGAATTTACCGGCTCAACAGCGAGGGCGAGCGGGTGTTTGTCGACGATGAAGAGAACGAGCGGATTCGTCAGGAGTTTCGGGCCAGGGTGCAGAGTGAATGCGACGCCTGATTCTGCTGTGGTTTGCCTTTGTCCTGGCTGCCACGCCCTGTGCTTACGCGGAGCCACCGGAACTGGCGCTTGCCGGCGTCTATGAAGAGGGCGTAGCCCTCGATGACTATTGGGTCAGTGAAAAGCTGGATGGTGTTCGGGCCTACTGGGACGGTGAGCGGTTCTGGTCCCGGGGTGGCAATGAGTACCGGGCGCCCCAGTGGTTTACAGACGGTTTTCCCGATATGCCGATGGACGGTGAGTTGTGGATGGGGCGGGGCCGGTTTGCGGAGTTGTCCGGGGCGGTGCGCCGGCTGGACCCGGTGGACGGTAGCTGGCGGCAGGTCCGGTTTATGGTGTTTGACCTGCCGGAAGTCGAACGGCCGTTTTCGGAGCGTGTCCGGATGATGGAGTCGGTGTTGATGCCATCACCGTCGCCGTTCCTGGCCATGGTGGCGCAGCGCAGGGCCACGAACCATGACAAATTGATGGCGGCTCTGGACAAGGTGGTGTCCGACGGTGGCGAAGGTTTAATGTTGAGGCGCGGCGCCAGCTTTCACTCGGTGGGCCGCTCGGACGATCTGCTGAAGGTTAAGCGTTACGACGACGCGGAAGCGGTCGTTGTCGCTCATTTGCCCGGCAGTGGAAAATACCGGGGAATGATGGGGTCGATACGGGTGGAGCGGGACGATGGCCGGCGGTTTAGCCTTGGTACGGGGTTCAGTGATGAACAACGCAGGAAACCACCGCCGGTTGGCGCGACCATTACCTACAAGTACTACGGTTACACTTCAACGGGCCTGCCAAGGTTTGCCAGCTTCATGAGGGTTCGCAATGACGAGCCGGGCGCGCCCTGAACCGGCGGGTTCCCGTTACGAGGTCTTAACATAAGCCCCGCGCTCGTGTGCTACAGTCATATTAACCATGGTTATTCTTCACGATGCCATGGTGCCTGAATGTCTGTCTGGAGATGATCGGACTTTCTTTTACAGGTATTCAGTCAACAGTTCGTGTCGTTACCAAAAGCCGAAATAGCAGTATTGTTTACTGATAAGGAGGCAACAAATGGAAGCGAAATCCAACCAGAACGATTATGAGCAGGTCAAAGAGGACCTGCAGAAACTCCGCGACGATCTCTCCAAACTCACCAAAACCGTTGCTGAAGGGCAAAAGAGCAACATCAGCAATCTGCGCGATGAAATCCGCCGTGAAAGCCGTGAGGCATTTGACCAGGTGAGGCAACGCGGAGATGAGGCCTTCAACCGTGCCCGTGACGCCGGCAGTAAGGCTGTACACGATGCCGAGCACAAAATAGAGGAGCGGCCGTTCCTCAGCATCGTGATCATGTTTCTTGCCGGACTGCTTGTTGGCCGGTTGCTGGATCGCTGATCATGCCCGATTCAGCCTGGTTACAGGGCGTCCTGCGTAAGGCAGTCGCGGCCGTTATCGGCTTTATGCTGGCCTTCGTGCTGCTGGTCGCCCTGTTGATCACCGGTTTTTATATGCTCGTCAATGCCGCCACACTGGCGTTGGCACCCGCCATGGGTGAAGCCGGTGCCATGGCGGTGACGGGCTTGTCCTGTCTGTTGTTGCTGGCGTTGTTCTTCTACCGAATGACACGGCCGGCCACTTCCAAAAAGCCTGCCAGTGAGAGAGAAGGGCAGTCATCGGCCTCTCCAATTGATGCCATCAGGGACCTTGTTCGCAACAATCCGCTGGAAGCGGTTTTTGCGGCGTTCACTCTTGGTGTGGTGGAACAGGGCGACCCTCGCCTGAAGTCGCTGCTGTTGCGGGGTGGCATGGTCTTGATGAAGGAGGCGGAGGCCGAGCAGGCCAGAGGGAAAGAAAAAACGGACTCACGGGAAAGCGGCACGGACGCACCAGTCACATGATCGTCACCACAACGTAACCCCCCGCGCCGACAATAACCGTGCAGTACCATTCATCGCACAGGGAGCTTGTTATGAAGTTACGTACGTTGCTGGTTATGGCATTACTGATGTCTCTATCCTCCGTTGCCAGTGCGGCACCGGATTGGCAGGGCAAGGGCGAGCACTGGACGCCGCCAGGCCTTGAAAAATGGCACGACAAGTGGCCGGATCTGAAAGACAGATTCCACCGTGGCAAACGCGAGGTCCATCTGGGGCCAAGGCCGTTCTGGCTGGTGGAAGACATGGATGAGGGGCGTCTGAAAGACAGATTGCAGTCCTGCCGCGCCGAGAAAGTCCGGCCCACGGATTTCTCCATCGGCCATCGCGGCGCGCCGTTGCAGTTCCCGGAGCACACTCTCGAATCCTATGTCGCGGCCGCCCAGATGGGTGCCGGCATCGTGGAGTGCGATGTCGCGTTCACCAAGGACAGGGAACTGGTCTGTCGCCACGCCCAGAACGACCTCCACACCACTACTAACATCGTGACGATTCCCGAATTGAACGCCAAATGCACACAGCCGTTTGTGCCGGCGGATCCGGGAAGCGGTACCGAGGCACAGGCGGAATGCCGCACCAGTGATATCACGCTGGAGGAGTTCAAGTCCCTTGAAGGCAAGATGGATGCGTTCAACCCCATGGCAACCACTCCCGAGGAGTACCTGGAAGGAACAGCCGACTGGCGTACCGAGTTGTACAGCAGCCGTGGCACGTTGCTGACCCACAAGGAAAGCATTGAGTTGTTCCAGGCGCTGGGTGTGAAGTTCACTCCGGAACTGAAAACACCGGTGGTGGAGATGCCGTTTGAAGGGGATTACAGCCAGCAGGATTATGCGCGCCAGATGATTCAGGACTATATCGACGCCGGCGTGAACCCGAAGGATGTCTGGCCGCAGTCGTTCCTGCTGGACGATGTGCTTTTCTGGGTCAACAACATGCCCCGCTTTGGCAAGCAGGCGGTTTTCCTGGACCAGGAGCCGATAACGGCGGAAAACTCGTCCCTGGCCTGGATGGAAAGCCTCTCCGCCCGGGGAGTGAATATCCTGGCACCGGCGTTGTGGAAAATGCTGACCCTCGACGGCCATCAGCAAATTGTGCCGTCGGAGTACGCGGAAAATGCCAGGGCTGCGGGGCTGGAGATGATCGCCTGGACGGTTGAACGCAGTGGCCCACTGGCCAGTGGCGGTGGCTGGTATCATCAGACCATCACCGATGCCATCAATAATGACGGTGACGTGTTCAATGTGATCGATGTGCTGGCGCGGGATGTCGGGGTTATCGGTATCTTCTCCGACTGGCCGGCGACCACTACCTTCTATGCCAATTGCATGGGGCTTGCGGGTCGGGGCCACTAGGGAGCGGTTGCCCCTACGCCGGAAACGGGTGCAAATTCAGCCAATCGCTGGTGTGGTTATCAGAGTAGACTGGTAGCAACAGCATCAGACGGTAGCGATTGTGTATGCAGACAGACACCAGTCCGGTATGGCAAAGACACGCCTCAGCCATTCTCAGCGGGTTCCTCGGGGACTGGCTGGAGGCTCGCAATAATCCCCTGACCATGCCCATGGCATTTTTTCATGGGCGCAACCCAGTCGAGCCGGACTCCCCTGATGTGGTCGAGGAGCCCGGCTCAACTTTGTGCCTCTGTATTCACGGGTTGATGGAGCTGGAATCAATATGGACTATTCCCCATGGTGACGGCGCTCACTACGGCTCCCTGCTTGCGGCCGGGAACAGTGACATCACACCCCTGACCCTCCGTTACAATACTGGCCGACCGATCTATCGCAATGGCGAAGATCTTGCCGACCTTCTGGAAACCCTGGTCAGCCATTGGCCGTTGCCTGTCGAGCGGATCATCCTGATCGGTCACAGTATGGGAGGGTTGCTGATCCGCAGCGCTTGCCACCATGGCCAACTTCGCGGCAATCGCTGGGTGGAGCAGCTCAGCGATTGCGTTTACATTGGCTCCCCCCATGATGGCTCCTGGTTGGCAAAAGGCGCCAAGGCAACGGCGGAGCTGATGAATGGGGCTCCACGGGATTATTTCCGGGTACTCGGTGAAGTGATTGATTTGCGCAGCGAGGGCATTCGCAATCTGTCCCGCGGTGACGTTGTCAACCCGGAAGATGGCGAGCCACCTTTGCTGCCGGGTGCCAGGCATTACGTTGTCTGTGGTTTGCTGGCTCGTTCCCGTCAACATCCGGTTAATGCGCTGTTCGGGGATGCACTGGTACACGAGTCCAGCGCCTGCGGCAGCGAGCGCAAGGGCTGGACACTCAGCGACGTGGCCAGCTTTCCGGGTATTGATCATATTCGCCTGGCTCATCACCCCGATGTGGCCGCCCAGCTTAAGGAATGGTTGTTATGAACGAGCAAAACCGGAACTGGTGGGTCGGGGTTGCTGATATGGCAGCCAGTGGTATCAACCATGGTGCGCTCAAGCTGGAACGGGTCCACCTGTCCATTGCGGATGAAACCTTCAATATCCTGCAGCAGGTGCCGGTGACCAGGCCCTGGAGTGAGAGCGTCCGCTATATTCACCACGGTATATCCCGCCTTTCCTACCGCAGTGTGTCGCTGGCGGCCGCTGGCCTCGGTGCCTTGGCCAGACGCGCAAATGTTACGAAAAGTTATGAAACTCACATTAAATAGCATGAAAAGGAGGTGAACAGACTGTATTGCGCATTTAATGCACATCCTGCTCATTTGTAGGTAGCCTGAGTTCAGTAACCGGCATAAAGCTTTACCGGTTAATCCATTAGGAAGTGATCAGCCTCTGAACTCAGAAGGATGGATGATATGAGTTATAAATCGGGTTTTGCATATGTAACGGTCCTGACATCGGCCATGCTGGCGGCTCCGGTTGTCTGGGCGCAGGATAATACCGACCGGGACAGTTCTGGCGTGTTTGTCAGCGGCAGTTATGGTGGCTATAAGTCCCATGGCGGCGAATTTGATGATGAGAACGATTTGTTCGGCGTGGGTCTGGGTTACCAGTTCAATGAATTCTTTGCCCTGGAGGCGGAGTACATTGATTTTGGCAACTTTGGTGATGACGAGGTCGATGGCAAGCTGAAAGGGACGTCCCTTGGCCTGCTTGGGCGGTTGCCGTTGACGGACACCTTTGGCGTTTACGCCAAGGCCGGCGCGTTTGCATCATCGTTTGATGTGGAGGCCTTCGATGAAAGTGAGACTTACGACGAGGTGAACCCGTTTGTCGGTGCCGGTGTTGATTTCAGGGTAACCGAGCAGTTAACCGCGTTTGCGGAATACAACCGCTACAACGTTGATATCGACGAGGACGACTTCAATGGTCAGGTCACCAACGACGGGCCGGATTTCGATACCGGCCGCGTTGGCATGCGGTTCCAGTTCTAAGGCGCCGGTATAATGGCCATTGCCCGGGGCAAATCTGCCCCGGGCCTCTTCATTACTGCACGTTTTCCAGGTCACCGAACCTGTCCGTGAACAGCGCGGACGACAGGTAACGCTCGGCGGAATCCGGCAGTACCACCACGATGTTCTTACCCTGAAACTCCGGTAGCTTTCCAATCCTGACGGCAGCCACAACCGCCGCGCCGCAGGAAATACCGCAAAGAATGCCCTCCTCCTGCATCAGCCGGTGCGTCATGTCCATCGCCTCCTGATTGCTGACCGTTTCCACCCGATCCACCAGGTCCATGTCCAGGTTGCGCGGTATAAAGCCGGCGCCAATGCCCTGGATTTTATGGGGTGACGGTTTCGGTTCTTCGCCGTTACGGGTCTGGGTAATGATCGGTGAGTCTTCCGGCTCCACGGCAACGGTCGTGATACCCTTGCCTTTGGTGTTGCGGATATAGCGGGTAACGCCGGTCAGGGTACCGCCGGTGCCTACCCCGGAAACCAGGATGTCCACGGCGCCGTCGGTGTCGTTCCAGATTTCCGGACCAGTGGTGTCCTCATGGATACGGGGATTGGCCGGGTTGTCGAACTGCTGTGGCATGAAGCAGTTGTCCGGGTCTTCCGCAACGATTTCCTCGGCCTTGGCGATCGCACCCTTCATACCCTTGGCCGGTTCCGTAAGGACCAACTCCGCCCCCATGGCCTTCAACACCTTGCGCCGTTCCAGACTCATGGAGGAGGGCATGGTCAGCTTCAGCTTGTAGCCCCTGGCCGCTGCAACAAAGGCCAGGGCGATGCCGGTGTTGCCACTGGTGGGCTCAACAATGGTCATGCCGGGCTTGAGGACACCACGTTTTTCCGCATCCCAGATCATGGCGGAGCCGATCCGGCATTTGACAGAGTAGGCCGGGTTGCGGCCCTCAATCTTGGCCCAGATGGTGGCGCCTTCGTTAACACGGTTGAGTTTTACGAGGGGGGTATTGCCGATCGATAGTGAGTTGTCGTCATAGATCTTAGCCATGGTGATCTCCTTTTCGTTGTCCTTGTGGCGTCAGGATAACACCCTGTGGCACGGTCTGGCTGCCGTTTAATCAGGCCGGGTCTTCGATGGTCATGGCCTCCATTCGATTGCGGCCGTTTTGCTTGGCAAGATACAGCGCCTTGTCGGCCCGCCTGAGAAATTCAGCAGGCACAGTGTCCTTGAGGGGGATGCCGGTAGCCAGGCCAATACTCACGGTAAAGTGAATCTGTTGGCCATTGCAGGTAGTCGTCTGCCCGGCCAGGCCCTCACGGAAACTCTCCAGACGCGACATCAACTCCTCACGATCACTAAAGCTGGTAAATATGACGAATTCCTCTCCGCCAAATCGGGTAAGACGGTCAGTATCGCGTCGGAAATGGCTCCGCATGGTATCGGCCAGCGCTACCAGGCATCGGTCGCCTGCGTCGTGACCATAGGTGTCGTTGATCTTCTTGAAATGGTCGGCATCCACCATGGCAACGGCAAACCCGGCTTTGTGTCTCTGGCACCAGTGAAAGCTTTTGCTGAACTCCCGGTCAAAATAGCTGCGGTTGCCAATCTGGGTCAGGTCGTCCGTTACGCTGAGATGGGCAAGGCGGCTATTGGCCGCGGCGAGTTCCCGGTTCAGCCGGCCGAGCTTTCGGTTCCAGTAGAACAACAGGCCCAGCACAACCATTGCGCCGATGATTAACTGGAACACCAGGGTGTAGTCCACGGCTTGTTCCAGCTTGAGGCTGGCCCATTGCTGTTCGATGAATTTGCGCTCGTCTTTCGTAAGGCTGGCAACCAGCTTTTGCATGATGCTGAACAGTTGGGGTTCGTCATTGATGGTGGCAACCCCAAGGGACCAGTCCACCGGAACTCGCCCAAGGACTTTCAGGTCCGCCAGGCCTAACTCCTGCATGTTGTAGCTGGCTGTGGGTAGCGTGCCCACATAACCAGCCAGCTCGCGTTCCTGGACCATGCGCAACCCCATCTTTTCATTAGGGACTGTCACCAGGTTGAGGCCGGGATTCGATGTTTTCAGCAGTTCCAGGAAGGCGTATTCCTCCACAACGCCGACCGGCCTGTCTCCCATATCATCAAGGGTATTGATAAACGGGGCCTCTACCCGCCCCAACAGCACACTTGGAATCTGGATATAGGGTTCTGTAAAGCTCAGGTAGTCAAGTCGCTCCGGTGTTTCCATGGCCATGGAAAGCAGGTCGCATTGGCGTTTCCTGGCTGCCTGGATGGATTCGGCCCAGGTGTCGACGGGAAGGGGGGTGAATTCTATACCGGAGCGTTCAGAAAACAGGGCGAAGATGTCGGCGGAAATCCCGACGTGTTCATTGCCTTCGTTAAGCCCCTCGAGGGGGAGCCAGTCAGGATCCACACAAATGGTAAGCTGCCGTTGCCGATCGGCCAGCCATGCCTGTTCGGCATCGGTGAAGGTCAGCGGGCCGGCGGCAGGTGGAGGGTGGCGGCTGGCAGAGGCGCCGAGCCAGCGGTTCTCGATGGTTCGCATTTCCGTCGGGCTGATGGCCCCCAATGCCGCATCCATAATGGCGGCGAGCGGTTCAAGGGCGGGGCGAACGCCGAAACGCAGATCTTCCCCGGGCATACCTTCAAGCGTTACTTCACCGGCAATAGTCACACCAGCGATGCGAAGTTCCCTTACCCAGTAGTTGCCATTGGGCAGGGCTGCCAGCGCCACATCCACCGACCCCTCCGCCAGGGCCTGGAACAGGGCCCGCTGCGAGGTAAAGGAGAACACGTTGTCACCCAGCGCCTCCCGCAGGGTACTTTCATAATAGATGCCCGCGCCGATGGCGACCTTAAGTCCTTTCAGGTCTGCGGGTGTATCGAATTGAAGGCTGTCATCCAGGGTGAAAGCGACGTTGGGCAGGATGTGATAGGGCCTGGTAAACCGTGTGAACTCCAGACGTTCTTCGGTCCGCGACATATTGGCCATGATGTCGATGTCACGTTCCAGGAAGCGGGGGTAGAGTTCAGACCATTGCCCCGTGACCGGTACCACCTGCAAGCCGGTCAGGTCGGATATCCGGTCCATTACGTCGACAGCCAGGCCCTGGGTTGCGCCTGCATCGCGGAAGCTGAAAGGGGCATAATCCCTCATGAACCCAACTCTCACAGGGCCGATCTCACTGATATAACGTTGGTGGGCATCACTGAGGGTAAATCCTGACGACTCGGCAATACTGGTACCACCGTATTCCTGCCAGCGCTCGAACAGTGCCTCAATGCGCTCCTCCGGAACCGCTGCCAATCCCTCACTGATCACTTCAAACAGTGCATCGTTTCCTTTCAGCACGCCAAGGCGAAAGTCCTCCCCGGACAACTCCCCCAGAGGGGCGGGGCCGGCAATTTCCAGAAACCGGAAGCCGGCACGGTTGGCGTAGTATTTCAGGGTCAGTTCCGGCCCGATGATGCCATCCACCCAACCGAAAGCGAGAGCACGCACCAGGCCGGGAATGGAATCGTAGGTGGCGAATTCAACGCCTGCATCTGTCAGCACATCGCGAAAATAAACGTCCCGTACCACACCGATGCGATAGGCCGAGAGCGCTTCCAGGGAACTGATGTCCCCCAGCGGGTTCACCGGATCGTGCATCAGGTAGGTCTGGCGGATGTGATAGGGCTCGGTGAACTGGATGGTTCTGGCCCGTTCCTCACGGTAGGAAATACCTTCAATGACATCAATTTCGCCACGCACGAAGGCCCCGAATACCTCGGGCCAGCTGCCTGCCCGAAACTCCAGGTCCACACCCGATTGTCGGGCCACTTCCCGAAGAACGTCGATGGAGAAACCGGAGGGCGTGCGGCCCTCAATAGAGGTATAGGGCTTGTTGTCGGCAACAATGCCCACGGAAACAGGCCCGTTAACCGATGGCCAGGCGGGCACAGACAGGAAAGTGAGCACCAGTACAGCAAAAAAGGCAGTAAGCAGTGTGGTCAGAGATGGCCGTTGCCAGGCAATTCCAGCGCTCATCGGGTGGTTCACAATCCTGTGTTGATTACCTTCTGAGTGTAGTCGTTGTATGCCGATTTCCCAATGGGAACTTGTGGTGCGGCCTGCGATTGGCCGTTTCCGGTGGTAGGATGTAGCGTTGCCAGTACGACACGGGAAATACCATGGGCCTTTTGTTTGAACAGATCGACAGCCAACCGTCAAAGTTGGGAGAGATTACCCTCCGTCGTCGCCGGATTCCGGCGCTGGGTGACCGCGATATCTACGAGGTAAAACTGGGTGAGGAATTTCTCATGTCCAGCATGTTCGTGGACGCGGAAGTGGCACTGGCGGACCTGGGCCTGAATGCCGTTGAAGGTGACCAGCCACGGGTTGTGGTTGGCGGTCTTGGGCTGGGCTACACCGCGGAAGCGGCCCTGAAGCACAAGAGGGTGAGCGAACTGCTGGTTGTTGACGCCCTGGACACGGTTATCCACTGGCACCAGCAGGAGAAAGTGCCGTTGGGCAAGGTGCTGAACGACGACCCTCGCTGCCGCTATGTACTGGGCAGTTTCTTTGACATGGCGGTGTCTGAAACCGGTTTCGATCCACAGTCGCCGGGCAAGGTTTTCGATGCCATCCTGCTGGACATCGACCACTCACCCCGGGCCCTGCTGAACGAGTCCAATGCCAGTTTCTACAATGCCGAAAGTCTGGGCCGAATGGCCGCCCACTTGCGGCCCGGCGGTGTCTTCGCCATGTGGTCCAATGATCCGCCCGACGAACCGTTTATGGAAACCTTGCGTACGCTGTTCACAGACGTGGAGGCCAAGGTGGTGGCTTTCTACAATCCCTTCCAGAATCGTGAATCAACCAACACGGTGTTCCTGGCCAGAAAGCCGCTCAGCTGACAGAGCGGCCGGTGTAGCTTGAGAAGTCCGGCTTTTTTGGCTGGTGCTGGTCGTCGGTCATGTAGGCGGACGTGAGGATGAACTCGGCGGTGGCGCGGTTGCAGGCCACGGGAATGTTCCACAACGCCGCGATGCGCAGCAGGGCCTTGATGTCCGGGTCGTGGGGCTGGGGCTCCAGCGGATCCCAGAAGAACACCAGCAGGTCGATCTCCCCCTCCGCGATCTTGGCGCCGATCTGCTGGTCGCCCCCGAGTGGGCCGCTGAGCAGGCATACAATATCATCCCGCCCCAGATTCTCCTTCAGCAGCCGGCCGGTGGTGCCGGAGGCGTAGAGCCGCAGGGAGGCGAAGCGGGTCTGGTTTTCGGCAACCCAGTCCACCAGTTCTTTCTTCTTGTTGTCGTGGGCGACGAGGGCGACGGATTTAACGGCCATTTGCGGTAAAGTCTCCTTTTTGGGGTAATGTCCGGTATCGGGCTCCAGTGTTTCATATTCATCATAAACGCGGAACAGGAAATAAGTGTTATGGCGACCGACCAATCCATCGACTGGGAAAAGACGCCGGCCGCCGTGTGGCGCCGCCATCGCCAGGGGCTGCGGGCCATCCGTCGGCTGGACCCGGTGGGCTGGAATGACCTGACCGGCATCGGCCGACAGCAGCAGGCACTGGCCCGTAACACCGAACGCTTCCTCGCTGGCGAGCCCTCGAATAATGCCCTGCTCTGGGGTGCCCGGGGCACGGGAAAGTCATCGCTGATCAAGGCACTGCTGAACCGTTACCAGGGCCAGGGCCTGCGCATGATCGAGGTGGACAAGGACGACCTCGTGAACCTGCCGGAAATTGTCGACGATATTGCCGGGCTGCCCTGGCGCTTCGTGATTTTTTGCGACGATCTCTCCTTCGAGGTGGGGGAGTCCGGCTACAAAGCGCTGAAAAGTGTGCTGGAAGGCTCGCTGGAACTGCCGCCTGAAAACGTGCGGGTCTATGCCACCTCCAACCGCCGCCACCTGATGCCGGAGTTCATGGACGACAACCTGAAAAGCGAGATGCGCGGGGGCGAGTTGCACCCGGCGGAGGCCATAGAGGAGCAGGTTTCCCTGGCCGACCGGTTTGGCTTGCAGTTGTCGTTCTATGGCTTTCCCCAGGATGTTTACCTGCAGGCCATTGATGCGCTGTTTCCCCAGGTGGGGGATCGCGAGGCGTTGCACCGGGAAGCCATCCGTTTCGCCACCAGCCGCGGCGCCCGCAATGGGCGTACGGCACAGCAGTTCTACCGCCAGTTTGCCGGCGACACTGAAGCCTTTGGTGGCTAGGAGGCGGGCTACTGCTGCCGTGCCAGTTTGATAAAACGGCGGTGAACCAGCCGTACCCCGAAGAACACCAGGCCCATCACGACCGGTATGGCAAGGCCGAGCACCAGCGACTTGTTGAAATCAAAACCGGCATCATGGGCCGAATCCAGTGCCAGTTTCAGCAGCCCGACCAGGTAGTAACTGATGGCCACCACGGAAAGTCCCTCCACGGTGTGCTGCATCATCAACTGTATTTTCGAACGCCGGTCCATGGAGCTTAATAGTTGCTGGTTCTGACTCTGGATCGCCAGCTCCACCCGCGTGCGCATCATATCCGAGGCGCGGTCCACCCGCCGGGACAGGTCTTCCAGGCGGTCCTTGACCGATTCACAGGTTTCCACCGCCGGTGTCAGCCGCCGGGTCATGAATTCGGTGATGGTGAGGTGCCCGGAGAGCTCGTCCTCCCGCAGTTCGTCCAGGCGCGTCAGCACCAGTTGGTGATAGGCGCGGGTGGCGGAGAAACGGAAGGTGGAGTGGGCGCGGAAGGCCTCGATACGTGCCGCGATGTTGGTCAGGTCCGCCAGCACCTCCCGTTCGTTGATGTCCTGGTGATCGGCCAGGGACTGGGTGATCACCGCCAGTTGCTGGTCCATGTCGTTCAGGTCGGGTGTCATTTCCCGCGCCAGTGGCAATGCCAGCAATGACATCAGGCGGTAGGTCTCGATTTCCATCAGGCGCTGGGTCAGGCGGCCAAGCTGGCTGTCGGACATGTCCCGGTTGAGCACCATGAAACGGCCAAAGCCGTCGCTATGAAGCTTGAACGTTCCCCAGACACGCGCCTTGCCTTCCCAGGGGCTGCTGCCCACCAGCCGTTCGCCCTCGAACCAGTGGCGGATCTGCGCCAGGTCGGTTTCCGGGCCATTGGTGGCCTGTTGCATGTCAATGTGAAAAGCGGCCACCACGGTGCCAGTAAGCTTTTCGAGCCATCCCTTGGGCAAGGATGAGATGCCGGTGCCCTGAAACGGCTGGTGATCGTTCCCGGCGCCCAGGTTGATAAAGGTGTAGGACGCAAACTCCATGTGCATTTCACGGCGGATACGGAGGGAGCCGAAGGTAGCTTCGTAGCAGCTGACATCCTCAAGGGGTTCCGGTTCTCCCAGCATGATATGCAGGTCCTGCCAGTGCCGGAACTGGGCGGCACGCTGCTCTGGCGTGGTCAGCAAGGCGATATGGGTAACCTGTGCCGGGCAGGGCAGCACGTGGAACGGCCGGGAGTGGAGTTCGTTGTAGAGTTCTGCCCGGAGGGGGTGCAGATCCAACTGGTCAAGCAGGCGGTTCAAGGTGTGTTCCTCTGACGGCGATGTGGGCCGGCGATTTTCAGTGTCAGGCTGAACATGAACATTAAAGGGTCTTGCGGTATCCCGAAAGGCGACTTGTGGCTTACGACTCTTGTCGGGGTGCCGGGGGCTCAGGGCACCGGTGGCAATAGTACCGTAAAGCGCACGCCGCCCGCTTCGTTGGTGGCCAGTACCTGGCCGTTGTGGTGTTCGGCAATCAGCCTCACGATCAGCAGGCCCTGGCCCAGGTGACCTTCCTGGTTGCCGGTTCTCATCGACACAAAGGGACTGAAAATATCGCTGGCGAGGTTTTCCGGCAATGACGAGCCCTCATTGAACACACTCAGTTCCAGCTGTTTCTGGCCCTGCCGCAGACGCACCTCAATCCTGCCCGGCACCGGCGTGAAGTCCCGGGCATTGTCCACCAGCTTGTCCAGCAACTGAACCAGTAGTTCCGGGGAGCCGTGGCAGGGGCAATCGCTGGCGGGGCCGGAATAGTGAATGCGGTGGTCCGGGTCCAGCGCCTGATAGGCATGGACGGTCTGGGACGCGACTTCGGCCAGGTCAAAGGTTTCTTTCTCGGCATGGTCAAAACTCTGTTCCAGCCGGGCTGCCTCGCTCATGCCCTGCAGTATCTGGCTAAGGCGTTCGGTGGCGGAGCGGGCGCGTTCGATGTAGCTGGCCTGGTCGGCCGGGTCCGTGGTCTGGCCCAGGTTTTCCAGGGAGGAACGCACCACTGCCACTGGGGTTTTGAGTTCGTGGGACAGGCGCCGGGAAAAGCTTTCCAGGTAATCCGTGTAGCCCTGAAGGCGATCAACCATATGGCTGAACTGTCGCGACAGGTCGCCGAGCTCGTCTTTTGCCCGGGCAGGCGGCAGGGCACCCAGAACGCGGCCATCGTCATCAATGCTGGCACTCACTGCCCTTTGCAGGCGGGTGATGCGCCAGGAAAGCCAACTGGCATACCCCAGCAGCACCAGCATAAGCCCGATGATCAACAGCACGCTGCGGGCAATTACCGAACCGAGTGTGCTGCCGGACAGGGCCAGCAACTGGTCCAGGGATTCTTCCAGCACCAGTACGCGGCCATCGTCCAGGGGCTGCTTCACCAGCATGTAGGTGTCGCCGTCCCGATGACGAACCAGGCCCTGGGGCGGCAGGCCTCCGGCCTCCATGCGATGGGTTTCGTCGTCCAGTGGGACTGGATCAGGCTGGTAGAAACGCACCAGTGCCCGCAGGCCATTCAGGCTGATGCGCTCAAGGATCTGGAGCGGGCTCAGGCTGTCGAACGCTGGTTCGTTGGTTTCAGAGTCACGGGTCTGGCGCGCAATCACCCATCCGTCCGGCTCCAGGACCCAGGCGCCCTGGCCCGGCGCGATCATTGCCTCAAGCCGGTTTTCGAGTTGCGGCAGCCGGGTAACGAGCTTTGCCGAGGCGGGGCCCGCAACAACGCGTTCGTCGCCGGTGGTATCGGTTTCGTCTGCAGGCCATGTCACCTGGAAGCCAAAACGGGACGAAGGATCAGGGCGGGGAATTCTCAGTTCGGCCTGGTAGCCGTTGCTGACAGCTTGCCAGTAGCCGCTGATGCGATAGTCTGTCGACCCTTCGCGCCCGGTTTCAACGGCGTTTATGGCACCTGGCGCCTGGGTACGAATAAGGCGCCGGGTTGTCTGCCTGTCGTCAATGAAGTAGAGCTCGATCTGGTCATGGGGCTGGCCAGGGTTGCCCGGGTTGAAAAAGTCCGCGGTCCTGCCGTTGACGCGGATCAGAAGGTAGAGATGATTGCGGTTCACGGCTGCCTGCCAGGAGAGCTCTGGCCCATTGTTTTCGCTGACTCTTTCGGTGCTTTGCCACTGCTGGCGGGATTCTTCCTCGTCGTATCCCGGCCAGTCGTCACCGTAGCCGTCCAGGTTGGGCGTGCGGGAGAGCAGGTCGGCATAAATCACGCGAGTACCCGGTTCAACGGCCGGGCTTTCCTCCAGCTGCTCGGTTGCCAGCCCGGCTGTACGGCCGGCCTGGCTTTGCAGTTGCCGGGCCGCCTGGTCCCGTAGGGCCTGGTCCAGCTCCAGAACGAACTGCAGGCCTGCCCAGGGAATCAGCAGCATCAACAGGCTGGCGATAAAGAGTTGGCGTTTAAGGGTCAAAACTCAGGCCTCATGGGCGTTCCAGCGGTAACCCATGCCATAGGCGGTGTGAATGCCGTCGAAGCCCTCATCGATCTGCAGGAATTTGCGGCGTATCCGTTTGATATGGGAGGTCACCGTATTGTCGTCCAGTACCGTGCTGGCGGCTTCCATCAACTGGTCACGGCTGCGCACATGGCCCGGGTGCTGAACCAGGGAGTGCAGCATCCAGAATTCGGTCACCGTCAGGTCGATGGGCTGGCCGTTCCATTCCGCGGTCATCCGGTCCACATTCAACACCAGCCGGCCCCGGTGTACCACTTCGTCTGGCTGTTTCAGGGCTTCGGCCCAGGCATCGGCGCGCCGCAGCAGGGCGGTTACGCGAGCCAGCAGGTGGTCCATGCTCATGTCCTTGGTGACATAGTCGTCGGCCCCCAGTCGCAGGCCGTGCACGGAATCGATGTCGCTGTCGCGGGCGGTCAGGAAGATGATCGGCAGGGTCTTCGACAGGCTGCGCAGGTCCTGGCACAGGGTAAAGCCGCCTTCGGGCTCGTCACCCAGGCCCACGTCGATAATGGCCAGGTCCGGCAGGGCGGTGCGCAATACCTGGAAGGCACTGGTGCGGTCACCATAGGCGGACACCCGGTAGCCCCGGCGCTCGAAGGCATCACGGTAGTTCTCCCGGATGGCGGGTTCATCTTCAATCAGCACGATGTGTCGCTTCATAACCTGCAGCCATTTCCCTGTTAATACGGGCTCCTATTTAACCATGGCCTGCGGCCAGAACAAGGTAAAGCCGCAGGTTTGCCACAATTCATCATTTTTTCATCGCCGGATCGCCAGATTGTGACACCGGATCGCCGCTTCCATGGGCTGAAATAGTCGCCAGTTGCCACCAGGCGTGCTTTTTCAACCACATTGAGACAAGGAAGCAAAACGATGCTGCTGACCAACCTGGGACTCTCTTCAACGGGCATTGTGAATGCCCGGCATCGGAACACCGGATTGACGGGGCGGAGGGTGTCTCCCCGAGCGCGACGCTGGCTCGAAGGAATTTCCCTTTGGCTGGCGGTTTTGCTGTTCCTGTTTGTCCACCCGGTGTATGCCGAGGCCTCTGAAACCGGGCACGAAGGCGCCGGGGAGTTCCATTTTGTCGATGATGCCGGCCAGCGGCTGGGCTCGGCGACCCTGCTTAACACGGACTATAAGGTGACCGTCAGCGGGCTGATTGCCGACACCCGCTTGCGCCAGAGCTTCCGCAATACCAGCCAGCAATGGCGGGAGGGTGTGTTCGTGTTCCCGCTGCCGGAAAATGCCAGTGTCTACGGCATGACCATGACCGCTGGCGAACGGGTGATTGTGGGCGAAATCCATGAAAAGCAGGAAGCGAAGCGCCAGTATACCCAGGCTAAAGAGGAGGGCCGCAAAGTAGCCCGCGTGGACCAGCAACGGCCCAACCTGTTCACCACCCGCATGGCGAATATTCCCCCCGGCGAAACCATTACCGTGGAGCTGAACTATCAACAGGCTGTGCGCTACCAGTCCGGTGAGTTCGAGCTGCGCCTGCCCACCACACTGACACCCCGCTACATGCCTGGCCAGGCACTGGATAACGGGCCGGCACAATGGTCCGGAGGCTGGGCGACGCCCACCACACAAGTGCCGGATGCGGACCAGATCAGCCCGTTCACGGTGCTGCCGGAAGATGTGGGGCCTGACAGCCACCGGGCAACGATTGCCCTGGAAATCAACGCTGGCCTGCCGGTCAGCCGCGTATCCAGCCCCAGTCACCGGATTAGCAGCACCTGGAACGGAAACACTGTTGAAGTGGCGCCGGAATCCGATGCCGTACTGATGGATCGTGACCTGGTGGTGCGTTGGGCACCGGCCCGGGGCATGGAGCCGGCCGCCGCAGTGTTTCACGAACAGTGGCAGGGCGAGGACTACCTGCTGGCCCTGGTGGTGCCGGGTCTGAACCGTGACCAGCAGCTGGCAAGGGAACTGGTGTTCGTGATTGACACCTCTGGCTCCATGGCCGGCGAGTCCATCCGTCAGGCCAGGCAGGCGCTGCTGCGAGGCCTGGATACCCTGGGCCCGGATGATCGCTTCAACGTTATCCAGTTCAACAGCCAGACCCATGCCCTGTTCATGGAATCGGTGCCGGCCAGCGCCAACAACATTGCCCGGGCCCGTCGCTATGTGAAGGGGCTGAATGCCGATGGTGGCACCGAGATGGCGCCGGCTCTGGATGCGGCGCTGGACGACAAACACGGTGACGGCGAGAACACCTCCGCGGCAAGAGTCCGACAGGTGGTGTTTATTACCGATGGGGCCGTGGGCAACGAAGCGGCCTTGTTTGGCAGGATCAGCAACAAGCTGGGCAGCAGTCGTCTGTTCACGGTGGGTATTGGCTCCGCCCCCAACATGCACTTCATGCGGGAAGCGGCGCGCTATGGCCGTGGAACCTATACCGCCATCAGTGATCTGTCAGACGTGGCGCGGCCGCTGGATGAACTGTTCGGCAAGATGCAGTCGCCGGTGTTGACGGACATCGCGGTTAGCTGGCCCGGGCAGACGGCCACCACCGAAGCTTTCCCTGGCCGTATTGGTGATCTGTTCCGGGGCGAACCCATGGTGCAGGTGGTGCGCGGGTTGCCGGGCAAAGGTGAACTGGAGGTGTCGGGGCTGCTTCCGGATGGCAGCCAGTGGCAGCAATCGCTGCGCCTGGACCAGGCCGCCAACGGTAAGGGCCTGCACCGCCACTGGGCGAAGCAGAAAATCAACAGTCTGATGGACAGCGGGCTTACCGGCCAGGTTGATGAGGATGCGCAGGCGGAAGTGACACGCCTGGGGCTGAAATACCAGTTGATGACGAAATACACCAGCTTCCTGGCGCAGGACAAAACCCCATCGCGGCCGGCAGAGGAAACCCTGGCCGCCGACAGCGTACCCACACTGCTACCCGCCGGAAGCCAGGGCACCATGCTGCGTTATCCCCAGACCGCCACCCTGTCGCCCCTGTTGATCGCCATCGGCCTGGTGGGGCTGATGTTCTCGGCGGCGATTACCCTGTTGCAGAGGAGGGTGTTTGCATGAACCGATTGATCCTCCTGCTGGCAACCACCTTTGCCACCGTCCTTGCGGTGGGTCTGTGGATCCCTTTCAAGGCGCTGGTGGCGCAGGAACTTCTGGAGCTGGCCTGGGCCGAGAGCCAGGCCCGTCAGCAGCAAACCCGGCCCTGGCCCTGGGCGGATACCTGGCCGGTCGCGCGCCTGACACTGCCGGAAACCGGCCAGTCGCTGATTGTGCTGGAGGGGGCCCACGGAGAAAGCCTGGCATTCGGGCCCGGGCAGGTGATCGGCAACGGTGGCCAGGCAGGGCCAGTGGTGATCGCCGGCCACCGGGATACCCATTTCCGGGGGCTGCAGCATCTGGAAACCGGAAGCCGGGTTCAGTTACAAAGCCGGGACGGGGATTGGCGCATCTTCCGGGTCGACCGTATTCGGGTGGTTGATAGCCGCCACGAGCAGATCAACACCGCGCAGTTGCCCCGGGATTCCCTGCTACTGGTGACCTGTTACCCCTTCGATGGCCTGGAAAACAATGGTCCGCTACGCTATGTGGTAGAGGCTACAGCCGAGTCACTGGTGACCGCGGACGAGGCCAGGAGCGCCTTGCCCGTGGAGGCTGTTGCCGGAACCTGATTTTGGCGTACACTTGTGCGCTAAAAATTGCATCAGGGTTGTATTCGATGGGAATGCTGAGAAAACTGCTGGCCTGGCTGTCGGTGCCAGTGATCTGTCTGTTTGCGCTGGCTCTGTACGCTGTCAGGCCGTTCAACCCGGACAATAACCGGTTGCTGGGGTGGGCGGTTGCCCGGGTGGGCCGTTTCTTCCTGGGGATGGAGCGCCCATTGGAAGGGACTGAAAACATGCCGCAGGACCGGCCAACCGTGGTTATTGCCAACCACCAGCATAATGACGACCTGTTCGTGATGGGCGACCTGCTTCCACCCCGTACGGTGACGGTGGGTAAGTCCTCTTTGATCTGGGTACCGTTTTTTGGCCAGGTATTCTGGCTTGGTGGCAACGTCATCCTCAACCGGGGCCGCTCCCACAAGGCCATCGCGGTGATGCAGGCCACCAGTGAGGCCATCAGCCATGACCGCAAGAGCCTCTGGGTATTCCCGGAAGGCACCCGCAGCCGTGGCCGGGGCCTGCAGGGCTTCAAGAAAGGCGCCTTTCATGCTGCGGTAGCCTCCGGCGCCCCCATCACCATGGTCTGTGCCAGTCAGTATTATGACCGCACCCTGGGCTGGTCCGGGTGCCGCGAACCGGTGGCCGTTTGCGTGCTTCCTCCCGTGGAGACAGCAGGGCTCACCACCGAGGACATTCCACAACTGATGGCCCGTTGTCATCAGCGAATGGAAACGGCCATCGCCTCCCTGGCTCCCCCTTCCTGAACCCTTTCGAGGAAACTCTTGGCCCCCGTACCGGAAGTGCTTGAAGCGTCAGGCAAAACAGGGCAGTCTTTCGGAGACTGTTTCGCTGCAGGGAGATGCATGCAATGAATCTTATTCTGTTCCTGATTATTGGTGGTGTGGCCGGCTGGCTGGCGGGCCTGATCATGAAGGGCCGCGGTTTTGGCGTATTGGCCAATATTGGTATCGGTATTGTCGGTTCCGTTCTCGGCGGTTTTGTTTTCCGCTTGCTGGGGCTCGCTGCGCAGGGGGCTGTGGGTGAACTGGTCACCGCAACTGTTGGCGCGGTGCTCCTGCTGGCGGTAGTCAGCGCCATCAAGAAGGCTTAACGATGATTGTACCTGTTTCAGCTGTTTTCGCGGCCGTTCTGGGGCTGTTGTTGCTGGTGTTGTCGGGGATGGTGTCCCGCTTTCGCCTGAAGTACAAGAAGAGCCTGGGGGTGACCGACGACCGGGACTTCCAGGCCGCTGTGCGCGCCCAGGCCAACCTGGTGGAATACGCGCCCTTGGGGCTGGTTATGCTGGCGATTGCCGAATTGAACGGCGTTGCCAGCGGGTTGGTGTACTGGACGGGGATGGCCTTCGTGGTAGGGCGTGTGTTGCATGCCTTCGGCATGATCAACGGCCGCGGCGGCCCACACATTGCGCGGATGACGGGCATCCTGCTGACCTGGGGTGGCATTCTTGCCATTGCGGGGTTACTGCTCTGGAACGTGTTCCAGGTCTACGGCTGAGTTTTTTGTTGGGGGCTGAATAGCCCCCGATTCATCTCTGTTTTGGGGCGGTTTTACAGCGCCCGTGCCATTTCCATGGTGAGGTATTCCAGCTCTAGCCTGCGGTTGGCGGCATGGTCTTCCGGGCGAGCAAGTGGGCGGTCGCTGCCCCACCCGCTTACCAAGATCTGGCTTTCCCTGACGCCTTCACGAATAAGCAGCTTGGCGGCACTGCTGGCCCGCAAACGCGACAGGAATTCATTGTATTCACCAACGCCGAAATTATCCGCATGGCCATGGATGCGTATCGTCACACCCGGGTTATGCCTCAGGTAGGCGGCATGCTGTCGCAGGATGGCCAGGTCCTGATCATCCAGGCGATGCTTGTTGAATCCATAATGGAAACGCAGGCGATGTGGTTTACGGGGGGAGCTGTCCGGCACCAGTGCTGGCATCGGAAGGCCGGATTCGATGGCCGCTCTGGCAAGTAGCTCCGGGTTGTCCAGAATGAGTACAGTCATGGCAGTTTCCTTGTTTGCACGTCCGGTTTTTCTTGTTGTCCCGGCAACTATTGGCTGTGGCCGGGACAACGGCAATTGGCGATTGGTCGAAACCCTCATCCAATACCCGTTTCGAGCATTGGCGATTCGCCCCTTAGCGGCTGCCCTGATTGAATGTCATTTGTGTGACCATCGTGTGACAGCCGCAGAGTAGCCTGTTTGTGGTGCCACGCACAGTTTGTTTTGCCCGTGGCCGGCTAAATCGCTTCAGGATTCATTACAACGCGAAAAACTGGCCATGCTGTGGTAAAAAGCACATCTCCAGGGACAAATTATGATGAATTGTGACCACCCATGCTGATTATCCCCGCTGAAAACGCCGTTAACTGGAAACGCCCGCCCTGGGTGACCCTCGGGCTGATCATGTCCTGCCTGCTTGTTTTCCTGTTTTACCAGGGTGACGACAACCAACTGATTGAACAGGCCATTGAGCAGTACCTTGAGTCGGACCTGAAGTCTCTGGAAGCGCCGGTGTACGAGGACTACCTCCAGCGCCAGATCCAGTTTGAAGGGGATGAAGACCGGGTTTACGAGCTGCAGAATTTCCAGCAACTGCGGCAGGAAGGCGAGGAGCTGTGGCTGGCCTACAGCCTACTGTCTGACCGCGAGTTCTACCAGTACATGCTGGCCAACCGTGACAGGCTCTGGGCACCGGCCGAGCGCAGGCTCTGGATGGAGCAGCGGGGCGACATCCAGACCCGGCTGATGGATCGCCTCAGTGCGAACCAGTTGGGGCTGGTGCCCGCGGAATTCTCCCTTTACACATTGATTACCTACCAGTTCCTCCACGGTGGCTGGGGGCACATCATCGGCAACCTGGTGTTCCTGTTCCTGTTGGGCTTTACCGTTGAGAAGGCCCTTGGTCCTGGCCGCTTTCTGCTGGCCTACCTGCTTTGTGGCGCACTCTCCGGCGTAGTGTTTACGGCGTTCTCCACCGGTAGCCACATCCCGCTGGTGGGTGCGTCCGGCTCCATCTCCGGGCTGATGGGTATGTACGTGGCCATTTACGGGCTGCAGAAAATCCGTTTCTTCTATTTCGTCGGTGTCTACTTCAATTATTTCCGGGCTCCGGCTTTGGCCATCCTGCCGGTGTGGCTGGGCAAGGAAATCTACGACTACTGGTTTGCCGGTGCCACCGGCATCGCCTACATGGCCCACGCCGGAGGCCTGGTGGCGGGGGCCGGTATGGTCTGGTTGCTGGGTAAGAGCTGGCTCCAGGTAAAGGAGGAGTTTTTTGAGCCAGAGGAAGACGAGCAGGACGAGCGTTTCACCACCGGCTACAGCCAGGCCATGGCCAGCCTGGGGCGGATGGACTTCGACCTGGCCCGGCGCCAGTTCGAGGCACTGAGGGAGCACTACCCGGATCGCACTATCCTGTTGGAGCACCTTTACCAGTTGGCGAAGTTACGCCCGGACCTGCCGCAATACCGCGAGCGGGCCCGGGAACTGATGAACGAGTCCCTAAGCCACCGCCAGCCTGAACAAATGATTGAGATATGGCAGGAATACCTGGGTAAAGGTGAAAGTCATCAGCCTCTCGCCGCCGAAGACCACAATCGGGTTCTGTTCATCAGCCTGAAACAACATGATCTCAAAGCCGCAGAAAAGGCCTTCGAAAGGCTTAAAAGCACCGGCGATAAGCTATTAACAACGGAAGCCTGTCGATTGCTGGTAGAAGAGTTCGAAAAGCACCAGATGACGCCAAAAGCCCGCCACTACAGACAGTTATTGCAGGAAGGCTAACTCACTGTTGGGCGGCACTTGGCCTTACTCCTGAGGTGCGAACGAGGCTTTCGGGCCCTTCAACGGCTCATGGTTTTCAACCTGTTGCAGGTAAACGTCGATCTGCTCATGCAGCGGGTGGTTCAGGCACCGCTTCTTGATGAAATTCAGGAATGCCGAAGCCTTTTCCCACTGTCCCAAACCATTGGCCAGGGCCTGCGCCACCAGCAGGTAGGCCGGAGCCAGTTCCTCGCTGTCCGGGAACCGCTTGTGGAAGTCCTGCAACAGCTTCAATGCCGGCTTGAACTGCCCACGCTGGTATAGGCAGCGGGCACAGCGCACCGACAGCTCTGGGTCTTCCAGTCGAAACCCTGGCTCGATGGTTTCAATAGCCGCCAGCAATGCCGCAATACCCTCGCCATCATTCCGATCCGTGAGCATGTTCAGCAACCGCGGGTGGTAACGGTAAAGCTCCGGGATATCGTTGCGGGCTGTCAGCAACTGGTGCAGTTGCCCCAGCCGCAGGGTGTTCTGGGAGTCCCGTTTCAGGGCTTCCTTGAGCATCGACTGAACGCGGTCGTAGTTGCCGTCCTTCAGGTTCATGTCGATGTCGGCATCAAACCTCTGGGTCCGGTCCCGGTTCTGTGCTTCCCCGGCGTGTTCCTCATCCTGCAGGTCGCTGGCAAACCCCAATTCTTCCTGGTACTGGAACAGCAGGTAACCCAGCATATGGAACAGGATCAGCGTGAAGGTACTGTTGAGGAAACCGGCCAGTGTCATCGCCATGCCCGGTGCAAAGTGGGTCAGGGCGAAGTCCTGGGCCGCGCCAGAGGCGAGCGTGAGCAGGATCAGGTAACCGTACAGCAGAAAGTAGGGCGTGCCGATGCGTGAAATCAGCACCGCCAGGTTCATGGGGTTAACGGCGGCGATAACGGAACGCTCCATGGCCAGCACCATGATGCTGGCGGGCAGGGCCAGGATCACGAATGCCAGGGCCAGGAACATCAGCAGCGGCCCGCCGACCATGGCGGCGGCAGTGACCATGCCGCCCATCAGCACGAACACCAGCAACTGCAGGATTACAATATCAAAACCGCTACCCGTAAACGCCACGGCAACCGGAGGCGGTTTCATGTGGCCTTCAGCGGTGTGGCTGATCACGGCATAAGTGTATTTCAACAGCGCCAGGGCCAGCACCAGGGTGATAATCAGCCCGATGATGTTGCCACTGACCAGCAATGGCACCAGGGTGCAGATGGCGATAACGATCAGCGGGTCGGTGTGGAACGGGTAGCGGAAGAAAGCGCCGATGCGATTCCAGAAGGGCACCGCTTCCGTGGCCGCGCCAAGATAGCGCATGGCACGGCTGCAGTGAGGGCACAGAGCGTGTTGTTTACGGGTGTCGGCATCCGGCATGCAACGGGTGCAATAATGTATCTGGCAGTCGCCGCAGTGCCATTTTGCGGGTTCGCCGGGATGGTAATGGCAGTCGTGTTTCACAATGGGCCCGGTTCTGGTACATCAAGGGATTAAGGGGCAATGATGGCAGAAGGTCGGGTAGACTGTCACCGAATTTGCTGCGTATCCGTCTTGATGCACATGTTTTAATGGGGGATTTTTTGGAACAGTCGGCAGATCTGAATGCAGTCGGGTCGGATACGGCAGGCCGGCACGACAACCGGTATAGCTGGAGGGGCATCCTTTCCCTTGCCCTGAAGCACAAGCCGAGGCTGATACGGGCGAACCTGCTTGCCATCCTGGCCACGGTGGTCAGTGTGCCGATTCCCCTGTTGCTGCCAGTGCTGGTGGACGAAGTCCTGCTTGATGAAGCCGGCCCGGTGCTGCCTGTTATGCAGGCCATTCTTCCCCAGGCGTGGCACCTGCCGGTGGTGTATATCGGGCTGATGGTGGTGGCGGCGTTCCTGCTGAGATTGCTGTCGCTGACCTTCAATGTCCTCCAGTCCCGTGAATTCTCGAAGATCTCCAAGGACGTGGTGTTTCGCGTCCGTTCGCGTCTGCTGGGCCGGCTGCAACGGGTAGCCATGTCGGAGTACGAAACCCGGGGTTCCGGCGGTATCACCAGCCACTTCATCACCGACCTGGACACCATTGACCAGTTCCTCGGCACCACCATCAGCCGCTTCCTGGTGGCCAGCCTGACGGTCACCGGGACTGCCATCGTGCTGATGTGGGTGCACTGGCAGTTGGGGCTGCTGATCCTGCTGTTCAATCCGCTGGTGATCTTCGCCACCATGCTTATCGGCAAGCGGGTCAAGGAGCTCAAGCGCCAGGAAAACAGCGCCTACGAGGATTTCCAGGGCGACCTGACTGAAACCCTCGACGCCATCCATCAACTAAGGGCAGCCAACCGGGAGCAGCATTACCTGCGCCAACTGATCAGCCGTGCCCGCACGGTGCGTGATCATGCCATCCAGTTTGAATGGCGTAGCGACGCTGCCACCCGGGCCAGCTTTGCGTTGTTCCAGTTTGGCGTGGACACCTTTCGCGCAGCCGCAATGGTGACGGTGCTGTTCAGTGACCTGAGTATCGGCATGATGTTCGCCATCTTCGGCTACCTCTGGTTCATGCTCACCCCGGTGCAGGAAATGTTGAACATGCAGTACGCCTGGTTTGCGGCCAATGCGGCGCTGGGGCGCATCAACCGGTTGCTGGAACTGGAAGAGGAACCCCGTTATCCCGCCCTGGAAAATCCCTTCAAGGACCGGCACACCGTTGGTCTGACCCTGAAAAACATCCACTTCAGCTACGGTGAGGAAGCCGTGCTCAAGGGTATCGATCTGCACCTGGAGCCAGGCGAAAAAGTGGCGGTTGTCGGCGCCAGCGGCGGTGGCAAGTCCACCCTGGTGCAGGTGATCCTGGGTATGTACACGCCGCAACAGGGGGAAGTGCTGCTTGGCGGTGTGCTGGTCCAGCGCATTGGGCTACCCTGCCTGCGTGAGCATGTGGCTACCGTGCTTCAGCATCCTGCCCTGTTCAACGACACCGTACGCCAGAACCTGACGCTTGGCCGTGACAAAACCGACGCAGAAATGTGGCAGGCGCTCACTATCGCCCAGTTGGACAGAACCGTCGCCGACATGCCCCACCAACTGGACACCATGATCGGCCGCCAGGGGGTGCGCCTCTCCGGCGGTCAGCGCCAGCGGTTGGCCATTGCACGAATGGTGCTGTCCGATCCGTCGGTGGTGATCCTGGATGAAGCCACCTCCGCGCTGGATGCAGAAACCGAGTTCCAGTTACACCAGGACCTGGAAGCCTTCCTGCGCCAGCGTACCACCCTGATCATTGCCCATCGTCTCAGTGCCGTGAAACAGGCGGACCGGGTGTATGTCTTCGAGGATGGCTACATCTCCGAGGAGGGCCATCATGACGAATTGATTGCCCAGCAGGGGCTCTATGCGCAGCTATACGGCGATCGGCAGGCCTGAGGCGTGGTGGGGTATTCACCGCCGCAATACCGAACATTCACCGAACCGCGGTTGAAGTCTCGCGAATCGGTGCGATAGTTATAGGTGGCTTTCAAAATCAGGATCTTTGCATCAGCCTATTCACATTTGCCGGTGAGTACACTGATGCAAAGGCTCCTGCAAAGCCTTCCGGAATCCCTGGATAACGAAAAGGAGGCACCTCATGTCGAAAGAAAGCCTGAGTAAAGACAGTCTCAATACCCTTTCCAGCCTGGAAGCTGGTGATAAAACCTATCATTACTACAGCCTGCCGAAGGCTGCCGACACCCTGGGCAACATAGACAAGCTGCCATTCTCTCTCAAGGTGTTGCTGGAAAATCTGCTGCGCAATGAGGATGACACCACCGTGGATCGGGGCCATATCGATGCCATGGTGCAGTGGATGAAAGACCGCAAATCCGATACTGAAATTCAGTTTCGTCCTGCCCGTGTGCTGATGCAGGATTTTACCGGTGTGCCGGGCGTGGTGGATCTTGCTGCGATGCGAGAAGCGGTCAAGGCCGCAGGCAAGGATCCTGCGATGATCAACCCGTTGTCACCGGTGGACCTGGTGATTGACCACTCGGTGATGGTGGACAAGTTCGGTGATCCATCGTCTTTCCGCGACAACGTCACCATTGAGATGGAGCGCAACCAGGAACGCTACGAGTTCCTGCGCTGGGGCCAGCAGGCGTTTGACAACTTCCGGGTAGTCCCGCCCGGCACCGGCATCTGTCACCAGGTGAACCTGGAGTACCTGGGCAAGACGGTCTGGAGCAAGGATCAGGACGGTAAAACCATTGCCTATCCCGACACCCTGGTGGGTACCGACTCACACACCACCATGATCAACGGCCTGGGCATTCTGGGCTGGGGTGTTGGCGGTATTGAAGCGGAAGCAGCCATGCTTGGCCAGCCGGTATCCATGCTGATTCCGGAAGTGGTCGGTTTCAAGATAACCGGCAAGCTTCGGGAAGGTATTACCGCCACCGACCTGGTGCTCACGGTTACGGAAATGCTGCGCAAGAAAGGCGTGGTGGGCAAATTTGTGGAATTCTACGGTGATGGCCTGAAAGACATGCCTGTCGCTGACCGGGCCACCATCGCCAATATGGCTCCGGAGTATGGTGCCACCTGCGGCTTCTTCCCGGTGGACGAGCAAACCATCAAGTACATGAAGCTGACCGGCCGGGAAGACAGCCAGCTTGAGCTGGTGGAGGCCTATGCCAAGGCCCAGGGCCTTTGGCGTCAACCCGGTCAGGAGCCGGTGTACACCGATAACCTGGAACTGGATATGGGCGAAGTCGAGGCCAGCCTGGCCGGCCCCAAGCGCCCCCAGGACCGTGTTGCCCTGAGAAACATGAAGGCTTCATTTGAACTGCTGATGGAAACGGCCGAAGGCCCGGCGGAATCCCGTGAAGCCAAGCTGGAGTCTGAAGGTGGGGGTACCGCAGTCGGCGCCCAGAGTGCCTATTTCGAGCATCCCTTCAGCCAGCCAATGATGATGAACGGCGAAACCACGCGGCTGGACCCGGGTGCGGTGGTGATTGCTGCCATCACGTCCTGTACCAACACCTCCAATCCGAGCGTCATGATGGCCGCCGGCCTGATTGCCCAGAAAGCGGTGGCGAAAGGCCTGACCACTAAACCCTGGGTGAAGACCTCACTGGCTCCGGGCTCCAAAGTGGTCACCGACTACCTGCGGGTTGGCGGTTTCCAGGAGGATCTCGACAAACTCGGTTTCAACCTGGTGGGATATGGTTGTACCACCTGTATCGGTAACTCCGGGCCCCTGCCCGAAGAAGTCGAAAAGGCGATCAACGACGGCGATCTCACGGTGGCCTCGGTGCTTTCCGGCAACCGCAACTTCGAAGGCCGCGTGCACCCGTTGGTGAAAACCAACTGGTTGGCGTCGCCGCCGCTGGTGGTGGCCTATGCGCTGGCCGGCAACGTGCGCCTGGACCTTTCCGAGGATGCGTTGGGTGAAGACAAAGACGGTAACCCGGTCTATCTGAAAGACCTGTGGCCGAGCCAGCAGGAAATCGCCGAAGCGGTCGAGAAAGTGAAAACCGAGATGTTCCACAAGGAATACGCGGAAGTCTTCGACGGAGACGCCACCTGGAAATCCATCAAGGTACCTGAAAGCAAGGTGTATGAGTGGTCTGACAAGTCCACCTACATCCAGCATCCGCCCTTCTTCCAGGGCCTGAAGGAAGAGCCGGACGCCATTGAGGACATCAAGGATGCGAACATCCTGGCCCTGCTTGGGGACTCCGTCACTACCGACCATATTTCCCCGGCCGGGTCGTTCAAACCCGACAGCCCGGCAGGCAAATACCTGCAGGAACGTGGTGTGGAGCCGAAGGATTTCAACTCCTACGGTTCTCGCCGGGGTAACCACGAGGTGATGATGCGCGGTACCTTCGCCAACGTTCGCATCAGGAACGAGATGCTGGACGGCGTCGAAGGCGGGTTCACCAAACACGTACCCAGTGGCGAGCAGATGCCCATCTACGATGCGGCGATGAGGTACCAGGAAAACGACACCCCCCTGGTGGTCATCGCTGGCAAGGAATACGGCACAGGCTCCAGCCGGGACTGGGCTGCGAAAGGTACCCGGTTGCTGGGTGTGAAGGCGGTGGTTGCCGAGTCCTACGAGCGTATCCACCGTTCCAACCTGATTGGCATGGGCGTTATGCCGCTGCAGTTCCAGGACGGGGTGGATCGCAAGAGCCTGAAGCTCACCGGTGAAGAAACCATCAGCATCAAGGGCCTGTCAGGCGACATCAAGCCGGGCCAGAAGCTGGAGATGACGGTAACCTATCCGGATGGCAACACCGAAACCTGCGAACTGCTGTCGCGGATCGATACCGCCAATGAGGCGGTGTATTACCGCCATGGCGGCATTCTGCACTATGTGGTCCGGGAAATGCTGAAGTCAGCCTGAGTGAGGTGGAAGTGGCCCCGATTCTTTGGGATCGGGGCCCTTGCAACAGGTGCTCCGTGAGTGGTTTTGAGGTAAGCTGAAGGCATACAGCAGCGGTTCCAAAGCCAACAGCAACACAGGAGTGATCAAGAGCTGACCATGTCCTCTTCCCACCAGTCCCCCGACGACATCAAGGCAAAACTGAATCTGGAAACTTCCCGGATCGCCTGGCACGATCTGCAGGTTTACTATGCCCGTGGGCATGTGGTGAAGGTGGTTCCAGAACTGGATCTCCTGGATGTGGCAGCAGAACTGTCGGCTGATAACAAGGCCCAGTTTGAACGCTGGCTGGCTGAGGAGAAAGTAGGCGATGTTGCACCTGATCTTGCCCGCCATTGGTATGACGAAAACACCGAACTCTGGGCAGTGGTTATCGCGCCCTGGGTGCTGGTGCAGGACAGGTCCGGCCATGTACTTCACTGAACATTCCGGATCTGCGCCGTGAAACTGCACTATTTCCACGGACGTGGCCCGTTGCGGGCCTTGGTGATGGTTCGGGACCAACGTCGGGTCGAGCTGTTCATCAAGCCGGTCGGTGTCGAAATATGGGCGCTGGTTGCACTCAGCGGATCGGTGGATGGCCAGCCCGAGAAACACCGATGCCAGGGGCCCTACCGCTCTATCGCCCAGGCTGAGGCGGTGCTTCGCAGTGTTGCGGGTGCGCTGATGGGGCAGGATTACCAGCCCCAACCCCACGACTACGTAGTATGGTCAGTGATGGCCCAGCGTCTTGCCCGCACCATACGTACCGATCGCGACGCCAGTGCTGGCAAATTTCATTTTGATCCGGATCAGTACGAACCTATCGGCTGAACAGCCCTACCCATCAACATTTTCCGAGGACTTCATGCTGACCGGCGCACTGCTGATTCTGGCACCGCTTTTTCTGGGTTTTGCCCTGGCATTGGAGAACCGTCACCTGATGACGGCCATTCACTACGGGGTTGAAGGCCTGGTTTATTTTATCCTTGCCCTCCTGGGGCTGGGCCTTGGGCAGATGGAAGGCGTTGGCAGCCAGTTGGCCAATATGGCCTCTCAGGTCGCGGCCCTGGTCCTGGTGCTGTTGGTGGCCAATATGGCGGGTCTCTGGCTGTTCCACCGCTGGCAGCCAATGGCGGCCAGGGAAGATCATGTGGACCAGCCCCGGGGTTATCGTCGCCTGTTCCTGGCGGGGATGAAACCACTGGTGGCTGTTGTGGTGGGCGGTCTTGCCGGTTTCTACGTGCTGCCGGACCTGCCCATGGCGGAGGACGTGGCTACCTGGTCACTGATGTTGCTGCTG
Source organism: Marinobacter iranensis (assembly GCF_029207565.1). Classification (GTDB taxonomy): domain Bacteria; phylum Pseudomonadota; class Gammaproteobacteria; order Pseudomonadales; family Oleiphilaceae; genus Marinobacter; species Marinobacter iranensis. Next base: position 47,808 of record NZ_JANCMW010000018.1, on the reverse strand, counting down.
TTCTTGATCGGCCTGCAGCTGCGCAATGCCGGGCTGTCCCTGCGCAAATTGCTGCTGAACCGGCAGGGCCTGGGCATTGCCCTGGCCATGGCCGGCAGTTCCTTGCTTGCCGGCTTGGCACTGGTGCCCTGGCTGGATGCCGCCTGGAATGAATCGCTGGCGCTGGCTTCCGGGTTTGGCTGGTATTCGCTGTCCGGGATTGTGATCGGCGACGCCCTCGGGCCAGCCTGGGGTGGTGTGGCGTTTCTCAATGACGTGATCCGGGAGATCATTGCACTGGCCATTATTCCCCTATTAATCGGTCAGCGGCCCGCCATGGCAATTGGCTATGGTGGCGCGACCGCCATGGACTTCACCCTGCCGGTGATTCGCAGCAGTGGCGGTCTGGCCTGCGTGCCCGTGGCGATTGCCTCGGGGTTTATCCTGTCGTTCCTGTCACCGGTGCTGATGGCGGTGTTTCTGTCCCTTGGGGGATGATGGCCAGTTCGCCGATACAGGGTGTTTGATCATTGCCGCTGGAAGAACGTTCTCAGGCTATTGTCATAGGTCGTAGCCAATACGTCTTCCAGCGGCAGTTGTTTCACTTCGGCGATTTTCTCGGCAACAAACGGAATGTAGAAGGGGGCATTTTCCTTGCCGCGATAGGGTACCGGGGTCAGGAACGGAGAGTCCGTTTCCAGCAGGATCTGCCCGATGGGCGCCATGCGCACGATATCGCGAACGTTCTCGGCCTTGTTGAACGTGGTGATACCGTTAAAACCCAGGCACCAGCCTTCATCCAGCGCGTATTGAGCCAGCCCGGGGCCGGAGGTGAAGCTGTGGATCACGCCACGACGCTTGAGAGTGCCTTCGAACTCTTTCAGTATATCGATGGTGTCTTCGTCGGCTTCACGGCTGTGGATGACCACCGGCCGATCCGTGTCGCAGGCGATCTGGAGCTGGCGGCGGAAAACCTCACGCTGTACATCACGGTCCGCATTGTCGTAGAAGTAATCCAGACCAATCTCGCCCACCGCCACGATCTTGTCGTCGCCGGCATGGGCGCGGATCTCTGCTTCGGCATCGTCGGTGTATTTCTCGGCGTCGTGGGGGTGAACCCCCTGCGTGCCGTAGACCCAGGGCGCCGTCTGGCTCAGTTCACGCACCGTGGCCAGGTTGTCCGGTGACACGGCGATGGTGATTACGCGCTCGATATTGACCCGCTGCGCCTCGGCCAGGGTTTCCTCAAGGGGGCGGTCCTTGAGGTAGTCCAGGTGGCAGTGGGTTTCGATAATCGGCTGATCAAAAACGGGAATCTCGCGACGTTTCTTGCTCATTGTCGGCTTCTTTACTCCATCGCAACCCTGGAATTGGCTGCTATCCTGAGAACTTGGCCTCGTTAGTTTATCAGCTTGTTCGATTGTTGACCTGCATCGCTGTTATAGGGAGATATACATGCATATTATAGTTGTTGGCGGTGGCGTGGTTGGCGTAACCACGGCGTATGAACTGAATCGCCGGGGCCATCAGGTGACTGTACTGGAACGTCACGGCATCGCAGGCAATGAAACCAGCAAGGGTAACGCTGCCCAGCGCTCCTACGGCGTGGTCTATCCCTGGGCCGACCCCTCCATGGTGCTGAAGGCCATACCCTGGCTGTTCAAAAAAGACGGCCCTCTGAAAATGAGGATGCCGCCATCCATGAAAGCCCTGCGATTCATGTTGGCCACCCTGCGTTACGCCCGGTCACCTGGCCTGTTTGGCCTCAACAGGCGCGCCATGCTCCGCCTTGGCATCCACAGCCGCAAGCGCTTTCTGGCCCTTGAAAAGGAACTGGGCCTGCATTTTGACGGCGAGCACGAGGGGCTCCTCCATCTGGCCAGCACCCCGGAAGCCCTCGAAGGCTATCGCCAGACTCACCGAGTGCTCAACGAGCTTGGCATTGCTTCTCGCCTGCTGACTCCGGAGCAGGTTCGCGAAGCCGAACCCGGCATGACCGGTAACGGCCCACTCTACGGTGCCCTGAGCTACGACACCGACGGCACCGGCGACTGCCACCTGTTCTCCCGTGAACTGGCCAAAGCCTGCGAGTCCAAGGGCATAAGCTTCCGCTACAACACCGAAACCGAGCACCTCATCGCCGACGATCACCGGGTAACCGGCGTCGCTGTCCTCAACAAAGAAGGGAAAGCGGATACCCTTGAGGCGGATGCAGTGGTGGTCTGCGCCGGTTGCTGGTCCAACTCCCTGACTCGCCCCTTGGGCCTTGAACTGCCTATTTACCCGGTCAAAGGCTATTGCTTCACCGTGCCCCTGAAAGATCCCGACCGGGCGCCGGTCTCTACCATTCACGATGACAACTACAAAGTTGTCTCTACGCGGCTGGGTGACCGCTTACGCGCCTCCGGCTTTGTGGAACTGGCCGATTTTAACCGGGATATTCCCGAAGCCCGGTTGGCCACCATCCGCAAATCCGTGGAATCCCGCTTTCCGGGCTGCGCTGATTTGAAGGCCGCCGAATCCTGGACCGGTTTCCGCCCCATGACCCCGGACGGTCCTGCCATTATCGGCCGCGGGCCCCGGGAAAACCTGTTCCTGAATACCGGCCATGGCACGTTCGGCTGGACCCTCTCCGCGGGCAGTGCGTCGGTTATTTCCCAGTTGATTGATGGCGAGGAGCCTTCGGTGTGCCTTGATGCGTTTCGGCCTGGGCGGTTTGCCGAGTAGTGTTTTATCTGCTTCTGTGGGTGCTTGAGCCGTTCCGGTGGCCTCTCCCAAGATACGCTGTGAATACGTCCCTGTACGCTCGACGAAAACATCCATGTTTTCGACGATCTTGGGAGAGGCCACCGGAACGGCTCCCGTAGTTCGCAGTTGCCTATTACTCAGAATCAGAAGGTTTCCCAAGGCACCGCTCGATATTCCCACAGAGAGTATGCACAAAGCCGACGTCCCGCTCCGTGAGCAGGGGCAACCGTTCAAACACCCATTGAGACAGCTTACCGTCCGCCGGAGTATCTATCCGGGGCAGAAGGTGTTCCAGGCGCTGGCGTAAGGCACCGAGTTGGACGGCCGGGAGGGCTTGCTCGGGTTGTGTTACAGCCTTAGAGGCCAATTCGGACAACTCCCAGGCATAAAGCATGACGGCCTGGGACAGGTTCAGCGATGGGTAGGACACCGCCATGGGAAAGCCCGTCAGCAGATCGCACAGTGCCAACTCGTCGTTGGACAGGCCCCGGTCTTCGCGGCCGAACACCAGGGCCGCTGTGGCCACCGAGGCACCCTTGCTGGTGATAACCTCCCGCAGTTGCGCCGGCTCGTGCCAGTCCTGCCGGTTGTGGCGGGGTTTGGCGGATGTGGCCATCAGCAGGTCTACGGAGTTTCTTACCGCTGCCAGATCAGGGAAAATGCGCGCATTGTCCAGGATATGATCGCTGCCATGGGCCAGCCAGTGGGCCTCCGGGCGGGTGTGCAGGTCCGAATTGACCAGCCATAACTCCGCGAAGCCCATGGTACAGAGTGCGCGGGCGGCTGCTCCCACGTTTTCGGGAACCTTCGGTTCAACAAGTACAAAGGCCAGTTGCATGACGTTACCTCCGCCGGCAAGTTTACACGACCCGGACGCCTGTTTTTATCGCCACTGGCAGCAACTGAACGATTGGCTGGTGGCGCATCGGGAATTGTGGCAGCCGGCCCCGTTCACCGAGCCCGCTCCAGCCTGGACCCGCAAGTGGCCGGCGCTGGCGGAGCGGGTGGCGAATCTCTCAGATAATGACTGCGAACAACTGGATGATGACCCCGGCAAGCTTGCCAGAATGGCGGCCCGGGAGCTGCCTTCACTCGAAGCGTTTGACGATCTGACCCGTGTGCCGGCGTTGACCGGCGACCCTGCACAGCCGAACACGCTGCCTGAAACACGAGCCACCGACATGCCGGGCCGCAAGCGCCTGCAATCCGGCGCGTTTGCTTCCGCCATCCGGCCACTGGAACACGATGTACTGGACTGGTGTTGTGGCAAAGGTCACCTGGCTCGAACCCTGGCGCCGCTGTGTGACGGTAAGGTGACTGGGTTCGAGTGGAACCGGGCTCTGGTGGAAGACGGTAACCGCCTGGCGGCAAAGTTCGGGGATTCGGTCACTTTGCACTGCCAGGATGTGATGGCGGAAGGGTTGGTTATGCCCCGGGCCGCCCATGGCGTTGCCCTGCATGCCTGTGGTGATCTCCATCGCCGGTTGGTGCGTCGGGTGGCTGACGATGGCCTTCCGCGGCTGAGCTTCTCACCCTGTTGTTACCATCTCACGGAAACGCCGGACTACTGGCCTCTCTCTCAAAGGGCCGGGAGTTGTAGCAACGCGCTGGAACTGGCCCGGAACGATCTGCGGCTGGCGGTGCAGGAAACGGTCACTGCGCCGGAAAGGGTGCGGCAGCAAACCCACCAGATCAGCCGCTGGCGCCTGGGCTTTGACGGCCTGCAGCGTCAGCTGAGGGGTGTGGATACCTACCTGCCGGTACCGTCGCACCCGCCTGGCCTGATGAATGGGGATTTTGCCGGCTTCTGTCACTGGGCGGCCGGGAAGAAAGGCCTGGATTTGCCTGTGGAAACCGACTTTGGCCACTGGCGGGCCCATGGCGAACAACGGTGGCAGGAAGTGCGCCGCCATGAGCTTGTGCGCCATCTGTTTCGGCGGCCACTGGAGCTCTGGCTGGTGCTGGATTACGCGCTATTCCTGGGAGAGCAGGGCTATGAGGTTCGGTTGGGCACTTTTTGTGAGCGGCAGCTCACACCCCGCAACCTGCTGATCGACGCTGTGAAGCGAGCCGATACCCGCTGAGAAACGGTTAAACGCTCAGGGCTTGCGATACAACACTTTTTCCACACAGCCGTCGCGGAAATACACGTAGGTCAGTTCGTAAAGGGCACCGTAGTATTTTGTCTGGTACACCCAGGTTTCCTGTGGTGTGGGGTAGGTTTCCGGCGGGCGGCCAAAGGCTTTCAGTACGTGTTCCTTGGTCATGCCTTTCACCACCTGTTCCCGCACCAGATACCGTCTCAGATCGGTGGAGTTGATGAAGCGGCAGGTGCCTTCGGCCTGTTCCGGTTCAGGCTCATCCTCTTCAATGTTGGGCGCCTCGGAGCTTTGCTGTGGTGGCAGGTTCTGGCCGAAGCTGCCGCCAATCCGGTTATCCCGAACGGTGATCTCCTCGGAATCCTCGCCACAGGGCTGGTCAGAGAAACGGGTCCCATTGCCGGCTTCGCAGCGATAGATCTGTGCCCAGCCCAGGGCGGGGAAGGCCATCACAAGGATCAGCAAAAACCGGAGGCGGGCCACGGAGGTGAGCATAAGTCAGTCCCGGGGTGCCCGTGCCGTGCTGCTGCGCACAATAAGCTGGGTCTTGAGTGACTGGTCGAGCGGCACATTGCGCTGTTTCAGGATGTCCAGCAATAGCCGCATGGCGGTGCGGCCAATGGCCTCACGGGGCTGATGTACGGTGGTCAGTTCCGGCTCGCAGTACTGGCTGAAGCCGATATCATCGAAACCAATCACCGACAGCTGCTCTGGCACAACAACACCGGCATCCCGCGCCGCTTTCAGTACACCGATGGCCATTTCATCGTTCTGGCAAAAAATCGCCGTCGGGCGTTTTTTGTCTTGCTGCAGCAGGATGCGGCCTTGCTCATACCCCGAGTGGAAGGTGAAGTCTCCCTCCACAATCCAGTCGTCCTGAATGTTCAGCCCTGCATCTGCCAGCCCATGGCGGTAGCCCCTGAGGCGGTCCTTGCAAATCGGGTTTCGGGCCGGGCCCGTGATGGTGGCAATGCGCTGGTGCCCCAGGGCGACAAGGTATTCGGTGGCCTTATGGGCTGCCTGTTCGTTATCAATATGAATGGTTGGCAGCGACAGGTTGTCGAAGTACTCGCAGGCCATGACCAGAGGAAAACCGGCATCGGCCTGGCGCTCCCTCACCAGAGCCATTGGCACTTCAGTGGACAGCAGAATAATGCCGTCTGCCTGGTTGGAAGGCACCAGGTTGAAATACGACGCAACGCGATCGGGATTGTTTCCCGCATCGCCCAGCAGAACTTGATAGCCCGCCTGATGGGCGACGGATTCCAGGCCGCTGATCACGTCAGAGAAGAAGGGATTGGCAATATTTGGCAGGATAACGACGATGGTTCTTGATTCACTGCGTCGCAGGTTTCGTGCCGCGGCATTGAGTGAATAACCGACCTTGGCCACCGCCTGGGCGACACGATGACGGGTAGCGTCGGACACTTTTTCGGGGCTGGCCAGCGCACGGGATACGGTTGCAGTAGAGCAATTCGCCGCCCGGGCAACGTCTTTGATCGTCGGCATCGAATGACTTCTTCTGTGCGAGTTTCGCGATGGTACCACAGTCTTCACGTGCCCCGGTCTCAACGGTGAATGGTGCAGGTTAATGATAATAATGTAATGCTTTACATAAATCTAAGCCTAATCTCAGCTGCTGGTTGCAGAACCCCTCTAATTGGCACTTTTATACGATTAATGGCCTATCAGTATTGCTGAATAATCGAGCTTGACGCGCGTTTTTATGGCTGCTTAAATGTAATCGATTACAAACAAAAACAAGCAAGGCAAATCTTCATGAAAACCATACAGGGGCCAGGACTCTTCCTGGCACAGTACGTCAGCGACGAAGCGCCCTTCGATTCACTGCCAACACTGGCCGAATGGGCCTCGAAGCTTGGTTTCAAGGGCGTTCAGATCCCCACCTGGGACGAGCGACTGTTCGACCTCAAGCGCGCCGCAGAAGACCTGGACTATTGCCGGTCCATTCAGGACATGCTGAGCAAGCACGGCCTGGTCATTACCGAACTGTCTACTCACTTGCAGGGCCAACTGGTTGCGGTGCATCCGGTCTATGACGATGTCTTCGACGGTTTTGCACCACCGCACCTGCATGGCAACCCCGAGGCCCGCCAGGCCTGGGCAGTGGACCAGGTAAAGCTGGCCGCCAGGGCGAGCAAAAATCTTGGGCTCAAGGCGGTCGCAACCTTCTCCGGTGCACTGCTCTGGCCGTTTCTCTATCCCTGGCCGCAACGCCCGGCAGGCCTGGTGGAAGCCGGGTTCGAAGAGCTGGCCAAGCGCTGGCTGCCGATCCTTGAGGTGTATGACGAGGCCGGCATTGATCTGTGCTACGAGATCCATCCCGGCGAGGACCTGCATGACGGCGCTACCTTCGAGCGTTTCCTCAAAGCTACAAACCACCATCCCCGCAGCTGCATCCTCTACGACCCGTCCCACTTCCTGCTGCAGCAACTCGACTATCTGGCCTTTATCGACCATTTCCACGACCGCATTCGCATGTTCCATGTCAAGGATGCCGAATTTAACCCCACCGCCCTGCAGGGCGTGTACGGCGGCTATGAATCCTGGATTGAGCGAGCCGGCCGCTTCCGCTCCCTCGGCGACGGCCAGGTGGACTTCAAGGGCATTTTCTCCCGGCTGACGCAATACGATTTTGACGGCTGGGCGGTGATCGAGTGGGAATGCGCCATGAAACACCCCGAGCAGGGTGCCGCAGAGGGTGCGCGCTTCGTGAATGAACACATCATCCGTGTCACCGACCGCGCCTTCGACGATTTCGCCGATGCCGGTGTGGACGACGCGGGCAACAGGCGGTTGCTGGGCCTGAAAGACTGAGAGTGGTGTAACCATGACAATCACAAACCGCATTCGGCTGGGTATGATTGGCGGCGGCCAGGGCGCCTTTATCGGCGGTGTTCATCGCTACGCTGCACGGCTGGATGACCGCTACGAGCTGGTCGCCGGTGTGTTCAGTGCCCGGCCAGAGGTCAATCGTGCCTCAGCCGAAGAACTCAGGGTTGACCCGACACGTTGCTACGATGATGTATTGGCGTTGATTGCCGGCGAATCCGGCCGCGAAGATGGTGTCCAGGCGGTGGCCATCGTCACGCCCAATCACCTGCACTTCGAGGCGGCCAGAGCCTGCCTGGAGGCGGGCCTGCACGTGATCTGCGAAAAGCCGATGACGCTCACCGCAGACGAAGCGGAAACCCTGGCTGACCTGGCCCAACAGAAACAGGTGCAATTCCTGCTCACCCATCCCTACGTGGGCTACCCCCTGGTCCAGCACGCCCGGAAGATGGTCAAACGCGGTGACCTGGGCCAGCTGCGCATGGTTAACGTGGAGTATGTGCAGGAATGGCTGGCCGAAACCCCGGGGCCGGATAACAAGCAGGCGGACTGGCGGCTGGACCCCGCACGGGCCGGCGCCGCGGGTTGCCTGGGGGATATCGGCACCCACGCCTACCAGCTCTCAGCCTTTATTTCCTGCCTGACCCTGGACTCCGTCAGCGCCGACCTGAGCGCGATGGTCAAAGGCCGCCAGCTTGATGACAACGTTCACGCCCTGTTGCGCTATACCTCCGGCGCCAAGGGCATGCTCTGGGCCAGTCAGTGCGCCCCCGGGTTCGAGAACGGGCTGCGTATTCGCGTGGTCGGTGACCGGGCCTCGCTGGAATGGGCCCAGGAAAATCCCAACGAGCTCTGGTTTGCGCCACTCAACGCACCCCGCCAACGCATCACCCGGCGCGATGACTGGCTGGACGATGACATCGGCCGCAGCGTGCGCATTCCGGGCGGCCATCCGGAAGGTTACATCGAGGCTTTTGCCAATCTTTATCAGGCCCTGGCCGACGCACTCGACGGCGGTTCCGTGAGTTGGCTTCCTGATGCCAGCACCGGTGTGGATGGCCTGCACTTTATCAGCGCCGTGCTACGCTCCAGTCAGGCCGATGGCGCCTGGGCCGCGGTACCACCAGCGGTGGGCAAGGAGCGTCGATCGGGGAGGCGCAGCGATGACTGACCCGATTATCCGCACCCACAACCTGTGCAAGTCGTTCGGGCCGGTCAGCGTGTTGAAGAACATCTCCCTGGATATCCAGCCCGGTGAAGTGCTGGGCATCCTGGGCGAGAACGGCGCCGGCAAGTCCACGCTGCTCAAACTCATCAGCGGGGTCTACACGCCTACCAGCGGCACCATCGAGATCCAGGGCGAAGCCTTCAAACAGCTGGACCCGATCCTGTCCCGGCACAAGGGCATCGCCATGATCCCTCAGGAATTCAACCTGGTGCCCACGCTCAAGGTGTACGAGAACGTTTTCCTGGGCCAGGAACGCCGCCGCAGGGGGCTGCTGGACAAGGCCACCATGCGCGCGGAAACCGCCCGGGTGCTCAAGTCGCTCAAGGTCACTCTCAATCCCGATGCCACCATCAGCGAACTCAGTGTCGCGGAGAAGCAGATGGTGGAAGTGGCGCGGGTGCTGGTGAACGACGCCCGGGTGGTGATCCTGGACGAGCCCACTACCGTGCTCACAGATCGCGAAGTAACGGTGCTGTTCGATGTGGTTCGCGCCATGCAGGCGCGCGGCGTTGCCGTGCTGTTCATCTCCCACAAGCTCAAGGAGGTGAAGAACCTCTGCCAGCGCCTGTTGATCCTGCGGGACGGCGAGCAGGTGGATCTCTGTGATGTGGCCGATGTGAACGAGGACGATATGGCCCGCAAGATGGTTGGGCGTGAACTGTCCCAGACCTTCCCGGAGAAACAGGACCATCCTACCTCCGTGGCTCTGGAACTGAAAAACCTGAACATTCCTGGCCTGGTCCGGGACGTCAGCCTGAAACTCCACCACGGCCAGGTGCTGGGATTATCCGGACTGGTGGGCTCGGGCCGCACGGAAATCGCCGAGGCGCTGATGGGTCTGCGCCGCCATACCAAAGAGAAACTCGTCATCAACGGCAAGGAGCCGGTCATTCGCTCGCCCAGCGATGCCCACGCGGCGGGCTTGGCCTACCTGTCGGAAGACCGGCAGGGCAAGGGCCTGGTGATGAATTTCAGCCTGACTGAGAACATCACCCTGCTTAGCCTCAGGAAGTACACCGCCGGGCTGATCAGCCGCTCCAGGGAGCGCCGCCAGGCCCGGGAGTTCCAGTCAAAACTGGCCATCAAGGCTGCCAGCCTGGAGACCCCTGTCGGCCTGCTCAGTGGTGGCAACCAGCAGAAGGTGTACCTGGCCAAGCTGCTGGATATCGACCCGGACATCCTGATCCTGGACGAGCCCACCCGTGGCATCGACGTCAACACCAAGCGCGAGATCTATTACCTGATCCGCGGCCTGGCCGAGCAGGGCAAGGCGGTGATCGTGATTTCGTCGGAGTTGGAAGAAATTATCGGCCTGTGTGATCCGGTGCTGGTGGTGCGCGAGGGGCGCATCGCCGCACAACTGACGGGTGACCAGATCAACGAAGAAGACATCATGCTATACGCGGCCGGCGCGCGGGAGACCGCCGCCGGAACGACAGAACAACAAGGAATAACTCCATGAACCAGGCCAGACTCGCCGGAGCCCGGCTCTCCGACCGCCTCCGCAGCAGCGGTCTTGATTTCAGTATCCTGGCGCCGCTGATCGCGTTGGTCGTGCTGCTGGTGATTTCGTCACTCGCCAGCGAATACTTTCTCGACCTGCGCAACCTGACCAACATCGCCCGCCAGGTGTCCTACACCGGCATCATCGCCATTGGCGTTACCTTCGTGATCATTGCCGCAGGCATCGACCTGTCGGTAGGCTCGATGGTTGCTCTGGTGGGTGTGGTGTTGGTGTACATCATCAACCAGTTCGCCGACCCGGTGCAGGGTGTCATCATCGGCCTGGCCATGGCGGTACTGAGCGGTGCACTGTTCGGGCTGGTCAATGGCGCACTGGTCACCTGGGGCCGGATTACCCCTTTTATTGCCACCCTGGCCACTATGTCGATCTACCGCTCGCTGGCGCTGTATTTCTCCGATGCCGGCGAAATGGTCTCGACCAACTCCCTGTTCCCGGAAATCGGTGGCGGCTATCTGCTGGGCCTGCCGATTCCGGTCTGGACGTTCCTGATCATCGCCGTGCTTGCCCATATCCTGCTGGCGCACACGGCTTTCGGCCGCCACCTGTGCGCTGTGGGTTCCAACGCGCAGGTGGCCCGCTATTCAGGCATCCGGGTGCAGCGGATCATTCTCACCACTTTTGTAATTGCCGGGGCCTGCGTAGGGATCTCGTCGATCATGCTGGCTTCGCGCCTGAATTCCATCAGCCCCAGCGATGCCGGGGTGTTCTACGAGCTGGATGCCATTGCCGCCGTGGTCATTGGCGGCACGGCCCTTTCTGGTGGGCGCGGCTCGATCTGGGGCACGGTACTGGGTGCTCTGATCCTGGGTGTGATCAACAACATGCTCAATATGTTGGGGGTCTCCCCGTACCTGCAGGGGCTCGTTAAAGGCGGCGTCATCCTGGTGGCGGTGCTGATGCAGTACAAACAAAGCCGTTAGCCCGTAGCGCTGGCGGCTGAAAACCATGGCGCAAGCCATTTGATCGCAACGGCATGCTGTATGCCGGTTACAACAACAAAACAGAAGGGATCATCATTATGAGACTCAAACGACTGATCAAAGGCGCCCTGCTCGTCGGGGCTTTGGTATTGGCGCCCTTTGCCGCCAGCCAGGCGGACTACCGCATCGGCGTCAGCGTACCGGCCGCTGACCATGGCTGGACCGCCGGCCTGCTCTGGTGGGCACAGAAGGCCGCCGACGACCTGGCCAAGAAGTACCCGGATACCGAATTCTTCGTGGTCGCGGCCAACTCCGGCACCAAGCAGGTGGCGGATGTGGAGGACCTGATGGTCAAGCAGATCGACGCACTGGTCATCCTGCCCCACAACCCGGCCACCCTGCAGCAGGTCATTTCCGAGGCCTACGACAGCGGCATTTACACCGTGGTCGTTGACCGGGAGCTGGAAACCCCGGCGCAGAATGTCTTCATCGCCGGTGATAACGCGGGTATGGGACGCGAGGCCGCCAGGTTCATGGCCGAGAAGATGGATGGAAGTGGTAACGTTATCGTCATCGAAGGCATGCCGATTCCTATCAACGCCCAGCGGGTCAATGCCTTTAACGAAGTCATGGCGAAACACCCGGATATCAAGATCCTCGACTCGCAGCCTTCGGACTGGTCACCGCAAAAGGCCTTGCGCGTCATGGAAAACCTGCTGCGCAAGCACCGCGACGTGGATGCTGTCTGGGCCGGTGACGACGACGTGCTGAAGGCCGTCATGCAGGCCATCGAGGAAGCCGGCCGTGACGACATCAAGCTGGTTGTCGGCGGTGGCGGTTCGAAAGATGTGATCGGCATGATCAAGGATGAGCATGAGGTGGTACAGGCCACTGTCACTTATCCGCCATCCATGGTGGCCTCGGCCATCGCCCTGGCCAATACCGGAGTACGTGGCGAGAACCTGGGTGATATGTACCACCATGTGCCCGCGCGCATTGTGCTGGATGCCGAATTGATCACCGAAGAAAACGCTGAAAACTATTACGTGGAAGACGCCGCTTACTGAACGGTAGGAGCGTCCAGCCCCCAAACGAAAAATGCCCCGGAACGGAGTCCGGGGCATTTCGGTTTTCTGCTCAACGCTATGGTTAGCGGCGAACCTGGATGCGGGCTTCGACCCGACGATTCTCCGCACGGCCTGCCGCAGTGTCATTGCTGGCAACCGGTTGGGACTCACCGTAACCGACCGCGCTCACACGATCCGCGCTGATGCCCAGCGCATCGGTCAGGCGGGTGGCAACGGCTTCAGCGCGGCGCTGGGACAGGAAGCGGTTGTATTCCGCCTCGCCAATGCTGTCACTGTGACCGGCGATTTCCACGGTGGTTTCCGGGTATTCGAGCATGAAGTTGGCGACACGGCGAATCTCATTGTCGAAGGCGTCGCCGATGACTGAACTGTTGGTCGGGAACTGCACATTCAGTTCGATGGTTTCAACGGTTTCTGATACTCCTTCGCAACCAGTGGCGTCAACGTCTGCTCCTGCAGTGGTGCCATGGCACTGGTCCGCACTGTTGACCACGCCATCGTTGTCGCTGTCCAGTTCACATCCACGGTTGTTTACGCTGGCACCCGCAGGTGTATTGGGGCATTGGTCCATTCTGTTGGCAACGCCGTCACCGTCGTTGTCCCGCTCACAGCCGTTGCTGTCGACACTGACACCGGCCGCTGTGCCCGGGCACTGATCACGATTGTCGGGCACGCCGTCATTGTCGGCATCCGTTGGCTCGCGGGGCTCGGGCTTTGATTCAGAGACGGTACGGTTGAAGGCAAAGCTCAGGCCCAGGGACGCCTGGGTGTCAAAAGTGCTTTCATCAAGGCCGTGGAACTCACGCAATTCAGCGCGGATGGACACGCTGTCACTGACGTTGTAGCGGAAACCTGCCCCTACGTTGACCCGGGTCTCTTCATGGTTGGAGCCGGCGGTCTGGTAACTCAGGACATCGTCGCCGAAGTCAGCGTGACCGGCGCCAGCCGACACGTACGGGTTCCAGGCCTGGTCCTGCCCGGCGAAGTAGTAGATGCCGTCCAGGCGATATTCATTGAAGTCGCTACTGCCGCTTACGTACTTGCGGTCAGCATCGGCCTTGGAATAAACCCCTTCAACGGCCCAGTTGGGATGGAAACGGAACTCGGCGCCGATGCCCAGAGTACCGGTTTCACTCAGGTCACGCTTGTCGTCAAACAGCTGAAAGCCGGCAAACGGGTTCAGGTAAATGGTTTGCTCGCGTTCGGCAAGTGCGGGTGTTGCAAGGGATGTCGTCAAGGCCGCAATGGCCAGTGGGCGTATGATGTTCATGCAGAACCTCCTGTTCGATTATCATTATTAAAAAACTCAACGCGTACTTTCTCATAAAGCAATGTTGCTGCGTACTTACGTGAAATTTAAGTCAGAGGATTCAAAAAAACAAAAAAAGAGACTCAGTGTTACGTCCGCAATTGTACTCAGGCCCTTGATGACAGGGGGGTGAAATACAAGTGGGCGCTTTTTTTGCTGAAATTGAGTGTTTCGCCATTGTCGAACGCAACCTCGAAGGAGCTGTCGTCCTCTCCCGTCACCGAACCGGATCCGAAGATCGCGTGGCTGAGCCGGCCCATGGCCCATAACGGCGCCGACTGTTCCGTTGTCGCTTCGGCACTACCGTTGAGTGTGATGCCCTGCCGTTTGGCATAGCGAAGGCTGGTGGGCGTTAGCGGCGCGGTCGTGGTTAATGTGTTGTCCGTGCCGGTCTCGCGCTTGTCCAGCCACTGGCCGAACTCCCGCGAGAGTGGAAAACACAGCTCATCGACGAACCGGCTCGGCCCCTGGTCACCGTCCAGGTGCCGTTTTTCGCCGAAGGGGCGGGTAATCAGGTGAAGCTGTTCCCGGGTGCGGGTCATGGCCACGTAAAGCAAACGGCGTTCGCTCTCCAGGAAAGCCTTGGGGTCGTCCTGTGCACGGGGGCTGTAGGGCAGGTACTTTTCCTGTAGCCCTGGCAGGATAACGGTGGGCCACTCCAGCCCCTTGGTGCGGTGTATGGTGGATAGCAGGGCACCGCCCCGGCGGTTCTCACCTGCCTGTTTTTTCAGGGCCTTCAGGTGCTCAAGCGCACCTTCGATGCTGACATCCAGCCCTGCCAGGTACAGCCTGAAGCCACGGACTGTCTCGATGCGTTCGTCTGCGGTTTCATGGGTCAGTGCCAGGCTGCGGATCCCCTCGTAGAGCTCGGTTTCGTCGGCGTAGCGAGTGATCAGCTCCGCCACCGAGCCCCTGAAGTTGCGCAGTTGTGCCAGTATCTCTCCCAGTTTGCGGAGTTTTTTGGCGGCCATGGGAGCCAGGGCGTCGAAGTCCATGGCCAGCAGCCGTTCATGCCAACCATCGCCAAAGCCGGCCAGGAAGCGGGCGAGTTGTTCCAGCTCCGGCTCCTTCAGGCCCACATGGGGGAAGCGCAGCAATTGCCGGGCAACCTCGAGTCGGTCGTCGTCGGGCAGGTTGCTGATACGCCCGGATACCACCATCAACAGGCTGGTGATGGCCTGAACCTCACGGCTGAACAGGGCACCCTTGCCAGCGTCTATGCGATAGGGCACCTGCCGCGCCAGCAGTTTCAATTCAATGGGCACGCTCTGGCTCCATACCCGGAACAGGATGGCGGTGTTGCCAAGGGCTGCTTCGTCCATGGGCTGGAGCAGCTTGAGGACGATCTCGCTGTCGTTTTCCTGCTGGTGCAGGGTGATCGCCGTTTGTGGTGTGGACGGGTGGGAGTGACACAGCACGTCCTTGCGCCCGGTGTTGTGACAGATCAGGTGGTTGGCCAGCAGGGCCACCTGGTGACCGTAGCGAAAGGTGTAGCTCAGGGTCTGTTCCAGCGGGCTTTCGAATTCCTCGCTGAAGCGCTTGAGGATAAAGTCGGGCTTGGCCCCCCGGAACTCATAGATGGTCTGGTCCGGATCGCCGACCACGGTAACCCTTGCGCGCTCTCCGGCGACGTATCGCAGCAGCAGGTGCTGTATCTCGTTGGTGTCCTGATACTCGTCCACCAGCACCAGGTCCATCTTGTTGCCCACTAACCGTTGCAGCGGCGGGTTCTGGTGGATGGCCATCACCGGTTCGTAGAGCATGTCGGCGTAGCTGATCCGGCTCTGGGATTTGCGCCATTGCTCGAAACTGTGGAACAAATCGATCAGGTAACGGTGCTTGTCGGAGTAACCGAGTTCCTCGAAAACGATGTCCACCGGCGACAGGGTGGTTTTCACCAGATCGATGAAGTTGACGGCGGTTTCCACGAAGTCTTTCTTGTTGCGGCGGATTTCATCCGCCAGGTCTTCCGGCGCCAGCCGGCGGGTGAGTTGCCAGGCCTGGTAGCTGATTTCCTGGTCGGTCAGGATTTTGTCCGAAAACCCAGGCAGGAAGCCTTCCCGTACAAACCGTTTGTACAGCCGCAGGCCCATGGCGTGGTAGGTGCGAATTTCGGGTGTCGCAAGGCCGAGATTGCGGGTTGTTTCCTGTAGTTTACGCTCGAAATCCACCCTTGCGCTGCGGTTGAACATCAGTACCAGCATCCGGTTCGGGTCGTGCCCCTGTTCCAAAAGGTAGCGGATGCGCCAGGCCAGTGTTGAGGTTTTACCACTGCCGGCCACGGCCGTAATCACCACATGCTCAAAGCCTGCGGTGATGATGGCCCGCTGCTCGTCGGTGAGGTAATCCGGTAGCGTGGTCGTTTCGAGGTTTTGGGGTGGAGGTTGCATGGCGTGTATTGTACCGGGCTGCTGGTAGTGCTGATACTGGTGCCGCATAATCCTGTTACTTTTGTGCATGGTATCTGGAGTTAATCGCTTATTGGGTGCAGGAGGGTTTGGACGGTCTCTTCCAAAACACGCTCAAGCACATCCCTGTGGCGCTTGGGCTCCGCCATCCATGGCTCCGCACAGTTTTGGAAGAGACCATCCAAACCCTCACTCTGAATTAGGAGAATGATTTTATGGCTACAACCGCTGAACCGGTGAACGTGCTTGGTGAAAAATTGGAAGTATGTGGTACTGATCCGGAAACCGGATTTTATCGTGATGGGTGTTGTAACACCGGACCGGATGACCTGGCAGCGCACGTGGTATGCGCGGTCGTTACGGATGACTTTCTGGAGTATTCCGCCGCCAAAGGCAATGACCTCAGTACCCCTCGGCCAGAATTTGGTTTTCCCGGCCTGAAAGAAGGGGATTCGTGGTGTCTTTGTGCATCCCGGTGGCAGGAGGCATTTGAAGCGGATTGTGCGCCCCGGGTAAAACTTCGGGCCACGCATCGTTCGGCGCTGAAGTATTCGAAGCTGGAAGACCTCAAGCGCCATTCCATGGATCTGAGCTGAGCCCATCGTGGATCGGTCCGGGAAGGAAGCCCCTGATCTGAGCCGCTGGTCGAAGCTGCAAAGTGACTTGCGGGCAGCAGGGCATCGGCGCCTGATCGTTGTGGAGGGTGATCGTGACGCGTCTCTGGCGTGGCTTCGTTCACTCCTGCCTGCATTGTCGATTACCCCGGGCGTCTGGACCGGGCCGGTTGAGGATCAGCCGGAATCTTCGTTGAAACCAATTAAACCGGTCGAAGGACGCCGTTGGCTGGGTCAGGAGTTGGCCTGTGTGGTTTGGGATGGTTGGCAGGGGAATCCGCCAGACAGTTTTGCGGCGTTGTCGGGGACACTTTCCGCCGGTGGGTTGTTTTTCTGGTTGATGCCGCCGTTGGACAAATGGGGCGGTTTTGCGGATCCGGATTACCGGCGTACCGGGCTGGACGGTGCTGTAGAGCATCCGTTTTCTGCTCGTCTGGCTCGCATTGTGGACAGTGACCCGGACGCTATCCGTATCAATCCGGCGCTAAATCCGCAGCCGGACTTACCGAAAGTTGTTTCTCCACCAGAGGCATTTCAGGTCGGCGCTACGGAAGATCAGAGTGCGCTTGTGGAAGATGTGGTCAGAACCGGGCTGGGGAGGCGTCGGCGGCCACTGGTGGTGACTGCTGATCGAGGCCGGGGCAAGTCGGCGGCGTTGGGTATGGCGGCGGTTCGGCTGCTGGAAGAGGGACGGCAACGGGTGGTGGTGACGGCCCCGGAGCCAGCGGCGGTGAAGACGCTTTTTCATCATGCCCGTATGGCTGCGGGGCAGGTTTCCGACTCGGAGATGGGCACGGACGATGTGGTGGTGGGCGATCATGGCCTGTTGCGGTTTTGCCCCCTTGATCGGTTGCTCACTGAGAAGCCGGAAGCAGAGGTGGTGATGGTGGATGAAGCAGCCGCCATTCCGGCAGACGTGTTGAAGCAGGTATTGCTGGGTTGGCCTAGGGTGATTTTCTCCACCACGGTGCATGGTTATGAGGGCTCGGGGCGGGGCTTTGCCATCCGGTTTCGTTCGGTGTTGGATTCTGAAACGCCGCACTGGCGCAATGCATCGCTCACGGCGCCAATCCGGTGGGCGGCGTCTGACCCCCTGGAACCGTTGACCCGGCGGATGTTTCTGCTGGATGCGGAGGCGCCTTCCGGGAGCGGTGATAGTTCCGGCCTATTGGTTGAACCCTGGGACCCTGCCACGGCCGGGGATGAGGAACTGAACGACGCCTTTGGCCTGCTGGTGGATGCCCACTACCGGACCTCTCCCGGCGACCTGCGCCAATGGATGGATGACCCCGCTGCCGTGAGCTGGCGCCTGACCTGTGATGGCGTGCTGGCCGGCGTGCTCTGGGCGACCGTGGAGGGTGGCCTGGACGGGGCGCTTGCAGAACAGATCATGCTGGGTAAGCGCCGTTTGCGGGGGCATCTGTTGCCCCAGTCGCTGGCCACCCACAGCGGGTTTGCCGAGGCGGCGAGCCAGCGTATTTTGCGGGTAGTGCGGATTGCCGTGAACGCGCCCGAACGCGGTCGGGGGTTGGGGAAGAAACTGGTGGCTGCGGCACAGGAACATGCCCAACAACAGGGATTGGACGGCATCGGCACCAGTTTTGGTGGAAACACCGGCTTGGTGAGCTTTTGGCAGCGTTGTGGGTTGGAGCCCGTGCGCCTGGGCATGAAACGAGAAGCGAGCAGTGGCGAGTATCCGGTGCAAATGCTCTTGGGAGTGTCTGCCGATGGCAAGGCGCTGGCGTATCACCTGCGCAGCAGGCTGGCCGAACACTGGCTCACCCTGCTGCCACGGAACTGGCCCGATGTGGAGCCGGGCCTGATACTGGCATTGACCAGCAGTCTGCCACCCGTCGGTTTCATCAACGAGGACGACCGCCGGGATCTGCACAGTTTTGCCAACGGCTACCGAGGCTTTGACCTGGCGTTGCCGGTGCTGGGAAAGCTGTCCACTCAGCCGGAGGTGGTCAACCTGGTGTTGGCAACAGATTCCCGCTCCCTGTGGGCAAGGGCAGTGCTCCAGGGCTGGTCGTGGCGCGGTTTGCAGGTGGTAGGCGAGTGCCAGGGCCGGGAGCAGGGTGAGGCCACCTTGCGCTTGGTGGTTCGTTATATTCTGCAAAACCGGCCCGACTTGTGAACAGCTCGATTTAATTCGGGCCGGTTACTGACCAGAATACGGGCAAAAATGAATCAACAGAGACAGAATCACCATGGCCCAGGGAACCGGCACCATCCTTCCTAGACTCCTGTTTGCCCTGATCACAAGTACGCTGGTAACTGCCTGTGCTACCGGCGGAGATCCCTCCAATCTGGAACAGCGGCAATCCTCGGTGGCTGATACGCCGCTGATGGCGGCAGTCAGCGATGGCGATCTTGATCGGGTTGAGTCGCTTGCCGCCTCGGGGGCGTCACTGAACACACTGACCGAGGAAGGCACGCCACTTGCGGCGGCCGTGAGGGCGGGCGAGGATCGTATTGTCTGGTATCTCCTCAGTGAGGGTACGGCGCCGGATCGCGCTCCCGCAAGCGGAATTACGCCGTTGATGATTGCTTCTGGCGAGGGCCATCGGCGCATTGTTCAGCTGTTGTTGTCCGCAGGGGCGAGTGTGAACGCATCGGACAGTGAAGGCACCACACCGGTGATCCGGGCGGCACGTAATGGTCATCTATCGGTGGTGAAAGTGCTGCTGGCTGCCGGAGCGAATGTGAACGTAAGCCAGGGTGGGCGGTCACTGCTGATGCACATTGTTGATGGCGGGGATCTGCTGACCGCGGAGATGCTGCTGGCTGCCGGTGCCGATGTTAATTATCAGGGCAATAACGGCGAGACTGCGCTGGACTTGGCCCGTGCCAGCAACAACCGCGATATCGAGATGTTGCTGATCCAGGCCGGCGCCGAACTCTGAATTCGGGCCTTCAACCTGTTTACTGCAGGCCCATGGGGTCGTTGCTGTCGTCCAGTTCCGGCTCAAAGTGCTCATCAACGATGCTCTCGGGCACATCCCTGACGGTCGGGAAGGACCATGTGGGGGATTGATCCTTGTCGATCAGCCTCGCCCTGATGCCCTCCCGCAAATCCGGTCGCCTGGTGCACCGGGCCGCCATGGTCAGCTCCATCCTGAAAACGTCCTTCAGTGACATTTGCTGGGCTTTCTTCAACTGGGTCCAGACCAGCCAGGCAGTCACCGGACAGCCACCGCGAAGATTGGCCATGCAGCCGCGCCACCAGTCGCTGTCAACGTCTGCCTCCAAAAGGTTTTCCACAATGACCGGTAATTCATCGCCGGCGCCGAGCCTGGCAATGTCCTGTTCATGCCGGGCCAGCTCACTGGCTGGCAGTGCCCTATAGTCCGGGTGCTCAAGCTGGTTGACCAGCCGGAACAGACGGCTGTCGTCGGCAGCCGACTCGCCACTCCAGCGCTCCTCCCTCAGCCGATCAATCAACGAGTCCACCTGGTCCGGCAGGATGGCCATGTCAGCCAGCCCAACTCGCAACGCGTCAGAGACGTTGAGGCGTGCTCCGGTGAGGCCCATGAAAAGCCCGATACGGCCCGGCAGGCGGTTGAGGAACCAACTGGCACCCACGTCGGGAAACAGGCCGATGGTGATTTCCGGCATGGCCATTATCACGTTCGGGGTGACGAGGCGGTAGCGGCAGGCCGATAGGATGCCAAGCCCTCCGCCCATCACCACGCCATGGCCAATGGCGATCACCGGCTTGGGAAAACAGTGGATGGTGTAGTCCAGGCGATACTCGTTGGCAAAGAAACCGGCGGGGGCATCGGGGTCGCCGTCACCGGACAGGGCGCCATACAGTTCGCGGATATTGCCCCCCGCACAGAACGCACGGTCACCGGTGCCCCGGAAGATCACCAGGCTGATGTGGTCGGCATCGGCCCACTCGTCCAGTATTGCCTGGGTTTCGGTGATCATCGACCCGGAGAGGGCGTTCAGGGTAGTGGGGGAATCCAGGGTGATCAGGCCGATGTTGCCTTCCCTGCACGCGATTTCCTGAACCTGAATGGGCATGTCGACTTCTCCGCATCGAATTAAGGTGACGTAAACGATGACCGGTTACGTACAGACTATTGATTTATCGCATTTGAGCTTTGTTTTTGCTGTGCTATAAGTTCGGTCAGATTGCGCACCGGCAGGTTCCTGTCGGGCTGTAAAACGATGAGAGGGTAAAACCAATGAGACTGAAATACCACACCTTAGCCGCCCTGTTTCTAATGGGCACAGCCGCTCCCGCCATCACGAGTGCTGCTGGCGACGTTGAGGCCGGCAAGGCCAAGGCAGCTGTGTGTGCCGCCTGTCATGGCAAGAACGGCATTGCGGTCATTCCGGGCTATCCCAACCTGGCGGGGCAGAACGAGCAATACCTCGTGTCCGCGCTCAAGGCCTACAAGAACAAGCAGCGCAGTGGTGGCCAGGCAGCCATCATGCAGGGCCAGGCCGCAGGCCTCAGCGATGAGGACATTGCCAACCTTGCAGCCTATTATGCGAGCCTGCCGGCGGATGGCGGGGAATAAACCCCGTCACCCTCAGGGAGCAGCTTGCACCGCTCCGCTGACGATTCGGTAACTGGGCTCGTAGGCGCCTGAGCCGGGCAGTTTCATCCGGTCCTGGGCCACAAATTCCTTCAGCATTGCTTCAAGGGGTGCCAGCAGTTCCGGATCGCCAGCGATTTCGAACGGCCCTTTCGCCTGTACATGGCGTATGCCGCTCTCCTTGACGTTACCCGCAACGATGCCGCTGAATGCCTTGCGCAGGTTGGCGGCAATCAGGTGGGCCGGTTGGTCGCGATGTAACTTCAGCGCCCTCATGCTCTTGTGGGTGGGCTCGAACGGCATCTGGAATACCGGATCAATCTTTAGCATCCAGTTGAAATAATAGGCGTCCTGCATGGCCCGGCGGAAGGTTTCAACGTCCTTCATGCCCTGCTTCATGGTGCGGGCGACCTTGTCCGGGTCATCAATGATGATCTCGTACTTGTTGGCGGCCTCATCACCGAGCGCGTTGCGGATGAACTGGTCAATCATCTCGAAGTATTCAGCGTTTTCCTGCTGGCCGGTAAACACTACCGGGAAGGGCAGGTCGGCGTTGTCCGGATGCAACAGAATGCCCAGCAGGTAGAGGATTTCCTCGGCAGTACCCACGCCACCGGGGAACACAATCACGCCGTGGCCGGTGCGGACGAAAGCCTCCAGGCGCTTCTCGATGTCCGGCATGATCACCAGCTCGTTAACGATGGGGTTGGGGGCTTCGGCACCGATAATGCCCGGTTCCGTCAGGCCGATGTAACGGCCGTTTTTCACCCGCTGCTTGGCGTGGCCGATAGTTGCACCCTTCATGGGGCCCTTCATGGCGCCGGGGCCACAGCCGGTACAGATGCTCAGCCCCCGCAGGCCTAACTGATGGCCCACTTCCTTGCTGTACTGGTATTCCCGCTCGTTGATGGAATGTCCGCCCCAGCACACCACCAGGTCCGGATGACGCCCGGCCTGGAGCACGCGGGCGTTGCGGAGAATGTGGAAAATCAGGTTAGTGATGCCTTCCGGGTCGTCCCGCCGCAAACCCGCCGCGGACTGGGGGATGGAATAGGAATAGATGATATCCCGCAAAACCGAGAACAGGTGTTCGCGGATGGCGCGCAACATCTGTCCGTCCACAAAGGCGTGCGCGGGTGCGTTGACCAGTTCCAGTTTGAGGCCTCTTGGCTGTGGCACCAGGCGGACATCGAAATCCGCGTGGGCTTCCATCAGGGTTTTACAGTCGTCGGTTTCCACGCCGGTGTTGAGCACAGCCAGGGCGCATTGACGGAACAGCCGGTAGAGCCCCCCTTCGCTTCTGTCCTTGAGCCGGTTGACTTCAAAGTTGGAGAGGATTTCCAGGCTGCCCTCGGGGGAAACCAGGGCATTGATGGTGGATTCGGTCATGAATGGCGAAAGCTCCTGAATGTTCTGCGGGCACCTTTTGGGTGTTCGGGTGATGCCTTTTTCTCTGATTATAACGGATATCGGGAATGCCTGATTTTGAGGCATACAGTGAAACCGTTACACTAAGCGCTTTACTGTGATTACGCTACCCGGCAGACGTCTGATTTATGAAACTCCTTATACGCCCCGCGGCTGAAGTGGCCATCAAGAGCAAACCCGTTCGTCGGCAACAGATGCGGCATCTCAGGCAGAATATCCGCAAGCTGCTGGCTCGCCTGGATAGCGATATCCATGTCGAGGGTTCCTGGGACCGGGTGGACGTGGAGGTTCCCGACGACCGCAGCCTTGCTGGTCCCGTCATCGACGAACTGCAACGCATTCCGGGGATATCCACGATCCAGGAAATCGGTGTGTTTCCCTGGGTAAGCATGGACGATGTAGCCGAACAGGCCGTGGCGGCTTTCGCGGAACGTATCCGTGGCAAGACGTTTGCGGTGCGGGTTCGCCGCCATGGCAGCCATTCGTTTCGTTCTATTGATCTGGAGCGCTTTGTGGGTTCCGCCCTGTTTGAAGCGTCGGAGCCGGAAGGCGTGAACCTGAGCCGACCGGATGTCGAGGTGCGCATTGAGGTTCATGACGATCATTATCACATTGCCCACCGCAAGCACCGGGGTACTGGCGGTTATCCGTTGGGGGCCGTGGAGACGGTAATGACCCTGGTTTCCGGTGGCTACGATTCCTCGGTGGCGGCCTACCTGATGATGCGTCGTGGGCTTCGCTCCCACTTTCTGTTCTTTAACCTTGGCGGACCGGCCCATGAAATTGGCGTGCGGCAGGTGGTCCACTATATCTGGGATCGCTACGGAGCCTCCCATGGTGCCAAGTTTATTTCCGTGCCCTTCGAAGGTGTGGTGGCGGAAATCATGCGCTCGGTGAACCATCGTCACTGGGGCGTGGTGCTCAAACGCCAGATGCTGAAGGCGGCCTCTGAAATTGCCTTGATTAACAATGCTGCTGGCCTGGTGACCGGTGATGCCGTGGCGCAGGTCTCGAGCCAGACCCTGTCCAACCTCAATGTGGTGGACAGGGCCAGCGACGAAGTTGTACTGCGACCGCTGGTCTCCATGGACAAGGAAACCATTATCAATATCGCCCGGGAGATCGGCACCGAGCCCTTTGCCCGTACCATGCCGGAATACTGCGGTGTGATTTCCCGCAAGCCGGCAACCCGCGCCAAGCTCCATCGGGTAGAGGAAGACGAGGCCAATATGGATGCTGGGGTGCTGGAGCAGGCCATTGCAAGCCGTCAGGACACCCCGGTCAACCGGCTGCTGGAAACCACACAGACCCCGGAAGAAGTGGAATTGGTACACACGCCGGAAGTGAGCGATGTCATTATCGATGTACGCCATCCCTCAGAGGGAGAGCAGTCACCCTTGCGCCTGACCAGTAACCGGGTGATGGAGATTCCGTTCTACGAACTGAACGAGCGCATCAATTCCCTGCCAACTGACAGGCAGTACCTGTTGTATTGCGACCGCGGCACCATGAGCCGGATGCACGCCTGCCACCTGAAAGCCGAGGGGCACACCAATATCAAGGTGTACGCCCCAGCAAGCTGAATCCTTGTTTAACCTTCCAGGCCCTTGAAAAACTGCTGTACGTTTTCGCTCAGGGTTTCCAGGTCGTAACCGCCTTCCTGTACAACCAGTGTGGGCAGGCCGGTCTGGCGGATATGGGTGGCCAGGCGGCAGAATCCTTCGGAAGATACCGACACCTTGGCCTGGGGGTCGTTGTGGTAGATGTCGAATCCCAGCGTGAGTATCAGCGCATCCGGCTGGAACAGACGAATGGCAGCCAATGCCTCGTCCAGCTTGTGGAAAAAATCCTCTTCGGACGAGCCGTGGGGCATGGGCAGGTTGATGTTGTAACCGAAGCCGTCGCCTTCTCCACGCTCATCCTCATAGCCACTGACCACCGGGTAGAAATTGGTGGGGTCGCCATGGATGGACACGTAGAGCACATCACTGCGGTCGTAGAAGATTTCCTGAATGCCCTGGCCGTGGTGCATGTCGGTGTCCAGTATTGCTACACGGGGAAAACGGGTTTTCATGTGTTCCGCGGCGATGGCGGCGTTGTTGAGGTAACAGAAACCGCCAGCGGCATCTCTGCGGGCATGATGTCCCGGTGGACGACAGACTGCGTAGGATGTGCGATCACCGGCGATCAGGGCATCGGCGGCACCGAGCGCGGTCTGGGCTGACCAGTAGGCGGCGTTCCAGGTATTGGCGCCGATCGGGCAACTGCCATCGGCCTGATAGCGGCCCGCTTCAGCGAGGATGCCTTTAAGGGCATTGGGTGAGCGCACGAAGATGTTCGAAATCACCTCGTCGCCCCAGTCCCCCATTTGTGACCAGCGGCGGTGTGCGGATTCCAGAAAGCGCAGATAGCCCAGGTCGTGGACCTTTGAAATCGCCCCTGCACCCTGGTCCGCCGGCTGCAACACCGGAATCCCCATGGCTTTCAGCCCTTCCAGCATCTGCCCGGTACGATCGGGGACTTCCTGGGGCTGACGCATCTGGCCACGGGTAAAATAGGTCTTTGGGAGATGCTGATCCTGCGAGGGATGAAAAAACGCCTTCATGTTCCTGCCTCCTGATAATGACATTCTTCGAGTATAGGCGCCCGCTGGTGCTGGTCAAAACACCTTGGTCTGACTTTACAGTGGCGGTTTCTGCATCCACTATGAGAGACATATCACACTGACGCAAACTCCAATTTGTACATTCCGAAAACATTGTGAAAAGGAGCCGAGATGATCGAGTCACCACTGCTTCCCAAGCTGACTGGCTACATCGGCGGTCGCTGGTCTGAATCGCCGGACGGTAACACCTTCGATGTTTATAACCCGGCGACGGGTAAGGTGGTTGCCAGTGTGGCATCGATGTCTGAAGACGAAGTGAAGGCGGCGGTTGAAGCGGGCAAGGGCGCGCTTCGCCTGACCAGTCCCTACACCATCGAAACCCGGCGCAAATGGCTGGAAGATATCCGCGATGCGCTCAAGGCCAATAAAGAGGAAGTGGGCCGCATCCTGTGCATGGAACATGGCAAGCCTTTGAAGGAAGCGCAGGGTGAAGTTGACTACGCTGCCGGTTTCTTCGATTACTGTTCCAAGCACATCCAGGCACTTGACGCCCACACCATTCCCGAGAAGCCGAAGGACTGTACCTGGACGGTGCATTACCGCCCGATTGGTGTTACCGGCCTGATCACGCCCTGGAACTTCCCCATTGGCATGATCGCCAAGAAGCTGTCCGCCGCCCTGGCAGCCGGTTGCCCCTCGGTGATCAAGCCGGCCAGCGAAACGCCTCTGACCATGATTGCGCTGTTCGCGCTGATGGACAAACACGTCGACCTGCCCGACGGCATGGTCAACCTGGTGATGGGCAAGGCCAGCGTGATCGGCAAGGTGCTGTGCGAAAGCCCGGACGTGCCCATGCTCAGCTTCACCGGCTCCACCGAAGTGGGACGCAAGCTGATCCTGGACACCGCGGACCAGGTCAAGAAACTGGCCCTGGAACTGGGCGGCAATGCGCCGTTCATCGTCTTTGACGACGCCGACCTGGATGCGGCAGCGGATAACCTGATTGCCAACAAGTTCCGTGGCGGCGGCCAAACCTGTGTGTGCGCCAACCGGATCTTCGTGCATGAGAAGGTGGTGGATGAGTTCGGCAAGAAGCTGGCGGAGCGGGTCAACCGCATGACCGTTGGTGACGGGCTGACAGAGGATGTGGATCTTGGCCCCCTGATCAACAAGGCCGGATTCGACAAGGTGAAGCGCCACGTGGAAGACGCCCTTGAGCGGGGCGGGCAGTTAGTGGCCGGCAAGAAACCAGCGGACCTGGGAGAAGGTCACCTGTTCTTCCCGCCGACGGTGATTTCCGGCGTTACCCGGGATATGTGCTGTTCCCGTGAGGAAACCTTCGGCCCGTTGGTGCCCATGGCCAGCTTCCGCACTGAAGAAGAGGTGGTCGAAGCCGGTAACGACACCGAATTCGGCCTCGCGTCCTACGTGTTTACCTCCGATGCGGAACGCGCCCAGCGGGTGGCCGCCGGGCTGCGCTTTGGCCACTGTGGCTGGAACACCGGCACCGGCCCCACGCCGGAGGCGCCGTTCGGTGGTATGAAGGCGTCCGGCATCGGCCGCGAAGGTGGCCTGGAAGGCCTGTTCGAATTCGTCGAGGCCCAGACCGTTCCGCGAGGCTTTTAAGGTTCCGGCGCCAACAGCACCTTAACGGAGTCATCCACCAGGGTGGAATCGAGATAGCCGATACTGCCCAGGGTGGATGACACCACGCTCTTCATACCGTTCGCCGAGGATACCTCCCTCGGCGGATGTCCCTTCCCGGTCAATACCTGCCGCGACCAGAAAGACTTGAGCCAGGCGTCATTGCGCTCGGTGACCAATTTGTTGAACTCATCCCGCATGCTGTTGCCCGCTGGCAACTGGAACGCGACAACACGCTGGTCATCGGGCATTCGCGAACTGCGGTTCAGGTAAATGTCCTTTACCTGCTGCACAGTGATGGTATCCGGGCCACCGTGGTGGCCGATAATCACCAACTCTGCATGCAGGGCGCTGCTAAACAGGCACAGTGCGATAAGCAATGCGTGCACGGGTGCGCGTCGAATCGCCATGGTGTCCCTCCCTGATCAGAATGCGGCGTCAAGCCGGACGGTGTAAACATCCGTGCTGTCGAAGCGGCCACCCGGGTTGCCGGCCAGAACGTCCAACTGGTTGCCGATCAGGCCACCGGTGGTTTTGCCAAAGCCACGGGCGTGGGTCCAGTCCGCTTTCAGGGCAACCGAGGTGGTCATGTCCCAGCGGAAGCCCAGGCTGTAGGCTTGACGGCGCACGTCGAGAACTTCAAGCGGGGTGCCATCGCGCTCGTAGTTATCCTGGCTTTCGATCCAGGAGGCCGTCACATACGGAGTGACTTCCTTTACCCGATAGCCGAGGGTGATATAAGCCGAGTCGGTGTCCTGGTAGAAGCCGTCCACCTCAATCCGGGTCAGTTCCGACATCAGCAACCAGTTGCCGTCGTCGTAGGAAAGGCCCAGCCCCATGAACTCGGATTTCTCGTCGTCGCCAATCGGTGGCGTGCCGCCGATGGTGGCTTCGGCCCGGGCGTAGACACCTCGGAAAGTCCAAAGGTAGTTGGTCCAGTTAGCGGTCAGGCCGGTAATGTTGCGCAACTCCACGCTCACGGTCTGGCCCAGGGAGTCGGCGTCGTCATCCAGATGCCCGGCAAAGGCGCGTGCCTGTATGGAGGAGCCTGACAGGTTCAGCGTGTAGGCTGCATCGGCGCCCACGTAGCTGCGAACCGGTACCGGGTCATAAACGGCCTCAGGCGGGCGTGCCCAGGGTTGGCCGTAGCCGATTTCCAGGGTCTCGGACTCCATGAACAGTGGCAGGCGCATCTTACCGGCGCGCAGTTCGGAACCGTTGCTGAACTGGTGGCGCAGGTAGCCCCATTCCAGTTCCGTATCCCAGTCATCGCTGCCACGGGATACGAGCTGAAGCACCGCGTCGGTATTGCGGCCAAGGGCAAAGGTGCTTTGCAGCCCGAACAGGCTGAGAGTTTCCAGGTCGGACTTTTCCGTGGCCTCGTCATAGCCGGCATCGTTGTTGGCACGGGTATAACCGGTGCTGAAAAAGCCATTCAGGCGGACCTTTTCCAGACTGGATTCGGTCATCTGCTTCTGCATGGAATCCAGGCGCTGCTCCAACTGGTCAATCCGGTCGCTATCATCGGCCATGGCCGGTAACGACAGGGTCGCGGTCAGTGCGAGGGCGGTAAAGGCAAAACGGGGGGTGGTTCGGTATACGGAGTACATCGTACATCATCTCCTTTGATGTCTGGTCGCAAGATGCGGGCGCCTTCCTGGCTTCAGGGGACTTATGTCTTGCCCCTGCAAATTGTCTGGTGCGGGAAAACGGTGGCCAGCGGACGAACTGAAGGTTCTTCCGGGCGACCCGCGGCGGGGAGTATACCCAAGTTGACGCCAGTTTCATAAAAAGTGTTCACATTTTCTGTATCGTCACCCGACAGGTACGCGCATAAATCGTAGGTCGGATTAGGCAAAGCCGTAATCCGACAAGCCAGCTCCATCAAACCCCCACCCGGCAAACCCTCCTTTCTCCTGTTATAATTCCGCCCCTGTTCATTTAACCAGTAGCGACCGGATCTCTATGGATGTCTCCCACATAATCGACGCCCTCAACGACGCCCAGCGCGAGGCGGTCACCGCCCAGAACGACCACCTGCTGGTACTGGCCGGAGCGGGCAGTGGCAAGACCCGGGTACTGGTTCACCGGATTGCCTGGCTGATGCAGGTGGACAAGGTGCCGCCCACAGGCATCCTGGCGGTGACCTTCACCAACAAGGCGGCGAAGGAGATGCGCTACCGCATCGAGCAGATGATGCACATCCCGGCTCGCGGCCTCTGGTTCGGCACTTTTCATGGTATCGCCCACCGGTTGCTGCGGGCGCATCACCAGGATGCGGGCCTGCCGGAGAATTTCCAGGTGTTGGACAGCGACGACCAGCTGCGTCTGATCAAGCGGGTGATGCGAGAAATGCAGATTGACGAGAGCCGCTGGCCGCCGAAGCAGGCCCAGTGGTTCATCAATGGCCAGAAAGACGAAGGGTTACGGGCGGAACACATCCAGGAGAACCCCGGCGACCATTTCACCAGTACCATGCTGACGGTTTACCGCCGGTACGAGAAGCTCTGCAATCTGAGTGGGCTGGTGGATTTCGGTGAGCTGCTGCTGCGCTCCCACGAACTGTGGCTCCATCGCCCGGAGCTGCTGAGTCATTACCAGGGCCGCTTCCAGCAGATCCTGGTGGACGAGTTCCAGGACACCAACACCATTCAGTACGCCTGGCTGCAGATCCTGGCCGGAAACCGGGTGCCGCTGACGGTGGTGGGCGACGACGACCAGTCGATTTATGGCTGGCGGGGCGCCAAGGTCGAGAACATTCAGCAGTACCAACGGGACTTTCCCAACGCACGGCTGGTGCGGCTGGAGCAGAACTACCGCTCCACCCAACTGATCCTGAAGGCCGCCAACGCTGTGATTGCCAACAACGTCGGCCGCTTGGGCAAGGAGCTGTGGACCGACGGCCCGGATGGCGAGCCGATCAGTCTTTACGCCGCCTTCAACGAGCAGGACGAGGCCAACTACATCGCCGACACCATCGGCAGTTGGGTCAGCGAGGGTAACCTTCGCAGCGAGTCGGCCATTCTCTACCGTTCCAACGCCCAGTCGCGGGTGCTGGAAGAATCCCTGATCCGCCAGGGCATTCCCTACCGCGTCTATGGCGGTCTGCGGTTCTACGATCGCCAGGAAATCCGCAATGCCATCGCCTACCTGCGCCTGGTGCACTACCGCCGGGATGATGCGGCCTTCGAGCGGGTGGTGAACATCCCGGCTCGTGGCATCGGCGCCAAGAGCCTGGCGGATATGCGGGCGTTTGCCACCGAGCGCAGTATCTCCCTGTGGGAATCCGCCGAGCGGCTGCTGGAAGCCGGCCAGGTCAAGGGCCGCGCCAAGACCGGCCTGCAATCCTTCATGGGTATCATCGAACGCCTGACGGAAATGGTGGACGACGCCTCCCTGCACGGGCTGATGAAGACAACCCTGGAGCTGAGCGGGCTCAGGGATTATCACGCCAGTGAAAAAGGTGAGAAAGGTCAGGCACGGGCGGAGAACCTGGATGAACTGGTGAATGCCCTGTCGGATTACGAGGTGGAAGAGGGCGTTGATCCGCTATCGGAATTCATCGCCCAGGCAGCGCTGGACGCGGGTGAAGCGCAAGCCGAGGTGAACGAAGACTGCGTACAACTGATGACCCTGCATTCCGCCAAGGGCCTGGAATTTCCGCTGGTGTTCCTGGCCGGTGTGGAAGAAGGCCTGTTCCCCCATAGCATGTCGCTGGAAGAACCGGGGCGGATGGAAGAGGAGCGCCGCCTGGCCTACGTGGGCATCACCCGCGCCATGCAAAAGCTGGTACTCACTTACGCCGAATCCCGCCGGTTGTACGGCCAGGAGAAATTCCACGCCCTGTCGCGCTTTGTCCGTGAGATCCCCGGTGACTGCATCCAGGAAGTACGGCTACGCAATACGGTCACTCGCCCGGCCATGATGGCCCGCCCGAACGAGGGCCTGTTCAGCCAGGAGCCGGACGTTGGCACGGGGTTTAGCCTGGGCCAGCGGGTACGTCACCCAAAGTTTGGCGAGGGTATCGTGATGAACAGCGAAGGCAGTGGTCATCATACCCGGGTGCAGGTGAACTTTGATGAGGGGGCTAAGTGGTTGGTTTTGGCCTACGCGCCGTTGGAGGCATGCTGAAATCGGGAGTCAGCGTTGTTTGCCAAAGCTGATAGTTCGTGAGTCGGCCCAAGAGCCAAACAAGATTTTGCCGGACATATTGCCGGACATATTGCCGGTCATTTGGCCGGACAGGAAAACAGCAAATATGACCAGATGAAACTGAGTTCCAAAAACTGGAAATGATGTCAGTGCCTATTTATACTGGCTCCAAGGAAAATATATTGCCATCAGCGGGAACTCTGTGCCGCTGCTGGCGACCGGTCATAATGCCGGACAAATACCCGGACAAACTGCCGGACAGAAACTCAGAATCACTACACGAATTAAGGTATCAGATGACATCCTGGATGAGTGCCGCGCCTTTTGCGCCAAACGAGAAATCCTGTACGGAAGAGGGGCTTCTCGATCTGGCCAGCATCCTGAACAGGAAGGCCGCTCAGGTCTCCGGCCAGCTTGAGCCGGAGACAGCGGATACGTTGCGCCGGCACATGGCTGTCATCAACTCGTACTACAGCAATCTGATTGAAGGCAATCGAACCCTCCCTCACCAGATCCGCGAGGCCCAGCGGGGAAATTTTGAGGACGATCCGGTTGCTCGGGACAAACAGATTGAGTCTCTTGCCCACATCGACGTACAGGCGTGGATAGCTTCTGAGGATCGGAGTCTGGAAGAAGTTATTTCCGTGGACTTCATCAAAGAGCTGCATCGCCGATTCTACAGGGACTTGCCTAGCGATCTTAAAAAGGTCGAGCTGGATGAAACGGGGGAAGTCGTCTGGGTTGAGGGTGGAAAGTTCAGGGATCGAGGGGTAAAGGTTGGTCGGCACATACCGCCTGACGCCGAACACTTGGAACAGCTAATGACGCAGTTCTGCAACGAATATAAAAGTGTCAGACACCAAGGTGATCGACGTCTGATCGCAATCGCAGCTGCACACCACCGATTCCTCTGGATCCACCCATTCCTGGATGGCAATGGCCGAGTTGTTCGTCTTTGGACGGATGCGGCATTCCGGGCGGCTGGACTGGAAAGCGTGGGCGTCTGGTGTTTGAGCCGTGGGCTTGCGATTTACTCCGAGAAGTACAAAAGCAACTTGGCTCAAGCTGACGCCGTCCAGCAGGGCCAAACCGATGGCAGAGGCCCGCTCAGTGAGCTTGGTCTGGCCCGGTTCTGTCATTTTGTTCTGGACACCTCCGTTGACCAAGTCAGCTACATTTCAGAACTTCTGAACCTGAAATCGATGAAACGTCGAATCGAAGACTTCGTGGCGAGCAGGGATGACCTGAAACCCGCTTCTACATGGGTTCTGTATCAGGCGTTCATTCAGGGATCGATCTCAAGGTCTGATGCCCTGACATTAACTGGGGAGCGTGATGAGCGAACTGCCCGGCGACTGCTTAAAAAGCTTCGCGATCAAGGCTTGCTGGTCGATGCAGACCCAAAGGATAGTCGCTCGCCACTTCTGTGGTCTGTTCCGGAACATGCTGAGCCAGTCTATTTCCCCAAACTCTCACCCCAGTAGGTGGTTCCATG
Source organism: Marinobacter iranensis (assembly GCF_029207565.1). Lineage (GTDB taxonomy): Bacteria > Pseudomonadota > Gammaproteobacteria > Pseudomonadales > Oleiphilaceae > Marinobacter > Marinobacter iranensis. The sequence continues at coordinate 15,163 of NZ_JANCMW010000018.1, read as the reverse complement.
GAAAAGCCCGACCCAGAGTGGACCGGGGTAAGTCCATAATCCATACCTGATAGTCCGCGAAATTCGATCCATGCTTCGACCGATTTGCGAGTCTTTTTGGTTATCTCAAACTGAACAGGTTGACTGGTTTTCTGCTGGATGACTTGCGCCCGATCCAAAACCTCTCCGTTTCTGGAAATATCTCGCACCAAGAGCTTTACCATATCGCAGGATCGGAGTTTGCAATCAATCGCCATGTTGAACATCGCCAGTTCGCGGATATTCTTTGCAATCTCCAACCGAATACGGATAGCCCATATTTGCTCGAGTTTGAGCGGTAGCTTCTGGCCAACGAGCTTTCCCTTGTTCCAGGGAGCCTTACTGATAGGAAACGTCATGACATGGCCCTCTTTGGAGGGTAAGGGCCTTTAAGTATGGTTCAGAAAATTGTTTTCTGCTGGCCAGCTAGGTCGCAAAGCGAACGTTCAGATTTGGGGATAACGCCAGGATCAGGATCACTCCCGACAGAGCCATGCTCCGCAATCGCGTTACTAACTATAATTCAAAGGCACTGTCCGAGTGTCCATTGTTCGGGAGTTATTGCTCAGTACTCTTGACTGTTAAATCCGCGATTACAGATCGGATTTCAGATCTCCACTTATCACCCGTCACCTTCCCTGAGAGCCACGCTCCTGCGAATCATTGCAGCGAATTCGTTTACGGCGGCATTCTCACGTCCCCCTTTCTTCCACAACACACCAGGGGTGCGTATTGGTGTGGGGTTCTCAAGGGCCACAGCGGAGAGGCCTTTTGCAGAGTCCAGGGCGGTTTCGCCAACGATAGCCACAAGATCTGTTTGCCTTACCAGTTCCAACATGGGTGAAATTGCGTTCATTTCAACGACAATCTGCGGTTCGGCTCCGCAGGCGCGAAAGCACTCGTCCAACTGTTGCCTTGTATTGAAGATTTTCGGGAGCAATGTCATTCGCATGTTGTTGAGTTCAATCATGCGTACGCGTTTGCGTTTCGCAAGAGGATGATTGACACCTGTAATCAGGACCATCTCTTCGTTGAAGAGCGGCTCAAACCATAGATCGTGCCCCTCATTGGGCCGATAGGCTATTCCGAGATCCAGGGAATCCTCCTCCAACTTTCGGATAATCTCAGCTTGCGGAAGTTCTTCGGAAACAATCTTCATTTCGGGGTTTTTCGAGAGAAACGTCGCCAGGTATTTTGGAACGAGGTTTGTGTTGAACGTGTAGGTTGCCCCTATACGAATGCAGCCAGTCATCGTTCCTGGCGACGTCAACAAGGCATTCACTGCTAGGTCAATTTGCTTCAGTGCGGGTGTGATCTGCGCCAGTAAACTGTCCCCAGCCTCGGTAATCAGGACTCGTTTCCCAACCCGTTCGAATAAAGGGACGCTCAACTCCTCTTCCAACTGCTTTATTTGATGTGACAGTGTCGATTGGGTCACGTGGTTCTTTTCTGCTGCCCGCGTGAAGTTGAGTGTCTCCGCCAGAGCCGAAAAATAACGCAAGTGTCTGAGTTCCACTACAAGCTCCTCAACTAGTGATGGCATCGATTGTTTGCATGTAAATTTATCACTTTTTTCCAGTATTGCTAAGCGCTAAGGTTAAAAACAGTTGCCGAGTAAGTTCAAAAACAAGAGGGCGTAGCGATGGTGAGTTTTGATACGGATGCACATCTCAAGGAGGTGTTGAGCAGTTTTGACCAATGCGAGGATCAGCGCTTCAAAGAGATTATGCGCAGCGTGGTCTATCACCTGCACGCATGCGTTTCCGAGCTGAAGTTGTCTCCGGAGGAGTGGGAGGCAGCAATCAGGTTTCTCACTGAAACGGGACAAATCTGTACCTCCAAACGGCAAGAATTCATTCTTCTGTCAGACCTTTTGGGCGTATCAACCCTCACTATCGGATTAAACCAGCACCGAGGCGATCATTGTCTGGAAGAGACTGTGGAGGGGCCGTTTTATTGGGAAGGCGCGCCCGAAATGGCGCTCGGCAGTGATATATCTCAAGGTGCGGTTGGCGAGAAAGCCTATTACTTCGGTCGAGTTCTGAATTCGGCGGATGAGCCTCTGGCGAATGCCTTGCTTGACGTCTGGTCTGGCGATGGTGAAGGCCACTATGACATGCAATCGCCGGATGAAGACAGAATGCAAGCCAGGGCCAAGATCCGAACCGACTCTGAAGGTCGATACTCCTTTTGGTCTATCAAACCGAATTATTATCCAATCCCGACCGATGGCCCTGCCGGAAAAATGCAAGCCAAATCAGGTCGTCATCCTAACCGTCCCGGGCATGTTCATTTCAAAATCAGCACTCCTGGATACCATTCTGTAAATACGCAGATATTTGTTGCAGGTGGCCCGTATCTCGACACCGATTGCGTGTTCGGGGTCAAACGAAGCCTGATCGTTGACTTCACCCGGCACCCGGCCGGGAGTGCTCCGGACGGTTCTTATCAGGATGCTCCGTACTACACCGCCAACTTCGATTTCCGGCTTACCGAATACAAGTAAATCAGGGAAACAAGGAGATTTTGAATGAAAATTGGTAAAGCAACCACCCCGAGTAGCGCCATCTGTACATCGGATGAAGACACCATCGTGGTCCGCGGGCGGGATCTTTGTGCAGAGGTTATTGGAAAACTCTCCTTCACAGAATATTTCTTTCTGCTTTTGACGGGTAAGGCACCAACGAAAGCAACGCTGAAAGTGCTGGATGCCACTCTCGTTGCTATCACCGAGCATGGACTTGTCCCGAGTGTTCAGGCCGCTCGGATGACTTACGCCGCCTCACCCGAGGCTCTTCAGGGAGCCGTTGCTGCTGGTCTGCTTGGTTGTGGCTCAGTGATACTGGGTGCCTCCGCCAATGCCGGTGAGATGTTGGATGAAGTTAAGCAAAGAATGTCGTCCGGCAAATCGCTACAGGACTCTGCACGCGATGTGGTTTCGGAGTATCGCGCGGCCAGGAAGCCTCTCCCGGGGTATGGGCATCCCCTCCATAAATCACGAGACCCCAGAGTTTCCGCTTTGTTTAATACAGCTTCTGAGGCTGGCTCAGACTTGAGCTATGTCGAAATCGCGGAGGAGATCGAAAAAGTCATTCCCGAGATTGTAGGGAAACCTCTGAAGCTTAATGTTTCTGCAGCAATTCCTGCGGTCCTGCTTGGCGCTGGCTTCCCTCTTCAAGCACTGCGCGGGGTACCTATTCTGGCTCGTAGCGCCGGGCTGGTCGCTCATCTTTATGAGGAGCAACAGTCTCCAATTGGCTTTGCACTCTCTTATCAGGCAACACGGGAATATGAATATACAGGTGATATGCCTTCTAACGATTGAGAATTGGCTCCAATTCATTCGCGTGAAACACGCAACGGCAGAATCGCCTTAAGAACTACATCAGGTCGAAGGAGGCATTTAATGGATAAGGTCTTGTCTGGCATAAAAGTAATTGAACAAGGAACCTTCATAACGGGCCCGAACGCAGGAATGCTATTGGCGGATCTCGGCGCGGAAGTGATCAAGGTGGAAAAGCCTGGTACAGGTGACCCGTTCCGATCCTTTAAAGGCGGTCTCTACAGCCCTCACTTTCAGACGTATAACCGCAATAAACGCAGTATCACGCTAAACACCAAGCTCGACGAGGATTTGGCCATCTTCGATGAGCTCATCAAGGACGCTGACATTTACATTCAGAACTTCCGTCCTGGAACGGCCGATCGCCTTGGTGCCGGTGAAGAAAGGCTGAGAGCGCTCAATCCCCGACTTATTTACTGCTCAATAAGCGGATTTGGCAAGGACGGCCCAGCGTCGGACCGTCCAGCCTACGACACCGTGGCACAAGCAGCTAGTGGGTTTTTGCATCTGCTGATTAATCCTGAAAACCCCAGAGTGGTTGGCCCTGCGATGGCGGACTCTCTGACTGGTTTCTACGCGGCTTACGGCATCCTTGGCGCCTTGCATGAACGCAACACCACAGGCAAAGGGAGAACCGTTGAAGTGTCGATGCTGGAATCGATGTGCCACTTTAATTTGGATGCATTCACCCACTACTTCTCGGAGGGCGAGATTATGGGGCCTTACAGTCGACCCAGCGTCTCTCAGTCGTATGTTGTTGAGTGCAAGGACAAGAAGTGGATCGCGCTGCACATGTCGTCTCCTGAGAAATTCTGGCAAGGCCTGGCGAATGCAATTGACCAGCCAAACCTGTTTGAAGATCCCTTGTTTTGCAGTAGAGAAAAGCGTATCGAAAACCAGGAGCGATTGATCAAGCTCCTCGGTGAAGCTTTCGCCGGTCGTGATCGTGACGAGTGGTGCCGACGGCTAATCAGTGAGGATGTCCCGCACTCGCCAATGTATGACTCTAGTGAGGCACTCAATGATCCGCAGGCAAAACACTTGGGGCTTGAGGTCAGTGTCGACCACCCCGAGGGTGGCGTTTGGCGCACGGTTCGCTCTCCAATCTCATACGATGGACAAACCCTTCGAGACATCAAGGCTCCTCCTGTCCTCGGTGATTTTGACGAAGAAATTCGGCAGAAGTACAAGCCCAAATCAACAGCCCAGGTTGAGTGATGCTCAAATTCGCCGCCAACATCAGTCTTATGTTTCAGGAATTACCGTTTGAAAGTCGGTTTGAAGCTGCAAAGCGAGCCGGTTTCGACGGAGTTGAATTCATGTTTCCAGAGGGTCTGACCTGCTCCGAGGTTCGAACCCTGCTGGACGATAACGAACTGAAGCAGGTATTGGCTAATCTGCCGCTGTTACCCGGAACCAAAGGGTTAGCGGCGACTCCTGGTCGAGAATCCCTGTTCAAAGAGCAGTTTCAGCGCGGAATGGATTTCGCATTGGCGGCAGGTGTCCCCCTCTTGCACGTTACAGCAGGAGTGGTGCGTGATAGTGAGTATGAAGACGCTTGCTGTACTTTCAGGTCCAACGTGATGTGGGCGAGTGAGCAAATTGAAGGAACTAATCTGAAGCTCGTTGTTGAGGCAATAAATCAAGATGACGTTCCAGACTATTTTTTTAGATCATTGGACGATGCCCACCAGTGGACCCAAAGTCTCGAACCGCTTGGTTTACTTTTTGATCTCTACCATTGCGCGAAAGAAGGCTTAAATGTCCTGAGTGCTTGCAAAGAAAATTGTGAGAAAGCTGCTCACATACAGATTGCTGGCCATCCGGGGCGTCACGAACCAGACCACGGAAGCCTGCCGTATCGATCGCTGCTAGAGGCTATAGATAAAAGTCGTTATCGAGGTTGGGTTGGCTGTGAGTATATTCCGGCTAAAAGGACTCTCCCGGGACTTAGCTGGGTGGGTGAACTTACAACTTAGGTCGGGTCATACCTATGCCTTCTACTCTGTACGACAAACTGTGGGAAAGTCACAAGATCCATGATCTTGATAAGGACGAGGCGCTGATTTACATCGACAAGCACCTTATCAACGAAGTGACAAGCCCTCAGGCCTTTGCAGGTATGAGGGCGAAGTCCAGAAAGGTCTGGTCTGAGTCAAGTATTGTGGCCACCGCTGATCATAACACCCCAACGACCGATCCCGAGGCTGGAGTGTCTGACGACCTGGCCAGAGCGCAGATTGATGCGCTGGACGACAATCTGAAAAGCTTGACCGGAGCGGAATACTACCCCTACCCATCCAATGAGCAGGGCATTGTCCATGTGATTGGACCCGAGCTGGGTATCACCCAGCCCGGACTGACGATCGTTTGCGGTGACTCTCACACTTCTACCCACGGCGCATTCTCTGCACTCGCTTTCGGAATCGGGACTTCAGACGTTGAGCACGTTTTGGCTACTCAGACACTCGCTCTCAAAAAGTCTAAAAACTACCGTATCAGTGTCTCTGGCTGTCTGCCGGCAGGCGTCTATGCAAAAGACTTAGCGCTGCATGTGATAAAGAGAATCGGTACTGCCGGCGCGACTGGACACGTTATTGAATTTACCGGAGAGGCGGTCCGGGCACTGAGCATGGAAGCGAGAATGACGCTCTGCAACATGGCGATAGAAGCGGGTGCACGGACAGGGCTGGTTGGCGTAGACGAGACCACACTGGAATATCTGAAGGACCGGCCGAAAAGCCCATCGCAAGGTCTCTGGCCGGAGGCTGTCCATTATTGGACTTCGTTAAACACCGATGAAGGAGCCCTATTCCATAAGTCATTAGCCCTTGATGCTGGCGAGGTTGTGCCGTTGGTGACATGGGGGACATCGCCCGAAATGGTCGTATCGGTGACCGACGTTGTTCCTAATCCTGGGCTAATTGATGATCCAATCAGAAGGGCTGGCTTCGAGCGAGCCCTTACCTATATGGGCCTGGAACCTGGCCAACGAATGCAAGACCTCCGTTTGGATAAAGTTTTCATTGGATCTTGTACCAACTCACGTATTGAGGACCTCCGCATCGTTGCCGATTTGGTTAAAGGATGTCGTATCGCAGAACATTTAAAGCAGGCACTAATTGTTCCGGGTTCGGGCGCAGTGAAACGGCAGGCCGAAAAAGAAGGTCTTGATAAGATATTCATTGAGGCCGGATTTGAATGGCGCCGACCAGGATGTTCGATGTGCTTGGGAATGAACGAGGATCGTTTGTTGCCTGGAGAGCGTTGTGCGTCAACATCGAACAGAAATTTTGAGGGCCGTCAGGGTCAAGGTGGGCGAAGTCATCTCATGAGCCCGGCTATGGCAGCTGTCTCGGCGCTGAATGGTCTCATAACCGACGTGCGGGAGTACTTGTAATGGAATCGTCTGTTTCGGTGACTGGGCAAGCCGCGGTACTTGATCGGAGCAACGTGGACACAGATGCAATCTTGCCTAAACAGTTTATGAAATCAGTCAAGAGGACAGGGTTCGGGCAGTTTGCCTTTGATGAGTGGCGGTATCTAGATGCCGGAATTCTCGGCATGGATTGCTCGAAACGCCAACTGAACCCTGATTTTGAGCTCAACCAGAGGAAATATCAGAACGCCAGCATCCTCTTCACCCGGGAGAATTTTGGTTGTGGTTCGTCACGAGAGCACGCGCCTTGGGCTCTTTCTGAGCTCGGTTTCCGAGCAATAATTGCAATCAGTTTCGCGGATATTTTTGAAAGGAACTGCATTAAAAACGGGATCATTCCTATTACACTAAGTGCATCTGAAGTTGATAGGTTAATGTTTTTAGTTCGCACTTCTGAACGTTTTATTGTAGTTGTCGATCTGGCAGAAGGTCTCATCTGTCCTCAGAAAGGCGAAGCAATCAGCTTTGATATGAATGAGTCGGCTAGAAAGAAGCTTTTAAGGGGTGGTGATGAAATCGAATACACCCTGGGGTTTTATGATGAAATTAAAGAATTCGAGGAGAGGCGGCGACAACGTCTACCATGGTTGTCTGGTCAATAGTTTCATTAACTGAAATTTAGAGTCGAGAAATAGGTTTAACGTTTTATCTAATATTTGTTATGGGTAAAACTAAAACAAGTATGGTATTCCCTATGACGAAGCTCAAAAGAAAGCCTGAAACAAGAAAAAAATTGGTATCTGCTGCCTTAAAGATTTACACCAGCGACGATTATAAGAAATTGTCAATAGACGAAATAATAAGGCAAGCTGATGTATCGAGAGGAACTTTCTATAATCATTTTCAAACAGTCGAGGAAGTTTTAAGCGCTATCAGTCATGACTTTTCTGACCAAATGGTTTCTGACATATTGCCTATGTACGATATTTTGAAAGAGCCTTGGCAGCGAATATCCGTTGGATACCGCCTTTTTCTAGTGAGGGCGTTGCTAGACCGAAAGTGGGCGATGTTTGTCACCAGGCACGAGGCTTGGGAAGAAAATACACTGGTTTCCTCCTATGTTTTTAAAGATATTGAGTTGGGAAAGTCAAAGGGAAATTTTTGCGTCGAATCGACTGAGGCAGCAACTGATTTTCTGATGGGAGCGTCCGCCAAAGCGATTGAACGTCTTATTCAGGGTGTCGAAAATCCCAGCCAATACATAGATACTCAAGTACGAATGATCATCTCAAGTATGGGCTGCAACAGCGAGATCTGCGAGATGGCAACGGAATTCTCATTGACTTACCTTAGACACTGGGCAAAAGGTACTTTGCAAGGTAAGCCTAGAAAACCAAATTGGGCTAGAAATATTGAAAGCAAGGAAGGTAATTATTTTCTAAACAATGACTAATTAATGCTGTGACTTTTCCCTTCTGTGCCTACCTAGCCGACTGCATATTCGCTGCTGCCAACCGAAATCATCCCCGAAAATAATCATAAAATAGACAATCCTATAGCTATTACTTATATCCAAGGCATTGATTGTCTTAAAGGCACCATTCATGTCGAAAGGCTAAATGTGACGATTCGTCAGATCAATGCCAAAAAAACCTTTTAAAACAGAGCTTTGCAAGATTTATGTGAATTTTGCGAAATTTGGCGTGACTGGATAATCTTGTTTCCAGAGGTGCTTGGATACTTTCCTGTAATTGCAATCAAGGAATTTCAAAGTGCCAGCCATTCGACATACATTGAACAAAAACAATAGGTGACTTATGAATATTGCCTCCAATATTGCATTCAATAAAGCAAGCAATCCATCAATTGAAGAATTAAAAAATGCTTTGAAGCCAATCATCAAAACTCTGTCTGATAATGCCAGAGACTCGGAAGCTAATCGTCGAGCAAATGAAGAAAATATTCGCCAGCTGCAAGAAGCAGGTGCTTTCAAGTTAATGGTGCCAAAGCGGTATGGCGGTTACGAAGGATCAATTCGCTCTCATCTTGAAGTCACATCTCTGCTTGCAGAGGGGTGCGGTGGCACTGCTTGGGTGACGGCACTAACAAATGTGTGTGCCTGGCTGACAGGCTTGTTTGGCGAACAGGCTCAAAATGACATTTTCGGAGCTGATCCGGACGCCCGAGTAGCTGGTGTGTTTGCCCCATCTCCAGAAACCGAGCGTGTTGACGGAGGTTTGAAGATTTCGGGCAAATGGTATGCGTCCTCAGGTATTTTGCACGCGGATTGGGCACTTGTTGGTGTGTTGGAGTTCAATTCGAAGCAAGAGGTTGCTGGCCATTATATGGCGCTGGTTCCCAAGGATCAGTTTGACATCGATGACACCTGGTTCACCTCAGGTATGCGTGGCTCTGGAAGCAACTGCATTGTTATCAACGACGTAGTTGTGCCCAATCATCGTTTGCTAGACATGAATCAGGCCCTCAATTCCGAGTATGCCACCGAATTCAAAGACGAGATTGCATATCAGAAGCCGTTGATGCCGATTGCAGCTCTCGTTCTTGTCGGTGCTCAACTTGGCCTTGGCAGAGCGGCTCTTCAGCATGTGATCGAGAAAGCCCCGAATCGCGGAATCGCCTATACAAACTTCCAAAATCAGTCCGAATCGTCGGTATTCCAAGCCCAGGTCGCTGAGGCGGCTTTGAAGATACACACCGCTGAGCTCCTTGCCTTCAATGCCGCCGATGAAATCGATGACTGCGGTGAGCGCGGTGAGAAGATGGACTATCTAAGCCGGGCTCGCATTCGTGCAGTCACTGGTGAGGTCGCCCGGAATGTCACTGAAGCAATTGACATCCTTCTGTCAGCCCATGGCGCGGGATCATTTGCGGAGTTCAATCCAATGCAACGTTTCTGGCGGGATGCCAACGCTGCAGCCAGGCACGCCATTGTACTACCAGCAGTTGGAAAGGAAGTTTATGGCGAGGCCCTGCTGGGCGCTACACGCAAAGTCACCAATCTGGTTTGATGCAGGGGGAGACCGTTATGAATACAGCAAAACAACATCAGAGTTGCATTACTGAGATGGGAGCAATCGATAAACAACTGATGCGGAAGGCTATGGGCTCCTTCGCAACGGGCGTGACGGTTGTATCCTTCTTCGCCGATGGCGAAGCAGCCGGCATGACAGCGAACGCGTTTATGTCGGTCTCGCTGGATCCGGCATTAATCGTCATTTCAGTCAGAGCGGAGTCTAAATTCAATGACTGGGTGAACGTAGGCGATTGTTACGGTGTAAACATTCTTGTTGATGAGCAGGAGCACCTAAGTTCGCATTATGGTGGCAAGAGCATTGATGGGCTGCAATGCCCGTTCGATACCACCGGCGAAGTTCCCCTGCTTCCAGAGAGCTCTACACAAGTCGTTGCAAGGACAGTGGACATTCATAGAGCTGGAGATCACCTTCTTTATATTGCGGAAGTTGAGTATTTGAATGTTGAGGAATGCCGATCTCCTCTGCTTTTCCATAATGGAAAATACAGAAGAGTAGATAACAAGGTTGCTCATATTTAATAATTTCTGGCCTGACGTTGCTTTGTGTCTTTTGGGTGGCAAGTTGCCACCCTTTTTTGTCTTAAATTTAAGGGTGTAATCAATGAAGCATAACGAAGTACTTCTTTAATTTTAATTGGCGATGCACTTTCTAATAAAGGATCTCGATTTCATGAAATTACTTTTGCCAATTTTGGTGGTGTTGACAGTAATATTTACGCACAAGTCTTATAGTCAAGATGTGGGCCATAGTTCCCTTCCGGCCAGGTCGTACTTGGTTGGCGAGGAAATGCTATTAAACGGTTATGCGACAAGACGCCGAATGAATGGAAACCCAATTTATACTTCCGCTCTTTATCTAAAGGATAAAAGCTCTGATTCGGAACAGATAATGGACCAGCGTAGTATTAAAAGGTCAGTTGTTATTTTTCATATGGATATACCGATGTATATTGCAAAAAAGGTATTTTTAGAGGATTTGTTTATTAATATGCGAAAGGAAGAGCTAAAAGATATTTTTCCTATCGTTCGAAAGTTCATAGAGATGTCACCTGAGAATGGATTCATGCAGCATGATGAATTGAGGTTTGATTTTCTTCCTGGGGAGGGAACAAAGATTTATCTAAATAGTGTTGAAATGGCCACTATTGTAAACCCTGAGTTTTACAACGCTATATTGTCTCAATGGATAGGGCCATTTCCAATCACGCGAGAATTCAAAAACGCGATGCTAGGTGTTGCAAAGCAAAAAAGCTCAGCGATTGAGGCGTCATTAGAGCACTGAGTTAGCCTATAAATTTATATTTTTCAGAAGGATAAAGAAGGGGTATTCGCGCTGTAACTACCCTCTTTCTTTGGTAACTTCGCTCCTCACATGATCGACAGCATCAATCATTTGGAGCGAAATAAATCATTTTTGTAAGGGAAATTTTTGGCATACGCTGAAAATGAAAATTGAGGGATTTCTTAAATAGTATCCTCGTTTTTGGTCGGAATTCATCAGATAGTCGTTGCCTGTTTGCGGAGGAATTTCTCAGTGACTGGGCCAAAGTCCCAGCTGTTTCCAGTAGTCGTAACCTCTTTATAACAAAGATAAAACGGAGAAGATCGATGTCTAAACATATGGTGAGTGATCAAAAAATTGATCTTGCCTACGAGCCACTCAATGAAAATGTGAGTTTTGAGCAAGGGGTGAAAGTCCCCATGCGCGACGGCGTAGAGCTGAGCGTTAATGTCTTTAAGCCGAAAGGCCCGGGTAAATACCCTGTCGTAATGGCGGTTTCACCCTACGGCAAAGATTCTTTCGATAAACTCGATATCTTCAGGAACGTGCCCAGCATGCATCTGGGTAAGATTACCGTTTCGGACCATACCTCTTTCGAAGCACCGGACCCCAATTTCTGGGTGTCTCAAGGTTATGCTGTAATTCAGGTGGATACTCGGGGACAGGGAGAATCAGGAGGTGAAACCGGGCCATTTCACATCCAGGACAGCGAAGACTATTACGACCTGATCGAATGGGCCGGAGCCCAAAGCTGGTCCAATGGACGGGTGGGATTAAATGGTGTTTCCTATCTCTGCGTCTCTCAGTGGGGGGTTGCTGCCCTTTCCCCTCCAAGCTTGAAGGCCGTCGTACTCTGGGAGGGATGGAATGATTTCTACCGGAGATTCTATAAAGGTGGCATTCCTGAAACCACCTTCATGCCGTGGCTGTGGGAAAACTGGATCAAAGCGGCTCATAACCCCAGCTCAGGTTACATCGAGCCTGACTACATCCAAAACGGTTTCAGTCACCCACTGAACGACCAATACTGGCGCAAGTTTGATATTCCACTCGAAAAGATCAAGGTTCCTGCGCTTGTCTGCGCCAGCTTTTCAGACCAAGGGCTCCATACGCCAGATACCTTTGAAGGGTTTAAGAAAATTTCCTCCGAAGATAAATGGTTGGTTACTCATCGACAGCCAAAGTGGGAAGCCTATTACTCAGAAGAGTCACTGGATCTGCAGAAGACTTTTTTTGATCATTATCTTCTGAATAAGGGGGACGGCCTGAAGGATCAGAGCCGAGTGACAATTAAATCATATCGGGACAGAGATACCTTTGAAATACTTGAGAGGAATTCTTGGCCTCCCGCAACTGAAGTTTACGAAATCCTTCATCTCAATGCCAATGACAGCTTACTGCAGGTCAATCGTCCAGCAATCGCTGGCAGCGCGAAATACGACTCAACTTCAGAAGAAGGATTGTATTTTGACTACCGAATTTCCGAGGAAATGATTATTGGAGGCGAATCCAAACTGAGTCTTTCGCTATCCATTGATGACGCAGATGACACGGACCTTTTCATCGGCATTGAGAAGCTGGATTCAAACGGTGATCGCGTTCTGTTCTACGGATTTGGAGGGGTTAACCCGAATGACATTGTCACACGTGGGTGGCTAAGAGTCTCACATCGAGAAATTGATGAAACTGCGTCAGCCCCTTTACGACCGGTTCACAAACATCAAAGGCTGATGCCAGTTAACGCCAATGAAGTGGTTGCCGTTGAAATTGAGCTGTTGCCGCATTCGACTACGTTTTTGCCGGGGGAAACTCTGAGGATCCGCGTGCAGGGAAAACCCATCCAACCTGATGCGCCTCTCCTTGGATTCGAGGACTCCGTGAATAAAGGCAAGGTATCCGTCCATACCGGAGGTGAGCACCTCTCCTGCATTTCTTTCTCGCGTTTAGATAAATAAAAAAAGTCAATTGGAGTATAGTATGAAAAACCTTAATAAAATTATTGCAGCTATCATCTTCTCTAACATTGTCGGCTTGTCCTCCGTCGCGAATGCGACGGAGAGTGGTCGGATGATTTATCCGTTTGGAGTAAATACTGTTCTTAACGGTATCATGCCCAGGCCTGGCTCAACCCAATTTTATAGTTATACACAGTATTATTCAGCCGATGAGTTTGCCGGACCAGACGGTAATAATGTCATTCCTGATTTTGAGGTAGATGTTTTCGTAGAGGCGCCCAGAATCATGCACACCTGGGAGAAGCCTCTCGGCCCGTTTACCGTGTCATCTGGTGCTATTTTACCGATTGTATATACCTCTTCCACGATTTTCGGTATGAGCGAAAGCGATACTGATATTGGAGACATCATCGTTCAACCATTCAATCTCGGCTACGTGAGTGAGAGCAAAACTGTTTTTTCATATCTGGCATTCGACTTCAGCCTTCCTACAGGCTCCTATTCCCAAAATAGCGTAGCCAACACCGGTGTTAACTACGCTTCTTTTATGCCGAGTTACAACCTTACTTGGTTTTTCAAGCCAGGTTGGGAACTTTCAGCATCTCTGGTTGGCCAGTTTAATCAGAAAAATGACGATACAAATTACGAATCCGGAGATGTGGCCATGTTGGACTATGCAATTGGCTACTCCGTGACGCCCAAAGTACAAGTAGGGTTGCAGGGTTTCGTTCTGAATCAGTTCAGTGATGACAAGCTGAACGGAAATACTGTTGGAGATGGTAATCGCGCCAAAGTTAATGGGATTGGCCCTCAGATCAGGTACGATTTCTCTCCAGCATCCGGAATTGCATTCAAATACCAAAAGGAATTTGGAGCTGAAAATACTTCGGAAGGCGATAAATTTTGGATTCAGTTTAGTATGCCAATCTAAGGATCTCTTTACTGGCCTGGCTGGTACAGTTGGCCAATCAGCGTTCCTTTTGTTTCCTGCAAAACCCATAGGCAGTTACCGCCTGTGGGTTCTTCATTTTCCAGTAGGAATATTGGTTAGTGCCTCAACACAGAGGAAGCGCTGGCATTTTTTGGGAACCATTGGAGAGTGGATAAAAAATAGCCTCAGCAGACCGTCCTGCGCCGCAAGCGTTCGCTTTTGTTTAGCTCGGCCTGGTCGCAAAGCGGACATTCGGTTACGACATTTAACGCCTAAGCGAACCGGCGCACTTTAGTGCCTCGGAGTAACGCAACTTGTTATGCTTTTTCCGCATACAGCCGTGGTTTAATGAACTCATAAAGTTCTTCAAATTCAGCATATTCCGGAAATTCTGTACCATAAGAAGGCTTCAGCATCATCAAACACTCCCAAAGTGCTTCACAGGTTCTCCGAGGATGCAAAGGAGTCATACTCGAATAGAAGCTATCGACGGTTCGATAGTGATGGGTGTGAATAAAATCGCTCCATCTTTCCGCCAATTCGTCACTACTCAATAAGTCAATTATCTCGATTTCTTCAAGAGCTTTTTTATCCGGGGATCCCCAAGCAGTTTTGAGAAGATCAACGGCCTCAACATCAGAAACGGGGGCTCCGTATCCAAATATGGTAAAGATATAGCCTTGCTTGAGGTAATGCTTAAATGCATCCCATTCATTGCTTATAAAAGGATCTGCTGTGTAATTCTTCTGCGTTACAGGGTATAGAATATTCGACCTTTCAACAGGCTGATGGCATTTCGGACAAAGAGCACCCGCATTTATTTTTAGCCTACAGTCGTTACAAATTCCTACTGCAACCGATCCATGGAGGAAAAACAGTTTCGGTGGTTTTTTGATGTGGCTATTCCTTGCTGCTGCCTGAAAGAGAAAAGGATCCCAGTTAAAGGTAGCAATCACGTCCTTTTCTCTAAGCGAGAGTATTAAGTGGTCATAGATGGTTGGTTCATCTGGTAACTCCATACCTTCGAAATAGTTGAAAATAATGTTTTCCAAATCTTCGATGAGCTCACTATTTTTCTCATCCTCAGAAAGATTTGCGTAAATGGCCTCAAAATCATCATAGGGCGGTAATCCCCCCATTTTTAACGGGGTTCAAAAGTAGACCTCAGGCCATCATGGCCAACTTCTGTTGAGGGGTAAT
>NZ_JANCMW010000188.1 GCF_029207565.1 Marinobacter iranensis | reverse complement strand
CCTCGGCCTCGATGCCGCCCACGCCCCAGCCGAGCACGCCCAGGCCGTTGACCATCGTCGTGTGGCTGTCGGTGCCGACCAGCGTGTCCGGATAGGCGATCGTCGCGCCGTCGGCGTTCTTCGACGACCAGATCGACTGGGCGATATATTCGAGGTTCACCTGGTGGCAGATGCCGGTGCCCGGGGGCACCACCGAGAAGTTGTTCAGCGCCTTGGAGCCCCATTTCAGGAACTCGTAGCGCTCGGCGTTGCGCTCATATTCGAGGGC
>NZ_JANCMW010000187.1 GCF_029207565.1 Marinobacter iranensis | reverse complement strand
CGGAATCCGGGGACACCGAGGCCGGTGGCTGCAATAGATCTTGCACGGCCCAACCTGGCGCGGTCAGCCCGTGGCGGCCGCCCGACCGTGCAACCCGAGCTCATCGGCACGGGCCTCGAGCGCCGCGATGACGAACGCCACGTGCACGTCGAAGTCCGCGCCGAGCCGCTCCGCGCCGCCACGCACGTCGTCGCGGTTGACCGCCGCGGCAAACGACGGCTGCTTGAGCTTCTTCTTCACGGACTTGGGCGTCAGTCCGTGAATGCCC
>NZ_JANCMW010000186.1 GCF_029207565.1 Marinobacter iranensis | reverse complement strand
GGGAACTGCACTTCCTGTCCATCAGCTTCGACGGCGCCCACGAACGCTGGCTGACCGCGCTCAGCCACGGCGCCCGCCTCGTGTTGAGGGACCAGGCCCTGTGGAGTGTGCAGGAAACCTACGATTGCCTGATCAACGAAGGCATCACCGTGGCCGCCTTCCCGCCCAGCTATTTGCGCCAGTTGGCGGAGTGGGCGGAACTCAAGGGCCAGCCGCCGGGCGTGCGGATCTACTGCTTTGCCGGGGAAGCCTTCAGCCGCCAGATGAT
>NZ_JANCMW010000185.1 GCF_029207565.1 Marinobacter iranensis | reverse complement strand
AGCAACATCTATTGGGGACTGGCCGTCGTCGTGCTGCTGTCCATCGGCTGCGCCTATCTCTACCTCAAGAGCAGGAGCGCGAAGCCCATGCTCGCCTCGGCCGTGCAAGCGGATCGCCCTTAAGCTATAGTGGTAGCATAAGGGAGGTTGGGCAATCGCATGGACATTCGTCATCTGACGCTCGAGGATTTCGACGAGCGGATCGCATTATCCGAATTCGCCTTTCAATTCAAGCTGCCGCCGGACCGACGTGATACGGAGCTGCGTTA
>NZ_JANCMW010000184.1 GCF_029207565.1 Marinobacter iranensis | reverse complement strand
CGAGGGCCTCGTCGACGGAGTTGTCGACGATCTCGTAGACCAGGTGGTGCAGACCGCGCTCACCGGTCGAACCGAGGTACATGCCGGGGCGCTGGCGGACGGCCTCGAGGCCCTCGAGGACCTGGATCTCGTCTGCCCCGTACTCCGCGGGGATCCGGGGTGCGGCGGGCGGGTCGAGATCCTCGGGAGTGTTGTCGGGGGTATCTGACGTCATCGGTTTCGCGCGCTCCACATCCATCGTCTGGGCTTGATCCCAGTCTAGTGCCTCA
>NZ_JANCMW010000183.1 GCF_029207565.1 Marinobacter iranensis | reverse complement strand
AAGCTGCTCAAGCGGGCCGGCCTCAGGGTCGAGGATATCGGCTTGTGGGAGATCAACGAGGCATTCGCCAGCCAATGCCTCTATTGCCGCGACACGCTTGGGATCGACCCCGACCGGCTCAACGTCAATGGCGGCGCCATCGCGATCGGCCATCCGTTCGGGATGAGCGGATCGCGCCTCGTCGGCCATGCGCTGATCGAAGGGCGCAAGCGCGGCGTGCGCCATGTCGTCGTCTCGATGTGCACGGCCGGGGGCATGGGCGCGGCGGG
>NZ_JANCMW010000182.1 GCF_029207565.1 Marinobacter iranensis | reverse complement strand
AAGGGACGGTACTCACGCCGGCCGCAGTTGCGCTGCTCGAGCAGATGCAGGCCCAGAAGGCCGGTACCCTGGCTATGGAGGTGGAGCTTACCGCCGAGCAGCGTATCGGAGATCTCGAGGGCAGGGGCATCATAACCAGTGAAGTTGCTTCGCAGTGGAGGAATCAAGTCAGCGCGATAAAGACGCGGTATCGAGACAGCTATGAAGCGGGAGCGACTGGCGGTCCTCGTTATGAGAAGCTGGAAGGTGGTCCCAACGCGATAGATATG
>NZ_JANCMW010000181.1 GCF_029207565.1 Marinobacter iranensis | reverse complement strand
CCGCGACCAGCTTGTGCAGCTCGGCGACCATGGCGGGGAGCAGCCCCTCGCCCAGATTGGCGCCCGGCGCGTCGCCGCCGAAGCCGTTGACCTGGACGAGATACACGGTGTGCGCCTTCGCCAGCTCGGGCGCCACGCCGTCCCACACCGCGCGAGGGCTCGACAGGCCGGGGATCAGGATCACCGGACTGCCCTTGCCGATCACCTGCACCGAGAGGTGATCCATCTGGATCATCTCGGCCGGTGCCGGCGCGGTCGCCGCATGCGCC
>NZ_JANCMW010000180.1 GCF_029207565.1 Marinobacter iranensis | reverse complement strand
ATCATCCGAGCGCCAGCCCATCCACCTGCTCGGCGGGGCCCGTCACCTCGAGCACCAGGTGCCCGCGATCCTCGCGTGCCCGCCACCGGAGGCCCGACCCGGCGGTGTTCTCCGCGTCGACCAACGCCGCCAGCCGTTCTCGCGCACCCTCGACGGCTGCGTAGTGCACGGTGAGCGTGCCGTCAGTTCGGTTCGTGTAGAGGGCGTAGTCCGCGTCAAAGGCGCGCCACAGGTGGCGGCGCACCTCCGACGATGATGGACGTGCAGGA
>NZ_JANCMW010000179.1 GCF_029207565.1 Marinobacter iranensis | reverse complement strand
AGCCGCCGTAAGCGTGCAGGTCGCGAAGTGCTTCATCGCCATCGAAAATCTCCATGCCGTCGGTCAGAAAGCTGCGGCCCCGGCGAAAGTTCCCTTGAGCACTGGAGATTCTCCGAAAAGCAGGGCGTTGGCAATGCTGCGCGCCGGAGGCTGACTATCGCCCTGGAAAGAGTTGCAGCCTGCCGATCGGCTATTTCTCCGAAACCCCGGCCTCCGCGAAACTCGCCATGCCTGTGTGGCAAGCGAGCGCCGAGCGTACGAGGTTGACG
>NZ_JANCMW010000017.1 GCF_029207565.1 Marinobacter iranensis | reverse complement strand
CCGTGAAACAGACCAGCGCCGATGGTAGTGTGGCTTCTGCCCATGTGAGAGTAGGTCATCGTCAGGCTCTTAATACCCGAAACCCCCGATAGCTAACGCTACCGGGGGTTTTTTATTGCCGCTCAACTTCCACCAGTTCCACCAGGCTACTCACGATATCCTGCATCACTGCCAGTTGCCCGTTTAAGCTATCAAATACCACGGACAGATCACGAAGTTCCAGACTGAAAAGCAGAACGACTCCCGCAAGGCCTGCAACACTGCCCAATGCCAGCCAGTTAAGGCGACGGCGCTGTTTGTCGAGGTTCTCCTGATGCATGGCTTCCATCAGAGCCATGCTTTGGCGGAGGTGCCTGAGCTCGTCGTGAGTCTCCTCGTAGGCAACCTCGAGGGTGGCCAGCCTTCCTGTCAGGCGCCGGGTATAGCTTTTTTCAATGAGCTCGCCGGCTATATTGTCAGTTGTGGGGAGGCTGGGCAGAGTCGAGGCATCGTCCAGGATAGCTTCGATGGTAGTGAGGAGCTGGTCCCGGTCGATCTGTTTGCCAATTACCCCTGCAGCACCACGGACCTTGGCATCCTGTCGGTAGCGCTCTGCGCTCTGGGAGGTGTACATGAATACGGGGATATGCCGCAGGTCGGGGTCCGCTTTGATAACCTCAAGAGCTTCGAAGCCATTCATCCCGGGCAACAGGTGGTCCAGAAAAATAAGATCGAAGGCCTGCTCACGAAGCTTTTCCAGGCCCTCTTCCGCGGTGGCGACACCCTGCGAAGTCAGGTCGGCTCGTTCCAGAAGGCGGGCCAGGATAATCCGTGCTGTCGATGAGTCATCGACGATGAGTGCATGACCTCGAGCCATGAGTTCTCTTCCTGAAGTATTGGCCGTTATCCATCATGGCAGCCAGATCTCGAATACGCCACCGCCGAGGTGACGGTCATTGTGCAGCTTGATAAATCCGTGGCGCTCGCCGTTGATGTGTAGTTGGGCAACTGATGATGCGAAGAACAACCCCAGGCTGGTACTTCCACTGTTGAAGTCCAGGGATTTGAAGCTCGGGGTGCCATTGTGCTGCATATTTTCCGGATATCCATCGCCGTCATCCTTGACACCAATCACCAGAAAGCCATCGTGCATGGAGGCCGTCAGTTTGATCTTGCTCTCGGTGTACCGGATGGCGTTGTTGATGGTGTTATTGAGCACGCCGGTCAACAGATCTTCATCGAAGAAGCCGTTAATGTCATCGGACTCGATTGCCAGTTCAATACCCAGGCCCTCAAGAAGCGGTGTATGACGAGCCATTTGTCGGGCCAGAAAATCCGGAACGAAGTGTTCCTCAACATGGGCAGACAGATTATTTTCGCCAAGCCGGTAAATGCCCAATAACTGCACCAGATCGTTGTGCATGCGTTCGGCTTCGTACTGCAAGGTATTGAACCGGGGGGAGTCACCGATGGTCGCTGACTGCTCTTGCCGGAGCTCGTCCAGGGAATTCAGAAGCATACCCAGAGAGTTCTTCATATCATGGACGGCGGACGCCAGAACCATCGAAAAGTCGATGTTTTGTGAGTCCCGGGCATTAGCAAGGTCCTCGTGATTGTTGGTGGTCATGACCTCATTCCTTCCAATTTCTTGCGCAAAGAGATAAATCGGCGGTACTGGCGATGTTGCTCCGGCAGATCCGCCAGTTTTTCCAGGCATCTCTGGCAGCGGTTCAACAACTCACGATTACCGGGTGCATCCTTGTATTTTTTCATCAGTACCTGCACCAGGTTCAGGTTGAGTGCCGCATGGGAAGGCACGATTTCCAGGGCCTGGTTGAATGTGGATACGGCGTCATCAAGCGCACCCGCTTCAAAGGCTTTGATGCCATCGCGGTTCAGGGATCGCGCTTGCAGCTTCTGCCGGAAGCCTACCGGTTCATCCAGCAAACTCTCGATTTTTTGCAGTAACGGCGGGTTGTCACTGCAACGGCTTGCGAGTGCGTTGAGTAGGCTCTTCGCTTCGCCCTCTTTTCCCAACCTGAACAATGTCTTGGCATAATCAAGGCAGGCTTCGGGATCCATAAGCTCTGGATCAAGGCCGTCAGCCACGCTCTCTAGTGCTTTTTCGGCCTCGTTCATTCGCCCCTGGCCGGCATGGACCCGGGACTGGACAATGCGGCTCCTCAGTTTGATATCGTCCTGGTCGGCAAAGCGCTTCTCCATACGTCGCAGTATGGTGAGCGCTTCATCCGCATGGGCTGAACCCTCACTTGATGAATCCCCCTCACTAAGGTCGGACAGGGACTGGCCCAGCGCAAGATAATGCTCTGAATTGTCATGAATGGAGTAGGTGCCGAGACTGACGGTTTTTCGCCAGGCTTCTGATGCCGTCGACATGTCCTGGTTGGACCCAGCCAGGGTGGCCAGATGTTTGTGCCTTAAAAGGGCATTTGGAGAGTACTCCGCCGCTTTCTCAAGAATCTGCTGGGCCTGGGTGGGGCGCCCCTGCTTTTCCAGCGCTTCCGCCAACAGATCATAGGCTTCCATATAATCCGGGTGCTTGGACACCAGCTCTTTCAGGGTGGTGACTGCATCATCGTAGTTCTGGGTTGCGATCAGTATCTTGCCCCGGCCCAGTTTTGCCCAGGACAGGTCTCGTTGCCCCAGCACGTCGTCGTGGATTTTCAGCGCATGGCTGAAGTCACCAACCTGGTAATACAGATCGGCCAGGGTTTTCATCAGCCAGGTTTTGTAGCGCGGTTGTGAGGGCAGCGTTTGCAGACACAGGGAGATGGCTTCGGGGAAGTTCTCCCGGTCGATTTCCCGGTTTATGGGCAGCAGGGCATTTCGCTGAGCGAGAAGGCCAGACAATCGCTTTTCCATCATGGCACGGTTGATGGGCTTGGTGAGATAGCCGTCAGGCTGGTATTCCCTGGCACCCATCACCATTTCCCTGGAGGTTTCGGCGGTCACCATGAGAAAAAGCGAGGAACGTTTCAGCAGTTTCTTGTGCCGGAGTTCTTCAAGGATGTGCTGGCCGTTCTTGCCTTCACCCAGGTTGTAGTCGCAAAGCACCACGTCTACGTGGTTGTAGGCACAGTACTGGATTGCAGCCGAGGCGTTAGCAACCAACTCGATTTTGTCGGCGCCACAACTGCGCAATATTTGCCGCATGGACAGTCGGAAATTCTCAAAGTCGTCGACAATCAGGTAACTGAGTTTTGTAAAGGTATTGCCGATGGCGTTATTTATGGAGTCAGTCATGAACGTTTCTGTTTCAGCAACTTGTTAACCAGCGCTCGCAATGCAGCCGGTTTTACAGGTTTATAGAGGATTTGATAGCCCCTGTTGATGGCGTCCTCCCTGACTTCCGGGGCCATATAGCCGGTAATAAGTATGCCAGGTATATCATTACAGATCTCTTCCCTCAACGAATCCATGGCGTCGAGCCCATTTCGGTTGTCATCCAACTGGTAGTCAGCAAGTAGGATGTCCGGTTTGGTGCCGTTCAGTTTATATTGGGCATCCTCCAGGCTCTCCGCTGTCGTGACGTCGCATTGCCAGTTGTCCAAAAGGGCGCTCATGCCGTGGAGGATGGCCGGGTCATTGTCGATACACAGCACATGCAGGCCTCCCAGACTGGACACCCGTCGTGAAGCAGGCGCTGATTTGGTGGCATTGAGGTCACTGTGTTCGGCTGGGGCAACCGGCACGGTGATGCTGAACACACTTCCCAGTCCCTGAACCGACTGAACGTTCACCGGGTGATTCAGCATGCCACAGATGCGGTCGACGATAGCCAGCCCGAGGCCAAGACCTTTTTTATCCCGGCCCTGCTGAAAGCGCCGGAACTCCTCAAAAATATGGGCCAGTTGGTCGTCCGGAATGCCGGGGCCGGTGTCCCAGACTTCAATGCGAATGTACCCCTTCAATCGTCTGCAACCGAGCAGGATTTTTCCGCTCGGGGTGTAGCGAATGGCGTTGGAGAGGAAGTTCTGAATAACGCGCCGCAGCAATTTCGAATCCGATCTTATCCAGGCACTGCTGGGCACGACGTGAAGGTGCAGCCCTTGGTCCTTGGCGATGGCGGAGAAGTCGGTTGCCAGGTGGCGCATGATTTCATTGACGGGAAATACGCCGATGTCCGGCTCCAGGGCTCCGGCATCAAGTTTCGAGATGTCCAGCAGGGTGCTGATGATTTCCTCTGCAGCGCCCAGTGAGCTATCAATGTGATCCACAAGTTCGGTCATTTCCGGGTCCCTGGCCTTGCCCGCCAGAGCCGAGGTAAAGAGACGCGCCGCGTTCAGGGGCTGCAGAAGGTCGTGACTGGCTGAGGCCAGGAAGCGGGTTTTGCTCTGGTTAGCCTGTTCGGCCACGGATTTGGCCTTGAGCATCTGCTCGTTAATCACCTGCAGTTCCTGGGTGCGTTCCTTGACCCGTTGCTCCAGATAGATGTTGGTTTCCTTCAGCGCCTGCTCTGTACGCCGCATGGCCGTGATGTCCTGGAAGGTGGTCACATAGCCACCGCCGGGAATCGGGCTGCCATCAATCCGCAAGACGGTTCCGTCGGGCCGCTGCCGCTCATACGACATGGGCCGGCCTTCGCGCATGCTGGCACAGCGGTCAGCAATAATCTCGTCGATACGTCTTGCCGGCAGATTGGCGCTGGTCAGGTTGTAGCGCATGAGATCTTCCACGGGTCGTCCAACACGGACGAAACCGGTGGGGTAGCTGAATTGCTCGAGATAGCGATGATTCCACACCACCAACTGTTGCTGGTGGTTGACCACGGAAACGCCCAGGCTGATGTTCTCGATAGCCGATTGCAGCAGTTCCCGGCTGAAGGTCATGGCCTGGGAGGCTTCGTCAACGATACTGACGACGTCCTCGATCTGCATGTCCCTGCCGGTGAGGGTGGACTCCAGCACCACCCGGGCAGTGGATGCCCCGATCACCGATGCCAGTTGCCGCTCGATGAACTTCATCAGATGTGAGGATGCCGGCCGGTGAGGGTGCAGGCGAATGGCATTGCGTCGTTCGTAGTTGCGGAAAATGGCTTCCGCCCGCTCTTCCCCCATAAAGCGGTCAGCAATGGCCTGCAGGTCCGAGGTCATGATCTCCCCCTGCCAACTCTGTTGCTGTGGAGTCTCGGCACGCGGTTGGGGATCGTGGAAGAACGAAGCGATCTGGATCTTTTCCCGCACTCTTTGGCGCGTCAGCATCGAGAGCACGATGTAGGTAATCGTGTTGATGCCCAGGCTCCAGATAATGCCATGGCTGGTCTGGTCAAACTCGGAGCCGAAAAGGGCGGTGGGCCTGGTCCAGTTCATACCCCATACGCCATGTTCGATAAGGGTATCGCTCAGCCACCCGGTTGAGGCCAGGGCAGGTAGCAGCAGAGTATAGCACCACATCAAAAAGCCGAGGCCCAGGCCCCAAACAGCACCCGTATGGTTGCCCTTGCGCCAGAGTATGCCTCCCACCAGCGCCGGGCCAAACTGGGCGGCTGCAGCGAACGAGAGGAGTCCAAAGGCGGTGAGGCTGTAGTCAGCGCCTGCCATCCGGTAGAAACCGTAAGCCGTTAACAGCACAACGAAGATGGCAACCCGGCGAATGCTCAGCAGGAGATAGCTGAGATCCGTGCGTTTGTTCATTCGTGGGCGGAAGAACTTCAGTAGTGCCGGCATGATGATTTCGTTGCTGACCATGGTGGCAATAGCGACGGAGCAGACAATCACCATTGCCGCAGCCGCGGACCCACCACCCAGGAATGCCAGAATGGCAAGCCATTGCTCCCCGGCAAGAATTGGCAGGTTGAGAATCAGGATGTCCGGGTCGGAGGCACTGGCTTCGGGGGACAGTAATCCGGCGGCGGCGATGGGCAGCACAAAGGCGCTGGCGATAACCAGGTAGATGGGCATGGCCCAGCGGGCCGTTTCAAAGTCCCGATGGTCGGTGTTTTCCACCACCATGACATGAAACTGTCGCGGCAGGCAGATGATGGCAAGCATTGCTACCAGGGTCTGGGTAATAAAGGCTGGTGCCTCAACGCTGTCGGTGGTCAGGGTGCCAACCAGTCCCGCGTCGCGGACGTTGCTCCAGAGATCCCCGAACCCACCATAAAGCCCCCAGCCCACGAACAGGCCGACCGCCACGAACGCAACGATTTTGATGAGCGATTCGAAAGCAATGGCCTGGATCATACCCCGGTGGTGCTCGGTGGATTCGAGGTGACGGGTACCGAACAGGACTGTAAATACGGCGAGTACAAGGGTGATGTACCAGGCGGAATCGTTCCATGCGGCGGGGCTCAGCTCGCTATACGAGGCGCCGGAATCGGAGAGCACGTTGAAGCCCATGGAGATGGCTTTCAGCTGCAGCGCGATGTAGGGAACGCTGCCAATCAGCGCAAAAACGGCCACCATGGCCGCGAGGGATTGCGACTTGCCATAGCGTGAGGCAATGAAGTCGGCGATGGAGGTGCTGTTGTTACGTTTGCTGATAAAAATAATACGGCGTAGCAGAGGGGCGCCGAAAACGAAAACCAGCAAAGGGCCCAGGTAGATGGGTAGGAAACCCAGGCCTTCCTGGGTGGCCCGCCCTACCGCACCATAGAAGGTCCAGGAGGTGAAATAGACTGCCAGGGACAGGGCGTAGATATGGGTTCTTGCCCAACGCCGGCGGTACAGCCCGGGATGGCGGTCGCCGGCCCAGGCAATGGCAAACAGTAGCGAGATGTAAGTGATCGAAATGAGGACTAACAGCCAGCCACTGAGCATAAACAGGCTTTCCCAAAATACGATGAACGAACGTCAGGCCTGGTAACCGGATCTACTGGCCGCAGGCAAGCTCCAGCAATTGGTCGTCTTCGGACAATGTTCGGAGTGCACTGGTGTCCAGACTCTTTTCGCCCTTGAGGGGGACCAGTTCCCGCGTGTCACAGTTTAGCAGATACATTTTCTGGGATACCGCGTCTGTGTAGGACTGCTCGAAGCGATAAAGGCTGAAGCGGACGATATTCTGCTCAGGGTTGTCCCTGGTGACACTGTTGGTATCCAGAACGGTAAAGGCAGTAACCTGAGGCACAACATAGGCCCAGGGCCGCCAGGGGGCGCCATATTTCTCTGTACTGACGACGACAGCCTCGTCTGGAAGCTGAGTCTGCTTGAGATCAAACCAGGTGTACTCCATGTATATCAGGTAACCGAGCATACCGGCACCTGCAAACACCGGGATAATCCACTTGGGCGCTTTCTTTCGGGTGATGGCACGTATACCCAGGGCGATACCGGCGGCACCGAGACCGCAAAATACGGTTGCCACAAAAGTCCAGAACATAAATTTGTTTCCTTGAAAAAAAACGGGCTTCCCAATGAGGAAGCCCGTTCAGGTTCAGCCTGTCAGATTCTCATCTGTCGTTGGCTGACGTGTTGCTTAGTGGTCAGTAGCTTTGCCGGCACCACGTGGGTAACGAACGCTTTCGACCAGTTCCTGAATCTCAACGGGCGGCTCTTCGGTCGCATGAGAGACCGCAAAGGCTACCGCAAAGTTGATCAATGCACCAACGGCGCCGAACGACAGCGGGGAAATACCCAGCAGCCAGTTGTCCGGAGTGTTGGCCAGGTTGTTGGTTCCCGGAATGAAGAACCAGCCCAGGAAGATGAAGATGTATACCAGCGTAGCGCCCAGGCCTGCCAGCATACCTGCGATGGCACCCTTGTTGTTGATGCGTTTGAAGAAGATACCCATCATCAACGCAGGGAACAGCGAGGCTGCCGCGATACCGAATGCCAGTGCCACCACCTGTGCTGCGAACCCGGGAGGGTTGGCGCCGAGGTAGGTGGCCACCACTATGGCCGCGGCCATGGAAATACGGGCTGCCAACAGTTCACCTTTCTCTGATATGTCGGGCTTGAACGCACCCTTGATCAGGTCGTGACTCACCGCGGACGATATTGCCAGCAACAGACCAGCCGCTGTCGACAGTGCCGCAGCAAGACCACCGGCTGCGATCAGGCCAACTACCCAGCCTGGCAGGTTGGCAATCTCGGGGTTAGCCAGTACCAGAATGTCGTTGTTGTAGGTGAATTCGTTACCTTCCCAACCGCGAGCTTCGGCCTCATCTGCGAATTCGGGATTACCCTCGTTGTAGAACTGGATGCGGCCGTCGTTGTTCTTGTCCTCGAACTGGATGAGGCCGGTTACTTCCCACTCCTGAATCCACTGTGGCCGTTCGTCATACTCGATGGCCTGACCGTCGACACCGTTCGGGTAGATGGTGGTCATCAGGTTCAGTCGAGCCATGGAAGCAACCGCAGGCGCTGTCAGGTACAGCAGGGCAATGAACACCAGTGCCCAGCCGGCGGACCAGCGTGCGTCTGCAACCTTGGGTACGGTGAAGAAGCGGATAATAACGTGTGGCAGGCCAGCGGTACCGATCATCAGCGACAGGGTAAACAGAACCATGTTCAGTTTATTGTCCACGTCTGCTGTGTAGTCCCTGAAACCAAGATCAGTGATGACCTGATCCAGTTTTTCCAGCAGGGGCATGCCTGAATCAACGTGCGTCGAGAACAGGCCCAGCGGAGGCAGCGGGTTGCCAGTCAGTTGCAGTGAAATGAACACCGCGGGAATGGTATAGGCAATGATCAGTACGCAGTACTGGGCCACCTGGGTATAGGTGATGCCTTTCATACCACCAAGTACGGCGTAGACGAAGACCACGAGAGCCGCGATCATCAGACCCGTGGTGGAATCCACTTCCAGGAAGCGTGAGAAGGCTACCCCGGCACCGGCCATCTGGCCGATAACGTAAGTAACAGACGCCACGATCAGACAGGCAACGGCCACAAACCGCGCATTCTTGCTGTAGAAGCGGTCACCGATGAACTCGGGAACCGTGAACTTGCCGAACTTACGCAGGTAAGGTGCAAGCAGCATGGCCAGCAGTACGTAACCACCCGTCCAGCCCATCAGGAAGGTTGAGTTGGCATAACCACCAGCGGCAATCAGGCCCGCCATGGAGATAAAGGATGCCGCAGACATCCAGTCGGCACCGATTGCAGCACCGTTGGTGATCGGGTGTACGCCGCCACCCGCGACGTAGAAATCACTTGTGCTACCGGCCTTCGCCCAGATGGCGATACCGATATAGAGGGCGAACGAACCGCCTACGAATAACAGGTTGATTATAAACTGGTCCATTCGAACTTACTCCTCATGCACGTCGAATTTTTCATCGAGCTTGTTCATACGCCATGCGTAGTGAAAGATCAGCGCGATGAAGGTAAGAATCGAACCCTGTTGGGCGAACCAGAACCCGAGGTCGGTTCCGCCAACAGGAATTCCGGCGAGCATGGGGCGAAGCAGTATCGCAAACCCATAGGATACCAGGGCCCATACGATCAGGCTCCCGAATATGAGGCGAAGGTTCGCCTTCCAGTAATTCACAGCATCGTAGTCATGACCTGACATAGGATCACTCCTGTGTTGTTGTTGTGGAGGTTGGGTGGGTTTTCTGTGACGTGTTGGTTGAAGAGAAATTATTATTCATATAGTTCTTCTCCGACGTGTTGTCCTATCTGACTTTACCCGTCAAGCGATATATAGATATTGGCAAAAGGTCTAATTCTCAGTTATTTGCCTGGCAAAATGTCTGAAAATGCGACACAGTTCAGGTGTTGTCAGCCATGGCGGTGCATGTTTTTCAGTTGCCGGTAGTACTTAAGCTTCCCGTTAAGGTCCCGCAAAGTGGTGACGCCGTTTTTGCGGGCCTTGTTGAGAACCGCCAGGGTCAGTTCAGCGGTTGCCATTGCATCGGCAGCAGCATGATGGCGGGCGCTGACTTCCAGGTCGAAGTAGTCGGCCCAGTTGTCCAGCCCATGGCCTCCGGTTTTGGCGTCCGGGAAGAAAGCGGGAAGCATTTCGGCCACATCAATCCAGGTGTGGGGCTGGGTGTAGCCAAGGATATGTTTGAGGGCCTTTTCAAGGAATCTCCGGTCAAAGGCCGAATGGAAGGCAAGGATAGGGTCGCCGTTCATCCACTCCAGCAGGTGGAGCAGGGCATCTTCGGTTTCATGGCCCCGCGTCAGGGCTTCGGGGCCGATACCATGGATCAGCACTGTCTCGCTGATGTCCAGCTCCGGGCGCCGGAGAATCAGGTCAAACTGGTCTCCCATCGAAATGGCGTTGTTCTTTATAGCCACTGCGCCGATGGCAATGACGTTGTCCTTTGCGGCGTTGAGCCCTGTGGTCTCCAGATCAAGCACGATCAGCCTGCAGTCTGACAGACGCTGGTCTCCGGCGGTTTTCGGGGTTGGCAGGTGTTCACGGTCAGGACCACCCGTGCTGCCGGCCCTGAGCCGTTCAATCCAGTCTTTGATGTGCTCCAGCATAACGGTTAGCCCGGTGTTCAGAATTGGTAGGTCACTTCGAGTTTCTGCTGCAGGCGCTGGGCCTGTCGGAAGGATTCCCGGAGAATTCGCCGGTCCAGCGGATTGAGGTCGTCCGGACTGATGTAGTTGGACAGGGGCTCTCCACGATCTAGCATTTCCTGGTGTGCCCTCATTCGGATGGCCTGGATCAGGCTGTAGGCCTCTTGCCAGGCGTTGGCGTCCTTGGCGTCAAAGACGCCCTTCTGGGAGAGCTGTTGCATGCGTTCCAGTGTATTGGCCGCGCCAACGCCATTGGCTAGGGCAAACACCCTGACCGCTTCCACAAAGGGGGCAAGGCCCTGGCGCTTCAGGTCCAGGGTGTTTTTCTTTCCGTCAGGGGCGTATCGGAAATTGCGGAACATGGTCAGAGGGGGCTTGCGGGTGATGGCATTGCCTGCAAGCATCTTCTGGAACAGGGCATTTTTCCGGATGCGGGTGAGAACCTTGTCCAGCAGGGCATCCAAGGGCTCCATGGGCCCGAACACCGCCCGCATGTCCAGGAATATGGACGAGTAAACCAGGTTCTGTGGTGTCGAAGCATCAATAAAGCGGACAAACCAGTCATCCCACTCCCGCCCGCTGAGGCAGAGTTTGGGGTTGCTGGCCATGATATTGCCTTTGCAAAGCGTAAAGCCACATTCCGCCAGTTCCTTGTTGACGGTTTCCGCGAAGGGCAGCAGTTTTTCCCGCACCTGGTCTTCGTTCATCCCCTCGGGCGTCTCGAACAGTATGCCGTTGTCCTGATCGGTCAGCAGAGTCTGCTCCTGCCGGCCTTCGCTACCGAATGTCAGCCAGGTGAAAGGAATGCCCGGATCGTTCTTCTTGATATTCAGTTCCAGAACCCGCCGTACGGTGACATCGTTCAGGGTGGTTATGATTTTTACCACCTGGCCGGAATCCGCACCGTGGGCGAGCATGGCGTCCACCAACCGGGAGACGTCCTTTCGCAGGCTGACCAGCGTGCGGAGATGGCTGGCAGTGCCTATGGTGCGTGCGAGGTGAACGAGGTCCACCCGCTGGAGGGAGAACAGGTCCCGTTCCGAAACCATGCCAATCAGCCGATGCTCCTCATCAACCACGCAGATATGGGCAAAGTGATGTTCCGCCATCAGCATGGCGGCCTCGAAGGCATCGGCCTGGGCCGTCAGGCAGCAGGGGTTTTTTGTCATCACCTGTCCGATGGGGGTGTCTAGCGGGCCCTTCTCCTCCGCCACCATGGTGCGCAGGTCTCTCAGGGTAAAGATGCCGGTGGGATGCCTCTCATCGTCGGTTATTACGATGCTGCCAACACTGTTCTCGTGCATGCGTGCGACGGCCTTGCGGACCGGCAGGTCCGGTGAGCACACAATGGGGTTGCGAATGGCGTATCGCTCCAACGGCGTGTCCAGTGAGTTGCTGGACCCCATGGAAGCCATGGCCCCGGTCTGGATTCTCTGGTTCACCTGGTCAAGCAGGCTGCTGACGCCACGCAGACAGAAATCGCGGAAAGGATCGCTCTGCGAGAACAGCATCACAAAGGTATCGTGTTCGATACTGAGGCAGAAAGTGTCCCCGGCGGCGCGATGAAGCGTGCGGGTTGACCGTTCCCCGATCAGTGCGGCCAGCGGGAAGCACTCTCCCTGACTGATTTCGAAGGTGGTTTCCGTCTCGCCGTCCCTGTCTCGCTCCCGTTCACCGCGGATGCGGCCCTGTTTGACGATATAGAACCGTTTCACGGGACCGTCTTCCGGCGAAAGCACGACATCGCCGTCTGCGTAGAATCGCAGGGAGGCGTGTTCGGCAAAGTGGGCGAGATGCGTATCGTCCATGTTTGAAAAAGGCGAATGCTCCCGCAGAAATGTCATGATGGCACGGGTATTCTGGGGGCGTTCGCTGTCCTGGGGTGCGGCGGTCATAAACGCGGTCCATTATCGTTGTTCTGGGTCTGAAGTGTAGACCAATTGCCTGTCCACAGACCGTACGATTTTCGTATGAAGCTGGATTGTTCGCGGCCGACAGCAAGGGTAAGGGCTGCGGACCATCCTTTATGATGGGGGAGGCCGGTGGTAAAGTCCAAGCATCCCCGACTGCAAATGATATCGACATGACAACCAAAGATGAGCGCCTGAGCTTTCTGGAGGAGATGAAGGACGTCCGTCGTATCCGGAAGCCCAATAAGGCCGATGTAAAGACACCCAAGGAGCTCACACCGGGACACCTTGAGCGGCAACGTTCTGCAATGGACCAGCCATTGAAAGACCGTAATCCGCTGACCGCGGATATGGTGGAGCCCCTGACAGCGCACGATGTCCTGTGCTGGCAGCGCCCGGGTGTCCAGCACGGAGTGTTCCGTAAGCTTCGTCTTGGGCAGTACCCGATCGAAGCGCGTCTCGACCTGCACAGAATGACTGTGGAAGAAGCGCGCCGGGAGGTGTTCGGCTTCGTTTCAGACTGCGTGCGCTACGGGCTGCGATCCGTCATCATCCTGCATGGCAAGGGAGAACGTAACCCGGATGGCATCGCCCAGCTCAAGAGCTATATCGCGAAATGGCTGCCGGAACTGGACGATGTGCTGGCGTTCCACTCGGCCCAGAAGCGCCATGGTGGCACCGGTGCCGTCTATGTCATGGTCCGCAAGGGCGACCGTGACAAGCAACGCAACCGTGAGATCCACGGTTCCTGATAATAATCACCCATAGCCGATGAAATCGGTCCGGAGGTAAGTGTGAAACAATTGATGTTGGTACTTTTCGTGGCGGCAGCACTGGCCGGCTGCAAGGATCGGGTAATCTGGAATGACAACGGCAAGGTGGAAGAAGCAACAACAGACCGCGAGGTCTGGGACTCCGAAGGCAAGATGGAAACCGGTGAGCGCAAGATCTGGACCGACAAGGACGGCAACGACGTCATAAAATAAGACCATTTCGATCCAAACATAACAATAACTCAGTCGGAGCAGGGCTCTGGCGAACACGGGAGAGCATCCATGGCCGTGAGCCTTGCTGTGAATGGCAGGAAACAGACTGTCGAAGTCGACGGCGACACCCCATTGCTGTGGGTGATTCGTGATGAGATTGGCCTGAAGGGAACCAAGTTTGGTTGTGGAATGGGTCTGTGCGGCGCCTGCACCGTGCACCTCAATGGGCAGCCAGTGCGCTCCTGCTCCACGCCGGTGGAAATGGCTGAAGGTGGCGATGTCACCACCATAGAGGGGCTGTCATCCAACGGTGGCCTGCATCCTTTGCAGCAGGCATGGGTGGAGCACGGTGTTCCCCAGTGCGGATACTGCCAGTCAGGCCAGATCATGAGTGCCGCTCACCTGTTGCAGCACAATAGCGCTCCCTCCCGTGATGATATCGTTGCCGCCGTCAGCGGCAACCTGTGTCGTTGCGGCACCTACTCCCGGATTGTTACCGCTGTTGAGTCTGTGGTCGAGAAGGGCACAGCCCGGTACAGCAGAGAGGATGCGTGATATGTCCATGAATCGACGCGACTTCCTCAAGGTTACGGCAGGAACCTCTGGCGGACTGGTCCTTTCCCTGTCACTGCCGGGCTGTGCCGGAATCCCGACCGGTTACGATGAGCACAGCGGCAACTGGAAGCCCGATGCCTGGCTTGAACTGACCGCTGATGACCGGATTTACTTTACCCTGGCCCGAGTGGAAATGGGGCAGGGAACCTACACCGGCCTGACCACGCTGATTGCGGAAGAATTGGGAGTGCCTCCTGCTTCTATTCAGCCCAGGTTTGCTCCGGCAGCCACCGAGTACCGCAATCCTCTTTACAACCTTCAACTGACCGGTGGCAGTACCAGCCTGGCGACCAGTTGGCAGCCATTGCGAGTGGCCGGTGCTTCTGCCCGAATCATGTTGGTAAGTGCTGCCGCAAGCGTCTGGGAAGTCAGCCCGGATGACTGCAGCGTGGCCGGTGGCAGGGTTCTGCCCCCCAATGGAGGCGACAGCCTGAGCTATGGCCGGCTGGTGGAACTGGCGGCGAAGCAGCCGGTTCCCGAAGATCCAGCGCTGAAACCGCGCAAGGAATGGAAATACATCGGCAAGAACCGGGGCCGCCTGGATGCCGAAGCCAAGTCCACCGGCGCCCCGATCTACGGCATTGATGTCGAACTGGAAGGCATGGTTTACGCTGTTGTTACCCGCCCGCCTCGCCATGGCGCCCGCGTTCGGACCTTTGACGATTCCGACGTTCGCAAGATGCCGGGTGTGCTCGATGTTTTCGAGATAGAGCGTGGTGTGGCGGTAGTAGCCGATAAATACTGGCAGGCCCGCAAGGCGCAGAACGCGTTGACGGTTGAATGGGATGAAAGCGAGGCTCTCAGTGTGTCTTCTGAACAGGTGTTTTCGTCCTATCACAAGGCGGCCGACGAGGATCCGGGCGAGAGTGAGCGCAGCCAGGGTGACTTCGATGGTGCAGTTGGAAGTGCGGAGCGGGTGGTTGAAGCCAGCTATGAACAACCCTATCTTGCCCATGCCACGCTGGAGCCAATGAACGCAACAGCCTGGTATCGGGATGGCGCTATCGAAGTCTGGGCGCCGACCCAGGCACCGGATCTTGGCCGCATCGCTGCCGCCAGGGTGACCGACCTGTCACCGGACGACGTGACCATCCATACCACCTTCCTGGGCGGCGGTTTCGGGCGCCGGCTGACCAACGATTATATCGAGGAAGCATCGGCTGTCGCGTTCCGGGTGCGCAAACCGGTCAAGCTGATCTGGTCGCGGGAGGAAGATACCCGCCATGACCTCTACCGGCCGGCCATGCTGCATCGTATGAAGGCCAGCGTCAGTGGCGGTCAGGTTACCGGCTGGCATCACCAGATTGTTGGCCCCCAGATACTGGACTGGTACGTGCGCAACGCAGCGCCTGCCCAGTATCCTTGGGCACCAAAGTTCCTGTACGACACCCTGGGACGAGTGGGGCTGATGGCGGAGGGCATTGCCACACCGAAGGACCATTCCGCCATTGAGGGGGCCATCGAATATCCGTACCTGGTACCAAACCTTGATATCCGCCATACCCATACGGACCCGGGCGTGCCCGTTTCCTGGTGGCGGTCCGTGGGTTTTTCGCACAATGGTTTTGCGGTTGAAACCTTCATGGACGAGCTTGCGAGTGAGCTGGGCCAGGATCCTTACCAGTTCCGGCGTTCACTGATTGACCACGAACCCAGGCACCTGGAAGTGCTGGACCGCGCCGCCAGGTTGGCGCGTTGGGGCGAGCCTGTGCCAGAGGGAAGGGCGCGCGGTATTGCCCTGTTCCGCAGTTTTGGCACCTACGTGGCCCAGGTGGTGGAGGCCAGCGTCAAGGCCGGGGAAATTCGGGTGCACCAAGTGGTCTGCGCCGTCGACTGCGGCCAGGTGGTGAATCCGGATATCGTGCGCGACCAGATCGAGGGCGGTGTTATCTTCGGTCTGACAGCGGCGCTATACGGTGACATTACCTTCAAAGACGGGCAGGTTCAGCAGAGCAACTTCCACGACTACCCTTTGATGCGGCACGACCAGCGCCCGGAAGTGGTTGTTGAGATCGTCGACAGTAACCAGGCACCAACCGGTGTGGGAGAGCCGGGTGTTCCGCCGGTAATTCCGGCGTTGGGGAACGCGCTGTTTGCCCTGACCGGCCAGCGACAGCGCCGGCTTCCCCTGAAAGCACAGGTGTAACCTGCATGATTGCCGCCCGTGAGCATTTGCGGGTGGCCCGCCCATCCTTATAATGGTAACCATCAAGCGCTGATCCGGCGTGTCTGTTCCGAGGTGACTTTTGTTTGACGTAACCCGCTACGCCATTGCCGCGCAGTCCATCATTGATGCCGGCCGCTTTCTTTACGGCCAGGGCTGGTCCCCGGCCACCAGTAGCAATTATTCGGCGCGGATTGACGAGGGGCATATTGCCGTAACGGTCTCTGGCCGCCATAAAGGCCAACTGGTCGCCGGCGATGTCATGGTGGTGGACCTGGGCGGAAAGGCCGTCCAGAGCAACGCCCGCTCATCCGCCGAAACGCAATTGCATACGGTTCTGTACCAGACTTTTCCCGAGGTGGGTGCGGTATTGCATACCCATTCCGTCAAGGCGACGGTGCTGAGCCGCCTGCTGCCGACCGGAGAGCCGCTGATACTGCAGGGCTATGAGTTGCAGAAAGCCTTTTCAGGCATCGACACTCACGAGTCCGAGCTGACAGTGCCTGTTTTCGACAATACCCAGGACATCCCGGCGCTGGCACGCCAGACAGGCGAATGGTTCCGCCAGCACCCGGAGCAGCCCGGTTACCTGATCCGCGGGCATGGCCTTTATACCTGGGGGCGGACCATGTCAGACTGCCTTCGCCACGTCGAAGCCTTTGAATTTCTCTTTGAATGCGAGCTGGAAACCATGAGGGTCCGCCGATGACAACCTTGAGTATTTTTGACCAGAGTGCGCCCGAGTCTCCCCGAGTCGTCACTGAAGACGCCGGCAAGATTGCCAACCTGCTGGCGGAGCACAGCGTGCGGTTTGAGCAGTGGTCCACCCGGGAGTTACCTGTGGATGCGTCATCAGACGACATCCTTGAGGCTTATGCGGAAGAAATTCAGGCGTTAAAGGATGAGTGTGGCTTCCAGGCCGCTGATGTCATCAGCCTGAACCCGGAC
Source organism: Marinobacter iranensis (assembly GCF_029207565.1). GTDB lineage: Bacteria > Pseudomonadota > Gammaproteobacteria > Pseudomonadales > Oleiphilaceae > Marinobacter > Marinobacter iranensis. The sequence continues at coordinate 78,057 of NZ_JANCMW010000017.1, read as the reverse complement.
AATCCCCAGAAAGAGGCCTTCCGCAAGAAGTTCCTGGATGAACACGTGCACAGTGAAGACGAAGTGCGCTTCTTTGTGCGCGGCCAGGGGCTTTTTTACCTGCATTTTGGTGACCAGGTGTACGCCGTGATGTGCCAGAAGAATGACCTGATCAGTGTACCGGATGGCACCCGCCACTGGTTCGATATGGGGCCGGAGCCGGCCTTCACCTGTATTCGCCTGTTCACCAACCCGGAAGGCTGGGTGGCGGATTTCACCGGCGAAGACATCGCCAGCCGGTTGCCCCGTTATGAGCGGCTGGCAGGAGCTGCAGGATGATCCGCGTAATCCTGACGGACATCGAGGGCACCACCAGCTCGATTTCCTTTGTTCACGACGTGCTGTTTCCCTATTCGGCGGAACACATGGCCCAATTCGTGCGGGAGGGAGAGTCCGATAACATCGAGATTCGTGAACAACTGGACGCCGTTGCACAGGCCTCCGGAGTTGCCAGGGACGATATCGAAGGGCTGATCGGAGTGCTCGATACCTGGATCCGTGAAGACCGCAAGGAAACACCACTGAAAACCCTGCAGGGCATGCTTTGGGAACAGGGCTACCAACAGGGTGCTTTCCGTGGCCATGTTTATGAGGACGCCGCCGAGTACCTTCAGCGCTGGCATGATCGGGGGCTGCGCCTGTTCGTATATTCTTCCGGTTCTGTGAAGGCGCAGAAGCTGATTTTCGGATTCAGTGAGGCCGGGGACCTGACACCGTTCTTTTCCGGCTACTTCGACACCCGTATCGGTGGCAAGAAAGAACGGGAGTCCTACAGCAATATCATCAACGAACTGGGTGTTGAACCCCGGACCGTACTGTTCCTTTCCGATGTGGAAGCCGAGTTGCAAGCCGCGGAAAGTGCTGGCATGCGTACAGTCTGGCTGATTCGAGAAGGCGATCTGCCGGAAACGGAGCGAGCGATGGCCAGGGACTTTGCCGGAGTTGATCACTTCCTGCAGCAGCGCTGACCCACCCGTGTGCCTCCCTCTCTGAATGCCCCGTGGGTATAGGAGGCCCCGTGCCCGATGCCAAATGCCTGACAGCCCCGTTTCTATGCCTGTGCCTCTCCGGCTGCGCTCCGGATTCCGGTGTGCCGGAGTTGATGGACGGCTATGTAGCGCAGGTGGCTGAAGCCCTGAAGTTAGATCCCGCGCTGTCTGACGTCGCGCCGGTTCCACAGATCCCTCGCCGTCGTGAGCGCTATCTGGACATGCCGGACCTGGATATGGGCATGCTGGATTTCCTGTCTCTCTACGGTTGTGAGCTGCAATACGTGGTGGGTGAGCGAAATTCTATCATGGGTCGGGTGATGCAGCCGCTGAACCGCTTGCGATACGAAACACGTTTTATCCGTGCCGCTGAAGACTGTATTCCTGAAGCCGATCGTGAGGGCGTAAAGGAGGAGCTGGAAGAGGCCATCAAGAGCAAAATCGAAACCCTCCCCATTGCTATATGGAATGCGACCTGGGGGGTGGAGGAAGTGGAGCGACTGTTCACCCTCTCACAGGGGTACTTTCCCAGGGGCTCAGAGGGCGATCCGGTGGCTGAGCTGGCCATGGGTGTGAGACAGTTGAACCAGACGGTGGCGAGCCTGTTGGATGGCAACACGGATGAGCCGCTGGACTACGTTGGCGAGATTCATCAGCGCTGGCAGGCCGAGCACCGGGCAGGCCAGCTAATGAACAGCGCGCGCCTGCTGACGACGCGACTTGACGATGCTACGGCCCTGCTGGCCGAGAGGGTTGAAGCCGGTCCGCTATGCCCCGAGGAGGGGGCGGAGGTGCCGCCTGCGCTAAGAGGCGCGTATGCCGATGGCTACGCTGGCGGTGTTCAGACTTATCTGAAAGGCGTTCAGCAGGCACGGGAGGCGCTGATTGAGCCACTGGAAAAACTCGCGGTTCAGCAGGCGGATACCATGCCAGCCCCCTTCCGTGAGTGGTACCGGCAATACCTGGATACCGGAAACACCGATAGCCTGTGGGGGCAACTGGACCGGGCCATCGAAGCCCACGACCAGCGTTGGCGGCAGCTTCTTAGCCAGTGTGTCGTATCCACCGACTTATAATTTCCGGGCGCTGCTCAACGCTGGCTTTCGGGGGTTACCCGCAGGATTTCCTCTACCGTGGTGGAGCCGGCCGACACTTTCTGCGCGCCGCTGAGCCGCAGGGACTTCATGCCATCCTTGTAGGCGTCCACCCTCAATTGGTCCAGTTCGCATTGCTCGGTAATCTGCCGGATCAGATTGCCGGAGAGCTGCATGATCTCGTACACCCCCGCCCGGCCGTAGTAGCCCGTATTCCGGCACTCCAGGCAGCCAACCGGGTGATAGACCTGCTTGGGCATGGTGGCCTTCCAGGGGCGGGTCAGGCTTTGCCAGGCCTGCTCGTCCACCGGCCCTGGCGCCTTGCAGTGGGGGCACAGGGTCCTGGTCAGCCGCTGCGCCATCACGCCCAGCACCGTGGCACGGATCAGGTAAGGGGGGATGCCCAGTTCCATCAACCGGGTAATGGCGCTGGGGGCGTCGTTGGTGTGCAGGGTGGACAGCACCAGGTGCCCGGTCAACGCGGCCTGCACGGCCATCTCGGCGGTCTCCAGGTCGCGGATTTCGCCGATCATTATGATGTCCGGGTCCTGTCGCAGCAGCGCCCGCACGCCAGAGGCAAAGGTCAGCTCGATATTGGTCTGTACCTGCATTTGGTTGAAGGCGGGCTCCACCATCTCGATCGGGTCCTCAATGGTGCAGATATTTACCTCGGGGGTGGCAAGCTGCTTGAGGGTTGAGTAGAGGGTGGTGGTCTTGCCGGAACCGGTGGGGCCGGTGACCAGGACAATGCCATGGGGGTGGTCGGTAATACCCTGCCAGTGTTCCCGGTCTTCTTTTGAAAAGCCCAGTTGTTCGTAGGATTTCAGCAGTACTTCCGGGTCAAAGATCCGTAGCACCATTTTTTCGCCGAACGCAGTGGGCATGGTGGCCAGTCGCAGTTCCACTTCGCTGTTGTCCGGCTTTCGGGTTTTGATGCGGCCATCCTGGGGGCGGCGTTTCTCCGCCACGTTCAGCCTGCCGAGAATCTTCAGTCGGCTGGTGACGGCTACGCCGACCTGATCCGGAAATTCATAAACATTGTGCAGCACCCCGTCAATGCGAAAGCGGACCTGGGTGACGTTTCGCCGTGGCTCAATGTGAATGTCGGAAGCGCGCTGGTCGAAGGCATACTGCAGCAACCAGTCGACAATCTTGACCACGTGCTGGTCGTTGGCATCCGGGTGCTCACTGGCGCCCAGATCCAGCAACTGTTCGAAATTCTGGGTGCCTGCCGGGTTGGCTGCGTTGTTGCCACCGGCCTTGCTGACAGAGCTGGCCAGTTGGTAGAACTCGACGGTGTACCGGCGGATATCTTCCGGGTTGGCGACCACGCGGCGAATGTCCTTCCTGATCGCCTGGCGCAGGTTGCCCTCCCAGTCGCTCTTGAAGGGTTCGGCACTGGCGATCAGAACCTCATCCTGGCCTATTTCAACCGCGAGAATGCCGTGTCGCTGGGCGAAGGCATAGGACATCACCCGGGCAATGGCCGGTGTGTCTATCTTCAGGGGATCGATGTGGTAATAGGGTTGTTCCGCCCATTCCGCCAGCCATTGGGTCAGTTTGGCGAGGTCCAGCGTGCGGCCGGTTTTCTGGCTTTCCAACCCCGCCTTGGCCACCAGTTCCAGAGGATGGCGCTGACTGGCAGGCCCACTGCCACCCGTCTGGATGCCAATGTTGGCCGACAGGACCCGCTCGGCGTCCTCCTGGGAAATTTCACTACTGGTCACCAGCGCCGTACAGATATCCCTCAGGGTCAGCGTACTTCTGTGCGGGGCAGGTGGGTGAGTGCTGTCGGCCATGGGTGTTTCCTGTCAGGTTTCTGAAACCGGCTGCGGACGATTCACCTTAAGGTGGACCATGGCCACTGTAAACAGCAGGAAGGTCAGCACCGTGAGGACCAGCGGAGCAAGATCACCTTCGCTGAGCCAGGCGGACACCACGTAACGGGTGAAGTAGAAAATAACCACAAAACTGAGCCAGATATAGCCCCGGTTGTGCCCCCGGAAAACCGGAACGGCAAAAGCCAATAGCGGGACCAGTTTGATACTGAGCATCAGGGTGACGGATACCCCCTCCACCTGCACGGGATAAAACGTGGTGACAATGAGTGTCGCCAGGGTGGCCAGATAGAGCAGAAAGGTCAGTCGGGCGGTAATGCGGGCTTTCGGATTGTGAAGCATTCAGTGGTCCGTTGTTGTTAAGTGGCGCTCACTCTCAGCGCAATTTCAGGGCGAGCCGGGCAAGGCGCTCGCCAAACGTCTGGCAGATGGTCTTTTCATGGTCGGTCACCACCTGCTGCTCTCCAGTACCTGCCCAGTGAGATGGGCCGTAGGGTGTGCCACCGGCAGTGGTTTCATTGAGCGCGTTTTCTGAGTAGGGCACACCGCATAACACCATGCCGTGGTGCAACAGGGGCACCATCATGGTCAGCAGGGTGCTTTCCTGGCCTCCGTGCAGGCTGCCGGTGGAGGTGAAGGCCCCCGCGGGCTTCCCGGTGAGTGTGCCGTTCAGCCACATGTCTCCGGTGCTGTCGAGAAAGTATTTCAGCGGCGCGGCCATGTTGCCAAAGCGGGTAGGGCTGCCAATGGCCAGGCCGGAACAGCCCGCCAGGTCGTCCTTGCCGGCGTAGGGTGCTCCGTCGTCCGGGACCGCGGGCAGTGAGGCCTCTGTATCCGGTGATACGCTGGGTACCGTGCGTATCCTGGCGTCAACGCCCGGTACCCGGGAAATGCCCCTGGCAATCTGGGTGGCCATCTCCGCGGTCTGGCCGGTGCGGCTGTAATACAGCACCAGAATATAGGGGGCTTCGGAAGCCATCGCCTGTCTCCGGTTAAAGGATGCTGAGGACGTTCTCGGGCGGACGGCCCAAAGCCACCTTGTTGCCTTTGATGACAATCGGGCGCTCGATCAGTTTCGGGGTGTCGACCATGGCTTTGATCAGGGTTTCCCGGTCCAGCCCCGGATCGTCCAGGCCCTGTTCCTTGTATTCCTTTTCCCCGGTTCTCATCAGTTCACGGGGGCCGATATCGAGAGCTTCCAGGATGTGTTCCAGTATTTGCCCTGTTGGTGGCGTTTCCAGGTAGCGTATAATTTCCGGTTCAACACCCTGTTCTCGAAGGAGTTCAAGGGTTTGCCGGGATTTTGAACAGCGCGCATTGTGGAAAATTCGGGTCGGTTCTGTCATGGTTCTCCATCTTTCCAGGTCAGGTAAACCGCAAGTGTATCTGAGCGCCGTAGTCTAACAGGAGGGCACCCTGTGCAATACCCTGAAAAGTATCCTGCAACGGTGCGTTATTCCACCGGGTTGTACGGGATCGGTATTATACTGGCCTTGTTGATGTTGGCAGGCTGCCAGAATCACGAGTTTGAAAAGCCTGACGGAACGACGCTGGAATGGGAAAGCCTGCGTGGTCACTGGGTGCTGGTCAACTACTGGGCAGAGTGGTGTAAGCCCTGCCTTGAGGAAATCCCGGAACTGAACAGTCTGGACCGGGCCGGTGCCATCGTGGTCCTGGGTGTAAACTTTGATGATATCCGTGGCCAGGAACTGATCGACCTGGGCAAAGACATGGGCATTGAATACACCATGCTGGCCGAGGACCCCGGGCCCGAATTTGGCTGGAAGACGCCCGTCGCCTTGCCGGCAACGTTTATTGTGAACCCCGATGGAGACCTGGTTGAGGCCCGCTTCGGCCCGCAGACCGAGGAAGACATCGAAGAGCTGATCGGGCGCTGACCCGGCCCCGAACCGTCATTAACAAGCAGGAATACCCCGACGCTATGTCACAGACCTTTGTCCACCTACGCGTGCACTCCGAATATTCCATGGTAGACGGCCTGGTGCGGGTGAAACCCCTGATTGGCCGGGTAGCGGAGCTGGGCATGCCGGCTGTCGGGCTGACGGAGCAGTCCAACATGTGCTCCCTGGTGCGGTTCTACAAGGCCGCCATGGGGGCCGGTGTGAAGCCCATCATTGGCGCGGACCTGTGGATCGAAAACCATGATGAGCCGGATAACCCCCTGCGGATCACCCTGCTGGCGCGCAACAGCGCTGGCTATCTGAACCTCACCGAAATCGTCTCCCTGGGGTATACCGAGGGGCAGCGTTTTGGCAAGCCCATTATCCAGCGCAAGTGGCTGGAAAGTCGTGCCGAAGGCCTGATTGCCTTGTCCGGTGCGCGCATGGGCGATGTGGGCAAGGCGCTGATGGCCGGCAAGCTGGATCTCGCCCGGCAGCGCACGGAATACTGGATGAACCTTTATCCCGGGGCATTCTATCTGGAACTGCAACGCACCGGCCGGCCAGGGGATGAAGACTGCCTGCACCTGAACATTGAGCTGGCGGAAACCCTCTCATGCCCGGTGGTGGCCACCAACGACGTCCACTTCCTCCATGCCGAGGATTTTGAGGCTCATGAGGCGCGGGTCTGTATCGGTGAAAGCCGTACTCTCGATGACCCAAGACGGGAGCGCCGTTTCAGCGACCAGCAATACCTGCGCAGTGCGGAGGAAATGATCGAGCTGTTCTCGGATATTCCCGAGGCCGTCGAAAATACCGTGGAAATCGCACGCCGCTGCTCGGTTCAGGTGCGGATGGGCGAATATTTCCTCCCGAACTACCCCATCCCGGACGGGATGACCATGGATGAATACTTCCGCAAGGTGTCGGAAGAGGGCCTGGAAGAGAGGCTGGCGAAGACCCTGAGCAAGGACGATCCGGACTACGACAAAAAGCGCGAGGCCTACTACACGCGGCTGAACTTCGAACTGGATATCATTACCCAGATGGGCTTTCCCGGGTACTTCCTGATCGTAATGGACTTCATCAAGTGGGCCAAGAACAACGGCGTGCCGGTGGGCCCCGGCCGGGGCTCCGGTGCTGGCTCCCTGGTGGCCTACGCCCAGTTGATCACCGATCTGGACCCACTGGAATACGACCTGCTGTTCGAGCGCTTCCTGAACCCGGAACGGGTATCCATGCCCGACTTCGACGTCGACTTCTGCATGGAAGGCCGTGACCGTGTCATTGCCTATGTGGCGGAGAAATACGGCCGCGAAGCGGTATCCCAGATTATTACCTTCGGCACCATGGCCGCCAAGGCGGTTGTGCGGGATGTGGCCCGGGTTCAGGGCAAGTCCTACGGCCTGGCGGACAAACTGTCCAAGATGATTCCCTTTGAGCCGGGCATGACCCTGGAGAAGGCGCTCGAGCAGGAACCACAACTGGTTGAGTTCCTGGAAAACGACGAGGAAGCCCAGGAGATCTGGGAGATGGCCCTCAAGCTCGAGGGTGTTTGCCGTAACGCCGGCAAGCACGCCGGCGGCGTGGTGATAGCGCCCACCAAGATTACCGACTTCTCGCCGCTGTACTGCGATGACGAGGGCGGCAGCCTGGTGACCCAGTTCGATAAGGGGGATGTGGAAGATGCGGGCCTGGTGAAGTTCGACTTCCTGGGACTGCGGACCCTGACCATCATCGACTGGGCCCTGAAGATGATTAACCCGCGCCTGGAGAAGCGCGGCAAGCCGGCGTTGGACATTAATGAGATCCCGCTGGACGACGTGCCGTCATTCGACATGCTCAAGAAGGCGGAAACCACCGCGGTCTTCCAGTTGGAATCCCGTGGCATGAAAGACCTGATCCGCCGCCTGCAGCCGGATTCCCTGGAGGACATGATCGCCCTCGTGGCCCTGTTCCGGCCCGGGCCACTGCAGTCGGGCATGGTGGATGACTTTATCGACCGTAAGCATGGTCGCCAACCGATGTCGTTCCCGCACCCGGATTACCAATACGATGGCCTGAAGCCGGTACTGGAGCCCACTTACGGGGTTATCCTCTATCAGGAACAGGTCATGCAGATTGCCCAGGTAATGGCCGGCTATACCCTCGGTAATGCCGACATGTTGCGTCGTGCCATGGGCAAGAAAAAACCCGAGGAGATGGCCAAGCAGAAGCAGTTCTTCCTGGATGGCTGCGAAAAGAACGGCATCGACAAGACCCTTGCTGAAAACATCTTCGATCTTGTAGAGAAGTTCGCCGGCTACGGTTTCAACAAATCCCACTCCGCCGCCTACGCCCTGGTCTCCTACCAGACCCTCTGGCTGAAGGCGCATTACCCGGCCGAGTTCATGGCGGCGGTGCTGACGGCGGATATGCAGAACACCGACAAGGTGGTGACGCTGGTGGAGGAGTGCCGCAGCATGGGGCTGGAGCTGCTGGTGCCGGATGTCAGCCGCTCCGAATACACCTTCACGGTCAATGACGACGGCGCCATCGTGTATGGCCTGGGAGCCATCAAGGGGCTTGGTGAGGGCCCGATTGGCAGCATCCAGGCTGGCCGGGCAGACGGTGAGCCCTACCAGGATATATTTGATTTTTGCCGCCGGGTGGATCTGAAAAAAGTGAACAAGCGCGCCATGGAAGCCCTGATTCGCTCAGGCGCCATGGACAAACTGGGGGCAGGGCGTGCCCAGCTAATGGCCAGTATCGACAAGGCCATCCAGCAGGCAGGCCAGCAATCCCGCAACGAATCCGTGGGCATGACCGACATGTTTGGTGACATGCTGATGGGCGGGGAAGGCGGCGACCCCTATTCCGATGTGGCAAATGTGCGGGAATGGCCCAAGAAGGAACGTCTGAAAGGGGAGAAGGACACCCTCGGGATTTACCTGACCGGTCACCCGTTCGATGAGTACGAGAAGGAAGTGCGGCGGTTTGTGCGCTCTTCCATCGCTGATCTGAAACCGGCGCGCCAGCCCCAGCGTGTTGCCGGGCTGGTGGTGGCCCAGCGCTCAATGAAAACCCGTACCGGCTCCACCATGGCGTTTATCACCCTGGATGATCGTAGCGCCCGTATCGAGGCCACGCTGTTCTCCGAGGCCTTTTTCGAGAATCGGGAGTTGTTGCAGTCCGACCAGGTCATTGTGGTGGAAGGCCAGGTCAGCCATGATGATTACTCCGGCCAGATGAAAATGCGGGTGAACTCGGTGATGGACGTGGGCACAGCCCGGCAACAGTTCAGCCGCGGGCTCAAGCTGGCCATTCACGCCGACCAACTTCAGAACGGCCTGCTGGACAAGCTGGACTCAACGCTGAGGCCCTTCCGGTGTGAGGGCAGTCCGGTGTGGATCGAGTACAGCAGCGATAATGCCAGTACTCGTATCGAACTGGGCGAATCGTGGCGCGTTCAGCCCGATGATGACCTTTTGCTGGAGCTGAAATACCTCGTAGGCGACCAGTCCGTGGAACTGGTCTATGATTGATACTATCCGGCAAGGTTCATCCTGGGAATGGCGGGCACGTTGAAAAATTACGTTTTTGTCAGAAAGCCGACTCATACAAAGGTCCGCTTTAGCCTATGCCCGGGCGCTGCTATCTTTGTCCAAAATTCTGGTTTGGCGACTTACATTCTCGCCTTGCAAGCAAATGATGGAACATCATGAACCCTAACTATCTGGATTTCGAACAGCCAATTGCCGACCTTGAAGCCAAGATTGAAGAGCTTCGTATGGTGGGTAACGACACCGACATCAACATTACCGACGAGATCAGCCGGCTGCGCAAAAAGAGTGTCAGCCTGACGGAAAGTATCTTCTCGGACCTCAAGCCCTGGGATGTGGCGCGACTGGCTCGCCATCCGCGCCGCCCCTACACCCTCGACTACGTTGACATGATTTTCGACGACTTTGACGAGTTGCACGGCGACCGTCGCTACGCCGATGACCAGGCCATCGTTGGCGGCACCGCCCGTCTCGACGGCAAGCCGGTGATGGTGATCGGCCATCAGAAGGGCCGCGAAGTTCGTGACAAGGTAAAACGGAACTTCGGCATGCCGCGTCCGGAAGGGTACCGTAAGGCCTTGCGGCTGATGGAAATGGCCGAGCGTTTCCGCATGCCGGTCCTGACCTTCATTGATACTCCGGGTGCCTATCCCGGTATCGGGGCCGAGGAGCGCGGCCAGAGCGAAGCCATTGCTTTCAACCTTGCGGTGATGTCGCGCCTGAAAACGCCGATCATCTCCACGGTAGTGGGCGAGGGTGGCTCCGGTGGTGCATTGGCCATCGGTGTTTGCGACCAGCTCAACATGCTGCAGTATTCCACCTACGCCGTGATTTCGCCGGAGGGCTGTGCATCGATTCTGTGGAAGAGTGCGGAATATGCGTCCCAGGCAGCAGAAGCCATGGGCGTGACCGCTGACCGTCTCAGGGATCTTGGCCTCGCTGACAACGTGGTCACCGAGCCGTTGGGTGGGGCGCACCGCAACCCGGAGAAAATGGCCGAATCCCTGCGCGCTACCCTGAGTAAGGGCATTGCCGAGCTCTGCCGTTTACCCGCTGAAGAACTGGTGTCCCGCCGCTATGAGCGGTTGACCCGATATGACACGGGCCGGTAAATCCGGCTCCGGGTCAGACTGGCCGGAGGCACTTTGCGCTCCGGTCAGGCACCTGCCCTCCCATTCCCACCTGCGAATTGCCCTTAGCGGTGGAATGGATTCTGTTCTGCTTCTCCATGTTGTCGCCCGCCTGTATGCGCACACCGGCCAGGTGTCGGCATTTCATGTGAACCATCAATTACAGCCGAATGCCGGTCACACCGAGCGTTTCTGTCAGGAAATCTGCCGGGAACTCGGTGTACCCCTGGACATCCGCCGAGTGATCGTCAGCGGTCGCGAGACTCCCGAAAGCGACACCAGTGGTGGCATTGAAGAGGCTGCCCGGAATGCGCGTTACCAGGCATTCGAAGATATCCTGGCTCCGGGCGAGCTACTGTTGATGGCCCACCATGGCGATGATCAGGCCGAGACTGTATTGTTTCGATTGTTGCGTGGGACCGGTGTGGCCGGCCTGGGCGGAATGCCGCGAACACGGCCCCTTGGTGAAGGTTGGCTGTATCGACCACTGCTGAATTTCAGTCGCGCAGAGCTTCAGGGTTGGGCTACGGCACAGGGAATCGACTGGGTGGACGACCCCAGCAATACCGATGAGCGCTTTGACCGCAATTTTCTCCGCCATTCGATTCTGCCTCTTCTCAAGTCCCGCTGGCCATCGCTGGTCAGCCGCATCGGGCACAGTGCCCGTTCCTGTCGGGAAGGGGATGAACTGGCCGGGAAGCTGGCGGAGATCCGCTTTCACCAATGTGCTGATGACTCAGGCGCCCTGCGGTTGAGTGCGGTGGCATCATTGTCTCTGGCGGAGCAGAAAAACCTTTTGCGCTGGTGGGTTAAACGCCATCGCCACGAACCACCCGCCATTTCCGACTGGCCGCTGGTGCTGGCGGATTTCATGAGCGCGCCGGCGGACCGGGAACCGGAGCTTCGCGGCCCGGGTTTCGTGATTCGACGTTATCGGGAAAAGCTGTACCTGGTCCCGGAATTCACGGCATTGCCCGCTGGAAAGCCCGCCCTGGTCCCGGACCAGGAATTGGTATGGGGCGAGTGGCGATTGAAGCTTACAGGGGCTGGCAAGCGCAAAACGCCGGCGCCGGAAATACGGATATCTACGAGGGCAGGGGGCGAACGCATCCGGCCAACCCCGGACGGGCCCTCGAAATCGTTGAAGAACTGGCTGCAGGAAAAAAATGTTCCGCCCTGGGAAAGAGCACGGTTACCGCTGCTTCTGGAGGTGGAGGATGGCCATGAAGAAGTGGTCGGAGCTGGCGACTTGTGGCTTTCCGGCAAATACTGTGGGGAGGCCCCGGCCAGTGGCTGGCGCATTGTTGTGGAGCGGGAATGTAATTGAGAAGGTGATGCCTTTCTGGTAGTCTGGCGTCCCATCTTGAGATGACAATCTCCCTCCTTCACCGAACCAGACAAATCACGGAATCTGCATGACGCGTTATATTTTCGTCACCGGCGGTGTCGTGTCCTCCTTGGGGAAAGGTATCGCATCAGCCTCTCTGGCAGCGATCCTGGAGGCACGCGGCCTGAAGGTCACTATTCTCAAGCTGGACCCGTACATCAACGTGGACCCCGGCACCATGAGCCCGTTTCAGCACGGTGAGGTTTTTGTCACCGAAGATGGCGCGGAAACAGATCTGGATCTGGGGCACTACGAGCGGTTTATTCGCACGCCGATGTCGCGCCGGAACAATTTCACCACCGGCCGCGTATACGAGGAAGTGATTCGTAAGGAACGCCGGGGTGACTATCTCGGCGGCACGGTTCAGGTGATTCCCCACATCACTGACGAAATCAAGCGTCGGGTGGTGGAAGGTGCTTCCGGCGCCGATGTGGCACTGATTGAGATCGGTGGCACCGTGGGCGACATTGAATCGCTGCCGTTCCTGGAAGCCTGCCGTCAGTTGAAGGTGGAAGTCGGCCCCCAGCGTGCGCTGTTCATGCACCTGACCCTGGTTCCGTATATCGCGACCGCTGGCGAGATCAAGACCAAGCCCACGCAGCACTCCGTAAAAGAAATGCGCTCCATCGGTCTACAGCCGGATATCCTGCTGTGTCGCTCGGAGCATGAGGTGGACGCCAGTTCCCGCCGCAAGATCGCCCTGTTCACCAACGTGGAAGAGCGGGCAGTCATTCCGCTTCAGGATGCAAAGTCCATCTACGCCATCCCGCGCATGCTCCATGAATTCGGCCTGGATCAACTGGTTATCGAGCGTTTTGGTATTGAAGCCAGCCCAGCGGATCTGAGCGAATGGGATGCGGTAGTCGAGTCCCTGATGAATCCTGACCATGAAGTCACCATTGCCATGGTCGGCAAGTACATGGAACTGCTTGATGCTTACAAGTCCCTGATTGAATCCCTGCTCCATGCCGGCATCAAGACCCGCACCAAGGTCCGGATGAACTATATCGACTCTGAAGACATCGAGCGTGACGGCACCGGCGCACTGGATAGTGCTGATGCCATCCTGGTGCCTGGTGGCTTTGGAGAGCGTGGTGTGGAGGGCAAGATTCGCACTGTGCAGTACGCCCGCGAAAATAAGGTGCCTTATCTGGGCATCTGCCTGGGCATGCAAGTGGCTGTTATTGAATACGCCCGCAACGTGGCGGGCCTGAAAGACGCCCACAGTACCGAATTCCGCGAACACACGCCGGAGCCGGTTGTCGGCCTGATTACCGAGTGGCTGGATGCCAGCGGGGAGAAGGAGGAGCGCACCGAAGCCTCTGATCTGGGCGGCACCATGCGCCTGGGGGCCCAGGACTGCGTGGTGACCGAGGGCTCCACCATCGCCAACTGCTATGGCCGCAAGACCATCCGCGAGCGCCACCGTCACCGCTTCGAGGTGAACAACCATTTCCTGCCCCAACTGGAGGGCGCCGGCCTGAGAATTTCCGGTCGCTCAACAGACGGCAAACTTGTTGAGGTTGTGGAAGTGCCGGACCACCCCTGGTTCGTGGCCTGCCAGTTCCACCCGGAATTCACCTCCACGCCCAGGGACGGCCATCCGCTGTTCAAGGGATTTGTAGAGGCAGCCCTGGCCCGTAAAAAGGAATCCTGATCATGGCGCAGAGCACGGTCAACGTCTCGGGAATCCAGGTCGCCAACGACAAACCGTTCGTGCTGTTCGGCGGCATGAACGTGCTGGAATCCCCGGAAATGGCCATGGAAGTGGCCGAGGCGTATGTCGAGGCCACCAGCAAACTCGGCATTCCCTATGTATTCAAGGCGTCCTTCGACAAGGCCAATCGTTCGTCGGTGCACTCGTTCCGCGGCCCTGGCCTTGAGAAAGGCCTGCAGATCCTGGCGGATATCAAGAGCAAGTTTGGTGTTCCCATCATTTCTGATGTGCACGAGCCTGCGCAGGCGGCACCTGCCGCGGAGGTCTGCGACATTATCCAGTTGCCGGCTTTCCTGAGCCGGCAGACGGATCTGGTCGTTGCCATGGCGGAAACCGGGGCGGTCATCAATATCAAGAAGGCCCAGTTCCTGGCGCCCCAGGAAATGAAGCACATCATTGCCAAGTGCGAAGAAGCTGGTAACGACAGGGTGATCCTTTGCGAGCGGGGCAGTAGCTTCGGTTATAACAACCTTGTAGTCGATATGTTGGGCTTCGGCATCATGAAGTCGATGAATGTGCCGGTGATGTTTGATGTGACCCATTCTTTGCAGATGCCCGGTGGTCGTGCTGATTCCGCTGGTGGTCGCCGCGCCCAGGTAACTGACTTGGCGCTGGCGGGCATGTCCCAGGGCTTGGCTGGTTTGTTCCTGGAGGCTCATCCCGATCCGGATAACGCCAAGTGCGACGGCCCCTGTGCGTTGCGGCTGAGTCAGCTGGGGCCCTTTCTTCAGCGAGTCAAAGCTGTGGATGACCTTGTTAAAAACTTTAAGCCTCTCGATACCGCCTGATTGGCGGTTTTTGCGTTCCAGAAGGACTATGGGAGCGAGCGGGAACGGCCCTACGAAAATGTGCGGAGCCATGGATGGCGGAGCCCAAGCGCACATGGATGTGCTCGTAGCGTTTTTCGTAGGGCCGTTCCCGCTCGCTCTTACTCCCAACTTTGAAATCAAACTTGGAGACAGAGAAAAATGACCAAGATTGCCAATATTAAAGGCCGTGAAGTGCTGGATTCCCGCGGGAATCCAACGGTTGAAGCAGACGTCATCCTTGAAGACGGGACCATTGGAAGTGCATGTGCGCCGTCTGGTGCGTCTACTGGCTCACGTGAAGCTTTGGAGCTTCGGGACAAAGATGCGAGTCGCTACCTGGGCAAGGGCGTTTTAAAGGCTGTTGATGCGGTGAACACTAAAATCCGTGAAGCGCTGATTGGCAAAGATGCCGCAGACCAGCGTGCCCTGGATAACGTAATGCTCGAGCTGGACGGCACTGAGAACAAAGCCAACCTGGGCGCTAACGCCATCCTGGCTGTTTCCCTGGCCGCCGCCAAAGCTGCTGCCGCGTCGCTGGGCAAGCCGCTGTACGCGCACATTGCGGACCTGAACGGCACCTCCGGCAAGTACAGCATGCCGGTGCCGATGATGAATATCCTCAACGGCGGCGAGCATGCCGATAACAATGTGGATATCCAGGAGTTCATGATTCAGCCGGTGGCCGCGAAGTCGTTTGCCGAGGCGTTGCGCATTGGTGCGGAGATTTTCCACGCGCTGAAGAAGGTCCTCAACAGCAAGGGCCTGAACACAGCAGTGGGCGATGAGGGTGGCTTTGCACCGGATCTGCCTTCCAACGAAGGCGCCCTGGCGGTGATTCAGGAAGCGGTGGAGAAGGCCGGTTACAAGCTGGGTACCGACGTGACCCTGGCGCTGGACTGTGCTTCTTCCGAGTTTTACAAGGACGGCCAGTACCAGTTGTCTGGCGAAGGCAAGTCCTTTGATTCCGCTGGCTTCGCTGATTACCTGGCGGGCTTGTGCGAGCGTTATCCGATCGTGTCCATCGAAGACGGTATGGACGAGAGCGACTGGGACGGCTGGAAAGTTCTGACCGAGAAGCTGGGTGACAAGGTCCAGCTGGTGGGTGACGACCTGTTTGTAACCAACACCAAGATTCTGAAGCAAGGTATCGACAAGAGCATTGGTAACTCCATCCTGATCAAGTTCAACCAGATCGGCAGCCTGAGCGAAACCCTGGATGCCATCAAGATGGCCCAGGACGCAGGCTACACGGCGGTTATCTCTCACCGTTCCGGTGAAACCGAGGACACCACCATTGCCGATCTGGCGGTTGCAACCTGCGCCGGTCAGATCAAGACCGGTTCCCTGTGTCGCTCTGACCGGGTTGCCAAGTACAACCAGTTGCTTCGTATCGAGGAAGCGCTGGAGGGCAGCGCGCCCTATCGTGGCTTGAGCGAGATCAAGGGCCAGGGCTGATCGCCCAGTCGCCAAAATGACCTGTCGGGCAGGAAACTGACGGGTAGCAGACCAGGAAAGGCCATCGTGATCCTGAAAATGTGAGGCACGATGGCCTTTTTGTACAACCGGTTAGCAGAACTTGTTGCTAAACTACACTAAGGTCTATACTTACTGTCCGGTTGTCGCATTGTAAACGGAATTCGCAATGAAGTTGCTTTGGTCCATCATGATTATTCTTATTCTCCTGCTGCAGGTTCGCCTGTGGGTCGGGGAGGGTAGTTTTGCCCAGGTCTGGGGGCTGGAGAAGTCCATTGCCGAACAGCGCGAGGAGAACGCCCAACTGGCAGCCCGTAACGAGCGCCTCTACGCGGAGGTTCGCAATCTCCGTAGTGAGAAGGGTGCGGTGGAAGAGCGTGCACGCATGAACCTGGGGCTGATCCGTAACGATGAAACCTTCTTCCTGGTGGTGGAGCAATAGCCAGCCGCAAGCCAGGTCGTTCAAAGCTGACCACGTCCATGAGTAAACCCCGCTATTGGCTGATCGTTCCCGCTGCCGGCTCCGGCCAGCGAATGAAAGCTGACTGTCCGAAGCAATACCTCCAGTTGAATCACCGCTATATCCTTGATGTCACATTGTCCCGTTTGCTGGAGAATGCCGATTTTGCAGGCTGTATGGTAGCCCTCCGTGCTGATGACCCCTGGTGGTCGAAGACCGCTTCCAGCAAGGACGAACGCGTTGATACCTGTATCGGGGGATCGGAACGGGCGAATTCGGTATTGGCTGCATTGGAGGCATTATTGGACCGTGCCGACAATGACGACTGGGTGCTGGTACACGACGCAGCCCGCCCCTGTCTGCACCCGGCCGACCTCGGGCGCCTGATAGCGGATCTGCGGGGGCATCCCGTGGGAGGCTTGCTGGCCACGCCGGTGGCCGATACCCTCAAACGTAAGGCCGGCGACAGCAATGCGGTTGAAACCACGGTTGACCGTCGCCACCTTTGGCGGGCGTTAACACCCCAGATGTTTCGTTTTTCAGCGTTGAGGCGGGCTCTGGAAACCGCCATTGCATCAGGTTATCCGATAACCGATGAAGCTTCTGCGCTGGAACATGCCGGCCAGATTCCCTGTATCGTGGAGGGGCGACCGGATAATATAAAGATTACCGTACCCGCCGATCTGGCGCTCGCCGGTTTTATCCTCAGCCGCTTGTAGCGGCGAGCCCACATCGGATCGATTGAATAAGGAAACAGCAATATGCGAATCGGGCAGGGCTTTGATGTCCATGCGTTCTGTGAGGGAGATCATGTGATTATTGGTGGTGTGACCATTCCCCACGCTCAGGCCCTCAAGGCCCATTCAGATGGGGATGTTCTGCTGCACGCCCTGGCCGACGCCCTGTTGGGTGCCGCAGCGTTGGGCGACATCGGTCACCTGTTTCCGGATACCAGTAGTGAATGGGCGGGTGCCGACAGCCGGGATCTGCTTCGCCGGGTGATGGAGCGTGTGGCCGGGGAAGGATTCAGCGTTGGTAATGTCGACACCACCGTTATTGCGCAGGCTCCGAAGATGGCGCCCCATATCGAAGCCATGCGGTTGAATATCGCCGAGGATCTGGCCATCCCGGCCACCCGGGTCAGTGTCAAGGCAACCACCACTGAAAAGCTGGGCTTTACCGGTCGCGGGGAAGGCATTGCCTGCCAGGCGATCTGTCTGCTTGAGCCGGTTTTATCATGACCCTTACGCAACGATCGTCCCAAGGCTGGAGACTGGACTGGCCGACGTCTTCCGGTCGCCGGTTCGCGACCGCCCGGATTAAATCCCTGCCTGCCGATTTTTTTGTCGATGAAGACCTGTCACTCCCCGGTGATATCACCGATGGCGGTGAGCATCTTTGCCTGCGCCTGGAAAAAGCCGGGGACAACACCGACTATGTGGCACGGCAACTGGCGGCCATGAGTGGCTGTCGGCATTTTGATGTTGGCTTTTGCGGCCTCAAGGACCGCCATGCGGTAACCCGTCAGTGGTTCAGTCTCTATCGCCCCGGAATGGAGAGCGAAGACCCTGAATTTACCCGGCAGGTGGCCGAACACTGGCTGGTGCTGGCGCAGCACCGCCAGGCCCGGAAGCTCAGGCGTGGCGATCACCGCGGGAACCGGTTCGAACTGGTGCTGAAGGATGTTGTCGGAGACACAGCTGATATCGACACGGCACTGGCACGAGTGCGTGATCTTGGCTGCCCGAACTATTTCGGCTCGCAGCGGTTCGGCCATGGCGGGGCGAACCTGGACAAGGCACTGACCATGGACCCGACGAAATTGAACCGCAGGGGCGGCCGCAATGCCAAAAAACGTGGGAGAGGGCGGTCAACCTCTGGCAGTAGTGACACTAAAAACGTATTGTACTTTTCGGCGGCACGTTCGTGGTTATTCAACGAGGTGCTTGCCCATCGGGTCGAGAATGGCACCTGGCTGGAACCCCTGGAGGGCGAGCCGGGCGCCTGCGAAAATCAGGACCTACTGATAACCGGGCCGCTTTGGGGCGATGGTGGTACCGAAGCTGTTTCTGTACAGGGCGAGATCGAGCGCGCCGTTGTTGCGGAGCATCCGCAATTGGCAGCGGTGTTCTCAACCACCCGCATGAAACCGGAGCGGCGGCCGCTGAAAATGAAGCCGGAAGGTTTTGAATGGCAGTGGCAGGGCAATGACCAGTTGAGACTGACGTTCTGGCTTGCTCCCGGCCAATACGCAACAACCATGCTGGACGATGTGTTCGATATAACGGACGCAACCACCTTTACTGGAGAAAATTGTGCGAATTCTGTTGTCCAATGATGATGGCGTTCATTCGCCTGGTCTGCAGGCCCTCCATGACGGGCTTCAGGGGCTGGGTCATCTTGAGGTTGTGGCGCCGGATCGGGATCACAGCGGTGCCAGTAACGCATTAACGCTGAGCCGGCCGTTGACGGTGGAAGACCACCCCAATGGCTTTCGTTCCGTGGACGGAACACCCACGGATTGCGTCCACCTTGCAGTGAACGGGTTGTTCGACGAGCCTTTTGACCGTGTGGTGTCGGGGATCAACACGCACGCCAACCTCGGTGACGATATCATCTATTCCGGAACGGTTGCGGCGGCTACGGAGGGCAGGAACCTGGGGTTGCCGGCTATCGCTGTATCGCTGGTGAACGAAGGCCGCTTTCACTACCAGACCGCTGCCAGGGTGGTGAGGGCATTGCTGGAAAGCGATCACCCATTGACCCTCGGCCCACGCTGCATCCTGAACGTGAACGTTCCGGACGTTCCCTGGGAAGACATCGCTGGCTTCCGCGTTACCCGCCTTGGTCACCGTGACCGGGCAGAAGGTGCGGTGCCCATGACCTGCCCCCGTGGTAAGGCGCGCTACTGGATAGGTGCCGCAGGTAAAGGCAGCGATGCCGGGCCGGGCACGGATTTCTACGCAGTCCTTGAAAACTATGTCTCGATTACCCCCGTTCACGTGGATATGACGCGGCACGAGGTACTTTCGTCCTTGCGGGAATGGGTAGAGCAGCTGTCAGGACGGGAGGGGCGTTGATGGTTGCAGAACTTAACGGTATTGGAATGACATCACGGCGGACCCGCATGCGCCTGATCCAACGGCTCAGGGAATCGGGAATCACCGATGAGCAGGTACTGCAGGCCATATCCGACATTCCGCGTCATATTTTCCTGGACGAAGCCCTTTCCCATCGGGCCTATGAAGACACGTCGCTACCCATTGGTTACAGCCAGACGCTCTCGCAACCCTACATTGTGGCATTGATGACCGAGTCCCTCATGCGCCACAAACCGACGAAGGTGCTGGAGTTGGGAACGGGGTCTGGCTACCAGACCGCTATTCTTGCAAGGCTGGTGGATCAGGTTTTCAGTGTTGAGCGCATCAAGCCGCTTCAGGACCGTGCACGGGACCGGCTGCGCCAGCTCGGGCTCCGCAACGCCTTGCTCAAGCATGCGGATGGTGGAATGGGGTGGCCGGACCAGGGGCCTTTTGACGGTATTCTCGTTACGGCAGCCCCCAGGGAAATTCCGCAGGAACTGAAGGATCAGCTCGCCGATGGCGGTGTTATCATAGCGCCCATTGGCGAGGAGTCCCAGATGCTGGTGGAAGTGGTACGTGAAGGCGACCGATTCGAAACCAGGGATATTGCGCCAGTGCGTTTTGTGCCCCTTCTTGGCGGGGTTGTGCGGTGACAGCAAAACGCCAGCCTGAGTCTCCCGACGACGTGCCCCGTTCCCATCACCCCTTTGCCGTGTTCCTGCGGGGCGTGGCCATGGGGGCGGCTGATATTGTACCTGGCGTGTCCGGCGGCACCATCGCGTTCATAACCGGTATCTACTTTCGCCTGTTGGAGGCCATCAGTGCCCTTCCGGAAGCTTTTATCCGGCACCTGGTTCGTGGACAATTGAGGGAGTTTTGGCGGGCGTGTGACGGTACCTTTCTGCTGTGCCTGCTGGCCGGGATTCTTGCCAGTATCGCCACCCTTGCGTCAGCAATCAGCTATGCCCTTACCGAGTACTCGATCCTGATCTGGAGTTTTTTCTTCGGCCTGATAGTGGCTTCGGTATGGCACGTTGGCCGCCAGGTTCGCCACTATCAGCCAGCGCTTTTGCTGCCGTTGGTGGTGGGAACCGTGTTTGCCTGGTGGGTCACCACTTTGTCTGGCAGCCCATTGTCGCCTTCAATGCCGGTCTTTTTCGGGGCGGGGGCCCTGGCCATCTGTGCCATGATCCTGCCGGGCATATCCGGCAGTTTTATCCTGGTGATCCTCGGGATGTACGTTCCGGTTCTGGACGCCATACGCTCGCTGAACCTTGTTGTACTCGGGGTGTTTGCAGTCGGCTGCCTGGTTGGTCTGTTGTCTGTTGCCCGGGTGATCACCTGGGCGTTTCATCGCTATCATGACCTTGTGCTGGCACTGCTGACCGGCTTTATGGTCGGGGCGTTGAACAAGGTCTGGCCCTGGAAGGAAACGCTGAGCTGGCGTACCAATAGTGCAGGCGAACAGGTGCCCCTCAGCGAAGCGAGTGTCAGCCCGATGGGCTATGCTGAATTGACCGGCGAGGAATCACAATTGCTGCTGGCGATAGCCTGCGCTATTGCCGGCCTGCTGCTGGTTCTGCTGGTCGAGTGGGTGGGCGGTAAAAGGCAGTCTGCCCCTTCGCATTAAGGACGAGTTTTGATCAGCCCTGTGGACTCGTTCACAGGTGTATCGAGACGAAGTGTTACTTTTTGATCCTTGCGGTTGTTTCGGGCAGTAACAAATGCCACGGACAGGTAACTTGGCTTCATGTTCAAAATGTGCAATAAATTAGCAAGTTACTCAACACACTTTATAAATTGCCGTATTTTTTATACGAATTTCTAATAACGAGCATATTTTTATTCTTTTGAGATCAGTGCGTGGGTTCATTATCGCTGCGATGGCAGTTCTCCCGCGGCTCCCCTCCGGTGCCCCTGCTTCTCCGTGTTCAGAAAAGCGGGTGCGCCTTTACGCTTTCCTGCTTGTGCTCTCCAGCCTTATGCTGCTCTCCGCGTGCAACACCCAGGCGATCTATCAGGATGACCTGTATAACCCGCCCGTTTACTGGGGGAGGCATGTGGTCAAACCCGGGGAAACCCTGTACAGCATTGCCTGGCGATACGGTCGGGACTACCGGGAACTCGGTAATGCCAACGGCATAAACCCTCCCTACAACATCAAGGCAGGGCAGGTGCTACGGCTGGACCTTCGCGGAAATGTCACATCCGCCGGGCAGACTGGCGCGAGTAACAAGCCTTCGGCCGCTCCGGTGCCGAGTCGCTCTGCATCGCGTCAGCCTGCTCCCAGACCGGAGCCAAAACCGACGGTCTCGCGGCCTCCTGACAGGTCGTCGCCACTAACCGGTCAAAGCCAGACGGTTTCCAACGTCAATTGGCGATGGCCGCACGTTGGCACCGTAATTGCAGGATATTCAACATCCGGGAAAGTCAATAAAGGTATTGATATTGCTGGAAAAGAGGGTGACTCTGTAAGGGCGGCGGCAAGTGGTAATGTCGTGTACGCCGGGAGTGGGTTACTCGGTTATGGCAATCTGATTATAGTGAACCACAATGAGCACTATTTAAGTGCTTATGCACACAACCGGAAAATTCTGGTGCGGGAAGGGGAGGACGTCAAAGCCGGACAGGTCATCGCTGAACTGGGGAACAGTGGCACGGACCGACCCAAGTTGCATTTTGAAATCCGGAAAAATGGCAACCCGGTCGATCCCGCGCACTACCTCCCGTCCCGATGAAACGGACTTGCAAGACAAAGCCTGGAGTCCGGCACCAAAGACCACAGACAGTCGGAACAAACAGTCCAATCAACAAAAAGAAACGGCGGCCACGGTAGCCGTCAACAGCTAGCAATAAATGTCCTGAACAAGAAATCGAAGAAAGCAGGCGCTTGCAATAACAAGAAAACGTGAGCGAATTTCCAGGATCATTGAAAGGCGGGGCAAAGAGTTATGTCAGCAGAGCATGAAGAACTCATCATTGACCGTGTAGCGGACGTTGAAGACGCAGACGATCAACTGTTAGCGGAAGACAAGGTAGAAGAAAAAGAAACGGCGGAAGTTGAAGCCGTCGAAGTAGAAGATGATATCCCGGCCCAGGGCCGATACTTCACCAGCCAGAAGCAACTGGATGCCACCCAGCTTTACCTCAACGAAATCGGTTTCTCTCCTCTCCTCACACCTGAAGAAGAAGTGTACTTTGCCCGGCTCGCCCGCAAGGGGGAGGAGTCCGGACGCAAGCGGATGATCGAGAGCAACCTGCGCCTGGTGGTGAAAATTGCGCGGCGTTACGTAAACCGTGGCCTGACACTGCTGGACCTGATCGAGGAAGGCAATCTCGGGCTGATCCGGGCGGTGGAAAAGTTTGATCCGGAGCGCGGTTTCCGCTTCTCCACCTACGCCACCTGGTGGATCCGCCAGACCATTGAGCGGGCGATCATGAACCAGACCCGCACCATTCGCCTCCCCATCCACGTAGTCAAGGAACTGAACCTTTATCTGCGCGCCGCACGGGAGCTGACCCAGAAGCTGGACCACGAGCCATCAGCGGAAGAGATTGCGCGGATGGTCGACAAGCCGGTTTCGGACGTCAAGCGCATGCTGGGCCTGAACGAACGCGTTGCCTCCATGGACACGCCGATTGGTAGCGGCGGCGAGAAGTCCCTGCTGGATACCGTCGCGGACGAAGGCGCATCCGACCCGGCCGACCTGCTGCAGGACAATAACATGTGTTCCTGCGTTGAAAAGTGGATCGACCAGCTCAGCGACAAGCAGCAGGAAGTACTTTCCCGCCGCTTTGGCTTGCGAGGCTATCCCATCAGCACGCTTGAGGAAGTGGGCCAGGAGATTGGTCTGACCCGTGAGCGGGTCCGGCAGATTCAGGTAGAGGCGCTTCGTCGCCTCCGGGAAATCCTGGAGAAAGAAGGCCTGTCAGGCACCATGCTCTTCAAGTAGCAGGTTCTGTGTGATAAAAAAACCGGCCCGCGGACAGCAGGCCGGTTTTTTTTGCGTTGCCAAATGAGAACCAGCCCGCGTAAGCCCCCGTTTGCTCCCTGTTAAACTTGGCTGGCTGGTGTGGGATAAGGGTGTCGAACGCCGGCGAACCAGTAGCAAGACATTCAATAATAACGATCAATAAGGAAAGGACGATGAAAAAGGCCCTATCAACAGGATTTGCCTCATTACTGCTGACAGCAGCCCTGTCAGCCCCGGCTTCCGCCCTGACGGTGGAAGGCGTTGACCTGCCGGATACCTACTCGGCGATGGACACCGAGCTCAAGCTTAATGGTGCGGGCACCCGCTCCAAGTGGTTCATGGACCTCTATATCGGTGGTCTGTATTTGCCTGAGACCATTAACGATGGCCAGGCCATTATCAACGCGGACGAGCCACAGGCGATTACCCTGCATATCATTTCCGGGATGATCACCAGCGACAAGATGAAGTCTGCCACCATGGAAGGGTTTGAGAACTCCACCGATGGTGACCTGGCTGCGATCAAGGATGACGTTGATGCCTTTCTCGATGTCTTTTCAGAGGAAATCAAGGACGGCGACGTATTCGACCTGGTCTACCTGCCGGGTGAGGGTGTACGCGTCCTGAAGAACGGTGAGCAACGAGCTACCATTGGTGACCTGGAGTTCAAGAAGGCCTTGTTCGGTATCTGGCTGTCGGACGAGCCAGCCCAGGAAGACCTGAAAGAAAAAATGCTGGGCCAGCGATAGAAGCCCGATGAGAAGCCGGCTCCCCATTGGTGGGGTCGGCCTCAGTCCATGTAGTCCCTTTTGTATTTGAACTCGCAAAGATCCTCGATAATACAGGCGCCACACTTGGGTTTCCGGGCCGTGCAGGTATAACGCCCATGCAGGATCAGCCAGTGGTGGGCATCCAGCAGGAATTCTTTCGGAACCACCCGCATCAGACGCTTTTCCACCTCCAGAACGTTCTTGCCCGGTGCAATACCAGTGCGGTTTGAAACCCGGAATATGTGGGTATCCACCGCCATGGCGGGCTGCCCAAAGGCGGTGTTCAGTACCACATTGGCGGTTTTTCGCCCCACGCCCGGGAGCGCTTCCAGATCTTCCCTGTTATCCGGGACCTCACCGCCATGTTTTTCAAGCAGGGCGCGGCAGGTCTTGATCACGTTCTCGGCCTTGCTGTTAAACAGCCCGATGGTCTTGATGTATTCCTTCAGCCCGTCCACGCCCAGCGCCAGGATTTTCTCAGGGGTGTTGGCAACTGGATACAGTTTTGCCGTTGCCTTGTTCACGCCCACGTCCGTCGCCTGGGCTGACAGGATTACCGCAATCAGCAGCTCGAAGGGGCTGGCGTAGTTCAGCTCCGTTGTGGGTGTCGGGTTGGCATCCCGCAGGCGGGTAAAGATTTCGGTACGTTTTTCCTTGTTCATTTTCTATCCGCTGATTGAAAAAGGCTTACAGAGTGCTCAGGACACATGGCCGGTCACCCGTACTCGTTTGCTGCCGGCCACCACGGGCTCGGCAGCCTTGCGGCGGGCCTTGATGTGATTGTCTATGCCATTCTTGAGCGCGATGAGCAGCCCCAGCCCGACGAAGGCGCCGGGAGGCAGCACCATGAACAGCACATCCGGATACTGCTCCAGTGGCCGGATGCCCCAGTCTGCGGCCATTGGGCCCAACAGCAGGTCCATGTCGGTAAACAGCGTGCCCTGGCCAATCAACTCCCGCATTGCGCCGAGCGCAATCAGCACCACCAGGAATCCGATGCCCATCATGACGCCGTCCAGCAGGGCCGGCAGGGGTGCGTTCTTGGACGCAAAGGCATCGGCGCGGCCAAGGATGGCGCAGTTGGTCACGATCAGCGGAATGAAGATTCCGAGTATCTGGTAAAGCTCGTAGGTATAAGCCTGCATCAGCAGTTCCGCGCAGGTTACGAAGGAGGCGATGATCATCACGAAAGCAGGCAGGCGCACCGACTCGCTGACAAAGTTACGAATCAGCGACACCGCCAGATTCGAGCCCATCAGCACCATGAGCGTGGCCAGACCCAGGCCGATGGCGTTAACCACGGTACTGGTCACCGCCAGCAGGGGGCACAGCCCCAACACCTGCACCAGGGCCGGATTATTGGTCCACAAACCGTCACGGATGATTTCTGCGCTGGATTTGGTCGCCATGTTACGAGTGCTCCCGTTCTGGTGTCTGGCCGGCAATCTCTTCCGGTGTCAGCGGCTTGTTTCGGGGGGATGCCGGTTCGTTCAGGATGCCGCGAATGTCACTGCGATGTTTGCGGAAATAGACCAGGGATTTCTGCACCGCTTTCACCACGGCCCTCGGGGTAATGGTTGCGCCAGTAAATTGGTCGAACGTACCGCCGTTTTTCTTTACATTCCAGTCTTTCGGTTCGGGGTTGCCAAGGGAGCGGCCGGTGAATGAGTGAACCCAGTCGGATTTCTTGGTTTCGATGCGATCTCCCAGGCCGGGAGTCTCCCGGTGACTGGTCACCCGTACGCCCAGTATTTTGCCCTGCAGGTTCATGCCCACCAGCAGGTGGATATCTCCGGAATAACCATCGGGCGCCACCACTGGCATGATCAGCCCTGTTGGCCGGCCATTGCGACGTGCAACCCAGGCAGTAATGGGCTCCCCGTCATTGAGCCGTTGGCCAGCGGGAAGCTGGACGGTGTCGGTTAGTAAATTATTGTCGTGCCGGTTCTCGGGAATGATCTCGAACAACGCCTGGGCTTCTGCCCGGGCAGCCTGTTCCTGGATGCGTTCCGCCGTCAGTACCTGGGTTACAGCAATGGTTCCACCGGTAATGATGGCGAACAGGCCGAGGCCGATGGCGTTGCGGCGGATTGACTGGGTGATGGCTGCCATGGCTTACCCCTGCCCCTTGCCGGGAATGCCGCGCCGCGGTTTGTGGTGCCCGTAAGTACGTGGCGGCGTGTAGTGATCGATAAACGGTACGGCAAAGTTCATCAACAGTACGCTGAAGGCCACCGCATCGGGGTAGGCCCCCCAGGTGCGGATCAGGTAGATCAGGATACCGATAGCAGCGCCGTAGATCAGTTTGCCCTGGTGGCTGGAGGCCGCGGACACCGGGTCCGTCGCAATGAAAAAGGCGCCCAGCATGGTGCCGCCTGCCAGCAGGTGCATCGACAGCGGCGCATACTGGTCGGCATTGCTGCCAAAGGCGAGGCTCATAATCGCCAGGCCTGCCAGCATGCTGACAGGAATGTGCCAGGTAATGATTCTAAGGCCGATGAGTACCAGGCCGCCGGCGAGAAACGCGGCATTGACCCATTCCCATCCCTTGGCAACGCCCTCGCCAAAGGTGGGGTGCTGGAGCACTTCCGCTGCGGTGTGGGTGGCGATCTTGTGTTTGTATTCATCCAGCGGCGTGGCCATGGTGAATCCGTCCACCGCTGTTTGCTGCCCGGAGGCGATCATTCCGAGGGTTTCCCCGAACCCGGGGCCTGTCTCCCACAACAGGCCGGGTTGGGCCCAGTTGGTGGTCATGGCCACCGGGAAAGAAATCAGTACCAGCGCGTAGCCCACCATCGCAGGGTTGAACGGGTTGGAACCAAGCCCGCCGTATAGTTGTTTGGCCATGACGATGGCGGCGATAACCGCAACGGCGGACACCCACCAGGGCGCGAACTGGGGCAGGGAAAGGCCCAGCAAAAGGCCGGTAACGGCTGCGGTGTTGTCCTTCAGGAAGATGGTAACGGGGCGCTTGCGAAGCTTGAGGATGGTTGCTTCGGCGGCCAGTGCCACGGCAGTACACCACACTACATTGATCAGGTTGCCCCAGCCGAAAAACAGGGTCTGTGCCAGCAGGCCGGGCAGGGCTGCCAGAATCACCCATCGCATCACCTGTGAGGTGGAGCGGGCGTTGCGGGCATGGGGAGAGGACTGTTGCGCAAGTGCCATTAGCGTTGGGGCCTGTTCATCATGAGTCAGTCGTTTGGGTGTCAGCGGCTTCCAGGGAATGACGGGCTTCAGCCAGGGCTTCTTCCGCGCGTTTCACCCGGTCGTGGTTCTTGGTGACGGCCCGCTCCAGTTTCTCGACGTTGTCCGCATTTTCGGCTTTGGCATCTTCCAGCATACTCTGCATGGTGTTGAGCTTGGCGGTGGACTGGTTGAGTTGTTTTTCCAGGGTTTCGATATCCGGTGCCGGCTCGCTTGCAGGTTTTTCCGGAGTGTTGCTGTCTGTTGCTGCGGATTGCTTGTTTTTCGCCTTCTTTCGGGCCAGGGCTTCCTGAACCTGGGCGGCCTTGGCGGCGCGATCATCGGCTGGCTGGCCCTGTGCTTCCGCCTCCGCGGCCTCGGCCTGCTTCTTCGCCTGGGCTTCAGCGGCCGCCTTTGCCCGCTCCTTGCGCCGCAGTTCTTTTTCCTGCTGCTCCCGTTCCAGCCTGGCCTGGCGGGCTTCGAAACGTTCACGGGCGCGATCTGCCTTCAGGTGCTCGGCCTGTTGAACCCGGATCTCGCCTTTGGCGGCACGGTAATATTGCACCAGGGGGATGGAGCTGGGGCAGACGTAGGAGCAGATACCACACTCAATGCAGTCGAACAGGTTCAGGTGCTCGGCCTTGTCGAACTCTCCGGAGCTGGAGTACCAGAACAGTTGCTGGGGCAGCAGTTCCATGGGGCAGGCTTCGGCGCATGCGCCACAACGGATACAGGGTTGCTCCGGTGCGGGGTCGGGCAGCTCCGACGCGGTGGCGGCAATCACGCAGTTGGTGGTTTTCACCACAGGCACTGACGGCGTTTCCAGGGTGTAACCCATCATCGGGCCGCCGAGTACCAGCCGGTGAAGGGCGTTGTCGTCCAGTCCGGCTCGTACCAGCAGGTAATCGATGGGCGTGCCGATCAATACTTCGAAATTACCGGGATTGGTGATGGCCTGGCCGGTCACAGTCGTGATGCGGGAAATCAGCGGTTCTCCGCGGAAAATGGCGGCCGATACGGCGATAGCCGTGCCCACGTTCTGGCACATCACACCGATATCCGCGGGGATGCCGCCACTGGGCACTTCCATGCCCGTGAGGAGCTGGATAAGCTGCTTTTCGCCCCCGGACGGGTACTTGGTGGGGATGACTGCAACCTCTGTCTGGGTGCCTTCTGCGGCCTTCCTGAGCGCTGCAATGGCCTCTGGTTTGTTGTCCTCAACCGCAATAACGCAGCGTTCCGGGCGAAGTATCCAGGCCATGATCCGGAGCCCGGCGATGATCTCGTCGGCTTTCTCCCTCATCGACATATCGTCGGCGGTGATATACGGCTCGCACTCGGCGCCGTTCAGGATCAGCGTGCTCACTTTGCGGTCTTTTGGCGGGCGTAGCTTGATATTGGTCGGGAAACCCGCGCCGCCCATGCCCGCAATGCCTGAGTCGCGGATCAGATCCAGGACCTGTTCTCTATCCAGGTCCCGGTAGTTCGCAACTGGGCTGAGGGTGCCCCATTCATCCTGTCCGTCGGGCCTGAGTGTGATGCACCAGTCGCTCATGCCAGAGGGGTGGGGAACCGGCTGCAGGCTGACGGACTCGATAGTGCCGGAGGTGGGTGCGTGAACGGGAACGCCCATGCCACCGGTAACATCGGCAATCTTCTGGCCTTTCAGAACGCGATCACCAACACTGACGCAGGCCTCGGCCGGTTCACCAATGTGCTGTTGAAGTGGCAACACCAGTATGTCCGGCAGGCCCGCCTTTGCGATGGGGCGAGTGGTGGACAGGTGCTTGTTTTCGGCGGGATGGATGCCACCGGAGAAGTCCCAGAGTTGCGTCATCAGGCACTGGCTCCCTGGCGGTCCGTGGCGATCAAGCCCGATTTGGGGGGCGTCCAGGTCCATGAGCGTATATCCGGCTCCACCGTTACCATGTCGATGCAATCCACGGGGCAGGGCTCCACACAAAGATCACAACCGGTGCACTCACTTTCAATCACCGTGTGCATGTGTTTTGCGGCGCCCAGGATAGCGTCCACCGGGCAGGCCTGGATGCACTTGGTGCAGCCGATGCACTCGTCCTCACGGATAACCGCAACGCGTTTGGCCTGTTCAACGCCGTGTTCCGCGTCCAGCGGTTGTGGCTCCACATCCAACAGGTCCGCCAGGGCCTTGATGGTGGTTTCGCCACCGGGTGGGCATTTGTTGATGGCATCGCCGTTGGCAATGGATTCGGCGTAAGGGCGGCAGCCGGGGAAGCCACACTGGCCGCACTGGGTTTGCGGCAGCATGGAGTCAATCTGGTCCACCAGCGGGTTGCCTTCCACCCGGAAACGCTCAGCAGCGAAACCCAGCAGGCCGCCGAACACCACCGCCAGCGCGAGCAGAACCACCACGGCAATCAGTATGCTCGTCCACATAACAAATGCTCCGTCAGACGCTGACCAGGCCGGTAAAACCCAGGAAGGCCAATGACATCAACCCTGCGGTCACCATACCAATAGCAGCACCCTGGAAGGCAACCGGCACATCGGCAACGGCAATGCGCTCTCGCATGGCGGCAAACAGCACCAGAACGAGGGAGAAACCGGCGGCAGCACCAAAGCCGTACAGCACGGACTCCACGAAGTTGTTGTTCTTGTTGAGGTTGAGCAGGGCAACGCCCAGGACCGCACAGTTGGTGGTAATCAGCGGCAGGAAAATACCCAGCACCCGGTATAGCAGGGGGCTGGTTTTGCGAACCACCATTTCCGTGAACTGCACCACCACGGCGATCACCAGGATGAAGGTGATGGTCTTGAGGAACGCCAGGTCCAGCGGTTCCAGCAGGTAGGTATAAGCCAGATAACTGCATACCGAAGCGAGGGTCAGCACGAACGTGGTGGCCAAAGACATGCCCATGGCGGTTTCCAGCTTCCCGGAAACGCCCATGAACGGGCAGAGCCCCAGGAACTGCACCAGCACAAAGTTGTTCACCAGTATAGTACTGACCAGGATCAGCAGATACTCAGTCATCAGTCCCCACCATTACATGATCCGCATGCCGGGTGTGGCGCCGGAATCGGGTGACAGGATAAAGATATCCTTACCGCCCGGGCCCGCTGCCAGCACCATACCTTCAGACATGCCAAACTTCATTTTCCGGGGCTTGAGATTGGCCACCATTACCGTCAGGCGCCCCTCCAGATCTTCCGGCCTGTAAGCCGATTTGATACCCGCAAACACGTTGCGCTCGCCATGCCCCACGTCAAGGGTGAGGCGAAGAAGCTTGTCTGCGCCTTCCACGTGTTCGGCTTTGACAATCTTGACAACCCGAAAGTCCACTTTCGCGAAGTCCCCGAATTCTATCTCATCGGCAATCGGCTCAAGATTGGCTTCAGGCTCTTTCTGCCCGGTCGCCGCAGGCATTTCTTCCTTGGAAGCGTCCAGCATTTTCTCGATCTGGGCCATTTCCACACGATTCATCAGCGGCTTGAACTTGTTGATGTCGTGGTTCTCCAGGCGCTGATCACGCTTGTTCCAGTCCAGCGGGGCATTGAGGAACGCTTCCGAGGCCTTCGCGGTTTCCGGCAGCACCGGCGCCAGGTAGGTCATCAGCAAGTGGAACATGTTAATGGCGTTGGTACAGATGGCCTGCAGGTTGTCGTCCTGGCCTTCCTGCTTGGCAATCACCCAGGGCTGTTCGTCATTTACATACTGGTTGGCGACATCCGCCAGTTCCATGATGCGCCGCATGGCGCGACCAAACTCCCGGGCCTCGTAGAAATCTGCGATCTCCCCCCCGGCATCGATAAACTCTTTCAGCTTGTCGTGCTCGGTAACGGTGCCAAGCTGGCCGTTGAAACGCTTGGTAATAAAGCCGGCACTGCGGCTGGCGATGTTCACAACCTTGCCGACCAGATCCGAGTTCACCCGTGCGGCGAAGTCCTCCAGGTTCAGGTCCATGTCATCGACGCTGCCGGTCAGCTTGGCGGCGAAATAGTAGCGCAAGTATTCCGGGTTCAGGTGGTCCAGATAGGTGCGGGCCATGATGAACGTGCCCCGGGACTTGGACATCTTCTTGCCATTCACCGTCACAAAACCGTGGGCCCAGACGGCACTCGGGGTACGGAACCCCGCACTGTGGAGCATGGAGGGCCAGAACAGCGCGTGGAAATTGATGATGTCCTTGCCGATGAAGTGATACACCTCGGCGGTGGAATCCGCTTTCCAGAAGTGCTCGAAATCAATGCCTTCACGGTTGCACAGGTTCTTGAAGCTCGCCAGGTAACCGATGGGGGCATCCAGCCAGACATAGAAATACTTGCCCGGTGCGTCCGGAATCTCGAACCCGAAATAGGGCGCATCGCGGCTGATGTCCCATTCCTGCAGGCCAGCATCCAGCCACTCGGCCAGCTTGTTGGCCACCTGGGGCTGGAGCGTGCCACTGCGGGTCCAGTTGGCGAGAAAATCCGCGAACGCCGGCAGGCGGAAGAAATAGTGCTCGGATTCCTTCTCAACGGGTGTGGCACCGGAAACCGCCGAACGCGGATTGATCAGCTCCGCCGGTGTATAGGTGGCACCACAGGCCTCACAGTTGTCACCGTACTGGTCTTCGGTTTTGCATTTCGGGCAAGTGCCCTTGATGAACCGATCCGCCAGGAACATGTTCTTTTCCGGATCAAACGCCTGGGTGATCTTGCGGGTGGCGATATGGCCGTTTTCCTGCAACTGACGATAGATGTATTCCGAAAATTGACGGTTCTCCTCGGAATGGGTGGTGTAATAGTTATCGAAGAGAATATGGAAGCCGCCGAAATCCTGCTGGTGCTCTTCGCGAATGCGATCAATCAGGTTTTCCGACGAGATGCCTTCCCGCTCGGCCCGCAGCATGATCGCGGTACCGTGGGCGTCATCCGCGCAGACGTAGTAGCAGTTCTGGCCACGCATTTTCTGATAGCGCACCCAGATATCGGTCTGAATGTATTCCAGCAGATGGCCCAGGTGAATGGGGCCATTGGCGTACGGCAGGGCGCTGGTTACCAGAATATCGCGCTGTTGCTTTGAACTCACTTGCGTCATGTTTTGGTCCGAACCTTCATTCGTCAGGAGTTGGGCGTTCGCGTTTGCCGGCCTTGCTCAGGATCAAAACTCGTTATGGCCAGAAACGGGCACAGATGATACCTTCCAAGCAAAGTTTTTTCATCCGAAACACCCGCTTTCAGCGCTAATACTTGTGAACAGGAACGCGCAGAGATTACCCCGGAGAGTCCGATGGCCCAGATTTCACAGCACGCACTGGAAACCGCCGTAAAACAGTACCGCGACCCCTATCTCGGCAAGGATCTGTACGAACTGGGTGCCGTGAAGTCCCTGACGGCGGACGAGAGTGGCAAAGTCACCGTCATGATTGAGCTGCCATACCCTTCGAAGGGCATCGCGGGCGCCCTGAAAGAACTGCTCACCAACGCCCTGGACGACGTCGAAGGTGTCGAGAGCGTGGATGCCCACGTGGGGCAGCGCATCCACTCCCACAAGGGCCAGAAAGACATCCAGTCCGTGCCCGGCGTGAAAAACATCATTGCCGTGGCCTCCGGCAAGGGCGGCGTGGGCAAATCCACCACCGCTGTCAACCTGGCCCTGGCCCTGCACGCCGAAGGCGCCCGCGTGGGCATCCTCGACGCCGATATCTACGGCCCCAGCATCGGCATGATGCTGGGCGTCCCCGAAGGCAAACGCCCCGACACCCGCGAGAACAAATACTTCGTCCCCATGGAAGCCCACGGCCTGCAGGCCAACTCCATGGCCTTCGTCGTCACCGACAAAACCCCCATGGTCTGGCGCGGCCCCATGGTCAGCGGCGCCGTCATGCAGCTGCTGCAGCAGACCTTGTGGAACGAACTGGACTACCTCATCCTCGACATGCCCCCGGGCACCGGCGACATCCAGCTCACCATCGCCCAGAAAGTCCCGGTTACCGGTGCCGTCATCGTCACCACCCCCCAGGACATCGCCCTGCTGGATGGCAAGAAAGGCATCGAAATGTTCCGCAAGGTGGAAATCCCCGTGCTGGGTGTGGTGGAAAACATGAGCGTCCACATCTGCAGCAACTGCGGCCACGAAGAACCCCTCTTCGGCCACGGCGGCGGCGAGCGCATCGCCGAAGAATACGACACCACGCTACTCGGCCAGCTGCCACTGCACATGACCATCCGCGAACAGACCGATGGCGGCAGGCCCTCAGTGGTGGCAGAGCCGGACTCGGAAGTGGCAAGACGCTACAAGGACATCGCCCGAAGGGTAGGCGCGGAACTTTCCACCCGTGAAAGAAACCTGACGGGCTCTATTTCCAGTGTTTCCGTAACCGAACACTGATCCACGTAACAGTCAGATCGCAAGAACAGGCAGGGCCTTCCGAAACTGTGAAAAACATGGATGTTTTTCTCAAGCCTACATGGACGTATTAACGGCGTGTTTCGGAAGGCCCTGCCTGTTCTTGCAGCCCCCAAAACTAAAGGTGGGATTCAAGAGGCCAAAGCTTCGACAGACAAAAACCGAACAGGTAAACTACCGCCTCTCTTTTTTATGGATACGAGACGTCACCCATGAGCATCAAATCCGACCACTGGATTCGCCGGATGTCCCGGGATCAAGGCATGATTGAACCCTTCGAGTACGATCAGGTCCGCGAAACCGAAAAAGGCCGCGTAATCTCCTATGGCACATCCAGCTACGGCTACGATGTCCGTTGCAGCAACGAATTCAAAATCTTCACCAACGTCCACTCAGCCACCGTCGACCCCAAAAACTTCGACGAAAACAGCTTTGTGAACTACACCGGCGACGTCTGCATCATCCCGCCCAACTCCTTCGCCCTGGCACGCACCGTGGAATACTTCCGTATCCCCCGCAGCGTACTGACCATCTGCCTGGGCAAATCCACCTACGCGCGTTGTGGCATCATCGTCAACGTCACACCGCTGGAACCCGAGTGGGAAGGGCAGGTCACCCTGGAGTTTTCCAACACCACCAACCTGCCGGCCAAAATCTACGCCAACGAAGGCGTCGCCCAGATGCTGTTCTTCGAATCCGATGAAATCTGCGACACCAGCTACAAGGACCGGGGCGGAAAATACCTGGGTCAGACGGGTGTGACCCTGCCGCGAACATGAGTGGCTCCGCCACGCACAGATCCCCGGCAAGCAACACCCTCAGGAGACATCCACAGTGAATGCCAATCAGTTTCTGAAAGCGGTATCACAACTACAGGGCTGGCGGGAATTCACCTTCCTGATGGCCCTCGCGGAGCGCTCCTTCCCCAACTACGCCCTGTTCGCAGATGCGGTTGAGCTGAAAACCGGCGCTAAAATGCGCCAGTTGCTCGATCTGGGCTGGGGCATGCTGCAAAAAGACGCCTCCGAAGCAGCTATTCCCCAGCTACTGGCGAAACTGGAAGCCCTGTCACCAGACGTAAACGCCTACGATGCATACGGCGTGTACCCGGCTTTCGATTTCTGCCAGTTGCTGGAACAGGCACTGCTGAACCGACTTAATCCCGGTAAGCACCGCGCAACCGACGCCTCACAAATGGCCACGGCAACGGTGATGAACTTTATCGAGCTTTCCGAAGGGGAAGGCCTGGAAGAGGACGAACTGGTCCGGGTGCTGGACCAGCACCCGCTGATGAAAGAGGACAAAGTGTTCCAGCGGGACATTGTCCTTGCCCTCAAGCGCCAGCGTACCCCCACCAGCCAGTTCGTTGAGCGTATCCGTGACGACGCTGCCAACGATGGCGTGAGTAACCTTGGGATCTCCCTGAACGACTGACCGGCGGCTCTGCCGGCTCTGTCCTACACTGGAGTGATAACCCCTTTTAAACCGGTACAGACAAGGCACCATGAAACTTTCCTCGTTCGGTCGGAAATTTACCGCGGATGCGGGCATAACCTCCCTGATGGACGACCTGGGCAACGCCCTGGCCTCCGGCGACGACATGATCATGATGGGCGGGGGCAATCCCGGCCATATTCCCGAGATCCAGGAGCGTGTCCAGCAGATACTGGCGGATATGGCCCAAAGCGATACTGATACACGCAGACTGGTGGGCATCTACGACCCGCCCCAGGGCGAGAAGCAGTTTATTGCCTCGCTGGCGGAGTTGTTGAACCGGGAATATGGCTGGGGCCTGAAACCGGAAAATATCGCCCTTACAAATGGTAGCCAGGCCGCCTTCTTCATGCTGTTCAATATGTTCGGTGGTGACTATGGCAACGGAGTGCACAAGCACATCCTGCTGCCCCTGGCGCCCGAATACATCGGTTATGCCGACGCGGGTATCGAGCCCGGATTGTTCCATGCCGTGCAACCGGACATTTCCTTTACCGATGCCCACGAGTTCAAGTATCGCGTGGATTTTGATGCGGTTGAGGTGACTGCTGAAACCGGTGCCATCTGTGTTTCCCGTCCCACCAACCCGACAGGCAATGTGGTCACCGATGACGAACTGGCCCGGTTGGAAGCCATGGCGCGCCAGCACAACATCCCACTGATTGTGGACGGTGCCTACGGCACACCCTTCCCGAATCTGTTGTTTGTGGACGCAACACCCCACTGGAATGACCAGGTCATACTGTGCCTGAGTCTGTCCAAGTTTGGCCTGCCAGCCGTGCGCACCGGTATCGTCATCGCGGCGGAGCCCGTTATCAAGGCGCTGTCAAGCATCAATGCGATTATGAACCTGGCCACCGGCAGCTTTGGCGCCATGCTGGCGGAGCCGCTGGTCCGTTCCGGGGAGATCCTGTCACTCAGCCGGGATGTGGTCTGCCCCTTCTACAAGGCCAAAATGGAGCGGGCGGTTGTGGTGTTCCGGGATGCCATGGGTGAGGACAGCTGTCATTGGTACGTCCACAAGCCGGAAGGCGCTATGTTCCTGTGGCTGTGGTTTCCGGATCTGCCCATCTCCAGCCTGGAGCTGTATCAGCGGCTGAAGGAGCGAGGTGTGCTGGTGGTGTCCGGGCATTATTTCTTCCCGGGATTGCCGGACGACGGTTGGAAGCATCGACACCAGTGCCTGCGGGTAACCTATTCACAGGATGATGAGCGCGTGGCCGAGGGGCTGCGCATTATCGCCGATGAGGTGAAGGCGGTCTGGGCAGACGCCAAAGAGTAAGGCGCCGTTGCTTCAGCGATCGATTGTGGCCTCGCTGATGGTCAGTTCGTACTCGCTGCCATCCGGTTCTACCTGCAGGAAGCGGATGAGCAGGTAGTCACGCTCTGGTGCGAACCACATCAGGGACTGGCGCTTGCTGCCGCTGTCGCGGACTTTCTCGGCTTTGAGTGCCTTATAGGTATTGCCGTTGACGCTCAGTGTTTCTTCGTCAACCACCGCAAAGCGATCGGTGTCGTAGTCGCCCTTGTCAATCACGCGATAGACCATCTCACGCTTGCCGGCCTTGATGTCCTGGCTGAGTTGTAGCTGGTAGCCCATGGGGTCCAGGGCACCTTCTTCCAGTTTCATCGAAAACCTGTCGCCCTCGTGGTGCCCGCTGACTTCCATATTGTCCCAGTCAAAGTCGATCGCTTCCTTTCTGTCCCTGATCAGGAGACCAGAAAGCTCATAGCGGTAACGCAGGGGAACGACATGGTTGTCCTCCCAGCGGAAAATCAGCGACTCGTCGATATCGGCGACAAAAGAATTCACATCTGTACGGAAGTGCCAGGTGCCATCGTCCCGCTGTTCCAGAATACGGCGGGCATCCCCGTTGAGGGATATGCCCTTGTCCAGGGAGGCGTTGTAGCTGAGCTCCATCGGATGGAGGGCAATGGCCTCCTGATCATCGGAGGCGTGTGCAAGAGTAGCGCCGAAAAGCAGTATCCCGGCCAGCAGGGCGGGCAGGGCTGTGGGGCTGAGATTCTGGGGCATACGAGTTCTCCGGTTGCACGGTCGGTGCGAGTACCTGTCACCTGATATCGGACAGTCTAGCGCGCCTGACCGCTTCCGCAGATGACGATATATTTACTCAGGCCGTGGTGGCCCCGCCTTCATCCGGAAGAACCAGCGGGCGATTCAGCGGCTGGCCGTCGAAAACCACATAGTCGGTACCAAGCTGGATACGCCCTTCACAGAACCAGCGTACAACAATGGGATAAAGCAGGTGCTCTTTCTCCTGGACCTTTTCGGCAAGGGATTCCGGGGTGTCGTCCGGGGCAACACTGACTTCCGCCTGGGCGATCACCGGCCCGCCATCCAGCTCTTCGGTGACAAAGTGGATAGACACACCATGGGCCGTGTCACCGGCCTCCAGTGCGCGCCTGTGGGTGTCGAGGCCGGTGTACTTCGGCAGCAACGACGGGTGCACGTTGAGCATGGTGCCACGCAGGGCCCGCACAAAATCCGTGGTGAGTATGCGCATGAATCCGGCCAGCACGATCAGGTCCGGGTTGTGGCGGCGAATTTCCGCCATCAGCGCACCGTCAAACTCCTCCCGCGAGCTGTAACGGGTGTGGTCCACGGTGAAGGTGTCGATATTCGCCTGGGCCGCCCGCTCCAGGGCAAAGGCGCCCGGGCGGTTGCATCCTACCGCGACGATCTGGCCGGGGAAATCCCGCTCGCGGCTGGCGTTGATCAGGGCCTGGAGATTCGTGCCACTGCCGGACGCCAGAACCAGGATGCGTGGTGCGGTTACGGAATCTGCCTTCATGCCGACAAGAGCCCCGGGGCATAGCGCACTGAGGCGGATGCCGCGTTGTCTTCCGCGGCCTCGATAATGCCGATTTGCCAGACTTTCTCGCCCAGGGCGTTGAGGGTATCGAGGGCCAGTTCACGCTGGTTGGCCGGGATACAGACAATCATGCCGACACCGCAATTGAAGGTGCGGTACATCTCCTCGGTGGCGACTCCGCCAGCGTCTTTCAGCCATTGGAAGACAGGAGGCAGTTTCCAGCTGTCGGTGTCGATGGCCGCTACCATGCCATCGGGCAACACCCGGGGAATGTTTTCCGGGAGGCCGCCGCCGGTAATGTGGGAGAGGGCACGAACGTCCACTTCGCGGGCGAGCTGAAGCAGGTTCTTCACATAGATGCGGGTTGGCGCCATTAGCGCATCGGCAAGTGTTACCTCTGCAACGGTCTGATTCAGGTCAGCGTTGCTGATTTCCAGAATCTTGCGGATCAGTGAGTAGCCGTTGGAATGCGGGCCGGAAGAACCCAGTGCCAGCAGCACGTCGCCGGCCTGAACACGGCTGCCGTCGATGATTTCAGCGCGCTCCGCCACACCCACGCAGAAGCCAGCCAGGTCGTAATCGTCGCCTTCGTACATGCCCGGCATTTCCGCGGTCTCTCCGCCCACCAGGGAGCAGCCTGCCTGTTCACAGCCGCGGCCAATACCGTCGACAACCTGGGCGGCCACGTCCACGTTAAGCTTGCCGGTGGCGTAATAGTCCAGAAAGAACAGCGGTTCGGCCCCGCCCACCACCAGGTCGTTCACGCACATGGCGACAAGATCGATACCAATGGTGTCATGCTTCTGTAATTGCATGGCAAGGCGAAGTTTGGTGCCAACCCCATCGGTACCCGATACCAGAACGGGCTCATTGTAGCCGGGCGGAATGGCAACCATGGCGCCAAAGCCACCGAGGCCGCCAAGGACTTCCGGGCGACGGGTGCGAGCGGCTGTTTCCTTGATCCGGTCGACGAGTTCGTTTCCGGCATCAATATCAACGCCGGCATCACGATAGGTGAGGGAGGGCTTCTGTTCGCTCATGGTGTGATTAACCGTTTGGACAGTGGGTCAGGCGGCGGATTTTAACAGGTGCGGAACGGCGCTCCAAATGCAATTGCCATCTTTGCCATCATGCAGGCAGTGTGGAATTGCATTGACTTTCCGCAATCCCGGTTAGCTACTCACGCCAGGGGCCTTGGTGTATCCTATGCGCCATTCAGACGAATTGCAGGGTGTTTCATGCCAGACTCAGGAAAAATCTCGATACAGGCAGCGCAGATAATCCGTCGGTCACTCCGGTTATTCGGTGTTCTGGCGCTGATTGCGGCACCAACCGCCGCCGTTACCGTCACTGGCCTCTACTCGGTGGAAGTGCCTGTCGCGAGTTCCCAGCCACAGGATCTGGAGCAGGGCTACGCAGACGGCCTCAGCCGTGTATTCGTGCGCGTCTCCGGAACCCGGGAGGTACTGCGCAGTGAAGGTGTCGAGGAGCTGCTGGGCGATGCCGAGTCGCTGTTGCAGTCGTATCAGTTCCTGCGTTCTGACCAGGGAAACCATCGCCTGCGCATGAACTTCGGAGCTGTTGGTGTCAACCGTGCGCTGGCCTCGGCGGATGCGCCGGTCTGGGGGGCCAACCGCCCCCTGACGCTGGCCTGGATCGCGGTGGAGGAAGGCGGGCGCCGTACCCTTGTCCATCGTGCCAATGAAAATGATGGTGCCGGGGCTGAGTGGCGCCGTGTCTTTCAGGACGCAGCGGTTGACCGTGGCCTGCCGGTCAGCCTGCCACCGGCCGGATACCGGGATGACCGGGAACTGTTATCGGATATCTGGGGCCAGTTCACATCCAGTGTCCGCACCACCTCCGAAGACATGGAGCACGACCTGATATCCCTGGTACGGGTCAGTCGGTCAGGATCGCAGTGGCGTGCCGGTTGGGTGTTCGATGGTATGGGGCTGGATAGCGCGGAGCAATCAGTCACTGCTGATACACCGGAGGCACTGGCGGCAGCTGTCGTCGGGCGCTGGGCTGAGATGTTTGCGGACCGGTACGCTGTGGCTGGCAGCGAGGTAGGCGAATCTCCTCAGGTGGATATCGTGGTGCATGGGGTGACCAATCTGAAGGATTATGCCAATGTGAATGGCGCGCTCAAGAACCTGTCTCCGGTTGTTGAGGCTGGTGCCACCAGGGCCAGGGACGACCAACTGACGCTTCGGGTGGCCTTTTCCGGGGAAATGGAGCAACTGAAGCAGTATATTGCCCTGGACCCAAGGCTGGTTCCGCTTTCCGATGCCGAAGTTTCCCGGATGCCCACTCGCGAAGAGGATGATCAATCAGGCAGCCAGCCGGCGGAGCAAACGGTCCAGCAGGCGCCGGAGGGAGGTATCGCCCTGGCAGAGGACAGCGCGGACAATGCGGCGGCTTCGGCGAACCCGTTGTTTGTCTACCAGCCTTTGCTGGTTGATCAGGAGGAATCCGAGCAGGCGTTTGAGTCTCTCTATCAGGTCCTCCATTATCGCTGGCAGCCGGCCTCGGTGATTGAATCGGAAAACGGGGAATAATATCGCGGTGTTCGGGAAGAGGGGAGTCGTGTCATGACGTACCGCTGGCGCTGGATTCCCAATGCGCTGACGTTTGTGCGCATTCTGCTGATTGCCCCTTTTGCCGCCGCCCTGATGGCCAAGGAATACCGCTTTGCCCTGATTATATTTTTCGTTGCCGCGGCAACGGATGCCTTTGACGGGTTCCTGGCGCGCCATTTCAACTGGCGGACCCGCCTTGGTGCCATTGCCGACCCGCTGGCCGACAAGGCCCTGCTGATTACCGCCTACCTGATGCTTGTGCTGACTGGAGTGCTGCCCCCATGGCTGTTCTGGCTGGTGTTGGGGCGGGATATCCTCATTGTGTGTGGCGGGCTGGTGTACCATTACAGTGTCGGCCGCTTTGATATGCAGCCGAGCCTTCCCGGCAAATTCAACACCCTGATCCAGATTCTCGTTGCTCTGGCGATCATCATTTTGCTGGCGGGCTTGCCGATGCAGCCCTGGGTTGTTGAAGTGGGGATTCTGTTGGTAACGGCTTCAGCCATTTTCAGTGGCGCCCATTACATCGGTGTCTGGAGCCTGAGGGCCTGGAGGACAAAGAGACAGTGAGTGCGTCGCAGCTGGTATTGGGTGTCAAGCTTCGGGATGATGCCCGATTCGATAATTTCCACGGTGACAGAAACGCCGATGCCGCGGCCCGGCTGAAGTCAGCCTGCGAGCAGGCCGGTGCGGTGCCCGTTATCGTCATCTGTGGTGATGCCGACACGGGGAAAAGTCATTTGTTGCAGGCCGCCTGTCATCTTGCAGAGCAAAAGGGACAGAGCGCCGTTTGTGTCAGTATCGAGGAACTATTACCTTTCGGCCCGGAGTCACTCGCGGGCCTTGAGGCGCAGGCGGTGATCTGTGTGGATGATCTGGAGCTCATCGCCGGTCAGGAAGACTGGGAAGAAGCCGTCTTCCATCTGTACAATCGGGTAAACGACCACGGCAACCTGATGATCGTCAGCTTGTCAGAGCTGCCAGGGTCGCTGCCTTTCGGGTTGCAGGACCTGGTGTCCCGGCTTCGTCATGGGCTCACCATTCAGTTAG
The DNA here is from genome assembly GCF_029207565.1 of Marinobacter iranensis. Lineage (GTDB taxonomy): Bacteria > Pseudomonadota > Gammaproteobacteria > Pseudomonadales > Oleiphilaceae > Marinobacter > Marinobacter iranensis. The sequence continues at coordinate 36,341 of NZ_JANCMW010000017.1, read as the reverse complement.
GCATCAATCGCGACGATGACCGCCTCAGGATACTGATGGCGAGGGCCGAACAGCGAGGTCTTGTTCTTGGCGATGATGTGGCTGCGTTCATTTTAAAGCGTGCGCCCCGGAAACTGGCCGATTTACTGGCGATCCTGGATCGCCTGGATGAAAACTCATTGCGTGCCCAGCGGCGGCTGACGATACCTTTCGTCAAGTCGGTGTTGGGTTGGTAGGGCGTTCTGTTCGCAGGGAAACTGTCAGGGGAAGCAAGATGAGACGAGTGGTGTTTAATCAGAAGGGTGGCGTTGGTAAATCCAGTATCACCTGTAACCTGGCGGCTATCAGCGCCGCCAGGGGTAAGCGTACGCTGGTTGTCGATCTTGATCCCCAGGGTAATTCAACCCATTACCTGCTGGGCAAGCCGGCGGGGGAGTTCAAGGACACAATTGCAGACTACCTGGAGCAGACAGTCGCGTTTACGGTGTTTAATCGTCGTGCTGACGAGTTTGTTCACGCCTCGCCCTTTGACAACCTGTTTGTCATGCCCTCCAGCCCGGAGCTGGATTTCCTGGAACGCAAGCTGGAAGCCAAGCACAAGATCTACAAACTACGGGAAGCGCTCAAGAAACTGGGTGAGTCCTTTGACGAAATCTATATCGATACCGCGCCGGCGCTCAATTTCTATACCCGTTCGGCGCTGATCGCGGCACAGCGCTGCCTGATTCCCTTCGATTGCGACGATTTTTCCCGGCAAGCGCTTTACAGCATCCTCCATGAAATTCAGGAGTTGCAGGAAGACCATAACGAAGACCTGGTAGTGGAAGGCATCGTTGCCAACCAATTCCAGCCCAGGGCCAGCCTACCCAAGAAGCTGGTCCGTGAGTTAATTGATGAGGGGCTGCCGATGCTGCCGGTGAGGCTGTCCAGTTCGGTGAAGATGAAAGAGTCCCACCAGAACCGTCAGCCGCTGATCCATATGGCGCCGAAGCATCCGCTGACACGGCAGTATGAAGACCTGTACCGGGTGCTTCACGGGGAAACCGTTGAGCTGGAGCCGCTGGCTGATTAGAGGTAAACCATGATTATGGCAAGACCGTCCGACCATACCGCCCGTGTTGCGGACAGCCTGCTTCAGATAGAGATTGAGTTACGTCGAATCGATGCGTGGGAAAGCGAGCCGCCACCGCCAGAGGCGTTGCAGAGTGCTCAGCCGTTCGCCGTGGACACCCTGGCGTTCACCCAGTGGCTTCAGTTCGTGTTCGTTCGCCGTATGAAGGTATTGATTGAGGGCGGGTATCCCCTGCCACGGGTATCCGGTATGGCACCGATGGCGGAAGAGCACTTCCGGGGCAGGGAAGAATCCGGCACCGGCCTGATCCGTGAGTTGGAAGAAATGGACCGGCTGCTATCCGGTCAGCCCTGAGCCTGTAAGCCGATTCCTGAATGATTCAGCCGCTTGTGTCGAGGCGCATGGACAGATCCACGGCCCTGACATCCTTGGTCAGTGCGCCGATGGACATATAGTCGACACCGGTCTCCGCGATCGGCACCAGCGTTTCGCTGTTTATGCCACCGGACGCCTCCAGTTTCGCCGCTCCTGCCGTGCGGATAACCGCCTGGCGCATGTCCTCCAGTGAAAACTCGTCCAGCATGATGATATCGGCCCCGGCTGCAAGGGCCTGGTCCAGTTCGTCCGGGTTCTCGGTTTCCACTTCCACTGGCCGGCCGGGCGCAATGCGGCGGGCCTCCCTGACGGCTTCCGCGATGGATCCGCAGGCGGCGATGTGGTTTTCCTTGATCAGGAACGCATCCCACAGGCCAATGCGATGGTTGTGGCAGCCGCCGCAGGTAACCGCATATTTCTGGGCCAGGCGCAGGCCCGGAAGGGTTTTGCGGGTGTCGAGCAACTGAACGCCGGTATGGGCTACCCGGCGGGAGTAGCCAGTGCAAGTGGTTGCCACGCCGGACAACAGTTGCAGCCAGTTCAGGGCTGAGCGTTCCGCAGTGAGCAGGCTACGGGCGGGGCCTTCCATGGTGAACAGTTCCTGGCCGGCGTGAGTTTCATCCCCGTCCTGCACCTGCCACTGCAGGGTTACTCTCGGGTCCACCTGCCTGAACACCTCTTCGACCCAGGCACGTCCGGCAATGGTGGCGGTTTCGCGGGTGATCACATGCCCGCGGCTGATACGATCCTGCGGAATCAGCATGGCAGTGATGTCGCCGTCTCCGATGTCTTCGCGCAGGCTTTGTGCGACGGTTTCGATGCGGGACTGGCGAAGCAGTTCGGCTGGAATCATGACTGTATTTCCGGTTGTTCGTTGGCGGCTTGGTAACGTGTTCGGATCAGGGAAGATGATTCTATAGCCCGGGGCCGGATTCGCCAAACGCGTAAGGATGTGAGTGCCAACTAAAAGGGCGAGAGTGCTAAACTGTGACGACCATCACTTAAACACAAAAGGTGACAAATTCTGACACAAGGTGACGTGGGGAAGGCCTAAGATGTGCAATAACACATTTCTCCAGTTACCACCCGGAGCAGCCGAATGGCGCAGGATAACAAGGTTGTAAGTCTCAAGAGCCAGAAATTGCCGGACAGGTTCTCCCTGCCGGGCTCTCTGGTACGCCTGCGTGACGTATCTGGTCAGTCACTGAAATCGGTCCTGTCGGGATTTTTCGACAAGGCGGACGACGCACTCTTTGAACTGGCGGACAAGGCCGGAACCAACCAGGACCAGACCGCGTACTTTGACGCCATGCGGGAACTGAGATTGCGTCGCAAGAACATGACGGTCTCGGTGCTGCAATACGTCAGCCGCGCCTTCAACGAAATCGGTTCGTTCCGGCCGGGTGGTGGCAGCGGCACCCTGGACGAAGTCGATCAGGATTCACTGGCCCTGGTGGATCATTCCGACCTGGAGCAGCAGGTTGCTATCGACAATCTGATCAACAAGCTGCGCAACCAGCATGCCGAGGTTATACGCCTGCTGAATGTGCGGGTGGCCCATCTTGTTCCGGCAGTGAGGCTGGAAGACAGCCAGATGCCCTTGAGCCCCGAGGTTATCTGCGGCGGCGTGGCGGAAGCCTGTGCTGACCTGGAAATCGACATTCGCGCCAAGCTGGTGGTCTTAAAGCTGTTTGACCGTTTGCTTGTGGGTGTTCTGGGTGATTTCTACAAGGATGCCAACAAAACCCTGATTGCGGAAGGTGTCTTGCCGGACATGCGCCGGCCTCCGGTTGGCGGCCGTGCTCCGTCAGGAAAATCCGCGCCGGCACAGAACCGGAATACCGGTGTGCTGTCAGCCCACCCGGAGTCGGATTCCTCGGGGCCGCTGACGGCACCGTCTGATTCTGATGACGTGCGGGCAACTTTTTCCGAGCTCAGTGCGCTTCTGCACCAGGGGGAGAGTGCATCCGGGAGTGGTGGTGTGCATAGCCGCGGTGCCGGAACACTTGATACTGGCGCCCTGATGTCACGGCTGCATGAAATCCAGTCGCAGTCTGTTCATTGGGGTGAGGGTGAGGTTGTTCCCCTCTCGGAGCAGCTACAGTCAGTTTTCCGTTCGGAAAACGGGCGGAAGTACCATGCAGGCCAGGTAGACAGCGATGTGATCAACCTGGTTTCCATGCTGTTCGACTTCATCCTTGAAGACCGTCAGCTTCACCCCGTTATGAAAGCGGTCATCGGGCGCCTGCAGATTCCGGTGCTGAAGGTTGCCCTGAGCGACAAGAATTTCTTTAACCGCGGCGGACATCCGGTGCGGAAGCTGCTGAATGAATTGGCCATGTCCGCCATTGGCTGGACAGAGAAGAAGACTGGCCAGCGTGATCCGTTGCGGGAGAAAATTGAATCCGTGGTTGATCGTGTGCTGAACGAGTTCACCACCAATGTGGACATCTTCAGCGAATTACTCAGTGACTTTGGTCACTTCATGGATCTGGATCGTCGCCGCAGGGAACTGGTGGAACAGCGCCTGCGCGATGCTGAAGAAGGCAGGGCCAAGCAGGAGAGGGCATCAAAGGCGACCGAGACCCTGCTGAATGAACAGATAACCGGGCGTGAGCTGCCTCCCCAGGTAGCAACTCTGCTGAACGAAGCCTGGTCCAAGTACCTGCAGTGGATCGTGCTGCGCGAAGGCGAGGACAGCGAACGTTGGCAGGAAGCGTCCGACCTTACCAGGCAACTGGTCTGGAGTGTTGATCCCCGGCCTGTCGGTGAGAACACCCGTAGCGATTTGCTCAGGTCGATACCCGGTATCGTGGACGGGCTGAGAACGGCATTGCAGGAAATTGCCTGGGATCCGTTCGCTACCGATGCGGCTATTCGGGACCTTGAACTGGCTCACGTGGATGTTTTCCAGCGCCTGGTCACAACCACCCGCCGTGCCGCACCCGTTGAACCTGCTGAAGATCAGGCGAAGGCAGAACTGTCGGCGGCACCGGAGGGAGCTCTGGAGAATACGCCCAGTGCACCGGAAGTAGCGGAGACGCCGCCCATGAGCGAAGCGCCGGCTCCCTCTCCATCACGCTCTCCGGCACTTGCGGACCCAGAACCGACAACCGGGCCGGCAGCCCCCGCTGCCGAGGAAGCGGTCACAGAGACGCCGGCGGATGCCTGTATCGAACCGCAGTGGCTGGAGCGGGCCGATAGCCTGCGTGTCGGCTCCTGGATTGAACTGACTCGTGATGGCAACAAGACCCGTTGTAAACTGGCGGCGTTTATCAAGGCTACGGGCAAGTACATCTTCGTTAACCGGAGTGGTGCCAAGGTGGCGGAATATCACCGGGAAAACCTGGCGATGGCTTTGGCCGCGGACGAGATTACCATGCTGGACGACGGCCTGATTTTCGACCGGGCGCTGGAATCGATCATCGACAACCTCCGTAGCAGCCGCAAGGACTGATCGTATAGCAAGACCGGCGACTTTGTGCTTCAATCAGGGGCATTAAAGTAACAATGGTGGACGCACCCGGTGCGTTTACCGCCGGCCCGCTGGAAACACTTTGCCTGAACCAATCATCTCCCCGAACACCATAGATCTTTCGGAAAAAGCCGCTACCGGCCTGCGCGTGACCGGGCGGGTACGTGATGCCCACTGGTGCCCGTCTCCGAACTTTGGCCCCCGCCCCGAAAAGGCCAACGTTTCACTGTTGGTCGTTCACAACATCAGCCTTCCACCGGGACAGTTCGGTGGTGATGCCATCGAGCGTTTCTTCTGTAACCAGTTGGATCCCTCTGAGCATCCCTATTTCCAGGCCATTGCCACGATGAAGGTGTCGTCACACCTGCTGATACGGCGTGATGGGGTGGTCGTCCAGTTTGTCAGTCTGCTGGACCGGGCCTGGCATGCAGGCCGGTCCTGTTTTCAGGGTGAGGAGGAGTGCAATGACTTTTCGATCGGTATTGAGCTGGAAGGTGCGGATGACATTCCGTATACCGAAGCCCAGTATCAGACACTCGCTGACCTGTCACGGTTGATCATGCGCTCGTGGCCGGCCATCACCCCGGACAGGATCACCGGTCATAGCGATATAGCCCCGGGCAGGAAAACCGACCCCGGCCCTGCATTCGACTGGGTCCGATACCGGCAACTACTGGCCACAGGGCCTGATACGGGAGTGAGGCGCTGATGGCACTGGTTGTCTTTCTACTAGCCTATCTGGTCAGGCGTAAGCTGGATGCGGCGAATGCCTGGTCCTCCGAACGGTTGTGGCGATCCGTTTTTCATTCGGGAAGCAGCGTGCGAGCAGGCAGTGAGGCGGCGACCTGGAAGGGCCTGATTATAATCACCGTGCCTGCGCTGTTGCTGGCTGCCGGTGAATGGTACCTGCACGTATTGGGCTGGCGTATGGCGGCCTATCCGCTGGAGTTCCTGTTGATGGTGCTGCTGATGGGCGCACCGGGGTGGCGGCCCCGCCTGGATGTTTACCGTGAATCCTGGGCCCGGGGAGACATGCAGGCGGCATGGCATCACATCAGGGATAGCCTGCCTGCCGACGAACAGGGAACAGCGGCATCGCCAGACGAGATGCATCGAGTGTTGTCCCGCACGCTTATGGTGAGCCTCTTTGAGCGCTTCTTCCTGATTGCCTTCTGGTTTGTGGTTGGCGGTATTGCGGCGGCCTTTTTTGCAAGAGGTGTCATTGCCCTGCGGGATCATTGGCCGCAGACGGCAGCACGGCCGGGATTCGCGGCGCTGGCGGAAGTGGTCAATTGGCTACCTTCACGGCTGCTGTCCTTCACTTTCGGCGTGGCCGGCGACCTTGCCGGTTGGATGAAAGAGGGGAAGCGTGTTCTGTTTGATGTTGCCCTCAAAACCGATCAGGTACTGATGGGAGCGGCAAGCGCCGCCCTGACGGGGTATGCCCTGGACCCGGAACGGTTTTCACGGATCCACCCGGATGAGTGGGCAGATTTCGGCGGTCGCAGTTTGGACGCAATCCGGGATCTGCTGAACCGAAGCATGCTGGTCTGGATATGTGTCTTTGCCCTGCTGGTGATTGCCGGTGTGATGTAATTATTAGATTTTGACAAAATTTACATTTCCACGCCGAAAAACCCTCAAGTTTGTAGTACTTTAGTCGACAATATAAACAAATAGAATAAAGTTCCATCCTTTCGATGCCTTCTGTGGGGGTACCTGTGAATAACCTTATCAAGCCTGCAGTAGCACTGATGAACCGGCTGCCCATGTTTTACAAGTTCAGCCTGATCAGCGTTTTGTTCCTGCTCCCTATCGTTGCCCTTTCCTGGTTGGTTATCAGTGAACTGAATCGATCGGTGGATACCATGACTCGTGGTGTCGAGGGGCTGGAGCAGCTTGAGAAGGTGGATACGTTGCTGGTAGCGGCCATGGAGTACCGGGATTTTCGTGCCCCCGGCAAGACCAAGGATGACAATGAGTTGCTGTCAAGATCCAATGAAGCGGCCGAAACAATCGATCGGATTCTTGAGGAGTTGGTCAGCGCCGAGGCCCGTTTTGACGCCTCGGACAACTGGTCACAACAGGTAACGGCGTTACGGGAAGAGTGGCAAACGCTCAAATCCACCGACAGTTACCAGGGCAATATCGACCCGCAGTTCAAGTATTATCAGCAATTCGTACAGAAAGTACGGGCAATGCTGTCCGCTACAATTGAAATCTCCGGCCTGGGGCAGGACGCATCGCGGGAGAACCTCTTACTCCTGGGGCTGGTGCGTGAAGCACTGCCGGATGCCCGCGGCATCATTGGCAGGGCACGGTCGTTCGGAATCTTTGCGCTTCTTGAGGGGCAGGTGGGCTATAGCCTCAGTGATGGCCTCAACGAAATCTACGATGGGCTCACCAATCGTACGTCATTACTTGGGCCCGCCCTGACCGTAGCGCTGGACGCTTCACCGGCTCTGGAGCAGGCTGCTGGTGGTGCTGTTGAAGGCATTCTCGAAAGCCTGATTGTTGTCCGGGATGAACTGGATATCAATATTATTACACCCATGCGTCTTGAGATGCCCTGGGAGGAGTTCAACAGCACTGTGGAAAGCCAGCTCGCTTACTACGATGACCTGAAAGCCGGCATTTTTGATGTGGTGGGGGCAAACCTGAACTCACGCCTGGAAGGCGAGCTGCAGCAACGACAGTTGATAATTGCCGCGCTGGTGGTTGTCCTGCTGGTGGTTGTCTATCTCTATATCGGCTTTTTCATGTCGGTGCGCACAGCGATCAACCGTTTCAGCAAAGCCGCGAGAACGGTGGCCGACGGTGATATGACTGCCCATATCCAACTGGATAACCGGGACGAACTCGGTGAGCTCACCACTGAATTCAACAATATGACGGACCGGATTGCCGAGTTGATCCGCTCTGTCAGTAGCACAACCTCTGACGTGGACCAGCAGGCCACCCGCGTTAATGACACCGCTGCCGCAAACAGCGAGGCGGTTGCCCGGCAGATGGAGGAGTCAGGCCAGATCAACGAAGCCATGAACCAGATGGTGGAGGCGGTTAATGAAGTGACCGAAAGCGCCCATCGGGTTTCTGACAGTGCGGGTGCCGCAGAAGCGGACACCGAGAAGGGCCGGGCAGTGGTCGCCGATACGGTTGCAACCATCAACCGCCTCGCTACTGAGATTTCCGGTGCGGTTGAAGTCATTAACCGGGTAAATACCGATAGCGATAACATCAGCCAGGTCCTTGTTGAGATCAAGGCCATTGCCGAGCAGACCAACCTCCTGGCCCTGAATGCCGCAATCGAAGCAGCACGCGCGGGTGAACAGGGCCGTGGCTTTGCGGTGGTGGCGGACGAAGTGCGTTCCCTGTCCCAGCGTACCCACAAGTCAACGGAAGAAATCGAGGGCATGATCTCCCGGCTGCAAAGCGGCGTGAAGGAAGCCGTAGCGGCTATGACCAATAGCCATGATGTGACCGAAACCACGGTGAAGAAGTCGGGCGAAGTCACGGAGGCGTTGGACCGGATCGCCCAGGGCATTTCGACGATTGTCGATATGAGCCACCAGATTGCCCAGGCTGCGGAAGAGCAGTCCGCCGTGGCCAAGAACGTTAATGCCAACGTCGAGCAGATCAGTGTGCTGGGTGAGAAAACGGCAGACAATGCCGAGGAGACCCTGGCCTCGTCCCGGGAGATGTCAAAGTTGACGGCTTCACTGCAGCGTCTGGTTGAAGCGTTCAGGGTCTGACGGTTAGCGAGTCAGCTCTTTCACCCGGTCCGTCAGCATCCGGTTGACCGGTACCTCGATGCCCAATGCCTGCCCACGGCGGCATATATAACCATTGATAAAGTCGATTTCCGTAGTGCGCTCCTGCTGGCGGTCGCTGCGCATCGACGAGGTGTTGCCTGCGGTACCACGGGCGACCGTCTCTATGCGTTGGCGGATGGCAGCGGGTGTCGGTGAGTTACTGCCTTCAGCACGCAATACCGCTACAATTTCGTCGCAGAGTTCGTCAATGTGGTCCAGGTAGAACGGCTCGGTGAGGATGACGCCGTTGGGGCAATCGAGAATGGCTGTGAAGGCATTGATGCCGGCATTGACGACCAGTTTGTCCCAGAGCCGCCGCTTGATGTCCTGCTCTGCATGAATGGTTAACCCGCTGGTCCTGAGGGCCTGTACCACAGTTTCCAGATGTGGACTGGCGTTGTCCGTCAGCGCGCCAACCCAGGTTTCTCCTCTCCCGGCGTGAACCGTGTAGCCGGGTTCAGGGCGATTGGCGCCTTCGGTGGTGCTGGCCGCAAGTATCGGCCTTTCAGGCCAGCGTTCAGCCACGGCTTGCTGGCTGCCCATGCCATTCTGGAACAGGACAACCGGGGTGTCTGAGGGTAGGTCGGGGAGCTGGTTTTCCAAGGCGGTGAGAGTATCGCCGGCCTTGGTAGTCACCAGCAATACGGATGGCTGTATATCTCTGGCGGGGAGCCAGGGAACACGTATGGTTACGGTAGATCCATCCGATTGCTGAAGCCTGTAAGCCAGCGCTTCTGCATGTTGGCTGGTAGGGGGGGCATGGCGTGGAACGAATACCACGTCGCCGGCAGGCAGGTATCCCGCCCAGAGCTGGCCGAGTGAGCCTGCCCCGAGAATGGCAATACAGCCATCCCCGATGGGCGAGTGGTTTCCGCCTTTCACGGTCTACATGGCCTCAATAGCAGCCCGCTGCTCGCTGAGCCGGCCCATGCTGCCCTGGGCATCGCGCAGTTTTTCCTGCTCTTTCTCGACCACCTCTGCCGGTGCCTTGGCGGTGAACTTTTCGTTGCCGAGCTTGCCTTCCAGTCGACCCACTTCTTTCTGCAATCGCTCCAGTTCCTTGTCCAGGCGCTTCAGCTCCGCATCCTTGTCGATCAGGCCGGCCATGGGCACCAGCACTTCCATCTCGCCAACGAGCTGGGTGGCGGACATGGGGGCTTCACCGTCGGTGAACCACTCCACACTGTCTAGCCGGGCCAGGGACGACAGGAACTGGCGGTTTTCTTCCAGCCGACGCTTGTCTTCCGATTCCTTGCCACGCAGCAGGACCGGAATGTGTTTTGCCGGGGAAATGTTCATTTCGCCACGGATGTTCCGTACCGCAACAATCACACCTTTCAGCCATTCGATATCGGCGGCAACAGCGGTGTCCTGCTTGCTTTCGTCCGGCTTGGGGAAGGGTTGCAGCATGATGCTGTCGCCGGTCTTGCCGGCCAGTGGCGCAATACGCTGCCAGATTTCCTCGGTAATGAACGGCATGATCGGGTGCGCAAGCCGCAGCACCGCCTCGAGAACACGAACCAGCGTACGGCGGGTACCGCGTTTTGCTTCGGCGCTGGCGTTGTCGTCGTTCAGTACCGGCTTGGACAGCTCCAGGTACCAGTCGCAGTATTCGTTCCAGATAAACTCGTAGAGGGCGTAGGCCGCCAGGTCGAAACGGTACTGGTCCAGGTGACGGATCACGTCCTGCTCGCAGCTTTGCAGTTCGCTGATGATCCAGCGGTCCGCCAGGGACAGTGCCACAGGCTCATCGTTAACGCCACAATCCTCGCCTTCGGTGTTCATCAGCACGTAACGGGCAGCGTTCCAGAGCTTGTTACAGAAATTGCGGTAGCCCTCCAGACGTTTCATGTCCCAGTTGATGTCACGGCCGGTGGTGGCCATGGCCGCCAGGGTGAAACGCAGGGCGTCGGTGCCGTGGGCGGTGATGCCTTCCGGGAATTCCTTCCTGGTGCGCTTGCCAATCTTCTCGGCCAGCTTCGGCTGCATCAGGTTGCCGGTGCGTTTTTCCAGCAGGTCGTCCAGGGCGATGCCGTCAATCATGTCCAGCGGGTCAATCACGTTGCCCTTGGACTTGGACATCTTGTCGCCGTGCTCGTCGCGAATCAGGCCGGTAACGTAGACGGTCTTGAAGGGCACCTGAGGGGTGCCGTCTTCGTTCTTCATGAAGTGCATGGTCATCATGATCATCCGGGCAACCCAGAAGAAGATGATGTCAAAACCGGTCACCAGCACATCGGTTGGGTGGAAGGTTTTCAGGCGCTCGGTGATTTCCGGCCAGCCCAGGGTGCCGAAAGTCCACAGGGCGGAGCTGAACCAGGTGTCCAGTACGTCTTCGTCCTGATGGAGCTCCAGGTCGGCGGCCAGGCTGTGTTTCTGGCGCACTTCTTCCTCGCTGCGGCCAACATAGATATTGCCCTCGGTGTCGTACCAGGCGGGAATGCGGTGGCCCCACCAGAGCTGCCGGGAAATGCACCAGTCCTGGATGTCGCGCATCCAGGAAAAGTACATGTTCTCGTACTGTTTGGGCACGAACTGGATGCGGCCGTCCTCCACGGCCTCAATGGCGGGCTTGGCCAGGGTCTTGGCGTCAGCGAACCATTGGTCGGTCAGCATCGGCTCGATGATCAGGCCGGAACGGTCGCCGCGGGGTACGCTCAGTACGTGGTCTTCCACTTCCTCAATCAGGCCTTCAGCGTCCATGTCCGCCACGATCTGTTTGCGGGCGTCTTCGCGGGTGAGCCCCGCGTAGGCGGCGGGCAGGCTGCCGTCGACGTCTGTATTCTCGGTGCCGTCGGCGTTGACCACTTCGGCGATATCGCGGATGCAGGCATCCTGGGTCATGACGTTGATCATCACCAGGTTGTTGCGCTTGCCCACGGCGTAGTCGTTGAAGTCATGGGCAGGGGTTATTTTCACGCAGCCGCTGCCTTTTTCAGGGTCGGCGTGGGTGTCGGCAACAATGGGAATACGGCGGCCTACCAAGGGCAGGTCGACGAACTTGCCAATCAGGTGCTGGTAGCGCTCATCGTCCGGATGCGCGGCCACGGCGGTGTCGCCCAGCATGGTTTCCGGTCGTGTGGTAGCGACCACCAGGTAGTCCTTGCCGTCCTGTGTCTTTTCGCCGTTGGCCAGGGGATAACGCAGGTGCCAGAAAAAGCCCTTTTCTTCCTTGTTCTCCACTTCCAGATCGGAGATGGCGGTGTGCAGTTTCGGGTCCCAGTTAACCAGACGCTTGCCGCGATAGACCAGGCCTTCGTCATACAGGCGGATAAACACTTCCTGCACCGCCTTGTAGAAACCGTCGTCCATGGTGAAGCGTTCGTGGTCCCAGTCCACGGAGTTGCCCAGGCGTCGCATCTGCCCGGTGATGGTGCCACCGGAGTGTTCCTTCCAGTCCCAGATGCGCTTGATGAATTCTTCCCGGCCCAGGTCGTAGCGGGTTTTGTCTTCCTCCGCCGCCAGTTTGCGCTCCACCACCATCTGGGTGGCGATGCCGGCGTGGTCGCTGCCTACCTGCCAGAGGGTGTTGCGGCCCTGCATGCGTTTGAAGCGGGTGAGCGTGTCCATGATGGTGTGCTGGAACGCGTGGCCCATGTGGAGGCTGCCGGTGACGTTGGGCGGTGGGATGGCGATGCTGAAGGATTCGCCCTCACCTGAGGGACGGAAGTACCCTTTGGATTCCCAGTTTTCGTACCACTGGCGCTCGATGTTTTCTGGCTGGTAGGTTTTTTCCATGGGGTTCTGCAGTGACCGTTGGTTGATTCACAAGGGAAAATTGAGACGCTCGATTATACATGCTCCTTGGGTTCTCGGCGAACCATGGGGGGAGGGGTACGGGGGTGGTTTGAATTTCAGGCGGGAAAAGAACTCGCTTCGCTCAGACACCTTTTCTCGCCTGAAATTCAAACCACCACCCCGCTCCTCCGCCAAACGAGCAGTCCTACAAAAGGCTTAAAATCAGGCAAAAAATTTCACCGCTTCCTCTGATCATGAACCCGAGGCTCAATCCCCAGCGTACGCAGTTGCTTAAAGTGAGATCGTGCCTGTGTCAGAACCGTTTCATCATTATGGGCAACCAGCGCCAGCCGTTTAAACCGGTCCGCGTCCGCCGGCAGCGTGGCTGAGAGGATGATGACCGTATCCCAGTCTTCGGCGACCGGAGGGCAAAGCAATATACCAACCGGGTCGGTGCAGGTAGTGGCGGAGTCGGGAACGATGCTGTGGGGGATGAAGGCGTCGGGGCTGAAGTTCCAGAGCAGGTCGTCCAGTTCCTGGGCATGTTGCATGGTGTCGCAGACGATGCCCACGCGGTCGCCCTGCTGCCGCGCCTTGTCCACCAGTTTGGCGGTGTGGAGGTTGCGGGCGGCAGGGGTGTTCTGGGCGAGGATGTGGAACCAGTAGGACTGGTTCCTTTCATCCTGTGCGCCCGGGTTTTGCGAGCTGGAGTTACTTTCCGGCATGGGACATCAGGTAGTCGACCAGCATGGGTACCGGGCGGCCGGTGGAGCCTTTGGCCTTGCCGGAATTCCAGGCGGTGCCGGCGATGTCCAGGTGGGCCCAGCGGTAGTCCTTGGTGAAGCGGGACAGGAAGCAGGCCGCAGTGATGGTGCCGGCCGGGCGGCCGCCGATGTTCTGCATGTCGGCGAAGTTGCTGTCGAGCTGGCTCTGGTATTCGTCCCATAGGGGCAGGCGCCAGGCGCGGTCGCCGGCACGTTCACCGGCGGCCAGCAGGTCGTTGGCCAGGTCGTCGTTGTTACTAAGCAGGCCGGTGGCGTGGCTGCCCAGGGCGATAATGCAGGCGCCGGTCAGTGTGGCCATGTCGACGACCACTTCAGGGTCGAATTTCTTGACGTAGGTAAGGGCGTCGCACAGTACCAGGCGGCCTTCGGCATCGGTGTTGAGGATTTCGATGGTCTGGCCGGACATGGAGGTGACAATGTCGCCCGGGCGTGTTGCGGTGCCACTGGGCATGTTCTCGGCAGCGGCGATGACGGCAACCACGTTGATCTTCGGCTTGGTTTCGGCAATGGTTTTCATGGCGCCGAAGACGGCAGCGGCGCCGCCCATGTCGTACTTCATTTCGTCCATGCCTTCGCCGGGCTTGAGGCTGATGCCGCCGGTGTCGAAGGTGATGCCTTTACCCACCAATACGTAGGGCTTGTCTTTGGCTTTGCCGCCACGGTATTCCATAACAATCAGCTTGGCGGGCTGGGCGCTGCCGGCGGATACAGACAGCAGGCTGTGCATGCCCAGCTTTTTCATCTGCTTTTCATCAAGCACTTCGGTCTTGATGACGTCGTTGTCTTTCGCCAGCTTTTCGGCCTGTTCCGCCAGCCAGGTGGGATGACACACGTTCGGCGGTGTGTTGCCCAGGTCGCGGGTGAAGTTCATGCCGCGGCCGGTGGCAAGGCCCAGGTTGAAGGCGTCTTTCAGAGCTTTGCCGGCAGAGGAGGCGGCAAGGGTGACTTTCCCCAATTTACGGTCTGACGGTTTCTCGCTCTTGAATTCGCTGAAACGGTAGAACTGCTCTTCCAGGGTGCGGCCGATCAGATTCAGGCGTGCTGCTTCCGAGCTGGTGGCGTCGTCGCCGGTAACCAGGGTATCGCCCAGCGCTATCAGGACGTGTTTGGACGGTCCGTCCTTGATCTGCCCGGCCATGGCAATCAGGGCCTTGCGGTAGTTGGCGGGAGAGCGGTCCTTGTCGGTGCCGGTGCCAACCACCAGCAGGCGGGCCCAGGGCTGGCCTTCAAGTGGGACAAGCAGGGTTGTTGCATTTTTACCGGTGGCGTCCCCGTTTTTCTGCAGGGTCTTGATCAGTCCGCCCAGGGCTTCGTTCGCCTGCGTGGTGGAGGCGGGCCAGTCGCCTTTCTCCGGCAGGGCGACAACAAGGCAATCCGCTTTGGTATCGGAAATGGGCTTACTGCTCAGGGTAAAATTCATGGCAACTCCCGTTGGTTATTCTGATGGAGGACAGGCCCGGCCTCGGGTTTATTGTCCGAATGCCTATAGCATTGGGGTTCGGGGTTAAATTATCAAGCGCTGACAGGTTGTTAACGTCTTTGTTAAACCCGTGGTCTGTCATTCGGCCCCAAGGTTACTTAGAATACGGCGAATCCCGATTTCCATCGACTCCGGTCGCATCCGGCTCTGAGAGACCGATTTGAGCATCGTTTTCCGATACCTTACCCGCCAGGTGCTTGTCAGCATGCTTGCCGTTTCCGGCATCCTGCTGCTGGTGTTCATGAGCGGCCGGTTTATCAAATACCTGGCGGAGGCGGCTGCCGGCGAGCTGGCCGGGGACGTGCTGTTCCAGATTATGGCCTACCGCTTTCCGGGTTTCCTGGAGTTGATCCTTCCGCTTGGCTTTTTCATCGGCATTCTGCTGGCATACGGGCGCATGTACCTGGAAAGCGAAATGACGGTGCTGTTTGCCTGCGGTGTCAGCGACAAGCAGGTCTTGGGCAAGACACTGGTCGGCAGCATCCCGGTGATGCTGACGGTGGCGGCCATGAGCCTTTATGTCTCGCCCTGGGGCATGAAACAGGTGGAAGGGATTTTCAATGAGCAGCGCCAGGCAACGGAATTTGAAATGCTGGCCCCCGGGCGCTTCCAGTCACTGTCGTCCGGGGAGCGTGTGACCTATACCGAAGGGTTGAGTGAGGACAAGCGCAGGCTTGAGGGCGTGTTTATCGCCGAGCATGGCAGCGAAGGCCTGACCATTATCACGGCTCGTGAAGGTTCCCAGTTTGTGGATGATGAAACGGGTAGCCGGTTCCTGGTGCTTGAAGAGGGCGCTCGTTTTGAGGGGCTTCCCGGCCGCCTGGATTACGATGTAACCGGTTTCGACGCCTACGGACTGAAAATCCGCAGTGGCAGTGCCGGAGAAAAAGAACTTGAGGAAGGCCTGTCCACTTCCGCACTGATGGCGTCAGATAACCCAGAGCATCGCGCCATGCTGCACTGGCGGTTCACCCTGCCGCTCATTGTGCCGATCGTTACACTGCTAGCTGTGCGCCTGAGCCGTGTGAACCCGCGCCAGGGGCGCTTTTTCCACCTGCTGCCGGCGATGCTGGTCTACATCACGTACCTTGGCCTGCTCATCGTGGCTCGGGACGCTCTTGAAAGCGGCAAGGTTCCGGAATGGATTGGCCTGCTCTGGGTTCACGCCATATTCCTGGCCCTTGGCTTGTGGTTGCAGTTCGGCCCTGCCTGGCTCTATCGCCGGCGCCTGCTCAGGGAGGTGAGGTAAGGTGCGTAAGATCGACCGCTATGTCATGAGTACCGTGGGCGGCGCCATGTTCCTGGTGATGCTGGTGGTGCTCTCCCTGGACCTGATATTTGCGTTCATTGCCGAACTGGACGACGCGGAAAACGATTACCAGACGTTGCAGGCCTTGCTATACGTACTGATGACCCTGCCGCGTCGCATCTATGATTACCTTCCGCTCGGTGCCTTCATGGGGTGCCTGGTTGGTTTGGGCGCCATGGCGAGCTCCTCGGAACTGACGGTTATCCGTGCGGCAGGCGTATCCCTCAAGCGTATCGTCTGGTCCGCCATGAAGCCGACGCTGGTGGTGGTTGTCATTGGGGTGCTTATCGGTGAGTACATCGCGCCACCTGCCGAGCGCATGGCCCAAAGCCAGAAGGCGGTTGCCCAGGGCGCGGGGGAAAATATTGCTTCGGCATCCGGCATCTGGCACCGGGAAGGCGATGTATTCATGCACCTGAACGCCGTCCAGCCCAATGGTGTCCTGCACGGTGTGTCGCTGTTCCGGTTTGACGACGAGCGCTGGCTGGTGTCCGCCAGTTTTGCCGAAAGGGGGATCTATCAGGGTGATCACTGGCTGCTGGAGAACGTTGCCACCACCAGACTAAGCGATGAGGAAATCACGCAGGAGACCCACCGGGTACTGCGCTGGGAAACCGGCCTGTCGCCGAGTGTGCTCAGCGTGTTGATTGTGAAACCGGAAGACCTTTCGATTTCCGGCCTTTATACCTACGCCAGCTATCTGGGCGAACAGGGACTGAACGCCGCCAATTACTGGCTGGCGTTCTGGAAGAAGGTGCTGATGCCATTGGGTACGGCGGTCATGGTGTTGGTGGCCATCTCCTTTGTTTTCGGGCCACTTCGGTCGGTTACCATGGGGTTCCGGGTGTTCACCGGCCTGATTGTGGGGCTGCTGTTCAAGTACATGCAGGACCTGCTGGGGCCCATGAGCCTGGTATTCGGCTTCAATCCGGTGCTGGCGATTGTGCTGCCAATAGCGATCAATGCAGTGGTTGGTGCCGTGCTTATGAAGAGGGCCGGTTAGCTATTTCTTTGTCTCTTTCGGCACGGACGCGACGATGCTTCCGGAAGCGCGATCTGTCAGCGACAGCCCATTGATCGGGTAGAACAGGGCCAGGATGGCCGGGATGGTCACAAACAGGGTAGCGGCGTTCAGGTAGTAGGCACCCAGCAGGGCAACAAACAGAATGGCCGCTGCGGCCACGTAGCGTTTCAGTGCCTGGGTCCAGGACACGGAGGTGCCGTCGAGGTTTTCAATACGAATGCGCCAGACCTGCATGCCCAGTGTCTGGCCGTTTTTCGTCCAGAAGTAGCCGAAGAACAGGTACAGCGCCAGGAAAAGCACAAAGGTGAGTAAGGGGTCCGCCTCCAGGGTGCCGGCTTCCGCCATTTCCTCGTACCTGTCCCAGCCGGTTATCCAGCCCGCAACGAGGGTGTATACCCAGGTGGTCACCAGCAGCACGGCAATGCTGATCAGTGAATCGTAAATCACGGCCATGAGTCGCTTGATGAACGCTGCGGGGGGTAACAACTCCTCGGCGGTATGAAAGCGGCGGGGCATGGCGTCTCCTGTGATGTTTCACGTTTTTCATGTTCTCGGCGTGTGCTAGAGTAGCGGATTTGCAAGCGCATGTAAGTATGTGTCTTTAAACGTGGACCCACACGGGTTTATAGAAGGGTATCAAAGGGCTATGAAAACCGCAGAGTTGCGACAGGCGTTTCTCGATTACTTCAAACAGCAGGGGCATACCATTGTGCCAAGCAGTTCGCTGGTGCCGGCGGACGACCCGACTTTGCTGTTTACCAACGCGGGAATGAACCAGTTCAAGGACGTGTTCCTTGGCCGTGAAGAGCGCGACTACAGCCGGGCGACCACGTCGCAGAAATGCGTGCGGGCGGGCGGCAAGCACAATGACCTGGAAAACGTGGGCTACACCGCAAGGCACCATACCTTCTTCGAGATGCTGGGTAACTTCAGCTTTGGCGACTACTTCAAGCGTGAAGCCATCAATTTTGCCTGGACCTTCCTGACCGGCGACGACTGGCTGAAGCTGCCAAAGGAAAAGCTCTGGGTCACTGTTTATGCCTCCGATGACGAAGCCTTTGATATCTGGAACCAGGAAATTGGTGTTCCCGCGGACCGCATTGTGCGCATCGGCGACAACAAGGGCGCGCCCTACGCGTCCGACAACTTCTGGCAGATGGGCGATACCGGCCCCTGCGGCCCCTGTACCGAAATCTTCTATGACCATGGCCCGGATGTTGCCGGTGGCCCTCCGGGTAGCCCGGAAGAAGACGGTGACCGCTACATCGAAATCTGGAACGTGGTTTTCATGCAGTACAACCGCCAGGCGGATGGTGAAATGCAGCCGTTGCCCAAGCCGTCGGTGGATACCGGTATGGGGCTTGAGCGCATCACGGCGGTACTGCAGGGCGTGCACAGCAACTATGAAATCGACCTGATGCAGGACCTGCTGAAGGCTGCTTCCGACATTCTCGGTGGCGTGGACACCACCGAAGCTTCACTGCGGGTAGTGGCGGACCATATCCGCTCCTGCGCCTTTCTGATCGCCGATGGCGTGATGCCGTCCAACGAAGGGCGTGGCTTCGTGCTGCGCCGGATCATCCGCCGGGCCGCGCGGCATGGCAACAAACTGGGTGCAACCCGGGCCTTCTTCTACAAGCTGACCGGTGCCCTGGTTGAATTGATGGGCGACGCCTACCCGCAACTGGTGAGCAGCCGCAAGCAGATCGAAAAGGTGTTGCTGCAGGAAGAAGAGCAGTTCGCCAAGACCCTCGACAAGGGCCTGCGCCTGCTGGAGCAGGATATTGCCAGCCTCAAGGGTTCCGAGATTCCGGGCGAAACCATCTTTACTTTGTACGACACCTACGGGTTCCCGGTGGACCTGACCAACGACATCGCCCGTGAACGTGGCCTGGCCCTGGACTACGAAGGCTACGAAAAGGCCATGGAGCGCCAGCGTGAGCGGGCCCGTGCGGCCAGCAAGTTCGGCATCGATTACAACGCCGCGGGCCTGGATATTGAGGGTTCCACGGAATTTACCGGTTACGAGCACATTGACGGCCATGAAACCATTCGCAACGTGATCGTAGGTGGTGAAGAAAAGACTGCCCAGGCCGGAGATGAAGCTGTCGTCGTGCTTGAACGCACGCCATTTTATGCGGAGTCTGGCGGCCAGGTGGGCGATACCGGCCTGCTGACCTGGAGTGGTGGCCGCTTCAAGGTAACCGACACCCAGAAAGAGGGGAGTAATCATCTTCATATCGGTACCGTGATTGAAGGCGAGCTGTTCCCCGGCCTGGAAGTGGATGCGCGCATTGACCACGCCCGCCGCGAGCGGACGAAGAAGAACCATTCGGCAACGCACCTGATGCACGCCGCGCTCCGCAATGTCCTGGGCGAACACGTTACCCAGAAGGGCTCTCTGGTGGACCCGGACAAGCTGCGATTCGATTTCTCCCATTTTGAACCGCTTACACCGGAACAGCTGCGGGAGATTGAGCGTCAGGTTAATGAGCAGGTCCTGGATAACACCCCGGTGGAAACTGAAATTACTGACATGGAGCAGGCTCAGGCCAAGGGGGCCATTGCGCTGTTTGGTGAAAAGTATGGTGATACCGTTCGGGTGCTGAGCATGGGTTCCGATGCCTATTCCGTGGA
The DNA here is from genome assembly GCF_029207565.1 of Marinobacter iranensis. Classification (GTDB taxonomy): domain Bacteria; phylum Pseudomonadota; class Gammaproteobacteria; order Pseudomonadales; family Oleiphilaceae; genus Marinobacter; species Marinobacter iranensis. The sequence goes on along the minus strand of NZ_JANCMW010000017.1, from coordinate 16,655 downwards.
ACTCTGTGGTGGCACCCACGTGGCGCGTACCGGAGATATTGGTTTGTTCCGTATTACGTCGGAAAGCGGGATTTCCTCCGGCGTCCGGCGCATTGAAGCTGTGACCGGTTTTGGAGCACTTGAGTGGGTGGAGGAAACCGAGCAGACGCTGCGCGAGGCAGCAAAGCTGGTAAAAGGCTCCCGGGAATCGTTGGTGGAGAAAGTTCAGCAAACCCTGGATCGCAACCGGCAGCTTGAGAAAGACATCAGTGCCCTCCAGGCGAAACTGGCGAGCTCCGCCGGAACCGACCTGGCTGGGTCTGCGGTGGAAGTGGCTGGCCTGAAAGTGGTGGCCTCTGAAATGGAAGGCGCGGATCGCAAGGCGCTGATGGAAACCGCTGATCAGCTCAAGAACAAGTTGGGTGAGGGCGTTGTGGTACTTGCCAGTGTTGAAGACGGCAAAGTGACCCTGGTGGCGGGCGTGACCAAGTCGGCTACAGGTAAAATCAAGGCCGGCGATCTGATGAAGCATCTGGCAGCCCAGGTTGATGGCAAGGGCGGTGGTCGTCCCGATATGGCCCAGGGCGGCGGTAACGATCCCTCCAGGCTGGCGGATGCACTTGCCGGCGTTCCGGCCTGGGTTGAGAAAAATATTACTTAAGTAACTGTTTCGAAAACGGGCTGGCGTTTATAATCCCGCCCGTTTGCTTGTCTGAGGCAGGGCAATGCCCTGCCGTTTGTCCACGTTTGGTATCGGGAAAGAAATGGCGCTCTTGGTTCAGAAATTTGGTGGTACCTCGGTAGGCACCACCGAAAGGATTGAAGCGGTTGCTGAAAAAGTCTGCCGCTTCCGCAAGGAAGGTCACGACGTGGTGGTTGTGGTGTCTGCCATGAGTGGTGAGACCAACCGCCTGATTGGTCTGGCCAACGAGATCATGGAAGAGCCCACGCCCCGGGAAATGGACGTGCTGGTCTCCACCGGTGAGCAGGTGACCATTGCCCTGTTGTCCATGGCCTTGCAGAAACGCGGCTGCGATGCGCGCTCCTACACCGGTGCCCAGGTGCGGATTCTGACTGATAGCACCCACACCAAGGCGCGCATCAAGCAGATTGATGAGCAGCGCATGAGGGAAGACCTCAACGCCGGCCGCGTGGTTGTGGTTGCGGGTTTTCAGGGCATCGACGAGAACGGCAGCATCACCACCCTGGGCCGTGGCGGGTCGGATACCACAGCCGTTGCCCTCGCCGCCGCATTGAAGGCTGACGAATGTCAGATCTACACTGATGTGGACGGTGTTTATACGACTGATCCACGGGTGGTCGACAGTGCACGACGGCTGGAGCGGATTACCTTTGAAGAAATGATCGAGATGGCCAGTCTTGGCTCCAAGGTTCTTCAGATTCGCTCAGTGGAATTTGCAGGTAAATACAATGTTCCTTTAAGGGTTCTTTCCAGCTTCCAGGAAGGCGAAGGTACCCTGATTACTCTTGAGGATGAAAACGCCATGGAACAACCGGTCGTCTCCGGCATAGCCTTTAACCGTGATGAAGCCAAGCTGACGATTGCCGGTGTGCCGGATACACCGGGCAGTGCGTTGCGTATTCTCCAGCCGGTCAGCGATGCCAACATCGAAGTGGACATGATTGTTCAGAACGTGGGGGCGGACAACCGTACGGATTTCACCTTTACCGTGCATCGTAACGACTTCAAACGGGCCCATGCGGTTCTCCAGAAAGTATCGGAAGAACTTAATGCCAGGGAAGTCAGTGGCGACAGCAAGATTGCCAAGGTGAGCATCGTGGGTGTAGGCATGCGTTCGCACGCCGGTGTTGCAACTAAAATGTTCGCGGCGCTGTCCAATGAGGGAATCAATATTCTGATGATCTCCACGTCCGAGATTAAAATTTCGGTGGTGATTGACGAAAAATATCTTGAGCTGGCCGTTCGGGCACTCCATAGTGCCTTCGAACTGGACAAGCCCGGGGTAGAGGAAGCCTGAGGTTTGCGGACAAACAGGTCGGTTTGCCCGGGTTTTCCGTAAAAAAGGGCGTCATTTGCAGGCTTTTGCTTTGACAGTTGCGTATAAGTGATTATGCGGCTTTTGATATCGGCAAGTGATCCCACTATAAAAGTAAGCAGTATACATTTGTCGGAACAGGTAGCTCTGGATAAGGGAGTAAAGGACATGTTGATATTGACCCGCCGTGTTGGCGAAACCCTGATGGTCGGTGATGAAATCACCGTCACCGTGCTTGGGGTAAAGGGGAACCAGGTACGCATCGGTGTAAACGCCCCCAAAGAAGTGGCGGTTCACCGTGAAGAAATCTATCAGCGTATACAGAGCGAGAAAGGCTCTGAAGAGCCGGAGCCCGGTAATAGCTGAGAGTGACAAAAAGCCGTTCGAGGGAAACCCGAACGGCTTTTTTGTGTCCCCGGATTGGCTTTTCTGTGCCCACAGGAGCGCGGTTTGAAAAAACTCGTGTCAACCCTATGAAATCAGAAAAATTATGGTAGTATACGCCCCGTTCTCAAGGAGAGGTGGGTGAGTGGCTGAAACCAGCTCCCTGCTAAGGAGCCATACGCATTGCGCGTATCGAGGGTTCGAATCCCTCCCTCTCCGCCATTCTTTTCGGAGAAGTAAGAGAACACTGCTGGATCTGGAAGTATGAATGCGCGGCTGTAGCTCAGCTGGATAGAGTACCTGGCTACGAACCAGGCGGTCGGAGGTTCGAATCCTCCCAGCCGCGCCACTTAATTCAATACACTTCCGCTTTCAGTAGTAACCGTTTTCAAGCGGCTGTAGCTCAGCTGGATAGAGTACCTGGCTACGAACCAGGCGGTCGGAGGTTCGAATCCTCCCAGCCGCGCCATATCAAACGAAGAACCCCGCCCTTGAGCGGGGTTTTTTGTTGCTTTACCACATCAAATCATCTGGAATCTCATAACCTGCATAAGGGTCATCATCACCCTGGTCATCGCTCTTGCGATCGTGCAATACCACAACGGCACTTTCATCCCGCTCCATGATCTTCCGTGCCACACCTTCGGCGACAATCTCATAGGCATCGTTCACAAACACGATGGCCAGTCGTCCCCGGGAAAGCTGGTCAACCATGGTGTCGTCCACAAAGACCTTCTTGATCTTCTTGTCGTGCACGAACTGGTACGAAGTCTCACCACGGGACCGGTCCAGGCGGTTAGTCTCCACCAATTGCCGGATCTGGGCCTGGATGGCCTTTTTCTCGGCCTGCTTCTGGCGCTCAAGGTTTAACTGCCGGTCCCGTTCCGCCTTTTCTTCCCGTGCCTGGCGAGCCCGGATTTCTGCCTCGTTGACCTCAGCGGCCCCCTTGGGTTGCTGCTTACGCTTCTTGTGCTTCTCGTTGCGAATGGCCTTGGCCTTTTTCTCATCGGCCAGGCCGGCCTTTAACAACTGATCCTGTAGTGATGGCATTAACTGCTCCGTGACTGTCTGCTATTTCTGGTAAACTTGGCACCAAGTATACGCCCGCATCGCTGCCGGTCGAACCCATCCTTCATTTATCTGTCCCCGGGTATTCCTTCTATGTCGTCATTCAGTCAATTGGGCCTTTCCGAGCCAATGCTCGCGAACCTGTCGAGGCTTGGCTTTGAAAACCCCACGCCGATCCAGTCCGGCGCCTTGCCCCATGCCATGGAAGGTCGGGATCTGATCGCCCTGGCGCAGACCGGGAGTGGCAAGACGGCGGCGTTTGGTATCGGTCTGGTGGAGAGGCTGGACCCGCGCCGGTTTGCGGTGCAGGGGTTGGTGCTTTGTCCCACGCGTGAGCTGGCGGACCAGGTGGCCAAATCCCTGCGTGAACTGGCGGTTGCCCGGGAGAACGTGAAGATCCTGTCCCTCTGCGGTGGAGTGTCTATCGGCCCACAGATTGGCTCGCTCAGCCACGGCGCCCATATCGTGGTGGGAACCCCGGGACGGATTCAGGATCATCTTCGCAAGGGAACCTTGAAGCTGGATCAGCTCAAAACCCTGGTTCTGGACGAGGCCGACCGGATGCTGGATATGGGCTTCCAGGACGCGGTGGAAGACATCATCAGCCAGGCGCCTTCAAAAAGGCAGACCCTGATGTTCTCCGCCACCTGGCCGGAAAATATCCGCAAACTCAGCGAGCAATACCAGAACAAGCCGGCGGATGTCCGGATTGATAGCCAGGCAGTGGACTCCGACATTACCGAAAGGTTCTATGAAATCGCGCCAGGGCAGCAGGTTCAGGCCCTGGCCGCTTTACTCTCCTTACACCAGCCTGCTTCGTGTATTGCTTTCTGCACCAGGAAGCAACAGTGCGATGAGGTGGCCACTGAACTGAATGGCTTGGGATTCGCTGCCTTGCCCCTTCACGGTGACCTGGAGCAAAGGGATCGGGACAGCGTTCTGGTCCGCTTTGGCAACCAGAGCTGCTCGGTGCTTGTGGCGACCGATGTGGCTGCCCGTGGCCTGGATATCAAATCCCTGCCGCTGGTGGTGAACGTGGAGCCTGCCCGGGACCCGGAAGTGCATACACATCGTGTCGGGCGCACGGGCCGGGCAGGGGAGCAGGGCCTGGCCGTGACTTTTTGCACGCCCTCCCAGGCCCACAAGATCAACCGGCTGGAAGCCGGTCGCCAGCAGGCAGTAGTGTGGGGCGACACGGGCAAGTTGATGGCGACGCCACTGCGGCCATTGGCCCCTGCCATGAAAACCCTGTGTATCGCAGGGGGGCGCAAAGACAAGGTCAGGCCTGGCGATGTTCTTGGCGCGCTAACGGGTGAGGCCGGGCTTTCCGGCAAGGCGGTGGGCAAGATTGATCTCTTTGATTTTCAGTGTTTTGTTGCTGTCGAGAAGGCCTCGGCGCCGACGGCGCTGAAAAGGCTGGAACAGGGTCGCATCAAGGGCCGGAAAATGCGTGTACGTTATGCATAAATGAGAATCACTTTTGCCTGTCCCGGGCCCGTCAATATGGGCCAGGGCGCTCGGTAACCACTTATTGAAACCTGCAATTAGGTTGCTCAGTGAGTCGGAAAACGGTAAATTACGCGGGATTTTGCCCCCCGAACTGCCTGGATGACAGGTAAAACCACGCTCTTGGCGGGGCCTGGCCAGCGGCTCGGGAAAATCAACAACTCAATACAGGTAGCTATTCGTTATGAATGAGCTGATGTCACAAGCCATCGATCTGATGGTCGCAGGCATGGGGTTTGTCTTCGCATTCCTGGTCGTACTGGTGTTTGCAACCCTGCTCATGTCAAAGCTGGTCCACCGGTTCGGCGCACCTGAACCCGCTGCCCCGGTCCGAACTCCACGTGCAAAGCCTTCAGCGCCATCGTCGGTTGATCCTGACACCGCTGAAGCGATTAAAAAAGCGATTGCACAGTACCGGTCACGCCACAAGAAGTGACCTGGCAGACAGATTAGAACCTTTAAACAGAAGGCTGACACGATGACTGACTCAAAGAAACCGCTGGGGATTACGGACGTTATTTTGCGTGACGCCCACCAGTCCCTGCTGGCCACCCGCATGCGGCTTGACGATATGCTGCCCATTGCCGAGAAGCTGGACAAGGTAGGCTTCTGGTCTCTGGAATCCTGGGGTGGAGCCACTTTTGACTCCTGCATTCGCTACCTGGGTGAGGATCCATGGGAGCGTATCCGCGAACTGAAAAAAGCCATGCCCAACACGCCGCAGCAAATGCTCCTGCGCGGCCAGAATCTGTTGGGCTACCGGCACTATGCGGATGATGTGGTTGAGCGCTTTGTTGATCGTGCCGCCGAAAACGGCGTAGACGTATTCCGGATTTTTGACGCGATGAACGACCCGCGCAACCTGGATACCGCCATCAAGGCTGTTCGCAAGACTGGCAAACACGCCCAGGGCACCATTTCCTACACCACAAGCCCTGTTCACACCATTGAAATGTGGGTTGAGCTGGCCAAGGAAATCGCCTCCATGGGTGCCGATTCCATTGCCATCAAGGACATGGCGGGCATTCTCAAGCCGTATGTGGCTTTCGATCTGGTCAGCCGCCTGAAGAAAGAGTTGGACATTCCGATTCACATGCAGTGCCACGCAACGACTGGCATGTCTACGGCCACCGCCATCAAGGCAGCGGAAGCCGGTATTGATAACGTTGATACCGCGATTTCCTCCATGAGCATGACCTATGGTCATTCTCCCACCGAGGCGGTTGTTGCCATTCTTGAAGGTACAGACCGCGACACCGGCCTTGATCTGAACCTGCTGGAAGAAATTGCCAGCTACTTCCGCGAAGTTCGTAAGAAGTATGCAAGGTTTGAAGGCAGCCTCCGGGGTACCGATTCCCGCATTCTGATTGCTCAGGTTCCGGGTGGCATGCTGACCAACATGGAAAACCAACTGAGAGAGCAGAACGCCAGCGACAAGTTTGACGAGGTGCTGGCTGAGATTCCCAAGGTACGGGAAGATCTGGGTTACATCCCGCTAGTGACTCCAACCTCCCAAATTGTTGGTACTCAGGCGGTATTGAACGTTCTGACAGGAGAGCGCTACAAGTCCATCTCCAAGGAAACCTCTGCAATCCTGAAGGGCGAGTACGGCTCTGCACCATCCTCGTTTAACAAGGAACTGCAAGAGCGGGTTCTGGATGGCAAGGAGGCGATTACCTGCCGGCCGGCCGATCTGATTGAACCGGAAATGGACAAGCTGACCGACGAGCTGAAGAAGCTGGCGGACGAGAAGGGCATCAAACTGGCTGACAACGCTGTCGACGATGTGCTGACCTACGCCTTGTTCCCGCAGATTGGCCTCAAGTTCCTGGAAAACCGCGACAATCCGGATGCCTTTGAGCCCGTTCCGACCGCTGCAGACGCGGCGCCTGCGAAAAAAGCGGGTGGCCCGGAAACCTACACGGTTGAAGTGAACGGCAAGAAATTTGTAGTTGCTGTGTCTGAAGGTGGCGAAATTACCCAGCTCCAGGGTGAGGGCGGCGCTGCGTCTGCACCGGCTGCCGCTTCCACTCCTGCACCGGCGGGTGAAGGTGAGCCTTTGGTGGCGCCGCTGGGCGGCAATATCTTCAAGGTTCTGGTTTCCCCCGGCGATGCTGTGGAAGAGGGCGATGTGCTGATCATTCTCGAAGCCATGAAAATGGAAACCGAGGTTCGAGCACCGAAAGCCGGTACCATCGGCGAAGTCTTCATCAAGGTCGGTGATGCCGTCTCCCCTGATGATGAAATGCTGACAATCGCATAAGGGCCAGCATTCCATGGATAAATTACTGACGCTCTGGACAGGTAGTGGCCTGTTCAATATAGAGATCGGCCAGGTGATCATGATCGCCATTGGCCTTCTTCTTCTGTTCCTTGCGATTCGCAAGGGTTTTGAGCCGCTGCTGCTGGTGCCCATCGGGTTCGGCGGCATCCTGGCGAATATTCCGGAGGCAGGGCTGGCCCTGACTGCGGCGGAAAATGCGATCCATTTCGCCCTGAGGAGTGACGCTACGCAGGTGCTGGCCGCGCTGGCTGCGCCGCTGGATGTTGTCTACCAGGCCGGCCAGGCTGTAACGCCTGAGCTGAAAGAAGCCTTCAAGGTTGCTGTCAAAGAAGCCAGCTACTCTGAAATGGCGATGGCAAACTCCATTGCCCAGGACTTCGGTTATGGTCATGGCATGTTGTATAACTTCTACTCGGTGGTTATCGGCAGCACCATTGGCCCACTGGTGATTTTCATGGGTGTCGGCGCGATGACGGACTTTGGCCCGCTGTTGGCCAATCCCAAGACGATGCTGCTCGGCGCCGCGGCTCAGTTCGGTATCTTCGGAACCGTTCTGGGTGCCGCACTGCTCGATTGGCTGGGTGTCCTGGATTTCACCATCCTCGAAGCCGCCGCGGTCGGTATTATCGGTGGTGCGGATGGTCCTACGTCCATCTACGTGTCCAGTGTTCTGGCGCCGCACCTTCTTGGAGCGATCGCCGTTTCGGCCTACGCCTACATGGCGATGGTTCCGATGATCCAGCCGCCGATCATGAAGGCGCTGACCAGCCAGAAAGAGCGGGCTATCAAAATGTCCCAGCTCCGCCCGGTGAGCAAGAAAGAAAAAATCGTGTTCCCGTTGGTCGTGTTGATTGCCGTGGTTCTGTTCCTGCCGGATGCCGCGCCGCTTCTGGGTATGTTCTGCTTCGGTAACCTGATGCGCGAATGTGGCGTGGTCGAGCGCCTGAGCGACACAGCGCAGAATGCACTGATCAATATCACGACCATTTTCCTGGGCCTGTCCGTGGGCTCGAAGCTGATGGCCGATAAGTTCCTGGACGCCCAGACGCTGGGTATCCTGGGCCTGGGTATTGTAGCGTTCGGTGTAGGTACAGCCTGTGGTGTTCTGATGGCGAAGCTGATGAACCGCTTCACCAAGGAGCCTATCAACCCGCTGATTGGTTCTGCCGGCGTATCCGCAGTGCCGATGGCAGCGCGGGTATCCAACAAGGTGGGCCTGGAAGCCAATCCGCATAACTTCCTGTTGATGCACGCCATGGGCCCGAACGTGGCCGGCGTTATCGGCTCTGCGGTGGCTGCGGGTGTGATGATCAAGCTGCTTAGCTGATCGTTTCACTCTAGTGAATAAGGAGACCCCGCTTTTGCGGGGTTTTCTTGTTTTGTAGCCTGTGAATTTTGGTGGTGGCGCCATTGCGGAGGCCCTTTCCAGGAAACGCTACGAGCACATCCATGTGCGCTTGACTCCGGCCATCCGTGGCCGGAGACATTCCTGGAAAGGGCCTCCGCAATGGCGCTTCGAACTCCACAGTTACCGCTTAATACCCCATCCCTTTACCGTAGGTCGGATTAGGCGAAGCCGTAATCCGACAAACTAATGAAAATCCCGCGAACTAACCGGCAACGCCTCAATCAAATGGCTCAAATCCGACAACCTCCCCGCCATCACATGAACAATCTCCCCCTCTCTCTCCAACACACCCTTCACATGTAACAACCGTGCGGTTATCAACGGCTTCCGTTGCCGCCGCGCAGTTTCCAGCCACACCACCACATTCACGTTGCCGGTTTCGTCTTCCAGGGTGACAAAAGTGACGCCGGAGGCGGAGCCGGGGCGTTGACGGCCGGTGACGAGGCCGGCGACCTGGACAGGAATTCCGGCTTTGGTGGTTCTGAGCTGTTCGGCGTTGAGGCAGAACTTCAGGTGGCCCTGTTCACGGAGCAGGGCCAGTGGATGGCGTTGCAGGGTAAGGCCCTGGCTGGCGTAGTCGGCGAGGACGTTCTGGCCTTCCGTGGGTTCCGGCAGGTGTACGCAGGTTGTGTCCGGTATGTATTCCGCGCTGCTTTCGGCGGCAAAGAGTTCCGCCGGTTGCTCGTGGCCAAGGAGTTGCCAGTAGGCCTGGTGGCGATTGGCGGTGAAGTCGGGCATGGCGTTGGCGCCGGCCAGGAGTTCCATGGCCCGCTGGTCCAGCCCCGCCAGGCGGCGGAGCTCGCCGGTGGTTTGGTAACCTTGTGGCGGGCGCCGCTGGCAGAGTCGCTCAGCACCATTGGCGGAAAAGCCCTGTACCAGCCTCAGGCCCAGGCGCAGGTGGCGACCGGGGCCTTCGAGGGTGTGGTCCCACTGGCTGTGATTCACATCCGGCGGTAGCACGGTAACATCATGGCGGCGGGCATCCTGAACCAGTTGGGACGGGGAGTAGAACCCCATGGGCTGGCTGTTGAGCAGGGCACAGTAGAAGGCGGCCGGGTAGTGGCACTTGATCCAAGAGGACACATACACCAGCAATGCAAAGCTGGCGGCGTGGGATTCCGGGAAGCCATAGCCGCCGAAGCCGCAGATCTGCAGGTACAGTCGTTCGGCGAAATCGGCATCATGGCCCCTTTCCAGCATGCCGTTAATGAGCTTGTCCCGGAAGGGGGTCAGGTCACCGTGGGACTTCCAGGCGGCCATGGCGCGGCGGAGTTGATCGGCTTCACCGGCAGAGAAACCGGCGGCCACCATGGCCAGTTTGATCACCTGTTCCTGGAAGATGGGCACACCCAGAGTCCGCTCAAGAACCTTCCGTACCGCGTCGTTGGGGTAGTCGACCGGTTCAAGGCCATGTTTGCGGCGCAAATAGGGGTGAACCATGTCGCCCTGGATGGGGCCAGGGCGAACAATGGCCACCTCGATGACCAGGTCGTACCAGGTTTCCGGCTTCAGGCGCGGCAGCATGTTGATCTGGGCGCGGGATTCCACCTGGAAGACACCAATGCTGTCGCCCCTCTGGAGCATGGCATAGGTGGCCGGGTCTTCCTGGGGGATGGCCTGCATGGTAAAGGGGGTACCCTTTTCCTTGCTGATCAGGTCCAGTGCCTTGCGGATGGCAGTGAGCATGCCCAGGGCAAGCACATCCACTTTCATCAGGCCCAGGCTTTCCAGATCATCTTTATCCCACTGGATGACCGTACGATCTGCCATGGCGGCGTTCTCCACCGGGACCAGTTCGGCCAGCGGGCCGGCACTGATCACGAAGCCGCCCACGTGCTGGGACAGATGGCGCGGAAAGCCGAGCAGGGTGTTGACCAGGGTAAAAAACTGGTCGGCGACTTTCGGGTTGCGGGTCAGGCGCTTGTCGAGAATCTGCTGGCGCCAATTGCTGGCCTTGTCACGCCAGTCTATGCCTTCCAGTAGCTGCTCCACCATAGCCGGATCAAAACCCAGAGCCTTCCCCACATCACGAATGGCACTGCGTGGCCGATAGCGGATCACCGTGGCGGCCAGGGCGGCTCGTTCACGGCTGTAGCGCCGGTAGATGTACTGAATGACTTCCTCCCGCCGTTCATGCTCGAAATCCACATCGATATCGGGTGGTTCGTCACGGTCTTTGGAGATGAAGCGTTCGAACAGCAGTTCCACCCGTGCCGGATTGACCTCGGTGATTCCCAGGCAATAACACACGGCGGAGTTGGCCGCAGATCCCCGCCCCTGGCACAGGATGCCCTTGCTGCGGGCAAAGGCGACGATGTCCTGGATGGTGAGGAAGTAGTGTTCGTACTTTCTCTCTGATATCAGCGCCAACTCCTTGCGGATCAATCCCTGAACACTCAGGGGCGTGCCTTCGGGATAGCGCCGGCGCTCGCCCTCGCGGGTCAGCCGCTTCAGGTAAGCTGCCGGTGATTCATTGTCCGGTACCAGGTCCGGCGGGTATTCGTACCGCAGGCTGCCGGGTTTGAAAGTGCATTGCCCGGCAATCACCAGGGTTTCCCTGAGCCAGGTGTCGGGAAACAGGCGCTGCAGAACCGGCAAGGGTCGCAGGTAGCGTTCCCCGTTCTGGAACAGGCAGTGGCCGGCATTTTCCACGGTGGTGTGGTTGCGCAGGGCGGTGAGCACGTCCTGCAGTGGCTGGCGTTCCCGGCTGTGCATGTGTACTTCGCCGGTGGCGGTGACCGGGCAGCGCAAGTGCTCAGCCAGCCAGCGTACACGTGCCAGTTGCAGTTCCTCTCCGGCCTCAAGAGTGCGGGCAGTGGCTATCCAGAGGTTGGGGTCAAACAGGCGTTGAAGCCATTCACCGCAGGCCAGGGCCTGATCCGCATCCGCCTCGGTGGGTGGGGGCGGCAGCCACAGGCACAGGCAGTCATCCAGGGCGTGGGTTTCAATATCCCGGAAGAACAGTTGGTACTGGCCTTTCTCAGCTCGTCGGCGGCCGGTGGTGATCAACTGGCAGAGCTGACCATACCCCTTGCGGGTGCGCGCCAGAAGAATAAAGCGTGGAACAGCAGCTCCGGGTGGAACATCTTCAAGCTCAAACCAACTACCGGTGATCAACTTTACGGAGCTATCTTTAAGCGCGGCCCAGGCACGGGGAATGCCGGCTACAGAGCAGGCATCGGTGATTGCCAGTGCGGAATAACCCAGCTCCAATGCCCGCTCTGCCAGCTCATGGGGATGTGATGCCCCGGTCAGAAAGGTAAAGTTGCTGAAGCAGAACAGTTCTGCGTAGGTAAACCCGCTCATCAGCCAAACCACCCGTGCACAAACCAGTCATCCCGCACATCCCTGAATACCCAGGCAAGCTGGCCGGTGGAAAGTTGTGCGATGTAATAATCCCTGTGTACCCGCTGGCCATCCCACCAGCCCCCGCTGATACGCTCTGGCCCTGAAAACCATTCGGGTGGTGTTTCCGTCAGCGGCTGGGGGCCTTTAAGCAGCCATAACGGGCGGCGGGGCAGTTGGGTGTAATCCGGCAACCGGATGTTATGCCTGCGCAATACCTCAGAGGCTGACCAGGCACGCTCGGGCCGATGATCCGCCTGCGGTGATAACTGCCGCAGGGCGCTGTCACCGAGCCGTGCCTGCAGGCGGCTGATCAGGGTGTGCCAGGCTTCGTTCAGGTCCTGGGTTTCACCCAGTAGATCCTGGCCAGTGGTAGCTTCCCGCCCCAGGAATCGCTTGACCGAGAGCACCAGCGATGTCACCGGTGCTCTCAATGGATGTTGCTCCAACCGCAAGCGGATCAGATTCAGGAATGCCTCGGCCCGGTGTTCGGGGCCTGAAGTGCGAATCCGCAAGCGGGTGGGCTCTTCGTGCCGGTGCCGAAGGATGAGGAACAGGCTGTCGGTATCCTGCTGTCGCCAGCACAGGTCTTCCTCCAGTTCAGAGAGGATGCGCTGCAGGGGAAACAACAGGCCCTGGGATTGCTCAATTTCCTGTACGAAGTCCGCCTGTTGACGAAAGTAGTGGGGTGGTTGCCAGGGTGTTTGGGGATCCGCCCGGTTCCCCTGGATTTTCTGCACATGGGCCAGGGTTTCCGGTGATAAACGGCGGGCCAGTTCGTTGGGTGGTAATGCAAGGACTTCACTGAGGGTGTTCAGCCCAATCCGTTGCAGCCGGGCACGGGTCTTGTCATCAAACTCCGCAGCCAGCAGTGACATCTGCCCCAGCGTGCGCAGGATATGGCCTTTGTCTGCGGTGCATTCGCCTTTGCCTGTGCGGGCAATCAGCCGGGCCGCCAGTGGCGTATGGCCAATGGCAATCCAGGCATTAAGCTGGCGTTCGTTCAGTCCCTGCTCCACGGTTTGCCAGACGGCTGCCAGCCCGCCATAAAGCCGTTGCAGGCTGCCGACTTCCGCCAGTACGCCATCAGGGGGCACCAGTACGATATGGGCCGCATAGCGATACAGCCAGCGGGCCTGATCCTCCAATATCCGGGCTTCCTGTTGCTGATCTGCCCTGACCATGCCCAGCTCCGGCACCAGGCTGATGGCGGTTCTCAGGCGCATACCGGCCCGCACGCCCTGAGCCCGTGCTTCCGGACAGGCCTGGATGACCTTCTGCCCGGAACCTTCCACAACGGCCAGTGCCCCCTGGCTTTCACGGGAACGGCGAATATGGTCCAGCAACAGGTGAGGGAAGTGCAGGTACAACCAGAGCATGGCGGGCCTTACCCGGCCCGGCCGGACCAGGGGCCCTGAACCACACGGGGTGCCTCCTGGAAGGCCAGGTCCGCCCGGTGATCCATGGCGAGTGAACAGCGTTGCCCCGGCCAACTGCCGCGGCGTTTGAGCACATTGATCCTGAGATCCTGCTGGCCCCCGGGAGCGAGTTCCAGCCGCAGTGCTGCCGGGGAATTCTGTTCGGCATAGCGGCGTTCACGGAACAATACGCATACATTACTGCCGGCCTCCGCTGCCAGTTGCAAACGTCGGATTTTCCGCGCGGCCAGTTTTCCGGGCCAGGCCATCACCAAACCGGTTACCGGCGAACGCAGACAGTTTTCCAGTGTCCACAGGAAATCACCCTCGTCTTCGGTGTTGATCAGTACCACCTGGTCCAGATTGACACCCTCCCGTGCGAGGGCGGGGGCGTAAGGCGTGTGAGGCGGATTCAGCCAGAATACGGTTTTGCCGCTGTGAGACAGCCGTTGCATCAAGGGCAGTAACAGGTGTAATTCACCAATGCCGGGTTCGTCCAGCAAACACTCACTTAACGCACCCCTGGGCCAGCCAATACCGCCGAGCTGGTTGTCCAGAACCTGATAGCCTGTAGGCTCCGCCGACTGGGTCGTCCAGGTATGTTGGTGGCCCTGCCAGACACGGGCATCCTGCATCAGCGTGTTCAGAATCTCGCTCATGGAAAACTCTCATATACTGTTTAAATATACAGTATTCTGAAAGGCAGGTGATTTCAAGCGCCGGGTTGATAATGAGGCTGAATGAACCCACGCTTGTAGTACAGTCATCAACCATGGAGGTTGAAATGAGTGAGTTGACGCAACAAAGCTGCGAAGCCTGCAGCGCGGATGCACCCCAGGTTACTGCAGACGAGAAACAGGCCTTGGGTAAAGACGTGCCGGAATGGCAGGTTGTTGAACTGGATGGAGAAGAACAGCTACAACGAGTGTTCAAACTCAAGAACTTCGCCCAGGCCCAGGCATTCACCAACAAGGTGGGCGACCTGGCCGAAGCCGAGAACCACCATCCCGCCATCCTGTTGGAATACGGCAAAGTGACGGTGCGCTGGTGGACCCACAAGATCGGTGGCCTGCACAAAAACGATTACATCATGGCGGCACGAACCGATGCAGCCTACGGAGATATGCAGTAATTTAACAAAACCCACCAGAAGCAGGATGCGTAATGGCAGAAAACCGCACAGACAGCCCACTGACCCTTCGGTTGGGGCATGAAGAATTGATTATCCGGCGCCGCTACGAGGTGCTCAGCATTATCAATGACTTTCTGATCGCCATCTGGTTTCTGGTGGGCAGCATCCTGTTCCTGTTTCCCGAATACGAGAAAGCAGCCATCTGGCTGTTCATCATAGGCAGCTTCCAGTTTCTGGTTCGCCCCACCATCCGCCTTGTAGGCCATATCCACATGCAGCGCATTCCGGAAAGTCGGTGGGAAAGTTAGAAGGTTTCGTCTACCGGGCTACGCACGCCGAAGCCTCCTTTACGGACTACGTGTGTATAGATTTCGGTGGTGCGGATATCTGCATGGCCCAGTAATTTCTGAATCGTGCGAATGTCATATCCAGCCTCCAGCAAGCGAGTGGCGAAACTGTGCCTGAAGGTATGGCTGTTTGCGGGTTTGCGAATCCCCGCAGAGCGAATCGCCAGGCGGAAGTTTTTCTGAACCGTTCTGGCTAGCATGTATATACCGAGCCATATCCTTTGGCCAAGTCACTTGAATGCTGATGGAGGGCCGCTTCAATCTGCTTGGTCAGGGGCTGTACCAGGGAATCAGGCAATAGGGTAATTCGATCCTTATTGCCCTTGCCGCTGCGAACCACCAACTGCTGCATGCCAAAATCAACATCTTTCACGCGCAGTCGCAGGACCTCGTTAATACGAAGGCCTGAACCATAAATCAGCATGGCAATCAGCCGATACTCCCCTTCCAGGTTATTGATGGCCGCTTTTGCTTCCTCGGGGCTGAACACCGTGGGCAGTTTGGCGGGTTTTCGAGCGGCTTCGTAGTTCAGATTGTCCAGAGGAATACCCAAGAACTCCCGGTAGAGAAAAACCAGTGCATTCAGAGCCCCTCTCTGGGTTGCCACACTGGCATTGGCTTGTAACACCAAGTGTGAAAGAAATGCTTCAACTTCTGCTGACCCCATTGTTTCAGGGTGCTTCCGGCCATGGAAACGGATAAAGCGCTTTATCCAGAACACATAGGTTTTTTCCGTTGCATAGGCAAGGCCGCGCATGCGAATGAAGCTACGAAGTCTGTCCAGGAACCGAGTTGGTTGCGCTGGAATAGGCGGAGGGATGTCCATATCCATTTTATTGCCTCTACACTGTTTTTATATACAGTGTAAGGGGAGGCGCTACCAGGTCAACGGACGCTGCAGGCCGGAGTTATACGAACCGGTTCGCAAAATTCCAGGGAAAGGGCGGGAAACCCTTATAAGTATTTGATACTGTTGAAGCTGCATTAGAGCATTGTGGAGTTATACGCCCTTGTTCAAGGGGATGTTGCAGGCCAAGGAGGGCGTATAACTCCGGCGGTAGCCGTGGTGGATTCTGGTTAGTTATTGGTTCTTAAGCAGTTTTTTGAACCAGAAGGGCGGCTGAAAATTGGAGTTATACGAACGGGTGATATCCGAACGTGTTCGTATAATACGCTGTTAAGTGTCAAAGGATTGATCGATGCAAGGTGAATGTCTCTGCGGAAGCGTGAAATTCGAAATTGATGGGGAGATACGCAATCTCTATCAGTGTCACTGCTCGCTATGCCGCAAAGCCACAGGGGCTGCCGCTAACGCTGCCACGTTTGTGCAGAGTTCTAATTTTCGTTGGGTCTCAGGTCAAAGCGAGATCCGGTCGTACCAAAAGCCAAGTGGTTTCCGGAGCGATTTCTGTTCGAGTTGTGGGAGTCCGGTTCCAAATAGCCTGCGGGGCACCGAGATGGTTTGGGTTCCAGCCGGTTTGCTCGATGAACTCGCCGTATCAAGGGTTTCTGTTCACCTCCACACAGCATCCGCCGCGCCATGGGAGCAAGAATCCGCTGAGTGCGTTCGATTGGAGGGCGGCCCTGAGAGCCTGGAATCACTTAACAAATTGTTGTAGTACGTTCCGGGCCTCCGGCCCTACACCGGACGCCCATTTCGCTGCGCTACATGTGCGCCGCTAAACCAAAGCGTGTGTGCCGGGCATGGCACAGAACTAGGGAGGTGAAAGTCCTCCTGCCAGGTGTTCGCAGAGCCGAAGGCTAGG
>NZ_JANCMW010000178.1 GCF_029207565.1 Marinobacter iranensis | reverse complement strand
AGGCCCCAGACGATCTGGATGCCGAGCAGGCCGAAGCACATGTTCCAGATCTGCAGCAAGCCGAGCCGCGCTACACGCGGCGCGGCGCTCGCGTCGCCAGCTTGCAATGCTCCCCCCTCACCGTTCTAAACTGGCCGTATTCGGCTTTCCTCAAGCTTGGGCACAATGGGCAGCAGTAGCAACAACAATACGACGCTGCAGGATCTCGCGCAGCTGGCCGGCGTATCGATCTCGACCGTCTCGCGGGCGCTCAACGATCATCCGCTGAT
>NZ_JANCMW010000177.1 GCF_029207565.1 Marinobacter iranensis | reverse complement strand
CGACAGTGACCGGCACCGGCGAGGCGGGCGCGACGCTGGTCGTGCGAAGCCCGGCCGGAACGGTGCTCGGCACCGTGACGGTGGCCGCCGATGGCAGCTATTCGGTCACGCTCTCGGTTCCGCAGACCAATGGCGAGGTGCTGACCGTTCGCCAGACCGATCCCGCCGGCAACCCCTCGCCCGACCTGCACACGACGGCGCCCGACATCACCGCGCCGACCGGGCTGACCGCCACGGTCAACGGCACCGGCACGATCGTGACCGGCACC
>NZ_JANCMW010000176.1 GCF_029207565.1 Marinobacter iranensis | reverse complement strand
AGCAGCCTGATGTATTGATCGAGATGGTCGAGGCTCTCCCGCGCCAATGCCGGATCGTTTCCGGCTTTCGCCATGACGAAAGCGCCCTGGAGCACGGTCTGCGTATGTCGCGCGAGGCTCTCTGCCGTCCAGTTCCCGGCTACGCCGTATTTTATCCGGGCCGCTTCGATGTCCGATTCGAGCGTGGCCGCATGACCGAAGATGCCGCGTGCACATGCCTCGCGAATGGTCGGCGATGTCGCATAGACCTCCTGCACCATCGCGCCGAC
>NZ_JANCMW010000175.1 GCF_029207565.1 Marinobacter iranensis | reverse complement strand
GCCGTGGTTTGATTGCATGATGTTTTCTCCCGACGGTACGGACAAGGGGCATTGTCGAAGGGAGCCGTTCGCCAGCGCCTCGGCGGGTTCGCCATCGTCCCGGCAGGAGGAGGACGTCTCCGACCATGTTCGCCGTCGGTGCATGCGCCGCGGCTTCGACCGGCCGGTCCGGCAGGGAAAATGAAGGAGGCGGAATGTTTGCCAGCCAGCGCATAGGCTCCGTCCGACGGGGCGTGCTTGTCGCCTTTGCCGCGCTTTTCGCCATGGCC
>NZ_JANCMW010000174.1 GCF_029207565.1 Marinobacter iranensis | reverse complement strand
ATGATGTCGCGTTTCATACGATGCCGGCAGCAAATTGCCCAGTGGGATCGGTCCGATCGATTGACCCTTGTCGGCGGCTGGCTAAGGTTACCGGATGACGAAATTGAAGCGTGCCATCAATCCCAAGCCCGAAGATGATCGAACGGCTCTCGATCAGAACGGGCTGGCTGCCGCCTATGCGGCGCGACCCGACTACCAGAAGAACGACTATCTGGGCTGGATTGCGCGGGCCAAGCGCGAGGAGACGCGGCTGAAGCGGCTCGATCAGAT
>NZ_JANCMW010000173.1 GCF_029207565.1 Marinobacter iranensis | reverse complement strand
CACGGTCTTCCTCGGCACCGGCTTCCTCTTCGACCGTGCCCGTCGCGAGCTCACCCAGGTCCTCGTCGACGACTCACCCGGTGGCTCGCCCACCCCTGCACCAGGAGCACCCCGATGAAGCGCGTCCTCGTCACCGGCATCATCGCCGTCAGCCAGCTCGTCCTGGCCGGGCTCGCGGTGGGCCCGCAGCTCTCCGCCCGGCTCACCGGCGACACCTACCTCCTCGAGGTCGCACCCCTCGACCCGATCGACCCCTTCCGCGGGGCGTAC
>NZ_JANCMW010000172.1 GCF_029207565.1 Marinobacter iranensis | reverse complement strand
AAGGCGACGCAGTTCATGCCGCCGACCGTCAACGGCTGGAACGCCGACGTCACGACGTACGACTACGACCCCGAGAAGGCGAAGCAGCTGCTCGCCGAGGCCGGCTACGACGAGGCCAACCCGCTGTCGCTGACCTTCAACTACCCGGTCAACGTCTCGCGTCCGTACATGCCGGACCCCGAGCAGATCTTCACGGTGCTGTCGAAGCAGCTGAACGAGGTCGGCGTCGAGACCACGCCGCAGTCGAACGAGTGGGGCGAGTACCTCGAC
>NZ_JANCMW010000171.1 GCF_029207565.1 Marinobacter iranensis | reverse complement strand
CAACGCTGACACTTCGGTTCAGCGATGGACCGGTTCTGCTGTGGACGAACCGAACCATCTACTGGTACGTTCTAGCCGATCACAATTTTGCGTCGTGGACCCGCCGTCTATTGGGCCGATGCAGCGCGATCTCGACCCACAAATAGCCATTCAGGACGCCCTACCGTCTCGCCCGACACCGGACGCCTGTTCAGGTGCCACAATCGGGATCGTCCGTGGGACTGGTCGCAGTTCCGCTAAGGCGAGCGAAGCCGGTAAGCTCATGAAGTC
>NZ_JANCMW010000170.1 GCF_029207565.1 Marinobacter iranensis | reverse complement strand
AATCGACCGCTACGGCGCTAACATCGATGGCTTGTATTGGGATGAAGGCAGCGAACACGGAGACAGTGATCAGTTAATCGATTATGCTAGGCTTCGCGAGACCATCCTAAGCCGCAACCCCAACCTTGTGCTCATGCAGAATTTTTATGGCAGCCTCTACAGTGCTGATATTGGAAATAAAGAATACAGCTATCAGGTCGAATTTGCTTCCACCGATGAGAATACATGGCCCGCCAACAGCATGCCTGTGTCTACTCTGATGGGCGGCCA
>NZ_JANCMW010000169.1 GCF_029207565.1 Marinobacter iranensis | reverse complement strand
ACGGAAGGGAGAGTCAGTCCCGGAGACATCGTGGTGATCACGTCCCAGCATGACCGGTCCGATCTCGCCATCGCGGACCATCTTGTTGAATCGCAAGGCGATGTCCATACGGCCTTGAGCATCTTGGTAGAGGATGCGCGCCTGGGTGCCCACGACCAGGTTGTTAGCCTCGGCGTCACGGATCCAGATGTAGTTATCGCGATCCTGGCCGCGGCGATTCGGGTCGATGCAATCCATCGCGGCATGGTCGGTGGCAATGAGGTCCTCGCG
>NZ_JANCMW010000016.1 GCF_029207565.1 Marinobacter iranensis | reverse complement strand
TGGAGCGTCTTCAGGCAGAATCTGCTAACAAGCCGCTCAATGGTGACGCCGCAGGCGGCGCACATTAGCGGAGCGTTGAGGCTGTAGAAAGTGTGCCGCAGGCACACGGAAGAACTGTCTATTTTGGTAAGTTCTTCCGTGTAGAAGCTGCATGAAAGATGAAGGTGGGCCCTTCGAAGTCGACTTTCAGGAGTAGGCTTCAAACCACCCCAAGCTGCGTTGGTAAAGAGCCAGGGTAGTGAGCGTTGGGGTCAAAGCCGCGAGAGAATATCTCGGGCAGGTGTGGATTAGAGAGACGAACGCAAGTGAACCCTCGATGACGCGTCGTTATTCAGAGACCCGCTGTCAAAACCAGGGGCGTTTCTACCTTCTGGGACAAGCTTGTCGGACACCTGATTACTGGACAAGCGGCAGCCGGCGTATAGGGGGCGTGAATCTGATTCAGGCTTTCGTGCGGAACTGCGGGAACCAGTCGTTCCGATGTTAAGGGAGAAGCACAAGTGGCTAAAACCACGAGGCGAGAGTACCGATGCGGAGCACTGGGACGGACCGAGTTGTAGTAGTGATGAAGGCTGGTAATGCGGCTGGAGCGAAGGGCTCGGATCAAGTGGTTGCATTCGGCGTCCAACTGGACTCAGGAGGAGACGAATGAGTGCAACGAAGTCATACGCCATTGATAAGTGGTCAGTGTACAACGCCTATAAGGCAGTGAAGGCCAATGCGGGCGCAGCGGGCGTGGATCGGCAGTCGCTTGCGGATTTCGAGGCGGATCTGAGCAGTAATCTGTATAAGATCTGGAATCGGATGTCGTCAGGCAGCTATTTCCCACCGGCTGTGAAAGCCGTGGCCATCCCTAAAAAGAGCGGTGGGGAGCGCATCTTGGGTATTCCCACCGTAGCTGATCGCGTGGCCCAAATGGTGGTCAAGCGGGAGATTGAACCTGCCATCGAAGCCAGCTTCGCCCCAGACTCTTACGGTTACCGGCCCGGGAAATCGGCGCTGGATGCTGTAGGAATCACGCGTGAGCGATGTTGGCGATACGACTGGGTTCTTGAGTTCGATATCAAAGGCCTGTTTGACAACATAGACCAGGAATTGCTGCGCAAAGCACTTCGGAAGCATGTGCACTGTGAATGGGCGAGCCTTTACATAGAGCGGTGGCTAACGGCTCCCATGCAATTGGCGGATGGGACTCAGGAGATTCGTTCTCGAGGAACTCCCCAAGGGGGTGTGGTCAGCCCGCTGTTGGCTAATCTATTCATGCACTATGCCTTTGATCTCTGGATGGGAAGAACGTTTCCGGGGGCACCTTGGTGCCGGTATGCGGATGATGGACTGGTGCATTGTCGAACCGAGCACGAGGCCCTGGCTCTCAGGGACGCGTTGGAAAAGCGGTTCCGAGAATGCGGTCTGGAAATGCATCCGGTGAAGACCAAGATTGTTTACTGCAAGGATGGAAAACGCAGAAGGCAGTACCCGAACACGCAGTTCGATTTTCTTGGGTATACCTTCAGGCCACGGCTGGTGAAGAACCGCAAACGAAACAGTATGTTTGTGAATTTCACGCCAGCGGTCAGCCAAGCGGCTATGAAGTCCATGCGGCAAACAACCCGGAGATTGAACTATCGCAATCGCTCCAATCTGAGTCTGGCAGATATATCGCGACTACATAACCCGATACTTCGGGGGTGGCTGGCGTACTATGGAAGGTTCTATCCCTCCGCCATGTACCCAGTGCTGCGACATTTCAACCGGACGTTGGTGGCTTGGGCGATGAAGAAGTTCAAACGCCTGAAAGGCAGGAAGATGCGGACGAGTCAGTTTTTGAAAACACTGGCTAAGACCCGACCTTCCCTGTTTGTACATTGGCAGCGAGGTATGGTGGGTGACTTTGCTTGATGGGAGCGGTGTGAGTCGAGAGGTTCACGCACCGTTCTGCGAGAGGCTGAGGGTGCAATTCCCTTGGTCTACTCACCAACTCAAAAATCTCGCAGTGGTTTGGTAGGATCAGACAAACGGACAAGGAGTCGTCAGCAGCCATGCCGAGGAAATCGAAGAGCTGTTCGAACAAGTCCTACTGGTGTGCCATGAACAGGGCCTGCTGGGTAACGAACTCTTCGCCATCGACGGCTGCAAGATGCCCTCCAATGCCGCCAAAGAGTGGTCCGGCACCTTCAAGGAACTGGAAGAGAAACGGAAGAAGCTGCGACGACTGATTCGCCATCACCTGAAGGAACACCACGAGCGGGACGAGGCTGCCACCGAGACCGAACTGGACCGGGACATTCGCCGAGCCAAGACCGTTCTCTCTCTGAACGAATCCCTGAAGAAAGTGGACCGCTTCCTAAAGACGAACTGCCCAAGGATGGGCCGGGGGAAACGGAGCAAGGAAGTGAAGAGCAACATCACCGATAACGAAAGCGCCAAGATGACCACCAGTAAGGGCACGATCCAGGGCTATAACGGCGTGGCCACGGTGGACAAGAAACACCAGATCATCATCGATGCCCAGGCCTTCGGTGAAGGCCAGGAACACCACACCCTGCAACCGGACACGGGCTGGAAAGACATCATTCCGGCCAGTGAGTTCCAGTTTGATCCGGTCAATCTCACTTGTATCTGTCCAGCAGGTAAAGAGCTTCATTATGAGGCGACTCGTACGGATGGGAATGGTGTATCCAGAGCGCAGTTCAAGGGCCGCCTGCTTCAGTGTCGACACTGCCCCAAGAAACATCAATGCATGCAAAACCCGGCCTCGGCTGATCACCGTAAAGGCAGCGGTAGGCAGGTAACTTTTGCATTAGAGCGGAATCGTGGGCCCAACTACACCGACTGGATGAAACATCGAGTGGACAGCCCTCAGGGCAAGGAGATCTACAGTCACCGCATGTCGGTTGTGGAACCGGTGTTTGGCAACATTGGCACCAACAAACGGCTGAATCGCTTCAGTTTGCGAGGCCGGAAGAAGGTGCAGGGCCAGTGGCAGCTATATTGCCTGGTGCATAACATTGAGAAGCTGGCGAATTACGGACAGATAGCGGCGTGATCCTGGGGAGGAAGTGCCCCGGAATACCCTTTAGGCCGCGGGCCATCGGTGTCTGAACACGGAAATACCGGGATTGGCGGTTATTAAAGGGCAACCAACCCGAAAACTGGACAATGCCGGCAGAATTGGCCGGCTGACAAAATGAGATCGAGGGTCGTGAAATGGTGGCTCATTTTTGGGTTTTTCTACACCCTCGTTAAGTGGCAAAGGAGAAATTTTCGTATGAGAAGCGATGAAGACGAAATACGAGAACTTGTTGCGAAGTGGATGAAAGCAACAAAAGAAGGTGATTTCGAAACAGTGCTCGACCTAATGGCAGACGATGCTACTTTTATTGTTCCTGGTCAGCCTCCTTTTGGAAAAGAAGCGTTCGCGTCGGCTGCAAATTCTCAGGACGCAGCATCTATGGAAATAGATGGTGAGAGTGAAGTGCTTGAGATTACAGTTACAGGTGAATGGGCCTTTATGCTGAGTCACTTGACCGTTAAAGTAAAAGTCGAAGGATCCCCTGAAGTGGTTCGGGCAGGCAATACTCTCACCGTCCTTACGAAGAGGGATGGTCGCTGGCTTTTGTACCGGGACGCAAATCTACTGGTCCCAGAGCAGCAATCCAGCAATGCCACTTAACAAGTTGCTGCATCCGGAAAAATTACTCGCTACGCTCCTAATTTTCCGGTGAGCAAGGCGTTATTTCCTCTAAGGGCAGGCTCAAGTCCAAGGTGATCAACAAAAGGGATAAAGTCGCGATCCAGAAACAGCAGGGGTAGCTCCTTCTCTATGCAGAATGTCGCGATGATCACGTCGGCAGTCTTTCTGATTGTGATGCCCCTTTTACGAAGCGCTCGATAATTGTCTGCGCACTTGGCTGCCATATCTTTGCTAAACATCTCATACTGTTCCAGCGTGAGCAGGCTTTGTTTGGTCTGATGGTATTGCTTGTCGTTGCGGATGCCTTGCAGAATTTCCAGAAATATGAGGTCGCCGATAGCGACAGACCCTTGGACTATCGAGGCATCCAACAGATCAGTGTGTGGGTTATTGACCCCGTTGAAATAGTCGATCCAGACGCTGGTATCCACCAGTATCATCGGGCGCTCCGCATTTCATCCAGATCGCCTTCCCACTTGATTTTGCCGCGCAGCTTTCGAATCTCCTGCTGCTTGCTAAGCTGGACCAGAAGTTTCAGGCCTTGCTCAACGGCTTCTTTTTTGGTTTCGTAGCCGGAGACTTTGAGGGCTTCGGCCATCAACTGGTCGTCAATGACAATGTTCGTTCTCATGGTGCACCTATGTGTATGGTTTCCGGTTTTCATACACAATCTAGCACTTCAGGGAAAACATAACAATCGGCTGCACAGCAACCGGTTTTCCGCCGCTTAGCGGCTTTAAACCGGCTGATCTTGCACCGCTTAGCTTTTCGAGAGCGAAAATCACCCGAATCAGGGAAGAAATAATGAAAGTGACATTCTTAATTCTGATCTTTCTGGCTGTGATCGTTGGTTGTTCGAATCGAGGAGCCTATACAGGAATTCAAACCAGCAACAGATTTGAGTGTTCCAAGCGCCCCCCGTCTCAATATGATGAATGTATGGAAAGCGCTAATAAATCCTATGATGAATATGAGCGTGAGCGCAAAGAGGTAACGGACAAGTAGTCTGTGCACGCCCTACTTGAGGGCAGCGGTGTCCCAGTTGAGCGAAGCGTTGATCGACGTGGACGAGGGAGCGGCTGTATGCTGATTGTGGGTACGAGGGCCGCCTTAATTGCGGACCAGTGTCCATCGCATTGATATTCACTGTTGTCCCCGGGGAGTAAAACTTCATGAAGCCAACCGTATTCGTTTCGGTTCTTCTGGCTGTATTCAGCGTTAATAGCTGGTCTCAGGAGATCGATTACGACAAACGCAATATGCATATTTTTTGCGCAAGTCATCTGGCGGTCATGAGTGACTCACTCACCGAAGGGGGTGATCAGTACAAGGCTTTGATGTTTATGTCAGGCGTTCATGGTGATGAGGCAAAGAAAATGGGCGCGACTGAGAAGCACTTTACCGATGTGACCGGGTATCTGAAAAAGGTCCGCAAAAACAACAAACAGAAATGGAGCAGGTTGTCCTCCCGGAGTAAGGAGGTGTGTTTTCCCCAATCCTGACAACAGAATCGGGGTTGGGGGCTATAGTTAAGGGTATGAATATCTGAAATCTGGCTCGCATGGAGGTCATCCAATGACGAAACAGACAAAGAATCAACCACACAACGTAGCCAGCAAGCTGATTGAGTCGCATCTTGTGTCGGGAAAGATGAAAGCTGGTGAAGAGATCGGGCTGAAGATCGACCAGACGTTAACCCAGGACGCCACCGGCACACTTGTAATGCTCGAACTGGAAGCCATGGGGCTGGATCAGGTAAAAACGGAGTTGTCTGCCCAGTACGTTGACCATAATTTGTTGCAGACGGATAGCCGCAACCCGGACGACCATGTGTTTTTGCGCAGTGCCTGCGAGCGGTTTGGTCTCTGGTTCAGCCCGGCTGGTTCCGGCGTGAGCCATCCCGTGCACATGGAGCGTTTTGGCAAGCCTGGCAAGACGCTTCTGGGTTCAGACAGCCACACCTGCGCTGCCGGGTCTCTGGGAATGCTGGCAATGGGGGCGGGTGGCCTGGCTGTAGCCATGGCAATGTGTGGTGAGCCGTTCTACCTCAATATGCCCAAGGTTATGGGTGTGAAGCTGACAGGAAAACTGCCGGACTGGGTGAGCGCCAAGGATGTTATTCTGGAGATGCTTCGTCGCCATGGCGTCAAGGGCGCCGCCGGGAAGATCCTTGAGTACTATGGGCCGGGCCTGAAGGGGCTTTCCGCCATGGATCGCCATGTAATCGCCAATATGGGCCAGGAAATGGGCCATACAGCCACGGTATTTCCGGCGGATGATGCGGTACGTGACTTTCTCAGGCAACAACAGCGTGAGAACGACTTCCAGAGGCTGGAGGCCGACAACGGTGCCACCTACGATATCCATGAAGAGATCGACCTGAGCAAGCTGGAGCCGTTGATTGCGCTCCCCAGCAGCCCGGGGAAGGTGTTTCCGGTGCGTGAGGTGGCGGGCGAGTCCATATACCAGGCTTACATCGGTTCTTCCGCCAATCCCGGCCTGCGGGATTTTGCGGTTCCCGCGATGATGGTCAAGGGGCGTCAGGTTCATGAACGGGTGTCTTTTGACATCAACCCTACTTCGCGTCAGGTGCTGGAAAACCTGGTTGAACTGGGCCACCTTACAAATCTGCTCAGCGCAGGCGCGCGCTTGCATCAGACTGGCTGTAATGGCTGTATTGGCATGGGGCAGGCACCGGCAACGGACCAGATCAGCTTACGCACGGTGCCGCGGAATTTTGCTGGCCGCTCGGGCACCCGGGAAGACAAGGTCTGCCTCTGTAGCCCCGAAACAGCCACTGCATCGGCGCTCATGGGCGTGATTACGGACCCCCGTGATCTGGACATGACCTATCCTGTGTTCGATGACCGTAGTACCTTCTATGTAGAAGATCGAAATATTCGGCCACCGGCGAAGCATCCGGAACTGAGCGTGGTTGAAAAGGGGCCGAACATCAGTACCTTGCCAGAGTTTGACGGGCTTCCTGATTCGCTGGAAGCGCCGGTCCTTCTCAAGGTCGGTGACGATATTTCCACGGATGATATTCTTCCGGCCGGTTCCAGCATCTTGCCTTTTCGCAGCAATATTCCGGCCATCAGCGAGTTCACCTATATCCGGCTCGACCCTACCTATCCGGAACGTGCCAGGCAATATCAGGAGAGCGGTTCCGTGATTGTGGGCGGCGAAAACTACGGCCAGGGCTCAAGCAGGGAACACGCGGCTCTGGCTCCTCGCTACCTGGGCTTGCGGGTGGTGATAGCCAAGAGTTATTCACGTATACACTGGCAGAATCTGTGCAGCTTCGGTGTCCTGCCGCTGAACTTTGTCACCCCGGAAACCTTCGACAGGATCCAGCAGGGAGACGAACTGGTGTTTGATGGGCTGGTGAAGGCACTGGAATCCGGTGACAAAATTGTTGCTAAAAACGCCCGCAGCGGCGAACGTTATGAGTTGACCCATGAGCTGAGTGGGCGGCAGGTCAGCATGATCATCAAGGGCGGGCTGCTGAACATGATGCGCCAGGCTCTGGCCGCCTGAAAGCTAACGTTCCCGAATTCATTTCCTGAAATAACTCAGCAGAGTAGGATGCATACTGGCTGATTGCTTAGTGATCCCTGAACCCCCTAAAAGTGAGGATGAATAAATGTCCGACGATACCTACACGCCTCCGAAAGTCTGGAAGTGGGACGCCGAGAACGGTGGCGCTTTCTCGAAAATCAACCGGCCGATTGCCGGGCCCACCCATGAGAAAGCGTTGCCGGTGGGCAAGCATCCGTTCCAGGTTTATTCATTGGCGACCCCCAATGGCGTGAAGGCCACCATCATGTTTGAGGAATTGCTGGCCAGGGGCATCAAGGAAGCGGAATACGACGCCTGGCTGATCCGCATTACCGAGGGTGACCAGTTTGGTAGCGGGTTTGTGAAGGCAAATCCGAATTCCAAGATTCCGGCAATGATGGACCACAGCCAGAAGCCGGCGGTTCGTGTGTTTGAGTCCGGGTCTATCCTGCTTTACCTGGCGGAGCGGTTTGGTGAGTTCCTGCCCAGGGAGATCGTTGCGCGCACGGAAACCCTGAACTGGCTATTCTGGCAGATGGGCAGTGCCCCGTTCCTGGGTGGTGGGTTTGGTCACTTCTATGCCTATGCGCCGGAAAAATACGAGTACCCGATCAACCGCTACACCATGGAAGTGAAGCGCCAGCTTGATGTGCTGGACCGCCAGTTGGCGGATAACCGCTACATCGCGGGCGATGAGTACACCATCGCGGATATGGCCATCTGGCCCTGGTACGGAGCGTTGGTGAAGAACAAGGTGTACGAAGCGGCGGAATTCCTTGAGGCGCACACCTACAAGAATGTTGTGCGTTGGGCCGATGAGATAGGAGAGCGCCCGGCGGTGAAACGTGGGCTGATGGTCAACCGCACTTGGGGCGAAGAGCGCAGGCAGTTGCATGAGCGGCACGACGCCAGCGATTTTGAGCTGCGAACCCAGGACAAGCTGGAGCCTGCCGGAGACGCGTAATGGCGGCATCGGTCATCTGGTGGAAAGTGGTCTTGGCGTTTGTCATTGCGCTTGTGGTGGGTTCAGTGCTAGGCAGCCTTGTGCAGACCCAGTTCAACCTCCAGGCGCTGGAAGGCCTGGGAGTTGAGATCAGCCTGGGAACCCGGCTGGAAACCAGTATTCAGGACCTGATCAACTTTGCACCGCTGTATGCCATTCTGTTCGGGGTCAGCTTCGTGTTTTCCCAAGGGGCTGCTGCATGGGTGGCCAGGTTGGCGGGTAACTCAGGCCGTTTATGGTTGTACCCGCTTGCCGCAGCCGTGGGGCTTTGGGTGACGCTGTGGATTGTGGATACGCTGGCACCAATGCCGACGTTGATTGCAGCCACCCGCGAAGCTGGCGGTCTAGTCGCCATGTTGGTGACTGCTGCCGTTGCAGGTGGGTTGTTTGCCGTGCTGGTTACCCCTGCGGGGCGCAAGGGTAATGGTTTTTCCTCTGCGCCGGTCATGATTCTGATGCTGGCCGGTGGCCTGGCGTTGCCCGATTCCGGGGCTTTTGCCGATGAACCAGGCTATCAGGTCGAAACGGTTGCGGAGGGCCTGGAGCATCCCTGGTCACTGGCCTTTCTGCCCGACGGGCGGATGCTGGTGACCGAGCGGCCGGGCCGGTTGCGAATGCTGACCGCCGACGGTGAGCTGTTGCCCGAACCGCTGGACGGTGTTCCGGAGGTGTTTGTATCTGGCCAGGCCGGCCTGTTTGAGGTACTCCCCGCCAGGGACTTCGAGCAGAGCGGAGAGGTCTACCTGAGTTACGCCTGTGGCACCCTGCAGACCAACCACACCTGCCTCGCCAGGGGCGAGCTTGATGAACAGGGCCTGGGCAACGTAACCGAGATTTTCCGGGCGCAGCCCGCCAAGCAGGGTGCTGCCCATTACGGCGGTCGCCTGGCGTGGTTGCCGGATAACACACTGATACTAACGCTGGGTGATGGTTTTGATTACCGGGAACAGGCCCAACGGCGCGAAAACCACATTGGTAGCATTGTGCGCCTTAACCCCGATGGTACTGTTCCGGAAGACAATCCGTATGCAGGCAGCGAGCGGTATGAAGGTGAAATATACAGCTATGGTCACCGTAACGTGCAGGGACTGGTCTACGACACTGAGCAGAATCGGCTCATTGCCCATGAGCACGGGCCCCGTGGTGGCGACGAGGTCAATATCATCCGTGCGGGCGCCAATTACGGTTGGCCCATTACCACCCACGGGCTGGACTACACCGGCGCCCGGGTGACACCGTTCGAGGAACGTGAAGGTATTGAGCCACCGCTGCTGCACTGGACACCCTCCATCGCGCCCTCCGGCATGACGCTCTATACCGGCGACCTGTTTCCCCAGTGGCAAGGTGACTTGCTGGTTGGTGCACTGGTTACCCGGCAGGTGCATCGCGTCCGTCTGGCCGGCGGTCAGGCCGAAGAGGTCGGTGTTCTGTTTGGTGAGCTGGGCGAACGCATCCGGGATGTGCGAACCGGCCCGGACGGGGCCATTTACCTGCTCACCGACAGCGCTGATGGGCGTGTTCTGAAAGTCACCGACCGCTGAGCTACCGTGGCCGGCGGTCACCTTCCATGATCTTGGCCACAAACACCGCCTTACCGTACTCCTCGAACGACCATTTCATGGTGTCTGAAAGCACGCGCATCACCTCGTCATACTCACCGAACATTTCGGTGCTCATGCGACCGGGATGGATTTCCAGGCCCGTTTTCTCCAGCCGTTCAATAACGGCGCGGATGGGCGGTTTGTAGTCATCGGTGAGTGGGTAGCAACTCAATTGCACTGAAAGATACATAAAACCTCCGGGGTTCAGTAACCCATGGCTGACGATGTGCTGCGGCGCGGGTCCGCACCGCCGTGCAAGGTGCCTTCACTGTCAATCAGTATGCTCTGAATGGCGCCCATGGCGCTGCCAGTCACCACTTTGTGGCCTTTTTCCTCCAGTAGCCGGACGGTATCCGGGCTGATGCCCTGTTCAATGCGGATTTCATCCGGCAGCCACTGGTGGTGAATCCTCGGGGCACTGACTGCAGACTGTATGTTCATATTATGGTCAATCACATTGAGCAGCACCTGCAAGGTGGTGGTGATAATCCGCGAGCCACCGGGGCTGCCGGTAACCAGGTAATTGCGGCCATCGCGCCGGACAATCGTTGGCGACATAGAACTCAGCATCCGCTTGCCCGGTTCCACCTTATTGGCTTCACCGCCGATCAGTCCATAGGCGTTAGGCTCTCCAGGCTTGGCGCTGAAATCGTCCATCTCGTTGTTCAGCAGGAATCCGGCCCCGGTAACGGTAATGCCGGAACCGTAGCTGAAGTTGATGGTGTAGGTGTTGGAGACGGCATTGCCCCAGCGGTCGACAATGGAGAAGTGAGTGGTTTCCGGGCTTTCATAGGCGCCCGGGGTCCCGGCCCGGATCTCCGATGAGGGACGGGCCTTGTCCGGAGCAATGGTTTTACGCAACGTGTCTGCATACGCCTTGCTGGTCAGGCCCTCCAGGGGCACGTCCACATAATCGGTATCCCCCAGGAACTCGGCACGATCGGCGTAAGCCAGTTTCATGGCCTCCGCCATGCGGTGAATGCTGGCGGCGGAATTGTGGCCGTAGTCGGCGAGCGGGTAGCCCTCGAGAATGTTGAGAATCTGTACGATATGCGTGCCACCGGAGGAGGGCGGCGACATGGAGTAGATGTCGTGGCCCCGGTAGGTGCCGTGAACCGGTTGGCGAATCCGCGGCCGGTAGCTTTTCAGGTCATCCAGGGTGATCAGGCCGTCGTGGCGTTGCATTTCCTCCACGATGAGTTGCGCGGTTCTGCCTTCATAGAAGCCCTCGATGCCCCGATCGGCAATGCGCTGGAGGGTGTCGGCCAGTTCCGGTTGCCGGAAGCGTTCGCCAGGCTGCCACGCGGAGCCATCCTCCTTATAGAAGGTTGCCAGGGTGGCGGGCCAGCGCTGCAGTCGCTCCCGTGCCTGCTCCAGGCCCTCGGTGAAGCGGTCGGGCACAATGAAGCCTTCCCGTGCCAGTTTGATTGCCGGCGCCAGGGCCTGTTCCAGGGATAGCGTTCCATGTCGCTCCAGCGCCAGGGCCAGGCCGGCCACGGTGCCGGGTACGCCGGATGCCTTGTGAGTGAAACGGCTGCGGTTCTGAACCACATTGCCATCTTCATCCTGGAACATGGTTTCCGTGGCGGCGGCCGGCGCCTTCTCCCGGTAATCGATGGCTTCAACGTTGCCCCCGTTGCCCGGGGCGTAGAGCATAAAACCGCCCCCACCGATGTTGCCGGAGCGGGGTTGGGTCACAGCCAGGGCGAAACCGGCCGTGACCGCTGCGTCCATGGCGTTGCCGCCGTTCTCAAGAACCTCAAGCGCCACTTCCGTTGCAAGCGTGTGGCTGGTGGCTACCATCCCGTTCGTGGCCTTGACCGGGTGGTGGCGCTCACCTTCAAGAATGGCGTCGGCCGCCACCGGGTGCAGAGGGAAGAGCAGTGCAAAGGTAACAATCAGCTTCGTGGCCAGTGAGCGGCCTGGAGCGGCTTTTCGCGTACCTGCCTGTAGGGGGAGTCTATCCATGTTTCTGTGCCTCGTTTCTGGTGCTCAGATAAGCTATCATAGCCGGTCATTTTTAAGGGTGTGAACCTGTGCACCCGCTTTCCCGGATCAGATTAAGGAAAGGCTTCCATGGAGCATACCTATCGTCTTGTGATTTCCTGCCCGGACCGGGTGGGGATCGTTGCCAAGGTCAGTAACTTTCTGTCGACCTATAATGGCTGGATTACTGAGGCGAGCCACCATTCGGATACCCAGACCGGCTGGTTTTTCATGCGGCACGAAATCAAGGCCAGTTCAATCCCGTTCGGGCTGGACCAGTTCCGTGCCGCCTTCGAGCCCATTGCCCGCGAGTTCAACATGAACTGGCATATTGCCGACTCGGCCCGGCCCAAGAAAGTGATCCTGATGTGCAGCAAGGAGTCCCACTGTGTGGCGGACCTGCTCCATCGCTGGCACAGCCGGGAAATCAATGCTGAAATCGTGGCTGTTATTTCCAACCATGAAGACCTTCGGCGCATGGTGGAATGGCACGAGATACCCTACCACTATATTCCGGTGAACCAGAACAACCGCGACGAAGCCTTTGGCGAAGTGGATGGTCTGATTGAAGGGTACGAGGCCGATGTGGTGGTCCTGGCCCGGTACATGCAGGTATTACCTGCAAGCCTGTGTGAAAAGTATGCGGGCCAGGTCATCAACATCCACCACAGCTTCCTGCCGTCCTTCGCTGGCGCTCGGCCATACCATCAGGCATACAGCCGGGGTGTGAAGCTGATTGGCGCTACTTGTCATTACGTAACGCAGGACCTGGATGAAGGCCCTATTATCGAGCAGGACGTCATCCGCATCAGCCATAGCGACTCCATCGAAGACATGGTGCGCCTGGGTAAGGATGTCGAAAAAAATGCCCTGTCCCGGGGCCTGCGGGCGCACATTGAAGACCGGGTGATTACCTACGAAAACAAGACCGTGGTTTTTGACTGACGGCCACTGCCATATGCCCCGCTAAGGGGTTGAATGTGGTAGTATTGGCCGCTTGTTAAAGAATAACTATGGGGCGCTCTGAACGGCCCTGAAACGACTTCCAGCAAATGCAAAGGAACCTTTCTCGATGGGTGAGTTAGCCAAAGAGATCCTGCCGGTAAATATTGAAGACGAGCTGAAACAGTCCTACCTCGATTACGCCATGAGCGTTATCGTGGGGCGGGCGCTTCCAGACGTGCGGGACGGCCTTAAGCCGGTGCATCGCCGCGTATTGTTCGCCATGTCCGAGCTGAACAACGACTGGAACAAGTCTTACAAGAAATCCGCCCGCGTGGTGGGTGACGTTATCGGTAAGTACCACCCCCATGGCGATTCCGCCGTTTACGACACCATTGTCCGTATGGCCCAGCCGTTTTCCCTGCGGTATCCGCTGGTGGATGGTCAGGGTAACTTCGGTTCCATCGATGGCGACAACGCAGCTGCCATGCGTTACACCGAAATCCGCATGGAGAAGATTGCCCACTCCCTGCTGGCGGATCTGGAAAAGGAAACGGTGGACTTCGTTCCCAACTACGACGGCACCGAGCAGATCCCCGAGGTGTTGCCCACACGGGTTCCGAACCTGCTGGTCAACGGCTCATCCGGTATTGCCGTGGGTATGGCGACCAATATTCCGCCCCATAACCTCACCGAAATCGTGAACGGTTGTCTGGCGCTGATCGACAACCCGGACATGACCGTCGATGACCTGATGGAGCATATCCCTGGCCCGGATTTCCCCACCCAGGGCATTATCAATGGTCGCGCCGGCATTGTTGAGGCTTACCGCACTGGCCGCGGGCGTATCTATATTCGTGCCCGCCATGAAATCGAACACGACAAGAAAACCAATCGTGACGCCATCATCATCACAGAACTGCCGTACCAGCTGAACAAGGCGCGGTTAATCGAAAAGATTGCGGAACTGGTTAAAGAGAAGCGCCTGGAAGGTATCTCCGAGTTGCGGGACGAGTCCAACAAGGAAGGCATCCGGGTGGTGATTGAGTTGCGTCGCGGTGAAAACCCGGACGTCATCGTCAATAACCTGTTTGCCCATACCCAGTTGCAGACGGTGTTCGGCATCAACATGGTTGCGCTGATCAACGGCGAGCCGAAGATCCTCAATCTCAAGGAGATGCTGGACGCATTTGTTCGCCACCGCCGGGAAGTGGTTACCCGTCGGACCATCTACGAACTGCGCAAGGCCCGGGAACGCGGCCACATCCTCGAAGGCCTGACAGTTGCGCTGGCGAACATCGATGAGATTATCGCCCTGATCAAGGCTTCCCCGGGTGCGGCCGAGGCAAAAGAGAAACTGATGGCCCAGGGTTGGGCGCCGGGTGACGTCCTGGCCATGCTGGAACGCGCCGGCGAAGACGCCTGCCGCCCCGACGATCTGCCGGAAATCTTTGGCCTGCGCAAGGGCCTGTATCACCTGTCGCCGGAACAGGCCCAGGCGATCCTGGATCTGCGCCTGCACCGCCTGACCGGTCTTGAGACCGAAAAGCTGCAGAACGAGTACAAGGACATCCTCGAGAAGATCGCCGATCTGCTGGAAATCCTGGGAGATCCTGATCGCCTGATGCAGGTTATCCGCGAAGAGCTGGAAGCCATTGTCACCGAATTTGGCGACAAGCGTCTTACCGAAATCACCAGTTCCAAGCGTGACCTGACCATTGCCGACCTGATCGATGAGGAAGACCTGGTGGTGACCATCTCCCATGGTGGTTACGCCAAGACCCAGGCGGTAGAGGACTACCAGGCCCAGCGCCGTGGTGGCCGTGGCAAGGCCGCGACCTCCATGAAAGACGAGGATTTTGTCGAGAAATTGCTGGTTGCCAACTCCCACGACACCATTCTGTGCTTCTCCAACCGGGGCAAGGTGTACTGGTTGCGGGTGTTTGAGATTCCCCGTGCCAGTCGTGCGTCACGGGGTCGTCCGATGGTCAACATCCTGCCGCTGGATGAGGGTGAGCGTATTACCACCTTCCTGCCGGTGCGTGACTACCCGGAAGACCAGTACGTGCTTATGGCGACATCCGCCGGTGTGGTCAAGAAAACCCCGCTGCCGAACTTCTCCCGTCCGCGTAGCAATGGCCTGATTGCCCTGTCGCTGGATGAGGGCGACACCCTGATTGGCGCGGCCATCACCAAGGGCGATGCGGAAGTCATGCTGTTCTCCACGGCTGGCAAGGCTGTTCGTTTCAACGAGGAAGCGGTACGCCCGATGAGCCGTACGGCCCGTGGTGTGCGTGGTATCAAGATGCCGCAAGGGCATCATGTGGTATCGCTGATCATCCCGCAGGACAACGGCGTGCTGCTGACCGCCAGTGAGAATGGCTACGGCAAACGCACCACGTTTGATGAGTTCCCGACTTACAGCCGGGGCAGCCAGGGCGTTATTGCCATGCAGTGTTCCGAGCGTAACGGTAACCTGGTCACTGCGTTGCAGCTGTTTGAAGGCGATGAAATGATGCTGATCTCGGACAAGGGCACGCTGGTGCGTACCCGTACCGACGAAGTGTCGGTTCTGAGCCGTAACACCCAGGGTGTTCGCCTGATCAAGCTGAGCCAGGAAGACGAGCGTCTGGTGGGCGTTGAGCGTATTGCTGAAACCGATGCGGAAGACGAAACCGTTGCGGATGGTGAGGATGATGAGCAGGGCGTATAATTTTTGTGCAGGCCCGGCAACCTTGCCGGAGCCCGTGCTGAAACAGGCGCGGGACGAAATGCTGGACTGGCGCGGCACTGGCATGTCGGTGATGGAAATGAGCCATCGCAGTGACGAGTTCGTCGAGATCGCGGAAACGGCTGAAAAAGATCTCAGGGACTTGGCCGGTATTTCAGACGATTACGCCGTACTCTTCATGCAGGGTGGTGCTTCAAGCCAGTTCTCGACCATTCCGTTGAACCTGTTGGGTGACAAGACCTCTGCGGACTACGTGAACACCGGCATCTGGTCGAAGAAGGCCATCGCCGAGGCCAGCCGTTACGGCCATGTCAACGTGGCGGCCAGCAGTGAGGCGGATGGCTTCACCAGCATTCCCGGCCAGGACAGCTGGAATACCCGTGCGGATGCGGCCTACCTGCACTATACGCCCAACGAAACCATCGGCGGGCTGGAGTTCGACTTCGTGCCGGAAAGCGGTTCCGTGCCGCTGGTGGCGGACATGTCGTCCGCCATGCTATCGCGCCCGCTGGATGTGTCGAAATTCGGCCTGATCTATGCCGGTGCCCAGAAGAACATCGGCCCATCCGGCCTGGTGGTGGTCATTATCCGCAAGGACCTGCTGGGCAAGGCGCTGAAGATAA
Source organism: Marinobacter iranensis (assembly GCF_029207565.1). Taxonomy (GTDB): domain Bacteria; phylum Pseudomonadota; class Gammaproteobacteria; order Pseudomonadales; family Oleiphilaceae; genus Marinobacter; species Marinobacter iranensis. Next base: position 82,100 of record NZ_JANCMW010000016.1, on the reverse strand, counting down.
CGCCAACGATGATGAACTATCAGGTGATCGCAGATAACGATTCCATGTACAACACCCCGGCCACCTATTCCTGGTACCTGGCTGGCCTGGTGTTCAAGTGGCTGAAAGAGCAGGGCGGGGTTACGGCCATGGGTGAGATCAACCGTCGCAAGGCCAGCAAACTGTATGGTTTTATTGACGAGAATGATTTCTACGCCAACCCCATCTCTCCACGTTTCCGTTCCTGGATGAACATACCTTTCACCCTGGCGGACGACGCGCTCAACAACGATTTCCTGAAAGGCGCGAATGAGCGTGGCCTGCTGAACCTCAAGGGACATCGCTCCGTGGGTGGCATGCGAGCCAGCATATACAACGCCATGCCGGAAGCCGGTATTGATGCGCTGATTGATTACATGACCGTGTTTGCGAAGGAGCGGGGCTGATCATGAATGATGAGCAGGCCCGTCTCGGGCAGTTAAGGGACGAGATCGACCGGGTGGACCGGGAGATCATGGAGCTGATCAGCAAGCGGGCCGAGTGTGCCCAGGAAGTGGCCCGGGTCAAGATGGAAGCCCATCCGGGGGAAGATGTGTTCTTCTACCGCCCGGAGCGGGAAGCCCAGGTGTTGCGGCGCATCAAGGACAGCAATCCCGGCCCGTTGTCCGGCGAGGAAATGGCGCGGCTGTTCCGGGAAATCATGTCCGCCTGCCTGGCGCTGGAAAAGCCGATGCACATCGCTTTCTTGGGGCCGATTGGTACCTTTACCCAGGCGGCCGCGCTCAAGCACTTTGGTCATTCCGTGGTCAGCGTGCCATTGCCCGCCATTGATGCGGTTTTCCGCGAGGTGGAGTCCGGCGCGGCTCACTACGGCGTGGTGCCGGTGGAGAATTCCACCGAGGGTATGATCAATCACACCCTGGACATGTTCATGTCCTCGCCGCTCAAGATCTGCGGTGAAGTCCAGCTGCGGATCCATCACCACCTGATGGTATCTCCGCAGAACAAGGACCAGGAAATCGTTCGTATCTATTCCCATCAGCAGTCGTTTGCCCAGTGCCGGCAATGGCTGGATACCCACCGCTATGGCGTTGAGCGGGTCACCGTCAGCAGCAATGCCGAGGCCGCAAGGCGGGCAGCGGAAGAGCCCGGTACGGCAGCCATTGCCGGTGATATGGCAGCGGAACTCTATGGCCTGGAGATGCTGGCCACCAGTATTGAGGACCGTCCGGACAACACCACCCGGTTCCTGATCATCGGGCGTGAGGAAGTACCAGCCAGTGGTAACGACAAGTCATCCATCCTAGTGTCCATGCGCAATAAACCCGGTGCGCTATACCAGTTGCTGGAACCGTTCCACAAGCACGGCCTGAGCCTGACCCGCATCGAAACCCGGCCGTCTCCCAGCGGTACCTGGGCCTACGTGTTCTATATCGATTTTGAAGGCCACGTAGAGGACAAGCAGGTCAGCAAGGTACTCTCGGAGATTGATGAAGAGGCCGTGGAGCTGAAGCGCCTGGGGTCCTATCCCATTGGGGTGCTGTAAAAAGAAACACGAATTTGCTGAGGAAGGGTGAAATGTCGATTGATTACCAAAGCCTAGCGGTCAAGGGTGTGCAGGCGTTATCCCCCTACCAGCCGGGTAAGCCCATTGACGAGTTGGCCCGGGAGCTGGGCCTCAACCCAGACGGCATCATCAAGCTGGCAAGCAACGAAAATCCGTTGGGGCCCAGCCCGAAGGCGCTGGCAGCGGTCAGGGAAGCGTTGGATGAGCTTTGCCGCTATCCCGATGGCAACGGGTTCGAGCTAAAACAGGCGCTCTCCGCACGATTTGCCGTTAAACCCTCGCAGATTACCCTGGGCAACGGTTCCAACGATGTCCTGGAAGTGATTACCCGGTGTTTTGCCGACTCGTCGTCGGAAGTGGTGTTTTCCCAGTACGCGTTCGCCGTGTATCCGCTGGTTACCCAGGCCATTGGTGCCAAAGGCGTGTCGGTTCCCGCCAAAGACTACGGCCACGATCTGGACGCCATGGTGGAAGCCATCACCGATCGCACAAAACTGGTGTTTGTCGCTAACCCGAACAACCCCACGGGTACCGTTCACGGTGCGGAGGCCATCGAGTCATTTCTTGACCGGATTCCAGCACGGGTACTGGTGGTTCTGGACGAAGCCTACTGCGAATACCTGCAGGGTGAAGGGTATGTGGATGGTTTATCCCTGCTTGAGCGCTACCCGAATCTGATTGTCACGAGAACGTTTTCCAAGGCCTGGGGGCTGGCATCACTACGGGCCGGTTATAGTGTAAGTTCTCCTGAAATTGCCAATATTCTCAATCGTGTACGCCAACCTTTTAATGTGGATACTCTGGCTCTGGCAGCAGCCACTGCCGTGCTGGGCGATGAGGAATACCTGCAGCGCTCCTGTGAAGTGAATGCCCAGGGCATGAAACAGCTTGAGTCTTCTTTCGGCGAAATGGGGCTGGAGTACATCCCGTCTGCCGGCAACTTCATTGCGGTGGATGTGGGTGAGCGGGCGCCGGAAATCAACCAGTCGCTACTGGAGCAGGGCGTGATTGTGCGGCCGATTGCCGGTTACGGCATGCCCCGGCACCTGCGGGTGTCCATTGGCCTGCCTGAGGAAAACGCACGCTTTGTTGAAGCCCTCTCCCACGCACTCGGAACATTGCCTGAGACTGAATCCGGGCGGGGAGTGTAACGTGTCCGGAGGGCAGCCACTGTTCCAGCGTGTTGCGGTCATCGGCCTCGGCCTGATTGGTGGTTCACTGGCCAGGGCCATCCGCGAAAACGGGCTTGCCGTAACCGTCGTTGGTGCTGACAAGCGTGGGGATGAGCTGGCGCTTGGCAAGGAACTGGGCATTATCGATGAAGCGGCCGGGTCGGTTGCTGAAGCGGTGGCGGGTAGTGATCTGGTGGTTCTGGCCGTGCCTGTGAGGGCAACGAAAGCCGTGCTGGCGGAAATCCAGCCACATCTGGGCGCCAACGCCGTGTTGACGGATGTGGGCAGCACCAAGACCAGTTTCGTGAAGGATGTAGTCGAGGTGTTTGGCAAGTTGCCGGCGAAAGTGATACCAGGCCACCCCATTGCCGGTTCCGAGAAGAGTGGCATCCGGGCGGCCAATCCGGAGCTGTTTGCCAATCATAAGGTGATTCTGACCCCGGCGGATAACGTCAGCCAGCCAGACCTTGAGAAGCTCAAGGCGCTCTGGGAAGGCTGCGGCGCCACGGTGCTCACCATGTCCGTGGCTTATCACGACGAAGTGTTGGCTGCCACCAGCCACCTGCCACACCTGATTGCCTTCTCTCTGGTGGATACGCTGGCCGGTGAGGATGAGAATCTTGATATTTTTCGCTATGCGGCGGGTGGGTTTCGCGACTTTACCCGGATTGCGGCCAGCGACCCGGTGATGTGGCACGATATATTTCTCTCCAACCGCGATGCGGTGCTGCGGGTGATTGACCATTTCACCCACGATCTGGACCAGTTGCGCACCGCCATTGCCGATCAGGACAGTGCAACCCTGCTGCGGGTTTTCAGTCGCGCCAAGGCGGCGCGAGAACATTTTTCAAAGATGCTTTCAGGACAGGCTTACGTGACAAACAACAGTCAGAAACAGGTAACGTTCCGTCTTCAACCCGGTGGCCGGATTTCCGGTGAGATCCGTGTGCCAGGCGACAAATCCATCTCCCATCGCTCCATCATGCTGGGTGCCCTTGCCGACGGCATCACCGAAGTGAAAGGCTTCCTGGAAGGGGAGGACAGCCTCGCTACCCTTCAGGCCTTCCGCGATATGGGTGTCACTATCGAAGGGCCGGATGCGGGTTTTGTCCGCATTCACGGTGTTGGTATCAATGGCTTGCAGGCGCCGCGCGGGCCGCTTTACCTGGGTAATTCCGGCACTGCCATGCGCCTGTTTTCAGGGTTGCTGGCGGCACAACCGTTTGACTCTGAGCTGACCGGCGACGAGAGCCTGTCCAAGCGGCCCATGGGCCGTGTGGCGGATCCTTTGCGGGCCATGGGTGCGGTGATCGACACCGCCGAGGGCGGGCGGCCACCGCTGAAGATCCGGGGCGGCCACGCCCTGACCGGCATCCATTACGAGATGCCGGTTGCCAGCGCCCAGGTGAAATCCTGCCTGTTGTTGGCCGGGCTCTACGCTGAAGGTGTTACCTCGGTGACTGAACCGGCACCAACCCGGGATCATACCGAGCGCATGCTGGAAGGCTTCGGGTACCACGTTCACCGTGACACCGCCACGGCAAGCGTCACTGGGGGCGGGCGCTTGACGGCCAGTGCCATCGATGTGCCTGCGGATATTTCCTCGGCAGCGTTCTTCCTGGTGGCGGCCAGTATCGCTCCCGGTTCTGACCTGACCATCCGCCATGTGGGCATGAACCCGACGCGGGTAGGGGTGATCAATATCCTGCGCATGATGGGCGCCAATATCGAGGTGCTGGAGGAGCGGGTGATCGGCGGCGAGCCGGTGGCAGACCTGCGTGTCCGTTCCGCCGAACTCAAGGGCATCGACATTCCCGAAGACCAGGTGCCCCTGGCCATCGACGAATTCCCTGTGCTGTTTATTGCCGCCGTATGTGCCGAGGGCAGAACGGTGTTGCGTGGCGCGGAAGAGCTTCGTGTCAAGGAGAGTGACCGCATCCAGGTGATGGCCGATGGCCTGACAGCGCTGGGTGTGGAGACCACGGTCACACCGGACGGCATTATTATCGATGGCGGCCAGACCATGGGCAGCGGTACCGTAAACAGTCACGGCGATCACCGCATTGCCATGGCCTTCTCAGTAGCCTCTTTGCGGGCCGATGGCGGCATTGAGGTGACCGATTGCGCCAATGTGTCCACGTCTTTCCCGGGTTTTGTGGAGTTGGCGAAGCGAACCGGCATCAATATCTCAGCCGAGGGGGCTGAATAATGGCTGAAGGCAAGGCGCCCGTTATCACCGTGGATGGCCCGGGTGGCTCAGGCAAGGGTACCATCACCCAGATGCTGGCCCGGAAACTTGGCTGGCACCTACTGGATAGCGGCGCACTGTATCGTCTTACTGCGCTTGCAGCAGAGCGGCAGGGGGTGTCACTGGATGACGAACCGGCGCTGGTGAGCGTTGCCGCCAATCTGGATGTGGCGTTCGAGCCAACACCACCGGGCGAGCCGGCAAAAGTATTGATGGGCGGCACGGATGTGACCGCAGATATACGTACGGAAACCTGTGGCGATAATGCCTCGAGGGTAGCCGTGATGCAGCCGGTACGTGATGCCCTGTTGCAGCGCCAGCGCGACTTCCGCAAGCCCCCGGGGCTGGTGGCGGACGGCCGTGACATGGGCACGGTGGTGTTTCCGGACGCACCCGTGAAGATCTTTCTGACCGCCAGCGCCGAAGAGCGTGCGCAAAGACGTTACGGCCAGTTGAAGGACGCAGGGGTCGATGTTAATATTGACGCCCTTTTAGAGGAGATACGGGTGCGCGATGAGCGGGACATGAACCGCGCCGCCGCCCCGCTCAAGCCTGCGGATGATGCGCAAGTCATTGATTCGACTGGGTTGAGTATAGAAGAGGTGCTAGTCAGGGTTATGGCCGCAGCAGGCCAGGCCTGACTACACCTTTTTGTCGTTGAAATTCCGGATTCAGCGTTATCGGCCAGCCACTGGCTGAATCCGGATTTAAACTAACAGACCGTGTTGCTGGTATCACGGAGTAAACTTGCGTTGATCACATAGGACACATAATGAGCGAGAGCTTTGCGGATCTTTTTGAAGAAAGCCTAAAAGAAATTGACATGCAACCGGGTTCCATCGTCCAGGGAACCGTAGTTGATGTTGATAGCGACTGGGTCACCGTTAACGCCGGGCTGAAGTCCGAAGGCGTTATCCCCGCCTCCCAGTTCCTCAACGAAAAAGGCGAGTTGGAAGTTGCTATTGGCGACGTTGTTGACGTAGCTCTCGACGCTGTGGAAGACGGCTTCGGTGAAACCCGTCTGTCCCGTGAGAAAGCCAAGCGCGCAGAAGCCTGGAAGGTACTCGAGAAGTCCTTCGAAGCTGAAGAAGTGGTTAAGGGTGTTATCAATGGCAAGGTCAAGGGTGGTTTCACCGTCGATCTGGCCGGCATCCGCGCCTTCCTGCCGGGCTCTCTGGTAGACGTTCGTCCGGTTCGCGACACCGCGCACCTGGAGAACAAGGAACTCGAATTCAAGGTTATCAAGCTCGACCAGAAGCGTAACAACGTGGTTGTTTCCCGCCGCGCCGTTCTGGAAGCTGAAAACAGTGCCGAGCGTGAAGCTCTGCTCGAAACCCTGACCGAAGGTCTGGAAATCAAGGGTATCGTCAAGAACCTGACTGACTACGGCGCGTTCGTGGATCTGGGTGGCGTTGACGGCCTGCTGCACATCACCGATATGGCCTGGAAGCGCATCAAGCATCCGAGCGAAATCGTCAATGTCGGCGACGAGATCAACGTCAAGGTTCTGAAGTTTGACCGTGAGCGCAACCGCGTATCACTGGGTCTGAAGCAGCTGGGTGAAGATCCCTGGGTTGATATCAAGGGCCGTTATCCGGAAGGTACCAAGGTTACCGCACGTGTAACCAACCTGACCGACTACGGCTGCTTTGCCGAGCTGGAAGAAGGCGTTGAAGGCCTGGTCCACGTTTCCGAAATGGACTGGACCAACAAGAACATTCATCCGTCCAAGGTCGTTCAGGTAGGCGACGAAGTGGGCGTGATGATCCTGGATATCGACGAAGAGCGTCGTCGTATCTCCCTGGGCATCAAGCAGTGTGTTGCCAATCCCTGGGAAGACTTCTCCAGCAGGTTCAACAAGGGCGACCGTATCTCCGGCAAGATCAAGTCAATTACTGACTTCGGTATCTTCATCGGCCTGGACGGTGGCATCGACGGTCTGGTTCACCTGTCAGACATCAGCTGGAACGAGACTGGCGAAGAAGCCGTCCGTGAATACAAGAAGGGCGACGAAGTCGAAACCGTTATCCTGTCTGTTGATCCCGAGCGTGAGCGTATCTCCCTGGGTATCAAGCAGCTGGAAAGCGATCCGTTCGCCGAGTTTGTACAGCTGAACGACAAGGGCTCCATCGTTAAGGGCACGGTATCCGCGGTTGACGCCAAAGCTGCCACTATCACCCTGAACGACGAAGTTGAAGCTGTTCTGAAAGCCTCTGAAATCAGCCGTGATCGTGTTGAAGACGCACGCAACGCGCTGAACGAAGGCGACGAAGTTGAAGCGAAGATCATCAGCATCGACCGCAAGAACCGCGTTATCAACCTGTCTGTGAAGTCGAAAGATGTTGAAGACGACAAGCAGGCACTGGAAGGTGTTCGTTCGAAAGCGGCTGAATCTTCCTCTGGTGCGACCACCATCGGTGATCTCATCAAGGAGCAGATGCAGCAGCAAAACGCCAACAAGGAATAGGTTTTCCGGTTGGTATGAAAAAAACGGGCTCTAAGAGCCCGTTTTTTTTGTGTTTTTTTCTGGTTTGGCTAAACTAGAGGCAAGGAGCTGGTAACCGGCTATCCGATAATAATGTGAAGAGGGATGAGCCCAATGACAAAATCTGAACTGGTAGAGCTGATTGCGTCCAAACAGACGCAGCTTTCAGTGAAGGATGTGGAACTGGCTGTGAAAACCATTATTGAACATATGTCCCAGTCACTGGCGGATGGCCAGCGAATTGAGATACGGGGCTTTGGCAGTTTTTCACTGCACCACCGCGCCGCCAGAACCGGGCGTAATCCAAAAACGGGCGAAGCTGTGCAGTTACCGGCTAAATTTGTTCCGCACTTCAAGCCAGGCAAGGAGTTGCGGGAACAGGTGAACGAGAGCCTTAAAAAGGGTTTCTGATTACCCTCGTGGGGAAAGACGTTAACCAGGTCCTGATGTAAATAATCAGGTCCGCGTGGAGCATTGCGACTATGGCCGGTTTACAGAAGGTCCTTCTCATTCTGCTGGTGTTGTTTCTGGTTCTGGTAGCCCTTGTTTTTTCCCTCAACAATCAGATGGCGGTATCCCTCAACTTTCTGCTCTTCGAGACCCAGCCCCACGGTGTTGCTGTCTGGATTATCCTGTCTTTTGTGATCGGCGCTTTGATTGGAGTTCTGATTACCATGCTTGCAACCGTTCGCACATCGGTTTCCCGTCGCAACCTTGAAAAACGACTTGCTCGTACCGAGCAGGCATTGGAGAAATCCAGGGCCCAGAACGACCGGACGCTTTAATGGATATAGTGCTTCAATGGCTGCTGTTGACTGTCGCGGTGGCTGCTGGTTGGTTTGTCGGGCGTATGGGCAGCACCAGGGAGCGGTCCAAAACGCCCATCTCGGATGAGGAATCCGTCAAAGACCGCCTGCAATTCCTGTTCACCAACTATTCCGATCAGGCGGTGGAGAACTTCGTTCAATCCTTGGCTGTCAACAAGGACACGGTGGGGTTGCACCTGTCCATTGGCGCCCATTTCCGTCACAAGGGTGAGACGGACCGTGCCATCCTGATTCACCAGAACCTGCTGGCACGCCCTGAACTGCCCACCCGTTTTTCCCAACAGGTCACTTATGAACTGGCCATTGACTACCTGAACGCGGGCCTGCTGGACCGGGCGGAAGCGTTGCTCCATCAATTGATGGGAGACAGGGAATACGGTCGCAAGTCGTCGCTGCAGCTGATTGAGCTGTATCAGCAGGAAAAGGAGTGGGGCAAGGCCGGGCAGGTGGCTCGAACGCTGACCACCGGTGAGCACGATGCCCGCATGTACAAGATGCTGGCCTACATCACCTGTGAGCAGGCAGAAGATGCCCTCAAGCATGATGATCGCTGGATGGCCCAGAAACTGGCCAAGGAAGCCCTGGAGTATGACCGCTCCTGTGTGCGGGCCACCTTTATCATGATGAGACTGCTCATTCGGCAGGGCAGTTATCGTGACGCGGCCAATCAGAGCCTGAAGATCTTCGACCAGAACCCGGAATTCGGCTCCGAGGCTGTTGACCGGTTAATGAAACTTGAGCGGGAACACGGCGATGTCGGGCGCCTGGTCAAGAAACTCGGAAAATTCTACGAAACCTGGCCAAGCACCAGCCTGCTGCTGGCACTGGTGGAGGCCGTTGAACGTACTTCCGGTCGCATGGCCGCCATCGAATTGCTGCGCAGGGAACTCGAGGTGCGCCCCAGTGTCCGGGGCTTGCTGCGCCTGGTGGAGCTGGCGGGCTACGAAAAAGGCATGACCACTGACGAAGGCCGCCTGGTCAGCCGCATTGGCCACCTGATTCTGGCCAACCGCCCCATTTACCGGTGCGTTAACTGCGGTTTTTCCGGCCAGCAGCTGCACTGGTTATGCCCCAGTTGCAAACAATGGGAAACTGTCCGCCCGATACAGGGTGTGGAAGCCGAATAACCCGATGACACGACATTCTGCAGGAAACTGACTGTGCAAACCCCTGATAATCCCCGAATCATTGTTGCCCTGGATTTTCCGTCCGACCAGCCTGCGTTGGCGCTGGTTGACCAACTGGACCCGGCCAAGTGCCGTCTGAAGGTAGGTAAAGAGCTGTTTACCCGCTCCGGCCCCGGCCTGGTCCGCGACCTTCACGGCCGCGGGTTCGAGGTGTTCCTGGACCTGAAATTTCATGACATTCCCAACACCACCTCGGCTGCGGTAGCGGCTGCTGCTGATCTTGGGGTCTGGATGGTCAATGTGCACGCTTCCGGCGGTGAAAAGATGATGACCGCCTGCCGTGACCGCCTGGAGAGTTACGGCAAGGACCGCCCGTTGCTGATTGCGGTGACGGTGTTGACCAGCATGGGCTCCGAAGATCTCGCCGGCATTGGCATCACCGATTCCCCGGAAGCCCAGGTTTCCCGTCTGGCAACCCTGACCCGCAACTGCGGCCTGGATGGCGTTGTCTGCTCCGCGCAGGAGGCGCCGGCGCTGAAAGCGGAGCAGGGCGCCGACTTCAAACTGGTCACTCCGGGTATCCGCCCGCTGTCTGCCGACAAAGGCGACCAACAGCGCATCATGACTCCCACCGATGCCCTTAAAGCCGGTTCCGACTACCTGGTCATCGGTCGCCCGATTACCCAGGCTGCTGATCCTCTGGCGGCGTTGGAGGCTATTCACTCGGAGTTAATCGCGGTCTCCGGCCCTAGCCGGTAAGTTTGTTGCCTCGGTGCGGTAAGGCCTCCCTCACAAAAAACGCTACAAGCACATCCATGTGCGCTTGGGCTCCGCACATTTTGTGAGGGAGGCCTTACCGCACCGGTTTTGACATCTCAGATATCGCCGTAAAAGGAACGTAGGTCGGATTAGCGAAGCGTAATCCGACAAATGGCGGACCACTCACAAAGAACGTGCTTGTAGCGTTTTTCGGGAAGGAAGTCCTACCTCGCCGTCGCGCTACATGGGAAGGCTGGGGAACCAGGCTAGCGGTATTGTCGGGTTACGCTTTGCTAATCCGACCTACGGGTGCCGTATGGTCTAAACGAAAAAAGCCGCCAATCCAGAGGACTAGCGGCTTTTCGGAATAATGGCTCCCCGAGCTGGGCTCGAACCAGCGACAAACGGATTAACAGTCCGTTGCTCTACCAACTGAGCTATCGGGGAACGTCGTCGTGTGACGAGGCGCGTATATTAAGGTTACCCCAACGCCTCGTCAACCCCTTGCCAGTATTTTTAGCCCAGGGCCTTCTTCAGGCGCTCAATGGCCTGCTTCAGGGTATCCAGGCTGGTGGCGAAGCTCAGGCGCATATGGCCTGGCGCGCCAAAAGCGGAGCCCGGAACCAGGGCAACGCCGGCTTCCTTCAGCAATTTCTCTGCAAACTCGACATCGTTGCTGACGCCAGAATCCGCATCAATGGCCGCCTGGAAGCTCGGGAACACGTAAAACGTACCATCGCCATGCAGGCACTCAACGCCGGGCAGGGCGTTCAGGGCTTCCACCAGGTAGTCGTGGCGTTCCTTGAATGCGGTAACCATTTCCTGAACACACTCCTGCGGGCCTTCAAGGGCGGCAGTGGCAGCCGCCTGGGAGATCGACGCCGGGTTGGAGGTGCTCTGGGACTGGATTTTCTTCATGGCACCGATGATCTTTGCCGGGCCCGCAGCGTAGCCGATGCGCCAGCCGGTCATGGAGTAGGCCTTGGAAACACCGTTCAGCACGAAGGTACGGTCGTACAGCTCCGGCGTAGCGTTCAGGATGTTGCAGAATGGCTGGCCGGTCCACAGGATTGGCTCGTACATGTCATCGGTGGCGATCATGATGTGCGGGTGCTTCTTCAGCACTTCGCCAATCGCCTTAAGTTCGTCCAGGCTGTAGGCCATGCCGCTGGGGTTGGACGGGCTGTTGATCACGAACAGCCGGGTACGCTCGGTGATCGCGCTTTCCAGCTGTTCCGGGGTAATCTTGAAGCGGGTTTCCGCGCCGGTTTCGATGATCACCGGTTTGCCTTCGGCCACCAGAACCATGTCCGGATAGGAGACCCAGTAAGGGGCGGGGATAATGGCTTCGTCACCCTTGTTCAGGGTGGCCAGGGCGAGGTTGAAAAAGCTCTGTTTGCCACCGCTGCTTACCAGGATCTGGTTGGCTTCGTATTCCAGTCCGTTGTCCCGTTTGAACTTCGCAATGATCGCCTTCTTGAGGGCGGGCGTACCATCCACGGCGGTGTATTTGGTCTGGCCGTTGTTGATGGCTTCGATAGCCGCCTGTTTGATGTGATCTGGCGTGTCGAAGTCCGGCTCGCCGGCGCCAAGGCCGATAATATCCTGGCCAGCAGCGCGCAATTCCGCCGCCTTGTTGGTGACTGCGAGGGTGGGAGAAGGCTTGATTGCCTGTACTCGGCTGGAAAGTTGAAGGTCCAAACTTGCGCTCCTTAAAGCTGCGTCTGATAGGGCTCCAGCGGCTGGCAAGTAGTGGTTTTCACCATCTTGAGGCCGCCCTGGATGCCACAGATGGTACCATGAAGCCCGCGTGAGGATAAGTTTCTCAAACCTGATTGAACGGAGGATGTCTCCAGACTATGGCCACTTCAGAAACCGGCGCGCTCATGAAAGACGGCGCGTTCAAGGTCGATTCCCCGTTCCAGCCTGCAGGGGATCAGCCCAAAGCAATCGAAGGCCTGGTGGATGGTATTCACTCCGGTCTGGCACACCAGACACTGCTGGGTGTCACCGGTTCGGGCAAGACCTTTACCATTGCCAACGTTATCCAGCAGGTGCAGCGGCCAACCATTGTCATGGCCCATAACAAAACCCTGGCGGCCCAGTTGTACGGGGAGTTCCGGGAATTCTTTCCGGATAATGCGGTGGAGTATTTCGTTTCCTATTACGACTACTACCAGCCAGAGGCCTATGTGCCGTCTTCCGATACCTTTATCGAGAAAGACGCCTCCATCAACGAGCACATAGAGCAGATGCGCCTCTCGGCCACCAAGGCCCTGTTGGAGCGGCCGGATGCGATCATTGTGGCAACAGTGTCGTCCATTTACGGGCTGGGTGACCCCCAGTCCTACCTGAAAATGATGCTGCACCTGGACCGGGGCGACCAGATCGACCAGCGTTATGTCCTCCGGCGCCTGGCGGAGTTGCAGTACACCCGCAACGACATCGAATTCCACCGCGCCAACTACCGGGTGCGCGGGGATGTGATTGATGTGTTCCCGGCCGAATCCGAGAAAGAAGCCATCCGCATCGAGCTGTTCGATGATGAAGTGGAGAACCTCAGTTACTTCGATCCGCTGACCGGCGAGGTGCTGCGCCGGGTGCCCCGGGTTACCATCTATCCCAAGTCCCACTATGTAACACCAAGACAGACAGTGCTGGACGCGGTGGAACATATAAAGGTGGAGCTGGATGGGCGCCTGCAGCAACTGCGTGACAACAACCGCCTGGTGGAGGCCCAGCGGCTGGAAGAGCGTACCCGCTACGACATCGAAATGATGCTGGAGCTGGGTTACTGCAACGGCATCGAGAACTACTCACGCTACCTGTCTGGCCGCCAGTCGGGCGAGGCACCGCCTACACTCTTCGACTACCTGCCACCGAATGCGTTGCTGGTGGTGGACGAATCCCACGTCACCATCCCCCAGATCGGCGCCATGTACAAGGGCGACCGCTCCCGTAAGGAAACCCTGGTGGAATACGGCTTTCGGCTGCCCTCGGCCCTGGACAACCGGCCCATGCGTTTCGATGAGTGGGAGCGGATTGCACCGCAGATGCTGTTTGTCTCCGCCACCCCCGGCAACTACGAAGCCGAACACGCAGGGCAGGTGGTTGAACAGGTGGTGCGGCCCACCGGCCTGCTGGACCCAGAAATCGAGGTGCGCCCGGCCTCCACCCAGGTGGACGACCTGCTCTCGGAAATCCGTCTGCGCACCAACGTCAAGGAACGGGTACTGGTGACCACACTCACCAAACGCATGGCGGAAGACCTTACCGACTTCCTGATGGAGCACGACATTCGCGTGCGCTACTTGCACTCGGACATCGACACGGTGGAGCGGGTGGAGATCATCCGCGACCTGCGCCGGGGCGAGTTTGACGTGCTGGTGGGCATCAACCTGCTGCGGGAAGGGCTGGATATGCCGGAAGTGTCACTGGTTTGTATCCTCGATGCCGACAAGGAAGGTTTCCTGCGTTCAGAGCGTTCCCTGATCCAGACTATCGGCCGCGCGGCGCGGAACCTCCACGGCAAGGCGATTCTCTATGGCGACCGGATTACTGGCTCAATGCAGCGGGCGATCGACGAAACCGAACGCCGCCGCACCAAGCAGGCCGCCCACAACGAGGAACACGGCATTACACCCCAGGGCCTGAACAAAAAGATCGCGGATATCATGGAAGGCGCCGGTGGCGGCAGTGGACGCGGTCGCCGCAAGGCAGAGCGTCCGGGTGAAAAGGCTGCGGAGGAAGCCGAGAGGTACCGTGCGAAGATGGGCAATCGCTCTCCGGAGGAGATACTCAAAGAGATCACCCGTCTGGAAGACGATATGTACAAGGCCGCCGCCGACCTGGATTTCGAGACGGCTGCGCGGTTGCGAGATGATATTTCTGAGCTGAAAGAGGCTGCTTTGCGGACTGGTTAGTTCGTGCCTACGTAGCCTGCTGCTTTGGGAGTTTGTCGCCCGGCCGATGACCCTTTGCAAAACACGCCCACAAGCACGTCCATGTGGGGCTTGGTCGCGCCATCCCTGGCGCTCCACGGTTTTGCAAAGGATCATCGGCCGTGCTTGTTCTAGCGCTGGCGTTATCGCCCTGGTTTGATTTACGTAGGTCGGATTAGGCAAAGCCGTAATCCGACAATTTGGTTCCCATGCGAAAATCGAATGCGCCTATGATTTGTCGGATTACGCTTCGCTAATCCGACCTACGTGAAACACATCTCTACTCCGGCGATATTCCCGATGTGCAGCCACTAAAGCCGCAGGCTAATTCGTAGCCATAGAATCCCGCTTGGGCCCAACAATAACCGCTGCCTGCAACGGCTGGTTCTTGCCATACCGGGACATGCGACCAAACACCCGCCGGTCCACCGGCAGGTATTGCTTGTCAGCGACGGTTTCGCCGATGTCCGTGTCAATCTCCGGGTCGTGCAGGTACACGAACTGGTCATCCATGGCACACACCGTCACCCAGTGGGGAACACGGCTGCGGTTCAGTTGCCAGGTGCTGATCAGGATCACCGGAACACGGCCATCGTGGAGCGCTGCCTGCATGCCGTCCAGGGTGAGCGGATCGTGGTGGAGTTCGATGCCGGTCTGGCCGATGTCGTGGAGGAAGCCCTCGTGCACCAGTTCCAGTACCCGCTTCTTGTCGTCGTTGCGAACCGTATCCTTGAACAAGGCACCCTCGGTGCTGATATAGGCACTGGCATGGAATCCCCGGTGCCAGGCCGCTAGCGCAAGGCCATGTGGGCCGCAGCCGCCGTGGCCGGCCAGCATGAAGATGGTGGTGGCTTCGCGCCAGAGCTTCAGTTCTTCCAGGGTGGTCATCGGCTGGCTTTCGTCCAGCGTGGCCATGGCCATGATCAGGGCCGCCGGGCCGCAGGAGAATTCTGTGGTCTGGGGGTAATAGGGCACCGCCGGAAATTCCTGTGACGGCGCGTAGAACAGAATGCGGCGCTCAAAGCGCAGAGCAGTGCCGTGGTCTTCGTAGTAGTCCCGATAGGTGCCGAACTGCCGGTAGCCCAGGCGCTGGTACAGGCGGATGGCCGGGGTGTTGTCCTCTCGTACTTCCAGTCGCATCACGATACGGCCGGCGTCCACTGCCGCGGCTTCCGCTTCGCGCACCAATTGCTCGCCGATGTTACGGCCGCGTTCCGAAGGCGACACGGCAACGGAATAGATCCGCGCCAGCCGGGTGGCAGCGCTCATCAGCACCAGGCAGTAGCCCACCAGTTCCTCTCCGGCCACAGCGACAATCAGGCGGTCCCGTGGCATGTCCAGGAAGCGGCGGAAGCTGCGCCGGGAAATTCGGTCTTCGGTAAAACAGCGGTTCTCCAGCTTTACCAGTGCGTCCAGGTCATCACCGGTGGTGTGACGGAATTGTAGTGATGTCATAGTGTCAGGACTCTGGATAACGCAATAAGTGACGGCTTGGCCGGATTCAGCACTGGCGGCTATTATGAGTGAGTGCCGACATTGCCGGAAGCGCGCAATTATGCGTAAAAGCACGCATTTCCTGCTAATTGTAGGCTAAAGGTTTCCAGCGTATTGTTGCGACATTGTACAGGCTCGGCCGATGCGCGGTTGTCCTGTTTCTTTTTGCTATCCGGCACTGCCTTCATGGAGGAATGCCACTGATGTCACGTTTGTTGATTGTTGTTGACCGCGCCAAGGACTGGGCACCCTATTACCCCAGCGAAGATGTACTGACCTTTGACCAGTATTTGCAGTTTACGGCACCGGCGTCCAGCCGGGTGCGGGTGATCAACCTGTGCCAGAGTGCCCGCTACCTCAGCCGTGGCTACTATTGCTCTTTGCTGGCGGAGGCCCGTGGTCACCATGTTGTGCCATCAGTGATGACCCTGAACGATCTCAGCCGCAAGGGACTGTTCTCGCTGCAGCTGGATGAACTGGATGCCAGTGTTATCAACTGGCTGGAGGCGTCCGGTTCGGAAATTGATCCATCAGATGACGAAAAGAACGCCACCCATGAAGTGCGCATTCGCACCTATTTTGGCCAGGCCGAACACGCCGACCTGAAGCCGGTCGCTCGTGCCTTGTTTGACCGCTTCCCGTGTCCGGTTCTGGACGTGGTTTTTCGCCGTGGAAAAACCTGGCAGATTGCTTCCATGAAGCCGGGCTGCCCGGCTGACCTGAAGGGCAAAGAGCAGGACGACTTTGCGGCGGCCTTTGACCGTTTCAGCAGCATGGTGTGGCGCAAGCCCCGCACCCGGCGCCGCTATCGCTTTGACTTGGCGATGCTGGTCAACGACGACGAGGAAATGCCCCCCAGCGACAAGGAAGCCCTGGAAAAATTCGAGAAGGCTGGCAGGAAACTGGGCATCAATGTGGAGAAGATTGGCCGCCGCGACTACATGCGGCTGCCGGAATACGACGGCCTGTTTATTCGTGAGACCACGGCCATCGACCATCACACCTACCGTTTTGCCCGCAAGGCCGAGGCAGAGGGCATGGTGGTGATTGACGATCCGGTGTCGATCCTGCGTTGCACCAACAAGGTCTACCTGGCGGATCTGCTGAAGAACAACAAGATCCCCACGCCCAAAACGCTGATCCTGTCCAAGGACCAGAAGGACAGTGCGGAACAGGTGATTCGTGAACTGGGCTTTCCCGCGGTTATCAAGATTCCGGATGGTGCCTTCTCAAGGGGCGTTACCAAGGCGGAGGATGAAAAATCCCTGCGCGCTGGTCTGAAGGAACTGTTCAAACAGTCTGCCCTGGTGCTGGCGCAGGAATACCTCTATACCGATTACGACTGGCGGATTGGCGTGCTGGGCGGCCGTGCCATCTATGCCTGTAAGTATTTCATGGTGCAGGGCCACTGGCAGATCTATCAGCACGGTGGTGCGGAAGTGGACAGCGGTGGTTTCGACACCATGCCCACCTACGAGGTGCCCAGGAACGTGATCCAGGCGGCGCTGAATGCCACCCGGCTGATCGGCAATGGCCTCTACGGGGTGGATATCAAGCAGTCCGGCAACCGGGTGGCGGTAATTGAGGTGAACGACAACCCCAGCATCGATGGGGGAGTGGAAGACCGTTTTCTGGGAGGCGAGCTGTACACCCTGATCATGCAGGAATTCCTCTCCCGCATGGAAGAAAAGCGGCGCCGTTAGGACTCCGCCTGACGCTCCGGGTGGGCGTGCCATATCCGCAGGCTGCCAAACCAGGGGTAATTGCCCATCTCCTGGCTGATCCGGTGGGCATCCGGAAGCGCCTCGGACCTGGGAATCTCCATGAACAGTTCCATATGGACCTTGTTGCGGAGATAGTGCAACCGTAGGCGGCTGTTGGGTGGCAGGTTGCCAACGTGCTTTTGCAGCGCCTCACGAATTTCCGCCCGTGCGGGCAATTGCTCGGAGGTCTGGATGTGCTCCTCATCATTCTCCGCATCGATGTGGAAATTGATGTCGAGAATGTTGTCCAAAGCCTCCCGCATGGCCGTTACCACCTGCATGCCGATTTGATGCCCCTCGGAGACGCTGATCTCCGGTGATACGACAAGATGGACATCCAGCAGTATGTCGTGGCCCATTCTGCGGCTACGGAGTTCGTGCACGTTGCGCACGCCGTCTGTGTTCCTTGCGATTTCCTTCAGAGTTTCAGTGTCCCCGGGCGACAGGCCGGTATCGACCAACTCCTTCACGCTGTCCCAGGTAAACCTCCAGCCAATGTGGATAATAATGACGGAGATCACCACCGCCGCGAGGATGTCCAGCCAGATATAGCCGAGCATGGCGCCCATGGTTGAAAACAGCACCACCACGGAGGAGAAGGCATCAGTGCGGCTGTGCCAGGCATTGGCGATAATCAGATCGGAGCGGATGGCTATCCCCACCCTACGGGTGTACCGGTAGATCCACTCCTTGCTGGCGACGGAGATGGCCGCTGCTACCAGGACGGGCCACTCGGGGATATTCACAGCACCGCCCTCCAGCAGCCGCAGGGTGTTGTCCCAGGCCAGGGCGGCGCCCACGGCAATGAGGATGCTGCCCAGTACCATGGTGCCCATGGTCTCTATGCGCTGATGGCCGTAAGGGTGGTCGTCGTCTGGTGCCTGGCGGGAAAAACGCATGACGCCCAATACCACAAAGTCTGACGCAACATCGCTGAACGAGTGAATACCGTCCACCACCAATGCCTGGGAATGGAACAGCACCCCTGCGATCACTTTGATAATGCCAAGGACCCCATCCAGGGCCATACCTATTATTGTCACCCGTGAGGCCGCCTCCCTTTCTTCAGGAAGGTCGTCATGGCTTTTGGGGGCTAGGGTCTGCCGGTCAGTCATTGGGTGCTCTCCTGCTGCTCACAAAGCCAGTATAACGATATTCCCGGCGCAGTTTACGAAGGGATTTAAAACAGTGCCGCTGTATTATTTATGCACATTGGCCGAAGTGGCGTCGCAAGTAACATCCTGTATATCTTGAGTCTTCCATGCCAAAAAATGAACTTTAACTTATTGATATTTATGGATAAATAAACTGTTCAAAAAATGATCAATTTGTAGGCTGTCGCGGATATCAAGGGTTCGGCCGCGTTGCCCCGCGATTTTCAACAGGGTTATCCACAGATTCCGTGGAAAAGGTCACAAGAGCTTAACGCTACAGACATTTAGCCGTCATATTTAAGGTGTAGGGCGATGCTGTGGAAAAGTTCCGGTATACTCCGCGTCATTCTCGATCAGGGAGATTTTGTATGTATGGCATTGTGCGCGAGATGCTGTTCCGGCTGCCACCGGAGACCGCCCATAACCTGACATTGTCCGGCCTCGATATGGCCGGAAAGCTCGGATTGCTTCAGGCTCTGGTCACCGTGCCGGACCCGCTTCCGGTGCGGGTGATGGGCCTGGATTTTCCCAACCCGGTGGGTCTGGCCGCCGGCCTGGACAAGAACGCCGATCACTTGGACGCCCTGGGTGCGCTGGGCTTCGGTTTTATCGAAGTCGGCACGGTTACGCCACTGGCCCAGCCGGGCAACCCAAAGCCACGCATGTTCCGGCTCCCTGAGCATCAGGCCATTATCAACCGGATGGGCTTTAACAACCGTGGCCTCGACCACTTGTTGGGCCGTGTGGACAAACGCCGTTATTCCGGGGTTCTGGGTATCAACGTAGGCAAGAACAAGGCAACGCCTAATGAGGAGTCCGAGTCCGACTACCGCAAGGGCATTGCCGCGGTGTACTCCCGCGCAGACTACATCACCGTGAACGTATCATCCCCCAACACACCGGGGTTGCGGGATCTCCAGTTTGGCGACTCGTTAAAAGGCCTGATGCACGCCATCAAGGACGAACAAGCCCGGTGTGAAAAAGAACACGGTCGTTACGTGCCCCTGGCGGTAAAGATCGCCCCGGATATGGACGATGACGGTATCCGGTTTGTGGCTGCGGCTTTGAAAGAGGCAGGGCTGGACGGGGTGATTGCAACGAATACAACCATCAGCCGTGACGCCGTTGCCGGGCATCGGTATGCGGAAGAAGCAGGTGGCCTGAGCGGCGCGCCGGTGAGAGCACCTTCAACACGAGTCATTCAGGCTTTGCATGCGGAGCTGGGAGAGTCGTTGCCCATAATCGGGGTGGGCGGCATTGCCGACGGTGACAGCGCTGCTGAAAAGATCCGGGCAGGAGCAAAGCTGGTGCAGGTATACACAGGCTTTATCTATCGCGGGCCGGCATTGATCAGAGAATCGGTAGAGGCTATTCGTCGGCTGGGATAAGCGTTATTGAGAATGCCGGGAGCAGAAATAAAGTGGGCCCGCTTAGCGGGCCCGTGCGGGGAACGTACCCCGTGGCGCTTCATCGCATGGTACGGGTCGGGAGGACCCGTTTGGGTTGCTCTGAGTACTGCGTCAAATTGTGTGTTGTAGAAAGATCAGATTAAAGATTCGGGGTTTGGGCAAACAGCGTCATGCCGTCACGTTTGCCAGTTTGTGGATGCCGGATACGCCGGTCATGCCCTCCCATTGATCTGTTCGGCCTTCTCGCCACCCGTTGAGCCATTCCTGGCGAACTTCCGGCTGTTCCAACGGGCAACTGTCTTTTGCTTTACCGGACACACCGGCCAGATAACCCCGTTTGAATGCACGAGCGTACATATCTCTTTTCTGTCTTTTCATGCCGTTCCTCACTGATGGATTAACAGAACAAGCGTGTACACATCTGCAGTGGCCGGGACTTGGGGCAACCCTTCCGGGGTAACCCACTATTGTCAGGTATGGCCAGAGCAGTCAGGATCCTGTTAACAGAGAGCCTTTTTTCGGCTCCCCGGAACGACGCGTCACCTACAAGGTAAGACTAAGCCAGCGCCCTTGTACACTATTTATTTCATCTATATGAAGCTTCTCTTATAGTTGTGTGACATAACAAACCCGTGAAAATCGGGGAAAATGCGCTAATCCCACGACGTTAGCCAAAGTAGAAATGACTCAGGAGTCGAACGTGCCAGACCTTAACTTTTTCGTAACCTGCCCGAAGGGCCTGGAATATTTGCTGGAGGACGAATTGCGTACCTTTGGCATGGATCCGGTCCGTAATGCGCCGGCAGGTGTCTGGGCCAACGGCACCCTTGAAAGTGGCTATCGCGCCTGCCTGTGGTCGAGGCTGGCGAACCGCGTCATCCTTCACCTGGCGGATGTGGACGCCACCTCCGGCGACCAGATGCTCGGCGGTGTAACCGACCTGGAGTGGCAGCAGCATATCCCCATGAATGGCAGTTTCCGCGTCAATTTCGTGGGCCAGAATGAGGCCATCCGCAACACCCAATACGGCGCCCAGCGCGTGAAAGACGGCATTGTTGACCGCCTGCGCAGTGCCAGTGGCCAGCGGCCCTCTGTCGATGCGAAAAACCCCGATGTGACCGTGTCTGCCCGTCTGAACAGGGGGGCGTTGTCGGTCGGTATTGATCTGAGCGGCGACAGCCTGCATAAACGGGGTTATCGAACGGAAAAAGGTGCCGCGCCACTGAAGGAAAACCTGGCAGCGGCGTTGCTGACACGGTGCGGCTGGCCGGAGATTGCGAAAGCAGGAGGCGATTTCATTGACCCCATGTGTGGCTCCGGCACCCTGGCCATCGAAGCCGCAATGATGGCCCTTGACCTGGCCCCGGGTCGTAAGCGTGAGCGTTTCGGTTTCGAGCGCTGGCTGGGGCATCAACCGGATCTGTGGCTGGCTCTGCGCCAGGAGGCCGAGAAACGCGCCTACGAGGGCAAGCAGGGTATTGACGGCCGTGTGCCTTTGTTCCTTGGCTTTGACCAGGACCGGGGCGTGATACAGACCGCCAGGAATAACGTGCAGCGCGCGGGGCTCGAGAGCATCGTGACGGTTGAGCAGCGGGCGATTGATGCGTTCGCCCGGGAAGGCGGTTTGGCTGAAACCGGCCTGGTGCTAGTCAACCCCCCCTATGGTGAGCGCCTGAGCGAACGAAAGGAGCTCGGTAGTCTCTACCGCAGCCTGGGCGAAGCCGTGAAAGCCCAGTTGCCAGGCTGGCGACTGGGCGTGTTCACCGGTGCGCCGGAGTACGGTAAATCCATCGGCCTGCGCAGCTACAAACAGTATCGTCTTTACAACGGCAAGTTGCCGGCACAGCTGCTGCTGTTCAACGTGGACGATGTCAGTGCCATGACGCCACGAGAGCCGGATGTGCCCGGCGAGGTGACGCCCCGCATTGCCAACGAAGAGCGCGCGTCCATGCTGCGCAACCGCCTGAAAAAGAACCTCAAGACCATCGGGCAGTGGGCCCGCAAACAGGGCATTGGTTGCTATCGGCTTTACGATGCGGATATGCCGGAATTTGCGTTGGCCATCGATGTTTACGAGGGCCGGGTTCACGTTCAGGAGTACGCCGCCCCCAAGACGGTGGATGAGCGTTCCGCGCGGGAGCGGCTGGCGGAGGCGCTGGCGGTGATTCCCGAAGCCATTGGTGTTGACCGGGAGGCGATGGTCTGCAAGCAGCGCCAGCGTCAGGCAGGCACCAGCCAGTATGAGAAACAGGCAGCCAGTGGTGAGTTTTTCAATGTGCACGAACACGGTTGTGTGCTGAAGGTGAACCTCAAGGATTACCTGGATACCGGTTTGTTCCTGGACCACAGGCCGGTACGGCACTGGATTCAGCGCAACGCGGCGGGCAAGCGGTTCCTGAACCTGTTCTGTTACACCGGTGCAGCCACGGTTCATGCTGCAGTCGGTGGTGCGACCCGTTCACTGAGCCTGGATATGTCGAAAACCTACGTGAACTGGGCCCAGGAAAATCTGGCGCTCAACGGCGCGGATGCGTCCCATCACCGGGTGGAGCAGGCGGATTGTCTGGCGTGGCTGGCGGCCAGGCCATCCAGCGACCAGCGGTTTGACCTGATTTTCATGGACCCGCCCACCTTCTCGAATTCAGCCCGGATGGCCGGGGTGCTGGATATCCAGAAGGACCACGGCAAGATGGTACGCCAGGCCATGCAACGGTTGACGTCTGAAGGACTGCTGGTTTTCTCGAATAATTTCAGGCGCTTCAAGCTGGATGAAAGCCTGGAGGAAGAGTTCGCGGTTGAAGAGGTAACCCGCGATACCCTGGACCGGGATTTTCAGCGGAACGCGCGGATTCACCGGTGCTGGCACATTCGCCACAACCTCTGACAGCCGGTGCCCGGGCTTGTTTCAGAACTCGTATTTGAAGCCAGTTGAGAACTGGAAGGTATTGGCGCCGGTTTCGGTGTCCTCAAAAAGCCGGCCGCCTTCCAGCACAATGAATCCGTTGTTGATGACTTCGAAATCCAGGCCAAGCAACCAACTGACGCCGAACGAACTGTCGGGGTATTCGTTGGCAAGCGAAGCGTAAGGGGAGCCGTCATCGGGGTCGGCTTCACGGGCCTTACCGACCGAGGTGAGCGTGGCAATTCCGTGAACGTGGGAAAACCCGAACTGCCCGTAGGCATTGGCGTAGTTTGTAATCGGATAGTGGCCGCCAATGTACCAACTGGCGAAGTATTCGATGTCCAGCTCCAGTTCGTTGTCGATCTCGGCGGTTGTGGTGCCGGCGCCTGCGCGGATTTCGACGTGGAAGTACTCGGAGATATGCGTGCCGAGCACCATGGAGCCGGTGGTGGACCAGGCCGTTTCAAGGGTGTTCTGGCCCACCGAGCGGTGGTTGAGACCGGTGGCCAGCAGCCCGACGTAGGTCTTGCCCTCGCGCGGTTGTTTATCCTGGGCGCTGGCGGTTGTGGTAGTCAGCAGGGCAGCCGTAATCAGGGCGGCCTTGGATAGGTGTCGCAACAGCGTTTTCATTGTTATAGGGCTTCCTGGCATTGTCGGATTCCGACAGATTCTGCCTTCTGTAACTGTTTGTTACGTCGACACAAGTCACAGTTCGCCCTGCTCGCAGAGTTGTCGTATTCAGGTTTGGTCGAAGAGGCCTTCTTCCCGGGCAATCAACAGTAAAGCGTAAACGCCGTTTTCCGGGAGTTGGGGTTCCAGGCCTTCGTCTGACAGCAACTGGCGGCGGCGGTCGTCCAGGTCTTCCCGTGGCATGGTGGTGATGAGCTCCTCAATGCCGGCGATTTCAAAAGGCGCATCCATGCTGACGGCGGTGAAGATAAGGTCTACCAGGATTTCGTCCGGGTCCATGCCGTCGACGTAAACGGTCTGGTCGGGCAGGTCCTGGTGGAGTTCCTGGGCCAGTTCGATCAGCGGCACGCCCTGTTCTTCCAGGTAAAGCAGGTCGATGTCGCCCAGGTCGGCGTCTTCCGGTATCCATTCGTCGGCCGGGGCAATAACGACGGTTTTCATCTGCCCGTCTTCCAGTGACCAGGCCATGGCCACGGGAAACAGAACGTCGTCGGTCTGGCAGTATTCGATATCGAGAAAACGTGGTGCGGGCAAGGTACACTCTCCGGGTAGCCGGGCTGCACTCTGGCAGCCGTTTTGTACGGATATGACGTCGGGCGCCATCATGCCATACTGGCGCCGCAATTATCAGTTTATCAGGGACACCATGGAACACGCTGAATTTAACAACCATCTGCTCGAATTTCTGAACGCTTCAACCACACCCTGGCATGCCGTCGCCAGCATAAAGCGCCGTCTGGACGAGGCCGGCTTCAAGGCCCTGGACGAAAAAGAGGACTGGAACCTGGACGCGGGCCAGGGCTACTACGCCATCCGCAATGGCTCATCGATTGTGGCGTTTCGCACTGGCCGCCGCGACGTTGCCGAAGCAGGCATCCGCATGGTGGGCGCACACACCGACAGCCCCTGCCTGAAGGTGAAGCCGAACCCGGAATTGCGCCGCAAGGGGTTTTTCCAGTTGGGCGTGGAAGTGTATGGCGGCGTGTTGCTGAATCCCTGGTTCGACCGCGACCTGTCCCTGGCTGGCCGGGTAACCTACGTGGATGATTCCGGCCGCGTGAAAGACACGCTGGTGGACTTCCGCAAGGCGGTGGCTTACATCCCCAGTCTGGCGATTCACCTGGACCGCGAAGCCAACAGTAACCGCACCGTGAATCCGCAAACGGACCTGCCGCCGGTGCTGATGCAGGTGCCGGAAGACGACAAAACCCGTTTTGCCGATCTTCTCACCGAGCAGATTACCGAAGAGCAGCCAGGCATCCATGTGCGCAAGATCCTGGGCTATGAACTGGGCTTCTACGATGCCCAGCCGGCGTCAATTGTGGGGCTGCGCGGGGACTTTATCGCCTCGGCAAGGCTGGATAACCTGTTAAGCTGCTACATCGGGCTGCAGGCCCTGATTGAATCCTCGGGGGATGAGCCGGCATTGCTGGTGTGTAACGACCACGAGGAAGTCGGCAGTATGTCGGCGGAAGGCGCCCAGGGGCCGTTCCTGTCGGCGGTCCTGGACCGCTGGTGCGGTAAGGGCAGGGCACGTGCCCTCGCCCGTTCCATGATGATCTCGGCAGACAATGCCCACGGCATACATCCCAACTACATGGACAGGCATGACGAAAATCATGGGCCGCTGCTGAACCAGGGACCTGTGATCAAAGTGAACCACAATCAGCGTTACGCCACCAATAGCCGTTCCGCTGCCTTGTATCGCCATATCAGTGATGAACTGGACCTGCCGTACCAGACCTTTGTGGTGCGCAGTGACATGGGATGCGGTAGTACGATTGGCCCGCTGACAGCCGGCAACCTGGGCGTGACAACGCTGGATATCGGCGTGCCGCAGTTTGGCATGCATTCGATTCGGGAAATGGCTGGAACCAGGGATGGTGTAACACTGTTCAGGGTGCTGCGGGAATTCATGCAGCGGGGGGAATTGCTGTAAGTGGCTCCCCGAGCTGGGCTCGAACCAGCGACAAACGGATTAACAGTCCGTTGCTCTACCAACTGAGCTATCGGGGAACAAAGTCGGAATGGCGCGCATATTAGGGGCTTTCCCCGTTGGCGTCAACCCCATGAATTGAAAGGTTAAAATTTGTACTACCACTTTCTGGATTACAAACCGCCGCTCTGGTTACGCAATGGCCATGTCCAGTCGGTATGGCCCACACTGTTTCGCAAAGTAGCGATCGCCGAGCCGGTGCGGGAAGTGTTGCCCACCGATGATGGTGACGAACTGCACCTGGACTGGTACCGCCAGGGCAGTGACCGGCTGGCGGTGTTGTCCCACGGTCTGGAAGGGCACAGCCGGCGTCCCTACATGCAGGGATTGGCACGGGCGCTGTTGCATGATGGTTGGGATGTGCTGGCGTGGAATTTCCGCTCCTGTGGTGGCGTGATGAACCACCAGCCGCGCTTCTATCACAGCGGTGCCACGGAGGATCTACACCGTGTGGTTCAGCACGGGCTTGCCAGGGGTTACAAGACGGCCTTCCTGTCCGGCTTCAGTATGGGCGGCAATCTCACCCTGCTTTACCTGGGCCAGCAGTCAGAGCAGGTCGACAGCCGCATCTGCGGTGCGGCTACCTTTTCCGTGCCCTGCGACCTGGCCGGCAGCGCCGATACCCTGGCCCTACCCAGTCGACGCATCTACATGCAGCGTTTCCTGCGGGACCTGCAGGTGAAGATGGAAGAGAAGTCGCAGCGGTTCCCGGAACTGATTGATGTCAGTGGTTTCGAGAATATTCGCAGTTTCCATGAATTCGACGACCGCTATACCGCGCCATTGCATGGTTTCCGGGATGCGCGGGATTACTGGGCAAGCTGCTCGGCGCTCTGGAAGCTCAAGGACATTCGTGTGCCATCGCTGATCGTCAACGCCGCCGACGATCCGTTCCTGTCCCGGCAGTGTTTTCCGGAATCCAGGGCGCAACTGGGAGCCCATGTTCGGCTGGAATCACCTCGGTGGGGCGGACACGTCGGTTTTGTTGAACATGCCCGGGATGGCTATTACTGGTCGGAGCGTCGGGCCGTGGCTCACGCCCGGGCGCTATTGGCTTAGGCTGGGGGCTATTTGCGCAGCATGGGTTCCAGCACGGGCCAGACGTTGTCCAATAGCTGGCCTTGTGCCTCGGCTGTCGGGTGGATGTCATCGTCCTGCATCATGCCTTCCTGGTCATAGATACCGTCCAGGAAGAAGGGTACCAGCTCGGTTTCATGTTTCTCAGCCAGTTCCGGGTAGATGTCCGCAAAGGCACGGGTATAGCGCTGGCCGTAATTGGGGGGAATCTGCATGCCCACAAGCAGCGCTTTGGCGCCGGCCTCGTTCACTTTTTCGATCATACTGGACAGGTTCTGACGGATTACATTGGGCGGAAAACCCCGCAAACCGTCGTTGCCGCCGAGCTCGATAATGACAACCTCGGGTTCGTTTTCGTCGAGCAGTTTGGGTAGCCGGCGCAAGCCACCGTCAGTTGTTTCGCCGCCGATACTGGCGTTTACCACTTGCCACTGGTTCAGGCCTTCCTCTTCCAGCCGGTCTTTCAGCAGGGTCACCCAGGCGTCCTCGGTTTGTACGCCGTGAGCAGAGCTTAGGCTGTCACCGACAATCATCAGGGTGTTCTGGCTGGCGTGTGCCTGAACCCCGACACAAATTAAAGCAAGGAAAACTATTGATCTCAGGCGTAAAAATACCGTATGCATAGATACTCGTTTCCAATAGAGCCGTTTCCAAAACAACCGTTGTGGAGAGCACGTGAGCGACCTAAGTGATCACAAACCAGATAGCCAGCGACCCATGCTGAAAGTGAGTAACCTCACCCACAGGGTCAGCCTGGAGACAGATACGTTGACGATCTTGCAGGGGGTTAGTCTGGAAATCAACCGTGGTGAGTCCGTGGCGATCGTCGGGCGCTCCGGCTCTGGCAAAACCACGCTGCTCGGGTTGCTGGCGGGGCTGGATACACCGTCAGATGGCACGGTAGAGCTTGATGGCGCGGTGATCAGCCAGCTCAGTGAAGATGAACGTGCAAAGCTTCGGTCACGCCGGGTTGGTTTCGTGTTCCAGTCATTCCAGTTATTGCCGGCGTTGACCGCGCTGGAGAACGTTATGCTGCCGCTGGAGCTGGGTGGTTTTGACTCACCGAAAGCCAAGGCGCGGGAACTTCTGGAACGGGTCGGTCTCGGGGAACGACTCTATCACACGCCCAGGCAGCTCTCGGGCGGGGAGCAGCAGCGGGTGGCCATTGCCCGCGCCTTTGCGTCGGAGCCCGCCATCCTGTTTGCCGACGAACCCACGGGCAATCTGGATAACCGCACTGGCGCGGATGTGTCTGATCTGTTGATGGCCCTGAACCGGGAGCAGGGCACGACGCTGGTCATGGTGACCCATGATGAGCGCCTTGCGGCCCGCTGTGGCCGTCACTTCAATATTGAGGCGGGCATTCTGACGGAACCCTCGGCGGCCGCACAGCCGGAAGCGGTGAACTGATGGCAGCGTCAAAAAAATTAATGTCGGTGAAACGTGACTGGCGGGAAAGGGATGTCCGTGTTGTTCTCTCCGCACTGATCATTGCCGTTGCCACGGTGGCCACCATTGCCCTGTTTGCCAGCCAGTTGCAGCGCACGCTGGTGTCTTCGGCCAGTTCCTTCCTGGCGGCGGATCGTCAGTTGGAGGCGGAGAACGGCCGGCCAATCCCGGAAAGCTGGATGCAGGAAGCCGAACAACGGGGCCTGGGAACCGCCCGTATGGTCGAGTTCTCCACCATGGTCTACGGTGCTGGCAACTTCCAGTTGGTTTCGGTCAAAGCGGTTAACGATCATTACCCACTGCGTGGAGAAGTCGAATACCAGCAGGGTACAGACGAGCCAAGGCAAACAGTCGCCCATGGGCCCGCGCCGGGAGAGGTATGGCTTAACCCCCGCCTGTTGCGATTACTGGAGCTCGGGATTGGCGATAGCCTTGAAGTCGGTAACCATGAGCTAACCATCTCTGGCCTGCTGGTCCGGGAACCGGACGGCGGCTTCCGCATGTCTTCCCTGGCACCCAGGGTAATGATGCACGTGGACGATGTGGCCGCCACCGACGTTATTCAGGAAGGCAGCCGGGTGGAATACGTATACCTGTTTGCCGGTGAAGAAGCCGCATTGAATGACTATTACCGTTGGCTGCAGCCACAACTGGAGCCCAGCCATGAATGGGAGGGGGTGCGTGATGGGGAGACTTTCTCCCGGTCCCTTGATCGGGCCGAGCGTTTCCTGCTGCTGGGTGGCAGCCTTGCAGTGATGTTGGCAGCGGTTGCCGTGGCGGTTGCCAGTCGCCAGTACGCGCTTTCACAACGGGATACCGTTGCGTTGCTGAAAACCCTCGGGGTCAGCAGCCAGGGCATTGGCAGGTTGTACCTTCGGCGCCTGGCCCTGTGGGGTATCGTTGGAGCCATCGGTGGGTTGGTGGTGGCCCTGCCTCTGTATTGGCTGTTGTCCAGCGTGTTGGGGGACGTGCTGGGGCGGCAGATTGATTACCAGTTTGATCCGAATGCACTGGCGCCAGCGCTGTTGACCGCGCTGGTCTCCCTGTTTGCGTTTGCCTACCCGCCCATCCGCCGCTTGCGGAACGTTCCGGCCATGCGGGTATTGCGGAGCCAGCCCGGTGAATCCGGCCGGGAAGCCATTCCGGATCTGGTGATTGCGGTGGTGGCGATATTCGGCCTGGTATGGCTTTATGCCCGGGAGGTTTCCCTGGTGCTATCGCTGCTCGGAGGACTGGCACTGCTGTTGGGTACGCTGGCCCTGCTGGGCTGGCTAATGGTGACCACACTGCGCAGGATCAGTGGCGGCGGCAATGCCTGGCGGCTGGCACTCGTCGGCCTCTACCGGCATCGGCGGGCAAGCTTGTCGCAGATTGCAGTCTTTGCCATGACGCTGATGCTGGCGGCCACACTGATCCTGGTCAGGACTTCATTACTGGACGACTGGCAGGCACAGTTACCGGAAGACACCCCCAATCACTTCCTGATCAATATCGCCCCCCAGGCAGTCGACGAAGTGGACGAATTCTGGGCGGAGCGCGGTCATCCCCTGGAACAGTTGTATCCCATGGTTCGAGGCCGGCTTACTGAGCTCAACGGGCAGCCGGTGAAAGAGGCAGTGACCAAGGAAGAACGGGTAGGCGCCCTCAACCGGGAACTGAATCTTACCTGGATGGAGGAGCTGCCCGATGATAACGGCATTGTGGCCGGAGAGTGGTTCTCTGAAGGCCAGACCGACGGTGTCTCCATTGAGTCGGAGCTGGCCGGAAAACTCGGCGTTGAGGTGGGTGATGAGCTTGGCTTCACGATTGGTTCGGAGAAGGTAACGGAAACCGTCACCAGCATTCGAACCGTCCAGTGGGACAGCATGAAGCCCAATTTCTATATGGCGTTCCCGCCAGGCGGTGGGCTGGAGAACATGCCGGCAACCTGGATAACAGCGTTTTACCTGCCTGCGGATATGAAAGGGCAGCTCAACGACTTTTCCCGCAGGTTCCCCACGGTTTCCGTGCTGGAGATCGACCATGTGATAGAGCGCATTCAGGAAATCGTCCAGCAGGTAACCCAAGCCATAGAGGCGATCCTGGCGTTGATCCTGGCGGCGGCTTTGGTGGTCATGGCCGCAGTGGTCAGCGCTACCATGCAGGACCGGCAACGGGAAGGCGCGCTGCTCAGAACCCTGGGTGGCCGGCAGTCACTGTTGGTGAGAAGTACCATGCTGGAGTTTGCCCTGTTGGGGTTCTTTGCTGGCGTACTCGGGGTGGCCGCTGCAGAGGGGGCCGTCTGGGCGTTGCAGTTCCGGATGTTTGAAGGGGAGTTCCGCTGGCACTGGCAGGCTATCCTACCGATTCCGCTGATCAGCGCCCTGGTGCTGGCGCTCTTCGGGCGCTGGCAACTCAAACCAGTGCTGAGTGTGTCGCCGATGCTGTTGCTGAGGCGCCTGGAGTAACGAGCCCGGGTTTCGGGAGTCAGCGGTAGCTGGAGAGAATCTCGTCCAGCTTTCCGTTCTCCCGGATTTTCCTGAGTTCCCGGTTGAAAGATTTGGCAAAAGGCGCCCAATCCTTTCTCAGCATTAGCCTGAAACCGTATTCACTCAGCTCCGTGGATGTGGCCCGGAATTCATTCTGGAGCCCCTCGTTCAATAGAATCCACTTGCCAACCAGGCGGTCCGCGATCGCTGCGTCCAGGTCGTCTCCATGCAGCACGTATCTGAACATGTCCCTGTCCCTGGATACATCGAATCGTTTGATGTCACCGGACTCGAAATACGGCTCAAGGGCCGGGTAGTGGTACCCCAGGTGGGTAACCAGCGTTCGTGAAAACAGGTCCTCGGGCACCTCGAATGCCAGGTCAGAGTCTTTTGGAATGAACAGCACTTCCTCGATGTCAACCACTGGGTCGGTAAAGACGAAATCCTCGGGGTTGTCCGTCCATTCACGGGCTCGTGTGGTGCCGTCAATGTAGCCATCGATAAGCATCTGGTCGACACGTTTGCGGGGTATCTTCTCGGGGACAACACGGTAGTTCAACCGATCCGCAATCAGGACGACCACGTCCCACATAATGCCTGCCTGTTCCTCACCCTTTGTGATCAGGTAGGGCGGGTAGCCATTCGGGGAGACGTTGAACCGGAAAATGCGCTCAGCATCCTGAGGGGAAGCATCTTCAGTGGCGAATGCGGTTGATCCGAAAAGAGAAGAAGACAGGAGCGCCAGTGACGCAAGTGCAAATGACATTTGCCAGCAGGATGAGGCGTTGCGCATAGATGCGAGGCTCTGTTTCAAGAAGGAAATCCAACCCGGCTACATCCCTGCCAGCGAAAACAGAATTGTCACGTTTTACGATGCCGATTTCAATGATCTGATTGGAATGTTTTGTAGCTTTGGGTATCAGCGCATAGCCCAAAACAGGCCTCACACACCCGGTCCCGGGCCGGGTGCAGAGGTTTCGACGCTCAGGCCCAAGCGCGTTTCAGAACTGCCTTGGCATCTTCCAGTGTGACCTCTTTCGGGTTGAACATCATGGCGCCATCATCCATGGCCAGTTCGGCGATAGTGTCGAGTTGATGTTCCTCAACACCGGCAGTCTCCTTGAGAGTGCGGGGCAGTTTGCAACGCTTGTGTAGCTCGTCACGAAGCTTGCGAAGGGCTGAAATGCTGGCTTCCGCGCGGCGGCTTGCCGGTGTGGCGGAATAGACTTCGGGCCCCTCCAGGTAGAGCAGAAGCTCGCCCAGCGGCGCGCGAATCGATTCCAGGTTGTACTCCAGCACATAAGGCAGATACAGGCTCATACACAGGCCGTGGGGCAGGTGGCAGATGGCGCCGGTGGCATGCCCCAGGGCGTGAACCAGGCCTACCATGGAGTTGGAAAAGGCAATGCCTGCCATGGTGGAGGCTTGCGCCAGTTCAAGCCGGCCATTACTGTCTTTCGGGTTATCCATCACTTGCAGCAAAGACGTGCTGATTTTTTTGATCGCCGCCGTTGCGTAGGCATCGCTGAGTGGATTCTTGGCCATGCAGGTGAAGGCTTCCGTGGCGTGGGTCATGGCGTCCATGGCGGTTGCAGCCGTGATGTGAGGCGGCAGTGTCAGGGTCATCCTCGGGTCTATTACCGCAGCGTTGGGTAGCAGGAAGGATGAAGTAAACGGCAGCTTCACGGATTTGGCAGTATCAGTAATCACCGCCACAGACGTCACTTCCGAGCCGGTACCGGCGGTGGTCGGTACCACCAGGAAAGGTTTCAGCGGGTGCTTGATAACACCGGCGCCGCTATAGGCCGCGATGTCGTCGCCACCTTCTGAAACCAGTATGTTCACCGCCTTGGCGGTATCAATGGCGGAGCCACCGCCAACGGCAATGATGGAATCGCACTTCTCGCTGCGGTAGATGCCGGCAATGTCCCTGACCACATCGGTGGATGAATCCGGCGGCACGTCGTCATAAATGCTGACGATCTCCAACCCGCTTTCCTCGCAGGCAGCGATTACTGGGTCAAGCAAACCGGCGGCGCGAACGCCCTTGTCCGTGACAATCATCGGGCGCTTGGCACCAAGCCCGGTCAGTTCGTAAGGAATATGTTCCAGGGCCGCTTTGCCGGCAATAACTTTTACCGGGCAGAAAAACTCATAGTATTGGTTGGTCATTATGCTCTCACCGTCTCGACAAAATTGGTTGCAACCTTGAGGTAAATTCTTGCCGCACTGAGAAGTTTCTCTGGCAGGTGCAGGTTCGAGGGGTATTCCTTCACCGCCCGTTTTGCCACCAGCTTGGGCAGGATGAAGGTCTCAAGCCGGTTGAGGACGCGGGTCATGCGGATGGCGTAGCTGATATCGCCATCCACCAGCATGCGGTCATTGGCGAAAGCCTCGGAGGTTTTCTCCTGGAACGAAAGCACCAGGAAGGCGTGGGCGATATGCTTGAACTGAATGGACAGGTCCACCGGGCGGGGTGCGGAGTCACCGTGATAATGGAAACGACCGTTGCCGGTGTGCTCAACGATAAGTCGGGGGCCGTTCGGCATTACCATCATCTCGAACAGGAAGCCGTCGGGCAGGGCATCCGCCTCATTCTGCACAGCGGAGTCAATCTCGCTGACAGCCTGAAGCGCACGCCCCATCACCTGGAACATCAGCTCCACATAAAGCCGCCTGGCCTGAAACACCATCGGCTGGATACGTTTCGCAAGCATGGCAATCGTCCGGTTGTTGTTTAAGTACATCGATTTTTAGAGTTATTGCTCTAAAAGTCAATGTGGACGATGACGTTATTCCTGCGTCAGTTGAGCCAGCTTCTGTTTTGCTTCCTGGGCAACCTCGCCTTCGGCTTCCGCCGCAGTGCTGTAGTACTGAATGGCGTCCTGCCGGCGACCCTGCTGAACAGCGACGTCTCCAAGCCGCAGATAGGCGATGGAGGTCGGAACCACCTGGTTGGCCTGGTTCAGGCGCTCCCGGGCCTTATCGTAGTTATTCAACGCCAGGGCATTCAGACCGCTGTGAAGCTGATAGGTGAACATCTCCGGGTAGAGTGACGTGGCCTTGTCGAAGTCCGCTTCGGCTTTCTTGAGATTATCCTTTGCCCTGTAGATACGACCACGCAGGGAGTAGAACGCGGCTTCCTCCGGTTCCACCCTGATGGCCTCGTTGACCTTGGCCAGGGCTTCGTCCAGTTTGTCATCGCTGGCCAGCTTCATGGCTTCATCGTAGGCATTGTAGGCGGGCTGGCGGCTGCGCAGGAACGACAGTTTCTCCTGATAGGTCTCGCGGCCGCGATAACCTCCGGCGCCAATCTTGTTGACCAGTTCCTGATTCTCACGAACACGCTTCTGCGAGGGTGGATGGGTGGCGAACATGCCTTCGACGAAGCTGGTTTCACGGCCCTCAGACAGGCGGACAAAGGTTTTCTGAAGCTCCACAGCCGCCTGGGGATCGTAACCGGCCTCCTTCATGTAGCGGATGCCATAGTGGTCAGACTCCAGCTCATCCCCCTGGCTGTACTGTGCCAGGGCAAGCTGGGCGCCCATGGCGGCACCACCCATGATCAGCCCGGCCCATTCGTTGTCCGACAGGGCGAAGCCCAGGCCGGCCACGCCGGCGCTGATCAGCATTCCCTGCTGCATACGCTGGACGCTGTGGCGGGCGGCGGCATGAACAATTTCATGGCCAAGAACAGACGCCAGTTGGGCCTCATCTTCCAGCTCCATCAACAGTCCGCGGTTAACGGCTATCTTGCCACCAGGCAGCGCCCAGGCATTGGGAACACTGCTGTTGAGCACCACGAATTCGTAGGGCAGATCCGGTCGGTCACTTACTTTCGCCAGCTTCTGGCCCACCTCGCTGACATAAAGGTTCAGTTCCGGGTCCAGGTAAAACTGGCCGCCCTGGGTCTGCTGGGTGGGCTTATATTGCTCGCTGCCAATGGAAAGCTCCTGGCTCTCAGGAATCAGGGACAGCTGCTTTTCTCCGGTGACCGGGTTAACAGAACACCCGGAGAGGATAACCGCCACTACAAGAGCGGTAAGGGTTCGAAAGCCAATGTGAATATTCACGATAAACTCCTTGTCTGATTCCATGGGCAAACCCTGGCGAATCTCCGCGTTTGCCTTTCTGGGCGCATTGGAATGTTTATACCATATCCTTGAGAGTGGCTGTGATACTACCCGTAAGGGCTTGTTGTGTGGAGGTTTTGCGGGGTTTGCGGTATGATTGAGGTCTTATTTTCCCGTTTTTTTACTGCATCCGGAACGACTTCATGGCCAATTATCTGGAACTCATCGCGCTGGTCTGGTTTTTGATTTGCTGGCTGGGCTATTCCGAGTATTCCAGGCGCAAGGCCAATGATCGCCCCTGCCTTTCCAATACGCTGGATCTGTACCGTGAAGATTGGATGCGTGTGATGCTTCGGCGGGAAAACCGCATATCCGATGCCTCCGTGGTGGGTAACCTCGAACGCAATGGTGCTTTCTTTGCCTCCAGTTGTCTGCTGATCCTGGCCGGTATCATCACCGCTCTCGGTTATACTCAGGAGGTGATGGAAGTGTTCAGCACCATGCCATTCGGAACCCTGCCCAGCCGGGAAATCTGGGAAATGAGAATGGTCGTGTTGATGGTTATTTTCATCTACGCCTTCTTCAAGTTCACCTGGTCCATGAGGATGTACAATTTCGTGTCAGTGCTGATTGGCAGTGCGCCGCTGACCACCGACACCAAGGCCAGCCCGGCTTCAAGGGAAGCGTTCGCAAAAAGTGCGGGAAACGTTTGCAACCTGGCGGGGGATGCCTTCAACCTTGGGTTGCGCTCCTACTATTATGCATTGGCTGTGGTCTCGTGGTTTATCCATCCCGTGGTGTTCATCGGTGCCTCCACCCTGGTTGTGATCATCCTGTACCGCCGTGAATTCCGTTCTGATGCGTTGCTGGCACTGCGATCCGGCAAGGTGTTCGAGGAGCCTTTACCAAAGGCGGAAGCCGGGAAAGAAGCCGATAAAGAAACCCAAAGCTGACCTGACGAGCCAAACGTTATGAAAGATTCCATAAGGATGGACCGGGTTCGCCGTTTTATCGATACCCTTAACCAGGGCCGTGAACTGGGCCTGACCGTCACCACGGTTAAAGGTGGGCAGTTGACTCTGTGCCTGCCATACAGTGACCGCATTATCGGCAATCCGGATACGGGGGTGATTCACGGTGGCGCCATCACCACGTTGATGGACACAGCATCGGGCTCCGCGACCACGTGCGCCCTGGAAGATTTCGAGCTATGCCCGACCCTGGACCTGCGGGTGGACTACATGCGCCCGGCCGAGCCCCACAAGCCGGTATACGCCCGTGCCGAAGCCTACAAAGTCACGCGCAACATCATCTTCACCCGCTGTGAGGCTTTCCAGGAGCCAGGCGAGACCATTGCCAACTGCGTGGGTACGTTCATGCGGATCGGTAAGGAAGCAACGCCAAAGACCTATCGCGATCTGATCACCGGAGGCGAGGAATGACCAACCCGGAAATTCTCCGCTACACCCAGGAAACCGGTGATTTCTCACGGATGCTGGAAAGCATTCCCTACGCGCGATTTATCGGCCTGGAATGCGACCGCTTCGGCGACGACCTGATTTTCCGTTTGCCGAGTAAGGAAGAGAACCTCGGCAACCCGATCCTTCCGGCCATTCACGGTGGGGTGATTGGTGGCTTCATGGAACTGTCTGCCGTTATCTACCTGATGATGTCCCAGGAAACCCTGCGCATGCCCCGCATCGTGGATTTCTCCCTGGATTACCTGCGCGCGGGCCTCAACCGCGAAACCTTCGCCGAGTGCCAGCTCACCCGCCAGGGCAACCGCGTGGCCAACGTGATGATCACCGCTTGGCAAAAATCCCGCTCCCAGCCCATCGCCACGGCGCGGGCGCACTTCCTGCTGGAAGACTGAATTCATCTGTGCGGGGTTGAAATGCCCCGGTCTAACCCCATTTCTGGTTCTAACAACTCAGGCATTGGTGCAGGCGAGCAGTTGGGGATGGGTTTACGAAACACGCCTCGGGACGTCCCTGTGCGGCTCGGGCTCCGCCATCCATGGCTCCGCACGGTTTCGTAAACCCATCCCCAACTGCTCGCCCATGCTCCGTGCAGGAATCGATATTACTCAACAGTCGGGTGGCGTGGGTGCGAAGCCCTGTCCAAAACCGTGCGGAGCCATGGATGGCGGAGCCGAGCGTACACGGACGTATTCACAGCGTGTTTTGGACAGGGCTTCGTGCCCATGCCGCTCCACCGAAGCAAAAAACAGCAGGAGACAAAACAAGCCATGACGGTTGAATCGCAAAAAGAGACCCTGGGTTTTCAGACCGAAGTTAAGCAACTGCTTAACCTGATGATCCATTCCCTGTATTCCAACAAAGAAATCTTCCTTCGTGAGCTGATTTCCAATGCCTCGGATGCCGAAGACAAACTCCGCTTCGCCGCGCTGAAAGACGACAGCCTGTTTGAGAGTGACCCGGAACTTAAAATCCGCCTGGATTACGACGCAGAGAAAAACACCGTCACCCTGACCGACAACGGCATCGGTATGAACCGGGGCGACGTTATCCAGAACCTGGGCACCATCGCCAAGTCCGGCACCGCCGAGTTTCTCAAGCAGCTTTCAGGTGACGAGAAGAAAGACAGCAAGCTGATTGGTCAGTTTGGTGTGGGCTTCTACTCCTCATTCATCGTGGCTGATTCCGTGGAAGTGTTTACCCGCCGCGCCGGTGCGCCGGTTGAAGAAGGTGTGCACTGGGAGTCCAAGGGCGACGGTCAGTTCACCATCGAGAACACCGATCTGAATGAGCGTGGTACGAAAATTGTCCTGCACCTGAAGGATGACGCCAAGGAGTTTGCCGACGGTTTCCGCCTGCGCAACCTGGTGAAGAAATACTCCGACCACATTTCCTTCCCGGTAGTGATGAAGTCCGAATCCGAGGAAGAGGGCGAGAAGGACAAGTACGAAACGGTTAACGACGCCACCGCCCTGTGGACCCTGTCCCGTAGCGAGATCAAGGACGAGGAGTACAAGGAGTTCTACAAGCACATCGCCCACGACTTTGAAGACCCGCTGACCTGGTCCCACAACCGAGTGGAAGGCAAGCTGGATTACACCAGCCTGCTGTATATTCCCGGCCGTGCACCGTTTGACCTGTACAACCGGGAAGCACCCCGTGGTCTGAAGCTGTACGTACAGCGTGTGTTCATTATGGACGACGCCGAGCAGTTCCTTCCGCTGTACCTGCGCTTTACCAAGGGTGTTATTGACTCCAACGACCTGTCACTGAACGTCTCGCGTGAGATCCTGCAGAACGACAGCACCGTTGAAAGCATCCGCACCGCCGTCACCAAGCGGGTTCTGGACATGCTCTCCAAGCTGGCGAAGAAAGAGCCGGAGCAGTACCAGAAGTTCTGGAACGAGTTCGGTACCGTTTTGAAGGAAGGCCCGGCGGAAGATTTCAGCAACCGCGAGAAAATCGGTGGCCTGCTGCGTTTTGCCTCCACCCATACCGGTGAGCAGGCGCAGACGGTGTCCCTGGACGACTATATCGGCCGCATGAAAGAAGGCCAGAGCAAGATTTACTACATCACCGCCGACAACTTCATGGCCGCGAAGAGTAGTCCGCACCTGGAGGTGTTCCGCAAGAAGGGCATTGAGGTGCTGATCCTCTCTGACCGGATCGACGAGTGGATGATGGGCTACCTGAACGAGTACGACGGCAAGCAGTTCCAGGACGTGGCCCGGGGTGACCTGGATCTTGGTGAAGTGGAAACCGAGGAAGACAAGAAGCACAAGGAAGAGGCCGCCGAGGAGCACAAGAACCTGCTGGAGCGCATCAAGACCGCCCTGAACGACCGGGTACAGGAAGTGCGTGTGACCAACCGCCTGACCGATTCACCGGCCTGCCTGGTGGTGGGTGACTTTGACATGGGCGCGCAGATGAAGAAAATCATGGAAGCGGCCGGCCAGAAAGTTCCCGACAGCAAGCCGATCTTTGAAATCAACGTGGACCACCCGCTGGTGCAGCGCCTGGAGAACGAGCAGGGCGAAGATCGCTTCAAGGAACTGTCAGCGGTACTGTTGGACCAGGCCACCCTGGCCAGCGGTGAGCAGCTTCAGGACCCGGGCGCGTACGTCAGCCGCCTGAACCGCCTGCTGCTGGAACTGGCGAACTGAGACCTGGAAATGGGTGTCGGATTACGCCGTTGGCTAATCCGACCTACAAAGGCCGAGACCTTCCCCGTAGTCAGGTAGGTCGGATTAGCGCAGCGTAATCCGACAAGCAGGCCGAGTATATCAACCAAACATGTCGGATTACGGCTGCGCCTAATCCGACCTACCAGTGCCAGGATGTAATGCAGCAGATAATTGTGGACGTCGACATCAGCCCTGATGAGTGGATAAAGCTTTACGAAGGCACCGCCACCGATGTCCACACCACGGCCCGGGACGGACGCTCTGTCCGCTTCCCGGCCCGTATCCTTTCCCGCTTCTACCTCAAAGATGGTATCCGCGGCAGTTTCCGGATTTTTTTCGACGATGCCGGAAAATTCACCTCCATTGAAAGACTTTAAGCGTTTGCATTGCCCTTGTTATTGGCAAAAGCTTTCAGGTTTTTATTTTTAATTAATTGTATTAAGCGTCCTGCCTCGCGTTAACGTTGAGTCGTTAAAGCAATCTTGCTTGCGCTCAATAGGTCCGAAAAAGGCCGTTGAGGCCTGCGGGAAAGCCGATAGGCATTCACTATCCGGGACATAATAAATACTCAGAGCAGAGCACATTTTTTGTCCTATAGTTAGTGATGCTTACTTAAAAGTAGTGTCGTTTTGCCAAACCGAATCAGGAGAGAGAAATGACCCAGAACAACAGTTCAGGCGGAAAGTGCCCGGTCATGCACGGTGCCAACACGACCAGCAGCCAGAGCGTGACCGGCTGGTGGCCTGAATCCATCAACCTCGACATCCTCCATCAACACGATGGCAAAACCAACCCGATGGACGAGGGTTTCGACTATCGGGAAGAAGTCCGCAAGCTGGACTTCGATGCTATCAAGCAGGACCTGCATGCTCTTATGACTGACAGCCAGGAGTGGTGGCCGGCCGACTGGGGTCACTACGGCGGCTTCATGATCCGTATGGCCTGGCACTCTGCCGGTACCTACCGTATGGCCGACGGCCGCGGTGGCGGCGGTTCCGGCAACCAGCGCTTCGCCCCTATCGCTTCCTGGCCAGACAACGCGAGCCTGGACAAGGCTCGTCGTTTGCTGTGGCCAATCAAGAAAAAGTATGGCAACAAGATCAGTTGGGCTGACCTGATGATCCTGGCGGGTAACGTTGCCTATGAATCCATGGGGCTCAAGACCTTCGGTTTCTCGTTCGGCCGGGAAGATATCTGGCACCCTGAAAAAGACATTTACTGGGGGGCCGAGAAAGAGTGGTTGGCGCCCTCTGATGAGCGCTACGAAGACGTCGGTAAGCCGGAAACCATGGAAAACCCATTGGCCGCCGTACAGATGGGTCTGATCTACGTGAACCCGGAAGGTGTCAATGGTAAGCCCGACCCCATGAAGACCGCCGCCCAGGTGCGTGAAACCTTCGCCCGGATGGCCATGGACGATGAAGAGACTGCGGCACTGACCGTGGGTGGTCACACCGTTGGCAAGTGTCACGGCAACGGCGATGCCGGTGCCCTGGGTGCCGAACCGGAAGGGTCAGATGTCGTCGGCCAGGGCCTTGGCTGGGACAACCCCAACATGCAGGGCAGGGCGTCCAACGCCATTACCTCGGGCATCGAGGGTGCCTGGACAACCGAGCCGACCAAGTTCGATATGGGCTACTTCGACATGCTGCTGGACCACGAGTGGGAGCAGAAGAAGAGCCCTGCCGGCGCCTCGCAGTGGGAGCCGGTGGACATCAAGGAAGAAGACAAGCCGGTGGACGCCAGCGATCCGTCCATTCGTCACAACCCGATCATGACCGATGCCGACATGGGCATGAAGGTGGATCCGACGTACCGCAAGATCCTGGAGGGTTTCCGCAAGGATCCGGAGCGGTTCCAGGATGCGTTTGCTCGTGCCTGGTTCAAACTGACCCACAGGGATATGGGGCCGAAATCCCGGTACATTGGTCCGGAAGTGCCGGATGAAGATCTGATCTGGCAGGATCCGATTCCTGCTGGCCCCACTGACTATATCGAAGAGGTGGTCAAAGAGAAGATTGCCGATGCAGGCCTGTCCATCAGCGACATGGTCAGCACCGCTTGGGACAGCGCCCGTACCTTCCGTGGGTCGGATTTGCGCGGTGGTGCCAACGGCGCCCGCATCCGCCTTGCTCCCCAGAAAGACTGGGCGGGTAACGAGCCTGAGCGCCTGGCCAGGATATTGACAGTGTATGAGCAGATCTCTGCTGACACTGGTGCCAGCATCGCGGATGTGATCGTACTGGGCGGGAGTGTCGGTGTCGAGAAAGCCGCGAAAGCCGCCGGCTACGAGGTACACGTACCTTTCCTGAAAGGCCGTGGTGATGCTACTGACGAGATGACCGACGCTGAGTCGTTTGATGTTCTGGAACCGGTGGCCGATGGCTTCCGCAACTGGCAGAAGCAGAACTACGTGGTCAAGCCGGAAGAGCTGTTGCTGGATCGCGCTCAGCTGATGGGGCTGACCGCAACCCAGATGACCGTACTGATCGGTGGTATGCGGGTACTGGGCACCAACCACGGTGGCACCAAGCATGGCGTGTTCACTGATCGGGAAGGCCAGCTGACGAACGATTTCTTCGTCAACCTGACCGACATGTCCTACAGCTGGAAGTCGGTGGGCGAGAATCTCTACGAGGTTCGCGACCGTAAGACTGATCAGAAAAAGTGGACCGCTACCCGGGTAGACCTGGTGTTCGGTTCCCACTCCATCCTGCGCTCCTATGCTGAGGTTTATGCCCAAGACGACAACCATGAGAAGTTTGTCCGGGACTTCGTCTCAGCCTGGGCCAAGGTCATGAACAGCGACCGCTTTGACGTACCGGCATAATCTGTCAGTAACGTCGTAAAACCCGGCCGGGTATCCTGATTTCAGGATGCCCGGCTACCAACTTCCCGCCAAATTCCTTACAATCCGCCTCGCCTGATTTTTGATCAGCTCTAACCTGAACGACCTCATCTCTGCTGGAGCACTCATGCGAATCATCCTCGCCCCGATGGAAGGGCTGGTCGATGCACCTATCCGTGAAACCCTGACCAAAGTCGGTGGGATTGATCGCTGTGTTACCGAATTCATTCGCGTCACCCACGGTATGCTGCCGCCGCGAGTGTTCTACAAGTACGCCCCGGAGCTGTACAACCAGTCACTGACCGAGGTGGGTACACCCGTGGCGGTTCAATTGCTGGGCTCTGATCCTCACCAGTTGGCCCGCCATGGTGTGAAAGCCGCTGAACTGGGCGCAACCCAGGTGGATATCAACTTTGGCTGCCCGGCCAAAACCGTCAACAAGCACAAAGGCGGCTGCGTGCTGATGCGCGAGCCGGAACTGATGCACGAGATAGTGGCTGCGGTGCGCCAGGCAGTGCCCGTGAACGTGCCGGTTACCGCAAAAATGCGCCTGGGCTACGACGACCGGTCAATGGGTGTCGCCTGTGCGCAGGCACTGGAAGCTGCCGGCGCAGAAGAGATTGTTATTCACGCTCGTAGCAAAGTGGATGGCTACAAGCCGCCCGCCTACTGGGAGGAAATTGCCCGGGCCCGGGAAGCGGTGAAAACCCCTATTATTGCAAATGGAGAGATCTGGAGCGTAGCGGATTACTGGCGATGCCGTGATGTGTCCGGGTGCGACGATGTGATGATCGGCCGTGGCCTGATTGCGCGGCCGGACCTGGCGCGGCAGATAAAGGCAAGTCAGCAGGGTGTAGAAGTAGCGGATATGACCTGGCCGGAAGCCGTGGCGCTGGTTCGTGAATACGCCACCGTTCTGCAGGGCTGGCTGGAGGACCGTTACGTGACCGGCCGCATTAAACAATGGCTCAATTTCCTGCGCCAGGGATTTGCCGAGGCGGAAGCTCTGTGGCCGGAAGCCCGCAAGATTCGCCAGGTGGTGCCCATGATGGCCTGCCTGGAGAAGCCGACAACGGTTGCAGAATCCCGCGCAGCCTGACTACCTCTCCCTACCTTTGATTCCCCTTGCTGACTACACTGGTATCAATGGTGCTGTCGTGC
The DNA here is from genome assembly GCF_029207565.1 of Marinobacter iranensis. Classification (GTDB taxonomy): domain Bacteria; phylum Pseudomonadota; class Gammaproteobacteria; order Pseudomonadales; family Oleiphilaceae; genus Marinobacter; species Marinobacter iranensis. The sequence goes on along the minus strand of NZ_JANCMW010000016.1, from coordinate 39,349 downwards.
GCATCTGTAAGGGTACCAATAATAAACGAGTGGGGAGGACGAACAACATGTCACAAGTCTATTTCCGTAACGCCCTGGCGGTCGCCGGGACGTCTGCATGTCTTTTGCTGGCAGCGGCCATGCCGGCCCAGGCAAATGAGCAGGCCGTCAAAGTCACACCGCTTGGCAGCCACGATGGCGAGTTCTGTAGCCGTGACCGGGCGCTGGTGTTCGAGGATCCGAATGGCACCCGGATTCTGTACGATGCGGGCAGAACCGTCGCCGGACCAGACGATCCCCGGCTCGGCGATATCGACGTGGTCCTGGTCTCTCATATGCACGGAGACCACGTGGGTGATCAAAGAATCCGTGAGACCAATCAGGGGAGTTGTGCGTCTCCGGATACTGGAGTGTCGACACTACCGCAATCCAATACCGTGGATATCGCGTTGAAACACAAGGCGAAGGTCGTCACCGGCAGTGAAATGCCCGCGTTTTTTGCCGCCAAACTGAAGGATGGCGGTGGTGATCCTGCAAACTCCCTGCTTGTGCGCTTTGGTGGCGAGCGGGAGGTTGGTGGTGTGGCAATCGCTACCGTCCCTGCGGTTCATAGTAACGGCGTTTCCCCCTCATTCCTGACCGGCCCATTGGCTGAACACCTTAAAGCGGCGGGGGTGGGCGCCAGCGTAGGGCCGCCCACCGGCTATGTGCTGACCTTTTCCAACGGGCTGGTGGTGTATCTGTCGGGGGACACCGGTATCACTGCCGAACAGAAACTGGTGGTCAACGAACACTATGGCGCCGAGCTGGTGGTTATGAATATCGGCGACACCTTCACCACCGGACCGAAAGAAGCAGCCTACGTGATCAATGACCTCATTCGCCCGAAAGCCGTCATCGCGTCCCATGCCAATGAGGCCGCCACGGAAAAGGGGGCGGTGCGCGAAAACACGCGCACCGGCCAGTTCGTCAGCCTCTCTTCAGTGCCAGTCCATGTTCCCCTGAGCGGGAAAACCATGAGCTTCGATGGCAGCGCGAGCTGCACAGAGGGTTGTTAAGCCGGAAGGCTGGCTCTTCCGGTCAGCCTTCCATATCCGCTGAATAGCGCCCCAGGGTTGCAAGGCTATTCAGTTTTGCCCGTTTTACGAGAGCGGCCCGCGCAGCATCGCGGTTTGAGGATATGCCTGCCCAGGCTTTCTGGGCAGGTTCCTGAAGTGCCCGACCGTAAGAAAAGCTCAGTATCCATGGCAGCGAAGTGCCACTGTTCATGGCGTTCAGGTTCAGGGTTGCTTCCTCGGGTGTCTGGCCGCCGGAAAGGAAATTGATACCGGGAACCGCCGCCGGCACCACGCGCCGGAACACCCGCAGGGTGTGCTCTGCAACTTCTTCCGGGCTCGCCTTTTCACCGATGGCATTGCCTGGAGTGACCATGCTGGGCTTGAGGATCATGGTTTCCAGCTCCACACGATGACGACGTAGGGCCTGGAAAACTTCGTTGATAACGGCCTCGTTGACGTCTGCACTGCGTTCGATGGTATGGCCGCCGTCGATCAGCACTTCCGGCTCGACAATAGGCACCACTCCGCAGGACTGGCAAATGGCGGCATACCGGGCCAGAACTTCGGCATTTGCCTCAATGGCGGCGCGGCTCGGGTTTACATTAGTAATGTGATAGACGTTGCGCCACTTGGCGAAGCGCGCACCCAGTTTTTTGTAATGCTCAAGACGGTCAGCCAGTCCATCCAGACCTTCGGTAATTTCATCGCCCGGCGTATTCACCATCGGGCCCTTGCCTTTATCCACCTTAATACCGGGAACGACGCCCTGGTTTGCGGCCAGTGAGGGTAGGGAGGTGCCATCGTTCGCATGCTGCTCCAGGGTTTCCTCAAACAGGATCACGCCACTGACAAATTCACCCAGCCCGGGCGCTCCCAGAATCAAGCTACGGTACTGTCGTCGGTTCTCTTCCGTGGACTCAACACCAACAGCCTTGAAGCGCTTGGCAATGGTGGGGTTGCTTTCATCCGCTGCCAGAATGCCCCTGCCCGGTTGAACCAGATTCTGAATTGTTGCGTTGAGTTCGTCCTGAATGGTCATCGTGATCTCCTTTAAATGTGCCCGGTGAATCGTAACGGCGTTTCAGCTGATTCTAATTGTAGACGCGGACTGAGGCTATAGGCTCCCCCTCAGGCGGAAGGGTCCATCAGCCCCGCATAGCGAACGCCGCTCAGCAGCGCCATCTCCCGGTGCCAGGTCGCCAGGTCCTCCTTGTTGAACTGGCTGAGGCTGTCGTGGCCGCAGGCCCTGGCCATTACCTGCATCAGCGAAACCGAGGCCTCAAGGAAGTTCTTCAGCTGTTTGGAAGACGTATCCACATTGAGCCTTTGCCTAAGGTCTTTCCTCTGGGTGGCCACCCCGGCGGGGCAGTTGTTGGTATTGCAGATCCGGGCGGCAACACATCCAATGGATTGAATAGCGCTGTTGGCAATGGCAACGCCGTCAGCACCCAAGGCCATGGCCTTGACGAAATCAATCGGCACCCGAAGGCCGCCGGTGACAATCAGGGTAACCCGGCCACTGGCACCGTGGTCATCCAGGTAGCGTCGCGCCCGGGCGAGGGCCGGTATGGTGGGCACACTGATGTGGTCCCTGAAAATTTCCGGTGCGGCACCGGTGGCGCCACCCCTGCCATCCAGGATGATGTAATCCGCGCCGGCATCCAGGGCAAACTGCACATCCCGTTCAATATGATTGGCGCTGAGCTTGAAGCCCACAGGGATACCACCGGTAATATCCCGTACCCGTTTGGCGAATTGCTGGAAATCCTCCACCGATCGTAAATCCTCGAAGGTGGGCGGAGAGGTTACCGTCTCTCCCTCCTTGATGCCCCGCACTTCCGAGATCTTGCCGGTGTTCTTGTTGCCGGGCAGGTGACCGCCCGTGCCCGTTTTTGCGCCCTGACCACCCTTGAAGTGGAACGCCTGAATCTTTTCCAGCAGCTTTTCGTCATAGCCGAACTTTGCGCTGGCCAGTTCATAGAAATACCGGGAATTTTCCTGCTGTTCCTCAGGCAGCATGCCGCCCTCGCCGGAGCAAATACCGGTGCCCGCCATCTCGGCACCGCGTGCCAGCGCGATCTTGGCCTCTTCGGAAAGTGCCCCAAAGCTCATGTCGGATACGAACAGTGGCATACTCAGGGTCAGGGGCTTTTTCGCTTCCGGGCCGATGACCAGTTCAGTGGCCACTTCAGCGTCTTCCATTAACGGTTTGGTGGCCAACTGGGCCACCATGAGCTGCAAGTCATCCCAATGGGGCAGTGTATGGCGGGGAACGCCCATGGCCGTTGTGGGGCCATGCGGGCCCATTTCGCTGAGGCCTTCGCGGGCAAGCTGGTGAATGAACGCAACGGTTGGTTCATCCTGTGTTGCCTTTGCCTCCGGGGGCTTATCCGAAACCCCGCTTTTTTCGCTTGCTTCGCCCTTCTGGTCGGGCCCTTCCTTTCCCACCTGGTCTTTGCTGAACTGGTTATGGGTGCCGTCGCAGTAGGGGGCATCGTGAGTGTGTTTGCACTGGCACAGCACAGCCTCCTCGTCTTCTTCGGGAGTAAAGCTTTTGGGAGTGAGATCCGTATCGGCATGCGAACCGTCACAGAAAGGCTGGTCATTGGAGCGGCCGCAGACGCAGAACAGGTACTCCTTGCCCTTTTTCAGCGACACTTTCTTTGGCTTGTTGTCTGCAATTACAGGGTTGCTCATGAGCTGGCTCCTTGTTCAGTTCCAAAGATGACGCCGAGGCCCGTTAACGGATTATAGCTTGGTTAGAGCCCTTGGGCCCCTCTGCGCAGCCAGTCATGCACAAAGGCAAGCTTGTGGCGGGCAAAGTCCGACAGCACAAAAGGATACAGATCCGACAGCCCCATCGACCGGTTGACGTGGTTCACGCCCACCGCGATTGAAGCCGCAATATGAATCAGCCGCTGGGCGTCCGGTTCGGAATACGGGTCCCAGTTGGGGCCCGGCACTTGCGGCGAAGTCAGTCCGGACGCCACGAAGCTGTCGGTCAGGTCCGTCAGGTGCAGCAGGTGGGCAGCGGTCTCGGCCCAGTCTTCATGGGGATGTGCGGAGGCATAGCTGGTCAGGTAATACAGCTTCCAGTCCTGCGGCGGGCCGTTCTCGTAATGGTGCTGCAGTGCTCCGGGGTAGCTGATGCGTTCATCACCGAACATTGCCCGAAAAGCGTCCAGGAAGTCCTCACGCAGGCTCAGGCGCCACCAGAGCATGTGGGCAATCTCATGGCGCATGTGGCCGATCATGGTCCTATAGGGCTCTTCCAGAGCCTCACGGCGAGTGGTGCGCAGCACCGGGTCGGCCTCGGCCACGCTGATGGTGACCACGCCCTGTGCATGACCCATGGGAACCGGAGTGGGGCCTTCGGCGAGCATGTGGAACACCGGTCGCGCACCCGGATCTTCCGGGCGGAACCAGTGCCAGCGGCCAAGGTTGTCAATCACCCAGCGTTTGGCCGCCTCGGTTTGTGCCCAGTTGGGAATAGCGTTATGGATGGACGGGTCCGGCGCCAGCGCCGTCATGGCACAGGAGCGGCAAAAAGCACCTTGCTCTGGCGCAATCCAGTTACAGCCAATCACATCCCGATTGGCACAGAAGGGTGGCATGGGCAGGAAAGCCCGCGCCTGGGGATCGTAAGCGACGGGGGTTCCGTCCGCGGTGGCAAGATTATCAAACCAGAGGGAGCCGGAACCGACAGGGTTTGCGAAAACGCGCATAAAGAAAGTCTTCCAGCGGAATGGACTTCGAGTATAGGAACTAGCTGCGCATAGTGTCCAACGAGGTAGGGTATTGGCTGCGATTGCCATTTACTTCACATGCGTAGTATATTTGCTTCACATATGAAGTAACTGGCGGAATTATGGACAAGCGTTTTTTCTATCTGCTCAACAAGGCACGCCACCGTGTTTACAAACACGCCGACCAGCGTAGTGAACAAGCACTGGGCATTTCCGTGACCCAGGTGGGGGCGTTGTTGCTGGTGGCCGGCAACGAAGGGTGCCTGCTGAAAGATCTGGCCCACAGTCTGAACCTCAACAGTTCTGCACTGACTGGCCTGGCGGGACGCATGGAGAGCAAGGGCCTGGTGGAAAGACGTACCTGTGACAGGGATGGCCGCGCTTCACGCCTTTACCTCACTGAGCTGGGGCACCAGAAGATCGAGAGTGCCAAACCGCTGATTACCGAGTTAAACGCCCGCATGACGGAAGGCTTCAGTGACGACGAAGTGACGGTCATCCTGAAGTTTCTCAACCATCTTGCGAATGATTTCTGAGGCCGGAGGAAAGTAACTATGAGTGCCAGAGAGCCCGCATTACCCGCTGTTACCCGACAGGATATTCCACTGACTACGGACGGCGGCCATCGTATCAGTCTCCGGGTTTTTCCTTCAGAGTCGTCTCGTTCGGTCGTCATAGTGGCCAGTGCCATGGGGGTTGGCCAGCACTGTTATGAGAGATTCGCACGTTTTCTGAGTGGTGAGGGCTTTACCGTTATCACGTTTGATTACTTCGGCACTGGTGCCTCCCTGCAGGGGCATCTGCGGGATTGCCCGGCCAGCGTGACAGACTGGGGCAACGAGGATTGTCACGCTGTGATCGACTTCGCGCGGCGGCACTACCCGGGGCATCGCCTGCAATGGATCGGCCACAGTGTTGGTGGCCAGTTGCTAGGCATGACGCCTAATGTGAACCTGCTGGATCATGCCGTTACCATCGCTTGTGGCAGCGGCTACTGGCGGGAGAACTCACCACCGACCAAACGCATTGCGTGGCTGTTGTGGTATTTCCTGGCGCCGGTGAGCGTGAAGGTATTGGGGTATTTCCCCGGGGAACGCCTGAATATCGTGGGCGATCTACCGCCCAATGTTATTCGCCAGTGGCGGTACTGGTGCCTTGACCCGGAATACGCCGTGGGTGCTGAGGGTGCGGCGTTGCGGGAACAGTTCGGTTCCGTGAAAGTGCCGATCACTGCGGTGGCCTTCACTGACGACGAGATGATGTCCCGGCGCAATGTCGAGTCGCTGCATGGCTTCTACAGCGAGGCTTCGGTGGCCATGCGGCGTATTGATCCGGCGGATGTTGGTGAAAGCCGTATTGGTCACCTCGGATGGTTCCGGGAGCAATACCGCGAGTCCGTGTGGCGAAAAGTGCTCCTGCCGTTGTTGACGTCTTCTGGTCAGTCCTTAGCTGAGTGATTTCCGCGACCGCCAGAAGCGGGCGATTGTGGGCTTCACGCTGATACCATGAACCAGGATCGACAAGGCGACCACCACAAAGGTCAGGTGGATCAATTCCAGCGCGATATCTTCCGGAAGGCCGTGCTGGATGGCGTACATCAGGTAGTACAGCGAGCCGATGCCACGCACCCCGAACCAACCCGCAAGATTGCGCATGCGTATGGGCGCTTTGCTCCCGAGCAAGCCGAGATGGACGCTGATGGGGCGCGCGACAAAGAACAGGAAAGCCGCGAAACCAACGGCTCGCCAGCTCCACGAATCCCAGAACAGCGAACCACCGATCAGCAGCACCAGAACAATTTCGGCCAACCGCTCAAGGTGTTCATTGAATAACAGGGAGCCCTGGTGCACATGGGCGATGGCCTGGGGCGCTTCGCCCGGCTGCATTTCACCGGTGGTCGGGTCGGAGTAGCGTTGTTTAAGACCGGCCAGCTGCAATTCCGTATGCCGTAAGGCCACTGCCGCGCTGAACACCGCCAGAAACCCCCAGGCGTCCACCAACAAGCTGATGCCGTAGGCAAATGCAATCAGCCCCAGCCCCAGAAAGCTCTCCAGGAACTCAGAGCCGGTAAAGGTTGTGCGAAGTTTCTGTACCAGCCAACCAACGCCGCAGCCGGCCAGAATACCAATGCCGATCCCCGCGCCGCTGGCCCAGGCTACGTCCACCACCAGCCAGCGCCAGCCGGCATCGCCAAGATCGTGCAGGCCCAGCAAACCCAGCCCCAGCATCACGAAGGGGAAGGCGCTGCCGTCGTTCATACCGGCTTCGCAGGTCAAGGCGAACCGTAGGCGATCAGGATCATCGGCATGGCGAACCTGTACCTCGGTAGCCAACACGGGATCTGTAGGCGCCACCACGGCGCCGAGCAGAACGGCGGCCCCGAGAGGAAGGGCCAGCCAGTAATATCCGAAGAGCGCCACCAGGCCGACGGTCAGAGTCATGGAGACCACCGCCAGTTGCAGGGGATTGCGCCAACGCTTGAAGGTAACCGGTGCCGGCATTTTCACGCCGGCGCAATACAAGGAAATCAGCACCGCGATTTCAGTCAGCAATTCCAGCAGCGCGGACTCTTCCAGCGGATTGAAGTGAAACAGGCCAAAGCCCATGGGCCCGACCACAAACCCGATAAGCAGATACACAATAGCGGACGTGGCCGGGACGGTTTTGATGTAGGAGGCGGTAAAACCGACCACCAGCAGCAGCGAGCCAAGCAATATAAACCAGGTAGCAGTGGTCATAGGTGGCTCATTGGTGAAGCTCGGCTCGCCGATCCCGGATGTGGATTATTCCACTGTGATGGTGATCTTCTCCGACATAACCGGCGGTTGATGTGGTACATGTTTGTAGTCACCCAGTAGAAGCTGCAGGGTATGCTCGCCGGGCTCCAGTTCCAGTTCGGTGCTGGTCTGTCCCCCGCCGAAGTGAATCACCTGATCCGTGGACGGCAGCGGCGCATCCATTGGTGGCAGCTTATCCAGATCGACCAATAGATGGTGGTGGCCTGTATTTGCTTCGTCGGTGCCCGCCTTGGCAACGTCCATACCTTCCAGATCGAATTCTACAGTCACCGGGCTGGAGACAGTGGCCCCATCCTTTGGAGTCAGTATAGTCACATCTGCGCTTGCCGGGGCGCTCGTGCGTTCAGTAGAAGGGGTTTCCGTTGCTCCTTCTCTTTCACCCGTGTCCTCCTGACTCTGCGCGGTGGGTTCTTCTTCCTCACTCCCACTGTTGTCGGAACAGCCCTGCAACAGAATGCCGGTGGTAAACAAAACGCCGATCAGCGAGAACTTTGATGGAGTATGCATGGCGAAATCCTCCTTGTGCCACAAATGTGTCGGGAAGAGCCAACTGCTAAAATGGCGGCAGTTGGCCCCGATTCGGCTACGCAATCCAAAATAACAAAAAGCTGACGATGAAAAACTGCACAGTCCGACGGCAGGTTTTCGGTCAATAGGGAGGGCCTATTTTCATCAACCGTGGCATGATTCAGTTTTTCGAGGCGATGAAGTAGTTATTGAAGATATCCCCCTCGACCTGTTCGACTTCAATCCGTGTAAGCCCCGCTTCTGTCAGCATTTTTCGCGCAGTCTGCTCTCCCCACATTGCGCCCAGGCCTGGGCCGTCGAGTCCCATTGATACCGGCACACAATGCATGCAGGAAATCGTATACATGAAAGGCCCTGCCGGGAACTCCATATTCTCGTGGACCTGGCTGGATGCGCCAAAATCGACCATCAGAAACACACCCTGGGGTCGTAGCGCGTCAGCAATACCCTTCAAGACGCGAGCCGGTTGTGCCTGGTCATGAATCGCGTCAAACGCAGTGATGAAGTCAAACCGGTTTTTGACGTCCAACGAGCTTGCGTCGCGCAGCTCGAATTGCGCATTGGTCAGCCCAAGCTCTTGCGCTTCCCTGCGTCCCTGACTAAGCCCTTCCTCGGAAATGTCGTAGCCGACAAACCGGCTCCCGGGGAACGCTTGTGCCATCAGATTGATTGCGTGTCCACCTCCGCATCCGATGTCAGCCACCTCGATACCGTTGTTCAATCGCTCAACCAGTCCGGGCACAAGTGGCAGCATCGAATCAACCAGGGCGACATCATGAATGGCGGCACTGTCTTCCGCCATCAATTGGTGAAATCGTGGATAGGCAGAGTAGGGCAAGCCTCCGCCTTCGCGGAAGCACCCAATGATGGGTTCCTCGACTTGTGCCAGAAGCGGAAGGAATTGCGCGGGTTGGGCCAGGTTGTCGGGCCTGGCGCTTCGGGTAAGAGCAACCGCGTGCTCGGGCGGCAACGAATAAGTCGCGTTCTCCGGGTCAAACTCAACTACATGCCCGGTCACCATCGCGCCAAGCCATTCCCGGACATAGCGTTGGTTCAGCCCGGCCACTTCCGCGATCCGTTTGTCGGTCCCAGGGGGTAAATCTGCCATAACATCGAATAAGCCGAGCTGGTGACCGATACTGGCCATCTGGGCGAGCGCGGCATGGTTGAGAACATCCAGCATGTGGCCGGCGAAGGCCTCTGCTTTTTCATGATCCAGTGCTTGATTGCTCATGGGAACCTCCTCGTCAAACACGGGCGTGATCTACGATGCGGGCTAAGTGAGCCCTCTCCCCAGCCTAGCAGTTATTGGCTAAGTTGGACGTGCGCTCTCGATCACCAGTTTTGCGGAATGTCGGCCAATTGCTTTACGACTGTATCAGGGTCTTGACCTCAACCAAGCTTGAGGTTTTATCGTCCATAACCGCATCCACAGCACAGCGAGGAAACCAATATGATCAGTAAGAAAGACCCGATTTCCCTCAACGGAGCACGCGTCCTGGTCCTGGGGCGTTCCGAGCCGGTCCTGGAATCGGTGCTGGGTGAACTCACGGCTCTGGGCATCAATGCCCGGGGCACGGCAGAGCCCGAGAAAGCACCGGAACGTTACGACGCCCGGGACTATGATCTCATCGCCCTTGGGCGAGGCCTTCTCGGCGAAGCCGGCAAGACCCTGAAGGCGCGGTTCCGAGAGCGCAACACCGATGTACGTTTCCTGGATACCTACGCCCCCTTTGCAGCCCACCAGATTGTCACGGTTCTGGAGCGCCGGTACCCACCGAGTGTGAACCTGGAAACCTACCGGGCACGCATCGGTTATGAAGGGCCCATGGCACCGACACTGGAGACCCTCAAAGAACTGCATGAGCGCCATCCGGACGCCATCCCGTTCGAGGCCATTGATGTTCTGCTGGAGCGGGGCGTGGATATCGCCCCGGAAACCGTGGAAGACAAGTTGGTCCGTGGTGGGCGCGGCGGCTACTGCTTTGAGCACAACGGCCTGTTCAAGAGGGTACTCGAGGCCATCGGCTTCCACGTGGAAGGCCTGTCGGCCCGCGTACGCTGGAATGCGGCGCCCGGCACGGCCCCGCAGCCACATACCCACATGGCGTTACGGGTATGGGTGGACGACGTACCCTGGCTGGTGGACGTAGGCTTTGGGGGCTGTGTACTCACCACGCCATTGCGCATGGACACGACAGAACCCCAGGCCACCTCTCACGAGACCTTCCGGTTGATCCCGTTCGGGCCGGGCCTGCTGCTGCAGATCTGGATAGAAGAGCAATGGAAACCCGTTTACGAGTTGTCCGGGGAACCCAGCCTGGAGGGTGACTACATGGTTGCCAACTGGTACACCGCCGAGCACCCGGACTCACACTTCCGGAAAAACCTGATGGTGGCCCGCACCACCACGGCAGCCCGTTACACACTGATGAACGGCCGGTATACGGTCCGTTATTCCGATGGCCGTACCCACCGGGAGGTCCTGGAAGCAGATGGTATAGAACGGGTGTTGTCCAGCACCTTCCAGTTGCCGGTGCAACCGGACTGGCGGCCAATGATTGAACGTGCTGCCGCGCTTACCGCATAAGGCTTTATCAACAGCGCTGCCAGGCGTTGTTGTTTGTTTCCGTTGGCATACAGTCACTGATCAGGCAAAGCTTGCTCAACCACCTGCGAGGCATGGATCGCCGTCGTATCATAAAGCGGAACGGTGGTATCGGCTTGCTGAATCAGCAGGCCGATTTCAGTGCATCCCAGAATAACGGCCTGAGCGCCACGTTCGGCCAGTGAGGCGACAATCTCCAGATAGGCGTCCCGCGATGCGGGATTAATCTCGCCCCTGCACAACTCCTCGTAGATAACCCGGTGAATCACGTCCCGCTGGGGCTCATCCGGCGTGATCACCTCAATGCCGGCGTTCTCCAGGCGCTCGCGATAGAAAGCTTGCTCCATGGTAAACCGCGTGCCCAGCAGGCCTACGCGGGTAATGCCGTCCTGCGCGAGCACCCTTGCAATGGCATCGGCAATATGGAGCAGGGGAATGCGAATGGCCTGTTCAATCTCCGGCGCTACCTTGTGCATGGTGTTGGTGCCGATCACCAGGAAATCGGCGCCGGCGTTCTGCAACGAGAGCGCCGCGTCCGACAGAATCCTGGCGGTTGCCGGCCAGTCACCCTTGTGCTGCAGCGCCTCGATCTCGGCGAAATCCACGCTGTAGAGCACCAGTTTTGCGGAATGTAGCCCACCAAGACGGGCCTTCACGCCCTGGTTGATCAGCCGGTAATAGGTCTGGGTGGATTCCCAGCTCATGCCGCCAAGCAGGCCAATGGTTTTCATAGGACAGTCCTTGTTCTCAGATATTCGAAGTAAGTCGAAGGCACAATAATGTCAAAATAGTGTAAATCCCGGCAACTGACAGGGATAGGGTAAAACTTAGCCGCCAACAAATGGTATGTTGAGACCTGACGTAATTCCAGGCACATGACTGTATCCGGCTCTCCATGATTGAAGCAATCACCAAATCGCACTTGCGGCTCTTCCCGATGGTTGCCGTTCTCTTTCTTACTGCCTGTGCTACCCGGGAGGAATCCCCGCAGGCACCGATGGAACTTCCAGCCACTTTCACCCGTACGGGCCAGTCGGCGGTTTCCGACACCTGGTGGGAGTCTTTCGGCGACGAGCAACTGGACAAACTCGTTACCCAGGCCCTGGACGATAACCTCAGCCTGCGAGCCGGCTATCAGCGGTTGCGCCAGGCGCGGGCCGTGGCGGACAGGCAGAGTGCAGCGCTTTTCCCCTCCCTGGATGCCACTGCCGGGGCGGAGCGGCAGGAATCCGATACCGCCGAGTCCACCACCTTCAGTGCCGGCCTGGGCGCCAGTTACGAGGTGGACCTGTGGGGCCGTGTGCAGTCTCTGAGTGAGGCGGAGTCATTGCGTGCCTCTGCAACTCTGGCGGATTACCAGGCTGCTGCCGTTTCCCTGAGCGGGGAGATTGCCACCACCTGGTTCCAGTTGATTGAGCAGCGTGCGCAGTACGATCTGGCAGAGACCCAGCTTGAAACCAACAGGAACGTACTGACCGTCATTGAGTCCCGGTTTGCGATGGGGCAGAACAACAGTGCGGATGTGCTTCGCCAGCGCCAGCTTGTCAGTGCTTCCCGGGAGCGCCTGAGTGAGATTGAAGGGGAAGTTGGTGTACTGGAGCATCAATTGGCAGTGCTTCTGGGCCAGCCGCCGGGCCGCAGGGACCTGCCCGAAGATGATTCGCTGCCGCAGTTGCCACCCCTGCCGGACACCGGAGTGCCTGCAGACCTCGTACAGCGCAGGCCGGATCTTCAGCAGGCGTGGCGATTGGTCCAGGCAGCTGACCAGGACCTGGCCGCCGCCATCAGTAACCGCTTCCCGAGATTTTCGATCGAGGCTTCCCTGAACTCACAGGCAAACAGCGCCGGGAACCTGTTTGATGACTGGCTGGCTACCCTGGCCGGTAATCTGATGGTCCCCCTGGTGGATGGTGGCGAACGCCGCGCTGAGGTTCGCCGTTCCGAGGCCGTGCTGGGAGAACTCGTGCAGGAATACGGGCAGGCCGTTCTGACGGCTATCCGGGAGGTTGAAGATGCGCTGGTTCGGGAACGGCAGCAGCGCCAGCGTCTTCAGAGCCTGAATAACCAGAGCGAACTGGCTGATACAACCTACCGGCAACTGCGTAACCAGTACCTGAATGGTGCCGTCAGCTACCTTGAAGTGCTGACTGCACTGCAGGACAAGCAGGACCTTCAACGCTCAATCCTGACCACCCGACAGCAACTGCTCAACACCCGCGTAGCGCTTTACCGTGCACTGGCCGGAAGTATCGAATCCGCGAAACCAACGGAGAATAACGAGGCATGAGCCAACCCATCGATGAGAATGCAGTCCGTCCCGAACGAGGCAAGGCCGGCCCACTGAAAACCGTGTTCGTGTCGCTGATGATTGTACTGGTGGGCGTTGCCCTGATCTGGCTGATCTTCAAGACGGAGCCCTCTGCCACCCGCTCTGACACTGCCCGGGAAACGGCCATGCTGGTGGATGTTCAGTCCGTAACCCGCGGGCGCTTCACACCCACTGTGGAAGTAATGGGGCAGGTGGTTCCGGCCCGGGAAATCACACTCGGTTCCCAGGTAAGTGGCGAGATCATCTACCAGGCGGATGCCTTTACACCGGGCCGCCACGTTGAGAAAGGCGGGGAATTGCTGCGAATCGAACCGGCTGACTATCAGGCAACCTTGCAGCAAAGACGCAGTGAGCTTCAGCAGGCCCGTGCCGAGCTTGAGATTGAGCAGGGACAACAAGCGGTCGCGCGGCAGGAATTCGAGCTGCTGGGTGAAGACATCAAGACCGCCAACCAGGCACTGATCCTCCGAAAGCCACAGCTGGAGCAGGCACGGGCCCGGGTTTCCGCAGCAGCTGCTGCGGTACAGCAGGCAGAGCTCGCCCTGGCCCGAACCCGGATCCGCGCACCATTCCCGGCTCAGGTGCTCAGCCGGGAGGTCGCCCTGGGGTCGCAAGTCAGTGTCGGCCAGTCTCTTGGCCGGTTGGTCGGAATCGGGCAATACTGGGTGGAAGCGACGGTCCCATTATCAAAACTCCGCTGGCTGACCTTCAAGGAGGCCCCGGGTAGCCCCGCTGCACCCGTTACTCTTTTTCACGATACCGTCTGGCCCGCCGGGCAGACGCGAGAAGGCCAACTGACACAGCTTGTCGGTGAACTGGATACCAACGCCCGCATGGCCAGGGTTCTGATCACGGTAGAGGATCCGCTCGCCCTGGAAGAGGCCGCAGGCGCGCCACCACTGATTCTCGGCACTTTTGTGAGGGCTGAGATAGCAGGCCGGGCCCTGGTGGATGTCGTAAGGCTTGAGCGAAACCTGCTCCGACGCAGCAACACCGTATGGGTGATGGAGGACCGCAAACTAGCAATTCGCGATGTGGAAATCGCCTTTCAGAATGAAGAGTACGCCTTCATCCGCACCGGCCTGGATAGTGGAGACAAAGTGATCACCACTGATCTGGCGTCCGTTGTTAGCGGTGCCCGGTTGAGGCTGGAGGGCGATCAAGAGGAAGGCGAGTCTGAGCGGGGTGATCGCAATGAGTGACGAGCCCAGACGCCAGGGCTGGGTTGGCCCCATTGAATGGATGGCCCGCAATTCCGTCGCCGCCAACCTGATGATGATCCTGCTGCTGGCCGGTGGTTTCTGGATGGCCACGCAGGTGCAGAAAGAGGTCTTCCCTCAGTTCCAGTTGGATATTGTCCAGATCACGGTCAGTTATCCGGGGGCCGCGCCTGAGGAAGTGGAGCAAGGCATACTCCTGCCGGTGGAAGAGGCCGTCCAGGGCATTCAGAGCATTCAGGAAATGACCTCCACGGCGCGGGAGGGCAGTGGCACCATCCAGCTCGAACTGGTTCCCGGAAGCAATCGGATGCAGGCCCTGCAGGACATAGAACAGGCGGTCGATGGCGTCCGAACCTTCCCGGAACAGGCCGAGGAGCCTGAAATTTCGTTGGTGACGCCAACCCGGGATGTCATGGAGCTCACCCTCTACGGTGATGTGGACATCTGGACGTTACGCCAGCTAGGAGAACAGGTTCGTAACCGATTGCTATCGGAAGACGCCATAACCCAGGCTGTTATCGGGGACGTGCCAGCCTACGTGACCAGCGTTAAAATTTCCCAAGAGACATTGCGCAAGTACAACCTGACCCTGTCTGACGTGGCAAACCTGGTGGAGCAGTCCAGTGAAGACATTCCGGCTGGCTCTATGGCCACGTCAAACGGCGACATACTGCTGAGACTAAAGGCCCAGAAACAGTGGGCAGAGGCCTTCGAAGATATTGTGATCCTCAATGCCGCCTCGGGCGGCTCAGTCACCCTTGGTGATATTGCGACGGTTCGGGATGGCTTTGAGGAGGGCGGTTTCCACTCTCGCTTCAACGGCCAACCCTCGGTAGAGATTGAGCTCTTCCGCACTGGCGATCAGTCGCCCCTGGACATTGCCGATTCGGTCAAACAGGTGATTGCGGAACTGAAAGTGACGCTGCCGGATGCCGTCCAGGTGCGCATAGACAGCAACCGGGCTGAACACTTCGAAAACAGGATGGACATGCTGATCGAGAACGGCATCATGGCCATGGTCATCGTACTGGTGATCCTCAGCCTGTTCCTGGAATACCGGCTGGCGTTCTGGATCATGATGGGCATGACGATCTCTTTTGTTGGTAGCGTGCTGTTTCTGCCGGCGATGGACGTCAGCATCAACATGATCTCCATGTTCGGCTTCCTGATGGTGTTGGGAATTGTGGTGGACGACGCCATCGTGGTGGGTGAGAACATCTACGAGTACCGGGAGGAGGGTATGGGCTTCATGGAGGCGGCCATCAAGGGTGCAAAGGACATTGCCGGCCCAGTCACCTTCAGCATACTCACCAATATCGTTGCCTTCCTGCCCCTGTTGTTCATCCCGGGTACCACCGGCAAGTTCTGGTGGCCGCTGGGTATGGTGGTCATTCTCGTATTGGCCCTTTCGCTTGTGGAAGCCTTGTTCATACTACCGGCCCATCTGGCCCACAGCGGCCGGGGCAGTGTCACCATTTACGGCCACTGGATGCACGGTATACAGCGGGTGTTTTCCGGCGGGTTTGAAGCAGTGGTGAACCGGGTTTACCGGCCACTGCTGGATCTGGCTTTGCGATTCCGCTACATAACACTCTCTGCGGCACTCACCATCATGGTTGTGTCAGGGGCATACGCCATCAGTGACCACATGGGCATGATCATGATGCCTGAGGCACCAGCCGATGAAATTGAAGCTGCGGTACGGCTGCCGGTGGGCACTACCTCACGCCAGGCTGGAGAGTTGGCGATGGCCATTACCCGTGATACCCAGCGGCTGTTTGAGGAACATAACCTCTCCCGAGATGTGGAAGGTATTAAAACCAATGTGCGAGGCCAGCAATCCATCGACGTGGAGCTTGTGCTCCTCCCGGCAGACGAGCGCAACATGACGGTTAATCAGATCATTGAGCTCTGGCGGACCGAACTCGGTGATTTCAGGGGCGTCGACCAGATTACCTTTGAGGCGGAACAGGGTCCCGGCGGCTGGCGTGATGACATCAGCGTGGACCTGAGCCACACCAATATCGACATTCTTGCACGCGCCAGCCGGCGTTTTGTCGACGAACTGAAACAGCTCGGCCAGACCCGAAACGTCAATGACAATTACACCACTGGCAAACCCCAGTTTGATATCAGCCTGACTGATGAGGGCAGGGCGCTAGGCCTGACCGGTGCCGAGGTGGGCCGGCAACTGCGGGACGCCTTCTATGGCAGCATTGCCCTGCGTCAGTTGCGAGGTATCAACGAAAACGAAGTGCGGGTGATGCTACCGGATTACCAGCGGGAAGATCTGTATTACCTGGATAACTTCGTGATCCGCATGAGCGACGGCCAGGAAGTACCTCTGATGGATGTTGCCGAGGTAAAGGTGTCCGAATCTCTCCGTTCTATTGACCGTCGCGATGGCCGGCGGGTGATTACCGTGGGCACCGACGTGCAGCCCAAATCCGCGACGAGCCAGGTCCTTGACGTAATCCAGACTGACATACTGCCGCAGCTGCGGGCGGATTTCCCGGGGCTTACCTGGACCTTCCAGGGCAGTCAGGCCGATTTGCGCGATTCCACTGCTGCTCTTTGGGGGGGATTCGGTCTGGCCATGGGGGCTATCTTCGCGTTGCTGGCGATTGCTTTTGGCAATTACCTGCAACCGCTGGTGGTCATGCTGGCCATTCCATTCGGCGCTGTTGGTGCCATCATCGGCCACATGATCCTCGGGATGGAGCTGTCGCTGGTCAGTATCATGGGTATTGTCGCGCTCTCTGGCGTGGTGGTGAACGACTCGCTGATCATGGTGTCCTACGCCAACCGGCAACGCGACCGGCTGGGCCCGGCACAGGCCATCTACGAGGCGGGCCTGCGCCGTTTCCGGCCCATCGTCCTGACCACGCTCACCACCTTCGGTGGACTGACGCCGATCATTACTGAAACTTCCCTGCAGGCCACCTACCTGATCCCCATGGCGGTCTCCCTGGGTTTCGGCATCGTGTTCGCCACGGCGCTGATCCTGTTCCTGGTGCCATGCCTTTACCTGGTGCTGGAGGATCTGAAGGCGTGTTTGGTGCCTCGGAGGGTTTTTGACGCTACGGGTTAGGTCTCTGGGTGGGGCTTCCGGGAAATAGAGCTCCCCGGCTTCGGAACCGGATGAAACCGGCCCCCGCCAAGCCGGGAAGTGAACTCACCGTGGTGGTGAGGGAAAGGGCTACAGGAGCTTAAACATCAAAGTAGCCTTCGTCACCTGCGTCGTCCCACTCTCCAACGTTCCAATGACCACTTTCATCGTCGTCATAGGTGTCATAATAACTATCGTAGATCTCGCCAGCGTCCAGATAGTTATTGTCGTCAACGTCCCAAGTTGCGAAATCGTAGTCAAAGCCGACTTCGTCAAACTCGGTCTCGTTGATGAAACCATCGTTGTCGAGATCCCAGTCTGAGTAAACACCAGCATCGCTCAACGTGCTGTAGTACTCGTCCTTCGAAATTTTACCGTCATCATTGGCGTCCTGGAATGTAAAGCTGGTTCCCGCCAATGACATGGAACTGGCTAAAGATAGTGCGAGAAGTGTCGTCAATTGAGCTTTCATAACGTGCTCCTTCTCTATATTTTTAAAATAGAAAAATATACTACAGGGGGGCGATTAACGAATAAGCCTCCCCTAAGGCCATGTCTTAGGATTGCTGGGAGTACCTTCAAGGCCCCAGGGGCACAATTGCCACTATTTAATGTGTGGTTTACCTGCAAAGGAGCGAAGCCATGAGTAACGTACTGCAATCTGCGGAGCAACGCTGTGATGCCATCGATGCACCCTGCAGCGCTATTGAGATCATACTGAGCCCACGCGTGGCGGACCTGGGCGGTTTCTCCGTGCGCCGCCTTCTCCCCACTGCCAAACGGAAAATGGTTGGCCCCTGGATATTCTTTGATGAAATGGGGCCGGCGGATTTTCCCGCAGGCGGGGGCATCAACGTGCGCCCGCACCCCCACATCGGCATCGCCACGGTAACCTACCTGTTTGACGGCGAGATACTGCACCGGGATTCCGTCGGCAGCCTTCAGCCGATCCGGCCCGGCGACATCAATCTGATGGTGGCCGGCCGGGGCATCACGCACTCCGAACGTGAACGCCCGGAGAGCACCGCCACAGAGCGACGGTTACATGGCCTTCAGCTTTGGCTGGCCCTGCCGGAAGAACACGAAGAAACCGAACCCGCTTTCCACCACTACCCAAGCGATGACATCCCCGCGATTGACGTTGGTGATGTTCCGGTACGTGTAATGATCGGAAGCGCCTACGGTGTGACATCCCCGGTACTCCAGTTCAGTGAAACCCTCTACCTGGAAGCCATCCTCAAACCCGGCCAGACCCTGGCGTTGCCTGACGCACCCGAACGCGCGGTTTATGTTGCCAAAGGTGCCCTGAGCGCACATGGCTCTGAATTACCAACACACAGCATGACGGTATTTGCCCCGGAGCCGGGCGTTTCCATCACCGCCACGGAAGACACCCGCATTGCCTTGATAGGCGGCGAACCGCTGGGGCGGCGATTTATTGAATGGAATTTCGTGTCCTCACGAAAGGAACGTATTGACCAGGCAAGAGAAGACTGGCGGGCAGGGCGCTTTGCGAAGGTGGTGGGGGATGAGGTGGAGTATATTCCTTACTAGGTGGAGTATATTCCTTACTAATAAAGCGCTTTCCTGCGCCGGTTGTGCTTGAATAGAATCTGATCAGACATTCCATCGCGGATTCGCGCATCAGGATAATGACCGGAGCAACCACCATGAGCGAGGATGTGCTTTCCGGGTTGCTTCGCTGTGTTCGCCTGCGCGGAGCACTGTTTTTCAATGTTGAATGTGTAGGGGCCTGGGTTACCGAGGCGCCTGCTTCCGCATTGATTGCCAGTGCTGTCATGCCAGGGTCTGAACATCTGATGGAATACCACGTTGTACTGGGCGGTAACTGTTGGGCGGGTATAACAGGAGAACCACCGTTCCTGATGAACGCGGGAGATGTTGTTCTCTTTCCCCACGGTGATGCCCACGTGATGTCCAGCGTTCCCGGGTTGCGAGCAGAACCGGATCTTCCATTCCTGATTGCAAATCTGAAGCAGCGCTCCGGCTTACCATTTATGGTTCGCCAGGAAGATGACAAGCGTGTTCGGCCGGTAGCCCCTCGAACTGAAACCGAATCGTCTCCACCTACCGCCACATTGCTGTGCGGCTTTCTGGGCTGCGATCGTGGCCCTTTCAATCCCTTGCTTTCGGCACTCCCAAAGGTCATCCACGCCTGTGCCAGCGAGTTATCAGAAGACAGCTGGGCCGGACAGCTCGCCAGACTTGCAGAAACGGAGTCCCTCAAGGGGCGACCCGGTGGCGAAGTTGTCCTGGAACGGATGAGCGAGATGATGTTCGTGGATCTCGTTCGGCTTCATCTGAGCACACTGCCAATAGGTGAGACCGGATGGCTCTCGGCACTGCGGGATAGGCATGTTGGCCGGGTCCTCAGCCTGATGCACAGCCAGCCGGCAAAGCCATGGACGCTGGAAAAGCTTTCCAGCCATGCCGGTCTTTCACGCTCGGTACTGCAGGACCGGTTTGTCGAACTGGTCGGGCAGCCTCCCATGCAGTACCTGAGATGCTGGCGCATGCAGGTTGCCTCCAACCTGCTGGTGGAAAGCAATGCCAAAGTGGCCACCATCGCCCAAGAAGTGGGCTACGAATCGGAAGAAGCCTTCAGCCGATCCTTCAAACGTGCCGTTGGCCAGCCCCCCGCAACCTGGCGCCGTGAGCGGTCGGTACAACAGACTCGGTAGATCAGTCATACACGCCGGGCGGTTGGTCATTCAGCCAGATCGCCAACCCCCTCACTATAGAGTTGCCTGCCGCGACAGGCTCATACCTCTAAAAGATCCGGGAGAAAGATCATGGAAGCGACTCAAGTATTCGACGAAAACAAACTCAATGCCTTTGTGGGGCAGGTTCTGGGGGACCTCGGTGGCGCTTACAGCGCGGCGCTGGTCAAGATTGGCGATCGGCTCGGCCTGTATCGGGAGTTGCAGAGTGGAGGACCCGCAACCTCCTCAGAGCTTGCCGAGCGAACCGGCTATTCCGAGCGCTACTTACGCGAATGGCTGGCCCACCATGCGGCCTCGAATTACCTGGCCTACGATCAGGCCACCAAACGTTTCCGTTTGCCTCCGGAGCAGGCCATGGTGTTCGCGGATGAAGACAGTCCGGTCTACATGATCGGGGGCTTCGAGAACGCCTTCACCACCTTTGAGAACGAACCCAAGGTGAGAGCGGCTTTCAGGACGGGTGAGGGCGTCGCGTGGGGTGACCAGGCACATTGCATGTTCTGTGCGGTGGCCAAGTTCTTCCGCCCCGGTTACGTGCACAACCTGGTCCAGAGCTGGCTACCAGCGCTGGATGGTGTGGTAGAAAAGCTTCAACGCGGAGCCAGGGTAGCCGATGTTGGCTGCGGTCATGGCCACTCCACGCTGCTGATGGCAACTGCGTTTCCCAACTCGACGTTTATCGGTTATGACTTCCACGGGGGCTCCATTGATGACGCCAACGCGCATCGTGACGAGCATGGCCTGGACCCACAACGGGTACGCTTTGAACAGGCAACCGCAAGCGATTTCGAGGAGGGCGATTTCGATCTGGTGACTTGCTTTGATGCCCTGCATGATATGGGTGATCCGGTCGGCACGGCCGCGCACGTCTTTGAAAAGCTCAAGCCGGGTGGTACCTGGATGGTGGTTGAGCCCATGGCCGCCGATGAGCTCAGTGATAACTTCAACCCGGTCGGGCGGTTGTTCTACGCTGCCTCAACCAGTATCTGTGTTCCTACGGCGCTGGCGCAAAAGACCGGCCTCGCGCTTGGTGCCCAGGCGGGGGAGTGCAAGTTGACGGAAGTGATCAAGAAGGGAGGTTTCCGGAAGGTGCGCAGGGCGGCAGAGACGCCATTCAATATCGTTCTGGAAGCACGCGCCTGATAGCTGCCATGAAGGCCCCGGGAGTATGATCTCCCGGCTGGGGGTATTGAACAGGCCACGGAAGGTCGGGGTAACCTCAATTTTGTTCAATACCCATACCCACGTTCAGGGCAAACTCCGCTTCTAAGCCTGAACGGAGAATACCACCCATGAGCCTTTCCCTGATTCTGCCCATGTCCGCCTTTGCCTTGGCGGCCTCCATATCCCCGGGGCCGGTCAACCTTGTCTGCCTGAGCAGCGGTACCCGTTATCCGGTTTCCCGGGGACTGATCTTTGTCACCGGGGCGACGCTTGGCTTCATCGCATTGTTCATTGCCGTGGGATTAGGGCTTTACTCGCTGCTGACGATGGTGCCTGTGGTCGAGGAGTTGCTGCGGTGGGGCGGCGTTGCCTTCCTGCTTTACCTGAGCGTGAAGCTGGCCATGGACAGTGGCCACTTGCCAGAGAATGGCACTGACAAGGCGCCCGGCTTCGGCACGGGGGCACTGATGCAGTGGCTCAACCCCAAGGCCTGGCTGGCCTCGGCTTCCGGTATCGGTGCGTACACCAGCGCCAACGACCTGCAACAGATTCTGCTATTCGCCAGCCTGTACCTGCCCATCTGCTGGCTGTCGCTGGCCTGCTGGGTATACGCCGGTGCCTTCCTGCGCCGGTATGTTCAGCGGCCAGTGGTGCTGGTTACCGTAAACCGGACACTCGCCTTACTGCTCGCCGCCAGTTGCCTGTATCTCGTGATCGGATGAGGGGCGCCGGTACTGGTTCGGGGTTGCCGCCATCAGCCGCTTGAAGGCGCGCTGGAAGTGTGGCTGATCTGCAAAGCCTGCGTTCAGGGCCGCTTCAGCAATGGGCACGCCGTTCTTTAATTCACAGCGCCCGAGTTGTATGCGCCGGTTTACAAGATAGGCATGGGGCGTAAGGCCAAAATATTGCCTGAACGCGCGAATCAGGTGGCCTGCGCTGTAACCCGAGATTTCGCAAAGAGTATCCAGCGAGAGGTCTTCAGCCGCGTGGTCATCCAGATAGTGGGCCAGCGCCACCAGAGCCTGTGGTGCCTTTGGTTCCCGCACCTCCGGCTGCCTTGCCAGCTCATGCATCAGGTCTGACAGGAACTCCACCACCTCCGTTTGCTTGTCCAGCAGATCTCGATGGGGATCAAGAAGGCAGTCCGCCATGCGGCAATAGCGTTCATACCAGAGTGGATCCGATATCGTGGCCGTAGAGATATCCTGCCACTCAGGCTGTGGCAACAAGCCCGCCCGGAACCGCAAATCCGTCAGCCACCCGGTATCCACATACAGCATCAGGTACGCCCACGGCTGATTGTCGATGGGATTGCAGGCGTGAACCCATTCCGGATTCATCAGCACAAGATCACCAGCATGAATCCTGTAATGATCCGTCCGGTACTGAAACGTGCTCTTGCCCCTGGTGATGGCGCCGATCGACCATTGGGTGTGGCTGTGAGGGGCATAGCAGACCTTGCGACCATCCGCGACCTTGCGCAACTCCACATGGGACATGCGGGCGTCCCGCCAGAACAGGGGGTTGTTTTCAGTGGTAGTGGTTTCCATGTGAACTGTCCTGGGTCTCATCCGTTGGCTCAACCCAGAAAAACCAATTGAGCAGGCAGTTTCTGGATGAAGGGGCTTTCAGAACGAATAGGGTCAAGATAGCGGGAGAATGGGGGTCTGTAAAAACTATCTTCTCGCTATCTCCCCCAACTTCTGCCCATTCTTGAGATGCCGAAAAATCTGAGAGGTTATGAACGGCGCCGAGCCATCAACGTTGGGTGCGCCCAAGCCCGCAGCCATATCGCTGCGATTCACGGTCCTCGCCTCAAAAGAGAGCCGCGTCAGACTCGTCGTGTTGGGAACACTCGCGTGCAGGTGGGCACCTGAAAAGCAAAGAAGATCACCGGGCAACAGGCTTACCACAAGGGCGTCGTCCCAACTTGGTCTGTTGGTTGCTGTTGGAAGAAGCGGGTAACTGCGGGTGCTTTTCGTCCGGTGCGCCTGCACCATGTCCTGGAAATTCCACTCAGCGCTGTCGTTCTCGACAATCCGCGTAAATAAACCGGGAAAAAGTGCGAGCGTTCTTTCTGGTGTGGTGTCGTAGATTGGCGCCCACCAATTAATTTGTGCCGGTAGATTGGAGCCCCAGGTATCCCGGTGGGCGCGAAGCGGTTCGATTCGCCCGCCTTGCACACCGGAACTGGGTGGCTGGACACGAGTGACAATGCCGTCACCGTAGGTTTCGTC
Organism: Marinobacter iranensis; assembly: GCF_029207565.1. Taxonomy (GTDB): domain Bacteria; phylum Pseudomonadota; class Gammaproteobacteria; order Pseudomonadales; family Oleiphilaceae; genus Marinobacter; species Marinobacter iranensis. The sequence continues at coordinate 15,829 of NZ_JANCMW010000016.1, read as the reverse complement.
GAGATCCGTATTGATGGCGGAAAGCACCTGCCGCCAGGTCAGGGCCGCATCACTGTCCTTTCTGACGGCAGCGCGCAAAGCCTCGGCGGCCTGCTCAATTTCGGTGGACGACATCGATTGATGGGCGCAAGTTGGGTCATTGCCTAGATGACTTGTGCAATGGGCGCGCAACTGATCGGTAAGCTGAGCCACCGAATCAAAACCGCGGAAAATGATCAATTCACCCCTGTAGAGTCTGGCATTGCGCTCAGCCTCGGGTAGGGGGGTTGCCAGTTCATATAAAGCAGTCATCGGCCCAAACCTTTCCAGGGTAATGTTATGGAGCCGGGCGCCGATTATGTGGTGAGTTAGCCGTGTTTTCGCTTATACAGCCGGAGGATGCCCCGGACAGTCACATCCAGCTGGCTGCCGGTGGTGTAATTCCCCGGCACCACATAATTCGCTCTTTCCTCGGAAATCAGCTTCTCGATCTTCTCCTGGGTGTTCTGCTCGCCCCACTTATCGCTGTCGAACACCGCAAGGCTGCAGCCTCCCTGAGTCTTCACCATCTTCATGGCCGGAATATCCGTATCGCCGTCACCAAAATAGATAATGTGGTCGAAGGGGAACGGGCGCTCGTGGGGTTCGGTGTATTCGTTGATTTTTATGTTATCCCAGCTGTTCTCAATGCCCTTGTTGATGCGGAAGAGGTACTGGGTTTTGGTGGTGTAGTCGATGGCAACGGCGGGCCATTTGGCATGCCCGGTGCCTTCGTCGTAGTGGTAGCGGCACCCGAAGATCTTCTTGAAATGCTTCGCTACTGGCGTTCCGCGAATCATCTCCTCCAGCCCGCTTGAAACGATGTAATGGCTCAGGGCAATACCCTGGTCGCTGGCAAAGCGATTGATGGCGTCAAACCAGTCCTCCACACCGGGGAACAGGGGGATGGATTGGCCGTGCATCCGGAGACTTTCAGGCGTCAACTCATTGTGCTTGCCCATGTCCCTTGCGCGCTTGGCCAGTTCGCCGAGGTAGGTGAGAATTTCATCCCCATCCCTTGCATAGTTCTTTCGGTTCACTTCAGGCCAGAAATCGGAATGCTCGTTTAAACCCAGGGCAGGCATCAGGCCATGTTCGGCGCAGTTACCGCGGGCGAGGGTACCGTCGAAATCATAAACCAGGGCGCACTGCATAGTGTTTGCCTTCTTTGCGGAGAACAGTCGTTTCCCTGATAGTGTAGGTTATTGCAGCCTGACTCAATGGGGCATCAGGATGAAGCTCAGAAGAAGGGCAGGCATGGGGTTAGAGCCTGGAAGGCCACATTCTAGCTTAAAATCTGCCCGGCCAGGCGATGCTTCTGCGCCCGGACGGTCTCAGTCAGAAAGTCCATCAGGGCATGAATCCTCACCACGCCCCGCAGGTCCGGATGCATTAGAAACCACAGGCCGTATTCCAGCTCGGGGATGGGGTCCGTCAGTTGGATGATGTCCCTGTCTTCGTCCCCCAGATAACAGGGCAGCACAGCCAGCCCCATGCCTGAGCGAATAGCACTGAGGATACTGACCAGGGTATCCACGCGGTAGACACAGGCTTGCTTCAGCGCGTTATTGCTCATCCACTGGTCCACCGCTGAATCCTGCAGCCGCGGCCCGGCACCAATCCAGGGCTGGCTGGCAAGGGTCTCTATGGACGCACCCGGGGTCAGGCCAAGGTCTCTGTGCCCGTAAACAGCCTGGCCGATGGTGGTCAGTGGCCGGCCGATCAGGTTTTCCGGTGGGCGGTTCGATGGGCGAATGGCAACGTCCGCCTCCCGGCGGGTGAGGTTGAACAACTGGTTGGAGACAGCGACATCCAGCACGATGGCAGGGTATTTATGCCTGAATTGCGTGAACAGGGGTGCCAGCAGCCCCATCAGCAACGAATCCGTGGTGGTGGTCCAGATCTCGCCACTGGGCTCCAGGTCCCGCCCGGCGACTTTACGTTCGGCGGCCAAAGCGGCCTCATCCATCACCCTGGCGGTGTCCGCGAGTTCTTCCCCTGCCAGCGTTGGCCGGTAACCCGTCCGGCCTCTTTCAAACAGAATCACGCCCAGGCGCTGTTCAACATCACCGAGCCGCCGGAACACCGTGGCATGGCTCACGCCCAATGCCCGTGATGCGCCAGACAGGGAGCCCGCATTCGCAATGGCGAGTACCAGCTCAAAATCATTCCACGCCAGATTGCTCCGGGTTCGCTGTTCAGCAACCGAGGGTTTTCCGGAATTTTTACCTGTTCGTTTTTGCAAAGTCTGTACTCGGTTTTAGGGAATAGTTTGCAGTTTAGAACAATATTAGCATGTACCTGAACTCATTTGACAACCACGGCGCCCCGCTACAGCTGCAGCGCCAGGGAGGAGAGAGACATGTTAATTTCAACAGAGAAGACATACTTTCACGGCGTCAATCCGTTCACCCTCCGCGAGAAGGATGAGATATCAGACCGGAGCGCTGACGACTCATTCGAAGGAAGCATACCGCCCAGATATCGGAATGGGCTGGGTGGCATCAATATTGAGCAGGTAAAGCGGGACCAGCGCCGGGCCCGGCAGGAGTTTGTCCGGGCGATGATACGGCGCCTGGCAAAACATTGAGTTACCGGAGCTGGCTATCCTTGCTGCCACGGCGATTAATGCCGCCTGGAGACGTGTCCTGCCTCTCCAGCGCGGCCTGGCACGTAATGCAAAGCCGCACCCCAGGAATCGCTTTGCGGCGCGCTTCTGGAATAGGGCTGTCACACTCTTCGCAATGGGTGGCACTCTCACCGCTGGCCAATTGGCTCCGAGCACGTTGCACTTCGTCCTCAATACTCGCGTCAATCTGATCCTGAACGGCGCCATCCCGGGACCAACCACCTGCCATAGCGTTCTCCAATCTCTGCAAAAGTATTGTAAAGCTTCGCCTGCCCCTTTCCCTGGAGTGCGCCAGTCCGGAAAACTGCTCGTACTCTCAATCACTTTCTTCCTTCAAAATCAGGCTGACCAACATATGAACCACTGGCGACACCAAAATTATAGTGGGAAAAGCGACTGCAAAGGCAAAAAGCCAGGCATTCAGCCAGATTGAAATGATATCGCTGACCCAACCCACGTTATAAACACTGATCACCAGCGACATGATGCAGGACATCAACAGTGACATGAAAAACGAAAACACAATTCTGTGATATTTGCGGTCAATCATTCTTTATCTCTTCAAGACATTCGTAGAGCCGGGCACATCAGGAAGGCGGAATCCGCTCACATGGCCCTTGCAAACAACCCAAAGGGCAGGGCCTTCAACACATAGCTGAGCGGCGTCCAGGGCCACCAGGGCACATAGGCGCGGCGTTTTTCGGATTCGATGGCTTTCACCAGTGCTTTGACGCCGGTTTCCAGGTCCACCCGGAAGGGCGCATTCTTCGTGTCGCGGTTGATATCCGTGAGGATGTAGCCGGGCAGAATGTTGCTGACGTTAATAGGTTTACCCTTGGTATCCAATTGCAGGCCCTCAGCCAATGAAGCCACGGCGGCCTTGGTGGCAGCGTACACATTGATAGGGCCACGGAACCCGCGAATGCCGCTGACCGAAGACATCAGCACCAGATGCCCGCTGTTCTGTTCCCTGAAAATCTCCATGGCCGCCTCGCTTTGGGCAATGGCGGCGATAAAGTTGGTTTCCGCCGTCTGACGGTTGGCGGCGAAGTGCCCACGCCCAATCGGCTGGGAACTGCCGATGCCCGCATTCACAACCACGCGGTCAAGACTGCCCAGCTCATCCCGGAACCCCCTGAAAACCTCGAACACCTGATCGTAGTCACACACATCCAGGCCCCGGACCAGCACCCGAATATCGGGGTAGGCCTGCTGCAATTCCTGCTGCAACGCCTCCAGCTTGTCCGCCCGTCGCGCACAGAGTGCAAGGTTGCAGCCCTTGGCAGCCCATTCGCGGGCCATGCCTTCACCGAGGCCGGTGCTGGCACCGGTAATCAGAATGTTCTTGCGCATTGGTTATGCCTTGGATGGTTCAGGTTATTTGCGACCAGATTAGCATGATTGGTTGTCATTGAAATTGGCACTTCAATGGAAAATAAAACTGCCCCAGTTTTTCGAAGAACGCAAAGCCGCGAAAGCGCCATCCCGTGATCAACCACCTGCGGGTGGCGGGCTGAGTGTATTGGCTACACTGTTGGCGACGGGTTTCGTTTTAGTACCCTGAATTCATTCAGGAACAACTGGCTCAGTTTGGACTCATGAAAATATTGATAACACTGGTTGCCGGGGCCTGCCTGGCACTGCAGGTACTGGCGGCTGAAAACGGTTTGCCGGACCGGGTTCCGATGGGGCTGGAAACCTGGTGGCTAAGCGATGAGGAACATCGGTTCGACACCCTGGAGCAGCTGCAGGCTGCCGAGGGCAACCTTGACTGGACCCGTTCCGATACTGAAAACCTCAGCTTCGGTTTTACCAGCACCCCCTACTGGTACCGGTTTACCGCGGATGCGGTTCCTTCCCCGGACCAGGTCAAGCGTTACCTGCATATTCCCGAATCCCTGCTGAATCGCATCGATCTCTACGTCGTGCGCGGTGGGGAACTGGTCAAGCACATTGAAATGGGGGCAGACCTGCCTTTTGCTGAACGTCCCCTGCAAGACCGCCAGTTTGTGGTCCCGGTACGCCTGAGTGACAGCGAGCCCACCGAGTTTTTTGCCCGTGTACAGACTGACGGTTCCATGCAGTTTGCACCCATGCACTGGGACCCGCAGGCATTCACCGAACACGCCCGCCTGGAATCCCTGGTCTCCGGCCTCTACTACGGCAGCATGCTGGTGATGTTCTTCTACAACCTGTTTCTGTTTTTCGTGGTCCGCGATCGCAGCTACCTCTATTACATCGGCTTTGTTGGGGTTTTCACCCTGTTTATGGCCTCGCTCCATGGAGATGCCTACCAGTTTCTCTGGCCCCGGGCGGTGGCCTGGAACGAAACCTCGGTTGCCTTTTTAGTCGCTGCCACCGGTGTTGCCACACTGCTGTTTACCAACTCCTTCCTGAAATTGCGGCAGCATGGCCGGAGAGCCTTTCTGTTGCTTCGTGCCATGCTGGCCATCAGTTGCCTGTTGGCGGTGCTGACGCTGTTTCTGCCCTATGACACGGCCATCCGGCTGGTTTCACTGCACGGCATATTGATCATGGGGATGGTGCTGTTTATCAGTTCCCGCATGTGGATCAAGGGCTTCCGCCATGCCCGCTATTTTGTGCTGGCCTGGGTGGTCGTACTGCTGGGCACTTCAGCCCTGGCCCTGAGCAAGTTCGGTGTATTGCCCTGGAACGCCGTTACCGCCAACGCCGCTCAGATAGGCGCCGTCATCGAGGTACTGCTGCTCTCCTTCGCCCTGGGCGACCGTATTACCCAGGAGCGGGCCGCGCGCTTTCAGGCCCAGAAAGACGCACTGGAATCTTCAAGGCTAGCTCAGAAAGCCCAGGAGGAGCTGCTGGAAACCCAGAAGTCGGTCAACGAGGAACTGGAAATCCGGGTGGCCGAGCGAACCCGGGAATTGGAAGCCACATTAAATGAGCTGGAAACCGTCAACCGCTTCCTTGAGGATGTCTCCAACACCGATCAGCTTACCCGGCTGTACAACCGACACTATTTCGTCAAGCGCTACCACGAGGAATACCGGCGCGCCCAGCGTCAGCAGACCCCGCTCAGTGTGATCATGCTGGACATTGATCACTTCAAGCACTTCAACGACACCTACGGGCATATTGCTGGCGATGAGTGTCTCAAGCTGGTGGCCAGGGCCCTGAATTTGTGCATTTCCCGGGCCGGAGATACCCTGGCCCGCTATGGCGGTGAAGAATTTATTGTTCTGCTGAGCAATACCGACACAGAAGGCGCCCGGGTTGTGGCCGAGCGCCTGAGAGAATCGGTGGAGAACCTCCGGTTCCAAATAGAGGTAGAAGTGGTGCCGGTAACCATCAGCGTGGGTGTTGCCGAGACCAAGGCCAAAGACGCCCGCAACGCGGAGCGGGTTATCCAGTTGGCGGATGAGGCCCTCTATAAGGCCAAGGAGCAGGGGCGCAACCAGGTCTGCTGTTATGCTGCTGAATGAGTTTGTGAACTTCCCTCTGAGCCTCGGGCGTGCGAGGGTCTACCGTGGTTCTGGCACGCCGGAAAGCCACCACGCCCGCCACGGAGTACAAGTTCGGCGCCCCAGGGAGCGAGAGTGGTAGGTACCTTGCTGCGGTATTTTTCCCACTTGGCTGGGTCTTTAACGGTGATCTGGCCGATTACGTAAGCTGTCATTTTTACCCTCTCAAGGTCTCAGGGCAATCAGCAGTGTAGAGTAGATCTGTTCCGCTTTTCGGGCAAAAGGTTACAAAAGATTCCAGCCACCCGAATTGAAACAAGCTCACCGATTGACGGGTATGGGGGGCAAATAACGACCTGATTCGGTGATCAACTCCCAGACATCCGAGCGACGCCGAAGGATGCCATTGATCAGGGATGCCGCTTCGGTGAAGGCGGGCCGGCGGAGGCCGTGAAACTCCATTACCGGTCCGACGTGGTCAAACTCCACACCAAAACGCTTTAACAGACGCAATTGGGCCGGCTCCATTACCGCCATCCAGTGCGTCACATTGTGTTTGACTGACATCCGCAGAATAGCGGCGAACAGGCCCAGACTGATATAGGGCATGGCGCGTCTGCCGTCCTCGGCATCGGCGTAGCAGGTTTGGTCGGTAACGCCAGTGGGTGATTCTTGTTCGTTGAGGCGCCGGCGAAATTCCCGACTTACCGCCATTCTGGAAATCTCGGCCATGTGCTGCCGGGGAGTCGCCGCAATCGTGTCCTGGGCTTGCTGGCTCATTCTGTGGATACAAGGCCCTTCCATTGGGAAGTGTGACTGCTCCGGGTTATCGCCCGCCATGACGAGTCGAACAACTGCGACGCTATCTCCGGTTCTCCGGTGCCGGATCAAGGCATGAGCCGAGCGCGGATCGTAAGCATCATGTTCCCTTTTGTCGGGAAATTGACTCGGGTCTTCAAAGGGTCTGTCGATACAGTAAACCTGGTACCGGACTTCAAAGACTTTATTGATCATTTCCTCGGTGGTGGCGACCTCAATCTCGAAAAAGGACTTGAAGATATCGCTGAGGTTCTCGGTTTCCCCGGAGGCTGTTGGATTTTGTCCATCGTTATGAAATGGAGAGTATGCAGGCATGAGCAAGTCCTCCAATCCTCCCTTGCGGGAAGTGTTGTCCCGCAGAGGCCATGTCGATTGAAAGTCCGCCGGGACAGCCAGGGGCGGGCTATTGGGTACCCAGTTAAGAAAGCTTAGTTGAAGTTTGTGGGCTAAGCCATTCTGTCATCAGGCCATCGTGATACACACCATTCGATCCTTTGCCTCAATGTTGAGTTGTGTTCAGTATTGGCACGAAGTATGTCTCGCCTATATAGGCTGAATGCCGTGCAGAGCGGTGGTTGCGTACATAGGCATAGTACAGCACCCGATGAACCCCAGCCGCTGGTAGATCTTAACCGCCATCTCCGAGGAGTGGAGGACTACGCGCTTCCGTCCGAGCGCAACGGCCCGAGAGATGGCCAACGTGGTGAGCGTGCTTGCAATCCCATAGCCTCGCGCATTTGGCCGCACGTAAACCCCAAAGATGGCTGCCGTGTCTTCGCAGCCAAGGTACGACAAATAGGCTTTGCCGACCGGCTGGTTATCATGGTAAGCGACCCACCGGACCCCGCGACCGCCCAACGTGTACGCGGACCGGTTCATCTCAAACGCATACGGGCGACTCTTTAAGGGGAGTTCCCAGTACGCGGCCATTAGCTCTTCGAAGTCTCGCAAGCTCTCTTGATCCTTCACCTCGCGATAAGCAATGGGCCCCGGCGGCGTGCCTGAAGGGGCGCTCCATGTCGTGAGGTCCAGCGCCATGCCGGTGGCGTTCTCCACGAGCGACAACCCCTGTGCGGTGAGTTGTTCCGCCAGGTTGGCGGGCTGCGCCGTGGGGTGGACCAGCCACAGAAATTCCACGGCGCGCTGGTGAAAGTGGCTCAGCACCTGCTCGATGCGCTCTGCGGCATCGCTCCCCAGGCGAGTGCGGAGTACGGCGTTGTATGGAAGCTGAGGCACAGGCGCTTCTGTCCATACCAGGTCATCCTCCTCGTGGAACACCCCGCCGGGCGCATGTCCGTAATTCGTCCATTGGGCGACAAACGCTTCCTCAATGGCTTCAATGTCAGCATGCACCCCGGTCGTCAGAAGATCACTCGAACTCTGCTCAGCCATCGCGATCTCCCGATTGACTGTAGGTTGTGAACAATGAGTATAGAACCAATTCTTTTCTCAACGAATAAAGTCATCGCTATCAACCCGGTTTTTTTGAATCCCGGTCTTAACGGCCCTTGTGGCATACGCTGCAAGGTTCCATACTTTGAGCTTCAGGATCCCTTTCCGGGGATCCACGGCGTATAACCTCAACAAGAGGGGAATGAGCCATGTCAAAGAAATATGCCGGGGGTTGTGGGCATATCCACACCCATTCAAGTAATGATCCGATAGACAACCACACCTGCCATTGTTCTGTTTGTAAACGTGTCACCGGGCAAGAGTCGACCCATGTCGTCTTCTTCAACCACCGTGACCTGACAGTGGACAATCTGGAAGGCCTGGACCGACAACCTTTCAACGATCAGAATCCGGATGGACCACTCGAGCTGTGTACCTGCGCAACCTGTGGCACACCCATCATGCTGGATGACAAGCAAAGACGAATCCGCGCAATTGTTCCGAACCTTATGGGGCACGATCCGGAGAGCCTGCCCCCGACTTACCATGCGTTTTTTGACGAGTCCACGGGCGCGCCTCGTCCTGATGATGGTCGTCCCGTTTATGCGGGGCTGCGGCCCGACTTTGTCTGGCCGCCTTCCATGTGAATAGTCTGGATTTCGCGACCGGTTGGGGAAACGGCATCCGATGCTGATCAATGCGGACTTCAACCAACGCGCAGTGGTTCACGGAGCGCGCCAGGACTGGATTCCGTCCCCCATGGCCGGTGTCGACCGGCGGATGCTCGACCGGATTGGAGACGAGGTGGCGCGAGCCACCTCCCTGGTGCGCTACGCGAAGGGCAGTGCATTCTCACCCCACACCCATGACGGCGGTGAAGAGTTTCTGATTCTGCATGGGGTTTTCCAGGACGAGCATGGCGATTATCCGGCGGGAACCTACGTGCGCAACCCGCCGACGTCCCGCCATACCCCCGGGGCTGAGCAAGGCTGCCTGATGTTCGTGAAACTGCACCAGTTTGATCCTGCCGATCGCACGTTCGTCAGGATCGATACGAACAGAATCGGCCGCATAACCGATCCCGAGAGGCCGGATGTTGCCGTCTCACCCTTGTTCGAAGATGAGCGGGAGACAGTTCAACTTGAAACCATAGCGCCCGGGGCGTCGGTCAGGATAGGGGACCCCGGGGGCTTCGAAATGCTGGTGGTTGATGGGACACTCACCGTTGACGGCGAAGACTACGAACCTCAATCCTGGCTGAGACTCCCCCCCGACGATTACGCGAGACTGGTTGTGGGACCAGGAGCCGCGACTGTTTGGGTCAAGCGGCGTCATCTGAGGCCCAGTGTGCTGCATCGCGTTGGAAACCTCTAAACCAACGCCCCATTAACAGTTGATTTTCTGGCCCGGAGAGCGGCATCGAACGCCAGGGCTGCCCATTCCTTCGCCACCATCGCCTCAAGATCAATGGCCCGCCAGAGAAAGTAAAGCGATACCAGGTAGCTGAAGAACCATTTCATAGCGTGGACCCTTCAAGATCTTTTATATAAACATGGGCCGTCTTGGTAAGCTCAAAACCGATAGACGGATAAAACCCATGGGACTCCGAACGACTTACATTGGATCGCACCACAACCCGTGAGAGCCCCTTGGTGCGGGACCAGTCCTCAACAGCCTGAACGAGCAACCTCCCGACACCGGCCCGTCGGGCACGGGTGCTCACAACCAGCCCAGTGATTTCGGACGTAAACAGCTCGCCGAGAGAAATACGCCTTTCTGCGACGGCCCACCCAACCACTGAGGCATTTGAAACGGCCACAAATACCTGATGGTTCGGCGATGCCAGCAGCGCCTCAAGCCAGGCTCCAGTCTGAGACTCGTTGGCGGAGTAACCCCATTCCAGGACGAGGTCGTGTATAGCAGATAGGTGTTCAGGTGTTCCTTTCTGGATCGAGATATCCGTATTCATTCAAGAGACCTGCTGCCAGAGTGAATCAGTGCTTCTTGCCCTCTAAGAATCGGCTTCATAGCTGACCAAATCGACCTCTGCTGCCTGTATACGCAGAGGGACCAGTGCCTGATACGAGGCGGAGTTGTGCCATTCAACCACGGCCTCCATGTTCGGGAATTTGATAACCACGGTATCCGTGTGAGGGTGTTGCCCGCTCAGCACTGTTGCCCGCGTGCCGCGGAGTACCAGTTCGGCACCCCAAGGCGCCAGTGTTTCGGGAACTTGGCTGCGGTATTCCGCCCATTTTTCTGGGTCTTTAACGGTGATCTGGCCGATTACGTAGGCTGTCATTTTTGTCCTCTCAGGGGCTCAGGGCAATCAGCAGTGTAGAGTAGATTTGTTCCGCTTTCTCGGGCAAAAGGCTACAACTCCAGCACAAGATTTCTGCCGCCAAGAAAAAGCACCCAAACCGTCACCGCAGCCCAGTGAATGATCACCGGTACCCAGATAGACCGGGAAAGCACATAAGCGTAGCCACAGGTAACCCCCATAGCGCATACGATAACCAGAAACCACGGATCCAGGAAAAGAGGAATAGCCGTGGGGTTAAACGCCAGCGCATTGAGTGGATGCCACACAACGAATACCAGTGTGCTGATGGCCACACTCCAGGCAGCCTTTACGTGCCCAGACGCCGATATGTTTCGCGGTATCAGTACACCCCTGAAGAAAGCCTCTTCGAGCAGCGACGGGAACACAAACAATAGGATGGGGAGCACGGGAGTGATTGGCGAATCCAGCCACCCGAATCGAAACAAACCGGCACCGAAACCAACGGACACCGCTATGATTGCAAACACTGGCACCAGTGCCCAGGCCTTCACCGGGGCCTGGAAAGGGGAGGCCAGAAAACTCTGGCCGAGGTTGTTTCTGAGGTACTTTCCAGGGTTTGCTGAACTCATAGGGTTGCGGATTCACAAAATAGAGCTGTCCCGGTTTCTCAAAACCATAATCGAGCACTTTCTTTGCAGCTTCAGAGGCTATGGACTTACCCCGGTGCAGCTCGTCAGTCAGGATTACGTACGTCGCCGTTTCAGCCGGTACATGTTGTCATCAGCATGGTTCAACAGGGTGTCGGCGTCCTCCCCGTCCGCTGGATAACAGGCCACGCCGATACTGCAGGACGGCGTTTTGATATTGCCGAATTCGGCACCCAAGGGCGCGGTGACGGCTGCGATGATTTGCTCCACCTTTTTGGAAACGGTTTCCGCCGACTGGATGTCGGTCAACAACACAGTGAATTCATCGCCACCCATCCGGGCCACCGTGTCCGTGTCTCGAACACAGCCTTCCAGCCGCCCGGCAATCACGCAGAGCACCCGATCACCCATGGCATGTCCATGGGTATCATTGATGTGCTTGAAGTCGTTGAGATCCAGAAACAGCAAAGCCAGACTGCTCTGGTGACGATGGGCTACGCGCATGGCCGACTCGAGTCGATCATGGAACAATGATCGGTTGGTAAGCCCTGTCAATGGGTCGTGATGGGCGAGGAAACGCAGTTTCTCCTCGGCCTGCCTCAGGGCCGTCACATCCCGCGCTACACCGATTCGCACACCGTCATCTTCGGATAAACGGGCAGACCAGAGGATGTAGACAATAGTGCCATCTCTGTGGATATAACGGTTACAGAAGTCGTTGTGGGGCTGGCCCTCCATAACTCGAACAATGGATGCTCGTGTGTCCGCAAGATCATCGGGATGCACATAGTCGGTGATCCGCGTGCCCACCAGCTCATCGGCACGATACCCGAGCAGTGCCTCACACGCATCGCTCACAAAGACGATCTGGTCATCCTGATCGACTACGAAGACAGCGTCCAGCAACAAATTGGTCAGTTTGGGGTAAAGCGCTTTCAGATCAACGGGCATAGTTCAGGGGGATTTGGTGATTCATATCGGTCAAGTATAGCCCAGCCGGTCCAACAGGTTGTCGAAAAACTGCCTGTGTGGCTGAGCCTTCTCTCCAACAGTGTAGATTAGATCTGTTCCGCTTTTCAGTTCCTGACCAGCCAGAGCCTCCGCAATACCTCCCGTATAAAATCTGCTTTGGCCGCCGTATATGCCTCTCTATCTGACCGAAATTCTGCCGCACACAACCGCTTATTCTTCTCATACCTCGAGCACGTGGTAAATTTTATCGCTTTTCCAGTTGTTTCAGGAACAGCACGATGGCCGGTGGCGCGTGGGCCACCCCAAAGGCCGTTAAAAAGGCCGCCAGACCGCCGCCTTCTTCAGCGCGCATGTAGACGCCTGAGATAACCCAGGCAAAGCTGGCCGCCACCAAAACCAACAGTATGTGGCCAAGCAAGCGCTGAGGAAGCGGCTTTACCTGACGGTATAGCTGCCAGTGGGCATACCCCGCCGTCGCGAGGGTTGCGAGAACCAAAACCAGTGTCAAAACAAGGCGCAAGTGCTTCTCCTCGGTCACGGAACAGGATTGCCAGTGCGTTCGAGGCTGGCCGGTCTGAAGATCCATCCGCTGGCACCGGCAAACCCGAACCACTCAAACACAACCTATCAGGCTAGTGGTCGAGATGCATCTCACAGAAAGACAGGCTGATATACCGGTTTGCCGGCAAATCCATCAATATTTCGCCATTACATGCACTACTGGTACTGGCAAGGGCTGAGCATGACGTCTAACTGGATCAGGCTGGCTAATGGGTGTCCCGGTTTTCCAATAACTTTGCCATTGTGAACAACCAAAGCGGCAAAAGGGGCTCCGCCTTGGCGACAACGCGCTCTCCAAGCAGGAACTACCGTATGACGTCCCGCAAAGACTGCTCAATCTGACCACCACAGTAAGCGTTACCCAATTCCCGCCGCTGATTGTCCAGAAAAGCACCTATAGAGGGGCGGCTTTCCATACGTTGGCAGAGGTTCGCCACCCTGGGGGCGTGGTGTTCCAAATCGCTGGCGAGTTCCGGAAAGCTGTGGACCAGGGAACCGAACAGTGCAGCAGTCGCAATATCGGCCACCGTGAGCCTGGTGCCCAGCAGATAGCCCGTCTCCGGCTTGAGGGAATGCGCCTGACCTGTCTTTTCAAAGATGGTCATCCAATCGGCCAGACGATGGGCCCGGAACTCCTTCCATGTGTCCTCCTCCCACATCACCATGCCATTGTGGTTGGTGATTTCCATGAGAACATCGTTGCAGTCCAGAATCACCTTCAGGGCCAGGGTGTGTTGCTCAGCTTCATCGGGAAGAAAATGGTACGCCTTCGCCAGATGCATGAGAATTGCCGGCATCTGGGCGAACCAGAGCTGGGCCCTGCAGTCGTAAAGATACGGTGGTGCCATCCCGGGGTAATGGAGGCTCAGGTTGCTGTCAGGGTAGACCTCGCTGGCATCCAGCTTCCGATAATCCGCCCGAACCTCCTCCAGCAAAAGCTGGATAAAATTGCGGCGAAAGGGAAGGTCCCAATAATAGAGTTCGTAGTCCGGCATAGTCGTCCTCCCGTAATGGTATTAGAGGGGTGAACTGCTGCCTGGAGTGTAGCGCACAGGAGAGGGATGCGTGGCTGCGAAAGGGAGGCGAAGCCGCAATGTAGCAGACCCTTCCTACGTCCATGAGCACCGGCCTCCTCCCGCTTCGGGATACTAGCTGTCACTATCCTTTTCGCTTGCATCCGAGCGCCTGGAGCCCGAAATCATCGGCACCACGTAGAGTACGATCCAAGCCAGCAATGTACATACTATTGCTGTCGCTTCGCGACCCAGGCCCACCGCAACGCCTATCGCCGCGGTAAACCAGATGCCTGCTGCCGTGGTCAGCCCGCTGGCACGTTGCTCGTCGTTCCCGTTAATGATGGTGCCTGCGCACAGAAAACCGATCCCTGTAATAACACCCTGGATAACACGGCTCATTTCCGAGTCGGATATTCCGGCTGTCTGTGGAATCAGGATGAACAAGGCTGCGCCCATGCAAACCAGCATATGAGTACGTAGCCCGGCAGCCTTTCCCCGTTGTTCCCGTTCAAAACCCAGAAGGCCGCCAAGAAGCCCGGCCAGCAAAAGCCTGATCACGACAACAACTATCTCGGCAAGGTCATTAAAGCTGGCAAACTCGCTCATGATGGTGTCGCCAGCCAGTGCTATCTCGTCTTTCATGGGCTTCTCATTCGGCACGGGACAAAAATCGACCCGACCACCCAGACTAGGCCAAGCCGTGAGGCATTGCGAACTTAATCCGCTTTATAGTCGTCTGTCATTTAACGCGGAGCTTTTTCGGCGATTTTGGAGCCGCGCAGGGCGGATTCAAACGATGGGCGTCCCGGGGATGTTTTGGAGAAGCTCGGCATTTGTGGGGTACTTCTCAAGCAGCTCAACCAGCCTTTTTGTGCCCTCTAGCGGTTTGAGACCGCCAAGCGCCCGGCGCAACGCTCTTATTTTGTCTAAATCTTTCGGGTCCAACAGCAGCTCTTCACGGCGTGTACTGCTTTTCGAAATGTCCAGGGCAGGGAAGATGCGCTGATTCGCAACCTCTCTGGACAGAACCAGCTCCATGTTCCCCGTGCCCTTGAATTCCTCAAATATAACCTGGTCCATACGGCTGCCGGTATCAACCAGAACGGTTGCCAGAATGGTCAGCGAGCCGCCATTCTCAAGGTTTCGTGCAGAGCCAAACAACCTCCGCGGGATCTCCATCGCTCTAGCATCAACCCCGCCAGACATAGTACGACCGCTGCTCTTTCGCTCCGCATTATGCACACGCGAAAGCCTCGTGAGAGAGTCAATCACAATCATGACGTTGTGACCCTCGCCAGCTTGTTGGCGAGCGATATCAAGAAGCTCATCGGCAACGCGAACGTGATGAGCATAGCTTTCATCCGAAGAAGAAGCGTGTACCTCAGCCGGGACGCTACGCTTGAAATCAGTGACCTCTTCGGGTCGCTCATCTATCAATAACGCATAAAGTTTAATCTCGGGATACGCCTTTCCCACCGCCTGGCAAATATCTTTTAAGATCGTCGATTTTCCCGACCCCGGCGGTGCAACTATCAAACCTCGCTGCCCCATTCCGATCGGCGTGATCAAATCCATCGCGCGCACCGTGAGTTTTTCTGAACCTGACTCCAGGCGAATCCCCGGCGCTGGATTGATAGCCACACCGTTCAAAAAACGTTTTTGCGGATCAGCCTCAACCTCAACCATAGCTTCGGCTTCCTCAGCCACTGGTTTGGCGTCTTTGATTGGTTTCCGGGTTAAACCTAATGTCTTTCTTGTCATGGGTGTTTGATAGCTCTTGGTTGATAAATGTTTTTCGGGATGGGCTGCTAACCTTAAAAAGAAAGAAGCCTTAATAGATTGCTGAAGACCATTTTCGAGAAAGTCAGCACAAGGGCTAAAACCAGTGTGCAAAAATGAATCTGCTTATAAGAAGAAGCGCAATGGGGAGTATAGATGGCTGGTTAGTTCGAGGCGCTGGGGCCGTGAAATAAGCCTGTTGTAGTGGTCAACTAATCCCGGACAGTATTTTAAGGTTTTCCTCAGCCGCAACCGGCGAAATGCCGTCGTTGAAT
>NZ_JANCMW010000168.1 GCF_029207565.1 Marinobacter iranensis | reverse complement strand
CATGAGGTGCATCGCGTTGCGCACCAGCGACGGGGTGGCGTCGCGGCTGCCGGACCCGCGGTCGAGGCGGGAGGCCTGGGCCATCACGTTGTTGGGGAAGGTCTGGAGAAGGGTCTGGGCCAGCAGCCGACCGACCTCGTCCTTCTCGGCGCCCGTGGTCGGGGCGCGGTGGCTCAGCTGGTCGACGGTGGCGCGCCAGCGCGCCCCGGCGGACGGCGTACGCGGGACGTAGGAGCTGAAGGTGATCCGCTGCCACGGGTAGTCGGGGAC
>NZ_JANCMW010000167.1 GCF_029207565.1 Marinobacter iranensis | reverse complement strand
GGAGAGCGAGCGCGGCGTCGGGACGACGATCTCGATCCGTCTGCCAATCGACAAGACAGGGGGGCTCGGCCTTGATTCAGGCATTGATCGTGGATGACGAACATTTGGTGCGCAAGGGGCTCCGGCTTCTTTTCCCGTGGGATAAGTACGGCGTGGAGATCGCGGGCGAAGCGGCCAGCGGCGAAAAGGCGATGCAGTTCCTGCGAGAGCATCCGGTCCAGCTGCTGATGACCGATATCACGATGCCCGGCATGTCGGGGCTCGAGCTCA
>NZ_JANCMW010000166.1 GCF_029207565.1 Marinobacter iranensis | reverse complement strand
AATATTGACGAATCGCAAGGATAATGTTGTACCGATGTTATCGATAACGGCGCCTATCGATATAAATATCGGAGATGGCAAATGAACATGCGAGGATTTATTCGTAAATCTGGTGTGATTACTGTTGTGCCGTATTTTATCATGGCGGCGTCGATTGCCAATGCTGCCGATGAACCGGAAGATCGCTCCACTTACTGTGCGCGCACGGCTGCGGAGCATTGTTTCAACACGCAGGGCTTTACCAGCCAGGAATGTGAAGATCGATATTAT
>NZ_JANCMW010000165.1 GCF_029207565.1 Marinobacter iranensis | reverse complement strand
CAGTCGAGCGCTTCGGGCAGGTCGCGCGTCGTCACCTGCGCGATCAGGGCATGATCGGGCTCGCGCTTCCACACATAGGGAACGATCGTCTTCTGGTAGAAGAGCCGCCAGATGATCAGGTCGCCGAGCCGGCTGTCGGCATATTCCTCCATCCAGCGCGCCTTTGCCCGATCGGCCGCGCCGTGGGGCATCAGCGGCGGCTCGGGCCAGCGCTCGTCGACATATTCCGCGATCACGGTCGAATCGTTGAGCACCAGTTCGCCGTCGATC
>NZ_JANCMW010000164.1 GCF_029207565.1 Marinobacter iranensis | reverse complement strand
ACCCCGCCGCCTTCAGGTCGAAGACACCGCCGAACCCGCCCAGATCGGCGTCGGCGCCGGCGCGGCGGGTGGACTTGGCGAGCGGGCCGATCGCGCGGACCAGCGCGTTGCCGGCCGCGATCGAGACGCCCGCCTGGGCATAGGTATAGTTGTTCTGGTCGCTCATGCCGGGCGCTTAGCGCCATCTTCCCGATACGGGAAGTAACACCGTGCGTTACATCTACGCTTGGATTTCCCCGCTCGCTTCGCCAAAAGGGCCGCTGCATGACCC
>NZ_JANCMW010000163.1 GCF_029207565.1 Marinobacter iranensis | reverse complement strand
CACGTCGTACTTTGAGTTGGTCCTGCAGCGGCACCGGCTGGTCGGCGCAGCCTGGAAAGAGCACGTCGGACACACCAACCCGAACAAAGCGGAGGGGGCGCTGTCCCTGGCGGAAGCGAAGGTTGCGGCGCAAGCGCTGGAAGCGCGCATGCGGGAGCAGGCGGCGGATTCTAATGCTTCGCCTACTTCGTAGTAATCCGTTTTCGTGTCAGATGGGTGCCGAAGGAGGCGCCCGTCAGCGTTACATTGGCGGTTAGCAAGCAGATGTGCC
>NZ_JANCMW010000162.1 GCF_029207565.1 Marinobacter iranensis | reverse complement strand
ATCCCCGCGCCCATAGGCGCAGCGGACGCGATCGGCCAAGCGGAGAGGCGTCGTGCGGGGAGGATTGTCCGAACGTCGATCCGCCCCGGCGCTACTCCGCCTCGGCCGCCGCCAGGGCCTCCCGCAGCCCGGTCATGGGCATGACGTCCCCTTCGGCCACCTCGACGGCATATTGATTGACGAGGGTGCCATTTGTTCCGCGTGACCAGCAGGAGCAGGTCCTGGTTGAGCGGCAGCATGCCGCCGTCGATCCGGACGGTTGCGACGAACA
>NZ_JANCMW010000161.1 GCF_029207565.1 Marinobacter iranensis | reverse complement strand
CAGCTGAGCCTGTACGGGCAGGACTACAACGACGCGTCGTACGCGATCTGCAAGGCCGACATGGTCATCAAGGGCCAGGACGTCGACAACATCGCCCTCGGCGACACCCTCACCGAAGACCACTTCGACGACAAGAAGTTCGACTACGGCCTCTCTAACCCACCGTTCGGAGTCGACTGGAAAGACCAGCGCACCTACGTCGACGACGAACACAGCAAGCTCGGCTTCAACGGACGCTTCGGGCCCGGCACCCCTGCCGTCAGCGACGGAG
>NZ_JANCMW010000160.1 GCF_029207565.1 Marinobacter iranensis | reverse complement strand
CACCACCAGCATCTCTCCGTCGGCATTGAAGAAATGATCGTCCACCATGGATGTGTTGGCGACATAGACATGAGCCGCCATGCCGCTCTGTCCGAGGGCATCCCCCGCCGTCGTCATGGTGCGGATGCCCGCGATGAAATCGGTCGACTCCTTCGGCATCGGCGTCGGGTTCCAGCGGTACTGGCCGAGCGCCAGTTCATGGTCGCCGACATTGGGGGCGGTCTTCCAGAACGGATAGCTTAGTCCCTTGAAACGGCCGGTGTGCTTGACG
>NZ_JANCMW010000159.1 GCF_029207565.1 Marinobacter iranensis | reverse complement strand
AATCCATTGCCATCGTTCCCCCTTCGTAATGACATGCCGCGAGACGCCGGGATCGGTCAATGCATCCGCGCGACTTCCCTCGCCGCTCCTTGCCAGCTAGAGGCCTCTCCGTCCCTGACATCGCTGTGCGGCCGCGTCCCCGCCGTCTCGGACCCGCGGCCCGTCCAAAGGCCGAACGGTCAGCCCGGGCGCGGAGTACAGAATCATGCGCGTCGTCTCCGGCATCCAGACCACCGGCAATCTCCACCTCGGCAACTATCTCGGGGCGATC
>NZ_JANCMW010000015.1 GCF_029207565.1 Marinobacter iranensis | reverse complement strand
CCAGAGCGCCGTCTTCCAGTTCCGCTACCAGGAACGGATCCGGGCCGCCTCCGTGGCCATGAAGGACTACACCTTCAAAAACCCCGCCTACGCCCTGATGCACGAACACCAGGCCGACAGGCTCGAGGCCCAGCGGGAAGACTACCAACATTATGACTACCCCGGCCGCTTCAAACAGGATGCCAGCGGCCAGCCGTTCACCGAAAGCCGCCTGGAGGCCCTCAGGAACGACGCCACCACCGCCGACGGCCAGAGCAACCGCCCCGACTTCACCGTGGGTGCCAAGGTGGCACTCACCGAACACGACAACCCGCGCCTGAACCGGGAATGGCTGTTCACCCGCATCAGCCACACCGGGGAACAGCCCCAGGCCCTGGAAGAGGATGGCAACAACGGCGCCACCACCTACCACAACGCCTTCAACGCCATTCCCGCGGACCGCACCTGGCGGCCACAGATCCAACACCGCCCACTGATGGACGGCCCCCAGATCGCCATGGTCACCGGCCCGGAAGGCGAAGAGATCCACTGCGACGAACATGGAAGAGTCAAAGTACGATTCCCGTGGGATCGCTATTCAAAGAACGACGAACACTCAAGCGCCTGGCTACGAGTCAGCCAGGGCTGGGCCGGAGGCCAGTATGGCTTCATGGCATTACCCAGGATCGGCCACGAAGTCATCGTCAGCTTCCTGGACGGCGACCCGGACCAGCCGATCATTACCGGCCGAACCTACCACGCCACCAACACACCGCCGTACGCGCTGCCGGAACACAAAACCAGAACCACAATAAAAACCCAGACCCACAAGGGCGAGGGCAGTAACGAACTGCGGTTTGAGGACGAAGCGGACAAAGAACAGATCTACGTCCACGCCCAGAAAGACCTGGACCTGCTGACGGAGAACAACCGCACGGAAGTCATCAAAAATGACAGCCACCGAACGGTGGACAGCAACGAGTTCAGCCACATCAAGGGCGACGATCACTGCACCGTGGATGGGGAACAGCGAGAGACCGTCGGTGGCGGCTGCAGCCAGAACATCGGTGGCACCTTCCACCAGAAGTCCGCCCAGGGCACCCTCAGCGAAGCCGGCACCGAAGTTCACCACAAGGCGGGCGCCAAAGTGGTACTGGATGCGGGCTCGGAACTCACCATCTCCGCCGGCGGCAGCCTGCTGAAACTGGACCCGAGTGGCGTGACGTTGGTAGGGGCCGCTATCAAGATCAACTCCGGTGGTTCGCCGGGCAGTGGTTCGGGGCAGGGTGTGGTGATGGCGGAAATGCCGGAGGTTCTTGAGGGCGACCAGCCCCACGAGCCCGAGCAGGAGGCACTGGCAGAGGTTGAACAGCGGGAAAACGCCCCGGCCATTAATGTAGAGTCCCAGGTTGCGGCACTCAGGAAGGGGAATGCAATCTGCCCGGTTTGTGAGGAGCAAAACTCATGAATCAGGATTGCTGGCCCGTGTCGGAGTCGCCGTTTACCCATGTTCACTGGCCTGACCATCACCCTGTTGGGCTTGTCCTGGATGGTGTCGCTATCCCGGGGCTCGGTGAACAGATATACCAGTGGGCCGGTGGCCAGCCCTTTAACGCGGAGTGCCTGTACGTTGCAACCCGCTGGGAGGCGGTTTCAGACCTGTCCCCCTGGCTTGTATGGCTCAGTGGCCCGGAAGACCCGGTGCTGCAAGGGTTCCTGGAGCAGGGGGCCATGCAAGAGCAGGGGTATTTGCTGGTTTCAGCCACAGACCGTGCTACCTGTACCCGCTGGATGCGGTCCCACCTGCAGGTAGAAATGGCGCCGGGTTGTGAAGAACTGGTTCGCATTGCCCATCCGGCGCTGGCCAGGAGGGTGATCGGGGGCAACCTGCCCCGTTTCCCCACCAGGGCCGTGGATCGATTGATTGTTCCGGATCGTATCTCTGAACAGTGGCACCTTGTCGAGCCTCCGGCCGTTCAGCCAGGCAGCACAGGTGACCAGCCCGGAAAAATGATAGGCTCGCCGGACTTGAAGGGTGCTTTCGACGCCTTCAATCGGCGCAAAGGCGCACTGCAGATATGGAACAATCTGGATGAGTCGGTGCGCAACCAGTTGGGTGGCCCTGATTTGATGGATGCCTACCCGGCGCTCGGGAGAATACTGGAAGAGGCACTTGGCAGCGGGTGCAATAACTTGCGTGAGGTGATGCAATTCCTGTTCGCAACATTACCACGACAAGCCGATAGAAATGCCGTGATGGAAACGGCACCCCCATTGGATCAAGGATGAGCAATGACACGGATACAACGCCCCACTGACGACCGGACAAGCAACGATCTTTTGTGCTGGGAACAGCCAGGCACCCCCATTGATGAGCCCGCTTCATGCCCACTGCTGAAAACCGTGCACCTGCTACCCATTCGGTATGGCCGGGCGGAAGTGGCGCCCGCTGATACAGACCCCGGGTACCCTTACTCACTGACCTCCCGCCCCCTTGGCTACCGCCTCCTGAGGCATGGCTACCTTTATGTACTGGACGCGGATACCGGGGAGCTCCACGAGTATCTGCATGAAGACGGTGAACTGACGGGCCACAACGACGGCAAGCTGGAGTACCCAGTATCCCATACGCTGTACGTTGCCTTCTCGGAACTGGCATGGACAGCCCGCAAGAAAGCACAGGTACTGGACGACCCACAAGAGCGTGATGCGCTGCTGCAGAGAGTCAACCTGGCCAGCGCCTCGCCACTGAGCGGCGGTGAATACCTGCTTACCTCGGACCAGGCCAGGGAATGGGTGGCCGAATTTGCCGAAGACGGCACCCCGGAACCCCCCGAAGGCGCCCACCCGCAGGAAGGTGAACCCTACCACTGGGAGAACCAGCCTTATTACCACAAGAGCCGGTTCGGCAAGCTGATCAAGCAGCAGTCCATCGACGATGTTTCCAATTGCCTCTGCCTTGTCCTGAGGGACGACGTGGGCGTAATGCTGGACCTTGCCCAGCACCAGGACGATGTGGTGGGCTGGATCGAAAGCTGGACAAGTGAGGGAGACGACGAGCGAGACTATTTTCTTGGCACACTGATTGAGTCCATGACCCTGCAGGACGAACAGGGACTGGATGCCATGGTGGCCAATTCGGACCACCCTGCCATTGTCTCCATGGGGCAGGACCTGGAAGCCATGCCGGAAAGCGACCGTTCAAACACCCAGTCCGCATTGCTGGCAGCATTGAGACAACTCGAGGATGAAACGAGACCTGGCCCCAATGATGCGTCGCTTCCCCCTGACGTTAAATCAAGGGTTGAAGAGATCCGGAGTACAGCCAACCGGACCAACGCCTACGGCATCCTTCCCAAAATGCAGAGAGCGGTGGACGAGTGGTACCTGCGACAAGCCATGGAAGGGGCCAGGCCGGATTTTGTGGACTCCCACATAGAAGGCATTGTCGCCTTGGAGAAGGCGCATCGCGATAATCTGAAGGCGGCTCTGGAAGGGCGAGGTTTTGGCCACCGTGGAATCAACGACCTGATCGACCGTGAGGACATGGACCAGTACATGGCCGGCCAGCGTGAGAAGCTGGCCCGCTGGCAGTCGCTGCTGACGGATATAACCAGCGATCGTATTCAACTGCTGACAGACAACCGCTATCACCAGGCCGCGTGGTATTTTGACCCGGAAGACGAAGTGCAGATCGAGGCGGCGCTGGACCTGGAGTACGCCTGCCGGAAAGACATCTGCCGTTCCGACGAGGCGAGTGACGGCGTGCTGGAGTGGCTGGAACAGAACCCCCAATACAGTCTCCCCCTGTTCCAGACGCTGCCAAAGAATGACCGCTCCGAAGACGGTGAACTGGCCAAAACCTATGTGGCGGTTGGCTCCGCTGGCTACGCCGTGGTTACCAAGGCGGCGGAGTGGATCCAGCGGGTAAAAGCGGCAGAGCAGGGCAAGCTTCCGGATTATTCCCACTACTCGCAGCAAATCCAACAAAAAGCGGAGGGGGTGGGGGACACCCTCGCTCCGGCTATTGCCCGGGCCAAGGGGCGCGCTGTTGGTGAGCTCTACAAAGCCATCGACAGCCAGGCCCTACCGGAACTGGATGATCTGTTCCGGGACCTGCCGTATTTTTTCAAGCGGCGGATGCTGGACGCCATAGACCAGGGCAAGGCGGAATTCCGCTTTGCTTCTGCAAGCGAGTTGGCGACCTTCCGGGACAACCTCAGGCAGATGCTGCAACTGGATCAACGGATGAAGCAGCTTCAGAACCAGCACGATGTTGCCAAATCCACCCATGGCCATCTTTCCGAAAAAGCCCAGGGATTGGTGACTGAATTCAAGGCTACCCGCGAAGAGCACCGTGAAATCGGTAAACGCGTGGCTGCCGCCCTCAGCCCGGTTGAGGAAACCGACACCGGCCTGAAACTGGAACCGGCCACCACCGGCCGTGCCGGCATAACGTTGGTTCCGCCGCCATTGGCCCAGCAGGAAGTTGGACGACTGGTTGGGCATTTCCGGCAGGGTTTGGCCTCGGCTCCCCGGGTGAACCTTATGGGGGATGGGCTTGGGGTTTTGGTATTTGGGGTTCAGCTGGCTATTTTTGGAAATGCATTGGGTGAGCTTTTTTCAACGGATAACAAGCAGAGGAATTTGCAAGATAACCTGAAACGTCTGGGTGAAAGTTTTGGAGCCACCTCAGCATCAGGTTTTCTGGCTGCTCAGGGCATCACGGACACTGCCTATGGTGCCAGGGTACAGGCCCTGGCTGGTGCCTGGCAGCACAGTGCCTTGACTAGTGTGCATATCCGAATGGGTAAATTGCATGTTTGGCTTGGTGGTCCTGCCTATCTGTTTGGAGCTGTCAGCGCTGGAATAAGCGCCTACAAGCATCGGGAAAACTGGCTAAAGGCGGTTCAGACTGGCAATACTGAAGCCCAGGCAGGTGCAGTGCTGGGGATGGTTGGCAGTGGCGGTTTAGCGGTTACCAATATGTATGGATTCGGGCGCACCTTGAGTATGGCGCGGGCCGTGCGCCGAGCCAGCAAGGGAATCGCTCGGGCTGAAGCCTGGGCCGTTGCAGGCCGTACCTTGTCCGGTCTGTTTGCCCGCCTGAATGTGGCGGGGCTGGTGTTCACGGTTTTTGAGTTGGGCGGTACCTGGCTGTATAACCGTTACAACCTGAGCGAGCGGGATGAATGGCTGCAAACCACGCCCTGGTCACGGGAGCCTGGGCAGGTCCACAATGGCTCGCTTGACGACTATGTAGAGGCCTTTGCCCGGATTGGCAACAGTGTCACCCTTGACGAAGTGCCCAGCGAGGACGAAGAACCTTCCAGGTTACGGTTAAACTGCCATGGTTTGCCGGCGGACAGCCTGATGGAGCCTCTGGAAGGCAACGTGCCCCACCGGCTATCAATCGCCGCATGGCGCATCCAGCCGGGGCGAAGGGGGATGTTCTCCCTCCAACCGGAAACCTGGGTACCCTGTACCGGTGCCATTTTGAGTAGCCTGGAGCAGTCGGTCGATACTGGTCACCTGCAACTGGCCTTCAGGCCACCGGCCCATGAGAAGACCCGGCATGGCATCCGCACCCGGGACCTGGGCTTGATGGTCAAGCTGGAAACATTGCAGGAAGATGGAGCCTATACCGGTGCCGTTTATATGTTGAAGGTGACTCCGGACACCCAGTACCCCCTGACACCTGTGCAGGAGGCACCGAAAGCAGAGATTACTTGGTGGCGACTCCGCCAACCCCTCATTGTGACGGATGGACTTTAATGAACCCAAAGAATGCCCAGTCAGAACAGCCGCCCCGCGCGGGGCGTTCCGAGCCCTTCCCGAGTGGCCGGCTGACCTTTTTATCCCCCAGGCCCCTGCCAACCGGCCTGCCTCCGGTGGATCATGGCCATGCGGTGGGGGAAGTGAATGGCGGCTACCTGGATTTTGGAACGGGTGTAACTCCAGTGTTTGGTTGGCAGGCCACTTTGGGCATACCCTTTTTTTGCTTTTTGCTTTTTGCTTTTTTCCTCCCCTTCATTGTCTTTCTTGGAGGATTTTCTTTTGGCAATGGCTGGGAGGATGCTCTATGGGGGTGGCGAGTAACTTTTGATTATGCCTTCGAGCTTGCTTTTTGGGCCTGTAGTTTCTTCCTATTGCTCGGCCTCGGTATTTGGTACCGAGACCACCTGAAGCTTGAATCGGTAATCCCCACCCGCTTCAACCGCCAATGCCGCGAAGTGTGTTTTGTACCGGAGGGAGAGAAGACGCCGATCTTCGTTCCCTGGGAAGAGCTGGTCGCCTGGGTGACAGAAGCCCAGGGCGTTACCGAATATGGCGTGCAACGCCAGTACGGCTTTGGCATTGGCTTCTATCACCCAGCCACGGGCGAGAAATACACTCTGGAGTTTGAAACCTACGGCCAGTCCCAGGCCATCAGCACCTGGGAGGCTATCCGGGCGTACATGGAGTATGAAGTACACACCCTGAAAGAGATCCAGGACCCATTGGAACTTCAGGGGCCGGATGATCCGCCCTGGGAGGGTGTCCATGTTTTCCGCAATGCCCGCAAACGCCTTCATGAGGATTACCGGGAAGGCAAGCGGGGAGTGCTCTACCTGAGCGGCTGGTACCTGTACCACCTAATGACCTTTTGGACCCTCCCGAACCGGTTGGTGGAGTGGGAGGTCAAGAAGATCAAACGCATGAGCTGGAAAACGCTGCCCAAGGCCATGGCGGAGTGGTCTGAACCGCTACCGGAAGAGCAGTGGGCCAAACCCAGCGAGGAACTGAAGCGCCAAAGCAAGCGGGTGTTGGAACTGCAAAAGGGGGATCCCCAAAGGCCTGTCACTGAGATCTTTGCCCAGGTTTGTGAGGAGTTTTCAGGTGAGGCCTCGTTGACTGCTTGATTGGGGGGGCAAGCTGCATGTGTGGGTGGGTAGCATGGCCTAGGGTACGATCAGCGCCGCCATCGGCACCCAAGCATGCCAACAACTGGTTGTGCGACTCTCGGCATGGTGGGCAGCGGCGGGCTGGCGGTGACCAATGCCTACGGGTTTGGCCGGTCCGTCCAGATGGGGTTGGGCGTGGTGCGAGCCAGTGACGATGTCGCCAAGGCTACTGTTTGGGCCACCGCCGGCACCCCCCTGTCCAGCCTGTTCGCCCGCCTGAACATTGCCGGGCTGGTGTTCACTGTATTCGAGCTGGGGGGCACCTGGCTGTACAACCGCTACAATCTGAGCGAGCGCGACCAGTGGCTGCAGACCACCCCCTGGTCCCGGGAGCCCGACCAGGTCCACAACGGATCGCTGGAGGAGTACGAGCAGGCTTTCGCCCGGCTTGGTAACAGCCTGTCCCTGGAGAAGGTACCGGCGGAAGAGGAAGACGGTAAGGACCAATTGGTGCTGAACTGCCACGCCCTGACGGCAGAGGGGTTGATCGAGCCCCTGGGCCAGCCGGCGTCCCGGCGGGTGTGGCTCAGCGCGTGGCGCATCCGGCCGGAACGCTCGGGCTGGTTCCGTGATACCCCGGAAACCTGGGTGCGCTGTTCCCATGATATCCTGACGAACCTGGACATCCGGGACGGGAGCGGGCACCTGCAGCTGACGTTCTCGCCCCCGGACCACAGCAAGAGCGGTCCGGATCCCGAAACCCGTGACTTGGCGCTGATGGTCCGGCTGGACACCCTGCATTCGGAAGACCGGTACACCCAGGAGGTGTACATGCTCAAGGTAACGCCGGACAGTGACTGGCCAGTGACGCCCGTCCAGGAACCTCCCCAGGATAAGGAGGGCAGGACCTTCTGGTACCAGGTACGCAATCCCTTTATGGAACTGGACATCTTCGAATGACGATGGAAACGCCCAAGGCGGATATAGCGAATGCCCCCAAGGCCGGCAAGGTGGAGACTTTCCCCAGCGGCCGGCTCACCTTCCTGGCCCCTCTGCCCCTGCCCACTGGCTTGCCGCCCACGGACCACGGACATGCGGTGGGGGAGGTGAATGATCGTTACCTGGACTTCGGGGTGGGGCTACCACCGGTTTTTGGCTGGCAGATGACTCTTGGCGGCCCTTTTGGGTTGTTTTTGTTGTCTGCAGTTGTAGGTCCATTGATTGCCTTGGCCGCCGGTTTTCACTTTGGCACCAAGGAGGATGCCTTCCGTGTGTTCTGGCAAATTTTTGATGCCGGTTTCTGGATTGGCTTATGGGCGTGGGCATTTTTCCTATTGCTCAGCCTGGGCATTTGGTACCACCAACACCTCAAGTACAAAACTGTTATGCCCACCCGCTTTAACCGCCAGCGCCGCGAGGTGTGCTTCGTGCCCAAGGGCCGTAGTGAGCCTATCTTCGTGCCCTGGGAGGAACTGGTGGCCTGGGTGACCGAGGCCCAGGGGGTGACCGAGTACGGTGTACAGCGCCAATACGGCTTCGGAGTGGGTTTTCTCCACCCGCAAACCGGCGAGAAATACACGCTGGAATTCCAGACTTACGGTTTGCCCCAGGCCATCAGTAACTGGGAGGCCATCCGGGCCTATATGGAGTATGAGGTGCATACCCTGAAGGAAATCCAGGATCCGCTGGAGCTGCAAGGCCAGGACGACCCGCCCTGGGAGGGCGTGCACGTGTTCTGCAACGCCAAGGCACGCCTGCACCAGCGCCGCCGGGCCGGCGAGGTGGGCTGGTTCCATACCCTAGGCTGGTACCTCTACCACCTGATGACTTTCTGGACCATCCCGAACCGGCTGGTGGAGTGGGAGGTCAAGAAGATCAAACGCATGAGCCGGAAAACGCTGCCCAAGGCCATGGTGGAGTGGTCTGAATCGCTTCCGGAAGACCAATGGGCCAAACCCAGTGAAGAACTGACGCGCCATAACAGGCGCGTGCTGGAACTGCAAAAAGCGGATCCGCAAAAGCCGGTTACTGAGATCTTTGCCCAAGTTAGTGAGGAGTTTGTAGGTGAGGCCTCGATGACTGCGTGACCTAGCGGTAGCTGATTTTTAGAGTAGCAAGGGTGTCCAGCATAGCCGAATTGCTTAACGAGCATGGAATCGATCCGACAGAAGTCACATTCCCTTGTTCCGTTTGAGTGCTTTGATCTGTGTGCCGAAGGCCCGGGTAAAGGATACCAATTTGTGGTAATTCGGGACCAATATCAAGACGAAGTGAGCGGAGATCTGATATTCAATAACCACAGCTTACGGAACAAAGTTGAGAAAAAGGATGTGCTTGTTTTCATGCTGGTCGACAGCAGAGCCAAATCAGACATGTTTGTCGGACGCCTGGACGCAAAATAATTTGCGACTTGTCATGAAACTGCACCGTCTGCCGAAATTTCAGAGTGGTAAAGACGTGCGGTTAGTAGCAAAAACCATTAGTTGAGTTAATCGACGGGGCGGTATTGGGGAAGTCAATGATCGGTCGCTGGTTAATGAACAAAGTTCTGGATCCGCTGCCCGTTAGGCTGCAAGTCGTACTTGTTCTGGTAATAGCTAGTCTAATTGTATGGAACTATGCCTCTACTACTACAGAAACTGCTTTTGTATTGCATAATCATACAGAAAGGCCTATCTCAGAGGCTGTTGTAGGCGATATCTGGATTGGTAATGCAGCCGCTTTTAATGGGTATTCAACCGGAAGTGGTGTTATATGCTGTGCTGCAGTAGAGAAAGACAGGGTAAATGTTCAGTGAAAGCTTAGTGTTACCCAAAATCAATACGGCTCTGGGATGAGAGTAGAGGATAGGTCAAAGGAAGTTTTTGTCCCCGAACGCACTAAGGATGATTTATATCTGCATGTTCATATATATCCAGATAATGCAGTTAGACTGTTTTGGGGTGAGACGACTCAGTCCAAATTTCAAGTAATCAGAGGCAAGGTTGGCGATAGACCAATCTGGAAAGACATTGTAGTCGACTTCACTCAACACACTGCACCTTATCCCCATCCTCAACAACCAAATACCGAGCCGGCAAATCCGGCAGCGAGGTTGTAATCAACGCCTCCAATCTGCCAGACGCTCGCAGCTCGTTGAGCCCCTCGTTAAACGCTTTCAGATACCGCTCACTCTCAGGTGCCCGCCTGGACAGGATCAGGTACAAGTAATCCGATTGCAGGGGCGTGGTGTGGAAGGTGATCCTGTCGCTCAGCCCGAGCTCTTTCAGCATGCCCATGCCCACGGCGGGCTCCATGGGGAACAGGTCGATGCGGCCAGCGGCGAGTTTGCGGAAGTTGGATTCGTCGGAGGTGGTGATATCCGCGCTGATGGTGCCAGCGGCAACGGCTTCCTCGAATTCTTCACCATAGTTGTAGTCCTGGGTCAGGCCTAAGCGGTAGCTTTCAAGGTCTTTTATTTCGTCCCAGTCAAAATCCATGTTGGTGCGATGGAACAGGGCGTAGTTGTGGGCGACGATGGGGTCGCTGAAATAAAAGCGCTTCAGCAGTTCCGGGCGGCAGGTCCAGGCAACGGAGCCGTCCCACAGGCCTTTTCCCGCAAGCATACGTGCCCGGGACCAGGGGAAGAAGCCGTAGGCTACCGGTATATCCTCTTTGGCAAAGGCCAGGGTAACGATGTGCGAAATTACCCCGAAGTGGGGTGGTGTGTTCTCCATGTAGGGAGGCCAGTGTCCGTTGGTGAGCCTGACTGCCGGGGCTGCTTCATCGGCCTGAAGCGGGAGGGCGAGGGCACAGGCAATCAGCGCACCGGCAAGGGTGTTGCGGGGCTGGTTTAATAGCCGCCTGATTAACCGATTGAACAGCCGATCGTACCAGTGCGATCCCTGCGTATACATCTTTTCATCCACCAAAGGAGGTGCTGATCGGGCGGCGGTGATTAGGTCCTTACACCGCCGGGAATTGATCGCACTGAAAAATTGATGATAGTCAAAGAGTAGCAGCCGCTCAGCGTATTACAACCGGTCCGTCGTAAGGCAGGTCTAACGGTGATTGCCCCTCAGGGTTTTAACCTTTTCTTCCAGCCGTTCGGCGTTGGCCTCCTGCGCGCTCACTGGCTCACCCGCGATCAGCTCGATCCGTGACCAGAAGCGTCTGGGGAAGTGTTTCAGGGCCGGCCCGCCGCAGTGGCTGAAGAAGCTGCCCCATAGCCCTCGCAGTGCCATAGGCACCACCGGCACCGGGCGTCGCTCCAGGATGACCTCCACGCCGCTGCGGAAGGTGGCTACTTCTCCGTCGGAGGTCAAGCGCCCCTCGGGAAAGATACAGACGACATGGCCAGCATCCAGTTCCTCGTCAATGCGCTCGAAGGCTGCATCGTAAATCTCCGGCACCCGGTTGCGGGAGCCGATGGGAATGGTTTTGGCGAGCCGGAAGATGGCACCCAGTATCGGCGTTTTGAAGATCTGGTAGTCCATAACGAACCGAACCGGCCGTCTTATCGCGCCCGCGATGACGAGAGCGTCCATGTAGGTCACGTGGTTGCACACCAACAGCACCGGCCCCTCTTCCGGAATGCGGTGCAGGCCTTCGTGGCGCACCCGGTAGATGGTGTGGGAGAGCACCCAGACGATAAACCGGAGGGCAAATTCCGGCACTTGCTGGTACACGAAGCCCGCCACCACCAGGTTCATGATGGACAGCACCAGGAAGAATTCGGGGATGCTGAGGCCGATAACGCCCAGCATCAGGATGCCCATAATG
Source organism: Marinobacter iranensis (assembly GCF_029207565.1). Classification (GTDB taxonomy): domain Bacteria; phylum Pseudomonadota; class Gammaproteobacteria; order Pseudomonadales; family Oleiphilaceae; genus Marinobacter; species Marinobacter iranensis. The sequence goes on along the minus strand of NZ_JANCMW010000015.1, from coordinate 108,051 downwards.
GCGCTGACCACCATAAACAGGGCGTTGAACACGTTCAGGGCCGCAATAACACGGGCACGCCGTTCCTCCGGGGTTTCCCGTTGCACGAATGCGTAAAGCGGTACGATAAACAGGCCACCGAAGAAGCCAATACCCAGCAGGTCGATGGCTACCTGGCGGTGCTGGCTGTCGGTCAGGATCTTCCACCAGTCGGTCGGCACCGGGTTGGCGGGCATGTTGAAGTAGAGGTCGAGCCCGAACAGGCTGATGCCCAGAGAGCCAATCGGCACAATGCCCAGTTCGATTCGGTGGCCGGAAAGTCGTTCACAGGCCACGGACCCGAGGGCGATGCCGATGGTGAATATTGCCAGCAGCAGAGTGACGACGGTTTCATCACCCATAAGATCGGTCTGGGCGAAGCTGGGGAACTGGGTTAGGTAAGCCGCGCCAAGGAACCAGAACCAGGAGATGGCCATGATGCACAGCAGAACGGAGTGATTTTCCGCAGCCAGGCGCATCAGGTGCCAGGTTTCCCGCAGGGGGTTTAGGCGTATGGTCATGTCGGGATTGGTTGCGCCGGTAACCGGCACCTGCCGCGCTGCAAGGTAGCCGATGACTGCCAGGGCAAGGACCCCAACAGCAGCGAGTTTCTCCGGCTGGTCGCTGCCCATCAGCAGGCCTGCAGCCAGGGTGCCCACAAGAATGGCCACGAATGTCCCCATTTCCACCAGGGCATTGCCGCCCACCAGTTCGTCATCCCGGAGTACCTGGGGCAGGATGGCGTACTTTACGGGACCAAAAAACGTGGATTGCACGCCCATAAGGAACAGTAGCAACAGCAGCGACTCGTACCAGCCCAACCAGAGCCCGACGGCGGCCAGTGCCATGATGGCGATTTCCGCGAGTTTTACCCAGCGAATAACACGGGATTTTTCATACTTGTCGGCCAGTTGGCCCGCGATGCCGGAAAACAGGAAAAAGGGCACGATGAACAGGAAAGCCGCGATATTCACCACCACATCAATGGGCAGGCCCAGCAGGCCACCGGCGGTGTAAGTGATCAGTAACAGCAGGATGTTGCGGAACAGGTTGTCGTTAAAGGCTCCGGAGAACTGCGTCAGGAAGAAGGGCAGGAACCGTCGCTCGGAAAGCAGCCGGAACTGGCTGTGGTCGTCCATGATTGAAATCCATCATCGTCTTGTTGGTGTGAATTATTCTGCCACAAACCGGTTACTGAAACAGGGCGCCGGTTGCACGCGGATGCATGGCGTGCCTGTTGGTTTCAAAGATTTTCAGTTTTTTACGATTGCGGTGAGCAAGTTTGTGATTTTCGGCGTAATCTGGGTGTAATCGTTCTGGAAGTTGTTGTTTATGAGTCAGGCCAGATCCATGTCTGCCAGGGAGCCCATCAGGGAGCGCCGTCCGCAATTCTGGCAGGTGGCGAAGCGCTGTTGTCAGATCGCAGCCACGGTTGATGTGGCTTTTTTCTTTCTCTTCCATATCCTCGGCTCGCCCATTCTCGCCTGGGTAAATGTTATCAGCGTCACCATGTACGTGGTGGCCTACCGGGCACTGAGCAAAAAGCAGAACCGCCTGGCCATTGGCCTGATCTGGGCGGAAGTGATTATTCACGCCGGGCTGGGCATTGTGCTTATTGGCTGGGACAGCGGCTTTCACTACTACCTGCTGATGTTTATCCCGGCGCTGTTCGTCAGCATGGGGTTGCGGGCAGCCGTAATGTCGTTGCTCGGGCTTTGGAGTTATTACGTCGCCCTGTACCTGGTGATGTGGTTTATCGAGCCAGTGCAGCCGATTGCACCCGGGGCCCTGCTGGCCGTGTACCTGTTCAACCTGAGCGTGGTGTTCGCCATGTTCAGCTACCTCTCGTTTTTCTACCTCACCATGGTGACCACGGCGAACCGGAAGCTGCGTCGAATGGCGACAACCGATCCGTTGACAGGCCTTTTTAACCGCCGTCACATGACCTATCTGGCGGAGAAAGAGCTGGCCCGTTTTCAGCGGAGTGGTCACCCGGTCGCGTTTCTTGTGCTCGATATCGATCATTTCAAGGCCATTAATGATCAGCATGGGCACGAGGCCGGCGACCGGGTGCTTGAGGAAGTTGCCGGCATCATCAAAGCCCAGTTGCGTACCCAGGATCTGATTGCCCGGTGGGGCGGGGAAGAGTTCCTTGCCGTGCTTCCGAATACCGGACTGAACAGCGCCCAGGCCAGTGCGGAACGGGTGAGAGAGGCGCTTCTGGCTCACGACTGGTTGGCGAAAACCGGTGAGCGGATTGATATCACCCTGAGTGCGGGGGTCAGCGAGTTCCGCCGGGACGATGATCTGAATTCGGCCATCAGCCGGGCAGACCGTGCGCTCTACCGTAGCAAGGAAGGTGGCCGGAACCGGGTAGAACTGGAAGTCGTATAGGGCGGATGCGTTACTTCGTGGCGGGCAATGTCGGCCACGTACCGGGTACCACAAACAGGCGTGATGTCTCGCGCCAGTAGCCATCCTTCGGGGATGGTTCCAGTACCGCGAACAATCGGGGGATCCCGGCTGAGCGAACCACCTCCAGAGCTTCCTCCGTTTCCCGTTGGTCGGGCGCGTCCCTCTGGCGCCAGGGCCCCAGCCAGTGAGGTTTGAGCAGCGGAATCCATCTTGTGGTGTCGGCCTTGCCTGTTTCCTCCAGTCCTCCTGCCTTCGCCATTTCATCCAGGTCGTCGATGTAGAGCCAGTCACCGCGCAGGTGGCTTGGTGGAATGCTGTCGGGCGGGGCGAGTGACTTGCCAAGCGGGTAGAACAGATACCCGGGCATGAAAATTCGTGACAAGGCCGGTGTTTCTATCCCCAACGATGCGAAGAGGTTGCGGGCTTCGGGCCTGTCGGTCAATTGGCTCTGGTGGTCGGTCAGTCGCTGGGTTTTGATGTCCAGCCGGTCCCGTGCGTTTGGTCCGTACCAGAACGGCGTGTCCTGGCCCGCCTCGCTATGGCCGAGGTAGAATTTCACGGCAATTTCGTGATGCTCGACAAGGTTGTCTGCCGGATTACGGACCACGAAATCCAGTTCTCCCAGGGTAATGCCATTGCTTCTCACTGGCTGGTTCTTGAGCAGTACTTCCCAGCCGAGCAGATCCTGCATCATGCACTCGTAAAGGCGCTCGAAATAGTGCCCAAGCCGCCGTGCCGGCTGTTCCGTCAGCACGGCCGGGCCTCGGTGAGGTGCGTTATCCCAGGCTGTCAATCGCTCTTGCACATCTCCCGGTAGATAATTTTCCGGATCAAATCCCATGGGAGAGCTGATAAGCTGGGGGGCATGACACATCCACGCCAGATGGCGCACGGCTGGAACACGGTACTGGAGATGGGCTGTGGTTTCAGGGCGTTGTCTCATGGTGGCAGGATAACCCAACAGGAGAGGCAATATGCAGTACCTTCACACGATGATCCGGGTGAGTAACCTGGAAGAGACCCTGCATTTTTTCTGTGAACTGCTCGGTATGGTCGAAATCAGCCGCAAAAGCAGTGAAAAAGGCCGCTTCACCCTGGTTTTCCTGGCAGCCCCCGAGGATGAAGCACGGGCCAGGGAAGACAAGGCGCCAATGATCGAGCTTACCTACAATTGGGATCCGGAAGAATACGGGGGTGGCCGCAACTTCGGGCACCTGGCCTACCGGGTGGATGATATATACGCCTTGTGTAGCCACCTTCAGGCCAACGGCGTTACCATCAATCGACCGCCCCGGGATGGTCATATGGCGTTTGTCCGGTCTCCGGACGGCATCTCCATTGAGCTGCTCCAGAAAGGTGATTCCCTCCCTCCGAAGGAGCCGTGGGCCAGTATGGACAATACCGGCAGCTGGTAGCCGTGCCCAAGGTGAAGCCGCTTTAATCGCCGCCGGCAGGACAACCCGGCGGTCTTTGAGGTAAAATTCGCGAAAATTCGAAACAAGGACGACCCATGCTTGCAGTGATTCTTTCTGGTGGTTCCGGCACCCGGTTATGGCCGCTTTCCCGTGAGGCCTATCCCAAGCAGTTTCTGCCGGTGGTGTCTGACGAAACCCTGCTGGCTGAAACCATTGACCGTGGGCTGGCCCTCGATGAGAAAGCCAGGGTTATGGCGATCACCAACGAGGAACATCGATTCGTCGTGGCTGCCCACCTGCAGGCCCAGGCGTCGGAGCGCACTGCCGGCATCATCCTCGAGCCGGTGGGCCGCAACACCGCTCCGGCCATCGCCCTGGCTGCCCTGGCAGCGGCGGAGGAAAACCCGGAAGAGCTGCTGCTGGTCATGCCCTCGGATCATGTACTCAAGAACCAGGATGTATTCCGCCAGGCTGTCAGCCAGGGGGCGGAAGCCGCGCGGTCGGGCAAACTGGTTACCTTCGGTATTGTTCCGAATGCTCCCCATACGGGTTACGGGTATATCAAGGCTGGCGCAGCCCATGAAGGCTATAACGATGTCGCCGCCTTTGTGGAAAAGCCGGATGAAGAAACCGCCCGTCGATATCTGGACGAAGGCGACTATTTCTGGAACAGCGGCATGTTCCTGTTCCGGGCTGATCGTTATCTGGAAGAGCTGGAAGCCCAGCAACCAGACATGATCAAAGCCTGCCGCGCCGCCTGGAAAGAGCGTAACGCCGACATGGATTTCACCCGCGTTGGAACGGAAGCCTTCAAGGCCTGCCCGGACGATTCCATCGACTACGCGGTTATGGAAAAAACCCGCGATGCCGTGGTGGTGCCCCTGGACGCAGGCTGGTCGGACGTGGGTTCCTGGTCAGCACTTTGGGATATCCAGCCCCACGATGAGAACAATAATGTGTGCCGGGGAGACGTAATTACCGAGGACGTGTCCGGCTCCTATATTCACTCGGAGGGCCGCCTGATTGCCGCCCTGGGCATTACCGACCATGTCATTGTTGAAACCGATGACGTGGTACTGGTGGCCGATCGCGGCCGGGTTCAGGATGTAAAAAAGCTGGTTGCCCAGGTCAAGGCCCAGGGCCGCCACGAGCACCGGTTCCACAAGAAGGTTCATCGCCCCTGGGGCACCTACGAGGGGATCGCCATGGGTGAACGCTTCCAGGTGAAGCGTATTACTGTCAAGCCGGGCGCCTCTCTCTCGCTACAGAAGCACCACCACCGGGCTGAGCACTGGGTGGTGGTCAAGGGAACCGCGACGGTCAATCGTGGTGACGATGTATTGCTGCTCACTGAAGACCAGTCCACCTACATTCCGTTGGGCGTTACCCACAGGCTGACCAATCCGGGTGTGATTCCGTTGGAACTGATTGAAGTCCAGACTGGCAGCTACCTGGGCGAGGACGATATCGTACGCTTTGAGGACACCTACAACCGGGTCTGACCGGATTCATGAAACGGCATCAGGACGATGCCCACTAACACAAGGAGAAGTGAATGGAAGACTGGCAAGGATGCCTGAGCCCCCTCTGTCAAACCGCACTGCAACGGGCACGGGACAGCGTCGCCCAACGCGGTGGTTATGCCATCACCGTAGAGGATTTCCTGCTGGCGCTGCTGGATGGCGAGCCCGCCATCTGCGATTTCCTGCGTGGCCGCGGCGTCGACCTTGATGAGCTGACCCGTACCATCCAGTGCGAACAGCCCATCGTGACGGAAGTCGGAAGCGAAGGCCTGCTGTCCTCGCAACTCATGTACTGGTTCTCCTCCGCCCGCGAACTGAGCGACGCCCCCTGGCTGGACTGGCCGATACTGTTATCGGTATTGACGCGCAACGCCGAGCGCCTGCAGGAGAAAGCGTACGTCGCGGTACTGGAACTGGTTGGCCATTGGCCCGCCACCAACAGCAGCCAACAGAAGGCCACCGAAACCCCGAACACAACAGGGGATGCCCCCATGGTGATTACCGATCTGGACTGGTTGGGGCTCGCCGAGGATGTTTCGATAACGCTGGTGTCGGTTCCCGGTGCGCTGGTCTGGGTCAGGGGCTCAAGGGGCAGCGGCAAAACCAGTTGGTTGCAGGCTCTGCTGCCTTTCCTGGATTGTGGCTTTGTGAAGCTTGATCTTCGTAACGAGGCGGAAGTGATGGCCAGCGACTGCCCCGCGATTCCTTCCAACGCTGTTGACCGCAAGGACTACCCCGCCTTGGTTCTGGATAACGTTTCGCCGGTGGATCTGGTTGCAATGATGGCTTCAGAGCTGAGTGTGGCCAGGGGGCTGGTTACCGGGTATCCCGGGCCTGTCATCATGCTGGGTCCCGATTCACCAGGTGCAGGCACCGCGATTGAGCAACTGGAGCGATCACTGGGAAGGGACTTCGATGTTTTTGATATGCCCGGCACCAGCCCCGGGCAGAAGGCGGCCATTCTCACGGCGCATCAGCCGGCCATTGAAAAGCGCTGGAACGTCGAATTGTCCCAGGCGCTTATCCGCTATGCAGCGTCAAGCCGAAGCCAGTTGGTGGGATCACCCGGTGGAATGATTCAGTGGGTGGAGCGGGCAGCCGCAAGGTTGAACCTGTTTGCGGAACGTGGCCCCATCGAAAGCATGGCACTGGCGGGGAAGACGGATACGCTCCGGCGCCAGTCCCTGGTGGCAATGGCAAGACAACAGCCCACGGAAGGGTTGGAGCGGTCACTTGAACACGTGGCCATTGAGCGGGCGGCCGCGGAAGTTGCGTGGCACGAACGTCAAGCCGAAGGCACGCTTCGTACACTGAAAGTGGAGGATCTTCGGCACGAACTGGAACGCTGGGTTGCAGCACGCCCCGGGCCGGTTCACTATGTGCTCCATTGTGATCAACCGGCGGGAGAAACAGCGAGTGCGGGACCTCGAAATCTACATTCGTGACCTGGTGTCGTCAGCGGTATCGGATTGGCTTGCGAACCATCTTGATGATATTGAACTAAAAGATAATTCGTTGGGCGACGGTGCGGTGAAGGGTGCTGGTTTCTATCGGAGTCACCGGGTCCGCATCAGTCTGTATCCGGGCGCCGGAGGTAAGCGGTTCACGTCGCTGATCCTGGAAGGGGAGGACCTGCCCTGGATTTCGGACCTGGATTGCGCCCGAAGTGCCTGGCGAGCCATGGACACTGAGATTCGCTGTAGCCCTGGCGACTGGAAAGAAGGGGAGCCGGTGGAAGACGAGCGATGGTGGCGGCTGGATCAACGGGGTGAACAGTTGGCTGTCTGGAACTGAGAAAACGAAAAAAGGGGTAGCCACTGGCTACCCCTTTTTTGGGACTGGGAAGTGTTGCGGTTCACTCGCTCAGGATAGACACGTTGTCCGCCTGCAAGCCCTTGTCTGCTTCCACTACGCTGAACCGGACCAACTGTCCCTGGCGCAGAACGCGGCGGCCACGGCCACGGATCGCACGGAAGTGAACGAAGACTTCATCGCCGCTGTCACGGACAATAAAGCCGAAGCCTTTCTTGACGTTGAACCACTTGACGGTGCCCTCTTCGTCGCCTTCCGGGGTGGAGTCGTCGTAGTCCTCGTCTTCCTCGTCGTAATCTGGCTGAGCCTGTTGACGCGGTGCGGATTGACGTGGCGCCGCGGTGGCGCGGGAAGCCTGCTGCCTTACGGCTGCCGGTTTTTTGGCGGCCAGTGCCACGGTCAGGAAGCCTGCCAGGCCGAAGAGGACGACGGCAATGACGTAGGCGGCAATACCCTGGGCGCTGCCCAGTACAAACGTGGTATTGGTTGCCAGCTCACTGGTACCGGACTGTGACAGGATCTGGAAGAGTTCCGGGGTGAAAGTCACCAACAGAAAACCGAGGATAAAGGGTGACGGAATGGCGACCAGGAGAGCAAGAACGATCGCTTTTGCTGGGTTTTGCATGGACTGAAGTTTCTCCATTAATCAAACGCTAACGATAAAGAGCCGGATATCGGGTAAAATCGGGTCTCCGGCGGTGAAAACCACCAGGGCTTGCCAGATATGAAAACGATCTCGCAATTCCCTTGGCGGGCAAAAGCGGAATGATACCAGATAACGGGGAGCGCTGACCAAGCGGCATGACTACATGAGCGATAAAGATCTACAAGCTCGGCTGGACGAGCTGGAAACCCGGCTGGCATTCCAGGACGATGTTATCCACACCCTGAGCGAGCAATTGGCCCGCCAGGAGCTGGATATACGGGAACTCTGGGAAGCGAAAAAACAACTGAACACACAGCTCAAGGAAGTGTCGTCATCGAACATCAGGAAGGAGGAGGACGAAACGCCTCCTCCCCATTATTGATCAGGCCAGCAGTTCGATAAGAACCTGCTCGTAGATCTCCGACAGGGTATCCAGGTCCGCCGCCTTGACGCATTCGTTCACCTTGTGAATCGTGGCGTTGATAGGGCCAAGCTCAAGTACCTGGGCGCCCGTGGGCGCGATAAAGCGTCCGTCTGAAGTGCCCCCGGACGTGGACAGTTCGGCCTCCCGGCCAGTGATGGTGCGGATGGCGCTCTGCGCCGCCGAGACCAGTGCGCCACTATCCGTCAGGAAAGGGCGGCCGCTCAGGTGCCATTGCAGGTCGTATTTCAGTTCGTGGCGGTCCAGGATCGCAACCACTCGTTCTTCCAGGCTTTCGGCCGAGTTTTCCGTGCAATAGCGGAAATTGAAGTGGACCAGGCATTCACCAGGAATGATGTTGCTGCCGGTACCGGCCTCAATTTTGGTGATCTGGAAGGTGGTGGGCGGGAAGAAGTCATTGCCGTTATCCCAGAACTCCTTCGCCAGGGCGTCCAGCGCCGGGGCAACGGTATGCACCGGGTTTTCCGCCAGATGCGGGTAGGCCACATGCCCCTGGGTGCCGTGCACCGTCAGATAACCGTGGAGCGACCCCCGGCGGCCATTCTTGATGACATCGCCCACCTCATGGGTGCTGGAGGGCTCGCCAATCAGGCACCAGTCGATCTTTTCATTCCTGGCCTCCAGGGTTTCCACCACCTTAACGGTGCCGTCCTGGGCGGGGCCTTCTTCGTCGCTGGTGATCAGCAGGGCGATGGAGCCCCGATGATCCGGATGTTTGACGACGAAGCGCTCACAGGCGGTAATAAACGCTGCCAGGCTGCCTTTCATATCGGCAGCGCCCCGGCCATGGAGGAAACCGTCGTCGATCACCGCATCGAACGGCGGATGGCGCCAGTTTTTCTCCGGGCCGGTGGGGACAACATCCGTGTGGCCGGCGAAGGCCAGCAGCGGGCCATCCGAGCCCCTGCGGGCCCAGAGATTGTCCGTCTCGCCGAAGCGCAGGGCCTCGCCTTTGAAGCCAAGGGCCGCAAGCCGCGACATCATCAGCTCCTGACAGCCGGCGTCGTCCGGAGTTACGGATGGCCGGCGGATCAGGTCAACCGCCAGATCCAGGGTGGCGGAAAGGGAGGGGGGATTAGTTGTTTGCATGCAGCTCTTTGTTCAGTTCGATGGCGGACTTGTTGGTTTTGCACTCAACCGCGCCGGTCTGGCTGTTACGGCGGAACAGAAGGTCTGGTTTGCTGGCCAGATCCCGGGCCTTGATCACTTCCACAAGATCGTCGTTGTCGTCCAGAAGGGCAACCTTGGTGCCAGCGGTGATGTATAGGCCGGCTTCCACTTTGCAGCGGTCGCCCAGGGGAATGCCAATACCGGCGTTGGCGCCGATCAAGCAGTTCTCGCCCACGGAAATGATGATGTTGCCGCCACCTGAGAGGGTGCCCATAGTGGAGCAGCCACCGCCGAGGTCAGAGCCCTGGCCAATCATCACGCCAGCGGAAATGCGGCCTTCAATCATGCTGGTGCCTTCGGTACCGGCATTGAAGTTGATAAAGCCTTCGTGCATCACGGTAGTGCCTTCGCCCACGTAGGCACCCAGGCGAACGCGGGCGGTATCGGCAATGCGAACGCCTTTGGGCACCACGTAATCAGTCATCTGCGGGAACTTGTCGACGGACTTCACTTCCAGTGTACGGCCTTCGAGACGCGCCTTGAGTTGGCGGTCCGGCAGTTCGTTCAGGTCAATGGCGCCTTCGCTGGTCCAGGCCAGGTTGGGCAGCAATCCGAAGATGCCGTCCAGCTTGAGCTCATGGGGTTTGGCCTGGCGGCTTGAGATCAGGTGAAGCTTGAGGTACACCTCCGGGGTGCTGGAGGCGGTGTCGTCCGTGTCCAGCAGGGTCACCACAACCGGGCGACGGCTTTCAGCGGCTTTGCCCGCCAGTGTGGACTGCTCCATCTGGCCAAGCTGGCGCAGGCCGTCCGAAAGCGCTTTGAGCTGATCGGGCGTTGCCGATACCGCCTGGTTACCACCCTGGTAATTCAATACGTTACGAGCCACTTCGATGAGGCCGTTATCGGGGGTGATGACCGGCTGCTGGTAAAACACTTCCAGCCACTCGCCCTGGTTGTTCTGGCTGCCGATACCAATTCCGAATGCAAAACTCATTGATGTGCTCCTTCAGTGTTTGAATCTTTCAGCCCATTCACCGGCGTTAAAGCCGACGCTGACCGTCTCGCCGTGCTCAACCACGGGCCGTTTGATGATGGACGGATTGTCGAGCATCAGGCTGTGGGCAGATTGGGCGCTAATATTATCACGAACCTCGTCCGGAAGTTTGCGCCAGGTGGTACCACGGCGGTTCAGCAGCACTTCCCAGCCAGCCGCCAGCTCCCACTGGCTGAGCCGGTCGGTGTCCAGGCCGTCCTTCTTGAAATCATGGAACTCGTAGTCGATGCCTGCGCCATCCAGCCATTTCCGGGCCTTCTTGACCGTGTCGCAGTTCCTGATGCCATAAAGTTTCACAGTGTTCAAAACATCACCCAAGTCGTTATCTATAATTCCCTCTCCCCTAGCGGGAGAGGGCCAGGGAGAGGGGGTATCAGGTCCCTTTCACAAAAGCCACAATACGTTTCGCCGCTCCCACACACTCTTCCAGCGGCGCCACCAGAGCCATCCTCACCCGATTTTCACCCGGATTGTGCCCATCCACCGTGCGCGACAAATAGCGCCCTGGCAGTACATGCACATTCTGCTGCGCCGACAATTCCCGAGCAAACGTTTCGTCGTCCATTGGCGTTTCCGGCCAGAGGTAGAAACCGGCATCGGGGAAGTCCACGTTCATCACTTCCCGCAGGATGGGTACCACGGCCTCGAACTTGGCGCGGTAGGCAGCGCGGTTTTCCCGCACGTGATCCTCGTCGTTCCAGGCGGCAATGCTCGCCAACTGGTTGTGGATGGGCATGGCGCAGCCGTGGTAGGTGCGGTATTTGAGGTAGCCCTTCAGGATATCCGCGTCGCCGGCCACGAAACCGGAACGCAGGCCCGGCAGGTTGCTGCGTTTCGACAGGCTGTGGAACACAATGCAACGGGCAAAATCGTTGCGGCCAATAGCGGCACAGGTCTGCAGCAGCCCTTCCGGTGGCTGATTTTCGTCAGGGTAGAGCTCGGAATAGCATTCGTCAGACGCAACGATGAAATCATGCTTGTCCGCCAGTTCGATGACCCGCACCAACGTCTCCCGGGGAATTACCGAACCGCTGGGGTTGCCCGGTGAGCACAGGAACAGCACCTGGCAGTCTTTCCACACGGATTCCGGAACTTTGTCAAAGTCCGGTATGAAATTGCTGTCTGCGTCGCAGGCAAGATAACGGGGAGTGGCACCGGCAAGGAACGCGGCCCCTTCGTAGATCTGGTAAAACGGATTGGGGCTGACCACGGTGGCGGCCCGGCTTGAATCCACCACCGACTGGACCAGCGAGAAGATGCCTTCCCGGGTGCCATTCACTGGAACGATATGGTACTCCGGTGTCAGTGTTCCGGGTGCCAGTTCAAAGCGACGGGTGGCCCAGGCTGCGATGGCCTGGCGCAGCTCGTCGGTGCCTTTGGTGGTCGGATAGTTGGCGAGCTTGTCCAGGTTATCCGCAATTACCCGTTTCACGAATTCCGGGGACGGGTGTTTGGGCTCGCCAATCCCCAGTGAAACCGGTGCCAGATCTTGTGGCACGCTGATGCCGGCCTTAAGTTTCGTCAGTTTTTCGAACGGGTAGGGGTGGAGTCTGTCCAGGTCGGGGTTCATTGGGTATCGTCCAGCATTTGGCAAAGATCCTGCTGCAGGGCCAGGCAGACGGCGGGGTCGCTGATCTGCTCGCCATGCTCGTCGGTTACAAAGAATACGTCCTCTACTCGCTCGCCGAGGGTGGCAATCTTGGCGTTGGTCAACCGCACACGATGCTCCAGCAACACCTGGCCAACCCGCGCCAGCAGGCCGGGGCGGTCCGGGGTGATCACTTCCATCACCGTACGCTGGTTAATGGTGTCGTTGGAGAAGGTGACTTCCGTTGGGAAGGCAAAGTGTTTGAGCTGCCTGGGGGTACGCCGGTGGATGATGTCCGGGTAATCTTCCGGGTCGTCCAGTTCCTCGATCAGGCGCATGCGAACCCGGTCCTTGCGGGCAGGGTCGATGCCCAGGGGCTTTCCTTTCTCGTCCAGCACAATATAGGAACTGATGGAGAAGGGGCCTTCGCTGGAGCTGATTCGCGCATCAACGATGTTGAGGTTGAGCTGTTCAAGCACCGCCGTGGTGGCCGCGAAAAGATCGATGCGGTCGCTCATGTAGATGATGATCTGGGAATAGCCGTCCGTAGGCCCGCCACGGGTGTCGCGGATTAGCACCAGCGGATCGGGGTCGTCACCGTGGCGGATAATGGCGGCGGTCTGCCAGGCGATGTCTACCGTGGAATCCTGCAGGAAGTAGTCTTCGTCCAGGGTTTCCCAGATGCCGTCGATCTGTTCGTCGGTCATGTTCTGGGCATGGAGGATTTCCCGCGCCTCGGACTGGGTGGCGCGCACCCATTCCTGACGGTCCACCGGTGTTTCCGAGCCGCGCCTAAGTGCCCGCTTGGTCTCGATGTAAAGCTGACGCAAAAGCGACGCTCGCCAGGTGTTCCAGAGCTTCGGGTTGGTAGCGCTGATGTCGCACACCGTCAGCACATAGAGGTAATCCAGGTGAACCTGGCTGGGAACAGAGCGCGCAAACCCGTGGATGATGTCCGGGTCGGAAATGTCCTTGCGCTGGGCTGTCATGGACATCAGCAGGTGGTTCTCTACCAGCCAGGATACCAGTTGGGTGTCCCGCTCACTCAGGTGGTGGCGTTCGCAGAAGCTTTCCGCATCAATCGCGCCCAACTCCGAGTGGTCACCACCACGGCCCTTGGCAACATCGTGGTACAGGCCGGCTATGTACAGAGTTTCCAGCTTTGGTAACCGGTGAATCAGCCGGGATGCCAGGGGGTAGTCATTACGGGCCTCGGCGCTGTCCAGCCGCACCATATTGCGAATCACCCGCATGGTGTGGGCGTCCACGGTGTAGATGTGGAACAGGTCGTGCTGCATCTGGCCGATAATCTGGCCGAATTCCGGCAGGTAGCGGCCCAGCACGTTGTATTTCTTCATCGCAGACAGGGTCTGGTCGAGGGCGTGCGGGGTTCGCAGCAATTCCATGAACAGGGACGTAACGGCCAGGTCTGATCGGAAGGCATCGTCAATCAGGTGGCGGTGTGCCCGCAGGGAACGGATAGTGGTGGCCCGAATGCCCTTGATCTCCGGGTGCTGTGCCATCAGCACGAAAATTTCCATGATGGCGTAGGGCGCGTAGGCGAAAACCTGGTTGTTGATCGCCTCAATGTAATAGTTGCGGATCTGGAAGCGCTTGTTCAGGGGCAGGATGTCGTCGTCATTCCCCGCGCCCAGTATGGCTTCGTCGTAGTACTGCAGGATAACGTCGGTCAACTCCGCCAGTGCCAGTACGGTGCGGTAGTAGGACTGCATCATCAGTTCAACGCCCAGGCGCTTGCCTTCGTCCTTGTACCCCAGCATTTGTGCAAGGGCCCGCTGGTGATCGAACAACAGGCGGTTCTCATTGCGGTCGGCAATCAGTTGCAGGCCAAACCGCAGGCGCCAAAGGAAGGTCTCGCCCTGCAGCAGGATCTGGTGTTCTTCTTCGGTCAGGATGCTGAAACGGGTGAGGTCGGCAATGTTCTGCAGGCCGAAGTGGCGCTTGGTGATCCAGCCGATGGTCTGTATGTCCCGCAGGGCCCCGGGGGAGCCTTTAACATTGGGCTCCAGATTGTATTCGGTGTCACCATACTTTGTGTGTCGGCGCTTCTGTTCTTCCCGTTTGGCGATGAAGTAGTCGCGGTCGGAGCTGATGGCGTCGGAATACACCTGATGGCTGAGCTCGTCACGCAGGTCATCGGGGCCGGCGATGGTGCGTGTTTCCAGCAGGTTGGTCAGGATCGTGACGTCTTCCCTGGCCGAATCCAGGCTCTCCTGGATACTGCGCACGCTGTGGCCAATATCCAGTTTCAGGTCCCACAGCAGGGTAACGAAGGCACCCAGGTCTTCCTGCCAGCTTTCATCGATACCGTTGCGGGTGAGGATCAGCAGATCAATGTCGGAGTGAGGGTGGAGCTCACCCCGGCCATAGCCGCCAACCGCAACCAGGGAAATATCCCCAGAGGCGGCAAAGGCATTGCGGTTCCATATCAGGGCGAGAACGGTGTCCAGCGTGCCGGAGCGGGAATGAACCAGTGCACGAACATCGGCTCCCTGTCGGAACGCTTCCGCATCGGCGTTGTAGCGTTCCTTCAGCAGTTCCCGGGCTGCCCGGACGGGAGATGCATCGTTACTGATCCTGGCTTCCAGTTCGCTGAAGTCCACCTAGAATGACTCTTCCGTACGCTTGGTCAGTACCTCGTGGCCGTCTGCCGTTACCAGGATGGTGTGCTCCCATTGTGCAGAGAGTTTGTGGTCCTTGGTGACTACCGTCCAGCCATCCGGTAGCAGCTTGGTGTGGTACTTGCCTTGGTTGATCATCGGTTCGATGGTAAAGGTCATGCCTTCCTGGAGCTCCATGCCGGTGCCGGGCTTGCCGTAATGCATTACCTGTGGGTCTTCATGGAAGACCTGGCCGATACCGTGGCCGCAGTAGTCGCGCACCACGGAATACCGGTGCTTCTCGGCATGCTGCTGGATAACGTGGCCGATGTCCCCGAGGCGGGCGCCCGGTTTAACCAGTTCGATACCTTTATACAGGCATTCCTGGGTGATCTGGATCAGGCGCTCGGTGCCGGGCTTGGGTTTGCCAACGATGAACATCTTGCTGGTGTCACCATGCCAGCCATCCTTAATGACGGTGACATCAATGTTGAGGATGTCGCCTTCCTTTAACACCTTTTTCTCGGTGGGGATGCCGTGGCACACCACATGGTTGACCGAGGTGCACACCGACTTCGGGAAACCCTTGTAGTTCAGCGGCGCCGGAATGGTCTTCTGCTCGTTCACCATGTAGTTATGGCAGATGTTGTCCAGTTCCTCGGTGGTTACGCCGGGTTTGACGTGCTCGCCGATCATTTCGAGAACGTCAGCCGCCAGGCGGCCGGCGACCCGCATCTTTTCGATTTCTTCCGGAGTCTTGATCGATACCTGCATTGGGTTTCCCGTTGATGTGGATCAAACAGGCATTTTAAGGGGGAGTGTGGTCCGGTACAAGGAAGAGGCGGATTCAGGGCATGGCCAGCGGCACAAATTAATGGAATCCGGCGGGCGATTTATGGTATAAACGCGCCCGCTGGAAACAAATCCGGCAAATTCGCACACACGTCGGCACGTTGTCCCAGGGTGCCTGCTTCTGTTGCTCTACATAAAAAGCAACGGGTTCAGGTTGGGTCAATCGGACGTGTGGAGGACTAACCCGAAGCTAAAAAGGTAAATATCATGGCTCAGGTAAATATGCGTGACCTGCTGAAAGCAGGCGCCCACTTCGGTCACCAGACCCGTTACTGGAACCCGAAAATGTCGAAGTTCATCTTCGGCGCTCGTAACAAGATTCATATCATCAACCTTGAACAGACTGTTCCCGCGATGAACGATGCACTGAACTTTGTGCATAATCTCGCAAACAGCAAGAACAAGATCCTGTTCGTGGGCACCAAGCGTGCAGCGGCCAAGATCATCAAGGAAGAAGCGCTCCGTTCCAATCAGCCTTACGTGAATCACCGCTGGCTGGGCGGCATGCTGACCAACTACAAGACCATTCGCCAGTCTATCCGTCGCTACCGCGACCTGGAAGCACAAAGCCAGGACGGTACCTTCGACAAGCTGACCAAGAAAGAAGCCCTTGATCGTACCCGTGAAATGGACCGCCTTGAGCGCTCTATCGGCGGTATCAAGGACATGGGCGGCCTGCCGGATGCCATGTTCGTGATTGACGTTGATCACGAGCGTATCGCTATCAAGGAAGCCAACAAGCTGGGCATTCCTGTTATCGGTGTGGTTGATACCAACAGCAACCCGGACGGCGTTGATTACGTAATCCCTGGTAACGACGATGCCATCCGCGCGATCCAGATTTACGTGCAAGCTGTTGCTGATACCTGCATTGAGGCGGCCCAGTCTGCCGGTGCCGGCGCTGACGAGTTCGTAGAAGTCAGTGAGAACGCGGAAGGTGCTGCTCCCGCTGCGGAGTAATATTTCCTTCGCGAACAGGTTGTAGGGTGTGCCCGTGGTTTATCGCCGGGCACACCGGTCCAGAATTCGGAACAGTTAAGAGGAATGAACATGGCTGCAATTACTGCTGCAATGGTCAAAGAGCTCCGTGAGCGCACCGGCCTTGGCATGATGGAATGCAAAAAGGCTCTGGTGGAAGCTGACGGAAGCGTTGATGCTGCTATTGAAGAACTGCGCAAGTCTTCCGGCCTGAAGGCTGCCAAGAAAGCGGGTCGTACCGCTGCTGAAGGTGTTTCCCTGATCAAGGTGTCTGACGACAACACTGTCGCCTACATTCTGGAAGTGAACTCCGAGACCGACTTCGTTGCCCGTGACGACAACTTCATGAACTTCGCCAACGACGTTCTGAATGTTGCCTTCGAAAACGGCAAGACAGACGTAGCGGATTTGATGGCAGGCGATCTGGAAGCCAAGCGCGAAGCGCTGGTTCAGAAGATCGGCGAGAACATTACTGTTCGTCGTATCGTCCGGGTGGAGGGTCCGGTTGTGGGCGCATACGTTCACAGCACCAACAAGATTGCATCTGTTGTTGCCCTGACCGCTGGCGACCCTGAAGTTGCTCGGGACGTTGCCATGCACGTTGCCGCTGTTAACCCGCGGGTTGGCAAGCCGGAAGACATGCCGGCCGACGAGCTCGAGAAAGAGAAAGCGGTCATCAAGGCCCAGCCAGATATGGAAGGCAAGCCTGCTGAAATCGTCGAGAAGATGATGGGCGGCCGTATCAAGAAGTTCCTGGCGGAAAACAGCCTGGTTGAGCAACCGTTCGTCAAAAATCCTGACCAAACCGTTGGTCAGCTGATCAAAGAGAACGGCGCCGATCTGGTCAGCTTTGTTCGTCTGGAAGTCGGCGAAGGTATTGAGAAGGAAGAAGTGGATTTTGCTGCCGAGGTCGCTGCGGCGGCGGGTACCGGCAAGTCCTGATCCTTCATACAGGTGCCTGAGCGCGGGCTTCGGCACCTTCCAAGTCTGCCACGTTAGCCGGATTTGTCCGGTTCTCGTGGCGGGCTTGTATCTGAGATACCCCTTTTGTCAAGGAGTATGTCAGATACAAGCCTGAGAAGCTTGTCCTGCCAGGCACCAAGCCAGACACATAGAAGGGGATCCTCATGCCGAAGTCGTCCAATACCCAGCCCAGATACAAACGTGTTCTGCTCAAGCTCAGTGGTGAGGCCCTGATGGGCGATCATGATTTTGGCATTGATCCCAAGGTACTTGACCGGATGGCGCTGGATATTGGCTCCCTCATTGGCATTGGTGTCCAGGTGGGCCTGGTCATCGGCGGTGGCAACCTGTTCCGCGGTGCTGCCCTGAATGCCGCGGGCATGGACAGGGTGACCGGCGACCACATGGGCATGCTGGCGACAGTCATGAACGGCCTGGCCATGCGTGATGCCCTTGAACGCTCCAACATTCGTACCCGGGTTATGTCTGCCATCCCCATGAGTGGTATTGTTGAGCATTATGATCGCCGCCGGGCCGTACGTGACCTGAAAGATGGCGATGTGGTGATTTTCTGTGCCGGCACTGGCAACCCGTTCTTCACGACCGATTCGGCAGCCTGCCTGCGCGGCATAGAGATTGAAGCCGATGCCGTGTTGAAGGCAACCAAGGTTGATGGCGTTTATTCCGCCGATCCCTACAAGGATTCGTCAGCGGAAAAATACGACCACCTGACCTACGACGAAGTACTGGACAAGAAACTGGGTGTGATGGACCTGACTGCAATTTGTCTTGCCCGGGACCATGGCATGCCTCTTCGGGTCTTCGATATGAACCGGGCCGGCGCACTGACCCGGATTGTAACCGGAGAATCGGAAGGCACATTAATTGAATAATCTGATTGAGTAATTTTGAATAACGAATCCGAGGACGCTGCAGTGATTGACGATATAAAAGCTGATGCTGAAAAGAAGATGAAGAAAAGCCTTGAGTCTCTGAATTGGGCTTTCAACAAGATCCGTACCGGGCGCGCGCATCCCTCCATTCTGGATAGCGTAACCGTGGATTATTACGGCCAGGAGACCCCACTCAAGCAGGTGGCGAGTGTGAACGTTGAGGACAACCGGACCTTGGCTGTCTCGCCCTGGGAGAAGCCGCTGCTACCGAAGATCGAAAAAGCGATCATGATGTCGGACCTGGGTCTGAACCCGTCCAATAACGGTGAAATTATTCGGATTCCGATGCCGATGCTGACCGAGGAAACCCGTAAGGAAATGGTCAAGCAGGCCAGGGCCGATGCGGAGCATGGCAAGGTTTCTGTCCGCAACGCGCGTCGTGATGCCAACAGCACGCTGAAAGAACTGCTGAAGGAAAAGGACATCAACGAAGACGAAGAGCGCTACGGTGAAGAAGAGATTCAGAAGTTGACCGACCGTTATATCGCTGAGATCGAAAAGCAGCTCAAGGCCAAGGAAGAGGACCTGATGGCTGTCTGATCAGCCAGTCCAATTCAGTATAATGATCAGCCGGTGCCAGCGCAGTTGTCGAGTATCGGCTGAACAGGGGATTGCATGACGGAAAGTGTATCCGCAGAGATTCCGGTTTCGGCTGGCAGCCGGCCCCGGCATGTGGCCATTATCATGGATGGTAATAACCGCTGGGCGAAAGCCCGGCGACTGAAAGGCGTAGCCGGCCACAAGGCCGGTGTGAAAGCGGTCAGGTCTGTGGTTGAAACCTGTGCCCGGGAAGGGGTGGAAGTGCTGACCCTGTTCGCTTTTTCCAGCGAGAACTGGCGTCGCCCGGAAGATGAAGTATCGGCCCTCATGCGCCTGTTCCTGTTCGCACTGGAGCGGGAAGTCAAGAAACTGCACCGCAATGATATATGCCTACGCATTATTGGCGACCGCTCCGCGTTCAGTGCCAACCTGCAGGAGCATATGGAGCGTGCCGAGGCGCTGACCCGCGACAACACCCGCATGACGCTGGTGATCGCTGCCAACTACGGTGGCCACTGGGACATCACCCAGGCCAGCCGGAAGGTGGCGGAAAAGGTGCGTATTGGTGAGCTTGCGCCGTCCGACATCACCGACGACCTGATCCAGCAGCACCTGTCCATTGGTGACCTGCCCATGCCGGACCTGATGATCCGTACGGCCGGTGAGCAGCGCATCAGTAATTTCATGCTCTGGCACCTGGCCTACACCGAACTCTACTTTTCTCCCGTTTATTGGCCTGACTTCCGTGAGCATGAAATGAGCGAGGCGTTACAGGCGTATGCGGGCAGGAAGCGCAGGTTTGGTCAGACCGATGACCAGATTGCCAGCGTTTCGTCAGAACAATAACGACAAGATAGCGAACGATACCGTGCTTAAAACCCGTATTATAACCGCGCTTATCCTGGCACCCATCGCCATTGGCGGGATTTTCTTTCTACCGCCCTTGGGCTTTGCCCTGTTTACCGGTGCTATTATCACCATCGGGGCGTGGGAGTGGGCCAACATGTCCGGCCTCTCTTCGCCGGCCGCGCGCGTTGTGTATGCGCTGGTAGTGGCGGCCGTGCTCTATGGCCTGTTGAATGTTCCCGCCCTGGCCGTGCTGTGGCTGGCTCTGTTCTGGTGGGTTCTGTGCTTCCTCCTGGTACGAAGTTACCCTGATGGGTCTGAGCGCTGGGGCGGTGTGGCTGCCCGGGCTGCTATGGGGCTGCTGGTGCTGGTGCCTGCCTGGGTTGGCCTCAATCACCTGCGTACTGGCGGATTCCAGTTTGGTGACAGCGCCAACAATTTATTGCTTATCCTTTATGTATTCTGCGTGGTCTGGGTGGCCGATATCGGTGCCTATTTTGCCGGCCGCGCGTTTGGTAAGGCGAAACTTGCGCCTCGTGTCAGCCCGGGCAAGTCTTGGGCGGGTGTGTGGGGTGGCCTGGTGGTCGTTGCGGTATTTGCGGTGATTATCAGCGCGCTGGCTTCGGCGAGTGTGGCGCAGTCGCTGTTGCTGGTTGTGGCCAGCCTGATTACCGGCGCGGTGTCGGTGCTCGGCGACCTGCTGGAAAGCATGTTGAAGCGTTTCCGGGGCATCAAGGACAGCAGCCAGCTATTGCCGGGTCACGGTGGCATCATGGACCGGATTGACAGCCTGACGGCAGCGATTCCGGTGTTCGCGCTGATCATTACCCTCATGGGCTGGCTGACGACGGGGCAGTGGTGACCGTTGTGAAGCGTCGTATATCCATCCTGGGAGCCACTGGCTCAATTGGCCTGAATACGCTGGATGTCATCCGTCGGCACCCGGATCGCTTTTCGGTCTCCGCGTTAACGGCCAGTACCAGTGTCGACGCCATGGTGGAGCTGTGCCGAGAGTTTCACCCACAGTACGCGGTGATGGCAGATGAAACCGCAGCCGTTGCACTGACCCACGCTCTTGCCGATATGCCCTCCGTGACGGTCCTCAGCGGCCCTGAAGGGCTAAGCCAGGTGGCCGGTGACAGCGACGCTGATACGGTGATGGCCGCCATAGTTGGTGCCGCGGGGTTGCCGCCCACGCTGGCTGCCGTGCGGGCCGGCAAGCGCGTGTTGCTGGCCAACAAGGAAGCGTTGGTGATGTCGGGCAAGCTGTTTATGGACGCGGTTGCGGCCTCGGGAGCGGAAGTCCTGCCGATCGATAGCGAACATAATGCCATTTTCCAGTGCATGCCGGCGGACAGGATCCGGGATACCCGTGGCGCGGGTATCACACGCATCCTGCTGACGGCGTCCGGCGGACCGTTCCGCACGCATTCGGCGGAATCCCTGCGTAGCGTGTTGCCCGCCGAAGCCTGCGCCCATCCGAACTGGTCCATGGGCCAGAAGATTTCGGTGGATTCGGCAACCCTGATGAACAAGGGGCTGGAACTGATTGAGGCCTGCTGGCTGTTTAACACCACGCCGGAAATGATTGAGGTCCACGTCCATCCCGAGAGCATTATCCATTCCATGGTGGAGTACGCGGACGGATCGGTGCTGGCACAGCTCGGCAGCCCGGACATGCGTACGCCCATTGCAAACGGCCTGGCCTGGCCGGAACGGATCGATGCCGGGGTTGCCCCGCTGGACCTGTTTCGTATCGGGCGATTCCACTTTGAGCGGCCGGACCTGGAACGGTTCCCCTGTCTCAGGCTGGCAGCGGAAGCCTTTCACAAAGGCGGAACAGCACCGGCGGTGTTGAACGCGGCCAATGAGGAGGCTGTGGCGGCCTTTCTTGCCGGTAACCTGTGTTTTGCCGATATTCCCCTTATCATTGAGCGTACACTGTCGGCGACCGAGGTTGTGTCGGCGGACAGTTTCGATACCATCTTCGCCAAGGATGCCGAGGCCAGATCAGTGGCACGGGAACAGATCCTGGGGCTGACTGTCTGATACAGGCGGCCCCGGCAGGCGGGCGTGTAAACACCAACAGAGAGCACTATGCAGATAGTTGAAACCATACTGGCGCTGGTACTGACGCTGGGCATACTGGTAACGCTTCACGAGGCCGGGCACTTCTGGGTGGCTCGCCGTTGTGGCGTGAAGGTATTGCGTTTTTCTGTTGGTTTCGGAAAACCGTTGTTCTCCTGGTACGACCGCCACGGTACTGAGTTTGCAGTTGCCGCCATCCCCCTCGGGGGCTATGTGAAGATGCTGGATGAGCGTGAGGGGCCGGTGCCCGAAGAGCTCAAGGACCAGGCATTCAATTCCAAGTCACCCTCCAAACGCATCGCCATTGCTGCCGCAGGGCCTGTTGCAAATTTCCTGTTTGCCATATTTGCGTACTGGCTGCTCAGCGTGGTTGGTTTTACCACGGTCGCGCCCATTGTGGGCGATGTGAGTCAGGGAAGTGTGGCGGATCGCGTGGGGCTTGCCAGCGGAATGGAAATCCATGAAGTCGATGGCCGTCGGGTGACCTCCTGGCGGGATGTGAACATGCGCCTGCTTGAGCGTACTGGCGAATTTGGTGAAGTGACCCTTGAGGTCTCTCAGGATGGCAGCCGGGGCACGTTGCGCGGTTCTCTGGGCGGTTGGCAGTTGAGCGAAGATACTCCAAACCCTCTCAGTGAGTTTGGTGTTACCCCCTGGCGGCCTGACGTGCCAGCGGTTCTGGGTGAGATTTCTCCGGGCGGCCGGGCAGAGGCCGCCGGACTGAAACCTGGCGATCGTGTGGTCGAGGTAGACGGCAAACCGGTGTCGGACTGGTTCGAACTGGTGGACTTTATTCGCGATGCTCCGGAAACAGCTCTGGAACTGACCATCGAGCGCGATGGTCGCACGCAACAGATCGTTGTCACGCCCGCCGAACGCACCGCGGACGATGGCAGTGTAACCGGCTTTGTGGGTGCCGGTGTCAGCGAAGTGACCTGGCCGGATCATGTTCTCAGGGACGTCAGCTATGGGCCTCTGGCGGCCATTCCCAATGCCGTATCAGAAACCTGGGGTGATACCCGGCTGACACTGGTCGCCATCAAGAAAATGGTGACGGGGCTGCTTTCTCCCACTAACCTCAGTGGCCCGATAACCATTGCCAGGATAGCCGAAGCCAGTGTAAGTTCCGGTTTCGAGGACTTTATTCGTTTCCTTGCCTACCTCAGTGTCAGTCTTGGGGTGCTGAACCTTTTGCCAATACCGGTTCTTGATGGTGGGCACATTGTCTATTACACCATTGAAGCCATTCGTCGGAAGCCTCTTTCGGAGCAGGCCCAGGCTTTCGGATTACGTATTGGTATGGCAATGATCCTCACATTAATGGTGTTCGCACTTTACAACGACCTGATGCGGTTGTGAGAATTGCGAACTCCTTACGCGCATCAACAGGCGAAATTATTGAATGAGACGTTCTCTTCTGGGTATAGCTGTAGGCTTGGTAGTTGCCACTTCAACCATAAGACCGGCACTGGCTGATGAATTCACCGTATCCGATATTGAGGTAGAAGGCCTTCAGCGGGTATCCGCGGGGACGGTGTTTTCCGCATTTCCCGTATCAATCGGGGAACCGGTTGATGAAGTGGAGCTGTCGGAGGCCATCAAGGACTTGTTCCGCACCGGCCTGTTCACCGATATCAAGGCCAGCCGTGACGGTGGTGTACTTATCCTGACAGTTCAGGAGAGGCCCTCAATTACTTCCATTGAGATTGAGGGCAACAAAAACATCGAAACCCCCATGTTGATGGAGGCGCTCTCCGGTGCCGGGCTCCAGGAGGGGCAGGTGTTCCGACGGGCTACCCTGGAGCGGCTGGAGTTGGAGATTCTCCGTTCCTATATCAGCCAGGGGCGCTACAACGCGAGGGTAAAAGCCACCGCCGAAGAGCTTCCCCGTAACCGGGTGGCAATCCGGCTGGATATCAATGAGGGCACGGTTGCGGCAATCCAGCACATTAACATCGTTGGTAACGACGCCTTTGACGACGAAACATTACTGGGCCTGTTTGAGCTGGAAACCACCAGTTGGTGGAATTCCATCACCAATTCCGACAAATATGCCCGAGAGCGCCTGAGTGGTGATCTCGAATCCCTGCGGTCGTTCTACCTTGATCGTGGTTATATCGACTTCAACGTGGAGTCCAGCCAGGTATCGATTTCCCCTGACAAGAAGCAGGTTTTTATTGCCATTTCGCTGAATGAGGGGCCCCAGTACACGGTGTCTGATGTCAATCTGCGCGGTGAGCTGATTGTTGGCGAGGAAGAGCTGCGAAAGCTGATTCCCATCGAAGAGGGCGACGTGTTTTCCCGCTCTCGCATGACCGCGATTTCAGAAGCGCTCTCCCGACGCCTAGGCCGGGAAGGCTACGCCTTCGCAAACGTGAACGCCGTGCCGGAGCCCGCTGACGACAACACGGCCTCGGTTACTTTTTTTGTCGAGCCAGGTAAAAGGGCGTACGTACGACGCATTAATTTTGATGGCAACGTATCTACACGGGACGACGTACTGCGCCAGGAGATGACCCAGATGGAAGGCGGTGTCGCCTCCACCGACCGGATCGAGTTTTCGAAAACAAAGCTGGAACGGCTTGGTTTCTTCAAAACCGTGGATGTGGAGACGGTCCCCGTCCCCGGTACTGACGATTTGGTCGATGTTAACTACTCGGTTGCCGAGCAGGCAACGGGCAGCCTCTCGGCGTCTGTCGGCTTCTCACAGGCTTCCGGGGTTATCCTGGGTGCCAACGTATCCGAGAACAACTTCTTTGGCAGCGGTAAGCGCGTGTCCTTCGGTGTGAACGTCAGTGACTCCATCAAGAGCGCCAACTTCTCCTACCAGGACCCCTACTACACAGTGGATGGTGTCAGCCGTGGTTTCAGTGTGTTTGCGCGCGAAACCGACTTCGAGGAACAGGATATTTCCTCCTATCTGCTGGATGAGTACGGTGGCCGGCTTACCTTTGGCTATCCCACGGATAACATTACCCGCCTCAATTTCGGGCTTGGTTATACTCTCTCCAAAGTAAAGGAGGGTGCGTTCACCTCAGAGGAAGTCAGAACCTTCATCGACGAAGAAGGCAATGATTTCAACAATTACTTCCTGTTCGGCTCCTGGCGCCGAAGCACCCTCAACCGCGGCGTACTGCCCAGTGACGGCTATAGCGTGTCTCTCTCCGCTGATGTGGCGGTGCCTGGCAGTGACCTGACCTTCTATAAACTGAACCAGAAGACCGAGTACTATCAACCGTTGAACGAGAACCAGACCTGGGTATTCAGGGCACGTTCCGAGATTGGCTACGGCGATGGCTATGATGGTCGAAGCGTGATGCCGTTCTACGAGCACTTCTATGCGGGTGGTTATGGCTCGGTGCGTGGTTATGAGGCAAACTCTCTCGGCCCGATTGCTACAAACGCTCCGAATGACTTTTCCGATCCCGACCCCTTCGGCGGTAGTTTGCTGACAGAAGGCAGCCTGGAACTGATTTTCCCCACTCCGTTTGCAGGGGACAGCCGTTCCATGAGAACCGCGTTTTTCGTGGACGCAGGGCAGGTATTTGATGCGGACCGGAATTTTGACCCGGCCCTGGATGAAATCCGGTTGTCTGCCGGTGTAGGATTCCAGTGGATAACAGCAGTTGGTCCGTTGGCATTCAGTCTGGCCAAGCCCCTGAACGACAAGAGCGGTGACGATACCCAAGTGTTCCAGTTCTCTCTTGGTCAGACGTTCTGATCTGTCAGGGGCCGGGAGTGCAAAAGACGATGATACACAGGAGAAGCAACATGTTCCGATATTCCATTGCAGTGGCCCTGACCGCATTACTGGTCGCTTTCCCGGCAGCGGCCGAAACCCGGATAGGCGTCGTTGATCTGCGCCAGGCGCTGTTTTCCTCCAGCGATGCGCGGGCATTCAGCGAAACGCTCCAGAAGGATTTTGCAGGTGAGGAAGCGAAGGTCCGGGAAGCCCAGGACGCCGCGAGAAAGCTCAAGGAACGCCTGGAGAAAGATGGCGCCATGATGAATGAGTCAGAGCGTGAACAGATGGCGGCCGAGTTCCAGGAAAAGGTAAAGGAATTCAATTTCCTCAAGCAACGCCTGGATTCAACCGTGGCCAACCGCAAGCAACAGTTCCTGGAAGAGGCGCGCCCGGAAGTGGACGCAGCAGTCAAGGAATTGCTGGAGGAGCATAACCTTGACATGATCCTGCCCAGCGAGGCTGTGGTTTATGTGAAGCCGGAAATGAATCTGACCGAAGAATTGCTGAAGAAACTGGACCGCTGATACCTGCGGGCCGGATAATGGCCAGCCCGGATAAACCTTGTGGAGCTGACAATGACAAAGCGTTCGTACCGGCTGGGCGATATTGCTTCGGAGCTTGGCGCGGAGCTCAGGGGTGATCCCGATACGGAAATCAGGGGGCTTGCAACGCTTCAGGCGGCTGCTCCGGGCCAGATTGCCTTCCTGGCGAATTCCTCGTACGGCCGGTATCTGACAGAGACCAGGGCTTCCGCTGTTATTCTCTCGCCATCCGTTGCTGACGAATGTCCTACCAATGTCCTGTTACTGGACAATCCCTATCTTGGCTATGCTCGCCTGAGCCACTGGTTTGACCCGGCTCCTGTTGCCGCGCCCGGGGTGCACCCATCAGCGGTTGTGGCATCTTCCGCGAAGGTTTCGAAAACCGCCAGTATTGGTCCGCAGGCTGTTGTAGAGGCCGATGCTGTCATCGGTGACGGTGTTGTTGTGGGTGCCGGCTGCATTGTGGGAGCTCGGTGCCAGATCGGTGAGCAGTCTATACTGCGTGCAAGAGTAACTCTTGCCCACGATATTGTTGTGGGCAGGCGTTGTCATATCCTTAGTGGCGCAGTCATCGGCTCCGACGGATTCGGATTTGCCAATGAGAAGGGCGCCTGGCATCGGATTGCCCAGCTTGGCCGGGTTGTACTGGGGGACGACGTTGAGGTGGGGGCAAACACCACCATTGACCGGGGCGCGCTGGATGACACGGTCATTGGTGATGGAGTAAAGCTCGATAACCTGATCCAGATAGCACACAACGTCAGTATCGGTGATCACAGTGCCATGGCAGCGATGGTTGGTATTGCGGGCAGCACCCGTATTGGCAGCCACTGTGTTTTTGGTGGCCAGTCGGGCGTGGCTGGGCACCTGAATATTGCTGATCAGGTCCACCTGACCGGCATGACGCTGGTTTCAGGTGATATTCGGGAGTCCGGCGTGTATTCGTCGGGAACCAGTGCCGACAGTAATCGGCAATGGCGTAAAAACGCCGTGCGTTTTCGTCAGCTCGATGCCATGGCGCGTCGGCTAAAAGAACTGGAAAAGAAAATTGAAGGCTGAGGCCGCTACTGATGATGTACATCGACGAGATAATGGAATACTTGCCCCATCGCTACCCGTTTTTGCTGGTTGATCGGGTAACCGAGGTAGAAAAGGGACAATTCATCAAGGGGTACAAGAATATCTCCCTTAATGAGCCGTTTTTCACCGGCCACTTTCCGAACAAGCCCATTATGCCGGGGGTGCTCATTATTGAAGCCATGGCACAGCTTTCGGGCATTCTCGGCTTCATGACTGTCGGGCGGAAGCCCACGGATGGCGTGGTACAATACCTGGCTGGTTCCAGCAAAGCGCGTTTCAAGCGCCCCGTAGTGCCCGGTGACAGGCTCAGTATGGAGTCCCGGATGATCTCCGGCAAACGTGGAATCTACAAATTCGAGTGCCGCGCACTGGTTGATGATGAAGTCGTCTGTGTGGCAGAAATATTGACCGCTGAGAGAGAAGTCTGATGGCGACAAAAGAATGGTCGGGAGTCCATCCTCAGGCGATTGTGGACCCTTCTGCCAGAGTGGCTGATAACGTAACAGTCGGCCCATGGAGCTACATTGGCCCGGACGTGGAAATCGGTGAAGGCACCGAGATCATGTCTCACGTGGTGATCAAGGGCCCCGCGAAAATTGGCCGTAACAACCGTATATTCCAGTTCTCCAGTGTTGGCGAAGAATGCCAGGACAAAAAATACGCTGGCGAGCCGACCACACTGGTTATCGGTGATGACAACATCATCCGCGAGAATTGCACCGTTCACCGTGGCACCGTCCAGGACCGTGGTGAAACCCGTATTGGCAATGGCAACCTGTTGATGGCCTATGTTCACGTTGCCCATGATTGCCTCATCGGCGACAACACCATCCTCGCCAACTGCGCCACGCTGGCAGGCCACGTTTCCGTTGGTGATTTTGCCATCCTGGGTGGTGGCACCATGGTTCACCAGTTCTGTCACATCGGCACCCACAGCATGAGCGCCGGTGGCAGCATCGTACTGAAGGACATTCCCGCGTATATCATGGCAAGCGGCCAGTCGGCCCAGCCATTCGGGATGAACGTGGAAGGGCTGCGCCGGCGGGGCTTCAGCAAGGAAGTGCTGCTCATTCTGCGCCGTGCCTACAAGGTTATCTATCGTCAGGGCCTGACCACTGAACAGGCTGTTGTCGAGCTTGAAAAAGCCTATTCCGATATTCCTGAAGTGCAACCCCTGATCGACTCCCTTCGTGGTGCAGACCGCGGCATCATCCGCTAACCAGGGAGTGCGTACCCCGGTGACGGATCATCACAATAATCCTGTTGTCAGCCCTCGCAAGGTGACCTTTGCCATTGTGGCCGGAGAAGCATCGGGGGATATCCTGGGTGCCGGCCTGATCCGTTCCCTTCGAAGCCGGTACCCCAACGCCCGGTTTGTTGGGATCGGCGGTGAAGAAATGGTAGCCGAGGGTTTTCATTCCCTGGTTCCCATGGAACGGTTGTCCGTGATGGGCCTGGTGGAGGTGCTGGGCCGGATACGGGAACTGTTCAGCATTCGTGCCCGGCTGATGGACTACCTGCTGACAACTCCGCCCGACGTGGTTATCGGCATAGATTCCCCCGATTTCACCCTGGAAATTGAACGGCGATGCCGTGATGCCGGTATCCCGACGGTCCACTATGTCAGCCCGTCCGTCTGGGCCTGGCGCCAGAAACGTATCTTCAAGATTGCCAAATCCGTCAACCTCATGCTCACGCTGTTCCCGTTCGAGGCCCACTTCTACGAGGAGCACAACGTTCCCGTGGCCTTCGTAGGCCATCCATTGGCGGATCGTATCCCCATGATGCCGGACACAATGGGCGCCCGCCGGTCCCTGGGCCTCCGTGAAGACGCGCCGGTACTGGCTATCCTGCCGGGTAGCCGGGGTGGGGAAGTGGAGCGTCTGGGCACCCTGTTTCTCGAGGCTGCACGCTGGATCCAGGGCAGGCGCCCGGATCTGCAACTGGTGATTCCCTGCATCAATCGCGAACGGGAAAAGCAGGTCCGGGAATTGGTGGAGGCGCTGGATGTAAAACTGGCAGTGACCATTGTCCGGGGCCGCTCGCGGGAGGTGATGGCGTCGTCTGATGTGGTGTTGCTGGCATCGGGAACGGCAACCCTGGAGGCCATGTTGCTGAAAAAGCCCATGGTGGTGGGTTACCGGTTAAGCGGTTTCAGCTTTGCCCTGGTGTCCAGGCTGGTAAAGGTGCCCTATGTCGCTTTGCCAAACCTGTTGGCCAAAGAACAACTGGTGCCCGAGTTGTTACAGGATGACGCTTCTCCCGAGTCCCTGGGCGAGGCAGTCCTTGAGCGCCTTGAAAACGAAACCGAGCGTGCCCGCCTGACGGAGGCCTTTTCGCAGCTTCATGAACAGTTGCGGCAGGATGCGGATGAACAGGCGGCAACGGCAGTTTCCGCGCTGATAGAGGGCGAAAAGCGATGAGTAAGCTTCCTTTACCACCCTTTGAGTGCCGATACCAGGGCTGGCGACTGGCCGGTGTGGACGAAGTGGGGCGCGGGCCATTGGTGGGCGCCGTGGTCACAGCCGCGGTGATACTGGACCCGGAAAAGGCGATACCTGGCCTGGCTGACTCCAAGAAGCTGACAGAAAAGCGCCGTGAGGCCCTTTACGAACAGATTATTGAGCGGGCGGCCTCGTGGAGCCTGGGCCGCTGTGAGGCTGACGAGATAGACCGGCTGAATATATTCCAGGCAACCATGGTGGCCATGGAGCGGGCCGTGCAAGGCCTTGATATCGAGCCTGAATACGTACTGGTGGACGGTAACCGTTGCCCCCAATGGCGTTGGGTCTCGGAGGCGGTTGTAAAAGGTGACAGCCGCGTGCAGGCCATTAGTGCCGCGTCCATTATTGCCAAAGTGACGCGGGACCGGGAAATGGCGGTGCTACATGAGGAGTTCCCCGAGTACGGCTTTGCCAGCCACAAAGGCTATCCCACTCCGGTGCATCTGGAAGCGCTTGGCAGACTGGGCGCCACCGCCCAGCACCGTCGCTCATTCCGCCCTGTGCAGGAAGCGATTGATGCGGTGGGCTTACACAGCAAGGCCGTGAAACAGGAATTGCAATATCCCGTCGATCTGTTCGAAAATATCGATTGACAGCTCCCGATCGAATCCTTAGTATACGCGCACGTTGATCGGGGGTTGCCCCGGAAAACAACCAGTTTTGAAGTAGAAGTATGCTTTAGAAAGCGTTGATGCGGGGTGGAGCAGTCTGGTAGCTCGTCGGGCTCATAACCCGAAGGTCGTAGGTTCGAATCCTGCCCCCGCTACCACTTAGAAAAGCCGGTCTTTGACCGGCTTTTTCTGTTTTGGGTCAGAGATGTTTCCAGGTCGATTTCAGACCAATGCTTTTTCTGCCCTGTTTGCAACCCCTTCCCCAGCGGGACTCCCGCAAATCTAGAACTTTAGTACCAGAACGGCACCGCTTGACCGGTGCTGTGCGGGCAAAATTTTGCCCATTAATCAGTATTTTCCGCTATTTTATTACCATTGTCTGTCGAAAAATTGACAGTTTTTTAACTGGCATGATGACGCCATTCACATCGATACTCGCGGCCGTTTTATATAATTTCACAAATTCGGCGAAATATTGGTGTAAAGTATCTATGAATCGCGTCATTAAAATGTCAAGGGCATGGATCGCCGCGTTTTTTGTGGGAATTACGCTTGCTGGATGTGGGGGCGGTTCTTCTGGAAGTTCCGGCACGGAAAATGCCGCACAAGGCTCCCAGTCACAGGCAGCTGAGCGTTCTGCTTCTCTGAGCTGGAACGCTCCGTCAACTCGGGCTAACGGAGATGGCATCAAGATGGGTGAGTTATCCGGCTATGTCATCAACTACGGTCAGAACCCGGACGCGCTTTCCGAAACGGTGCGAATTAATGATGCCAGTACGATGGAGTACACTGTCGATAATCTGAACAATGGTACCTGGTACTTTACGATTCAGGTGGAAGATATCGATGGCTTGATGAGTGCCCCGTCAGCACAAGTCAGTAAAACCATCTGATTAAGGCTATGGTTTTTTTGGCGGAGGGAGTCGTCAGAGCGGCCTTGTTGTTACCCTAACGGATGCGCAACCGGCAGTTTGAGGGTAAAGGCCGTACCTTCCCCGAGGCGGGAATTAACGGTGATTTCACCGCGGTGTTTTTCAACCACAACGTTCACGAACGATAAGCCCAGCCCTGTGCCATGGTTGCCTGAAAGCTCGCTGCTTTTCTGGCGACGGTAGCGGTCAAACAGGTAGGGGATTTCGTCGGGGGCGATGCCTTCCCCTTCATCGCTTACGGTCAGGTACGCCTGATGGCCCGCCTGGAAAACCTGGATATTGACGGTTGAGCCAGAAGAGCTGTACTGCACGGCATTGGTCAGCAGGTTGATAACGGCCCGTTCAAGCAATTCCGCGTTGCCTCGCAGCCACAAATCCTCTGTTCCCTGCAGTACAAGCTGAATGCCCTTTTCGACGGCCTGCTCGCTGACGCTGTCCCGCGCGTTTTCCACAATGGCCAGAAACTCGCATTCGTAAAAGCGGGTTTCGGTTAATTGTTCCGCCCGGGCAAGCTGCACGAATTCCTCGGCCAGGTGATAGCTTCGTTTGGCCAGCCGGCCCAGTTGGTCAAGCTGCTCCGGCTCGATGTGGCCACGGTTCCGTTTGAGTTGTTCGATCAGTGCCAACTGGGAAACCAGGGGTGAGCGCACATCATGTGAGATGAAGTCGATGGCTTCCCGGTGTTGCCGCTGTTGTTCCCTGAGCTCGGAGATGTCCGATATGTTGGCGATAATACCGTTCTGGTCGCTGTCAGGCAGCGCAAACGGCGCGAAGTGAATGAGGAAATCCTTGTTGCGAATGCGCAGGTCCACAGTGCGGCTCTGGGCCAGCGTGAGCGTTTCCGAGACGGTTTCATGCCATGGCGGGTTGTCCCTGGGATCGTGGCCTTCCAGGAGCTTCACCAGAGGCAGGCCGCTGAGGCTCGGCATGGGTTCCTGAAACCATTCTTCGATATGGCCGTTGGCGAAGCGGATAACGCCAAGTTCGTCTGTGACAATAATGCCATCCGGCATTCGCTCGAAGCTTCGCCGTATGAACTTCTGCATCTGGCTCATACGCTCGGTTGCAACGCGCACCCGCTCGATTCGGGCGGAGATGTTTTCTCTTGGTCCTGATTTTCTGGCCGGCGACTGAATGGTGGAAAGCGGCAGTCTGCGAAGGTAGCGCCGGGTGGCTTCTCGCCCGAGGTCATTGGGGAGTTTGAGCCCGATCTTGTAGGTAATATTGTTGCGCAACAAGCTGACCCAGCTCTGGCTGCCAAGGTGAACCCATTCGCCGGGCTCCGTCAGTGGCGGGATGTCTGCTGCGGTCAGCCCTGACGCAGTAATCACTTCGTTATCCTCGGCCAACAGCCATCCCTCTGGCTGGAGCAATGCCTGGAATTGGCTGAGTAGCTGTGGCGGATGCCTGAGTGACGGCTCTTCGAGGGTCATTGTTGGCCCCCGTGCAAGTTCATCCAGTTGCCGGTTGAGGAAGCGGTTGGTCATCGCCAGCCTGAACGCACTGGACACCGGCAGTGCTAGCAGGGGTATGACCATGGCATGGGAAATGGGCAACCAGAGCCGGGCACCCAATAACAACAGCGCGTGCGCCAGAACCAGTAAGCCAAGAGTTACAAGGCACAGAAGAATGGTCCGGGCCGGTCGCATACGGGGCAGGGCGAACGAAAGGAAAACAATCACCACAACGGCCAGGCCGATGGCGATGGGTGTTGATACCCGGGAGATCAGTTCATCCTTCACCAGGGCGGAATAACTGTTGGCATGGAATTCAACGCCGGACATGGGCTGATTCAGGCCTGAGAACGGCGTGGGCAGGATGTCGCCGAACCCCGGTGCGGTTGCGCCCACAAAGACGGTTTTGCCGCTGAACGCCTCTGGTGCGGCCGGCAAATCGAGTATTTCCGTGTAGGAGTAGGACGACAGTGTCCCGGAGCCGCCGGCCATGGGAATCGCCCGGTAATGCTGCCTGACGTTGGTATATAGCGGCACATCGGGTGGTTCACCGTTCGGCAGGGGCTCCCCGGAAGCCGCCAGCGCCAGGCTCGGCCACAACTGATCGCCAAGGCCGTTCAGCAGGTAAAGGCCCCTGGCCAGGCCGTCCTTGTCAAGTTCCACATGGGCATGTCCCAGCGCCGATGCCGCCGACGCCAGCGCCGGTACCGGCAATTGCTCACTGATCAGATAGTTGCGGGAGGGCGGTGAAAGGTGAAGGGGCAGGATGACATTCCCGTGGTTCCGCATGGCCCTGGCCAGTTCCTGGTCGTCCGGGGAGGGCTCGGGAAACAGGATGTCGAAGACGATGGTTTTGGCGCCCGCCTTGTCAAGCTTTTCGATCAGCCGCGCGTGGGTTGTTCGTGGCCAGGGCCAGCGACCCAGGCGATCCACGCTGAGTTCATCAATGGCGACAATAACAACATCATCGGCAGGCTCCACCGGATTCTCTGTGATCAGGGTATCGTATAGCCAGAAGTCCAGCCGCTGGGGGATGGAGGTGGTTTGAAGCAGTAGCAGAATGGTCAGTAGTGGCAGGCCCAGTGTCCACGGTGTTGTTTTGATGGGAAGCCAGTTCCGGGTCATGGGGCCTGCTGTCGGGTATTGGTATGTGTTGGATTATTCCAGAAACAATTCCCTCCCTGGTCCCCACCGGCTTTCCAGCGGGCCGTCAGAAAGGGCTTTCAGGCGGACAAAATACCGCCTTCCGGGAATGAGGCGCAAGGCCGCTGTTGTATCCGACAGCGTAGCCTCTTTAATAATGTTGTTAAAATTGGGCTCTTCCGACAGCTGTAAACGATATTCCGCCGCAGTGTCCACCTTTTGCCAGAACACCCTGACCTGGCTGTCTACATAGTTCACGCTGATGATGCGGACCGGTGGCAGGGTTCCGTTCACCACCAGGGCGCGAGCCTCGCTTGTGGCAACGGAATTGCCACCGGCTTCGGTTACCACTCGCCAGTAATACTGGCCCGGTGTCAGTGGGCGTGAGGGCAGTGCGCTCTGGTCTGGTGCCCATTCGCTGGTGGCCACCAGGTTGCCAAAGTCTTTGTCCTCGGCAATCTCCACCCGTGCCACCTCGTTCTCACCACGCAACTGCCAGCGGAATTCGGGCATATCGTCGTTGACGGTTGCGCCGGCTTCGGGTTGTTCCAGTACGGCCGTACGGGCCCGAAGATCCACTTCCACATCCAATATACCCGGCATGCCGGCTATACCCCGGCTATCCACGGCAGCCAGGTGGATCTCGTAGCGGCCGTTGTCCAGCAGGTTGATATCGAAATCATTGCCGCTGACCTTGCTGCTGTTGATCCAGCGCCCGGTTTCGCCATCGAAGATGTCCACGCGGTGAGCGCTGGCTCCGCTGGGTTTCCAGCTCAGTTCCGTTGGAAGTTGCGTCAGTTGGGGCGGCAGGGGGTTCATCTCGGGTGCCGGCGGCAGGCGGTGGATGCTCATGCTGCCAACGCCCGCGGTCGATACGCTGGCGCTGTAGCCGGCGGGAATGCGGCGTGTTTTCCCAGGCGGGCCAAACGAGACTTCGCCTTCGGTCACCCGTAGGTCCGTTGAGCCGGGCGCTGTTCTGAGGGTGAACATGGTACCCCTGACGGCGGCAACAGCCGACGGAGTCTCGATCTCGAAGCGCGAGCCGCCTTCAATCACCGGCTTCACCTGGGTTTCGATTTCACCCTGGTTCAGGCGTAGCCGGGTGTCGACCATACCCGATTTTCCGTATTGGGTCAGTCGGTTGAAGGCGAGGCGGGAATTCGGGGAAATCCGCACGACCGAGCCATCGGCCAGTTCTACAGTCGCAGTACCGGCGTGGGACAGGATTTCATCACCAACCCGGATCAGCGAGTCGCTGGTGAGGGGGCGCTTGGTGCCGTCATTACCGGAAATCAGCTGTACCTGGCCGGTGACGGAGTTTACCCGGGCGGGATCGGGCTGGCGCTGGAGCCAGGCCAGTGGGATTCGCAGGCTGTCCCCGCTGCCGATCGTGGCAGGGTTCTCAATGTTGTTGTGTTGCAACAGGCGAATAGCGGATACGTTCGGGGCCAGCAGGGTATCGGCAACTTCGTCGAAGCTTTCGCCGGGGCGAACCGTATAGACCCATTCGGGAACTGCGCTGGATTCCGGCCCCAGGGCAGCCGCCTGGGAGCCACGGGTAACCGACAGATCCGCCTGTGCCGGCAACGCCATGACGGCGCCGGCGACAAATAGCAGTGCTGTCATTAACCGCAGGGTGGAGCGTTGACTCATTTCAGGCCTGTTCCATTACCGGTGCGTTGGCATCGGGACCAGAGGCTTTCATCGCTTCCAGGCGATAGCCACGCTGGTAGATGGTCTTGATCCGGAAACCATTCTCGGGATTGAGGCCCAGCCTGCGCCGAAGCCGGCTCATGTGGGTATCCACGGTACGGGTGTTGATGTCCTTCGTCAGGCCCCAGACCCGCTCCAGCAACATTTCACGGGTCAGCAGCCGGCCCTGGTTCTGGAACAGGAACAGGGTCAGGTCGAAGTCCTTGTCGGTCAGGGTCAGTACCTCACCGTGGAGCGAAATGGTCCGAAGCTGGGTATTGATCTCAAAGGGCCCATAGCGCAGCACTTCTTTTTCCGTGTCCGGGCCGGTACGGCGGGCCAGCGCGTTGATACGCGCAACAAGTTCCGCCTCGCGGGCCGGTTTGGCCAGGTAGTCATCCGCGCCAGCGTCCAGTGCCCGCACAATGTCGGCTTCGCTGTCGCGTTGGGTGAGGAAAACCACCGGAATCTGCCAGTTCAACTGGGCCCGCACGCTTTCCAGAACCTCGATGCCGGTCATGTCGGGAATCTGCCAGTCCATCACCAACAAATCGTAACTGCGGTGGAGAACGGCACTCAGAAAGGACTGGCCTGAAGGGAAACTGTCGCAGTGATGCCCACGCTCAGACAGCACAGATTGAATGTGCTGAGCCTGTTCATGTTCATCCTCAAGCAGAGCAATTCGCATCAAATATGGTCTCCCGACATTGAATTAACTGTCTTTTTTAGAGTCCCGCTCATTCGCGGGGCATAGGCAATTGAATCTGGCTTCATAGTATTACAAATCTGCAATTCCGCTTCAGTCACGTTATGTAGTGTTGCGTAAACGGAGCGCTGGTTTTCCACCATCGTCATCCACTGTTTGTCGGCAGCCGGGGAAATTACTGCAGCCCCAAAACCAGCCTTTTTTTCCTTTTCTGCGCACCAGTGGTGAAAAGCAGTGGGGGCAGGGAATCGGCTTCTCGCTCGTGCCGTCCGCCGGCGACTGATCTTCGATCGGCCGTGTGCCCTTGCAGTCCGGAAAACGGGTGCAGGCGTGGAAGGCGCCGAATTTGCCCTCTCGCTGTCGCATCGGGGCCCGGCATTTGGGGCAGTGGGGTTGCCCTTCGGGCGGTGGGGCGTTCTTTGTTTCCTGCTCCGGGGTGTTGATAAAGCCGCGGATCTGCTCCTTGAGGTCTTCGATAAACTGTTTCGGGTTGCCCTCACCGCGGCGAATGCTTTCCAGGGTGGCTTCCCATATCGCTGTCATATCCGGCTTGCTGATGGACTCCGGCAGGGAATCGATCAATGCCTTGCCCTTCGGAGTCGAGCGTATGTGGCGCTTGTCCCGGAACAGGTACTCACGGCGGAACAGGGTATCGATGATAGCAGCGCGGGTGGCCTCGGTGCCCAGGCCATCGGTTTCCCGCAGGGTTTTGCGCAGCTCGGGGTCGCTGACAAAGCGGGCAATGTTGGTCATGGCCGACAGTAGGGTGGCATCGGTGAAATACTGCGGCGGCTGGGTCTTGCGTTCGGCGACTTCCACCGAATCACACAGGATGGGGTCGCCTTTCCCCAGGCGGGGGAGAGGCGGCTTTGGGGCTTCCTTACGGCCCTCCCGCTGGCGGATTTCAAGGTCTTTCCAGCCCGGCTGGAGTACGGCTGTTTCAGTGGCCCTGAAGTCGTGTTCGCCAATCCTGATGGCCAGCTTGCCTTCCCGATGGATGGCATCGGCGCTGAACTGCATCAGGTAGTAGCGGCTGATCAGTTCGTAGATTTTCTGTTCCGCTTCGCTCAACCGCCCTGACGGCGCCTGCCTGGCGGTGGGAATGATGGCGTGGTGGGCATCCACCTTTTTGTCGTTCCATGCCTCGGTACGGCGGTTCAGGTCTGCCGCCTCGCAGGCTGGTGCCAGTTCGCTGGCGACTTTGCCAATGGCCTGCACTACGTTCTGGCGCTGGTCAAAATGCCCTTCGGGCAGGTAGCGGCAATCCGAACGGGGATAGGTGATCAACTGATGGCGTTCATAAAGATTCTGGGCGGTATCCAGTACGTCTTTGGCGCCCATGCGGAACAGCCGCCCCGCTTCAATCTGCAGGGCGGAGAGCGAGAGTGGCAATGGGGGAGCTTCGTTCCTGTCCCGGAAACGGGATTCCGTAACTTTGCCGGGGCGCCCCTCCACTGCATCTGCGATCTGCCTGGCCACATCGCCATCCAACAGTCGGTCTTCTTCGTCAAGGTGTTCCCGGTAGGCTTCCGACGGTAGCCATCGTGCCGCAAACCCCTGCTGGTCGGTGTCTTCCTCCACGGCGTGGCAGTTTGCCTGGATGCGGAAGAACGGTTTCGGGGTGAAATTTTCGATGGTGTTGTCCCGCGCTACCACCAGGCCGAGCACCGGGGTTTGCACCCGCCCAACGGAGTAGACACCCTGCTCGCCTTGCTGCTGGTAAGACAGTGTGTAGAAGCGGGTAAGGTTAATGCCATAAAGCCAGTCTGCACGCTGGCGGGCCAGGGCGGAGTGGGACAGACGGCGGAATTCCCGGTTGTCTTTCGGCGCCTGGATGGCCTTGGCGACCGCCGCCGGTGTCAGGTCGTTGATCAGGATTCGCTGCACCGGGCAGGTGGCGCCCACGTAGCGGATTACCTCATCCACCAGCAGTTGGCCTTCCCGGTCCGGGTCGCCGGCGTGGATGATGGTGTCGGCCTTGCGGGTCAGTGATTCCAGTACCTTGAGCTGCTGGCGCACGCTGTCTTTGGGCATGACTTCCCAGCGGCCGGGGAACAGGGGCAGGTCTTCCTGCCGCCATTTTTTCCAGCGCGGATCATACTGGCCGGGTTCCGCCGGCTCCAGCAGGTGGCCAATGCACCAACTGACCGTACTGGCGTTACTTCCTTCGCCACAACGAATCCAGCCCGTTCCCTTCTGGTGGGGGGCAGGAAGAGCGGCAGCGATAGCCCGGCCCAGGCTTGGTTTTTCAGCAATATAAAGGCGCATAAGTCGGAAGCAATGTTCGGGTGGGGATGGAAGATGGCGCTTTGTCCCGATCCTGTCAAGGTAACACAGCGTTTGGTGTAGTAGACTGTTCCATAACACATTCAATCAGGAGCAGGCCTGTTTATGTCTACACAACAAGCCATTGAGCAAAAGCTGGCAAATGCGTTCGACAGCCATCACCTCATGGTTGAAAACGAGAGCCACAAACACAACGTGCCGCCCAACTCCGAAACCCATTTCAAGGTGACCCTGGTGTCTCCGGAATTCGAGGGGCAGGGTAAGGTCAAGCGGCACCAGGCCATCTACCGTGTACTGGCGGAGGAAATGGCCGGTGGCGTTCACGCTCTGGCGCTTCATGTGTACTCGCCGCAGGAGTGGGAGGCGTCTGGCCAGGCAGCGCCCGAATCCCCCAATTGCATGGGCGGTTCCAAGAACGATCCGGCCTTCGCATCAGGGGGGAGCCAATGAGCCAGTTTTTCCAGATTCATCCGGAAACGCCCCAGAAGCGGCTGATCAACCAGGCCGTGGATATTCTGCGCAGGGGTGGTGTTATTGTGTATCCGACGGATTCGGCCTATGCCCTCGGCTGTCAGTTGGATGACAAGCAGGCGGCGGATCGGATCAAGCGCATCCGCCGGCTGGATGACAAGCACAACTTTACGCTGATGTGCCGGGATCTGTCGGATATCGGCGTATTCGCAAAAGTTGATAACACCCAGTATCGGCTGCTAAAGAACTTCACCCCGGGGGCTTACACGTTCATCCTGGACGCCACCAGTGAAGTGCCACGGCGCCTGTTGCACCCCAAGCGCAAAACCATTGGAATGCGGGTGCCCGACAACGCGATTGTTCAGGCCCTGCTGGCGGAACTGGGCGAGCCCATCATGAGCAGTACGCTGATACTGCCGGGCGAGGAAGACCCGATGACCGATCCCTACGATATCCGGGAGACCCTGGAACACGAGCTGGATCTGATCATCGACGGCGGCTTCTGTGGCCTTGAGGCAACCACCGTGGTGAACATGACGGGCCCGGCGCCGGAAGTGACCCGCGTCGGAAAGGGAGATCCGGAGCCTTTCCGGGTTTAGCCGGTTCAGGCCCGGGTATTCAGGCTGAGGGCGAAGTTCCTGCGATCTGAGTAGCTGGTTGCCTGGTCGATGTTGGCGGACCGGCGCAGGCTGTCATAGCGGTGCGCCAGGTCCTGCAGGCCATTGAACTGCTGGTTGTCGCTGACCAGGGTGTCCAGCAGTGAATTGTTCACGCCGTAGGCCTTGTTCAGCTTGAGCGCGTTGTCCACGAAGTGCAGGGTGGGCTCGCTGGCACTGAGCCGGCTGAACGCCTCCCGGAACGGCTTGCTGTTGTTCAGGTCCTGCTCGATGCGGTTCCGGGTTTCCTCCGGTATGCCTCCACCAAGACTGATTTTACCTTCTTCGTTCTTTGACACTTCCACACTGGTTGCCGGGCTGAGCTTGTACTCGGCAAGTTTGTGCCGCAGCGTTTCCCGCATGTAGGCAAGGTCCTGCCCGACGGTTTGCCTGTACTCGGCCATCTGTAAGCGGGTGGATTTGGGGCGCGCCGAATCGGAATTTGCCCGCTCCGACATGGTAAAACGGTCATCGGTGGCGGAAGCCGGAGCCTCAGGCGCCGCGGGCTTGGCCGCGGCGTTGCCCGGTGCAGCCGGCGGGCGTTTTTCCATGGCCTGCTGGAACTGGGTACTGGCTTTGATCAGCGATGTAAGCAGCGACATGGCTCTTTTCCCCTCCCATGGTCACTGAGGAAATGTTGACGTTTGTGGTGTCCTGGGAACGGGTAAGCACAAAGCGGGCCATGGCTGCTTAAATGACGTAGTCCTCAGGCACTGGAAAGTCGACTTCGTCAACTTGCTCGGAAAGGTAATCCAGGAAGGCGCGGACCGCCGGCAGCAGGCCGCGGCGTGACGGGAACACAGCATGGAATATGCCGCTGCGCGGTAACCAGCCGGGCAGCACATTAACCAGTCGCCCCTCAATCAGGTCCCTTCCGCCCACAATCAACGGCATTTTAATCACGCCCAGGCCAGCAATGGCGGCCTGCCTTAAAGTAAACACATCGTCTGTAACCAGCCGTGGATGGTGATGGACCTGCACTGACCGGCCATCCGGGCCGTCCAGGCACCAAAGGTGCTGACCGTCCGCCTGTTCGAAATCAATACTGGGCAAATGGACCAGATCTTCGGGCGACTCCGGCCTCGGGAAGCGTTCCAGCATGGCGCGGGACGCCATAAGGCATTGGGGGCTCCTGGACAGGACTTTCATGGTCAGCCCGCTGTCTTCCAGCGGTGGATAGCGCACTCGAAGGGCCAGATCGAGCCCCTCCTTGATCACATCGACGCGCCGGCTGGTGGCCACCAGTTCAATCTTGACCTCTGGATACAGTTCCATGAACTGCACAACCAGGGGAGCAACCAGAAAATAGATCAGCCCGGGTGGACAGCTCATGCGAATACATCCCCGGGGTTCGGCACGGGAGCGATCAATCAGCTCCTGCGCGGCTTCGGCTTCCACCAGCATCGCAACACAGTGGCGATAGTACTCCTTACCCAGTTCCGTGACGCTGAACCGACGTGTGGACCGGTTGATCAACCGGGTATCAAGGCGTTCCTCAAGAAGCGCAATGCGTCGGCTCAGTTTCGACTTGGGTACTCCCAGCGCACGCCCGGCCGGGGCAAAGCCGCCATGCTCCACTACCTGCACGAAGTAATAGAGATCGTTCAAGTCCTGCATAGTTCATAGTCCTATATATAGAACGCAGATTATAAATTTTGATGCCTACTCGGACCAGCACACTTCCCTTATTGTGCAGATATTGACCTTGGATCTTTCAATCAGCGAAGGGGGAGCGCATGAAACAGATACTGACGACCTATAGCACGCCTCAGGGCCACTGGGTTGGTGACGGCTTTCCCGTTCGCTCGCTGCTGTCGTACGACCGCATGGGCGCCAACAATATCAGCCCGTTCCTCCTGCTGGACTACGCCGGGCCCGCGCAGTTTCCGCCGGGAACTCGCCGCCGTGGCGTTGGGCAGCACCCCCATCGGGGATTCGAAACCGTGACTCTGGTGCTGAAAGGCGAACTTGAGCACCGGGACTCCACGGGCAGTGGGGGACTGATCGGCGAGGGCGATGTTCAGTGGATGACGGCGGGTGCCGGCATCGTCCATGAGGAATTCCACTCACCTGCATTTACCCAGCGTGGAGGTGTGCTGGAGATGGTCCAGTTGTGGGTAAACCTCCCCGCACGGGACAAGGATGCCCCAGCGGCCTATCAGACGCTGTTGGGCAGGGACATCCCGGCGGTTTCCCTCGGGGAGTACGTTGGCACCCTTCGGGTCATCGCCGGTGAGTACCAGGGCCACTTCGGCCCGGCGAAAACCTTCACATCCATGAATGTATGGGACGTGAGGCTGGAGCCGGGAGCAGGTGTGCCTCTGCCTGCCCCGGACGGGCATACCGCCATGGTTGTGGTGCTCAAGGGAACGGTTCTGGCCAATGGATCGGAAGTTCTGCATGAGGCGGAAGTCGCCTGTTTTGACCGCCAGGGCCAGGGTTTGCAACTTGAGTCAAATAATGATGCCCGGTTGCTGGTGCTCACAGGTGAGCCGATCAATGAGCCCGTGGTCGGCCATGGGCCCTTTGTGATGAATTCGGAGGCGGAAATCCACCAGGCCATCGCGGACTTTCAGAACGGAAAGTTCGGGACGCTTCAACACCAGCCATAATCCGTTATGGCTGGCGAAGGAACCCGGCCCAAGGGCCGGTTGCTCAGACCCACCGAAACCAAGGAGAAAGACATGGCTTTCAAATACAACCGACTGGATAAAAACGATGTGGCGCTGTTGATGGTTGATCACCAATCAGGGCTACTCTCGCTGGTTCGGGATTTTTCCCCGGACGATTTCAAGAACAACGTACTGGCGTTGGCGGATATCGCCAAATTCTTCGATATACCGACCATTCTTACCACCAGCTTCGAGGATGGTCCCAATGGACCGATGGTGCCGGAACTCAAGGAAATGTTTCCGGATGCTCCGTACTTCCCGCGCCCCGGCCAGATTAACTGCTGGGATAATGAGGACTTCGTGAAGGCGGTAAAGGCCACGGGTAAGAAGCAGTTGCTGATCGCTGGTGTAGTGACGGATGTA
The DNA here is from genome assembly GCF_029207565.1 of Marinobacter iranensis. Classification (GTDB taxonomy): domain Bacteria; phylum Pseudomonadota; class Gammaproteobacteria; order Pseudomonadales; family Oleiphilaceae; genus Marinobacter; species Marinobacter iranensis. Next base: position 65,330 of record NZ_JANCMW010000015.1, on the reverse strand, counting down.
TGCGTTGCTTTCCCGACGCTGTCGGCGTTGGAAGAGGGATATGAGGTATTCGTGGTTACGGATGCGTCCGGCACGTTTAACCCAGTAACCCGGGATGCAGCATGGAGCCGCATGGAGCAGGCGGGTGCCCAGTTGATGAACTGGTTTGCCGTTGGTGGTGAGTTGCATCGCGACTGGCGCAACGACATCGAAGGCTTTGGTGGAATACTCGCCAAGCATCTTCCGCATTACGCTAATTTGATGCAGAGTTTCTCTGCGCAGAAAGGCTAAACGGGCAGGGCCGTATCCACTTCGCTGGCGGGTACGGCCCTTCTGGAGTTACTCTCTTCCCTCGATACCGAGGAAGGAAACTATGGAAGATGAAAACGCTCCGGGCAATCCAGGGGCGCACTACAACTCCGGCAGGTCAATCATAATCAGGCACAACGTTCGTCCAGATATGAAGGACCGCTACGAAACCTGGCTTCGTCAGATCATCGTGACCGCTGCCGAATTTCCAGGCCACCAGGGCGTACACATTGTTCGGCCACCACCCGGGCATAATACCTTCGAGGCTGCCGTGCGGTTTTCCGGTGAAAAAGAGGCGGAGGCCTGGCTGGAGTCGGATATCCGGAAAGAACTGGTTTCGGAAATAGCCACCGCTCTGGAAACCAACGAACACATTGAGATTCGCAGTGGCATTGATTTCTGGTTCAGCCCTCCAGAGTCGAAAGCCAAACAGCCAACCCGTTGGAAACAATGGTTGATTACGACTGCGGTCATATGGCCATTGACCATGATTGTGCCGGCAATTTACCAGCCCGTCTTTGACCGGGTGCCGTTATTAGCCACATGGGGTGTTCGGCACGGGATAGTTGCGGCAACCATTGTTGTGTTGGTGGTTTACCTGATCATGCCCAGGCTGGTGCGTGCGGTGTCGGGGTGGTTGTTTCGGTAGGTCCGGGGTTTTACCAGGGCTTACCGCGCAATCAATGCAATATAGGCTGGCGGGATCGATCTCCAGGCGCTTGGGGTTAATCGGTTCGCCACACTCCATGCATTCCCCGTAGTCGTCGTTGTCGATCCGGGTCAGGGCTGCTTCAATCATTTTTAACTGGCGCTCCGCCCGTTCTTTTCCGGCCTTTGCCAGTTCCTGGCTTTGCAGGGCATCCATTCGCGAGAGCCGGCCGACGCTTTGCTGGTCCAGGTGGACGGTTCCACTGGATTCGTCGCGAACATCGCTGGTAGAAAGCAGATCTTCTTGCCATTTCAGCAACAGATTGCGGAATTTTTCGAGTTCTTCAGAAGTCATCTTCCCACCTCTTTGCCTCTGAGCTTCGCCAGGGTTGAATATTGTCGGTATTGCCACAACTCGTATCAGGTAAGGGATAGGCGAATTAAAGCGTATCTCTTGCTCTTATTTCTCGCGTAAGGACAAGGAGGCTTGATCATGCAAGTGAAAGAGGTCATGACAAAGCATCCGCAGTATCTAGATGCCGATCTCACCATTCGTGAAGTTGCAAATGCAATGCGTGAGAATGGTACCGGCTTTGAGCCGCTGGGCGACGGTAGCAAGGTTACCGGTGTTATCACCGACCGTGACATTGCCGTTCGGGCAGTGGCCGAGGGCAAGAGCCCGGACGACAAGGCCAGTTCAATAGCGACTGGAAAGGCGCTGTATACTTTTGAAGACGAAAGTATAGATGATGTCCTCCAGAATATGGCAAATGAGGAAGTACAACGTTTGCTGGTTCTGAACAATGCTGATCGCAAAGATCTGGTTGGCATTGTCACCTTGGGCGATATCGCTGACCACTGCAATGATGATGCCCTGGCCAAGAAAGTGGTCAGCGCCGCCCGGCATTATCACTAACCTGTAACGCAAGGAAAGATTCCATGGCCAGAGCATTGGCATCTGGCTATGGGACTCTTACCGATCATCCCTGATGGTTTTCAGGTCTCGGCCTGTTTTTACCGAATGAGGTTCGGTCGATACCGGATTGCGCCTGCCGTCCGCAGCACCGTCCCTCATTTTGATCAGCAACCATTGGGGCTTCTTTCCGCCCCGGAAGCGTTTCAGGGCATAACCTCCCTGGAGTTTGTCGCCTTCCAGCCAGACTTCGATCATGCCATCCCGATGGCACGAAGCCATGTTGTCTTCGCGGAGATTATCGTAGCTGCCCCTGTCCCAGATCATGACGGTGCCGGCGCCGTATTCTCCCTCCGGGATCACGCCTTCAAAGTCAGCATAGCCCAGTTGGTGGTCTTCCACTTCAATCGCAAGCCTTTTTTCAGAAGGGTCTGTGGAAGGGCCCTTGGGAACAGCCCAGGACTTCAATACACCGTCTACCTCCAGGCGGAAATCGTAATGCAGCTGACTGGCGTCATGTTTCTGGATGACAAATGAATGCTTGGTACCGTGGTCCTGCTTGCTCATGAGTGCCTCCCGTTTTCAGAGAAGGTCTGTATCACCACACGTTTACAGTCTGGTTTTCGGTGGGCTCACCTCGTCAAGATAGGCCAGCCCTGCTCGATGTCCTGCCTGATAACCTTGTTCCAGAAGCTCCGGTTTCCGTGTTAATCGGCCAACCGCAAATTCGGAGGGCGGGCCAATCACATGAATCGTGCAATCCCAGGGAGGGTTTTCGATAAATGAAAGCGTGGCATTGTAACGCTCGGCGCGGCGAAGCGATGCGTCCGCAAGTGCCGGATAGTCCCGGAACAGGCGCTTTGGTATAAATGCGAACTTTGGTGGCCTTTTACGGTAACCCGGAGGGCGTGACAGCACCACGGTAATGTCACGGGCACCATCTTCGTACGCCTTGATCACCGGAATGGCGTCTGCCAGGCCGCCATCCGTCATCGGTTCGCCATTGACCTGCGGATAGTCACGGTAGGCGATAGGCAATGAGCATGATGCAGTGAAAACATCATGAAGGTTTTGTTCATCAACCCTGAAGTAACAGGCTTTTCCGGTCAGGGCTGATGTCGTCGTTACCCATAGTTCTGTGCTTCCATTCAGGAAGTTCACCAAGCTTAGCGGCACGTCGGTATACGATTGGTGCCAGAGCCAGCGCACATCACATAGGTGCCCGCCGATGGCGAACCGCTTCCAGTCAATGAATTCCGGTTGGCAGGCATGTCCGGTAATGATTTTCCGGTTACGCCCATGGTCTCCCGACAGGTAGCCAATCAGGTTGGTGGCACCCGCTGAAACGCCATAGGCTCGCCAGAAGGGCTGATAGTTGTACTCAAGGAATGCATCGAGAACACCTGCAGCGAAGATGCCGCGCATGGCGCCGCCCTCGACGACAAGGGCTTTCAATTCGCCAGCAGAGTGTTGAGATTGGTTTGATAGGGTTTCACGGGTGGCCATAGGATGAAATCTTACCAGAGATAACCACCCTGAAGCTTCCTCGCAGCAGGTAGCGATTAACAGTAGGTTTCTGTCGGGCAGTGGCTATCACCACGCTCCCACTGGATGGTTGTGTGCTGGATGTTGAATTCCTTTGCCAGCATCAACGAGGCATCATTGATGATCTGGTCATCGCCCTCGGGATCTGGCTTTACCAGGTGGACCGTCAACGCGTTTTCGGTCGTACTCAGGGCCCAGATGTGAAGGTGATGGGCGGAGTGTACGCCCGGGAGCTTCTCGAGACGTTGTTGAACAGTCGATGGGTCAATGCCCCCGGGTACAGCATCCACGGCCAAGTTGACAGACTCCTTCAGCAGTTGCCAGGTACCTACGAAGATCACCGTGGCAATCACCAGACTGACCACTGGGTCTATCCAGTTCAGGTTGGTAAACATCAGGATTGTGCCGGAGATGACGACCCCCACCGATACAGCGGTGTCTGCGGCCATGTGCAGAAAGGCACCCCGGATATTGATATCTCCTTTCTGCCCCTTGAGAAACAGCATCATTGTTGCCCCGTTGATAAGGACACCGATGCCGGCAACCACAACCACGGTCAAACCCGCCACCTCGGCAGGGGCTGTCAGGCGCTGAATGGCCTCCCAGGCAATCCCGCCAACAGCCGCAATAAGAATGAGTGCGTTGAAGAGCGCCGCCAGAATCGTGGTCTTCTTCAGCCCATAGGTTTTGCTGTAGGAGGTTGCCCGGCCTGCAAGCCAACTGGCCACCCAGGCCATGAGCAATCCCATGACATCGCTAAGGTTATGGCCGGCATCTGCAAGGAGCGCAAGAGATCCTGACACTACGCCATAAACCGCTTCAATAGCCACAAACAGGATGTTGAGCACCACTGCAATGGCGAAGGAGCGGTTGTAGGTGTTGAAGTGATGACTGTGGTCGTGGCTGTGGTTGTGCATCTATACCTCTATCAGTAGCCATGGGTCTGTCAGTGCTCATCGAGTGCCGCAAGGATTACCTGCTCACTGATACACTCCGGTACGCGCGTTGGTGATAGTCATTTAAAACCCTGTAGCTACTATAGGGTCAACATGGTCAGTTTGCGTTAGCCGATGGGTGGCTTGGGAAGGGCAGGCAAATGCCTGAAGGCCGGAAACACGCAGGGCGTAATGGGTTGTTTGTTTCCGTGAAGACAGGTGGGAGGCGGGTTGGTACCCCCGGCAGGACTCGAACCTGCTACCTTCCCCTTAGGAGGGGGACGCTCTATCCAGATGAGCTACGGGGGCTGATCGTCAGAAGGCGGGTATGATAGCGGGCTAGGTGATGTGTCTCAAGGGGCTGTGGGGATTTAGGCCTGACGTTTGCAAACAGAGGGGCTCTGCGTAAATACTCCGGTTCAGGAGGTTAATATGACTGAGATTCGACTGAAGCGTGTCTATGACAAGGCAGCCCGCTCGGATGGGCCGAGGCTTTTGGTTGACCGGGTATGGCCACGGGGTATTTCGAAGGAAGAAGCGGGCCTGGCCGAGTGGCTGAAGGGCCTGGCGCCTTCCACCGACCTTCGGAAGTGGTTTGGACACGACTCGTCCCGGTGGGATGGTTTCCGCGAGAGGTATCTTCAGGAGCTGGTATCCGGCGAGAATGGAGACCTTGGTATCCTGGTGAAGTATCTTGAAGAGCATGACCGGATAACGCTGGTATTTGCGGCCAAGGATACAGAGCATAATAACGCGCTGGCCCTGAAGCAGTTTATTGAGGCGGGGCAGCTACCGATTTGAGCCGTTAATGGGGATACCAGCAGATTTGACCATGGCCACACAGCACCCTTCCGATTCCCAGTGCGATCCGTTGTACCTGAGTTGCATCGTGCCCGTATGGCGGGAGGCCGCCACCATTGGCGCTACCCTGGCGCATTTGCAGCCGCTGAGGGACTCCGGCCATGAAGTCATTGTGGTTGATGGCGGTAGCGATGATGGTACCGCGCGGCTGGCGGCAGGGCATTGCGACCGGGTTATGCAATCCGGGCGCGGGCGGGCGGTGCAAATGAACGCCGGCGCGCAGGTAGCCAAGGGCGATATCCTGTTGTTTTTGCATGTGGATACCCGATTGCCAGGCTCGGCTCTGGCGGCACTGGATCGGTTCCGGGTCAGCCGCAAAGCCTGGGGGCGTTTTAATGTGCGCCTCAGTGGCCGGCGCCCGATGTTTCGGGTTGTTGCCTGGTTTATGAACCAGCGGTCCCGGTTGACGGGTATCGCCACAGGGGACCAGGCACTGTTTGTGCGCCGACCGGTGTTTGAAGCCTTGCGCGGCTTCGAAGAGATACCGCTGATGGAGGATGTGGAACTGTCTTCCCGGCTGCGGCTGGTTTCCCGCCCGTTCTGTGTTTCCGATCCCGTCGTTACCGACAGCCGGCGCTGGGAGCGGCACGGTACCTGGCACACTATCCTGTTTATGTGGCGGTTACGTTGGCGTTATTGGCGCGGCGACTCGCCGGAAACCCTTGCCAGCCTCTACCAATCGGACGTTCGTGATGCTTCTGAATCCTGACGTTTCCGCCCTGGTCATGCAGTTTTCCAAATGGCCGGAAGCGGGCAATGTGAAAACCCGCCTGATGCCGGAGCTCGGGGCGAACGGGGCGATGGAGGCGCACGTCACGCTTAGTCTCGCCGTGCTTGAGAACCTGGTGGCCAGCGGCTACACCGTGCGCTTTATGTGGGACCGGGCGGTGGATGAAACTCCGCAAGGCGCATTGCCGGTATTGCAGCGGCTTGAAGTCCACGGTGTCGGGCAGTCCCTGCAGCAGGGTAAGGTGTTGGGTGAACGCATGCAGCAGGCGTTGCAATCCGGATTGCGCGAGTTTGGCAAGGCCATGATCGTGGGCAGTGATTGCCCGTCAGTGGATGCGGATTACGTGCGGCTGGCAGTGTCAGCGCTGGATGATGTGGATGTTGTGCTGGGGCCGTCGGAGGATGGGGGATACGTTCTGATCGGCGCTCGCCGGGTAATCCCTGACATGCTGGCCGATGTAGCCTGGGGTACGGAAAAGGCGCTGGAGCAAACCTGCGCCCGTCTCACGCAAGCGGGCGTATCGTTCACTCTGTTGCCGCAAAAATGGGATGTGGATGAGCCTGAAGACTGGCGCAGGTTTACTGGCCAGTCTTCAGGCTGAGTTTTCAGGCGTCCGGCACGGCGGGGCGCTGTAGCAGGCGTTCAACGATGGGTGTATTGTCCTGTGCCTCGTCAACGGTGAACACGCGCAGTGCCTGCTCCCGGTCAATGACCTGGTTCTGCAGGGTTTCAACCAGGGCTTCCCGGGTGACACCGTCAATCGCTTTTGCCAGCTTCTTGCGGGAGTTGAAGTCGGTCGCGCCCCGGTCGATTTCTCGCCAGTAGCGTTCCGAAATCTCACCCAGGCGCCTCTCCTGTTCCATCAGCTTGCTGATCACGGCCTGCTTCTCGCGCTCCAGTTCCTGGTCAGACAGGTTGGCCAGCGTTTCTTTGAACGCGGTGGAAAACTCGCGTACCGCCTGGTCGATTTTTTCGCCGCTGGCTTCTGGAGACTGCACCACAAAGCCGAGTGCCGGGGTTTCCAGCATCTCGAACGGCGTGGCGTAAACGATGTACCCAAGCTGGCGGTTGGTGCGCAGCTCTTCATAGAACGGGCTGCTGATAATCTGGCCCAGCAACCGGAAAATGGCGCGCTCCTTAAAGCTGGTGTCGTCGCCCTGCGCGTAAAGGGTGTAGCCGGTGTCCGGATGTTCTACCTCTATCGGCAGCACCGTTTCACTTTCTGGAAGCGCGCGAACGTGGCTTCGCTCTACCGTTGTCATCTCGCTCTCATCCAGCACCATGGCATGGATGCGGTTGGTGAGGTTGAGGGCCGAAGCCTGGGTCATGTTGCCGTGGACAAGAAGGACCGGATCAACCTCTGAGAGAAAGGCCTCAGAGAAAGATCTGAGTTCTTCCAGCGTGACTTCCCTGGCGGCACGGAGTTTCTCCTCGGTACTCCAGGCGCCTTCGATCAGCAGGCTCTGGATGAACTCGGAGGTCTGTTGCACCGGGCGTTCCTTAGCCTCGTTCTGGAGCCGGTCGATCATGTTCTGACGGGCAATACGGAAGCGTTGTTCGGTCAGCGTGGGGTCGGCAACCTGGGTCAGGAGGCGGGCCATCAGAGTGTGCAGTTTGTCGCTGTAGCCGCCGACCCGGATGGTAATGCCGCGAAGGTGCGGGTAGACGCTGTAATCAAGGCCTGCCAACTGGGCGGGGTAGGCCCAGGCGTTCACGTTGGTGTTGATGGCATCCACCAGCAGCGTGGACAGCACGTTGCTGCGGGCAGAGGCCCGGGTAGCCGGGGTGCGCAGGCTGAGGTAGACATTGGCCTTGGGCGTATCAAAGCGGGTATCCCGTGCGTACCACACCTCCATGCCACTGACAGTGCCCATGGACACAGGCTGTTCCATGGTCGGTCCGGTGACCATGCCCAGCTCTTCGGGAATAAAAGGGTTCTCCAGTGGCAGGGCCAGGCTGGCAACCATGGGGTTGTCGTCCCGCGTCTCGACCGTTTGGGGAGCCAGGGGCCGCATCTTCCAGGCGGCGTCGTACCACTGGGTGAGGTTCGGGTCTTCAAGGTTCGGTTCGGGCTCAAGGACGGATACCAGAACGTTGTCCGGGGTAAGCCTTTCCAGAATGTCCCGGTACTTCTCCGGCGCGTAGTCTTCCATCATCCAGGGGGCCTGGAGCACGTCTTCCGGTGCCACATGCCGCATCTGTTGGGACAGGTGCATCACTTCCTGCACCGGTTCGCCTTTTTCCCGGAAGCGGAAGTCGATCTGCGCCAGCTGTTTCATTTCTTCAAAACGATGCCGGGCGATGCCCTGCTCGCGCACCTTGTCGATGTAGGCGAAGGTCAGTTCCAGGATGGTTTCCTGATTTTTCAAGCCTTCCGGTGTCAGCGCCATGTTCAGTTCCAGGGTGGCGTCCTGGCCGGTGTCCATGCCGCTGCCCGCGGACAGGCTTTCCACCAGGCCGGCCTTCTTCAGAACGTCAAAGAGGCTGCCGGGGCCTTCGTGGCCAAGCAGGCTGGCAACGTAGTTGGCCGGTTTGTCGCGGTAATGGTCCTGTTGCGACGGAATAGGGAAAGTCAGTGTCAGATTGCGGATGTCTTTCAGTGCATCCACGTTCAGGCGGGCGGGCAGGGTGCCCGGGCTGAACAGTGGTTCGTCGTGGACTTTCGGGGTCAGGTTACGGTTTTCGATGCGATCAAATCGCCCGCGTACCATGGATTCCAGTTCGTCCAGCGATTGCGGGCCATAAACCGCCAGAGTCATCAGGTTGGATGAATAATGGGCTTTCCAGAAGTCAATCAGGTCGGGGCGCAGTGGCCGCTCTTCGGTGTTCTCCAGGGTTGTCAGGTTACCCACGGCAAACTGGTGGAAGGCATGGTCGGGATTGCTGACGGCCTTTTTCACGGAGTAGAAGCGGCGGCTGTCGTCTTTCTGTTTAGCGCTGAACTCTGAGTGCACGGCGCGGCGTTCGCGGTCGACCAGTTCGGGGGTAAACAGTGGGGCCGAAAACTGCTCCGCAAAGCGATCCAGGGCATCGCCAAGGTAATCAGCCTGTACGTCGAAGAAATAGTTGGTGTCCTGGAAGGCGGTGAAGGCGTTGTGGCTGCCACCGTGGCTTTTGATGAACTGTTGGTATTCACCCGGGTCGGGGTATTTTTCCGTGCCCAGGAAAAGCATGTGTTCGAGGAAGTGTGAGAGACCTTCACGATTGCCGGGGTCGTCCCCGCTACCCACGGCGACGTTCATGGATGCGGCCGCCTTGTCGGATTCCGGCGCGGAGATCAACAGCACCCTGAGCTGGTTGTCCAATTGAACGTAGCGGTACTCGTTGTCGTCGTTCGGGCTCTTTACGGGTGACTGGTTTGCCAGTGCAACCGAACTGAAGGCCAGAAGTAGCAACAGTAAAAATCCCTGCTTCAGGCCAGGGAAACCTTTGGCAAATCCATGGATGCCTGGGTGCATAGAGTCTCTCTTTGCGTTGAGCCGGTTAATGAATCAGGGCGTTGCGGGTGCTCTCGGGCTGTTGGTCCAGCGTTTTCTTCGCCAGGCTGGCGGCGGCGTCTGCGTCAAGCTGGCCCGAGGCGATGCGTTCAAGAACCGTACCCATTACCGCGACAGACTGGCGGTAATCTGCAAACTCGGCCTGGAAGGCGTGATCAATTGCCTGATAGACAGCCTGGATTTTCTGTTCGCGGGTGCCGGCGTCGGCAGCCGTGTCGTTAATGGCCTTCAGGCAGGCACGGGCAATGGCAATGTAGCGTTCGGCGTTGGGGTCGTCTTTGTGCATGTTCCAGATTCCGGGGTGCGGGAAATGTAGAGAGTGTAGAGACAGAAACTGCCGTTGATGGTTCCAATTATGTCACCGCCGCGGGCAGGTTTCATTTCCTTCCGGTAATGGTAGGGATTTGCGGGCAGCCTGCCTACCTTGTGCTAGTCTCAGTTTCAGCGTGCCGGTTAAACGAACAGGCCCCGGCGTGCTTTTCAGACACGGACTAGAGTAAACACTCTAAATAAAACAACGGCTTACAGAGTAAATGCTCTAAAAAAGTTCGATACATGAGTGTTGCAATTAAGTACAATGCCGGCGTTCGGCGGCGGTATAAGACTTTGGTCTAATGCGGCCGTCGACAACAAAGGGACAGACAACAATTGAGCAACAAGCAGGGTGGACTATCAATGAATTACTTTCTGACGGGTGGCACCGGGTTTATCGGCCGTTTTCTCGTTGAAAAACTGCTGGCTCGTGGCGGCACAGTGCATGTGCTGGTGCGCGAGCAATCACAGGACAAGCTGAACCACCTCCGGGAGCGCTGGGGAGCGGACGAGTCCCGGGTAAAGGCAGTGATCGGCGACCTCACCAGCCCAAACCTGGGCATTGACGCCAAGACGATGAAATCGCTCAAGGGTAACATTGATCATTTCTTCCACCTTGCTGCGGTTTATGACATGGGGGCGGACGAAAAGTCCCAGCAGGCAACCAACATTGAGGGCACTCATAGTGCCGTCGACGCCGCCGCAGCCATGGAAGCCGGTTGTTTCCATCATGTTTCTTCCATCGCCGCGGCTGGCCTGTTCAAGGGCACGTTCCGCGAGGATATGTTCGAAGAGGCAGAGAAGCTGGACCACCCGTACCTGCTAACCAAGCACGAGTCGGAAAAGGTGGTTCGCCAGAGCTGCAAGATCCCGTTCCGGATCTATCGCCCGGGTATGGTCATCGGCCATTCGAAAACCGGTGAGATGGACAAGGTCGACGGACCCTATTATTTCTTCAAGATGATCCAGAAAATCCGCCATGCCCTGCCGCAGTGGGTTCCGACCATTGGCGTTGAGGGTGGCCGCCTGAATATCGTGCCGGTGGATTTCGTGGTGAACGCCATGGATCACATCGCACACCTGGAAGGTGAGGACGGTAACTGTTTCCACCTGGTGGACTCCGACCCCTACAAAGTGGGCGAGATTCTCAATATCTTCTCCGAGGCTGGCCACGCGCCTCGCATGGCCATGCGTATCGACTCGCGGATGTTCGGGTTTGTGCCGCCGTTTATCCGCCAAAGCCTGAAGAACCTGCCGCCGGTCAAGCGCCTGACAACAGCGTTGCTGGACGATATGGGCATTCCGCCCTCGGTGCTGTCGTTCATCAATTACCCCACCAAGTTTGATGCCCGTGAAACCGAGCGGGTCCTGAAGGGCACCGGTATCGAAGTGCCGCGCCTTGAGGGCTACTCTGCAGTGATCTGGGACTACTGGGAGCGCAATCTGGACCCGGACCTGTTCAAGGATCGCACCCTCCGGGGCACAGTGGAAGGCAAGGTGTGTGTGATTACCGGTGGTACTTCCGGCATCGGTCTGGCGACCGCTGAAAAACTGGCGGATGCTGGTGCCATTCTGGTGATCGGTGCACGGAAGAAGGAGCGCCTGAAAGAAGTGGCGGCCCAGCTGGAAGCTCGTGGCGGCAATGTTCACGCCTACCAGTGTGACTTCGCCGACATGGAAGATGCCGATCGCTTCGTGAAAACCGTGCTCGACAACCATGGCCATGTGGATGTGCTGGTCAACAACGCCGGCCGTTCCATTCGCCGTTCGCTGGCGTTGTCGTTCGATCGCTTCCATGATTTCGAGCGCACCATGCAGCTGAATTATTTTGGCTCCGTGCGTTTGATCATGGGCTTTGCACCGGCCATGCTGGAGCGCAATCGTGGTCACGTGGTGAATATTTCGTCCATTGGCGTATTGACCAACGCGCCCCGGTTCTCTGCCTACGTGGCTTCCAAGTCCGCGCTGGATGCCTTCAGCCGTTGTGCGGCGGCGGAGTGGTCGGACCGCAATGTGACCTTCACCACCATCAACATGCCGCTGGTGAAGACGCCAATGATTGCGCCTACCAAGATCTACGACTCGGTGCCCACGCTGACACCGGACGAAGCTGCCGAGATGGTGGTGGATGCCATTGTCTACCGGCCCAAGCGCATTGCCACGCGACTGGGCATTTTTGCCCAGGTGTTGCAGGCACTGGCGCCGAAGATGGGCGAGATCGTTATGAACACCGGTTACCGTATGTTCCCGGACTCCCCGTCAGCTGCTGGCAGCCGGTCACGGGAGAGGCCGAAGGTCTCGTCAGAGCAGGTAGCGTTCGCTGCCATCATGCGTGGTATTTACTGGTAAAAATGCCGGTGCAAACAAAAACCCCGTTCTTTGGAGCGGGGTTTTTTGTGGGTTACTCAGCAATGTCCGGTATGGACGGTGGCGGAAAGCCACCGATTTCCCGCCAGCGATTGACGATGCCACAGAACAGGTCGGCGGTTTTCTCCGCGTCATACGCTGCTGAATGCGCTTCCTTGTTGCTGAAGGGAATGCCCGCCAGCTTGCACGCCTGGGCCAGGACGGTGTGGCCGTAAGCCAGGCCTGCCAGGGTTGCCGTGTCGAAGGTGGAGAACGGGTGGAACGGGTTGCGGCGGATGTCTGAGCGCAGGGCGGCCGCAAACACGAAATTGTGGTCGAAGGTGGCATTGTGACCAACCAGAACCGCCCGTTTGCAATCGTGCTCTTTGACTGCCTTGCGAATGGGCCCGAAAATTTCACTCAGGCCTTCGCGCTCGGGAACGGCTTCCCGTTCCGGATTCCAGGGGTCGATGCCGGTAAAATCCAGGGCTGATTGTTCCAGGTTGGCGCCTTCAAACGGGTCAATCTGCTGCAGGTGGGTTTCGGAGCGCCTCAGCCAGCCGTCTTCGTCCATGGTCAATATGACCGCAGCGATTTCCAACAGGGCATCCTTCTCAGGATTGAATCCGCCGGTTTCCACGTCCACCACCACCGGCAGGAAGCCGCGAAAACGGCGGGACATGGGATGCGGTTCTTTATTTTCGTCAGTCACTTAAACTCCCGGGGTGTCTGGCCAGGGTCGCAGGCCTGGTAAAGGAACAGTTGTTCAGAGTGGTTGTCAGGCAAGCCGCCATCTCAGGCTTTCGCCGGCCTTGAGCGGTACAATCGTGCTGTCAGCCAGTGGCAGTTCGCCGGGCATTTCCCAGGTTTCTTTCACCAGCGTGATGGTGTCGCTGTTTCTGGGCAGGCCATAAAAATCGGCGCCATTGAAGCTGGCAAAGGCTTCCAGTTTGTCCAGCACGCCCAGGTCTTCGAAGATCTCGGCGTACAGTGATATGGCACTGTACGCCGAATAGCAACCGGCACAACCACAGGCTGTTTCCTTGCGGTCTTTCGAGTGCGGTGCCGAGTCGGTGCCCAGGAAGAAACGCCGGTCTCCGCTGACCACGGCATCCCGCAGGGCCTGCTGGTGCCGGTTACGCTTCAGGATCGGCAGGCAGTAGAGGTGGGGGCGTATGCCGCCAACCAGCATGTGGTTGCGGTTGTACATCAGGTGCTGGGGGGTAAGGGTGGCGCCCAGGTTATCGCCATCGTGGTCACGCACAAACCCGGCGGAATCCGCCGTGGTGATGTGCTCAAGGACAACCTTCAGCGCCGGGAAGGCTTCCAGGGTTGGGGCCAGCACCCGCTTCAGGAACACTTTCTCCCGGTCAAAGATATCGATTTCCGGGTCGGTTACCTCGCCGTGGACAAGCAGCAGCATGCCGCAGTCACTCATCGCCTCCAGCACTGGATAGATATTGCGGATATCGGTCACACCGGATGCGGAGTTGGTGGTGGCGCCGGCCGGGTACAATTTGGCGGCAACCACACCTGCGGCCCTGGCCTCCCGGATCTGTTCCGGTGTGGTGGTTTCGGTCAGGTACAGCGTCATCAGGGGGTCAAACCCGCTGTCACCGGAAGCGGCCAGGATCCGGCGCTGGTAGGCCAGGGCCTGCTCGGCGTCGGTCACCGGTGGCACCAGGTTGGGCATGATGATGGCCCTGCCAAAACAGCGGGCCGTGGCAGGCACTACGTCTTTGAGAATGTCGCCGTCCCGGACATGGAGGTGCCAGTCGTCGGGGCGGGTAATGGTGATCTGCTCGGTCATGTGCGATTTCCGGAGTGTACCGGGGCCAGATGTACTGGTGCCCCTGATAAATTCTGGCGGAATTATATCAGAAGCCGCTAGCGATTGTTTTGGCCGGCGCCCTAAAGAAAGGCCTGTTTCGGCCGTTACGAGGGTAGTGAATCTTCTTTGACGGGTTAATGGTATGGCACGAATCCCCGCCTTCCTTCGTGGCGCAGTCGCTTTCAGTGCGTTGATGGCCGCTCCTGTGGCGGCACAGGCTGCCACCTATGGTGCCGGTATTGAAAACAGCCAGTGGTATCTGTCGGAATCCGTGTTCGAATGCACCCTGGTGCACCAGGTTCCGGGCTATGGACGTGCTGTGTTTCGGCACAAAGCGGGGGAGTCTCTGTCTTTCTACCTGGAATCGGAAACGCCATTGATGCGGCCGGGCCAGGGGATGCTGATCGTAGAGGCGCCGTCGTGGCGCCCGGGAACTGCGCCCCGTCCGCTGGGCCGGGTGAACGTGAATGACAGCCGGCGGCCGGTGTCACTGGACTCCCGCCAGGCTATGGTACTGGTTCAGGGGTTGCTGGAGGGGATGGATCCAACGGTCACCCGTGAGTCCTGGTATGACGGCAGTCCGGTTCGGGTGAAGGTTTCCAACATTAACTTCGCCGGCCAGTTTTCCGGCTATCGCACCTGCACGGCGGGGCTGTTGCCGGTCAACTACGATCAGATCAAGCGCTCCCGCATTCCTTTCAGTTCAGGCAGCACGAGTCTTTCCGAAGCCGATATGCGGTTTCTGGATAATATTGTGACTTACGTGCAGGCGGATTCCACTGTGGAGCGAGTTTTCGTGGACGGGCACACCGACAGCAGCGGCAGCCGTATCGACAACCGGGCGTTGTCGGAGGAACGAGCCAATGTGGTGGCGGATTACCTGATCGGTCAGGGCATCAATGCCGATATACTGACCGTCCGGGCCCATGCGGACCAGTACCCGGTATCACGCCAGCCGGCGGACAACCGGCGCACCACTATCCGCCTGCAGCGGGAAGGTGAACGGCCGGATCTGCAACAGGCTAACGGCTACGATGCCGCAATGCCCAACACCTGATGTGCCAGCGGTTGCCTTCAGCGGATCGCGCTGAGCACTTCCAGGTGGGCGTTCACACTCTCGGCCAACGCCCTGAGGTGATAGCCGCCTTCAAGGGTTGAGATTACCCGGTCGTTGGCAGAGTCTCTGGCCACGCTGGTGATCATTTCCGTCAACCAGCGATAGTCTTCCACTTCCAGGTTCAGTTCCGCCATCGGGTCCAGCCGGTGGCCGTCAAAACCGGCGGAAACCAGTACCAACTGGGGGCGGAAGTCCTGCAGCCGTTTCAGCCAGGCCGCCTCCACTGTTTTGCGGTACTCATTCGCTGGTGTACCCGCCTGGATCGGTGTATTGATGATGTTCTCGGCTTGCCGATGTACGTGGGAGTGCGGGTAGAACGGGTGCTGGAAACTGGAGCACATCAGGATACGCTCATCGCCGCCCACGATATCCACGGTGCCATTGCCCTGGTGCACATCGAAATCAATGATGGCTACCCGCTCCAGATGGTGGAAATTCAGGGCCCGCATGGCGGCCAGGGCAATGTTGTTGTAGAAGCAGAAGCCCATGGACTTGCTGCGTTCGGCGTGGTGCCCCGGTGGCCGGGCACAGACAAAGGCATTGGTCAGCTGGCTGCAGAGCACCATGTCCACCGCTTCGATGCTGGCGCCAGCGGCCAGGCGTGCTGCCCTCAGGGTATCCGGCATCATGGCGGTGTCAGGGTCGGTGTACACGCGCCCCCTGGTCGGTTGCATCAGGTCCAGTTGGTGCAGGTAGCGCTCGGGGTGAACGGTGAGCAACTGGTCCCGGGTGGCTTCATCCGGCCTTACCCAGTCCAGGTCCTGCGCCAGGCCAGTGTCGGCCAGGTAACTGGTAATGGCTGCAAGCCGCTCCGGGGACTCAGGATGCTCCGCCCCCATATCGTGTTTCATGCAGTCGTCGTGAGAGAAGAATCCCGTCGTCATGCTGGTCCCGAACGCTCTGGTTGTGCTTGTATTTTGCCCAATATTATCAGGGATACTGACGTGTTTCTGCGTTTCTTTGGTCTTATGGCGGTGATAGCCGTTTTACATCGGTAAACAAGCGCCTAAGATAGGTGTACATACGCCCGGTCCAACCTCAGCAAGGAGCGACGCTTGAGCACCCGTTATCTGGAAAGCCTTTTCAATCCCTCTTCCATAGTGGTTATCGGCGCCTCGGAACGGGCGGATAACCTGGGTGGCATGGTGCTCCGGAACCTGCTGGGCGGTGGCTATCCTGGCCGGTTGATGGTGGTTAACCAGAACGATTACGACAACGTACACGGCGTGCCTTGCGCCAAGAAAGTCTCCCGCATGGGGTTCAGCCCCGACCTGGCGATTATCTGTACGCCCCCGGACACCGTGCCGAAGATGATCAAACGGTTGGGGGAGGCCGGCGTACGAACCGCGATTGTGATGACCGGGGGCATGTCCCGGAGTCACAGTAAAACCGGCCAGCCGTTGATGTATTCGGTCCGCGATGCCGCCCGGGAAACCGGTATCCGGGTACTTGGGCCCAACACGATTGGCCTGATGGTGCCTGCTCGCAGCCTGAATGCCACCTACGCCCATATGGGGGCCATTCCCGGCAAGGTCGCGTTTGTGGGCCAGTCCGGTACCATCGCCAGTTCGGTGATTGATTGGGCGTTTGCTCGTGGGGTGGGGTTCTCCTATTTCCTGACACTGGGCGATGGCATGGATATCGACCACGACGACCTGATCGACTATCTCGCCCAGGACAGCCAGACCCGCGCTATCCTGCTTCACATCGAGAATATTCCCAATCCGCGCCGTTTCATGTCCGCCGTGCGGGTGGCTTCACGCACCAAACCGGTGATTGCGGTGAAAAGCGGCCGGGTGCCGGAATCCGAATGGTTTCCGCACGAATTGCCTGCCGGACTGACCCGAAGCGACCCGATATACGACGCCATGCTGCAGCGTGCCGGTGTGCTGCGTGTGGACGGGCTGGGGCAGATGTTCGATGCCCTGGAAACCCTGACACGAATGCGCCCGTTGCGGCGGGAAACCCTGGCGATTATGGCCAACGGTGTTGGCCCCGGCGTGTTGGCGGTGGACCGGTTGGCCTATCTGGGAGGGGAACTGGCGGAACTGTCTGGCAAGTCGATTGATTCCCTGGCGGAGTTGCTGCCCCCGTACTGGACACGTAAAAACCCGATCGATCTCGGCTACGATGCCTCGCCGGAGCGCTACGCCCAGGCAATAAAGGTTCTCGCCAGGGACCCGGAAGTGGCCAATGTGCTGGTGATGTACGCGCCCAGCCTGACCCAGGATAGCCTGCAGATTGCCGATGCCGTGGTGCAGGCAGCTAAAGGAACACGCTTGAACGTGTTCACCTGCTGGCTGGGACAGAGCACGGTACTGGATGCTCGCGACGAGTTCTACCGAGCCGGCGTGCCCTCGTTCTTCAACCCCGAAAAGGCGGTGATGGCGTTCATGCAGCATGTGCGCCACCAGCGTGTGCAGCGGCTGCTGACGGAAACGCCGGAATCGTTTACCGACCACCTGGCCGACCGAACACAGACCCGCCGGGTGGTGGTCAGCGCCATTCGTAATGGACGAAACCACCTGTCCAACCGGGAAGCCCGGGATGTGATTCGCGACTACGGCATTAGCACCGTGGACACTATCTACTGCGACGATGTGGAAGAGGTGCTGGAGGCGTTTGCGGTGGAGCGACGGCCGGTGGACATTACCCTTATTCATGAGCGAGCCTGTCACCCGCTGGTTGAACTCAGTCCTGGTCAGCGCCGGTACAAGGGCACGGTGCAGAAGCTGAACAGCGAAGGGGCCATTATGGACTCCTGCCGTTTCCTGATGGAGGAATACCAGAAGCATTACCCTGACAGTGGTTTCCTCGGATTTGCCGTTCAACGCTCCTATCAACACGTGGGGGGTATTGAGTTCAGTGTGGGTATCACTCGAGACAAGCTGTTCGGGCCGCTGGTGGTCTGCGGTGCTTCAGGTGCACATATCAACGTAATGACAGACCGCCAGATAGCCTTGCCCCCACTGAACATGGTGCTGGCCCGGGAACTGTTGCGGCGTACCTATATGTACAAGCTGTTGAAAGAAAACAGCCTGAAACCCGAGGAAGACATCCGTGCGGTGTCTGAAACTCTGGTCACCCTGTCCCAGATCGTGATTGATATCCCGGAGATCCGTGGGCTGGAAATCTCGCCGCTGTTGTTCAACGATCAGGGCACGGTGGCGGTGAACGTAGCGATTGATCTGGCAGACAAGCCCGGACGGCCTATCATCCAGCCCTACCCCAGGGAGCTGGAAGAGTGGATTGTGTTGCCGAAATCCGGGCGCCGGGTGATTATCCGCCCGGTACTGGCGGAAGACGAGCCGGCGCACCGGGCGTTCCACGAGCTCCAGTCACCGGAATCCATCCGTTACCGCTTCTTCCAGTACCGCAAGCACTTCTCCCGTGAAGACGTGGCCCAGATGGTGCAGATCGACTATGACCGTGAAATGGTCTTTATCGCCAATGCACCGAGGGAAGATGGCGAAGGCGAGGAAACCCTGGGAACGGTGCGAACCTGGACAGACGCCGACAACCTGCGCTGCGAGTTTGCGGTGATGGTGCACGACAGGATGAAGGGCGAGGGATTGGGTGTGGCCCTGATGCAGAAGATGATTGATTACTGCCGTGCCAAGGGCACAGTGGAGATGGTGGGCGATGTATTACCGGATAATCGCCCGATGCTGCAACTTGCGGAGCACCTGGGTTTTGAGATCCATTACAACCCGGAAGAGGAGGTCATGGACCTTACCCTGGTGCTGAACGAGCCGGAGAAAGACTGGCAGCGGGAGCGCCTGGAGCAGACGTCCCACTGATTGCCGGGTATCAGCCTTCTTCCACAATGGCAGAGCGGTCTTCCCCGCCCAGGGCTTCCAGAAGACCGGGGATCAGCCTGGCCAGTTCCAGCGTCATCAGTGAAAAGGCCGCGTCGAAGCGGGCAGCGGCATCGTCTGCATCCACGTCGTCCAGTTTTTCCTGCAGGGTGTCGCCGAATTTCAGGCGGCGGATGCCCAGTTCCTCATCCACCACGAACGAAAGGTTATCATCCCAGGTGACGGACAACTTGGTCACCTGCATGCCGGCATCCAGATGGCTGCGAATTTCATCGCCCTGAAGGTCCAGGCCCTTGCAGCGCACCACACCACCGTCTTCCGAGGTATCTTTGAGCTCACATTCGGTGCCCAGCTCGATGCTTGCGGGCAGGTCGATGGATTCGTTCAGCCAGCCGGTAAAGGTAAACGTGGGCGCCTGTTCCACCGCGGGCGGGCGAACGGGCAGGGAGCCCAGGCTCTTGCGAAGAGTGGAGGCCAGGTCTTCCGCCTGTTTGGAAGAGCCGGCATCAACGACCAGAACGCCATCCGCAGGCGCCAGATAGGCGTAACAGCGACGGTTCTTGGAAAAGGCCCGGGGCAACATCTCCAGCATCACTTCTTCTTTCAGTTCGTCTTTTTCCTTGCGCCGCACCTTACGGTGTTGTTCGGCCTCGATCACTTCCGCCTTCTCGTCCACCAGTTCCTTGATAACCGATGCCGGCAGCAGCTTCTCTTCCTTGCGCAGGGCGATCAGGTGGTACCCGCCGGCGCTGTGAACCAGCAGGTCGCTGTGTTTGCCCATGGGCGATACCCAGCCCTGGCGAGAGGTTTCTTGGGGACCACAGGGCTTGAAGGCATCTGCCTGGAGCTTTTCTTCCAGTGCTTCGGCGGTTATCTCGAATGGCTTGGTAAAACGGAATACGCGGGCATTACGAAACCACATGGTCCGGGTCCTTGTTGGCTATTGGATGATGTCGATATTGAAAAAGGGGAGGGATGATAACTCAGAGCTGCATGATTTCCACCATCACAGTCTTGATGATGAATCCCACCACACCGGCGCCCAGAATGGTAAACAGCGCGATGGTGCCAAACCGGCCGGCCTGGGACTTCTTGGCCAGGTCCCACACGATGAATCCCATCCAGACAATCAGGCCTGTGAGAAGGACCAGCATGGCGAGCTGGGAAAATACGGCTTCACTCATTAATGGCTCCGGATTCTGTGAAAGGTTTACTGTTCGTTCCTCAGGAACACCCAGTTGTCGGCGTCGGACTGTTCGTCGCTGAACCGATAGCCTTCCAGGTCAAAGCCTTTCAGGTCGCTGGCCTGGGTGATGTTGTTCTGGATGGCGTAGCGGCACATCAGGCCCCGAGCCTTCTTGGCATAGAAACTGATCATCTTGTACTGGCCGTTTTTCCAGTCCTTGAACTGGGGGGTCACCAGGCGACCGTCCAGTTCCTTCTTGTGTACGCTCTTGAAGTATTCGTTGGAGGCCAGGTTTACCAGCACGCCATCGTCTGTTTTCAACAGGCGGTTGAGCTCGTCGGTAATTTTGCTGCCCCAGAACGCATAGAGGTCCTTGCCCCGGCGGTTCTCGAACCTGGTGCCCATTTCAAGACGGTAGGGCTGCATCAGGTCCAGCGGTTTTAGCACGCCGTAGAGGCCGGACAGAATTCTCAGGCGCTTCTGGGCAATCTCGAACTCTTTCTCGCTGAAGCTTTCCGCATCCAGGCCGGTATAGACATCCCCTTTGAACGCCAGCACCGCCTGCCGGGCATTGTCGGGCGTGAAGGGGGTGTGCCAGGTACGAAAACGCTCCGCGTTGAGCTGTCCGAGCTTGTCACTGATGCCCATCAGGTTGCTGATGTCATGGGGGTCCAGCTCCTTCAACTGGTCCACCAACTCGCAGGCGTCATCCAGAAAATCGGGCTGAGTTGCTTTTCTGGTCGCCAGCGGGCTGTCGTAGTCCAGTGTCTTGGCGGGCGAAATGACCATCAACATGTCAGGCAGTCCTCATCGAAGAAAGTTTATTAACTGGTCCCTGGTAAATGGCCAGTCCAGTTCCTCGCTGGTGTCGTTGCGGCGCAGTACCGGAATCCGGGTGCCGTACAGCTTCACCAGTTGTTCGGACTGGGCAATGTCCACAGCGTCCACGGGAACCGGCTCGGGCATTGGCGTGTTTACCAGCAATGCTTCCGCCAGTTCGCACAGGTGGCATTGGGATGTGGTGTAGAACGTCAATTCCATTATTTCGGCTGTGCGTCTATCTGCTGGCCATTCACGCCTTGGCTGTCCCGGCCCATCAGGTACAGGTACACCGGCATCAGCTCTTCCGGCGTCGGATTCTGGTCCGGGTTCTCGGCCGGATACGCGGTGGCTCTCATATTGGTACGGGTAGCGCCCGGATTAAGACTATTCACCCGGACATTATGGCGGTCATCATCAAGTTCCTCTGCCAGCATCTGGCTCAGGCCCTCAATGGCAAACTTGGAGACGGCA
Organism: Marinobacter iranensis; assembly: GCF_029207565.1. Taxonomy (GTDB): domain Bacteria; phylum Pseudomonadota; class Gammaproteobacteria; order Pseudomonadales; family Oleiphilaceae; genus Marinobacter; species Marinobacter iranensis. Next base: position 44,010 of record NZ_JANCMW010000015.1, on the reverse strand, counting down.
TAGGCGCCCCAGTAAGGCTTGGCCCGACGCCCGACGCCGGAGGATGTGAAGATCACCGAGGCATCGTCAGACTTGCGCAGCAAAGGGACCATGGCCCGGCTGAGCAGGAACGGCGCGGTGGCGTTCACGTGCATCACTTTGTTCCAGATTTCCGGGTCGTAGAGCTCGATCGGGCTGCGGGTACCGAGGATAGCCGCGTTGTGGAGCAGGCCATCGATGCGGTCGAAGTTGTCTTCGATGGTCATTGCCAGCTCTTCGTATTCCTTCACCGCGGCGCCTTCGAAATTCAGCGGCACAATGGCGGGCTTGGGGTAGCCGGCGGCTTCAATTTCATCGTAGACGGATTCCAGTTTGGCGACGGTGCGACCGACGAGGATGACAGTGGCGCCATGGGCGGCATAGGCTTTTGCCGCAGTACGGCCGATCCCGCTGCCGGCACCGGTCACCATGATAATGCGTTCCTTCAGCAAGTCGGCCGGTGCTTGGTAGTCCTGCATACTGAATCTCCATATGGGAAGTGCTAATGACGCTGTTACGAGTATTATTGTAACAGTTTTGCCAGGTCGCTGACGGTGTCCGCGATGAGGTCAGCTTGCCACAGGTCAACCGTCTCTGGCTGTTCGATATAACCGTAACGTACGGCGATGGTTGTCATGCCTGCGTTGCGTCCGGCCTCAATGTCGCGCTCGTGGTCGCCCACGTATATGGCAGTGTCCGGTTCGGCACCCATTTCCCTGCAGGCGAGCAGCAGTGCCTCCGGGTGGGGCTTACGGTGGGTAACGTGGTCTGGGCAGATCACAACCGCACAGCGGCTGGCAAGCCCCAGCGCCTCGACCAGGGGCACGGCAAAGCGAACCGGTTTGTTGGTGACAATGCCCCAGGGAATGCGGCGGGCCTCCAGGCTTTTCAGGATGTCGTCCATGCCCTCGAACAGGGTGGTTTCCACGGCGACACCGGCTTCATACAGGTCGAGAAAGGCAGTGTGTTTCTCAAGGTAGTCCGGGTGGTCCGGCTCAAGGCCAAAGCCCACCCGGATCATGGCACGGGCGCCGTTGGAGACAGAGCGCCGGATATGGGGCGCCGGTAATGGCGGAAGCCCGTGGCTCTGGCGCAACTCATTCAGGCAGCGAATGAAATCCGGTGCTGTATCAATCAGTGTGCCGTCCAGATCAAACAGGACGGTAGAGGGTACGGACGAGAGAGCTGTAGTCACGATTGCGCGTCTTCCTCGCGGGTGTCGATGGCGTGCATCATATAGTTCACGTCCACATCCCGCCCCAGCCGGTAGACTTTGGTGACCGGGTTGTAGGTCATACCCGTCAGATCGCGGATCTCCAGTCCGGCGTGGCGCAGGTGGTCCGACATTTCCGACGGCCGGATAAACTTGCGCCATTCATGGGTGCCCTTGGGCAGCAGCCGCAGCACATATTCAGCGCCGATGATGGCAAACAGGAAGGATTTGGGGTTGCGGTTGATGGTGGACACAAACAGATGCCCGCCGGGTTTGAGCAGGGCCGCACAGGCACTGATCACTGATGCCGGGTCGGGAACATGCTCCAGCATTTCCAGGCAGGTCACCACATCGTACTGGCCGGCGTGTTCCGGGTCCCGAGCCAGTTCCTCCACGGTGATCTGGCGGTAATCCACCTTGATACCACTCTCCATGCCATGGAGCCGGGCCACCGACAAGGGGGCTTCGCCCATATCGATGCCAGTGACATGGGCGCCGCGTTGTGCCATGCCCTCGGAGAGCAGGCCGCCACCGCAGCCCACGTCCAGCGCGCGTTTGCCCTCCAGGGGCGCGAGCTCATCGATGTAATTGAGGCGCAGGGGGTTGATGTCGTGCAGAGGGCGAAACTCGCTGGTGGGGTCCCACCAGCGGCTGGCCAGTGCCTCGAACTTGGCGATTTCGTTCTGGTCTACGTTGTGGTTGCTCATGTGCCGTTCTGCCTGGTCGCTGAAATGTTGATCGTCAGCTGGATTGCTGTTCGCGAATTCGGTCTGCCCAGCCCCGGACGCGGAGCATCAGGTCTGGTACGTCAATACGGGTCAATTTGCCTTCCTGTACCTGGGGTACGCCGTTGATCCAGCTATGGCTTACCTGGCGGCCATGGTTGCTGTAAACCAGGTGTGAGGCGGGATCATACACCGGCTGCAGGAACGGATCGCCCAGGTCGACGGCAATGATGTCCGCCAGTTTTCCGGCTTCCAGTGTGCCCAGTTCATGGTCCCGCCCCAGCGCCTTTGCGCCCTGGATGGTCGCCATTGCCAGCGCTTCGTGGGCAGACAGCGCGGAGGCATCGTCAGCCACCACCTTGGCCAGCATGGCTGCGGTACTGAGCTCGCCGAACAGGTCCAGATCATTATTGCTGGCGGCGCCGTCGGTGCCAATGGCGACGTTGATTCCGGCGTTGCGGAACTTCTGCACCGGGCTCAGGCCACTGGCCAGTTTCAAATTGGATTCCGGGCAGTGGATAACGTGGGCGCCGGCTTTCTGCAGCAGTGACAAGTCGGTATCGTCGATCTGTGTCATGTGCACGCACTGGGTTTCGGGCCCCAGTACCTCCAGTTCGACCAGGCGCTGGGTGGGGCGCTTGCCGGATTTCTCCAGGGCGTCGGCCACCTCGAAGGCGGTTTCGTGCAGGTGAATCTGGATACGCGCGCCGGTTGCCCGGGACAACGCCACGGCTTTTTTCAGTGGCTCGTCCGAGACCGTGTAGGGCGCATGGGGGCCGATGGCAGGCATGATGAACGGGTCGCCGTGCCACTGGCGGATAAAGGCTTCGCCCTTGGTCAGGTAGTCCACCGGCCCGGCACCCCAGGGTGTGGGGAAGTCCAGTAGCGGGAAGCAGATCTGGGCCCGCATACCGGCATCACGGGCAAGCTGGGCAACGATTTCCGGAAAGAAATACATATCGGAAAACGTGGTGGTGCCGGTGCGAAGCATTTCCGCCATGGCGAGCTGCGTGCCATCGGCAATGAATTCTTCACTGACAAACGCACCTTCCGCTGGCCATATATGATCGTTAAGCCAGGTCATCAGGGGCAGGTCATCGGCCAGGCCACGAAACAGTGACATGGCGGCGTGGCCGTGCATATTGATGAGGCCTGGCAGCACTACATGGCTGGGGAGGTCGATGGTTTCCTTGGCACGGAAGCGGGAGTCCGCCTCGCTTTGCGATACGATGGCGGCAATACGGTCACCCTGAACAAGCAAAGCCTGGTATTCCAGAACCACGTCCGCGGGTTCGATTGGAATCAGCCAGCGTGCGTTGATACGGATGTCCGCTGCGGTGATGGTATCTGCCGTCATTTACCCTGCCTTTGTACGTACAACCTGGAACGGGGCCACGTTGCCTGGGAATGTAGCCCGGAAGTATAGCGACCGGCCCGGCCGAGAACTACCCTGGGGGCTGAGTTTAGGGCATCAACACAGGTATACTACTGTTTTGTAATCCATCAGGAGTTAATGAATGAGTCGTACCCCTGTTTCAGCTCGAGAACGTTCTGTTGGCACCGTGGCCATGCGGTGGCACGGTGGCAGCCTTGAGCTACTGGACCAGCGGCTGCTGCCGGATGAGGAACACTGGATTACTCTGGAGGGTGCTTCCGGTGTGGCCCAGTGTATTCGGGAAATGGTGGTACGTGGTGCTCCTGCCATTGGCATCAGTGCCGCCTATGGTGTTGCGCTGGCTGCCCGCCATGCCGGTGGTGGCGACTGGAAGGCTGAAATCAAGCAGGCCATTCGCGAGCTGGCGGCCTCCCGGCCAACGGCAGTGAACCTGTTCTGGGCGCTCCAGAAAATGGAACAGGAGTTTGCCGGATGCCATTCCCTGGATGAGGCGGTGAAGCGCCTTGCCAAAGTGGCGGTTCAGATTCACGAAGAAGACCTTGCTGCCAATCTGGCCATGGCGGACAACGCCCTGGCCCATATGGCGGCGGAAAAGCCGTTTTCAGTGCTGACCCACTGCAATACCGGTGCCCTTGCGACCGGTGGTTATGGTACTGCCCTGGGTGTTATTCGCCGCTTGCATGAAAAGAAGCTGTTGAAAGACGTTTTCGCTGATGAAACCCGGCCATGGCTTCAGGGCAGCCGGTTGACCGCCTGGGAGCTGGCGCAGGACGGCATTCCGGTCACGCTTAATGCAGATGGCGCGGCGGCCTCCATTCTTGCGGCCGGCAATGTGCGCTGGGTGATCGTGGGCGCCGACCGGATCACCGCCAACGGCGATGTGGCTAACAAGATCGGTACGTACAGCCTCGCTGTCCTGGCGCGGCACCACAAAGTCGGATTCATGGTCGTCGCTCCGTCCAGTACCGTGGATATGGCTCTGGCATCCGGTAAGGACATTCCCATTGAGGAGCGGGAGGGCACGGAGCTAAGACAGATTCGGGGTGTGTCGATCGCACCGGCGGGGGCGAAGGTATTCAACCCGGTATTCGATGTGACACCGGCAAGCCTGATTGACGTCATCGTGACTGAGAAGGGGATTGTCAGTACGCCGAATGTGACCGGTATGAAGTCGCTGTTCAGCTGAGGCCCTGTCTATCCCTGACAGGGCACTCGCCGCGCTGGCTGTCCTTTGCCGCTCAGCGCGCCTGAGCCTGAGCGGTGATCTGTTTCGGATTCAGTATGGACGCCATGCGCTGATCCAGCTCCAGCATGTCCGCCATGATGTTGCCACCTTCCCGGATAATAAAGTCCAGCTCGTCATCGGCATTGTCCGGTTCCGCAGCTTGCTGGTCTTGCCAGTCGTCCAACTCGTCCAGGCTTTCGAAGGCCTCTTCGCCGTGAATGTCGCGGCGGGCGTTGGCAATGGTCAGCCGGGTGCGTTCAATTTGTGAGTGGTGTTCCTTGCGCTTTTCCAGGTTAAGGCTGACGTATTCCCGCTCGCGCTGTTGTTTGAGGAATTCGATTTCCTTCTGCAGCAGGCTGAACTCCGGATGCTCTTCAAACCGGTTGTCGTGGCGTTTGCGAAGTTCGTCGATAATGCCGCTGAAATCGAAGTAGCGCGCATGGGGAACTGCTTCGATCTGGTCCCAGGGCAGGGCGCGGTCCAGGGCATCCTCACCGATACGGGTTTTGTCCACGCGGGAGGGAATCTCGATATCGGGAATCACGCCCTTGTGTTGGGTAGAGCCACCAGATACCCGGTAAAACTTGCTTTGGGTGATTTTCAACTGACCATGGTTCAGGGGGCGGACGGCCTGGACGGTACCCTTGCCAAAGGTCTGGGACCCGACAACCAGGCCCCGGCCATAATCCTGGATGGCACCGGCAAAGATCTCGGATGCAGAAGCACTCATGCGATTGACCAGCACAACCAGTGGCCCGTCATAGGCCACGGACGGGTCCTCGTCGTTAAGGACCTGGACATCGTTGTTGGAGTTGCGAATCTGTACGGTAGGTCCTTCCTCGATAAACAGTCCGACCAGGTCATTGGCCTCATGGAGCGCACCGCCTCCGTTATTTCGCAGGTCGATCACCACGCCGTCGACCTCCTCTGCCTTGAGCTCGTCGATCAGCTTGCGAACGTCACGGGTGGTGCTCTTGTAGTTGGGGTCGCCAGCCTGCATGGCCTTGAAGTCGGCATAAAACGTGGGGATGTTGATCACGCCGATACGATAGGTGTCGTTGTCTCGCTCGAACTCGATGACCTCCTTGCTGGCACTTTGTTCCTCAAGTTTTACCTTGTCGCGCGTGATGGCAATGGTTTCGGTGACGGTTTCATCCGGGGCATCAGCGGGGATGACTTCCAGGGTCACGGTTGACTCGCGGGGGCCGCGTATCAGGTCCACCACCTCGTCAAGACGCCAGCCTATAACGTTGACGGGCTTTTCCTCGTCTTCCTGTTTGACGGACACAATGCGGTCCGCCGGCTCAAGCTGACCCTGCTTGGAGGCGGGCCCACCCGGCACCAGGCGTACCACCTTGGTGTACTCGTTGTCTGACTGCAGTACCGCCCCGATACCCTCGAGCGAGAGGCTCATGTTGATGTTGAAGTTCTCGGAGGTGCGAGGGGAGAAATAGGAGGTGTGCGGGTCCCACATGCCGGTAAAGGCATTCATGTAGGCCTGGAATGCGTCTTCACTACGGGCCTGGTAGGCGCGCTTTAACTGACCTTCGTAGCGGCGGCGCAGGGCCTCCTTAATCGAACCGTCGTCGGAATCATTGAGGCGCTGGGCGAGAACGGCGTTCTTGATCCTTTTTACCCAGAGGGCGTCGAGGGCTTCCCTGTCGGCCTCCCAGTCAGCATCGGAGCGATCCAGCAGGATGCGTTCGTCAGCGCTGAAGTCGAGTTTGTCGATGCCGTCATCAATCAGGGCAAGGGCGAATTCCAGGCGTTCAATGATTCTTTGCTGAACAAGGTTGTAGATGTCAAAGCCGGGTTGCAGTTGTCCGGTTTTGAGTGCCGAGCCAAGCCCTGAACGAACCGCACTGATTTTGTCGATGTCTTTTTGTGTCAGGTAAATACGCTGACCATCCAGATAATTGAGGTAGGCATCAAACACGTCGCCTGACAGCGAGTCGTTGATGCTCATATCGCGGAAATGGGTGAATTGCAGTTGGCGCGCTATCAGTATATTAGCGCGGGCCTGCTCCACCGTCGGCGACACCGGCTCGTAGACCTTGTCGGTGTCCAGCTTGGCCGAGACCGGTACGGCAAGAGCAAGCATGAGAGCCAGGGCAAACGTCTTCTTGCCTGGCGTAAACACACCCCTTGTCATGATGTGACGGGTGATCATTCGTTCCGCGATGCTCATAAGCTTTGTTACCTGACGGTGTGTGGCGATACCGGGCGCTACGGAGAGGGACCACTGAGGCGCGGTCGCTGACGGTTGATCATACGCTTTCTGTATATCGCCGGATTGGCTCATGGTTTTATTGTAGGCAAGCACCGGACCGGTTGCCATAGCGGGGAAGTTTCGATTCGTGACAATCTGTCCATGAAGTCGTCAGGTTTGTGACTGTGCGGGCAGGTTGGAAGGCGGGGAAGCGCCTTGCCGGAGGGCGCGAATGCCCCGCTCCGGCAAGGACTATTACAAGGGCTGTGCCTCCTATTTGAAAATAGCGTTGGTTTCAGCTTTTTCGAGCAACAGGCGGGGCGGGTTGAAGCGTTCACCGAAACGCTTCGCAAGGGTCTTTGCCCGTTCTGCGAAGGTCCTCACACCGTACTGATTGATGAACTGGATGGCACCGCCGGTCCAGGGGGCATAGCCGATACCAAAAATGCTGCCGATGTTGGCATCTTCAACGGTGCGGAGCACCCCTTCTTCAAGGCAGCGCACGGTTTCAATGGCCTGGATGAACAGGATTCGGTCTTTCAGGTCCTGAAGCTCCGTGGCCCGGGCCTTTTCCTGGTCCACGAACAGGTTTTCCAGTTCCGGCCACAGGTATTTCTTGCCGGATTCCGGGTACTCGTAGAAACCTGCGCCGGCAGCCTTGCCTTTGCGGTTGTGGCTGCCCACCATCTGGTCGATCACTGCCTCGGCCGGGTGCGCGTTCCAGGTTTTGCCCGCCGCTTCGGTGTCTTTCCGGCTCTGGTCACGGATATGCTGCATCAGTGTCATGCTGACTTCGTCGGAAATCGCCAGCGGGCCCACCGGCATGCCGGCCAGAACGCCGGCGTTCTCGATGCTGGACGGATGGATGCCTTCACCCAGCATGGCGATGCCTTCGTTCACAAAGGTGCCGAACACGCGGGAAGTGAAGAAGCCGCGGCTGTCGTTCACCACAATGGGGATCTTGCCGATCTGCTGAACATAGTCGAAGGCGCGGGCCAGGGTAGCATCGGAGGTCTTGTTGCCTACGATGATTTCCACCAGTTGCATCTTGTCCACCGGAGAGAAGAAATGCAGGCCGATGAAATTCTCCGGTCTGGCCGAGGCTTTCGCAAGTTGTGTAATTGGAATAGTGGAAGTGTTGGAGGCAAAGATGCCGTTCTCAATCAGCATCGCTTCCGCTTCCCGGGTCACCTTTGCTTTCAGGTCGCTGTCTTCGAAGACGGCTTCGATGACCAGGTCACAGCCTTCAAGGTCGTCGGCGGAACCGGTGGCCTTGATGCGGTTCAGCACCTCGGCTTTCTGCTCTTCTGTCATGCGTCCGCGGCTGACTTTCTTCGCCAGAAGTTTCTCGGAATAGGCTTTGCCCTTTTCGGCATTTTCCGTGGATACGTCCTTGAGTACCACCTCAAGACCCCGCGTTGCAGTAGAGTAGGCGATGCCCGCGCCCATCATGCCGGCACCCAGAACCCCCACCTTCCGGAAGTTTTCTTTTTCCACACCTGTGGGACGGCTTTCACCCGCGTTCACCGCGTTGAGCTGGAACCAGAAAGTGCCGGTCATGTTCTTGGCGACCTGGCCGGTCACCAGTTCCGCGAAATAGCGGGTTTCGATCAGGCTGCCGTTATCAAAGTCCACCTGGGCCCCTTCCACGGCGGCGGAGAGGATACGCCCCGGCGCGGGATAGCAGCCCTTGGTCTTTTGTTTGAGCATAGCCGGGGCAATCGCCAGCTTCTGGGCCATGGCCGGGTGATGGGGTGCGCCGCGGGGGAACTTGAAACCTTTCAGGTCCCAGGGTTGCTGGCTTTTCGGGTTGGCTTCAATAAAGGCCCGGGCCTTGGCCATCATGTCGTCGGTGGAAGAGGCCAGTTCATCAACAATGCCGGCCTTGAGTGCCGCCTTCGGGTTTACCTTTTTGCCTTCCATCAGGTAGGGGAAGGCCGCCTCCAGGCCGATCATACGGGGCAGGCGCTGGGTACCACCGCCACCAGGCAACAGGCCCAGGGTGACTTCCGGCAGGCCAAGCTGGATCCTGTCGTCGTCCATTACCACCCGGTGATGGCAGGCCAGGCAGATTTCCAGGCCGCCGCCCAGGGCCGAGCCGTTAATTGCTGCCACAATGGGCTTGCCGCTGGTTTCCAGGGCCCGCATCTCGGCCTTCATGCTGTTGACCATGTCTTCAAAGGAGCCGGCATCCTCGCGGGTTACTTTGAAGAGCTCTTTCAGGTCGCCGCCGGCGAAGAAGGTTTTCTTGGCGGAGGTGACGATAATGCCGCGAATGTTGTCGACATCGCTTTTTACCTTGCCCGCCGTCTCCGTCAGCGCTGCGCGGAAATCGGCGTTCATGGTGTTGGCGGACTGGCCGGGCATGTCGATGGTCAGGGTCAGGATCTGGTCTGACCCCAGGTCGTAACGAATGGCGCTCATGTTCGGTTCTCCTCTCAGAATCAATGGTCGGCTCAGACGCGCTCGATGATGGTGGCAATACCCATTCCGCCACCCACACACAGGGTGGCCAGGCCGTAACGCAGTTCTCTCCGCTCCAGTTCGTCGAGCAGGGTGCCCAGGATCATGGCACCGGTGGCTCCCAGGGGGTGCCCCATGGCGATGGCGCCGCCGTTGACGTTCACTTTCTCGTCGGGAACCGACAATTCCCGCTGGAAACGCATCACCACGGAAGCAAAGGCTTCGTTCACTTCAAACAGGTCGATCTGGCCCGCTGTCATACCGGCTTTTTCCAGCGCCTTGCGGGCGGCCGGGGCAGGGCCTGTCAGCATGATGGTGGGGTCGGTGCTGGTGACCGCTGTTGCCAGGATGCGGGCGCGGGGTCTGAGCCCCATGGCCTTGCCCTTGGCTTCGCTGCCGATCAGCAGGGCGGTGGCCCCATCTACGATGCCGGAGGAGTTGCCGGCGTGGTGTACGTGGTTGATTTTCTCCACGTAGTGGTACTTTTCACGGGCGACGCCATCGAAGCCCATTTCCCCCATCATCTGGAAAGAGGGCTTGAGGCCGGACAGGGATTCCACCGTGGTATTGCCGCGAACATGCTCGTCGCGATCGAGGATCATCACGCTGTTCTGGTCGGTGACAGGGATGATGGACTTGGCGAAGTAGCCCTTTTCCCAGGCGTTGGCGGCTTTTTGCTGGGATTTCACAGCAAATCCGTCCACATCTTCCCGGCTAAAGCCTTCCAGTGTGGCGATCAGGTCCGCGCCGATCCCCTGGGGCATGAATCCGGTGTGCAGGTTAGTGGCAGGGTCCGTTGCCCAGGCGCCACCGTCGGAACCCATGGGTACCCGGGACATGGACTCGACGCCACCGGCAACCACCAGGTCTTCCCAGCCGGAGCGTACCTTCATGGCCGCCAGGTTGACTGCTTCAAGGCCAGAGGCGCAGAAGCGGTTAAGGGTGACGCCGGCCACCACTTCGTCCCAGTCCGCTGCCAGGGCCGCGGTCTTGGCAATATCCGCTCCCTGGTCACCAACGGCGGTGACGCAGCCCATAACGATGTCGTCCACCTGGGCGGTGTCCAGGCTGTTCCGCTCCTGCAGTGCTTTCAGAACGGTGGTCAGCAGCGTGATGGGCTTGACGCTGTGAAGGGAACCGTCTTTCTTGCCGCGCCCGCGCGGCGTGCGAACCGCATCGAAGATATAGGCTTCGGTGGTCATTTCCTGTCCTCTGTTTGTCGTTGACTCGGGAATAGCATTCCAAAGGGTAACCATAGCGGTTTGCGGCCGGGGTGGGTAATGACGTGCGCTGCCAATCGAATTGGCGAAACTGCTCACTCAGGTCATGACATTTCGGGGTGGTGGTTCTATGGTGTAGTCAGGTACCCATCACAAGCAGGAGCAATACGATGTCCCTGAGAGATGCCATTGATAACTTTTACGAGCCGCTGGTTGCGGAAGCCATTGATGAATCGAAGGAAGATGGTGACAGTCAGGATTACCTGACCGATGTGATGTGCGTGGCCCTGAACAGACTACCTGCCAAATATTATCGGCACAGCATCGATATGATGTTCTATCTTGCTGACGGTGAACTCGAAACCATGAAAAAAAACGCCCTGGCCGCCGTTCGGGAGGCCAGGGCATTCGTTAAAAGCCATAAGCGGGAGGATTAACGCTCACGCCCCAGAACAGCCTCCAGTGCCAGGCCAAGTCGCCGGGCCAGGGGCTCGCTCACCACATCCACCGGTTGCACCAGGCACCAGTTGGCAACCAGCATTTCCAGTTGCCGTGACTTGTCGTGACCGGAGGAGGCATTGCCCATACCCTCGGCCAGTCGCTGTACCTGGATTTCCATGCGACGGCCCTGGTCTTCAGCCGGAGACGCTACTTCCGCCAGGATCTCCGCCCGGATAACCAGTTCCACTGGATCCGGCTGGCCTACGTTTGCGGCCAGGTCAGCCCAGTGGTCGGGCAGGGCATTGCTGTCCAGGGTGCTTGTGCCTCTGGCTGCAATCCAGCTTTTCCAGGTTTCGATCTGCTCCTCCAGTTTACGATTGGAGATAAGCCCTGAGAGACGGTTGCGCTCGTTGTTGACCTGCTCCCGGATACCTGCAGACATCGGCTCGCTGCTCAGTGTGCTGAGTTCAGCCAGGGTACCTTCCAGGTCTTCCAGGCTGTTCTCACTACTCGCGGATTTACTACTGGCGATTACGGGTTCCGCCTTTTCATCCGCTTCCCGAGCAAGCTGTTCCTGCTCGTTCTTGCGGGCGTCCCGTCTCGCAAAGATCTGATCGCAAGCTTTGCGGAACGCCTGCCAAAGCTTCCTGTCCTCGCGGTGACGAGTGATGCCAATGCTGGTCCATTCCGCCTGCAGTGACTTGGCCTGGTTCATGGCTTCACCCAGAGGCTCATGGTCCACCAGGGTTTCCGCCCGTTCAACGATGTCCTGTTTGAGGGCTTCGTTTTTCCTGCGCTCGGTGTCCAGTGGTTCCTCAATCTGTTTGAGCAGATCGTCGAACTGCTTCTGAGCCGGGCGATTGTCGCGGAATTCAACGGGCCAGGCCGCTTTCCACTCTTCCCGGGCGGTCTGGTGGATGCGTTCCGCCGTTTTCCAGTCCATGCTGCTCCAGTCCGCATTCTCGAGAAAGGTGCTCAGTTGCTCGCAAATAGCCTTGCGGGTTTCGAGATTCGCGGTTTTCAGTCCGGATTTGGCGGAGAAATAGGCCTTGCAGGGCTCATAGGCCAGGTCCGAGGCCTGCTTGAACCGCGACCACAAGTCGCGATCAGAGGAGCCGCCCAGGTCTCGCCATTCGTTTTGGAATTCCTTGATGCGCTCGGCCTTGGCTTCCGGTTCCATGGGCTGGTTTGCCAGGTATTCCATCTGCTCGCACAGGGAAACCTGCTTCGGGCGTGTGGCAAAGCCCTGCCAATCAGTCAGTTCGCGAAGTTGCCCTCCCAGCAGGTGCATCCTTGGTTGCAAGGCTTTACCGTGGCGATGGTCAAGAGCCTTGGCCTGCTGTTGGGCGGTCTTGAAAAGCTGGCGGGATTCCTTCAACTGTTTGGCTTCCAGGGCGGATTCCAGCTTATCAAGGGTTTGCCGCAGCGTGTCGGCCAGCTTTTTCTGTTCCTCGGTGTCCGGCTTTTCGGCGCGCGCGGGGCGAGGCTTGCCGGCGATGCGGTTCAGGGCATCGAGCATGGTTGGGCGCCGGAAATCCCGGGGCCAATCTATCGCTTCGAGAACTTCTCTGGCTTTGTTGGCCGTGCCGTCGTCGGTGTCGTCTTCAGTGGGATTCTGCAGAGCGGCGATGTCCTCCCGATGTTGTCCCAGGCGCTTGACGGCCGAGATATAGGCCCGCAGCGATTGCATCAGGTTTTCGTAGGATTTTTGCTCCTGCTTGTCTACCTGAGTGTCGTGGGTTGCCTCCAGCCAGCGGTTTTCCTGGGTTTTCTGCAGCGCATCCAGGGAGGAGAGCGACGGGTCCAGGTCCGGATCCTGGTTCTTCAGTTCGTCGAGGGTGTTTTCCAGCAGAGTGAGGGTCTCTGCGCGCTGATTGCGCTGTTCCTGCTGCTGTCTGAGCTGGTTTTTTTCCGCCTGCATCTCGCGGAGGCGCTCGCGGCACTGGTGGACAGCCTGTAGAAACTCGGTGGTTTGGTCCTGGGAGGCCTTCGACTCTACCTCGGCCCACTTTTGCAACAGGGCCTCCAGCCGCGCCTCAAAGAGTTTGGTATCGTCGCTGCGGGCCTGTTCAACGGCGTTGCGTACGATGGTCTGAATGTTCTCGGCCAGCCTCTGTTGCCGCTCTTCCTCTTCACGTATCCGCTGTAGTTTCTGGCGGACGGCCTGATAGACGCTTTTGTCCTTGCCTTTCGCGATCTTCTGGACACGCTGAAGGGCGGCTTTGTCACTGAGTGCTTCGGCCGCTTCGTTGCGGATCCCGGCAGTCAGACCGCCCGTGGCCAGTTCCTCAAGGATCCCCTGGCTTGGGTCAGACTTCAGCGCCTTTTGCTGCTGTTCACGCTGATCATCCTGTTTGTTCAGCTTTTCAGTGTCTTCGGGCGTGGGCTCCTTGCGCGCGGGGGCGGCGGTCGCGGTCGCCTTGCGATTTCCAAACAGTTTCTGGATGAATGCAGCCATCGGGTTATCCTTTGATATTGAAACCAGTTCCCGGTGCCGGCAAAGTACTCAGGCACCGACCATCGGCCTTATCCGGTATTCCGGATGCCGGGTGCGTCAGCTGATTGATCCCCTGATTTAACAGGCAGCTGTATCAGGTGGAGGCTAGTCTAGCGTTTTGTCGGCATTTGCGGGAAGAGTCTGAATGGGAAAAGAAACAAATCAGGAAGATCAGGAACAGAAGGCCCGTTCCGCGGCATTGCGTCTGCTTGCCCGAAGGGAGCACAGCCGCCTGGAGCTCGCCCTGAAACTGAGGCAACGAAAGATAGAGTCCGATGTGATTGAACAGGTTCTGGACGATTATGAAACCGAGGGCTGGCTGAGTGATGAACGATTCGCGGATATCTATGCCCGGCAGCGGATCGATCTTGGCTACGGGCCGTTAAGAATCCTGTCTGATCTCCAGCAAAGGGGTATTCATGAGACGCCCGCCTGTGTCCGGGAGATGACTGACGCGGACTGGTCTGACAGGGCCACATTGCTACGTGAAAAACGGTTCGGGCTTGGCGATATCCGCGACGACTGGGACGAAAAAGCGCGTCAGGCCCGGTTTCTGGCCAGAAGGGGGTTTTCTGCGGAGCAGGTGGAAAACGCGTTGGAACAGCGGCTATAGCGTTGGCGGAACGAAGCCAAGCTCCTTCGGCAGCGACGCTCTGGCCTCCTCCTCCTCCGTTCCCTCACCGCTGACGGGTCCGATAATCTTTTCCATGCCTTCCAGTTCCTTGAACCAGGGCTTCTCCGGGGTTTCAGCCACCTCGGTGGGCTCTGTCAGCCAGGCCAGGAAGTCGTAGTAGCGGCGTATATTCTGAACGTAGATCACCGGCTCGTGGCCCCTGGCGTAGCCGAACCGCGTCTTGGAGTACCACTCCTTCTGGGTCAGCAATGGCAGGAATTCCTTGACGTTCATCCAACGGTCCGGATTCTTGCCGGCATCTTCGGTCAGCCTGCGGGCATCCTGAACGTGGCCCCAACCAACGTTATAGGAAGCCAGGGCAAACCAGGTGCGGTCTGGTTCCGGGATGTGGTCGGGTACTCTCCGGTGGACGATGGTGAAGTACTTGGCTCCGCCCTGAATACTCTCCTCGGCGTCGAGGCGATTGTTGATACCGATATGGCTGGCGGTGTTCCGTGTCAACATCATCAGGCCGCGAACTCCGGTGGGGGAGACGGCGTTGGGACGCCAGTGGGACTCCTGATAGCCCATGGCCGCCAGCAGTCGCCAGTCCAGGTCGTAGGCAGCGGCATAATCTCGGAACAGGTTTTCGTATTTGGGCAGGCGGTTCTCTACATGGTGGACGAATGTCCGCGCGCCGACATAATCCAACCGGTCGAGGTGCCCATAGAAACGCTCGGAAATATGCGCGAGAGTGCCGTTTTTCCGTAGCTTGTCGATGAACTGCTTTGCCGCCCGCGCCAGACTTCGGTCCTGCTCATCGGGGAACAGCCACAACAGTGGCTCCGGCTCTCCAAGGCTGAAGGTGCTCTTGACCATGGGGAAAAAGACGTGGTTCAGCTCCAACTCGTTGGAGGAGACAATGGCCAGTGGGAACTCACCGGATTCAACACGGGCGAGTATGCCCGCTGCGTCCAGCCCGGCATGCACTGTCCACTCCAGGCCGCCGTTTTGGGCTCGGAGCTGCTCCAACTGATGTTCGTGGTTGCTGTCTGCCACCAGGTGAAGGGTCCGTCCCGCAAGGTCCTCCAGGGATTCCGGTCGATCAATCTCGCGGTTGTAGATCACCACGGATTCGGCTTCGATGCCATTGGGAACCTTGTGGTAACGTTGCTGGAAATCGGGACGGGAGGACAGCCCGGCCAGGCCAATGTGAGCATAGTCCTGATCGAGTACCGACAGCACACTGGTGTTATCTTCCGCAACACGTACCTTGAGTTCGACACCCAGATCCTTTGCAAACAGACGCGCCAGTTCGTAATCATAACCGGTGGGACCATCGCGACCTTCAAAGTAGACCGACGGGGCATTCCTGGTGATGACGTGGAGCACACCCTCGGAGCGGATTTCCTGGAGGGTGCTGGGCCTTGAGCATCCAACGGCTGCCAGGGCAAATGCCAGCAGGCAGCTGTATTTTGCTATGGCCGTAAACGGCTGATGACGGTGTTTTGGCAAATTCCTGAACTCCCTTGATGCAGGACGCTGAGTGTTACGGTGAATCCCCGGGTGACCGATCACCCTCAATTACCCTCACTCGCACCCTGTCACCTTGCGGCCACTTGCATGTCAGCGCGGTTGCGAGAAGTCTAACCGATGTTCACTCATTACGGAGCCTCCCTGGCCCATCTGTAATGATCCCCGCTCATGCCTGGACGGTCAATGAATCTGCTCAATTAATGTGCAAAACAATGTAAATTATAGTGGACGGTTTATAACCTTTTGGCGCTGTATCCCGGTGCCCGTTTCAAGTATCATTGCGGCCTTTCAGATGGCCGGCATTTTCCTGTTACCAGACGCTCCGGCGCCACAGGATGCGTGCCTCGGCTCCCAGTTTCGCGCGTACAGGTTTTGATCATGCTTGAACTTCGCGGCGCTCCTGCGCTCTCGCCCTTCCGCTCCCGCAAGCTGCACTCCCGTATTCAGGCCATCGTGCCTGAAGTGGACCATGTGTACGCCGAGTTCATGCACTTCACGGATCTGGAGTTTCCGCTTTCCGAGTCGGATCAGGCTGTTCTTGACCGCCTGCTGACATACGGCCCCAGTGTCCCTGCGGAAGAGCCGGACGGCGTGCTGTTCCTGGTGGTGCCACGTCCGGGGACCCTGTCGCCCTGGTCAAGCAAGGCAACGGATATAGCGCGTAACTGCGGTCTACGGCAGATTCGTCGTATTGAGCGCGGCATAGCCTACTACGTGAAAGCCAGCCGCAAGCTTGGCCTTGAGCAACGAGAGAAGATCGCGGCGCTGCTTCATGACCGAATGACCCAGAAGGTGTTTCACGAGATGGGCGGCGCGGAATTGTTGTTCCACACCGATGAGCCCCGCACCCTTAACCGCATACCGATATTGTCTGGAGGCCGGCAGGCATTGGCTGATGCCAACCGTTCACTTGGTCTGGCACTGGCGGAAGACGAAATTGATTACCTGGTCAAGTCGTTCTCGGACCTGGAGCGGGACCCCACCGACGTTGAACTGATGATGTTCGCCCAGGCCAACTCGGAGCACTGCCGTCACAAGATTTTTAACGCCTCCTGGGATATCGATGGCGAGGGCCAGGAAAAATCCCTGTTCGCGATGATCCGAAACACCTTCGAGATGAACAGCGAAGGCGTGCTTTCGGCCTACAAGGACAATGCGTCGGTGATTGCCGGCAGCCGTGGTGGCCGTTTCTTCCCGGAACCCGGGTCCGGAGTGTATCGCTATCATGAGGAAGATATCCACATCCTGATGAAAGTGGAAACCCATAACCACCCTACGGCGATTGCTCCGGCAGCGGGGGCGGCAACCGGTTCCGGCGGGGAAATTCGCGATGAGGGTGCGACCGGTCGCGGTTCAAAGCCCAAGGCAGGTCTTACCGGGTTTACGGTGTCCAACCTCAACCTTCCGGATGACCCGCAGCCATGGGAATTGCGTTATGGCAAGCCTGACCGGATTGCCTCGCCGCTGGACATCATGATTGAAGGGCCGATCGGTGGCGCTGCCTTTAACAATGAATTCGGGCGCCCGAACCTGACGGGGTATTTCCGTACCTTTGAGGAAATAGTGCCCGGTGCCGATGGCGACGAAGTGCGCGGCTATCACAAGCCCATCATGATTGCCGGCGGCCTCGGTAATATCAGGGCCAGCCATGTGGAAAAAGGCAACATTCCTGTGGGTGCCAAGCTGATTGTCCTTGGCGGCCCATCCATGCTGATTGGTCTGGGTGGTGGCGCGGCCTCGTCCATGGATTCCGGCTCCAGTAACGAAAACCTGGATTTTGCCTCGGTTCAGCGGGATAACCCGGAAATGGAACGCCGCTGCCAGGAAGTGATTGATCGGTGCTGGCAGATGGGCGACGACAACCCCATCTGCTTTATCCACGACGTTGGGGCCGGTGGCCTGTCCAATGCCATGCCGGAGCTTGTTAAAGACGGCGGCCGTGGTGGCCGTTTTGAGCTGCGGGACATTCCCAGCGACGAGCCGGGCATGTCGCCCCTGGAAATCTGGTGTAACGAGTCCCAGGAACGTTACGTGATGGCGGTTGCGCCGGAGAACCTGGAGCAGTTTGATGCGTTGTGCCGCCGTGAGCGTTGTCCCTATGCGGTGATCGGCGAAGCCACCGAGGCCCATCATCTTGAGCTCGGGGATTCCTATTTCGACGACCGTCCGGTTGATCTCCCGATGGACGTTCTGTTCGGCAAGCCGCCTCGTATGCACCGCAGTGTTTCGCGTTCATCGTTCACCAAACCCATTTTCGATTCCACCAAAATCGATCTCAACGAAGCGGTAGGCCGGGTTCTGAGGTTGCCATCCGTGGGCTCCAAGAACTTCCTGATTACCATTGGCGATCGCACCATTACCGGTCTTGTCGCCCGCGACCAGATGGCGGGCCCCTGGCAGGTACCGGTCAGTGATGTGGCAGTAACCTCCTCGTCGTTCGATGTGAAAACGGGCGAAGCCATGGCTATGGGTGAGCGCACGCCGGTTGCGGTGATTGATGCGCCGGCGTCTGGCCGTATGGCGGTTGGCGAGGTCATCACCAACCTGGCGGCGGCACCCATTGCCAGGCTGTCGGATATCCGTCTGTCCGCCAACTGGATGGCGGCTGCGGGGCATCCGGGTGAAGACGAAAACCTCTACGAAACCTGCCGTGCTGTCGGCATGGAGCTATGCCCGGCCCTGGGGATTACCATCCCGGTGGGCAAGGATTCCATGTCCATGAAAACCGTCTGGGAAGAGGATGGCGGTGAGCAGAAGAGTGTCACCGCTCCGTTATCGCTTATTATCAGTGGCTTTGCGCCGGTGACCGATGTGGACCGCACATTGACGCCGCAACTGGCCACCGATGCCGGCGAGACGGACCTGATCCTGATTGATCTGGCGGCGGGCCAGAATCGCCTGGGGGGTTCCGCACTGGCGCAGGTTTACCGACAGGTGGGCGCGGTGGCCCCGGACCTGGACGACCCGGAAGATATCAAGGCGTTTTTCGCGGTAATCCAGGGCCTGAACGGGGACGGCAAACTGCTGGCGTACCACGATCGGTCGGACGGCGGCCTGTTTGTAACGCTGGCGGAGATGAGCTTTGCAGGGCACACCGGTATCGACATCAAGCTGGATGGCTTTGCTGAAGATACCTCCCAGCTCCCTCGTGAACTTTTTAACGAGGAACTTGGTGCCGTTATCCAGGTGCGCCGTGAGGAAACCCCTTTCGTTCTTCAGCAATTCTCGGCAGCGGGGCTTGGCGATCACACGTCGGTCATCGGTACGCTTAATCAGGATGACCGTATCCGCTACAGTTTTGAAGGTCAGGAAGTCATTTCCCGGCCGCGCTCCGAGCTTCAGCGTCTTTGGGCCGAGACCAGCTATCGGGTGCAATCTCTCCGTGACAACGCCGACTGCGCCCAGGAGGAGTTCGACAACCTTCTGGATAACGATGACCCCGGTCTTCATGCAGAGCTGACATTCGACATCGGCGACGATATCTCCGCACCGTACATTAATAAAGGCACCAGGCCGCGGGTGGCGGTGTTGAGGGAGCAGGGCGTTAATGGCCAGGTTGAGATGGCCGCCGCCTTTGATCGTGCCGGCTTCGAATCCGTGGATGTGCACATGAGCGACCTGCTGTCCGGCCGTGTCTCCCTGGAAGGGTTCAACAGCCTGGTAGCCTGTGGCGGCTTCTCCTACGGGGACGTGCTGGGCGCCGGTGAGGGCTGGGCCAAGTCCATCCTGTTCAGTGACCGGGTCCGCGACCAGTTCGCAGCCTTCTTCAATCGCCAGGATACCCTGGCCCTGGGCGTCTGCAATGGCTGTCAGATGCTGTCCAACCTGCATGAACTGATCCCAGGCAGTGAGGGTTGGCCACGGTTCGTGCGCAACCAGTCGGAGCAGTTCGAGGCCCGGTTGGTGATGGCCGAGGTGCCTGCTTCTCCGTCGGCCTTTATGGACGGTATGGCGGGCTCCAGGATGCCGATTGCAGTTGCCCATGGCGAGGGCAGGGTTGAGTTCCCGGCCGGTACGTCTGCAGACCAACTAAACGATAGCGAACTGGTTGCCCTGCGCTACGTGGATAACCGCGGTGAGGTCACCATGCGTTATCCCTACAATCCCAATGGCTCGGAGGCGGGCATTACCGGCGTTACCACAAGGGATGGCCGGGTCACTATCATGATGCCCCATCCCGAGCGGGTATTCCGTACCTCCCAGCTTTCCTGGCATCCTCGTGAGTGGGGAGAAGATGCTCCCTGGATCCGGATGTTCCGCAACGCAAGGCGCTGGTTCGGTTAAGCCTTAACCAGAGACAAAAAGCCGGCCCGGATGCACCATAAAGGTGACTGTTCCCGGGCCGGCTTTTTTGTTTTTGGTGACGGGAGTTTTCAGCGGTTTTCAAGGGAAATTTTTGTTTATAAGTGCGAAAATCCCCTTGACTCAAACGGTTTATGCACATTCCTGGTGCCTTGCTGTGTGTTCTGTGAACAAAGCGCTGGGTTTGGGTTCATTTTTTGCTCGACAACCATAACTTATTGAAATAAAAGAATTTAATGAAGTAGGTGAATTTGTCGCCAATTTAACGAAAGTGCAGTAATTCCGGGGGATGGAGGCATGTTCCCAAAATCTTTCCCCAGAGTTATCCACAGATTCTGTGGGTAAGTAGCTAAATGCTTAATCTGTACAAAAAATATCCGTCAGGCAGATGCTGGAAGCGTAGGAATTCGTTCTGGCACGACGGTGTTTCAGGGAGACTCGAGACCATGTACAAGATGTGTTATTTCGTTCCGGAAAGCCATCTCGAAGCCACCAAGAACGCCCTGTTCGAAACGGGGGCCGGTCGCATTGGGGATTATGATTGTTGTGCCTGGCAATGTAAGGGCCAGGGCCAGTTTCGACCGCTTGATGGCAGTCAGCCTTTTCTCGGCCAGACCGGAGAGGTCGAGCGGGTTGAGGAATTCCGCGTTGAACTGGTGTGTAAGGACGACCTTATACAGGCCGCTCTTCGGGCCTTGAAGAAAGCGCACCCCTACGAAGAGCCTGCCTACGAAGTGTTCCGGATGGAGGAGCTTTAGCGCCGTTCGGTTGCGGAGCCCATACGATAGCGAATGTCATCCACATGCACCGGGAAGTGCTCTTTTTGCACGTCTTCGACATACAGTTCAAGGGTGCGGCGAACGGTGGGGAACGAAAGTTCGTCCCAGGGGATATCTTCAATCGCAAACAGCTGCGTTTCCAGTGACTCTTCACCAGCCCCGAATTCCCCGTTGGTGAGGGCGGCGCGATAGAACATGTGCACCTGGTCAATGTGGGGTACATGAATAATGGTGTAGAGGTTGTCCACTGTCACTTCCGCCAGTGCTTCTTCCCAGGTTTCCCGGGTGGCGGCTTCGAGTGTGGTTTCCGAGTTCTCCATGAACCCGGCGGGCAGTGTCCAGTAACCGTAACGGGGTTCGATGGCTCTGCGACACAACAGAATCCGGCCTTCCCAGATCGGGACGGTACCGGCGACGATCCGGGGATTCTGGTAGTGTATGGCTTCGCAACGGGTGCACACATAGCGATGGCGATTGTCGCCCTGGGGGATGCGCTGTTCGACAGGGTGGCCGCATGTGCTGCAGTATTTCATCTATTTCACCGTATACTGGACAATTGTGTAATGGTAGCAAGTGTAACTATCTGCGCTACCTGTGTCTCATTCAACAGTCAGAAGCCATAACGGAGCCGTGTTTTGCGCGACCTTCTCACCAAACGCCTGTCAGGTTATGTACCCCGTTTGTTGACACTGGATTATCCCGAGGCCGCCGTACTGGTACCCGTGACCGATAATCACGAAAATCCTGAAATCATATTCACCCTGAGATCAGCCAACCTGAACACTCACCGTGGCCAGGTGTCTTTTCCCGGTGGCCGGAGGGATCCGGAAGATCACTCGCTGGGCGAGACGGCCTTGCGTGAGACCCATGAGGAAATCGGGTTGCCGCCGGAGCAGGTGCAACTGATTGCTCCCCTCAGCCAGGTTATGTCATTGCACCAGATCCTGGTAACTCCATACGTTGGAGTTATACCCGGCGATCACCCGTTGACAGCCAACCCAGCTGAAATCGAAAGTATTTTCCGGGTGCCGGTCGAGTTCTTCCTGGAGGACAATCGCGAGCGCACGGACCCACTCAACTTCCTCAACAACACCTTCTACGTTCCTTGTTACCGTTGGGAGCGATATCAGATCTGGGGGCTGTCTGCCGTGGTACTGGTGGATTTCCTGAACGCGGTCTACGACGCCGGCATCGACTTGCTCGAGCCTCCCCGCGGCGACTGATCAGCGCTTCCTGATTCCAACCCGCTTTTTCTTCTTTCTCCCTCGCTAACGGCCCGTGTCATCTCGGGCTCGCCAATATCCCTTTGCCGCAGAAATGCTCAAATATTAGACGAAAGTCTAATGTGATTATAAACTGATCAGGTATTACATGGTGAATACTGTATGCAAACGACAATCAGGGAGATGCGTCGTGGAGTTTGATCAATGAAAAAAATACAAGCCGAGAAGAATCTGCCGGAGCTTATTTACGATTCGGTAGTGAACGCCATCGTTGAAGGTCTGCTCAAGCCCGGTGAGCGGGTTACCCAGGAAACACTGGCCGAGAGACTGGATGTCTCACGATTACCGGTGAGCCAGGCCATGCAGCGCCTTCGCGATGATGGCTTCCTGTCCGCCGTAGGGCGTCGGGGCCTGATGGTGTCGGTGCTTGATGAGAGCTTTGTGGCGCAGTTGTACGAATTCCGGTGCGGGATCGACCTGGTCAGTGCCGGGCTCGCTGCCCGGCGGGCGGATGCCGGAGCGCGGAAGCGTGGAGAGGAGATCATTGCTGACGGATACGCGGCAGGAAAGGCTCATGACCTTCCCGCGCTCATCGACGCCGACATGCGCTTTCACGGTTTCATCTACGAGCTGGCGGGAAACACCTTCATCCTGGATTCGATGGAAGCCCATTGGAATCACGTAAGACGAGTGATGAGCGACATTCTCATCGTTGAGAAAAACCAGCAACAGATTTGGGAAGAGCACGAGGCAATACTCAACGCGGTGTTGGCCGGCGACGTGCAGAACGCTGAAACGCTTGCGAGGCAGCATGTGGAGACTGCATCAAAGTGGCTTCAGCAGGAAATTCAGAGCTCACGTGAACCGCTTAAAAGAAGCGGCAGCGCAACGATCTAAACCAAGGAGAATGCGATGCAAAACAATGACAATAACGCAGCTGTGATTCGGGTAATGCTGGCAAAAATCGGTCTGGACGGTCACGACCGGGGCATAAAGGTTGTTGCGCGTGCGCTGCGGGATGCCGGCATGGACGTGGTCTATACCGGGCTGCATCGCACGCCAGAGGAGGTAGTAGACGCCGCTATCCAGGAAGACGTGGATATCCTGGGAATCAGCCTGCTCTCGGGCGCGCATATGCACATCTTCCCCAAGGTACTGGAGCTCCTGAAACAGAAGGAAGCCGAAGACATGATCGTTGCCGGTGGCGGTGTAATCCCGGACGACGATGTCAAAGAGCTCTACCAGATGGGCGTCCACAAGATTCTTCTCCAGGACACTCCTCCCCAGGAAATCATCGATTCGTTCCGGCAATTGGTCGCGGACCGGGGTGCCCGATAGCTGCGGCACCGTAATGGCCGGGCATTCATGACAGATTTCCTCAGACGACAACCAATAACAAGATCAGGAGTCTCCGATGGAAGAGTGGAATTTTCCCCCGAAGTACAGCAACGACTATTTTCCTGAGCCGGCCAGCCCCTACTGGTTCCGGGACCGTGAAACAATGGACCCGGAAAAGCGGGATGAGCTGATTGTTGCCCGCATCCGGGATGTGATGGCTTATGCGTACGATCACTCTCCATTCTACCAACGCAAATGGGACAAGGCCGGTATAAAGGCCAACGACATCCGTACCCTTGCAGACTTCGAAGAGGTTCCTGTCGTTACCAAACAGGAGTTGCGTGATTCCCAGGCTAAAAACCCGCCATTCGGGGATTACCTGTGTTGCCCGGAAAGCGATATCCATCATATCCACGGCACCTCCGGCACAACCGGCCGGCCCACCGCCTTTGGCATTTCCCGCCGTGACTGGGAAACCATTGCCAACAACCATGCCCGCATCATGTGGGGCATGGGCCTGCGGCCTGGTGATACGGTGTTTGTGGCTGCCATTCTCAGTCTTTACATGGGATCCTGGGGGGCACTGATCGGCGCCGAACGTTTAGGCTGCAAAGCTTTTCCCTTTGGCGCTGGCGCTCCCGGCATGACGGCGCGCGCGGTCACCTGGCTGGGGATGATGAAGCCCGCCGGATTCTATTCCACGCCCTCCTATGCGCTCCGGCTGGCGGAGGTGGCCCGAGAGGAAGGGGTCGATCCCAGGGAGTTCGGTATCAAGGTGCTGTTCTTCTCCGGCGAGCCGGGCGGTTCTATTCCGTCCATCCGGGACAAAATTCAGGATATCTACGGTGCGAAGGTGGTTGATTGCGGAACCATGGCCGAACTGACGCCCTGGATGCACGCCTCCGGCAGTGCGGACACTGAGGGTATGCTGTTGTGGCAGGACATCGTTTACACCGAAGTGGCGGACCCGAATTCCAACCGCCGTGTTCCCTATGGTGAGCAGGGCACCCCGATTTATACCCACCTCGAGCGAACGTCCCAGCCGATGATCCGCATGGTCTCCGGCGATCTCACCCACTGGGTGATGGAAGACAATCCTTGTGGTCGCACCTATCCAAGGCTGCCCAAAGGCATCTACGGCCGGATCGACGACATGTTCCAGATCCGCGGTGAAAATGTGTATCCCAGTGCCATCGCTGAAGTGCTCGAAGGTCTCGCCGGTTATGGCGGCGAGCACCGGATCATCATTTCACGGGGTGGCTCCATGGACGAGCTGGCTGTGCAGGCGGAATTTAACGGGGAAATCGCACGCCAGGGCCCGGATGCCGTAAGGGCGCTGGGAGAAAAGGTGGAAGCCGAGCTCAGCCGGGTGCTGGGTGTGCGTGCTCTGGTTGTCATGGTTGATCCCGATACCTTTCCGCGTACCGACTTCAAGGCGCAGCGTGTCGTTGACGACAGGGACCTTTACCAGAGCCTCAACCAGAAGCGGGGAGGCTAGATGATTAACCGCATACCTTCGATGAAACTGGCTGAACGGGTGCGGGAAGGCCACCTTCGCGCAATTGCCCGGCTCATCACCCGGGTTGAAAGTGGCGGCGACCCCGATGTACGCCAGGCCCTGGCCGAACTCTACAAGAGCACCGGTAATGCTCACGTGGTGGGCATTACCGGTGTTCCAGGGGCCGGGAAGTCGACCCTCGTTACACAACTGGTTCATGAATACCGGAAAAGTGGCCGCACCGTGGGCGTTGTTGCCATCGACCCCTCAAGCCCGTTTTCCGGCGGTGCGATCCTCGGCGACCGCATCCGCATGGGTGACCTGGTTTCCGACCCCGGGGTGTTCATCCGCAGCATGGCCACCCGGGGAACCCTGGGTGGTCTGGCCAGGCCGGCCCTGGATGCGGTGGATCTGCTGGATGCGGGCGGGTTCGACGTGGTCCTCATCGAAACAGTCGGGGTGGGCCAGGACGAAGTCGATATCGTGCGCGCTGCCCACACCACCGTGGTTGTCAACGCGCCTGGATTGGGCGACGACATTCAGGCCATCAAGGCTGGGGTGCTGGAAATTGCCGATGTCCATGTGGTGAGCAAGGCGGACCGGCCGGACTCCAACAGAACCATCCAGGAACTCAAGGCCATGCTGATGATGAGCCTGGAGCCGGGTGAGGGCATCTGGCGGGTACCGGTGGTGCCCACCAGTTCTGAAAAGCACACCGGTTTCGGCGAACTGATGGCTGCGATTGATCGCCACGCGGAACACTTGGAACGCAGTGGCGAAATCACCGAACGCCGACGCCAGATTGCATTGACCCGGGTGGTGAAAGTGGCCGAAGAAATCGTCCGGGACAATTTTGTACGTGACAGCAGGTCGCAAACCGAAGAGCTGCTCAAGAAGGTTACCCAACGCGAACTGGATCCCCATGGAGCCGCGGTGACCTTGTTAAAAGCCATGAAGGAGACGATTCATGAATCGCACTGACCAGTATGACCCCGCTGCACTCAAGCATATTGAAAAAGAGTTCGATCAGTGGGAAAAGAACGAAGTGTCGTCTTTTATCAAGCGGGCACCGGAAAGCCAGTCAGAGTACACCACCGCCTCCGGCATGCCGACGAAGCGCACGTATACGCCACTGGACGTTAAAGATACTGCCTTCGAGGATATTGGCTTCCCCGGTCAATACCCGTTCACCCGTGGACCGTACCCCACCATGTATCGGGGCAGGAACTGGACAATGCGCCAGATTGCGGGCTTCGGGACGGCCAGGGAAACCAATGGGCGTTTCAAATACCTGATCGCCCAGGGCCAGACCGGTCTGTCCATCGACTTCGACATGCCCACACTGATGGGATATGACTCCAGCCATGCCATGAGCCAGGGTGAGGTGGGCCGCGAGGGCGTCGCCATCGATACACTGGCGGACATGGAGGAGCTGTTTGACGATATCGACCTGACAAAAATCTCCGTGTCCATGACCATCAATCCGTCAGCCTGGATTCTCTACGCCATGTACATTGCCCTGGCGCAGAAACGCGGGTATGACCTCAATGACCTGTCGGGCACCATCCAGAACGACATTCTCAAGGAGTACATCGCCCAGAAGGAATGGATATTCCCGGTGCGGCCTTCGGTTCGCCTGGTCCGTGACTGTATCCAGTACGGCTCCGAGAACATGAAGCGGTATAACGCCATCAATATTTCCGGGTATCACATCTCGGAAGCCGGCTCGACCGCTGTCCAGGAAGTGGCATACACCATGGCCACTACCATGGAATACGTCAAAACGGCCATCGACGCAGGGGTGGATGTGAATGAGTTCGGCCCCCGGCTCTCGTTCTTCTTTGTGAGCCAGGCGGACTTTTTCGAGGAAATTGCCAAGTTCCGGGCGGCCAGACGCGTCTATGCCAAGATCATGCGTGAGAAGTTCGGTGCCACCAAACCCGAAGCCAGTCGGTTGCGTTTCCACGCCCAGACCGCAGCGGCAACCCTGACCAAGCCGCAGTACACCATCAACCCGATTCGCACCGCGCTTCAGGCACTGTCTGCCGTACTCGGTGGTGCGCAGTCGTTGCACACCAACGGCATGGACGAGGCATTCGCCATTCCTACCGAGGAAGCAATGCGGATAGCCTTGCGTACCCAGCAGATCATCGCCTACGAAACCAACATTACCCAGGTGGTGGACCCACTGGGCGGTTCCTACTACGTGGAAAATCTCACTGATGAAATTGAGCGGGAAGTGTGGAAAATCCTTGATGAGGTTGAAGAACTCGGCGGCACACTCCAATGTATCGACGACGGCTACTTCCAGCGAGGCATCTCCGATTCCGCCTACGATTTTGCGCTGCGCAAGGCCAGCGGGGAAAGGCCGGTGATCGGAGTGAACATGTTCGTCCAGGAGGAAGAGGACGTTGAAATTGAAACCCATCCCCATGACCCGGAAACCGAGCGCCGTCAGATTGAGCGCCTGAACCGGGTCAAGGACAATCGCGATGAGGAAAAGGTCCAGAGGCTGCTCCGGCAGCTTAAAGAGCAGGCCGAGGACGAGTCGGTCAACCTGATGCCTATCACCATCGAGTTGGTGAAAGAAGGGGCATCAATGGGTGACATTGTTGAAACCCTGAAAGGCATTTGGGGAACCTATCGCGAAAAACCTGTAATCTGACCGGCTTCGTAAACTGACCGAACCGGTTCGCGGGAGAAATGAATGGTTAGGCTCACCAAGATATACACGAAAACCGGAGACAAGGGCGACACCGGCCTGGGTGATGGCAGCCGGGTTGCCAAGTACGATCTGCGCGTGGAGGCCTATGGCACTGTAGACGAAGCCAATGCCGTGATCGGGCTTGCGAGGCTCCATGTGGACGAGGAACTGGATGGGATACTGGCGCGCATCCAG
The DNA here is from genome assembly GCF_029207565.1 of Marinobacter iranensis. GTDB lineage: Bacteria > Pseudomonadota > Gammaproteobacteria > Pseudomonadales > Oleiphilaceae > Marinobacter > Marinobacter iranensis. The sequence goes on along the minus strand of NZ_JANCMW010000015.1, from coordinate 16,415 downwards.
AACGATCTGTTCGACGTTGGTGCGGATCTTTGTACGCCGTTCGAGGAGAGCCCGAAATACCCACCACTCAGGCTGGCGGATTCGAAAACCCTTGAGCTTGAACAGGAAATTGACCGGTTCAATGCGGATATCCCATCGTTGCGGTCGTTTATTCTTCCGGCGGGCAATCCTGCCGCAACCCATCTCCATCATGCCCGCACAGTAACGCGCCGGGCTGAGCGGATCATCGTTCAGTTGAAGCAGGACCAGGACATCAGCCAGTCGGTGCTGGAGTACATGAATCGTTTGTCTGACCTGTTGTTCGTGCTTGCCAGGCACGCCAATGGCAAGGGAAAAGATGATGTTCTGTGGGTGCCCGGCGAATGATGTCGTCCCGCCGCGAAGCAGGTGCTGAGGGTAGATGATGTTACCTCCGGAGCACGGCGGCCGGCTGCGCGCCGCCGCCAGGAAATGGGATATCCCGCTGGAGCAGTGGCTGGATCTTTCCACTGGCATCAACCCGCTGGGTTGGCCCGTGCCGGTGATTCCCGAGGAGGTTTGGCGTCGCCTGCCGGAGCCTGATGATGGCCTGGAACAACGCATCAGGCAGTGGCTTGGTGCGCCGGATGCTTCCGCCTGTATGCCTATTGCCGGCAGCCAGGCAGCGATTATGGCCCTGCCACGGTTGAGGTCACCGTGCCGGGTGGGGGTGCCTTCGCCCGGTTACGAGGAGCATGGGCATTGTTGGGTCGCTGGGGGCCATTGGGTGACAGGCATTACCGGTGAGCAACTCGTCAGTAATGATGAGACCTGGCTGGACGAACTGGATGTGTTGGTGTTGATCAACCCGAACAACCCGACCGGCCAGCTCATCGACCCACATCGGTTATTGGGCTGGCATGATCGGCTGCAACGCCGGGGCGGCTGGCTGATCGTGGATGAGGCGTTCATCGATGCCTCGCCGGAATTCAGCGTTGGCTTCGCGACCGACCGGCCAGGGCTTGCGGCGATGAGGTCCCTGGGCAAGTTTTTTGGCCTCGCGGGTCTGCGGGCAGGTGCGGTTGCGGGTGATCCCGATATTGTGGGCCGGCTCGGACAGGTCCTGGGGCCCTGGTCTGTCAGTGGCCCAGCGCGATTTGTGATGAGCCGGGTACTGGCGGACCATCCATGGCGCGCCGCGACCGCCGAGCGATTAAACAGCGAAAGCCGACGACTGTCGGAATGCCTGTCGCGCCATGGTCTTGATGGTTCCACCGGTACAGCGCTGTTTCGATACGTTCGCGATAGCCGGGCCGCGGATATCGCAACGGCGTTGGCACGCCAGGGGATCCTTGTCCGGGAGTTCGAGGATCCCGCGGCCCTGAGGTTTGGGTTGCCCGGCTCCGAGCCGGAATGGGCCCGGTTTGAGCGGGCACTGTATTTAAGTCGTCTTTATTGATTTAGCACATAGGGGCTGCTAGTTTGGCCCCCGATTAAATGAACACCGTATTCAGGTAACGCTTTTTTCGCGGTATCCCCGCAGGAAAGCTTAAAACGGGAAGTCGGTTAAAGTCCGACGCTGCCCCCGCAACGGTAAGTGAGCTAAAGGCAATCGTAAAAACCACTGTGCGTCATGCATGGGAAGGTGATTGCCCCGGACCAGCCCAACAGGCTGCCCCACTCGCAAGCCCGGAGACCGGCCTGAATACACACCGGAAGTTGCGGAGGGCGACGGCGGTGGGAGAGTTGTGTCGGTCTCACACCCGTACCCTGACTCGTATCCTGCCTCCCCCAGTCTCACTCTCAAGCTCCGCAACATAACAATCACCATGCGGGTGCGCATGGTTTGCCAGCGAGTGTTGATATGGGTTATTCGAAGTCCGTGCCGGTCCTGTTGTCCGGTCTCCCCCTTGTTTTCCTGCCAGTTTCCGATGCGTTAGCCGCCGAAGAGACTACTGTCTCGGCGCTGGATCCCATTGTTGTTACGGCCACGCTTGGTCCGAAGACGCGGGGCGAAAGCGATTCGTCAGTAACAGTGATTGATGAACAGGCTATCGAACGTTTGCAGCCCCAGACATTCGAGGAGCTGCTGGTGGGCCAGCCGGGCCTTGATATCACCAGTAACGGCTCTTTCGGAAAGAATACCAGTGTGTATACCCGGGGCACCGGTAGCGAATCCACGGTGTTCCTAGTGGATGGCATCCGCTTGCGCTCGGCCACCAGCGGTAGTGCAGCCTGGCAGTATTTCCCACCGCAAATGGTGGAGAGGGTAGAAATTGTCCGTGGCTCCCGCAGTAACCTTTACGGTGCCGATGCCGTGGGTGGTGTCATCCAGGCTTTCACCCACAGCGCTGAAACCGGCCACGAAGGCTGGGTCCAGGCGGGAGGCGGCAATTTCAACACTCAGGAGTATGTGGCGGGTGCAGCCGGTACTGAAGGTCGGATGAAATACAGCCTGAGTGCAAGCCACCTGGAAACGGACGGCACCGCCATCGTGGAGGGCGGTGAAGACAAAGGTTTCCGTAATACATCAGCCCTGGCGTCCGTTGCTCACCAGTTTGACTCGGGCGGGGAAGCCGGGGTTGTACTCATGCGTGCCCAGGGCAACACCGAATTTGAGGGTGGTGACACCGATTTTGCCATCCAGACTCTAGGTTTCCGTCTGGACGCACCCATAAGCAATTACTGGCGCAGCCGCATTCTGCTGGCGGAATCCCTTGACGAGCAGGACACTCGCGATTCCTTCGGCAATAGCACCTTCGACACCAAGACTCGTAGCGCTCGCTGGGAGAATCAGATCAGTGCGGGGCGCCATGAGTACATCGTGGGCGGTGAACTCCTGGTGGACGAAGTGGAGAGCACCACTGATTTCGACGAAACCAGCCGCACCAACGCTGCCGTTTTTGGTCAGGCCCTACTGAACTTCGGTCCTACAGACTTTCAATTGAGCTTGCGGGCGGACGACAACGAGGCATTTGGTCGCGAAGAAACAGGGGCGGTGGCTATGGGCGTCGATCTGGACCGGAACCATCGCGCCAGGGTGAGCTACAGCACGTCTTTCCGCGCGCCGACCTTCAACGATCTTTATTTCCCCAACTTTGGCAATGCAGACCTGCAGCCGGAAACCGCAGGTAGCGTGGAACTTGGTATTGGCGGCCAGTACACCCATTGGTTCTGGGATGCTGTTATTTATCAGACCGACGCAGATGACCTGATCGTGTTCACCACAATAGACGGACGGGCGGCCCCGTTTAATGTCAACGAGGCGCGTATCCGGGGTGCCGAGCTGAGTGCTGGCCTGGAACTGGACGAATGGACCGTAAAGGCTGCCGCGTCAGTAACCGACCCCCGTGACCGGGAGACTGACAATCGCATTCGTCGTCGCAGCGCCAAACAGTTCCGGGTTGATGTCGACCGGGCCTTTGGCCGCGTTTCTGTGGGCACCACGGTTAAAGGCCAGGGCTATCGCTACGACGATGCTGAAAATGAGGACCGCATCGCTGGCTTTACCACTTGGGATTTGCGGGCGAAATGGCGTATCGACAATCATTGGACCACCAATGTGACGTTGGACAATGTGTTAGACAAGGAATACGCCACGGCATTGCGCTCGGGTGGAGATGCCTACATAGCCGCGGGCCGCACCACAATGCTGACTATACGTTACGACATCTGACCGGCCACGGAGAGGTAAAGACATGAACCACACACGTCCAGGTCGAGATAGGAACCGCCCGGTGTTTGCTTTTTTTTTGGGTCTGGTAATGCTGTTCTCGCCCCCGGTGTTTGGTGCCACGGTATTCGGCGTGATCTCGGAACGATCGGCTGCAGAGATGGCCGCAGGCGCGGAGCACTTCCTGGCCGCCCACCCGGAGCACCGGGTTATCCTGCGAACCCCGGAGCAGTTGGCAAAACTGGACAACAAGGCCCTTGATGATCTTGTGGGGCAGGCCGACGCACTGCTGATGGCAGCGGTTTTCGGCGAACAGGTTGGGCGGATCGAGCGGGCCGTGCGCGAACAGGCTTCCGTGCGTGACTTTCCGATACTGGCCGTGAACGGCGACAGGGCCCTGACCGTACTGTCGCGGCTGGAAGGACGCGCCGTTCTGGAAAGGCTCGATGCCACGGCCCTCAATAACCTCATGAAAGCTCCGGATCCCGGAGAGGATCTGAAAGCCCATCTGGAGGGATTGAAAGGTCGGTTTCCCGATCAGGAACCCTGGCTTGAGGGCAGGGCTCTCTACCAGGGCCGCACCCCGCAACACCTGGATGGGGTATTGCGCTGGTTGCTGGCGCAGGCAGGCGAGGATATGAACGTGCCGGATCTGCCGCCCCGGGCGCTGATTCGCTATTACCGCGATGGTGAGGCCATGGATGATCCGGCGGACTTGAACCTGCGCTCTGGCCCGGTCGTAACGCTCCTGGACCTGGACAGCGGCGACCGCCCGGGCGATCGGGCGTTGCTGGACGCAACCTGCGCGGCCCTGGAATCCCGCGGCATCCAGTGCTTTGCCATTTTGTCCCGGTGGGGCGGTGCCAGCCTGGAGGCGATTCGTTCCCTGGATGAAACGGTTGGCCCGGCGAGCCTTTCCGGCATTGTCAGTCTGCAGGACTTTACTATCGGCGGTGGCGAGGGCCGGCGCCAGGTTACCGAAGCGCTCACCCGGCTGGATGTGCCGGTCATCAAAGGCCTGCGACTGGCGTCCCGAACAGCCAATCAATGGCAATTGTCGGTCGACGGCATCCCTTCGGATAAAGTGCATTACAAGCTGGCGATGCCGGAACTTCAGGGCGTCAGCCAGCCCATGGTACTGGCGACGGCGGAACCGAAGGTGATTGATGAGCGCACCGGTGTGGCCCTGACCCTGACCCAGCCGGTGCCGGAACGGGTGGAGGCGGTTGCTGACCGACTCAAGCGCTGGCATGCACTGCAGGCCAGGGACAACGCCGACAAGCGCGTCGCCATCATCTACTACAACCACCCTCCGGGCCGGCAGAACATCGGCGCGGATAACCTGGATGTGCCAGCCTCCCTCTACGAAATGCTGACCTGGCTCAAGGCCGAAGGTTATGACACCGGCCCGCTGCCGGACAGCCCCAAGGCTCTCACCGACCTGCTACAGCAACGGGGCGTAAGCCTGCCGGATGACCCCCGCGCTTTGCGTGATATGGCGGGTGAGGTTGCCTCCATGTCCAGTGACACCTACCAAAGCTACTTCGAAACCTTGCCGGCGGTTGTCCGGCAGGAAATGGTTCATGGGCCGTTGGGGTATCTGCACGAGCGTCTTGAGCAGGCCCATGCAATGGGCGAGAAAGATCTGGCAACGGGGTTGCTGAGCCGCGGCATCCGTGACCTGCGGCACCTGATCGAACACCTCCAGCATCCCAATCGCAGGGCCGCGCTGGTTCGGCTGGATGAGTATGAGGCGCTCTGGCAAAGGCGTCTTGATGAAGGTGGTCACAAGGACGAACTGAAAGATAGCCGGGTTGCCCTGGCCGACACGAGGATCCCCGGACTCAAGGGGTGGGGCGCAGCACCCGGGCAGTCGATGGTGGTGGACGACCGGTTGATTTTCCCCGGCCTTCGTTTCGGCAACATCTATATCGGCCCACAACCACCCCGGGGCTGGGAAGTGGACGAGGAACTGCTGCACGCCAACCTGACCTTCCCGCCTACCCACCAATACGTGGGGTTCTACCATTGGCTGCGGGATCACTATCAGGCGGATGCGCTGGTCTATGTGGGACGCCACTCCACCAGGGAATTCCTGCCACGCCGTCGGGCCGGATTGACGGGGGATGACTACCCGGACCTGCTGGGGGGTGACCTGCCGTTGATCTATCCCTACATCGTGGACGGTGTGGGCGAGGGCATCCAGGCCAAGCGGCGGGCCCTGGGAGTAATGATCAGCCATCTGACGCCGCCTCTGGCGGCCACGGAGCTCTACGATGAACTGCTGGAACTCCGGCAGCTCGTGGAAACCTGGGAGTCCGCCAACGAACCGGACAGCCCTACCCGGGAGCGGGCCCTGGAGATGCTGCGGGAGAAAATCCAGGTGTTGGATATTTCCGACGACCTGGAGCAGGAAATCGCCGGTGAGATGGGGCTGTCCGTGGAAGAGGTCTCCCTGGATGAATTGTCACCGGATCTTCTGGTTCACGAGGCTGGTCACTACGTGACTGATATGCAGGAGCATTTCATGCCCCTGGGGCTACACGTGTTTGGCCGGGACTGGAGTGCCGAGATGGTGGATACCATGCTGGACTCCATGGCCGGCAAGGCCGGTACTCCCGAGCCAGTCTGGCGTAAACATCTCGAAGCCTCTCCAGCGTCTGAACGCGATAGTTTTCTCGCGGCGCTGGATGGCCGTTTCGTGGCGCCAGGGCAGGGTAACGACCCATTGCGCACGCCGGCTGCATTGCCAACGGGGCGCAATTTCCACGCCCTGTCCGATGACCTGATTCCAACCAGGGTTGCCTGGTCGCTGGCCACCGAACTGGTGGAAGAGGCCAGGGCCGAAAAAGACAGCACACCGGAGCAGAGCGACGCGTTGGTGCTCTGGGCCTCGGACACGGTGCGGGACGAAGGCGTGATGATTGCCTTCGGCATGAAGCTGCTGGGGATTCGCCCGGTATGGAACAGCCGGGGTATCGTGAAGGGCCTGGAGCGCCTGCCCGCCGGGCCGGGGACCGATACACCGGTGCGGCGTAATGTGGTGTTCACCACCTCCGGGCTGTTCCGGGATCTTTATGAAAGCCAGCTTGAATGGCTGGATATGGCCTCCCGCTATGCCCTGGCTGGTGCTGCGGAATCCATCAGGGTGGAGCACCCGGAACTGGAGCAGGCGCTGGAGCAGGCGTTGTCGGTACTGCCCGCCAATATGCGTGAACCCGGCAATGAATCCCTGGCAACCAATGGGGTTGCTGTACGCTGGGTTGCGGACACCCGGGTGTTGCTGGCTGCGGGTGCTTCTGCGCGGGATGCCGGTGCCCAGGCCGCTTATCGGGTCTTTGGTACTGCGCCGGGGGCCTATGGCGCCGGCGTTAACCGCCTGGCTACCCGCACCGGCGCCTGGGAGGATCGGGCCCAACTGGGCGATGCCTACCGCCGCCGCATGGGGCATGTCTATGGCAAGGGTTCCCGGGGAGACCCGGCTCATCAGGCGTTTGACCGCCAGTTGAACACCGTGAATCACACGTACCTTGGGCGGGCCAGCCATCTCTACGGTCTGCTGGATAACGATGACGGTTTTGATTTCCAGGGTGGCTTGTCCAATGCCGTGGAACATCTGCGCGGCGAGCCCCCGCAGAACCGGGTGTTGCAGTACGCGGATCCGAAAAACCCGCGGGTGGACTCCCTCCAGCGTGCGCTGCAGGTGGAGCTGCGCGCCCGCAACCTCAATCCACAGTGGCTGGCACCGTTGATGGAGCATGGCTACGCCGGGGCACGTACCATGGGAAGCGACTTCCTCGATAACCTGTGGGGCTGGCAGATCACCAGTCCCCAGGTGCTTCGTTCCAGTGTCTGGGATGAGGTCAACGAAGTCTACTTCCAGGACCGCCACGGGCTGGGCCTGGATGACTTCCTGGCAGAAGGCCACAATGTTCACGTCAAGACGCATATGCAGGCGATTGCACTGTTGGCAGCCAAGCGCGGATTCTGGCAGGCGGACGTGTTCACCCGGAAGGCGCTGGCGCGTGACTTCGCGGGGAATATCATTGACCATGGCCTGCCCGGCAGCGGGCACACTCGCCCGGATCACCCCTTGATGGACTGGGTTGCGGATCAACTGGATCCACGTCAAAGGGAGGCCTTCGAATCCGCCCGAAAGGGTGGCGCTGCGGATTATCCCTCCATGCGTGCGGCCAATGACAATTGCCAGAACCAGAAGAGCCAGAAGGTGTCATGTTGAATTCGTTCAGGTATCTCATCGCCCTGGGTGTGTCCCTGCTTGCCATTGGGCAGGCTGCCGTAGTGGTTGCCGAAGTATGCGCAACCGATGATACCGGCAGGGAGGTCTGCCTTGAGCAGCCGGCCACCCGTATTGCGGCCTTGTCTCCGGGGGCTACCGAGTTGGTCTGGGCGGCAGGTGCCGGTGACAAGGTGGTGGCTGTGGTCTCCTTCAGCGACTATCCGGATCAAGCAAAGGAAGTTCCCTCGGTAGGTAGCCATACCCGCATGGATCTGGAGCGCTTGATGGAACTGCAGCCGGACCTGGTGATCGGTTGGGTGACCGGCAATCCCCCGGAGCAGATTGAGGCGTTGAGGGATCTGGGCCTGCCCGTATTCTCAATCGAGCCCCGCAGCTTTGAGGATGTATCACATACGATTGAACGGCTGTCGCTCCTGGCCGGTACCGATGAAGAAGGTTTTGCCGAAGCGGATCGGTTCCGCCAGGGCATTGCCGCTCTGGAACGCCAGTATCGTGATGCCGAGCCGGTATCGGTGTTCTATCAGGTCTGGGACGAACCCTTGATGACGGTGAATGACGAACATCTGATCGGCAAGGTTATTTCCCTCTGTGGCGGGGTGAATGTGTTTGGCGACCTTGAACGCCTGGTACCCAGGATCAGCGCCGAAGCGGTGATCGGCGCCAATCCCGAAGCCATCCTGGCGGGTGGCATGGGGGAAGAAAACCGGCACTGGCTGGCCCGGTGGGAGGCATTTCCCAGTATTGATGCCACCGCCAGGGAAAACCTGTACTTCATTCCGCCTTCACTGGTCCAGCGCCCGACACCGCGCATGCTGGAAGGCTCACAACTGTTCTGCGAGAAACTGGACGATGCCCGTGCCAAACGCTAGTGCGAGGTCAGCCACGTGAGCAGACCACTGACCATGCCGTTGTTGATTCTGGCTCTGGCCAGCCTGGCTGCCATGGTGTTGTCCGTGGGCATCGGCAGTGTCAGCGTGACACCAGGGGAGGTCGCGGCGGTCATCCTCGGTGAGGGTAGCCACCTGCAGCAAACCCTGGTGTTGGAACTGCGACTACCCCGCACGCTGTCGGCCTTCGCAACGGGTGGCCTCTTGGCGGTGGCTGGAGCGCTGATGCAGGTGCTTCTCCGCAATCCGCTGGCAGATCCCTATGTACTTGGTCTTTCAGGCGGCGCCGCGGTGGGCGCGCTGTTGGCGATGCTGGCGGGCCTGGGTGGCTTGATCGTTTCCGGTTCGGCCTTTGCCGGTGCCATGTTGGCGACATTAATGGTATTCGGGCTCGCCCATGGTACCGGCAGCTGGACGCCATCACGTTTGCTGCTGACCGGCGTGGTTGTCGCAGCGGGTTGGGGCGCGGTGATCACTCTGATGCTGGCCATCAGCCCCGCCCAGCGTCTGCCGGGCATGCTGTACTGGCTGATGGGTGACGTGTCCTACGCCCGTTCACCCTGGCCGGCGTTGGTGCTTCTTTTTCTGGTGTGCCTTCTGGTGGTGCCGTTGGGCCGCAGCCTTAACGTACTGGCCCGCGGCCCCATGCAGGCCGCGGCTCTTGGAGTTTCAGTGCGGCCCCTGGAATGGATGATCTATATCCTTGCCAGCCTGCTGACGGCCACTGCAGTGACCATGGCCGGCAGCATCGGGTTTGTTGGTCTGGTGGTGCCCCACATGCTGAGGCTGGTGCTGGGTAACGACCAGCGGCTGATCCTGCCTGCCTGTGCCCTGGCCGGCGGCACACTGCTGGTACTGGCGGATACCCTGGCGCGGGTGGTCATTGCGCCAGAGCAGTTGCCGGTAGGGGTGATTACCGCTCTGCTGGGTGTGCCAACCTTCCTTTACCTGCTGTACCGGAGCCGCTAATGAACCCGTTACAGGCGCAAGAACTGGTGATCGATATTCCCGGGCGGGACGACGGGGAGGCGCTGAACTTCTCGGTACAACCCGGGCAGATATGGGGCGTTCTGGGGCCGAATGGCGCTGGCAAGACAACCTTGCTCCATACCCTTGCCGGCCTGCTGGAGCCACGTCAGGGTGCTGTTTTCCTTGGCGAGAATTCGCTGAACGAGTTAAAACGCCGGCAAATTTCCCGGCAACTGGGACTGGTGTTTCAGGACCGCCAGGATGGATTTCCCGCCACAGTCCTGGAAACCGCGCTGATCGGCCGCCACCCCTGGCTGTCACCCTGGCAGATGGAAACGGGGGCTGACGAACGCATCGCCCGCCGCGCTCTCGAACAGTTGGATGTAGCTCATCTGAGCGATCGCCTGGTGAATACCCTCTCCGGTGGCGAGCGCCAGCGCGTCGCCATTGCGACAGTCCTGACACAGGCACCTGATACCTGGCTATTGGACGAGCCCACCAATCATCTGGATTTGCATCATCAGGTATCGGTACTGCAGTTACTGACCGAACAAGCCCGTGCTGGGCGTTCCGTTTTTATGTGCTTGCACGATCTGAATCTGGCTGCCCGCTGGTGTGACCACTTGTTATTACTCTTCCCAAACGGCGAAGCATGCTGGGGCCCCGCCAAGCGAATGCTCGTGCCAGCAGCACTCGAACGACTTTACGACCAGGAATTGCTGACAGTGGAGGTAGATGGTGCGCCACTATTTGTGCCTGTTAAGCATTGAACTTGGGAGCATCGACCGCGGGCGGGTAACGCCGTCCGGGACACGCTGTGAATACGTCCCTGTACGCTCGACAAAAACATCCATGTTTTTGACGGTCCCGGACGGCGTTACCCGCCCCCGGTCGCCCGGATTCCGAGATAGGCTAACTTTGGATCTACATACGATATGAAAGCAACCGTAGCAGCTGCAATGATTACCGCTCCCGGCTCCGGCCAGGGGAAATCCATGGTGACCGCTGCCCTGGCGAGATTACATCGGAATGCTGGTCGCAAGGTTCGGGTGTTCAAACATGGACCGGATTATCTGGACCCTATGGTGCTGGAAGTCGCCTCTGGCCAACCGGTGTACCAGTTGCATCCGTGGATGACCGGAGAAGCGGAATGCCGCTGGCGGTTAACAGAAGCGGCCCAAGACGCCGATTTGGTCCTGGTGGAAGGCTCCATGGGCTTGTTTGATGGCGACCCCTCCAGTGCAGACCTGGCCAAGCTAATGGGTATTCCCGCTCTGCCGGTAATCGACGCCCGTGGTATGGCCCAGACATTTGGTGCGGTGGCCCTGGGGTTGGCTAGCTTCGATCCGGAGCTGCCGGTTCGCCAGGTGATCGCGAACCGCATTGGTAGTCCCCGCCACGGTGCCATGCTGCGGGAAAGTTTACCGGAGGGTATAGAACTGCTGGGGGCGATCCCCCGCAACGAGGCCATGAACATTCCGGACCGCCACCTGGGCCTGGTGCAGGCCGGGGAGATGAATGATCTGGACCAGCGCCTGGATGCCGCCGCCGATGTCCTGGCCGAGGCGGGTCTGGATGGTCTGCCGCTTCCTGTGACGCTGGAAGCTGATGCCCCGGAGCCCCCGCCACCGTTACTGACGGGTGTGCGCATCGCCATTGCCCGGGACGCGGCTTTCAGCTTTATCTACCGCGCCAACCTGGACCTGCTGCGGGCCATGGGCGCGAAGCTGGAGTTTTTTTCGCCGCTGGCGGATTCGACATTACCCGAAGTCGATGCGATCTGGCTGCCGGGCGGTTATCCGGAACTGCACGGCGTTACCCTGGCTGGCAACCAGCCGATGCTGGATGCCATTCGCACCCATTACGCCGCTGGCAAGCCGATGCTGGCGGAATGCGGTGGTTTGATGGCCTGCGTGGACGAACTGATGGATCATGATGGCCAGATCCATAAATTACTGGGGCTGATGCCTGGGCGTGCCAGCATGGCCGGCCGCCTGCAGGCGCTGGGTCTGCAGCGCCTGAGCACCGAGCAGGGGCAGCTGCGGGGCCACACCTATCACCACTCCCGCCTGGAGACCGACTGGCAACCCCTGGCTCGAACCCGAAAGCTGGCGGGTACGGAAGCTGAGCCAGTCTTCTGCCAAAACGGCCTGGTGGCCAGTTATTTCCACGGTTATTTCCCTTCGGCCCCTGAGTTGGTGGCTGGAATTTTTCGCGGGCAGGCCATTCGCCCGCTCATCGATAAGGAGCCTGACCATGCGTGAACGCGCCAAAGACCCCGAACGCCATGCACGCCGCATGGATGCCAAACAGAAAATCATGCAGGAGCGCATTGCCCGCGCCCAGAAAGAGCAGGGTGTGTTGTTGGTGTTGACCGGCCCCGGAAAGGGCAAGAGCAGCTCCGGCTTCGGAATGGTCGCCCGGGCTCTGGGCCATGGCATGAAAGTGGGCATTGTCCAGTTCATCAAGGGTGCGTTCAGCACCGGTGAGGAAGCCTTCTTCCGGGACCTGCCCAATGTGGACTACCACGTGATGGGTCAGGGCTATACCTGGGACACCAAGAACCGGGAGCAGGATGTGGAAGCCGCCAACGCCGCCTGGGATGTGGCGGCCGCCATGTTGAAAGACAACAGCTACGGCCTGATCCTGCTGGACGAACTCAACATCGCCCTGAAGTACGACTACATTGACCTGGACCGGGTGCTGGATGACCTGCAGGGCCGGCCGGAAATGCAGCACGTGGTCATCACCGGCCGTTCTGCGCCAGCGGAGCTGGTTGATCTGGCAGATACAGTGACGGAAATGGGTGTGGTGAAACACGCCTTCAAGGATCAGGGCATCAAGGCCCAGAAAGGCGTAGAGCTTTAACGGACAGGACCCCATGACCACATTGATGATTCAGGGTACAACCTCTGACGCCGGCAAGACTACGGTGGTGGCTGCCCTGTGCCGGTGGCTGGCGCGGCAGAGTGTTTCCGTGGCGCCGTTCAAGCCCCAGAACATGGCCCTGAATAGCGCAGTCACTGTGGATGGCGGTGAAATTGGTCGCTCCACGGCGCTTCAGGCTTTGGCCTGCGGACTGGAGCCCCATAGCGACATGAACCCGGTGCTGCTAAAGCCCCAGAGCGACTGCGGCGCCCAGGTGATCCTGCGGGGCAAGGTCCATGGCAACATGGACGCGTTGGATTACCATGCCTACAAAGCCCAGGCGATGGCCTCGGTGATGGACGCCTGGCGTGCACTGAGCGCCCGTTATGACGTGATCATCGCCGAAGGCGCCGGCAGCCCGGCCGAGATCAATCTGCGCACTAATGATATAGCCAACATGGGTTTCGCCGAAGCGGCAGATTGTCCGGTGCTGCTTGTCGGCGATATCGATAAGGGGGGCGTCTTTGCGCAACTGGTAGGCACTCTGGAACTGGTCTCCGACAGCGAGCGGGCTCGTACCAAAGGCTTTATCATCAACCGCTTCCGGGGCGATATCGCCCTGCTGGAACCGGGGCTGGACTGGCTGGCCGAACGCACCGGCAAACCGGTGGCGGGTGTGCTGCCGTACCTGCACGGGTTGGTGATCGATGCCGAAGACAGCGTGGGCATCAGCGGTAGCAGTGAAGCCGGCGCGCTGAATGTGATCGTCCCGGTACTGCCCCGCATCAGTAACCACAACGACTTTGATCCCCTGCGCCTGCACCCTGGAGTCAACCTTCGGTTCATCGGCCCGGACCAGCCCATTCCCCCGGCCGACCTGATCGTTTTGCCCGGCAGTAAAAGTACCCGTCATGACCTGCAATGGCTGAGCTCCCAGGGTTGGCCCGAGGCAATCCGCAAACACCTGCGTTATGGCGGCAAGGTATTTGGCATCTGCGGAGGTTTCCAGATGTTGGGCCGGGAAGTACTGGACCCTGACGGCCTGGAAGGCGAGGTGGGCAGTACCGAAGGGCTGGGTCTGCTGGATATGGCCACACGTATGGTTGCTGGCAAGCAATTGCAGGACGTGGCCGGTGTGCTCAGGCTTGGGGCGGGTAAAACCCGGTTTACGGGTTATGAAATGCATAATGGCGTTACCACTGGTCCCGCCCTGGAGCGCCCGCTGGCAATGCTGGATGGGAGCCCTGATGGCGCGATCAGCGATGATGGCCAGGTGATGGGCACCTATGTACACGGCATTTTCGACGAGGCCGAAGCTGCCAGCGAAATACTGCAGTGGGCGGGTCTGCGATCACAGGGCCAGGCCGTGGACTATCAGAAACACCGTTTGCAGCAGTTGGATCGGCTGGCGGACCATGTGGAGGATTGTCTGGACACTGATTTCCTGAAGAAGCAGCTGGGCCTGACCTGAAGGCATTGGGGACAAAGAATGACCGACAATAAAACACACAGGACTGACCACAATCGTCCCTTCAGTGGCGAGGAAACCAAAGGGCTTTATCGCGCTATCCATGAGCGGCGGGATGTGCGTTCACAGTTCCTTTCCGACCCGATTCCTCCGGACGTTCTTACCCGGCTGCTCAGCGCAGCGCATCATGCGCCTTCCGTCGGCTTCATGCAGCCCTGGGATTTTATCGTGATTGACAGCATTGGAGTGCGCCAGACGGTCCTCTCGATTTTTGAGGAAGAGAACCGCAAAGCGGCAGAAAACTACCAGGGAGACCGCAATACACGCTATAAAAGCCTGAAACTTCAGGGCATCCTCGAAAGCCCCGTGAATCTCTGCATAACCTGCGACCGCAGCCGCGGCGGCACACACGTTCTGGGGCGCAATTCGATTGTGGAGACGGATCTGTTCAGCACCTGCCTGGCGGTACAGAACTTCTGGCTGGCAGCGCGAGCGGAGGGGATTGGTGTGGGTTGGGTAAGCATCCTGGATCAGGATAAACTCGCCCGTACGCTAAACCTGCCAGAGCATGTGTACCCATTGGCGTACCTGTGTCTTGGCTATGTGAGCGAATTTCTTGACCAGCCCGAGCTGGAGAAAAAAGGCTGGCGCTCGCGGTTGCCATTGTCCGAGCTGGTCCACGGGAACACGTGGGGCGAGCCGCTGACGGAGCAGGCATTAGAAGCGCAGATCAGGAAAGGTTAAAGTAACGGCCAGGAAGTTGGATGAGGTTGCAGGATGAAAGTCGCTGATAAGGTACGCTCGCCCTGTGTGAGCATTTGTGCGCTGGATGACAATGACATTTGCGTTGGCTGTTATCGTAGTGGTGATGAAATTACGCGGTGGTCTCAGATGAGCAACGAAGAACGTCGGGAGGTACTGCGAAACGTTGCCGAGCGTGAAAGCAGGGTTTTGATCTAGGGTGTCTCGGCGTAAATCAGGCGCTCATCGATCCCACACAGGGCAGAGAACATCATGACTGACACAGTTCGAATTGGTACTCCACTTAAAGAAAACGCGTTCAGGGTTCTCTTTTGTGGCTCCGGAGAGCTAGGCAAGGAAGTCGTCATTGAACTCCAGCGCTTCGGCGTTGAGGTGATCGCGGTTGATCGGTACGCCAATGCGCCGGCCATGCAGGTTGCCCATCGCAGCCACGTTGTCGATATGCTGGATGGGCAAGCCCTTCGCCGCATTATCGAGATGGAAAAGCCGAATCTGATCGTGCCGGAGATAGAGGCCATTGCCACGCCGGAACTGGTCAAGCTCGAGCAGGAAGGCTATCACGTCATTCCCACGGCAAGGGCCGTGAATCTGACCATGAACCGGGAAGGCATCCGTCGCCTGGCGGCTGAGGAGCTTGGGCTCGCCACATCGCCGTACCGGTTTGCAGAATCAAAAGAGGAATATCTCGCGGCGGTCGAGGCCATCGGGTTGCCTCTTGTGGTGAAGCCGGTGATGAGCTCATCCGGTAAAGGGCAGAGCACGGTCAAGTCCCGCGATGATGTTGAAGCTGCCTGGGAATACGCCCAGACGGGTGGTCGGGCCGGTAAGGGCAGGGTGATTGTTGAAGGGTTCGTGGACTTCGATTACGAAATCACCTTGCTGACCGTGAAACATCGCGATGGTATTTCCTTTTGCGACCCGATCGGACACCGGCAGGAAGACGGGGATTACCGTGAGTCCTGGCAACCCCAGCCAATGAGTGAAAAAGCGCTGGCCCGTTCGCGGGAAATTGCCGAGGCGGTTGCCGACAATCTTGGTGGCTATGGGGTTTACGGGGTAGAGTTGTTTGTCCAGGGTGACAAGGTGTGGTTTTCCGAAGTGTCGCCGCGCCCCCATGACACCGGGCTGGTAACCCTCGTTTCCCAGGATCTGTCGGAATTTGCATTACACGCCCGGGCAATTCTGGGGCTGCCAATACCGGCGATACGCCAACTGGGCCCATCGGCCTCCGCAGTGATATTACCTGAAGGAGAGTCTGATGCCGTTTCCTACTCAGGGCTTGAAAAAGCCCTGGCCGAGCCTGATATATTTCTTAGGTTGTTCGGGAAACCGGAACTGAAAGGCCGCCGTCGGATGGGCGTGGCCCTTGCGACCGGAAGTACAATTATCGAGGCGAGGGAAAAGGCAACCCGCGCAGCAGCGGCGGTAAAAACCGAGCTTTAGACGGTAATTCGTCGGTTTCCCGAAAAAGTTATAACGAATCGTTGACACCTCAAGTGAGCTCTGTAGAATACGCATCTCTCTCGAGGGGCACGCCGGTAAGGCGGGCCGGAAATCGAAAGACAACCG
>NZ_JANCMW010000158.1 GCF_029207565.1 Marinobacter iranensis | reverse complement strand
AGGGAACGCAAGGACGCGCGCGTCCTCGAGCGGACGGTCAAATTCGCTGCCAGGCATCTGATGAGCGCGGACAGTATCGTCAAGCTGATGTACGCGGAAAAAATGGTCGGGATGCTGAACGCGCTGCGGGACGTCCTGCCTGAAGCGGCGCTGCACGAATCGGTGCGAACGGCCAAGATACTGCTGGACGACATCGTCGAGAAGCCGCTGATCCTGGACGCCGGGCACGACCTGGCGACGCACGGGCTGAAAGACAAGCGGGCTTTGAACC
>NZ_JANCMW010000157.1 GCF_029207565.1 Marinobacter iranensis | reverse complement strand
ATGGTGTTGATGTCGACCCAGCCATAGATGGTGGAGCCGACCGAGCGGCGGCCGTCGAGCAGGACCAGCACGCGGCCTTCGCCCAGGTTGCGCATGTTGAGCGCGTTGATGCCCGCCGAGCCGTTCGACAGGTTGAGGCGCGAATTGGCCGGCTTGGTCGAGCCGGCGAGCTGGGGCATCTGGTTGACGAAGTCGGCGATGTTGTTCGTCGGCGACGTGTTCTGGATATCCTGCTGGGTCAGCACGGTGAGCGGCGTCGGGGCCTGGAAGCC
>NZ_JANCMW010000156.1 GCF_029207565.1 Marinobacter iranensis | reverse complement strand
AGTCGGGAGATCGAAGTCCCGTTCACCTGGACCTCCCCTTCCGAGGCTTGAAGAAGCGCCCCTGCGATAGACAGGAAAGTGCTCTTGCCGGAGCCGGACGGGCCGACTACAGCTACAAATTCGCCGGGTCCGACTTCAATCGATACGCGATCTAGCGCCGTCAATCGATTCGTGCCTTCTCCGTAATATTTCGAGATATTGTGAATTTGCAATCCCTTTGTCATTATTCGACCCTCCCTAGCGCCTGCAGCGGATCTATTTTGTTCATTTTA
>NZ_JANCMW010000155.1 GCF_029207565.1 Marinobacter iranensis | reverse complement strand
ACGTGGCCTTCCGACCACGAACCGTCGTCGATCGAGCCGTAGACCTCGTCGGTGGAGACGTGCACGAATTTTTCGACACCCGCGTCGAAAGCGGCCTGTAGCAGCGTCTGCGTGCCCAGCACGTTGGTGAGCACGAAGTCGGCCGAGCCCAGAATGGAACGGTCCACATGCGACTCCGCGGCGAAGTGGACGACGAGATCGACATCCCTCATCACCTCGGCGACCAGCGCGCCGTCGCAGATGTCGCCGCGGACGAACCGCAAGCGCTCGTC
>NZ_JANCMW010000154.1 GCF_029207565.1 Marinobacter iranensis | reverse complement strand
AAGCCGAGCACTGCTCGGGCCGGAAGATCATGCCTTGCGTGTCACGCTTCGAAGGCAAGTCGCTCGTGCTCGAGCGCTAGCCCGAACCAGAGGGAGGAACCCATGGGCATCAATTTCAGGCAGGAAACGTTTCGCGACGATTTCACTTTCAGGAACAGCCCGGAATTCGTCCGGCGGTTCCCCTTCCCGTTCCACGAAGACGCCTACATGTATGCGGTCAACATCGAACCGCATGTGCCGGGTCCGAAAGGCACCGTGTTCGAAAATCTCAT
>NZ_JANCMW010000153.1 GCF_029207565.1 Marinobacter iranensis | reverse complement strand
AGAACATCTTCGTCCGCTCGGATCACTATAACTTCGTCCGCAAGGGTGTGCCTTCGGTCTTCCTCTGGCCCGGCGCGGGCGGCCCCGGCCGCGCGGCCTATGACGACTTCATGAAGAACCATTATCACCAGCCCTCGGACGAGATCGGCCAGCTGCCGGCGATCGACTGGGAGTCCGGCGTGCGCTTCGTCGACGTGAACTATCGCATCGCCCGCGAGATCGCCGATGGCGCGGAGCGGCCGGTTTGGAACAAGGGCGATTTCTTCGGCCTC
>NZ_JANCMW010000152.1 GCF_029207565.1 Marinobacter iranensis | reverse complement strand
AGAAGCTCGATCCGGAGGAAGTGCGCCAGCTCGGCAAGGCGATGTTCAACGTGGCGGACGTCAGCGAGGCCGAGGTCGAGATCGTCCTGGACGATTTCGTCTTCAAGGCGCGCGAGCGCACCGGCGTCACGTTCGATCCGGCGCCGAAGATCGAAAGCATCATGACCAGGGCGCTGGGGCCCGAGCGCGCCTCGGGCGTGCTCGCCCGGGTGATGCCGGCCAGCCAGGTCGCCGCGATCGAATGGCTCGACTGGTTCGAGCCCGAGGAGATC
>NZ_JANCMW010000151.1 GCF_029207565.1 Marinobacter iranensis | reverse complement strand
AGCGGGGTCCCGGCCGATCCCATGGGCACGATCGCAGCCGGCGCCGCGCCCACCAGCCGCCCGAGATAGAGCGGCCCGCCCGCCTTGGGGCCGGTGCCCGAAAGCCCGCACCCGCCAAAGGGCTGCACCCCGACGATCGCACCGATCACGTTGCGGTTCACATAGAGATTGCCCGCCTTCACGCGCGCGGTCACTTCGGCGACCGTTTCGTCGAGCCGGGTGTGCAGGCCGAAGGTGAGGCCATAGCCGGTGGCGTTGATCGCATCGATCAG
>NZ_JANCMW010000150.1 GCF_029207565.1 Marinobacter iranensis | reverse complement strand
ACTCCTGCTGGACGGAGCGACCTTCGCGCCGGGCGACGCCGGATCGCTGGGGGACGAGCTCGCCGCGACGCTGGCGTCGACCTCCGCGGTCGAACGACTCGCCGTCCTGTCCGCCGATCGTGGGCGGGCGTTCAGTTGGGCGGGCGCGGCGGAGCGCGTCTGGCAGCTCCACGCCGAACTCTGAGGTCGTCCGAACGCCGGGCGTCGGCGTGTCGCACAACGGATATCCAGCCTCGACTGGTAACAGGACGTGACTTCAGTAACACTGTTCA
>NZ_JANCMW010000149.1 GCF_029207565.1 Marinobacter iranensis | reverse complement strand
ATTAATTCAGAGTCCGGTTGGGCGAATTCGTGCAAAATTCTGGTTGCCGAACCAGTCGGCGCCTTCCCGATGTGGGCGTCATTTTGCATCACATCGCGCCGATGCATGGCGACGATCGCGCTGGAATGTTTCTTTGGGAAAATGACTGAAGGACCCTCTTCGAGAAGCGATCCCTTTCTAAGTTTTTGCTATAGCTGACCTTGGCGAGGGATTGGTCCCCTTTACCAACGGACGGCCTTCAATTGCCTGACTTATCTCAAGGCAGGCCGACC
>NZ_JANCMW010000014.1 GCF_029207565.1 Marinobacter iranensis | reverse complement strand
AGCGGGCGACCACGAACAGGTCTTTGGGGAGTTGGCCAAGGGTGGCCGTGAACTGCAGTCCGGTTGCCTGGGGCATGAATCCATCCTTAGAAAACTAAGTCCATTTAGTGTCGAAAAGCCAGGAACCCCGCTCCCTGCGGGCGCCCTATTAGCTTCACCGGAAAGGACATTAGCAAAATAGGAATGTTGAGTCCATGATGGTTTAACCTCAAAGATGAAATCAGCATTTCCCCATTAAAGTACGAAGAACCTGTTAATAAAGGATGCTCAACCATGAAACCGGAAACCCTCGCCCTCCACGCGGGCTTTAACGGCGACCCAACCACCAACGCCGCCACCACGCCTATTTACCAGACCACTTCCTACACCTTCGATGACACCCAGCACGGTGCCGATCTGTTTGACCTGAAGGTGCAGGGCAACATCTACACCCGCATCATGAACCCCACCAACGCTGTGCTGGAAGAGCGCATGGCGCAGCTTGAAGGCGGTGTGGGTGCGCTTGCGGTGGCCTCGGGCATGGCTGCCACCCTCTATTCCCTGCAGACCATCTGCAAGGTGGGTAATAACATCGTCAGTACCAGCCAGCTGTATGGCGGCACCTATAACCTGTTTGCCCACTCGCTGCCGAACCAGGGCATTGAGTGCCGTATGGTAAGGCACGATGACTTCGACGCCGTGGAAAAGTCCATCGACGACGACACCCGGGCGCTGTTCTGCGAGTCCATTGGCAACCCCGCAGGCAACGTGGTGGACATCCGGCGCTGGGCGGAGATTGCCCACAAGCACGGCATTCCACTGATCGTCGACAACACCGTGGCAACGCCGTTCCTGTGCCGCCCCTTCGAGCACGGCGCGGATATCGTGGTTCACTCACTCACCAAGTACATTGGCGGCCACGGCACCACGGTTGCCGGTGTTGTGGTGGATTCCGGGAAGTTCGACTGGGTGGCCAACAAGGCGAAGTTCCCCATGCTCAATGAGCCGGACCCGTCCTACCATGGCGTGGTTTACACCGAAGCGCTGGGTGCAGCTGCCTTCATAGGCCGTTGCCGTGTGGTTCCGCTGCGTAACACCGGTGCCGCCCTGGCCCCATTCAACGCTTTCCTGATCATGCAGGGCCTGGAGACGCTTGGCCTGCGCATGGAGCGGCACTGCGAGAATGCGGAAAAAGTGGCCAACTACCTGCGGAACCACCCGTCCGTGGAGTGGGTCAACTACGCCGCCCTGGCCGACAGCCCCTACAAGGCCACCTGCGACAAGATCTGTGGTGGCCGCGCCTCCGGTATCCTCAGCTTTGGCATCACCGGTGGCCTTGAGAACGGCGCGAAGTTTATCGATGCCCTGCAACTGATTTACCGCCTGGTGAACATCGGCGACGCCAAGTCCCTGGCCTGCCATCCGGCCACAACCACTCACCGGCAGCTCAACCCGGAAGAGCTGAAAAGCGCAGGGGTCAGCGAAGACCTGGTGCGGCTGTCCATCGGCATTGAGCACGTGGATGACATCATTGCCGATATCAGCCAGGCACTGGACAAGGCCACGGCCTGACGGGCAACCGGGTACGACGAAAGTCGTGCCCGGAACCCCCGTGATTGTCCGTACCTGCCTTGTATCCTCCGCTGCGGCGGATTACCCTTTAAGCTCAGTAGAGTCCCACAGAGAGTCCCCATAGAGAGTCCCGTAGTAATGAGCGACAGCGCCAAAACCCGCGTCACCAGTGGTTCCAAGTTCCGCAATGAACATGGCTTCTCTGCCATCAAGGACGGCATCAAGCGCTCGGGCTCGGGCATTATCGACACCAAGACCCAGCGCAAACCCTCCTGGCTGCGTGCGCGCATGCCCGGTGGCGAGCGCTACGAAGCGGTTCGCAAGAACGTCAGTGAACACCGCCTGAGCACGGTGTGCCAGGAATCCCACTGCCCCAACATCGGTGAATGCTGGGCCAATGGCACCGCCACCATTATGGTGATGGGCTCCGTGTGTACCCGCGCCTGTCGCTTCTGCGCCGTCGACACCGGCAATCCCAAAGGCTGGCTGGACCACGAAGAGCCGGAAAACACCGCCAAATCCGTGGAACTCATGGGCCTGCGCTACATCGTGCTCACCTCTGTTGACCGGGACGACCTGGATGACGGCGGTGCCGCCCACTACGCGGCCTGCGTATCCGCCATCAAACAACGCACACCACACGTGGCTGTTGAAGCGCTGACACCGGACTTTGACGCGGTGATGGAACACGTTGAGAAAGTAGTGGACTCCGGCCTGGATGTTTTCGCCCAGAACGTGGAAACCGTCAAGCGGCTGACCACACGTGTGCGGGACCCGCGCGCCGGCTATGAAAAAACCCTCAGTGTCCTGGCCCACGCCAAGCAATACCGCCCGGACGTGCTCACCAAGACCAGCCTGATGCTGGGCCTCGGTGAAACCGAGGAAGAAATCCTGCAAACCATGGACGACCTGCGGGCCATCGGCGTGGATATCCTGACCCTGGGCCAGTACCTGCGCCCGACCCAGAATCACCTGCCGGTAGAAGAGTATGTAACGCCGGAAGCCTTCAACCGCTACCGCGAAATCGGCCTGGAAAAAGGCTTCATGGAAGTGCCTTCGGGCCCCATGGTGCGCTCCAGCTATCGCGCCGATCGCGTCTTCGAAAAGAACAACCTTGGTCTTGCCGTGCCGGAAGTACCTGCTTCCTCCAAAGCTCAGCAAATCCCCGTCAAAGCGGTTGACTAATTTGGCCATGCCTTTGCTGACACCAGGGGCATTGCCGAACAGAATCACCGTCGACTGACAGTTTGTGGCACACTCTGCACTCGCTTTCACTGTGTAGGGTAATTCTTACGATGTCCTGGCTTCGATCCTTCTACGACCGGCTGATTTTCCCCCATCCTGTTCTGGTACTCCTGCTGTTTGGCGCCCTGCTGGTGATTGCCAGCCTGCGGCTGGACCAGTTCCGCCTGGACGCTTCCGCCGAGTCCCTGGTGCTGGAAAACGACCGCTCCCTTGAGCAGTACCGGGAGGTGAACCGCCGCTTCACCACCTCCGACGACTTCCTGGTGGTCACCTTTACGCCCCATGATGAACTGTTCAGCGACGACGGCCTGGCACTGCTGAGATCACTACGGGATGATCTGGCGGCGCTGGAGAACGTCAGCTCCACCAACAGTATCCTTAACGTTCCCTTGCTCCACAGCCCGAACCTGACCCTGGATACCGTGGACTCCGAAATCAAGACGATAGACGAAGACAACGTTGCCCCGGACACCGCCAGGAAGGCCCTTCTCAACAATCCGCTCTACCCCAACCTGCTGATCAGCGAAGATGCGCGCACCACCGCGATACAGGTCAACCTGCCCACCCCGGAGCGCTACTTTGAGCTGTTGCGCAAACGCAACAAGCTGCGGGATAAAGTGGACAGCGGCGAAGCCTCGGCAGGGGAGGAGCAACAACTGGAAGCGGTGAGCCGGGAATTCATCGAGTTCACCGAAGCCCAGGGCGAGGAGCGGGACCGCACCATCGAACAGGTAAGGCACATCCTGGACAACTACCGGGGCCAGGCGGAGATTTACCTGGGCGGCGTGCCGATGATCGTTGCCGATATGATTCGTTTTATCGAGAACGACCTGTCCACCTTCGGCATTGGCGTGCTTATATTCCTGTTGCTGACCCTGGCGATTATCTTCCGCCAGTGGCGCTGGGTGCTGGTGCCACTGTTGTGCTGCGGCTTTACGGTGTGGCTGATGATCGGTTACCTGAGTTGGGCGCGCTGGCCGGTCACGGTGATCTCGTCCAACTTCGTGTCGCTGCTGCTGATCATGACCCTGTCGCTGACCATTCACCTGATCGTCCGCTACCGGGAATTCCAGCACGATGACCCTGAGGCCGAATCACGGGACACCCTTCGGCGCACCCTGCTGGCCATGATCAAGCCCTGCTTCTACATGGCCATCACCACCATTGTTGCTTTCGGCTCGCTCACCTTCAGCGGCATCCGCCCGGTGATCGATTTCGGCTGGATGATGACCATCGGCCTGACCGTGGCGTTCCTGATCACCTTCATCATCTTCCCGGCCCTGCTCGCGCTGCTGCCACCACCGGTGGACGACCGGGTGCGTTCGAACCGGGTTCCCTTTACCGACTGGTTCGCGCGCTTTACCGAGCACTATGGCAAAGCCGTACTGGTAGGTTCCGCCATCATTGCCGTGCTCTGTGTGATTGGCCTGAACCGCCTGACGGTGGAGAACAGCTTCATCGACTACTTCAAGTCCAGCACTGAAATCCACCAGGGCATGATCACCATCGACGACCGCCTGGGGGGCACCACGCCATTGGATGTGGTGATCACGGACGACCAGCCCCCGGAAAGCGAAGCCGGAGGCGACCCTTTCGCCAGCGACTGCGACCCGTTTGTAGAGGACTGCGACGGCGCGGAAGAATACCGGGACACATGGTTTACCTACCAGAAGATGGACCGCCTGGAAAAGGTTCACGAGTACCTGGACAGCCTGCCGGAAACCGGCAAGGTAATGTCCATCAGCACCACGCTGGACATACTGGCCCAGGTTAACGATGGCGAGCCCCTCAACGCCCTGGAACTGGCCTTCGTGCCTTCGGCGGTGCCGGACGATCTGAAGGATATCCTTCTGACCCCCTACATCAGCGAGGAACACGACCAGGCCCGCTTCAGCATCCGCATCCTGGAAACTTCCCCGGACCTGCGCCGCCAGGAACTGCTGGACAACATTCGCACTCACCTAACGGAGGAGATGGGCTTTGAGGACGATCAGGTAAAGCTGACGGGCATGACGGTGATGTACAACAACATGCTGCAGAGCCTGTTCGATTCCCAGATCAAGACCATTGGGGTGGTGTTCCTGGCCATTATGGTGATGTTCCTGATCCTGTTCCGGTCGATCAAGCTGGCGCTGATTGGCATGGCACCAAACCTGATCGCGGCGGGCTCGGTTCTGGGCCTGATGGGCTGGCTGGGCATTCCGCTGGATATGATGACGATTACGGTGGCGGCGATTACCGTGGGGATTGCGGTGGACGATACCATTCACTACATCCACCGTTTCAAGACGGAGTTTGAGAAAGACGGCGACTACATCGCCACCATGCACCGCTGCCACCGCAGTATCGGGCAGGCGATGTTCTTTACCTCGCTGACGATCATTACCGGCTTTTCGATTCTGGTGCTGTCGAACTTCATCCCGACCATCTACTTCGGGTTGTTCACCGGCTTTGCCATGTTTATGGCGTTGGTTGGGGCGCTTACGTTGTTGCCTCGGCTTATTGTGCTTGTTAAACCGTTCGGTGTTCGAGGCTGACGTATGGAGCTGCCCTCTCCTAGCCTTCACATCTTGGTGGTAGTCGCACCGATGCCCTCCCTTCCCGGAAACGCTACGAGCACATCCATGTGCGCTTGACTTCGGCCGTCCCTGGCCGAAGACATTCCGGGAAGAGAGGGCACCGGCGCTCCTGCAAAATTTCGCGATATCGCATGCTAAAGGCGATATTCCAACGTTCAGATGCCATTGCGCGGAGGGGGCTTTCAGAAACCGTGGAGCGCCAGGGATGGCGCGACCGAGCCCTACAGGGACGTATTCACGGGCGTGTTTCTGAAAGCCCCCTCCGCGCAATGGCAAAGCACGAAATCGCAGGCTACAAACGAAAAAACCGCCCAAGCCAGAGGCAAAGGCGGTTTTTCAGGCTCCGGGCGTTAACCCGAAGAGCAGATAATTACTGCATACCCTGCGGTTGCTGCTGCATCTGGCGACGCTGTTGCATCTGCTGCTGCATTTGCTGCATACGCTTGTTCAGCTCATCGCGCTGCTCTTCAGTGAACACCGCATCCACCTTGGCCTGCATCAGGGTAGACAACGCTGTCATCTCACCAGTCACATCACCAAGCTTCTCCGCGTTTTCGCGAATCACGTCTTCGTCGTAATCCGGCTTGATCTGGGCCTGGATTTTCTGCTGCAGTTGCCGGGCTTCACCCTGAAGCTCCTGAATCTCAGCCTGCATCTCCTCAATGATGCCGCGGATTTCTTTCTGCTGATCTTCACTCAGGCCAACCATCTGCGCCAGCTGATCAACCTGGTCCGGCTGCCCGCCAGATTGCTGCGCCATCGCCGGAGAGGACAGCCCGAGTGCAATCAGGGCAATTCCGAACAGTTTCACGAGCTTCATAGATATCTCCACTAATCGATTTTTGAGTCGCTTTCGGTTTTCGAGCCCTACACCCTAAAACAAAACAACCGGGTATTTCACCCCGAACCCCCCTCTTTTTGTACACACTTCACACCCCCGAAACCCACAGCTCCCGCCACTGGCGGGTTGAGAGAAATGTGAAAATTTAGTCATTCCCGTCCATAATGGCGCCGTTCAGCCATTTCCGGAGTATCAAACATGGCCATTAACTGGTTTCCAGGGCATATGCACAAGGCCCGCAAGGAGATCAAACAGGTAATGCCCCAGATGGATCTCATTATCGAGGTCGTGGATGCGCGCCTGCCGTTCAGCAGTGAGAATCCGCTGGTGCCTTCCCTGCGGGGCGATACGCCAGTTATCAAGGTGCTCAACAAGCGCGACCTTGCCGATCCGGCCATTACCGAACAATGGCTTGCGTGGCTGGAGAAGGAGCGCGGTGTGCGCGCCATCACCATGACCCACAACCAGCGAGCGGAGGCCCTCGATATCCTGCGTCTGGCCGGTGAGATGACGCCGGGCCATGATCGCCAGAAGCGGGCGCTGCGAGTGATGATCCTGGGGATTCCCAATGTCGGCAAATCCACCCTGATCAACACCATGGCTGGCCGCCCGGCGGCCAAGACCGGAAACGAGCCGGCGGTGACCCGGGCACAACAGGCCATAAAGCTGCCGGACAATGTGTTGCTGTATGACACTCCCGGTTTTCTCTGGCCCAAGCTGTCGCCGGAAGCCTGTGGTTATCGCCTGGCCATCAGCGGCGCCATTCGCAGTGCGGTGATCGAGTTCGAGGACGTGGCCATGTTCGAGGCGGACTATCTGCTGGAGGCCTATCCAGAGCTGGTGATGGCGCGCTACGGGTTTGAGGAAAAGCCACGGGACGGGCTGGCACTGATGGACGGCATTGCTCTGAAGCGACGATTCCTCGGCCGCGGCGGTGTGCCAGACCTGCACAAGGTGTCGGAGATACTGCTCAATGAATTCCGCTCCGGCAAGCTGGGGCGTATTTCCCTGGAAACCCCCGCCATGGTGGAGAGGGAAACCCGGGAAGAAGCGGAACGCCAGCGGGAGAAAGCCGAGAAGTCCTGATCGGCCGACTAACCTGGGTCCTCCGCCAGGCCACAACGGCATACCCGGAACCATCCCGCCGTTACATACGCTGACGGCAACGCATCAAACATGTCACGCGCCGTGCGCACCAGGTGGGGCTGGTCGTAGAACCCCGCCTCTGTCGCCAGGCGGGACACCGATTTACCCGGCTCCCAGAATGCCAGCGCACGGTTCATCTTCAGGTGTAGCAAAAACCGTCGCAAAGGCACCCCGGTTTGCTGACGGAACAGATGGGTAAGCCGGGACGACGACAGCTCAACTCTCTGCGCCAGGGAGGTCAGTTCCAGCCGTTCCGGCAATTCTTCCCGCAGCAGCCTGCAGACGGTGGCAATGCGGTCGTCCAGTTCGACAGGCGCATGTCCGCTGTGGGCAATCACATTTGCCAGCGACTGAGCCATGGCACCACAGCGGTGTTCCCCGGAACCCGGCAACTCCAGGCCGGACAATGACAGGTCCGCGGAGGCCTTGCCGGCAGTGAGGGATTTCAGGGATCGCCAGTGAATGCTGTCCGGGTCCAGTTGAACGCCCCAGAGCCTGGTGTTGCCCGGGTCCAGGGCCTGGGAGACATCGGGAGCCACGATGGCAGCACGGGTCTCCCGCCAGATCGCGTCCACGCAAATCCGGAAAGGACCGTCTACACCGATCAGCAAGGAGGCACTGATGTGGCGATGGGGCCGGTTGGGCATCAAACGCCCCAGAACCTGCCAGTGGTCCGGCCACAAAAACAGGGTGCCCTTGTGGCCCTGGTCACTGGATTGATTCGCGGAGGACTCTGCCTGCATGGTGTTCCACCCGGTTCAGGATTCACCTGCAAGCATACCTCAAGCTGGCACTGTTCAGTGACCCTGCGGCTGTCCGTCGTGGTGGCTGCCCTGGGCGTGGGGCACCGGTATGCCCAGTTTGGCTGCGAATTCGATGCTGACGAAGATCGGCCCGATCAGCAGGAAAACCAGGTCTTCCACAAACGATGGCTTCTTGCCCTCGATTTTATGCCCGACCACCTGGACCGCCCAGGCCAGGACCCAGACCACGAGACTGGTCCAGAACAACGACAGGCCACTGGCCTGCACGATTTGAATAATCCACGCCGACAAGGCAAACCAGCCGGCCATCAACACAAACACTCCAAGGGACAGCCGCAGGTAGACGATACCGGACAACGCCGCGAGGATCGTTGCGCCGTTAATCCAATAGGCAGAGGAACCGGACAGGCCGAGCCAGTCGCCCACGGGAATCAGCCATAACAGCCCCAGCGTGGAAATCAGTATGGCCGGAACACAAACGATATGAACCCATTGGTTAACCGGGTTCTGGTGGCTGTCGCCGTAGTCGTGCAGAAACTGTGACAATGAACGCACTGTGTATCTCCCTGGAGTTATTGTTGATAAATATCATCTTACCAACAACCACGACAGCGGCCTTGTACGTAACGGCTATTTCCACCTTTATCCAGCCTCCGCCATCGCACCTTACCAAGGTCAAATATCGCAACGGCGCCAAAACGCCTAGACTGTTGGTATAGTCAAAGATAAAAAGGATCTGCCCGGTTTTCGGTGCAGGCCTTGTTAAGGAGGAAGATATGAGACGGGTTGTAGTTACCGGCATGGGCATTGTTTCCTGCCTGGGCAACTCCACGGATGCGGTGCTGGAAAGCCTCAAGATGGGCAAATCCGGTATCCGGTTCAACGAGACCTATCGGGACATGGGCTTTCGCAGCCAGGTTGCGGGATCCGTTGACGTGGACACCTCGGTCATCGACCGCAAGACCCGGCGCTTCATGGGCCAGTCTGCGATGTACAGCTTCCTCGCCATGGAACAGGCCATCGCCTCTTCCAAACTCACAGACGAGATGGTATCCAACGACCGTACCGGGCTGATTGCCGGTTCCGGGGGCGCCTCCAGTGCCAGTCAGGTGGAAGCGGTGGACATCATGCGCGAGAAAGGCGTGAAGCGCATCGGGCCCTACATGGTACCCCGGATCATGACCAGCACCGTGTCTGCCTGCCTGGCCACGGCGTTCAAGATTCGCGGTGTGAACTACTCCATGTCATCAGCCTGCGCTACCAGCGCCCACTGCATCGGCCACGCTGCGGAACAGATCCAGTCCGGCAAGCAGGACATTGTATTCGCCGGTGGCGGCGAGGAAGAGGACTGGAGCCTGACCATGCTGTTTGACGCCATGGGCGCCCTGTCCACCAAGTACAACGATGCTCCGGAAACGGCTTCCCGGCCTTTCGACACCGGCCGTGACGGCTTTGTGATCGCCGGTGGCGGTGGCATGGTGGTTGTGGAAGAGCTGGAGCACGCCCTCAAGCGTGGTGCACCCATCATTGCCGAACTGATTGGCTACGGCGCCACGTCCGACGGACATGATATGGTGGCTCCCTCCGGCGAAGGCGCCATGCGGTGCATGAAGCAGGCGCTGGCCACGGTAGAAGCACCGGTGGACTACATCAATGCCCATGGCACCAGCACGCCCGTGGGTGATGTGGCGGAAATGAAGGCGGTACGGAACGTCTTTGGCGATAAGACACCGCAGATTTCCTCCACCAAATCCCTGTCTGGCCACTCGCTGGGGGCATCCGGGGTTCACGAAGCCATCTATTCACTGATCATGCTGCAGAACGGGTTTATCGCGGGCACGAAAAACCTGGCGAACCTGGACGAGACCATCGCCGGCATGCCCGTTGTGGGGCCGGACTCCAAACCAGCAGATCTCAATACGGTGATGTCCAACAGCTTCGGGTTCGGTGGTACCAACGCCTCCCTGATCTTCGGGAAAGTCTGACACATCCCAACACAACCCGGCGATCAGCTCGCCGGTTCGTCCGTCAGCTCTTTGCCGCCGTTCAGGGACAACAACTCCAGTTCCTCCGCCAGGCCGGAACGCCAGGGTAGCTGCTTGACCCCAAAGGTATTGCGAATCTTGGTGCAGATCATAGTGGCGTTGGCAGGTTCCAGCTTTGCCCAGGCGGGCATTTCATCCACGACCCTGATACCGCCGGGAATACCACTGAGCCCGGTTATCGCCAGCCCCAGCTCATACAGTGAAATATCTTCCGCACCGGCATACTGATAGGTTCCCCAGACTTCCGCACCGCAATCAATCTGCTGGACAATGGCGGTAATCACCCTCGCCAGATCACTGACGGTTACCGGCTGACCATGGCATTTCCCGGGCAATTTAATGGTATCGGACCCGGCGGCCACCGACTGCACCTTGCGAATAAAACGCCCCAGGCTCCAGCCTGTTCTCAGGATGAGGTGCCTTGGCAGCAGTGTTCTCAGCGCCTGCTCACACTCCCATTGCCAGTTACCGAGCTCATTGCAGGGCTGGCCGGGGTTGGAGGCAATGTAGGCGCTCTGCTTGCGGCCATCGAACACGTAGCAGGAAGATAACTGCAACAGCGCCATATTCCGCTCGCAGGCATATTCAGCCAGCGCCACTGGCAGGGAAAAAGAGGCCTTATGGACCGACTCCGGATTATTTTCCGCAATCTCCGGGTCGGCCAGCCACAACGCGTTCACGATCAGGTCTGTGTCGGGGGGAACCCAACCCTCCAGCGCCGATAGATCCGCTGTTTCCAGCTCACTGATCAGCAACGGGCTGACGTGAAGCGACGTATTCCTCAGGCGCTCCAGCAATACTCGCCCCAGCGGGCCATAATCATGAACAACAAGAACGTGCACGAGCGCTCACCGCCTCCAGTTTCTGACTTCGCAACGGATTAACAATACCGATGCCATTATGTCTGTATGCTGATGTCTATCGTTATCCACACTGTAATCGTTCGGGCCGGTTGTTGGAACGCATCCCTGGGATATCACTGATATGACGGATATGCGACACCGCTAAAGCCAATGGCACACCGGGCCCATTCAATAGAATACGTGTCGGAGAACTGAGCAGACCTGACGAGCATACAACACAGGACCTTACATGCTGAAACAACAAAGCCACATCGTTGCACCAATCCCGGATGAGCTTCGCACCCGCGCGCTTTACACCGTCAACGAACTCCGCGAGCGGGGGAAAGCTGACAAGGAAGCCATCGACAAGCTGTTTGAGCTGATCGTCGAGATGACCGACAACGGCCTGGATTTCTTCTTCCTGGAACCCCTGCGCCGGCTGAACGCCAGTAGCATGATGATGGGCATGGCCAGAATGGGCATCGGCAGCATGCTCAAGGGCAGCAAGATGGTGGTCCACAAGGTATTGAAGAAGCTGGATGATCGTAGCCTGGCCTCGATTCTGGACTTCATCGAGGAAATCATCCACGAGCCGGAAAGCGCTTCCTGAATCTACCCCGCGCTGCTGCCCGGATCCTCATACAGCCTGGGCACCCGGACTGTGATGCCTGTGAGCAGCTCATAGGCAATGGTACCGGCGTGTCGTGCCACGTCATCCACACTGACGTGGCGGCCCCAAAGCTCCACGGTATCACCTGGACGGGCATCTGGAGCGTCCGTCAGGTCGACTGCCAGCATATCCATGGATACCCGGCCGATCAGGCGTATATGGTTACCGGCTACCCAGGCCGGCGTGTCTGTGCCGGCGTGGCGCGGGTAACCGTCGCCGTAACCGATAGCCACGATTCCCATCCGTGTTTTCTGTTCCGCCGTCCAGGTATAACCATAACCCACGGATTCCCCGGGTTTGAGCACCCGCACCGCTGTCAACGGGGCTTCCAGTGTCATCACCGGTTTCAGGCCCAGTTCCGGACCGGTCTTTCCTATCATCGGTGACGCACCGTAAAGCATGATCCCTGGGCGGCTCCAGTCAAACAGTGGCTGGCCCGGGAGAAAATGGGCGGCGGAATTACCAGCGCTTTTTTCAAGCGCGGGCCAGTCGACAACGGCCTCGGTGAACACCCGAGTCTGCTCATCGGTAGAGCCGCAGGTCGTGTCATCCGCACAGGCAAAGTGGGTTACAAACCCAACCACCTGATCCGCAGCCCCGCCGGCTTTCAGCCGGGCCATCACATCGCCCAACACCGCCGGCGCAAAACCCAGGCGGTTCATGCCGGTATTCACCTTCAGCCAGAGTGCCGGCCTCTCCGGCGCCTGCTCCAACCAGTCCAACTGGTAGTCGCTATGGACCACCACTTCAAACCCTTCACGGGCACAGGTGGCGACATCACCGGCACCGTGCACCCCCTGCAACAACACCACCGGATGATCGATACCGGCCTCGCGGATAGCCAGGGCCTCCTCTATGCAGGCAACGGCGAATTTCGGTGCTTCATCCGCCAGCGCCTGTGCAACCCTGCGAATGCCGTGGCCATAGCCATCCGCCTTGATGACCGCCATTGCGCGGGCCGGGCTGGCCAGCCTGCAGGCGAGACGGTAGTTGTGGCGAAGCGCGCTGGTATCAATGCGGGCAACGGTCTTTCGTGGCATCAATAATCCCCACCGTAATCGCCGTGGGCCAGGTCCTCAAACTTGGTGTACTTGCCGATAAAGGCAAGGCGAACGGTACCGATAGGACCATTCCGCTGCTTGCCGATAATGATTTCGGCAATGCCCTTGTCGGAGGTGTCTTCGTTGTAGACCTCGTCGCGGTACACGAACATGATCACGTCCGCGTCCTGCTCAATGGCGCCGGATTCCCGCAGGTCCGAGTTCACCGGGCGCTTGTTGGGGCGCTGCTCAAGGCTTCGGTTAAGCTGAGAGAGTGCCACCACAGGGCAGCTAAGTTCCTTGGCGATGCCTTTCAGGGAGCGGGAAATCTCGGAAATCTCGGCGGTACGGCCTTCAGTGTTGCCGGGCACCCGCATCAGCTGCAGGTAGTCGACCATGATCAGGCCAAGCTGGCCATTATTCTCACGGGCGATACGCCGGGCCCGTGACCGCATTTCCGTCGGGCTAAGGCCCGGCGTGTCATCAATGTAGAGCGGTTTGTCTTTCAGCAGGCTGACGGCGGAGGTCAGCCTGGGCCAGTCGTCCTCTTCCAGCCTGCCGCTGCGAATCCGGCTCTGGTCGATCCGCCCCAGGGATGACAGCATACGCATCACCAGTGCGTCCGCCGGCATCTCCATGCTGAACACCAGGATCGGCGTACTGGTACTGATCAGGGCGTTCTCGACGATGTTCATGGCGAAGGTGGTCTTACCCATGGAGGGGCGACCCGCCACAATCAGCAGGTCCGCCGGCTGCATCCCCGACGTCCACTCGTCCAGGTCCTTGAAGCCGGTGGTCAGGCCCGTTGTGGTCTCACCGGATTCGAACAGTTCCTCGATGCGGCTGAGGGCCTTGGTGAGGATCGGGTTGATGGTCTGCGGGCCGGAACCCTCCTTCACCCGGGATTCGGCAATCTGGAAAACGTTACGTTCGGCCTCGTCCAGGATCTCGTTACTGTTCCGGCCCTGCGGATTAAAGGCGGAATCGGATATTTGCCCGGAGACCTGCACCAGTTGCCGCAGGATCGAGCGCTCCCGAACAATCTCGGCATAGGCGCGAATATTGGCGGCACCCGGTGTTTTTTCGGCCAGTTCCGCCAGGTACGACAGGCCTCCGGCGTCCTCGATATCACCGGCCCGCTCCAGAAACTCCGTCAGCGTCACCACGTCCAGTGGCTCGCTTTCGCCGGCAAGACGCTCGGCGGCACCGAAAATCAGCCGGTGATCCTGGCGGTAAAAATCGGCCGCGGAAATGATCTCCGAGATCTCATCAAATCGGCGGTTGTCCAGCATCAGGCCACCAAGAACCGCCTGCTCTGCCTCAACGGAATGAGGCGGAACCTTGATTCGGCTGGTTTCGGGGTCGCTGTTTACCGGTTTGAAATTCGGGTTGGCCATGGAAACATCTTCATCAGGGCATCACATCCGAAACAGTTTACGGGGATTGTCGATGCGATGGGAGAGCTACGGAAAACACAAATCATACACCAGAAAGCAACAGGCCCGGAATCCACCAATGTGAATTCCGGGCCTGTATTTTTGCCGCCGGGCCGAAACCCGGCGCTACCGCTTGACCTGCAATTTACTCTGCAACAACAGCCAGGTTAATCGCAACAGTCACGTCGGAGTGCAGTTGAAGCTCGATCTCATACTCGCCGACCACACGGATCGGGCCTTCCGGCAGACGAACTTCACTTTTCTCTACTTCGGTACCGGCAGCGGTAATCGCATCAGCGATATCACGCACACCGATAGAACCGAACAGCTTGCCTTCTTCACCAGCCTTGGAGGTGATGGTGACAGAAGCACCTTCCAGAGTCTCGCCACGAGCCTTGGCAGCAGACAGCTTCTCAGCCGCCACTTTCTCCAGCTCCGCACGGCGCTCTTCGAAGGCCTTCAGGTTGTCGGCGGTTGCCGCAACAGCCTTGCCATAAGGCAGCAGAAAATTACGACCGTAACCGGCCTTTACCTTGACCTTGTCACCCAGTGAACCAAGGTTTGCTACTTTTTCGAGCAGAATAACTTCCATCTCGTTAACCTCTTCGTGCTTTATTCAGCCGGGCCGGAGGGCTTTATTCGTCTCCGGATATCCAGCCAGCTATCCACAAAAGCCAGAACTACCAACAGAATCATCAGGCTTGGCCCAAGCAGCACCAGTGCCAGGTAAAACATCACCAGCCACTGACCACTCAGATTTTTACGACCGACAACGCCATGAACCAGGGCCAGCCCCGCCACAAACAGCGGCAACCCTCCGGCCCAGCCCAGCAGCATGGAATTCAGCCCGAGAACGGGCCCTGCCACCATGGTAATCACACAAATAATCGCGATTGCCGGTGACAACCGGAGCGAGTGGAACTCGGCCCGGAATCCGCCCGGATTGTATAATCCGGCCTGCCAGGATCTTGCCAGCATGGTCATGCACACCCCGATTACCAGGTAAGTGCCGGCCATGCTCGCATTCATGGTCTGCCGAATGACTGTTTCCAGCCTGTCGCCAAGACTGCTGGCCACTTCGGCGTTGTACTCTTCGTAAAACCTCACCCCGGTCTGCACCAGATCGTTCAACAGATCCGGATACAACAGGGGCAGCATCATGCCTGTCACAATACCCAGGAAACTGCCCGCCAGCAGCGCTTTCTCCCACGACAGGGTTGTTCGCAGTATTGATGCCATCAGCATTACCTGCAGCAGCGCCACCAGTGCTGTCGGGTCCTGCCCGAACCAGCTCCAGCCGAGTGCCGGAAGCAATGCCCAGAGGCCGATATTCAGCCCCTGGCTGATGCCCAGCCTGAGAATGACCAGGCCGATAACCGCTGCACCAATCCAGAACAACAGGGGTATTGCAGTCGCAACTGCCGCCACCCCGCCTGCCTGCAGAGGACCGCGCATTACAAACTGTGCCAGTGCACGCATGGTCCCGGGTCCTGTCTATTCTGTTACTTAGTTATCGTGGCTGTCCGAATACGGCAGCAGTGCCAGGTAGCGGGCACGCTTGATAGCGGTAGCCAGCTGACGCTGATAGCGTGCCTTGGTGCCGGTGATACGGCTGGGCACGATTTTGCCGGTCTCAGTGACATAACCTTTCAGGGTGTCCAGATCCTTGTAATCGATCTCTTTAACACCTTCTGCCGTGAAGCGGCAGAACTTACGACGTCTGAAAAAACGAGCCATAACTTAACTCCTCAACTCCGGTGATGGTTTTACTCTTCTTCGTCCTGGGTTTCGGTTTCAGCCTGCTGACGTGGCTCGTCAGATTCGGCTGAACGACGCGGGCGATCATCACCGCCACGACGGTCTTCACGGGACTCGGAAGCTTTCATCGGGGACAGGTCCGTATCAGCACCATCGCGGCGCAGGATCATGTCGCGGATGATGGCATCGTTGAAACGGAAGTTGTGAGTCAGCTCGTCCATCGCGGTCTGTGAACATTCAACGTTCATCAGTACGTAGTGAGCCTTGTGAATCTTGTTGATCGGGTAAGCCAGGTGACGACGGCCCCAATCTTCCAGGCGATGTACCTTGCCGCCATCTTCATTGATGACACCGGTATAACGCTCGATCATCGCGGGCACCTGCTCGCTCTGATCCGGGTGTACCATAAATACGATTTCGTAGTGACGCATGAGTTCTCCCTACGGTTTAAACAGCCCCCAGCAAACGCACAGATAAAAGACTGGGCCAATGCAGGAAGCAAGGAGGTGGCAGACAAAGCTGCCGGCTTCTTGATGCGAACTGCCCCGATTTCAGGCAATACAGCACCGCCCCCTGAGAAAGGGGGTCACGTATTCTAGGCGTGTGGAGGGTACTATGCAAGCCGCTGACGCAAGGCTTCGTAAAGGCAGACGCCGGTGGCCACCGAAACGTTGAGGCTGTCCACGTGGCCGAGCATGGGTATATTGATCAGTAGGTCGCAATGTTCGCGGGTCAGCCGCCGCATGCCCTTGCCTTCAGCCCCCATTACCAGCGCTACGGGGCCAGTAAAATCAGCCTGATAAACGGTGCTTTCTGCCTCACCAGCAGTACCGATAAGCCAGACGCCATCGTTCTGTATGGTCCGCATGAACCGGGCAAGATTGGTCACCCGCACCAGTGGTACGGTTTCCGCAGCCCCGCAGGCGACCTTGCGCACCGTAGGTGACAACGAAGCGGATTTGTCCTTCGGCACCACCACCGCCTGAACACCGACTGCATCGGCGGTCCGCAGGCAGGCCCCCAGATTATGGGGGTCAGTGACACCGTCCAGAATCAGCAGGAACGGCGGTTTTCCGGAGCCGGCAAGCATCGCCAGGAGATCATCCTCGCTCCACTCGCGGCTTTCAGACACCGCCGCCACAACGCCCTGGTGAACCCCGGAAACCCGCTGATCCAGCTCTTTTCGGTGCACCACTTTCCAGGGCACCCCGAGATCATTCAGTGCATCGGTGACGGTTTTGACGCGGCGATCTTCCCGGCCGGTCTGGATCCATACCTGCTGCAAACGCTCCGGCTCACGCTTGAGAACCGCTTCAACCGCATGCCAGCCAAAAATAAACTCTTCAGACACGGCCTATTTTCCTGACTTGCGGGGCTTTCGTTTTTTGTCACCACCGGATGTCTTACCAGGCGCCTTCTTGCTCTTGCCTTTACCCAGGGCCAGCTTGGCGGCCTCCGCCACCAGTTTGTCCCGGGCCGACATTTCGCCATCGTCCTCGAACGTTGGCGCCGCATTTTCTGGCTTGTCTGATTTACCCTCGGACTTTGGCGCCGAAGAGCCTTTCCTTCGACGCGGTTTCGCAGGGGTATCGCCTGCTTTTTCGCGACCGCCCTTTTCCCGGCCACCGCCTTTGGAGGAACGGCCAGGAGCGGACTTTCCGCCTTTACCCCTGCCCTTGCCTTTATCCCTGGGCTCCCGCTTGGTGATTTCCAGCGCGTCCCGGTCGGCCTGGCGGTGCTGGGGGTCACTCACCAGCTCAAGATCAATCTTGCGGTCTTCCATACCCACACGCACCACCTTCACGCGCACATCGTCACCCAGGCGGAAACTCATTGCGGTACGTTCACCGATAAGGCGATGCTTGGCAGCGTCATGGTGGAAGTAGTCGCCGCTCAGCGTGGACACATGCACAAGGCCTTCTATATAAACCCCGGACAGTTCCACGAAGAAGCCAAAAGGTACGACCGCGGCAATCACACCGTCGTACTCCTCGCCGACGTGATCCTTCAGGTACTCACACTTGAGCCAGGCCATGACATCGCGGGTGGCATCGTCTGCACGCCGTTCGGTCATTGAGCAGTGCTCACCCAACTGATGCATGCGGGGCGTGTCGTAAGGGTAATCCGCAAGGTCCGAGTCCCGCTTCGGCGGAGCCACTACGTCCTTGCTGCCCTCTTCACCGTGAACCACGGATTTGATACCGCGATGCACGATCAGATCCGGATAACGGCGAATCGGCGAGGTGAAGTGGGCATAGCTGGCAAAGCCGAGGCCAAAGTGACCACCTTCATCCGGGCTGTACACCGCCTGGCTGAGAGAACGCAGCATCACGGTCTGGATTACGTTGGCATCCGAACGATCTGAAATACTGGACAACAGCTCCTGGTAATCCGCCGAGGTTGGTTTGTCACCGCCTCCCAACTGCAGACCCAGCTCGCTCAGGAACAGCCGCACTGCGTTAAGCCGTTCTTCCGAGGGACCATCGTGCACACGGTACAGAGACGGCACTTTGTGCTTCTTCAGGAATCGCGCGGTTGCCACGTTGGCAGCCAGCATGCATTCCTCGACAATCTTGTGGGCGTCGTTGCGCTGGACCGGAACGATTTCCTCAATCTTGCGGTTGGCATCGAACACCACCTTGGTTTCCGTGGTTTCGAAATCGATGGCGCCCCGCTCGGTTCTGGCCTTGCGCAGCAACTTGTAGAGGTTGTAAAGGTTATGCAGGTGCGGCAACACATGAGCATACTGCTCCGACAGCCTGTAGCCCGGCTCCGAATCCGGCCGTTCCAGCATGTCGCTGACTTTGTTATACGTCAGCCGTGCGTGGCTGTGCATTACCGCCTGGTAGAAGGTATAGCCACTGACCGCACCCGCAGCGCTGATGGTCATGTCCGCGACCATACATAGCCTGTCTACACCCGGATTCAGAGAACACAACCCGTTGGACAGCTTTTCCGGGAGCATGGGCACTACGTGATCGGGAAAATACACCGAGTTGCCGCGATTTATGGCCTCTTCATCCAGGGGAGTACCAGGGCGCACGTAGTGGGACACATCCGCAATTGCCACCAGCAACCGGTAGCCTCCGCGAGGGCGGGGCTCACAGTAGATAGCATCGTCGAAATCCCGCGCGGTTTCATCGTCGATGGTCACCAGGCGCAGGTTGCGGATATCCACCCGGTTCTGCTTGTCCTTTTCCGTGACTTCCTCGGGAATACCGGCTGCCTGTTCACCCACCGCTGGCGGCCAGCTGTGGGGAATGTCGTAGGAACGGATGGCAACATCGATTTCCATACCCGGCGCCATGTGCTCGCCTAGTACTTCAACCACCTTGCCTGTCGG
Source organism: Marinobacter iranensis (assembly GCF_029207565.1). Classification (GTDB taxonomy): domain Bacteria; phylum Pseudomonadota; class Gammaproteobacteria; order Pseudomonadales; family Oleiphilaceae; genus Marinobacter; species Marinobacter iranensis. Next base: position 112,048 of record NZ_JANCMW010000014.1, on the reverse strand, counting down.
CTGGGTGCGTACCGTGGGCTGACGCAGGATATCCACCACCACGTACTGGCCATGCCGCGCTTCGTTAATGTGCTCGGCGGGAATCAGCACTTCGTGATTAATGCGGGCGTTCTCCGGGACCACGAAGGAAATGCCGCTCTCCTGGAACAGCCGGCCAACCGTTTGATGGGTGCGGTATTCAAGAACCTCGACAATCACCCCTTCGCGACGCCCCCGGTCATCCACCCGGTCAACCCGGGCGGCCACCCGGTCACCGTGGAAGACCTGCCGCATCTGGCGAGCCGTCAGGAACAGGTCAGAGCCGCCATCATCCGGGATCAGAAAGCCGAAACCGTCTTTGTGCCCGGTTACACGACCGGTCACCAGGTCCGCCTCTTCAATGGGCAGGTAGGCGCCACGGCGGTTGCAAATCAACTGCCCGTCGCGGCACATGGCAATCAACCGGCGGCGCAGGGCCTCAATGCCTTCTTCGGACTGCTGCCCAAGCTCTTCGCACAGGGTTTCGTGAGTGGCCGGCGCGCCCCTTTCCTTCAGGTGCTCGAGAATGAACTCCCGGCTCTGAATCGGGTTGTCGTACTTGCTGGCCTCACGCTGCGCGTGGGGATCATTGTCCGTCTTTTTTCTGGAAACCATTCGTATCCTTATTCTGATTTCCCTGATGGAAATCAATCGTTATATTGCGTTTGCCAAGGAGTATAACGCTGCCGGCCCCCGCCTGCCTAACCGGCCGCCTAAAATAGATACAAAAACGGGCTGTGACGGGCAAAAAAATATTTGACAGCCTTTTTCCGAATGATTAAAGTACGCGCCATCGGTTGACGGCATTGCCCGCGGCCGCAGCAGAAAGTCCGGAAATTCAACGAAGTAAAGCTGTTGAGTCCCCACCGGGAAGACTGCAAATCACCTGCCGAGGTGGTGAAATTGGTAGACACGCTAGCTTCAGGTGCTAGTGGGGGCAACCCCGTGGAGGTTCAAGTCCTCTCCTCGGCACCACTTCCTCCCCCAGGAAGTGTTACGAATCCGAAACCTTTTATACGCACAAGTCGCAATAATTCTGTGACTGCAGCCTGCTGATCCCCCGGTTTTACCCGAGGAACCAGTCACCCTGCGCCATTACTCCACCAACCCCGACAAATACTCTGAAAGCCGCTGGTAGCTGTAGTTCACGCGGGCGTACGCCGCCGAGGGCGTTCTTTCGAATTCCCGGCCACAGGCTCTGCCGCCGCCATGACGATTCAGGTAGGCAACGCTGATGAGGTTGGGCTGATCCTCTACGAATTCACTGGAATTTTCGAACGGATAGTAAAATGCCCAGTCAAATCCCTCAGTGTTGCTGACACCCGGAGTGGATGCCATCGCCTCATCCACGAAGCCAAACCGAAGCGGCCGGAACCGGTCATTGCGATTGTCGAACTCCAACGCCAGCGAATTGAAACCGTCTGCCGGCACGATACTGCCGGATACCGTGTAGGACTGCTGAGCAGAGACGACCAGCGCTGCATCGGCATCGTCCGGATCAATGTCTCCCTCACAGGACTGAATGCTGTCGGTGAGCGCCATGGTTTCCTGTTCAACCCCATCAACGGAGCGGGTGTAGCCGAAAAAGGCGTCATTCCCGAACTGATCGTCGGGTTCCAGCACTTCGGTTTTGTCCCCTGATGTCGCGGTCAGGGACTGGACCTGTGCGTCCGCCATGGTCCACTCGTAACTGATAGCCGCAGGGGCCCCCAATGCCGATGATGAAGCCAGGCCCGGATGACAGGTGGTGGTGGTTTCAAATGTCGCCGTGCGGCTCTGCCAGTCGAACACCAGTCTCTCATCAGGCCCTTCAGCCTCGTAGTAGTTGGCGCTCTGCTGTGAGAGCGAGATCGACGGCATCCACTGAATGTTGGTGCCAGCAATCTTGCCACGGACATTGATCAGCCGGGCCATTTCCCTCATTGAAGGCGTCATGCAGCCATTCGCCGTAACAGACGTTAGCCGGCCGTCTTCCGAGTAGTCGAACATCAGTTCCGCAGATACGCTGAGGTTGGACATGGTCGCCGGCAACTGGCTTCCCTCGCCCCGCGCCAGAACCGTCTGGCGCTCCAGGATAACCGGGTCGTCCAGTTCAACCGGCACTTCCGGCAACGGCAGCTCATCGATATTGATGTTCTCGTAGTTCCCCTGGGACGCGGCCTCATCGACAACCCGAACCACGGCCAGGGCATTGCGGGCGAAGGAAACACCCAGCAGGTACACCGCCTCCTCGCTCAGGTAGCGTTCGCGGCCATCCCCGTTGCGAAGCATGTCGCTGTACTGTTCGGGAAACTGGCTGGCCATGAAGCGCGCAAAGGCGCGGGCATAGGCGTGGGCACGATGATCACCTGACCGAACGTAGTCACTGACCATATTCACGTTGCCCAGCGCTTCCGCCAACTCATTACTGGCCACCAGCAAATCCTGCAAACCGATCAGTCGGCGCTGGCGGACCAGATGACTCAGCGGCGTCACATTGCGCACGCCCGGTAGCGCACTGAGCATGTAGGCTTCTTCCAGCACCACGTCACCCATGCGGGTCTGCTCCATTGTCTGGCCCGGAAGCACAACGGCAAACAGGGGAAAATCCCTGGGGTCGATGTCCGGGGAGATGGAAGGGTCCTGTACCAGTTCAGTGATGTCCAGCGAGAAGACGCCGTCCTCTCCGGTCATGGCGGTGGGCTCCCCTCCCTGAAGGGTAACCTCGGTGCCAGCGCTGTTCTCGAAAGTCATGGGCCCCGGCGTGTACTGGCTGTCGCCGTCCATATCCAGCCAAACACGGGCGTTGCGCAAATAGCCGTCGATCACCCGACCGGTATAGGGCCTGGGCTCACCGTAGTCTCCGGCGTCGAAATCCCGGCCATCAATCGGTGACTCGTCAGACTCCTCGCCGCATCCGGCCAGGGCGAGGGTGAACAGGGCAACTGAAATGGGGAGCAGGCGTTTCATTGCGGCAACCATTATCCTTGTTAGAGGTTGTGCCGCTACTTTAGGGGATGTCGCCGGGGGGAACCTTGATAGGTTTGGCAATTTGTAAACTTAGGTAACAAAACGCGCCGGCGGAGACGTTCCGGCGGCGCGCCGATACGTTACATCAGGCTCTAGAACGAGCGTGCCACGATCTCTTTCATGATCTCGTTGGTGCCGGCGTAGATGCGCTGAACCCTGGAATCCGCCCAGGCACGGGCAATGGGGTATTCCCACATGTAGCCGTAACCACCATGGAGCTGGACGCACTCATCCATGACTTTGCACTGCAGGTCGGTGGTGTGCTGCTTCAGCATCGCCGCGGTCGGGATATCCAGTTTCTTCTCCAGGTGGAGTTCCAGGCAGCGGTCACAGAAAACCCGGGCAGCGGTGATCTCTGCTTTCATCTCCGCCATCTTGAAGCGGGTGTTCTGGAACGCGATCACCGGTTTACCGAACGCCTTGCGCTCCTTCACGTAATCCAGTGTCCACTGCCAGGCGGCTTCCGCTGCAGCGACAGCAGTCAGGCCCACCTGCAGCCGCTCGGCCGGCAGTTCCGCCATGAGCTGGAAAAAGCCCTGGCCTTCCATTGAGCCCAACAGCTTGTCGGCCGGCACCTTGACGTCCTGGAAGAATAGCTCGGAGGTATCCTGGGCCTTCATGCCCACCTTGTTCAGGTTCTGTCCTTTCTCGAAGCCTTCCCAGGCGCTTTCCACCAACAACAGGCTGGTGCCCTTGGCGCCCTCTTTCGGGTCGGTCTTCGCCACCACAATCACCAGGTCCGCCAACTGGCCGTTGGTAATGAACGTCTTGGAGCCATTAAGCACATAATGATCGCCCGCCTCGTTTTTCACGGCGGTGGTTTTAACACCCTGGAGATCGGAGCCGGCGCCCGGCTCGGTCATGGCGATGGCACCGATCATCTCGCCGGTCGCCAGTTTCGGCAGGTAATACTGCTTCTGCGTTTCGGAGCCGTAATTGAGGATGTAGGGAGCGACGATATCGGAATGCAGGGTCCAGCCGATACCGGACAGGCCGGCCCGGGAGACCTCTTCCATTATCACGGCACTGTAGCGAAAATCCGCCCCCACCCCACCGTATTCTTCCGGCATGGTCGGGCACAGGAACCCGAGCTCGCCGGCCTTCAGCCAGAGTTCCCGGCTGACCTGGCCATCCTTTTCCCATTGTTCGTGGTAGGGCGCCGCTTCCTGCTGAAGAAACTTGCGGACGGAATCCCGGAAACCGTCAAGGTCGGCATCGAAGAGTGTGCGTGGAATCATGGTAAACCTCGGTGAATGACTGTCTTGTGGTTGTCGTTCACCAAGTCTCGGGGGAGCGGCGATTTCGCTCAATGATGAAAAGCATCAATCGGGCTGGCCAAAACCATCGCCGGGAATCAGTCCGGCTGCTTTGCCCGGAGGCGCTCCTCGCCCCAGCGCGGCATCAGGTCCTGGGGCAGGCCCAGGTGATCCAGCAAGCGTGCAACGATGAAATCCACCAGGTCATTGACGGATTTCGGCTGGTGATAGAAGCCGGGGCTGGCCGGCATGATGACGGCTCCCATACGGGTCAGGCGCAACATGTTTTCCAGGTGCACTTCCGAGTATGGCGCTTCCCGCGGCACCAGTATCAATTGTCGCCGCTCTTTCAGGGCCACATCGCCGGCACGCTCGATCAGGTTATTGCTCGCTCCCGTCGCAAGGGCGGAAAGAGTACCGGTGCTGCATGGGCAAATCACCAACGGGGCTTTCTCACCAGAGCCCGAGGCCGGCGGTGAGAACCAGTCCTCCCGCCCGAACACCAGTACCTGCCCTGCCCTGGCGCCCGCATAGCTGGCAAGCGCGTCCTGCATGGCCCCAGTATTGCCCGGCAGCTTGAGATCGGTTTCCGTGGCAATCACCACCTGGGCGGCCTTGCTGACCATCACATGCACCCGGCAATCGGCTGCCACCAGGCACTGCAGCAGGCGAAGGCCGTACTGGGCGCCGGAAGCGCCGGTAAAGGCCAGATTGATCACACGCCGGTTGTCTGGTGCTGCTGTCATGCGGATGTTTCCTGCTCGGTTTATGGGCAAACGCGTTGTCAGCCGGTTCTACGTTCAAGTTTCGCAATCAGCTTCTGATGGATACCGCCAAATCCGCCATTGCTCATGATGACAATATGGCAGGGGCCGGACACCTGTTCCAGAACCCGGTCGATCAGCGCTTCCACGGTCGACTCAACACAGTGACGTTCCGGCGCTTCCGCTGCGGCGTTATGGCCTTCAATGAGGGCCGGCAACCAGTCCATCTGGTTCAGGTTGGCCCAGAATACCCTGTCTGCCGCCGCCGCGCTGGGTAGCAGGGTCTGCTGGTGAACCCCTTGTTGCATGGTGTTGGAACGGGGCTCGATCAGGGCGAGGATGGGCTCCTCCCCCACCTTGTTGCGCAGGCCTTCAAGGGTGGTGGCGATGGCGGTCGGGTGGTGGGCGAAATCGTCGTAGACGCGCACACCGTCAATCTCCGCCAGTAGCTCCATCCGCCGCTTGACCCCAGAAAACCGGCACAGTGCCGCTACCGCATGATCCGGGGTGACACCTACGTGGCGGGCGGCGGCAATGGCCGCGAGGGCATTGCGAACATTATGCAGACCGGTTTGGGGCCAGCTGACCGCGGCCACGGGTTGCTCGCGATGAACCACCATAAAACGGCTGCCATCCTCCGCCAGCAATTCCGCCCGCCAGTCAGCGATATAAGGCACTTCGCTGCCCACAGAGGTAGCCTGGACGCTACTCCAGCAACCCAATTCCAGAGCCCGGTCAAGATGGGTGTCCAGGGCCGGGCGCACGATCAGACCACGGGAAGGTACGGTTCTGACCAGGTGATGGAACTGGCGCTCAATGGCTTCCACGTTGTCGAAAATATCCGCGTGATCGAATTCAAGGTTGTTGAGAATCAGGGTGTGGGGCCGGTAGTGAATGAACTTGGAGCGTTTGTCGAAGAAAGCGCTGTCGTACTCGTCCGCCTCGATGACGAAGAAATCGCTGTTGCCCAGCCTGGCAGAAACCGGGAAATCATTGGGTACCCCACCCACCAGGTAGCCGGCCTCAAAGCCCGCCTGTTCCAGGATCCACAGCAGCATGGCCGTGGTGGTGGTCTTGCCGTGGGTGCCCGCTACCGCCAGCACCCAGCGATGGCGCAGCACTTCGCGGGCCAGCCACTCCGGGCCGGACATGTAGTCGATGTTCTGGTTCAGGACGGCTTCCACTTCCGGGTTCCCCCGGGACATGGCATTACCCACAAGCACCAGGTCCGGCTGCGGCCTGAGGTTATCAGAATGGTAACCTTCCATTAAGCCAATACCCTGGGCTTCCAGTTGCGTACTCATGGGTGGATACACACCCTGATCAGAGCCGGTTACGGTGTGCCCCAGTTCCCTGGCCAATACGGCCAGGCTGCCCATGAAGGTGCCGCAGATTCCCAGGATATGAATATGCATTCGGTTGTCGACCTCTTGGATGAAACCTGCAAAGCGTCCCGTATAGAATGCGGGCCGTCAAGCGTTGCTTACGACGTTTGATGTCATGAAAAAAAACAGCGATTGGCGTATCATCTGCCGCATTCGATGAAACTGCAGGAGGCACCAGCCGGAAATGGCCACCAGAAACGCATTCTATGCCCAGTCAGGCGGTGTGACCGCCGTCATTAACGCCAGCGCCTGCGGGGTCATTCAGACCGCCCGCAAGCACCCGGACCAGATCGGAAAGGTGTATGCCGGGCGCAACGGTATTATCGGCGCGCTCAAAGAAGAGCTGATCGATACCAGCCTGGAAAGTGATGAGGATATCCAGGCGCTGATTCACACCCCTGGGGGAGCGTTTGGCTCCTGCCGCCACAAGCTGAAGAACTTTTCCGAGAACAAGCGGGAATACGAGCGCCTGATCGAGGTGTTCCGGGCCCACGACATCGGCTATTTCTTCTACAACGGCGGCGGCGACTCCCAGGATACCGCCTATAAAGTATCGCAGCTTGCCGAGAAAATGGGCTATCCGATTACCTGCATCGGCGTTCCCAAGACCGTGGACAACGACCTGCCCTTCACCGACTGCTGCCCTGGCTTTGGCTCGGTGGCCAAGTACATTGCCACCTCCACCCTGGAAGCCAGCCTGGACATCCGTTCCATGTGCGACACCTCCACCAAGGTGTTCATCCTGGAAGTGATGGGGCGCCACGCCGGCTGGATTGCCGCGTCCGGCGGCCTTGCAGGCAAGGGTGAAGGCGAACCGCCCCATATCATCCTGTTTCCGGAAGTGCCGTTCGAGCGGGAACGGTTCCTTGAGCGGGTGGATTTCTGCGTCAAGGAGTACGGCTATTGTGTGGTGGTTGCCTCGGAAGGTGCCCAGTATGAAGATGGCCGCTTCCTGGCCGATGCCGGCGCCAAGGACGCCTTCGGCCATACCCAGCTCGGTGGCGTCGCCCCGGCCCTGGCCAATATGGTGCGCCAGGCCCTGGGCCACAAATACCACTGGGCCGTGGCGGACTATCTTCAGCGCAGTGCACGCCATATCGCCTCCGCCACGGATGTGGAACAGGCCTACTCAGTTGGCAAGGTGGCGGTGGAAATGGCCCTGGCCGGCAAGCAGGCATTGATGCCCACCATTGTCCGCGAGCAGTCACGTCCGTATCGCTGGCACATTGGTGAAGCACCGTTGAGCGAGGTCGCCAACCAGGAAAAGAAAATGCCGATCCACTATATATCCGATGACGGCTACGGCATCACACAGGACTGCCGCGACTACCTGGAGCCGTTGATCTATGGCGAGAGCTTCCCGCCGTTCGATGATGGCCTGCCGCGGGTTGCCAAGCTGAAGAATAGGCTGGTGGAGAAGAAACTGAAGGCCGACTTCCAGTTCTGATCCATCGACCTAAACCCCCGCCCACAAAAAAGGCGCCACCGGGTTCACCGCTGGCGCCTTTTTCATGTTTATGCGGAGCCGTACTATCGTGCGGCGGCCTCTGACAGCTGCACGAAATGGGAGAAGTGATCAAATCCGCCAACGTGCTCCTGGCCTACAAAAATCTGTGGCACCGTGTGCACCGGCTTGCCAATGGTCTTCTCCAGATCCGCCTTGCTGATGCCTTCCTCGGTCATGTCCACATAGCGGTAAGGAATGTCCTTGATCTCACACAACTGCCTTGCACGCATGCAAAAACCGCAGGAATTACGTCCATAGATAGTGACATGATCCATAAAATGACTCCTGTTCATAACTCTGGGCGGGCCGGATCATCGCAGCCGTCGATATAACTGCTGCAATGGTGGCACGCTCACTGAAAAAATAAAATTAATGAACTGAATGGCTCCGATAGCCTGGAGCGATTTAACCAGCACTATCGGATGTCACAATGCCATTTCCGGCGATCAGGTTTTCAGGCGGTTCAGTTCCGAGTCCAGAACTTTTACCTGCTCGTCCAGTGTTCGCCCGCTGCCGCTGACCCTTTGAGCCAGTGCCCGCAGATCATTGGCGGCATCGCCAATGCGGGTCAGGTTGCGATTGATCTCCTCACTGACGGAGCTTTGCTCTTCCGCCGCCGTTGCCACGTGAGTGACGTGTTCAACGATGGTACCGATACGTTCCACCACCGAAGCCAGGGAGTGGTCGGCCTCGCGGGTTCCCTCAACGGCCCGGGTGGCCCGGTCGACACCACCCTTGATAACGGTCACCGCACCGCCCACGTCGTTTTGCAGGCCATCGATCATCTGGCTGATTTCATCGGTGGACTCACGGGTACGGGAAGCGAGCGTTCTGACCTCATCAGCCACCACCGCGAAGCCACGGCCCTGTTCTCCGGCCCGTGCGGCCTCAATCGCAGCGTTCAACGCCAGCAGGTTGGTCTGCTCCGCGATGCCCCGGATAACTTCAATGATCCGATTAATGTCCTCACTGCGGGTTGCTACCTGACCAATGGCGGTGCTGGCTTCATCCATGTCACTTGCCAGTGCGCTTACGCCATCCACGGCAGACGTCAGTGTGTCCTGGGTAAAGCGGATGCCGTCCTGGGCCATCTGGGCGTTTTCAGCCGCCTCACTGGCAAATCCGGCCACTTCACCGGCGGCGGCCGACATTTCGTTCATGGCGGTGACCACGCTCTCGATGTCCTGATGCTGGCTTTCGGTCTGCTTGTCGGTTTCCTTGGCAATATTGTCGACATCCGCCGCCTGTTGGCTGACCTTGGCATTGACGTCTTTCAGGTCATTGATCATTTCCCGCAGCCGGCCCAGGAATTGGTTGAACCCGCCAGCCAGTTCGATCAGCTCGGAGTGGGTATCAATAGCCAGTTCGCTGGTCAGGTCCCCTTCGGCACTGGCCAGATTTTTCATGCGGTCACGGATTTCGTTCAGCGGTTTGGTCACCGAGCGCACCAGCACAATCAGGATCAGGATAGCGATGACCGATACCAGAACACCCACCATGGTCTGCCGCCCGGCGGTGGCGTTCACTTCACTGGACAACAGGCCAGTGATCTCGGCGACATCGGCCAGCGCCGTCTCACGGGGCAGCTCGATCAGCAGCGACCACTCGGTATCCGGCAACGAGATCTCAATGGGGTAGGAAACCGCCAGGGTTTCGCCGTCGTCGTAGGTACCGTCGCCACGATGCAGGGAAGTGTACTCCCCGGCCCGCTCTGGCAAGGCTTCCGACAGTGGCCGGCCCAGGTGTTCGCTGTAGTGGCTGGATGCGGCAATGAGCCCCTTGTTGCTCAACAGCGTGACCCTGGAGGCACCGTCATAGAGCTGGCTGCTGACGTTCACGATCGCTTTCTGGAGCGTCGACAGGTTGAGATCCACGCCGACCACGCCCGCAAACTCGTTGCCGTCCAGGATGGGAACAACCAGGCTGGTCATCAGTTCGGAATAGCCCTCCTCAATTTCGTAATCGTACGGCTCCATAATGCAGGGCTTTTTGGTCTCCATGGAACACAGGTACCATTCCGCCTCGCGAATACCGAACTCGTTCCGGTCGTCAAGGTACTTGGTGGCGGGGTCCTCGGTACGGCTGAAGACCACGTCGCCTTCCGGCGAACGGTAGTAATAGATTTCCAGGGTACCTTCATCACTACTGTGCTCTTCAACGCCCCCCGTGAAGTAGCGGTCCTGGCTATCATAGGCGTCAGGCTCGAACTGGGCATAGATCGAGCTCAGGCTTTCCTGCTCTTCCAGAACCGCCCCCACCGTTTCCTGGAGCGCGACCCGGCTAATCCGGCCTGAACTGTCGGTCTGTATATTCCGGGTGATGACGTTGCTAACGACTTCAGGCGTCCGGTACGCTGTCGCGAACATGCCACTGACCACTTCACCGTACTTCCCGGCGGTCGCATCCAGTCGGTCAATAGCGAGACTGCGCACGGTGTCGCGGGTTTCGGAGGTAATTCGCTGCTCCATCTCCCCCAGCGACAGCTGGGCGGTCACAACAATGCTGATGCCCATAATCAGCAGGAGCGTAATTACCAGGGCGTAGAGCTTGAAGCGCAGTGACAGTTTTTTCATTGATACAGCAACCTGTCTTGGTACGGGGGTTTATTCTCAGCGTAGTGCCCTGCAGACACCGCTGCCATTCGAGCCTGACCGGAATTCATCTCACGAGGAGCATGCATTGGCCTATCTTACCCTCTTCATGACGGCACTGGCTGCTGCAACGATATTGCCGGCGTATTCCGAAATACTGCTTGGAGGAATGGTCACGCAGGGCTACTCGCTTTGGTTGATATGGTTCTGGGCGACGGCGGGAAACACCGCAGGCTCGGTTATCAATGGGGTTATCGGCAGGCAGGTGGATCGCTTTAAGCATAAACGCTGGTTTCCGGTCTCCGAAATCCAGTTGGAAAAAGCCCGCACCCGTTTCAATCGTTACGGGCAGTGGTCACTACTTCTGGGCTGGCTGCCCCTGGGTGGCGACGCGTTGACCCTGGTCGGCGGTATCATGCGCGTTCCCTGGCTCAACTTCGTGGTACTGGTAGCCATTGGCAAGGGGCTACGTTATGGCTTGGTGATCTGGCTGGTGCTGGAAGCATCCGGCGTTCCCGGATCGCCATAGAGGTATTCCCGGAGCAAGTCCTCGCCGTTGAATTCCGCATTGAGCACGGCGATAAAGGTATAGACCCCTATTAGCTTGCGGTTGAGGAACACAAACTCCTTGGGCGGCACCTTGAAATAACGGCTGATGGCGGACCGCGCGGCCTGGCGCGCCACCCTTGAGGGCAGATCGCTCTGCTTCCAGCGGTACTGGCCGTTATCATTCACTGCGTAGTCGGGCCACTCACTACGGTCCCCGGACAGTGGCTCCAGCACTGACATGCAAACCCTACCGAACTTTTCCAGCACATCGTCGGGCCAGTCCCGGCTCATGAAGCGTAAGCGAATGCCGCCATCTATCACGGCGGACAAATCACCCTCATAGGAGGCGCGTATCATCTGGATAACCGGGTCCAGAAATTTTGCGGAATAGGCCTGTACCGCGCCGAAGTCCAACAGCACGATCTGATCAGCCTTGCTGTCTGAACCTTCCTCGCCGGCCATTCGGATCCGATAGTTGCCAAAATTGGGATCCGTCTGGATTTCGCCCCAGATGAAAAGCTCACGGAAGAACAGCTCCAGCGCTGCGCGGCCCAGCTCACTGCGACGCTCGAGAGAAAGCTCCCGGACCGCAACGGAACTCACGGAATGGCCAGGCTCGTAGGTGGAGGCAATGACATGGGCTGTGCAGTATTCGTCCAGAACCCGGGGCACAACAAAGCGCGGGTCGTCCAGCAGCAGCTGACGGAAGTTCTCGGTGGTGCGGGCCTCAAGGGCGTAATCCACCTCCCGGTGCATCATCTCCCGGACCTCTTCCAGCCAGTCGTTGAATTCCGGGCCGAAGGACACCAGGCGTGCAATCTTCAGCAGATGAGCCACGGCGTTCAGATCACTGTCGACAGCTTCATCAACGCCGGGGTACTGAACCTTCAACACCAGTTCCAGCCCGTCGCTGCGCCGGCGTGCCCGATGCACCTGCCCCAGGGAGGCTGCGCCAATCGGGTCAGGGTCCACCTCCAGCTCTGCCAGCCGGTCGGCACCGAGCTCATTCTTGAGCACCCGCTCAATAGATGGCCACTCCAACCAGGTGGTCTGATCTTCCAGGGTATGCAGCGCTTCGGTTACTTCCTCGGGCAGGAAGTGCTCACCATAAAGGGCCATGACCTGCCCGATTTTGACAACACTGCCCTTGAGCTTGCCTAGCTCATCCACCAGGAACTCGGCCTGACTGGATAGCATGGCGCGATGCCTGGCCTCACGTTTGTCCTTGCTGCTGAACCAGTTGGTCGCCATGTGCGAGGCCATGCGGGTGCCTGCGAAAAGACCCGCCCTGGTCAGGGTAAGCCGGCGCTCAAAGCTTCCGGTCTTGATACGTGCAACGGATGTGCTTCTGGGTCTGGATGCCATCAAAAACCTGCCCGGCTCTGTAAGTGTTGGCTCTATCAGCCTCTAGCACCATTATACGGATACCCCGGCCATCAAACCTAACCGACGCGCCCTCATAACGATGATCTTGGGGCCAATGCAAACCGCCCCTCTGCTGTTTACTCCTGTCATTCGATAATAGTTTTACGTTTTTACACAGTTCCCATGATCAAAGATGTTTAGTATGAAGATGTGGACGACAGGCGCCACAACAACGATCCAAAAACAACAAGATCCCGACAATGATACAGACCACCAGCAGACCATCCGACACCAAGCTGTCCCAGTTCCGTGTAAAGGGTGAAATTCCGGTTCCGATGCTGATCGGCCGCCTGACCCTGGCTGCTGTCCCCATTCTTTTGTTATTCGCCTGGCGCTCCCTGGACCGGGGGCTGCCCGGCTCCGCCACGATACTGATCGTCTTTGCCATGCTGCTCAGTGTCAATGGTATTGTCTATCTGATCAGCCACAACAGCACGCTGCAACGCCGTGGCTTTATTACCATGATTACGGTGCTGTTTACCTATCTTGCCATCAATGCGGTGGAGGACGGTTCTGCGATAATCTGGCTGTTTGCCTATCCTCCCATCATTTTCTACATCAGTGAGGCAAAAGTCGGCGTTATTGCCTGTGCCGGTGGCCTTGCAGCGGTCGCAGTACTGTTCAGTCCGCTCGGGGACATGGCGTTCGATTCCCCTTACAGCACCAGCTTTCGCCTTACCATGCTCGCGGTGCTGGGTTTTGAGATGTCCACCTGTTATGTCCTCGACCAGAGCCGACGACGCAGCAAGCTTGGCCTGCTGAAACTCGCTGCCGAGTTCGAATACGCCGCCAAACACGACGCCCTGACAGGGCTGGCCAACCGGCGTGAAGCCCATGAGCAGTTGGAGGCGGAGTACCAGCGCTATATGCGCAACTCCCGTGTTTTCTCGGTATTGCTGATGGATATCGACCTGTTCAAGTCAGTCAACGACAGCTATGGCCACCAGGTAGGCGACGAAACCATTGTGATGGTAGCCAGGACATTACAGGAGCAGAGTCGGAAGGTGGATACGCTGTCGCGATGGGGTGGGGAGGAATACCTTGTGCTCCTTCCAGAGACAGACACCCCTGAAGCTGTCCAGACCGCCAACCGGATACGTCAGACAATCGCATCAACCCCCATCAAGGCCCAGGGCCGGAGCATCAACGCTACCATCAGTGTCGGCGTGGCCACTATCCACGGGGCCGAGTCCGTGGACCGCCTGCTACAACGGGCCGACGAAGCCCTTTACCGGGCAAAGACCATGGGGCGCAACAAGGTATGTGATTTCGAGGGGAACTTCAGCTAGGGGCTCGTTGGGCCGGGATGTCCGCCATCACCAGTAATCACCACCCCGAGACCCGGCGGACGGCACCACCGGCAAGGCCGGCTATCAATTCGTCCGACAGGGTCGAGGCAAGGTCGGCAACCGTTGCCCCGGGGACGAAGTCACTGACCTGACACATGGCCATGCCGGCATAACCGCAGGGATTGATACGGCGAAACGGCTCCATATCCATGGCGACATTCAACGCCAGACCGTGGAACGAACAACCCCGCCTTACCCGCAGACCCAGCGACGCAATCTTCGCCTCTTCCACGTAAACGCCCGGTGCATCCGGACGCGGGGCAGCACTGACCCCCAGGCCAGCAAGTGTGCGAACGATGGCCTGCTCAATAACATCAACCAGCGAACGAATGCCCAGCCGATGGCGGGTCAGGTCTATCATCAGGTAGACCACAAGCTGGCCAGGACCGTGGTAGGTTACCTGTCCGCCACGGTCCACCTGGATCACCGGGATATCACCGGGGGCCAGTATGTGCTCGGCCTTCCCGGCTTGCCCCTGGGTGTAGACCCGTGGATGCTCCAGTAGCCAGAGTTCGTCCGGTGTGGAGGCGTCCCTGGACGCTGTAAACGACTTCATCGCTTCCCAGGTTTCCAGGTAGGGCTCCTCGCCCAGGGTACGCACAATGAGTTCGTCCATCAGGTCACAGCACCATGTGAACCCGGCCGCTGGCCTTGAGCTCCTCGAACAGGGCCTTCAATTGCGGTTCGCCAGTGGCGATGATTTTCAGGTTCACCGAGGCAAACCGACCACCGCGGCTGTCCTTCACCGTTACGTCGTCGTCCGTCAGGCCCGGCGCATGCTGCTCCACCACGCCCACCACGAACTCGACGAAGTCCGGGGCGGCATCCCCGATAACCTTGATCACGTAGTCGCAGGGGAACTCGATCTTGGGTGCTTTTGGTTCGCTCATCCCGGTTTTATCTCCTCTGCGCCCTTACTCAAATAACTGAACGAAGAATAGCTTCACGGCGTCCCAGATTCGCTTGAAGAAGCCACCCTCGGGAACATCACTGAGCGCCAGCGCTGGTTGATCAACCACCACATCGTCTCCCAGCATCACTTTTACCCGGCCCAACTCATCACCCATGGAGACCGGAGCCTTGATAACAGTGTCCAGTTCAACAGTGGATTCCAGGGAATCCCGGGAGCCTCTGGGGATGGTGACGTAAACATCTTCCGTCAGGCCAACCGACAGGTTGTCACTTTCACCGCCCCAGACCCGTGCTTCCAGCAGTTCCTGCCCGTTACGGAACAGGCGCTCGGTCTGGTAATACCGGAAGCCATAATTGAGCATTTTCTGAACTTCCTGGGCACGGGACGTGGTGCTGTCAGCCCCCATGACCACTGCGATCAGGCGGGTATCATTGCGCTTGGCTGAAGCCACCAGGCAATACCCGGCCTCTTCGGTATGACCCGTTTTCAGGCCATCAACACTGTCATCGCGCCACAACAGGCTGTTGCGGTTCGGCTGCCGGATATTGTTGTAGGTGAAGTGCTTCTGGGCATACAGCGGGTAGTTTTCGGGGTAATCGTTGATAATCGCCTTCGCCAGCAGGGCCAGATCGTAGGCGGTGGAGAAATGATCCGGCGCTGGCAGGCCTGTGGCATTGGCAAAACTGGACTCATTCATGCCCAGTATCTGCGCCTGCTGGTTCATGATGTCGACAAACGCCCCTTCGCTGCCGGCAATGAATTCAGCAAGTGCCACAGAGGCATCGTTCCCCGACTGGATAATCACGCCTTTCAACAAATTCTCGACCGACACCTCCGTTCCTTCCTTGATGAAGGTACGCGACCCCCCGGTCTGCCAGGCGTTGACACTGATGGGCACCATATCAGACAGGGATATCCGTCCCTCGTCCAGCTCCCGCTCCACAATGTAGGCCGTCATCATCTTGGTCAGGCTTGCCGGCGGCAGGCGTTCGTGACTGTTCTCTTCCATAATGATCCGGCCGGAAAGCGGATCCATCAGGATGTAGGAACTCGCCGCAATCTGCGGTGGTGACGGGATCAGGACAGCCTGGGCCGCGACAGGCATTGCCGGCAGCAGGGCCAGGAGCAGTACTGCAGTGAAGGCTCGGAACATGTTGTTTATTGCCATGGGTCCATTCAGTATCAAGTAGGTGACTGGTTTAATGAGTGTCAGTCAACAGTATTGACTGACCAAATCCGTGATTTTCAAGCAGGCTCTGGGCTCTCAGGGCTTCACCCTCATCCCTGAACGGCCCTACCTGAACGCGATGAAAGCGGCCTGAAGCCGTTTCTATTTCCCTTACCCGCATGGGGTTTGCAATGGCCCGCCGGGCCCTGTCCAACAGTGCCTCGGCGGGATTACGCTGACTGAACGAGCCCAGCTGTACGAACAGTGCCTCGTTACCGGACTCCGAATCAGCCAGGCGCTCAGCAGCAACCGGTGCCCCGGCATCAGGGAAGGGTTGGCCGGCAAGGGTCATCGAGCCATCCGGTTGCACCGTGATGGCGGCAACCTCCACCCTGGCAGTGCCCCTGCCCTGATAGCCAAGCTTCTTGGCCGCGGCGTAGGAAAGGTCGATCAGGCGGTCACCGTGGAACGGACCGCGGTCATTGACCCTGACCACCACGGAGCGACCGTTGTCGAGGTTGGTCACCCGGGCATACCCGGGAATCCTCAGGCTCTTGTGCGCCGCTGACATCTCGTACATGTCAAAAACCTCACCGTTTGAGGTTTTGTGACCGTGGAATTTCTCACCATACCAGCTCGCGGTGCCGCGCTGAACATAGCCATCGTTACTGCCCAGTACATGGTACTCCTTGCCCCAGACCCGATAGGGTGACTTGTTCCCGGCCCGGCGGGGCTCCTCATATCTGGGCTTCGCATCGGCAAGGCCGGAAACATCGAAGCCGCCCGGGGGTGCCCGGTCCTGAGAAAGGGTATATCGCGAGGAGTGATCCGGCTCAGGGGATGACGCACACCCTGTGAGGATCAGCGCCCCGAACATCAGCAAAAGGACATGGAATTTCATCACAAGCTGTTACTTACCCCGTCTTTTTCTTCTGCCTGTTTCGCCCGCGCCTCCAGCGCACCGGCCAGTTGGTGCACTGCCATGGCATAGAGATGACTGTGATTGTAGCGGGTTATCACGTAAAAGTTATGGTACGTCAGCCATAGTTCCGGGCCATTTTCGCCAACAAGGCGAACCGCCCGGGCTTTCGCATCACCTGACACATCGGCTTCAGGCGCTATGCCCGCCTGCCGGTAGTCATTGACTGTGAGCTCAGGCTTGAGTTCCCGAGACAGCAATGGAGAAGCCTCTGGCAGGTTGTTGTCTACCCGCTCCGCCACGGGCTCGCCGGCTTGCCAGTGATGGGCGTGGAAATAGTTGGCCACGCTACCGATGGCATCCACCGGGTTGGTGAGGATATCGGCCACGCCATCATTGTCAAAATCAATGGCGTAATGCCTATAGCTACTGGAAATAAACTGGCCGTAGCCCATCGCCCCGGCGTAGGAGCCTGTCACCTCAAGGGGATCAAAGCCCTGCTCACGGGTCATCAACAGATACTGGACAAGTTCGCTGCGAAAAAAGCGGCTCCGGGGCGGATAGTCAAAAGCCAGTGTGGTGAGTGCATCCAGCACCCGATATTTGCCTTTGTAGGTGCCATACCAGGTCTCAACACCAATGATCGCGGCGATGACGGGCGCGGGTACCCCGTACTCACTTTCGGCCCGTTCAAATGCCTTACGATGCTGCCGGAGGAAGTCGACGCCCTGCTCAATGCGTTCCTCCCGCATAAAGATCCGGCGGTATTCAAACCATTCAAGCGTTTTCTCCGCCGGCCGGCTTATGGCATCCAGTATCGAATCCCGGCGCTGGGCACTGGCCAGCATGTCAGTTACATGTCCCGCTTCAAAGCCGTAGCGTTCCGACATTTCGCGAACAAACTCACGGCCTTCAGGTGTTTCAGCGTATTGCCCGGCCGACACCATGGACGGAAGCGAAAGGCATACCATCGCCAACCCGATACCGACCAAAAACCTGACAGCTTTCATGAATCCCCTTAACCGGGTGCGACCGGACATTTCATCAGTACCTCACCGCCACGAACGCGACCGATGACCGCCCCACGTGACGCGGCCAAGATTACCACGCGGGCTGCCCTGGCAACCATTACTCCCCGTCCATGGTTACTGCCTGTTCTATCAGGCACTGATCATTCGCCTGTGGGTATGAACCGACATCAGCACCCCGAAGGCAGCCATCAGGGTTACCCCTGACGTTCCGCCATAGCTCACCAGCGGCAACGGCACGCCCACCACCGGGAGCAGGCCGCTGACCATCCCGACGTTGACAAAAACATAGATAAAGAAAGTCATCGTCAGTGCGCCAGCCAACAGCCGACTGAAGGAGTCCTGGGCGATGGCGGCGATGTAAAGACAGCGCAGGATAATAAGTAGGTAAAGCCCCAGAAGAGTCAGCATGCCCACAAACCCGAACTCTTCTGCCAACACCGCAACGATAAAGTCGGTATGGCTTTCCGGGAGAAACTCAAGGTGGGACTGGGTACCCTGAAGCCAGCCTTTGCCATCAATGCCGCCAGAGCCGATAGCGGTCTTGGACTGGATGATATTCCAGCCAGCGCCGAGCGGATCGCTTTGCGGATCAAGCAGGGTCAGTACGCGCTGTTTCTGGTAATCACGCATGACAAAAAACCACATCAGCGGTGCAGCCACCGACACCATCGCGAAGAAAGCACCGATCAGCTTCCAGCTCATACCGGCAAAAAACACCACGAAAATTCCTGCAGCTCCAACCAGCAAAGAGGTTCCAAGGTCCGGCTGGAGGATAATCATCGCCATGGGTACCAGGACAATCAACAGCGCCACCGCAACGTGCCGGAGCCTGGGGGGCAGGTAATGGCGCGACAGGTACCAGGCAGTCATCATCGGAACCACCAGCTTCATCAATTCCGAGGGCTGGAAGCGCGGCAGCCCGGGAATCGCCAGCCAGCGCTGGGCACCCTTGGCACCCACTCCCACCAGTATTACCGCAATTAGCGACCCAACGCCTGCCGCAAACAGCCAGGGCGCCCACCGCCTGAACACGGCCGGGTCAAGTTGGGCGAAGACGAACATCACCACCAGCGCTATTCCCATGCGGACTCCCTGAGCCTTCACAACGGCAATGTTCCTGTCGGCCCCGCTGTACAGCACCACCAGACCACCCGCGATGAGGGCCAGCAGCAAAAGAAGCAGCACCGGATCGATGTGAAGTACCGACCAGATACCCCTCGGGCCCAACAAGGGGTGGCGCGCTGACTGATTAAACAGGTTCCCGTCTGCCATCAGTTGGAGCCCTCCCCGGATGAGCCGACAACCATGGCCCCATCGTCTTTCTTGAAATCCAGTAACCAGGCGTCAAACAGAGCCCGCGCCACGGGCGCTGCGGTGCCGCTCCCGCTGCCACCGTTCTCCACAATAATGGCCACGGCAATTTGGGGGTCATCCACTGGCGCAAAGCCGACGAACATGGCGTGGTCCCGCAAGCGCTCCCGAATCTCCTCCGCGTCGTACTCTTCGTCCTCGTCCAGACTGAAGACCTGTGCCGTGCCAGTCTTGCCCGCCATGCGATAGGGAGCGCCCCGCGCTGCTCCGCGAGCCGTTCCCTTGCTACCGTGCATGACTTCAGCCATGGACTCCACAACGAACTCCCAGTCGTCCGGGTTCTCAAGCTCGATTGACTGGTGAGTGGCGCTGGGCAGCACCTCGTCAACCGAAAGGTCGCCCTTGATATCTTTCAACAGTCTCGGCTCAGACCAATTACCACGGTTGGCAATAACCGAAGTGGCGGTAGCCAGTTGCAGCGGCGTTGCCAACATGAACCCCTGGCCGATTCCGAGATTTACCGAGTCCCCCGGATACCAGGGCTCATTGTGAACCGCCCTCTTCCAGTCCCTGGACGGCAGCAAGCCACTCAGGGCTCCGGCAACATCCAGGGTGGCATCCTCGCCGAATCCGAATTTGGCAAGATATTGATGCATGGTATCAACGCCCATGGCCACTGCCGCTTCGTAAAAATAAATGTCACAGGATTCCGCCACTGCTGTTTTCAGGTCTACCCATCCGTGACCGCCCCATTTCCAGTCACGCCAACGGCGACCGTTCGGATTCAACTGGAAGTATCCGGGATCCCAGATGGTTTTGTCCCGGGTGACGGCACCGCTGTCCAGAGCCGCAACGGCGAGCATGGGTTTGAGTGTTGAACCTGGGGGGTACTGCCCCCGCAACGCCCGGTTGAACAGCGGCTTATCGGGGCTTTCGCTGAGTGCACGGTACGCTTCAACCCCAATGCCGGTCACAAACTGGTTGGCATCGAAGCCTGGAACACTTGCCAGAGCCAGAATACCGCCAGTGGAAGGCTCGATTGCAATGATGGCCCCACGCCGGCCATCCAGCAGTTGATGTGCCAGACGTTGCAGCCGCAAATCCATGTGCAGTTGGATATCTTCCCCGGGTACCGGATTCTCGCGCTCAAGCACACGCAAGGTCCTGCCGCGCGCGTTGGTTTCCACGTGCTGGTAGCCAACACGCCCGTGCAGGAGCTCTTCATAGAATCGCTCCACACCGGACTTGCCGATATAGTTGGTACCCGCGTAGTTGATCGGATCGATTTGCTGCAGTTCCTGCCGGTTGATGCGTCCCACATACCCGAGGGCATGGGCGGTCAGTTCGCTGTGGGGATAGTAACGGACCAACTCGGCGGACACCTCAACACCAGGCAACTCGTGGCGATGCACCGCCAGGCGCGCGATTTCCTGCTCATTGAGATCATAACGCAGGGGCAACTCCTGGAAGGGGCGGCGGGGTTCGAGCAACCGCCGGCGGAACCGCTCCATGTCCTCATCGGAAATGCTCAGCATGCCCTGGAGCTTGGCAAGGGTCTGTTCCATATCCCCGACACGCTCGGGCACCAGTGTCACACTGAAGACCGGGCGGTTCTCGGCCAGCAACACATCATTGCGATCGTAGACCAGCCCCCGAGGAGGCGCCACCGACTGCACCTGGACACGATTCTTGTCGGACAGGGTGGTGTAGATATCGTGTTCAACAACCTGCAACTGGTACATTCTGGTGATCAGCACACCCAGCAATACAAACACCAGCAACAGCATGACCATGGCACGACTCTGGAAGAGGCGCCGTTCGGCCGCAATGTCTTTGAATTCTCCCCAGGGCATATCGGTTTCCTAGGCCCGGTGATAAGGATGATTACGGGTGACGGACCAGGCCCGGTACAACTGCTCGGCAAGGAGAATGCGCACCAGGGGGTGCGGCAGGGTCAGCGCCGACAATGACCACATCTGGTCGGCCCTGGCCCGGCAGGCGTCCGCAAGGCCATCGGGGCCGCCGACAAGAAAACTGACGTCCTGGCCGTCCTGCTGCCAGCTCTCAAGTTGGCTGGCCAGCTTTTCGGTGGACCAGTTGCGACCGCCGACTTCCAGGGCAATGACTCGGTCACGGGGGCCCAGCGCCGACAGGATGGCGTCCCCCTCGCGCTGCATCAGCCTGGGAATATCCGGGTTCTTGCCACGATGAGCCATCGGAATTTCCACCAGATCAAGGGCCAGTTCCGGCGGCATCCGGCGGGCATACTCGTTATAACCCTGGCTGACCCACTCGGGCATCTTCTGCCCAACACAGATCAGGCGTAACCGCATGGTTATTCGCTACCTGCAACACCCAGATCCGGAGCATCACGCCAGAGGCGCTCAAGATCATAGAATTCGCGAGTGGCCGGCATCATCACATGGACCACCACGTCGCCCAGGTCAACCAGAATCCAGTCGCTGGCGTTGGCGCCTTCCACATTGCTGGCGCGAACACCCTGCTCCTTCGCTTCCGACAACACCGAATCCGCCAGGGATTTTACGTGTCGGTTGGAGGTACCGGAAGCGAGGACCATGTAGTCCGTTACACTGGTCCTTCCCCTGACATCAATAATGCTCACGTCCTGCGCCTTGACGTCCTCAAGCGCACCCACGACCAGTTCTTTCAGTTGCTCTGCCTGCATAATCACCCTGTTGGCCGGGCAGCGGCGAATGCGGCCGCCCGAAAAGTCATATTCAGACGGGATTGTAGCACTAAAAGTTCCCGTCAGGGCAGGCACCATACAGTCCCAGGCGACGAATTTCCTGCCATACGGAATCGGGCAGCAGATAACGGGGAGAATGGCCGGAAAGAATCCTGTCACGAATACCGGTGGCGGAGATATCCAGCATCGGCGGATCCATTTGTAAAATGTGGCCACAGGGCGCGTCATACAACGCATCCACCTGCGCCACGGACCGCTCCTTTAACAGGCGTGCCGGCACGCCGTCAGGTACCAGACCCGGCCCTGGCCTTTGCACCACTATGATGTGTGCCAGCTCAGGAATTCGTTGCCATTCCTGCCAGCGGTCAAAACCGGCAAAGGAATCGGTGCCCAGGACGATGGCCAGCGGTTTGTCGGGGCCAATCTCCCCGCGCAGTTGTCGCAGGGTCTCCGCCGTGTAGGACGCACCGTCTCTGCGCAACTCCCGGTCATCCATGGTCAACCCTGGCTCACCGGCGATGGCCAGCTCCAGCAATGCCACACGCTGTTCGCTCGTGGCACCCGGAACGTCCCTGTGAGGAGGCACATGGCAGGGCATGAGCGCTATTTCCGCGACACCCAGCCGCTCCCGGAGTTCTACCGCAAGCCGCAAGTGGCCATGATGAATCGGGTCGAAGGTACCGCCGTAGATCACATGCATGCAGGGTCAGGTCCGGATGTGGCCATCGCCGAACACCACGTATTTCTGTGATGTCAGGCCTTCAAGGCCGACGGGGCCCCGGGCGTGTATCTTGTCCGTGGAAATACCGATTTCGGCACCGAGGCCATATTCGAAGCCGTCAGCAAACCGGGTTGACGCGTTGACCATGACGGAACTGGAATCCACTTCGATAAGGAAGCGACGGGCCCGGGTGTAGTTCTCCGTGATGATGCTGTCAGTATGCTGGGAACTGTAGCGGTTGATATGCTCAATCGCTCCATCAAGCCCGTCAACCACACGCACCGCCAGGATTGGGGCCAGGTATTCCGTGCCCCAGTCTTCTTCCGTGGCGCGACCAACGCCAGGCAGAATATCAATGGTCTGTGGGCACCCCCTGAGTTCAACCCCTTTCTCCCGGAAGGCATCCGCCAGCAGCGGCAGGATGTCAGCAGCGACTTCCTGGTCCACCAGCAGGGTTTCCATGGTGTTACAGGTGCCATAACGCTGGGTCTTGGAATTCACCGCCACCGCCAGCGCCTTCTCAGGGTCCGCGTGGCTGTCAATGTACACGTGACAGATTCCGTCCAGGTGCTTGATGACCGGCACACGGGCATCCCGGCTAATACGCTCAATCAGGCCCTTGCCGCCACGGGGCACAATCACATCCACGAACTGTGGCATGGCAATCAGTTCGCCCACGGCAGCCCTGTCGGTGGTTTTAATGACCTGCACCGCATTCCCGGGAAGGCCCGCCTCCGCCAGTCCTTGCGCCAGACAGGCCGCGATGGCCTGGTTAGAGTGAATGGCTTCCGAGCCACCCCGCAGAATGGTGGCATTACCGGATTTGAGGCACAGGCTGGCAGCCTCAACGGTGACGTTGGGCCGGGATTCGTAAATGATGCCCACAACACCCAGTGGCACTCTCATACGCCCGACCTGTATGCCGGAAGGGCGATAGGTCATGTCGGTAATCTCGCCGATGGGGTCCGGTAGTGACGCCACCTGGCTCAGCCCTTCAATCATGGCGTCAATACGTGCCGGCGTCAGCTCCAGCCGGTCCAGCATCGCCGCATCCAGGCCATTTGTGCGGCCACTTTCCAGATCCCGGGCGTTCGCTGCGGCGAGCTCACTGCGCGCGGCATCCAGTGCTTCCGCTGTTGCCAGCAGCGCCTGGTTACGAACTGCGGTTGTGGAGCGGGCCACCGCCGTGGCGGCTTGCCGTGCCTGCTGCCCAACGCCAGCCATATAAGCTGCAATATCCATCCGATTACCCTTAGATTTTAATACCGATTGTGCGAATCAGAGCCTAACTTTACCTTTCCCGTTTCAAGTACGCATCCCAAGCGATTATTATACCGCCCTGACACTGTTTATTACGCGGGTCATTGAACAGAACCTGCTGTATGCTTTGATAACACGGACGCCCCGGGAGAGGACGGATACTATGGCCCAGATGGCCGAAAAATTCCTGTTGAGCCGCCTGTCGAGAACAGGGTTCCTGATCCTGATCGCCATTGCAGTATTTGCGGTAATCCAGGCTGAAGTCCTTACCGCTGTTACCGCCATTGTTGCGGCGGCACTGGTCTTCAGCGGCAACACCTTTCATCCCGGCCGCTCCCGACAACCCTGGCCGGCGATCCATCGCCTGCTGTTTATGGCGCTGCTCCTGCTCCTGGTCACCAGCCTGTGGACCGGCCCCTGGAGCCTGACCCACTGGCTTTATGTGGTGCCGCTTGTCGGTTTTGCTCTGCTGCCGGTTTCCTGGGCAGCGGCAATAACCGTGCTCTGCACTGTACTGGCGGTGTCTGCCACCCACTGGTCCGCCGGCCTGCCCGAACGTCACCAAATGCTCAGTGCCCTGCTACTGACGGCCATGCTCTCGGGCCTGCTGGTCTTCCTCAGGGAGTACAAATCCCGGCAACTGGCCCCCCTGCGCCGCACCGACGAGCTGACCCAGGCCGCCAGCCGGGAGTACCTGTCTGCCGACCTGCACAAGGAAATCCAGCGCAGTGAACGGGAAGGCATCGACATGTCGGTGATCATGATCGGCCTGGATACACACCTGAGCGACAGTGACCCGGACGCGGACATTCGCTCCATACTGCCACGGATTGGCCGTTACCTGCACTCCCAGCTACGGGATTTCGACACCTACTACCGGGCAGCCGACCTGCAGTTCCTTATCATCCTGCCTGGCATTCCCACGGCAGAGGCCGCATTACTTGCGGAGACTATCCGCAGGGGATTACGCACCCTGCTGGCATCCCACCACTTGGATCTGACCGTGAGCGCCGGTATTGCCGGCCTGAATATCGGCGATGATGCAGACAGCCTTCAGCAATCCGCTGCCAACGCACTTCGGCGGGCGCAGCAACAAGGTGGCAATCGGGCGCAATCCTACAGCACCTGGACTCACAACTCGCCACCATCCCGAACCGAAGGCAGCGGGGGAGCAGCGTTATGACCGAGACCCGCCTGAGAAGCTTTACACACCTGGCCGGCTACGCGTTCGCCAGCCTGTTTATCGCCAGCCTGGCGTTCCAGAACCTTCGTTACGGCTTCTATGAATTGTTCTTCCTGGCTGCCGGAATGGCATTGCTGACCGTAGCGGGTGCGGGCTATACATTTATATGTCGACGCCGCCAGTTGTCCGCGCCCGGCCACCTGATCATCCTCACAGCGCTGAACAGTGGCCTTGTAGCGGCCATGTACGCCCTTGATCCCGCTGGCATCAGTCACTGGGTGATGCCCCTGGTCGTATTGAACCTGCTGATCCTGCCGCTGCGACAGGGGCTGATCCTTTCTTTGCTGTTGTTGATCGCACTGGCATTTTTTCTGCTGCTGTCGCACCCCATGACCTACGCCATTACCATCAGTTCGGGCGTATTTGCCCTGATTGCGGTGGCTGCACTCTACATCTGGCACTACGACCATATGGCACAATCGGCAGAAGACCTTGCCATTACCGACCCGGTGACCGGCGCCCACAACGCCCGCTTTCTGGATGAAACCCTGCAGAAGGAAATCTCCCGTGCCATCGCCATGTCCCATTCGCTGTCAGTGATCTCCCTTGCCATCGATTACGCGGACGAAGCAGAGGATCTTCACGGCCAGGCTGGAATGCAACGACTGTTACGGGACCTGACACAGCACCTGTTTGGCGTTATCCGTGCCGGCGACACCCTTTATACACTCGAAGATGGGGAGTTTTTCCTGATCCTGCCCTTCACCCCGGAAGAGGGCGTGCGCGTCATCGCCGAACGGATTCGCCGAACCATTGCGGAGCAGAACTGGCCCCTGGCCGGCAAGGTGACTGTCAGCCTTGGCTGCACAACCCGCGCCAATACCGACACCCGCACGGCAGACCTGCGCAAACGGGTACGCCAGGCACTGAACGAAGCCCGCAAACGGGGCGCCGATTCGGTCTGGTACAGCCAGGGAGATGTTCGTCAGCCATGACATCAGAGTGGCTACAGGCACTGACTCAATGGCTCGGCACTAATCCCGGATGGCTTTCAGCAGCCCTGTTCCTCACTGCGTTTCTCGAATCCCTCGCGCTCGCAGGCATCCTGATTCCCGGCGTTGCCATCCTGTTTGCGGTGGCGGTGCTGGCAGGGCAGGTATCGCTGCCGATTGGCGAAGTCCTGCTATGGGCCGCCGCCGGGGCCGTTGCCGGCGACGGCATCAGTTTTGCCCTCGGCAGGCTGTTCCAGGGGCGCCTGGACAAGCTATGGCCTTTGAACCATTTCCCGGGCTTTGTCGCCAAGGGCGAGGTTTTCTTCCGGCGCCACGGCGGCAAGAGCGTTGTCATCGGGCGATTTGTGGGCCCTATCCGACCCATCATTCCACTGGTCGCAGGCGCATTTCTGATGCCCTGGCGGCGTTTCCTGGCCTTCAACCTGTCATCCGCCGCTGCCTGGGCTCCGGTTTATGTGCTGCCGGGCTATCTCGTGGGTAGCGCCCTCGCCAGCGATATCGAACCACCGGCTCATTTCTACCCCGTTATTGCCATCAGTGCCGGGATATTAATGCTGATCTATCTGGTGCTCTTTCGCTTCCAGTTGGGACTGGGGCACAGCAGCCAGTTGTACCGGTGGCTGGCGCGCCTGACTACCCGTTACCATGCCACTCATCGTTTCTGGCGCCTTTATACCAGCCAGCGCCCCGCCCAGGCGGGCGAATTCCCGCTGCCTTCGTTATCACTGGCATTGGGAGCAGGCGCATTGTTCATGATCTGGAGCCAACTGGCCACCGCCACTCAGATACTGACTCCATTTGACGATCTTGCCCTGCGCTGGTTCGCGCAGTTGAGAAATCCGTTGCTGGACCCGGTAATGATCCTGCTGACACTCCTGGGTGACCCGCCGGTACTACTGGCAGCCGCTGCACTGGGCACACTGGCTCTTTGTTTTCGTGGTTATTACGCCGCTGCGCTTCACGTGCTGGGAGCTGCCGTGCTCACCACCCTGCTGGTATGGGGGCTAAAGTCCCTGACCGCGGTACCTCGGCCGGATATTGTCCTGGGTCCTCCTGCCTCAGGGGCCTTCCCAAGCGGCCACGCCACCGGTTTTACCGTTTTCTCAGCACTGGTAGCCAGCTTTATAGCACGGGAAAGCAGGCACCATCGGCGCTGGCGGCATTACCTGATTTTCAGCATCCCGATTGTCCTGGGGGCGCTAAGCCGACTTTACCTTGGGGTCCATTGGTTTACCGATGTTGTGGCAGGGGTACTGCTCGGGCTATCCATTTGCGGGCTGGTTCGGGCCAGCTACAGCCGCTACGACAACATCCCACTGGCGCGAAACGCCACGCTGCTGGTTGCAGCGGGGGGTTGGGCAGCCTTCGCCGTCTGGTATGTGATCGCACACTGGACCGAAGCAATTCGGCTATACGCCCCGGCTGCTTCGCAGGCAATGTTTTTCAGCCCTGTTCCGCTTACTGCTTAGTTCTGTTCCAGAGCCTCAAGCAAGCCCAGCAGGCGTTCCAGACGCTCCAGGGGGGCCTGGAGCTCTACCAGTCGCTGCTTTTCCTGCTTGTCCAGAGGCAACAGCTCGGTTAATCGCCAGCCAACATCCCTCGCATCGTCATAGTCCACATCCATGCCCAGTTCACGGATAACCGGGTGGCGGAAGAGAGCTTTCAATACCGAGGGCAGTTCCGCGAAACGCTCTGGAACAGGTAATTCTTCTTCCGCCAGCAGGCATTCCACATCCCCCACATTCAGGCCATCCGACTGCTGCCAGCTGCGCACTACCGTGACCTTGTCCTGGCCTTCAACCGTAATGCCCAGCAAGCCGTTATCCATCTGCTGGAAGTCGATAATGCGAACATAAGTACCTATATCGTAGAAAGCCGCAGATTTGACGGTTTCCAGGCCTTCCCTGAGCAGGACAACCACGAAACCCCGGTCTTCCTTGAGGCAACGGGTCAGCATATCGATGTATCTGGGCTCGAACAGTTGCAGGGGAATCCGTCCCCCGGGCAGTACAACAGAGTTCAGCGGGAAAAGAGGTACATTCATTGTTGGTATTGCCACCAGTATACAGGCTCCGGAAGACTGACTACCCTGTCATATCCTCAGTGAATTGAAAGCAGACGATGGACTTCGTCCACCCTCGCGCGGGCCTCCGTCAGCAATTGCAGGCTTCGGGACGCGTTCAGCTCAAGCTCGCCCAGCCTGCGATAGGCAGGCACCTCGTCAAACGGGGGCAGGGAACTGTTCTGGCTGGACCCAATCATCGCATGTAACTGCGCGACAATCACAATATCCACCAGTTGAGGGGCGGTCTCACGGCTTTCATGCCTCCAGTCCTCCGCATGCCGCGTTGCCTCAAGGAAGTTGGCCGGAAACGACCAGCTTTCCAGAATGGCGGTGCCCACATCCGCCCTGAGTTCGCTGATGGCATGCTCAAGGTTGGCCTGATCAGCAAACAGGTTGACGTGATGCTCTGCCTGGACCAGCACCGGCACCACACCGATATCGTGCAATAATCCCGCGAGCAGGGCCTCCTCCGGGTTGATGGCAGTGGCACTGTCCGCAAGTACCCAGCACAGCGCCGCTACCTCGCGGGAATGGCGCCAGAGCTTGTCCATCTCCTTCTGCAACGAAGCCTGCCTGGTCTTAAACACTTCGCGCATGGAAAACACCGTGACCAACTGGCGCGTGGTGCGCATGCCCAGCCTGACCACCGCTTCGCGAACATTACGGACGTCGCTAAACCCCCGATACAAGGGGCTGTTGCAGGCACGCACCAGCTTGGCGGCCATCGCCGGGTCCGCGGAAATGGCGCTGGCCACGTGGTCTGCGGTGGAATCCTCGCGGTCTACGGTCCGGCGTACTTTCCAGGCCACATCCGGCACACTGGGCAGGGTAAGCTGGTTGGAACGCAGTTCCGCGTAGAATTCCATCAGCAGATGGTGTTCTTCGCTGCCGTCGTCACCAAGGCCGTCCCCTGAATCCATTTCCACCTGCGGCACGGGGGCCGCCCGCAGCAACTGGTTAAGTATGTCCTGCTGGATGACCAGAAACTCGCTCGCCTTGATCGCCGTCACGTTGTACATGCGGGGCTGAAGGCGGGCAATGGGGTTGAGGGCTTTGTCGGTGTCGGCGTCTATGGTGGACTTGCGGCCGTCAATGGACTCCAGCTCTACACTTCCGGCAATCAGGAAAATATCCAGGCCATCCCGGACACCACGCTCCACCACCTGCTGACCCGGGCCATGGGTTCTTCTCTCTGCCCGACTTGCGAGCAAAACCAGCTGGTCGTCCGTCAGCCGGTTCAGGGGCTGAAACTGTTTGAGACGACGCAGGGGCAGGCTTTCCTGGGCGGCCATAGGACTACTCCTTGATCAATTGTTCATTAACTCTGTTACACATTGTAAGCGCGGATTGCCAAAACAACCATGCGATCAAGGGGTAATCTGGTATCCTCATGCCTTCCACTTTTTGACCCAGTTGCAGCAGAGAGACCAGACAACCATGCCCCAGTATCGTTCGCGGACATCCACCGCAGGCCGTAATATGGCTGGCGCACGCGCACTTTGGCGCGCCACCGGCATGAAGAATGAAGACTTCGGTAAACCCATCATTGCCGTAGCCAACTCCTTTACCCAGTTCGTACCCGGCCATGTCCACCTCAAGGACCTGGGCCAGTTGGTGTGCCGCGAAATCGAGGCCGCCGGCGGTGTAGCCAAGGAATTCAACACCATTGCCGTGGACGATGGCATAGCCATGGGCCACGACGGCATGCTGTATTCCCTGCCTTCCCGTGAAATCATCGCCGATTCCGTGGAATACATGGTGAACGCCCACTGTGCCGACGCACTGGTGTGCATTTCCAACTGCGACAAGATCACCCCGGGCATGCTGATGGCCGCCATGCGCCTGAATATTCCCACCATTTTCGTATCCGGCGGCCCCATGGAAGCCGGCAAGACCAAGCTGTCTGAGCACAAGCTGGATCTGGTCGACGCCATGGTGATTGCGGCCGACCCCAACGCCGATGACGAAACAGTCGCGGAATACGAGCGTAGCGCCTGCCCCACCTGCGGCTCATGCTCCGGCATGTTTACCGCCAACTCCATGAACTGCCTGACCGAAGCCATAGGCCTGGCGTTGCCCGGTAATGGCTCGATGCTGGCCACCCACGCCGATCGCGAAGCACTGTTCCTGAAGGCCGGAAGACAGATTGTAGAGAATGCCCGCCGCTATTACGAAGACGACGACGCCAGCGTGCTGCCACTGAGCATCGCCTCCATGGAAGCGTTCGAGAACGCCATGGTGATGGACATCGCCATGGGCGGATCCACCAACACCATCCTGCACCTGCTGGCAGCAGCCCAGGAAGGTGGCGTTCCGTTCACCTTGAGCGAGATTGACCAGTTGTCCCGCCGGGTACCGCAGCTTTGCAAGGTAGCCCCGAACTCCCCGAAATATCACATGGAGGACGTTCACCGCGCCGGCGGCATCATGGGCATCCTTGGTGAACTGGAGCGAGGAGGCCTGATCAATACCGACTTGCCTACCGTACACAGCAAAACCATGCGGGAAGCCCTGAAAACCTGGGACATCATGCGGGAACCGACACCGGAAGTAGTGGAATTCTACAAGGCCGGCCCCGCCGGCATTCCCACCCAGACAGCTTTCAGCCAGAGCACCCGCTGGCCCTCCCTCGATGGCGACCGCGAAACCGGGTGTATCCGCTCAGTTGAACACGCCTATTCGTCGGAGGGCGGGCTGGCCGTGCTCTTCGGCAACATCGCCCTGGACGGCTGTGTCGTCAAGACCGCCGGCGTGGACGAAAGCATCTACGTGTTTGAAGGTAAGGCACGGGTATTCGAGAGCCAGGATACCGCTGTGGAAGGCATCCTCAACGACGAAGTAAAGCCGGGCGAAGTGGTTATTATCCGCTACGAAGGCCCCCGGGGCGGGCCCGGTATGCAGGAAATGCTCTACCCCACCAGCTATTTGAAATCCAAGGGCCTGGGCAAGGAATGCGCCCTGCTGACCGACGGCCGCTTTTCTGGCGGCACCTCCGGCCTGTCCATCGGCCACGCCTCCCCCGAGGCAGCGGCTGGTGGCGCCATTGGCCTGATTGAGAATGGCGACCTGATCCGCATCGACATTCCCAACCGCTCCATCAACGTGGAGATAGACCAGAACGAGTTGGACCGTCGTCGTGAAGCGAGAAATGAGAAAGGCTGGAAGCCGGAGCTGGCAAGACCGCGCAAGGTATCAGCCGCACTGAAGGCCTATGCATTGCTGGCAACCAGCGCCGACAAGGGTGCCGTCAGGAACCTGAAAATGCTCGACTGAACGAGTCGGCCCCTAGAAAAAGGACCAGCCACCGTCGTCGTCTTCCTCAATATCGTCTTCTTCTGCCTGCGCTTCCGCCTCTTCAGGCTCAGCGGCGCTGCTGGAAGTGCTCGAGCTCTGTGACGCTTCGGTATTGCCGGAAGAGCCAGCTGCAGCGACCTGGACCGGCACCATTCCCAGCGCTTCCTTGGTCGCGTCATCCAGAACACCAGAAGCGTTCAGCCCCTGTTCCTTCTGAAAGGCGATCAGTGCCGAGCGGGTGGCCTCGTCCATTTGCGGGCTGACATTATTGATGTCATAACCCGCACCATAAAGAGCGTTCTTGAGCGCCACTGTGTCGTTCGCTGCTGCATGGGGAACTACCGCCAGGGCCAGTGCGCCAGCCATGATCGCTGTTGCCATGCGAGTGCGAATGTTTGTTTGCCTAGCCATGATCTACTCCAGTTACCTGTCGTTTTTTATTGTGCCGCCTGTCCCTACAGGGTGGACATTACGACTAAAGACTAACACATTTCAAACACCGCCGGGCCGGTCGGATTGTTGCGATTCTGTAGCCGAGGTAGGCAGATTGTCTGGGCTTACCTCGTGCTTTTCCCCGAACTCCCGAATGAAAATACCCCAGAAAGCCATGAACAGGGCCGCCACCAATGGCCCCATCACAAACCCATTGATCCCGAACATAACAATCCCGCCGAGGGTGGAAAGCAGCACAATGTAATCAGGCAACTTGGTATCCCGACCCACAAACACCGGCCTCAGCAGGTTATCCGCCAGCCCTATGACGACCACCCCGAAGGCGGTCAGCACAATGGCCGACACCATTTCCCCGGTAGCCGCCAGGTAGAGCGCCGCAGGCACCCACACCAGTGCCGCCCCAACCGCGGGGAGCAGTGAGACGATGGCCATCACCACCCCCCACAGAAGTGCACCCTGGATACCCAGAAACCAGAAAATTCCGCCGCCAAGCGCACCCTGGATGATGGCAATCAACAGGTTACCCTTGACCGTCGCCCGTGTGACCTCGGCAAACTTGGCGAACAACAGGCGCTCTCGCTCATCCCCGAGCGGCAATGCCCGGATCAGCAGATCCACCAGCTGGCTGCCATCACGGAGCAGGAAGAACGACAGGTACACCATTAGCGCCAGGCCCAGAAAAAACTGGAACGTATTCTGGCCAAAACCCAGGGCCTGTTTCGCCAGGAACTGGCTGCCACCCACGAACGCATTGACCACCCGGTCCCTCACGCCTTCAAAATCCATCCCGAACTGGGCAAAGAAGGACTCGATGGCAGGAAACGACTGGTTGACCCTGTCGATGTATTCGCCGGGCCGTAGTTGCCCTTCCTGTATTCGCTGGTAAAGCGACAATCCCTCGGCCACCAGCGAGGTCACCAGCGCCAGCACGGGTATGACGACGATCACCATGCAGATAAGCAGCGTCAGCAATGCAATGATATTGGGGCGGTCACCCAGCCGTCGCGCCAGGCGTTCACGAACCGGGTGGAAAATCAGTGCAATGGCCACCGCCCAGAAAATCGGGCCGAAGAAAGGTTTCATCAGCAGGACGAACGCGAGGGAAACCCCGACCAGCATGGCCAGAAAAGTGTGTGTCTCAAGTTTTCCGTACATATATGCGATTCCCTGAACCTGTTTGGGGCATTGTTGCGGGTTGTTGGGTTGCGGATCTGAATGGGCCTAGACTACCACGCCGCCGTGGCCAGTCTAGCGGCTTTCAGGTTATAGTGGACGGTTATTGGTCATTCGTTAAACAGGTCACGACGTTGGATAACGAAGAGTTTGATGTTGAAACGGCACTGGATGCTGCGGCCGCGCTGCATCGGGTACTGGCAGCCAGGACCCACCGCCGCAAGGTGATGGGCCAGGAAGTGCTGGTGCCGGGCCAACTAGGCGAAGCCCTGCAGCTGCCCCAGATCATCCGGCGCCTGCAGAGCAAGCAACTGCGTCAGCGCGAGCAAGGCCTGGACGACTTCCAGGACCTGTGGCCGACGCTGTCTCCCGCAACCCGTGAGAAGGTCCTCAACCGCATCGGCTGGTATGACCCGAAATCACTGGACTGGGAAGACAAGCGCTCAAACCGTCGCCCGATCGCGGACTCTGACCGCTAGAACTGGCCGGGAACAGTGAGCTTCGACGGTACTCTCTTCGTATTTTTGCTTTAATTTCCGTAATGCTGACTTTTAATTGTCACAGTTCGCCCTTAGCTTGGGTGTATTGGAGGTTTTTATGCAAAAGACAGAATATTACAGTGCCATCGCATCGGAAGGCAGCGCGGTACCCACTTTGCTGTGCGGGCATTGCCGCTCAACCCTTTCCCGTGGACGCATCTTCCGTAACGGTGAGCAGAATGCCTATGGTATCCAATGCCACACCCTGGCCCTGTGTTCAGCGGACGACTGCGGCGCGCTGAACTGCTGTGACGCAGCGCTGGCGCGGCTTGACGACCCGGAAGATCTGTTCAGCAAGGCGTCCTGATTCAAACAGTCAACGCACTGTTACGTAAACCAAACACACAAATTTTCCATCTGATTTATCCTGATTCGTGAAGGCTGCGGTAACACCAGCCACGCAACCACTCAGTCAGGACAGTCGATGGCATGCGTATTCTGAGAACCGATGAAGCCCGCTTCGCAGGTCTTCCGGACTACCCTTTTTCCCCTCACTATCTGGACGTTGAGCCAGGCCTGAGAATGCACTACGTGGACGAAGGCCCGAAGGAAGCGGCGCCGGTCTTAATGCTGCACGGGGAACCCTCCTGGTCGTATCTCTACCGGCACATGATTCCATTGGTGGCAGGGGCCGGGCATAGGGTATTGGCGCCGGACCTGATCGGGTTTGGCAAGTCCGACAAGCCCTCCAGTGTTGGCGATTACAGTTACGAACGCCACATGGCCTGGCTGTCCCAATGGCTCAAGGCCCTGGGCCTGAAGAACATCACACTGGTTTGCCAGAACTGGGGCTCGCTGCTGGGCCTGCGACTGGCGGCTGAACATCCGCAGCTTTTCCGCAGGATTATTGTGGGTAACGGCATGCTGCCCACCGGGGATACACCGGTACCGGCGGTATTCACGCTATGGAAAACCTTTGCCACCCACAGCCCCTGGTTCCCGGTAGGCAGGATTGTCCAGTTGGGAACAGAGAGAGCCCTGAGCAAAGCCGAGATCGCGGCCTACGAGGCGCCGTTCCCGTCCGCCGAATTCAAGGCCGGCGCCCGTGCCTTTCCAAAGCTGGTGCCGGTATCCGCCGAAGACCCGGCAAGCGAAGCCAACAAGGCCGCCTGGCGAGTCCTGGAAACATGGAAAAAACCCTTCATTACCTGCTTCAGTAGCGGCGACCCCATAACCCGCGGCGGAGACCGTTACATGCAACGCCGCATTCCCGGCGCCCTTGGACAGCCGCACATTACGTTGCGCGGCGGCCACTTTCTGCAGGAAGATTCCCCGGACGACTTTGCCCGCATCATCATCGACGCGTGCAAATCCGAAATGGCGGCCTGATGCCGCCACTGGTAATGGACACTAGCCTGAATCAAGCTTGATGCTTGGGTTGGTAGCTCCCCGCATCAACCCTTGGGCGGTCACTGTCCGCCTCAGCAAGTGGCCGACACTCCTCCAGGCTTGCATGGCAGCGCAGAGTCAGCCTCTTGTACTCTTCAGTGCCCTTGGCTTTCCAAGCGACCTCACTATCACTTAACGTCCGCACCACTTTCGCCGGTGTACCTACAATCAAAGACGCAGGCTCACACTGGAAGCCAGCCTTGACCAAAGCACAGGCGCCAACGATAGATCGGGGAGCGATTACCGCTTCATCCATTACCACGGCATTCATACCGACCATCGCGTCCTGCCCAACAATGCAACCGTGGAGAATTGCGCCATGCCCCACATGGCCATTTTTCTCAATCACCGTATCCATGCCAGGAAATGCATGCATCACGCAATTATCCTGAATATTCGAACCTTCCTTGAGTACAACTCGGCCAAAATCACCACGCAGAGAGGCAGCCGGCCCCACGTAGCAGTCGGGACCGATCCACACATCCCCAATCAGAATCGCTGTTGGGTGAACGTATGCGGACGGATGAACAACAGGCTGAACGCCTTCAATACTGTAACTCGGCATGCTTCGCTCCTTCATCAACGTTCGAAACTTGAAAGAAATTTCTGATTCACTTTACGATCTACATTATCGATTTTTGGATATCATTTCGCAAAAATACAGATAAATACTCAACAAAACACTCATAAAAACTCCCTGAATGCTGCCTTTTAACAGGTTATTTTTGTTTATTTTCATTCGCTTATATAATTACCGCCAAAACCTGTCAACGTGATACATAATCCAGTAATACCAAACCTTGACCAGTATCAATTAATAGATATACTGATTTGGAAATCAGACCAGGCACAACCGGAACATCACTTTATAGCGATTTGGATGCTGGCCGGCAGATCTTGTTTAGACAAAAACAAAGCCACATCGGATTGCTTATGTATAGGATAACGCCATGACTCAGCCCAGCATTCTTCTCGACATCGATCAGGGTGTGGCCCTGCTTACCCTGAACCGTCCCGACAGCCTGAACAGCTTCAATGTCGAAATGCACGAACGCATGCGCGACGCCATCAGCACCGTTCGCAAGGACGAGTCTGTCCGCGTACTGGTCATTACCGGCTCTGGTCGGGGTTTTTGTGCGGGACAGGATCTCTCTGACCGCAGCGTATCCCCGGACCAGGAAACGCCCGACCTGGGCGCCTCCCTTGAGAACTACTACAACCCGATGTTGCGAAGCCTGCGTGATTTACCAATGCCGGTTCTGTGCGCAGTTAACGGCGTTGCTGCCGGAGCCGGTGCCAACATTGCTCTCGCCTGCGATATTACTCTGGCGGCCCGTTCTGCCAACTTTGTACAGGCGTTCTGCAAGCTGGGACTGATTCCTGACTCCGGCGGCACCTGGACCTTGCCGCGAGTAGCAGGCATGGCACGCGCCAAAGGTATGGCCTTGCTGGGTGACAAGATCAGCGCAGAGCAGGCCGAAAGCTGGGGCATGATCTGGCGCTGCGTTGATAACGAGGCGCTGATGGAAGAGACCATGAAGCTGGCAAGGCACTTTGCCACCCAACCCACTAAAGGCCTCGCCCTGATCAAGCGTGCGCTGCACGCCAGTGCCAGCAACACCTTTGAAGAGCAGATCAACCTTGAGCGTGATCTACAGCGCCTGGCGGGACGGTCCGAGGACTACCGTGAAGGCGTTGCCGCCTTCATGGAAAAACGCACGCCGACCTTCAAGGGAAAGTAAATAATGCAGGCACTTGCTACCCAGACCACGATTGCCGTTATCGGCGCCGGCGCCATGGGCTCCGGCATCGCCCAGGTGGCCGCCCAGGCGGGTCACAAGGTATACCTTCACGACCAACGCGACGGGGCAGCCGCAGCAGGCCGGGATGGCGTCGCAAAGCAGCTCCAGCGCCGGGTGGACAAGGGCAGGATGGAGCAGCAAACCGTCGATGCCATTGTCGGTCGCATTCAGCCGGTCAGCGCGCTTTCGGAAATCGCCGAGAGCGGCATGGTCATTGAGGCCATTATTGAAGACCTCAATATCAAGCGCACACTGCTGGCGGAGCTCGAAGAACTGTGCAGCAATGAAACTATCCTTGCCACCAACACCTCATCCATCTCCGTGACCGCTCTGGGAGCCAGGCTCCGCTGTCCGGAGCGCCTGGTCGGCATGCACTTTTTCAACCCCGCCCCCCTGATGGCGCTGGTGGAAGTGGTAAAAGGCCTGGCCACCGACAAAAACGTGGCAGAGATTGTTTATGCTACCGCGACAAACTGGGGCAAAAAGCCGGTGTTCGCCAC
Organism: Marinobacter iranensis; assembly: GCF_029207565.1. Classification (GTDB taxonomy): domain Bacteria; phylum Pseudomonadota; class Gammaproteobacteria; order Pseudomonadales; family Oleiphilaceae; genus Marinobacter; species Marinobacter iranensis. The sequence goes on along the minus strand of NZ_JANCMW010000014.1, from coordinate 74,754 downwards.
TTCGACGCCAGGCTTCATTGTTAATCGCGTGGCACGGCCGTTTTATGCCGAAAGCCTGCGACTGCTCCAGGAAGGCGCCGCCGATCCGGCGACCCTGGACGCCATCATTCGTGAGGCGGGCAATTTCCGGATGGGGCCGTTTGAACTGACCGACCTGATAGGCCACGACGTCAACTACGCAGTGACCAATTCGGTATTCAACGCCTATTACCAGGACACCCGCTTTCTTCCCTCTCTGATCCAGAAAGAACTGGTCGAAGCTGGGCGGCTCGGCCGCAAGAGCGGTCACGGTTTTTACCGCTACGCCGAAGACAGTAAGCGCCCGGAGCCAGGCACCGAGCCTGCCTGCCAAAGCAACGACACCCAACTGATCGTTGAAGGCGAGATGGGGCCCGCCGCCCAACTGGTTGATCGCTTCCGCGACGCCGGCCTCGAAATCGTTGAACGGGACGGTCCGGGGCAACTCCGGTTCGGAGAGGCGGTACTGGCCCTCACCGATGGCCGTATGGCGACGGAGCGCGCCCGCGCGGAAGGCTCTCCCAATCTGGCGCTGTTTGACCTTGCATTCGACTTCAGCAAGGCAACCAGGCTGGCGATTTGTGTCGCCGACCAGGCCTCCGACAAGGCGTGTTCCGATGCCTGTGCTTTACTTCAGAAAGCGGGTATCGCCGTGAGCCTGGTTGAAGATCGCCCCGGCATTGTGGTCATGCGTACGGTCGCCATGCTGGCGAACGAGGCAGCCGACGCCGAACTGCACGGTGTGGCAACAAAAGAGGACATCGACCTCGCCATGAAGGCCGGCCTGAACTACCCGGAGGGTCCGCTGAGCTGGAGCGACCGGCTTGGCAATGGCCGGGTATTTCAGGTTCTCACCAACATTCAGAACAGTTATGGCGAAGACCGATACCGGCCGGCCCTTCTGCTCCGGAAAAACCATTATGCCGAAAAGGGGTTCTACGCATGACCGAAACCGATCCGCAACAACTGGCCGAACGCTGTGCGGAAGCCATGTTTGCCCGGGATCGGGCAAGCCAGAAGCTTGGCATGAAAATCGAATCCATCGCCCCCGGCCGGGCCGTGCTGAGCATGATGGTGACCGACGACATGATCCAGGGCCATGGCTCGTGTCATGGCGGCTACCTTTTTACCCTCGCCGATTCCGCCTTTGCTTTTAGCTGCAACACTTATGACAAAGCGACCGTCGCCTCCGGATGCAGCATCGACTACATGTCTGGCGCCAAGGCTGGCGATGTACTGACCGCAACCGCCGAGGAGCAATCCCGGGGCGGCCGAACGGGCGTCTACGACATCACTTTAACCAATCAGGATGGCCGTACCGTTGCCCTGTTCCGGGGAAAATCCTACCAGGTCCGCGGCCCCGTCATTCATTCGGAGGAACACTCATGAGCGCAGATAATCGCTTGCAAGACGCCTACATTGTTGACGCCATTCGCACCCCGATTGGCCGCTATGGCGGCGCCCTGGCAGCCGTCCGCGCCGACGACCTCGGGGCCATCCCGATGAAAGCCCTGATGGAAAGAAACCCGGACCTGGACTGGTCAAAAATTGACGATGTCCTCTACGGCTGCGCCAATCAGGCTGGCGAAGACAATCGTGACGTTGCCCGTATGTCGTCGCTGCTGGCCGGCCTTCCGGTCGACGTTCCCGGTAGCACAATCAACCGCCTCTGCGGCTCCGGCATGGACGCCGTAGGAAGCGCGGCACGAGCCATCCGCACCGGCGAAGCCGGCCTGATGCTGGCGGGCGGCGTGGAATCCATGTCCCGGGCACCTTTCGTCATGGGCAAGTCGGAAACCCCGTTCAGCCGCAAAGCAGAAATTTTTGATACCACGATTGGCTGGCGCTTTGTCAATCCGGTACTGAAAAGGCAGTACGGTATTGATTCCATGCCGGAGACGGCAGAAAACGTGGCCGCCGACTTCGGCATTGCCCGGGATGACCAGGACGCCTTCGCGCTGCGCAGCCAACAGCGGACCGCGGCAGCCCAGAAGGCCGGGCGACTTGCCACCGAGATTACCCCGGTGACCATCCCCCGCCGCAAGCAGGATCCGCTGGTGGTGGATACTGACGAGCACCCCCGGGAAACCAGTCTTGAGAAGCTGGCCACGCTACCCACGCCGTTCCGCGAAAACGGTACCGTGACCGCGGGCAATGCCTCCGGTGTGAACGATGGCGCCTGCGCCCTGCTACTGGCTGGGGCCGGCGCTCTCAAACAGTACAACCTCAAGCCCCGCGCCCGGGTGGTTGCCATGTCGACTGCCGGCGTTGAGCCACGGATCATGGGCTTTGGGCCTGCTCCGGCAACCCGCAAGGTACTGGCTACCGCCGGCCTTGAGCTGGCTGATATGGACGTGATTGAACTGAACGAAGCCTTTGCCGCACAGGCCCTCGCCGTCACCCGCGACCTCGGGCTGCCGGACGACGCCGAGCACGTAAACCCGAACGGTGGCGCCATTGCCCTTGGCCACCCGCTGGGCATGAGTGGTGCCCGACTGGTGACTACAGCCCTGAACGAACTGGAGCGCCGCCACGCTGCCGGACAGAAAGCCCGTTATGCGCTCTGCACCATGTGCATCGGCGTGGGCCAGGGCATTGCCATCATCATTGAACGGACGGATGCGGTGGCCTGACTCCACGGTCCGGGCCAGAACACAGACCATTACCCGACAAGAACAACGCAGGACAGAATCATGAGCCTACCACTTCAGAAGATTGGCAAACTCGACCGGATGGAGACCGCCAGTATTGACGAACTCCGCCACGAACAGCTTCAGCGCCTGCGCTGGAGCCTGATTCACGCGTACACCAACGTGCCGTTCTACCGTAAGGCGTTTGACGATATCGGGCTAAAACCGATGGACATCAACTCCCTGGATGACCTTACGAAGGTGCCGTTCACCACCAAGGCCGACCTGCGTGACAACTACCCGTTTGGCATGTTCGCCACACCCATGTCAGATGTGGTGCGGGTGCACGCTTCCAGCGGAACCACCGGAAAGCCCACTGTGGTCGGCTATACCCAGAGTGACATCAACACCTGGGCTGACGTTGTCGCCCGCTCCATCCGGGCCGGTGGCGGTTCCCGTGGAGACAAGGTGCATGTTGCCTATGGCTACGGCCTGTTCACTGGAGGCCTCGGCGCACATTACGGGGCTGAACGCCTTGGCTGTACGGTCATCCCCATGTCCGGCGGCCAGACCGAGAAACAGGTCCAACTGATCAAGGACTTCGAGCCCGACATCATCATGGTGACACCGTCCTACATGCTGAACATCGCTGACGAGATGGATCGCCAAGGCATTGATCCACACAAGCTGCCGCTGCGCCTGGGCATTTTTGGGGCAGAGCCGTGGACCAACGCCATGCGGGCCGAGATTGAAGAGCGGCTCGGTATCCAGGCCCTGGATATCTATGGCCTGTCCGAGGTGATGGGCCCCGGGGTCGGAATGGAATGTGTCGAAACCAAGGACGGCCCCACCATCTGGGAAGACCATTTCTATCCGGAAATCATCAACCCGGAGACCGGCGAAGTGTTGCCAGATGGGGAATACGGTGAACTGGTCTTCACCTCCCTGACCAAGGTGGCCCTGCCAATCCTGCGCTACCGCACCCGGGATCTCACCCGCCTGCTGCCGGGTACCGCCAGGCCCATGCGTCGGATCGACAAAATTACAGGCCGCAGTGACGACATGCTGATTATCCGTGGCGTAAACGTGTTCCCGAGCCAGATCGAAGAACAGGTGCTGAAATGTGAGGCACTGGCACCCCACTACGAAATTGAGGTTTATAAGGAAGGCAACCTGGACTGCGTGGATATTCGCGCCGAACTCAAACCCGGCATTTCCAGCGAAGAGGTTCGTGCCAGGTCCGCCAAGGAACTGGCTCACCATATCAAGTCCTACATCGGTATCAGCACCCGTGTTGAGGTGATGGAAACTAACCGCCTGGCTCGCTCGGAAGGCAAGGCCAAGCGCGTGTTTGATCGCCGCAATAAATAAGTCTGGACGACTTGCAGGGGGGGGGGGCGGCCCGCAGTCATTGCCACCGCTCCCCCTTGACAGCCGCCCTCCCCACCATCATCGATTTAGCTTTACTTTTCGGCCACAAATCTCAATAGCATTTTTTCACGTATCATAACTTTTATTATTAAAATCATATATATAAGTTATGTTGACCAATTATTATGGCATGACATGACACACAAAGACTGCACTTGATATTTATTCAGTATCATATAATATGGTGTTATTCGCCCTCTGGTGCTACTTGAGGGTGCCAGTGTTCACGGAGCTACAGAACAACAAGCCCGATCCGGAGGTATTCTATGTACGCCCAGCTCGTTGAAACCGGCGCCAAGCGCCTGAAGACCCTGGAAGAGATGTCGCCTGAAGAGCGCGAGTTTCAGGAAAAGGTCGACGCCGAAACCAAAATCGAACCCAAGAACTGGATGCCTGAGGGCTACCGCAAGACCCTGGTTCGCCAGATCTCCCAGCACGCCCACTCCGAAGTGGTCGGCATGCTGCCGGAAGGCAACTGGGTTACCCGGGCTCCCACCCTGAAACGCAAGCTTCAACTGATGGCCAAGATCCAGGACGAGGCGGGTCATGGCCTGTACCTCTACAGCGCCATGGAAACTCTCGGCGCTGACCGCGATGAAGAGATTGAGAAGCTGCATCAGGGTAAGGCCAAGTATTCCAGTATCTTCAACTATCCGACTCTTAACTGGGCCGATATGGGTGCAGTGGGCTGGCTGGTGGATGGCGCTGCGATCGTGAACCAGGTTGTGCTCCAGCGTACCTCCTATGGTCCTTACTCCCGCGCGATGGTCCGCATTTGCAAGGAAGAGAGCTTCCACCAGCGCCAGGGTTACCAGATTCTTCTGGACATGATGCGCGAAGGCACTGACGAGCAGAAAGCCATGGTGCAGGACGCGATCAACCGTCTGTGGTGGCCAGCCCTGATGATGTTCGGCCCCCATGATGACGAATCGCCTAACTCACAGCAGTCCATGGCATGGAAGATCAAGCGCAAAACCAACGACGAACTCCGCCAGATGTTCATTGACCAGACGGTTCCGCAGCTCGAATTCCTGGGATGCACGGCGCCGGACCCGGACCTGAAACGGAACGAAAAAACCGGCCACTACGATTTCGGTGAAATCAACTGGCAGGAATTCTACGACGTTCTCAAGGGCAACGGCCCTTGCAACCGCGAGCGCATCAACACTCGCAAGAAAGCAATTGACGAGGGCGGATGGGTTCGCGAAGCGGCCGTCGCCTACGCCAGAAAACAAAAACAGCGCACCCAAGCCGCTTGATACCGGAGGAATACAACATGTCTGAATGGCGCCTTTACGAAGTTTTTGTACGGTCCAAGCACGGCCTGAATCACAAACACGTGGGCAGCGTGCACGCCTCTGATGCCGAGATGGCCATGGAAAATGCCCGCGACCTGTACACACGCCGTAGCGAAGGCGTGAGCATCTGGGTTGTGCCCTCCGACACCATCACGGCCTCCGCTTCCGACGAAAAAGAAGTTCTTTTCGACCCGTCGGAAGACAAGATTTACCGGCACGCTTCCTTTTACGAGCTGCCCGATGAAGTCGGACACATGTAAGGAGCTGTTCCAATGACACAAGCAGAAGCATTACAGGAATACCTGCTGCGCCTGGCAGATTCCGACATGATCCTGGGCCAGCGCCTGTGCGAGTTGTGCGGCAAGGCCCCGGCCCTTGAGGAAGAAATGGCACTGATGAACGTTGCCCTTGACCTCGTCGGCCAGGCCCGTAACTGGTACGAGTACGCAGCCGAGCTGATTGATGATGGCCGCGATGCCGACAAGCTGGCGTTCCGCCGCGATGCCCATCATTACCGCAACCTGCTGCTCACCGAGCAGCCCAATGAGGATTACGCGGTCACTATGGGTCGGCAGTTCTTCTTTGACGTGTGGCATTACTTCACACTCAAGAGCCTGACCGAATCCAGCGATGAGCACATTGCCGGTATTGCTGCCAAGGCCCTGAAAGAAGCCACTTATCATCTGCGTCGATCTTCAGAGTGGGTCAAGCGTCTGGGCGATGGCACCGAGGAGAGCCATCGCCGCATGCAGGACGCCGTGGATATCCTCTGGCGCTTTACCGGCGAACTGATCACCCCGGACGACACGGATCGTGTCATGGCCGAGGCGGGCATTGGCCCGGACCCCGACCAGCTTGCGCAAGACTGGCGCGGTATGGTCAAGGAAGTGCTTACCAAGGCCACCCTGACACCGGGCGCCGAAGACGCCTGGATGTACATGGGCGGCAAGCATGGCGAGCACACCGAACACCTCGGTTTCATTCTGGCGGAAATGCAGTTCCTGCAGAGGGCCTATCCCGATGCCACAACCTGGTGATTCAGACAGCCGGTCAGCCGTCGATATCCTGATTGCCAGTGATCGGGTGCCGGCAAACGCCCGCCCCGATCTGCTGACAGAGGATGACATCTGGGCACTTCTCGAAGAGATAAAAGATCCTGAAGTGCCGGCGGTAAGCGTCGTGGAGCTCGGAATTGTCCGCACTGTAAGGTGGGATGGGAACGAGCTGTCCATTGATGTAACCCCGACCTACTCCGGCTGCCCTGCTACCGAGTTGATTGAAGAGCTGATTACCGAAGCCCTGCGAGCTGCGGGCTTCCGGGATCCCAGAATCAATCAGGTGCTGACCCCTGCCTGGACCACCGACTGGATCACAGACGAAGGCAAAGAGAAGCTTCGGGCATTCGGAATCGCCCCGCCCGAGGGTAGCTCCAGCAAAATGAGCCTGCTCGGGGAACCTGAAGTCATTGCCTGCCCGCACTGCGGCAGCAAAGACACTGAGCGGATCAGCGAATTCGGATCCACCGCCTGCAAAGCCCTTTATCGTTGCAAGGAATGCCTCGAGCCCTTCGACTATTTCAAATGCATCTAGAGCCGATACGATCATGAACAAATTCTACTCACTGACCCTCAAAGAGGTCAGACCTGAAACAAGAAACGCCGTATCACTTGCTTTTGATCTGCCAGAAGACCTGGCGGACAAGTTCAGCTACAAGCAGGGCCAGCACCTGATTGTCAGAACCAAACTGGACGGCGAGGAAGTGCGCCGCTCCTATTCGATCTGCCGCAGTGTCAACGACCAGGAGCTGCGCATCGCTGTGAAGCAGGTGCCCGGCGGCCGTTTCTCTACCTTTGCCAACGAGCAGCTGAAACCCGGCGAAACGCTGGAAGTTATGCCGCCCCAGGGTCATTTCTCCATTGACCTGGATCCCGAGCGGAAAGGCAATTACCTGGCGGTTGCAGCGGGCAGTGGCATCACCCCGATACTGTCGATCGTCAAGACTACCCTGGAAACCGAACCCAAGAGCGAGGTAACGCTGTTCTATGGCAACAAGGCCACCAGCAGCACCATGTTCAGGGATGAGCTCCAGGACCTGAAGAACGAATACATGGCCCGCCTGAACCTGGTTTACATCTTTACCCGTGAAGAGCAGGACATTGACCTTTACAACGGGCGAATTGACCACGACAAGTGCGACGCCCTGTTTGATCACTGGATCAACGCCAGGGAGCTCACCGCGGCCTTCATCTGTGGCCCCCAGCTAATGACAGAGGACGTGCGGGACTCCCTGCTTCGCCATGGCATGGAGAAAAGCAGGGTCCATTTTGAGCTCTTCACGCCAGCCGGTGGTGCGCCCCAGGCCCGCAAGGACAGAGCCCCGTCTCAGGTAGATCCGAAGTCGGTTAGCGAAATCACTGTTATCGCCGATGGCCGCACCCTGACTTTTCCGCTGGTTCGTGACACCAAGAGCATCCTGGAGGCCGGCAACGAAGAAGGTGCGGATTTGCCTTTCTCCTGCAAAGCCGGCGTCTGCTCCACTTGCCGCGCGAAAGTTGTGGAAGGCGAAGTGGAAATGGACCAGAACTTTGCTCTGGAAGATTACGAGGTGGACGCCGGCTATGTGCTCTCCTGCCAGTGCTATCCGATCAGCGACAAGGTGGTTCTGGACTACGACGAGATGTAGTTCCCGGCCAGCCAACAAGCAAGACACCAGCAAGGCAAGTTCCGCGTAACCGGGACTTGCCTTGGCATTTCAGAAACGAATGGAGTTTCCCATGTCAGTCCTGAAAAGTTTCATTGCCGGCCAGTGGGTCGGCGACAAGGCCGCCAAGGCTCTGCCCAGCGCCGTTAACGGCCAAATCGTGGCACACACTCACGACGACACACTCGATTTCAAGAAAGCCGTAGAGTATGGCCGCAAGGTCGGTGGTAAAAACCTGATGGCCATGGATTTCCAGGAGCGTGCCTTGGCCCTGAAGGCCATGGCCATGTACCTCCAGGAACACAAGAAAGAACTTTACGCCCTGTCGATGCATACCGGGTCCAGCAAAGGCGACAACGGCATCGATATTGATGGCGGGTTCGGCACCCTGTTCTCCTACGCCAGCATGGGCCGTCGCGAACTGCCTTCCGGCAATGTGGTGCACGAAGGACCGGTAACGCCTCTCGGCAAGAACAACCACTTCGCCGGTACCCATATCCTGGTGCCTAGGGGCGGCGTGGCTGTCCACATTGACGCCTATAACTTCCCGGTGTGGGGTATGCTGGAGAAGTTCGCACCCACTTTCCTGGCAGGTATGCCGTCCATTGTGAAGCCGGCCACCTCCACCTGCTACGTTACCGAGTTGGCTGTTCGTCTGATGCAGGAATCCGGTGCCCTGCCCGAAGGCAGCCTGCAGCTGATCATCGGCAGCACCGGCGACCTTTTCGACCACCTTGAAGAGCAGGACGTGGTTACCTTCACCGGCTCGGCAGCCACCGCTCGCAAACTCAGGAATCACCCGAACATCATCAACCGTTCGATTCCGTTCAACGCCGAGGCCGACTCACTGAACAGTGCCATTCTGGCGCCGGACGTGACCCCCGAGCACGAAGAATTCGATATCTTCGTGAAGGAAGTGGGCCGCGAGATGACAGCAAAAGCCGGTCAGAAATGTACCGCCATCCGCCGTGTCCTGGTGCCGAAAAGCCAGGTGGACGCTGTCTGCGACAAGCTCAAGGAGCGGTTGTCGAAAGTTACTGTCGGTGATCCTTCTGTTGAAGGCGTTCGCATGGGCGCTCTGGCTTCCGTTGACCAGCTTGAGGATGTCAAAACCAACATTCAGGAACTGCTGAAAACCAGCGAACTGGTCACCGGTGGTAACGGCGACTTCAAGCCGACCGGCGAAGGCACCGAGAAAGGTGCATTCATCGAGCCGCACCTGCTGCTGTGCCGGAACCCCGAGAATGGCTGTGGCGCGCACGATATCGAGGCCTTTGGCCCCGTGGCGACAGTGATCCCGTACGACACCGTCGAAGACGCAGTGGCTCTGTGTGCACAAGGCCGGGGCTCGCTGGTCACCACCCTGACCACCCGCGATCCCGTCACTGCTGGCAAGATTGCTCCCCTGCTGGCGGCCTTCCACGGCCGCCTGCACCTGCTGGATGCAGAAGCCGCGAAGGAATCGACGGGCCACGGTTCCCCCTTGCCCATGCTCAAGCACGGCGGCCCGGGCCGCGCGGGTGGTGGCGAAGAGCTCGGCGGCATCCGAGCGGTTCATCACTACCTGCAGAGAACCGCGATCCAGGGCTCTCCATCAATGCTGGCTGCGGTCACCCGCGAGTATGTGCGTGGTGCCGATCTGATTGAAACAGAGGTGCATCCGTTCCGTCGCCACTTTGAAGACCTGCAGATCAACGAATCCCTGCTGACGCACCGGCGCACGGTCACCGAGGCGGACATCGTCAACTTCGGCTGCCTGTCCGGCGATCACTTCTACATGCACTTTGATGAAATTGCGGCGCGGGACTCCCAGTTCGGCAAGCGCATTGCCCATGGCTACTTTGTGCTTTCCGCCGCGGCTGGTCTGTTCGTTTATCCGGGCGAAGGTCCGGTTCTGGCGAACTACGGTCTGGATACCCTGCGCTTTATCGAGCCGGTGGCCCCGGGAGACACCATCCGGGCGCGACTGACATGCAAGCGCAAGATCGATCAGGGTCGTACCTCTCCGGACGGGCACCCGCAAGGTGTGGTGGTCTGGGATGTTCAGGTTCACAACCAGAACGACGAAATGGTTGCAAGCTACGACATCCTGACACTGGTTGCCAAAAAGCCCGAGTAACACCGGGCTACCGCACTTGCCCCCGCCCTGCGGGGGATACGCTATGGTGCGCCCCGTTGAGGCCTCATACCAGACCATCCACCGGGATGGTCTCGGTATTCTTGATCTCCCGCAATGCAAAGTTTGAATTCACTTGTGCAATGCCCTGCAAAGTGAAGATTTTTTCGTTCAGAAAGCGGTCATAGCTGGCCATATCCGGCACGATAACCCTCAGTACGAAATCGGCATTCCCGGTAACCGCAAAACACTGGAGTACCTCAGGGTAGCTGCTGACCTGCTGTTCAATCTCTGCGGTGCTGTCGATATTGTGTCGTTGCAATGACAGGTTAACCAGCACGCACAAGCCTTGACCGATGCGCTCCGGATCCAATCGTGCGCTGTATCCCTGAATGACCCCGCTCTCCTCCAGAGCCCGTACCCGCCGCCAACAGGCCGCTGGCGATAACCCCACCTGTTCCGCCAGTAACTGGTTACTGATGCGCCCGTCCTGTTGAAGCATGGACAAGATCCGTCGGTCCAGCTTGTCTAGATTAACCTGTTTCATTTTGTAACACCTGGTTTTTATCAAAGGTTCTTTCGCAATATTGTCTTTTATCAAACTTCCTTTCGCAAATTCCAAAAACCCTCACCTAATAAGCAAGCACCTTTTGCGGACTTCCCTCTAGAATTTTGGTTATAAAATGGACAAAAAGGAGGACGCCATGTCCGCCGATACCCCCCAGCTCGACAACTACAAACTGGAAGACCGCTATCTGCGGGAATCTGGTCGGGTTTTCCTGACCGGCACACAGGCTCTGGTCCGCATACCTCTGATGCAGGCCGCCCTGGATCGTAAACAGGGGCTGAACACGGCGGGCCTGGTCAGTGGTTACCGGGGCTCCCCCCTGGGCGCGTACGACCAAGCGCTCTGGCAGGCCCAACCCCTGCTCGATGACAACCGCATCGACTTCGTTCCGGCCATTAATGAAGACTTGGCCGCCACCATCATGCTTGGCACCCAGCAAGTGGAAACGGACGAGGATCGGCAGGTGGATGGTGTGTTCGGCCTCTGGTACGGCAAAGGTCCCGGCGTGGACCGCGCAGGCGATGCACTGAAGCACGGCACCACCTACGGCTCATCTCCCCACGGCGGTGTTCTGGTGGTTGCCGGTGATGACCATGGCTGTGTGTCCTCCTCCATGCCCCACCAGTCCGATGTGGCGTTCATGAGTTTCTTCATGCCCACCATCAACCCGGCCAACATCGCCGAGTACCTGGAATTCGGGCTCTGGGGCTACGCTTTGTCCCGTTACAGTGGCTGCTGGGTGGGTTTCAAGGCCATTTCCGAGACGGTTGAAAGCGCGGCTTCCGTGGAGCTGCCACCGGAACCGGAGTTTGTAACGCCCGATGATTTTACGGCACCCGAAGGCGGTCTCCACTACCGCTGGCCGGACCTGCCCGGGCCCCAGTTGGAAACCCGTATCGAACACAAACTGGCCGCCGTGCAGGCGTTTGCCAGGGCGAACCCGATTGACCGCTGCCTGTACAGTAACCAGCAGGCCCGCTTCGGTATTGTGACCACCGGCAAGGGCCACCTGGATCTGCTCGAAGCCCTCGACCTACTGGGGATTGATGAAGACAAGGCCCGGGACATGGGGCTGGATATCTATAAAATCGGTATGGTCTGGCCTCTGGAGCGCCGCGGCATCCTCAACTTCGTTCATGGCAAGGAAGAAGTCCTGGTCATCGAAGAGAAACGGGGCATCATCGAGAGTCAGATCAAGGAGTACATGTCCGAGCCGGATCGCCCCGGCGAGGTGCTGATTACCGGCAAACAGGATGAACTGGGCCGCCCGCTGATTCCCTACGTCGGTGAGCTGAGCCCGAAACTGGTTGCCGGCTTCCTGGCTGCCCGGCTTGGCCGATTCTTCTCGCTGGACTTCAGCGAACGCATGGCGGAGATCAGCGCCATGTCGAACGCCCAGGACCCGGGTGGTGTAAAGCGGATGCCTTATTTCTGCTCCGGCTGCCCCCACAACACGTCCACCAAAGTTCCCGAGGGCAGCAAGGCTCTGGCGGGTATTGGTTGCCACTTCATGGCGTCCTGGATGGGTCGGGACACGGAATCCCTGATTCAGATGGGGGGTGAAGGGGTCAACTGGATCGGCAAGAGCCGTTATACCGGTAACCCCCATGTGTTCCAGAACCTGGGCGAGGGCACCTATTTCCACTCCGGCTCCATGGCCATCCGCCAGGCCGTAGCGGCAGGCATCAACATTACCTACAAGATTCTGTTCAACGACGCTGTAGCCATGACCGGTGGCCAGCCGGTGGATGGCCAGATCACCGTCCCCATGATTGCCCAGCAGGTGGCCTCCGAGGGCGTTCGCCGTGTCGTGGTGCTAAGCGATGAACCCGAAAAGTACGATGGCCATAGAGATCAGTTCCCGAAGGATGTCACCTTCCACGACCGCTCCGAGCTGGATGGAGTTCAGCGTGAATTGCGGGACATTCCGGGCTGCACCGTGCTGATCTACGACCAGACCTGCGCTGCTGAAAAGCGCCGGCGCCGCAAGCGCAAGCAGTTCCCGGATCCGGCAAAGCGGGCGTTTATCAATCATCACGTCTGTGAGGGTTGTGGCGATTGCTCGGTGCAGTCCAACTGCCTCTCCGTTGTGCCCCGCAAAACCGAGCTGGGCCGTAAGCGCAAGATCGACCAGTCTTCGTGCAACAAGGACTTTTCCTGCGTCAACGGTTTCTGCCCCAGCTTTGTCACCATTGAAGGCGGGCAGCTGCGCAAGTCCCGGGGCATGGACACTGGCTCGATGCTGGCCGGCAAACTGGCCACGATACCCGCTCCGGCACTGCCGGAGATGACCGGTTCCTACGACCTGCTTGTGAGTGGCGTTGGCGGCACGGGCGTGGTCACCGTGGGTCAGTTGATCACCATGGCTGCACACCTGGAATCCCGGGGCGCTTCGGTACTGGATTTCATGGGCTTCGCCCAGAAGGGTGGCACCGTTCTGAGCTATGTGCGCATGGCGCCGTCTCCGGACAAGCTGCACCAGGTTCGGATCAGCAACGGCCAGGCCGATGCGGTTATCGCCTGTGATCTGGTGGTGGCGTCCTCCCAGAAAGCCCTGAGTGTACTGAGGCCGAACCACACCCGGATTGTAGCCAATGAAGCGGAACTGCCTACCGCCGATTACGTGCTCTTCCGCGATGCCGACATGAAAGCCGACAAGCGACTGGGCCTGCTCCGCGATGCGGTCGGTCAGGACCACTTCAATCAGCTCGACGCCAATGGCATCGCCGAGAAGTTGATGGGCGATACCGTGTTCTCAAACGTGATGATGCTCGGCTTTGCCTGGCAGAAAGGGCTGCTGCCCCTGTCTGAAGCGGCCTTGATGAAGGCCATCGAACTCAACGGTGTGGCGATTGATCGCAACAAGGAAGCCTTCGGCTGGGGCCGCGTGGCCGCCGTTGATCTGAGCGCGGTAACGGACCTGCTGGACACCGGCGGCGCGAAGGTTGTCGACGTCCAGTCCGAGTCGACCCTTGATGAGCTGATCGAGACCCGTCATGGCCATCTGGTCAACTACCAGAACCGGCGCTGGGCCGATCAGTACCGGGCCAGTGTTGTCGAAGTCCGGAAGGCCGAGGAAGCCCTGGGACAGACAAACCTGCTCCTGACCCGGGCCGTGGCGCAGCAGCTGTATCGCGTCATGGCCTACAAGGACGAGTACGAAGTGGCGCGGCTGTTTGCGGAAACCGACTTTATGAAAGAAGTGAAGGAAACCTTTGAAGGTGACTTCAAGGTCTATTTCCACCTTGCCCCGCCGCTGCTCAACGGCGAAACCGATGCGCAGGGGCGGCCGAAAAAACGCCGGTTCGGTCCCTGGATGTTCCGGGCCTTCGAGCTGCTGGCGAAATTCCGCAGCCTGCGCGGAACTGTGGTGGATCCGTTCAGTTACTCGGCAGACCGGAAGCTGGATCGCGCAATGCTGAAGGACTATCAGAGCCTCGTCGCCCGCATTGGCCGGGAGCTCGACGCCAGCAACTACGAAACCTTCCTGCAACTGGCAGAACTGCCAGCCGACGTTCGGGGCTACGGGCCGGTACGCGAACAGGCCGCAGAAGCCATCCGGGAAAAACAGACCCAACTGATCAAGGCGCTGGACACTGGCCGCCCCACCCTCATCCGTACCCAACCGGCCGATAAGGAAGCGAACCATGTTTGAAGCCCTCAAGCCCCTGCCACAGGACCCGATCCTGCAATTGATGCAGACATTCCGGGAAGATACCCGGCCGGACAAAGTGGATCTGGGCATCGGTGTTTACAAGGATGACGCCGGCAATACGCCGATCATGGCCGCTGTACATGAAGCCGAACGGCGTCTGCTTGAGGGCGAAACCACCAAGAGCTATGTGGGACCCGCAGGCGCTGCAGGATTCAACAATGCAGTGGCGGAGCTGATCCTGGGAAGTAACAGCCCGCTGATCCGGGAGGGCCGGACATCGGTGGTTCAGACGCCGGGCGGCTGTGGCGCCCTGCGCATGGCGGCGGAGTTTCTGCGCCTGTGCCAACCGGACACCACGGTGTGGGTGAGCACTCCGACCTGGGCCAACCACCTCCCCTTGCTGGGAGGAGCAGGCCTTGCCATCCGAGAATATCCGTACCTCAATCCAGACACGCTGGAGGTAGACTTCGCCGCCATGCTGGGCACCCTCGAAGGGGCTAGAGCAGGTGATGTGGTGTTACTCCACGGCTGCTGCCATAACCCGTCAGGCGCCGACCTGAGCCTGTCGCAATGGCAGGAAGTCACCGGCCTGATTCAGCGGAAGGGTCTGTTACCGTTCGTGGACATGGCCTACCAGGGTCTTGGTGAGGGTCTGGAAGCCGATGCGGCCGGCTTGAGACACCTGGCCGATTCGGTGCCGGAAATGCTGATTGCGGCGTCATGCTCCAAGAACTTTGGCCTGTACCGTGAGCGCACCGGGGCCCTGGCTCTGATCTCCGCCACGGCAACCGTCAACTCGGCGGCCACCAGCCAGCTGCTGAGCATCATCCGCTCCCACTACTCCATGCCCCCGGCCCATGGTGCCGCTATCGTGGAGACCATTCTGGGGGATGACGGGTTGCAAGCCCAATGGCAGGAGGAACTGAGCGGAATGTGCAAGCGCATCCTGCACCTGCGCCACGGCTTTGCAGACGCACTGGCGCCAGTTGGTGATTTCAGTTTTATCGCCCGTCAGCGGGGCATGTTCTCGTTCCTCGGAATCAGCCCTGAGCAGGTGAGCCAGTTACGGGAGGAGCACGGGATCTACATGCTGGAGAGCAGCCGTGTGAATGTTGCCGGGCTGAACGACCGGGTCATGCCACGGGTAGCAGACGCCATACGCGACGTCCTCAAGTAGGCAGCCAGCTCAGACAACCAACCAGACCAGAAACGTCAATCCGACAAAAACAACTAACCGGAGACCCCAATGAGTCAGAATACCCAACCACACCAGCAGGCCAATAACCTCTGGTCTTCACGGATGGCCTTCATCCTTGCTGCTGCGGGCTCGGCAGTCGGCCTCGGGAACATCTGGAAGTTTCCCTACATTACCGGTGAGAACGGCGGTGGCGCTTTCGTCCTTGTCTATCTCGCCTGTATTTTTCTTATTGGCGTGCCGGTCTTGATCGCTGAAACCATGATCGGCCGCCGGGGCGGCCAGAGCCCTGTGGCAACCATGCGTACCCTGACCCAGGCCGAGGGTACGGCCCGGGGCTGGAGAGTCATCGGCTGGAACGGCGTTATCGCGTCCTTCCTGGTGTTATCTTTCTATGCCGTGATCGGCGGATGGGCCCTGGTTTACATTGGCAAGGCCGCTACAGGGCTGTTTACCGGTGCAGACGCCGAGGCCATTGGCGGCCAATTCGGCGGGCTACTCGCAAACCCCTGGGAGTTGTTGCTGTGGCACTCCGTGTTCATGGCGATTGTGGTGTTTATCGTTGGCCGTGGCATTCGCTCAGGGCTTGAGAAAGCCGTGAACATGCTGATGCCGCTGCTGTTTGTGCTGCTGGTTGTCATGGTGCTCTATGCCATGAACAGTGGCAGTTTTGGTCGGGCAGTGAGCTTCATGTTCTCTCCGGATTTCAGCAAGCTGTCCACCGCCGGCGTTCTTACAGCTCTGGGCCATGCTGCCTTTACTCTCAGTATCGGGATTGGCGTGCTTATGGCCTATGGCTCCTACCTGCCGAAGAACATCAATATTGCCAGAACCGCGATGACCATCGCCGTTCTTGATACCAGTGTGGCACTGCTCGCGGGGCTCGCCATCTTTCCGCTGGTGTTTGCCAATGGTCTTGAACCCGGGACAGGCCCCGGCCTGATCTTCGTGACTCTGCCACTGGCTTTCGGTCAGATGAGCGGCGGCGCACTTTTCGGCACCCTCTTCTTTGCCCTGCTACTGGTAGCGGCCATTACCTCCGCTATTTCCATGCTGGAGCCAGTGGTGGAATGGCTGGAAGAACACAAAGGAGTCGGCCGGGCCAAAAGTGCGCTGGGTGGCGGACTGGCAATCTGGTTTATCGGCATCGGTACGGTGCTGTCGTTCAACGTGTGGGAGGACCTGCATCCGCTGGGTTTCATCGCATTCTTTGAAGGTAAGACCGTGTTCGACCTCCTCGACTTCCTGGTCTCCAACCTGATGATGCCCCTGGGCGGACTCACCATTGCACTGTTCGCAGGCTGGGCCATGAAGCGGGAAGGTCTGCCAGCGGACATCGGCCTGCAAGGCGGTGCCTTCAGGGCCTTTATGTTTGTGCTCCGGTATCTGACACCCGCCGGTATCGCGGTAGTGTTCCTTTACAACCTCATCTGACAGAGCCCAAAAGCCCACAGATCGTGAACCGCCAAAGCCCCGCCTCCGTGCGGGGCTTTTCGTGGCTGTTTTCGTAAAAAACCGGGAAAACACTACATGCCCAGGTACGCCTCACGGACTTTCTCATTACTGAGCAGTTCCCGGCCGGTGCCTTCAATCACCACCTTACCGGTTTCAAGCACATAACCCCGGTCTGCCAATGCCAGGGCCTGGGAGGCATTCTGTTCGACCAGAAAGATGGTAATACCCTCTTCCTTCAACTCTTTTACGATGTTGAAGATCTCTTCGATAATCAACGGTGCCAGGCCCATGCTGGGCTCATCCATCAGCAGCAGTCTTGGCTTGGCCATCAGTGCCCGCCCCATGGCCAGCATCTGTTGTTGACCACCGGACAGCTCACCGGCCAGGTTATGGCGCTTCTGGCGAAGTATGGGAAACTTCGTGTACATGCGCTCCAGATCGTCCATGACCTCTGGCGTCTTGCCACGGGTGTAGGCACCCAGCAGGAGGTTGTCATGGACACTGAGATCCTTGAACACCTGCCGGCCCTCAGGTACCTGCACAATGCCATCGGCCACTCGCTGATCGGCAGGAACCTTCGCCAGGTCCTTGCCCTCAAAGGTGATCACACCGCGGTCCGTCGGCTGCAATCCGGAGATGGTCATCAGCAGGGTAGACTTGCCGGCACCATTGGCACCCACAAGCGAGACGATCTCACCACTGTTGATATGGATATCCACATCATGCAGCACTTCAATCTGGCCATAGGACGTAGCCAGCCCCTTGATGGACAGCATCTCCTGCTTTGCGTGAGGTGCGGTCACCTGGTCTGCGTGCTTGAGCCCCAGCCCTCCGAACTGCTCCGGAGTGTAGCTGACAATCTGGTGGCGTAATTCCCGGAATTCTTCCCGGACCCGTTCGCCGAACAGTGGATCGTTCTCAACATCCCGGGACGCAACAATTTGCTCCCAGTCTTCCTCGGTCAGCAGTTTCCGGGCGCGGGGAATGACCACCCCTTCTTCCTTACGGATGTGCTTACGCAAGGATTCGGTGAAACGTGCCAGGGCATGACTGAACTCTTCACGCCCCTCTGGCCAGCCCTCCATGCAACTCTCCAGCAGCTGGCGCAACTCCATAAGCTTTTCGTGCCCGATCACGTAACCCTTGGCCAGTTTCTCCAACAGAGGCGCGGTCTCAGGGGATTTCTGACCAAGCCGCTTGTACAGCTCAATATCCGTGGGCGTGCTGTGAACCCGTTGGGAAAAATGCTGAATGTAATCAAAGATCGTTTTAAACAGTCGCTCGTCGGGGCGCTGTTCGTTCACGTTCATATCGCTGAGAAGCTGATCCAGCAGATCCAGAATCCGCCACAGTGCCTGATGCTCCTGAACGATAATTCGGACGGCCTGCTCACTGCGTGACTGGGCAGGCGCCATTTCAGTGTGTTGCTCGCTCATGTGAAATGTCTCCTTGCTCAGCCACCCAGATAGGCGGCGATAACGTCCGGGTTCTGACGGATTTCCTCGGGAATGCCCTCGGCCAGAACGCGACCATAGTTAAGCACCAGCAGGCGGTCGGATATTCCCATCACCAGTTTCATGTCGTGCTCAACCAACATCACGGTTATGCCCTGAGCCGCGATTTTCCGAATTAACTCCTCCAGTGCCGCGGTTTCCGTGGCGTTCAGGCCTGCCGCCGGCTCATCCAACAGGATGACCTTTGGTTCAGCCGCCAGCGCCCGGGCAATCTCGAGCCGCTTGAGCGCACCGTAGGACATGGCGGAGGCTTCCGCATCCAGATAATCACCACAACCGACGTATTCCATCAGATCCGCCGCACGCTTGCGGGCGGCAATCTCATTGCGACGCAGGGACGGCAACCTGAACAGAGTGGTGAACAGGCTGCTCCTGAGCTGGAGGTGTCGGCCGAGCATCACATTCTCGATGGCGGTCATATTCATGCAGATCTGCATCTGCTGAAAGGTCCGGCACATGCCCCGTTCCGCAAGCTGGTTCGGCTCGAGTTTCGCGGTACTTTCTCCGTTAAGCAGGACCTCACCCTTCGTGGGGATGTAGAGGCCGGTAATCAGATTGAACAACGTCGTCTTGCCGGCACCGTTCGGGCCAATGACCGAATAGACCTGCCCGGCCTCCACGGCGAAACTGACACCTTCCACAGCATGAACACCACCAAAGGCCTTATCCAGCCCTTTTACTTCAACCAGTGCTGTCATGCCTCACCTCCCGCTTTCTTGCGCATTCTTTTGGAAACGATCGCGGTGATGGTGGGCAACAGGCCCTTGGGCATAAAGATCATGGTCAGCATCAGGATCAGGCCGAACATCACTGTTTCCAGCTCCTGGAAATCCGCCAGAACCTGGGGCAACAGTTTCAGCACCACGGCACCCAGAATCACACCCAATGTAGAGCCCATGCCGCCAAGAACAACCATGGTGATAAAGAGAATGGAGAATTCGAAACTTGCCACCGCCGGCGTAATAAAGCCCTGGAAGTGGGCGTAAAGGCCGCCCATGATGCTTGCATAGATGGCGGAAATCACGAATACGAGGCTTTTGTACTTCGCAGTGTCGACTCCCACCACGCTAGCCGCTACTTCCGAGCCTTTCACGGAGCGTAAAGCCCGGCCGATGGGCGATTCGATCAGGTTCTGGGCGAACCAGACCGCCAGCAGAAGCACCACACTGACCAGGATATACCAGGCCTGAACGCCAGAAATGTCCAGTCCAAACAACGAATACTGGCCAAAGGTACTGAGCTCCCAGCCGAACAGGTCCAGGGCGGGAACCGGCATGCCGTCCGGGCCACCGGTAATGGCACGCTCGTTATTCAGAATGATGGCAATAATGAAGCCTACCGCGAGGGTTGCCATGGACAGGTAATGGCCCTTCAGTCGCAGGATCGGGCGACCCACAACCCAGGCAATGATGCCAACCGCAATGGCACCGACCACCAGCGCCGGCACAGAAGACCAGCCGTAGGTCCCGGTCGCGATACCCGTGAAGTAAGCACCCAGACCGAAGAACCCGGCATGACCAAGACTGATCTGGCCGGCAAAGCCCACCAGCAGGTTAAGGCCGACAACCGTAGCAGCAATGATGGCCATCTGGATGACCAGTTCATAGTGGAACGGGTTGCCCAGAAAAGCCGGAAGAATAATCAGGATTAGTGCGAGGACCATTAGCCCGCGGAGACGCGACTGCATAAACCGGTTCAGCATCAGACACGCTCCACGACTTTGGCACCGAAGAGTCCGCGGGGCATGAAAAAGAGCACCAGCAGAATCATGGAAAACGCCACTGCGTCCTTGTAATCGGATGAGATGTAGCCGGCCGTCATGGCTTCAACAATGCCAAGAGTAAGGCCACCGACAACAGCACCTACACCGCTGCCAAGTCCACCAATAGCCGCGGCGACAAAGCCTTTCAGGCCCAGGATGATACCGATGTCGTAAGAGGTGAAGGTAATGGGCGCCACCACGATACCGGCTACCGAGCCAAGCAGCGCAGACACCATAAAAGCTAGCATCAGCACCATCTGGGTCCGGATACCCACCAGACGCGCCGCTTCCTTGTTCATGGAGGTAGCAAGAATAGCCTTTCCAATCAATGTCTTGGTGAAAAATAACACCAATGCGACCACCATTACCGCACCGACACCCAGAACCCAGAGACTCTGACTGTTCAGCACTGCACCAAAAACCTGGATAGGCTCATTGGTACTGAAATTTTGCATAACATGATACTGCTTGCCCCAGACCATCTGAGCAATGCCGCGAATAAAGATCGACGCACCAATGGTGATAATAATCAGGGTAACCACATCGGCCTGTTTGGCCGGTGCAATGGCGAAGCGCTGAAGGGCAATCCCCAGCACACCCGCCAGAATGACCGCCAGCACGACCGCAAATACCATGGGCACTCCCATGGCCGTCAGGGAAACCGTCGCCATGCCACCAATCATCAGGAATTCGCCCTGGGCGAAGTTGATGACATGGCTGGCGTTGTAGATCAGGGTAAAACCCAGGGCTATCAGGGCGTACGTTGCGCCGATAGTAATCCCGGTGAACAGGTACTGTAAGAATTCTGCGAGCATAGCGGTGATTCCGGTCGAACATCGACTGGCGACTTACCCGAACGGGTAGTCGCCAGCCGCGAGACAGGTGAAAGGGAATTCAGTCAATCAGCTTCCAGTTGCCGTTCTGGACTTCCAGAATGCGGAAGGAATCTGCAGTGAGGCCATTGTGATCATCCGGAGACATATTGAATTCACCGGTTACCCCAACGTAGCCCTCAATGTTTTCCAACGCTTCACGAACTGCCTCAGGATCCGTCGACCCCGCCTCTTCAATAGCACGGACCGCCAGCATCAGGCCGTCGTAAGCGTAGGCTCCAAAGGTTGACACCTTGGCATCCCAGCGAGCCTCGTATTCAGACTTGTAGTTCTGAACCACGTCTTTCTGGGGATCGTCTTCCGGCAGTGAGTCCGGAACCAGCAGCGGTGACGCCGGCAGACGAAGACCTTCCGCCGCGGAACCGGCCAGCTCCAGGAAGCTGTCAGACGCTACGCCGTGAGACTGATAGAACGGAAGCTCTATTCCCAACTGGGCATAGTTACGGGTCACAATGGCCGGACCCTGACCGAAACCGAAATTGAGAACCGCTTCAACACCTTTTGTGTTACGGATATTGGTCAGCTGGGCGGTCATGTCTGTATCAGATCCACTGTAGGTTTCGTCGGCCACCACTTCCATACCCATCTGTTCGGCCACTTCCAGGGTCTGGGTACGGCCGGAGCTGCCGAAACCATCGGTACCGGAGATCAAGCCGATTTTGGTGATGCCTCGGTCTTTCATATCCGCCAGAATCCGCTCTGCCGCCATGCGGTCAGACTGCGGGGTCTTGAATACCCATTTTTTCACCGGCGTGGTGATGACTACCGCACCAGCCAGGGAGATAAAGGGGACCTGAGCCTGCTCCATCAGTGGGACCGCTGCCATGGTAGCACCGGTGGTGCTGCCACCCACGATGATATCGACCTGATCCGACCGGATCAGACGGCTGGCGAAGTTACGGGCAGAAGAGGCATTGCCAACGTCGTCGTAATGGATCAGCTCCAGCGGACGCCCCAGAACACCACCTTCTTCATTGATTTTTTCAACGTACATCTCGAGGGTTTTCAGCTCGGGATCACCGAGGAAGGATGCCGGACCTGTAACAGACAGGAACGACCCGATTTTGATTGGCTCAGCTGCCTGCGCACTCATCATCATGAGACCGGCAACAGCAACTACTGCGCATTTTCCTGCGCGACGCATCATTGTTTTAAGCATTGTTTTTGTTCTCCTGAATTGTGCAGGGGCTTGAGTGTGTTTTTGTCCCTTCATCCCTGGATTACAGCAATCCTGATTTTTCGCGGCCGGTATAATTTGATACCTTTGACGATTATCAAATGAAGTTATTGTATCATAACAACTATGTCAACTGATTTCAGGGAGTCCAACCAAGACCCTTTCAGTAAAGCCAGCACTCACGCAACGCGGCAGCACAGCAACCAGAGAGACAAGCCTTTACCTGACACACAAGACCCGCATAATACACACAACGTGTTTCATTGATTCTTATTTGCGAACCCAGACCATGACTGCAAAAAGCCAACTAGAACTGCTCGTCAAAAACTTCCAGGAGAAGCGGCCACTCCGAGCCGGCTCTCTGATCATTACCATCTACGGCGACGCCATCGTACCTCGTGGCGGTAATGTCTGGCTTGGCAGCCTGATGAAGCTGGTAGAACCCATGGGCATTAGCCAGCGGCTGGTGCGCACGTCAGTGTATCGCCTGGTTCAGGAATCCTGGCTGCAAACGGAAAAGGTAGGGCGATGCAGTTACTATAGCCTCACCGGCCCCGGGCTGCGCCGGTTCGAGCAGGCTTTTCAGCACGTATACATCCTTGATACCGAAGAATGGAGTGGCAGTTGGTGCCTGGTGTACCTGAATCAGCTATCGCCGGAGCTTCGCCAGAAAGTCCGGGAGGAACTCAAGTGGCTCAGCTTTGGCAGTATGGCTCCGGGCCTGATGGAACACCCTCGGTACACCCGCAGCGAACTGATTCCAATGCTGCAGGAATGGGGCGCTCTGGACGACACCATCGTGATGCAGACCATGCCCATGGAGCAGAAAAGCCCCAGAGCACTTCGCCTGCAGGTTCGCGAAAGCTGGAATCTGGATGAGCTGGGAGGCCGCTACCGACGCTTTCTAAGTCAGTTCCGCCCTTTGTGGCGCGAACTACAGTCCGAAGACACCCTCAACCCGGAGGAATGTCTGATTCTCCGGATACTGTTAATCCACGAATACCGCAAGATTCTGCTTCGGGATCCACTACTGCCCGACGAACTGTTGCCGGGTGACTGGGAAGGCCGCAGCGCCAAACAACTCTGCCGCAATTTGTACCGCCAGATCTATGTGCGGGCCGAGCAGTGGCTGGACGGGACCCTTGAAAATGCCTCCGGCCCTCTGCCTGGGCCGGGTGAAAAGTTCTACAAGCGGTTCGGGGGGCTGCGGGATTCAAGTACTTTTAGTGAAGCCGTGACCGAAACCGAATAACCGACCTCTGAAGCCAGCCTGTCCTGGAATGCACAATATCAAGTGCCCAAGTCAGGGAACTGGTTTTCACCTGCAGTTTTACATAGGGCAAAACTGCAGGTTGCAAATTGCCGAATGTCCGGCATCAACACAACCGCCCCTCCGGCAACTACCTACAGCCCCACCGGCATTAGCCGTGTTAAAGACACAACAAACCAGTTATAATCCCCGCCACAACATGCATTGCATTGCAATGCCCTACCCTCCGAATTCCGAGTACATTAATGTCTGAATTGTCTTTTGCCGAACTCGGCCTGGATCCAGCTGTCCTTGAAGCTGTTGCCGCCGTCGGCTATGAAAAACCCTCTCCCATACAGGCCCAGACTATTCCTGCGCTGTTGGCCGGTAAGCACTTGCTGGGTGTTGCCCAGACCGGTACCGGGAAAACCGCCGCTTTTGCGCTGCCGTTGCTGAGCCGCATTGACGCCTCTCTCATGGAGCCGCAGATTCTGGTTTTGGCGCCCACACGCGAGCTGGCCATTCAGGTGGCCGAGGCGTTTACCACCTACGCCAGCAAGTTCCGTAACTTCCATGTACTGCCGATCTATGGTGGCCAGGATTTCTTCCCCCAGATCAAGGGCCTGCGCCGCGGCGCCCAGGTGATCGTGGGCACCCCTGGCCGCATGCTGGACCACCTGCGCAAGGGCACCCTGAAGCTGGACAGCCTCAAGGCCCTGGTGCTGGACGAAGCCGATGAGATGCTTCGCATGGGCTTTATCGATGACGTGGAAGCGATTCTGGCGAAGACCCCGGAAAACTGCCAGCGCGCGCTCTTCTCCGCGACCATGCCACCGCAGATCAAGAAAGTTGCCCAGACCTATCTGCGCGATGCCACGGAAGTCAAAATCGAGAGCGAAACCCGCACGGTAGAGCGCATCTCGCAATTTGTACTGCCGGTGTATGCCGAGCGCAAACTGGACGCCCTGACCCGCATCCTTGAAGTGGAACCCTTGGACGCCGCCATCATCTTCGTGCGCACCAAGGCGGAAACCACGCTGCTGGCGGAAAAACTGTCAGCCCGCGGACATGCCGTGGCACCGCTGAACGGCGACCTGAACCAGCGTCAACGTGAGCAGACAGTGGAAGACCTCCGGCGCGGCAAGAAGGACATCATCGTAGCCACAGACGTAGCGGCGCGCGGCCTGGACGTGCCCCGCATTACCCACGTTATCAACTACGACGTGCCTTACGACACTGAAGCCTATATCCACCGGGTTGGCCGTACCGGTCGCGCTGGCCGCGAAGGCAAGGCGATTCTGCTGGTCACTCCCCGTGAGCGCAGCTGGCTACGTACGCTTGAGCGTGCCACCAACTCGCCGATGGAGTCCTACGAATTGCCCTCGCCAAACGCATTGAAGAAAATGCGCGAGGAGCAGTTTGAATCGCAACTGTTGGGCTTTGCCGAGGATGGCAAGCTGGCCAAGGCGATGTCGCTGCTGGATGAGATTGCAGAACGCAACGATATGGACATTGCGATGGTAGCCGGAGCCCTGGCCTGCTATCTGGAGGCGTCCCAGCCGGGCTCATTGCCCCTGGAGCAGCCAGAAGCACTGCCAGTTGTTTCGGCGACGGCACCACCACGTCGTGACCGCAAGGGTGGCGGTGGCCGCCCGGGTGGCAAGCCAGGATTCAAACCCGGCTTCAAGAAGGGCCCCAAGGGCCGTGGCGGCCCCGGCCAGAAGGGCAAGCCCCCGGGCAAAGGCGGCAAGCCCGCCGGTAAGCGCCCGCCCCGTCAGGGCTGATTGGTGCGCTGATAGACTACGAAGCTGTAGTCGTATGGGTTGTTGTCGGACGCGGAGAAATCCTCCCGTCCGATTTCTTCCCACTCTTCCCAGTTTACTTCCGGAAAGAACGCATCTCCCTCCACCTCGGCGTGCACCTGGGTGATGTAGATCCGGTCTACCATCGGCAGGACTTCTGCGTAAATCTGTCCGCCACCGATGATCATCACTTCGTCTCCGCCTTCAATCTCGGCCTGAGCTTCAGCTTTCACCAACGCTTCGTCCAGTGACTTTGCAGCGACCGTTCCGGCGGGTGCTTCCCATTCCGGGTTCCGGGATATAACCACGTTCATCCGCCCGGGCAATGGCCGGCCAATAGAGTCCCAGGTTTTCCGCCCCATGATGATGGGCTTGCCCATGGTGGCCTGCTTGAAGTACTTCAGATCCCCCGGCAGATACCATGGCAGCTTGTTATTACGGCCGATGACCCGGTTTTGGGACATGGCCACTATCAGGGCTTTCCTCATTGGTTGTTTATCCTCTTGCTTGGGAGCTGCCCGGATCCGGGGCCCTCGGGGTTTCGGGGGCTGCAAGAGGGCGGGAAGACGTGTCCAAAAAACGCCTCAAGGCATCCATGCGCGGCTTGGGCTCCGCCATCCATGGCTCCGCACATTTTTGGACACGTCTTCCCGCCCTCTCACGATTCAACGATACAGTCAGCTGATCCACGATCATTGCGGGATAGAGCACTTAACTGAGCTTAATTCGAAATAGCCCCTTAGTCTGGCTTAACCTTGCAGATAATCGAACTCTGTTGTTCCGTCGCAGGTCAGCGGGTGGGGCTTTCAGGAAATGTGCGGAGCCATGGATGGCGGAGCCCAAGCCGCACACGGACGTCTTGAGGCGTTTTCCTGAAAGCCCCACCCGCTGACCTGCAGCCCCCGAAACCAAAGGGCCGGAAACCAGGCCAAAAGGTCAAATAGCAATAGGCGCCTTAATCCCGGGATAAGGCTCATACCCGTCAAACTCGAAATCCTCCAGCTCGTACTCAAAGATCGATGAAGGCTTCCGTTTGATCACCAGTTTAGGCAACGCCCGGGGCGACCGTTTCAACTGCTCGAAGACAATGTCGTCGGTCAGGTGGTTCTGGTACAGGTGACAGTCGCCAAACGTATGCACGAACTCCCCGACACCCAGATCACACTGCTGGGCGATCATGTGGGTCAGCAA
Organism: Marinobacter iranensis; assembly: GCF_029207565.1. Lineage (GTDB taxonomy): Bacteria > Pseudomonadota > Gammaproteobacteria > Pseudomonadales > Oleiphilaceae > Marinobacter > Marinobacter iranensis. Next base: position 48,099 of record NZ_JANCMW010000014.1, on the reverse strand, counting down.
CGCATACGACGCGATATTGAACGGCACGCCCAGGAACAGGTCGGCGCTGCGCTGGTAGAGCTGGCAGGAGAGTTTGCCGTCGGCGACGTAGAACTGGAACAGGCAGTGGCACGGGGCCAGCGCCATGCGGCCCTGGCGGACGTTGTCCTGGGGGCCAATGGATTCGTCCGGGAGTTCTGCCGGGTTCCAGGCGGACACAATTAGCCGGCGGGAGTTGGGCTTGTTGCGGATCTGGTCGATCACATCGCTGATCTGGTCCACCGTACTGCCATCCGGGCATTGCCAGCTACGCCACTGCTTGCCGTAGATGGGGCCCAGATCGCCATTCTCCAGCGCCCATTCGTTCCATATGGACACGTTGCGTTCTTTCAGCCAGTTATTGTCGGTTGAGCCCTGAAGGAACCACAACAGTTCCTGGATGATGCTGCGCAGGTGAACTTTCTTGGTGGTCACCAGGGGGAAGCCTTCCTGTAGGTTGAAGCGCATCTGGCGACCGAACACCGAGCGGGTACCGACGCCGGTGCGGTCACCGCGGTCCATGCCGTTGTCTACCACGTCTTTCATCAGGTCGAGATAGGCTTTCATTCAGCGTTTCTCCGGTATGCAAAAACCATCAGTGCAACGCCCGCAACAATCATCGGGAATGACAACACCTGCCCCATGGTCAGCCAGTCGAAAGCCAGGTAGCCCAGTTGCGGGTCCGGCTGGCGAACAAATTCCACCAGGAAGCGGAAGACGCCGTAGCATGCCAGGAACAGGCCGGACACCGCCATGCGGGGGCGTGGTTTGGAGGAAAACCACCACAGGATAATGAAGAATACGACGCCTTCAAGGGCGAACTGGTAAAGCTGGGACGGGTGCCTTGCCAGGGCGTCCGGAGCGGTGCGGAAGAGCATGCCCCAGGGAACGTCCGTTGGTTTGCCCCAGAGTTCACCGTTGATGAAGTTACCGATGCGGCCAGCGCCCAGACCCACCGGTACCAGAGGCGCGACGAAGTCCGCTATTTGCCAGAAGGTTCGGTCCACCTTGCGGCCGAACCACCACATGGCAAACATCACGCCCAATAGGCCACCATGGAAGGACATGCCGCCTTCCCATACCCGGAACAACATCAATGGATCCGCCGCAAAGGCACCAAAGTTGTAGAAGATCACATAGCCGAAGCGGCCACCGAGTATGACACCGAGGGCAATGTAGAACAGCATGTCCCCCATCTGGACTTCGGTGATCGGTGACCAGGGTTTACGCGCGCGGAGGCGCCCCAACCACCAGCCCACGAGAAATCCGACCAGGTAGGTCAAGCCATACCAGTGTATTTTCAAAGGCCCGATGGCGATGGCCACCGGATCGATTTGCGGATGCTGAAGCATCAATAACCCCTCAGGTCATAACAGGAAGCGGATACCCACCACGATCAACACGATGGCGAAGATTTTTTTCAACAGGGCCGCGTCCAGGCGGTGAGCCAGGTTGGCCCCGACACGGGCGAACAAAACACTGGTCAGGGCAATACCCAGCAACGCCGGCAGGTAAATGAACCCCAAACTGAGTTCCGGCAGATGCGGGTTCCGCCAGCCGGTACCGATATTTGCAAGTGCGCCAGCGATGGCAATGGGGAGCCCGCAGGCGGCAGAGGTCCCTACCGCCTGCTGCATTCGTACGTTGCACCAACTCAGGAACGGAACAGTCAGCGTACCGCCGCCAATACCAAAAATGGCCGACGCCCAGCCGATACCGGCGCCGGCACTGCCCAGGCCAACGGAACCGGGCACATCGCGGCCGGGTGTCGGATTTGCGCCGAACAGCATTTTCAGCGCCACCAGGATGACAAACACGCCGATGATCAGTTCCAGGGCCTCACCACTGAGCATGGAGGCTGTCCAGGCACCGAGGACAGCACCGACGACAATGCCTGCCGTCATAGGGCGAAAAACGTCCCAGCGAACGGCCTTGTGAAGGGAGTGGGAACGTATGGAACTAAGGGACGTAAAGACGATGGTCGCCAAAGACGTGCCAACGGCCAAGTGGGCGGTGATGTCGCCACTAACGCCCTGAAGGTCGAAACTGAAGATCAGGACAGGGACAATCACCAGCCCGCCGCCAATACCAAAGAGGCCGGCCATGGTGCCCGCGAGGGCTCCCAGGGCGAGATACAGGCCAATTACAGCAATCAGGGTCATACTCAGCCACACGCAGACAACAAATCAGGCTGGTATGATACACACCGACGCCCTTTTGTTCACTCGCCACTGATGAGCCCACCATGTGCCTGATTGTTTTTTCCGTGCGCCAGCATCCCGCCTTCCCCCTGGTGGTCGCCGCCAATCGCGATGAGTTCTTTCGCAGGCCCACAGCAACTATGGACTGGTGGTATAGCGAGACCGCAGGTCGCGATGTGCTGGCTGGCCGTGACCTGCTGTCCGGGGGCACCTGGCTGGCTGTGGATGGTGCCGGCCAGGTCTCTGCTGTCACCAATGTGAGGGAAGGCACCCAGGTACAAGGCACCCATTCCCGGGGCGAGCTTCCGTTACTGGCGCTGGCCGAAGAAAACAACGCCCTGGAAGCCCGACTGCAACAACACAAGGGACGTTATTCCGGGTTCAATCTGGTCAGGCTGGACGGACAGGCCGGCTGGTATTTCAGCAACCGCGATGCCCACCCCGGGCGCCATGTTCACCGGGGCACCTACGGCCTGAGCAATCACCTTCTGCAAACCCCCTGGCCAAAACTGCTCCGGCTCCGGAACTCAGTAACCAGCCTGCTTGAGGATGCCTCTTCAGAAAATACCGATGAACTCCATCAGCGTCTTATCGAGCGCTTGCAGGACACCACGCCTGCACCGGACCAAGAATTACCGGACACCGGCGTTGGCAGGGACACGGAGCGCTTTTTGTCATCGCCCTTTATTGTTGGGAGCGATTACGGCACCCGGGCGACCACCGTGGTCACTGTCAGTGCTTCCGGTGATATCCGGGTGACAGAGCAGGGTTGGGGCCCTGAAGGTGAAAAGGAGGACATAAGGCGGTTCCGCTGGCAGCGGTCTGCCTGAAGCTTTGATATAATCCGCCAAATTCCGCGAAGCAACCGGAGGCCCCTATGGCCGGTGAGAAAAGCGCGGCGTCCATCGCCGACTTTGAAAAATCCCTGGATGAACTGGAGAAGCTGGTCCACGACCTGGAACAGGGCGAACTGTCCCTGGAGCAGTCACTCACGGCTTTCGAACGCGGTGTGAAGCTTACCCGCGAATGCCAGCAGGCGCTCAAGACTGCGGAGCAGCGAGTGGAACAACTGGTTGAGAACAGCGATGGCACTCTGGAAACCAGACCTTTTACCCCGGACGAATCTGCCTGATGCCAACACCGAACACCCGCCTGACGACGTTCCTGGACAACTGCCGCAACCGGATTGATGCGGAGCTGGAGCGTCAGCTTTCCTCCGCTGGCAACGGGTCTGAGCGCCTTCAGGCGGCCATGCGTTACAGCGTACTGGGCGGGGGCAAGCGTATTCGCCCCGCCCTGTGCCTGGCAGCTGCGGCAGCCGTTGGACAGGCGCACGAAAATGCCATTGTTCCTGCGAGCGCCCTGGAACTGATCCACGCCTATTCGCTGATTCACGATGACCTTCCGGCAATGGACGATGACGAACTGCGCCGGGGCCGCGCCACCACCCACATTGCCTTTGACGAGGCCACTGCCATATTGGCGGGCGATGCCCTGCAGACCATGGCCTTCGGCTGGCTGGCTGAAGCACCAGGGCTGGTCGATCAGGTTCGCCTGGCGATGATCCGCGAACTGGCCTCCGCCAGCGGTCACCTGGGTATGGTTGGGGGCCAGGCGATCGATCTGGAATCCGTGGGCAAAAGCCTGACCATTGAGCAGTTGGAGAAGATGCACCGCCACAAGACCGGAGCCCTGATTGCTGCCAGTGTGCGAATGGGCGCCCTGACCGCTGCGGATGTGACCGAAGACCAACTGGCAGCCCTTACCATTTATTCACAAACCCTTGGGCTGGCATTCCAGGTACAGGACGACCTGCTGGATATCGAAGGCGACACCACGGTGATTGGCAAACCCCAGGGATCGGACCTTGCCCGCGCCAAGCCAACCTACCCGTCGCTGCTGGGAACCGCCGGTGCCAGGGACTACCTGTCGCAGTTGCTGGAGTCCGCGCTGGCCAGTCTGGAAGGCTTCGGCAAGGAAGGTGACCTACTCAGGGACATGGCCGGTTACGTGGTGGCCCGCACCCATTGATCCACGGCCGCACTGGCATGCACACTGACCATGAAGGACTGGAAGGGCCCGGCTGGCCCAATCAGTATGAAACCGGGTGCCTTCATCCCCTATAATAGAACTTACATTTTGACCACCCGGAAAAGACCCGAGCAGATGCAGGATACATATACATTCAAGGAAATCCCGTCCCAACGGCCCAACACGCCGCTGCTGGACAGGATTGACACTCCCGGGCAGTTGCGTGAGCTGGCAGCGGATCAGCTGACCCAACTGGCACGGGAGCTTCGCGCGTTCCTGCTGTGGTCAGTGGGACAGACCGGCGGCCACTTCGGTGCCGGCCTTGGCGTTCTGGAACTGACCGTTGCCCTGCACTATGTGTTCAATACGCCGGAAGATCGCCTGGTATGGGATGTTGGCCACCAGGCCTATCCTCACAAGATCCTGACCGGTCGTAAGGGGCGCATGAACAGCATTCGCCGCAAGGGGGGCCTGGCAGGCTTCCCGAAACGGGCCGAGAGTGAATACGACACCTTCGGCGTGGGGCATTCCAGCACCTCCATCAGTGCCGCCCTGGGCATGGCCATTGCCTCCCGCATGCAGGGCACTGGCCGCAAGAGTATTGCCATCATCGGCGATGGTGCCATGACCGCCGGCATGGCCTTTGAAGCACTGAACCACGCGGGGCACCTGGATGCCAACATGCTGGTTATCCTCAACGATAACGACATGTCGATTTCCCGCAATGTGGGGGGGCTGTCGAACTATTTCGCCAAACTGCTGGCAAGCCGCACCTACAACCAGGTTCGCGACAGCAGCAAGCGTGTGTTGCAGGGCACGCCACAACTGATGGCCCTGGCCCGCAAGACCGAGGAACACTTCAAGGGCATGATTTCTCCGGGCACCCTGTTTGAGGAACTCGGCTTCAATTACATCGGCCCCATTGATGGTCACGACCTGCCGCTGCTGGTGGAAACCCTGGAAAACATCCGCGAGCTGGACGGGCCACAATTCCTCCACGTGGTCACCACCAAGGGCAAGGGCTTTGCCCCGGCCGAGGCGGACCCCATCGGCTACCACGCCATCAACAAGATCGAACCGGTGCCGCCCAGCAAGCCAGAGCCGGTCGCACCCAAACCGTCCAAGCCGAAGTACGCCAATGTCTTTGGCCAGTGGCTGTGCGACGCTGCGGAGGCCGACGAACGCATCGTGGGCATCACCCCGGCCATGTGCGAAGGCTCGGACCTGCTGGCCTTCTCCCAGCGTTTTCCGGACCGCTATTTCGACGTCGCCATCGCTGAACAACATTCCGTGACCCTGGCCGCCGGCCTCGCCTGCGATGGCGCCAAACCGGTGGTTGCCATCTATTCAACCTTCCTGCAGCGCGCCTACGACCAGGTGATCCACGACGTGGCCATACAGAACCTGGATGTGTTGTTCGCTATTGACCGTGCCGGCCTGGTGGGCGAAGACGGCCCCACCCATGCCGGCGCCTTTGACATCAGCTATCTGCGTTGCGTCCCCAATATGATCGTGATGACGCCGTCCGATGAAAATGAAACCCGACAGTTGCTGCATACCGGCATGCTGTTCGAGGGTCCCGCAGCGGTACGCTACCCACGCGGAACCGGCCCCGGCGCCGAGATTGTCCGGGAACTGGCCCCCCTGCCCATCGGCAAGGGGCGTGTGGTAAGAGAGGGTTCAGGCATTGCCATCCTCAACTTTGGCACCCTGCTGACGCCTGCCATGGAAGCGGCGAAGGCACTGGGCGCAACCGTGGCGGATATGCGGTTTGTGAAGCCGCTGGATAAGGAATTGATCCTGTCGCTGGCAGAGCAACACGACCTGCTGGTGACCATCGAGGAAAACGCCATCGCCGGCGGTGCCGGCAGTGCCGTGACGGAGTTGCTCAACAGTCATGATGTCAGCCAGCCGGTACTGCAGATTGGCCTGCCAGACACCTTCATCGACCACGGCAAGCACGGGGAGTTGCTGTCTTCCTGTGGCCTGGACGCTGAAGGTATTCAGGGCTCCATTGAAACCCGCCTGGAGCGCATGAAATACAACCAGTCGCTCAAGGCGGTTCAGTAAGCAGGTTACCGGAAAAAATCAGACGGCGGGGTCGTCGTCCTGGTGGGTCTCGAACCAGTGGCCAAGCTTGCTCTGCTTGGTGTTCAGGTAATGCTCATTGTGGGGGTTGCGCCCCACGTGCAGCGGCACACGTTCGGCAATCTCAATTCCCAGTTCGGTGAGGGCGTCGACCTTGCGGGGATTGTTGGTCATCAGCTTCAGGCTGTGGATGCCGAGATGCTCCAGCATATCCCGGCACATACTGTAGTCGCGCAGGTCCGCCGCGAATCCGAGTTGCTCGTTGGCCTCGACTGTATCAGCGCCCTGGTCCTGGAGGTTGTATGCACGGATCTTGTTCAGCAGACCAATACCACGCCCTTCCTGACGCAGATACATCAGAATACCGCGACCTTCCCGGGCAATACTGCGCAGGGCCTCTTCCAACTGGTAACCACAGTCACACCGCATGCTGTAGAGCGCATCGCCGGTCAGGCATTCCGAGTGAGTCCGTGCCAGCATTGGCTCGGGACTGCCAAGATCACCCAGCGTGAGCGCCACATGTTCCTTCCCGGTGTCCGGCTCTTCAAAACCGTGCATGTCGAAAACGCCGAAGGGGGTTGGCAACCGGCATGTCTGGATGTAACGAACGGCCACAGTGCTTCCTCGTGGTTCAGTCAATCGGGCCGCGCATTCTATCACGTGGCCACCTTCCTGGCGTAGTCTCTGCACGGTCATTCCTCCGGTTAGGCTGATGTATACAGCACTTACGATCCGGAGCCTGGAGCAGACCAGTGGCCGCTGCGACCGCCCTTCTTCTCCAACAGGCGAACATTGTCCACCACCATGCCGCGATCGACGGCCTTGCACATATCGTACAGGGTCAGAGCTGCCACGCTGGCGGCTGTCAATGCCTCCATCTCCACGCCTGTCTGCCCGGAGAGCTTGCACAGGGTAGCGATATGAACGGAGGCACCGTCGTCGCCCGGCGTCAGGTCCACCTTGACCGAGGTCAGGTTGAGCGCGTGACACAGTGGAATCAGTTCATGGGTCTTCTTGGCAGCCATAATGCCGGCAATCCGGGCCACCGCAAGTACGTCCCCCTTGGGGTGCTGGCCCTCCACAATCATTGCCAGGGTTTCCGGCGCCATCCGGATCAGGGCCTCTGCCCTGGCCTCACGTTCGGTGACGGCCTTGGAGGTCACATCCACCATGCGCGCGGCGCCTTTATCGTCAAGATGCGTCAGTTTGCTCACAGGGTCTCCCGGTGATCATTGATGAAGGTGGTATTGGGCCTATCATACCAGAGCACGCAAGCCCTGCGGCCTGATCAATATCAGACCCGTGGCCACCAGAAACTGATACCGGCAATACCCTGGGCGCCAGCACGGCGGGCTTCGGCAACGTCCTGCGGAGAAAGCCCTCCCAGGGCGTAAACAGGGACCGTAGCGGCTGCAACAAGTTCCCGGAAACGGCCCCAGCCCATCCCTGGCGCACCGGGATGAGAGGGTGTGGGCTTAACCGGACCAAGGGTAATGAAATCCGCCTGTAACTGCCCGGCGTGGGCAATCTCCTCCTCGTTATGGCACGAGATCGCCAGCAGGTATCCGCTGGGTACCGGCCGTGCTGAGTGCTGCCTCGCTTCCTGCCAGGGAAGATGCAAGCCGGAGACCCCGGGGGAATGCTCAAGCAACGACGGCGCGCCATGAAGCATCAGCGCGGATTCGCTAGCCTGGCAGACCTCCAGTGACCAGTCCGCAAGCTCGACATAGACCTCTTCACTGAATTCCGGCGCCCGGAGCAGGCACAGTTCAGGGGGTGCCTCCTTCACGCGCTCTTGCACCTGTTTAAGGAAAGCCTCCGCACTTAAGGCCGAACCGGTAATGGCATAGTGGCGTGGCAGCCGCAACGCCCTGATAATCGGCCGGTTTGCAGCAGGGAAGTCAGCATCGGCCAGTTCCCGGACATCCAGCCAGCGTATTTCCTGCCCTTCGCGGCCTTCCGGTTCACCCTCGGCCGTTGACGTTTCCCAGACATCGAGAATTACCCGCTTGTCACCGTAGTCATGACGAATCTCTATGACCGGTTCAAGGGTATCAGGGGGTATCCGCAACCCGGTTTCTTCCCTGATCTCCCTAACCAGCGCCTGCTGGACCGTTTCTCCGGCCTCAACCTTGCCACCCGGAAACTCAAGCAGACCACCCTGGTGGACGTGGTCCGGGCGACGGGCAATCAGCACGTTTCCCTCGCGAAAGATAACCCCAACCGCGACGTGAATATCCTGAACAGCCGTCATAATCAGGTACGGTACTCCGCATTGATGGTCACATAGTCGTGGGAGAAGTCGCAGGTCCAGACCCGCTCCATGACATCACCACGCCGGAGGTCAATGTGAATGGTAATCTCCTCGCCATCCATCACCGCCTGCCCCCGGGATTCGCTGTAGTCCTCGGCGCGGCCGCCGTTGCGCACCAGGCAGACATCCCCCAGCCATATCTCCAGGGCATTGAGATCCAGCCTTTCAACACCCGCACGGCCCACCGCTGCCAGTATCCGACCCCAGTTGGGGTCGGACGCAAACAGCGCAGTCTTGACCAGCGGTGAGTGCGCCACGGTATAGGCCACATCCAGCGCTTCCTGTACCGAGCCCGCGCGGCTGACCTCAATGGTCACAAACTTGGTCGCACCTTCGCCGTCCCGGACAATGGCATGCGCCAACTCCAGGAACACCTCGCGCAGGGCGTCCCTGAGTGTCGGCAGACAGGGACTGTCGGCGGTAATCTCCGGACCACTGTACTGGCCGCTGGCCATCAGCATGCAGGCGTCGTTGGTGGAGGTATCGCCGTCAATGGTGATGCGATTAAAGGATTTCTCACCGAGCTCCGAGGCCAGGGAGGACAACACATCCGGCGCAATCTTCGCGTCGGTGGCAATAAAACCCAGCATGGTGGCCATGTTCGGGCGAATCATACCAGCACCCTTGCTGATACCGGAGATGGAAACGGTGTGGCCGTCCAGGTCGATCTGGCGGGTCGCCCCCTTGGGGCGGGTATCCGTGGTCATGATCCCGGAGGCGGCCTCAGCCCAGTGGGATTCTGACACATCCGCCAGCGCCTGCGGCAGGGCTCCGACGATCTTCGCCACCGGCAAGGGCTCCCCAATGACGCCGGTGGAAAACGGCAGCACCGAGCCTGAAGCAACACCCGCATGGTCCGCCAGTGCCTGACAGCAGGCCTGGGCATCTTTCATGCCCTGTTCGCCAGTGCCTGCATTGGCGTTACCGGTATTGATCAACAGGTAACGTGGCGCGTCACTGGCAAGGTGGTTCCGGGTTACATGGACCGGGGCCGCACAGAACTGGTTACGGGTAAAGATTCCGGCCACGCGGCTACCGGGGGCCAGCTCAATAACGACCAGATCTTTCTTGCCCGGTTTCTTGATGCCGGCGCTACCAATACCCAGCCCGACACCGGCCACCGGATAAAATGTCGGCAAGGCTCCTGGACCAACTGCCATCTTCACTCTCCTTTCGTCATGATCGGTCTGTGTCCGGCAGACCGGCCGGAACGCCGGTTACCAAACGAAAAACCCGCAGCCTGAATCAATCAGGGTGCGGGTCATTATGCTACTGGTCAGTGCAGGGAATCAGCTGACCTTTCCGCAGCACTGCTTGTATTTCTTGCCAGACCCGCAAGGACAAGGTTCATTACGACCCACTTTCCGGTCCTGTCGCACGAAGGTTTCCGGTGTTCCCTGCGGCTGCTGGGCACCGGAACCACCGGCATTTTCATCCTGCCGGTGCTGGGCGGTGGCGCTGGTCTCGTCGTGGCGCAGGCGGGCCTGGGCAAGCTCGCGCTCAAGCTCTTCCTTGCGGCGACGCTCCACTTCTTCCATTTCTTCACGGCTCTGCACACGAACATGGGAAAGCACCCGCACCACGTCACGCTTCATGGTTTCAAGCATGCTTTCAAACAGGTTGAAGGCCTCGCGCTTGTATTCCTGCTTGGGGTTCTTCTGGGCGTACCCCCGCAGATGGATACCACGGCGAAGGTGGTCCATGTTTGAGAGGTGTTCTTTCCACAGGGTATCGAGTACCTGCAGGAACACCTGCTTCTCGAACTTGCGCATGGGCTCGGAACCGGCCAGCTCCTCCTTGGCCTCGTACGCCGCGACGATCTCTTCCAGAATGCGCTGACGGAGATTCTCTTCGTAAAGCTTGCTGTCTTCGTCCAGCCACGTCTGAATGGGAAGATTGATAGCCATTTCCGATTGAAGCTGGCTCTCCAGGCCGGCAACATCCCATTGTTCCGGCATGCTCTGGGGCGGAATGAACTCACTGACCAGCGAATCCACCACATCTTCACGGATGGTCTTGATCATGTCGGAAATGTCTTCCGAGGACATAACCTCGTTACGCTGATCGTAGATAACCGTACGCTGGTCGTTGGCAACGTCATCGTATTCCAGCAGGGTTTTCCGCATATCAAAGTTGCGGCCTTCCACCTTGCGCTGGGATTTTTCAATGGCGTTGGTGACCATGCGGTGTTCGATGGCCTCGCCCTTCTTCATGCCCATGGCCTGCATCAGGCTCTTTACCCGGTCCGGGGCGAAGATCCGCATCAGGTTATCTTCCAGGGACAGGAAGAAGCGTGAGGAGCCAGGATCCCCCTGACGACCGGCACGGCCCCGGAGCTGGTTGTCGATACGGCGGGACTCATGGCGCTCGGTACCGATTATATGCAGGCCACCAGCCTCCAGCACCTGGTTATGACGCTCCGTCCACTCGGCCTTGATACGGGCTGCCTCTTCTTCCGTGGGGTTCTCCATACCCGCGACTTCAAACTCCCAGTTGCCACCCAGTACGATGTCGGTACCACGGCCCGCCATGTTGGTGGCAATGGTAACCGCACCCGGGCGGCCGGCCTGGGCGATGATCTGGGCTTCACTTTCGTGCTGTTTGGCGTTGAGGATCTTGTGGTCGATCCGCGCCTTCTTGAGCAGCATGGACAACAGCTCGGACGCCTCGATGGAGGCGGTACCCACCAGAATAGGGCGGCCCTCGGCGGTAACGTCCTTGATCTCGTCGATGATGGCGTGGAATTTTTCTTCCTGGGTCAGGTAGATCAGGTCGTTGTAGTCGATCCGCTGAATCGGCTTGTTGGGCGGAATAACGACAACGTCAAGGCCGTAAATCTGGCGGAATTCGAACGCTTCCGTGTCGGCGGTACCGGTCATGCCGGCCAGTTTGTCGTATAGCCGGAAATAGTTCTGGAAGGTGGTGGAGGCCAGGGTCTGGCTCTCTGCCTGGATACGGACACCTTCCTTGGCCTCAATCGCCTGGTGCAGGCCCTCACTCCAGCGACGCCCCGGCATGGTACGGCCAGTGTGCTCGTCAACGATCACCACCTGGTCGCCCTGAACGATGTAGTCCACGTCTTTCTGGAACAGATGGTGAGCCCTGAGGGCGGAATGGACGTGGTGCAACAGGCTGAGGTTGGCGGCGGAATAGAGGCTCTCACCTTCCTTCAGCAGCCCCCTCTCCAGTAGCAGCTCTTCCACTTTCTCGTGACCGTTCTCGGTCAACTCTACCTGGCGCGATTTCTCATCAATGGTGAAATCGCCGCTGGGCTCACCTTCTTCCTCACTGACTTCGCCCTCTTCAAGGCTTGGCACCAGTTCGTTGATGGCCAGATACAGTTTCGAACTGTCTTCCGCTGCCCCGGAAATAATCAGCGGGGTGCGGGCTTCATCAATCAGGATGGAATCCACTTCGTCCACGATGGCGAAGTGCAGGCTGCGCTGCACCTTGTCTTCAGTGCTGAACGCCATGTTGTCCCGCAGATAATCAAAGCCGAATTCGTTATTGGTGCCGTAGGTGATATCGGCCTGATACGCCGCCCGTTTTTCTTCCGGGGGCTGGCCCGCAGCCACAACACCCACCTGAAGACCCAGGAAGCGGTAGAGCTTTCCCATCCACTCAGCGTCCCGGCGTGCCAGATAGTCGTTCACGGTTACCAGATGAACACCTTTGCCAGTGAGGGCATTCAGGTACACGGCCAGGGTTGCCACCAGGGTTTTACCCTCGCCGGTTTTCATCTCGGAAATCCGGCCTTCATGAAGCGTTATACCGCCAATCATCTGCACGTCGTAATGGCGCATTCCCATCACCCGCCGGCTTGCCTCCCTGGTGGTGGCAAAGGCTTCCGGAAGCAGTGCATCAAGACTCTCGCCTTCTTCGTAACGGCGGCGAAATTCTGCGGTCTTACCCTGCAACTCTGTGTCGGACAAATTGCCATACTGCTCTTCAAGCTCGTTGATACGCGATACGGTTTTGCGCATTCGCTTGATTTCTCTGGCGTTCTTACTGCCGAACATCTTGGTTGCAAGCTTTGTGAACATAGACCACTGCTTCTTTGATTAAACGGAGGAAGCCGGCATTCTAACCTTATTTCGCGGCAGTACAAAAGTCAGGCCTCACAGAAGCCTGTCACAACGCTGAAAAGATTGGAAAAAGATAGCCGGACCGGGGCAACAGGAAGAAATCAGGCGCCCTTTGAGGCGCCTCAGCAGACGCCTAGCGGCTGGCCCGCTTGATATAGGTTTCGGGGTTCTCGGATTTGCCGTTGCGGATAACTTCGAAATGCACGTGAGGGCCGGTAGAGCGCCCTGTGCTGCCCATCAATGCCAGCACCTGGCCCTTCTGGACAACATCGCCCACCTTGACCTTGATGGCCTTGGCATGCGCGTAGCGGGTTACCAGGCCATCACCATGATCCACTGCAACGAGGTTGCCGTAACCATAGCGCTCATCTGCATAGGTAACCACACCGCCGGCAACGGCTATGATATCGCTGCCTTCCTTGCCAGCCAGGTCCACGCCGGCATGCCAGGTGCGTTTGCCCGTGAAAGGATCGGAACGATAGCCATATTTCGACGACAGCCACCCCCAGGTAATGGGGCGACCTTCCACGAAAAGCTGGTTTTCGAGTTTCTGGCGGGAGGCGACCATATCCAGCATGCGCAGTTGTTGCTCCCGGTCCTCGATACGGCTCCTGAGCTGATCAATCATATTGGTCAGCTCAGGAGCCGTGAAAGAGTCACCGTCGAGACTTTCCTCAGGGCCACCAACAGCAGCCGGCTGGTCAAAGTCGAACTCATCGCTGGCCACCAGGCCGGATTCCAGAAAGCGCTGGCCGAGAGCATCAAGCCTCAGGAGGCGCCCCTGCATCTCACCCAGCCGCAGCGTCAGGGCGTCAACCTGCTGCTGGACATTCTGTTCAATCCGGGACAGTTCAGTCTTTTGCTCACTCAGCCTGGACTGCCACTCTGCCACCAGTTCTGATTCAGCAGGTTCGGCCGGTTCAATCTGGCTCACAGCCACCCGGTAACCAGACCAACCCGCCAGTACCAACAGTGCGGTCACGGTAAACACCAGTCCTGCCAGGACCGGGGCATTTATCGAAACCGTACGGGATTTCCCATGGCGTTTGCCAACGAGGATAATATTCATATCGTCTTCTGGTTTCATGGGGACGCAACCTGATCCTGTAGTGTTGCATCCCGAGTGTTCTGACTGGGCCTGCCGGGGCATCCTTTGCCAGATTGCGGAGGTCCTCTCCAACTACTCAATCCTGGGCAGCATAGACCGCGTCTGGAAACGCACGTGCTATCCCTTGCAACGACTACGTTTAAAAAATAGCAGCCACCCGTGGACATACACGCGCCAGACAATGTAAAACGAGTGTAATACAGGCTCTGCCTATTAACCGTGCCGAAGTGTAACCAATCGTTACCGTTGTCGTCGAGAAATACTGATTGCCATGAAAAAGAAAACCGACCTCGAATTGACTCCGGACAGCTTCTCCAGGGCCTCAACCCTGTGGGAACTGATGGCCAAGGCCCAGCATCATGCCCAGGCCGAGCAACTGGTTATTGCGGCGCTCCCTGAAAGCCTGGCAAAGGGTACACGCTTCGTCAGTTGTCGGGAGGGTGAGTTGATCATTTCCGCCGCTGCGGCTACCACCGCCAGCCAGATCCGCTTCCGCCAACATGAAATCATGGAAGAACTGCGCAAACAGGAGCTGTTCCGTTTCGTGTGGAAACTGAAGGTCAAGGTTGCCCCGCAAAGATTCAGCGAGCGGCCGAAGGTAAAAATGACACCCCTCAGTAACGAAAATGCCCGACTCCTCAAAGAGGAAGCCGGGCACACGAAGGACAAACAATTACGCGAGGTTCTCGAAAAACTCGCAAGCCACGTCCGGGATTAAGGCGTCCTGCCTCAGCCCGCCGCCAGCACAGGTTTCATGTAGGAAATCGGGGCAGCGGCCTCATCGTCGAAGGTGACCACTTCCCACGCATCCTCTTCCGCCCTGAGCTTGCGCAACAGCTTGTTGTTCAGGTCGTGTCCGGATTTAATACCACGGAACTCGCCAATCAGGCTATTACCCAACTGGTAGAGATCACCGATGGCATCCAGCAGTTTATGCTTTACAAATTCATCGTCGTAACGCAGCCCGTCTTCGTTGAGGATTTTGTAATCATCAACGACGATGGCGTTATCCACGCTTCCACCGAGCGCAAGGTTCATCGCCCGCAGCTTTTCGATGTCACGCATGAACCCGAAAGTCCGTGCGCGGCTGACTTCCTTCACGAAAGACGTACTGGAGAAGTCAACGGTTGCGGTCTGGGCGCGCCCCTTGAAAACAGGGTGGTCGAAGTCGATGCCAAAGCTGACCTTGAAGCCCTCGAACGGCAGCAGGGTTGCTTTCTTGTCGCCTTCTTCAACCGTCACTTCGCGCTTGATGCGAATGAAACGCTTGGCCGCGTCCTGCTCGGCAATGCCGGCAGACTGCAGAAGGAACACAAATGGGCCGGCCGAGCCGTCCATAATGGGCACTTCCGCGGCGCTGAGTTCGACGAAGCAGTTATCAATCCCGAGACCAGCCATGGCTGACAACAAATGCTCTACTGTTGCAACCCGGACACCGTCTTTCAGCAGTGTCGTGGAAAGCATGGTCTCACCAACGTTTTCCGCACAGGCACGGATGTCGACCACAGGGTCAAGATCAGTGCGTCGAAAAACGATACCCGAGTCCACCGGGGCGGGCTTCAGGGTCAGGTAAACCTTTTCACCTGAGTGAAGGCCAACACCGGTGGCGCGGATGGTGTTTTTGAGTGTCCGTTGTCTGATCATCGGTACATATTTCCGTCACATAAATGCGATATAGTCTGGGCAAAATTCTGCCCGGAGAATACCAGAAAATAAAACTGAATACCATTTAACCAATCGTAACTCTTCGTAACACCCCGACTGGCTGACCGGCGCAAGGCCGGGCTGATAGTCAGCACACGTCAATCAGCGTAAATGGTTCCACTTTTGAACGCATTTGCAACAGATTATCAGTCAGCCTGACGACGAAGGAATGCGGGAATATCGAGATAGTCGACTCCCTGCTCTTCCCTGTCCTTGCTCTGATCAATCGCCACGTTGCCATGGGCTACTGCCCTGCGACGCAGTACAGCCGGACGATCGAGCTGATTGTAATCCGTTGTGCCATCAAGGCTGCGGGTGTTGTCCACTACCTTGGTAGGCTTCTCGCGATCGCCACCCAGGCCGGTTGCAACCACCGTTACCTTGAGTTCGTCGGTCATTTCCGGATCGATCACGGTACCAACCACCACTGTGGCGGAATCCGATGCGAATTCGCGAACAATATCGCCAACCTCGGAGAACTCGCCCAGGTTGAGATCCATCCCCGCGGTGATGTTGACCAGGATACCCTTGGCGCCCTGCAGGTTGATGTCTTCCAGCAGCGGACTGCGTACAGCGGCTTCCGCGGCTTCGCGGGCCCGGTTTTCGCCAGTGGCACGCGCCGTGCCCATCATGGCGTTGCCCATCTCGGACATAACCGTTTTTACGTCGGCGAAGTCCACGTTGATCATACCGTTGCGGGTGATCAGGTCGGCGATACCCTGAACGGCCCCCAACAGCACGTCGTTAGCCGAGGCAAACGCGTCCAGCAGGCTGGTTTTCTTGCCCATCACCGCCAGCAACTTCTCGTTGGGGATGGTGATCAGCGAGTCCACGGTTTCTTCCAGCTCTTTAAGGCCGGCCTCAGCAACGCTCATGCGCTTGCCGCCTTCAAACATGAACGGCTTGGTAACCACCGCAACTGTGAGGATACCCATTTCCCGGGCCACTTCCGCCACTACTGGCGCGGCCCCGGTCCCGGTTCCACCACCCATGCCGGCGGTGATGAAGACCATGTCAGCCCCTTTCAGCGCCTCTGCGATGCGATCGCGGTCTTCAAGGGCGGACTGGCGCCCCACTTCCGGATTTGCGCCGGCACCCAGGCCCTTGGTGATGTTGCCACCAAGCTGGATGATCTGGCGGGCGTCCAGGTCGGTCAGGGCCTGGGCGTCGGTATTGGCGCAGATGAACTCCACACCTTCGATATCACTGTTGAGCATGTGGCGAACGGCATTGCCGCCACCACCGCCAACGCCAACTACTTTAATGACAGCGTTTTGCTGGACATTATCGACGAGTTCAAACATTCCCCTACTCCTTCGTGCTGTTTATCAGCCTTTTCCAGACTGATTTTTCGAGATTATGATTTTCGAGATACCTTCGTGTATGTCTTACCCCGGTTCGCCGTCAGAAATGACCGGTAAACCAGGCTTTCATGCGCTCAAACAGCGAGGGTGCATCTTCACCCTTAAGCGCCGGCGCCCGCCCCAGATCCATCTGGCGGAAGCCATGGATCAGCAACCCCACGCCCGTGGCGTAGATCGGGTTATTGACCACTTCCGTCATGCCGGAGACCGCCTGCGGACAGGCCAGCCTTACCGGCATGTGGAAGATCTCTTCGGCCAGCTCCACCACCCCTTCCATGGTGGAGGAACCGCCGGTAATCACGATGCCGGCCGGGATCAGGTCTTCAAATCCCGAACGACGGAGTTCTGACTGCACCAGGGTGAACAGCTCTTCGTAACGCGGCTCCACCACCTCGGCGAGGGCCTGGCGGGAAAGATCCCGCGGTGCCCGATCGCCCACACTGGGCACCTTGATGGTTTCGTCCGCGCCGGCCAGCTGTGTCAGGGCACAGGCGTACTTGATCTTGATTTCCTCGGCATTCTGCGTGGGTGTACGCAGGGCCATGGCAATGTCATTGGTGACCTGGTCACCGGCAATGGGGATCACCGACGTATGGCGAATGGCGCCACCTGTGAACACCGCGATATCCGTGGTACCCCCGCCGATATCCACCACACAGACGCCCAGTTCCTTCTCATCCTCGGTGAGGATGGCGTGGCTGGAGGCCAGCTGTTCCAGGATGATGTCATCCACTTCCAGGCCGCAGCGTTTGACACACTTTTCAATGTTCTGGGCGGCGTTCACCGCGCATGTCACCAGGTGTACCTTGGCCTCCAGGCGAACACCGGACATACCCATCGGCTCCTTGATGCCTTCCTGGCTGTCAATCACAAACTCCTGCGGCAGGATGTGAAGGATTTTCTGGTCCGCCGGGATCGCCACCGCCTGGGCGGCATCAATCACCCGGTCAATATCAGCCTGGGTAACCTCCCGGTCACGGATGGCGACAATGCCATGGGAGTTCAGGCTCTTGATGTGGCTGCCTGCAATACCCGCGTATACCGAGTGAATGCGGCACCCGGCCATCAGCTCCGCTTCCTCCACCGCACGCTGTATTGCCTGGACCGTGGTTTCGATATTGACCACCACGCCACGCTTGAGCCCGCGGGATGGGTGGGAGCCAATACCCACCACCTCAATGGTCCCGTCCATTTTGCGCTTGCCGACGATCGCAACCACTTTCGAGGTTCCGATATCGAGGCCGACAATCATGTTTTCCGTTTCAACCGATGACATGTATTCCACCAAACCGTAGGTCTGAATTTAGCGTTGCTATGATTTTGTCCGCGAGGCCGTTGCTGCCGGCTTCCACTGAACCGCCACCCCATTGCTGTAGCGGGCATCCACCCGGCTGACTTCGTCTGAACGCGACGCCAGCCGTTCCTGATAAACCGTGATAAACCGTTCAAAGCGTTCCTCAACCTGATCCCGCCCAAGAACCACTTCAATGCCGTTGGCAAGGGTCAGCGTCCAGGCGCCGCGCTGCTCCAGGCTCAGCCCCGCAAAGCCGAGATTGTGGCCAGTAAGCGTGTCCGACATGGTCTGCGCCATGCTGATAACTTCCTTGACCCGCTCATCCGGGCCGGCCAGTCGCGGCAGGCGTCCCGCCACTTCCGGGTTACCCGGTGCAAACAATTCGCCGTTACGGCTCACCAGCCGATCACTGTTCCAGTAAGCCAGCGGCTTTTTCTCACGAATCTCGATCTGCAGCCGGTCCGGCCAGACGCGCTTGACTGCCGCCGACTCCACCCAGGGGCGCTGCTCCAGACTCTCCTTGATGTCAGAGAGATCGGTGGCGAAGAAACTCCGGCCAATCCACTTGCCGGCACTTCGCTCCAGCTCGGTGCGGCTTTCGCCCACCAATTTGCCGGTCACGTCGATGGCCATAACCTGTCGGTCCATGGCGTTCAGCACTTCACTGGTTCCCCAGGGCACCAGCGCCGCCAACAGGACAATAGCGGCGCCCATCACTGCCTGCCCCCAAGGCACAGCAGCCAATACGGCTTTCAGTAAACCAAACCGGTCCCTGTCCGGCCCAAGGGAAGTTGCCCCCCTGCGCTTCGGCGGGTCGGACGGTACCGCCCGGCTCCGGATCAGCAGCCTGTCAAGCATCGCTTGCCTCCAGCGTGTCTGTCAGAATCCTCACCACCAGCTCTTCGAAACTGATGCCGGCCGCCCTGGCCGACATGGGTACCAGGCTGTGGTCGGTCATGCCCGGCACCGTGTTCACTTCCAGCAACCAGAAGTCACCTTTGCTGTCCTGCATGATGTCCACCCGGCCCCAGGTACGGCAGCCCAATACCCGGAAGGCATCCAGTGCCAGATGCTGGAGCTTCAGTTCGCTGTCCGGGTCCAGGCCACAGGGGATTTGGTAACGGGTGTCGTCAGCCAGGTATTTGGCATCGTAGTCATAGAACACATGGTCCGTACTCAGGCCGATGGCCGGCAATGCCTGGTCCTGGAGCAGGCTGACGGTAAACTCCGGCCCTTCGATCCACTCCTCTACCAGCACCAACGGGTCGAGAACCGCCGCTTCGGTGTATGCCTCAACCAGTTCCTGCTGATTGCTCACCTTGCGGATACCAATGCTGGACCCCTCCCGCGAAGGTTTAACGCTTAGCGGCACTGACAGCGACTGCAGGATGCTCCCGGCCTCATCCGCCGACCCCATGGCGCGGAATTTCGGTGTTGGCAGACCACAGCCTTCGAAAACGTATTTGGTGCGCAGCTTGTCCATGGCCAGAGCAGAGGCCATAAGCTCGCTGCCGGTGTACGGAATACCCGCCTGGGACAGAATCGCCTGAATGGTGCCGTCTTCCCCACCACGGCCATGCAGGGCAATAAAGACCCGGTCAAACTGCGGGTCTTCCACGGTCTTGAGCAGACAACCACGTACATCCACGGCATAGGCATCAACACCGGCAGACAGCAATGCGGAGAGCACCGCCTGTCCACTTTTCAGGGAGACCTCACGCTCGGCGGAATCACCGCCCATGAATACGGCCACCCGTCCGAGTGCCTTCAGGATCTCCTGATCGGCCTGATAACCTTGTGTATCCACCGCCCGGCTCACCTCACTCATCCGCAATCACTCCCGCTGCCGCCAGCCGCGCAGCCACACCACCAATATCACCCGCGCCCTGTGTAATCAGCAGGTCACCCTCTTTCAGGGTGTTGGCGAGCAGGTTTTCAATCTCGCCGTTTTCCTCGACAAAAATCGGCTCCACGTTGCCCCGCTGACGAATACTGCGACACAATGCGCGACCATCCGCGCCTGGTATTGCCGGCTCGCCCGCTGAATAAACGTCCATAAGCAGCAAACCATCCACTTCCGAAAGCACCTTCACGAAATCCTCGTAAAGATCACGGGTACGGCTATAACGATGTGGCTGGTAAAGCATCACCAGCCGACGATCCGGCCAGGCGTCACGGGCAGCACGGATCACGGCTTGCACCTCCGTGGGGTGGTGCCCGTAGTCATCGATCAGCGTGACGGTTCCCTTGCGGGTCTTGTAGTCGCCGTACACCTGGAAGCGACGGCCAACGCCGGCAAAACCAGCCAGGCCCCGGCAAATGGCAACATCATCCACACCTTCGTCGGTGGCCACGGCAATCGCCGCCAGCGCGTTCAGCACGTTGTGGCGCCCCGGCATTTTCAGTTCCACATCCAGGTCACTGCGACCACCCGGGCGTCGAACCACAAAGTGCGTCCTGAGCCCATCGGATTTAATACTCTCAGCCCGGTAATCGGCGTCCGGATTGTCGATGCCATAAGTAATGATGGCGCGGGAGATCCGGGGGATGATTTCCTGCACGTAGTCGTCATCCACGCACATCACAGCAACACCATAGAACGGCAGGTTATGGAGGAAGTCCACGAAGGTCTGCTTCAGGCGCTCCACATCGCCGCCATAGGTATCCATATGGTCGGCTTCAATATTGGTGACGACAGAGATGACCGGCGTCAGATGCAGGAAAGACGCGTCGCTTTCGTCAGCCTCCGCCACCAGATAGCGGGAACCACCGAGCTGTGCGTTGGTGCCAGCACTGTTGAGCTTGCCACCGATCACGAATGTGGGGTCAAGGCCCGCCTCTCCCAGCACCGATGCAATCAGGCTGGTGGTGGTGGTTTTTCCATGGGTGCCGGCAACGGCGATGCCATGGCGATAACGCATGATCTCCGCCAGCATTTCCGCCCTGGGCACAATCGGTACCCGGCGGCTGCGAGCTGCTGATACTTCCGGGTTCTCACCCGTCACCGCCGAGGACACCACAACGACGTCCGCATTGGCGCTATTTTCCTCACGATGCCCGATGAACACAGTGACACCCATGGCGGTAAGCCGGTCTGTCACCGCACTTTCGCGAATATCAGAGCCGGAAACGTCGTATCCCTGGTTCTTCAGCACCTCGGCGATACCGCTCATGCCGGCACCGCCAACGCCCACAAAATGAATGTTGCGGATACGGCGCATCTCGGGCACCTGGTAGACCAGGGGGGGATTAGTGGATTCAGCCATTGGCGGCCTCCAGACAGTAATTCACGACTCTCTCCGTTGCATCGGGGCGGGCCAGCGTCTTTGCGGCCTTCGCCATATCCGTAATCCGGCGACGGTCCTTTCCCAGGTCCGTCAGGGTTTCCGCCAACAGATCCGCCGACAGTTTTGGCTGCGGGATCAGGATGGCGCCTTTGGCATTGACCATTTGCTGTGCGTTTTTTGTCTGATGATCATCCACGGCGTGAGGAAAGGGCACCAGAACCGCGCCAACACCCGCAACACACAGTTCGGAGACAGTCAGTGCGCCTGAGCGGCAAAGCACTATGTCTGCCCAACCGTAGGCCTCCGCCATATCCTTGATAAACGGCTCCACTGAGGCTTCCACGCCGTGTTCGTTATAAGCTTCACGGGCTTCTTCAACATTTTTCTCACCACACTGATGGCGCACCGTCGGGCGCTCGGCTTCCGACATCTTCGCCAGTGCTGTCGGCAGCGTCCGGTTAAACACCTGGGCGCCGAGACTGCCACCCACCACAAGTAGCCTGAGCGCCCCGGAGCGGCCCGACATTCGCTGCTCGGGCTCCGGCAATACCGCCAGGTCCTGCCTCACCGGATTGCCGGTACAGCGGGTGACTACTTTCGCACCAAAACTGCCGGGAAAGGCCTCCAGCACAGTATTGGCAAAGCGCACCAGAATCCGGTTGGTCATCCCGGCGATGGCATTCTGTTCATGGATTACCAGCGGCACCCGGGTTAGCCAGGCCGAGACACCACCGGGGCCGGTGACAAATCCGCCCATACCAATTACGCAATCAGGACGAATCCTGCGGACAACGGTAAAGGCCTGGCCCAAGGCACGCATCAGCCGTAACGGTGCCATCACCAGGGCCAGCTGGTCCTTGCCCCGCAGGCCTGAAACCTGGATCAGCGACAGCGGTATGTCGGTCTCGCCGATCAGCCGCTCCTCCATGCCGCCACGGGATCCCAGCCAGAACACCTCATGGCCTTTCTCCTGCAGTTTTCTCGCCGTCGCCAAGGCCGGGAAGACGTGGCCACCGGTACCGCCGGCCATCATCAGAAAGCGCCGTTTTTCAGTCATAAACCGCACCTCCCCTGGCCGCCGGTTTACGAGTCTTTTCACTGGCCACTTTCTCGCGGTCCAGCCGTTCCATTTCCACCCGCGCCAGAACGCCGATACAGACTGCGGTGATCATCAGGCTTGAACCGCCGTAGCTCACCAGGGGCAGAGTCAGCCCTTTGGTGGGCAGCAATCCGGTACTGACCGCCATGTTGATGCCGGCCTGCAAACCGATCAGTAGTGTGATGCCATAGGAGAAACAGGCCGCAAATGGCATCCCGGCCTTCTCCGCCCTCCGGGCGATCACGAATCCGGTCACCACCAGCACCGTAAACAGGCCCAGGACAATCAACGACCCCAGCAACCCGAATTCTTCGGCAATAATCGCGAAAATAAAGTCGGTGTGGGCCTCCGGCAGATAGAAAAGCTTCTGCACCGAATTGCCAAGACCGGTGCCTGCCCAATCGCCACGACCGAACGCGATCAGCGATTGGGTAAGCTGATACCCGGTGTCAAACTGGTCTTTCCAGGGGTCCAGGTAGCTCACAACCCGTTTCAGCCGGTAGGGCTGGGTGAACACCAACACCGCCCCCATTATCACCAACACACCGATCAAAGGCATAAACCGGCTGAGCCGGACGCCACTGAGGAAAATCATGCCGGCTGATGCAGCCACGAGCACCACTGTGGCGCCGAAATCCGGCTCGATAACCAACAACACCGAAGCAATACCAAGCACGCCAAGGGGTTTGAGAAATCCGGGCCAGGTATTCAACAATTCATCCCGACGACGCACCACATACCCCGCGAGGTAGGCGATCAGGCAGAGCTTGGCGATTTCAGACACCTGGACATTGAACAGGCCAAACGAAATCCACCGTGTGGAGCCGTTCACAGTACGACCAAGGGGGGTCAGCACCAGAAGCAGCGACAGTAAACCAACCCCCAGCAGCAACCAGCCACTGCGCTCCCACCAGGAGATCGGCACGTTAACGGCAACCAGCGCGAACACGCAGCCGATGCCGGCAAAAATCAGCTGCCGGATCACATAGTGGTAACTGTTACCCATGGTCTCCGCTGCCATATCCATGGACGCGGACGAGATCATCACGACGCCTATCACCAGCAAGGCAGCCGCGCTGATAATCAGCATCGGCAGCGGGCGCAGGTCACGGAACAGGCTCTGGTGGTTGGGGAGCGACAGGTCAACGTGCATCACAGCCCCTCCACCTGTTTACGAAAACTGTCTCCACGATCGTTGTAATCGCGGAACATGTCGAAACTGGCACAGGCCGGCGACAACAGTACACGGTCTCCCGGCGTTGCCAGCTTCGCCGCCTTCCGTACCGCATCGCCCATGTCGGCGGCATGGACCGTCTCAACCCGGTCGCCCAGGGCGGACTCGATAAGCCCGGCATCGGCGCCAATCAGGACGACAGCCCGGCAATGGGCCGTTACCGGATCCGCCAGCAGTGAGAAGTCGGCACCCTTACCTTCACCGCCGGCAATAAGGACGATTTTTCCATCGGCCGGTACCAGGCTTTCAACGGCGGCCACGGTAGCTCCCACGTTGGTGCCTTTGGAGTCATTGATGTAGTCCACATCGCCAGCCCGGCGAATGAACTCGCAACGGTGCGGCAACCCCCGGAACGTTCGGGCTGTGTCCAGCATCACATCCATTGGTAAGCCCGCCGCGTACCCAAGCGCCAGCGCCGCCATCACGTTGCTGATGTTGTGGCTGCCCATCAGGCCAAGTTCTTGCGCGAGCAAAAGATTGTCGAAACCGAAGGTAATCCAGGTTCCTTCATCATCCTCTCGGGTACTGAATGTATCCGGGTTGACGCGATGAAAGCCGAAACACAGGAACCGGAGAGTGTCGCGCGCCATGGGCGTACTCAGGGCTTCATCCAGGTTGACCACGGCATTCTGACAGCCGTTGAAAATCCGCTGCTTGGCCTGGAAATAGGCCATCTTCGTGGGATAGCGGTCCATGTGGTCATCGCTGACGTTCAGCACCGTTGCGGCCAGGGCGTTCAGCTCATGCGTCGTCTCGAGCTGAAAGCTCGACAGTTCCAGAACGTAGAGATCCGCACCGCGACCAAGAAGGTCCAGCGCCGGGGTGCCGATATTTCCACCCACTTCCACATGGCGGCCGGCAGCGCGAGCCATTTCCCCCACCAGAGTGGTCACCGTGGTTTTACCATTGGAGCCGGTAATGGCAATGATTGGTGCTTCCGCCGCTTCCGCGAACAGATCAACGTCGCCACGAATAACCGCACCTTTTTCGGCGGCGCGGCGGATAGCAGGCTCTGCAATGCTGATGCCGGGGCTGACTACCAGTTCGTTGAAGCCGGCGAACAGCTCACCGTCGAAATCGCCGAGATACACGGGCAGCTCTGGCCAGCCAGCCCTGAGTTCGTCCAGGCCCGGAGGTGCCATACGGCTGTCGGCCACGGCCACGTCGCGGCCTTGTTCGCACAGATAGCGCACGCAGGAGAGCCCGGTTTTACCGAGCCCTACAACCAGCGTACGACGATCTGAAACGATGACACCCATGGTGCTCTGCTTCCCTATCTCAGTTTCAGGCTGGCGAGGCCAACCAGTACAAGTACAACGGTGACGACCCAGAAACGCACGATAACGCGCGGCTCCGGCCAGCCTTTCAATTCAAAATGGTGATGCAGCGGCGCCATGCGGAAGATCCGCCGGCCGGTAAGCCGGAAAGACGCCACCTGCAAAATCACGGACACGGTTTCCATCACGAACACACCGCCCATAATGAACAACACAATTTCCTGCCGTACGATGACTGCAACCACACCCAGGGCGGCCCCTAGTGCCAGGGCACCCACATCCCCCATGAATACCTGGGCCGGATAGGTGTTGAACCACAGGAATCCCAGCCCCGCGCCCACCAGTGCGCCACAGAACACAATCAATTCGCCGGTTCCCGGCAGGTGTGGAATCAGCAGGTAATCGGCAAACTGCGCATGACCGGATACGTAGGCAAAGATGCCAAGTGCCGCCGCCACCATCACCGTTGGCATGATTGCCAGGCCATCAAGGCCATCAGTCAGGTTGACCGCGTTGCTGCTGCCAACAATCACGAAATAGCTCAGCAGGATGAACAGCACCGGTCCCAGGGTCAGCGACACGTTCTTGAAAAATGGCACGTAGAGCGACGTTTCCTGGGGCAACGAAGAGCTCATGAACAGTGCCACTGCCGCTGTTGCTCCGATGACGGACTGCCAGAAATATTTCCAGCGCGCTGGCAATCCACGGGGGTTACGCTCTACCACCTTGCGATAGTCGTCCACCCAGCCAATAGCCCCGAACAGCAGGGTGACAAGAATCGCCACCCAGACATACCGGTTGCTCAGATCCGCCCACAACAGTGAGCTGACACCCACTGCCACTAGAATCAGGGCTCCACCCATTGTCGGCGTGCCGGCCTTGCTCAAATGCGTCTGCGGGCCATCGTCCCGAACCGCCTGGCCGATCTGATACTGGCTCAGCTTGCGGATCATCACCGGGCCGATAAGCAGGGAAATCAACAGCGCCGTCAGCACTCCGAAAATCCCCCGCACGGTCAGGTACTGGAACACCGTCAGCGCGGAAAAGTATTGTGAAAGAGCCTCTGTCAGCCAGAGCAGCATGCGTTACCCACCTTTTCTTTTATTCCCTCCACCACACGATCCATGGCGGAACTGCGAGAACCTTTGACCAGTACCGTCTGCGAATCGGCAGGCCCCTCAAACAGACGACGCACAGCGTCGTCATGGGTCGCACATACCTCAGCGGTATCACCGAACCCTTCAACATATCCTTCACAGCCAGCGCCTACTGCCAGCAGTCGCTCGATTCCCCGGGATCGTGCAAATTCCCCGACTTCCCGATGCAGCGCAAGACTGTCGGGCCCCAGCTCTGCCATCGCCCCCAGAACGGCGACACGGCTGGTACGGCGCTCAGTCAACACACCCAGAGCCGCCTTCATTGAGGCCGGATTGGCGTTGTAGCTGTCATCGATGATGGTCAGCTTCGGTGCCAGTTCAATCACCTGAAGGCGTCCCTTGACCGGCTGCAAAGCCGCCAGCCCTGCCTTCACCGACTCGTCGCCGGCACCCAGTTCGCGGGCGGCGGCGATAGCCAGCAGGGCATTGGTAATATTGTGGTCTCCATGGAGGGAAAGGCGGATGTCACAACTCCAGCCCTTCGGTCCCTTCGCGCTGAAAACCCGCTGGTCACCCTCGTTACGGATGTCCTGAGGGTAATAATCAGTGCCTGCACCTGTCTGGCCACTGACCGACGCAACCCGTCGTTTCCCAGCCCGCTGGTGCCATTGGCCAAAAGCGGGGTCATCCCGATTCAGGACCACCAGGCCAGCACCCTCCACGCCATCAATGATTTCGCCCTTGGCACGCACCACATTGTCGTAGCCACCAAAGCCTTCCAGATGGGCCTGCCCGGCATTGGTCAGGATCGCCACGTCCGGGCGCACAATATTTACGGTGTGGGCTATTTCCCCCAGGCCGCTGGCACCAAGTTCAATAGCGCCCAGCTCATGATCCGGTTCCAGCCTGAACAGGGTCAGGGGAACACCGATGTGATTATTGAGATTGCCCTCGGTAGCGAGGGTATGACCCACTCGCGAGAGGATTGCCGCCACCATTTCACGTACGGTGGTTTTGCCGCTGCTGCCCGTAATAGCCACAAATCGCGCAGAACTGGCGTTGCGGTTACCCGCTGCCAGTTTTGCCAAGGCATCCACGGTGTCCGGCACCAGTATCTGCGGAAGGGCCAAGTCCGGGTCTGCCTTGTCCACCACTGCAGCAACGGCGCCAGCCTGTTCGGCCACGGACAGATAGTCATGGCCGTCGAAGTTTTCACCCCGTAGTGCCACAAACAGGTCCCCGTTGGCGATCCGGCGCGTGTCGGTCGAGACACCGCTGAACACCAGCCCTTCCAGGCGGCCCACCGCCACAGTGCCGGCAAGCCAGTTGATGGCATCGGCCAGCGCGAATGGCCGCATCATGCGACACCCCCATTCAATGACAGCGCATGACGAACCTGCTCGGCATCGCTGAACGGGATACGCTGGCCCGCCAGTTCCTGCCATGCCTCATGTCCCTTACCGGCGATCAGGACGATGTCCCCCGCCACAGCGGAGTGAATAGCCTGGCGAATGGCTTCGGCACGGTCGTGGATAACCGCCACCTGCTCCGGGTGATGGAACCCCGCCACGATGTCTGAGGTAATGGTGTCCGGGTCCTCATTGCGGGGGTTGTCGTCGGTCACGATCACCACGTCAGCCCCCTTTTCCGCTTCCCTTGCCATGTCTGGACGCTTGCCGGTGTCACGGTCCCCACCGCAACCGAAGACGCAGAACAGGCGACCACTTACGTGAGGGCGCAAGGCTGCCAGCGCACTGTTCAGGGCATCCGGGGTATGGGCGTAGTCCACCACGACCCGTACTCCGTTACTGCCAGCAAAAGGCTCGAGGCGTCCCGGCGGCGGTGACAGCCGCTCAACGGCTCGTTGAACCCGTTCCACCGGCACACCCAGGCTTAGTACTGCTGCCATGGCTGCAAGAATATTGCTGACGTTAAAGCTCCCCAATACCCGGGCGGATAGGTCGAACCTGCCCCACAGTCCGTCAACACTCGCACTGAACCCATCAATGGAAGGCGAGAATTCCGTCAGCCAGAGTTCGGTCTGGGCCTCGTGCAGGCTGTAACGGACGCGATCGCATTTGCCCTCAAGCTGCTCATATAGCTGCCGTCCGAACGGGTCATCAAAATTGACCACGGCAAAGTGCAGCTCCTCGCGCCCAAACAGACGCGCTTTCGCTGCACCATAGGCTTCCATCGACCCGTGGTAGTCGAGATGATCACGGGTCAGGTTGGTAAAGACTGCCCCGGTCATGGTCAGGTTATCGATGCGGCCCTGATCAAGGGCATGGGAGGACACCTCCATCGCCGCTGCGCGCCCGCCCTGGGCAAGAATCCGGGACAGAACCCGGTTCACCTGCACAACATCCGGTGTGGTGTGGGTTCCGTCCTGCAGCGCCCCGGGCATGCCATAACCAAGTGTTCCGATAACGCCACAGGGGGTCCCGGTTTCCTGCAATAAGGTCGCAATATAATGGCTCACCGAGGTTTTGCCGTTGGTGCCTGTCACGCCTATCAGGCGCAGCCGCTGGGACGGATGCTCGAAGAACCGATCCGCGATCTTCCCCAACTGGGCCCGCAGGTTTGTCACCGGCACGATCAGCACACCTTCGTGCTCGTGGCATTCATCCGGTTGCGGCACTTCAAGCAGGACAACGGTGGCACCAGCGCTGATCGCCTGCTCAATGTAGTGGTCCGCCGGCGTTCGGGCGCCGGCCAGGGCGACAAACGCATCGCCTGCCCTGACTTCCCGACTGTCGGTTTTCAGGCCGTGGATCGTGACATCAAACACCGATGGCACCGGCGCGATTCCCTGCAACAATGTGCTGAGTGATGTAATACACATAACCCTAACCCCGCTCCCCGGATGCCTGACGCGGCGCCTTCGCCTCGCCCAGCTCCAGTTCCGGCTTTACGTTCAGCAGCCGCAACGCGTCTCCCATCACACGGGCGAATACCGGCGCCGCCACTTCGCCACCGTAGTATTCCCCCGACTGGGGCGCGTCGACAGCCACTACTGTGACAATCCTGGGATTGTCGATAGGAGCCATACCGGCGAATATTGCCTTGTACTGGCTATCCTCATATCCGTTCTTTCCAACCAGGTGGACGGTTCCGGTTTTGCCGCCGGCGGAATACAACCCTGGCTGCGCACGTTTTCCAGTCCCGTTCTCCACCACTTCCCGCAACATTTCCCTGATCTGGAATGAGACGTCCTCAGAGAGAACTCGTTCCCCAACTGGCTTTTCATCGGCCTTCAGTAGGCTCAATGGATAACGAATGCCGCCGTTGGCCAGCACCATGTAGGCTTGGGCGAGCTGAAGCGCGTTGACGCTCATGCCATAGCCGTAGGACAGCGTTGCCTCTTCAACCGGCCGCCACTTCGGCGGCGCCGGCAGGACGCCAACTGCCTCACCGGGGAAACCGATACCCGTCGGCTGCCCTAGCCCCAGGCGGGCATAAAGATCCCGTATGGTGTCGCCGCCCAGCTCAGTGGCAATCTTGCTGATACCCACGTTGCTCGATTTCGCAATCACGTCGGTCAGGCTTATCACGCCATAATTCCGATGATCACGGATCGTAAAACGACCAAAGCGCCGATACCCCGGCGCTGTGTCTATGGTGCTTGTGGCCTTGAATTTTCCCGATTCCAGTGCAGCCGCCATCGATACCGGCTTCATCGTGGAACCCGGTTCAAACAAATCGGTAATCGCCTTGTTCCTCAAACGGTCAGAGCTGAGCTGACTGCGGTCGTTGGGGTTATAGGACTCTTGATTCACCATGGCCAGCACTTCACCGGTATCCACATCCAGCATCACCAGCGTACCCCCCCTGGCGTTGTGTGCACCAACCACCGCTTTCAGCTCGCGGTAAGCCAGGTACTGCAGCCGTAAATCGATACTGAGCTCAAGGTCGCGGCCGGGCTTGGCATCGCGGATCAATGTGAGATCCTTGATGACCCGCCCACGATTGTCCTTCAAGACCCGCTTGCGACCGCTCTCACCGCTCAGCCATTGGTTGTAGGCCAGCTCGATGCCTTCCTGGCCATTCTCATCAATATTGGTGAACCCGACGACGTGGGCAGTCACCTCTCCAGCCGGATAGTAACGACGGTACTCCTGACGGCTATAAACCCCGGGGATATCCATCGCCAGTACCTGTCGCGCAATCTCCGGCTGAATCTTACGACGCAGGTAGATAAACTCCCTGCCCGCGTATTTGCGCAGCCGCTCACGAAGCTCAGCCTCCTGGAGACCCAGCAACCGCGCTACGTTTGTCAGCCTCGGTTCATCCGCATCAATTTCAGACGGATTGGCCCAGATGGTCTGGACCGGTGTACTCACGGCCAGCGATTCGCCGTGGCGGTCCGTCACAACGCCCCGATGGGCATCAATGCTTTCGACCCGTATGGTGCGCACGTCGCCCTGCTTGCGCAGGAACTCGTTATCCACCACATGCAGATCGACCAGACGCCATGCGAGGGCGCCCACCACCATCAGGAAAACACCCAACACGGTGCCGTACCGCCAGGCTCCAAGCCCGGCAGCCAGTCGCTGGCCCCATGTTGCTGTCTTTCCCTGATCCGACAATGTCTTCACCTTACGGTTTGTTGTTTTCGTTTAACGCACCCCGACAAGGGGCGCCATCAATGGCACCAGGACTATGTCCTGCCTACCTGGCACGACCATTCCAAAGCGTTCGGATGCCAGCTGTTCCACCCGGCCATGAGCACTAAGGGCGCTTTGCTCCAGCAGTAGCTGACTCCACTCCCGCTGGTAGTTGTCCCGCTGCTCCTGCAACTGGGACAGGGTGTTGAATAGCTCCCGGTTCTCGTGGGCACTGACCACAACCCCCAGCGAGGACACAATCAGCAGCATCACCAGCCCCATGGATATCAACACGCGCTTCTGCTGAAGTGCGGTAAATACTTGCTGAGACAACCTGACCGCCGTGGCCACACCGTCCCTGACACGCTGCTTGTTCAGTCGTGCTGTTTTCGTTGGTTGCTCAATGGCTACCGCGCCCATGATTACGCGCTCCCCTGCTTGTTTTCTTCCGGTATCCGTTCGAGTACGCGCATAACCGCGCTTCTCGCCCGCACGTTGTCACTCACTTCTTCTGTGTCCGCCTTGTTAGCCTTGCCAATCAGCCGGAACGCCGAGGCTTCCTCCTTGGCTGTCACCGGCACCCCTTTTGGCAACCGTGGGCCACGAGCCAGATCCCGCATAAACCGCTTGACCAGCCGATCTTCCAACGAGTGGAAGCTGATCACTACCAGCCTTCCGCCAGGCATCAGTTTTTCAACGGCAGCACTGAGCCCGGTTTCCAGGTCTTCCAGCTCCCGGTTGATAAAAATCCGGATTGCCTGGAATGTCCGGGTGGCCGGATGTTTGTGTTTCTCTTTTTTAGGAACCGCCTCGCTGACCAGTGAAGCCAGTTGGTGGGTGGTTTCCAGCGGCGCTTCCTTGCGGCGCTCAACAACGAGACGGGCGATACGGCGGGAGAACTTTTCCTCGCCGTATCGCCAGATCACGTACGCGATGTCTTTTTCGTCAGCCTCGGCCAGCCACTGCGCCGCGCTCGGCGCCTGCCCGGGGTCCATCCTCATATCCAGCGGACCGTCCCGCATAAAGCTGAATCCCCGGGTGGCATCATCCAGCTGCGGGGATGAAACACCAAGATCCAGCAACACGCCATTAACCTTCATCCATCCCTGAGCTTCCACAGCCTCTCCCAGCCGGGCAAAGGAGCCGTGAAACGGTTGAAACCGCGAGTCTTCAAGTGCCAGTTCACGGGCCACCTGAATAGCCTCCGGATCCTTATCGATGCCCAGCAGTTTTCCGCCTGACCCAAGCTGGCCAAGAATCAGACGGCTATGACCACCACGGCCGAAGGTCCCATCGACATAGACACCCTCCGGGTCGTTAACCAGCAAATCGACCGCCGAGTCCAGGAGCACGGAACGGTGCCGGTACTGACCGGCTGGCTCCTGCCTGCGGCCGGCGGTCATAGTGACAATGCCTCCATTTCCGGTGGCATTTCGTCTTCATCCGACGACTCGTCAAGCCATGCGAACCAACGCTCCTCACTCCACAGTTCCAGCTTTTTGCCCTGGCCAATCAGCATCAGTTTTTTCTCAAGCCGCGCGTAACTGCGCAATGTGGGTGGCACCAGAATACGGCCGGCGGAATCCAGTTCCAGTGGCGTGGCATGCCCCAGCAGCAGGCGCTGCAGCCTGCGGGCGGCCTTATTCATATTGGGAAGTGCTTCGATTTGTGGCCTCAGTGCCTCCCACTGAGGCTCCGGGTACATCAGCAGGCAACGTTCTTCATCGGCATTCGCCGTCAATACAATGCGCCCACCACAGGCGTGCGCGAGCTCTTCACGCACCCTGGCGGGGATCGCCAAGCGACCCTTCACATCCATATTGATGGCATGACTGCCAAGAAAATTGCTCATTTTCACCAATTCCGGGGTTCAGAAACCACAAATAACCACTAGAAACCACTTTTTCCCACTTGTGCACACTATAGAAACACGCAATACACAATGCAAGCGCCGCGAACAGCGCCACACCCGGGAAAGTTCCTTTTATGACAAGAGGTTACGGAACAAGGTTGGCAACAGGCTGGAGATTACGGAAAAGAAAAACCCAAAAATCAATCACCTGCAGACAGATCTGAAGACGACAAGTGAGCTCTAAGATTTTTTGGCTATAAAAGCTGGCTGGTGAGAATGACAAAAATCACATAAAGCGGAAAAAGAAAAAGAGCTCGCCGGTAAGCCGGGTTCTGTCTGGGACAGTCATTCATCTAGGGCCTGCGTCACCACAGGCCTCAAGCGACCTACCCGAATCCAGCGCGGGCCGCGCCATAGGATTCCTATTTGGTCTTGCTCCAGGTGGGGTTTACCATCGCCGTGAACTGTTGCCAGTCACGCGGTGCGCTCTTACCGCACCATTTCACCCTTACCGGTGGCCGCGAACATGTCACGGCCACTTAGGCGGTATACTTTCTGTTGCACTTTCCGTCGGCTCACGCCGCCCAGGCGTTACCTGGCACCTTGCCCTGTGGAGCCCGGACTTTCCTCCCCCGGTGAAACCGGCGGCGACTGTCTGGCGAGCTCGGGCGAGACCATACTCCAGCAAGGGGTGGCAGGCAAGGAAAAACGATACCCTGTTATTCAGCCTTCAGTTCCAGCGCTCGCTGATAAAGCTCGTTCTTGGAGCGGCCCGTCAACTCCGCCGCCAGCTTCGCCGCCTTTTTGACTGGCAATTCCGCCAGCAACAACACCAATACGCGATCCACCTCCGCTGAGCTGGCGGACAATTCTTCCGCACTGGCGCCATGCACCATCACCACAAACTCGCCGCGACTGCCATGGGGATCAGCCTCGATGTTTTCCCTGACCCCGGCCGCATGACCGGCATAGAAAGTTTCGAAGGTCTTGGTGAGTTCCCGAGCCAGAACCAGTTCCCGCTCCGCCCCCATCACCTGCTCTATATCCCTGACCGTATCGACAATCCGGTGGGGCGACTCATAGAACACCAGGGTTGCGGATTCCCTGGCCAGACGTTCAAGCGCTGTCTTCCGCGCCCCCTGCCTTGCTGGCAGAAAGCCCTCAAACAGAAACCGGTCGGTGGGCAACCCGGCGGCGCTCAACGCCGAAATAAGGGCGCAGGCACCGGGCACCGGACTGACGCGATACCCCCTGGCCCTGGCCTCCCGCACCAGCACGAAGCCCGGATCAGAGATCAGCGGTGTTCCGGCATCTGAGATCAGTGCCACATCCTGGCCTGCAGCAAGCTTTTCCAGTACCTGCCCGGCCTTGTCCCGCTCGTTGTGCTCGTGCAGGGCCATCATCGGCTTGCTGATCCCCAGATGCTGCAACAGCCGTCCGCTATGCCGGGTATCCTCAGCAGCAATCACGGCCACCCGCGACAAAATGGCCGCAGCCCTCGGGGACATGTCGTCCAGGTTACCGATTGGAGTGGCGACGATATACAGGGTGCCACCCTGTTCTGACAGCGTGTTCTCTGAGTTCACAAATCCCTCTCTTTGCCCCTGCGCATGACACCAACGTCATGTGAATTCACGTGGGAGCTGTTAAACTTGCGGCCTGATATACAGCAAACCATTTATGGGAAGCCCGGCGGAATCAGGGCTCCCGGCATGATGCCGCCGATTACCCGGCGCCACAAGCGTAATAACCCGGAGTATTGTGAGCCAGCCATGACCAAATACCGCCTGAACCTGCCAACCATCGCCACACTTCTGGCCATGGTCGTGCTGTCTGCGGGCTGCGCCAGCGTGAATCTGGAATCCCACGTTGCCCAGACCGCCAATGAAGCCCTCGAAGTCGCAGCCAGCGAAGCCGACAGGCAAAATGCCCAGGCCTACCTGTTAAGAGCGGCCGACAGATTTCAGGGCCAGAATGAACACAGGGATGCCCGGGCACTTCTCCAAAGTGACCAGTTTTCGTCCGCCACGGAAGAAACCGAGAACCAACGGATCCTGCTGTCCATGGCCAGCGCCACTGCACTTGGAGACGACCGTTGGGCCGAGGAAATTGTGTCCGGTATAGCGCCGGATCATTTCCTGAATTACGACAGAAACCTGATCAATCGTGCCGCAAGGCTTCAGGAACAGACCTATCGGCTCGCTGGCGATAATCTCGCCGCCGCCATTACCCTTATCCTACTGGCGGAAGCGGATACCGATGCCAACACCCAATCCGTCCACGACGACATCTGGAAAAACCTGAAACAAACCTCTGATACACAACTTGCCGATAGGGAAGGCCGGGCTATTGGCTATGAAGCCCAGGGCTGGCTTGAACTGGCCGGCATGCTCCGGAAACCGGAAGCCAACCTGGAGGAACAGGGAAGAATGATCCGTAACTGGCAGAACCATTGGCCGGATCACCCCGCCTCGGCGATTTTACCCGCCGAATTACAACTGATTGCCGGCCTTGCGGAGAGCCGTCCGGAGAAAATCACTCTTGCACTGCCTCTACACGGTCCACTGGCCAGCGCGGGGGCGGCCATTCGGGATGGCTTTTTTGCTGCTTATTATGAGGATGAATCAGCCGATCGCGGGGAAATCAGCATTCGGGTGGTCGATACGTCCGACAGAGCCTTCCCCAAGCTTTACGATGAGTTGGCAAACGAGGACCAGGACCTGATTGTCGGCCCACTCGAAAAGGACGCCCTGGCAACACTTTCTGACATGACCACCCTACCCGTGCCGGTTCTGGGTCTGAATTACCTGCCACCCAATACTACCGCGCCGGCAGGACTCTACCAGTTTGGACTGTCCGCAGAAGATGAGGCCAGACAGATCGCCAACCGTCTCGATGCCGAGGGCATCGACCAGATTCTTGTACTGATCCCCACGGGAGAGTGGGGGGACAGGCTGGAAAGTGCACTACTTGAACAGTTGGCACAGAATAACGGTATCGCCCTGGACATTGAACGCTACTTCCGGGAAGACAACCTTCGCGCCGTGACGGCGGATTTATTGGGCATAACTGTTTCCCGCGACCGGGCAATTGACGTTGAACGCACTGCGGGTATCGACGTGGAGTTTGAGCCCCGGCGTCGCCAGGATGCCGACGGCATCGTGATGGTCGCCGAGCCTACCGTCGCACGACAGTTCAAGCCGCTTTTTGCTTTCTACTTCGGTGGGGACCTGCCCGTATACTCGCCCTCCATGGTGTACGAGGGAAACCCGGATCCATCACGGGACCGCGATCTGAACGGTGTCACCTTCACTGATACGCCTTGGATTCTGGAAGAGGACAACCGCTTTCGTGACACTGTGAAAGAAGCCATGCCCGATGTCAGGGGCCAGCTTGGCCGACTGTTTGCCATGGGAGCAGACGCCTGGCAACTGAGCAAGCGCCTGCCCCTGCTGAGGCAAGTTGAAGACGCCACCATCGACGGCCAGACCGGCGTATTGACAATGACACCCCAGGGCAGCATTTACAGGGAACAACTCTGGGCCAGGTTCCGCGAAGGAACCCCCGAGCGGTTGGCACCACTGGAAAACAAAGAGTCGGATAGCGAGCAGACCGAACCTGAAGCCACGAATGCGGAACGCTCATCCAGCCAGGAATAACGATCAGGACAGTAATGCCATGGATGGCAGACCAACAACGAGAAAGTCCACTGGCGACCACGCCGAAGGCGTGGCCGCGCGCTATCTGCAGACCCGTGGCGTTACCATTCTTGAGCGCAATGTCTTCAGCCGTGGTGGCGAGATTGACCTCATAGGCCGGGACAATGACACCCTGGTATTCTTTGAGGTGCGGTACCGGGGGAGCGGCAGCCTGACCGGCGCGGCCGAATCGATAACTCTTACCAAGCAAAAGCGGCTCGTCAGGGCGGCATCCTTCTACCTCCACAAGCATGGCCTGTGGAACACCAATGCCAGAATTGACGTAGTGGCAATCGCACCGGGCGAAAACAAAAAATACCGGATACAATGGATTAAAAATGCCATTCAGGTCTGACTATGACGGATACCGAACAACAGATAAACCAGTGGTTCGCCAATCACATGGAACATACGGCACATGCCGCAAGCCTGACCGTACCTGCCATTGAAAGAGCTTCGGATGCGCTGGTCAACACGCTGTTGAATGATGGCAAAATCATCACCTGCGCCAACGGTAATGCCAACGTTCTGACGCAGTACTTCTGCACCGCCCTTTTGAACCGTTTCGAGCATGACCGCCCGGCACTCCCTGCCATCAACCTGGGAGCGGATGCAACGACCTATTCGGCAATCTGCCGTGACAACCGTTTCAATGACACATTTTCCAGGCAGGTCCGCGCCATTGGGAAGGCCAACGACCTTCTCCTGGTCATTGTTGACGACGGCCACAAGGCCAA
Source organism: Marinobacter iranensis (assembly GCF_029207565.1). Taxonomy (GTDB): domain Bacteria; phylum Pseudomonadota; class Gammaproteobacteria; order Pseudomonadales; family Oleiphilaceae; genus Marinobacter; species Marinobacter iranensis. Next base: position 11,007 of record NZ_JANCMW010000014.1, on the reverse strand, counting down.
CCTGATCCAGGCGATACAGGCAGCACACGACCGGGAAATGAATGTGGTAGTGTTGAGCGCCAAGGAAAAAACCGATATTACCTCACTGCTACACCCGGAAGACCATGAAATAGCCCTCGATAATTTATCGCCGACTGCTGCGACACCCATCCTGCTGGTGATCATCAACGCTTTGTGCGGACTGATCGACGAAAAACTGTTTGGCGGGTAAGCAAAAAAGCCAGCTGTTTATCGCAGCTGGCCTTGAAGTTCCATCCTGTTTTCTCGACTGAGGCGAGCTACTTCACAACCTTAAGGGTTGGCCGGCCACTGGGCCGGTCTCCACCTTGACTGCCCTCACCACCGTTCTGGTCTGAATCCTTGCCTCCGGGGCCATCCGGGTCCGGTGAGCCAGGCTCGCTACCGAAGACCATGCCCTCTCCATTTTCCTTTGCATAGACCGCCATAACGGCTTGCAGCGGAATAAAGACCTGCATCGGTACGCCACCGAACCGGGCACTGAACTCCAGGGCACCATTACCAATCACCAGACCGCGCACGGCGCCGGGGCTGATATTGAGCACGATCTGCCCATTGGCAACATGCTCGGTTGGTACCTGAACCCCCTGAACCCCCGCATCCACAACAATATAGGGTGTGCAGTCGTTATCGAGGATCCACTCGTTGAACGCCCGGACGAGATAAGGGCGGCTCGATGTCATGGTTATCTTGCTATCAGGCACTGCCGTTCTCCTGAACCGGTTTCAGGCTCTGCATATCAGCTGCGAATATCTTCTTCCAGATCCGACAGGCTTGCCTTGAAACCTTCACGGCTGAAAATACTATCCATATATTTTTGAAGCGGCTTTGCCTGCTTTTCATTCAGCTCAATGCCCAGCGATGGCAAGCGCCAAAGAATGGGAGCAATGCAGCAGTCCACGATCGTGAACTCTTCCGACAGGAAAAAAGGCATTTCACCGAACAGTGGCGCGGTGGCCAACAGGCTTTCGCGTAGCTCCTTGCGTGCAGCATCCGACGCCTTGGCGTTGGGCTGTGCCAGGATCTGGTCAACCAGTCCACACCAGTCCTTCTGAATACGATGGATCATCAGGCGGCTGTTGGCACGGGCAACGGGGTATACCGGCAGCAATGGCGGATGCGGAAACCGCTCGTCCAGGTACTCCATCATGATATTGGGCTCGTAGAGCACAAGATCACGATCCACCAGTGTCGGCAGGGCATTGTACGGGTTCAGGTCGGCCAGCTCTCCGGGAGGGTTGTCCGGGTCGACATTCACTACGTCAACCGTTACACCCTTCTCTGCAAGCACAATACGGACTCTGTGGCTGTAATGACTGGCCGGGTCCGAGAAAAACGTCATTGATGACCGCTTGGTCACAACGCCCATAGAACTACCTCACGATTTGACTAACCGAATTGATCCTGAAAAACGCAAAAATCCAGCGGGCCGGCTATTGCCCGCTGGAACTCAGGGATAAAGATTATACCTGAAATATCAGTGTACGTCCTTCCAGTACTCGCGATTAAGCAGGTAGGCAAAGATAAAGAAGATCGCCACAAAGATCAGTACGAACATACCCAGCCTTTCACGCTCGACCTTCACCGGATCGCCCATATAGGACATGAAATTGGTCAGATCATACATGGCCCGGTTGAACTCCTCCGGAGACATCGACCCTTCCGTTTCCCACTCAGGGCAGGAGTCAGCATTCCGGACATCACCGCTGAGCGGGTCAACACTCGCACCTTCACCAATTCTTGGCTCAACAGCACAGAGTCCCTGCAAGCCAACCAGCACGTGGGGCATGCCGACGTTCTCAAAGACAACGTTGTTCACACCCATCGGACGGCTTTCATCCTTGTAAAAACCACGAAGGTAGGAGTAAATCCAATCTTCACCACGAAGGCGCGATTCCAGCGTCAAATCCGGTGGCGGAGCACCGAACCAGTCCGCAGCCATATCCTTGTTCATGGCGTTTTTCATGAGTTCACCGATTTTTGCGCCGGTAAAAATCAGGTTTTCCTCGTAAATGTCATCGGGAATCCCCAAATCCTCCGCAACCCGCATATAGCGGGCATATTCCATGGAATGACAGCCCATGCAATAGTTCGTGAACAGGGCAGCACCACGCTGGAGGGATTCCTTGTTCGTATGATCCGGCTCCATAGTGTCAAGTGTCACCGATGGCGCGGCTGCCAGCCCGAGAGCCGGCAGGATAGCGATGAAAAGACCAATAATCAGCTTTCTCATTATCCTGTCACCCTCTCTGGAACTGGCTTGGTTTTCTCCATGCGTGTGTAGAACGGCATGAGGATAAAGTAGAGGAAGTACAACGTTGTCAAAATCTGGGCAACGGTGGTACGCCCCTCTGTCGCCGGAACAATGCCGAGGTACCCCAGGATAACAAAGCTTACGGCGAAGATGGCCAGGGCAATCTTGCTCAGCCAGCCTTTATAACGCATTGAGCGCACAGGGCTCCTGTCTAGCCAGGGCAGGACAAACAGTATGGCGATCGCCGCACCCATGACCACGACGCCCCAGAACTTCGCATCCAGACCGAAGAGGTCCACCGTGACCGCCCGCAACATGGCGTAGAATGGCGTGAAGTACCACACCGGTGCTATATGGTCCGGCGTTTTCAGTGCGTTTGCCGGCTCGAAGTTCGGTTTCTCAAGGAACAACCCACCCATCTCGGGGAAGAAAAACACCACGATAAAGAAGATAAAAAAGAATACGCCCACACCCAAAAGGTCATGCACGGTGTAATAGGGGTGGAACGGTATACCGTCTTTGGGGATGCCGTTTTCATCCTTGTTCTTCTTGATGTCGATACCGTCCGGGTTGTTGGAGCCAACCTCGTGCAGCGCAAGAATATGCAAAACCACCAGACCAAGCAGAACGATTGGCAATGCAACTACGTGCAGTGCGAAGAAGCGGTTCAGGGTAATACCGGAGATCAGATAGTCACCACGAATCCACAGCGACAGGTCATCACCGATCACCGGAATAGCACCGAACAGGTTTACGATAACCTGTGCACCCCAGTATGACATCTGACCCCAGGGTAACAGGTAACCCATGAAGGCTTCCGCCATCAGAACCAGGTAGATCAGCATGCCGAAAAGCCAGATCAGCTCACGCGGTTTCTGATAGGAGCCATACATCAAGCCACGGAACATGTGGAGGTAGACCACCACAAAGAAGGCCGAGGCGCCGGTGGAGTGCAAGTAACGGAGCAACCAGCCCCACTCGACATCGCGCATGATGTATTCGACCGACGCGAAGGCACCCTCTGCCGTGGGGTTGTAACTCATGGTCAGCCAGATGCCGGTTATCAACTGGTTTACCAGCACCAGCATCGCCAGCGAGCCAAAGAAATACCACATATTGAAGTTCTTGGGCGCGTAGTACTTGCCAACGTGCTTGTTCCAGGCGTCAACAACCGGAAGACGCTCGTCTACCCAATTCAATAACTTATTCATTATGCGGCCCCCTCAGGATCCAGACCGACGGTTACGGTATTCTCGTCGTCAAAGCGATAGGGAGGCACCTGAAGATTGGCCGGTGCCGGCTGATTCGGGAATACCCGGCCTGCGAGATCGTATCGTGAACCGTGGCAAGCGCAGTAAAAACCACCAAGCCAGTCTTCTCCGAGATCGGCAGGAGCAACTTCAGGCCGAAACTGGGGGGAGCAACCAAGGTGGGTACAGATACCAACAATGACAGCGTACTCATCCTTGATGGCACGCAGTGCTCCATCAATGTAGGCAGGCTGTTCGGCTTCCTTGGAAAGTGGATCCTTGACCCGATCGTTCAGCTCGATAATGTTTTCATTCATCGTTTCGGTACGGCGAATAATCCACACCGGCTTACCGCGCCACTCGACGGTCATCTGCTGACCGGGCTCCAGTTTACTGACATTGACGGTGACCGGTGCACCGGCTGCTTTCGCTTTGGCACTGGGGTTCCAGGATGCTACGAAAGGTACGGCCGCACCGACGACGCCGACACCACCCACCACAGACGTGGCACCGATCAGAAACCGGCGCCTGCCTTGGCTCACGTCGCCATTACTCATTATGGTTATCTCCCATCAGGCGACATGCAGCCCTGCTCGCAGGGAAACTGCATATCGAAAAGGACTTCTCTCAACCCAAAATTATAAGCGCTCAAATGGTAATGAAATTACCCTGCCCTTACAAGTCGGAAAGGTCTTGAGCCGGGCCATTACCTGTTCCGGATCAAATTGATATTGATTCCCCGAACAATAAAAAACCCGGCCAAGGGACCGGGTTTTTCGGGTCTGCTCCAGCGATCTTAACGCTTGGAGAACTGAGGACGCTTACGCGCCTTGCGCAGACCAACCTTCTTACGCTCAACTTTGCGAGCATCACGGGTAACATAACCCGCCTTGCGCAGCGCCGGGCGCAGCGTCTCGTCGTAATCCATCAGGGCGCGTGTCAGGCCATGGCGAATAGCGCCGGCCTGACCACTGATACCACCACCTTTAACGGTGATGTTGATATCAAAACGATCGGTAGATTCAGCAGCCACCAGCGGCTGACGAACGATCATCTGCAAAGTCTCACGACCGAAAAACTGTTCGATAGTGCGACCGTTGATAGAAATGTTACCGCTTCCCGGCTTGATGAACACCCGAGCCGTGGATGTCTTGCGGCGACCAGTACCGTAATTTTGTGCTACAGACATATCCGCCTTCCGTTAAATGTCGAGTTCTTTGGGCTGCTGGGCTGCATGAGGATGCTCAGCGCCGGCATAAATTTTCAGCTTCTTGAACATGGCCCGGCCAAGCGGGCCATTCGGAAGCATGCCTTTAACAGACTTCTGGATGATTTGCTCAGGAGCCTTGTCGACCAGCTTCTCGAAGTTGATGGACTTGATTCCACCCGGAAAGCCGGTGTGACTGTAGTACATCTTGTCAAATGCTTTTTTGCCGGTAACCCGTACCTGACTGGCATTGATAACAACAATATAATCGCCAGTATCGACGTGAGGGGTATACTCAGGCTTATGCTTGCCCCGCAGACGACGGGCGATTTCAGTTGACAGACGACCCAGCGTCTTGCCGGCTGCGTCTACAACGTACCAGTCACGTGTTACTGTTTCTGGTTTCGCACTCAGAGTCTTCATTGATTCCGCCTTGAACGCTATATAAGAAACGTTAAAAACCACCACCGGTAAATGCTCGGCATCCGGAGGAGGTTCTTTACCTGTATGTTAAGCGGCAGTGACATCATTCGGGGCTGAGATGATGGCATCGCCTTGAAAAGCCAGGGCGCGAAGTATATCCGAACCAAAAGGGAAAGCCAACCCTGAGGCAGCCTGTTTCGTTATTCACTTACCCTTGCTGCCCGTATACCCTACCGCTCTGAGGCGCCTATCTCATTCCAGTCATACAGGCGCTGCACATTACCGAGCAGCGACCGGGCAAGATCCTCGCGGCCAGCGCCCCGCAACCCGGCGAGGACATTGAATATCAGCGGCAGGTAGGCCGGTGAATTATGCCCCGCTTCAACACTTTCCGGCGCCATGTCCGGAGCATCCGTCTCCAGGATCAATGCGTCCACAGGCAAACGGGCGATGGTATCGCGGGTCTTTCTGGCACGAGGGTGGGTGATGACACCACCGACGCCAATAAAGCAGCCGAGATCAATCAACTTGGAAGCCTGCTCGTAGCTGCCCGAAAACCCATGGACCAGGACCCTCCCCGGAAAACCTTTCCGGCGCAGAACCTCGTACACCTCGTCATGAGTCTTCACGGAGTGGACAACCAACGGCAAGCGCAACTGCTTTGCAATATCTACCTGCCGTTCAAACCAGGGGTACTGCTCCTTTAAATCACCGTGGATACGGTCAAGGCCACACTCACCCAGGGCCACGCAATGCCCTGGACGACTCTCCAACGCCCCCTGTAGCGCATCAAGGTCGTCAGCAGTGTGCTCCCCTACATACCAGGGGTGGATACCGAGACAGTAGTACAATCCGTCGTATTCCGAGGCAATACGACTTACCCGACCCCAATTACTGCGACGAACACCAGGAATGACGAGATTGGAAAGCCCACTGCTGCGAGCCTCTTCAAGCACAGCGTCACGACGCCCGTCGAATTCCGGGAAATCGAAATGGCAGTGTGCATCAATGAACCTCATCTACCGCTCCAGCGTGCTAGTGCTCCCGTGTTTTGTGGAAGCTGATGTCCGGGTGCCGCTCCTGGGCCAGTTGCAGGTTTACCATTGTGGGCGCGATATAGGCCAACCGGTCGCTACCGTCCAGTGCCAGGAAATCGTTGGCCTTGCGCTCGAACTCATCCAGTTTGCGCTCATCAGAGGCCGTTACCCATCGCGCCGTCGCAACATTGATGGGCTCATACACAGCATCCACCTTGTACTCACTCTTGAGCCGGCTGACCACCACGTCAAACTGCAACACACCCACCGCCCCAACGATCAGGTCGTTGTTACGCAGTGGGCGGAAAACCTGGACAGCGCCCTCTTCCGCAAGCTGGATCAGTCCTTTTTGCAACTGCTTGGACTTGAGCGGGTCCTTCAGGCGAATCCGGCGGAACAGTTCCGGGGCGAAATTGGGAATACCGGTGAATTTCATGTCCTCACCGGAGGTGAAGGTATCACCCAACTGGATCGTGCCATGGTTGTGCAGGCCGATAATATCACCGGCAAACGCCTCCCCCGCATGTTCACGATCTCCGGCCATAAAGGTCAGGGCATCCGAGAAACGAACCTCTTTACCGATCCGGACGTGACGGGCCTTCATGCCCTGGTTATACCGCCCCGACACAATCCTAAGAAAAGCCACGCGGTCCCGGTGTTGCGGATCCATATTGGCCTGGATTTTGAATACAAAGCCGGAAAATACGTCTTCTGCGGGCTTGACCAGGCGCTGGTCAGTCTCCCGGGGCTGCGGTTCCGGAGCCCACTCCACCAACCCATCAAGCATATGGTCGACCCCAAAGTTGCCCAGGGCGGTGCCAAAAAATACAGGCGTCAGCTCGCCCGCAAGGAAGGCGTTCAGATCAAACTCGTGGGATGCGCCCTTTACCAGCTCAATCTCATCCCGCAGTTCACCCGCGTAGCCTCCAAGGACTTCGTCCAACTGCGGGTTGTCGATTCCCTCGATCACCCGCTTTTCCTGTATTGCGTGCCCCTGGCCGGATTTGTAGAGAATCACTTCGTCACGGGTCAGGTGATAAACCCCCTTAAAATTCTTGCCCATGCCAATGGGCCAGGTGATCGGGGCACAAGCAATCTTGAGAACATCCTCAACCTCGTCCATCAACTCCACGGGATCCCGCGTATCCCGGTCCAATTTGTTCATGAACGTGAGGATGGGCGTGTCCCGCAAACGGGTTACCTCCATCAGCTTGATGGTACGTTCCTCAACACCCTTGGCACTGTCGATCACCATCAGGCAGGAATCCACGGCTGTGAGCGTGCGGTAGGTATCCTCGGAGAAATCCTCATGGCCCGGCGTATCCAGCAGGTTCACCAAACGCCCGCCGTAAGGAAACTGCATCACAGAGGTGGTTACGGAAATGCCACGCTCTTTCTCCATTTCCATCCAGTCGGATTTAGCGTGCTGGCCCGATTTCTTTCCCTTTACCGTACCGGCCTTCTGTATGGCCTGACCGAACAGCAGAACCTTCTCTGTGATCGTGGTTTTACCGGCGTCCGGGTGCGAGATAATCGCAAACGTGCGGCGATGGGATACTTCGCTGTCTAGGCTGGTCATAATTGGTAACAACCTGAATCGGAGAGACTGAAAAAACGGTCGTCATTATAAGGATATTAGTGCACTGACGCGAACCTGTATCAGCCTCACCAGTGCCAACATTATTGGTGTGAATCCGGAAGCCCGCCTTCAAGCGGCAACGCCATGACCAGTGCGTCTTCACGCTCTTTGCCCGAGGGGTAGTAGCCGGGCCGGCGTCCGATAACATCAAAGCCCTCGCTTGTGTACAGGTCAATTGCTGCCTGATTGCTCATTCTCACCTCAAGCAGCACCTGGGTCATACCGTCCCGCGCTGACTCCACAATCAAGTGCCGAAGCAGCCGGCGACCGCCACCACTGCCACGCTTCGCAGGTGCCACACAGAGATTGAGCAGATGGGCCTCACCGGCCATATAGGCAACCACAGCGTACCCGGTTAGCCAATGCCCTGACTCAAGGGCCCAAAGCCGGTAGTCGGGGCGGAAACACCCACGGAAAATGGACTCACTCCAGGGAAAAGAGTAACCCTGGCACTCGATGCCGAGGACATCGGGCAGGTCTTCGTGGCACAACGCCCGGATGGTCATATCAACGCTTTCGATCTTGCGGTAAAGGTCCTGTCCCACAACTCAGGCTCCGATGGAGGACTTCAACTGCTGCCAGAGTTCACGCTTGTGGGCCGGCACAGCGGCAAGTTCGGCAAGAGTGTGAGGGAAATCAAGGCTTGCCCTGCCGAATACGTTGGCCAGCCAGTCGGCCCGCTCCGGTTGTAGATCATCGACCAGTACGCCGAGCAGAATGACCCGGCGGGAACCAAAGTCAGATGACAAAACACGAAGGGTATCCCGGAAGTCGTCAGGACTATTGCCCGGCACCCTGGAGTTACCGAACACCGGCCAGCGAACCTCCCGCCATTTATCAATGCGGATTTCACCAACCGCCGCCAGGATATTCCGGGCCAGCACATCCTGCAGGCGTTCACTGGCCTGGTCTGACACTCCGCTGATCAACACCAGGCGATCGGAAACCCAAAACCCGAGATGGGCGCTGATCTGGCCGGGCACACCAACGCCAGAACCCAATGCCTCTATGGGCTCCGCCTCAACCAGCGGCTCTGTCTCTGGCACTGACTCGGCAACGGTATCCGGCGACTCTCGACGTTCTTCAGACGCCGGAACGTCGGGGGATTTCGCTTTGCTCTCCGCCATCAACGCCTGGATTCCGGCGAGCCGGTCTTTTCCTATACCGTCGGCCTCCGGCCGTTGCCTTGGTGGGTGAGTAGCCCCCCTGGTCGGCGGAATCACCACTGGCTCAGGCTCAGGATTATCCTCCACGGGGAAAGTGAACTCGGGGCTGGGAGCAGCACCCGGTAACGGCTTTCTGGCGTACCAAAGGTGAATACCCGCTTTCCCCAGGTAAAACTGACGCTCTGCCTCTGACCTCATCATAATGCTTATCCGTTTTTGCCCGCTTTACTCAGACATCAGCGCCTTGGGGATGCTGCCTGACACCACCCCGACTGATCAGGTTAAGGGCTTCAATATAGGCCTTTGCGGACGCAATGATAATATCGGTATCCGCGCCTATACCATTCACAATTCGACCTCCCCGCTCCAGGCGCACTGTCACTTCGCCCTGGGCATCGGTGCCACTGGTGATATTGTTCACGGAATAGAGCTGCAGATTGCAGCCTGAATCAACCAGCGACTCGATGGCCTTGAAGGTCGCATCAACCGGACCGCTGCCCTCGGCCTCTGCCTTGTGCTCCTTACCATCCATCAACAGGGTCAGGCGGGCCCTGGGCACCACTCCGGTTTCAGAACACACCTGCATGGTCACAAGACCATAACGGCCCTCCTCCTCTTTCTGGCGAGTGTCACTGGCAATGGCTTGCAGGTCTTCATCGAAAATCTCGTGTTTCAGGTCAGCCAGTGCCTTGAAGCGGGTAAAGGCCTCATTCAGCTCGGTCTCGGTTTCAAACTGTATACCCAACTCCAACAATCGAGACCGGAATGCGTTACGGCCGGAATGCTTGCCAAGCACCAGACTGTTGGTATGCCACCCCACGTCCTGGGCCCGCATGATTTCGTAGGTTTCCCGGTGCTTCAGGACGCCGTCCTGGTGGATCCCCGACTCATGGGCGAAAGCATTTGCACCCACAATGGCCTTGTTGGGCTGCACCGGAAACCCGGTGATGGTCGAAACCAGACGAGAGGCAGGCACAATGTGCTGTGTATCTATCCGGGTGTCGATTGAATATAGATCCTGGCGAGTGCGAACAGCCATCACCAACTCTTCAAGAGACGCATTTCCAGCCCTCTCACCAAGCCCATTGATAGTGCACTCCACTTGCCGGGCTCCGCTGCTGACCGCCGCCAGTGAATTTGCGACTGCAAGCCCGAGATCATTATGGCAATGCACGGAAAACACAGCTTTATCCGCATTCGGAACCCGATTCAGCAACTGGCGTATCGTCTCACCGAATTGCTCTGGAATGGCGTAGCCCACCGTATCCGGGATATTGATCGTTGACGCTCCGGCATTAATCGCTGCTTCAATGATACGGCACAGGAAATCCAGTTCGGAACGGCCAGCATCTTCACAGGAGAACTCAACATCATCAACATGGCTGCGGGCACGCTTGACGGATCTCACCGCCTGCTCCACGACCTCGTCCGGTTGCATCTGCAGCTTGTGCCGCATGTGGATGGGAGAGGTTGCAATAAAGGTATGGATACGACCACGCTCAGCAGGTCTTATGGCCTCGGCGGCGCGGTCAATGTCTTTGTCGAGGGCTCTGGCCAGGCTGCAAATGGTGGAGCCTTTTATCGACTCTGCTATGGACTTAACCGCTTCGAAGTCACCCTGACTCGCGATCGCAAAGCCAGCTTCTATAACGTCAACGCGTAGCTTTTCGAGCACTTTGGCTATGCGGAGCTTTTCGGCTTTTGTCATGGTGGCGCCTGGGCTTTGCTCACCATCGCGTAACGTTGTGTCAAAGATAATAAGGTGATCTGTCGCAGACATGGCGACCTCCGTTGAGGGCAACTGAATCAGGGTCTTGTGTGGGAGTATATCACTGACTGATGTTAGCGAGTTGCGTGTGTGCCCAAGCACAAGGTGCTCGAACTTTTGCCTGGCCAATAAAAAACCCCGGCAGCTTCCGCTGTCGGGGTTTAAGGTATTAAGAGCCTGACGATGACCTACTCTCACATGGGCAGAAGCCACACTACCATCGGCGCTGGTCTGTTTCACGGCTG
>NZ_JANCMW010000148.1 GCF_029207565.1 Marinobacter iranensis | reverse complement strand
AAGAAGCGACGGAATTTCTCGGGCACCTCGTCGCGGATCGCCTCGCGCAAGTCGCGTTCGGAGACGAGGCTGTCCGGATCGGGCACGTCGGGCATGTCGAACTGATGGTGCAGGCCGTCGGCGGGCAGCTGGAAGCTCGCGGTCATGTTGAGGATCGGCTGGCCGCCCTGCATTGCGATGATCCGACGATTGGCGAAGCTGCGCCCGTCGAAATCGCGCACGACGCGGTAGATGATCGGATAGTTCTCGTCGCCCGGGCGCATGAAATAGGCG
>NZ_JANCMW010000147.1 GCF_029207565.1 Marinobacter iranensis | reverse complement strand
AAGCAGATGTGGTTCAGTATTGAAACCCGTCATGCTGAACGCGTTTCAGCATCCAAGGTGCCGCGAAGGATATCGTCTGTGGATAGTTGGACCCTGAAACAAGTTCAGGGTGACGGCCATGGATCATTCCGGCGCGTCGCTGCCCTTGCCGAACATCGCGCGCCATGTCTCGGCATAGCGCGGGTCGCGGATGCCGGCGCCGTGATAGGGATTGGGGCTGTTCGCGCCGAAGCCCGGCGGCAGGTCGAGCGTCAGCACATGCACCTGTGCCGC
>NZ_JANCMW010000146.1 GCF_029207565.1 Marinobacter iranensis | reverse complement strand
GTGGGCCGGATCGCGACGGAACTCGGTCAAGCGCGCATCAACTTAAGCAATCTGCACATTATCGAGAGTAGGGAGGACGTGCCCGGCGTGCTTCGCTTGTCGTTTCGCCACGGCGACGATCTCGAGCGGGCGGTCGAGCTTCTCCGGGCGCTCCAATATTCGGTTTATTTTTAGCATCGAACTGCCGCAGGGTCCTATAGGATCCTGCGGTTTTATTTTTAGTAAAAATGAAAACGCTTATTGACAATATGAAAACGGATACATATAATAAAA
>NZ_JANCMW010000145.1 GCF_029207565.1 Marinobacter iranensis | reverse complement strand
CAGATTTTCCGTCGCTACCGGCTGGATGGGCTCGGCCAGGCAGCGATCGCTCGGGAATTGGGGATAAGCTTGAGCTCGGTGGAGAAGGATCTGCAAAAGGCATATCGCGCCCTTGCGCAACTCAAGGACAAATTCGATGCGGAATGAGCGCGTCGACTCCGTCCCTGCGCAGAGGTGGGCATGAACGGGCAGGTTTCGGACTATCTTGCGGAGGACGCCCGTGACTGGGTGATCCGGCTGCAGGACGCGGCATTCGCCGATTGGGACGCGTTC
>NZ_JANCMW010000144.1 GCF_029207565.1 Marinobacter iranensis | reverse complement strand
ATATCGGCCGGCGTCGCGCTCACGCTGGTGCCGATGCTCTCGGGCCGCTGGCTGCGACGCGAATCGGAGGAACACCTGATCGCCCCGGTCCGCTGGTCGCTCGACGCGTTCGACCGGGTAGCGCACGGCTATGCCCAGGGCCTGGCCTGGGTGCTCGAGCGCCAGCGGCTGGTGCTGCTGCTGTTCGCCGGCACGCTGGCGCTCACCGCGCTGCTCGCCTTCGCCATTCCCAAGGGACTGTTCCCCGAACAGGATACCGGGCAACTCCAGGCA
>NZ_JANCMW010000143.1 GCF_029207565.1 Marinobacter iranensis | reverse complement strand
AGATCGCCGGCATCGAGGCGCGCGGCTTCATCCTGGGCGGTGCCATCGCGCACCAGCTCTCGGCGGGCTTCGTGCCAATCCGCAAGAAGGGTAAGCTGCCGCATGAGACGGTGCGCGTCGCGTACAGCCTGGAATACGGGTTGGACGAGATGGAGATGCACAAGGACGGCGTGGCGCCGGGTGAGAAGGTGATCCTGGTCGACGACCTGATCGCGACCGGCGGTACGGCGGAAGCAGCGGTGAAACTGCTTCGCCAGATCGGCGCCGACATCG
>NZ_JANCMW010000142.1 GCF_029207565.1 Marinobacter iranensis | reverse complement strand
TTGGTGGAGCTGAGCGGGATCGAACCGCTGACCTCCTGCGTGCAAGGCAGGCGCTCTCCCAACTGAGCTACAGCCCCTCGATAGTCCACCCAAAGCCCGGCCGCGCACGGATTCTCAGGCTATAAAATTGTGTGGATCTAGGCGCTTTCGGGCGTAGTGTGCGAATAGCACATGAGCCTGGAAGCAACGACGAGCCACGCAATTTTGGTGGGTCTGGGTGGATTTGAACCACCGACCTCACCCTTATCAGGGGTGCGCTCTAACCAACTGAGC
>NZ_JANCMW010000141.1 GCF_029207565.1 Marinobacter iranensis | reverse complement strand
GCCCTGGTCAACGACTTCAAGGCCTATTTCACCCGGCATGGCGAGCCGGTCTCGGAGAACCCTTCTCCCGGCAACATCGCCGGCGGCATCACCACGCTCGAGGAGAAGTCGCTCGGAGCGGTGCAGAAGGCCGGGCATGCGATCGTCACCGATGTGATCCCCTATGGCGGGCGCGTGCGGCACCACGGCCTCACGCTGCTCGAGGCGCCCGGCAACGACGCCGTATCCTCCACCGCGCTCGCGGCGGCGGGCGCGACGGCGATCCTGTTCACCA
>NZ_JANCMW010000140.1 GCF_029207565.1 Marinobacter iranensis | reverse complement strand
GAGACAATCGTTCATGCATCACCCGACAGGAAACCGTCGCCCCGGCGCCCGAACAGCGCTATGACGCGTGGCGGGCAGAAGGGATGGCGATGCGCTTGGGGAATATCGGACCGCTGGTCGTAAGCGCCTTGATATTGGTGCTGGCAGCCTGCGGAGGCGGAGGAAGCGCCCGGCAGACCGCCACCCCTGCGGGCGTTGCGAACGTCACCACCATCGACTTCGCCCATGTCGCGAATTACTCCGCGCCGCGGCTCCCCGCCTATTTCGATCGCAC
>NZ_JANCMW010000139.1 GCF_029207565.1 Marinobacter iranensis | reverse complement strand
ATGATCACGTCGCCGGCGGGCGCTTCGCCGCGCTGCACCGCGTTCTGATCGGCGTTGACGTCGACCAGGCGGAACTCGAGCACCGCGGTCTGGCCGATCAGCGCCTTGAGCGCGGTCGGGTTCTGCAGGCCCGGCACCTGCACGACGATGCGGTTGGTGCCTTCGCGCACCACGGTCGGCTCGACGGTGCCGAGCGCGTTGATGCGCGTCTCGATCACTTCGCGCGCGTCGCCCATCGCGGTGTCGATCGCTTCGTTGATCCCCGCCTCGGTCG
>NZ_JANCMW010000013.1:100657-174686 GCF_029207565.1 Marinobacter iranensis | reverse complement strand
GGATTACCCCTCAACAGAAGTTGGCCATGATGGCCTGAGGTCTACTTTTGAACCCCGTTAAAAATGGGGGGATTACCACAAGGAAATCCGGCGGGTCATTTCTGGTCAGATCAAATGAAGCCTGGGGCCAACAAATTCCTTGCGCGGCAAATTTGGATAACGGGTCTTCATCCGTTCGTAGTGTAAATTCTGATGCACGACACCCAGAGCCGACGCAGTTAATTGATTACCGTAGATTGTCAGGCGTCGCCATAACCATTCCCCGGGACGATTCTCAACGTTTATCCTGCGTATCTGCGTAGTAGCTTTCTTCTGGTTACTACCCCTGAGAGTTGAGTACTGATGAATAAATCCATTGTCTTCAGCTATTTTCATCATGGAATTGCAAAAGTGTCCTTTAGGCCAGCACAAATGTGGAGGACAAGCTCCCAATTTCGCTTCCAGCACATCCGCTGTCTGCCTCAGGTCTGTCTCGAAATACTCCAGTAGCTCATTCACTCCTGTCCCACGTTTCCACCAGTCTCCATGGCCATGGGAGTGGCTGGCAAGGCTTACCAAACCGGTGTCTCTCGCCGCAAGCAACTCCGACCACCGCATCGAAACGTTGTCTCCCGAATCGGTGCCCGCCAGTTTCATGGATTCTGCATGGGAGAAGGGGCGCCAATCCGGATCAGACCCGAGCCCTACCCTGGCGGCGCCAGCCCCTGGCCAGGACGTAACAACAAAGAAAACACCCTGGGCGCTGAACTCTTCCAGTACGGGAAGAGCATATGCCCAGTTGTCCAGCCATGCGTCATCAAATGTCAGGAGCACTGCAGGCTGCTGAATAGCGAGCTCACCTCGTCTCCACGCTGCAAACTCGTCAAGTGACAGCGTTCGGATCCCCTTATCACTCAGCGTTTTCAAATGGTCACGGAACAATTCTGGAGTGACCGTATGTGGACCAGTGAGCGGAGAGATATGGTGGTACATCAACACGGGTACCATCATGAGGATGCCTTGCTGGTTGAGGGAAGACGTTCCTGGCGAAACCCTGGATGAACATGGGATCGACGAACCCCAAGAAATGACAGGGTTACTTTCTCGCCAACCGGCTTAAAACCTATCTTCAAATGAGCCTTTACTGACGCTGGTCTGGTATACCAGACCAGTGAGACGCATCCATTGAAGCCTCTGCCCTTCATCATGCTACAGGCATATTCAACAAGAATAGACCCGAGATTCTTACCTCGATAATCCGGATCAACAAACAAAGTAGATATTTCAAACACCACCCCGCGGTTGGGCAATAGCGGCCACAACATACTCCCAGGTGTGACTTTACGACACCAGCAGCCTCCTATTACCTGGCTGGAATCACTGTCTGTCGCCAGGATACAGGGGACCCCGGCACCGAACCGTTCATTCACCGTAGCCATTCGCTTCTCGCGGGAAAGCCTTCCCGCCAGTTCATCTGGCAATGCCCTGGCGATAGCTTCAACATCACTCGCGCTTGCCTCCCGCACCTCAATTCCGTCCGGTATATCTGTTTCGGTATGGGGTTCCAGTGGTCTACAAAGCACAACCCAGGCGCGCCTGGAGAAAAGACGGTTCCTGGCGCGGTACAGAAACAGTTTAAGACCCACCATTACGCTCACCACCTTCCGTCAAAGCCTGAACGACACGCAACATACCAACACTGTGAGAGCCCTTCACCAACACACAGTCTCCTTTCGCTACCCATTCGCCGATGTTATGGGCACACTCCGCAGAATCTCTATAGAAACAATCCGGCTCATACAGGTGGCCGAGTTCCTCCCCGACCCCAATGACAACATCCGCCTTCGCTTTCGCGTAGGCGCCGATTTCCCTATGAAGCTCCCGTGAATCTGGCCCGAGCTCCTTCATTTGCCCCAAAATAGCGACCTTTCGACCAGAGCATTGCTCGGATTGCAAGGTATCTAATGCCAGCTTCATGGAAAGGGGATTGGCATTGAAGGTATCGTCTATAACCAGAAAACCTGCCCCGTCGATTCTTTCAAGCCGGTGAGGAGGTGTGGCCGGGTTCCTGAGCACGGGCTCAATCGCTGCCCCATCGACGCCCAGCCATTCCGCAACCAAACGTGCCACACTAACCCCAAAGACTACCCCTCTCCCTTTTACCAGCTTTACAGGGGCTTGAGTCAACTCCGCCATCCCCCGTGTCCATTCATTATCTGATCCCAGAATGACTAACCCCTCTCGTTTACACGCGAGAACCAATTCCGACTTTTCTTTGGCAATATCCCTCACTGTCGACATTCCCTTTTCCAGGTGGGCATGACCAACTGTCGTCACAATGACAACATTCGGTTGGATCGTTCTGGCCATTCGCCTCATTTCGCCCTTACCGGAAATCCCGCATTCGAGTAACAACACCTCGGGGTAGGTGGCGCCGGGCTTAAACACGTTATTAAGAGTTACAGCGGTAAGCCTAACCAACTCCAGCAGTCCTGAAAGGCTTGGCCCCACAAAATGGCTTGAGCCCAGGACAGTGAGGAATACGCCTACCGTGCCGTTCATGTTGTTGGTGGCGTTGCTCCGAAATGGGCCTATGATTTCGCTGCCCGAAAGATCGGCAAGGAGACCATTAATGACTGTTATTGTTGTCGTTTTCCCTACAGAGCCGGTGACAGCGACAATTCGTGGCCTGAATCTGACAAGCGTTAACCGGACCAAAACGCCGAGATACATCTCCAGAATACGGCGGGTACGAATCACTGGCATGAACTCCCTGACTATTTTGATATTCCCTTGTGTCCACAATATCCGCTTGCTTATCTTACCCGATGCGCTAACGGGTATTTAACGCTAGGCTCAGTTCCCGTAGCTATGGCGGGGCTACTACTTTCATGGTGATCTTTGTCAACCAAACGACCAAACGCAATTACCAGACCACCCAATAGATACCAATAGTATTGGGACAACCCCCAATAGTTCAGGCTATAGACAGCGTACATCCAGAAAACCGCCATAAGGCACTTATTCAACCTTGAATAATATGAGTGTTCACTCTTATTAAGAGCTGCAAACTGCGATCGAACAACAGAAAGCTTACGGGCAATCTGATAGAGAAAGCGTAGAAAAATGACAAATCCGATCAGCCCTAGTTCTATAATAAGCTCACCATATAGATTGTGGCTGGCCTTCGTTGTTCCCCATTTGTGCACTTTTGCTTCAGTTGTAGTTCCCAACCCGTGACCCACAACAGGTCGTGTTAAGCCCAGCTTAAATTCGCCTATTATCCCCTTCAGGCGACCTTCTGCCGAGGCTCCCCCTGCAGTGTCACTATCAACCAGTGACAAGTACCGGTCTTTCTGAATGGGCGTCATGACATTAAGAGCAGCTATCACCAACACCACAGCCATAATAGTCAGCCCCATTTTGTGCTTTGATTCCTTGAATACCAGGAATGCAACAACCAACAAAGCAATAAACCCACCTCTGGACATGGTCAGAATCAACGCATATAACATGGCTGGCATCAAACCCATGTAGAGCAGTTTTGATTTCCAACCCAGGGGCCATAATAGATAATGCAGGAAAGGGATGGCTGTAGCGATCACGAATCCCAATTCATTAGGGTTGATCACGTCAGACGGGGCTCCTGCCAGCCGGTCTGCAAAATCGCCGCCGCTCAGGTGAGTAGAGCTACCCCAGTATCCTTGCGTGATGTTGAGGTAGAGCGGTTCCAAAACGCGGAACACCTGGCAGAAGACAAACACGGCGATGAACCATTTAAGGCGTTTTTCCGTGTCGATAATCAATGCCGTGAAGAAAAGGAAAACGACAGCTTTGATAAAGATGTCGATATTGACCCGAACCACACTTCCGGGCCATTCCACCAGTGGCAGACTGATAATGATGTAACCAAACAATACGAAAATCGCTTTGAATATGGGGTCGTCAAAGCGGCCTTTCAGCTTGTCGCGCTGTAAAAACAACAAAAGACTAATTGAAGCGACCGCAAGCAACGTAGGTCTGATGGCGCCGTAACCAGGAATTCGGGAAGAGAACCGAAGAAAGAAATCCAGAATAAAATACAGATATAGAATGAAGGTGAACTGGCTGACGATGTGAGTGTCCAGCTTTGCAAGAACGCTGGGTTTTGCGTGCTGACGTGAGACGATCATTTCTTGTTTCATGCGGCAGAGGCATCCGGTTGAAGCCGATACTCACGCCGAGCCCGGTGCCCCAACAATTCAACACCAGATACAGCCTTATAAAACTGAAACATATCATCACCACTAACGTGCCTGCGCATCAGATATCTATTGTTGATTCCTAGCGCATCGGGGAAGGCGGTAACTGCACCCAAAAAGCCAGCCTCCCGGACCATGTCCGGGAGGAAATCCTGAAAGTCTGATGGTTGACCGTTAGGATAACAAAACGTGCGTTCCTGCTGACCAAGGTTCTGATTCAACACATCGCGGCACCCGAATATTTCATCCCTTGCCTCATTTTTGGTAACGCGCCCCAGGGATGGGTGGGTGACTGTATGTCCGCCAACCTCAATGCCTGCATCTTGCATTTCCTTCAGCTCATCCCAGCTTAATGGTTCAAACGCTTTCGGAATTTCAGATGGAAATTCAAGACTAAGCTTGGATGCCAAGGATAAAATGAATTCATGTTTGTCTTTATCTGGCAACGAAAGGCAATGGTCAATCCATTTTTCCCAGATATCACGACGCCTGGCGTCGTTAATATCACCGGCTTTAATGGTAATCGAGCCAAGAGTGAACTCCTGGCCGATATGGGGGAGCTGCTCCAGCATCCAGGTGACTTTGTCGGGCCACAGCCACAGCCGTCTTTCTATAAAGCCGGTTGTTGCAAATAAGGTTGCCGGCACGCCATGGCGTTGAAGAATCGGGAAGGCATGCTCATAAAAGTCCCTGTAGCCATCGTCCACGGTAATCACAACAGCGTGCGAAGGCATTCGGCCGTGTTCACTGTGATATTTCATCAGCCCAACCAGTGAATATGGGTTATAGCGCTCCTGAATATGCCTGACCTGCTGCTCAAAGAATCCTGGGCTTGTCCAGCCTTTCACGGGTAAGGCCGAAAAACGATGGTACATAAGAATTCGGGGCTGGTTCCTACATATCTGCCGCGCGAGCTCATACCCGCCCACAGGACCGAGCTTACGGATTGACTTGGACAATAACCCCATTACCTGGCACTCCCGGGCCCGATGAGCCCTTCATAGATATCCTGATGCTTTGCTACCATTGTATCCATATTGAAACGTTCCCTGGCCCGCCTGAGTGCATTGTCTCCGATACGCTTGCGTAGTTCTTTACTCTTACTCAGCGCCTCGAGATGCTTTGTCAAGCTCCCGATATCACCACAAGGGTACAGATACCCGGTTTCGTTATGCTCGACCGCCTCCTGGTTTCCTCCCACATTACTGCAAACAACTGGCAAGCCCGCCTGCATATACTCGATTATGGCATTGGAAAATCCTTCGGACTCTGAACATAAAAGACCAATATCCAGAGCCTTGAGGCAGGCTTTCACATCCGCTCTAGGACCCAGAAAATGAATCCTATCAGCTACCCCCTGCTGCGAGGACAGCAAGCGAAGGTCTCCCTGGTTTCCGTCTCCGATCAATACCAGATGCAAATCGTGCCCTCTCTGATTAAGCTTACCGAAAGCCATAACGGCATCTTCCATCCGCTTAATTGGACGAATATTAGCCACGAGCCCGGCAAACACCGCATTGGGGTGTCTAAACCGAAGTTCTGCGAGATCGGCCGGTAAATCGCCAGATGATGCCCCCAAGTCATATCCATTATAAATCACATGGACCTGAGACGGGGCGAGCGGCTCGGACCTCGCCGTCACTTGCCTCACCGCTTCACTGTTTGTGATAGCAGCAGAAACAAATCGCCCGGATAAGGCCAACATTGCGCGGTAGACCGGTGTGTACCAGTAGCCCATATCACGCCTGGAGATAATTGTCTTAATGCCATTCAATCGGAATACAGGTGGGCAAAGAACGGATGCGTCATTGAAAAACACGTGGGCAAGCTGAACCCCGGACATACGGAACCTCCGAGCCATTTTCCATAGCGCTACCCAGGTTTTAAGAGAAAAAACTCGTGTTTGCCCGAGCACATGATAGGTGCAGGGACAGCCGTGCTTCTGAAGATATTCGGAGTCTCTGAACACCAAAAGGACGGGTTCAAATCTGGCCCTATCCAACCCTTTAATCAGGTTGAACATCTGGCCCTCCGTGCCTGCGCTAGGATTTCGGAAATGGTCAATAACAAAAAGTATTGGCTGGGGTACATCCTGCTGTGGCATCAACTCTGCGTCCTGCTAAAACATCATGCCCAAAGTTTGACTCTAAACCCGCTCACGGCCAAAAACAACAGATAAGGCACGAACCGGATCCAACGCGCCGGAGACAATGAGATGGGACAACGCCTTTACTTTGCCACCTTCTCGCCAATAGGTTTGACCTAAACGAAAGTGGAGAACAGCTCTGCGCTTGCGGATAGTGCGACTTCGGTAGGGATATCGCAAGCGAGCTCGATCAAGAATTTCCATGCCGGTTTTCCAGCGACGCTCCAAACCTTTAACGCTAATGGAATCTCCATGTTTTCTATAATAAAAAGCCAGTTCAGGTAGATAGACTGTTTTGGTAGCCTCCATGATCCTTAATGCCATATCGTGATCCTGCCCAGCACGGAAAGCCTCTTCAAAAAAGCCAACCTTTTCCAATACTGACTTCCGGATCAGCGCTCCGCCCGGAAGTGCCATGTAGCAATTCAGCAACAAAAAGTTCGGATCACCGGTTTCTCTGTGGCCATTTGCAGGAACCTCAAAAAGGAAGGCACCACTTGCATCGACCGCATGCCCCTGCCCATAGACCATTCCAACGTCAAGGTTGGACTTTAGAAACCCGGCCTGATGCAGCAATTTACCTTGAGCAAACATATCATCACTATCCAGGATTGCGACAAAATCTCCCTTTGCCTCGCGAAGGCCCAAATTCAGGGAGGCCGACTGGCCCCGATTTGCCCGGCCGGGGTGAGTAAGAAGTTTTATGGCTCCCCGATCGTGATGCTTTTTGAGAATATCGTAGGTGCCATCAGACGACCCATCATCAACGACAAGCACCTCCGTATTCGGGTATTCCTGATTAAATACGGAAGACAGCGCCTCCTCAATGTAAGGCGCTCGATTGAATGCAGGGATGATTACAGAGATAAGTTCAGGAGTTTCCATGTTTCTCGAAGAGGCACCTGCGTCGCTGGTTATGGGATCGATATATTAATACCTTGGTCTGCCAGGTAGTTATAGTCTGGCCTCAATCTTTCTCTGGCATTTGCATCAAAATAATAAAAACTGAGCCTCATGCTATAAAACGGCTCAATATCCTGGCTCCATTTCAGGCCATTTTTTTTCGACCAAGCAGCTAGCATCTGGTTCAATTTTTGACAGTTTGCCTGGGCACTGATGGACTCGCGGGCTATCTCCTGGACTTTCGAGTGCTCCTTGAACTCCATGAATTCCATGACTCGTTTTCGTAACTCGGAAACAGAACCAACCAATGCTCCTACATCTGAAGTTATAAGACTCTTTGTACCTATGTGGGCGTTCTTGAACATCACTACCGGGGTGCCAGACATAAGCGCCTCGGCAACCGCTATGAAAGAACCTTCTCGATAAGACATGGCGCAGAACACCTTTGCCCGCTGGAAATAGAGCCTAAGGTCTTCCTGGCGCGGATTTTCAACTACTTTGACCCTACCTGAAACACCATATTCCGCAGCCTCCAGACGAATGCTTTCGGCGGTTCGTCGCCCAAGCGGCACACCCACACACACAGCTGTGACCGATTTAGGTAGGCCTTTCAATGCCTTGAACAATAGCCAATGACGCTTGAAGCTAGCAAAATTCGCAACAATAAGGCAATCAATATCTCTTTCTGTTTCAGTACTGTTATAAAACTCCTGGTTGACCCAGCTTGCCGCATTGAATGGCAACGAAATGCAGTGACTCCCCAAATTACTCACACGCTCGCGCTCATGCTCGTGGACAGGAAGTACAAAGACAGGATCATCGCAGCAGTATGCAACTAACCTAAAAAGCGCTGGAGAAAACAAGCCCGTCCATGATGGGATAAATATTACATGATACCTATCCTTTATTGTTTTCAGAAGTCCTGACTCTAAAACCTTATTCAATTGATTCTCGAATGAGATCAAAAATATCCCTTTTTCGCTTTCTGAGACATAGGGCTTAATTATGAAACAGTATTCCAGGTCGACAGAACCTAAGTCTCGAGGCAACACCGTAACCCTGTTCCTAGCAAGCTCAAATGCCTGATCGATCAGATCCCTGGATTTACGGGTCTCTGGGAAATGCGCGAGAGTTTCAGATATACGGCGTAATTTAATGTCAGAATTACCAGCGCTAGCACTAGTCAATAAATATTTAAATCGGCTTCGCCATCCGGACAAATTCGCCTCGCGCGCACAGTTTAAAAGTTCCCTTCGAAGCTTCCTTGCAATGCGGTTACTCAACTTATTCTCCCTAAAACATAATTTAGCTTTCTATCTTACGATTTAATTGATCAGCAATTCAATTCTAGATGGGGGAACAGGGCACGAGTCACCTGTGCATAGAGGAAAACCTGTACTATTCGGAACACCATCTTTGTCGAAAACATAAACGTACAACTCTTCATCAAAACCAAAAGAACCCAAATTCACGGCAAACTCTATTTCAGAGTTATTCCACGCTAGGGGGCGCTGTAATTCGTGATGTGAGACCTCAGAATACTTAGGCGCATTGCCGATCGCCACTCGCTGAAGCGAGCTATCAACATATATTTCCGATATCCAGGACTTCTGCAGTTTCAGTTGTTTAGCATTAGTACCTAACAGTGCCAATGTCGGGCTATATTTACCTTGATAATTACGCCCCTCAGGGAAATATTCTTCACCTAATTTATTCCCGTTTTCATAAAGCCTTAGCATTCCTTTTTCAGTATCAATTTCATATTCAATATGAACCCACTTATCAGGCTCTAAATCAAGTGAATAGTACATTCTTGCACCTTCAGCATAGGCATTATGCAACGCTACCGAGGAACGGATACCGTCAGATCCTGACGGATCGTCCCAAATTCTGGCCAACTTTGATCCGGGTATTTCATAGCCATAGCCCGACCCTCCTCTGGACTGGTCAGGGAAAACAGTTACTGCTCCGGAACTAATTCCCTTTATAGACCTACCCCTTAGCTCATTGGCATTCCTGTGGTAGTAAAGAACCGCATTATGCAAGCCGTCTGCATCAACACCTGCGTAAACCCCTCTGGAATTCCTCTCCTCTTGACCTTCAATAAATAACTCTTCTCCGACTTCAAATGTTCCTTTCTGACTGTCTGGTGAGAATCTCCAGTAGTAGGTAGAATGGAATTCATTCTTGTACCACCAACTTACATACAACTGAGGGTTATCTACCGGCGTATCCCATCCACTCGGCCCACCATAGGCAACGGGCCTACCTACCCATGCATTTTCTCCTTGGAGGAAATAGGATGCTGTGCTGTATCCATGACGGTTTTGGCTTTGCTCACTGTATAAAAACGTGCTTGTGTTCGTTGCCCAAACTGCACCCGCATCGTCATCGATACCCGCCGGAATTCTTGACATGTCGTCCAGCTTTGCATGTGCTTCATTCACCACCCCATACTCAAAGGCTTTGTCTACATAATCGATCAAAATTGGGGGGGCATTTTTCTTTGTCCCAAAGCTATCGCCAGAAATTTTTACTCTTGCTCCCTGTTCAATTCTTTCCCTGTCAGACAAGAAGATTTCGGAGATCGTAGGTTCTGCAAGCGCATGGCCAGAAAACGCGACCAGCAAAGACAGGCACAATAGGTAGTATGAAGCTTTGATTTGATACATGAAATATTTCATTGCTACAGTCCCCGGAAAGTCTTTTACGATCTCTCAGTCTACGGAAAACACCCTAGCAAACACAGACGCTGATCTCCGGATTGCAAATAATTGTAAATTTTTACCTTAACTTACTATAGTAGCGATCTGTTCTGGATGCGGAGCATTCTCCAGTGAGACTAGGACAATAGTAGGCTAGAGAGGCGAGATGTACTAGATCACTGGTATCCGTACGATTCTCAAAGGAGTGAAAGGTCAATGGTCCATCGCATTCGCAAGGCAACAAGAGACTACCTCTACACCCGTCTACGCTCCGGAGCCCACCTAGTCCAATTTTGGTTGGCATTGGTTTACAGCAAAAAACTTAAAAATGTCTGCTTCGTCGGCATCACAGGAAGCGCAGGAAAAACCACCGT
The DNA here is from genome assembly GCF_029207565.1 of Marinobacter iranensis. Classification (GTDB taxonomy): domain Bacteria; phylum Pseudomonadota; class Gammaproteobacteria; order Pseudomonadales; family Oleiphilaceae; genus Marinobacter; species Marinobacter iranensis. The sequence goes on along the minus strand of NZ_JANCMW010000013.1, from coordinate 164,338 downwards.
CAAAGATCTATCCGCACGCATTCTCGGCACTGCTGGTGACTGCGTCAGCACTCCGGGCTCCATGAATTATCCTAGCGGCATTGCCAAGGTCATGCTTAGAGTCCGACCTCACAATAGGTTTTGCGTTCTTGAAGTTTCGGGCGGCAATCCAGGCGACCTGGACAGGCCGCTCAGATTATTTACCCCAAAGATAGCTGTGCTCACCCTGATTGCAAGGGACCACTTCAAGGCCCACAAGAGCCTGGAGGCTATCGCAACGGAAAAGGGCAAGCTGATTTCAGCTCTGCCCGCAGACGGAGTGGCAGTTCTGAATATTGACGACCCGCTCGTCAGTTCCATTGGTGAAAGCTGCAACCAGCAAGTAATTTGGGTGGGAAAATCAGAAGGCGCGACCTTAAAGCTCATTTCGGCGCGTTCCAAATGGCCAGAGCCGCTTACTCTTGAGGTGGAGTATCAAAACGACATATACGAGGTGAGAACAGGTTTCCACGGAAAACATCTTGCCTTGTCAGTACTTTCGGCTTTGGGGGTTGGGTTGGCCGCGGGTATACAACTACAGAAGGCAATATCTGCTGTCGCTGAAGTCAGACCACCAGAAGGAAGGATGGAAATCGTATCCAATGAGGATGGCGTTACGTTCTTACGAGATGACTGGAAAGCACCTCATTGGTCGTTCTCGGCACCTCTCGAATTCATGGCCGAAGCAGAAGCGCAAAGAAAAATTCTTGTTATTGGTACCCTTTCTGATTATTCCGTATCCGCATCCAAACTTTACCCCAAAGTAGCCAGGCAAGCGCTTGAGGTGGGCGACATCGTTATTTTCGTAGGTCCTCACGCACCGAGGGCATCAAAAGCTAAGCGTGATACGGGTGTCGAAAACCTTCATGCATTTAGCGAGATCCGCGATGCGGCCGCGTTCCTGAACAGTCTTCTTGAGCCCGGCGACCTGGTACTTCTTAAGGGCTCAAACAAAGCAGATCACCTAGTAAGGCTAATGTACCACACGCAAAGCCCAGTCAGTTGCTGGGCGAGTCGGTGCGGAATCCAGGACTTTTGCAGCGATTGTCCAAGATTGTACAAGCCGACGCCTTCCGCCGCTGTACGCTTTGCAGAGGCTGGTAATATCCCTGGATTAGCTTCCATCCCACTAACAGGAAGCAATTCAGAGCAGACAGTCATCGTGGGGTTGGGTAACCCAGGCTCGGAATATGAGAATACACCTCACAATGTCGGTTATCGGTTTCTCGATCACATAGCGGCCAGGGCCAACGTATCGTGGGTCTCTTATCCGGAAGGACTGGGGTGCAATGTGGATATCGCAGAGAAAACAGTGTGTTTGTTTAAGCCTGCGGTAAAAATGAACAACAGTGGCCCTCCAACCTTGCAGTTCCTGAATCGCAACGGGACGGTTATAAACAACTTCCTGGTTGTTCATGATGAAATGGACCTTACGCTGAGCCAGGCAAAGTTCAAACAAGGAGGCGGCGATGCCGGTCACAGAGGTTTGAAGTCTATCATTGCGGCGCTTGGCTCCCATGACTTCAAGAGGCTCAGGATCGGCGTGCGTCGTGCAGACGATAAGAAAGCCACGACGACATCTGTACTTCAGGCTTTTGCTGCATCTGACGAAAAAGCGCTCGAAGCGGGGATTGATCGAGCGATGAGCTTGCTGCTGCATGAGCTTAAAAAAACAGTTATTCCAGTGTCAAATATTGCATATTCCGACCAAAGAACTAACAATGAGGAACAATCGAACCTGCACAAACAATGACTCATTAATTTACAGCTTTCCAAATGGATGGTTCTAACTAAAATGGAAGTACTGATTGTCTACAAAGAAGACTATCCTTGGGATGTACGGGTAGAGAAGCTCGCGCTGACACTCAAGAGCGATGGTCACAACGTCACCATTATTGCACGTAATAGAGATCAGTTACCCACGATAGACGAAAGCGATCAAATTGCCATTCGTCGTCTGCCAATAACTCGAAGAGTTCCAAAATTTATTCAGGTTGCCGTCAACCTACCCTTTTGGTTCAACCCCTTTTGGTTATGGCTATTATTCAAGTCATCCAGGGGTATAAAAGGAAACCGAGGCGTAATAATTGTCCGGGATCTCCCTCTTGTAAAAGCCGGTATAATAGTTGCTAAATTTCGAAAATCGAAAATGGTTTTCGATATGGCAGAATGCTATCCGGAAATGTATGAATCTGCAGCGAAATTTTCCAACAGATCACTGACAACCAAAATACTGAAAAGCCCCTGGTTCGCCAAACAATATGAACGTAACGTGGTAGCCAAAGCAGACCACATATTGGTTATGATTCAGGAATCAAAAGACCGGCTGATATCAATGGGCGTAGATGAAGAAAAAATATCAATTGTCAGCAATACCCCACCAATAGATAAATTCAGGGGCGCAATGCATGAGCATAGCGGAAATCAACTAAGAATTGTTTATGTAGGCTTCCTGTCAAAACTCAGGGGGCTAGACCTACTAATCGAAGGTGCGGCTCAGTATATAAAAACCCAGGCATCATCCGATGCTATTCGCATTGACATTGTAGGCAAGGGTGCCCAAAAGGAACATCTGATTGCCCTGACCAATGAGCTTGGAATAAGCGAAAGCGTTAAAATTCATGGCTGGCTGGACCAAGAAGAAGTAGACGAACTCATGTCCCTGGCTAACGTTGGCGCCCTTACCTATCGCGTTTGCGGACATTGGAACCACACCATCCCCAATAAAATATTCGATTATATGCTGGCTGGTTTACCCGTACTGGCTACGGAAGTCATACCCATTGCACGTATATTGCGAGAAACCGATAGCGGACTAGTATGCAAAGATCTGGATCCGATAGACATCGCAAAAAAAATGGCATTATTACGTGATCCACAAAGAAGAACCATTCTTGGAAAAAATGGGCAAGCTGCTATCAAATTGAAATACAACTGGGACAATGATGCAAAAGCACTGACAGCAGCGATAAATGCTCCATGATATATCATGCCCAAACAATATGTAATTGATTACTTTGACTTCAGGCTATATAAATAGGCATAAAGTTTTGGGTAGTTTTTCAGGAAATTTTTAAACCTTGGTATGATCCTTAAGTGATAGCGGATTTTGGCACTGGTTGGCAGTCGATACCCCATACCTTCTTCCGAAACCACGATACATGGACTACAAACCCCACAAGGCTTGCCACTTCGTGTAGGAGAATGACAAAACCAGCTTTCTTCTATAACATCCAAAAATCCATGATCAGCACACCATTTTTTCATATCATTTTTCGATAAGGTAATAAGTGGAAATTTCAGGCCTTTGAAAATGATCGAAAACGGGTAATCGTTCCTTGAATAATTTTTCCGTATGAAAGGATTATTCTGGACTGATATATCAATGGATTCGATGCTGTTGAATCTACAATAATCCGAAATCCATTTATATTGCTCTCCAATATAATGCTCTTTCATAAGTTCGATATAAGCTTCTTCGATGTCGCTATATTTTTCAAAATCCGAAAATTCAACAATAGTTACCGGTAGTAACTTACCTTCTAGTTCCGGTTTTCTTTTCAACAGGTCACTTATACGATGGATCGCCGATATCTCCAGGGGCGTAGAAGCTCGGCCGGGGTCACAAATATAATGAGGTTTGACGTCGTCACCGTGGAAAAGTAACTGGATCACCCTGAAGGTTGAATCCCAACCTCCTGTCCACAAGACATCAACTGTTCTATTCATCCATCCCCCCCTTAACAATACCTATTTTAATTTCTCAGTGGATCACAAGCTAAAAATCAGGTTCCGGTTAATCTCCTGTAGCACGTCCTGATGAACGATTGAATGATAATTCCAAGGGGATATCGGTAGATGTTTTTCAGAAAATACCTATATTTTCGCGGTCTGACAGTAGCCAGATTAGCCTTATATCTGGCCCGATACTCTTCTGGGGGCATTTTTATAATTGAATCAACGCAGTGATCATCAAAGACGAGCAGCTTTTTTACAGCGGAACTCTGATCTTGGTTAGCCTTTCTTGGAATAAAGTTAGAGTCTATATAGATCGGTTTGAAATGAACCTTTGGTGGACAACCATGTGCAATGGTGATCAGCGCAACAACAGTAGGCTTCGTTTCCGGATGCCAAAGGTCAAACAGAAAGTTGCCGAGGCTATAGATGATTAAACCATTTTCATAGTATTCAAAAGGTTGCAAAACGTGCGGATGATGTCCGATTATTACGTCTGCTCCGGCATCCACCAGCTTTCTACCTAGTTCTATTTGTTCGGGCCCTGGATAATCAAGGTATTCCAATCCCCAGTGCATAGAAACTAAGACGGCTCCATCCACTTCCTCCCTGAACTCCTTAACCTCTGAGATTATTGAATCAACTGACTCTCTATGGCTGTAAGGGATATCGTTTTTGCTCCACTCCTCCGGCCTCACGGAGTAACCGAGAAATACATTACGCTTTCCAGACTTCTCAAATACATAGGGAATGGTTTTTTTGGAATGCTCGTCGTCAAGGCCAATCGGTTCGATGCCCACTTTTCTTAGCGTGGTGACTGTGTCATCAAAGGCGCCTTTCCCATGCTGTAAGGCATGGTTATTGGCGACGGTGAGAAGATTAAACCCTGCTTCTTTTAGAGTAGTCAATGCACTGGGCTCGCCGCGCATCTCAAAAGAAGCCAATTTTCCTGGCTTTAAACCAACATTAGAAGCCACTGTTTCAAGATTGCCAGTAACAATATCAGCTCTAGACCAATACTCTCTAACATCAGAGAACAGATCGACACCATGAGCGCCTATGGTTTTTCTCATTCCATGGCCAACACACACGGGATGATCCCCTAAAGAGATATCGCCCACTGCTGCGATTGTAAGTGTCGTCTCAGCCTTCATGATCCGGTCCCATTGCTTGAATAAAATAGCCTTTCTTTGTGAATGACTCTGAGGCAGTCTTTTCGCCAGCAGGTACGACGTTTACAGGTTCCCCAACAACATCACACAGGTACTCTGAAACAAATCTGGATACGTCTAGGCTACCCTTTCCTGGGGGGAGAGAAGTATCCAATTCAAAACGACCATATTGGTACTGGTAGACGGTGAACTCAAATACCTCACCCGATAATGATTGGTATCTATCCACCGCCCGAGCAAACTCCAGAGCGTGGAATTTCTCATCTTTCGACAAATAAGCAAACCGATTTATAGAGCGCCCTTCCAACTGATGAATAACTTCGGTGCTTCCTAACAGGGTGCAATTTGAAGATTCTAAATGGACGTAATCCCCCAGCTCATAACGGACCAAACTCTGAGATGTTCTGGATACATCGGTCACTATGCATCCTTTGTCTTTAGTATTCTCAACGAGCGCCCAGGGATTGACAAGATGACGGTGACCTTCGGTGCACTCGAAAGCAATCACATCAAACTCTGTCGAACCATATTCTTCAGCTACCGGTGCCTTAAACGCCCTCGATATATAAGCCTTTTGAGCCGGGAGAATAGACTCTGCCGTACACACCACACATTTCGGTGGATCGAATTCCATCTCCATACCATCAAGAATCTGCGCCGCTTCGAGCAACAAAGACGCATAACCGTACAGATAATCCGGCTTCCAGCTTAGCAGGTTTGCCACTTCATCCTTCGCTTCAGGACCTACCGGATGAAAAACCCGCCTGTTCATTACAAAGTTCTTGAGCCGGGATTTAATGCCGACTTCTGGCCTGCCCCACAACCTTGCCTCTCGCTGACCAAGCTTTAAGCCATGGTGCCGGAAGCAGTAATCACGAACTGCCAGCATTCGGGCCAGCTCTTTCCGGTCAAGCGTAATCTGGGTGGGCTCCCCGGTTGTACCTGCTGTATGACGGCCAAACCCGGACTTGCCATGCTTTTCCCGCCCCTGGGTGGATTGATTGCGAAATTGTTTCTTGGACAATGATAGGGATGACCTCAAATCTTCCAGTCCACCTACTGCTGAACCAGCCGAATTCAATGGGCGATTGCGAGCCAACAATTGACCCAGGCTCTCAGCCCTGACTTCTTTACTCAGGCTCCATAGTTGCTCTACTTCCTTCCGATACCGACTGATTGGCAACCCCATTGCCAGGAACAATAGTCGGGTCAGCAGAAACCGGGCAGAACGGATTATCATGGTGCACCAAGAACCCTTTCGTAGAATTCGAGGTAACTCGCCGCCATTGCCGCAGAAGAGTAATCTCTAACCACTGCTCCATACGCCCAGTCCACTCGACGGCGGGACCGTTCTTTGTCATTGACTGACTGCTCAATAGCTCTGGCAATAGTGGCCGGCTCTATGTCGCTAAGCAGCTCACCGCCCTTTCCGTAGCCCAGAACTTTCGGTATTTCGCCGACAGCGGAGGCAATTACTGGAACCTTTAAAGCTATCGCCTCGAGAAGAGTTATTGGCAACCCCTCCGTCAAGGAAGGCATAACCAGCTCCTGTGAGCGCCTGAAAAGCGCAGGTACGGAGCTGCAGTATCCGGGCATGAGCACATCGTCCTGAATACCCAGCTCTGCAATCAACGCCTCCAACTGATTGCGGAGTTTGCCCTCACCAACAATAATCATTCCTGATTTGGGGTATTCTTTTCTGAATTCTGAAAAGGCAGAGACCAACCTGTCGAATCCTTTCTCTCTGGAAAGCCTTCCAACCCCGAGTATCACAGGTTCATGGTTATCGAAAAACGATTTGAACGGCTCATCCAGTGAATCCAGGGATGATTTCTGAAGTTCTGAAATATCCAGACCATTTGGAATAGCAACGGCTTGGCCGCTTGAGATCTTTCCTGGCAACTCCTTCTTCATCGCCTCGCCTACAAGTACTACACCCCTCATCCGGCGGATCGCGAAGCGGTCAAGAGATTCGTAGAGCCACATTTTTGAAAGGCGTTGGGCATGGACGTACCCATGTAGAGTGGCGATTATCGGGACACCTCTGACTTTTTCAGGAAGCATACCCAGCAAAACATTGAACTTGAAACCATGAGAATGGAGTAGTTGGTAATTATTTGCCAGTGCCCAGTTCCGGATCATCCAGGCCGCTTTCAGATTGAGACCGGGCTTCATTCTCCATTCAGTAACAGGCAACCCTAATTTTTTTGCCTCAGTCTCTAGAGCTTTTTCGCCCGCCTGGTGCTCACCAGCGCTTAAAATCATGGGCTCAAGCCCTTGTCCCAACTGCTCCTTTACCAGGCTCAGAAGCACCTTCTCAGCGCCGTACAAGCCTCCGCTGTCGATCAGATGGAGGACCTTCAACTCGACCTCTCTCTCGCCAAATCTCCATGAATCCCAGGGTCGGAGTTCACTGCAGTATTTCCCTGATTGGATCCGTCCCTGGCTTTCTCATAATTGTGTTTAAGAGACAGAAAGCGTTTTTCCAGAAGATGATAAGAGAGTGCAGCCAAAGCACAACTGATCAATATACCTGCAAACAGTTGCAGCGATTCAGGCAAAAAGTTGAGCTTGTTACCAGCCTGTATACCCCACATATGCCATAGGTAAACGGGATAGCTGATAAGCCCTAGATAGACAGCCACAGGGTGATTGAGCCAGGCCCAGAATCGTCCCTGGCTTAATCGCATCAGTTGAAGCAGCAATACTGCCAGCAACAACGCATCCAGAGTAAAAGCGGGGCCATACGCATAGTCACTACCGGGCACCTGACGGGATAACGTGAGCAGCCCTATGGTGATCAAGGGCATCCAGAACCGACTGCTCACGAGGTCTGCCAGTTCAAGACAGCGCTTTTTCTCAAGCAGAAAGGCCATTGCGCAACCAATAGCGAGATTATCAAACCGGGTGTCAAAGGCGTTATACGCATAGGACGTTCCAAAATCTAATACGGAGAAACTGTAGGTTCTCCAGGCCATAACCAGCACACTTATAACAATCAGAAAACTGATGACGAAGTTTCTGCCCCGTTGTATCAGAAACATAAACGCCATTGGCCACAAAAGGTAGAACTGCTCCTCGATTGCCAGTGACCATAGGTGAGCCAGGGACGAACTGGAATGCCCTTCCAGCGCATTATGGTAGTTCATGAAATAGAAGAGGCCAGGCAATATGACATCTTTGATATCGTCATTGCCACGAAACAGGTCCCAGCCGATGGATGCAAACAGAAACGCGTAGTAGGCCGGGAAAATCCTGAGTGATCTCCGCATGTAAAAATCCCGGAGAGATATGCGGCCTGCTTTCTCGTATTCCTTGAGCAACAACCAGGTAATCAGAAAGCCGCTGAGTACAAAAAACCCTGCCACCCCGTGGCGGGCTGAAAATAACGATCCGACACCGGAATGGGCCAACACAACGGCCATAACAGCAATCATCCGGAAGCCATCAAGGGCCGGAAGCTTTCGCGATGCGAGAACACTGTCCAGTGTTGGCAAGTTCACGGCCTACCCCTTCCTTGGATTCCAGATAACCTTCTTTTCACCCTTCAGGAACGCTGCTGTCGCCTTGTAGGAGGCAATGTTCAGCAGCATGAAGTAGTAGGGTATCGAGTAAATTACTGACAACGGTTGCCCCTCCTCTTCCCGCTTATGGCCAGTCCAGGCCAGTGCCAGGAAGATGACCAGGCCGATGAATGCCAGGGTGTAGATGCCACGGGCCGGGGCGAGCAGCAATGTGCTCAGTGCCAGTGTGGCCAAGGGTACGAAAGCGGTATAACGCAGCAGCTTGTGGGAAATGAGCTGCCAGGCAAACACCGGGTCCCGCGACGGGTTCATCAAATGGCGCATGTCTTTCAGTGCCCACAGTGCACGAAGGCTGACACGCACCCGCATACTGAATTCGCTGTCGCTGTCGTTCAGGGTTTCTTCTTTCAGCAAGGCCAGGGGTTCATAGACTACCCGGTAGCCCTGCTCTACCACTTTCAGCGGTTGCACGAAGTCCGGCAACTGGTCGGCGTTGAGGGGCTGGTAAAGTGTCTTGCGCATGGCGTCTATACCGCCGTCCACGCCAACAACGGAACCCAACCAGGTTTCCTGTTCGCGCAGCCAGTTCTCGTATTTCATGTAAGCGCTGCAGCCGTCGCCCACCAGGGAACCATCGTCGTTCACGTAGACCATTTTACCGGTAACATAGCCCACGCCCGGGTCGGCGAAGTTGCTGCACAACTTGCCAACGGCCTGGGCGTCCCACTGGGAGTTGGCGTCTGAAAACAGGAGGATATCGCCAGTGGTTTCCGGTACCAGGGTATTCAGGCCAGCAGTCTTGCCCTGCCTTGGAACCTGGCGGAACAGACGGATCGGGAAGCGCGAGTCGCTTGCGACGCGCTCTATGATGTCATCGGTGCCATCGTCGGATTCGTCCGAGATCACCAGGATTTCCAACTTGTCTGACGGGTAATTCAGGGACAGTTTATTTCGCAGGGTGGCTTCGATGTCCTTTGCTTCATTGTAGGCGGCAATCAGTATGGAAACCTTGGGCTCGTATTCGGCATCTGTGTTTACCGGCCTTGGCCAAAGGGACGCCACTACCCTTGTCATCAGCGGATAGCCAAAATAGATATAGAAAAGCAGTAACAGGGACAGCCAGAACAGTGCAACTAGCATGGTGATGTGAATTCCATTTTCTCGTGGCCGGCGGCTATTGGAGCTTCCTTGTCCAGCAATTGCTGGTTTCTTAGCACGTCGCCCATGGCAGTAAACTGGAAGTGCCCCAGCAATTGATCCAGCCTGTGCTCACACACGTCCAGGTTGTTGTAGTGCCGGAAGCGGGAGAACCATTTCACGTCCAACCGCGGCTGGCCCGGGTCCACTTCCCAGGGGTGCAGGTAGAACACGAACGGATGACCCTGGCGGTTTATGCTGCCCAGGCCCCAGCGGCTGAACCAGTAGGGGAACAGCCGGAAATAGCCACCGCCGGCGATGGGCAGGGTGTAACCGGGGAACTTCAGGGTGCTCAGGGGGAACTCAGCCAGTTCATGGCCGTTGTCGGTTGTCAACCGATGCGGCCAGCGTGGTGTGCCCGGCATGCCATAACGGTCGTGGTGCACGGGAAATATGGATGAGTCCCAGGTAAATCCTTCCTCGGCCAGTATGTCGAGGGCCCAGCGCGACTGGTTGGTGATGGAATAGCTTGCGGCTCGATACCCGGTAATGGGCTCGCCAGTAATGTCTTCCAGGATCTGTTTTGAGCGCCGGGTCTCTTCACGGAAGACGTCGGGTGTCTGATTATAGATCAACTGGTGGCTGTAGCCATGGCTCGCCACCTCGTGGCCGGCTTTCTGGATATCGCGAACCAATTGGGGTGATTTTTCCGCCACCCAGCCCAGGGTAAAGAAGGTCGCCTTTGTGCTGTGTCGGTCAAGCAGTTCCAGCAAACGGTGTGTGTTGGCTTCAACCCGATATTCCATGGAATGCCAGTCTTCACGGCGCACTGCTTCAGCGAGGGCAGCTACCTGGAAGTAGTCTTCCACATCAATGGTGAGTGCGTTTGCTATCCGGGTGATATCATTGTTCATTGGTACGTCCCCCTACTCAGAAAAATTGATAGTTAAGGGAAACCGCAACCCAGTTCTCTTCATATTCCCTGGCTGCAATGTCGCTGGTCTTTTGCTGGTGCCCGACGGCAGAGCGGATATCCATTCTGGTGCTAAGCTGGTAATCAAGGCCGACAGACAACAGGGCCACTTGGTCTTCCGCGCCTTCGTCTTCAAAGCGCTGGTGCTCATAGGCGGCATCGGCAAACCATGAAAGCAATGTTGTTACCGGTCGTGAATACCGCAGGTCAATCCCGCTTCTTTCCTCGCGGTTGCCTGTCTGGACATAATCACTGCGACTGGTAGAGATTTCTGCCCTGAAAGCAGAGCCGTCGCTGAACCGGGCGTTATAGCCCGCTCTTACAACCGTGACTTCCACTGCGTCGGATTCGGTCAGGTTGAAGTTGAAGTCATCGAAGCGAAGGCCCAGAGTGGAGGTCCTGTCTGTTAACTGGCGATTGGCATTCAGGGTAAATTCGCTGCTGGGGTTGATTTCCCGGCTTAGGTTAAAGGTGCCCGTGATGCCATCGCTGGAGACCGTCTGGCTGCCCAGCCGGGTCTCCAGGCGGTTTTTGCCAAGGGAGCCGCTTACCTGGGTGGTTGCCCAGACTTTGCTAAAGGTCACAACGGCTGATTCACGGTCCAGTTCAGCGCCAGTATCCAACTCTGTGCGTTGAGCACTGGCAGACAGGCCGCCCTGGAGTGTGTCACTGAAGCTATGGTTGTACGCAGCAGTGCCGGTAACGCGGTCGCTGTCCGGTTCTTCCCGCTCTTCGAACTCGGTTTGTTCGTAGGCAGCAGAAAACTGCAGCTGATCCACCTGAGTTAATTGCAGGGTGTACACCGGGCCGGTGCGGAACACGTTCTTGCGGGTCTGGTTGTCCTGTGTGTCGGCTCTGCGGTTGTCCTGTGTAACATGGCTAACGGTGTTGGAAGCCTGCCACACCAGCCCTCTGGCCAGCTCGCACTGCCCTTGCAGGGTGCCGTTGGTGTAAACCTCGGAGTCATAGGTGTCGTCGTGCCAGTAGCCATAACCCAGCCCCATGTCCACGGCGGATGTGCACTGCCCCGGGTCGCTCAGGTGCTGGATGTTCAGGTTTACCCGGGTTTCCAGATCGCTCTGCTCGTTGGATTCAGCGCGGCGGGCGTTGTCGGAATAGCGGTTATCAATACCACCAGACAGGCTGTTTGTAGCCGCCATTGCCGACCCGGATCCTGCTATCAAAAGGCCAGCGCCGATGGAGGTAACCCACCGGATCTTCCCTGATCCGTGCACATCATCCATTGATTACGGCTCCTACAAACTTTTCCGGGTTAAACGCCTGGGCAGCGTTCTCTGCGGCAGTAGCCGTAATTTTGCCGTGGGGCACCACCAGCATCGAGTAGTCACACAGGTCACCTAGAATACGGGCATCCGGTGAGTCGCTGATGGGCGCAGTGTCCAGAACAATGAAGCGGTCCGGGTAACGGCGGCGAATTGCCTGCAGGAATTGCTTCATGCGGAATGAGGTAAAGAATTCCGCCGGCGTCTCCCGCTGGCTACCAGCGGGGATCAGCCTCAGGCGCGGAACGCCTGTGGGATAGATAATCCGCCCGATGTCGTAGTCCGAGTCTTCCAGGAAATCCGTCAGGCCGGTTTCCGCAGCCAGGTCCAGTTGTGAATGCAGCGTGGGGTGGCGCAGGTTGCAGTCGATGATCAGTGCGGTTTTGGATTGATCAAAGGCAAACGCGGCCGCGAGGTTGAGGGCCATAAACGACGTTCCCGCCCCTTCGCAAGCTCCGCTGACAACCATGGTGAAGTTGTTGCCGCCTGACAATTCCAGTAGTTTGGTTCGCAGGTGACGGAAGCGGTTGACCAGCTCCCGGTTCTGGGACTCCGGATAGATGATGCGACGCTCGTCCATGTCGTCACGGGTGAGCCGACGTGGCTCCTGCATCTTGACGATCTGCTTGCTGATAACATACTTGTCGACAGCACCCGGGCCCAGCTCCAGGGAGCTTGGCACCAACATACGGGAGTCTTCCCAATGCGAAAACTCGCTGCTGTGGCTGCTATCCGGGGTGCTACCCCTTGTTTGCAGGTCCCCCGTCCGTTCATGCCCGTTGATATCTGAAGCCTGCGTTCTTTTCTCGCGGGAACGGGTGCTCGCTTCCATCTCTTCCTTATCCCTGTCCTGTTTTTGCTCTGTCATCAGATAACTCCCATCAGAGCAGCACCAGCAACACCACCATAGGCAGCTACCACCAGTACGGCGCATACAGAGACTGCAACGGTTAACCAGCGGTCTTTACGTTTCTCGTAAGGTGTTCGTACGTGAGGGATTTCTGCCAACACCGGCAGACCAATACCGTCTTCAAGCTGCTTACGAGCCCTTATACGGGGATCAATCTGTAGCACTCCAGCCGCCAGGCCAAACGGAGCCAATGCTCCGAGAATCAGGCCAACTGACGCAAACAGCTGGAACTTCGGACCCACTGGGCCCAGCGGATACTGAGCGGTTTCATTGATGCGGAAATTCAGGCCCTGGCCTTCAATGTCCAGGTGCATGGATACCCTGGCTCTTTCACGGCGTTTGAGTAGGTCGTTGTAGATTTGCTCGTTCACTTCCATATCCCGGGTAAGCTCGGAATACTGCGCCTTGTTCTCCTGAATGCGCTCCATGCGTTTTTCCTGCTCCGCGATCAGGCCCTCAAAGGAGTTGATGCGTGATTCCTGGGTACGGATGTTGGCGCGGGTTGTGGCGAGCTCGGCACTGATGTCCTGGTACAGAGGGTTGACCAACTGGTCGCCTTCACTGGCGACCCGGTCCAATTCACCGCTCTGCGCAGCCCTGTCTCGCTGGTTTCTTAACTCTGCAATCTGCTCCTTCAATATAATGATGTCCGGGTAGGTGTCGTGGTAGCGCAGCCGCATCTCATCAAGCTGGGCTTCCTTTTCGCGAATTCTGCGGGTATAGGCATCGGCCGTCCGGCCCTGGCTAAGCATGGGTTCAATGTTCTTTAGCTCGGACTCCAGAGAGTTTGCGCGCGCAATCAGTTCAGTACGCTCCAGCTCGGCAAGTTCCAACTGCCTCCGCAGATTCGCCATTCTCGAATTCGCTTCAGCTTCTGTTCCATCGACATTCTCTGAGAGGAACTTCTTAAGCTTTTGCTCGACTTCGGTAAGGATGGCTTCGTAGCTTTTAACCTGCTTGTCGATGAATTCATAGGCGTTGCGGCTTTCCTTGCGCTTGCTCGCCGAATTCTCGGATATAAAAAGTTGCCCCAGCCGTTGCGCGATGCGAAAAGCCTTCATGGGAGACTCGGAGGTGTAACCAATACTGAAGTAGCGATCTCCACGGGGACGTACATTCATGTTGGTACGAAGCATGCCGATTCTGCGTTCCAGAGCCTCGTCACCGAGCTGCTCCGCATCCTGGCCGAAGATATCCTTATCCTTGGCAATCTGTGACATTACATCCCTGGACCAGAGCATTTCCTTGGCCACCGACGTACGCTCGCTGATTTCGGTGGTGACGGCACTGCCTTCCATGAGAGGACGAATAATGTTCTGGTCATCCACAAATATCACAACCTGAGAGTGATACTTGTATGGCCAGACAAACCCCGCCCCCAGCACGGCGAAACTGACAATGGCAAACAGCAGGAAGGCCAGCCACTTGCGTGACCGGACCTCTCTGATCATTTCTGTAGGGAGCTGACTTAATGGAAGTGCCATCTATCTTACCTGTTAACCGGTTCCGCAGTTTGCGTCAAAAGGCGGTTGTAGCTGATCTTAGAAATTTCTTTCCGGCACGGTCAGGATATCCCCGGGCCGCATCCGGTAATTGGTGGACACATCGCCTTCGCTGAGGATATCGTCCAGACGTACTGGAATGGCCACCACTTTATCGCCCACTGAGCGGTAGAGCATGGAATCGTTGAGCTTGGCGAACGGATTCGCCCCGCCGGCGCTCAGCACCAAATCCAGCACCGTCATTCCGGACCGATGGGGCACGGAGATGGACTGATTGACCGCTCCGGTTACCCGTACACGATCGCTGTATTCGTGGCTCCCCATGGACTTGACCACAACGGTGACCTGGGGTTCACGGATATAGCTCGCCAGGCCCAGCTCGATTTCGTTAGCGAGCTCTTCCGGCGTTTTACCGGTGGCGTGTATATCGCCAATGAGAGGCATGGATACCTTGCCGTCCGGGCGCACGGGAACACTGATGCTGAGATCCTGGTTACGCCAGACCGAGATCTGGATTTCATCGGTGGGGCCGAGCACGTATTCGTCAACACTCGTGGATGTCTGCAGGCTAAGGGCTTCGTTAATGGCTTCCTGCGAAGATGACTGAGGCCCCGCACAACCTGCAACAAACGCTACCGCCGTCAGGGAGATCAACAGTCCCCGTGGTGAATACTTCGATGACATTGTCATTCCTCTCTGATTCCGTATCTGTTTCCATGTCTCGGGGAGAGCAGGTCCCGAAACTACCTTGATCCTTTCTTGAACAATACCACTTCTACTGTCTGAATTATAATCAACAAATCCAGTAACAGGCTTTGATTCTTGATGTAATAAAGGTCGTAACGGAGCTTTTCCCGAGTATCCTCTTCGTTATCCGCATAAGCAAAGCAAAGCTGGGCCCAGCCGGTCAAACCCGGTTTGACGCGATGGCGCTCGCTGTAGAACGGGATTTTCTCGGAGAGCTGCTCCACGAACACCGGCCGCTCCGGGCGCGGGCCCACGAAAGCCATGGTACCGTTCAGTACGTTGAAGATTTGTGGCAGTTCGTCAATTCTGACCTTCCGTATGAACTCGCCTACCCGTGTAACCCGGGCATCGTTCTTGCTCGCCCACACGGCGCCGTCTTTTTCGGCATCCGTTCTCATGGAGCGGAATTTATGGACCTTGAACACACTGCCGTTGAGCCCCACCCTTTCCTGGCTGTAAAAAATGGGCGCCTTCATGCCATCCTCAATCTTGATGGCAATGGCAGTTAGAAGCATCAACGGCAGACCGGCCAACAACAAGGTGCCAGCCGACACTAAGTCCAGGGAACGTTTGCCAACCCCGAACACAGATGAAACAGTGAATCCATCGGAGAACACCAGCCAGCCACGGGTGACCATTTCCAGGGCCACTTTTCTGGATTCCCGCTCGTAAAAGCTGGCGCCGTCGACAATCCGCACACCTTCCATTTTGCACTCCAGCAGGTCTTCCATGGGAAGGCCTTTGCGGCGGTCGTCCACGGCAACCACGATCTCATTGACCGGGTGTTTAATGATGTACTGCTGGAGCGTGGTGGGAATGTTCAGCAGGTAATCTTCGCTGATTTCAACCGGCTCGTCCGGCAGGGGCACGAAACCAGTCAGGATAAAGCCCTTGCGATTGAATGGGGTTCTGAGGTCTTCGTGAATCTGCCTGGCGCGAAAACCGGCGCCCAGAACCAGCACCTTCCGTTTGAAGGTGTCCTTGCCTACTGTGGCGAAAAACAGTGAGCGGACGATGCCCAACAGGAAAAAGCCGAACACAGACCCTGTTGTCAGTGCACTGCTGGAGCCGATATACCACAGCCAGTCTGTTGCGAGAAGATAGGCAAAACCGCACAACGGAACACTTACAATAAGTGCCATGATGGTGCGGAGCATCATACCAGACATACCTTCTTCCAGGCGGGACTGGTGAACGCCCAGTGCCACCATCACCAACAGGTTCATTGCCGAAAATACGATGGCTGAAGGCAACAGGAAATTCAGGTTTTCGAGAAAGAAGGAAAAATCACCGAAGTAACGGAAGAACACGGCAAGGGCAAAGGCAAACGCCAGCACCAAAAAATCAATCAGGCCGAGGATGACATACGGAAGGTGGATATAGTGTCTGAACAATCTGACGTGGGCCACGCCAACTCCTTTTGCTGCTCACAACAATGAAACAACGCATCCAGTGCGTTTACATACAGCGTTATATGAACAGCAGTGTACTGTAAATTTCTGTAACTGCAATCGCCAGCGAACTAAACGAGCCGTTCGAATGTAAAAAAAACTGACAACCTGGCCCTGGGTTGTCAGTTTCCTTCTTTAGCCAGCGTTACGCTTGCTTACGTCTGCGGACCAATCCAAACCCTGCAAGCCCAAGACTGAAAAGCGCCAGTGTGCCCGGCTCTGGAACTGCAATAATGCCTATGGATACATCGTCCAGGCCATAGCCGTCATCTGGGTTATTGGAGAAAATGGAAACGTTTCCCAACCCTGCAGCATCAAACAATGTGATGTAGAAAATACTTCCGTTACCCAAAGCAGACCCGAAGATATCGTCGAAATCGAAATCCACGCCACCGATCGAGAAGCGACCACCTGCATCGTTGGGGTCCGTCATGTAGAAGCCCATGGCGTTGTAGCCCGCAGCCGGGGCGATCTTCATCTCTTTCGCATCCATGCTATCCAGCCAGTTATCACCGGACACTGAATAGCGGCCGCCGAAAGGTGTTGTGCCTGCAGTCAGAATCGACAAGCCAGCATTGCAGTCATAGCTACCACTATCACAAAGACCGCCGGAACCGGCTACTTCTCTGCTGAAGGAACCCACACCGGCAACGGAGTTGATTAGGGGGGCTTGTGCTCCGGGCGTATAACTGCCGGATTCGAAATCTTCTGTAAGATAACCCCCGTCGAGAGATGCCAGGAAGGCAGTCTCCGCCTGACCAGCGGCTGTTGAGCCTTGGGCGCTAATGGAAAAAACAGGCGTTGCACTTGCCCAGGAGCAGGCACCCACGAGCAGTCCGGTTGCGATAATTCTTGTTACTTCGTTCATATCAGTACTCCATTGATCTGATGTAATTCACGTGCACTGGAGTACCGGTTGCATGGCTCGTGCCAAAAACATAATCGCTTATATTTCGGTCACTTATGAAACCCCATTTTCCGGTGTGTAAATTTAACCGACATAGTGTAACTTTTTAGTATCAGTGTCATATCACGAAAAGCTCAACAAATTCGTGCACGGGCGTACCTTCCAGCGCCTTCTGGTTCTTGCAGACCTGGAATATCCGCTCGCAGCGCTGGCCAGGAAATCGGGTGGCGAGATTGTTGTGGAACTTGTCTTCCAATAGCGGAATCCCGTCCTTTCTCCGGCGACGGTGGCCGATAGGGTATTCAACTGAAACGTTGTCCGTGCTGCTGCCATCCTTGAAGAACACCTGGATGGCGTTTGCGATGGACCGTTTGTCTTCTTCAAGATACTCGCGCGTGTACTTTTCATCTTCCACCACTTCCATTTTCTCACGAATCCTGTCGATGATCGGATTGGCCTCGTGGAAGCTGTCTTCATAGTGCTCCGCAGTCAGGCTGCCAAAGATCAGAGGTACCGCTGCCATGTACTGCAGGCAGTGATCCCTGTCTGCGGCGTTGGCCAGCTTGCCCTGCTTGGAGATAATGCGGATGGCGGACTCGTGGGTGGTGATTACAATACGATCGATCTCGTCGAGGCGGTCTTTTACCTGTGGGTGCAGGGTTACTGCCGCTTCCGCCGCTGTCTGGGCGTGAAACTCCGCCGGGAAGGAGATTTTGAACAGGATGTTTTCCATTACGTACGAGCCAAACTCTTGTGGTAAAGAAAACTGACGCTTCCCTTCCGGCTTAAGCTCCTGGTCTCTATTGGTTTTGCTGAACAGAACATCGTAAAACCCCCATTGAGGTGCCGTGAGCACCCCCGGGATGCCCATTTCCCCCCTCATCGCGATGTCTGCGAGGCGCACTGCCCGAGACGTGGCGTCACCTGCCGCCCAGGATTTGCGGGAGCCTGCGTTGGGCGCGTGACGGTAGGTTCGCAGTGCCTGGCCATCTACCCAGGCGTGGGACAGCGCCGACAGCAATTGCTCTCGGTTAGCGCCCATCAATTTTGCAGTTACCGCTGTCGAGGCCACTTTGACCAGCACTACGTGGTCCAGCCCTACCCGATTGAAGGAGTTTTCCAGCGCCAGCACACCCTGGATTTCATGGGCCAGGATCATGGCTTCCAGTACGCTCTTCATGGTTAGGGGTTCCTTGCCTTCCGCCACCTTTTTCTGGGAAAGGTGGTCAGCCACGGCAAGAATCCCCCCCAGATTGTCGGAAGGGTGGCCCCACTCGGCCGCAAGCCAGGTATCGTTGTAGTCCAGCCAACGGATGATGCATCCGATGTCCCAGGCGGCTTTTACCGGGTCCAGCCGAAACGATGTTCCGGGAACGCGAGAACCATGGGGAACAACCGTTCCTTCAACTATGGGCCCCAGATGTTTGGTGCATTCCGGGAACCGAAGGGCCAGCAGGCCACAGCCCAATGTGTCCATCAGACAGTTTCGGGCGGTATTCCAGGCCTCTTTATTTTTTATCCGGTAGTTAAGAGTGTAATCGGCAATCGTCTGTAAGAGGTCGTCATAGTCGGGGCGTTCGTTGAGATCAAATGTTGCTGACATTGAACTGTTCTCCTTATCTGAAGTTCCTGTATATATGTATATTTAACATACATAACCATAACAACCAATAGTTTTAAATAACTATATTTTTCAGACATTTAATAATAAGTGCTCACTTGAGTATAATTCAATTACTTTTGTTATCAGGTTATAACATAAATAAGTTTAATTTTTTTTAATAAACAACCCCCGACACATCCCTCTTATTTCACTTCAAATGCCTGTTTTCAATTCAGTTCCTTAGTGCAATTCATTTTCAAAGTCGTAATGGTACGAGATGGTCTTCCTGGCCCTATCTCCCCTATAATTCCGCCCTAATGATGAACAACCCGTCAGCAAACATTAACGAAGCATTTATTACCTCATCAATTAACCGTGGAAGCGCCAGTGAATAGCTCCTCTACAGAATCTGCCATTGCCGAATGGGTCACTATTCTGGGTGAATCCGGAGTGGTTAAGGCTGGCGCAGCGGATTATGGCGCCTCCACTATAGGAACGAAACGCTCAATTCCGGCTGTACTCCGCCCAGCGAACCGGGACCAGGTGGCAGAGGTTCTGCAGGTCGCGCAGCGGTGGCAGGTCGCCGTCTACCCGGTGAGCACAGGCAATAACTGGGGTTACGGTAGTGCCAACCCGGTCGAAGAAGGCTGCGTGATCCTCGATTTGAGCCGACTTGACCGTATTTCCAATTTTGATTCCGAAATGGGCGTTATCACTGTTGAGCCCGGTGTCACCCAGGGTGCACTGAGGGACTTTCTCGACCAAAATGATGGCGATTACCTCGTCCCGGTAACCGGCGCCGGGCCCACCTGTAGCATTCTTGGTAACGCCCTTGAGCGGGGTTACGGCATCACGCCAATTACCGACCATTTTTCGGCGGTGACAAAACTAGAAGCGATCCTGCCCGACGGCACCCTTTACCGGACGTCGCTCAGCGAACTTGGCGGTGCGGAAGTAGATGGGCTCTTCAAATGGGGACTCGGCCCTTATCTCGACGGGCTTTTCAGTCAGGGAAACTTCGGCGTGGTAGTGAGTATGACCATCGCCCTTGCGCCGGCCCCCGAAACTGTTACTGCGTTTTTCTTTTCCATAAAAGATGACGCCAGACTGGAAGCCCTGATACCTACCGTCAGAGCTGTGTTGCGTTCGCTCGGCGGTTCAGTTGTGGCGATTAACCTGCTCAACAGCCAGCGTATGCTCTCGATGATGACGCCGTTCCCTGAAGACAAGGCGGTTAACGGCGTTCTGCCCGCTGACGAAGTAGACAGTCTTGCCAATAGCCATGGCATTCCCGCCTGGAGCGGGGTTGGAGCGATTTATGCCCCCAAGGAAGTAGCCCGAGCGGCCCGACGCACGCTACGGCGGCTTCTCGGGCCAGTCACGGACCGCCTAGTGTTCATCAACCAACGGAAAGTTAACACGGCGCGGCGTATTGCAGGCCTACTGCCTGCCAGACTGGCGACACGGGTTAAGGGCATGGCGGATACGCTCTCGGGCGCACTGGAGATCATGCATGGCACTCCGAATGACGTTGCGTTGGCGCTGGCCTATTGGCGCTCAGGTAAGCTGCCCGAGCCGGGGCAACCGAAAAATCCCGCACGCGATGGCTGTGGGCTCATATGGTTCGCGCCCCTGGTTCCGATCCGGGGAAACGACGTTCGCCGCTATATCGAGATGATTGAAAGAATTTGCCCACAGTACGGCGTTAACCCGCTCATTACATTGACGACGATAAACAACCGCTGCTTCGACTCAACCGTTCCCCTGCTCTTCGATCGCCGGGACGAGGAGGCGACAGCACGGGCTAACGAATGCTACCGCGCACTGTATGAAGCCGGGCAGAAAGAAGGTTTCCTGCCCTACCGTCTGAACATTGACGCGATGGGCATCCTGAATACCGGTGACTCTGCTTTCTCTCGACTTGCCAGTCAACTGAAAGCAGCAGTCGACCCGAATTTTATCCTGGCGCCCGGGCGGTACATACCAGGATCAAGCGTTCCGAGGTCTGATGAGCTGTAACCTCGATTCACCCGTAGTACGCCGTCGGTTGAAACCATAACGGCGATTTTTCTTCGGCATAACAGCCCACGGAGCGGGATAAATGAGGATATAGAGATGCACACAGGGTTTGCACTTCAGCACGAAATAGAAAACACAATAAACCAACCGACTCAGGAAGACGTCAGTACTATTTTCAACTCGGTATTCAATGTCGAGTTGGCGATGTCTCCAGAGGCGATTAACGAGGTCTTCGAGGTTCGGTATCAAGTTTATTGCATCGACCGACCTTTTGAGGACCCCGATTGCTTCGCTGATAGACGCGAGCACGATGTGTACGACCCGCGATCCGCGCACGCCCTGATCCGACACCGGATAACGAGAGACAGCGCCGCCACCGTTCGTCTCGTTATGTCGGGCGATAATCCAGAAGACGCTGAATTCCCCATGGAAGCCCCCTGTCTCCATCGGATGGATCAGCGTGCGCGGAACGCATTTGCAAGCGTACCTCGCGAGCAGGTCGCGGAAATATCCCGGATGGCGGTCAGCCGGGAGTTTCGGCGGCGCCTCAATGAAGATGAATCAGCCTCCGGCACGAGCGATTTCGTCTGCTACAGCGATGCGGAGAATGGCAAACGCGCCATGCCTTATATCAGCCTGGGGCTTTTCTCCGCCATCCTCCAGATGTCGGTGAGGTACGGCATCACCCACTGGATGGCAGTCATGGAGCCTGCACAGCTGCGCCTGTTGAAGCGATTTGGTGTGGAATTTGATCATGTGGGACCGGTGATTGAGTACCACGGCCGGCGCCGCCCTGCCTTCACCGAAGCAGCGTCACTGATTGATGGTATCAAGAGGCGTCGTCCGGATGTCTGGTCGCTGATTACTGACGACGGGCGATACTTGCCGGCGAAACCGACTACCAACTACAAGGCCGATGAGAGAGAGGTTGCCTGATCCGCACCAAGAAGTGGTTCTAAGTTGTATTGAGCACTTATGGCTTAGGGAAGATCCCATAGTAGAAAGCCCCCGCTTTACGGCGGGGGCTTCTTTTTGCGCATTTCATCTAAACATTAGAACTGTTCAGATGTTATGCCTTTGCTGCTTTTCTCCTGCGTGACAGACCAAGTCCGGCAAGACCCAGGCCCAGCAGTGCCAGGGTGCCTGGCTCAGGTACCTTTGAAGCGGTGATCCGGAAACTGGAATTGAACTCGTTCAGAGCGTCCTCTTCAGTCAGAAGACCAACACATCCGATTTGAGCTCCCGCCTCTAAACAGGCGTTGTCGCCCAAGACGGAAAGGCCAGCCAGCTCAAGAAACACTGTATATTTGTAGTCTTGAAGGATGAATGACGAAACGAACTCAAAGCCGCCGTCACCCGTTGGCACAGCACCCAGATCGTCAAAGTTGTCGATGGTGAAAATGTCATCGCACCCGGAGGTTGATGCAAAACCACAGTCTGCAGGGTTATCCCTGTTGAGCGTTTCACTAAAGAAGCTCATGAAGGTAATAGAGGTCGAAGGTAAGGCTGGGCCAGCAGGATCAGTCGGGGTCAGCGTCAGCGTGGAAGTCAGATCGAAGCCTGTCAGCGTGATATAATCGGCACTGATAATATTGTTATCATGGGTAAATGTTCCACCCGCTTTGGCGGCCCCATTGGTCATAAGGCCAGTACCACCAACTACATCTTCGATCGCAACAGACGACCGTTCCTCAGCATCATCGCCGCCCCATGACACCAAATTATCACCGACATTAGTGGTGCCGTCGTTGTCACCATCTGGCGCAGTGAAAGTCACATTGGTGAAGTTGCTGTCGACATCATAAGCCCACTCGTTGATCAGGTCCGCGCTGGCTACTGATGCCCCAAGGGCAAAGGGTACGACAAGCGTTGATAAAAGCGTTCTTTTAAGTGCAGTTTTCATAATTATCTCTCCTTGATTGTGAGCGCTGGCAGCTGAAATTCAGGCAAGCAGGTCAGCGGTATATCCCTATAGGCATAAGCCATACCATGTATTAAAAGTTTTTGTATTTAAACAACTTAGATTTAATAATCGATTGTTGTGACGAGGCAGGTGTAAGCATCTTCGACACCGGATACGCTGAAATACATCGCCTTTAAGGCCATGTGTGTTTTAGGGAGTATTTAAATGGGTTCAATTAGAACAAGAACGTTTAAACAGCTCATTTTATAGTTATTTCACTATTAAAAACGCGTTTCAACAGCAGACTAACGTCCAGGTGCGTAAATTATCCTGACGCCAGGAAAGCAAAGCCAGGGTGTAACCCGTCAAGAAAAGGTGTTGAGTTTTTATACACTTATTGTCTCAGATACGTTACACCCAGGAAGCGGAAACTGTTACCCATCTGTTTTAGATGACATATTTTCTAACTGGTATTTTTCTTGCTCAAACGCCTACCGCGTATCGCAAATCAGGCGATGCGCTGTACACATGGAAATCTGTGAAAACCAAGGAGAACGAAACATGAAAGGATTTAACAACAACGTGTTTGCGGGCCTGGGCCTGGCCCTGGCAATGGCCGGAAACGCCTATGCAGCGCCCATAGTCAACGTAAGCAATACTGACGGTGACCTCTACGACACAGACGCATTGACCGGTTTCCAGACCGATGGTTCAGACATGGACGGGATGGAAGTGACCACCTGTTTCGCCAGTGCCGCCTGCGAAACCGTAACATTTGACGGTACCGTAGGTTCATCCAGTTATGGAGAAGCCATAGGCAGCGGCTGGAGTCTCTCTTTCAGCGGTGATACTTTCAGCTCGCCGTTTACGTACAGCACGGATCAAAGCATAACCAGTATCCTGCTGAACGGCCGCCCGGGTAATACGATATTTGATATCGTTAGCAGTAGCGCACTTTCACCGAACTCGGCCCAAGGCACACCGTTTACGCTGCAGAATTCAGGCGACCTGGCGGACGATGCAACCGTAAACGTCGAATACTCCGACAAGCTGTCCATCGGTGGTGTGTTCTACGACGACCTGTTCACCACCATGGCGATCGACTTCGGTGGCAGTCTGTTCTCAGGCATGTTCAGCTTTGTATCGGACACCGACAACAATGACTTCGCTGGCGGTAGCCCAATCACTCCGACCAATCCGGTACCAGAACCCGGCACACTGGCCCTGATGGGCCTGGGCATCCTGGGCCTCGGGCTGCGTCGCCGTCGCTCCAGGGTTTAAACCTGATTGTCGGATTACGCTTTGCTAATCCGACCTACGGTAAGCCTGCCCCTTGAGTGCCGTAGCCGCTTGTCGGATTACGGCCCTTTGGGCCTAATTCGACCTACGTCAGAGTTGCTCTCGTGCCCCCGTAGGTCGGATTAGCAAAGCGTAATCCGACACATTCCCTACGATGCGAACGAACCCCCAGGCACCCTCACCCAACCTTCCATAAGCACACGCGCACTCCGGCTCATGATCGCCTTGGTGGCGGTCCACTGGCCGTTCACCTGGCTGGCTTCCGCGCCTACCTGCAGCGCTCCCGAAGGGTGGCCGAAGCATACGGAGGTCCGGTCTCCACCGCCAGCGGCGAGGTTAACCAGAGTTCCTGGTACAGCGGCGGCAGTGGCAATGGCTACGGCAGCCGTACCCATCATGGCGTGGTGGAGTTTGCCCATGGAGAGGGCGCGTACCAGTACGTCGACATCCCCTGCTCCGATGACTTTACCGCTTGAAGACACATATTCCGAAGGCTTGGCCACAAAGGCGACCTTAGGGGTGTGCTGCCGGCTGGCCGCCTCTTCCACGTTCTGGATCAGGCCCATCTTCACGGCACCGTGAGCGCGGATCAGTTCAAACATGGCCAGGGCTTCGGGCTTACTGTTGATGTCATCCTGCAGCTCGGTGCCCTTGTAGCCAATGTCTTCCGCATTCAGGAAGATGGTGGGTATGCCGGCATTGATCATGGTGGCCTTGAGCGTGCCAACGCCGGGCACGTCCAGGTCATCCACCAGGTTGCCGGTGGGGAACATGGCGCCTTCGCCATCGGCGGGGTCCATGAACTCCACCTGCACTTCGGCCGCCGGAAAAGTCACGCCGTCCAGCTCGAAATCACCGGTTTCCTGTACTTCGCCGTTGGTGATGGGAACGCGGGCTACGATGGTTTTCTGGATGTTGGCCTGCCAAATGCGAACGGTGGCGATGCCATTCTCCGGGATGCGGCTTTTGGAGACAAAACCACCATTGATGGCAAAAGCGCCAACAGCGGCGGTGAGGTTGCCGCAGTTGCCGCTCCAATCGACGAAAGGCTTGTCGATGGACACCTGGCCGAACAGGTAATCCACATCGTGGTCCGGTTGGGTGGGTGCTGCCAGGATGACGGTTTTGCTGGTACTGGATGTGGCGCCGCCCATGCCGTCGATTTGCTTCTGGTATGGGTCGGGGCTGCCGATGACGCGCAGCAGGAGTTTGTCCCGGGCTTCGCCTGGGGTTTGGGCCGCCTCCGGCAGGTCCTGGAGGCGGAAGAAGACGCCTTTGGAGGTGCCGCCACGCATGTAGGTGGCGGGGATCTTTATTTGGGGTTTGTGGGGCATGGGATACCTTTATACCTTGTTTGTCGGATTACGCTTTGCTAATCCGACCTACTGTGCTGGTTTGTCGGATTACGCTTCGCTAATCCGACCTACGGGGTTCACGGTAACTCTAACGTAGGTCGGATTAGGCCCAACGGGCCGTAATCCGACGTCCATCAGGCTACGCAGCCCCTTCTGACTGGAGGAAATCCTCGGCAAACCGCTGCAACACCCCACCGGCACTGTAAATTGACACTTCCTCCGCCGTATCCAACCGGCAAATCACCGGTACACGCTCGGTACTGTCATTTTTGCGGTGAATGACCAACGTAAGCTCAGCGCCTGGGGCAGCCGTACCTTCCACGTCGTAAATTTCCGTCCCATCAAGAGCCAGAGTTTTACGAGTGGTGCCTTCCTCAAACTGCAGGGGCATCACACCCATGCCCACCAGGTTGGTGCGGTGAATGCGCTCGAAGCCTTCGGCCACAATCGCTTCTACACCGGCCAAAGCAACGCCTTTGGCAGCCCAGTCACGAGAAGAACCCTGGCCGTAGTCCGCACCAGCAATGATGATCAATGGCTGCTTGCGTTCCATGTAGGTTTCGATGGCTTCCCACATGCGGGTCACCTTGCCTTCCGGCTCGATCCGCGCCAGGGAGCCCTGCTTCACCTTGCCGTTTTCATCCCGGACCATTTCGTTGAACAGCTTCGGGTTGGCGAAGGTAGCCCGCTGCGCTGTCAGGTGGTCACCACGGTGGGTGGCGTAGGAGTTGAAGTCCTCCTCCGGCAGGCCCATTTTGTGGAGGTATTCACCAGCGGCGCTGTCCATCAGGATGGCGTTGGAGGGTGACAGGTGGTCGGTGGTGATGTTATCCGGCAATACCGCCAGCGGGCGCATGCCCTTGAGGGTTTTCTCACCCACCATGCCGCCTTCCCAATACGGGGGACGACGGATATACGTGCTCTGGGGGCGCCAGTCGTAGTTCGGGTTGGTATTGGCGTGGGCGTCCCGGGTGATGTCGAACATCGGGATGTACGTGCTACGGAATTGCTCCGGCTTCACGCTGGATTTCACGATGGCATCGATTTCCGCATCGTCCGGCCAGATGTCCTTCAGGGTGACGGGGTTGCCGTCCTGATCATACCCAAGGGCATCCTTCTCAATATCAAAACGGATGGTGCCGGCAATGGCGTACGCAACCACTAATGGCGGTGAGGCCAGGAACGCCTGCTTGGCGTAAGGGTGGATGCGGCCGTCGAAGTTCCGGTTACCGGAAAGCACGGCCGTGGAATACAGGTCCCGATCGATGATTTCCTTCTGGATTACCGGGTCCAGTGCGCCGCTCATACCGTTACAGGTGGTGCAGGCAAAGGCCACCACGCCGAAGCCGAGTTGCTCCAGCTCGGACATCAGTTTGGCTTCTTCCAGGTACATCTTGACCGTTTTCGAGCCCGGTGCCAGGGAGGTTTTCACCCAGGGTTTGCGGGTCAGGCCCAGCTTGTTGGCGTTGCGGGCGATCAGGCCGGCGGCCACCATGTTGCGGGGGTTGCTGGTATTGGTACAACTGGTGATAGCGGCAATGATGCACGCGCCGTCCGGCATTTTGCCTTCTTCCTTCTCCCATTTGCCGGCAATACCGCGCTCGGCCAGTTCGGAGGTAGGCAGGTGTGCGTGGGGGTTCGATGGGCCCGCCAGGGTGCGGTGGACACTGGCCAGGTCAAACGTCAGCACACGCTCGTATTCGGCATTCTTCATGCTGTCGGCCCACAGGCCGGTTTCCTTCGCGTAGGTCTCAACCAGGGCCACCTGGTCGTCTTCACGGCCGGTCAGTTTCAGGTAGTCGATGGTCTGACCATCGATGTAGAACATGGCCGCCGTGGCGCCGTATTCCGGTGTCATGTTGGAGATGGTGGCACGGTCGCCGATGCTGAGGCTGTCGGCGCCTTCGCCGTAGAATTCCAGGTAGGCGCCAACCACCCTTTCCTTACGCAGGAATTCGGTGATGGCCAGGACCATATCGGTACTGGTGATGCCCGGCTGCAGTTTACCGGTCAACTCCACACCGACGATGTCCGGCAGGCGCATCATGGAGGCGCGGCCGAGCATCACGCTCTCGGCTTCCAGGCCACCCACGCCCACTGAAATAACGCCCAGGGCGTCCACCATTGGGGTATGGCTGTCGGTGCCTACGCAGGTATCCGGATAGGCAATGCCATCGCGATTCTGCACTACCGGGGACATCTTCTCCAGGTTGATCTGGTGCATGATGCCGTTGCCGGGAGGAATCACGTCCACGTTCTTGAAGGCGGTTTTGGTCCAGTTGATGAAGTGGAAGCGGTCGTCGTTGCGGCGGTCTTCAACCGCGCGGTTTTTCTCGAAGGCGTCCTCCTCGAAACCGGCGTGCTCGACGGCCAGGGAGTGATCCACGATTAGCTGGGTGGGAACCACGGGGTTGACCTTCGCCGGGTCACCGCCCTTCTCCCTGATGGCATCACGCAGGCCTGCCAGATCTACCAGGGCTGTCTGTCCCAGAATGTCGTGGCAAACCACGCGCGCGGGATACCAGGGGAAATCCAGGTCGCGTTTGCGTTCGATCAGCTGTTTCAGGGAATCCGTCAGTGCCTCCGGGTCGCAGCGGCGAACCAGTTGTTCCGCCAGGATCTTGGAGGTGTACGGAAGTTTGTCGTAGGCGTCAGGCTGGATGTCTTCCACGGCCTGGCGGGTGTCGAAATAGTCCAGGTCGGTGCCTGGCAGGGGTTTGCGGTAATCAGTGTTCATGGCGTTGCTCGCGGTCCTGGGTTGTCGGATTACGCTTCGCTAATCCGACCTACGATTGTGTATCCCCTCTCCCCTGGCGGGAGAGGGTCAGGGAGAGGGGAAAATTTTATTGACGCTGCTCAATCGGCACCCACTCCGAATGCGCCGGGCCATCGTAATCGGCACTCGGGCGGATGATGCGATTGTTCTCGCGCTGTTCTTTCACGTGGGCGGTCCAGCCGGATACCCGTGACATCACGAAGATGGGGGTGAACAACTCAGTGGGGATGCCCATGAAGTGATAGGCCGAGGCATGGAAGAAGTCGGCGTTGCAGAACAGTTTCTTCTCGCGCCACATGACTTCTTCGCAACGTACCGATACCGGGTACAGCACGGTGTCGCCCACTTCGTTGGCAAGTTTCTCGGACCATTTCTTGATGATGGCATTGCGGGGATCGGAGTCGCGATATATCGCGTGGCCGAAGCCCATGATTTTTTCCTTGCGCTCCAGCATGCCCAGCAGGCCTTTTTCGGCTTCGTCCGGGGTCTGGAATTTCTGGATAAGCGCCATGGCGGCTTCGTTGGCGCCGCCGTGAAGCGGGCCGCGCAGGGTTCCGATTGCACCGGTCACGCAGCTGTGGATATCAGACAGGGTGGAGGCGCACACACGGGCGGTGAAGGTGGAGGCGTTGAATTCGTGCTCGGCATACAGAATCAACGACACGTTCATGACCCGCTCGTGCAATTCGTTGGGCTTCTTGCCGTGAAGCAGTTCCAGGAAATGGCCACCGATGGAGTCCACGTCACTGGCGGTGTCGATACGCACACCCTCATGGGCGAAGCGGTACCAGTAGTTAATCATGGCCGGGAACAGGGCCAGCATACGGTCGATCTTGTCGTCCTGCTGGCTGAAGTCGGTTTCGGTTTCTAGGTTGCCCAGCATGGAGCAACCGGTGCGCATGACGTCCATGGGGTGGGCGTCTTTGGGGATCTGTTCCAGCACGGATTTAAGTGCATCGGGCAAGGTGCGCAGGCTGGTCAGCTTTTTCTTGTAGGCGTCCAGTTCCTGCTGGTTGGGCAGTTTGCCCCGCAACAGCAGGTAGGCCACTTCCTCGAACTGTGCGTGTTCTGCCAGGTCGCTGATGTCATAGCCGCGATAGGTCAGGCCAGTGCCGGACTGGCCGACGGTACACAGTGATGTTACGCCGGCAACCTGCCCGCGAAGGCCGGCGCCTCCGAGTTTTTTTGCTTCAGCCATGGTGTTTCTCCCCCTCATGTTTTGGTTGTCGGATTACGCCTTCGGCTAATCCGACCTACGTTTTATTACTCCCCTCTCCCCTTGCGGGAGAGGGGCCGGGGGAGAGGGGAAAAGCGCGAAATATTCAGCATGCTGTTCTTTGCCCCCTCTCCCTGGCCCTCTCCCGCAAGGGGAGAGGGAAATGTGATTACCCTTTCTTCTGCTGGAACAACTCATCCAGCTTCTGTTCAAAGTCGTGGTAGTTCAGGAAATCATACAGCTCCATCCGCGTCTGCATCAGGTCGACGACGTCTTTCTGGTCGCCTTTCTCAAGGATGTTTTCGTAAACCATCAGCGCGGCCTTGTTCATGGCGCGGAAGGCGCTCAACGGATACAGCACCATACCGGCGCCGGCGTCTGCAAGTTCCTTGCGGTTGTACAAAGGCGTGGCGCCGAACTCGGTGATGTTGGCCAGTACCGGCACATCCAGCGCTTCGGAGAAGGCCTTGTAGTGTTCCAGTTCGGTAACAGCTTCGGCGAAGATGCCATCGGCGCCGGCTTCGATGCAGGCCTTGGCGCGTTCGATGGCGGCTTCGAGGCCTTCTTTCTGGAAGGCGTCGGTACGGGCCATGATGAAGAAGTCGTCGTCTTCACGGGCATCCACGGCGGCCTTGATGCGGTCCACCATTTCGTCCTGTGACACGATTTCCTTGTTGGGGCGGTGGCCGCAACGCTTCTGGGCTACCTGGTCTTCAATATGGACCGCCGCTGCGCCGGCGCGTTCCATTTCGCGGATGGTGCGGGCGATGTTGAAGGCGCCGCCCCAGCCGGTGTCGATGTCGACCAATAGCGGTACGTCGGTGGCTGCGGTGATGCGGCGGACGTCTTCAACCACGTCGTTCATGGTGGTCATGCCCAGGTCCGGCAGGCCGTAGGAAGCGTTGGCAACGCCACCGCCAGACAGGTAGATGGCCTGGTGGCCGACTTTTTCAGCCATCATGGCGGTGTAGGCGTTGATGGTGCCCACAATTTGTAGTGGGTGGTTTTCTTTCAGGGCCTTGCGGAAGCGGGCGCCTGGGGATTGTTTTTTGGACATGGGTGGCCTCTTTGTACTGGTGGATTCTTGTTGTCGGATTACGCCTTCGGCTAATCCGACCTACGAGTTTGGGTTTGTCGGATTACGCCTTCGGCTAATCCGACCTACGGTTCTGGGTTTGTCGGATTATGCTTCGCTAATCCGACCTACTTTGTTGGTGTTCTGCCTGGGGTTTTGTAGGTCGGATTAGGCCCACAGGGCCGTAATCCGACAAGCCAGGGTTTGGTTCGTGGCATGCCCGGGCAATCGTCAGATCGTCAGGGCGCCGTTCTGGATCTTTGTTTCTATGTTTTTGCGGGCGGCGTTGATGTGGCGTTTCATCAGGAATTCCGCCAGTTCGCCGTCGCGCTGGGCGATGGCCTCCACGATTCTGCGGTGCTCTTCCAGGGCCATGTGGGGCCTGCCTGAAGAGGTACTCAGGCGATAACGGTACATCCGGACCATATAGTAAAGATCACCCAGCAGCATTTGCGCGAGTTTTGCGTTGCGGCTGCCGGTGGCAATGCGGTGATGGAAGTCGTAGTCGCCCTCGGCCTGGTAGTAGGCCTGGCCCTGGGCCTGTTCAATCATCTGCTCGTGGGCGTCGAGGGTGGCGTGCAGGTCTGCGATTTCCTGGTCGGTCATTCGTTCGGCGGCCTGGCGGGCGGCAAGGCCCTCCATGGTTTCGCGAATGCGATAAAGCTCCATGAGCTCTTCGGCGCTGACAGACACCACTTTCACGCCAGCGTGGGGCCGGCGTACCAGTAAACCGCGTGATTCAAGGCGCCCAAGCGCTTCCCGCAACGGGCCACGGGTAAGATTGAAGCGGGAGCAGAGTTCAACTTCACCGATCTTTTCACCCGGTGAAAGGTCACCCTTTACGATGGCCGTTTGCAGACAATCGAAGGCTTCGTCAGCGCGAGTGTAGGTTTGGGCGATAGCTTCTGGCATATTTTGTCAACAATAGTGACTGTAATGACCGGAAATCTACGCCCTCATAACATTATTGTCAACAATCCATAAATCCCGACGGGGTCAATTGTTAACATAAAACGTGCAACGCCTGCCCAGGGCGATGTCAGTAAAGCGTACGCTCCTCCTGGGGAGGCGGTGTGTACTGGTACAACCAGGTTTCCGTAAGCACTTGATCATCGAGCACGAGCTGCAGGCGCAGATCAATGGGCTCCAGTGAGTCATCTGGCACCAGGTCGAACATTGCCCGGTAGCCATCAATGGAATCCAGCGGGCGCGCGGAGGTGATTTCCACCTCTCCCCTGCTTGCGGTTATCACCGGCTTTACGTCTGCATCGTCCGCCAATAGCGGTAGCGCCCCGCCGGCAAAATCCACCGCGAACCGCCAGGAGAAGTATTTACGCTCCTGACCGACCACGCCTCCCAGCCCGGTGCGGGTGGCCTGCACCGTTGCCAGTTCCTCGGGCTCCATTGGCGGTTCCGCACCCCAGGAAAGCGTATAGGCGTACAGGTATTCCTGCCCCGGTTCCAGAGGCTGCTCGGGGTTCCAGAAGGCCACAATGTTGTCGAAGGTCTCATCCTTGGTGGGAATCTCCACCAGCATGATGCTGCCCCTGCCCCAGTCTTCACGGGGCTTTACCCAAGCGCTCGGGCGCTTGTTGTAGAACACGCCGTCGTCCTGATAGTTGGCAAATCGGCGGTCACGCTGGAGCAGGCCAAACCCCCGGGGATTATTGTCAACAAAACTGTTCACCCGCAGCGAACGTGGATTAACCAGCGGGCGCCAAAGCCATTCGCCCTGACCGTTGAAGATTGCGAGTCCGTCCGAGTCGTGAATCTCGGGGCGCCAGTCATAAGCCATGCGGCGATCGTTCTCACCGGTCTGGTACATACTGGTCAACGGCGCAATACCCACCCGTTCAATCGGTTTACGTGGGTACAGGGCGGCATCCACTTTCATCACCATGTTCCGCCCAGGCGTTAAGGTAAAGGCGTAGGCGCCGGTGACACTGGGTGAATCCAGCAGTGCATAGACCACCATGTGGATGCTGCCAGGCTGCGGCTTTTCGAGCCAGAAGGCGGTGAACTGGGGAAACTCCTCTTCGCCATCCAGCGCGGTATCAATGGCCAGCCCACGGGCGGAGAGCCCGTATTGCATCTCGGAACCTACAGCCCTGAAGTAACTGGCTCCCAGGAAGGCCGCCAGGTCACGTTCATAGTCAGTATGGAAGTGGACCCGGAATCCGGCATAGCCCAGGTCCTCCGGCAGCGTACCCAGGGGTTGCTCACCTTCATACTCAAAGTATTTCGGTTTATACGCCAGTTCCTGGGCCTGACCGTCTTCGACCTCGTAGATGCGAACCGGCGACTTGAAATAAAGGCCAAGGTGGAAAAGCTGGACCTGAAAGGCATTGTCATCGTTGTGCCAGAGTGCTTCTTCCGGACGAAAGCGAATGGCCTGGTAATCATCCCAGGACAGGTCCTTCAGGGACCCGGGTAGATCTCCTTCCTTCGATACCCAGGGCTCGCCAGCCAATGCCCGGGCGTGCCCCTTGAGCCACGCATAACTGAAAGGCCTGGAATCACCAACTTCGGCGGCCAGTCCCGGACGGCTGTGCAGCAATACCGAGAGAGGTAACGCCTGGGCACCAGCCAGGCTGACAAAGGTTTTGATCAGTGTGCGTCTGTCCATTTCCTGCTCCCATCTACTGTTTCTGCCCAGGCTTTACGGCTATAGTTCCGCACTGCCAAGGCTTGATATCCGCTGCCCCCAGAAGCTGTCCGGAGCCGAACGCCAGGCCATCCGGTGGATTTCCGCCACGGAGGCGCGGTCGCGGAACAATTGGCTGAGCTCACCGCGGGATAATGAACCCGGGCCTTCACTACCGAGCCGCCTTACCAGCGGAGCCAGCAATTCGGCCCTTCTGGGCTGCCGATGGGCCCTGGCCAGGGCCCGATGAAGACGGTTAAGCCGGGGCCGGATCACGGCGGCTTCCACCGCAGTCAGTACTGAGTCCTCATCGTTCTCTGCCCGCGCGGCCCTCGAGTCGTTCAGAACCTCTACCGGATTGAGCTCTTCCGGAATCACCAGCAGCCTCCTGGCGCCAAAGGCACGGCCAAGCTCCACACGGCTGAGCACCACGGACGTCGGAGCCGCCAGAACCAGTGGCACCGCCACCGGCAGCGACCAAAGGAAGAACATCGGGTCCAGGCTCCAGGCAAAGGCGGACCAACCTGCCCCTACCAGCATGCCGGGAAACTGGGTGAGAAGGGCCTCCCGCCATGTGGTCTCTTCGGTACGGTTCTGCCCGGCCCAGGACAGGGAAAGGTTCAGAAGGGCTCCGAGCACATATCGGCTGTGGGCCATCATTCTTACCGGAGCCAGAAGAACGGAAACCACAATCTCCACCAACACGCTCAGAAGCAGCCGCCAGAACCCGCCGAATCCCCTGGCAAGCCCATGTATGACAGCGTCGAGAATGGCCAGAAACTTCGGCAGGAACAACAGTGACAACGTGCTCAGCGCAAGGCCGATGGCCCACTCCGGCCGCCATTCAGGCCAAAGGGGAAAGAGCCCCTGGTGACCTTCCGGGAAGTAATTGATGCTGGCGACCGTCATCTGCACGGCTTCGACGGTGGTCAGTATTAAAAAGGCCAGCCACAGGGGTGACGCCATGTAAGCCATGATGCCGTTAAGCAGGGCCATCCGATGAGCCAGGCGAATCCTGCGCCCGAACAGGAGAATCCACAAGTGCTGGAGATTGCCCTTGGACCAGCGATTATCCCTGGCGAGTTCATCCGAAATGGAAGGCGGGGACTCTTCGAAACTGTTGCCGAGGCCGGGCTCAAGCCAGACTTCGTAACCCGCCCTGCCCATGTAGGCGGCTTCGACAAAGTCGTGGCTCATGATTGGCCCCCGGAACAAGCCAAAGCCACGCAGTTTGCGCAACCCGCAATGCGCCATGAACGGCTGGACACGCAGGATGGCATTATGCCCCCAGAACGCGGCGTCTCCCATCTGTATGGCAGCCAGCCCGGTTGCGAACAAGGAGGAGTAGAGGCGATTGGCGAACTGTTGCAGGCGGGCGAAAAGGGAGTCGCCGTTGATGATGCTGGGGGCGGTTTGCAGTATGCCCACATTGGGCTCCCGCTCCATCAGTTGAACCATTTTCACGATGGTTTCCGCACTCAGCAGGCTGTCTGCATCCAGCACCACCATGTAGCGGTAGCGGCGGCCCCAGCGTCGGAGAAAATCCGCGATATTCCCACTCTTGAAATTGAGATTGACCCGTCGGCGACGGTAAAACAGGCGCCCTTCCGCCCCCAGTTCCTCACACAGGCGGTGCCACTCGGCTTGCTCTTCAAGCCAGACATTCGGGTCGCGGCTGTCTGAGAGGATATGGAATTCAAATTGATCCAGACGCCCTGCCCGTTCGATATCCTGGTATACCGCTTTCAGGCCACTAAGGGTCCACTTCACCGGTTCATGGTAGATGGGCATGACAATGGCCGTTTTGGCCAGTGCCGTGGCTTCGAGCTCCGCTTCAGGATGACGCTTAAGAAGGCTGTAACGGTCGCCCCCAAGCAGCCTGAGCACAAAACCGAACACAGCCGTCCAGAAGCCCACCGCGATCCACATATACAGGAGAATAAACAGGACAAGCAGGCCGATTTCCACCAGCGTTCCGCCGTGATACGGCAAAATCCACAGCAGGAAGTAACTGGCAACGACCGTTTGCCCAACCACAAATAATGTCAGGAAAAAGCGCCGCACGGTGGCAACGCGACGCCAACTCTCTTGACGCCCCTGAACGGCTGTGTCCACGACCTCAGTCATGGGCGTAATATCCGATATGGCCGCGTTCGAGTGGGGGATTAGGCGTAGGAATATCCGTGCCGCTCAGGTCGAAATACTCCGGTAAACGGTCGATGCAACGGGCAGGCAGCCCCGGGCCGTCGCCTTCTGTCATTGCATCGTTAACAAGGCGCAGCGCCTGCCGACAGGTTTCCGCGCACAGATCCACCCCGTCGTCGCGCAGGTATGTTAGGACCCTTTCGAGCGCCTGTTGGCATAGTGTTTCCGGCATGAGCAAACTCCGTGTTATTGACCCTGGCCTAGCCCGGAATTCGGCCCAAGGGAATAGGTCCATGTTTCGGTGAGCGGCTTGTCATTGAGCATCAACCGGCCACGAAGCACCGGGTTTCCTTTGGCAACGGGACGAACAAGCATCGACAGTCGCCAGCTTCCATCGGCCTCAACGTACTCGACAAAGTGTTCAATAATTTCAATAGCCTCGCTGTTGCCACTGCCTTCGCTGACGTGACTGACAACAGCCGCATCGGGCTCCAGGTCATCCAATGGCCCGCCCGCAAAATCCACGATGATCCGGTAGACTCCCTGCTCGTTACCGCCTCCAGGACGGCTGCCATCTCCCACAAAAGTTTGCAACGCACGCCCCGTATCCTGCCCGGAAACGTTGTTGCCGCCAAAGTGGATACTGTAGGCCAGTTTCCGGCTGTCTCCCGCCTGTACAGGCTCCTTCGGCTTCCAGAAAGCAACGATGTTATCGTTGGTTTCCGAATCGGTCGGTATTTCGACCAGCACAACCTCGCCATCCGACCAACCCTGCCTCGGCGCCACCCAGGCACTTGGGCGCTGGTCGTAACGGGCTTCGGTGTCCTCAAACTGGTGAAAATCGGTATCTCGCTGCATAAGCCCGAAACCGGCCAGACGGTTTACCTGTAAATAGCTGAGCCTGAGGCGTGAGGGGTTGACCAGCGGGCGCCACAACCATTCGCCGGCGCCCAGGTCGTGGATCAGCAGGCCGTCGGAATCGTGAACCTGTGGACGCCATTCCCCGTCGGGGCGGTCGGTGTTTTCTCCGTAATAAAACATAGAAGTCAATGGCGCCAAGCCCGTCTGCTCCACCGGATTGCGGTAAAACAGCTCAGCAGTAACGTCTATACGGGTGGTAGCGCCGGGGTGAATGTCGAAACGGTAGGCGCCGGTCACGCTGGGGCCATCCAGCAAGCCGTAGACCCGCATACGATCACTCCCGCCACCCGGCCGTTCAAGCCAGAATTCCACAAACGAAGGCACCTCCTCGCCGGAGGGAAGGCCGGTATCTATGGCGATGCCACGAGCAGACAGGCCAAACCGGTTATCCGCGCCCACACCCCGAAAGTAACTGGCACCGGCAAACACCAGGAACTGTTCCTGTTCCTTGCCGCCACCCATCGGATAGGTCAGTTTGAACCCGGCATACCCCAGGTCGGCGGGAACCCGTTTCGCCAGCTCCGGATCAGGAAAGCTGAACCCGGATTTATCAAAGGGAATCGGCTTAACGCCTTCGGCGTCTACCTCATTAAGCTTCACTGTGTGGGCGTAATAGCTTCCGGGAGGCACCATCCTGACCTGGAACCGGGAACGCCCGCCCCGCCACAGGCTGGCTTGAGGATCAAAACGAATCGACTGGTAAGTCCGGTAGTCCAGGTCCCTGAGGAATCCCGGCACCTCTGGAGCCGGCTGGTATTCCCCTTCAGCCTTTGCCTTGGCCTTGTCAACAATATCCTTGAACTCAAGGGCCCATGCTCCGTTGGCATATAACAACCCCGGCAACACCAATGCAATGAGCCATCTTGTCCCTGAATGCATGAAGCTCCCACCTCAATTAATGTCCCTAAAAGATTTAATGTAGCACCTGCGACCGGCGACGTCTCAAGTGACATCTTTGTAAGGCAGGCAGCCTAAGCAGGCTGGAGAACTCGGGAGGCGAGACGGGAAATCAGATACCCATGGTCAGGGAGAAGCGGACATCAGGACGGTCCGGCATGGTCATGGCCATGCTGGAGGCGCGAATCATGCGGCCGACACTGACATCAGCCGTAAACGCACGCCCTTTGAGCTTGAGCGAAACCTGGCCGGCACTTGCGCTGCCATAACGGTCTGACTGCATCCCCGAGTATGGAATCCAGCCATGGAGCACA
Organism: Marinobacter iranensis; assembly: GCF_029207565.1. GTDB lineage: Bacteria > Pseudomonadota > Gammaproteobacteria > Pseudomonadales > Oleiphilaceae > Marinobacter > Marinobacter iranensis. Next base: position 126,812 of record NZ_JANCMW010000013.1, on the reverse strand, counting down.
GCGAAGTTCACACTGGACAGCACGCCATCTACAAAAGGCATTTGCCAGGAGGGGCTGGCGGTGTCCATACGGAGCCAACCACCCCGTGCCGCCGAGACGGATTGCCCGTTAAAACCAGCGATCATGGACGGACCCGCAACGGTAAGGTATTCCGACACCGGGAGATCCTCATCGGCGAACTGGTAACGGCCGTGGATCCGCCAGCGCCAGCGATAAACCTCCTGCTGGATTGAAGCTGACATGGCGACCTTGTAGAATTCGTATTCCTCACCAATGTCGTCTTGAAGGGGATAATCCGTCGCACTGTACTCGCGACCGCTGACTGCCAGAACGCCGGTATTGGCACGTATACCGCCCCAGAGATCATGCCCGCCTCGTGCTTCGAACCCCAGGGAAGACAGCTGGTAACTGGTCTCCGACACCAGGCTACCCTCTTCGAAGGCACGGCTTTCACGCCCGGTGTGACGGGCGATACCATCAAATGCCATGCCGAACTGCGAGAACAGCGGGCGGCTGACCCCAAAGCCCAATACGCTGGACTCCCCACTGGCATTAAATCGCCTGTCACCACTGGTGGCCGCACGATCATAGCGGGAACTGCCGGTTTCCACGCTCAGTTGATTGGCGCCCGCCGGAAAACGATAGCGGAACGAGGTGGCATTGGAGTCCGTACTGTCCTTCTGGGATCTGGCATCCCTGTAGCTAAAGCCGATGGCGTCGCTACGACCAACAAGGTTGTCTGCCGACACGCCAATGGCCCCGTCCAGGCCGTCACTGGTAAGCGAGGTTTTGCCAGAAAATTTCAGCCGGGACCGCAACCAGTGTTCGCGCTCATCGCGGAACGAATCCGCGCTGCCCGCAAAATTGTCAGCGTAGGGCGTCCAGCCATTACGCAACCAGGAACCCGAGGTTTCCGCATAAAGGGGCTGGCTGACGACGCACAAAACCAGTGCGGCCAACAGGGAATATTTCAACGTTTCAGATCCTGCCAGTTAGCGCCGGCCGTATTGAGATGGGTAGCCGGTTATTCTTAAGAAATTGTCATCGCAGAATGTATTGCATAAGAACCTATAAATCCATCCGTTGTTGCTAAAATTTACAAAGTTAATCTTTTTAAAAAACAGCTACCTACAAAGCTATCTGAAAGTTTTTTCTATACATATCAACGAGCCAGGGGAACAGCGACCTGGTTCCCGAAATTACCAAAATCCACATTTCGCTACCGGGACCTCCATTTAAAACCGCAACTTGGTTACACTTGGCATACTTCGCGACTCAGCCTTCACGGACGACTGCTCCATAACAGGCCGTGACCTAAACGAAATAAGGACGAACGTTATGATCAAGAAGTGCCTCTTCCCGGTTGCCGGCTACGGCACACGCTTCCTTCCGGCCACCAAGGCCATGCCCAAGGAAATTTTGCCAATTGTGAATAAGCCACTTGTGCAGTACGGCGTGGAAGAAGCGGCAGAAGCCGGTGTTCACGAGTTCGGCTTCGTTACCGGGCGCGGCAAAAGGGCCATCGAGGACCACTTCGACATCAGCTACGAACTCGAACACCAGATTGCCGGCTCCGGCAAGGAGGATCTGCTGACCTCCATCCGGGAGCTGATCGACAACAACTCGTTTGCGTTTACCCGCCAGAACGAGATGAAAGGCCTGGGCCACGCCATCCTGACCGGGCGCAACCTGGTTGGTGACAGCCCCTTTGCGGTTGTCCTGGCGGACGACTTCTGCGTGGCGGACGGTGCTGGCGAAGGCGTACTGGCCCAGATGGTCAAGCTCTATAACCAGTTCCGCTGCTCTATCGTGGCGATTGAGGAAGTGCCGGAAGACGAGACACACAAATACGGCGTGATTGCCGGCGAGTCCATGAAAGACGGCCTGTATCGCATCACCGACATGGTTGAGAAGCCCGCGCCAGACAAAGCACCCAGCAACCTGGCGATCATAGGCCGCTACATCCTCACACCGGATATTTTCGACATCATCGAACGCACGCCTCCTGGCAAGAACGGCGAGGTACAGATTACGGATGCGCTGCTGGAACAGGCGAGGAACGGCTGTGTGCTGGCCTACAAATTCAAGGGCCGCCGGTTTGACTGTGGCAGCATTGACGGATTTGTGGAGGCCACCAACTACGTCTACGAGAACATTTACAAGAAAGGCAAGTAAGGGGCTACTTGCCCAGGATCTGCAGGACCATGCGCCGGTTTTCTCCTGACGTTTTCCGGAACCGGCGCAGTAGCTCCACTTCTTCCTCAGACAGCTGAACCCGGCTGAGCTCTTTTTCCAGTTCCTTCAATGCCGTTGACAGGTCGTCACCCTGGCTGAAGGCAAGGCCCGGCAATTCAAGCTGTCCGGTGTCACTGGTATCGTCCAGGTCCAGCAGGTCTTCCAGCGGGGTTTCGGTTTTCAGGCAAAAATCCAGCAACTCGGTAACACCCGGCCACGCGCGCTGCCTGGCGTCGGTCGCTTCCCAGTTGGCAACCCTCGCCTCGTCCACACCGCACATTTCAGCGACATCCCAACGGGACAATTGCCCGGCTTCCCGAATCTGCCGCAGGCGGCGGTTAAAGGTTTGCAGGTACCGCATAGGATTGTTCCCTGGCTGGGTTTCCAACTAGTTGTAAGGAGTCACCTGGAGGCCCGATTGCACTTACAGTGAATCAAACCGGAAATGTAACGTACATATAGCTTTACACACAATCTACCTATAATGAATCCATAAGCAACGGAATAACTCGGTATGGCGGCAAAAGCACTGGACAAAAACACCGCATGGGAGCTGGTACTGGAGGCAGTGAACCGCAGCAACGTGACGCTCATGCTACCGGGAACTGACCGGCCTGCGCTGGATATCGGGCAGGATGGCGACTGGGCTCTGCGGCTGCCGGCAGACACGGAGGCGCTCAATCTTCTGTCGGTCTTCCTGCCCCTGTGTTGCCCGTTGCCCCAGGGTTCTCCTTCGCGGGTGGTTGGCCAGATGGGGCAGAGCCTGGACGGCCGTATCGCCACGGTGACGGGGGCCTCGAAGTTTATCAATGGTGAAGACGGCATTACCCACCTGCACCGCCTGAGAGCCGTGTCTGAAGCCGTGATTGTGGGGGCCGGAACCGCATCCACCGACAATCCCCGGCTGACCGTTCGCAAGGTCTCCGGCGTCAATCCGGTTCGGGTGGTGATTGATCGCAACCACCGGGTGCCGGATAGCCATCACCTGTTCAAAGATGAGGCATCACCCACCCTGCGGCTGGTCGCCGGTGATTACCACACCGGGCACAAGCTTGTGCCCCGTCACGACGCGACCGATGTTCCCTGCCTGGGCTACGGTGACACCATGGACCCGGCGCACATATTGGCCGTTCTCGCCGATTTTGGATTGCGCAAGATCTTTGTGGAAGGAGGCGGGCTGACGGTGTCTGAGTTCCTGAACTCGGACCTGCTGGACCGCCTCCATGTCATGGTTGCCCCCATGATCATTGGCAGTGGTCGCCCGGCGTTCTCTCTGCCGGAGATCAGAAAACTCGACAGCGCCCTGCGCCCGAAGGCCCAGATGGTGGACCTGGGCAGCGACATGCTGTTTGACCTGGATTTCAGGCGCTCGGCCGGCGACCACTGACGACAAAGACAATACCCGGGAGGCTTGAAATCAATACCGCCAGCCCGTAGCCGATACTGAGTGCCACACCCTGCTCCGCCGGCAGGCCCGCCAGCGGCCAGAGTAATGCCGCCGCGCCCTCCCGTATCCCCCAGCCAGCGACAGTGACGGGGATGGCCATCGCCAGCAGCAAAATACTACTGAGTGATACCAGGGTCATCACCGCACCTGCACTGCTCCAGTAACCCGCCCCCAGCGCCAGCAGTGAGAATACGGCAAGATAGCTGGCAACCACACCGGCTGAGGACAGCGCCTGCACACCCAGGGATGGCCAGGTCAACAGCGCCTTTCGGATGTCCCTATGCAGTGCATGGGCATAGCCTCTCGCACCTGCCCAGAGCCTGACGGCCAGGGACAACGCGGCAGTAACCCCCGCGATCAACAGCAATGCCACACCGCCCAGGTCCGCAACGACCTCCAGCATTCCAACCTGATGCCAGGCCAGCCAGGTCCCCAGGCACAGAGCCACCGCTATCATCACCAATTGGCCTGATAGCCTTTCGATCATGACGGCATGAATGGAGGCAAGGCGGGCGCCGGAATCCAGGCTGTGGCGCCAGGCCCGGTTAACGTCTCCCAATACGCCCCCGGGAAGTATCTGGTTCAGGAAGGTGGCGAGGTAATATTCCCGCATGGCAATCACCATGGGCAATACCAGCCCCAGCCTTTTTGAAGTGTATCTCCAACGCCAGGCTGACAGCAGCACCTGCGCCACCGAGACAACCATGGCGGCCGATAACGCCAGCCAGGAAAAGCGGGCAAGTTCTTGCCAGACAGCGGACAGGTCGAGGAACCAGGCGGTTGCCAGCAACAGTATGAGGGTGAGCCCCCATCTCAGATACGGCGAGGCTCGCAGGCGAAACACGTCAGGCAGGGTCTCCGCTGGAAGGCCAGGCAAACAGGTCCTTATGATCAACACGAATCGAAAGTTGCTGCTCGCAAGCCTGCTTGAAACGCAGCCGGAACCAGCGGTCCGCGCGCTCACGCTCCCCTGGGAACTGCTCTGTTACAGCATCCCGCCAGCCTTCCAGCAGAGCCCTCTGCAGTGCATTGTGTTCAGGGGTCAGTTGCCACGGGCTTGGCGCTACGGAAACCTGGTAACCCAGGGCTTCCAGCCGTTCTTTCAGGTAATCGGTCGCAGCTGGCCCCAAGGCTGCTCCGGTACCTTTATCACGGTGTTGGTGATCGTTGACCGCCTGCTGTATCCACGCATCATCACTATCCGTCGGTGACAGTTCGAAGTGCCCGGCGTAACTCAGTACGATAAATACACCCGCACGGTTTCCGGAAGCAGCGCCAGCCAATGCATCCAACCAGTCGGCCGACATCAGGTCGATCAGTGCCGAAGCAGTCACCAGCCGGGTATCATCAGGGATCTGGCTAACCAGACGATCAGCGCTCAAGTGACAGGCATGGGTTTCCAGGGGGACGTCCAGGTGCTGCAAGCGCTCCCTCGCAATACCCAGCAGGTGTTCATCCTGATCCAGCAATACCCAGTGCTGGGGCACCATCATTGCCGGCACCATGTAGCGGGCATTGGAGCCGGTACCGGTGCCCAAATCCCCCACGAGCAAAGGCGGTGCGTGGTGGCCGCTCGCGGTGTCCGGGCAACAGTATTCACGCTCGGCCCAGGCTGCCAGTTCCGCCAGAAGGGGTCGATTGCGGGCCTGGTGGTCGGCGGGCTCCCGCAGGGCCAGCCATTCACTGTCAAAAGTTGTGGGGTCCGGCGGCAGCAGCGCTTCGAGGGCGTGCTGGAATTCAGTGGCAGTGACTGCCCAGCTTCGCAATGAACGTGCTTCTTCCCGAGCCTGCAAAGTGACTTCCTGGAGTGTTTCCGGGCTGCCCAACAATTCTTCCAGACACGTCCGGAGTGCGCCAACGTCACCCGCCCGGTACTGCCGGATACCCGGCCGGCGGCCTGTACTGGCAAGAGCTCCGCCATCGGTCGTGATTACCGGCAGGCCGGCGGCAAGGGCCTCATCAATTACCATGCCATAGCCTTCGTAGACAGAGGGCAACACGAATACGTCGGCTTGGGCATAGGCCCTGGCCAGCCCTTCATCGTCCAGCTCTCCCGCCAGGGTAATTCGTTGCTCGAGCCCCAGGTTCTGGATAATACCCGTCACCTGTCGAGCGTAATCCTCGTCACGCTCCAGCGAGCCTGCCAGGGTGCAATGCCAGGGAAAGCTCCTCATGTCACTCAGGGCTTCCACCAGGTGATGCTGCGCCTTGCGCGGTGAAAGGTGCGCAACACACAACAGGTTTATGGTGCCGCCCTGCTCTTTCAACGTCGGCGGTTTCGCATTGGACCCGGCAACGGTGTCAGCCCCCGGCTCCACCACTCGGATAGCGGTTGCGGGTACGTCATACTCCTCCAGGCGCTGCGCGGTGTGGCTACTGGTGGTGACCACCCCGGCAACCCGGGACAAGGCCCTGCGCTCAACCCGGAAGAGCCAATCCCGCAACTCATCCGAAAGGCCGGTTTCATCCGCCAGGGCGTGGTGGACGAGGGACACAATCCGCAGGCGCGATGAATGCTGGCCCACAACCTCCGGTAGCCCACCCATGGCAAGGCCGTCGAGGACCACCACTGAATCGTCTGGAAGATCCACCAGCAAGGACTCCATCGACACCTCGGCCATCCGGTCAGGAACCGGGAAAGCACCACTAATGCCTGCAACAGAGGCATCCACGCCTTTGCCCTTCAGACCCTCAACCACCCGCTGGACATACCGGTAACCGCCGGTCTTCTGGTCCGGATCCCCGGGGACAACAAACAGTACGGCCCTCAGCGGCTCAGAGTTTGCCATGGTAGCTGGCCCAGGCAATGTGGGATTCGCCAAGGGTGACCTTCATGCCGCAAAGGCCTTTGCCAGTTTCGCCCAGTTTGCCCTGGCGAATCGCTGCCGCCATTCGGTCGAATACGATCGCTGCCATGAATTCGGTGGTGGTATTGCGGCCGTTGAATTCCTCAATGTCGTCGAGGTTTTTCATGTTGAATTCACTGATAACGCCGGACAAAACCTCAGACGCCAGACCAATATCGACAATCAGATCGTCCTGATCGAGAGCGTCCCGCTCAAAAGTGACGTCCACAACATAGGTGGCGCCATGAAGGCCCTGTGCGGGCCCGAACAGTTCGCCATTAAAACTGTGGGCGATCATCATGTGGTCTCTGATGGTGAGGCTGAACATGCAGTCTGGTTCCTTTTCCGGATAAAAATGTCAGTTATCGGGGTAAACAATACGGTGGCAGAGGGTTTGAGAGGCCAGTACGCCAGGGGTTCCATCGGCGTTGCCGGCAAGCTCTGGCATCAGTTCAGGCAATGACTCGAAGGGGCTTTCACCGCTGATCAGGTTATCCAGCACCTCGTCCCGCAGCAGGTCCAGCGCCAGTGACATGCGGTCACGGTAGTGCCAGCGCGGAAGCTGCTCCGGGTTCAGGTTACCGACCTGGCTCGACCTTATCGTCAGCCGTCGGGAGTGGAAGGCACGGCCCAGGGAGACGGGTACTGGCTGCTCGCCGTACCAACTCATTTCGATGATGCGCCCTTCCATTCCGGCAAGGGCGAGTGCAGCCTCAAGGCCTTCCGGGTGGCCGCTGGCATGGATAACCAGGTCGTGGTTGTCCTGTTTGCAGGCAGTCTGGAAATTGAGCCCCAGGGATTCCGCCACTGCCTTCCTTTGCGGGTTGGTATCCACCGCCGTCACACGGGTGCCGGGAATACGGTTGGCAAGCCAGGCAACCAGCAGGCCGACAACGCCGAGGCCAACCACGGCGATCCGCTCGCCTACCCTTGGTGAGGCATCCCACAGGCCATTGACGGCGGTTTCCATATTGGCGGCCAGTACCGCCCTCGATTCCGGTAGACCTTCCGGCAGGGGAACGACAGCGGCGGCAGGTACTCGATACCGGGTCTGATGCGTAAAAAGGCAGAACACCGAACGGCCGGTCAACGCCTCTGGCCCGGAAACAACGCGCCCGACGCTGGCATAGCCGTATTTCACGGGGAATGGAAAATCCCCCTCCTGGAACGGGGCGCGCATGGAATGGTATTCGGATTGCGGCACCCGGCCGGTAAACACCAGGGATTCCGTGCCACGGCTGATGCCGGTATACAGCGCCTGGATTTCCACCGCGGGTTCGTCGCCTTCCGGTGAACAGTGATTGTAAGTGGCTGGGCGGATGGCCCCTTCCCCGGGCCCGGTTACCCAAAATGCGTTTGTCATATCGTCTGTTTCCTTACAGCGCACGTAACTCACTATAGTACACACGGGCTTGCCAGCTATAGTGCATACAGGCGCGCCATGTTCTCGGTCTGGCCCTGTTTTGACCGGATACACGTTCATTCATACGCTGGGGTTTGATGATGGATTCCCGCACACAGACATTCCGCCTGCCCCTGGCTGCCGATCTTGCCTGGAGCGGTGCCCTCACCGGTCTGTTGGTAACCGCTGCAGGTATCGGATTCCGGCCCGGCGCGGCCTTCTACGTCATAGCACTGCTGCTGGGCCTCGCCATCGCCCTGCCCATTCTCCACTACTGGCCCCAAGGGCGGGACTTTGGTTGGGCAAACCGGGCAACGTTGTTGCGTGCATCACTGGTTGTGCTCCTGGCCAGCCTGGCCCCGTTTACCGCCGGCCTCGGGAACTGGCTGTGGCTATACGGGTCACTGTGTTTACTGGCACTGATTCTGGACGGTGTTGACGGAGCCGTCGCGAGGGCCACCCATTCCGCGTCCGCGTTCGGCGCCCGCTTCGATATGGAATTGGACGCCCTGTTCATCCTCGGACTCTGTGTTGCTGTCCTGGCACAGGATAAGGCCGGCCCCTGGGTTCTGGCCCTGGGGCTGATGCGCTATGCCTTTGTGGTAGCCGGCCACTGGCTCCGTTTCCTGAATCGGCCGCTGCCTGAAAGCTTTCGCCGTAAAACCGTCTGTGTTTGGCAAGTGGTCACCCTGATGATTGCCATACTGCCCATTACCACGGTCGGTTTTGCCACCGCCACCCTCGCCATTGCGCTTGTGCTGCTGTGTTATTCGTTTTTTACAGACCTGCGCTGGCTTTATCAAACACGGAGACAGACATGAGAACGATCCTATCCGCCGCTGCACTGGCTGCCACCATGGTATTGGCCACACCTACCGCGGTGGCCGAGCCGGAAACCTATGTCATTGATGATGAGCACTTTTCCATGTCCTTCGAAGTCAGTCACATTGGCTATGCCCCGGTGATGGGCATGTTCCGGGAGGTGGAGGGAAAGTTTCAGTACGATGAGGAAACAAAGCAGCTCACCTCCGGAACGCTCACCTTCAAAAGTAAAAGCGTGTTCACCAACCACAACAAACGGGACGACCACCTTCGCAAAGACGACTTCCTCAACAGCAGCGAGTTTCCGGACATCACCTTTGAAGTCACCGATTTCGAAACCACCGGAAACAACACCGGCATTGTCACCGGCGACCTGACATTACTTGGCAAAACCCGCCCGGTGGATGTCGACGTTACCCTCAATAAATCCGCGGAGTATCCCATCGGCCATGAGGACTACACCCTGGGCATGACCGCCGAAACCACCATCAAACGCAGTGACTGGGGCATGACCTACGGTCTCGATGAGGACCTGGTCGGCGACGAGGTGCGCCTCCGGTTTGGCCTGGAAGCAGTGAGGGAGTCCGGCTGGCTCTGAGCCAATGTGACCGGCATCACACCCTGGACACATTTTGTTACACAAACGGGCCAAATTTTTGCCTGAAGCAAGTTTGGCCCGTTATGTTAAGGGAACAATAAAAAGTAATGGCGCTCGCGCCATGGAATGCCACCAACAAGGATTTCAGGATGCCACTGCGGTTGCTCTTGGCCCTATTGTTTGTCGTCTCCGGCGCTATCGGCCTGGGATATATGCTTGCAGCCGACAACCCTGGGCGCTTCTCCTGGATAACCGGGGCCAGCAAGAACAACAACACCAACAGCACCGAAACCCGCGACACGCAACCCCCTTCCAGAAAAGCACCATCACCGCAAAAGCCAGAGCCTTCGGACGATGCGGTCGGTTTTATGCTGGCAAGCGCCGCAGAGCAGTATACCCAGAACATCCGCTACCCGGAGTACTCCATTCCGATCTCGGAAGAGCAGGCAAACGCCTATGCCGGGAACCGTTTCGACCCGGTAGAGCTTCCCCTGGAAGGTGGCGGACAGTTTACCGTTACGCTTGAACAGTACCGCTTTGTGCAGGACGAGGACATACTGGTTGCAGCGACCATCACCGGCTCCCAGGTTGTGGGCCAGACCCTGCATGTCACTCTGGAATCCACGGAATCCCGCCAGGAACATGCCAGCACCACCCTGAAGAACGACGCGGGTGCCCCCTATTACGAAGGCATCATTGCCGCCGATGCAGAGCCGGGAGAATACCGGCTGATCGTGGAGGCCACGATTGATGGCAAGCCCGTTCGCCACGCCTCCACCCTGACAATCGAGCCCGACCTGGGCGAATTCGACGGGGTGGGCAGCCCCCGCGTGAACAACAACGATCTGGTAATACCGGTCCACTTCGATGCCAACGAACCGGGATTCTACGCCCTGGCCGCCCAGCTCTACCACAACGGCCGAGCGCTCGCGCAATTGCAAACCGAAAAGCGACTGGACGGAACCACCGACACCCTGGAACTCAAGGCCCATGGCTCGATCCTGGCCAATCGGGAAATCACCGGCGACCTGGAGCTGCGCAACCTGCAGATACGGCGACTGCCGGCCAAACCCGGTGACCGCACGGATTACGGCTTTGGCCCGGATGATGGCTACTCTTTCTCGCCGCCGGACCTGGACGGTCTGACCGACAGCCCGGCCAGCGACCCCGAATCAGAGCAACGCGCTGCCCTGCTGCAAAGGCTGGCAGACAAGTTCTGATACAACAATAAAACAAAGACGGAGCCTTTATGAAAACAAGAAAGAGAAGTGCCTGTAAGACCGCCCTCTCGGTCGCCATAGCCGGCGGGCTGTTTGCCGGCACCGCCCAGGCCCAGCTTGCGGGCCACAACGTGGTTTTGGTTCACGGCTTCCAGCAGGAAGACCTGGCCGACCCACCCGCCGACCTTGATGCGGTAAAAAGCGCCGGCGAGGACTACTGGCGCACCTTCTGGTTGTCCCGTTCCGACGCCCGCATTGATTGGGGCAGCGATGGCCGGGTGGAAGGCAACATTGCCCAGCAGGCCTACCAGCAGTTGCGCGAGATCAGCCAGCAGGGCCTGTGCAGTGATTACTGCATCGTGATTTCCCACTCCACCGGCGACCTGGTCACCCGCTACCTGCTGGAGAACCAGGCACGCTGGCTGCAGGCCGAAGGGCTTCCACCGCTCAGGATCCTGGCTGCCATTGACTACTCCGGTGCCGGCGGCGGCACGGAACTGGCGGACCTGGCGCTGAGCATCGCCTACAACGACAGCTGGTATAACTGGCCACTGAAACAGGCGGTTCGTGCCTTCACCGGTATCGATCCGCAGCCCGGCAGCCTTGGCGTTGTGAACGACCTGCAAACCAATACGGCACGCAACCTCGCAGTCAGCCCCAACAACATTCCGCGACTGCGGTTTGTCGCCGGCGGCTCGTCGTATGGGGGCATTACCAAGCCGTTCATTTCCGGCACGGACGACGGAGTAGTACCCACGCACTCGGCTTGCGGTGCCACGTCAAGCAACGACATTGATTCCTGTAGCTCGAACCTGAGCCTGGCGGGCAAGGTGTCGAGCCAGGACGGTCCCTCGGACCTGTACTACAACCATTTCCCGATCCTGATGAACGAGGGTGTGTCCCACAGCGGCGTTCTGGGTTCCGAAACCGGTAATATCTCAGTGCCCGTGGTGAACAACACAACCCTCAATGGTCTGCGCGTCGATTTCGCCAGTCGCACCTACAACCAGCGGGCGTGGTGGCAATGGTGGGGTTCCGGCGACCGGTATGTCGAAGTACCTGGCTCGGACCAGACCGACATGTCCACACTGGTCTACAACACTCTCAATAACTGATAAAAACAACCAAGGGCTCACCCGCCCCAAGGAGTACCAACCGGCTCACGGAAGAGCCATTTTTACCCGCCCATGATAAACTCCGCAGCTGTCCCGCCCCATTGGCCGGACCCAGTCGATCCTCTGCAAGGCGGTTGTGAATGCCTCTCTCGAACACTCAAAAATCCGACCTGCTACTGGTGGTTGTAACCCTGATGGCCGCCATCAGTTGGATATTTTCCAAGGAATCGGTACTGCTGATGCCGCCACTGATGTTTATGGCCGTGCGTTTCCTGCTGGCCGGTTCGTTACTGGCAGTCATCGCCGGGCCTTCGCTAAGGCGACTGAGCCTGGACCAGTTCAAACGCAGTGCCGGCGTGGGGCTGGTATTCGGCGTGGCCATGAGCTGCTGGGTGATGGGGTTGTTCCACGTTTCTCACATAGGAGAAGGCGCCTTCCTGACCAGTCTTGGCGTTGTCATCGTACCGGTGATTGCCCGGGTTATCTTTCGGGAAGAGCAGCCCCTGAGCACCTGGTTTGCGATTCCGGTGGCTGTGGGCGGGCTGGCGCTGCTGTCGTTGAAAAACGGATTCCGGCCGGAAATCGGGCAGATCTTCTTTGTGGTCGCGGCGTTCATTTTTGCGCTGTATTTCACCCTGAACACCCGGGCTGCCAACCAGCGCACGGTCGTCAATCGCAGGGGTGAGACAGTGGAAAAACACCGCGTCCCCGCCCTGCCCCTGACCTCCATCGCCCTGCTCACCGTAGGCACCGTCACCCTGGTGGAATCCTCTCTACTGGAGCCGTGGGCGCCTACCCTGGAAAACGTCTCCGGCATGCTCGTGATGTGGGTGGTCGCCAGCGCCGTGGTTGGTACAGCGGGCCGCTTCCTGCTGCAAACCTACGCCCAGAGCCTGTCCACCCACAGCCACGGCGTGGTGATCCTGGTGCTGGAACCGGTGTGGGTGGCTCTTTTTGCAGCGGGCTGGTTCAGCGAAACCATGTCCACCACCCAAATGGCCGGCTGCGGGCTGATTTTCCTGGCACTGCTGATCAATCGCTGGGGTGTGATCAGCAAGGCCATAAAAGGCTGGGCCAGAAAGCAGAAAACCACCTGAAAGAGGTTGACCACGCCCATCGGAATCAGTATATTTCCACCCCGTTGCAGGACATAGGACCATAGCTCAGTTGGTTAGAGCGCTGCCTTGACATGGCAGAGGTCGGCAGTTCAAATCTGCCTGGTCCTACCATTCCTGCTTAAATATCAGCATCTTGCAACGCCCTTCTTTTTCCCCGATATTTTCTATACCCAGCACTCCCTGTTTAACCTGAAATGCCTAAAAAAATCGGGACATAAACTACTAGTAGCAACACCGCGATCAGGCCAAGCAGGTAAGGAATGATAGCGCGGGTGATGCGCTCAAGCGGCAAACCGGTGACAGAGGACGCAACATAAAGGTTGATTGCCACCGGAGGCGTAATCATACCAATGGCCAGGCCCACCACTATGATCAGACCGAAGTGGATTGGATCGATTCCAAGCTGGATGACCAGCGGCAACAGGACCGGGGTCAAAATTATCAGCGCACTGGCTGTTTCGATGAATACCCCCGTTGCCAGGATGATGCCGACAACGAGTAGCATAATGATGTAAGGGTTTGTTGACAGTGACAGAACGGATTCAGCAATCGCGCCGGGTATCTGCCAACTTGATAGTGTCCAGCTAAGAACGGCAGATGTGGCAATGACGAACATGATAACTGCGGTTGTAATGGCTGAGCGGATCAATATCCGGTAGATATCCGGAAGTTTGAGGTCGCGATAGATAAACAATGAGACTAACAGTGCATAATTGACCGCCACCACTGCCGCTTCGCTGGGTGTAAATATGCCAGAGAATATCCCCCCCAGAATAATGACGGGTGTCATTAACCCCCAACTCGCACTCTTGAGCGTGCCCCAAATGGTAGCGAGGGATAATGCCGTGCCGCGCGGGTAATTGCGACGGTAGCCCTGGGTAATGGCAATAGCCATGAGCCCCAGGCCCATGACCAGGCCGGGAATAAAACCATTCAAAAATAGCTTTGAAACCGATTCCTGGGCAATGACAGCGTAGATGATCATCGGCACCGACGGCGGGATAACCACACCAATGGTGCCGCTGGCAGCAATTAAACTGGCTGCTGCTGCCGGGTCGTACCCTTTTTTACGAAGCTCCGGCACCAGGCTGGAACCAACGGCTGCAGTGGTAGCCGCCCCCGAGCCGGATATAGCCGCAAAAAACATGCCTGCCAGCACGGAAACGATAGAAAGCCCGCCTTTCAGAAAGCCAAACAGCGAGTCCGCAAAATTGACCAGCTTTTCGCTCACCTTTCCCTGGGCCATAAGGTCGCCAGCAAGGATGAACATGGGCACCGCAACCAGGGCGAAGGAATTAATCCCCTGAAACATCTGCTGGGTGACGACCATCAGTGGCACGCCCTGAAAATACAGCGCCGTCATCGTGCTGGCACCGATTGATACGGCAATCGGTACGCCAATCAGCATGAACAGAAAAAAAAGAGCGAAGAGCAGGCCCGTCACGGTGGCGGTTCACTTATATCAGAACCAGTCTCGGCGGTGTCAGGTCCTTCGGACACCAGTTCAACCAGGTCAACAAATGCGTACCAACCCATCAGCACGCCACAGGCCGGGATAATCGCGTAGACGTATGTCATTGACCAGCCAAGAGAGGCTGAGGTCTGGTAGCTTTGCACCTGTGTGTAGCGGTAGCCAACAAGCACCAGTGCGATCATGAAACCGAAAGTAACGGCCACAGCCAGAATGCGTGTCAATTGCCGTGGCCTGCCTGGCAGCGCATTGACGACAAAGGTAACAGCGATATGTCGCCCGCGCTGGAACGCAAGGGTGGCGCCCATAAAGGTAATCCAGACAAGCAGGAACCTCGCCAGCTCCTCAGTCCAGCCCGCAGCCGTAAAGAAAACCCTGGACACAATCTGCAGTGTGATCACAGCAATCAATGCCACCATCGCCGCAAAAACCATGGGCTGCATGACGGCATCGATTGCACGCTCAATCTTCTTCAGAATTCCCAACATAACTTCGTCGGGTCCTTTAACTATTGTTGCTGGGATTCGCGAATCCGTTCCAGGTAGTCACCGAACTGATCACCGTACTTTTCATAGACCGGCGCAACAGCATCCTGAAAGGCACCAATGTCAGGATCTTCCACGATTTCCATTCCCGATGCCCGAAGCTCCGCCAACTGCTCGGACTCCATTTCAGCATTTACGCTGCGCTCATGTTCCGCGGCTTCCTGGGCGGCCTGTTTGATGACGCCTTGAGCCGCTTCCGGCAAGCCGTTCCATACCGGCATCCCCATAACAAATATCGCCGGCGCATAGGTGTGCCGGGACATCGTCATATAATCCTGAGTCTCATTGAGCTTGAAGGAATGTACGACGTTGACAGGATTTTCCTGGCCATCAATAGTCCCTTGTTGCATGGCTGTCAGCGCCTCTGTCCAGGCCATGGGAACAGCATTCGCCCCCAGTTCACGGAACGTATCAACGTAAACAGGGTTCTCCATGACACGCACGCGCAAACCGTCAATGTCATCCGGGTGACTTACCGGCCGCTCGCTGTTAGTGAGGTTGCGGAAGCCGCGCTCAGCGTAAGCAAGGCCTTTGAGGTTGACCTCACCCAACTTGTCCAGCAACTCCTGGCCAATGGGGCCATCAAGCACTGCATAGGCTTCTTCCGGGGATGAGAACAGGAAGGGCAGTTCAAATACTGCCATTTCTCCTACAAAATTGGCGACCGGACCATTGGTTATGACGCCCATATCCACTGTGCCGATTTGCATGCCCTCAAGCAGGGTGCGCTCGTCGCCAAGAGACGCATTAGGATAAATCTCGATGGTCACCGCCCCGTCTGTACGCTCACTGACCAGTTCCTGGAATTTTACAGCAGCGATGTGGAAGCCGTCCTGCTCGTTAACTACGTGAGCCAGACGCAAAGTAACGGGGTCCATATCCGAAAACTCATCGGCAAAGACCAAAGAGGTCATACCAAGCGTGAGGCCGAGTATTGCAGTAGTGTGGGCTAGTTTATTCATTATCCTTTTCCCTTTTTATTTTGAATAACCGTGGAGTTTGAAAAGCCAGGCCCTTAGCCCTCGCTGCCCCCTCATTGTTAAACCGTTTTCAGAATAACAGCAATGAACTGCATGACAAGCTCCTGATACAATAGACGCCTGATTGCGTTACGCCAAACGCAAAATCACAAGAACAGGTGGCCACCAATATAGTGGGTTCAGGATATTTCTGTTAGCGGGTTGGCGGTGCCATAAACTCGGGCCCGACGGGATCATCAATGCACCTGGCCAGAATCTCGTCAATCGCGTCAAACGCTTCCCTGTCCAGCGACCAGCCTTCAATGTCTCCCACCGGATCGAGTTGCTCAGGCCTCCTGGCGCCCCAGAGCGCTGTAGTGACGCCCGGCTGATCAACCAGCCAGCGAAGCGCCAACGCCAGCACATTCTTCTGATAGCGTTCGCGGGCAAACGCATCCAGTTCGGCCACGGCATTCAGGTATTGGCGATAGCGTTCTCCCTGAAACTTGGGATCATTCTTCCGTAGATCGTCGCCGGTGAACTGCGTATCTTCACGCATTTTTCCAGTCAGCAGACCGCGGCATAGCCCGCCATATGTGATGGTCGCAATACCATGTTCACGGCAATACGGAAGGACGTCCCGTTCGATCTCCCGTTCAAAAAGGTTATAGGGCGGCTGCAAACTGTGCAGAGGCACAGCATTGCTGAACTCTTCCATCTGCGCAGGAGTGAAATTGCTGACGCCAATGGCTCGGATCTTTCCAGCCTGATAGAGGTTCTCCAGTGCTCGTGCAGTCTCTTCCACCGGCGTCTTCGGATCCGGCCAATGGATCTGATAGATGTCGATCCGGTCCGTCTGCAGGCGTTTCAGGGAATCCTCAACCTCACGCTCTATGCGCTCTGGCGTAGCATCACGCCATACCTGGTCGTGGTTGTCATTCCAGTTAAGAGCAACCTTGGTTGCCAGGGCCACCTGATCGCGTCGACCGCCCGCAAGGGCTTTGCCCACAATCTCTTCTGAGCGCCCAAACCCGTATACCGGCGCGGTATCGATCAACCCGATGCCCTTATCGATCGCTCTGTGGATCGTATCGATGGACTGGGCCTCATCGGTGCCACCCCACATCCAGCCGCCAATGGCCCAGGTCCCGAGACCAACCGGCGTCACCTGAATATCCGTGTTTCCGAAAGATTGGGTATCCATAGTCTCTCCCTCCCCTGCAAAAACTCACGGTATCACCAAGCGAAGGATCCAGACAATAACGTTCAAGTGGGCTGAAAATTCCATAAAAAAAGCCGCTGAGGATATCCTTCAGCGGCTTTTGTGTGTTTTGCGCACTGCTACACCTTGTAGAAATCTCTGTACCAATCCACGAAGTTGGCAATACCCTCTTCCACCGTAGTTGAAGGTTTGTAGCCCACATCGTCAATCAGGTCATCCACATTGGCGTAAGTGGCCGGTACGTCACCTGGCTGGAGCGGCAACAAGTTTTTCTCGGCTTTCTTGCCAATGCGCTCTTCGATGATTTCAATGAAACGGGACAGTTCCACCGGGTTGTTGCTGCCGATGTTGTACAGGCGGTAAGGCGCCTTGCTGGTGCCCGGGTCCGGCTGTTCGCCGCTCCACTGGGGGTTGGGCGTGGCGACGCTGTCCAGGGTTCGAACAACCCCTTCCACGATGTCATCGATGTAGGTGAAGTCGCGCCTGTGGTGGCCGTGGTTGAACACATCAATGGGTTCACCGGCAAGGATCTTTTTGGTGAAGATGAACAACGCCATGTCCGGCCGGCCCCAGGGGCCATACACAGTGAAGAACCGCAGGCCGGTGGTGGGCATGTTGTAGAGGTGGCTGTAGGTGTGGGCCATCAACTCGTTGGCTTTCTTGGAGGCCGCATACAGGCTCAGGGGGTGATCCACGTTGTCGTGGATAGAAAACGGCATGGTTTCATTGGCGCCGTAGACGGAGCTGCTGGAGGCATACACCAGGTGCTTCACATCGTTGTGGCGGCAGCCTTCCAGGATATTGGTAAATCCCACGAGGTTAGCGTCAATGTAGGCGTGGGGGTTCTCCAGTGAGTACCTCACACCGGCCTGGGCCGCCAGATGGACCACGCGTTCGGGCTTGTGCTCCCGGAACATGGCTTCCATGGCCGCCCGGTCAGCCACATCCTTGCGTACCTCGGTAAATCCCGGTTTACAGGTCAGTCGCTCGAGGCGTGCTTCTTTCAGGGTGGGATCGTAGTAATCATTGACGTTATCCACGCCGATTACTTCATCACCGCGGTCAAGCAGCCGATGAGCCAGATGGGAGCCAATAAAGCCCGCCGTACCCGTAACCAGAATTTTCAACGTCTTTTCTCCCTGTTCCTTCAGAAGGTCAGCCCGGCGCTCACGAACGGGCCACCCAGTTCAATGTCCAGACGGTCATCGCTGTCTTCGTAATCAATGCTGATCTGGCGATAGCCGGCGCGAAGCTGCAGCAACGACACCTCGTACTGGCCGTAAGCGTTGTAGTCATAGACCGAGTCACCATCGAAGCTGATCACATTGGCTTCGCCGCCAACGGAAACACCTGTGAATGGCAGATCAAAACGAGCGGCCAGGTACCCCATTGGAATGACGCCATTAACTTCGGTCTTGCTGACCTGCCCGCCAAGAGTTTGCTCCCGGACGACCAGCTCACCGTCCAGATCGCGGGCTGTCAGGCCAAGATCCAGGTTGGCCCAGTTATCGAGCACTTCATAGTAGAGAGTGACATCGAATTGCGTCAGGTCGAGATCGGAATCCACTTCCACGCCATCCTGGATCAGATCAAACTCTGTAGATAGTTCTCCATTCCCGCTCTGCTCAATACGCGTGTAGTTCAGGCGAACGTTCGGCAGCACCGGAACCGGGTGTTCCAGGTAGGCGCTCAGGTTGGCGTTGGTGTCGCTTTCCAGGTCCAGGTCGTTTTCAACGTCGACGACGTCGTTGTTTTTGCCAGCTTCACCGGAGAGATCTGAATCCCAGTAACTGACATTGGCACCCAGTCCGACCACGTCGGCCGTCGCGACAGGGGCTGCAATAACCAGTGAGCCACCTACAGCAAGAATCAGTTTACGCATAAAGCACCTGTTTTGTGTTTGTTGTCTCCGACGGGTCAGTCGAAGCGGATACCGAGACGACGGCCTACCTCTTCGTAGGTCTCTATCACGTCGCCCAGCCCCTGACGAAAACGGTCCTTGTCCATTTTTTTGCGGGTTTCCCTGTCCCAGATACGGCAGCCGTCGGGGCTGAATTCATCACCCAGGACAATCTGGCCACCCGAGCGGCCAAACTCCAGTTTGTAGTCCACCAGCAGCATGCCGGCTTTCTCAAAAAGAGCTTTCAGTACGTCATTCACCTGATAGGTCAGTTCCTTCATTCTGGCAAGTTCGTCCGCCCTGGCCCAGCCAAAGCTGATTGCCAGGGACTCGTTGACCATGGGGTCGTGCATGGCATCGTTCTTCAGGAACAGTTCGAAGGTGGGCGGGTTCAGTGTCAGCCCCTCTTCCACCCCAAGCCGCCGGCAAAGACTGCCTGCGGAGATGTTACGAACCACACATTCCACAGGAATCATGTCCAGCTTCTTGACCAGGGACTCAGTGTCTGACAGCAGCCCCTCGAAATGGGTCGGGATGCCGGCCGCTTCCAGCTTCTCCATGACAAAGGCATTAAAGCGGTTGTTCACCATGCCCTTGCGATTAAGCTGTTCCTTTTTCTCGCCATCAAAAGCGGAAGTATCGTCGCGAAACACCATAACGAAACGATCAGGATCGTCGGTACGGTATACGGATTTGGCCTTGCCCGCGTAAAGTTCTTCACGCTTTTCCATGTCAGGTCTCCGGACGTGCCCACGTCGGGCGGGCACTGCTTACATTAATAAAGGTATTCGAACAGTTCTGAAAGCAGCTCGGACGAGCGATCTTCACCGTCATAATTATCGGCCCTGGACGCAGACACCACAATGTCGCCGTCCCTTTCGTCAAGCCGCACATCAAAAGAATGAACGGGTTCCGGGTCGTCGGCAAACCAGCTGAACCACCCTGGCTCGCGCTCCGACTCCGGCCGGAAGTCCACGAAGAAGTAACCGTCGTTCCGGTTCAGGTCGATCACCGGAATTCCGGCATCATCCAGTGCGCGCCGTACTTCGGCCCAGGCCCGGCCGTAATCCAGGCTCATGACAATTTCACGGGGCGTTTCGTTGTCGGAAACCAGTCTGACCAAGGGTTCACTGGCCATGCCAAGGGCCGCACGGGAGTACGATTTGCTGTCTTCCCGGTTACGTAGATACTGCCCCAGGTCTTCCAGCAACTTCCGGCTCGTGTCCAGTTGCTCACGGCTGCGAGTGTCGTGGCTACCCCAGGCCAGTAGCTCGTCGGGGTCATCAGCGACTTCGAACGAACGGAACTGGACCTCGGTGGTCTTACGGCGCACACCCGGCGCAACCCGAGCCTGCACAACCACTTTCGCCTCCTGACCATCAGGATTGTCCGGCAGCTCCAACAGCTCTCTCGCCTGTTTGCTGAAATTGACGAGCTCACTCTGCATCACGCCAAGCTGTGGGTTGTCGTAAGCCACGCCAAGCCCGTTCTCGTTCATGTAGGAAGTGACCGCTGGCCAGAGGCGCCCGGGAACATCATTGACCAGCAACCAGATCTGGCCGTCCAGCTCCTCGACCACGTAATTTTCATCCAGAATATCGGATGTCATGTCCGGGGGACTTGGAATTGTTCCCCGGTACATACGGCCAGAATCCGCGGCGCTGACTTCCCGTATCGGCATGATCTGGCCGAACTCACTTTCGTCGGCGGTTTCCGGAAGTTTGAGCGGTGAACCTTCAGGCGCGTCAACATAGCGCTCAGAGCGATCCTCGATAAAGCTACAGCCTGCGGAGGTCAACAAGAGGGCCATAACAAGCATCAGGCCCGCCAGGGGCCTGATGTATTTTCCAGCTTTGGTGATTTCTGTCCTGAAACTAAACGCCATCAGGCGACTCCAGTTACGATGGATGATACAGCCTGACTCAGAGTACGCCAGAGGCTTTCAGTGCGTCTTCCACTTCTCCATGGAACTTGTCACTCAGGGGTGTTAGCGGAAGGCGGATACCCTCTCCAATCATGCCCATGTGATAGAGAGCCCATTTGACGGGAATGGGATTGGCTTCCAGGAAGAGCTTGCGGTTCAGCGGCATCAATAGCTCGTTGAGCCGCTGGGTTTCCTCTTCATTACCTGCGATTGCGGCCTCACAAAGCGCAGCCATAGCCTTGGGAGCGACGTTGGCGGTAACCGATACGTTGCCCTTGCCACCAGCGAGCATCAACCCTGCAGCAGTAGCATCGTCACCGGAATAGACCACCAGACGGCCTTTCACCGCTTCAATCAGTTCCGCACCACGGGGAATGTTTCCGGTGGCGTCCTTGATGCCGATGATGTTCGGAATGTCAGCCAGGCGCTCAACGGTTTCGTTCAGCATGTCGCATGCCGTACGACCCGGAACGTTGTACAGGATCTGATTGACAGGGACCGCCTCGGCAATGGTCTTGAAGTGGCGATACAGGCCTTCCTGGGTCGGCTTATTGTAGTACGGCACCACCAGCAGACAGGCGTCGGCACCAAGCTTGTGGGCCTCTTCCGTCAGCTCGATGGCTTCCCGGGTGCTGTTGCCGCCGGTACCGGCAATCACGGGGATGCGGCGGTTAACGCGTTTTATGATGTGGCCGACCACCCGCATATGCTCTTCCGGGTCCAGCGTTGCGGATTCACCCGTCGTACCAACGGCCACGATACCGTGCGTGCCGTTGTCGAGGTGAAAGTCCACCAGCTTATCAAGGTGCTCCCAATGGATGCTGCCATCGGAATGCATGGGCGTGACCAGTGCAACAAGGCTCCCCGTAATCATAAAAGCTCCGTACGAATAAAAACGATATGGTAATGTTGGGCACCCACTGACACAAGGGAATTAAAGGAGATGTCATGTCAGCACCCGAACTGAACCGTCCTGTTGATGATTTTGAGGCCCCGGCCACCGGAGATCAAACCATTCGTTTATCCGACCTCAAATGGCGGGGCGTGAAGGTGCCTGGCCACGTCGACGAGGTGCTGGAGGCCGTGAGGAGCCTTTAAGGCTCCTCCGATATACCCGTTACCTGCCCTTCCTTGACCGGCCATGCCGAGAAGATTGCCTTAAGCATGGTCGCCAGGGGAATGGCAAAGAATACGCCCCACAGCCCCCAGATACCGCCAAAGAACAGCACCGCTACAATGATCGCAACCGGGTGCAGATTGTTAACTTCCGAGAACAGGATAGGTACCAGCACGTTGCCGTCCAGTGCCTGGATAATACCGTAGACCACCATCACCCAGATGAACTGGCTGCCCCACCCAAAGGCAAACAGGGCAATCATCGCCACGGGAATAGTCACCACGGCCGCACCGATGTAGGGAATGACCACGCTCAAACCCACCATCAGTGACAGCAATGCCGCATAGGGCATGCCCAGGAGTTTGAAGGAAACATAGGTGACCCCGCCGACGATGAGTATCTCAACCGCCTTGCCCCGCACATAGTTGGCGCACTGGAGGTTCACTTCATGCCATATTCTGACCATCATCGGCCGCTGCGACGGCAGCATGCGGGCAATGGCATCCAGCAGCACACGGCGGTCCTTGAGGAAGAAAAACACCAGGATGGGTAGCAGTACCATGTAGATCAGCAGAGCCACCAGATCCGGGATACTTTCCAGCGAAAAGGACACCAGCCACTGGGTCATGCGACCCGCTTCGGTGGTCACCTGGTTGTAGATGGTATTGATGCCCTCCATGGAGATCAGCGTTGGGTACTGCTGGGGAAGCACTTCAAGATAGGACTGCATCTCCCTGAAAATACGGGGCGCCTCTCCTGCCAGGGCGGTCACCTGGGTCCAGATCAGCGGCAGCAGCCCGAACAGGAATCCGACCAATACCCCAAGGAACACGAAAAACACGCCTATGATGGAGACTATTTCCGGGATGCCAAGCCGGTTGAGCTTGGTGACCAGCCCCTGGAGTATAAAGGCGACAATGACCGCCGCGATGGCGGGCGCCAGCATGGAGCCGAAGAAAATAACGAAGATGACACCTGCCAGAATCAACAGGAAAAGAATGACGGCTTCTTCATCTGAAAAGTATTTGTGGGCAAGACCACGTAAAATTCTGATCATCAACGACTCCGGAGGGTCACTACTGCGGGCTTAACCGCCGCACTTTATCACAAAGGTGAAACAACCACCCTGTTCGGATGAACTGACCAGTTCATGGGCCGAGAGCTTGAGGAACGCGGGAATATCCCTTGCAGAACCGGCATCTGTGGCGATAACTTCCAGTTCCTGGCCCGGGGACATGCTGCTCAGTTCAAGCTTGGTTTTCAATAGTGGCATCGGACAACGCAGGCCCGAGGCATCCAGTGTTCGGTCGGCCATGGCAACAAGGCACCCGTATATGGTCAAAAAAGAAGAGCCGGCATTATGCCGACAGTGTTGATTTAATGCACCTCAATCGTAACAGACGATCCACGAAAGAACTTTCAATGGCACAATGCTGTCTGACAGAATCAAATGACAACGGACATCGCCCATTCATGACTGCAAAAAACCGCTGCCGTACTCGCCGGCCAGGCTTTCTGGCAACTGCCCTTACCCTGGTATTCGCACTGACGGTTGGCCAGGCCTCTGCACAGTCTTCGGAAAGCACCCTGCCCTCCATTGGCGGTGCCGGCGGCGGGCTGATATCGGAGCGCCAGGAGGCTGATATCGGGCGTCAGGTCATGACGTCCATCCGGCGATCCGCGCCTCAGATAACCGACCCGCTGGTCCATGACTACCTGAGCTCGGTGATTTACAACCTGGTGCCGTCAGCGCCCCTGAACAGCAGCGACCTCACACTGGCACTGATCGACAGCCCCGACATCAATGCCTTCGCGGTGCCCGGGAACATTGTCGGTGTAAACGGCGGCCTGTTCCTGAATGCGGACAGTGAACAGCAGTTTGCCTCGGTCCTTGCCCACGAACTGGCGCACCTGAGCCAGCGCCATTTTGCCAGGCGCCTGGAGCAGCAGGAAACCAGCGCACCGCTGACCATCGCAGGCATGATTGCCGGCATTATCCTCTCGGCAGTCACCCAGTCGGATATCGGCATTGCCGCCATTGCCGGCACCCAGGCACTGGCGGTACAGAACATGCTGGCATACAGCCGTGCCCACGAGCAGGAAGCCGACAGGGTGGGCATGGAAATACTGGCAAACTCCGGCATGGACCCGCGGGGAATGCCCGAAATGTTCGAAATCATGATGCGGCAAAATCGCCTGCAGGGAAACCGGGTGCCAGAGTACCTGTCCACCCATCCCCTGACCCAGAATCGGGTGGCAGACACTCGTAACCGTGCGGAGCAATACCCCCGCAGGGATGTAGCCGACGCCCTGGAATATCACCTGGTGCGATCAAGGCTACAGGTTCGCTATGCCAAATCCGCCGACATCGCCGTGGAAACCTTCAAGGACTACCTGGAACGCTCGGAAACCGAAAAGCCGGATGCCATTCGTTACGGCTATGCGGTCGCCCTGTTGCGGAACGGCAATCACACCGAGGCCGTGGCTCAACTTGAAAGGTTGCTGGAAGGCTCGCCGGGGCGTATCACCTACCAGGTAACGCTTGCAGAGGTAATGATTGAACAGGACAGGCTGGACCAGGCCCGCAGCCTTCTGACTGAAGCCCTGTCACGAAACCCCGGCAACTACCCCATCACCGACATGCTGGCACGCGTGGAAACAGCCGCTGGCAATGGCGAGCGTGCTGCTGAATACCTGCACAGGCTTACGCGGGAACTGCCAAAGAAGGAACATCTCTGGCTGAGGCTGGCGGAAGCGGAAGGATTGGCCCGCAATATTGTTGGCGTACACCGGGCCCGGGCTGAATACGATATTCTGATGGGAGACCTGGAGTCGGCCCAACGCCAACTGCGTCAGGCCCAGGAAAAGCTGCCCGCGGGTGCACCGCTGCGTCAGGTTGTTACCGAAAGGTTGTCACAGGTCTCGGAGCGGCTGAACCAGCAGCGAAGCTGACTTCAGGCGTTGCCAGCCGCCTTGAGGTTCATCTCGCGGGTGAAGTCCAGCATACGCTGCAACGGCTTCAGAGCCTCTTCACGCAACGCCGGATCCACATGCACCTCCTGGTCTCCGTTCTCGATAACCGACAGCAGGTTTTCGAGGCCGTTCATTGCCATCCACGGGCAATGGGCACAACTGCGGCAGGTGGCGCCATTGCCGGCCGTAGGGGCCTCAATCAGCGTCTTGTTGGGTGCCAGCTGCTGCATCTTGTAGAAGATGCCGTTGTCGGTGGCCACGATGAACTGCTGATTGGGCAGCGTTTGTACCGCATGAATCAACTGGGATGTGGAACCGACAACATCCGCCATTTCAACGACTGCATCGGGTGATTCAGGGTGCACAAGGACAGCGGCGTCCGGGTACAACGCCTTGAGATCCTCAAGGCCCCTATGTTTGAACTCTTCGTGAACAATGCAGGAACCGTCCCACAGCAGCACATCCGCACCCGTGGTTTTCTGCACGTAGTGCCCGAGATGCTTGTCCGGTGCCCAGAGAATTTTCTCACCCCGCGCATCCAGCGATTCCACAATGGCCTGGGCGCAGCTGGACGTGACCACCCAGTCTGCCCTCGCCTTCACTGCCGCGGAGGTGTTGGCGTACACCACAACGGTGCGGTCCGGATGCTGGTCACAGAAGGCCGCGAACTCGTCGGCGGGGCAGCCGATATCCAGTGAGCAGGTGGCCTCCAGCGTGGGCATCAGAACCCGTTTTTCCGGGTTGAGAATCTTGGCGGTTTCGCCCATGAAACGGACACCGGCCACCACCACTGTCGACGCCTTGTGCTGGTTGCCAAACCGGGCCATTTCCAGCGAATCAGCGACACAGCCACCGGTTTCCTCAGCCAGGCGCTGGATATCCGGATCCGTGTAGTAATGAGCTACGAGCACGGCATCCTGCGCCTTCAGGGCAGCGCGGATACGGGCTTCAAGATTGGCTTTCTCGTCGTCGCTCAGGGTTTTGGGCTCGGCCTGGTGTGCCAGGTGTTCCTGAACGAGAATACGGTCTTCAACTCGTGTCATTACGGCATCTCTGTGTTGCATTAACGTCGGAAGTATATCACTTCAACCACGACTTTCACTGGGCTGGAACCCGGCTGTCACAAAGTTCTGTTGACCTGGATTACGCGCCCTACCCCAGATGTATGACCGTATAGCCAAAAAAAAAGAGCCCGAAGGCTCTTTTTTCGACAAGCGGCGCTATCGCTTCCTGCCATATTG
>NZ_JANCMW010000013.1:0-100561 GCF_029207565.1 Marinobacter iranensis | reverse complement strand
ATTGGTGGGTCGTGAAGGATTCGAACCTTCGACCAATTGGTTAAAAGCCAACTGCTCTACCAACTGAGCTAACGACCCATAACTGTCGGTTCGCATTCGAACCGGGAACAAAACGATGACTCAGCCCACCGGTTCGCTCGTAATTTGGTGGGTCGTGAAGGATTCGAACCTTCGACCAATTGGTTAAAAGCCAACTGCTCTACCAACTGAGCTAACGACCCAAACGAGGCGCATATAGTAATGATTTTTCAGCGCCGATCAACCCCTAATTCCCAGGTTTCTCAACATTCCTCGCGCCGGCATGATCAGCCGTTATTGGATTCGAGATACTTTTTCGCCAACTCGGCTGCGCTGGTGTTTGGATAATCACGAACCACGGTTTCCATACGCGCTCGGGCCTGGTCCTTATTGCCCTGGCGGTCCAGGGTGACACCAAGCTTGTACACGGCATCCGATGCCTTGCGGTGATCGCCATAGCGGGTGGCAACAATGGTAAATGCCTGCCGGGCCTGCTCAAGCTGGTTCTCGACCAGATACACCTCACCCAGCCAGTAATAAGCGTTTACCGTCAGGTCGCCCTCTTCGTACTTATCAATAAAGTCGTACAACCCATTGATCGCCTGGTCGTAGTTCTTTTCCTGATGAATCAGGGACTGAATTTTCTGGTAGGCGCTTCTCTCTTCCTCGGAGGGTTGGCGGTAGATTTTGGTCTTCACGCCCGATTCACCCGCTTGCCCGGAAGGATCGCCGGTCCCGGCGCCGGCGGCAGGGGCTTCCGCCACCTTTTCCGACAGCTTCAGGATTCGCTGGTCGAGATCAATATAACGGTCACGCGACTGTTTGGTGAGTCGGTCGATAAGATTGCGCTGCTCTTCAACCCTGCCCTGCAACCGGCGAATTTCGCCCTGCAGCTGTTGGATCATATAGAACAGTTCGGCATTGGCCTGACTGTTACCAGCCTTTCGTTCGGCCTCGGACGCATTGTCCTGGAAAACCGGAGAAACGGATTGCGCCAGGGCGCTGCCCGCCTGCCCAAAGGCAAGCGGGAGCAACACTGTCGCCATGAGCAGATGTCTCATGGAGTTCGCCTGTTACTGGAAAACGAGTTCAACGCGACGGTTCTGAGCCCATGCACTCTCGCTGGACCCCATAACCGCCGGCTTCTCTTCACCGTAGCTGATGGTTTCCGTCTGGGCACGGGAAGCACCGTTCACAATGAGGAAACGCTCAATGGCATTGGCACGACGCTCGCCAAGGGCCAGGTTGTATTCCTTGGTTCCGCGCTCATCGGCATGGCCTTCAATGCGAACATTCTGACCAGGGTTGGCTTGCAGGTACCGGGCGTGTGCAACAAGCACTTCGCGGGCTTCGGGCTTGATTTCAGCGGTATCGAAATCAAAGTAGAAAGTGGTGATATCACGCATGGCTTCCTGCTCGGCGCGCTCCGCGCGTTCCTCGGCCTCACGGCGCGCCTCCTCAGTCATCTCGGATGAAGACACTCCGCCGTCGTCGTCACCGCCATAAACGGTGCTGCCACCTTCCTGATCCACCGCAGACACGTCAGAGCCATACGCACCATCTTCAGTGGTTTCGCCGGTGCTGCTGCAACCAGCAATCAGGCCAAGGGACAGAACCATGGCAAACAATTTGTGGTGAGCTGTTACTTTCATAATCACTTCCTTCCTTATTGATAGTTTGTTGTACCTGAATACAAACGAACCTGTTCGGTTCGGAGTTCCGGTTTACCGAACGATCGGTGACCACGCCGGTTCGCGTACGTCACCCTCCGAAGCCGGCAAACTATAGGCTGCACCGCCGTCCACGGCAATTACAGTTAGTACACTGTTGCCATCCTGCTTCGTTGCATAAATCAGCATCCGGCCATTTGGCGAGACACTGGGCGACTCATCGGACTCGGTCCGGGTAAGGATAGTCTCCTCCTCTGTCTGCAGATTGGTCCGGGCTATATGAAACGCCTTATCCCTCTGGTGCACATAATAGACGTACTTGCCGTCATTGTCCGGGCGTGGCCGGGCGTTGTAACGGCTACCAAAGGTAATCCTGCGGGGCTCCGCCTCCTCACTGGATTTGTGATAGATCTGGGGTCCGCCGGAACGATCAGACGTGAAGAAGAACCCTTCACCGGTATGATCCCAGGCCGGTTCGGTATCAATTGACCAGTGGTTGGTCAACCTCTTGAGTGAACGGCTCTGGATATCCATTTTGTAGATTTCAGCGTTGCCATCCTTCGACAGTGTCAACAGCAGTGAGCGGCCGTCCGGAGAAAAGGCTGGCGCAGAGTTCAAGCCAGGAAAGTCAGCAACACGGGTGCGGTTGCCCGATGAAAGCTCATGGATGTAAATAGCCGGCTTCCCGGTTTCAAACGACACATAGGCGAGTTTCTCGCCATCCGGTGACCAGGCCGGAGAAAGGATGGGCTCATCACTTTCAAGGCGCACCCGCGCCCGCTTCCCATCCACATCACTGACCTGGAGCCGATACATGGATTCACCACCGGAACGCTGGAGGGTCACGTAGGCCAGCTTGGTGGAGAACGCACCGGGGACGCCGGTGATCGCTTCGTAGACCTTGTCGCTGATGTGGTGGGCAAGGCTCCGTGTGTTATTGACGGAGGAAGAAGCCGTCGCGCCAAGCAGTCGCTCCTCACGGTTCACATCGAACAGTTCGTAACGAGCCTCGATCTTGTCGCCCATGCGGGTCAGTTGCCCCACCAGAACATAGCGCTGGCCCAGCAGCCGCCAGTCGCGGAAATAAACTTCTTCGCCTTTCGAGGGCAGGCTGAGCATTTTCTCCGGGGCCAGCGGCCTGAACTCACCACTCATGGTCAGATCATCCCGAACGATACTGCTGATCTGGTCGCCGGCCGGCATCTCACCCGTTTCGGCAAATGGAACTACCGCCACCGGGATGGCGGAATCAGCGCCCTCTGTGATGCGTATCAGCAGCTCCGCGCTGGCTGTGCTGCTGCCAATCATCACTGCCAGCATCAGCAACCATATCGTCACCTTGCCTGGGCGCGTTGTACCTGTTCTTCTCCGGTTCGTCATCTGATTTCCCATTGTCCTTATCTCAACCGCCGGGGATTGAACTCAATCGTGAACTGGCGAAAGTACCTCTCAAAGGTATCCCGATCGTCGGGTATCGGGTAACGGTTCAGCGACTTCACCGCACCCAGTGCCGAATTATCAAACGCCGTGTTGCCACTGGTGGAGACAAGCTTTACGGAGGCAAGTTCACCCGTGGGCAGCAGCGTAATCTGTAGTCTTGCCGTCATTTCTTCTGTTGCCGAAGACGGCGGATACCAGGCTTGACTCAGGCGTTCACGAATCAGCGCCTGATACTTCTGGCTCTCTGACAGCATTTGCGCCTCTCGCGCCTTAGCTGCCGCTGCTTCGCGACGCCGCCTTTCTTCGGCCTCCCGCTCCTGCTGCGCCTCTTGAGCCAGGGCTTCCAGTTGCTGCTCTTTCAGCCGGCGCTCACGCTCCTCGCGCTTGCGTTCGGCTTCCAGCCGCTCCTGTTCTTCCCGGGCCTTGCGTTCAGCCTCTTCTTTCCTGCGCTGCTCCTCGGCGCGTCGCTTTTCCTCGGCCGCCTTCTTTGCGGCTTCTTCCTGTCGGCGCTTTGCTTCCTCTGCTTTCTGCCGCTCACGCTCCTTGGCTTCAGCCTCTGCCTTCTGGCGAGCAGCCTCCTCGGCTTTACGCTGCTGTTCCCGTTCCCGCTGTGCTGCTTCTTCCTGGCGCTTGCGTTCCTTTTCCTGCTCTATGCGGCGAGCCTCTTCGCGGGCACGCTGTTCTTCGGCTTCACGGCGTTCGGCCTCTTCCTGCCGTTGTCTTTCTTCTTCCTGTTGGCGCACTTCATCGCGGTCCGGCTGGTCCACCGGTTCCGTAATCGGGCTGGGTTCCGGCTCATTCTGCGTGATCAGGCGTGCCGAAATGCTCGGGGGCTGAGGGTCCTCCGATGGATCCGTCCAGGTCCAGCCAGCCAGCGCGACACCCAGAATCAGTCCATGCAGCAGGACCGACAGCGCAACGGGCGATTTCCATGGCGGCTGGCCCGTGCTGGTTACATCACGCTCATGACCTCTCACAAAAACCTGCCTGCTCTGCTGTACTTACTCATCAATGGTTGGCGCTTCGGTTATCAATCCGACATTCGACGCCCCGGCTGCCTGTAACTGGGCCATCAGACGAACAACAGTACCGTACTCCACGTGCTCATCACCCCGGACCAGTACTTCGCGGTCTGTACGCTGGGACAGGATTTTGGAGATCCGTTCACGAACGTCCGCCAGTGACATCGGGTCACTGCTTTCATCACCAATGTCCATGAAGTACGCGCCATTGCTGTCCACGGACACCACAATGGATTCCACGTTCTTGTCGGACTGGATCGGCTCGGAAGTGGTTTCCGGCAAGTCTACCTTTACGCCCTGGGTCAGCATTGGCGCTGTCACCATGAAAATAATCAACAGCACCAGCATGACGTCAATGTAGGGTACAACGTTGATTTCCGACATCGGTTTGCGGCGATGCGCCGGCATCATTCCCATGCCTTTCATGTTCCTGCCCTCCCGAGTCGCTGTCTGTTACTGGTGGTTTGCATCATGCCGATGATTGCTCGCTGCTGTGCACCCGGCGATGGAGAATGCTGGAAAACTCGTCAGCGAACGTTTCGTAGTTCTTCAGCAATGCGTCCGAGATGGAAGAAAAGCGGTTATAGGCAATAACAGCGGGAATCGCTGCAAACAGGCCCATGGCGGTGGCAATCAATGCTTCGGAAATACCCGGCGCCACCGTGGCCAGGGTCGCCTGCTGAACCTGCGCGAGCCCACGGAATGAATTCATGATGCCCCAGACGGTACCAAACAGGCCCACATAGGGACTGGTGGAGCCGACCGTGGCCAGAAAAGGCAGGTGCATCTCCAGCCGCTCCTGTTCCCGTGAGAAGGCCACACGCATGGCGCGTTGCGTGCCCTCCATGACGGCATCGGCATCACGGCTTTGCTGGCGCAGGCGGGAAAATTCCTTGAACCCGGCACGGAATAACGCCTCCATACCAGAGAAAGGCGTCGGGTTGCTGTTCACTTCCCGGTACAGTTGCCCAAGGTCCATTCCGGACCAGAACCGTTCCTCGAAGGCAAACTGGGCCTGCCGGGCCTGGCGGAAAACCTTCAGGCGCTGAAATATAAGCGCCCAGGAGACAATGGACGCCAGGGCCAGCAACAGCATAACCAGCTGAACCAGTACCCCGGCGTTGGCGATGAGATACCAAACAGAAACTTCTGACTCCACCTTTTACTCCTGGATTATTCCACTTGTGAATTGGTTTTCCGGTAGCTTTCCAGCACTTCCAGCATGTTTTCGGGAAGGCGCCGGGGGCGACCCGAGTTCAGCGACACGCAAGCCACACGCACGTCAGCCGATGCCAGTACCGTTTGGTCTGACTTGCGCATCACCTGCTGGCGAAAGTCCATCCATACGCGGCCAAACGCTATTGGCTCCGCGGTTACCCGCAACTCGTCGTCCAGTTTCGCCGGGGAACCGTAGTGGATCGACAGGCGCTGGACCACATAACTGATGTTGTCTGCCAGGCCCGCCCGCAGGCCGACGCCCTGACTGCGGACCCACTCGGTGCGAGCCCTTTCCATGTAGTGCAGGTACTTGGCATGGAAAACAATGCCGCCCGCATCGGTGTCCTCAATATACACTCGTACCGGCAGACCGAAGATTGGGTCACTGCACTCAGTCAAAGAGGTCCTCCCGCTTGGGCCTGGATGGCACAACGCCAAAATGCTGGTAGGCATTGGAGGTGACCATTCGCCCCCGGGGTGTTCGCACCATAAACCCCTGCTGGATCAGGAATGGCTCCAGCACATCCTCAATGGTGCCCCGCTCCTCACTGATCGCAGCCGCCAGGCTTTCCACGCCTACCGGGCCGCCGTCGAACTTTTCGATCATGGCCAGCAGCAGTCTCCGGTCCATGTGATCAAAGCCGAGTGCGTCCACTTTCAACATGTTGAGAGCCTGATCGGCAATGGATTCACTGATGCAACCATCCGCCTTTACCTCGGCAAAGTCACGCACTCGCCGTAGCAGTCGGTTGGCAATACGAGGCGTGCCCCGTGAACGTCTGGCAATTTCATAGGCTCCACTGTTATCAATAGTGACCGATGACAGGCGTGCGGAGCGGAGAATGATATCCGTCAGGTCCCTGGTGTTATAGAACTCCAGACGCTGGACAATCCCGAAACGATCCCGCAGCGGCGATGTCAGTAGTCCGGCGCGGGTAGTGGCCCCCACCAGCGTGAACGGTGGCAGGTCCAGCTTGATGGACCGGGCAGCCGGCCCCTCACCGATCATGATATCCAGTTGGTAGTCTTCCATGGCCGGATAGAGCACTTCTTCCACGGCGGCGCTCAGGCGATGGATCTCGTCGATGAAGAGGACATCGCCCTCTTCCAGGTTGGTAAGCATGGCGGCCAGGTCACCGGCCTTCTCGAGGACCGGCCCGGACGTGGTCTTGATGGACACGCCCATTTCATTGGCAACGATATTGGCGAGAGTGGTCTTGCCGAGACCGGGCGGGCCAAAGATCAGCACATGATCCAGCGCTTCCTGGCGCCCGCGCGCAGCGGAAATGAAGATTTCCATCTGTTCCCGCACAGCCGGCTGCCCCACATAGTCCGCAAGAACCCCGGGGCGAATCGCGCGGTCCTGCACTTCCTCGTATTGTCCGGCCTGGGCTGTAATCAGGCGATCCGATTCAATCATTGAACTACCCGCTCAGAGGAAATCAACAACATGCCTGTACACTCATGTGGGGCTTATTATGCCCCAATTGTACAAACGGCGCTTTTGCTGTCACGTTACGCTCTCTACACATACGGCGCCAGAACGCGGTTGATGACACGCGGTTAACGGGCGGGAATCATTGCTCGTAGCGCCAGCCGGATCAGTTCCTGGCTCGACGTACCCTTTTCCGCAACCTTGTTGACCGCCTTGGAGGCCTCCTGCGGCTTGTACCCAAGGGCGATCAGCGCAGCTTCCGCTTCTTCCCTGGGGTCATGGCCTGCCGCCACGCCGGTGCCGGTTGCACCCGAGCTAACCGTCGCATTTGACGACGCTGGTGTGAACTGCCCCTCAAGTTGCCCTATACGATCTGTCATTTCAATAAGCAGGCGTTCGGCGGTTTTCTTGCCGACACCCGGAAGTTTGACCAGGGCGTTGGCATCGCGCGCCTCAACGCAGCGGATAAACTGGTTGGCGTCGAGCCCGGAGAGAATCCCCGCCGCAAGCTTGGGCCCCACTCCGTTTACCTTGATCAGCAGCCGAAACAGGTCCCGATCCAGCCGGGACGAGAAACCGTAAAGGCTCTGGGCATCTTCACGTACAACAAAATGGGTATGGAGAACCAGCTCGTTACCGGTTTCAGGCAGGTTGAAAAAGGTGGTGTAGGGAATATCAACTTCGTAGCCCAGCCCGGCGCATTCCACCAGTGCCTGGGCGGGAGATTTCTCAATCAGGATGCCTCGGATACGACCAATCAACGGGTTTCTCCCTCGAATTCAATCTGGACTTCAATGAGTCTGTTATTGTCTTCTCACCCGGCCGCTGCGCACCTTGCCGCCACCACCGGAGGCCAGCCTCGCTACACTCTGGCTCATGTGGGCGTGGCAAAGCGCGATTGCCAATGCGTCGGCGGCATCAGCCTGGGGCTTGCGGGACAGCGCCAGTAACACCTGAACCATATGCTGGACTTGGGCCTTGTCGGCTCCGCCTTTGCCCACTACCGCCTGTTTTACCTGGCGGGCGGAATACTCGTGAACTTCCAGCCCGCTATTGGCGGCGGCCACTATCGCCGCTCCCCGGGCCTGCCCCAGTTTCAGTGCGGAATCCGGGTTGCGGGCCATGAACACCTGCTCAATGGCAAATTCCCCGGGCCGGTATTCACCAATCAACGTCGCCAGGCTGTGAAAGATGGTCTGCAGGCGTTCCGCCATGGGTTTCTCGCCAACCCGTATACAACCACTGTCGATGTACTCAATCACCCGGCCTTCGGCGCGGATAACGCCATACCCGGTAATGCGTGACCCAGGGTCGACCCCCATGATTATCGACACGTGGTTTCCTGAGCCCTTCTACTTGTTTTCTGACGATTCCGTTTCACTGTTCTCAGCCTTGGCTGCCGGTTTGCGGCGACGAATGTGAAGTTCGCGCAACTGCTTGTCATCCACTTCCCCGGGCGCCTGGGTCATCAGGCATGTAGCACTCTGGGTTTTCGGGAACGCAATCACATCGCGGATCGAGCTGGCGCCGGTCATCAGCATGATCAGGCGGTCCAGACCAAACGCCAGGCCACCATGGGGAGGGCAGCCGTACTTGAGGGCATCCAGCAGGAACCCGAACTTGGCACGGGCTTCTTCATGCTCGATACCCAGGGTGCGGAACACGCTTTCCTGCATTTTCTCATCGTGGATACGGATGGAACCGCCACCCAGCTCGGTGCCGTTCAGTACCATGTCGTAGGCACGGGACAATGCAGTCGCCGGAGACGCCTCCAGTTCCTCGGCGGAACAGGACGGCGCCGTGAACGGGTGGTGAATCGCAGTCAGGCTGCCGTCGGGTGTTTCCTCAAACATCGGGAAGTCCACCACCCACAGCGGTGCCCACTCGGATGTCAGCATGCTCAGGTCGTGGCCGACCTTGATACGAAGCGCACCCAGAGCCTCGTTAACCACGTTGGTCTTGTCGGCACCGAAGAACACGATGTCGCCATCTTCCGCACCGGCGCGTTCGATCACGGCCAGGGCAATGTCGTCACCCAGGAATTTGATGATCGGCGACTGCAGGCCTTCCACACCTTTCGACAGGTCGTTGACCTTGATGTAGGCCAGGCCCTTGGCACCGTAGATGCCCACATACTTGGTGTAGTCGTCGATCTGCTTGCGGGTCAGCTCGCCACCCTTGGGAACGCGCAGGGCAGCCACCCGGCCCTTGGGGTCGTTGGCGGGGCCGGCAAACACCTTGAAATCCACGCCGGCAACCAGGTCACCCACGTCGACCAGTTCCAGCGGAATACGCAGGTCCGGCTTGTCACTGCCGTAGCGCTGCATCGCCTCGGAATACGGCATACGTGGAAACTTGGGCAGATCCACTTCCATAACGTCCCGGAACAGGGAGCGAATCATGTCCTCATTCAGGGACATCAGGGTTTCCTCGTCGATAAACGAGGCCTCGATATCGATCTGGGTAAACTCGGGCTGACGGTCGGCACGCAGGTCTTCGTCGCGGAAACACTTGGCAATCTGATAATAACGGTCAACGCCGGACACCATCAGCAACTGTTTGAACAGCTGTGGTGACTGGGGCAGCGCGAAGAAAGAACCTTCGTGGGTACGGCTGGGCACCAGGTAGTCACGGGCACCTTCCGGGGTGGCGCGGGTCAGGATCGGGGTTTCCACATCCATAAAACCGTTGCTGTCCAGGAAGTTACGGACATAGCTGGTCACCCTTGAACGGAAACGCAGACGGTTCAGCATTTCCGGGCGGCGCAGGTCCACAAAACGGTACTTCAGGCGAACGTCCTCACCCACATCCACATGCTCATCCAGTGGGAACGGAGGCGTGGCGGCAGCGTTCAGAATGTTCAGTTGCTTGCCCAGCAATTCCACCTGGCCGGTGGGCATGTTGGCGTTCTCGGTACCGGCAGGACGACGGCGCACCCGGCCAGTCACCTGGATGACGAATTCACTGCGAACTTTTTCCGCCAGGGTAAAACTCTCGGGGGTATCCGGGTCGAACACCACCTGGGAAATGCCATCCCGGTCGCGGAGGTCCAGAAAGATCACCCCGCCGTGATCGCGGCGACGGTGAACCCAACCGCAAAGTGTGACTTCCTGATCGATGTGAGATTCGTTGATTCCACCGCAATAATGACTGCGCATACCGGTTCCCGTTAGGTTTAATGTGTTCGTGTTCGTCTGCGTCTAATTGTGCGAGCGAGCAGGCGGGGATGGCTTTCCGAAACACGCTGTGAATACATCCGTGTACGCTCGGCTCCGCCATCCATGGCTCCGCACGGTTTCGGAAAGCCATCCCCGCCTGCTCTGTCAGACCAAGTCGTGACCGCGAAAATTAACTGGCGAGGATACTGGATAAGCGCCGTATTATAAACATAATGACTACGAAAATCAGGCATCCGTGACTCTAGTGTCCCGTCTGGTTAATTCGCTGACCTACTGAGCCACTGAGAGCCTTGAGAGCAAGGCGCGAGACACTAGGTGAAAGTCGAACGTTTGAACGTTAAACTGGCTGCCCTTTATCACCTGTGGGAGCGTACCTTGTCAGCCAGAGCCGAACAAAAACTACGCACACGACGCGCTCTGATGGACGCAGCTCTGGCCCAGCTGAGTGCAGATCGTGGGTTTGGTAGTCTGAGTCTGCGCGAAGTGGCGCGGGAAGCCGGCATAGCGCCCACTTCTTTCTACCGGCATTTTACCGAACTTGATGAGCTCGGCCTTGCTTTGGTGGACGAAGGTGGCGTGGCCCTGCGGCAATTGATGCGCCAAGCCCGCAAGAGGATTGCGCGGGATGGCAGTGCCATCAGTACGTCGGTGGATACCTTTATTGAGTATCTGGAAAATAACACCAACCTTCTCAGGTTGATGCTGCGGGAAAAAACCGGGGTATCGAAGCCTTTTCGTACCGCCATCAAAGCGGAAATCGATCATGTGGTCACGGAACTGGCAGACGATCTGAACCGCTTCGCGGAGCAGCAGGGAAAACCTCTGTCCGAAGCGCGGCTGGTGGCGGAGGCCATGGTTACACTGGTTTTCAACCAGGGGGCAGAAGCTCTGGATGCCACGCCGAAAGAAAAAGAGGCGTTGAAGGCGAAACTGAAAAAAGAACTCCGGATGATCCTCCTTGGCTCACAGACCCTGGCCCGTGCCGCCCGCCGCAAATAAGCAATCACTAGCCAGTGCTTCAGTATCCCGTCTGGCTAACTCCCTGATTCAAGTGTTTTGATAACCGGCTCCAGCCTGCCGGTTACCGCCGCCAGCTCATCGGCACTGTACGCTTGCGGTGGCAACTTGCCCCACACCGGCCCCGGCCAGGCCGGGTCACCGTCAAAACGAACGATGTGATGAAGATGAAGTTGCGGCACCATATTGCCCAGTGCGGCGACATTCAATTTGTCTCCCCCAAACAATTCCATCATGCCTTCGCCAAGCAGGGAGGATTCCGCCAGCAGCTGCCGCTGTTGTTCCGGCGCCAGTTGATAAATCTCCCGTACACCCGCGACACGGGGCACCAAGAGAACCCAGGGCCAGTTGCTGTCGTTCATCAGCCGGATTTCGCACAACCTACTTTGCCCAAGGCTGACGGTATCCGCCGCAAGGCGCTCATGTAGCACAAACGACTGCCCCACCCCGCTCATATCAACCTCCGTGGAACTGGTTCCGGCCACGGCCAATGGCGTAATAGATCATGCCATGCCGCTCAAGCATTTCAGGCTCGTACAGATTACGGCCGTCAAACACCACAGGCTCTTTTAGCGTTGCCGCGATGGTTTCGAAGTCCGGCGAGCGGAATTCCTTCCACTCGGTACAGATCGCCAACACGTCCGCGCCTTTCAGAGCCTGCTCCTTGGTGCCGCACAGTGTCAGCCCCGGCTGATCGCCGAAGATACGCTGGGTTTCTTCCATCGCTTCCGGGTCAAAAGCCTGCACAATAGCGCCGGCATTCCAGAGGTCCTGCATCAGGGCGCAAGAGGAGGCTTCACGCATGTCGTCGGTGTTGGGCTTGAACGCCAGCCCCCAGATTGCGACAACCTTGCCCTTGAGCTCGCCGTTGAAATAGTGACTGATCTTGTCGAACAATACATGCTTCTGGGCGTTGTTCACGGCTTCAACGGCGTTCAGCAGCCGGGAGTCGTAATCACAGTCCCTGGCAGTGCGGGTCAGTGCCTGGACATCCTTGGGGAAGCAGGAACCACCGTAACCGCAGCCGGGATAGATAAAGTGATAGCCGATGCGTGGGTCGGAGCCAATGCCACGGCGAACGTTCTCGATATCCGCACCGAGCCGTTCCGCCAGGTTGGCGATCTCGTTCATGAAGCTGATCTTGGTGGCCAGCATGGAGTTGGCCGCATACTTCGTCAGTTCCGCGGAACGGATATCCATGAAGATCATACGGTCATGGCTGCGGTTGAACGGGTAATACACCTCGTGCAGCAGTTCCATGGCCCGCTCGCTGTCGGTACCCACGATAATGCGGTCGGGCTTCATGAAGTCGTTGATGGCAGCCCCTTCCTTCAGGAACTCCGGGTTGGAGACCACATCGAACTCAAGCTCCAGCCCACGCTTGTCCAGTTCCGAACGCACAGCAGCCTTGACCCTGTCTCCGGTGCCAACCGGCACGGTGGACTTGTCCACAACCACCTTGTAGTCGTCCATGTACTGGCCAATGGAGCGAGCCACCGCAGTCACGTACTGCAAGTCAGCGGAACCGTCTTCATCCGGTGGCGTGCCGACTGCGATGAACTGCAAGGTGCCATGAGCCACCGCTTCTTTGGTGTCCGTGGTAAAAGCAAGCCGGCCCGCCTCGACGGTATGCCTGACAATGGATTCAAGGCCCGGCTCGTAGATGGGAATATGACCGTTTTTAAGCTTCTCGATCTTGCCCTGATCCACATCCATGCACAGCACGTGATGGCCAACATCGGCAAGGCAGGCACCGGTAACAAGCCCGACATAACCCGTACCAAAAATAGTAATTTTCATTCGTTAAAACCCTGAAGTTAGCAATTCGTTTTGTGGCGGGACAGAACCGTATCAGCCCTGTTTGTCCTGCCAGATTTTCTCCCAGGCCAGTGCCGTGCCGACGATGGTATCCAGGTCGTCGTAATCCGGCTGCCAGCCAAGCACTTGTTTGATCCGCGAATTGTCCGCCATCAGCGCGGCAGGGTCCCCTGCCCGACGGCCGGTTTCCTGCACCGGAAAGTCTTTGCCCGACTTGCGCTTTACCACGTCGATAACCTCGCGCACGGTAAAGCCACGCCCGTAGCCGCAGTTCAGCACCCGCGACTCACCGCCATCGGCCATGTAGTCAAGCGCCATCACGTGAGCCTTGGCCAGGTCTTCCACGTGGATGTAATCACGGATACAGGTACCGTCGCGGGTATCGTAATCGGTGCCGAACACGCTCATGCCATTGCGTTTGCCAGTCACGCACTCACAGGCCACCTTGATCAGGTGCGTGGCTTCGGGTGTTGCCTGCCCCAGCAGCCCGTCCGGGTTGGCCCCGGCTACGTTGAAGTAACGCAGGATCACGTAATTGAGGGAGGACGCTGCAGCCAGGTCCATGATCATCCGCTCGCTCATCATCTTGGAGGCGCCGTAGGGATTGATCGGGGCCAGGGGCAGGTCTTCTGTCAGTACGGTTTCATCCGGCATACCGTAGACCGCTGCAGTGGAAGAAAACACCATGTAGGGTACCTGGTGGTCCTCGACGGCTTTCAGCAGATTCAGTGTGTTGCGGGTGTTGTTGCTGTAGTACTTGAGAGGATTCTCCACCGATTCCGGAACCACGATGTTGGCGGCAAAATGCAGGACCGCTTCAAAGCGATGCCGGCTGAAGAGGTCGGCAATGGCCTGCTCGTCCGCAAGGTCACCCACCACCAGCTCACCACAGGTGACGGCCCAGCGGTACCCAGTAGACAGGTTGTCGAACACCACAATGTCGTGCCCGGCTTCGCCCAGTTGCCTGACGACGTGACTGCCTATATAGCCGGCTCCGCCGGTCACCAGCACTTTCATGATCGGTATTCACTCCTTCCCTGAAAACAATTGCCTCCGACGACGGATATCTGCCCGTCGCCGTGCGAAAAACTCACTGATAATGCTACTGCACTGGTCCGCAAGAACACCCCCGACGGATTCAACACGCCAGTTCAGGTGCTCCTCTTCCAATGTTCGCCGGGCGGATTCCACGGCACCCGCTTTCGGTTCCGCCGCACCGTACACGAGACGGCTGACGCGACTGTGCACGATGGCGCCAACGCACATGGTGCAGGGTTCAAGGGTGACGTAAAGCGTGGCACCCGGCAACCGGTAATTTCCCGCCCGGCTGGCCGCATCCCGCAGTGCGCGGATCTC
The DNA here is from genome assembly GCF_029207565.1 of Marinobacter iranensis. Taxonomy (GTDB): domain Bacteria; phylum Pseudomonadota; class Gammaproteobacteria; order Pseudomonadales; family Oleiphilaceae; genus Marinobacter; species Marinobacter iranensis. Next base: position 86,388 of record NZ_JANCMW010000013.1, on the reverse strand, counting down.
GGCGTGGGCGGTGGGATCACATCCGCTGATGGGGGCGTTAAAACCGGCGCCGATCTCCCTGCCGTCAAGCACCAACACGGCACCCACCGGAACTTCCCCGGCAGCGGCAGCCTGCCTTGCCAGTTGCAGGGCACGGCTCATCCAGGCTTCGTCTTCACCCGTGCCAGTCATGATTTCCTGCCCGGTCAATTCAGCGAATTACTCCAATCGATGGAAATCAACCGGAAAAATCCTGTGTTTTCGTTGGCTTATATTTAGTCATAGCGTCGACACCATGATCAAGAACTACTTGAGAAATTTGCCTGCATTATACCGAATGTGACCGGTCCCGGTAGCGCGCATAGATCGACGATGCAACCATCGGGTCGGTACTCCGAGGATAGCCGACCCCGCATCCGCGCATTGCTCTCTGTAGTAGCAGATATGGACATCGGGGAATTGACCGTTCAGGTCTTGTCGTATTCGTCACGCCGACGCCACCAGATGCCAGTCTCGTTGCGCCCCTTGGGAGCCCGATCGAGCCAATGATAAACGCCGAAGAAGGCATCCACGCCGCGCGCATAAGCCGAATAGGTGTGGTAGATAACGCCATCCTCTAGCGTGAATGTGCTCATACCTGGCCGGTCGCGATGATAGGCTGGTGCATCGACACCGCACATGGCCGCGAGCTTGGCCTCAGCCGCGTCGCCGCCGCCTTCCTCGCCAGGGCGCCACCGAAACGCGTTGCTCGTTGGCGCTTCAGCCCGATAGTTGTAGTCGATGCCTTTCTGCTGTTGGGCTTCCGTGAAGGAGACGTTGAAGTCGAAGTTGAAATCGTCGCCATTCGAGGAGGCCCAGGGGAAGGTCCATCCCATCCGCCGCTTATAGCCTTGCAGCTTTTCGAGCGGCGCACGCGAGACGGCCCACAGCATCACGTCGTGGTTCGCGAGGTGGACCGCAGATTTGTCGAAGGTGTCCGCGATCATCGAGCAGGTGGGGCAGCCGGCCTCCCAATCAGGCCCGAACATGAAATGGTAGACGAGAAGCTGGGAGCGGCCGCGGAACAAGTCTGCCAATGATGCATTCCCGTCGTCAGTCTGGAATGCATACGTTTTGTCGATGCGGACCCACGGTAGGGCCTGCCGCCGGCATGCTATCTCATCGCTCTTGCGGGTCAGTTCCTTTTCTGCTTCAAGCAGCTCCAGTCGCTCAGTGAGCCATTCTTCGCGTGATGCGGTTCTGTGATCGGTCATCGTCTTGCTCCATGCTCAGTTCGAACGCGCCGCTTTGGAAGAGTGCAATTCGCTTCGGCGGGCGCATGACACCGAAACGCTGCAGTTGTAGTCTCCTCTTCCGTCTTCTTCTATGCTGAGTGGAAGTCTAATGACCGATGGGCCGGTGGTGAGAGTTACAAATCTGTCGCGAATTGAAGGGACTCGTTGATCACGCTCGAACGGCATGGCGACCGACTCAATGCCGCCCATGCTGGCCATCTTGCAGTTCGCTATTTTCTCCTGATCGGGAGTCTTGATGAGGTAAAGCAGTCGGAATCGGAGGTTTGTTCTTGCGGGCGACTACTGGGGATCGGCCACGGCTCGGCATTGCTCGAAAGCCACGCTTCAACCTTGATCAACAAGGGTGCTCCGGCCCTTGGAATAGACCCGCACCCCGACAACTGCGGCGCCATCCGCGCCTATGAGAAGGCGAACTTCAAATTAGTAGGCGGCCCGATGGAAACGCCCAGCATAGACTGGATCATTCCCACTCAATGGTAGCAGGTGGCTTGGAGGAAACATCGTAGGTTACCCGGGATACGCCCTCAATCTCGTTGATAATGCGGTTCGACACCGTTTCCAGCAGATCGTATGGCAGGTGCGCCCAACGTGCGGTCATGAAGTCGATGGTTTCCACGGCACGCAGTGCGATAACGTATTCATAGCGGCGTGCATCCCCCACGACCCCTACTGACTTGACCGGCAGGAAGACCGCGAAGGCCTGGCTGGTCTTGTGGTAGAAGTCGGCACGGTGCAGTTCTTCCAGGAAGATGGCATCGGCGCGACGCAGGATCTCGGCGTATTCCTTCTTGACCTCGCCCAGGATCCGTACACCCAGACCGGGCCCCGGGAACGGGTGGCGATACACCATGTCGTAAGGCAGGCCCAGTTCAAGCCCGATGCGACGCACCTCGTCCTTGAACAGCTCCCTCAAGGGCTCCACCAGCTTCATTTTCATGGTTTCCGGCAGACCGCCCACATTATGGTGGGATTTAATAACGTGGGCCTTACCGGTCTTGGAGGCGGCGGATTCGATCACGTCCGGGTAGATGGTGCCCTGGGCCAACCAGTTCACGTCACGGATATTGACGGCTTCTTCATCGAACACGTCGATAAAGGTGTTGCCAATGATCTTGCGCTTCTTCTCCGGGTCGTCCACACCCTTGAGCTTGGACAGGAACAGGTCTTCCGCATCTACGCGAATCACCTTCACGCCCATATTGCTGGCAAACATGTCCATCACCTGATCGCCTTCGTGCAGGCGCAGCAGGCCGTTGTCCACGAACACACAGGTCAACTGGTCGCCGATGGCTTTGTGCAGGAGTGCCGCAGTTACGGAGGAGTCAACACCACCAGACAGTCCCAGCAGTACCTTGCCACTGCCAACCTGGTTGCGGATCTGCTCGACAGCATCATCGACAATCTTTGCCGGAGTCCACAATGCCTCACACTGGCAGATATTGAGGATAAAGTGTTCGAGGATGCGCTTGCCCTGAAGGGTATGGGTCACTTCCGGATGGAACTGCACCCCGTAAAGGTTGCGCTCAAGGTCCTGCATGGCAGAAATGGGAGCGCTTTCCGTCGACGCCAGCAACTCAAAGCCCTCCGGCATTACAACAACCTTGTCGCCGTGGCTCATCCACACATCCAGCAAAGAGTCGCCAGTGGCGGTCAGGTGATCGGTGATGTCCTGCAACAGTGGGCCCTTGGCCCGCACCTTGACCTGGGCATAGCCAAATTCACGCTTCTCTGAACTTGCCACACGGCCGCCGAGCTGTTCCGCCATGGTCTGCATGCCGTAGCAGATGCCGAGCACCGGGATGCCCTTCTCGAACAGCCCTTCCGGTGCCCGGGGGCCGCCCAATTGGGTGACCGACTCGGGGCCACCCGCCAGGATAATACCCTTGGGATTGAAGTCCTTCAGTTCCTGATCGGTGATATCAAAGGCCTTGATCTCACAATAGACACCGATCTCCCGAACGCGGCGCGCGATGAGCTGGGTGTACTGGGAGCCAAAATCGAGAATCAGAATACGGTGGTCGTGGATGTTATGGGCCATGAAATCCTCGGAGCAGAAAGAAAAAGCGCGACTCACTCAGTGAGCCGCGCCCGAAACGACAATGGTCAGCCGATACGGTAGTTGGGCGCTTCTTTGGTGATCGTCACGTCATGGACATGGCTCTCACGCATGCCCGCGTTGGTTATGCGGACGAATTCCGGTTTAGTGCGCATTTCCTCCATGGTGGCGCTGCCGGTGTAACCCATGGAAGCGCGCAGGCCACCCATCAACTGGTGAACAATATTCCGCATCGGCCCCTTGCAGGCCACCCGGCCTTCGATACCTTCCGGTACCAGCTTCTCAATGCCCTTGCTGGCGTCCTGGAAATAGCGGTCACTGGAGCCCTGCCCCATTGCGCCAATGGAGCCCATGCCACGGTAGGCTTTGTAACTACGGCCCTGGAACAGTTCCACTTCACCCGGTGCCTCATCGGCACCGGCCAGCAGGCTGCCGATCATGACGCTGTAGGCGCCAGCGGCGATAGCCTTGGAAATATCACCAGAGAACCGAACGCCGCCGTCAGCAATCAGGGGCACGCCACGATCCTTCAGTGCAGCCGCCACGTTGGAAACGGCGGTGATCTGGGGTACGCCAATACCAGCGACGATCCGAGTGGTACAGATGGAACCGGGACCGATTCCCACTTTGACGGCGTCCGCGCCCGCATCCGCCAGGTCGATGGCTGCCTCGGCAGTGGCAATGTTGCCTCCCACCACCTGGACTTCCGGATAGGTTTGCTTGATCCAGCGAACGCGATCAATCACGCCCTTGGAGTGTCCGTGGGCGGTATCCACTACAATGACATCAACACCAGCCTCCACCAGTGCCGCTACGCGGGCTTCGGTGTCGCCGCCGGTTCCGACAGCGGCACCGGCGCGAAGACGGCCCTGCTCGTCCTTGCAGGCCAGTGGGTAATCCTTCGCCTTCTGGATGTCCTTGACGGTGATCAACCCACGCAACTCAAATTCATCGTTGACCACAAGCACCTTTTCGATGCGGTGACGGTGCAGCAGTTCCTTTACATCATCCAGGTTGGCGCCTTCCTTTACCGTTACCAGTTTGTCCTTGGCGGTCATGATGTCGGATACCGGGGTATCCAGCCGGCTCTCAAAACGGATATCCCGGCCGGTTACGATGCCCACCAGATCCCGGCCATCCACCACCGGCAGGCCGGAGATGTTGTTGGCCATGGTGATGTCCACCAGTTCCCGAACCGTGGTGTTCGGCGTGACGGTGATCGGGTCTTTCACTACGCCGCTCTCGTACTTTTTCACCTTGCGAACCGCGGCTGCCTGCTTTTCAACGGACATGTTCTTGTGCATGATGCCGATGCCACCCTCCTGCGCCATGGAGATAGCCAGGTCTGCTTCGGTAACGGTATCCATCGCCGCTGATACCAGCGGAATATTCAGGGTGATACCTTTGGTCAGCTGGGTTTGCAGGCTGACCTGGTGAGGAAGGACCTCTGAACGTCCTGGAACGAGCAGTACATCGTCAAAGGTGAGGGCTTCTTCGGCAATTCGCAGCATTGGGATCCGCCTTTTGAACATGCTAGATTGGAGGATTGCGGTGCCGTATCCGGCAAGGTGCGGCAAAGCAAAATCCTTAATCGACCTATTATAAATGGGCCTTGGTTGACAGTAAACCGGCGTTATTCACCTACCGGGTTGCATCTTTTTGAATTTTCGCTATTTTTACCCTCCAATTTTCGGCATATGCGTATACGGCAACGAGGAGCACCTCCCTTGGACAGCGGCTTCCAGGATTCCCGGCCCCGGGCACTGAGCGTCAGCGAACTGAATCACCAGGCCCGCCACCTTCTGGAAGCCAGCTTCATGCAGGTCTGGGTTGAGGGCGAGCTGTCCGGTTTCTCCCGCCCCTCATCAGGCCACTGGTACTTTTCCCTGAAGGACCGCAAGTGCCAGATACGCTGCGCCATGTTCCGGGGCTTCAACCAGCGGGTGAAAGAGGTCCCGAAGGAAGGCGAACAGGTACGTATCCGCGGCAAGGTCACCCTCTATGAAAACCGGGGCGACTTCCAGATTATTGTTGAGCATATCGAGCCGGCCGGCCTTGGCGCACTGCAGCAGGCCTTTGAGGAACTGAAGCGGAAACTTCAGCAGGAAGGCCTGTTCGATACCGCCCGTAAGAAGCCGTTGCCCACCACGCCCCGGCACATCGGTGTCATCACCTCGCCAACCGGCGCTGCCATCCACGATATCCTGACCGTACTGGCAAGGCGATGCCCGGCCATACCTGTGACCCTTTATCCCACTGCCGTGCAGGGCAAGGCGGCGACAGCCGATATTGTTCGCGCCATTGACCGGGCAACCCGCCACGGCGTTGCCGATGTACTGGTGATTGGCCGCGGCGGTGGCTCGCTGGAGGATCTCTGGTGCTTCAACGAGGAAGCCGTTGCCCGAGCCATTGCTGCATGCCCATTGCCAACAGTGAGTGCGGTTGGCCACGAAGTGGATGTCACCATTGCCGACTTCGTGGCTGACCTGCGGGCGCCGACACCCTCCGCCGCTGCGGAAAAAATCTCACCGGACCAGCAGGACTGGCTGCGGCAACTGCGGGAGCGGGAACTGCGCCTGGCCGGTGCCGCCAGCCGCGCCCTCAAGCGTATGGAGACCCGCCTTGAACACCTTTCCGCGAGGCTCAGGGACCCGCGGCGGGAGTTGATGGAAAAGGCGCAACGCATGGATGAGCTCGACCTGCGCCTTGGCAAGGCCATGAAACAGAGGCTCGAACGGGACAAGGTGCGGGCGGGACATCTCGGCCAGCGTCTGCGGATGCAATCACCCGCCAAGCGCCTGGAAGAGAGCAAAAAAAGCATCAGTCAGCTTTCCGAGCGGCTTTCACGGGTGGCAGGCCAGGCCATCGCCCAACGTCAGGAGCGCCTGGAGCACCTGGCACAGACCCTCCATGTCGTCAGCCCCCTGGCAACCCTCGGGCGCGGTTACGCGATTGTACAACAGGAAAACGGCGAGATTGTTCGCCATGCCGGGGACCTTCAGCCCGGCGACAAAATCACCGCCCGGGTTGCCAGCGGTCACCTTGAAGCAAACGTGACCTCAATCAATTCCGATAGCCAATAACTGTCAAAAAGACAGAAACTTAGCCTATGGTCTAGTAGTCCTACACCGCAAAGCGCCTAAAGTTGTGGGTAATGCAAAACACAACAACAATAGCGATGCGAGGTGGATGCTATGGACTACCATTCCGAGTTCAGGCAATCAATCAACAGGCCTGAAGAGTTCTGGCGCGGGAAAGCGTCGGCCATTGACTGGATGGAACCGCCAAAGACCATCTGGCAAGCCACCGACAATGGCCACGGACAGTGGTTTCCCGATGGCATCCTCAACACCTCGGATGTAGCACTGGACGCCAATATTCGTGCCGGCCGTGGCGAGCAGAAGGCACTGATCCATGACTCCCCGGTAACCGGCACCACCCGCTCCTACACCTACAACGAGCTCACCCGGGAGGTAGCAACCTTTGCCGGAGCCCTCCAGGATCGCGGCATCACCAAGGGCGACCGGGTCATTATCTACATGCCCATGATCCCGGAAGCAGTGATCGCCATGCTCGGCTGCGCCCGTATTGGCGCTGTCCACTCCGTGGTGTTTGGCGGCTTTGCCTCCCACGAACTGGCTGTTCGCATCAACGATGCCACACCCAAGGCCGTGATCACGGCATCCTGCGGCATTGAGGTGAAGAAGGTCATTGAGTACAAGCCCCTGGTGGACAAGGCCATTGACCAGGCTGAACACAAGCCGGAATGCTGCATTGTATTCCAGCGCCCACAGGTTCAGGCCACACTACGGGAAGGCCGGGATTTCGACTGGAACGAACTGGTCAGTCAGGCCAGCCCGATTGATCCGGTACCTGTCCGCGCCACCGATCCGCTCTATATCCTCTACACCTCCGGAACCACTGGCAAGCCAAAGGGCGTTGTCCGCGACAATGGCGGCCACGCCGTCGCCCTGCGCTACAGCATGCACCTGGTGTACGACGCCAGCCCCGGAGACGTCTATTGGGCTGCATCAGATGTAGGTTGGGTGGTTGGCCACAGCTACATTGTTTACGGGCCACTGTTTGCTGGCTGCACCACTATCCTTTACGAGGGCAAGCCGGTAAAAACTCCGGACGCTGGCGCATTCTGGCGCGTGATCCAGAACCACGGCGTGAACCTCCTGTTTACCGCCCCGACAGCCTTCCGGGCCGTGCGCAAGGAAGATCCGGAGGCCGATCAGCTGTCCCGTTACGATATCAGCTCCCTGAAACGCATTTTCCTGGCCGGCGAACGCCTCGATCCGCCCACCTATGAATGGCTGAAGGAGCACACCCGCCTGCCAATACTGGATCACTGGTGGCAGACTGAAACCGGCTGGGCGATATGCTGCAACCCGGTGGGCATCGAAATGATGACGACAAAACCTGGTTCCGCCACGCTTCCCTCACCCGGCTTCAACGTTCAGGTAGTGGATATGGAAGGCAGCCAGGTTCCGGCGGGCGAACAGGGCCAGATAGCCGTAAAGCTGCCACTGCCTCCTGGCTGCATGACAACTGTCTGGGGCGATGACGACCGATTCCGCAAAACGTACCTGGAACCCATTTCCGGCTTCTACAGTTCCGGCGACGGTGGCTTTGTGGATGATGACGGCTACGTGTTCGTGATGGGGCGTACCGATGACGTCATCAACGTAGCTGGTCACCGCCTGTCCACCGGCGAGATGGAGGAAGTGGTTGCAGCCCACCCGGCTATCGCGGAATGTTGCGTGGTGGGCACCCACGATGGCATGAAGGGCCAGGTTCCGGTGGGCCTTGTTCTGATCAAGGACGGTGCGACGATTGACCACGACGAACTCGAGGACGAGCTGATTGAGATGGTCAGGGAGAAAATCGGTGCCATCGCCTGTTTCCGCAGGGCGCTGGTAGTGGACCGATTGCCAAAGACCCGTTCCGGCAAGATCCTGCGCCGCGTTATCCGCCAGATTGCTGATGGTGAAACCTATTCGGTACCCAGCACCATCGACGATCCGGCGATATTGGAAGAGATCAGCGAACAGTTCAAAAACCGACAGTGATGGCCTGTCACCAAGTGGAGCCAGCTTCGTGAAAGCGTGCCTGTTTGGTGACAAGCTTATGACAACTTGTTGTTTTTGCGGCTTAAAAAACTTAATTAAAGTGCTAAAAAAAGCGTTGACGGACTCCCAACTCGGTCTATACTGAAATTGCTGTGAAAATACAGCGGTATTTGGTGAATGCGTTTCAACGTCCTGCCGAAGTGCTCTTCGTTGCCCCTTTCCTCAGTACTTTCTGAATTTTTACAGCACCGGTAATCCCACAGGAACACCGATGGTCCCGTGAGGGCAAAATTTCAGAAATACAGGAAAGATCAATGTCAGATACAAAAACAGGCCACGTAAAGTGGTTTAACGAGTCCAAGGGCTTTGGCTTTATTGCCCAGGACGGTGGCAGTGACGTTTTCGTTCACTATAGTGCAATCAACGCAAGCGGCTTCCGCACCCTGACCGAAGGTCAACAGGTGCAGTTTACCGTAACCCAGGGCCCGAAAGGTCCCCAGGCGGAGAACGTAACCCCGGTCTGAGGTTATGCGACCCCGCCCTATGCCCCTCACGGGCACAGGGAATCTGGGAAAGCCGGCAAATGCCGGCTTTTTCTTTGTCAGGCGTTCGCCTCTACCGATTCCTCACTGGAAACCTGCTGCCGATCACGATCGACCACCTGGGATACCGCCGAGAACAGCGCCTGAAGTGTCGCAGAAGTAGTGTCCTCCGCCAGAGCCGCCGCACTGCAGTGCTGGCCATCCACCGTCACCCGGATACAGGCAAGGGCGTTGGCATTGGTACCTTCCCCCAGGGCAAATTCGTCATACGCTTCCACCGCCAGGGTCACACCGTATTCCGACTCCAGTGCCGCTGACACAGCTTCCACCGCGCCAAGGCCGTGCCCTTTCAGGGTAACCGGGCTGTCTTCGGCCCCGATACGGACAACGGCATTGACTCCCTCATCGTCACGGTGAAGGTCATAGGATCTCAACTCCCAGGCCTTGGCCACCGTCAGGTAGCGCTCCTCAAACAACTTGTGAATGGTCAGCGAATCGATCTCGCCACCGTTGGTTTCCGCCTCGCGCTGAACCATCTTGCTGAACTCAATCTGCAACCAGCGTGGCAGGCTGATGTTGTAGTCCCGCTCCAGCACATAGGCCACCCCCCCTTTGCCGGACTGGCTGTTGATGCGAACCACTTCTTCGTAACGGCGGCCAAGGTCCCGCGGATCAATGGGCAGGTAGGCCACGTGCCAGCTTTCCCCTTCCTTGCGCCTGGCCAGGCATTTACGGATGGCATCCTGGTGGCTGCCGGAAAAGGCGGTAAATACCAGTTCCCCGGCGTAAGGATGGCGCGGGTGCGTGGATATTTCGGTACAGGCCTCCACCACATCGGTGATCTCGGCCATGCCGGAAAGATCCACTGTGGGGTCGATGCCCTGGGAATAGAGGTTCATGGCCATGGTTACCAGGTCCATATTGCCTGTGCGCTCACCATTGCCCATCAGCGTGCCTTCCACCCGGTCTGCCCCGGCCATAACCGCCAGCTCTGCAGCTGCCACACCGCAACCACGGTCGTTGTGGGTATGAACGCTGATGCTGATGTGGTCACGGTAACGGACATGATCACAGATCCATTCGATCTGGTCTGCAAACACGTTGGGCGTAGCCATTTCCACGGTGGCCGGCAAGTTGATCACTACCGGCTGGCCCTGGTCCGGGCGCCAGACTTCGTTCACTGCATCAATCACTTCCGCCGCGTAATCCAGCTCCGTGCCGGTGAAGCTTTCCGGCGAATACTGGAAGGTCCACTCGGTATCCGGATACTTGGCGGCATTGGCCTTGACGATCCGGGCGCCGTTCACGGCGATGTCCTTCACGCCCGCCCGGTCCATGCCAAATACCTGCTCCCGCTGGACCGTGGAGGTTGAGTTGTACACATGCACGATGGCCTTGCGGGCGCCTTTCAACGCTTCATAGGTGCGCTCAATCAGTTCCGGACGGGCCTGGGTGAGCACCTGGATATGCACATCTTCCGGAATCCGGCCCTCTTCGATCAGTTTGCGGCAGAAATCGAAATCCGGCTGGCTCGCGGCGGGAAAGCCAATCTCGATTTCCTTGAACCCCAGTTTCACCAGCAAATCGAACATCCGCTGCTTCTGGGCCACCGACATCGGCTTTACCAGCGCCTGGTTGCCGTCCCGGAGGTCCACCGCACAGAAGCGCGGGGCCGTGGTGATGACCTTGTCCGGCCAGCGGCGATTGGTTTTCGCCACCGGCGTGAACGCAACGTATTTACGATGATCAAATGCCATAGGGGTGATTCCTTGCTGTTCTACTGGGAATTCATTGACTGTGAATCAGGATAACGCTTCATGTGGGGAAAATGATTGCTTTTTTTCCCTTTGAAGACGCAGAATGGACATATTATTTCATGTATTAAAAGAAGATCGGCATTTTATGTCAATATCCGCCAAAGCACTTATCAAAATCGACAAGATCGACCGCAATATCCTTGAACAATTGCAACAGGATGGCTCCCTGACCAACCAGGAGTTGGCCGACAAGGTGGGCCTTTCACCCTCCCCCTGCCTGCGACGGGTTCGCGCACTGGAAGACGCGGGGGTAATTGTGCGGCAGGTAACCATCCTCGACCACAAGAAACTGGGACTGTCCCTCACTGCCATCATCCTTATCGGGATGGACCGGCACACTCCGGAGCGCTTCGCGGCCTTCGAGCGGCAGGTGGGTGAATACCCGGAAGTACAGGAGTGCTACCTGATCACCGGCCAGGATGCCGACTACATGCTGAAGGTGGTGGTACCGGACATGGACCACTATCACCACTTCCTGCTGAATCGCATTACCCGTATCCAGGGGGTCAGCGGGGTGCATTCCAGCTTCGTGCTTCGGCGGGTCATCGACAGTACGGCCCTGCCGCTTGGGTATCTTTCCTGACCTGTTGCAGAATTGCCCTGAACCTTTACCGAACGAGCTCGGCAAGATAGGCCCGGGCCATGCACTTGAGTTCACTGACCATTGAGCGCGCCTGGTCCTCAGGCAAGGTCGCTGCCAGCCTGAGAACGGTCCCGGCGGAGCGGGGCAACATCAAGCTCGCCGTCCAGCGACGGTCTTGCGGAATGCCGGGGCAGACCTCCTTCAGACGGTTGTCCAGGTCCCGGGCATGGCTATATAGCTCGCGGATATCCAGGTCGCGCAACTCAGGCATGGACTCGACACCACTCCAGATGGCGGAGTAAGCCGGCTCGGTTCGGTAGAACTCATAGAACAGGTCGATCAGCACATCTACAGCGTCCACCAGTTCCAGGGTTTCAAGCCGTTCCCGCAAAGCCGTTTCCATGCGTTCAACGTGTCCCTCGGCAATGGCTTTTACGATGGCAGCCTTGTTCGGGAAGTAACGGTAGAGTGACGCGAGTGACATGCCCGACTGGCGGGCAATGGCGGACATACTGGTGGCGTCGACACCTACCTCGTGAAAGATCGCCGCCGCATGGCTGAGAATGTTGTTGACCCGCTCCCGGCTTCTCGCCTGTACCGGCTGCCGTCGGGGTGTAACGTTTACGGTTTCTTCGGTCATATCCCCTGCTTCAGTCGCGGTTATACGGTAAAGCATAGCTGCCAGTCACATGGGCGACCAGTTTCTGCTCATCCCCTCGCCCGGACAACAACCGGACTTCGCAAAAGGCAATCCGCCGCCCCATCCGCAGCACCATGGCCTCGCCAAACAGGTCGTCCGGCGCCGGCTTCTGCAGGAAGTTTATGGAGAGATTGCTGGTTACCGCCATCTCCACCTGCCCGATGGCCGCCATCACCGCCGCGTACATCGAAGCGTCCGCCAGTGCCATCTGAACGGGCCCTGAAAGCGTACCGCCGGGGCGGATCAGGCGCTCCGAGAAAACCAGTCGGGTGCGGGCAAATCCTTCCTCCCGCGCCTCATCGACAGTAAACCCGATATCCTCGGCCATGGGCACACCCGCCCTTATAACGGCCTCGACTTCGGCTGCGGTCAGTGTCATTCGCTACGCTCCTTATGTCCATCTGTACCTTGTGGTAATCGCTCCGTACAATAGCGGGCACTATAGGATAAATAAAGAACCCTTTCTCAACCGCTTACGGATATCACAATGCGAGCAAGCCGTTACCTGATTGCCACCCAGAAAGAAACGCCTGCAGACGCCGAGATCATCAGCCATCAGATGATGCTCCGGGCAGGGATGATCCGAAAACTCGCCTCCGGCCTGTACTCCTGGTTGCCAATGGGGCTGAGGGTACTTCGCAAGGTTGAGCGTATCGTGCGGGAGGAAATGGACAAGAGTGGCGCCCAGGAAGTGCTGATGCCCGCCGTACAGCCGGCGGAGCTGTGGCAGGAATCCGGCCGCTGGGAGCAGTACGGCGGTGAACTGTTGCGGATGAACGACCGCCATGGCCGGAATTTCTGCTTCGGCCCGACCCACGAAGAGGTGATCACCGACCTGATCCGCAACGAGCTCAAAAGCTACAAGGAACTGCCGGCGAATTTCTACCAGATCCAGACCAAATTCCGCGATGAGCGGCGCCCCCGTTTCGGCGTGATGCGCGCCCGGGAATTCATTATGAAGGACGCCTACTCCTTCCACGTGAATGCCGAGTCACTGAACGACACCTATCACGTCATGCACCGCACCTACTGCGCCATATTTGATCGCCTGGGCCTGGACTACCGCGCGGTTGAAGCGGACTCCGGTGCCATTGGCGGAAGCGCCTCCCATGAGTTCCACGTGCTGGCCTCTTCCGGCGAAGATGCCATTGTATTCAGCACCGGCAGTGACTACGCGGCCAACATCGAAAAGGCCGAAGCCGTGGCCCCCTCCGGTGACCGGCCAGCGCCCTCCCAGGAACTGAAGGAAGTGGCCACCCCGGAGCAGCGAACCATAGAGGCCCTCGCCCGCTTCCTGAACGTGGATGCCAGCACCACCCTCAAGACCCTGCTGGTCAAGGCCGAAGAAGACGAGGACGGCAACAGTGGCCTGGTCGCGCTGATTCTGCGGGGGGACCACACCCTCAACGAAATCAAGGCCGAAAACCTGCCCGGCGTGGCCGAACCGCTGACCATGGCCACGGACGAGGAAATCGAAAAGCTCATTGGCTGCAAGGCCGGCTCCATCGGTCCTGTGAACCTTCCTGCGCCGGTTATCGTTGATCGCAGCGCCGCGCACCTGGCGGACTTTGTCTGTGGCGCCAACAAGGAGGGCTACCACCTGACTGGCGTAAACTGGGAACGGGATGTGCCCCTGGGCCGGGTTGAAGACCTGCGAAATGTGCTGGAAGGCGACCCCAGCCCTGACGGGAAAGGCACCCTGGAAATTCGTCGCGGCATTGAAGTCGGGCATATTTTCAAGCTAGGCAACAAATACAGCAAGGCCATGAACGCGACCGTACTGGATGAAAACGGCAAAAGCGCCACTCTGGAAATGGGCTGCTATGGTGTTGGTGTTTCCCGGATTGTGGCCTCCTCCATTGAGCAGAACCACGACGACAAGGGCATCATATGGCCGGAACCCATTGCGCCGTTTGAAGTCGCCATCGTGACACTTAACGCCCACAAATCACCGGCGGTGATGGAAGCGGGCGAAAAGCTCTACGAGCAGCTTCGCCAGGCTGGCTTCGATGTGCTGCTGGATGACCGAAATGAACGCCCGGGTGTGAAGTTCGCGGATATGGAGCTGATTGGCATTCCACACCGGTTCGTGGTGTCTGAACGCGGCCTGACAGCGGAAACCCTGGAATATAAGGGCCGCCGGGATGCCGATAAACAGGATATCCCGCTGGCAGAGGCACTGCCCTTCCTGATCAGCGCTTCTCCCCGCAACGGGCTCTGAGGCAACGGCCAAAAAGTAGGGGGTGATGGAGAACGATTGCGCAAGCCTTCGCTACTGGCTTGCGCCAATCACTCCCGGCTCCATTTCCAGAACGATGCCAAAACGCGCCTCGACGTCATCGCGTATCCGGTCCGCCAGTGCCAGCACGTCCTGGCCACTGCCGTTGGAATGGTTCACCAGCACCAATGCCTGCCGGTTGTGAACGCCCACCTTGCCATTGCGATACCCTTTCCAGCCACACTGGTCGATCAACCAGGCCGCCGCCACCTTGGCACTGTCATCACCGGGGTAGCCGGCAATGTCGGGATAACGCTGTTTCAGTGATTCCCAGGTTGCCAATGGCACAACCGGATTCTTGAAAAAACTGCCGGCATTGGGCAGCTGTTGCGGATCGGGCAACTTGCGGCGGCGTACCGCCATCACGGCGTTGGCGACAGCAAGTGGGTTCAGGCTTCGCATATCCTGGCCGGCAAAATAGTCGGCAAGATCACGGTAATCCAATGAGAATGGCCGGGTACGGGACAAGCGCAGCCGGACGGTGGTTATCACATAGCGCCCCGGTTCCTGCTTGAATACGCTGTCGCGGTAGCTGAAATGGCACAGGCTGTTGGTGAGTACGACTTCATTGCCGGTCTGCCGGTCCAGGGCGCTGACTTCCACCAGGGTATCCTGAAGCTCAGTGCCGTAGGCGCCGATATTCTGCACCGGTGCCGCACCCACGGTACCTGGGATCAGCGCCAGGTTTTCGATACCCCGGTAGCCGGACGAGGCTGCATACAAAACGCTTTCATGCCAGTTTTCACCAGCTCCGAGCACCAGCGTGGCCTCATCGCCGTCGACCTGTTCCCAGCAGCGGCGGGCAATCGCCACGCGGATCACCAGCCCCGGAAAATCACCGGCAAACACCAGATTACTGCCGCCCCCCAGGATAAGGGGTTCAACAGACGCCTCAGATGCCCAGCCCAGGGCCCACCGAAGCGCCCCCACGGAACGCACGGACACAAAATACCTCGCCCTGGCATCAATACCGAGGCTGTTCATAGTGCCAAGGGACACGTTTTTCCTGATATCCCCGGGACTAATCAAACCAATCGCTCCCGGATAGTTTCCAGGAGGTTTTCGCTGGCTTCGTTGATCAGGTCGAGTACATGCTCGAAGCCCTGATCGCCACCGTAGTAGGGGTCCGGAACCTCATCATGGCCGGAGCTGCCAAACCCCAGAAACAGGGCCGGTTCGGTACCGCCGTTCTGGCGCCAGACATCGCGCACGTCCGCCAGGTTCTGTCGGTCCATCACCAGCACGTAGTCGAACCTGTCCAGGTCTTCACTGCTGAACTGACGGGCCCGGAGATCACTAATATCGATCCCGTGTTTGCGGGCCGCCTCGATTGCCCGGCTATCCGGAGTCTTACCCACGTGCCAGTGCCCGGTACCGCAGGAATCAATGGTAATTCGATCTTCAAGCCCGGCCTGCCGAACCACCTGACGGAAAACACCCTCGGCACTGGGCGAGCGACAGATGTTGCCGAGACAGACGAAAAGTACCCTAACCGGCGCAGTCATGGGTTTCCGCCCTCCTTTTGCTTTTTTGCCATCGTTTGCCGTAGGCGCTCAAGATCCTCTTCGGTATCAACACCAGCCGGCGGTACCCTGCAGGCTTCTTCCACATGAATTCGGGCACCGTTATACAGCGCCCTTAACTGTTCGAGGGATTCCGTCATTTCAGTGGGTGCGGGCGGCCAGGTAACGAAGTCCCGCAGGAGACTGACGCGGTAACCGTAGATGCCAATATGACGGTAGTAACTCACGCCAGCCGGTAGCAACCGCCCGGATACTGTTGTACCTGCCACGGCCTGCCAGGCATCCCTTGCCCAGGGGATGGGTGCACGGCTGAAGTAATGGGCAATGCCACGGTGGTCAAAAACCACTTTCACGACATTCGGGTTAAACACGCTGACGGGATCCGAGATCTGTTCGCAGAGCGTGGCGATAGCGGCGTCAGGGTGGGCTTCCAGGTTTGCCGCCACCTGGTCAATCAATTCCGGTGGTATCAGGGGCTCATCACCCTGGACGTTGACCACCCGCTCGTCCGGCCCAAAGCCCAGCTTCCGGGCCACCTCTTCAAGGCGGTCGGTACCACTGGCGTGATCGGCAGAGGTCATAACTACTTCCGCGCCAAAGGCCCGGCAAGCCGCTTCGATACGAGGATCATCCGTGGCGATAACCACCCGGCCAGCCTGGCTTTCACAAGCCCGTTCGTAGACGTGCTCTACCATGGGCTTACCGGCAATGTCCGCCAGCGGCTTGCCCGGCAACCGGGTGGAAGCGTAGCGTGCCGGGATGACAACGGTGTAGGTCATACAGGCTTCCTGTCAGCGTTTGTAGAGTCGCTCGTCGGTCGTCAGGGTTCGAGCCTCAGTGGCGAGCATGACCGGTATCCCCTCACGGATCGGAAATGCCATTGCATCCTGGTAGCAGATGAGTTCGGTCTTGGCCTCGTTGAGTTTCAGATCCCCTTTGCAGACGGGGCACGCCAGCAGGGCCATCAATTTTTTATCCATGGTGCGATCTCACAGTGTCATTGGTATCCAGCGATTTACCGCAGTTGTTGACGCAGGCCAGGAATGCCTCGGTGAACGGCCCGGGAAGGCTGGCCGTCACCGTCAGAACCCAGGCGTTATCCGGAGCGATATCCTGACATTTGACTGCATCCTTGGCCGTCATTACCAGCCACTCCCCTTCCTCCGAGTGAAGGTCGGCGGACGTAAAGCGGTGATGATCGGGCAAGGCAGCGGGCCTGACCTGCGCCCCCAGCGCCGTTAGTGTATCGAAAAACCGGCCAGGGTTGCCGATGCCCGCCACGGCCCTGACCCGACGGCCACGCAGGCGATCCGGGGAGAGTGTTTCCCCGGTAACGAGGTTGCGTAGCTCCGTTGGTGCCAGGGTCATGGCGAACTGACGCTCGTGCTCAAGCTCTTCCAGCAGGCCACCATTGGTTATCACAAAATCTACGGACTCCAGCCGGTCCAGCGGCTCGCGCAGCGGGCCGACGGGAATCAGGGCGCCGTTACCAAAGCCACGGGCAACATCGAAAACGGCCAGTTCAATATCCCGGGGCAACCGGTAGTGCTGGAGCCCGTCATCACACACGATTATGTTACCCAGCTGCTGGTCCAGCGACCAGAGGGCGCCCCGTTTGCGGTCCGGGTCCACCACAACCGGGCAACCGGATTGCGCCGCCAGCATCACGGGCTCGTCGCCGGCAATATCGGCGTCAGTGTCGGGGGTCACCAGCAACGGGTAGTGATCAGACTTACCGCCATAACCCCGGCTGAGGATCACCGGCTGCCAGCCATGCTCTCGGAGCAGGCTGGTAAGGGCCGCTGTCAGGGGGGATTTTCCGGTGCCGCCCGCGGTGATGTTCCCCACCACCACGATGGGAACAGGAATGGTTTCGTTCATGGCCTGCCAGGCCCGGCGGCGACGGTTTTCTGCAATGGTGCGGTAGAGCCAGACCAGCGGATACAACGGCCACAGGGGGCGTTTACCGCTGTACCATAACCGTTCCACCAGCGTGGTCATGCCTGCTCGCTGAACTGCATCTGGTGAAGCTGGGCGTAGGCGCCTCCCTGGGCCAACAGCTCATCGTGCCGACCGGACTCGACGATTCTTCCGCCGTCCATCACCAGGATGCGATCCGCCTTTTCAATGGTGGACAACCGGTGAGCAATAACCAGCGTCGTCCGGCCACGCATAACGGTTTCCAGTGCATCCTGTATGTGCCGCTCGGATTCGGTATCCAGGGCGGAGGTAGCCTCGTCCAGGATCAGCACCGGTGCATTCTTCAGCAGGGCCCTGGCAATGGCCAGCCGCTGGCGCTGGCCGCCGGAAAGCATCACACCGTTGTCGCCGATCATGGTATCCAGACCCTCCGGCATTCGGTCGATGAACTCCAGGGCGTGAGCCTTGGCGGCCGCGTCCTTGATCTGTTCACGGCTGCAGTGTCGGAGGGCGCCATAAGCGATATTGGCGGCAATGGTGTCATTGAACAACACCACGTTCTGCGTCACCAGCGCGATCTGCGCCCGCAAGGCCTCCAGGCTGAACTCTTTCAGGGAATGATCATCCAGCCGTATATCTCCGCCGGTGTATTCGTAGAATCGCGGCAGCAGGCTGACCAGCGTGGACTTGCCACTCCCTGATCGCCCCACCAGCGCCACACTCTGGCCAGCAGGTATGGTCAGGGATATATCCTTGAGCACATCCTCCAACTGATCGCGGTAGCGGAAAGATACGTTGTCAAACTCGATGTTGCCATTAACCCTCTCAGGAGCATAAGTGCCCGGGTCATGTTCCGGTTCCTCGTCCATGGTTCCGAAAACATCGTGTGCCGCGGCTACGCCGCGCTGGATCTTGGCATGCACGGAGGTCACCTGGCGAATGGGCTTGGCCATGGTGGTTGCCGCGGTAATAAAGGCCACCAGTTGACCCGTGCTCATTTCACCGCGAATTTCGGGAGCAAGCATGGTCCACACCAGTGCGGCTATGGCAATGGCCACCAGCACCTGGATAACCGGAATGCTGATGGCCTGGGTGGAGGCCATTTTCAGGCTTTGCTCCAGATTTTTCTCGCTTACCTTACGGAAACGATCCCGCTCATAATGCTCGCCACCAAAAGTGCGAACCACCCTGTAACCACTGATGGACTCGGAAGCCGCATGGGTAATATCTCCCATGGAGCTCTGGATTCGCTTACTGATCTTGCGAAACCGCTTACTGGCATAGCTGACCACAAGAGCAATCAAAGGCCCCACTGCCATGAACACCAATGTCAGCTTCCAGTTGGTATAGATCATGAAGCCAAGCAGGCCGAGGATGGTAAGGCCTTCCCTCAGGGTGATGGTGACGGCGTTGGTGGTAGCTTCCGCCACCTGCTCCACGTTAAACGTCAGCTTTGAAACGAGCCGGCCGGAGGCATTGTTGTCAAAATAACGCGAAGGCAGGCTGAGTAGCCGGTCAAAGACCTGCTGCCGCAGGGCGTTGATAACCTGTCGCCCCACATAACTAATAAAGTACTGGCTCATGAAGGTGCCCACGCCGCGAAAGGCGAACACACCCACAATGAGCAGTGTCAGTTGGATGCGGTTCTCATCAGTGGGATTTTCCAGGGCGGTAATGACGTATTCCATTGCCGCCGCCATACCCGTGGAGGCCGCCGCATAGATGATGTTACCGACCACGGCCAGTGAGAAGGCCAGCCAGAAGGGCTTCACGTACGCCAACAGGCGCTTGTAGGTTGCCCAGTTCGTTGCCCGTTGCGGAACCTGTTCCGCTGTTGACGTGGCCTCGCTCACGGCTCTTCAGCCTCTCGCTCGGTGGTGATGCTGAGCTTGGAAAATCCAAGACGTCCGGCAACATCCATGGCGCGTACCACGAACTCGTGGGGGGTACGGGCGTCGGCGGTGATGATGAACGGCAGCGAGGTGTCGTCTACCGCAAGCTCGCGAACGGCCCGCTCCAGGGTCTCCCGGCGGTTATTCACCAGTGTGCGGTCATTGAGGATGTACTGCCCTTCCGCGTTGATCACCACGTCAATCAGCTTAGCCTCGGAGTCCGACCGTTCACCATTGGCTTCCGGCAGTTCGATATTGAGATGGCTCTCACGGGTGAACGTGGTGGAAACCATAAAGAATATCAGCAACAGGAAGACCACATCGATCAGTGGCGTCAGGTCAACCCCGACTTCCTGACTTCTCTGGCGCTTGAACTTCACGGTGTTCAGGCTCCTTCCACGTCAATTTCGCGGTCGCCATGCACCACTTCAACCAGCTTGATGGCTTCCTGCTCCATGCCCACCACCAGTTCATCTACACGACGGATAAAATAGCGATGGCAGATCAGTGCCGGTATCGCCACACTGAGACCTGAGGCCGTGGTAATCAGCGCCTCGGAGATACCACCGGCCAGATTGCCGGCGTCACCCACTCCGGCAAGCTGGATCTCGGCAAACACCTTGATCATGCCAATGACCGTTCCGAGCAGGCCCAGTAGCGGTGTAATGGTCGCAACCGTACCCAGCGGGTTCAGGAAGCGTTCCAATTCGTGGATAACCTGGCTGGCTTCGTGCTCAATACTTTCCTTCATGATCTCGCGACCATGCTTGGCGTTCATCAGCCCGCCCGCAAGGATCCGACCAAGGGGAGACGACGCTTGCAATGCCTTTAGTTTACGGCTGTTGAGCTCCTTTTTCTTGATCCAGCGCCAGAGTTCATTAATGGTGTGCTGGGGCGTCACCCTGGATGGCCTGAGCGTCCAGAAACGCTCAAGAATGATGGCAAGGGCAAGAATTGAACAGGCAAGAATTGGCACCATGAGGATGCCACCGGCTTTCAAAAGCTCGAACACGCTTGGTCTCCCTGATTGTTAACAAGCCGCGCTACTTTAGCATAGCTGCCGGTGTAGGCCACACCCGCAATGTCACGGTTTTTTACAGGCGGCTCGATGAGCCCCCTTCAACGGTTTTCGGGTTTACGAATCCAGAATGGGGCCCTTGCCCTGGCCAGCGTTGTTATCACACTGCCCGATCCCAGTTCCAGCCTGATGGCACCCGAAGTGGCGGTGTTCATTACATCACCGCCAACGGACAGATAACGTTCGACCACCTCGGGATGAGGATGCCCGAAGCGGTGGCGATAGCCGGCACTGAAGATTGCAAGATCGGGCGCCATCCGCCTGACCCAGGTTTCCGACGAAGACGTCTTGCTGCCATGGTGAGGCGCCAGCACAACCCGGTAACGATCCCCGGACTTCCCTTCACGGCTGTTTTCAGCGATAAATGCCTTTTCCACCCGGCGAGTAATATCGCCGGGCAGCACTATCTCCACGGGCGGGTTCGTCGAAAAAATTGTCAGGACACAGGATGCGTCGTTACCCTCCGCTTCGCCCGAGCTGCTCCAAAAATTCAGTTCCAACTCTCCCATCTCAACGAAAACCTGCCCGGAACAGGCCTCTGTATCTACACCTGCTGGCAGCTTGCCAGCCAGCCTTCCGGGCTCACCCGTAATCACCCGCCCCACATCAAAACTCTCGAAGAGCAACGGCAGACCGCCAGCATGATCGCCGTCTCCATGGCTGATCACCAGGGTGTCAATACGACGGACACCCAGGGCCCGCAGATTGGGAAGCAACACCGACTCCACCGAAGAATAGACGCCTTCCAGGGCTGGCCCCGTGTCGTACACCAGCACACGATCCTGCTCACGAAGCATCACCGAAAGCCCCTGACCAACATCCCACACCCTGAGTTCGGGGTACGCCACCGGAGCGTTTTGCTGGCCCTCCGCGCCAGCCCGGAACAGTATGGCGGCTATCCCGAGGGTAACCACGCCCACGCTCGCTTTCCGATAGCCGCCGAACGGCACCAGCAGGGCCACCAGAACCACTACGGAAAACGCAACGATCGTAAGCGTTCCCGGCGCCGGCATAATAAACTCAAGATCAGCCAGCCATGAGAGCCCCCGCCAAAGCACACCGAATACAAGGTCCAGCACCCCGATCACCAGGGCATCCGCTGCAGGCACAAGAACCAGGAGTGCCGCGCCCACAACCAATAACGGCATAACCACCAATGAAACCCACGGTATAGCAAACAGGTTGGCCGCCAGCCCTACTACCGGCTGGGCCTGGCCAAGGGTGGACAGAATCGGCCAGAGCCCGGCAAACACTGCCAACTGAGCAAGCAAAAGCCCTCGAAACCAGCCTTCCTGACCAAGCCGTAGGCCGAAAAGCAACACCAGCACCGACACAGCGCCAAACGACAGCCAGAACCCCTGGTCGAGTGGCGAAAACGGATCGCTTAACAGCACCAGGACCAACGCTATCAAAAACCCGGTAAAAGTACCGGTTTTCCGGGCCCCGAGGAGAACCCAGCCAGCAATGACAACCATGATCAGCGCCCGTCGCGTTGGCACCGAGAAACCCGCTACAAGGGCATAGCCAAGGCTAGCAACAGTGACAGCCAGGAATACAATTCCACGGAGTTGCGCCGGCGACAGACGACGCTCGGGTAAGGTAAGCAGCAGCCGCCGGCAGATGAAGCCGGCACCAGCTGCAATCAGACCCAGGTGCAAGCCCGATATGGCAACCAGGTGGATGGTGCCGGTAGCTTTCAGTACACCCCAGTGTTCTGGCTGCATATAGCCGCGATATCCGATCATCAGGGAGATCATTAGCGGGAAATGCCGGGCTTCGGACAACCTCTGTGATGTTGCTTCAATCAGATCGCCGCGCCAGTGGTGATACTGGCAGCGGAGCGGGCAGCCAACACGCTCATCACGGGAAAGCTCGCGGATGGTACCGGTAGCGCCAAAACCCTTGCGATACAACCAGGATTCATAGCGGAACCCCTCAGGGTTCACGGCACCGTGGGGGCGTTTAAGGACGACGGTGAGTTTCAGCCTGTGGCCGGGCGTGGTGGTGACATCATCTCCGTACCAGGCAAGTCGCAGTTGGTGCGGTAGCTCATGTGGCGGATAGACTTCGGACACTCCTGCCGAATGCCATTGCTCCACGCAGAATCCGAAACGGACGCTACTGAAACTGCCTTCCGAGGGCACATCACAAAGATAACCGGACACCTCCAACTCACGACCTTCCAACGCCTCCGGAAGTACCGACTGCTGCCGGTTATCTGCCTGCCAACCCGCCCAGACCAGGCCCGCGATGACACCGGTCAGAAGGATGCCAACAACCCTCAGCCACCGCGAACTGGCGGTGAACGTGATGAAAACCGCGACGACCATCGCGCAAATCAGCCAGTGCAAAGGTGGTAAGACCGCAAGGCTATACAGTAAGATAACGCCGCAGGCGAAGCCGCCTAGGCCGACCCTGGCCATAAAACTTCCGGACAATCCTTGTCCTCCTGATAGTTGGTCATTTCCGGGAGCAGTCGTACCCCGGAACCATTGTCCTGAGCAGGCAGAACTTCCCAATGCCCAAGAAGTTCATGAAACGCTATTTACCATCGCCGGAAAGGGTGCGCGCTATCGAGTCGCTGCATTTCCTGGGCGATATCCTTCATGAGCCCAACCTTTGGCATATCAACCGGCACAGTGTTGCCCGGGCGTTCCTTGTGGGCATTTTCCTGGCCTTCATTCCGATGCCGTTCCAGATGGTTGCCGCCGCATTTTTTGCCATCTGGTTCAATGCCAACCTGCCACTTTCGGTGGTATTGGTCTGGATCAGCAATCCCGTGACCATGCCCCCCATGTTCTACTTCAATTACAAGATCGGTGCCTGGATACTCGACCGGCCGGTGCTGAACTTCGAGTTCCAGTTGTCCTGGTCGTGGCTCAGCGGCCGGCTACTGGACATCGGTATTCCCCTTTACCTGGGGTCATTGGTGATGGCAACCCTGTCGGCCTGCTTCGCCTACCTGGTCATTCAATACCTGTGGCGGCGCAAGGTCCGCTCCGACTGGCGGGAACGCCAGCTAGCACGAA
This sequence comes from Marinobacter iranensis, assembly GCF_029207565.1. GTDB lineage: Bacteria > Pseudomonadota > Gammaproteobacteria > Pseudomonadales > Oleiphilaceae > Marinobacter > Marinobacter iranensis. The sequence continues at coordinate 62,621 of NZ_JANCMW010000013.1, read as the reverse complement.
TCCGCCACCGCCGGCTCGCGAGGAAAGCAAAACGGCGCACCGACCCCCGTCAAAGCTCCTGAAATAACTCTCCCTGCTCCAGACGCAACACCCGGCCAAGGCTTCTGGCCATGGCCATGTCATGGGTGACCAGCACGAAGGCAATGCCGATCTGGTCCCTCAATGATTCGATCAGGTCCCGGACACTTTCCCCTGTCTGCTCGTCCAGGTTCCCCGTTGGCTCGTCCATCAACACACACTCAGGTTCGTTCACCAGGGCGCGGGCGATCGCCACACGCTGGCGTTCGCCCCCGGATAGCTCGCCTGGCTTATGGGTCAAGCGCGAGCCCAATCCAACCCGCTCCAGGATAGCCGTAGCCTTGTTCGAGGCCTGCCGGACGCCCAAGCCACCGAGTGCACAGGGCATCATCACGTTTTCCAGTGCCGAGAATTCTGGCAGCAGATGATGGAACTGGTAGACAAACCCCAGGTGGCGATTGCGGAACCGCGCACGCCCCGCCTCGTTCATACCGTGAATGTCCTGCCCGCAGATATCGATATGCCCGGAAGAAGGCTTGTCCAATCCACCGAGAAGGTTCAACAGTGTGGTTTTACCCGCGCCACTGCTACCAACAATACCAACGGATTCGCCAGCGGATACCTGCAGGGAAATATCCGAGAAGATGGTCAGCTTACCCGGCCCCTCATTGTATGTTCTGGTTACCTTGTCGCAGTTTATAACCAGTGATCTGTCATCGTTCATGGTTGCTGACTCATTCATATCGAAGGGCCTCCGCCGGGTCGACTCGGGATGCTCGCCACGCAGGATAGATCGTTGCCAACAGGCTCATGGCGAGGCCGGCCCCACTGATGATCCACACGTCCTGCCATTGCAGCTGTGACGGCAGATAACTGATGAAATACACGTCGGCGCTGAGGAACTGGTGACCCATAAAGGCTTCCAGCCAGGCAATAAATCCACTGATGTTATAGGCACCCAATATGCCCAGCGCAGTACCGACCAACGTACCTGTAATACCAATCACCGCGCCCTGAACAATAAAGATCCGCATGATTCGCGCGGGCGTCGCACCCATAGTCCGCAGGATGGCGATGTCGGCCGTCTTGTCGGTAACAACCATCACCAGGGTGGACACGATGTTGAATGCCGCGACCGCCACGATGAACATCAGCAGCAGCCCGATCATGGTCTTTTCCATGCGGATTGCCTGGAACAGATTGCCGTGGGTGCGGGTCCAGTCTGATATGTAGTGGCGGCCGCTTAGCTGTCGGGCGGCCTCTTCAGCCACCTTCGGCGCCTGGAACAGGTCATCCACCAGCAGGCGCACGCCTTCGGCCTTGCCATCTGTACGCATGAGTTTCGACGCATCATCCATATGGATCAGCGTATAGCTACCGTCCAGCTCGGCACCAACACTGAACACACCCTTGACGGTAAATCGCTTCAGCCGCGGTAGAACGCCGGCCGGGGTCACGGACGCCTCCGGCAACACCACCGTTACCCGGTCACCAATCTGTAACCGCAAACTGGCGGCCATCTGCTTGCCGATAATAATACCGAACTCGCCGGGCCGGAGATCTTCAAGCCCGCCCTCGATCATGTGATTCTCGATGATAGAAACACTTCGCTCCTGCTCAGGCAGGATACCGTTCAGCATCACACCCCTGACATCGCCGCCACCGGTGACCATGCCCTGCCCCTGGATGAAAGGCGCAGCGGCGATCACCGAAGGATGCTCCTCGACGGCTCGGTCGATCTCCTGCCAGTTGTCCAGGTCGGGGTTACCCTGGATGACGGCGTGAGGCACCATCCCCAGAATCCGCTGCTTGAGTTCACGGTCAAAGCCGTTCATAACAGACAGTACGATAATCAGCACCGCCACACCCAGCATCAGGCCGATCATGGACGTCAGTGAGATAAATGAAATGAAGTGATTGCGTCGTTTGGCCGCGGTGTACCGCAGACCGACATACAATGATAAGGGTCTGAACATTGGGAGGGGCCTGTCGCTGCCTTCTGGTCTGTCGAAAATCCTGCGGCAATACGGACCGGCAGGAAGCTGCTAAAATACTATCAGGAAACAATAATACCGCGTTCTGGAGCCCCGATGCCTGCGACGACACCCGACAATAACCCGGCAGATATCCCCTCTGACCGCAGGGATTTCTTTCGCATCAGTGACCATATCGGCCTGGAAATCCGAAAGCTCGACCCCGACGAAGCCGACCGGGACAATCCCTTTAACGGCAATCACCTGGAAAGCCTGCGCTCGGAGTTCAGGCGCCTCGACCAGGACGTCAGGGCCCACCTTGCCACTCTGGCGGAAAAGGACCGCCTGCTGACCTCTCTGATCAAGTCGCTCAACGGGAAGCTGGATACGCTGGCGCGCATTATGGCCTTTGAGCAAAATCCGTTGCAACCTGAGGACTGGCAGGATGTCACTCTCAGCGAGGGGGGCCTGTCGTTTCACAGCATGACCAACCGCTTCGCCACCGATGAATTGCTGGCCCTCAGGATGACCCTGCCGCCTGAGCTGTTCCAGCCCGTCGCTATTGCCAGGGTGATCGATGTTGCGCCCGACGAAAGCGGAGGCGGCGCGGTTCATACGGAGTTTATCGATATCCACGACAGTGACCGACAGCAAATTGCCCGCCATGTGATGCGGTGGCAAATCCGCCAACGGCAGAAAGAGTAAACTGTCCACAAATCACCGAATTCGGGCTGACTTTTGTTAGTCTTTGTTGGATATTACGTTTTATCAATGTCTGGCGAGTATCCTCGAAGGTACTTTCCAGACAACCCAGTTGAACCGGACCCAACGATCCCAGGGAGTAAGTCACTGATGAAAAACCGCACAATAAAAGCAGTCTGTGCCGCCGCAGCCATCACCGGTCTGGCAGTGATGCCGCTTACCACCGTGATGGCCGAGGAGGTTCGGGTTCCAGTGATGTCGCAGGCTGAACGCGGCGCCCAGGAAAACCTTCCACGCACCGGAATGAGCCAGTCCAGTGTCCGCAATGGCTGGGGCGATCCTGTGCAGATCTCCGGGCCGGTGGGTAACCCACCCATTTCCCAGTGGCACTACGCGGATTTTGTCGTGTATTTTGAAGGTGACCGGGTTATCCATTCGGTGCTGAAGCCCGGTCGCTAAAAAATCCTCCGTATGTCCTGACGCAACCCCGCCTGTTCGTTAGAATGACGGCTTTTGCATAAGGTGTTCGCAACTTGACTTCCAGACCTGTGATGCCCGCCGAGTGGGCACCCCAAAGTGCCGTAATGCTTACCTGGCCCCACCCCGGAACAGACTGGAGCGACGTCCTCGCTGACGTTGAGCCAGTGTTCCTGGAAATCGCAAAGGCGGTGCTTCGCTTCGAGCACGTGCTGCTCAGTTGTGAACACGTGGTCCGCTTGCAGGAACTTGAAAGGGAACTTAACCACTTTGCCCGGGAACAGGGGCTTCCCGGCCGCGTTGTCGCCGTGCCGGCTCCGGCCAACGACACCTGGGCACGGGATCACGGCCCCATCGCCGTTGCACGGGATGGTAGCCACGAATTGCTGGATTTCCGGTTCAATGCCTGGGGCGGGAAATTCCCCTGGGAAAAAGACAACGCCCTGAACAGCCATCTGTCGAATTTTGGCAGCTTTGGCAAAACCCCGCTGGTACCAGTGGATTTCGTGCTTGAAGGTGGTTCCATCGAGTCCGATGGCAAGGGTACGTTGCTGACCACCAGTGAATGCCTGCTAACACCTTCCCGCAATCCTGCCATGGACCGTGGAGGGATTGAGCACCTGCTGTCAGAGACACTTGGCGCGGAGCGTATCCTCTGGCTAAACCACGGTTACCTCGCCGGCGATGACACCGACAGCCACATCGACACCCTCGCGCGTTTCTGTGACCACGACCACATCTGCTATGTGGCCTGCCCGGATGTCGGCGACGAACATTACAGTGCCCTGGCCGCCATGGAAGAGGAGCTGCAGCAGTTTCACCAGGCTGATGGCCAGCCCTACCGCCTGACACCGCTGCCCTGGCCCGATGCCATTCATGATGATGACGGCGAGCGCCTGCCGGCGACCTACGCCAATTTCCTGATTATCAACGGCGCCGTGCTGGTGCCGGTTTATGGCGTGCCCCAGGATGACGAGGCACTTGCCACCCTCGGGGGCATTTTCCCCGATCGGGAGATCATTCCGGTAAACTGCCGCCCGCTGATCAGGCAGCATGGCAGCCTGCATTGCGTCACCATGCAGATACCCGCGGGAGTTGTTACAGCATGAGTCACCCCACCCCGTCCGGAGCGCTGGCGGTAGCCGCCATCCAGCAGCCGTGCAATGCCGACAAGAGCACCAGCCTGGCCACCAGCGAGCGGCTGGTGCGGCAAGCCGCTGCAGACGGCGCACAGTTGGTCATCCTGCAGGAGTTACACGCCACGCTCTATTTCTGCCAGACCGAAGATACCTCGGTGTTCGAACTGGCCGAACCGGTCCCGGGCCCCACCAGCGACCGGCTCTCTGCCCTGGCGGCGGAGCTCGGAGTTGTCCTGGTCGGATCGATTTTCGAACGGCGAATGAACGGCGTTTACCACAACACCGCCGTTGTGTTTGAGCGGGACGGAAGCATTGCCGGCCTCTACCGCAAGATGCATATCCCCGACGACCCGGGCTTCTACGAAAAATTCTATTTCACCCCCGGCGACACCAGCTTCAACGATGGCCGCAGTGGCTTCACCCCCATCGACACCTCGGTGGGCCGCCTGGGCGTGCTGGTATGCTGGGACCAGTGGTACCCCGAAGCCGCCCGCCTGATGGCCCTGGCCGGTGCGGAAGTGCTCATCTACCCCACCGCCATTGGTTGGGACGTCACCGACGATCCCGAAGAACAGGCGCGCCAACTGGACGCCTGGGTTACCGTCCAGCGCGGCCATGCCGTTGCCAACAACCTGCCCGTCATCGCCCCCAACCGCGTGGGCACCGAAGCGGACCCCTCCGGACAATCGGACGGTATCCGGTTCTGGGGCAACAGCTTTATTTGCGGCCCCCAGGGAGAGTTCCTGGCACGGGCCGACGATCATTCGGAAACCATTCTGGCCGCCACCATTAACCGCTCACGCAGTGAATCGATTCGGCGAATCTGGCCGTACTTCAGGGATCGACGCATCGACGCCTACGGTGACATTCTAAAGCGGGTAAGGGATTGAGCATTTCATGAAAAAACTGACGGATACGGTAATCCGTGAACTGAACAGCATACTGCTGGGCAAGGATCATCAGGTCCGCCTCTCACTCTGCGGCCTGCTGGCACGAGGCCACCTGCTGATCGAGGACATCCCGGGCATGGGTAAAACCACCCTGTCCCACGCCCTCGCCAAGGTCATGGGCCTGACCTACCAGCGTATCCAGTTCACCAACGACCTGTTGCCAGCAGATGTCCTTGGCTTCTCCATGTACGACAAGCAGGCTGGCAGCCTGGTGTTCCACCCCGGCCCGATATTCGCCCAGGTCGTGCTTGCAGACGAAATCAACCGCGCTTCCCCACGCACCCAGAGTGCGCTGCTGGAGGCTATGGAAGAACGGCAGGTATCCATTGAAGGCGAAACCCGGCCACTGCCTCACCCGTTTTTTGTGATCGCCACGCAAAATCCCATCGAACAGGGTGGCACCTACCCGCTACCGGAGTCCCAGCTTGACCGTTTCCTGATGAGAATCCGGCTTGGCTACCCTGACCCGCGAGCCGAGCGGGAACTGCTGGAGGGCGAAGACCGGCGGGTGATGACCGAGCGTCTGCCGTCACTGCTATCCGCAGAAGACCTGCAAACCCTCCAGGACGCCGTGAACCGCGTGGCCGCCAGCCCGGCATTGCTGGATTATGTACAGCGCCTGCTGGAACAGAGCCGCCGCATGCCGGGCCTGCTTTACGGCCTTTCACCCCGGGCGGGCCTGGGGCTGGTGCGAGCCGCAAGGGCCTGGGCCCTGATGGACGGCCGCCACCATGTGCTACCGGACGACATCCAGGCCGTCTTCCCGGCTGTTGCCGAACACCGACTGGAACAGGGGGAATCCGGGAAAAGCGCGGAACGGGTCAGGCAACTTCTGACCTCGGTTTCTGTCATTGGATAAATAGCAACACTTTATGGATGAAATTGGCCAAAACAACTGGCAACGACGCCTGTTCGTGTTAGCCTTTTGCCCTTTTCACCCGGACCAGCGTCGACACGTCCAGAATTGTTAACGAGAGAACCACCATGAGCGAAACCAAGCACTCCAGACTGATCATCCTCGGCTCCGGCCCCGCCGGCTACACCGCCGCCGTCTACGCCGCCCGCGCCAACCTCAAGCCGACACTGATCACCGGCATCGAGGTAGGCGGACAACTGACCACCACCACCGACGTGGACAACTGGCCGGGTGATAACGACGGCGTGCAGGGCCCGGAACTGATGCAGCGGATGCTCAAACATGCCGAGCGTTTCGAAACCCATGTGGTCTACGACACCATCAACGAAGCCGACCTGCGCAACCGCCCCTTCCACCTCAAGGGCGACAGCGGCGAATACACCTGCGACGCACTGATCATCGCCACCGGCGCCTCCGCCATGTACCTGGGCCTGGAATCGGAAGAGAAATTCAAGGGCCAGGGCGTCTCCGCCTGCGCCACCTGCGACGGCTTCTTCTACAAGAAACAGAAAGTCGCCGTCATCGGCGGCGGCAACACCGCCGTTGAAGAAGCGCTGTACCTCTCCAACATCGCCGACGAAGTCACCCTGGTACACCGCCGCGACAGCCTGCGCGCCGAAAAAATCCTGCAGGACAAACTGTTCGAGAAAGCCGAGAACGGCAACGTCAACATCATCTGGGACCACACCCTGGACGAAGTCCTCGGCGACGGCACCGGCGTCACCGGCATGCGCATCAAAAGCACCAAGGGCGACGCCACCCAGGAGATCGACCTGGCAGGCGTATTTATTGCCATCGGCCACAAACCCAACACCGACCTGTTCCAGGGCCAACTGGACATGGAAAACGGCTACATCAAAATCCGCTCCGGCCTGGAAGGCATGGCCACCCAGAGCAGCGTACCGGGCGTTTTCGCCGCCGGCGACGTAGCCGACCACGTTTATCGCCAGGCCGTTACCTCTGCAGGTTTCGGTTGCATGGCAGCGCTGGACGCAGAAAAGTTCCTGGATCAGGACTAAGCTGAACACAGCGCACGCAACAAGAATCGGTGAAGGCAGGTAACTCCCAGTTCGAGGGAGGCCGGGGTCGCCAACCTTCTGGAACTGTGCGGAGCCAGGGATGGCGGAGCTCAAGCGCCACATGGATGTGCTTGAGCGTGTTCCAGAAGGTTGGCGACCCCGGCCGACACCACCAAAACTCGAGCACTAACTCCGGACCGAGATGACCTCACTACCCTGGCTAGACCAAGACCAACTCTGGTTCCCCCCGGCCGAACAGGCCCTCGACGACCCTGACGGATTACTCGCCCTGGGCGGCGACCTCTCCACAGAACGGCTAAAACTGGCTTACCGCAACGGCATCTTCCCCTGGTACAGCGACGACCAACCCATACTCTGGTGGTCCCCCAACCCCCGCTGTGTCCTCTTCCCGGAAGAAATACACATTGCCAGAAGCCTCCGGCGAACCCTCAACAGCGGCCAATTCACCATCACCGCCGACCAGGCCTTCCCCCGGATTATCCGCCTGTGCGCCAACACCCGAGCCGAAGGCACCTGGATCACCCAGGACATGACCGACAGTTACAGCCAGCTTCATAAGCAGGGCATCGCCCACTCCATTGAGGCCTGGAACCAACGGGGCGAACTGGCCGGAGGCATGTACGGGCTAGCCATAGGCCGCTGCTTTTTTGGCGAATCCATGTTTTCACTGGAAACCAACGCCTCGAAAGTACTCATGGTCCACCTGGCCAACCAGCTCCGTGAATGGGGATACCGCATAATGGATTGTCAGGTGGAAAGCGGCCACTTGCTGAGAATGGGCGCCCGCTGTATCCAACGGAGCGAATTTTTATCTATACTCAGGACATGCGTCGACAGTAGTCCGGACCACAGTCACTGGGACTTCCGGTGGCAATGGCCCGGCCCGGAGGTGTGAATGAGCAATCTCAGGACCTTGGTATTTTTTGCCACGCCGGCCCATGACTGCAGCTACCTGCCAGACCGCGAAGCAACCACCATGTTCGTCGACCCACGAGCTCATGTTGATAAACGGCTCTACAGCCAACTGACGGCCCTGGGCTTTCGTCGCAGTGGATCCCATTACTATCGGCCCCACTGCGAAAACTGTAATGCCTGTGTGCCCGTTCGGCTGAAGGTCGACCAGTTCCAGCCAGACCGCAGCCAACGGCGGGTCATGGCGAAGAATGCCGACCTGACCTGCCGAATGGTCAAGGCAACCTTCTCGGAGCAGTACTACAGTCTCTACGCCCATTACATCGAACAACGGCACGCAGACGGAGACATGTACCCGCCCACCCGTGAGCAGTTCATGTCTTTCCTGGTGGAAGGGGCGACCGACTCGTGGTTTGTTGAAATCAGGGATGGTGAGAATCTGGTTGGCCTGGCGGCAGTGGATATGCTGGACGAAGGGCTTTCCGCCATCTATACCGTATTTGATCCCGCCTATGAGCGCCGGAGCCTGGGCACCTTTGCGGTGCTCTGGCAGATTGAGGAAGCGAAGCGGTTGGGACTACCCCACCTGTATCTGGGGTATTGGATCGAAGAGTGCCGAAAAATGAACTACAAGACCCGCTTCCGCCCCATCGAAGCCCTCCGGGACGGCCAGTGGTACACAATGGACACTAACTGATTTTGCCAAATGGCGACAAATCAGGCAGAATTGCGCAATTTAAAATCACAGCAAGCCAATTTACGAGGTTTTTACTGAATGGCAAAGTCCGATGCTATTGAAATGGAAGGCGTTATTGTTGATACGCTTCCAAACACTATGTTCCGCGTTGAACTTGAAAACGGCCATATTGTTACCGCTCACATCTCTGGAAAGATGCGCAAGAACTATATCCGCATCCTGACAGGAGACAAGGTCAAGGTAGAACTGACCCCGTATGACCTGAGCAAGGGACGCATCGTTTACCGCGCCCGTTAATAGCGTTATGACATCTAAAAGCCCCGGTATCGGGGCTTTTTCGTTTCAGATCTGGCCCGCATTGCTACCCTATTCCCTGTTTTCCGCCGAACACTCCGCTGCACCGGGATTGGTATAACACCTGACCTTCCGCAGGATCGTCATCATGTCGTCGTGATACACGCCCGCGGCAAGCATGCCGGTGTCCTCCGTGGATTGCTGCATATCAATCCGCACGCTGCGCAGCATTTCCTGATAACCGCGCACTGCCTTGGGCGAAATCTCAACCCAGCGGTCCTCGGGAATTGACCCTTCGTACTGTCTCACAATACGCATGGCTTCCGGGTAAAGCCGGGACATGATCCGCCGCGACTTCCTGACAAAGGTATCCTCGAACGCTCCCGCCCGGGCAATCAACTGGACGGTCACCTGCCCCACCGGATACTTCACGATACCACCGCTGTCTCCCATACCGCGGAACATCTCAAGAACTTCATAAGCAGCTGCAGGCGCGTAGCTGATATCCGCCTCGCCGGAATTGAACAGACGGGCAAAATTGGAAATTTTCGCCGTGACCGGGACCGCCCCCACATATTCCACCATGTGCCGGGCGTCGTGGTGCCCCTCGAACACAGTAATGCGCTTTCCTTTCAAGGCATCCACATGGTTAATATTCCGATCGTTCACGAACAGGTAGGCTGCTCCCATCGGGGTCACGCCCAGGACCTCGTACCCATCCTGCTCCAGGTGGTGATCCACCCTGGGGCTGGCCAGTATATGAAGCAGTACTTTCAGGTCTTCATAGTAGGGCACTGCGCCGATGGCACTGATGGAGCCGGAAAAATCGTTGAACTTACGGGCACCCATATCGGTCACTGCCACAATATCGCAATGCCCCGCCCTGAAGTCCGCAACGGCCTTATCCTCGTCAGTGTAGGGGCGCATATTGAGCCTCACCCCCACCGCAGCCGCCTTGCGGTGATAATCCTGCAGTGTGCGGTAAACAAATCCGCCCGCCCCGGCGACATCGAACACACAGAACTCCCGGCGTTCACTGGCGGCAGCACTGCTCCAGCCGGACAGGCCGAGAACAACCAATACGAGCACTGATAGCGCTTTCATCTCCCGAGTCTCCTTATCATTGTTGTGCACAACAATCTGACAGAGAACGGGGAAGAATGGATTGACAACAACGTCAGGGGAGAGCCCCCTGCAGAGTCAATCGGGCCCTGGAAACCTGTTGTAGAAAAAAGCCGCGCTGTTTCCAGCGCGGCTTTTCAGGGGTTGAGGACCGGTTCGGGCGACGTTTACACCGCCTCGGCCGGCTCGTCCTCGTACTCGAATTGCAGTTCGTCGTCCTTGAGGTGAATGTGCACGTCACCGCCATGCTCTGACAGCCGGCCGAACAGGATCTGTTCAGCCAGTGGCCGCTTGATCTTGTCCTGGATCAGGCGAGCCATCGGGCGTGCACCCATGGTGACATCGTAGCCCTTCTCTGCCAGCCATTCCTTCGCGGCGTCGTCAACATGAAGCACAACATGCTTCTCATCCAACTGGGCCTGCAGTTCAGTCAGGAACTTGTCCACCACGTGCGTGATGGTGGCTGGCTGGAGATCACCGAACTGGATAATGCTGTCCAGACGGTTGCGGAACTCCGGCGTGAAGGTCTTGGTAATGATCTCCATACCGTCAGAGCTGTGGTCCTGTTCGCTGAAGCCAATGGAACGGCGGGCCATGCTCTCGGCACCGGCGTTGGTGGTCATCACCAGGATCACATGGCGGAAATCCGCCTTGCGGCCATTGTTGTCCGTGAGCGTACCGTGGTCCATCACCTGCAACAGCAGGTTAAAGACTTCCGGGTGGGCCTTTTCGATCTCATCCAGCAGCAGTACACAGTGCGGATGCTTGCTTACGGATTCCGTCAGCAGGCCGCCCTGGTCGTAACCCACATACCCCGGAGGTGCACCGATCAGCCTGGACACTGTATGGCGCTCCATGTACTCCGACATATCGAAGCGCACCAGCTCGATACCCAATACCTTGGCAAGCTGTTTGGTGACTTCGGTCTTGCCCACCCCCGTGGGGCCGGCAAACAGGAAGGCACCTTCCGGCTTCTCGGGCGCCTTCAGGCCGGCACGGGCCAGCTTGATGGCAGTGGACAGTGACTCGATGGCCGGGTCCTGCCCGAAGACCACCATCTTGAGGTCCCGCTCCAGATTGCGCAGCAGGTCCTTGTCGCTGGTTGACACGTTCTTCGGCGGAATGCGGGCAATGTTCGCAACCACATCCTCGATTTCCGACACGTCAATGGTTTTCTTGCGCTTGGCGATGGGCAGCAGGCGCTGGTGGGCGCCGGCCTCATCAATCACATCAATGGCCTTATCCGGCAGGTGACGGTCCGTGATGTAGCGCTCGGACAGTTCAGAGGCCACGCGCAATGCCTGGTCGGTGTATTTCAGGTCGTGGTGCTTCTCGAAGTGGGATTTCAGCCCCTTGAGGATCTGATAGGTATCCTCGACACTGGGCTCGTTCACATCGATCTTCTGGAAGCGACGGGCCAGAGCAGCGTCCTTCTCGAAAATGCCACGGAATTCCTGGAAGGTGGTGGAACCGATGCAACGGATTTCCCCCGAGCTCAACATGGGCTTGAGCAGGTTGGAGGCATCCATAACACCGCCGGACGCGGAACCGGCACCAATGATGGTGTGGATCTCGTCGATGAACAGGATCGCATGCTTCTCTTTCTTGAGCTCCGCAAGCAGGCCTTTCAATCGTTTCTCGAAATCACCCCGATATTTGGTACCGGCCAGCAGTGCGCCCAGGTCCAGAGAATAGACCACTGCGTCGTCGATAATATCAGGCACCTGACTGTCCACAATACGCTTGGCCAGGCCTTCGGCAATCGCGGTCTTGCCCACGCCGGCCTCACCCACCAGCAGCGGGTTGTTCTTGCGACGGCGAACCAGGATCTGTACCACCCGTTCCACCTCGTGTTCGCGGCCGATTAGCGGATCAATGCGGCCCTGGCGGGCCTGTTCGTTGAGGTTTGTGGCATAGCTTTCCAGCGGGCGGGAAGCACCGCCTTCCTCGCCGGCCTCCTCGTGGGACGCCTGGTCATGACCTTCCTGATCCTCGGCACCCTGAACGCGTGAGATGCCATGGGAAACAAAATTCACCACGTCAATGCGGGCAATGCTCTGCTTCTTGAGCACATAGACCGCCTGGCTTTCCTGTTCACTGAAGATGGCCACCAGCACATTGGCGCCGGTCACCTCCTTTTTGCCAGAGGATTGCACGTGAAAGACAGCACGTTGAAGCACGCGCTGGAATCCGAGCGTGGGTTGTGTTTCCCGCTCGCTGTCGTTGCTGGGGATCAGTGGTGTGGTCGAATCCACAAACTCAACGAGTTCTTCCTGAAGCCGGGCCAGGTCTGCACCGCATGCTTTCAGGACGCCCACTGCCGATTCGTTGTCGAGCAAGGCCAGCAAAAGATGCTCGACGGTCATGAACTCATGACGCTTGTCGCGGGCACTTTTGAAGGCCGTATTCAATGTAATTTCAAGATCTTTGCTCAGCATGGGCCACCCCAAGGTCTATCAGTCCGCACGTTCAATCTCGCAAAGGAGCGGATGATCGCATTCCGAAGAATACTGGTTCACCTGTGCCGCCTTTGTTTCCGCGATGTCCCGGGTATATACCCCGCATACGGCTTTTCCCTGCGTATGGACGAGCAGCATCACCTGCGTCGCCTTTTCTTCGTTCATTCCGAAGAAGGTCATCAACACATCCACGACAAAATCCATGGGTGTGTAATCATCGTTCAGAAGCAACACCCTGAAGCGTGCGGGACGCTTGAGAGCAGGCTTCTCGGGAGCAACACTGACATCATCCTGACGCCCGGGTTGTTCGTCCTCCCCCTGATTTAATACTAGTAGAGAATTCTGGATAGTCCGCATGATTCTTTACCGGAAATCGGTGCCTCTTCCTAAAGATGGTTGTCTGCAGCCCGGTTTTCAAGGTACTGGACAGAACCGGGCGTGCGCTGGTTATCAATATCGTCATGATACAGGCTCCGGCCCCGGTTCAACCATACATTCCCGCTATAACTGCTATTGACTCTGAATGAATATTGGTCAACAGTACGATAGCAATGTAAAATATTGTAAATTGGCGTAAGGAACCTGTAATCAGGGCTTAAATACTGGGCACCTGTAACAGGCAGCTATCCGTGTAAGGCAAAACGCTCGGCAACAATATCAATAACAAAGACACTGACAGTGAAAGAACAGGGGAGTTCATCATGCCAAGAGGCAAAGTAAAGTGGTTTAACAATGCCAAGGGTTATGGCTTCATTATTGAGGAAGGCTGCAGTGACGATCTGTTTGCTCACTTCTCTTCAGTGCAAATGGAAGGTTACAAAACTTTAAAGGCCGGCCAGGCCGTCACCTTCGACAAAAAACCCAGTGACAAGGGGATCCATGCGGTCAACATTGTCCCTGAGGAGCAGCCGCAGAAACAGAGCCCGCCGGAACATACCTCAGAAAGGAAATCCGGCAGCGATGGTAAAGACGTGGAGCAAAGTCAGGACAGCGGATACCACCAGGATCAGCCTCGCGCAGCAAACGCCTGACCCTGCTGATACCGGCACTACCTGACAGAATGCACCGGGCCGCAACCGCTGGCAGAGTGGCTTGCGGCCATGTGGCCCATCGCACTGTAGACAGGCTGTGCTTGCACGCCCTATTCCCCCACAGCAGATCCGCTCCTTCTTCTGGCATACTACACCTTTTCCGAATCCGACCACCCAAACCAAGGTTCCTGTGCCGCGATGGCAACGCTGATTCTTTTTAACAAGCCCTTCAGGGTGCTGTGCCAGTTTACTGACGAAAAAGGTGATACGAACGGTCACCGTCGTGCCACCCTGGCAGACTGGCTCACCATCCCCGCCGTCTACCCTGCCGGGCGCCTGGATTTCGACTCCGAAGGCCTGTTGCTACTGACAGACGATGGTCAACTGCAGAACCGTATCGCCTCTCCAAGGCAGAAAATGCCGAAAACCTACTGGGTTCAGGTGGAAGGCGAAATCACTGAAAAAGCTCTGAAGCAACTGCGTGAAGGCGTCACACTGAAAGACGGTAAAACGCGGCCGGCAGACGTAGCGTTAATGCAAGCGCCGGATATCTGGCCCCGGAACCCCCCGGTACGATACCGGGAGTCGGTTCCCACAAGCTGGATACGAATAACCATTACCGAAGGCAAGAACCGGCAGGTCCGACGCATGACCGCAGCAGTGGGCTTCCCTACCCTCCGACTGGTTCGCTATGGTATCGGGGACTGGGCCCTTGAAGGACTTTCGCCCGGGGAATTCCGGACGATGACGGTCCATCCACCAGCGCCGGCGGCGGCGAAGCCCGCGCGGAAACCGTCGGCAACCCGCAAACACTCACCCCGGAGAAAACCCCGCTCATGACCTGGACACCCCACGCCACTGTTGCCGTTATTGTAGAGGACGATCAGGGTCGCTTTCTGCTGGTGGAGGAAGTGAGTCACGGCCAGGTGGTGTTCAACCAGCCTGCCGGCCACGTGGAGGAAGGCGAGAAAATTATCGACGCAGCGCTCAGGGAAACCCTGGAAGAGACCGGCTGGGAGGTGGAACCGGAGCATTTCCTGGGAATCTACACCTACAAGGCACCTGCAAACGGCGTTACCTACTACCGTTTCTGTTTTTCAGCCAGGGCGCTGAGCCGGGTCACCCGTGAACTCGATGACGGCATTATCGCCGCCCACTGGCTGACACCGGAAGAAATCCGGCAGCAATCCGACAAGCTGCGGAGCCCTTTGGTCATGCAGTGCATAGAAGATTACCGAAACGGCCGCCGGTTTCCCCTGGATGTGATTGTCGAACCGCAGACGTAACCTGGCTTAAATGCTAGAATCCGCCCCTTTGAACGCGACAGACCCAGACATGACTAAAGCACCTGAAAATACCCGAGTGATCGTCGGCATGTCCGGCGGCGTGGACTCTTCCGTGGCAGCCTGGCTCCTGAAAGACCAGGGCTATCAGGTGGAGGGCCTGTTCATGAAAAACTGGGACGAAGACGACGGCACCGAATACTGCACCGCCATGACTGACCTCGCGGACGCACAGGCAGTGGCGGAGACCATTGGCATCCCCCTGCATACCGCCAGCTTTGCGGCGGAATACTGGGACCGGGTGTTTGAACACTTCCTGTCTGAATACAGGGCCGGCCGCACCCCGAACCCGGATATCCTGTGCAATAAGGAAGTGAAGTTCCGCGCCTTCCTCGACTACGCCATCACACTGGGTGCCGATCACATCGCCACGGGCCACTACACACGCCAGCGGCCGCTGAACGACGGCAGCGGAAAAGCCGAACTGCTCAAAGGCCTGGACCCCAACAAGGACCAGAGCTACTTCCTGCACGCCGTCTCCGGCGAACGCATAGCCCGCACCCTGTTCCCGGTGGGCGAACTGGAGAAACCGGAAGTACGGCGTATTGCCGCCGAGCAAGGCTTTATCACCCATGACAAGAAGGATTCCACCGGTATCTGCTTTATCGGTGAGCGCAAGTTCCGGGACTTCCTGAAACAGTATATTCCCGCCCAACCGGGCAATATTGAAACGCCTGACGGGCAGGTGATCGGCCGGCACCAGGGCCTGATGTATCACACCATCGGCCAGCGCCAGGGGCTGGGTATTGGTGGCCTGAGCGAATTCGGCGACGAGCCCTGGTACGTGGCGGAGAAAGACCTTTCCCGCAACGTGCTGGTTGCCGTTCAGGGCAAACATCATCCCCTGCTGTTCTCCCGTGGGTTACTCAGTGGCCCGGTAGACTGGATCGCCGGTGAGCCGCCGGCAACGGAGTTCCGCTGCAAGGCCAAGACCCGTTACCGCCAGCCGGATCAGGACTGCGTGGTCACGGCCCTGGACAGCGGATTCAGGGTGGTCTTCGACGACGCACAGCGGGCCGTGACGCCGGGCCAGTCGGTGGTCTTCTATCATGGCGAAGTGTGCCTTGGCGGCGGTGTTATCGAGCAAACCTGGCGGGACGGCGAGCAGCAGCCGGACGCAACGACCAATAAGGCCGAGGGAGCCGGCGCATGAGCCGATCATTACACGACCAGACCCTTGCCCTGGCGGGGGTTTTCCAGGCGTCGGCACTGGTACAGCAAGTGGCCCATTCCGGGCAGTGTGCGGAATCCAGCTTTGAAACCTGCATGCGTTCCCTGTTCGCCACCCAGCCGGAAACCACCCTGGATGTGTATGGCGGTGAACTGAAAGACCTGCGGGAAGGTCTGGCCACACTGGCCAGTGTTATGAGCCAGCAAAGTAAGCAGCAGGATATCGAAGTGCTGCGTTACGCCCTGAACCTGATCAACCTGTCATCCAAACTTCGACGTAACAACGATATGCTGGATGTGATTGGCAGCCGTATTGACCAGGCTCGGCACACCGCCAGTCACTTTGGATACAGCCACGGTAACCTGGTTGCCAACCTGGCATCGATTTACGCGGATACCATCAGCACCTTCCGCCAGCGCATCCAGGTCACCGGTGAGCCGACCATCCTCCAGCGCGAGGAAAACGCCGCCAAAGTACGAGCCCTGTTACTGGCAGGCATTCGTTCCTCGATACTCTGGCATCAGACCGGCGGACGCCGCTGGCAGCTCATTTTCAACCGCCGCAAGGTCATCATGACGGCCCGGGAACTGGCGGAGAAGGCAAACCGGTCGGTTTACGACTGAATCCCGGCCGCCGCTGGTGTATCATATGCGCCCCCAGTTTTTCTTTTGACCGTATCTTTGATGACTTGAGAGGTTTTCGATGGAACTCAACGCCCTGACCGCCATTTCCCCGGTGGATGGACGCTATGGCAGCAAAGTCAGCGTTTTCCGTGACATTTTCAGTGAGTATGGCCTGATCAGGAACCGCGTCACCGTCGAACTCCGCTGGCTGCAGAAGCTGGCCGCCCATCCCGGCATTACCGAAGTGCCTGTCTTCTCCGC
The DNA here is from genome assembly GCF_029207565.1 of Marinobacter iranensis. Taxonomy (GTDB): domain Bacteria; phylum Pseudomonadota; class Gammaproteobacteria; order Pseudomonadales; family Oleiphilaceae; genus Marinobacter; species Marinobacter iranensis. The sequence goes on along the minus strand of NZ_JANCMW010000013.1, from coordinate 45,493 downwards.
CGAAGCCAACCAGTTCCTGGATGACATGGTTTCCGGCTTTAACCTGGCGGATGCGGAGCGGATCAAGGGTATTGAACGCACCACCAACCACGACGTAAAGGCGGTGGAATACTTCATCAAGGAAAAGATCGCGGACGTTCCGGAACTGCATGCGGTCACCGAATTCGTGCACTTTGCCTGCACCTCCGAAGACATCAATAACCTCTCCCACGCCCTGATGCTGCGTGAAGGCCTGGACCATGGGCTGCTTCCAGCCATGGACCGCGTTGTCGACCGGCTGGCCGAGCTGGCCCACGAACACGCCGAACAGCCCATGCTGTCCCGCACCCACGGCCAGACCGCATCGCCATCTACCGTGGGCAAGGAACTGGCCAATGTGGTTTACCGCCTGCGCCGCCAGATGAAACAGATTCGCGGCGTGGAACTGATGGGCAAGATCAACGGTGCGGTGGGCAACTACAACGCCCACCTGTCGGCCTACCCGTCGATCGACTGGGCACAGAATGCGAAGGACTTCATTGAAAGCCTGGGCCTGGACTGGAACCCCTACACCACCCAGATCGAACCCCACGACTACATCGCCGAGCTCTACGATGCCATTGCCCGTTTCAACACCATCCTGATCGACCTGGACCGGGATATCTGGGGCTACATTTCCCTAGGGTATTTCAAGCAGAAAACCGTGGAAGGCGAAGTGGGTTCCTCCACCATGCCCCACAAGGTCAACCCCATCGATTTCGAGAATTCCGAAGGCAACCTGGGCATCGCCAACGCCCTGTTCAGCCATCTGTCCGCCAAGCTACCGATTTCACGTTGGCAGCGGGACCTGACCGACTCCACTGTTCTGCGCAACCTCGGTGTCGGTTTCGCCCACAGCCTGATCGCCTATGAAGCCACACTGAAAGGCCTGAGCAAGCTGGAAATCAACCCGGCCCGACTGGATGAAGACCTGGACCACGCCTGGGAAGTTCTTGCAGAGCCCATCCAGACCGTCATGCGCCGCTACAACATCGAAAAGCCCTACGAGAAACTCAAGGCGCTGACCCGTGGCAAGGCGATGACACCTGAGGTCATCAAAGCCTTTGTGGACTCGCTGGACATTCCCGACTCCGCCAAGGCGGAACTGATGGAGCTGACACCGGGCACTTATATTGGCAACGCCACCCAACAGGCACGGGATATCTGAATCATGAAACTGCCCGGCGGAATGCCCGCGGAAGAATTCCTGCGGGACTACTGGCAGAAGAAACCGCTGGTAATCCGCCAGGCCTTTGCGGGCTTCGAGTGCCCGGTGTCGGCGGAGGAACTGGCGGGGCTCGCCTGCGAGGAAGCGGTCGAATCCCGCATTGTGATCGAGAACGACGACGGCAAACCCTGGCAGTTGCACAACGGTCCTTTTGAGCCCGAGCGCTTCAGCAAACTGCCGGAAAGTCACTGGACACTGCTGGTTCAGGGCCTTGACCACTGGGTTCCGGACTTCGCGGACCTGTTGGACAAGTTCCGCTTCGTCCCCAACTGGCGACTGGATGACATCATGGCCAGCTACGCCCCGAAAGGCGGCAGCGTCGGCCCCCACTACGACCAGTACGATGTCTTCCTGCTGCAGGCCGAAGGACACCGGCGGTGGACTTTTGGCGGCCACTGCGATCACACCTCACCCCGGGTAGACGGCACACCGTTGCGGATTCTCAGTAGCTGGGATGGCGAGGAAACCGTCACTCTGGCACCGGGAGACATGCTGTACCTGCCACCGGGCATTGGCCATCACGGAGTGGCGGAGGATGACTGCATCACCCTGTCCGTCGGGTTCCGTGCGCCCACCATTGACGATGTGCTGACCGGTTTCACGGATTTCCTCTGCAGCCAGTCCGACGCGTCGGAGCACCTCAACGATCCGGACCTGAGGGTTCAGGACAACCCTGGCACCATTGCACCCGAAGTAATCGATCGCCTTGATGGCGTCATTCGTGAAAAACTTACCGACAAGCGCCAACTGGCGCTCTGGTTTGGCCAATACTCCACGCTTCCCAAGAGCCTGGATATTGTGGTGCCCGCGGAAGAGCCCGTGACGCCGGAACTGCTCGGTGAACTGATAGCATCCGGCAACCCGCTGCGCTGGAACGAAGGTTCCCGTTTCGCCTACCATGAATTTGAGGAAGAAGCGGCCCTATTCGTGGATGGCGAGCAATTCCTGCTCCGGGGCGATGCAAGGCCTCTGGCACCCTTGCTCTGCGCCGGCGCCAGACTTGATATGGCAGAACTGGCCTCATTGTTTGCCGGCGACGACGCCATCGCGGGGCTTTTGAGTAATCTCGTTAACCAGGGTTCGCTGTATTTCGAGTAAGGGTAAGATTAAGAGTGAGGGTGAGAGAGAACGGCATGAACGTACGGATTCGCAAATACAGCTGGCAACTGGCGCCGGCCGATGTCCGGACCATACGTCAGGCCGTGTTTGTGGAAGAGCAACGGGTACCGCCGGAACTGGAATGGGACGATACCGACGAAATCGCCGACCACTATCTCATGGTACTGCCCGACAACACCCCCGTCGGGGTCGGCCGGCTTTTCTCAACCCTTGAGGAAACCGCCCATATCGGGCGCATGGCCATCCTGTCTGCCCATCGCGGCAAGGGATTCGGTGAAGTCCTGTTGCGCCACCTGGTCTCGGAAGCGGCCGGCCAGTTCAGTGAACTGCAGCTTTCCGCCCAGGAACACGCCATTCCCTTCTACCAGCGCTCCGGGTTCCACGTCTGCTCCGACCTGTACGACGACGCCGGCATTCCCCATGTGGACATGCGCTGCCTGGCTCCGGAACTGGTCAGTGATGCTTTCGGCACCCGCCCCACTCCCATGCTGTTGGGCGAAGACCAAGACGCCTGGCTGTTTGACAGCGAAAGCAACATGGTGGGGCTGATGGACTCCGTGGCTGGCCAGGCCCGTCAACGGCTCTGGCTGTATGACCGGCTGCTGGATCATGACCTCTATGACCGCCTGCGGTTCCGGGAACTGATATCCAGTCTGGCCCGCCGTCATCGGCTCAGCGACGTGCGCCTGCTGATTCACGATGACAAACCGCTGGTGAAACGCCGGCACCAGATCGTGGAACTGATGCGTCGCCTGCCCAGCCGGATGGAACTGAGGTTGGTCAACGACGACTACCCGGTGGAAGACCAGCCATTCCTGCTGGCCGACCGGGAGGGCGTGGTCTACCGACATGACTTCTACAAGCCCGAGGGCTTCGCCAAATTTGCCGACAGCGGCCGGGTAAAGCTGCTTGCCGAATCCTTCCAGCGTATGTGGGACGCCGGGCGGGGTTCACTGGAACTGAGGGAACTACCGCTCTGAATGATGAACGCCGGGAACCTCGGCGGATTCAAACTGTGCCCCGAACGGTGCAAACTCCGCATCCACCTCCTCGGCCACTTCCACAATAAGCTTCCGTAGCCATTGGTGATCCGTGTTGTGCTGCAACAACGGGCTCCAGGCCATTTTCAGCTCAAACGGCGGGATCTCGAACGGCGGTACCTTCACCACCAGATTGGTGTTGTCTTTCTGCAACCAGGCAGCGCGAGATGGCAGTGTGGCTATCAGGTCGTGCTGTTCCGCCAGCAGCATCGCCACCTGGTAATGCCGCGTGAATACAGAAATCCGACGCTTGCGCCCCATCAGCGACAATGCCTCGTCCACCCAGCCCAGGCGCTGGACATCCTTTGGATTCACCCCTACGCCGACACCGAAACCGGTTTTGCTGACCCAGATATGGCTGGCATCCAGATAGGTATCCAGGGTGAACGGTTCCTTGAGGATAGGGTTGCGCGCGTTCATCAGGCAGGCGAAATACTCAGTCCACAGGGTTTTCTGGTGAAAGGACTGTGGAATCTTGTCGAACCGGTTGATCGCCATATCCAACCGGCCCTGCTCCACGTCGAGAAAGCTCACGTCACTCGGGGTCAGAACATCCAGGGTGACATGAGGCGCCTCCTGGCGAATCCGCCGGAGCACCCGCGGCATCAGGCAGGACTCCGCATAGTCGCTGGCCATGATGCGGAATACACGCTGGCTTTCCATAGCCGCAAAGGCCGTCTTCTCATGAACCGCCTGCTCGATATCCGAGAGGATGCCCCGCACCAGTGGCTGCAGTTCGGTGGCACGTTCAGTCGCAGTCATGCCCTCGCTGGTGCGCACCAGCAGCGGATCACCAAACAGATCCCGCAATCGCCGTAAACCATTGCTCATGGCCGGCTGGGTTATGCCGAGATGGTTGGCGGCTTTGGTGACGTTCCGCTCCCGCAACAGCACGTCAAGATACACAAGCAGATTGAGGTCAACCCGGGAAATGTCCATGAAGTGCTACCTGCAGGCGATAAACGGTGATCGGTGAACAGCTTTCATTCACCAGAAGAATAGACTGAAGATTACCAATTCATCGAATTGATATAAAGCCGCAATCGTTCACATTTCAAAACGGAATCATTTTTGGTTTTCTGCTAGTCTTTCGGATACTTGCTGGATTTCTCCGGTTTTTTCTGTTGCCGGAGCGTTCAGTGCCCTGTCCATTAGTCGGAGTATCAGCAATACGATGGATACCACAATGATTGTGCTGCTTCTGGCGGCTATCGTTACCGTTTCGATCATCATTATTGTGGCCAGCCAGATGCGGGAACGGGCACGTATCGAACGTGCTCGAAAAATCACGGCGCTGGAAGACAGCTATAACCGTGCTAACCGCCTGCTTTCAGAAATTCCGGGACAATACCTCACCGCAGACCTTAAATTGTTGCTGATCAAACGCATGGAGGAAACCTGCCGCGAGCTCCAGGGCCTCAAGTCTGAACAGCCAGTCGGGGAATGGTTAAACGCCGCCCAGCAACTCAAAAAGAAGGTCATGGACAACGAGGACCAACGCTCTCCAGTAAAAATCGATTCGCCGGAGAAGTCCAGTTATGTCAAGGAGTTGCTGCAGAACCTCTTCAAGATGATTGAAGGCATGCACAAGGCCGGAAAGATTGATGGCGCCACGGCGAAGAAAAATCTCAAGTTTGTCCTGTTCCTCGTGCACAAAACCCATGCCGACCTGCATGTGTTCCAGGCCCGTGATTATGTGAAACAGAACCAGATTCGCAAGGCCATTCACGCCTATCATCTGGCCAGTACTGAAATGGGCAAGTCACAGGACAACCCCATGGCAATGAAAGCCGTAAAAAGCTTCCGCACCCGTATCAAGGAGCTTGAGGCGATGAAAGGTGATGAGGCCCACACAGCCGCCGCGGAAGGCCAATCACGCCTCGACAGGGAGTGGGACACCTTCCTTCACGACGATGAATGGCGCAAGAAGGCAGACTACGACGACTAGCCTTCGGCTAATCCCGGAACACCACACAAAACGTTAGACAGGGACCGTGACACGCTGTGACAACTGCATTCCAGAAACGGCTATCCTATCGCCTGACCCGGGACACCGTTTTAATCGCAATGGTGCTGGGCCTGGTGCTCAACGTTGTGCAGGTCACACTCGATTATTTCAGTGCCCGGGATTCCATGGAACAGGAAATCCAGGCGCTTATCGAAATCAGCCATAGCCCTGCCTCCCAGATTGCCTACAACATCGACATCCGGCTTGCGGAAGAACTGCTGGACGGTTTGCTCCGCCACCCGGCGACCATTGATGCCCGCATCATCGACAATAACGGCCAGACCATGGCCGCTGCCAGCCAGAGCAGCCCGGACTCCCGTTATCGCTGGATCAGCGACCTGCTGTTTGGTGACAGCCGCGTGTTCAGCCGGGAACTGGTGGTGCCTCAATTGAGTGACCTGTCCCTGGGCAACCTGACAGTCACCATCGACACCTATCACTACGGCCTGCTGTTCCTCCAGCGGGCGGGCTACACCCTGCTGAGCGGACTCTTGAAAAGCCTGGTGCTTACGGCGGCGCTACTGGCCATTTTCTACTTCGTGCTGACCCGCCCGATGCTCAACGTTATCGGCACCCTCAGCCGTGTCAGAGCGGAAAGCCCCGAAAAGATCCGGTTACCTGTGCCCAGGAACCATCGCGAGGATGAGATAGGGCTTATGGTGGGCGTGATCAACCAGCACCTGGAAACCATTGATTCAAGCCTGGCGCAGCTTCGGGCTGCCGAAAGCGCGATGAAGAACTACTCCGGCCAGCTTGAACAGGAAGTGGAAGACCGCACACGGGAAATTTCCGAGAAAAACGAGGCGCTCCAGCGAGGCAACCGGGCCCTGGTCCGCGCCAAGGAAGACGCCGTACGCCGAGCCAGGGCACGGGCCAATTTCCTGGCCAGTATGAGCCATGAGATCCGCACCCCGCTCAATGGCGTTCTGGGCATGCTCGGGCTAGCGCTGGAAGGAGATCTGGAACCGGCGCAGCGAAACCGGCTGGAAATTGCCCTGAACGCCGGCCAGAGCCTGCTTGGCCTGCTCAACGACATCCTTGATATTTCCAAGGTGGAAGCCGGCAAACTCAGCCTGGAGAACATTCCCTTCTCGGTACGCAATCTGATTGAGGAGTGTGCAACGCTGCACGCCCAGCAGGCCCGGCGCAAGAACATTGATGTGGTGGCGGATATTGACTGCGATCTGCCGGAAATGTTCCTCGGCGACCCCACCCGCACCCGTCAGATTCTCAATAACCTGCTCAGCAATGCCATCAAGTTCACCGAGCAGGGCAGCGTGAGTATCCGCGCCACCCGCTTCAGCGGTAATGTTCGCATCGACGTGATCGACACCGGTATCGGCATGTCCAAGGAAGGGCTGCACCGGATTTTCTCGCCCTTCTCCCAGGCCGACAGCGATACCACCCGGCTCTACGGGGGCACCGGCCTGGGCCTGACCCTGTGCCGCCAACTGGTAGAGCGGATGCACGGCCAGATCCTGGTGGATTCCGAGGAACAAAAAGGAACCCACTTCACGGTCAACCTGCCCCTGCCCGTGCACGACCAGCAGGAGGCCGAATTGGCAATGCCGGCCATTCCGGACCAGCTCAGGCAAACAGGGGTGGATATGGGCATTCCCCCGGACTACCCCCACCGTACCTCCATTGAAAACCAGTTGCGGGCATGGGGCGTTCCCATACGTGATGCCGCTCGCAATGGAGGAGGCATCCTGATGGTTGTCGCGGAAAAGGACGATGAAACCGCAGGACAACTTGCACCGGGCTGGTCCGGCACCGGCGTTATCCTGGTCGACAGGAATGGCTCGGCACTGCCCGCTGACAACCGGCAGATACTCTCCATGCCACTGAGACGGGAGCAGTTGTTCCGCACCCTTTGCAGGGCTGCAGGGCTGGAACATGAAGGTGCCGGCGACAGGACCGGTACCATTGAAGAGCAGACGGAGGTTACCAGATCACTGAACCTGTTACTGGTGGAAGACAACCAGGTTAACCAGGTTGTCGCCAGCAGCATGCTGAAGAAACTCGGCCATTCGGTCACCCTTGCGGAAAACGGCAAACGGGCGCTGGAGGCGTTACAGCAGGCGTCCTTTGATATCGTGCTGATGGATTGTCAGATGCCGGTGATGGATGGCTACGAAGCCACCCGCAAGATTCGCGAGAATCCCGAATGGTGGGATCTGCCTGTGATCGCCGTGACGGCCAACGTCATGCAGGGAGACCGTGACGATTGCCTGGAATCCGGTATGAACGATTACATCACCAAGCCCTACAATCGCGCCGACCTGAAGTCGATTATCGACCGCTGGGCTCCCCCTGAGCCTCAAGAAGACTAAGGACGGAACGCAGTTCTTCCCGCAATGCCACGATTCGCTCCTCCCCGATACCGGTACCACACAGCAGACGACCCGGAATCTCCCGGGCCTGCCGCCGCATGGCGATGCCCTTCTCCGTCGGCGCGACCGTTACCACCCGCTCGTCGACCGTGTCCCGCAGGCGTGTAACCAGCTTTCGATCAGCCAGACGTTTAAGCAGAGGCGTCAGGGTTCCCGAATCCAGGCGTAGCCGCTTACCCAGATCAGACACCCTGACGGTTTTTCCATCCTGGTTCGCTTCCCACAGTACCAGCATGACCAGATACTGCGGATAAGTGAGATTGAGCTCTGCCAACAGTGGACGGTAACGGGCCGTTATCGCCCGATTGGCGGCATAGAGAGCAAAACAGAGCTGGTTATCCAGTGCAAGGAGGTCATCTTCGGTTTTCATGGCTTACAGCAACTTCTCGATGTCGGCACGGATGGCTGACGGTTTTGTGGTGGGTGGATAACGGCCGACAACCTCGCCATCGCTGTTAACCAGGAACTTGGTAAAGTTCCATTTGACCGCTTCCGATCCCAACAGACCCTTGGCGCTGTGTTTCAGATGCTGAAACAGGGGGTGGGCGTTTGGTCCGTTAACCTCGATCTTGGCAAACATGGGGAAATCAACGCCGTAGTTCAGGCTGCAGAATTCACTGATGGCCTTGTCGTCTGCCGGGTCCTGGTTGCGGAACTGGTTGCAGGGAAAACCCAGCACTTCAAGCCCTTTGCCTTTCAGGTCGGTGTACAGGGATTGCAAACCTTCAAACTGCGGGGTAAAACCGCATTTACTGGCCGTGTTTACAATCAGCAGAACCTTGCCGCGGAACTCATCGAGAGAATGCTCTTCTCCACGGATGTCGGTTGCAGCAAAGTCGTAGATGCTTTGGGTAGCCATGATTTTCTCCTTTGTATTTTCCTCCATTATATTGTACACAATACAATTTACAACCGAATCTGACCCGGTTATCCACGCCAGTTCATGGAATCTGTGAGCTTTGGGCGTTAAATCTCCTCATTTATGCCACAATTCATCACAATTGGCCTGTTGCCGCCTGCCTCTGCTCCGCTAGAATACAAGCTTGTCTTTGATACATGGCACTTAATAACCCTTACCGATCTGAGGAAGCACCGGGCTTATGCAGAACTATCTCAAATCCGCCAAGCTGGATAACGTGTGTTACGAGATACGTGGCGTGGTTCTGCGTGAGGCCCGTCGCCTGGAAGAAGAAGGCCACCGGGTTCTCAAGCTGAACATCGGCAATCCCGCGGCCTTTGAACTGGATGTACCCGAGGAAATCCAGCAGGACGTCATTTACAACATGCCCCTGGCCCAGGGGTATGTGGAATCCAAGGGGCTGTTCTCTGCCCGCAAGGCGGTTATGCACTACTGCCAGCAACGAGGCATCGACAAGGTGGATATCGACGATATCTTTCTGGGCAATGGCGTCAGCGAGATGATTGTGATGTCCATGCAGGCCATGCTCAATACCGGCGACGAAGTGCTGATCCCGGCCCCGGATTACCCGCTGTGGACCGCCGCCGTGACCCTGTCCAGCGGCAAACCGGTCCACTATCGCTGTGATGAGCAACAGGACTGGTTCCCGGACATTGACGACATCCGCAAGAAGATTACCCGCCGCACCCGGGCTATTGTGCTTATCAACCCCAATAACCCGACCGGCGCCGTCTATTCCCGCGAGTTGCTGGAACAGGTGGTGGAACTGGCGCGGCAACACAGCCTGATCGTGTTGTCCGACGAGATCTACGACAAGATCCTGTACGACGGCACCGAGCACATTTCAACGGCGTCGCTGGCCGATGACGTGCTGTTTTTCACCTATAACGGCCTGTCCAAGAATTACCGCGCCGCCGGTTACCGTTCCGGCTGGATGATCATCAGTGGCGCAAAACACCGTGCACGGGACCTGATCGAGGGTATCGAGATGCTTTCGAACATGCGCCTGTGCGCCAATGTGCCTGCCCAGCTCGCTATCCAGACCGCCCTGGGCGGCTACCAGTCCATTGAGGACCTGGTGGCGCCGGGTGGCCGGCTGTTCGAACAGCGTGAAACCGCCTGGAACCTGCTCAATGATATTCCTGGGGTCAGTTGCGTGAAGCCCAAGGGCGCGCTCTACCTCTTCCCCAAGCTGGACCCGAAGCGCTTCCCCATCGTCAATGACGAAAAGCTGGTACTGGACCTGCTGTTGCAGGAACGCATCTTGCTGGTCCAGGGGTCCGCTTTCAACATTGACGACAAACAGCATCTGCGCGTCGTGTTCCTGCCCCGGGAGGATACCCTGGAAGACGCCATGAAGCGTCTGGCACACTTCCTGTCTTCCTACCAGCTGTAAAGGAGGCCTCATGGCGGACATTCATATTGAAGAGTTCTACAAGGACGCGGCAATCGCCCTGGTTCAGCTCTACAATGCCTTTCCCCGCCGGGTGAACCTGTTCGTGGAAGATATTGCCGGCCCGGACGAGCCGGATGAGTTCGGGCTGCACAGCAAGCGCCACATGGCCTGCTTCGGCACCCTGCTCTGGCTGGCCGAGGAAGACCTGCTGCGTTACGTGGACACCATCCGCCAGGAGGCCCTGGACCAGGCCGTGCTGACCCAGCGGGCGTTTGTGCGGATGAGTTCACCAGCCAGCCCGAACCTCCAGGAGGAAGACATCCCCGAAAGCGGCACGGACCTTCCTCCGGCTATCCGGGAGGACTTCTCCACCCATATCCACATGCTCCGTACCGCCCTTCGAAGCGGCAGTTCCGTAAAGATCAGCCGGGTTATGCAGGCAACGTTCTTCCGCGACAAGGCCGATCATTAAATTGATGTAAACTTGTTGAACATGGCCACTCCGGCCACATATAAACGTTCAGGTAAAACCCGCAGTTAGCGGCTGATGATTCAACAAGGAATTCAAGATGCGTATTCTGCTGTTTCTTGCCACCAACCTGGCCGTCATTCTGGTTGCAAGCTTCACCCTGAAGCTACTGGGCGTTGACAGTTATCTTGCCCAGAACGGAATCCAGTATGGCTCCTTGCTGGCCTTCGCAGCGGTGTTCGGCTTTGCCGGTGCCATCGTATCGCTGCTGATCTCCAAACCCATGGCCAAGTGGAGCACCAAGGCCAAGGTGATCGAATCACCCAGAACGCCAGCAGAGCGCTGGCTGGTGGATACGGTGCGGGAGCTGGCCAAAAACGCCGGCATCGGCATGCCGGAAGTGGCAATCTTTCCCGCGTCCCAGTCCAACGCGTTTGCAACGGGCTGGAACAAGAACAACTCCCTGGTAGCGGTCAGTGAAGGCCTGCTGCACCGTTTCAACAAGGACGAAATCCGCGCGGTACTGGGCCACGAAATCGGCCACGTGGCCAACGGCGACATGGTGACCCTTGCGCTGATCCAGGGTGTGGTGAATACCTTCGTGATTTTTGCGTCCCGCGTAATCGGCTCGTTTGTTGACCGCATGGTGTTCAAGAACGAGAGCGGGCACGGTATCGGCTTTTTCGTGGTCAGTATTGCGGCGGAAATCGTGCTGGGCATCCTTGCCAGCACCATCGTATTCTGGTTCTCACGTCGTCGGGAGTTCCGGGCGGATATCGCCGGCGCTCAACTGGCAGGCCGTGGTGCGATGATCAACGCCCTGGCCCGCCTCAAGCAGGAAAGCGAGGTGCCGGATCAGATGCCGGACAGCCTGCAGGCGTTTGGTATAAACCGAGGCGCCAGGGGCGGGCTCAGCGCGCTGTTTATGACTCACCCGCCGCTCGAAAGCCGGATCGAGGCACTCCAGAAAGCGCAGCTGTAACTACAGCTTCAGCTTAAAGCCAAGGGCACGGAAAGTATCCTGCATGGACTTGCTCGTGCCCTTGAGTTGAATCTTGACGCTGGAGAACTCCCGCCGGACCGGATAGTCCCGGCGCAGCCGATCGAAGGCAGGCCCACGCTCTTCCGCCGGCAAAGCCATTGCCAGGCGCATGCGGGCATCATCCCTACGCGGATCGTAGCAGGAGCGGATGGCGATGTTCGCCGAGTCCATCTCTTCAGCGGCGCTGGTGAACGACAGTTTGTTCAACGCCGGCTCCGGCAGGAACTGGCCGGCTTTCTTGCGAGCAGGCAGCCCCATGTAGCGGCTCAGTGCCTGGTACACCATTTCGCTGCCCTGCACCTTGCCTTCAAGGCTGTAACCCGCGATATGCGGCGTGGCAAGCCAGACTTTCTCCATCAATTCGGCGTGAATACGCGGCTCGTTCTCCCATACGTCCAATACCACGCTGGGCGCATTCGGCTCATCAAGCCGAGCCAGCAAGGCGGAGGTTTCGATCACTTCGCCACGGCTGGTATTGATCAGCAACTGGTTTTCCGTCAGGGAAGACAACCGCTCCCGTCCAAACATATGCAGAGTGGCGTGGTCTCCCTCCCGGGTCAGGGGCGTATGCAGCGTTACCACATCACAGGCCATGGCCTCTTCAAGGCTGACAAATTCCTGGCTGTCATCGTCTTCCCGCTCGGCCCGTGGCGGGTCGCAGAGCACGACGTCAAAGCCCAGCCTGTCCAGCTTGTGAGCAAGCTCCCCACCAACATTGCCAGCACCAACGATGCCGACACGGAGCTTGGACCAATCTGCCACGCCACGCCTCTCGGCATGGAGGGAGATCACCGACAGCACATACTCGACCACACTGTTGGCGTTACAGCCGGGAGCCGCTGAAAAAGTGATACCGCTGGACTCAAGCCATTTCTGGTCGACGTGGTCGGTGCCGATGGTGCAGGTGCCCACGAACCGGACGCGGCTGCCCTCCAGCAATGCCCGATTAACCCGCGTAACCGAACGAACCAGCAGAATGTCGGCATTCTGTACGTCAGCGGCTGACATTGTGCGGCCGGACACCGGGCGTATATCGCCAATGTCACCGAAGAAGGAATCCAGTAAGGGTATGTTCTCGTCCGCTACTATCCGCATGATCCTGCTTCCCAACCCGTTAGTTCCTGCGCTGACGCTGGTTACCGCCACGGCCACCCTGGCTGCGATTGCCCTGGGGACGCCGGCCGCCGCGCTTACGGGTGATCGGTGGCTTGGCGAGTTCCGTCATCAGCTCTTCCTCCGGCACCGCCGTGGTGAGTTTCTGGCTGATGTAGGATTCGATGGCCGGTAGTGAAAAGGCATCGTCCTCACTGGCAAAGCTGACAGACACACCGTGCTTCCCTGCCCGCCCGGTACGCCCGATACGGTGCACATAATCCTCGGCACTGTCCGGCAGATTATAGTTGAACACGTGCGTCACACCGTCGACATGGATACCTCGCCCGGCGACATCGGTAGCCACCAGCACCTGGATGCTACCGTTCTTGAACTGCTCCAGGGTCTTGAGCCGTTTGTTCTGGGCAATTTCACCGGACATGAGCGCTACCTTGACCCCCTGGTTACGCAAATCTTCGTCCAGGTCGCGACACTGGTCACGACGATTGGCAAATACCAGGGCCTTTTCCACCTCGGGGCGCTGGAGGTAATTCACCAGTACCGGCAGTTTCTCGTCCTCACCCACAAGATACACGGTCTGTTTCACCCGTTCGGCGGTTTTCTGTTCCGGTTCAATTTCAACGAACTCCGCATTGCGGGTCCACATGGAGGCCAGGTTGAGAACGTCCTGGTTAAAGGTGGCGCTGAACAGCAGGGTCTGGCGCTCTTCCTTGGGGGTGCACTTGCGGATAATCCGCTTCACGTCCGGGATGAACCCCATGTCCAGCATCCTGTCCGCTTCATCCAGGATCAGGATGTCGAGCTGGTCCAGAAAGACGTCCTGGGAGCCCAGAAAGTCGATCAGGCGCCCGGGAGTTGCCACCAGGATGTCGACAATTTCATTCTGGAGCTGGTCACGCTGTTTGTCGTAGTTCATTCCCCCGACAACAGTGACGACATTGTGGCCGGTGTAACCGCACAGCTGTTCTGCGTCCTTGGCGATCTGCATGGCCAGTTCCCGGGTTGGCGCCAGGGCCAGGACACGGGGTTCCGACGCGAACCTGTCCTCTTGCGGGATTGGCGTTTCGAGCATGCTCTGAATGGCGGTAATCAGGAAAGCGGCGGTTTTACCGGTACCGGTCTGCGCCTGACCAATCAGATCCTGGCAGGCGAGTGTGAACGGCAGGGTCTCGGCCTGGATGGGCGTGCAATGCTCAAAACCGATATCGGTAATGGCATCAAGCACTCGCTGGTCAAGGTTCAGGTCCTTGAAAAGTGTCTTGCCGGCTTCGGGTGCGTCAGATGTCATATTGCTTCAATCTACCTCAGTGTCTGTGACGGAATCCTCGGGCATCAGGCGCCTGGTCTCTTTTTTCCAGACTTCATTAAAGTCAGCCCCGGTTCCATAAAATGTCTTGAGCGTTCGGAAAAACAGGCCCGCGCGGGCCGGCATGCCATGCTCAAGGTAGTAACCTGCCTGTGCCCGTACATTCCTGCGAAAGGCACCTTCGTCCCATGCCCCGCAACCGGAAAGATTGTCGACGCTGATGTGGAAGCGAGCACCCGCTGCCACCGAGAAAAGCCATTCCAGGGCCTGAGGCTTGATCTCAGCCTTTTCAAAGGCCTGCTGCTGCGCCACATTGCGGCCGTCGGGACAGTACCAGTAGCCGAAGTCCCGAAGTGTGCGCCGGTGCTCACCTGCAATACACCAGTGGCTGATTTCATGCAGAGCACTGGCATAATAGCCGTGGGCGAAGATAATCTGTGCGTAGCTGCCAAGCACCGTCGCGGGCAGATATTCTGGCTCATCGCTGCCCTTGACCAGAACGGTCCGGTATTCTTCCCGGAACAGGTCATTGAACAGCATGATAAGATCATCAGGATCGTGTTTCATGGGACGGCTATTGTGCGACTTTAGACCGTTCAATACCAGAGGGAACTTTTGCCTGGCGACCGAGTCAATTGCAACCCTGGAACGCGCTGTTTCAGAACATCCTGAAACAGCGCCGCACAACCCGGAACCACTAACGGTAATCCATAGACTATGACCGGCAACAACACAGCCTCAAGCAGTAGTGCTCATTTCCGAGTCCTGGGCCGCGTTCTGGTGTTCCTGGCACTGTCCACCCTTTCCTTATTTGCGTCTGCTGCGGGCAATTCTCTGTTCGGCGGTGGGAATGATTTTCTCCCGGTCGATGAAGCCCTGCCGTTCAGCTACACCGCGGATACCAACGCGGTTGTGCTGTCCTGGGATATCACTCCCGGGCACTACCTCTATCAGGGGCGTATCAAGGTCACCAGCAACACCGAAGGCGTCACCCTGGGCGAGCCCGACTTCTCCTATACCGGCACTGATACGGAAGATGAGTATTTTGGCAAGGTCACCGTCTTCTACGATCCTGTCCAGGCCCGCGTTCCAGTGAACCTTCCTGATGGCGTCCGGGAGGCCAAGCTACAGGTGACCTACCAGGGGTGCGCCAAAGCCGGGCTCTGTTACCCGCCCCAAACCCGTGATGTGCTGTATTATGCCAGTTCTGGAGCCAGCGCCGGAAACGGCGATGCTTCCGCGGCAACCGGAAATTCGGGGGCTTCGGGCTCGCCTGGTGTCAACCAGCCTCCTTCCGCGGACACGTCAACGGCAACCGGGCTGGCCGGCTTTCTGGCCAACCAGTCGGTCCTCGTGATCGCGGCGCTGTTTCTGCTGCTGGGCCTGGGGCTGACCTTCACCCCCTGCGTACTGCCGATGGTGCCGATCATTTCCTCCCTGGTGTCTGGCCGTAATACCAGCACCACCGCCCATGCACTGTTGCTGTCGGGCAGCTACGTATTGGGCATGGCACTGACCTACGCCGCAGCGGGTGTCATTACCGGCTTGCTGGGCGCCAGCTTTAATCTCCAGGCACATCTGCAATCGCCCTGGGTGC
This sequence comes from Marinobacter iranensis, assembly GCF_029207565.1. Classification (GTDB taxonomy): domain Bacteria; phylum Pseudomonadota; class Gammaproteobacteria; order Pseudomonadales; family Oleiphilaceae; genus Marinobacter; species Marinobacter iranensis. Next base: position 29,845 of record NZ_JANCMW010000013.1, on the reverse strand, counting down.
TGAGCGTTTTCGCGGCCCTGTTCGTGATTTTCGCCCTGTCCATGTTCAACCTCTTCGAAATCCAGTTACCCAGATTTATCCGGGAGCCACTCAATGATGCCAGCCACCGCCTCACCGGAAGCCGTGTCATCAGCATTTTCGGTATTGGCGCCCTGTCTGCGCTGATCGTCTCACCCTGTGTTTCCGCACCGCTGGCAGGAAGCCTGCTTTACATCAGCACCACCCAGGATGCGGTCATCGGGGGCGTGGCGCTTTTCGCCCTAGGGCTGGGCATGGGTATTCCCCTGATACTGGTGGCGGTAGGTGGTCGTAAGTTACTGCCAGCCACGGGCCCCTGGATGAACGTGGTTAAGGCCTTCTACGGCGTCATGCTGCTGGCCGTTGCTATCTGGCTGATGGAAAGGCTGGTTCCCGCCTGGCTGGCGCTGACCCTGTGGGGGTTATTGATTGCCATCACCGGTGTACAACTGGGCGCCTTCGATGCGGCAAAGGCTGGCTGGGAGCGAACCCGCAAGGGCCTTGGACTGGTGATGTTCGCCTACGGCATTGCCCTGCTGGCCGGCGCGGTTTCCGGCGCCGGTAACCCCCTGAAGCCGCTGGCGCCGTTCACGGCTTCGAGCCAGACTGTCGCTGGCGGTTCAACGCAGAACACGGCGCATGCCCAGTTCGTCCGCCTGGAGTCTCCCGCCGATATCCGTAACGAGCTCAGTCGCGCAAGCCGGAGTGGTACCCCGGTGATGCTGGATTTCTATGCGGACTGGTGCATCTCCTGCAAGGTAATGGAGCGCAATGTTTTCAGTGACGGCTCTGTTATTCAGGCGCTGGCGCCGTACAAGCTCCTGCAACTGGACATGACGGACAACACGCCGGCCCAGCAGGCATTGCTGGAAGAGCTTGGATTGTTCGGCCCACCCGCCATTCTGTTTTACGATGGCAGCGGCACGGAGATTGAAAGCGCCCGGGTGTTGGGCGAGATGGACCGGAAGCAATTCCTCAGCCATCTGGACACACTGGGTTACTCCGACGGCAGCTGATACGCCGCCGTTAACTACCGCGGCGAATAAAGAATACGAACTCCTGATCGTCCTCGGCCGAGTACACCAGTTCGTGATTCAGAAACTGGCAGAACCTTGGTATATCCCGTGTTGTTGAAGGATCGGTAGCAACCACTTTCAATACCCCACCCACACTGATATCCACAATGCGATTGTGTAGCAGCATAACCGGTTCAGGGCAAAACAGGCCCCGGGCATCCAGCTCTGCGTCATGTTCCGGCTGTCCCAATGTCCACCCTCCTGAAATTCCGCCTGAATTTTTGAAAATACGTGCTAAATTATTGTTTATAGATGTCAAAAACAACACGAGGTAAACAATGATCCGGGTGCTGATTGAACGCCATATTGCCGAATCCCTCGAATATGCCTACGAGGAGAGATCCCGCAAGGTCCTTCAAAGTGCCGTAAGCGCTCCCGGCTTCGTGTCCGGTGAGGCGCTGGTGGACTCCCATGACCCCAACCACCGTTTCACCCTCTCCAGTTGGCGCTCCGAAGCTGACTGGCAACGCTGGTTGCTGTCCGAGGAACGCCGGGAACTAATGGCTGAGCTGATTCCAATGATGGACCGGGATGAGATTATCACTGTTCTTCAGCATAGCTAAAGTAACGAACTGAACAGCGATCAACCCACTCGCTCAATGAAACAGGTGATCTCTTCACGGTCATGATAGAGGTGGCGAGCCCTCAACAGGAAATTCATTTCTGTCTGTGCCAGCCCCTCTTCCAGGATATCCCTGCACACCAACCATTCGTCGTATCGTTTTTTCATCGGCAGCTTCAGGTTGAAAACTGTATAACGGCAAAGCCTGGTTGTCAGCCAGTGCACCACCATTTCAGAGGTTCGGCGTGGATGGTCGACAATGTCACACACCATCCAGTCCACACCACGCCTGGGCCGCCATTGATAGCCATCCGCCTCGACATGTTCTACGTGGCCCGAGGCCATCAGTTCGGCATTCATTGGTCCATTGTCAACCGCCGTCACCATCATTCCCTGCCTGACCAGTTGCCATGTCCAGCCACCCGGGGCCGCCCCCAGGTCCACAGCCTGCTCGCCACCCCCCAAATAATCCAGCTCCTGATCGGGAGACAGAAACACTTTCCAGGCTTCTTCCAGTTTCAATGCCGATCTGCTGGGGGCGGAAGCCGACAGGCGAAGCCGTGGAATACCGCTGACATACCGCGCGCGATTGCCGGCAAGGCTGACCCCGGCAATAGCCCGGTCAAAGCCGGTCAGCAAGAGCTCCAACCGGGCTGGCGATTCAGCCTTGGGATCCGGCTCCAGCAAGCCGGCACCCCTTAGCCCCCTGGACAGCGGAGATACCCATTTGCGGGCAAAGTTACCTAGATCCGGGTCGCTGTTGTTCTCGGGCAAGCGGATTTCCACGCGAGCGCAGGCCGGGAGCGTCGCATCCACGGATCGTAAGGCGTCAATAACCGCACCCACCCGATCAGAGGCTGGTAGCGATACCTCCGCCAGCACCATAAACCAGTCCCTGACAAAGACCAGTCGGTCAATGGGAAGGCGGGCAAGCAGCACATCCGCCGGAACCGGCCCTGGACAGTGAAAGGCAATAAAGCCCTGGTTTCCCGCTGGCTCGAAATAACCGTAAACACCGAAGTCCGCCGCAGCGTCGGTTAGCTCGCGGCCTGCCTCCGTCTCGAATCCGGGACGGCAAATAACAATTAGTTGTTCCATCAGGCACCTGGACCGGGCTTCTGCTCAAAACCCCTAAATTTGAATCTGTTTAACATATACATAGCCCGCAACTGGCTACACTATCTGACTTTCCGTTGGCAGGAACCCCCTTAATGCCGCAGTACCTGCGCTATCTGCTCCTATTTATCGGGCTTTTGCTGGTCCCGAACCTGTCAATGGCGGCACATCCGCATGCCACACCCCACTGCCTCTCACTTGATGCCTCCGATCCGGCACGACGGGAAGCACTGATGAACCATGTCTGCTTCCTCAGCGCTACTCCAGGTACTCCAGGACACAGTGCCGAATCACCTGTGGAATTGCCTGCCGATATCGACTGGACACCTGCCGGGGGACACGACCTGGTCTTCAGTCACACCGATTCGGTCTACTGGGTTCGCTTGAATGTATGGAACTCCGGCGATACACGAGAGCTCTGGTATCTGAAACTCAACTACCCGCTGCTCGATGAAGTCACGTTCTGGCGTTCCGGCGAACAAGCTGACCAACCACTGACCACGGGCGACCAATACCCGTTTCTTTCGCGGGGCATAGATTACCGGTATTTCCTGTTCCCCGTCACGCTTGATGCCGGGGAAAGTCAGACCATCACGCTGAGAATTCAAAGCAGCGGGGCGCTGAACGTACCGCTATCACTGGAAACCCCGGCAGCAGCCATTGCCGAAAGTAACCACCTGACTCTCATACACGGGCTCTTCTACGGGGCGCTACTGGTCTTTGCGGTATTCAACCTGTTGCTCTATTTCAGTTCCGGGACCGGATATTACTTCTATAACGCCTTTTACATGGCTTCTCTGGGCCTGTTTCTGTTCGCCATGGGCGGATTCGCCAATCAGTATTTCTGGCCCGACAGTACGGGTTTCGCCAATACCTCCATTCCCATACTGATGTCGGTCAGTTGTCTGGCAATGACCCTGTTCGGTCGCTCTTTCCTTGAAATTCCAGCCAATGCCGTTGCTGACAAGGTATTGAAGGGGCTGGCACTGACCAGCACTGGCCTGTTCATCATGGCGTTCCTGCTGCCCTACAACAAATCCATTGTGCTAAGCACCACAGCTGCACTGATCATCATTGGCGGCCTCTTCATTATTGGCATTATCCGTTGGCGCCAGGGGTATTTGCCCGCGAAGTGGTACGTAATGGCCTGGTCGGGAATGCTCGCTGGCGCCCTGATCTATTCAATGGCTGCATTCGGTTATCTGGCGGACTTTCTGGCACGGGAAATCTTTATGCAGGCGGCAGTGGGTGCTCAGGTGATTCTGCTCAACTACGCCATGGTTCAGCGCTGGCGGCTTCTGAACCGGAAACTGCTGAATGTTGAACAGAATGCCAGAACCGAACTGGAACTAAAGGTACACGAACGCACGGCACAGCTTCGCAGCACCATGCGGGAGCTTGAAAAGGCAAACAGGCAACTGGCAACCTTGAGCCTGAATGACGCTCTCACCGGGCTCTATAATCGTCGCCACCTGGACAACCTTTTACCCGAACTCTGCGCCGAGGCCAGGCGTACCGGCCACCCCCTGACTATCGCCTTGCTTGATGCCGACCACTTCAAGGCGGTTAATGACTCCTGGGGACACGAGTTCGGTGACCAATGCCTGCAACACATAGCCGATATTCTCAGGCGCCATGTTAAAAGGCCTCGGGATGTAGCCATTCGTTTTGGGGGGGAGGAATTTGCCATCCTCCTTCCCGGTACAACATCTGAGGGCGCCTTTGGTGTTTGCCAGGGAATTCTTGAAGATATTGCCGACCTGCCGGTGTTGTCCGATGATGGCACGCCAGTAACGCTGACCATGAGTGCAGGAACCGCCACGCTATTGAACGGGGAAGATGAGCGGGAACTCTTCCGGCGGGCCGACGAGGCGCTTTACCTCGCCAAGGCATCCGGACGGAACCGGACAGTGCACTCGGAGCCCGAGGTTTCCTGAATCATTCCTGGCCGATCATGAATCCCGCGGCCCTTGCCGCAGCCTGCCGGATCAGGTCTTCCCTGCTTTCGCTTTGTCGCGCCAAGGGTCGGTAATCATGGTCACCTCCTTCCAGCCAGCTCAGGTTCACGTTTGCCAGTGCGTCCAGACCGCGCTCGTCAACCTCGGCCTTCCTGCCGAATGGATCCCGCGTGCCCTGAATGATCTTTATAGGCCGCTGCAGTGCCTGGAAGTGGTCCGTTCGCCATCGATCCGGCTTTCCGGGCGGGTGGAAGGGGTAACCGAAGCAGACGGCTCCACGGATAACATCCGTAATACCGGATTCCGTCGCCAACAGACTGGCCATCCGTCCACCCATGGATTTGCCACCAATAAAGAGCCCGGGCCCGCTGTCAAAGCTGCCGCAGGTTTCGGCAACAACCTTGCGGAAGCGGTCGAGCAAGACAGGCTTACGATCCGGGGGCCTCTTCTTTCCATCCCGCCGACGTTGTTCCATATACGGAAATTCAAACCTGACCGTTGTCACACCCTGCCCGGAGAGCGCTGTAGCCAGCAGTTCCATGAAGGGCGAGTCAGCGGGTGCTCCGGCGCCGTGGGCAAGCACAAGCACGGGTGCCGTCACTATTCCCTGCGCCCTGGTCCTGAAAACACTTACAGAATTCACCAAAACCTCCAAATTATGACTATCATTAGTGTTCCGGGCTGCAGCGCATTATCCGAATACCCAAAGCAGCCTCTGGAGCATTCGAAAATACCCTAGTAGATTCGCCATGTTACTGATTTAGACACAGTTGACAGGGTTTCAGAGTTGATCTGTGTCATTGCAAACAGCTAATCGTTTCTCCATACTTGCGCCCGCATATTTTCCCCACTCTAAACCCATTGGTAAGGCTATGAGCACAGTAAATGCTAACCTGACATACAACTACAAGGTGGTAAGGCAGTTCGCCATCATGACGTTGGTCTGGGGCATTGTTGGCATGGGCATGGGTGTGCTGATCGCATCCCAGCTTGTTTGGCCCTCGATGAACCTTGACTTTTCCTGGACCCACTTTGGTCGTTTGAGGCCACTCCACACAAACCTTGTGATATTCGGGTTTGGTGGTTCGGCGCTCTTTGCCACTTCCTATTATGTGGTTCAGCGCACGTGCCAGGCGCGACTTATCTCCGATGAACTTGCGGCGTTCACGTTCTGGGGCTGGCAGGCTGTTATGGTCTCGGCGATCATCACACTGCCAATGGGCCTTACCTCTTCCAAGGAGTATGCGGAACTCGAATGGCCGATCGACATTCTCATCGCCATTGTCTGGGTTTCCTACGCGCTGGTCTTCTTCGGCACGGTGATGAAGCGTGCCACCGCCCACATCTACGTGGCTAACTGGTTTTACGGTGGCTTTATCCTTACCGTCGCCGTGTTGCACATCGGCAACAACCTCGCGCTACCCGCAGGCGCTTTCAAGTCATACTCGGCCTACGCTGGCGTAACCGACGCGATGATGCAGTGGTGGTGGGGCCACAACGCGGTCGGTTTCTTCCTGACGGCCGGCTTCCTCGGGATGATGTATTACTTTGTTCCCAAACAGGCCAACCGTCCGATCTACTCCTATCGCCTGTCTATCGTCCACTTCTGGGCACTGATCGCCACTTACGTATGGGCCGGCGGCCACCACCTGCACTACTCGGCTTTGCCAGACTGGGCGCAAACCGCCGGTATGGTAATGTCCCTGATTCTGCTCGCGCCTTCGTGGGGGGGAATGATCAACGGCATGATGACGCTGTCAGGTGCCTGGCACAAATTGCGCACAGACCCGATTCTCCGCTTCCTGGTCGTCTCCCTGTCTTTCTACGGTATGTCGACCTTTGAAGGCCCGATGATGGCCATAAAAACGGTAAACGCCCTGTCGCACAATACCGACTGGACCATTGGGCACGTGCATTCTGGCGCCCTGGGCTGGGTTGCCATGATCAGTATCGGGGCTATCTATCACCTCATACCCAAACTGTGGGGCCTGCAAGCCATGTACAGCACCAGCCTGATCAACGTCCACTTCTGGCTGGCCACTGTCGGCACCGTGCTCTACATCGTTGCAATGTGGGTGAACGGTATCATGCAGGGCCTGATGTGGCGTGCTGTTAACGAAGACGGCACGCTGACCTACAGCTTTGTAGAGTCGCTGGAAGCCTCTTATCCGGGCTACTTCGTGCGATTCCTTGGCGGTGTGATTTTCCTGACCGGTATGCTGATCATGGCATACAACGTTTACATGACCGTGCGTCAGAAAGAAGCCGTTGCTCAAGACAACTCAGCAGCGCAAGCGGCGTAACGGGGGAACAGCATCAATGAAACACGAAATAGTAGAAAAAAACCTCGGGCTGATGATCGTTCTGATCATCTTTACCATCAGCGGTGGTTTTCTCGCGGAAGTGGTTCCACTGTTTTTCCTGGATGAGACCAATGAGCCTATTGAGGGCCTTGAACCCTTGTCGGCTCTGGAACTGGAAGGCCGGGACATCTACATCCGTGAAGGCTGTCACGTCTGCCACACCCAACAGATCCGTCCGTTCCGTGCAGAAACCGAGCGCTACGGCCACTACTCGGTTGCGGGTGAATTCGTCTACGATCGCCCGTTCCTGTGGGGCTCCAAGCGTACTGGTCCCGATCTTGCCCGTGTCGGTGGACGCTATTCCGACGCCTGGCAGCGTCAGCATCTCTACAATCCTCGCAGCGTGGTACCGGAATCCAACATGCCGGCTTTCCCCTGGTTGTTTGAAGATCGCATTGACCACACCGAAACCGAGGCCAGGCTGAGGACACTCCAAACGCTGGGTGTGCCGTACACAGACGAGCAGGTTGCAGCAGCGGCTGACGAGGTACAGGGCAAGTTCGAGATCGAAGCCCTTGTAGCGTACCTGCAACAGCTTGGTACCGTGATTTCAGAGAAACGGTGATCCCATGGATATAAATGAGTTACGCGGCATTCACTCGCTGGTCATTATGGCCATGTTCCTCGGCATCATATGGTGGGCGTACAGCTCCCATCGCAAGAAAGCCAATGATGAGGCAGCACATCTGCCTTTCGACGATGAGGAAATGGAAAAGCGTACTCTTGAACAGGAACAAACGGAGAAAAAGCAATGAGTACCTTCTGGAGCATCTGGATCAGCGTGATCGTGCTCGGTACCGTGTTTGGCTGCTGGTGGCTTCTCTATGCCACACGCAAGAGCCAGACCACCGATACTGAAACAAACAAGACAGTGGGCCATTCCTTTGATGGTATCGAGGAATACGACAACCCACTGCCAAAGTGGTGGTACTACCTCTTTGTTGCCACCTGCGTTTTTGCACTGGGATACCTTGCCCTCTATCCGGGCCTTGGCAACTACAAGGGCTTACTGGGGTGGACATCGACCAACCAGTGGCAGGCTGAAGTCCAGCAGGCAAATGCACGATATGGCGAACTCTATGCCAAATACGGCGATACACCAGTGCCTGAACTGTCTGAAAACGACGATGCCATGCAAATGGGGCAACGGTTGTTTGCCAATAACTGCGCCGTCTGTCATGGCTCAGCGGGGCGGGGTTCCCTCGGGTTCCCAAACCTGACGGATGACGACTGGCTGTACGGTGGCGACCCTGACACAATCCTGACTACTCTCCACGAGGGACGGAACGGTAATATGCCCGCCAAAGGCACCATGCCGAACATGACCACGGAGCAGGTGAACCAGGTTGTCAATTATGTGCTCAGTTTCAGTAACCGGGCGAAGGACGAAGAAGCTGCCGCCGCGGGTGAGCAAGTATTCGCCCAGGCTTGCGTGGCCTGCCATGGTCCAGACGGAAAGGGCAACCAGGCCATGGGCGCCCCAAACCTGACCGACGATACGTGGCTGTATGGCTCCACCTATGAATGGATCAGGGAAACCGTTGTTAACGGCCGTCAGAACCAGATGCCCGCACAGGGTGACCGGCTTTCCGACGACCAGATCCAGATCCTGGCTGCATACGTGTACAGCCTGTCCAACTGAGTATCCGGCCGGGGTTGTCCCGGCCCGGTCTGCTCAACCCCGTGTCTGCCCTGGCGGGCACAGGCTTGAGAAGATCGCCCACCCCACAGTTCCCTGTGAAAAAGGGCGCCACATCATCGGGAGGTAACGATGAGCAGTGAGATTCCGGTCAGACAAATCGACCCATCCTCTGACACCTCCGACAACAACAAAAACACCGGAACTGTCGATCTTTATGCCAGCCGCAAGAAGATCTATGTCAAAGAGGTCAAGGGCTTCTTCCAGCGGATCCGAAATGTCAGCCTGACTGCTTTGATGGGCATGTATTTCCTGTTCGTCTGGATTACCGTGGACGGCCAACCGCTGATTCACTTTGATCTCCCGGCCCGAGAGTTCCATCTGTACGGTGCCACCTTCTACCCTCAGGATTTCATCCTGCTGTCGGGCATGCTCATCATCTGTGCCTTTGGCCTGTTCTTTATTACTACCCTGTTTGGCCGGGTCTGGTGCGGCTACACCTGCCCGCAAACGGTGTGGACCTTTATCTTCATGTGGGTCGAGGAGCGCATTGAAGGCAGCCGCAACAAGCGAATGAAACTGGACAAGTCGCCCCGTTCCATGGAGAAAGTCGCCAAGAAATCAGCGAAGCACTCCGCATGGTTGCTGATTGCACTGGCCACCGGCGTTACATTTGTCGGTTACTTCTACCCCATCCGTGACCTCATCACCGATCTGTTCACGTTCCAAGCCAACGGCTGGGCCTATTTCTGGGTTGCCTTCTTTACCGCCGCCACCTATCTGAACGCGGGTTGGTTGCGGGAACAGGTGTGCCTGTACATGTGTCCGTATGCCCGCTTCCAGTCCGTAATGTTTGACCCCAATACCCGAGTGGTTTCCTACGACCCCAACCGGGGAGAGCCCCGGGGCAGCCGCAAGAAAGGCATCGAACCGTCGGAACTGGGCCTTGGAGACTGCATCGACTGCGGGCAATGCGTTCAGGTGTGCCCCACCGGTATCGATATCCGCGACGGGCTGCAATACGAGTGCATTGGCTGTGCCCTTTGCATTGATGCCTGTGACGAGGTGATGGACAAGATGAATTACCCGCGCGGCCTGATCCGTTACACAACAGAAAACGAACTGGAAGGCAAGACCTCGAAACTGCTGAGACCGCGCACGTTCGGTTACGGGCTGGTGTTGCTGCTGATGATTGTCGCAATCGCATTCACCATAGCCACAAGAGTCCCTGCGCAACTGGATGTGCTGAGAGATCGCGGCGCACTTTTCAGCTTTAACGGTGATGGACGGGTCGAGAATACCTATACGCTGAAGGTTTCCAACATGTCGGAAATACCGCAAACCTTCGCGATCTCGGTCTCCGGCATGGAAGGTATCCGGTTGCTGACCGAAGATACGATTACAGTGGCAAGCAGCGAAAACCGGTCCCTGCCGACGGTTGTGGATGTGGCACCGGAGGACATCTCGGAAAGCAACAATGCCATTGTATTCAGGCTTGAATCACAATCCGATGAATCCCTCGTCCTTGAAACTGAAAGCCGGTTCGTCGGCCCTACTCGCTGACCCTCGGAGCGAAATCCGGAGGCGGCACTGAGAGATACAACTATGACTGAAGATTCAGACGTGAAGCCCTGGTACCGTCAGCCCTGGCTCTGGTTCCTACTGGCTTTCCCTGCTGCCTCCATCACTTGGTGCATGGTCATGATTACCGTCGCCCTCAACACCGATAACGCGATGGTAACCGATGATTACTCCAAGGAAGGTAGGGGAATTAACATGGAGATCGCGCGGGATCAGGTCGCAGAAGATCTTGGTTTGAGCGTTGAGATGACCTTTGACAAGCAAAGGATCAGCTTGTCCATGGACACCTCAAGCGGTCATGCTGACTATCCCTATCTTGTCCTGAACCTGTTCCATCCGACACTCGCGGAGCGGGACCGAACCATTCAGTTTCGGCCGGTCGGTGAAGGACAGTACGCGGCGAACCTGAATCAGTCGATTGAAGGCCGCTGGTACTTTGATCTGCGCGGCCCCGACAACAAATGGCGATTAAAAGGCGAATCCAGCCTGCCATCCCAGCGCCCCCTAACCCTCGGCGCGAGCGCTGAAGACCGCGGGTGAAACCCTTGGATTGCTACCACTGTGGCGAACCGGCGGCGGGCGAGCCACCCATCACCCTGAAACTCGAAGGCGAGTTGCGGCATTTCTGTTGCCAGGGATGTCGGGCGGTCTGTGAGATCATCCGCACGGAAGGGCTCACCGGTTTCTACCAGTTCAGAACAGAGCCTGCCGCCACTCCGAAGGCACTGACCGACTCCGAGCTGAGCCGGATTCGTGAACTGGACCATCCACTGGTGCAGAAATCCTTTGTATCCCCGATAAAGGCGGGCCAGGAAGCCACGTTGCTTGTCAGTGGGATCACCTGCGCCGCCTGTATATGGTTGCTGGAAAACCACCTGGCGAAGCAACCGGGGGTGATTTCCTTTTCCGTGAATCACAGCACCCAGCGTGCCCGTCTGATATGGAACCCCGAGCAGGCAAAACTCAGCCAGTTGCTGATTGCCATCCACGAACTGGGCTACCAGGCCCGCCCCTATCAGGCCGATGAAGCGGAAAAGGCCCTGAAGGAAGAGCACCGTTCCGCACTTATTCGGCTGGCCGTGGCCGGCATCGGCGCGTTCCAGAGCATGATGCTGGCCTTTCCGCTGTATTTCGAACTGGTCAGTGACCTGTCCCCGGAGTTTGTCAGCTTTTTCCGCTGGTTCAGCCTGCTGGTTGCCACTCCCGTTGTGCTGTACAGCGCCCGACCGTTTTTCACCAACGCGCTCCGGGATATCCGCAGCCGCCACCTGACCATGGACGTACCGGTGGCAACCGCCATCGGCCTTGCCTATGTCGCCAGCGCCTGGGTGACTGTGTTTGGCGGAGAGGAAGTCTATTTCGAGTCTGTCTGCATGTTCACCTTCTTCCTACAGCTCGGCCGCTATATCGAAATGCAGGCTCGCTACCGTGCGGGACTGACCGGAAACGCCCTGGCCGGGTTCCAGCCCATGGTGGCGAACCGTATCAGGGGAAACGACAGCGACATCGTGTCCACCCACGACCTGGCCCCCGGGGATATCGTCCGCATCAGGCCCGGGGAGACATTGCCCGCGGACGGGGTGATTGTCAGTGGTCATTCCACCCTGAACGAAGCGGCGCTGACCGGTGAATACCTGCCGGAAACCCGCAGCCAGGGCGACGAAGTCCATGCGGGCAGTATCAACGGCGAAAACCCGCTGGAAGTTGAGGTTCGCCGTTCCGGTGCCCAGACCAGGCTCTCCGGCATTCTCCGGGTGCTGGACCGGGTTCAGGCTGAAAAACCGCCAGTGGCACAGATGGCCGACCGCATTGCCGGCGTTTTTGTCAGTCGCGTGCTGATACTGGCACCGCTTATCTGGATTGGCTGGTGGCTGGCCGGTGCCGACAACGCCTTTGACATCACCCTGTCAGTGCTGGTGGTAACCTGCCCCTGCGCCCTGTCCCTGGCCACTCCTACCGCCATTACCTCGGCGACCATGAGGCTGCGGAAGCTGGGGCTGCTACCCACCCGCGGGCACACCCTTGAATCCCTGAACACCGTGGATACCGTCATTTTCGACAAAACCGGGACCCTCACCCGTGGTGAGCTCAGCCTGGTGGCCACCGATACCTTCGGGCCCCATAACGCAGAGCAATGCCAACAACTGGCGGCAAGCCTGGAGAAGCACTCGGAACACCCGATCGCCCGGGTTTTTCACCCGATTCGCAGTGTTTCCGCCGGGCAGGTGTTGAACCATGTGGGTGGTGGTCTGTCAGGACAGGTCAACGGCAAGCCGCTTTACATCGGGCACCTCGATTTTGTCCAGGCCAATGTCAGTTGTCCGCCGCCAGACACCGACAAGTCCCAGGGTATCGAAATATGGCTGGCCACCGCTGATGAATGGCTGGCCCGCTTCACACTCGACGACGAACCCCGGGCCGACGCCCGTGAAGCAGTACAGGCCCTTCAAAAAGCGGGTTTACGCACAATCCTGCTCAGTGGGGATCGCTCCGGGCACGTTGAGCAGATTGCCCGGAGGCTCGGTATCGATGAAGCCATCGGGCAGGCCTCACCGGAAGAAAAACTCCGCGTCCTTGAAGAACTCCGTGACCAGGGGCGCCATATCATGATGGTCGGTGATGGCCTCAATGACCTGCCTTCCATGGCCGGTGCCGGCGTGTCCGTGGCAATGGGCAGCGCCGCCGACCTGACCCAATTGAAGGCGGATGCGGTGCTGTTGAACGGTCAGCTGACCCAGCTATCCGAAGCCCTGAAAACCAGCCAGGACACACGGCGGGTTATCCGCCAGAACATGACATGGGCATTGGCCTACAATGTCTGCGCCCTGCCCCTGGCCGCCGCCGGCCTGGTGCCACCATGGCTGGCGGCTATCGGCATGTCACTCAGTTCACTGGTGGTGGTGCTGAACGCCATGAGGCTTGGCAGGACGCGCGGTAACAGGGAATTGTCTGTTGCAACGGTTGGCGCTGAAGCAACGCCCTGATACCGTAAATGTTGAATCACTCAAACTGTCCGAGGTAGCTCCGTGCAAATCGTAATGATCCTGGTTCCGGTCATGCTGATACTGGTGGCACTGGGCATTGTCCTGTTCTCATGGGCCGTAAAGGACGGCCAGTATGACGACCTTGACGGGCCAGCCCATCGCATTCTCTATGACGATGACAAGGACATGATTCCGGACGACGCAAAGCAGCCAAAGCAGAATGCCGCCTCTGACGAGGGCCCCGGCCCTGTCGACGTCTCTGGCGATGACCAGCCTGAAGATAGACACAAATCCTGATGGGCGAAGAACTTTACCTGAGTTATTCCAGCGCCTTCCTGATCGGGCTGCTCGGCAGCACCCATTGCCTGAGCATGTGCGGCGGGATCAGCGCGTCGCTGTCCATGGCACTGCCTGTTGGCCGGGGCTTTCGACTTCGCCAGACACTCATGCTGCTTGCCTTCAATGGCGGCCGGATTGGCAGTTATGCACTGATTGCCTCGCTGATTGCCCTGTTGAGCACCAGCGCCGCGGCCTACTGGGCACAGCTTGGCCCGCTGCTGCGAACCCTGGCGGGAATCCTGCTGATCCTGATGGGGCTTTCCATGGGGCAATGGTGGCAGGGAATCCGGTATGTGGAACGCATCGGAGCCCCGGTCTGGAAACGGTTGTCCCCCCTCACCCAGCGCGTACTTCCCGTGCACCATTTCCACCAGGCCCTTGCCCTGGGGGCGCTCTGGGGCTGGCTCCCCTGCGGGTTGATCTATAGCACCCTGGGCTGGGCGGCCCTGCAACCCACGGTGGGCAGTGCCGCTGCAACCATGCTGTTCTTCGGCCTGGGCACCCTACCTTCCATGCTCGCGACCGGTTATGCAGCCACCTGGATCCGCAAGCTGCGGGACCAGAAGCACTTCCGGCAGATTGCCGGGCTGCTGCTGATCGGTTTCGGTATCTGGACGATCCCCATCACCGGGATGATGCATTCCGGGCACGGCTAGAGTCGGCTCCCGACAGCCATTCCCGGCACAATCAGATGTTGAGCACGTCCAGACGTCCGAAATCCTGTGTTTGCGGCTCGACGGTTTCTACGTTCCGCGCCCCCGTGGAGTAGCGGGTACCTTCCCGGAAATCGTACAGGGCGGCATCGGCGAGGTGCGAAGGCTCCACGTTGCACATAGCCCGGAACATGGTTTCCAGGCGCCCGGGGTGCTGTTTGTCCCAGGACTGGAACATGTCCTTGATCACCTGCCGCTGCAGGTTTTCCTGGGAGCCACACAGGTTGCAGGGGATGATCGGGAACTCCCGCAGGCGCGCGTAGCGGGCAATGTCCTTCTCACGGCTATAGGCCAACGGGCGAATCACTGTATTGCGGCCGTCGTCGCTGTGAAGAACCGGGGGCATGGATTTCAGCTTGCCTCCGTAGAACATGTTCAGGAACAGGGTCTCCAGCAAATCATCCCGGTGATGCCCAAGGGCGATCTTGGTGACCCCGTGCTCTTCCGCAAAATTATAGAGAATTCCGCGACGTAGGCGGGAACAAAGTCCACAGGTGGTCTTCCCTTCCGGCACTTTTTCCTTAACAATACTGTAGGTGTCCTTCTCGATGATGTGATACTCAATGCCGAGTGCCGACAGATACTCCGGCAGCACTTCCTCCGGGAAGCCGGGCTGCTTCTGGTCCAGGTTCACGGCAATCAGCTCAAAGCGCACCGGCGCGCTTTTCTGAAGGTTCAGCAGAATATCGAGCATGGCGTAGGAGTCCTTGCCGCCAGACAGGCAGCACATGACTTTATCGCCGGCTTCGATCATCGAGAAATCAGCAATCGCCTGCCCCATTTCGCGGCGCAGGCGCTTCTGCAGCTTGTTCAGTTCCAGTTTCTGCCGGCGCTCCGCTTCAGAGGCCGGGACAGTTTCGGCGTTGGCAGTTATTGCTTCGGACATAGGAAAACGTCGTTCATAAGGTCAGTGAGCGTCGGATTATACGCGTGCAAATGTTCCAGGGACAGGATACAGACATGGATATGTTAGACACAAAACCGGAAGCCACCGGCAAACGGGAGTTCAACCGTATTCGCAATCGCGCCGCCATTCTTGACGCGGCAAGGGAGTGCTTTCGGGAGCGCGGCTACGATAAGTCCACCATCCGCGATATTGTTCGCCGTACCGGGCTGGCAGCCGGTACCTTTTACAACTATTTCTCCAGCAAACAGGACATCTTTGCAGCGCTGTTGACGGACTTTCTCAGCGGCCTGAACCACAACCTCACCGAGTGCCGGAAATCCGCTAGCTCCGCTGAAGATTTTATCTATTTCGCCTACCTGTCACTGTTTCGTGCCACCGCCAGCGACCCGTTGGTGTACGAACTCGCCCACCGCAATGATCGCGCCATTCGCGAATTGTTCGGCTCTGACATTCTCGGGCTCGCCATGCTATCGCTTGATGAGGATATCCGGGACGCCGTACAGCGTGGATTACTGCCTGAAATGGACGAGGAATACCTGTGCGCGGCGTTTTTCGGAGTCGGTTACGAACTCAGCCTCCGCCTGGCCTATCGGGCCCACGAGAAGCCCGCCGAGGCTGAGGCCGAAGCCAGGAATGCCACCCGGTTTGCCACCGATCTGTTCCTTAAAGGATTGGGGCGGGACAGCCCTCTTCCGTAAAGGCGCCCGGTCCCCTACCATTGAGGAATGAATCAATTCCATACCGCAACAAACGGCAGCCGGGCACTGGAGACGGACGCTCGCGACGAAAAACTGAATTTCCAGATTCAGCACCTGCTGGTTGCCGTCGAACACGTCCTTCGTCAGAACCCGGCAGGTATCAACGAGCTCGGGCTTATCAAGACCCTGCAAAGACCGCCGTGGGAACTTATTGGCAAGGTCAATTTCGGGGAACCGGACAAGCTCTATCCGGTCCACTTCCTGCTGTTCCACGTGCTGTACCGGCTAAGGGACCAGCTTGCCATCGGCGGTGAGACGCTGACAATCTCACCACTGGTGATTCGCCTGCGCAAAAACGCGGTGGTGGCCGGCTCTGGCGTACCCGACCAGGTGGACGAGTTGCGGAATTTCTATCTGGACCTGTCGAAATATGAAATGCCGGAGGAATCCATCAACCGGATGATGGATGATTTCTGGGCCGGGCGGAGCGGTTATCGGCCGGAAGTCACCGAGGCACGTGAGGCGGCAGCAACCTTGGGTTTTGAATCGGTTCCTCCCGGTTTTGACGAAGTAAAGCAGCGATTTCGCCGGGCGGTTATGCACGCTCACCCGGATCGGGGCGGAGAGACCGAAACCATCCAGGATCTGAACCAGGCTTTCGCCGTACTCAAGGCACACTTCCGGACCTGACTCCGCGGGAAAATCAGACTCAAAGGGAATTCTCCAATGGCACAACGAAAAACGGCCTGCTCACTCCTCCTGCTGGCACTGGCAGGCCTTGCCATGTCGGCAAACGCTGATCTGGTGGTGTTGCAATACCACCATGTCAGCGACTCAACACCATCATCCACCAGCACGTCGGTATCGTTATTTAAGCGGCAACTGGAAATGATCGACAATCTTGGGCTGGAGGTTGTCCCGCTGGAATCCAGCACCCGTGTGGCGCTTGCAGGAGAGCTGGGCAGCACTGAACAGGTTGCCATCACCTTCGACGATGCCTACGAATCCGTCTATTCACGGGCTGCGCCGCTGCTGGAGGATCGCGGCTACGAGTACACCGTATTCGTCAATACCGATGCCGTGGGCGGCCATGGCTATATGACCTGGGATCAATTGGAAGAACTCCGGGATCGGGGCGCCGCCACCATCGCCAACCATAGCGAGAACCATGGCCACCTTGCGAGACGCCCGGACGAGTCCAAAAGTGATTGGGAAAAGCGCGTTGAACGCAGCCTCGATGGCGCCCAGGAAACGCTCTCGGAAAGGCTGGGCGTCGACGTGCCCATGTTTGCCTACCCCTATGGCGAGTTTGATGAGGCCCTGGAGGAGAAAATCGCTGAGCGAGACTGGCTGGGCTTTGGCCAACAATCCGGCGCTATTGGCCAGACTTCGGACGCCACCCGCCTGCCCCGGTTTCCGATGGCCAACGCCTACGGCCAACTGAACAGCCTGGAAAATAAACTACGCAGCAAGGCGCTGCCAGTCGACGCCAGCAAACTCCCGGATGGCGTTATCTCGAACAATCCACCAACTCTGACGTTCACGGTGCCAGAATCCATCAGTGTGGACCGCCTGACGTGTTTTGCCTCCGGTCAGGGACGCATTGACTTTGAAGTTTCAGGTGCGGACAAAGTCATCCTCAAGGCGCCGAAAAGCTTCAACAGCCGCCGCTTTCGCTACAACTGTACGCACCCGGCACCTGATGGCAGCTATTACTGGCTTTCACAGCAGTGGCTGGACCTGAGCCGCCCTGAGGATTGACCCTCACTCGCCTTCCCGGGACAGGCTGAGTTCACCGGTACGCGTGTGGGGAATGGCCCTGGGCCCGTATTTTCCCTCGATCACCGTCTGTCCTTCCAGGTCGGTATTTCGTGTGAAGATCACCATCCAGCGCTCGCCCCGCCCGGGAAACACCGGTATGTAAGAGTGAAGGTAGCCGTACCGATGCCAGGATTCAGGAACGTAGCTCGCAACCAGATCGGTCACAATACGTAACGGCGCAAAAGATTCATCAAGAAACGCAACCGAGGGTACGAACACTCCGTCCCTGTTAAATGACTTGAGGTGAAGAATGAAATCATTGTGTTTGCCGGCGGACGGGAGCCTGATCAACCGGTAATGGCTTTCCCCGGTGCTGAACGCGTGACGGGGTGCACTCTGGTCCACGGAAACCCCGAATTCGCGGCCCTCCTGCCAGGGTTCCGGCTCCGACTGCTCAATGTCCTGGCAGCACTGCCGGGACCATTGCTCGAAAAAAGTTTCCTCACCAGGGGCCAGCCCCAGGACGGCCAGGGCCTCCGGGTCCGCTCCTTCGGGTAGCACGGGCGTTTCCGGGTCAGTGCCTGCCTGGTGAATACTGGCTTCTGTCAGTTGGACAGGCGGCTTGATGCGCCCTTTTTCCACAGCCGTCCGCGTGTCCGGCTGATAATAGCTGACTCGTATGTTGCCCTGGGCGTCTGTCCAGGTGAAATACGGCTTGGGATCGCCCGGTCGGATATAACCGTCTTTCTCGAGCTGATTGCCATCCGGGTAGTTTTCGAGGTTGAATTCTTCATCGTATCCGCTGGCCAATGACTCCTCGGCGGTGTCTGTATCATCCCTGCCACCTTCGTCATCGTTATCGTCTTTGTCATCCTGCCCGGCGGAGCTTTCAGGTATGGGCGAATGCCGGACCCGTCCCTGCTCATCCACCCAGGTAAAATAACCCTCACGGCTGCCAGAGGGCCCGGAACCTGAAGACTGACAGCCCGCCAGCACAAGAGCCAGACAGGTAACAACCATGAAATGATGTTTGTACATCGGGCAAATCACCCTTTCGCGCTTTTTCATGGCGCGTTCGCGTCAGAATTTGGTGCGGAAACTCAGGCCCGCCATCACCACCCGCAGGGACGTTTTCACATCCAGACCCGCATAGGGGTTGTAGATGATATTGGTAATATTGTCACAGTTCAGGTTACAACTGCTGTTTGCGGGAATCGTCTCAACCGAGTGCAGATAGCTCAGGTTCATGTCGATCTCCGTATCCTTGTCCCACTGGTACCCCATACCAATGCTGTAAAGGTTCGCTCCACCGAACGGAGCCATGATCTGGCGCTGATCATCCGGAATCACCGAGTCGCGGATCTCCACACCGGCGCGCAAATCAAGCCGGGATGACGCATGGAATTCCAGCCCGAAGCCCCAGTTCCACTGGTCGGTAAAGCCCAGCGGCAACCGCAATGTGCTGGGTGTGGCATTGTCCGGCGACAGGATCCGGGCGGCATTGAGAAACTCCAGATTGCGGTCAAAACGGAACACAAAGGCATCCCACTGTTTGTAGTCCGTCCAGCCCACATCCACGTTTACGGTCAGCTTGGGGTGAACATCCACGCTGATACCGGTCTGAAAATGTTGCGGGTAGGTCAGGTCCATGGAGACATTACCGGCCTCCCTCGGAGCACCGGACGGCAGGCTGAGAATCGCGGAGGTGATGGCACCCAGTACGGAACCGTTCACGCTCTGCCAGAAGCCGGACCAGTCATCGGTGTACTCGATCTCGAAGGTGCCCTTCATGTTCATGTCGGCTTCGGAGGTGTAGCTGGCCCCCCAGTTAAACCAGTCGTTCGGTTCCCACATCACGCCAAGCGCATAGGTGGGTGACAGGGTTTCCTGTACGTTGATGTTCAACGCACCGATATCGTCCCAAGGCCCGACGTTACCACCACACAGGGCAAGCCAGGGCTGCAGGGGCTCATCGCCACTTTCACAGTTGAAGGCGTCCTGGAGCACTTCCGCGACACCCAACAGCATGTTAGGTGCTCGCATGTACTGGTCGGCTGCAATCCCCATGTGAGAGAGATGGATACCGGCACCCACTGCCCATTCATCGTTGATCTTGTAGCCCACGGTCGGCGACAGATAGGTCGTCCTTTGCAGGGCTGTGGCTTGCGGCATGTAACGACCGGGGTCGTCCTTGTCGCGGTAGAAACCAGCTGCCAGTGGCAGGTAGAAGGCATTGCCAAAGGTCAGTTTGGAGCCCGGAGGGTTGATGCTGACACCAGCTGAAGGCGCAATCGCCGGGCCCGGCGGCGCACGCATGATACCGAACCCCGGTATGTACAACGCGACGTTATTGGTGTGGCTGTGCTTATTGGCGACCGGGTCCCGCTGCTTGCCTGTCAGCGGATCGGTTTCCAGGCCATCAATACCAAAGATTTCATAGCCATCGGGGGCGTGGAAATCGGCGTCGATGTCCAGGTAAATGCTCATCAGGTTGACTTCAAGCTGGCGCCCATCCAGCTTGGTCAGCCCCGCCGGGTTATAGTGGATGGCCATAATGCCGGGTGGGTCAGCCGTAACAGCATTACCCAGGGCCAGGGCCTTCGGGTGGATTGTCAGGTTCTGCGCCAGTTGAGCCTCGACACCACAGGTCACCGAGGCAGCCATGATGGCAC
Source organism: Marinobacter iranensis (assembly GCF_029207565.1). Lineage (GTDB taxonomy): Bacteria > Pseudomonadota > Gammaproteobacteria > Pseudomonadales > Oleiphilaceae > Marinobacter > Marinobacter iranensis. The sequence goes on along the minus strand of NZ_JANCMW010000013.1, from coordinate 9,458 downwards.
CGGCAATCCGTTTCTTGTGGCTGGTTATTCCCATGAAATCTTCCCTTCCCGTAAAACGTCAGAGGCTGAACTCACTCTTTGAGACCTGAGAATCTGATGGGCAGGGACACGCCCAGCGAGAAATCAGGTGCGTCTTCGGTCAGGCCTATACCGAGGCTGGTGTTGACGATGGTGGTATCACTCACGCGGGTGCCCAGCGACATGCTGAGGAAGCCGCTCATCTGGTCCTGGGCGACGGCCTGGGTTCCGTCGCTGAAGGACAGGATGGTTTGGTCGCTGTAACTCAACTGCGCCGAGATGCTGAGGGAAATATCGTAAGAAAGTGAATAGGCAAAGCCGGCGGAGCCGGAAAGCCCGAAGCCGGGTTCAATCTCCTGCAGTACCCGGGCACCCCGGACCTGCTGGAGGCCGGTCTCCGGAATGTTATAGGTGGCACTGGTGGAGCCGAACACAACCACGGGGTCCAGCACCTTGGAAAAACTTACACCGCCGGCGACTGAATAGTAGCCACTGCCGGTGGACAGTTGCTCGTCGATATCGATTTCGTAAGGGCTGACACCGGTTTTGGAGGTGAGGGTTCCGAACACCGTGGTAGACATCTTGCCCGGAACGTAGGCAAAAGGCTGCCAGCGCGCTGTGAGCGAAATATCCCCAAAATCATAGATATTCAGTTCATCCTGGGTGTCGTACTTGACGACCAGTGGCACCCGTGTACCGACCGTCAAGTTGTCCAGCAGGCCATAGTCGTAAGAAAACGCGTTGGTGAAGTTGTGGGTAGCCGACGGAACCACGTCGAGGTTACGGACCGAACCATCGGTGATGGCCAGGTCGAGACGCTGGTCCCCGGTGTAGGAATAGTCGAACGAATAGTTCAGGGAGTGAGTACCCTTTTTCTGCAGCGAATAGCTGGTCTCGGCCGCCTGAAACACCTCTTCCAGTTGCTTGGATGAATCTTCATCACCCTCCTGCCTGGCAAGCGCTTCCCTCGCTTCGTCCACGTTTCCTTCCTGCGACAACGCCATGTTTGGTAAAAGGCCAGTCACGGAAAAAAGGATAAAACCTCGCACTAACCAACGATTCATCCTGACTCCCTTATTTCTAATTGTATTGGTTCCTGTGCCGCGGCTTCGTGCCCGGCGGCACGTTAATGGCGACGGTAAAACAGTTGTTTCCGGGTATTTTCAACACTGCCGTCCGGATTGTTCTTCTGGCGCTCCAGCATGTTCCGTATCCGGCGTTCCGTGGATTCGTGGAATTCGGGCATCTCCTGCAATGCCAGTAATGTCATTGTCTGGTCGTCCACAAACCGCAGGTCTTCTTCTTTCAACTCGAGATAATCCAGCGGCTTGTCACTGCCGGGGAACACGATGAAAAGTACGTTGTCATCCCACTTCTCCTCGAACTGGGCAAGCGTGAAGGAGATATTGCCGACTGCCGGATCGGCCATGTACACACGGCCGTCACGGATGGTTCGAAGCACAACGAAGTGCTTGAAACCGGCGTGCTGAATGGGAACGATGGCCGGGTGGTCGAGGTCGATCAGGTCTTCAATCTTGGCGCGGAACCCACCGGAGGGATAACCCAGGGCGGTGACCAGACGCTTCATATCGAGCATTGAGAAGGCACGGCGCTGGACGATTCGTTCGCTTTCGCCGTAATGGAGCAGCCCTTCCATAACCTGCCGCTCGCCCAGGTTCCTTCCCAGATAGAAGTTGAGAACCGTGGTCAGCGCGGCGCTGCCGCAACTGTAGTCATAGGCCTGGCGCACAATGTTGCGGAATTTCTGCTCGACAAGGGGCTCGACGCGGATATCGGTTCGCAACTCGATGGGGCTGGTATCGAAATCCTGTTCAATCACGATGGTGCCCTGTTGATAGGGCTCCACCACGGTCGCCTCCTGGGCCATGGTGAATGTAAGGATGGATCCGGCGAGTACCAGCAGCATGGTCAGACGAAGTCCCTGTTATTATTAGACATCACGTTTTCCGGGTTACATGTTGTTACGGTAAGATACCGAAATCGCTAATTCCTTAAAGATAACTGTGCCTCAAATCTGCTGGTGCAGAAGGGGCCCGGCCTGCCGGTTTTGAGAACTGGTTCATGCCCGTCAGATCCGGCAGGTGGAAGTTGACGCGGGAGGTGAAAGCCGGTATCACATTCCTTGCTACTGTCTGACACCAATTACTGAAGATCCTGATGACAACAACACTGAATCCGGGACAACTGACGTTCATATCTGCCAAAAACCAGAGCCCCCAACCACCGCCCGCCCTTCTACCCCGGGAAAAATTCAACGACTTTCTCCATGGCCTGGAGCCGGTCAGCCTGTTGCTGGTTCACGCCCCCGCCGGTTACGGCAAAACCACCACCGTGGCCGACCGCCTGCAGGCACTGGATGCAACAACCGCCTGGTATCGTCTGGAAGTCGGGGACAATGACCCGGCGAGATTCGCGGGCTACCTGGCCAATGCACTGGAAGTGGCAGCCCCCGGCAGCTGCACCGCCACGCTGAAAAAACTGCAGAGTCAGGGTTACGACAACCTGGAAGGCTTTCTTACCGACCTTCTTGCGGAGCTCCCCCTGGACGAAGAGCCCCTGTACCTGGTGCTCGACGATTATCACCTGATCGACAACGACGACATCCATAACGCACTACGTTTCCTGCTGCGGCACCAACCCGCCAGCCTGACATTGGTTCTTGTCACCCGGACAGTGCCGCCCATAGGCGTTGCCCAACTCAGGATGCAGGGACGAATGACCGAGATCACCTCCCGGGATCTGGCCTTCGGCGCCGACGAAGCACAGCATTACTTTGAAAGCCGGTTGCCGTTTGAGATCTCAAGGGAAAGCATCGAGCGGGCGGTCAGGCGGGTCGAGGGCTGGGTGTCGGCACTTCAGTTGTTGTCGGCCTCCGCGCTGACCAGTATCGAGTTCAACGACTTTGTGGATCAGCTCGAATTTGGCAACCAGCACATCTTTGACTACTTCGATGAACTGGTTGGCCAGGGGCTGACGGAACAACAACGGAAATTTTTGTTACGCACCAGCATACTGGACCGCTTCAACGCCAGGATGGTCATGCGCGTGATGGACGACAGCGACGGCCAGGCGCTGCTCAGCGGCCTGCTGTCCATGGGGCTGTTTATTACCCCGGTGGACAATTCCGCGCTGTGGTTCCGCTACCATCCGCTGTTTTCCGTGTACCTTCAGCACCTGCTGAGCTGCACCACCGAAGAAAACCGACAACAGCTTCACCAACGCGCCAGCGACGCCTGGCTGGAACTGGACCACGCCGAAGAGGCCGCCAGACACGCCATCGCAGCTGGTGACCCGGAACGAATTACCCGGGTACTGACCATTCACGGTCGCAAGTTCTTCACCGAAGGGCAGTTTATCCTGCTGCAGCGATGCCTGGACGCCCTGCCTCAGGACGTGATCGCCCAGGACCCCACACTGACGCTGCTTCGCGCCTGGGTGGCCCAGGGCCAGTACAAGTTTGATGAAGTGGAAAACTGGCTGTCGGCTGCGGAGTCCAGGCTGGAAGCCTCCATGACGGAGGATACCCAGCGTGCCGTGCATGGCGAATTCAGTGCTATCCGCGCCCAGGTGGCGATGAACTACGGTGACGGTGAGCGAGCGCTGGTGCTGGCCCGCGAAGCCATCGATCAGGAAGCCCGATACCTGCCCACCTCCCGCGTGGCAGCCGCATCCGTCATCGGGGAAGCCCTGTTTGTCCAGGGCGAGCTGGAAGAAGCCCTCGCCCGTATGCAGGAAACCGAACACCTTGCCCGCGCCCACCAGGCCCATCAGAATGTTATCTGGGCGCTGTGCCAGCAGTCCGAGATCAGCGTTGCCATGGGCCTGCTGCAAAAGGCCTACAACATCCAGGAGCGGGGGTTCCAGTACGCCGAGGAGAACCACCTCAACCACCTGCCAATCCTGGAGTTCCTGTTTCGCATCCGCAGCCAGATCATGTGGGAATGGCACCACCTGGAAAACGCAGAGCGTTGCGCCCTTCAGGGCATTGAAATCCTCGAAGCCCAGGGCGAACGCTGGTATGTGCAGAGCTACACCTCCCTGGCCAAGGTCGCCCACGCCAGGGGCCGGCAAAGCCTGTGCGCAGACTACATCGCCAAGATCCAGAAAATGCTGGCCTCCGGGGACTACCATCTGGACTGGGTTGCCAATGCACACGCCACCATGCTGGCCTACTGGGACGCCGTCCGCGACAGGGAATCTATCCAGCGCTGGTTGACCATCGCACCGCCGGTGGATGCAACTCGGGCCACCAACCACTTCAACCAGTGCAACGGCCGCAACCGGGCCAGAGCCTACATGAGTCTGGGCCTACACAGCAAAGCGCAGCCGCTGTTGTCCGAATTGCAAACCGTGGCGGAACAGGTCGGGCTGAAAACCGACCTTAACCGCAACCACATCGCACTGGCGCTGCTTTACTGGAATACCGAAGACCGCGAGAACGCGCTGAAGCACATGGTGGCGGCCCTTCAACTGGCCAGCACCACCGGCGCTGTTGGCAGCTTCCTACGCATGGGCAAGGTGTTGATCGTAATCCTGAAAGCACTGATCAACGATGAAGCTATCGAGGGCATGGAACTGCAGCGGGCCGAACGGTTGATTCAACTGGCGCAGCAGCAACGGGATTTCAGCCGCGCCATCCGGATCTCGCTGGATGAAGCCATTATCCAGGACATTATCGACCGGCCGGACGTGCCGGAGCTGATCCGCACGTCACCGCTCACCCGCCGGGAATGGCAGATACTGAGCCTGATCCATGCCGGCCTGTCCAACGACCAGATCGCCGAGCACCTGAAGGTGGCCTCCACCACCGTCAAGACCCATATACGCAGCCTCTATCAGAAGCAGAACATCAGCCACCGGTCGGAGGCCATCGAGCTGGCCAAGGACCTGCTGAGCAAGATTCAGGGGGAATGAGCGGAGATCAGTCCTCTGCGCAGTCCACGCAGACTGTGGTGTAGGGCAGTACCTGCAGCCGGCGTGGGTCTATCTCCTCGCCGCAGCCTTCGCACTCGTCGCCCACCCCCTCGGCAATCCGTTGCAGGGCGTGTTCTATCTGGGCCAGTTCACTGCGGGCTTCGGTCTCCAGCGAGTCCACCACCTCGTCATTCTGGGTCTGCACGGCCTGCTCTTCAAAGTCCTTTTCCAGGGCGCCGTCCTGGCGTTGCTGGTGGGCTTCATACTTGGTAAGGCGCGCCTTAAGGTCAGCGCGCAGGGTTTCAAGTTCGGCTTTGCGGTTGCTCATGAGTCCTCCCCATTCAGGATAATTCCGGAACAACGCTCCCTACAGTAAAGCACATCCGCAACGGTCAATCGCAGCATCGCCCGGAATATGTCACTATTCCGGGCTTTACGATCGGCGGAGAAAATCACCATGCTTTACACTACGGTAGCAGCCCTCGCGGCTGCCCTTGTTCTGTTTACCTGGCTGGGACTGCGGGCACGCCTGGCCGATGGCGGCCTGGATGATTACGTCACCGCCCGCAACAGCCAGGGTGCCCGGGCCCTTGGGCTGTCATTCCTGGCCTCCGGCATGGGCGGCTGGATACTCTTCGCACCCCCGGAAGTCGGTGCCCTGGTGGGGCCAGTAGCGCTGGCCGGCTATGCCCTGGGCGCCGCCCTGCCCTTTATCGTGTTTGCCTTCTGCGGCCCGGCCATTCGACGCTACCTGCCGGGCGGCCGCAGCATCGGCGAGTTCGCCCACGCCTGCTATGGCACGACGGTTCGCCGCTACGTGTCGCTGATCTCCGTCCTCTACATGCTGTGTTTCCTGACGGCGGAACTCACTGCCATAGGAGCCATTACCTCCCTTCTTTCCGGGGTTAACGGTAACCTGGCAGTGCTCGGAGTGGCTATTGCCACCTTGATCTACACCGCATGGGGCGGCCTGCGCGCCAGCATTGTTACCGACCAGTGGCAGGCCTTTCTGCTTATCGGCCTGCTGGCTATTGTCGGGTTTGTGGCCATGGACCGACTGCCGGAACTGCAGGCCTCCAACGCGCCTTCCGCCCCGGTTGGCAGCGCGCTGGGCGTTGCTCTCACCCTGGTCATCGCGGTGACAGCTGCCAACCTGTTTCACCAGGGCTACTGGCAGCGGCTGTGGTCGGCGCGGGACACCTCGGCGCTGCGCAGCGGCGCGCTGTTGGGTGGCGTGGTCACCATAATCGTGGTTGCCGTGGTCGGCAGCCTGGGCATCTCCGCCGCCATGAGCGGGGCGGATCTCGGCTCACCACCCATTCCCTTCTTTGCGTTGCTGTCCGGCGCCCCCGCCTGGCTGACCATTCCCGCCCTGGTGCTGGCCCTCACATTAGTGGCCTCGTCCGTGGACACACTCCAGAACGCCCTGGCCTCCCTGGCGGTGACCGAGAAGCAGGGGCTCTCAATCACATCGGCGCGATGGGTGACCGTCATCCTGATGATTCCCGTGGTGATTGTGGCACTTCAGGGTGTATCGGTACTGAGGCTGTTCCTGATCGCCGACCTGCTATGCGCAACGGCAGTGATACCGGTACTGATGGGCCTGTGGAAGCGAATGACCACCATCGCAGCCGTCTTCGGCGGCCTCGCCGGCCTGGCCGGCGCCATCATTCCCGGTTGGGTCACCGGTGGTAGCCTGACGGCAGGTCTCCTGGCCGCAAGCTTCCCCGGCGGCATCCCTACCCTGGCGCCCTTCCTTGGTGCCCTGGCCGCTTCCGCTGTGGTTAGCGTGGCGATAACACTGACCAGGCGGCAGCACAGCCACTGATCATCTCTTAGCTGATCCACTGAAAACAGGGATAGTGGTCGCCGCGACTACTATCCCTCACCTCCACCCTTAAGATGGCTTCAGGAACTGATTGACCTGATGGGACCTGAGTCGCTGCAATTGCTCAATGTGCGCACGTCGTGGCGTTGTCGTGACCTCGGTTCCGCTATCCGCTTTCAGGATTCTGCAGGGTGCAGAGAATTTGACCCTCTATCAGTGCAATATCAGGACGGCTGAACACTACTTTTACTCTACCTGCGGGATCTATACACACCACAGAAGACGCTCAAACCCAAATCAGTTTGCAGTAAACGTGGCCTGCATAGAGGGTGTTAATCCATTCGAGCTGGGTGATATTCCTACCACGGATGGCATCAACCACTCGTCTGATTGCAGCCAATGATTTATAAGAAGACTATTAAGTCTGTTCCGGGCCTTTGGGCCACCGGACACCCAGCCCCTCTCAGGTCGCGCATGATGCAAGCGTTAAATCAGTAGTGATATCAAAGCTGGGTTTCATTCAAAAAGTTCCTTTTCCTGACCACCGCCTTGCTCCAGCTCGGCAACGGATTCCAGCAGACGACGGGCGTTCTTTGGTGCTCGCAGGAAATAGGCGGTCTCTTGCAGCGCCTCGTAGTCCTCAGGAGAGATCATGACCACGGACTGTGATTTGCTCCGGGTAATGTTCACAGGAGAATGGTCTTCACAGACCTGCTCCATGGTTTTTGCCAGATTGGTTCTAGCGGCTGTACAGCGAGCCAACCAGGACGGACAAACTCGACCGCATTAGGGCTTATACAAAGAAAGGCTTATGCGTCGGACCGACGGCTCCGCACAGGGCGTTTCTCCGGGATTGGTTTTCCGATGACGCTCAAAACCAACCCATTACGAAGGCATTGTGCTTCTTGACCGCACCTGTTAACCGGTGCTATTAATAGTACCTTTTCGTTGATTGGGTAATCGCTATGCATGTGAAATTTTCCGAAGATGTCATTCCTCTATCAGACCTGAAGATCAATCCCGGAAAGGTGGTTGGCCGGGCTCAGGATACGCATCGCCCAATCCTGCTTACCAGTCGTGGCCGCGGCATAGCGGTTGTTCAGGGGCTTGAGGATTATGAGAGAACCGCGGAGGAGTTGCGGTTTGTAAAGGCTGTGGCGCAGGGGCTGATGGATGTTCGCGAGGGCAACACCGTGTCGTTGGAGGACGCCAAGAGAACGTTGGGCATCAAGTAAATGGAATTACGCATCACACAGTCCGCTCTTGAGGACTTACAGGCTATTCAGGAGTATTACAGAGAGCAGGATGTGCCACATATCGGTGATGATTTCGTGACTACTATCCTGGAGCATTGTGGAATGCTTCAGCTCCACCCTGATGCTGGCCGAGTTGTTCCTGAATTCAATCTGGATCATATTCGCGAACTGATTCACGTGCCATTTCGGGTTGTCTACCTCAGGCAGGCCACAGAGGTTGTGCTCATCCGAGTCTGGCGGAGTGAGAGGCAGCTCGACTTACCAGAAAGCGAAACATAGCCAGGCCATGCGCCGGAATGTCACAATCTCCGCTCCGCTACGGTTTTGCCGCCGATGATGGTAGGCGCTATGGGCACTGGCCATCGGGCGAACCAGTGCTGTCATATATAGAGTTAACTAAGCGGGCTTGGTATGCTTTTTCTCGGTATCAGGAAGATACCGAAGAGTTATTATCAAAAAGGAGAATGGAATGAAATCAGATGACAGGGAATATGTGGCTGCTGTGATAAATTTTTTTCTGGCAAGGTTTGGCAAAGCCTCACTCAGTGAACGAAAACTCAGCGAAAGTAATGTACGAAGCCCTCACAGAAGCGCAGTCATGTACTGCTTCAGTAGATCTAGTGCCAAGACCGACTTACACGCCAGGCATTAATTACATAATCAAAGAAATAGCAAAAATCGGCCAGCGAATAATGTCTGGGGATACCTCCCTTTATAATATGTGTCGGGATCAAGTCTCTGCAAACTATAAAACCCATATTCGCGCAGCCTTGTGGAGGCTTTAATATGAATAAGTTTTTTATTATAGCGCTTATATCACTTCTTTCTTCTTCACTATCAGCAAGTGGCAGGGATTTACGTGTCGTTTACGGAAAACTTGATTTCTATATCCCTAACAACCCTATTGTAGTGGGATACCTTGGGACAGATAGCGAAATCCTAATCGCAAAATACAGTGATGAGCCTGGCAAGGACATCGTTGGCTTTAGTTTAGACAAGGAAGTAAATACTGGCGGCTGTAGCCCGGAAGTTTTTTTAGGTCTGTTCTAAGCAAAAACGAATCCGAATGCAACGAAGAGGCGATTGAATCTTTTCAGTATGTTTTCATGAAAAACAGAGATTCTGGTATTTGGTTAAGTGACGATAAGGAATTTTTCTATTTTATCGGACCGGATAAGTCCACGGTATTTTTTGTAGAAAAAGGCAACGACAGTAAAACTTATAAAATTGAATCAAACTTTTTGAGCAAAGAGAAGATCAAGAACATATTATCAAGTTATCTTTAATTTTTCTGAAACTGATATCCGTTAGTACCATAGATAAGGAATCTTCCCCACATGGACGGGTAATCCCCCCATTTTTAACGGGGTTCAAAAGTAGACCTCAGGCCATCATGGCCAACTTCTGTTGAGGGGTAATCC
>NZ_JANCMW010000138.1 GCF_029207565.1 Marinobacter iranensis | reverse complement strand
CAATCAGGTCGTCGACCTTGAACAGCATATGGCCCGTGTTCGAGCGCTGTTTCTCCACGCCGTTCACTGTAAGCCACAGATCGAGTGTCTGGGGATCCGTTATCTCGTCGGCGGTGACGATGCAGGGGCCGAAGGGCGCATAGCTGTCCTGGCCCTTGGAGAAGATCCACTGTCCCGCGCGCCGATTGTCGCGGGCCGAAACGTCGATCATCACGGAATAGCCGAAGACATGGCGCAGCGCATCCTGTTTGCAAACGCGCCTGGCCGTGGTGCC
>NZ_JANCMW010000137.1 GCF_029207565.1 Marinobacter iranensis | reverse complement strand
CATCGGCCAGCCGGATGCGCTGAATCCGCATTACGAGACCGCCAGGCGGCACCGCGAGTTGCCTGGCCACGTCTGCATCTGCGGGCACGACTTGTTTATCCAGCAGCCGAGCGGTCGGCGTGCGGCCGAGTGCCTGCATGTCCTCGACGAAGCCGGTCAGTTCGGTCAATTCCTGAGTGATCTTGCGCTGCGCGACAAAGGTGCCTTTGCCGCGGCGGATTTCGACCTGTCCGCGCGCCACAAGGTTCTCAATTGCCTTGCGGACCGTCGTTCG
>NZ_JANCMW010000136.1 GCF_029207565.1 Marinobacter iranensis | reverse complement strand
AGCTTTGACGGCCCATACGATTGCTCACGCGCAGGAACTCGTGCTTGGCGTCATCGGCAACAGCAAGGATCAGGTGCAACCCTATACGCCGACCAGTTCGGCATCCGCAGGTTCTTTGTACGGCCAGCTCTACGAGGGCCTGACCGGCTACGATTCCAAGGGCGCCGTGGCGATGCAGCTCGCGCAATCCATGACGCCGAACGCGACCCTGGACGTCTGGACCGTCAAGCTTCGCCCCGGCGTCAAACGCCATGACGGCAAGCCGTTCACTGCCG
>NZ_JANCMW010000135.1 GCF_029207565.1 Marinobacter iranensis | reverse complement strand
ATACCGGCGTCGGCCCACGTCGATTCGAACTCCCCGAGCCCGAGTGCCGCGGCAAGCGCCATCCCGTGGACGTTGCCGCTCGGCGTCGTCGCCGGCGTGTTCAGGTCGCCGTGGGCGTCGAACCAGAGGACGCCCACGTCGGCGTCGCGTGCCGTTCCGACGACGCTGCCGGTGGCGACGGAGTGGTCGCCGCCGAGGACGAGTGGCGTCTGGCCGGCGGTGAGCGATTCGCTCACTGCGTCGGCAAGGCGGGTACAGACCGTCTCGACGGCGCC
>NZ_JANCMW010000134.1 GCF_029207565.1 Marinobacter iranensis | reverse complement strand
ATCGTGTACGCCGTCGTTTCCGAAGCAAAGGCCGTGCTCCAAACGCCCGCCGATAGCTGGAGCGACGACAGCTTTGGCGCAGCCACCGGATCGGGTACTCCTCCCGCATCGATCTCCCACTTGGCGTACAGCGTCACGTCGGACGCGCCCATCGTCAGCTTGTCGCCATTCTTGTACACCGTGCCGCTGCCGTCTGCCGACAACGTCCAACCGACGAAGGCATAGCCGCTTTTGACGAAGCCGCCGGCGTTGCTCATGACTGTCGCCGTCGATCC
>NZ_JANCMW010000133.1 GCF_029207565.1 Marinobacter iranensis | reverse complement strand
ATCCCTGCCCTGCCCCATCTCGGTCCAGGCGAGCTCGACGCCGTCGAAGCTGCGGAAGCGGTGCGTTTCAGTCGGGAAGTTTGCCAACGGAGTCCATCCAGCGCTTGACGAGTTGGGGATTGTCGTCGGTCCGGTATCGGGTGAGGCCGGTCGTGTCGAGCCACTGTTCGTGCATGCTCTCCACGCCGAAATGATGAACCGGACGGAAGCGATGCGGCGCGTCGAAGCTGCCCACCGTCAGGTCCATGTTCGCGCTGTCCGGGAACTCGAAGCTG
>NZ_JANCMW010000132.1 GCF_029207565.1 Marinobacter iranensis | reverse complement strand
GAGCAGCTCTGGGAGACCACGCTCGATCCGGCCAATCGTTCGATGCTGGTCGTCCAGGTCGACCAGGCCGATGTGGCGGACGAGATTTTCACGCGCCTGATGGGCGACGTGGTGGAGCCGCGCCGCGAGTTCATCCAGGAGAATGCGCTGAGCGTCGCCAATCTCGACGTGTAGGCTGGGCGGGGATGATGGCCGGCTCGCCCGGCCCCCCGTTTCCAGACCGGATGATCATGTGCGCTCCGCCACGCGCGATTGCCCAATTTCCTAAGAGGCGA
>NZ_JANCMW010000131.1 GCF_029207565.1 Marinobacter iranensis | reverse complement strand
GGTGCGGTCGTAAGTGGTCAGCGGCGTGATGCCCGCGGCCTTTCCCATCGCCTCGTCCACTGAGGCGAGATAGGCGAGGATAGGGTTGTCTTCCGAGCCGGATGGACGCTTGGCTTCCATCATCAGCAGCGGCGAATGCAATCTCGCTTCGACTTCCGCCAGGAGCTTTGCCTGGAAGTCGGGATAGCCCTCGTAGCCGAGCTTGACCGCCAGCCGCACCACGGTCGGATCACTCACGCCGGCGCGGCGGGCGAGGCTGGAAGCGCTGCCGAGAC
>NZ_JANCMW010000130.1 GCF_029207565.1 Marinobacter iranensis | reverse complement strand
AATGAAGTCCGTTCTCCGTTTCTCCGCCTCGTTCCTCGCCCTGGCCGCCGCGCCCGCGGCTTTCGCCCAGCAGGCGCCCGCGCCCGATGCGGCGGCGGCCGAGGACAGCGACCAGATCACCGTCACCGCCACCCGCGCGCCGGTGAACATCGACCAGGTCCCCGCCTCGATCACGGTGCTCGACAAGGCGGCGATCGACCGCAGCCAGGATATCGGCGCGACCGAGCTGCTGCTGCGCACGCCCGGCATCAGCGTCTCGCGCAACGGCGGCTATG
>NZ_JANCMW010000012.1 GCF_029207565.1 Marinobacter iranensis | reverse complement strand
ACAACGCCATCGACGAGCTATTGCCCCACAACTGGAAGCCGGCTATACCTGACAAGGTGTGATTGCCGGACGCTTACGCATAATGGACTTAGTTGACTGGTTAACCTGCACTCCCCCCATAGCATGACCTTAGCACCCTGTGACGGTGCCGGAAGACGAACCGGTAAACAGGTGCGAGGAGGTATGTCAGTAGGGGCTATCTGCATTGGAACTCAAGGGTATCGGTAACCAGGCAGGTTGCCCCGCGAGCCTCTGCCACCTCACACTTCAAACCTCAGATCACATGACCGACTTGTTATCAATCCGTCCTTTCAGGCGCATAACACCGCCCTTAGCTGGCGTTACGACTGTGTGCGCTTCGCCGGAATGAAAATCCAGCACATGGACGATCGTGCTTCCAATATGCTCCTGCCAAGAGAGCAGTACTAGTTCATCGCGGATTGCGACTGCCTCGTATTCGACTGTGTCAGAGAAGCCGACATTGTCGCCCGAAACGATTTCCACAGTTAGCTCACACTCCGAATGAACAGTTATCCGTGGTGTAAACGGCTGAAAACTGATCTCAAGCACTTGGCCAACATCAAGTGGTAGTGTAGCTTTCTCGGCCATGTTTACCCCCCTTCTTTTGAAAATAATGATGTAAGAAGCGGCTTGCAGTGACGCGTTCTAGCGCTTGGTTTCGCAGCGTGCCAGAGCGTAGCGTAGGCACGTCCGGCAACAGCCATTTGTTAGATTAATGTGATCTGCAACCTTAAGTATCATGTGTGATCCCAAATGTTCTTAACGCCCGGCACACGCGACGGTTTGGAGTCGCAAAGCGGCGGAAAAGCGGTCGCCTTGATGCCGCTTGTCAATATCAGAGCTCATCTAACATTCAGCCTTAAAAAATCGACCTTATCATTAAGCTCACTTGCGAGCTCAATAAGTTCGTCAGCACTTTTCATCGGCCTATTGAGATTTTCCAATTCAACAACCTCTGGAAACACCGAAATCATAAATTTATATACTTTCTCCATCTCAAGGGCAGAACTAGAATCAAATGACCCTACGAATAGTGCTTCTTCTTTTTTTTCATAGGCTTGAACAATGAAGTCGCATTCCTTTATAAGTTGCTTCGCACATGTGATAAACGAAACGACTTTCGGATGCAGCGTTGAGTCAAGAGCAACATTGTTGTATTCAACCATTTTCTTTAACTCATCGTACTGGGGCTCTAAAGGGTTAATCTGGTGCCTTCGGCCCCAGCCATCAGCATTTCTCTGTGACATTTCTGGCGGTATGCCATGTTGTTTCTTATCTATTTTGTTGGCAGGATTAATAATCCATTGGAGAGCCCAGAAAATACTCGCATGCATCTTGCAAATGTGGCGTGCCATTAGAAGACGAGCTGGTCGCCATTTTTCGTCTTCTTCTTTTCTTTTAGTTTCTAATTCTCGCGCCGAGAAGTTATATGTTATTGCGTTTAGAAAAAGGCCAATAACAAATATTCCGGAGAGCGACTCGGCTGACGTGGCTAACCGTGCTGCATTGGTTTGCGGCGTTATGTCGCCGTATCCCAGGGTGGTAATCGTCACCACACTAAAATAAAAGCTATCAATAAAAGTCAGCGGCGATTTCCAGAAAGATGGGCAAAACCAATAGAGAAGTGTAAAAGCTAGCACCAAAAATGCGTAAAGGATACCAACCTGTGTTGGTGAGTGATGATTCAATCTCAAACTGTTTCTCCACTCTCTCTTGCCTATAGTATCGGCATACACTGCAGGAAATTAACGCTTGGGCTGAGCCGTCGTTTTGGAGGCGCAACGCGCCGGAAAAGCGGTCGGCTGCAACCCCTAGTTAGCTCTTTTTTGATCCTATCTTCATATTTAAAAAACCGAACAATGTGCCCTTTCCTGCAATGACTGGCTGGCAAACCTGCTCAATATCTTCAATGAGCTGATCTAGCCTCGGATTAATTGGATCATCTTCTTCGAGCCCCTCCAAAAAACGGCCTCGTGTTTCTCAAGCTGGGCTCCGTGCTTCTCCCACTGTTCCTCAGTCCGAAAATGATCCCTGGACCATAAGCGTGCGAGCACCCTCGCCGAACCCCGGGCGTATATCCAGCGTTCGTATAGCTCCACACATCCCCCCGAACATCGTTCGAAAAACCTAATATAGTTCATAAACTTAAATTGCACATTCGGAGCATAACCCCAGCCAACATTGGTCAATGCCCAGAATGCTCCATCCCCTTCTCTTCCATCTCCATGCCACCATCCAAAGGCTCAACATTCAGTTCAACCTCCATGGTTTCCGCACCGTCAAAATTCACCGTCAGCGGCACGCGCTCCCCTTCCTTCAGCCGTCCTTCCAGTTTTTCCAGCATCAGGTGATAGCTGTGGGGTTTCAGTTCCACGGTTTCGCCGGCGGGGATGGTCAGACCATCCTTTAATGGGCGCATGCTCATGGTGCCGTCGTTCATGGTGCTTTCATGGATGGAGACGCTTTCTGCCCTGGGGGTGCTGGCACTGGTAAAGGTGATGTCGCTGTCGCCGTGGTTGGTGATGGCCATGTAGCCAACGCCCACGGGTACGCCTGGGGGTGTCGGGCGGCTCCAGGGGTGGTCGATGGTGACGTTTCCTGTGGCGTATTCGTGGGCCATGGCGGGGGTGGCGATCAGGGTGCTGCAGGCGATCAGTGCGGTGGCGGCCAGTCTGGAGAGCGGGTTCATGGTGTGTTTTGCCTCGTAAATGGATGTTTCAAAGAGAAATAGTTTAAGGGCAACAGTGTTGCCTCTGTGTTCGGTGATCGCAAGCGCTTATTGGTGCTGGTCCGGCTTCAGGAACCTTGTGCCGCCGGAGCGGGAGTTCCGTTGTTCGATGTTTGTGGGCGCTCCTTCTTCGTCCAGCTCCACCATGCCAATGCCGGCGTTGTTCCACAGCCGTTCGCCGGCGTCGCGGCCTTCGGGCTCCCTTGGGGTTACCCGCATGCGCCGGCGCTTGGTAAACCAGTTCAGTGGCGACCAGGGGGCATAGAGCCAGCGGTTGATCCGATCCAGCCACTCCATAAGGGTGGGTGGGAATTCGTTCTTGATGCCGCTGCTGGTGATCTGCCAGATTCTGGGGCGGTCCGGCCGGTGGCGCAGGCGCACGTCGTAGGCGAAGGAATAGTGAACGTCGCCGGAGAGGATCACGAAGGTTTCCGGGGTGCGGGAGTGGCCAAAGATGTTCAGCAGTACGTTGGCGGCCCCACGGTGGGCCATCCAGTTTTCAGCGTCCACTACCAATGGTTTGCCGATGAAGGTGAACACGCTCTGGATGGCTTCGATCAGTTTCACGCCGAACATGGGCGCGGGAGACACCACGATCACGGACTTCTCGCCCATGATGTCCTGCTGGAATTCGGTCAACGCTTCCCAGTCGAGCAGGCCCGACGGCCTGGCGCGGTTGAGCTCGCTGCGCCAGCGGCGGGTGCGGGTGTCCAACACCACGATGCGGGGTGAGGTCTGCAGGTTGTAGTGCCAGTTCTGGAACTGCAGCAGGGTATCGATCAGTTGATCCTGCCCGGTTTGGTCGTAGAGGGCGCCCTGCTCTGCCGATGCCGCCAGTTCCCGGATGGCTGGCATGATCTCGTCGAAGGCATCAGGGTTGTTGCCCCAACCCTGGCACAGCAGGTAGGCAATCAGGGCATTGCCCACAATGCGGCGGGAGAACGGGTGTTCGTAGGTTGTGCTCTCCCACAGGGCGGACAGGTTCCAGTCGTCCGTTACGTCGTGGTCGTCGAAGATCATGTAGCTGGGCAGGTGCGCCAGTGCCCGTGCCGCTTGGGGCAGCCCGGCTACGAAGTCATCAATGGCAGCCTGCTGTTGCTGGTAGGCGGTTGCATCTTCCGCGGACAGGGTCGGTTGCTCCATGGTGACCAGGCGCCAGCACACCGGCGACCAGACCAACAGGTACATGGCCATGACTTCGTTGAGGGCAATCAGGTGGTTATGGGCGTTGGCGGTGGTGAATACCGGCTTTTTGACACCACCGAAGAAACGCTCCAGCAGTGCCGCGTTGCTGCTGATATCCGGTAGCAGCTTTTCCCGGTGAAAGTAGGTGTCCGGGCTCGCCCTCAGTGCCTTGCTGTCGCTGACCGAGCTGCCGCTGATCACTTCCTCGTACAGGCCCAGGCAGTCGATCAGGCTGTGTATGGCTCGCAGCATGGGGCCGGCAACATCGTCTGCGTAAATCTGGTCGCCGGTCATCAGCATCAGGGCTGGGCGCTTTGTAATGTCGGCCCGGGTATCCACCAGCGTCTCGTCCACCCTCACCAGCCCGTCGGCTGCTGCGGAATGCGGGCGCCGGCATGAGCCATGGAGCAGCCGGTCCAGCTTTTCCCGGATCACGAAATCGGGCCGTTGTGCGCCCGGCATGCACAGGTGTGGTGCCCATTCCCGTATCCAGGATTCATCACTGCTGGCATTCCCGTCCGATTCGAAACCGGACACGCCCAGGTCGTAGCCGATACGGGTGTTTGCGGGCAACGCATCGTCTGTTTCAACGTCGATCAGATGCAGGTAGGCAGATGCTCCGAACCTTACCCTGGTGACTTCCTTTTCGGTGAGCACCCGGTCAAACCACGGCTCGTCTGCATCATCCCGATAAAGGCACATCCGCAGGGCCAGCGAACAGGACCCTACCAGCCAGAAGGTCACCCTGTTGAAAGTGGCGTGCCTGAGAATCGGCCCGGCCAGCACCGGCGGCAGGGACTGCAAAGACCGTTCGCTCATTTAATCCTCCTGACACACTTTGATGTTTTATTGATGTTTACCTGACATTTCCTTGAACCTTGCCCGGTTACGGTAGGGGCGTCTCAATCAACGTCCGGTGACAACAATGCGAGTCGGTGACAATTTTTCCAAGAACCTGCACAAACTGGGTTACTACTCCGGGAATGCGGTACGCTCTCTGGTTCCCCGAGCCTACTGGCAACGCCAATGCGACCTGCTGATGGCAGCGTACGAGGCCGAAACACCCGAACGCAAGGCCGCCATTGAGGCGAGGGTTGCCTACTACAATCGAATGTCGGTGCCGTTCACGTTGCCCTCGACGGCCGAACCCGCCGGCGATTTCACCTTTGCTGGTAAGAGTAGCGCCTATTGCTTCGACTTTCGCAACCTTATCCAGTGTTTCCCCCGGGACCGCAAAGTGGATTACCAGTTCGGGGACGTCACCGAGATTCCGGACGAGCCTCGTTTTGTGAAGAGCCGCCCCGTTCGTCGCGATGCCACCAATCGCAATTCAGTATTGCTCAAACTCAACTCGGTTCGGCATTACCAATTCGTTGAGGACCCCACCCCATTTCGCCAGAAGAAGCCCCTGGCGGTATGGCGCGGCAAGTCCAACCGCCAGCATCGCATTGATTTCGCCACCCGTTTTATCGGTCACCCACTGTGCGATATTGGTTGTACCCAGCATAAGGAACCCGAGGCCCAGCCCTACCACAAAGACTTCATGTGTATTGAGGAACAGCTGCAACACCAGTTCGTGGTGAGCGTGGAAGGCATTGATGTGGCGACGAACCTGAAGTGGATCATGGCCTCCAACTCCCTGTGCCTGATGCGCCGGCCCCGTTTCGAGACCTGGTTTATGGAAGGGGTGCTGGTGCCCGGTTACCACTACGTTGAGCTGGCCGATGACCATTCCGACCTGCCGGAAAAAATTCGCTACTACCAGGACCACCCGGACGAAGCGGAGGCGATCATTGCCAACGCCAACCGGTATGTTAAGAAATTTTATGACCAACAAATGGAACAAACCATTGCACTGTTGGTGATACAGAAATACCTTCAACTGAGCGGACAGGAGGTGTACGACCTCCCCAGTCTCAAGGCCAGTTGAAAAGGTAAACGGATACGTGCAAACCCGATTACTGATTGTTGAAGACCAGACCGCCCTGGCGGAGAACCTGTTCGAGTTTCTGGGTGAAACCCACTACGCCCTCGACTTTGCGGCAGACGGGCTGACCGCCCTGCACCTGCTGTCCAGCCGAACCTATGATGTGGTTGTGCTGGATGTGATGCTGCCCGGTTTGACCGGCTTCGAGCTCTGCAAACGCATGCGGCAGGATTTGAACTGTAGTACCCCCATCATTTTCATGACGGCAAAGGGCGACCTGCCGGATAAGGAAGAGGGCTTTGAACTGGGCGGTGATGATTACCTGGTCAAACCCTTTGCCCTGCGGGAGCTGCAACTGCGGATCGACGCGTTATCCCGCCGTGGCACTGCCGGCAACGCCGGGCTCACCGCCGGAGACCTTTCTTACAATCCGGACACGCTCCAGGCCAGTTATCGTGGCCTGCATGCCGTTGAACTGTCGGGCGCATCGTGCCGCATCCTTGAGTTGCTGATCCGCAGCTACCCGAAGTTTGTCTCCCATGAGGAACTGAGCAATGTGATCTGGGGCATCGACGACGGCGACACCCACACCCTTCGCACCCACGTTTACACCCTGCGCAAGACACTGCAGAAGGAGTTTGGCCACTCCATGGTGCGCTCCATTCACGGCCGGGGCTACCGGCTTGAGCTTCCGCACTCAGGCGGCGGAGAAGTGGCGCAGTGACACGCAAGGGATCGCTGTCAGGCCGACTGTTCCGCACCATGCTTCTGATCGGCATCATCAATGCCGCCATCACAATGGTGGCCACCGAGCTGATCTACGAAGACATCGAGGAAACCAGCCTGACCATCGGCCTGGCCGACGAACGTGCCTACTTTGAAGAGCGTATTGCCGGGGACGAAGTGGCCTCGTGGAGCTCCGCGCTGTTGACCGCGTTCTTTGTTCCGGAAGGGGAAGAAAATGTGGAGCTTCCCCATATGTTCCGTGGCAGGCCTGTGCCCTATGCCGCGGAGGTCGATCTGGAGGATGAAACCTACCTGCTTTCGATTGCGCCGACGGAAAGCGTGCCGGGCGTGCTGTATCTGGCCCAGGACATATCTATACTGGAGAATCGGGAAGACTGGTTCCAGGAGGTAGGCTTCGTTGTTTTCGTCGTCGGCATGCTCGCCATCAGTCTGATCATCGCCCGGCTCGGCTCCACCCGGATTATCCGCCCCCTGCAAAACCTCTCCAGCCAGATACGGAAGATACAGCCAGACAGCTCGTTCAAGCGTATACCCGCCCACTACGCCGACGAGGAGCTCAACGAAATCGCCAGGGTGTTGAACGACCTGCTGAAGGCACTGGACACCTACGTGCGCCGCGAGAAGGCCCTGGTAAGCCTGGCGAGCCATGAACTACGTACGCCCATTGCTGTCATATCCGGTGCGTTGGATGTCATTGACCAGCGCAGCCCGGCTGACCCAACCAATCGCAAGACACTGGACAGGATCCGGCAGGCAACGGACAAGATGCAGGCGGATGTTGACGCCCTGCTGAAGCTCGCTCATCGTGCCTCCGGGCATGACAAAGCGGATGTCGTTGATCTTGAGGTTTGCGCCCGCCGGGTAGTAACGGAGCTGGAAAACAGCGCGCCCCAATATGTCGGAAGGGTGAAGCAGGCCGTCACCAGACACCCGGCCACCATTGAGGCCGACCAGACACTCGTGCACATGCTGATGCGCAACCTGGTCCAGAATGCCCTGCGTCACACCCAGGGCCTGGTCTACATCGGCATTGAAGATGACCGGCTCAGCATTTCAGACGCCGGCGAAGGGCTGCCGTCGCACGTTCGAGCACGGCTGGACGGCAACAACGATGAACAATCGGTTCCCGCGGACGGGCTGGGCCTGTTCATCGTGCGCCTGATTTGCGAACGGCTGAAATGGAGGCTTCACGTTAGCCACAGCGGTAACAAAGGCACTAATATCCAAATCGTATTCCACCAGGAATCCACCGACCCATCCGCACAGGCGGAGCAGGAGTGAACAGATGAACGCCATGAACATTCTCAATCAGTTGATGAAGCAGGCCTCCGGCAGCGGCGGCATTGATGTTAAAAGCCTGCTCGGTGGCGGTGCCCTGGGGATGATGGTGGGGTCGAAGCGTGGGCGCAAAATGGGCGGCACGGCACTGAAGTACGGCGCCCTCGCTGGCGTTGGTGTGCTGGCGTGGAAGGCCTACCAGAATTACCAGTCGCAATCGGCCACCCAGGCTGCGGCGCCGGGGAACAACATCCAGGAAGGCCAACCGTTGGAGCAACTGCAAGGCAGCGCCCAGGAACAGCGGGGGCTGGAAATACTCCAGGCCATGATCATGGCGGCCCGCGCCGATGGCCACGTTGATGGCAATGAGCGCGCGATGCTGACACAGGAAATCGAAAACCTGGGCCCGGACGACGAGCTCCATGCCTGGATCCAGCAGCAGTTCGACGCCCCACTGGACGCCAACGCCCTGGCCCGCAACGCAGATTCACCCCAGGCCAGCCGGGAAATCTACGTGGTCAGCGTGGCCATGATTGACGACCAGAACCCCATGGAGCGCGCCTGGCTGGACCAACTGGCCAGTGCCCTGAAACTGGAGCCACCCCTGGCTGCCGAACTGGAGCACCAGGTACTGAACGCGAACGGCTAGTTTTCCGGCGATACCCGCGCCAGTATGGTTGGGTTTTCAGACAACGGCAGTGCCATCACTACCCCCTCGCTCGACGAGGGGAATACATCCGCCAGTGCCGTAATATTCACCTGGTGAGACACCAGGATAACCGGAGGGCCGGGTTCCAGCTCATTCACAATCGCAATCGTCTGCGATGTTTGCATCGCCTCGTAGCCGCGGTTGCCGAAAAATGAGTTCAGCGACTGCATTTCCTCCACCGGCCCCACATCCATTTCCCGTGCGGTATCCAGGCAACGGCACCACTGGCTGCTGAACACCCGCGCCTTATCAATACCCTGCTCCGCCAGAAATGGCTTCCACGCCCGCGCCTGCTGCCGGCCAGTGTCGTTCAGGTTTCGCTGTGTTGAGCAGTCGTCCACGTCAAAGTTAGCGGGGTCTCCCGTTCCCGGCGCCAGGGCGTGACGTAGCATCAGAACCGCCCGTCCTTCCCGGAGGGCCTCCCAAGCTTCTGATTCATTGGCGTGCGCAGTCCCAGCGAAAAAGGGAACCAGGCCCAGAACCAGAGCGAAGAGGACTGTTGAAACACTGTTTCTTTTCATAAGCTCTTATATCCTCTTCCCGTAACTCACTCCGCGGCGATTACTCCGTAGTACGCTCGAGCCATTGGGAGGGGCTTTCCAAAAATGTTGGAGGCCATGGATGGCCGGAATCAAGCGCACAGGGATGTGCTCGTAGCGTTTTTTGGAAAGCCCCTCCCAATAGCGCCGCCCGCCAAACCTGAAGACCCAGAAAACAATACGCGGATCACCTCTTCCAGGCTCACAAAAACAAAAGGTAAACTCCATCAAGAACCGAACCAAGAAGGAACCCGCCATGCCAATCTGGGTCGACGCCGACGCCTGCCCTGTCCCCATCCGGGAAATCATCTGCCGCGCCGCCACCCGCTGGCAGGTAGATACCACCTTCATTGCCAACCACGCCATCAACCTGCCCCCAAGCCCCTACATCAAGCGCCGCCAGGTGCCCCAGGGCTTTGATGTGGCTGACAACGACATTATGGACCAGATGGTAAAAGGCGACCTGGTCATCACCCAGGACATCCCCCTGGCGGCCGAAGCCATCGAAAAAGGCGCTGATGTGTTCAACCCCCGTGGCCAGGCCTTCACCAAAGAAAATATCCGCCAGCGCCTGGCCATGCGCAACTTCATGGAGGAAATGCGCAACGCCGGCCAGGTGACGGGCGGCCCCGCGCCCTTCAGCCAGACCGACCGCAAGGAATTCGCCGACAAGCTGGACCGCTGGCTGCAACAGAATAAGAAACGTTAATTGGCAGGGCTGGCAATCAACGGAACCATCATCCAAGGTACGGGAAAGCCCATCCAACGCCGGGAGGATCATCATGAACCAGAAACCCGCCGATTTGGCCCGCCTCGAACGCTACGCGCCGGGAACCAGTGAATACACCCTCGCCATCATCACCGACGAGGACCACGCCTCCCAGGTAGAACTGGAGGACGGCCAGACCGCCTGGAAGTCCACCCTCCGCTACGACAAGCTCTATCGTGACGTGCATCCGGACACCGGCAAAGTCAGCTATCGCCTGGAAGAGATCCCGGAGGAAGAAGGCGGCGAACACCAGTTGATCAGCCTGATAGCCGAAGGCGGCCGTGGTGCGGAATTCTCCGAACTGGTCCAGTTTGGCAAGCGGCTGGTCACCTTCGACGACCGTACGGGCCTGGTGTGCGAAATCCGCAATGAGAACCAGCTTATTCCCAGACACATCCTGATGACCGGCAGCGGTGACGAGAAGTTCAAGGGCTTCAAAAGCGAGTGGGCTACCCTCAAAGGTGAAGACATGATTGTCGGCAGCCACGGCAAAAAGCCCCAGGAAGAGTGGATCAAGGTACTCGACCGCCACTACGGGCTGAGAAGCGTCGATTGGCGGGAGCATTACCAGCGTATCCGGGATACCCTGGCCGTGGGCCCGGACGGCTACGTGATTCATGAGGCCGCGGAATGGCACCCCTATCGCAAGGAGTGGCTGTTCTTCCCGCGCAAGATTTCAACGGAACCCTTCGACGAGCCGGTCGACGAGCGGGAACGCGGGGCCAATACCCTGATCATTGCGGATGAGGGTTTCAGCAATATACGCACTCTCACAATCGGCGAACGCGTGCCGGAACGAGGAATATCCTCGTTCAAGGTCATTCCGGGCTACCCCAACGAATGCGTGGGCCTGAAGAGTGTTGAAATTGGAGACCACACCGAGACGTGGCTATTCTCTTTCAATCTGGACGGTGAGGTTCTGCAGGAAGACACATTGGTCGGCCGCTACAAGTGTGAGGGCGTGGAAATTCTGTAGCAGGTAATTACCGGAACATTAACAAACTTAAATGGCCCTTTATTTTCAAGCCTTCGAGCACACAGTGGTAGTGAGGCGATGGGTATGGCAAAAAGTTCACTCATTACCATATCCATACATTCATCAGGCACCCAACAATAAGTGTAAGGAGGTCTGACGATGAAACGTACTGCACTTTCGCTCGCCATTTCGTCAGCGTTGGTTGCAGCACCAACGGCAGTGCTTGCCGCCACGGAGTCCCCATACCTTCAATCAGATGGGTCGTGGATTACCCTGAGTGGCACCGTAACCAGCACGGCCGCCGAAACATTCAAGCTGGACTACGGCGGCGGACTTGTCACCGTAGAAATGGATGATTGGGACTGGTATGAAGAAGATGGCGAGATCCTCTCCGGAGACAAGGTAACTGTCTACGGCGAAGTGGATGATGACACCTTCGAAAACACGAAAATCGAAGCCAGCAGTGTCTATGTTGAAAACCTCGGCACATACTTCTTCGCAAGTGCCAAAGACGAAGAAAACTTCAACGATCTCGACGTCACACCAACCGTACCTGTTGATGTTGGTGACCTGACCATAACGGGTACCGTTGAATCCGTTGACGGGCGGGAGTTCACGATTGACTCCGCCGCACAGCAGATGAAGGTGGATACGACTTTCATGTCGTATAACCCGATGGACGACGAGGGTTATCAAAATATCGACAAAGGCGACTTTGTAACAGTCACCGGTAACACTGAGTACGACACCTTCGAAAAGCAGGAACTGATGGCGGAAAGCGTTGTCACGCTCGACGACGACAGGGAGGATAGCTCCTGACTGCCCGCGCTTTAATCACAAAGCCCCGCGTTTTAGCGGGGTTTTGTGATAATGATTCTCTTTGAACCGGAGAACAAATCCGCTACCCTTGCCGCTTTCTGGCGCAAGCGGAGCGAATCATGACTGACCCTTCCCCTCATACCACCAGCAGTTTTTCCGCCCTTGGCCGCTTGCTGAGGTATGCCCGCGGTTACAGGCGCCAGATCATTGCAGCCACCACCTGTTCCATTATCAACAAGCTTTTCGACATTGCGCCGGAAATCCTGATCGGTATCGCCATTGATGTGGTGGTGAACAAGGAAGAAAGTTTTGTTGCCGGCCTGGGCTTCGATACCGCCCAGGAGCAGATCACCATTCTTGCTGTCCTTACTTTTTTCATCTGGGCGGGCGAATCCATATTCGAGTACCTCTTCCAGATCCTCTGGCGCAACCTGGCCCAGCGCCTACAGTCCGACCTGCGGCAGGATGCTTACGAGCACGCCCAGAAGCTGGACATGAGTTTCTTTGAGGCCCGCAGCTCCGGCCAGCTGGTTGCCACCATGAACGACGACGTCAACCAGCTTGAGCGTTTCCTGGATGGCGGCGCCAACGCCATGATTCAGGTAGTGGTTACCGTGGTAGCCGTTGGAGCGGTGTTCTTTGTACTGTCACCCCTTATTGCGCTGCTGGCGTTCTCGCCGATTCCGCTGATTATCTGGGGTGCCTTCTACTTCCAGCGCAAAGCCGGCCCGCTGTACGCGGATGTCCGTGAAAAGGTGGGTGACCTGTCCAGCCGCCTGGCCAACAACCTGGGTGGTATCGCCACCATCAAGAGTTTCACCGCCGAGCAGCGCGAAGCGGAGCGCCTGAAAGCCAGCAGCGAGGCGTATGTGGATGCCAACCGCAGGGCTATCCGCATCAGTTCCGCGTTTATCCCGGTCATCCGTATGGCAATCCTGGCCGGCTTCCTGGCCACCTTTACGGTGGGCGGCATGATGGCCCTGGAAGGTACGCTGAACGTTGGTGCCTACGGCGTACTGGTCTTCCTCACCCAGCGCCTGCTGTGGCCCCTGACCGGCCTTGCGGAAGTGATCGACCTGTTTGAACGGGCCATGGCCAGCACCCGCCGTATTCTCGACCTGCTGGCCGAACCGGTACACGTTCGGGATGATTCAAGCGCTACGCTGGAGCAGCCAGTGAAAGGGGAAGTTAGCTTCGAGGATGTGAGCTTTCACTATCCTTCCAGCGGCGCCGGTATCGACAACATTTCTGTTCAGGTACCGGCCGGAAACACCCTGGCGCTGGTTGGCGCCACCGGTTCCGGCAAGTCCACGCTGATCAAGCTATTGCTGCGTTTTTATGACCCCACCGGCGGCCAGATCCTTATCGACGGCCAGCCCATTCAGTCCGTCAGCCTGAAATCCCTGCGGGAAGCCATCGGGCTGGTCAGCCAGGACGTGTATCTGTTCGAGGGCAGCATCCGTGACAATCTCGCTTACGGTTCCCCCGGTGCCAGTGACGAACAGATCATTGAGGCCGCGAAAACCGCTGAGGCACTGTCCTTTATTGAAGCTCTTCCCGAGGGGCTATCCACGGCCGTGGGCGAGCGCGGGGTAAGGCTTTCCGGCGGCCAGCGCCAGCGCCTTTCCCTGGCCCGCGCACTGCTGAAGGACCCGCCCATCCTGGTGCTCGACGAAGCCACCAGCGCCGTGGACAACGAAACCGAGGCGGCGATCCAGCGTTCGCTGAAGCGGATCGGGCACAATCGTACCGTGATCATGATCGCCCACCGGCTGTCTACGATCGTGGATGCGGATACCATCGCCGTGGTGGAGGGTGGCCGCATTCTGGAGTTCGGCCGCCATGAAGAGCTGTTGGAGAACAACGGCCCCTACTCCGCCCAGTGGAGGGTCCAGACCGGCCAGGCATAAAGCCGGCCGGCACCCTTCACTCCTACTATCCCCATGCAAATATTGATAGTAATTCGCATTTAGATTATTCTGCAGGCCCTCAGAATTACGGGAGCCTGCATGTCTGCGTTCTTCGAAGTATCCAGCCTGGGCGTGCACATCGGTGACGCTGCCATCCTTCACAATATCAACATCGAGTTTCGTGAAGGCGAGGTTACCGCCCTGCTGGGTCACAATGGCTCCGGCAAATCCACGTTGTTGAAAGTGCTGGCCCGCCAGCTATCGCCCTCTTCCGGCAATGCCAGCCTGCTTGGCAGCTCATTCCGCACCACCGGAGCGCGACAATTTGCCCGTACAGTCGGGTACCTGCCCCAGCACCCGCCGGGCACGGACGGCCTCACGGTACGGGAACTCGTCGCCCTTGGCCGGTATCCCTGGCGCGGGCCGCTCGGCCGCTACAACAGTGAAGACCACCGGCTTATCGACCAGGCCATTGCCGACACCGGACTCAATCCCTTCCAGCATCGCTCCGTCGACACTCTTTCAGGGGGCGAACGTCAACGTGCCTGGATTGCCATGCTGCTGGCGCAGCAAACCCGCTGCCTGCTTCTTGATGAGCCGATTTCCGCGCTGGATGTGAAACACCAGGTGGAAACCCTGCGCCTGGTACACCGCCTGGCGGAAGAACGGGAACTGACCGTAATCGTGGTACTGCACGATGTAGACTTGGCCGCACGTTTCTGCGACCGCTTGGTAGCCCTCAAGGCCGGCCGCTTGATCGCGGACGGCACCCCGCATGACATCATGGACTCCGGGGTTCTGGAATCCATCTACGGTGTCCCCATGGGAGTGATGGAGCGAGCGCCGGGCCAGTGGGTCTCGTATGTGCATTAGGCCTTCTGTCAGAGCCCTGGTCGCTCTACTGATCGTCAGCGCCCTGTCTTTGCAGGCCAACGCGGAAACCTGGCAGCACGAAGGCGGCACCCTCACCCTTGATGAAATGCCTGAACGGGTTGTCGCTCTGAACTGGGCGGCCACCGAAGCCCTGCTGTTGCTGGGTGTGACACCCGTGGGCGTGGCCGACCGCGACGGCTACGATGTGTGGGTGAATGAACCGGAGCTTCCAGACAGCGTTCCCAATGTTGGCACCCGTGTGGCTCCCAGCCTGGAAGCCATTGCCGAACTGAAACCGGACCTGATCGTCACCAGTGCGGAAATGGCACCCGCCGCAAAACTGCTGGAGCGTATAGCCCCTACCTACGTGATCAGTGTGTACGCAGAAGGCAGACAACCCTTCGAAAAAGCCAGTGAGATGCTGACCACCCTGGGCGAGATGCTGGGTCGCGAAGCCCGCGCCGAGTCGATTCTGGCAGACATCGACGCCACCCTGGAAACCCAGCGCCACCGGCTTGAAGAAGCCGGCATGACAGACAGGCCGGTGGCACTGGTCAATTTCATGGATGACCGCCACGTGCGGATTTATGCCCCCAATGGTCTGTACCAAAGCGCCCTGAACGCCCTCGGGCTGGAAAACGCCTGGCCCCGGGAAGGCAATTTCTGGGGCTTTTCTGTCGTCGGGCTGGAATCCATTGCCCCCTACGAAGACAGCCGCATTGTGGTCATTGCCCCGACCCTCCCCGGGCTTGCAGACACCCTGGCCAACAGCCCGTTCTGGACTTACCTGCCGGCGGTCAAGCGCAACCAGGTGTACGAAATTGGCGCCATCTGGCCATTCGGCGGTGTTTACCCGGTGAAACGCCTGGCGACCATGCTGACGGACAGCCTGCTGGAAGGGGGTTCAGACAATGTACGCTGATGCTTCGAGCCCACTGGTTTCCCGCCCTGTCATTCCAGCCAGGCTTCCCGTGGCGGCGATTATTCTATGGTTCGGTGCCCTGTTTGCCAGCGCGACCCCGTGGCTTGGTGAACTCAACGTCGGCGCCCTGGTGTCCGTCTTCTGGACGTTTAATCCGGACGATTATTCCTCGGTACTGGCCCACTTCAGCTGGGCACCCCGCGTGTCCATCGCCATCCTGATCGGTTGTGGGTTAGGGCTTGCCGGCGCCGTTACACAACAGGTTCTTGGCAACCCACTGGCCTCACCCACCACCCTTGGCGTGGAAGCCGGCGGCCAGTTCGGCGTCACCGTTGCCACGCTGTTCGCGCCCGGCCTGCTGGCCTTCAGCCCGGACCTGGTCGCGATTGGCGGCGGGCTGCTGGCCATTGGAATGGTGATTGCCCTGACCTGGCGGCTGGGTTTCTCGCCCGTTACGGTCATCCTCGCCGGGCTGGTCATCACCTTCTTCCTGGGCGCCATGAACATGGCGTTCCTGCTGCTGAAAGGCGAGTGGCTGGGCAATCTCTTTATCTGGGGCGCCGGTTCTCTGGTACAGAATAACTGGGGCCCGTTTATGGACCTGTGGCCCAAGGTGCTGGTGATTGCCATCCTGATGTTGCTGCTGATGCGGCCCTTGCAGGTGCTGCAACTGGGGCAGTCTTCCGCCAGTTCGCTGGGCGCAAAGGTTGGGCTTGTCCGTGCACTGGCGCTGTTCCTGGTGGTGCTGATGACGGCTACCGTGGTCAGCCGGGTTGGCGTGGTGGCCTTTGTGGGCCTGGCGGCACCGGTACTGGCCCGCCTTCTGGGCGCCCGCACACTGGCCAGCCGCCTGCTGTGGAGCACACTCATGGGTGGCGGTTTACTGTTACTGGCAGACACCCTGGCGCACTGGGCATCCACCTGGGGCGACGGCTCGCTGGTACCCACGGGGACCACCACCGCGCTGATCGGCGGCCCGGTCATCCTGATGGCCCTGCAAGGTTTCAGAAACACCCACCACATGCCGGGCCAGGCGTCCAATCCGGGCGACTTTATGCCCAATCGCCGGTCACCGTTGCTTGTGAGTGGCGCGGTTACCGCCCTACTGGCAATCACCCTGATTGTCTCCATGGGCTGGGCTCCGGGGCTGGATGGCTGGAACTGGACCTCCGTTACGCAATGGGACCAGGCCTGGGTCTGGCGCGGCCCGCGGATGTTGGCGGCGATGCTTGCCGGCGTTGCACTGGGGCTGGCCGGCACGCTGATTCAGAGGATGACAGGTAACCCCATGGGCAGCCCGGAAATGCTGGGCATCAGCGGTGGGGCCGCGTTGGTTATGGTGTTGCTTGTGCTCTCGGGTACTGAGGTTAGCCGACTTGGCCAGTTGGGCGCAGCCACCCTTGGGGCCGCCGGTGCCCTCGGGCTTCTGCTTCTGCTGGCCCGCAAACACCGGTTTGCCGGCAACCAGCTCCTGCTCGGCGGCCTGGCCCTGTATGTGTTTATGGATGCCGGGTTGCGATTGGTGATGGCCTCCGGCGGCACCGTGGCGTCACAACTGTTGAACTGGATGTACGGCTCCACCTGGCTGGTCTCCGAAAATGAGGCTTTCGGCCTGATGGGCTTTATCGTGCTGATCTGTGCCCTGCTGTTGCTGATCGTACGGCCGCTGACCATCCTGCCGTTGGGCGAAACCTCTGCCTCCTCCCTCGGGTTACCGGTTGTCAGGGCCCGCCTGCTACTGCTGATGCTGGCAGCGGTGCTTACTGCCTCGGCTACGGTGGTGATTGGCCCGCTGAGTTTTGTTGGGCTGATTGCACCACACCTGGCAAGGGTGTTGGGGCAGCAGACCGTGGGCCGGCAATTGATTGTGGCAGCGTTGGTGGGTGGGCTTCTGCTTGCGGTAGCGGATTACCTGTCCCGAATTGTAGTCTTTCCCAACCAGCTGCCCGCAGGCTTGCTGGCAGCCCTGGTCGGCGGCGTTTACTTCCTGTGGGGATTAAGCCGCCACGGCAAGTAGTGATGGTCCCGTTACCAGAGCAAGAGAATGCTGGCCAGTACCAGAATAAACACACCAGAGCCGGCCGCCAGTTTCAGTCCTTCGATCGCTTCTTCTTCGGGGGTCATTGCACGCCTCCTTGTCTACATTGATTGACGATAGTTCCCGTTGATGCCGGTAACTACAATCTACACCACAAATCGACAAATGTTAATAGTTCTCATTAACATTTTGGTAATGGGATATTCTGATACTGTTCGCCCTTCCCTTCGTGCTGACTGCTAGACTGCAGCCATAGCATATGCCTTGGCAGATATTCCGAACGGAGAGAACATCCCATGAACCGAATCGGCAGAATCCTGACGTCCCTGGCCCTGGCTGGCGTGGCAACCACGGGCTTTGCCTCAGGCCAGATCTTCAGTTCCGACAAAACTGACTTTCGCCTGGAAACGGTCGCCGAGGGCCTGGAACATCCCTGGAGCCTGGCCTTCCTCCCTGGCGGCTCCCAACTGGTGACCGAACGTGAAGGCCGGTTGCGCCGCATCGAGAATGGCAAGCTTCAGGAAGAGCCCATTGCCGGTGTACCCGAGCTGGTGGTATCAGGCCAGGGTGGCCTGCTGGACGTGATCCTGCACCCGGATTTCGAAAACAACCGCACCCTGTTCCTGAGTTACGCCCACAAAAAAAGCCGTGAGGGCATGACCACCCGGGTAGCCCGGGCGATACTGGACGGTAACCGGCTATCGGACGTTGAGGTTATTTTCGAGGCCCTGCCCCGTGGTGACACCAGCCGCCACTTTGCCGGGCGCATGGAGTTTGACAGCGAGGGCAACCTGTACATTGCCGTGGGCGACCGGGGCGAGATGGACCGCGCCCAGGCCACTGACGACGATGCCGGCGGTGTTCACCGGCTGACGGTCGACGGGGAGCCCGCGCCGGGCAATCCCTTTCTCGATGACCCGTCCGTGAACGATACCTTCTTTACCTACGGCAACCGCAACATCCAGGGCATGACGATTCACCCGGAGACCGGTGAGATCTGGAGCCACGAACATGGCCCCAGGGGTGGCGACGAAATCAACATCATCCGCGCGGGCAACAACTACGGGTGGCCAGACGTGACCTACGGCATCGACTATTCAGGGATACCCATCACCGACAAGACCACCATGGAGGGCGTGACCGACCCGCTGCATTACTGGGATCCGTCCATTGCGCCATCCGGCATGGCCTTCTACACCGGTGATAAGTTTCCCGAATGGCGGGGTGACCTGTTCGTGGGGGCACTGAAAATGCAAAAGCTGGTGCGCCTGAACATTGAGAACGAAGAGGTGAAAGAGGAAGAGGATCTACTGGAAGACCTCGGGGCGCGCATCCGCGATGTGCGCATGGGCCCCGACGGCGCTTTATGGCTGCTGACGGATGCCGATAACGGCAAGGTTTACCGGATAGTACCAGTGGAATAGTGTCTGTGGGCTAGTGCGGGTCGTTGGCCCTTTCGGTTTTCTCAAACTGCGGGATATCATCGGTGATGGTATACCAGTCAGACTTGGAGCCAACGTAAACGTGTGAGGCCGGGCCCTTTTCCAGAGGTTCATTGATCACACCCACCCGCAGGCGCAAAATACCAGGAATGGCATCCACCCGGCTGTAGAGTTGGCTTCCGCAGCGTGGGCAGAACCCGCGATACTTTCCCGGGCGGGACTCGTATTCACGGATCAGCTCTTCACCCGCCGTAAAACGGGTGTGGATCTTTTGCAGTGGCGCACTGGCGGAGAACGCGCTGCCGTGGGCACGGCGACACTGGCTGCAGTGACACAGGGCAATGGGCCCCAGGGGGCCGTCGTATTCCAGTTTGATATCGCCACACAGGCATTGCCCTGTCAGCATAATTTGACCTCAACCAACTTTCGCTTGTGGTGTTCCGAAGGGCGGTATGATAACCACCAGCCACTTGAAGAACCAGCAGGCGGGCACCACATATCAGTCACAGCGTTCGCAAAGGAGGACACTATGGCATTCAGCACACTTCCGGAAATCGGTATGGGCACTTTTCGCCTGAAGGGCAATGACGCAAGAGACGCGGTCAAAAGCGCCCTTTCCCTCGGCTACCGCCATATCGATACAGCCCAGATCTACGAAAACGAGGCTGAAGTGGGCGATGGCATTACCTCCAGCGGCATCCCTCGTCGTGAGATCTTCCTGACCACTAAAGTCTGGCATGACCAGCTTAAGCGCAGCGACCTGATCAACAGCCTGCATGACAGCCTGACCCGCCTTAAAACAGACCATGTTGACCTTGCCCTGATCCACTGGCCTTCACCGGGTGATGAAGTACCCATGGCAGAATATCTGGGGGCGTTGAGGGATGCTCAACGTGAAGGACTGACAACCCATATCGGGCTGTCCAACTTCACCTGCGCCCAGATGGACCAGGCAAAGGAGATATTCGGTGACACGCCGATTTTCACCAATCAGGTGGAGGTGCACCCTTTCCTGGCCAATCGTGAGGTGGTGGAGCATGCCCAGAAACTGGGTATTACCGTGACCGGCTACATGCCCCTGGCAGTGGGCAAGGTCATGGAAGACGAGACACTGGCTCGTATCGGCCGGCAGCACAATGCATCGGCGGCGCAGATTGCCATCGCCTGGGTGGCTTCCCGTGGGGTGGTACCGATTCCGTCCTCAACCCGGCCAAAGCACCAGATGGCCAATCTGGACGCGCTCAACATCACCCTCAGCGCTGAAGAGATCGCGGAGATAGACAAGCTGGACCGTGGCGAGCGAATCGCTAACCCCGATTTTGCGCCCGCCTGGGACTGAACAGCAACGCCAGAACCGCCAGAGCCAGCGTGGCGGCCGGGATGACAACCAGCACCCTGGTGCCGAGCGTCCAGAGCGTTGCCACGCTGAACAGACCCCATACCAACGGTAGCAGCAGAAACAGCCAGCGTATCCGCCTGGGCAACACCAGCATGCAGGGTACTGCCCCCAACGCGGTCACGTGGGGTGTGACCGCAAACAGAGCCACGGAGTGCCAGTTTCCTGATTGCGCAACCGTCAGCAGTGGCGACAGCCCCATAATCACCACCCAGCCAATCCCGGATGACCAGCGTGCCATGGCTGACTGTTCAGCCACCGTATCCCAACGCCAGACCAGAGCAACCACGGTCAGCAACGCCCCCTGAAGCACAAAGGCCCAGCCGAACCAGGTGGCCGGTAAATTCACTGGCCCGTAGTACTCCATCAGGAAGCCGGCCCCGCTCCAAAGCCAGGCAGCGGCCATCAGCAGCAGGATTCCCCGCCTTGCCAGGATATCCCCACGTACCAGCAGGGCTCCGATGGCCACCACCATGATCACGGCAATGCCCTGCCAGGGCCAGATATCCTGGTTGATGCGGACAAAGAGACGCAGAAATACCTCGGGGCCGAACATCAGGAAGTCCGACAGGGAGTAGCTGAGCCAGTTGGAGTCCATCACAGCCCGGCGACGTAGTCGGCCATTTGGGAGCGTTGTTGCTCATCCGGTAGCGGGCCAACCATTGCGCCCATGTTCTCCTTCATATGTTCCACCTTGGTTGTGGCTGGAATGGCACAGGTTACCGCCGGATGGGACAGGATGAACTTCAGGAAAAACTCCGCCCAGTTGCCACAGCCTGCCTCGCCGGCCCAGGATGGCAGGGGCTCGGACTGAAAGCGCTGGAACAGGCTACCGCCCTGGAACGGCCGGTTTACAATAACAGCGATACCGCGCTCCCTTGCCAGCGGCAACAATCTCTCCTCTGCTTCCCGGTCCAGTACGTTATAGGTCAACTGAACGAAATCCAGCGGTTCGGCTTCCATAATCCGCTCGAAATCCCCGTGCCTGCGACCATGGGAGGTAGTGATACCAACATAGCGCACTTCGCCGTTGGCCTTCATTTGCTGCAACGTCTCCAGGTGTGCCTGCCAGGCGACCAGATTGTGAACCTGTTGCAGGTCAAAGCGCTCAATGCCCCACTTTCTGCGCGAGGCCCGGTCCTGCTCCCGGGTAGCGTCGCCATCTCCGGTCCATATCTTGGTGGCGGAGAACAGTTTGTCACGGGCATTCAGCGTGTCCAGCGCTTCACCCATCACCTCGGCTGCGGAACCATACATGGGCGATGAATCCACCAGGGTGCCGCCCAGGTCGAAAAAGGTCTTCAGCACATCGGTGCGCTGGTCAATCAGGTACTGGTCGCCACCCACATTGAAGGTGCGCCAGGTTCCCATACCAATCGCCGGCAGCGTTTCGCCGGAGGAAGGGATGGTCCGCGTTATCGTTTCCCCAGTAGAGGCAGCCATCAGTGATGGGAGGCGCAGTGAAAGACCGGTAGCCGCCAATGCCATCAGGAATTTTCTTCGGGTGAGCTCAGTTGCCATGCTGCCTCCGGTACGTGTATTCACGACCTGTTCTGGTTACGAACCAGTGGGTGTTCGGGTTCCGTGCCGTGTACTGATCGTAACGCCTAAGGTTGTGCAAAAGCTAACCTGTTGATTAGTATGAGAGCTTACATCCCTTAACAAAAACGCAATATAAACAACGACCCTACTGGCATTTTTTAACGTCATGTAGAGGCTTTTCACATAGTATGAGCCCGAAATATGGGCTATTGTTAATGCACTTGTATTTGATGAGCGCTGCACCATGTTGCTAACGGCACGAAGCCACCTGAACACATCCTCCAAGGGAACTATCCGCCGGCATGGTCGAATGGCGCGACGTGTGCTGGTTGCCACCGTGACCGCAGCCCTGTCTTTCGGGTCTGCCTGCGCATTCTCTTCCGAGCCTGGGAATGATCACGGTATAACGGGCACATCCAATAAAACCTGGAGCAACCAGGTGCGGGATTACGCCACCGAATCCCTGAACGATGAGCATGCGCTGAGCATGGCGGCCATCCCCCTGAACGGACCGGGCATCGAGCAATACATAAACGCCGATGCCTTGATGAGCCCGGGCTCCATTATCAAACTGATCACCACCTACGCCGCGCTGGAGATCCTGGGGCCTACCTATCACTGGAATACCAACTTCTACACCGACGGCGAGCTTGTTGGCGACACCCTCAATGGCAACTTCTACGTCGATATGGGCGGAGATCCGAAGCTGACCATTGAGCGGCTCTGGAGCACCCTGAATGAACTGCGCGGCATGGGCATCAGCGCTATCAATGGCAATCTGGTACTGGACGGGGACGTGTTCAGCCTGACCAACGGCCTGCCAACTTTTGACGACAACGGCGACAACCCTCATGCCCCGTTCCTGGTAAAGCCGTCGCCGTACCTGACCAACCTGAACCTGGTACACTTTCAGGTGCGTGCGGACGAGCGCGGAACCCAAGCCTGGAGCGCGCCGTCGCTGAACGACGTGGTTATTGACAACCGGGTGACGGCCACCGCTGAGGGGCCCTGTCCGGCACGCAGGCGCTTTACCTGGGAACCGTTTTTCCATGAGGATCACCGGGTCACCGTGCGTGTGACTGGCGAACTGCCCCAGGGCTGCCGAACCACGGCCTACCTGTCACTTCTGCCCCACGAACAGTATACGGCGTCGCTGATTCGGTCGCTGCTTTCAGATATGGGCATCGAGGTTACCGGCAAGAGCCTGCTGGCCAACACACCGGACGACGCCCGACTGTTGCTGAGAACCACCTCTCCGGATCTGGTGACCATGGTCCGGGACATCAACAAGTGGAGCAGCAATGTGATGGCCCGCCAGTTGCTGCTGACCATTGGCGCCGAGCACCGCTTGGAAGACGACGAGGATGACCGCATCGCCGGTATCCGGGTGATCTACGAGTGGCTCCAGAACAAGGGTGTTAACACTGCCGGCATGGTTATTGAAAATGGGGCCGGCCTGACCCGCGACGGGCGTATTACTGCCCGCCAGGGTGCCCAGATTCTCCAGCATGCCTGGAACAGTCCCTTCTCCTCGGACCTGATGGCGTCCATGCCATTGATTGCAATGGACGGCACCATGGCCAGACGGCTACAGAATTCCGGGCTGGATGGCAAAGGGCGCATCAAGACCGGCTACCTTGAGAACGTACGCTCCATTGCCGGCTACACCCGCGATGACACCGATACCACCTGGGCCATTGTCGGCATGGTGAATAACGACCCGGCGTGGAATGGTCAGGCTGTGCTGGATCGAATTATCTACTCTCTTCACTATCGGCCACCGACAGGAACCACCCTTTCCCAGGCACAATCCAGCGGCACCAAAATACGCTGAGGCGCAATAAAACGCCTGTAGCTTTGCGCCTCGGCGGTTACAATTTTTTCACCCCACTGATCAAAACTCGCCGTGCCCGCTTCGTAAACGGCGCAGGAGCAATCAGTAGGACTTACGGCCAGGGCTGCCATCGTCCACTCCGATTTCAGCCCAGTGCTGCTCACTCCTGTCGTCGCTCTGTTGTGCCATTCCTTTCCAGATCTTCATGTGGGCTGCGGCATCCTCCTGCTAACCTCCATAGCCGTGAGCATAACCAGTATACGAACAGGACATGATCGGTCCCGTTCTTTCGTGGAAGGAGAAAATGCATGAACAAGCATACGTCGATGTTAGGTGCTGCAGGCGTCATCAGCATCGCTGTTCTCGCCGGTGGCTGCGCCAGTTCCGTCGAGCGCCCTGACGGCAAGCTCCAATCAGCCGAATCTGCCGTCGAAAAGGCCGTGTCCTCAGGTGCCAGAGAATTCGAGCCTGTACTTCTGAACGAGGCCCAAAACCGGATTGCAGACGCCAGGGAATTGATCGAGCAGGAACAATACCTCGAAGCACGCAGACAGTTGGAGAAGGCATCGGTTGATGCTCAACTGGCAGGTGCCAGGGCAGATACCGCGAAGGCGAAACAGGCGGTGGAGGAGATCAATAACAGCATTGAATCTCTTCGCCAGCAAGTTGATCAGCGCCAGTAAGGCCTCTACGGAAACAGGAGATCGTTATGAACAAGCGCAACATGACATTGGGCATTGCTGTCAGCTTTTCCGTACTCATGGCCGGATGCGCCAGTACACCTCAGGACAACGCGAAAGTCGACGAGGCCAGAGCTGCCTATGATGAAATCAAGAATGACCCTGACGTTGTCCGCAGCGGAGATCGCCAACTGAGCGACGCAAGGGAGGAACTTACACGAGCGGAGAATCTGCTGGATGAGGGCGCTGAAATCGTCAGGATTGAGCATGCAGCCTACCTGGCCAACCGGCATGCGCAAATCGCCGGCGAGCAAGGCAAACACGCCGAACTGCAGCAGCAGATCGATTCCGCCGAAGAGCGTCGCAAGGAGTTGGAGTTGCAGATGCGCGCCAATGAAGCACAACAGGCCAGGCGCGAAGCGAAAGAGCTTCGCCTGCAAATGGAGGCAATGCAGGCCGAGCAAACCGATCGCGGAATGGTATTGACGCTCGGAGATGTGCTGTTCGACCTGAATCGAGCAGAACTGAAGTCTTCCGGAGAGTCAACGGTCAGACGCCTGGCTGAGTTCATGAATGAGTATGAAAACCGGCGGGTACGCGTCGAAGGCTACACCGACAGCACCGGCGAGGCCTCTTACAATCAGGGCCTTTCCGAACGCCGGGCGCAAACCGTTCGCGATACGCTGGTAGACATGGGCATCAGCAGAAGCCGCGTGGAGACAAAAGGGTTCGGTGAGCAGTTCCCTGTTGCCAGCAACGACAGCTCCGGCGGGCGACAACAAAACCGCCGTGTTGAGATAGTCATCTCTGATGAGGAGGGCAATATCGAAACACGGGAAAATTGATCGCCCGGCTGACACTTGCCCAAAAAAAAGCCCCGGTTCAACCGGGGCAAGTTTTTTCAAAGATGCAAAGAATCAACGCTTTCACCTGATTCTGACGTGTTATACGTTATTCATCCCTTATGGATCAGTTTGGCTACCTCCGAGCAGGAATCCCGGCTCAGATGGTCAGGTAGCCGCCATCCACATTGATGCAGGTGCCCGTGGTGTAGCTGGAGGCACCGGAAGCCAGGTAAAGCACTGTGCCGGCCATTTCGTCGGGGTCTGCCACCCGCTTCATGGGGATATGGGCCATGGCCTGCTTCTTGATGGCTTCGTTGCTGGTCAGGGCGCTGGCGAATTTGGTATCAGTCAGCCCCGGCAACAACGCATTCACCCTCACCTTCTGCTGCCCCAGTTCCATGGCGAAGGATTTGGTCATGGAGATCACCGCCGCCTTGGTCACCGAGTAGATGCCCTGGAAGTGGCCCGGATTAACACCATTCACCGACGCGACGTTGATGATGGAACCACCACCATTCTTCTTCATGATTTGCGCACCCCGTGCACACATGAAGAAATAGCCGCGAATGTTCACATCCACGGTCTTGTGGTAGGCGCCCAGGTCTGTGTCTTCGATGGGGCCAAAATAGGGGTTGGCTGCCGCGTTGTTCACCAGGATATCCAGCTTGCCGTGCTTAGATTCGATGTGCCGCCAGATGTCTTCAATCTGGTCCATCTCACCAATGTGGCAGGCATAGGCCTCGGCGCTGCCGCCGGCTTCACGAATGCTGCTGGCCACGGCCTCACAGCCATCGATCTTACGGCTGCTGACAATCACGTGGGCGCCGTAGTTGGCCAGGGTACGGGCAATGCTCTCACCAATACCACGGCTGGCGCCGGTAATCAGGGCTACTTTGCCGTTCAGGTCAAACAGGTCTTGTTTACTCATTCTTCACCTCAATTCGTTATCGGAAGGTCACCAGGGAGGCGTCTTCGGCTTCCAGGTGACTGTAGTTGTTGAACACCGCGAGGCTGCGACGGCCCCCTGAATGCAGGATGCGGGTGACGCTGGTGTTGGCAATGACGGAATTCATGTCCAGTGTTTTGCGATCACTCAGCTGCAGCAGATGTTGCGCCATAACTGCAATGGGGCCGCCGGAAGTGGACACCAGGGTATCGCCGCCATCTGCGTATTCGATCAGCCGCTCCAGGGATGTGATCACCCGGTTGCGGAAATCGCCCCACGACTCGGCGTATTCGTCATCGTGCTCGCCACCGACCCAGCGGACCATGGCTTCCTCGAATACCTGCTGAAAGGCTCGGGCGGGCTTGGGGAATGAAGCCAGGTCCCGCGCCATACGCTCACGGTCCGCCCATTCCGGGCGCAGACATTCCACCAACTGGGTATGGTCAAACTCGTTGAAACCCTCAACGGCCTGCATATCCGGTAGGGTGTCGCCGTAACCACTGGCAATCGCTTCAACAGTTTCCCGATGGCGCTCCATATTGCCGCCGAACACGGCGCTGGGCTTTATTTTGCCGGCAAACCAGTGGCCCAGCACACGGCCCTGCTCCCAGCCACGGGGCGAGAGCTGGTCGTAGTTCTCCTTGCCGAAACTGGCCTGCCCGTGGCGAATCAGATAGATCGTTGCCATTACAGGTCACTCGCCTCAATCAGTCGCTGGCAGCGCTTTTCCAGGTAGTTGGCGGCATGCCCAAACGAAGCAAAACGCTTGTCCTTGGTCTGGCCATGGTAGTAGCGGTAATAGATCTGCTGAACAATCACCGCCAGCCGGAACAGGCCATAGATTTCGTAGAAGTCGAAGTTGTCGATTTTCAGGCCGGATTTCTCGGCGTAGTAAGCGACCACTTCCTTGCGGGTCAGCATGCCCGGGCGGTGGGTCGGTTGCCGGCGCAACATCTGGAACGGGCCTTCATCGTCTGCCTCGATCCAATACGCCAGGCTGTTGCCCAGGTCCATCAGCGGGTCACCAATGGTGGCCATTTCCCAGTCCAGCACACCTACAACCTCAAACGGGTTGTCCGGGTTCAGAACTACGTTATCGAAACGGTAGTCGTTGTGAATAACGACCTGCGCAATATCGTCAGGCATCTTGTCGTTCAGCCAGCCCATAACGGTTTCGAAATCGCCCACGTCATCGGTTTTGGCCTTGCGGAAACGGTCACTCCAGCCGCCAATCTGGCGCTGCACATAACCCGCGCCCTTGCCCAGCTTGTCCAGACCGGTGGCCTTGGCGTCGACATTGTGAAGATCCACCAGCTTGTCGATGACGTTCAGGCACAGTTTGCGGGTATCCGCCTCGCTGAGCTCAAAGTCCTTGGGGAAATCCTGACGCAAGATGATGCCTTTGAGTCGCTCCATCACGTAGAAATCGCAGCCCAGTACGTCATGATCGTCACAGATGGCGACGATGTTGGGGACGTAGGGAAACTCGGGCTTGAGTGCCCGCATCACCTTTGCTTCCCGCAGCATGTCGTGGGCGGACTTGGCGATATGGCCGAACGGCGGGCGACGCAACACGTAGGAACGGTCGTCGTAATCCACCTGGTACGTCAGGTTGGAAGCACCACCGGGGTACTGCTTGATATCCGGCTGGCCTTCCAGGTCCGGAATGGCCTGCTTCATGAAGCGGTCAACAGCCGCGACATCCAGCTCTTCGCCTTCGCGGATATCAACAGCCTGGTCGATCTGGGTCATTCAGCTCTCCTTTACTATCCAGACGTCAGCAAGGGAGCAGGTCTTTCCAGAACACGCTGTAAATACGTCCCTGTACGCTCCGCTCCGCCATCCATGGCTCCGCAGGGTTCTGGAAAGACCTGCCCCCTTACTTCCTGATTCTGTGTTAAACGGTGACTTAAGCCTTACCGCCCATTTTCTTCATCCAGCGCTTGCTTTCCTGGTGCATCAGCCAGTCAAACGCCCTGGGCGCATGGCGCTTGAGCACCCACATACGGCGCTCCCTGGCGTGGGGAAGCACCCAGAAATCGCCCTTCTCCACCGAGCGGACAATATCGTCGGCCACGTTTTCGGCGGTGATGGTGGAGCGCTTCATCAGCTTGTTCACGTTCTGCTGAATGCCGGGAATATCCGACCGCATGCTGCTGGTCAGGTTGGTCTGGAAAAACGCCGGGCACACGCAGCTGACGTGTATACCGGAGTCTCTCAGTTCCTGGCTCAGGGTTTCCGAGAGTGCAATCACACCGGCCTTGGATACATTGTAGCTGTCCATCAGCGGCGCAAGCATCAGCCCGGCCATGGAGGCGATGTTCACAAACGCACCGCTGCCCTGCTTCTTGAACTGCGGAGTAAAGGCCTTACAGCCCCGAACAACACCCAGCACGTTGATGTCCATGATCCATTCCCAATCGGCCATGGTGGTGTCTTCGATGGAACCTGCGGAGGCAACGCCAGCGTTGTTGACCACAACGTCTACCCCACCCCATTTGCCGGTCAGATCCGCACAGATCTTCTCCAGATCCGTCAGCCGACGCACATCGCACTCAACGAAGTACCCTTCGCCACCGGCGTTATTGATCTCCTGCTCTACGGCAACACCCTGTTCCGGGTTAATGTCCCCAATGCAGACCCTGGCGCCCTTCTTGGCATACCTCAAGGCAATCGCCCGGCCCAGGCCACTTGCCCCGCCGGTTATAAATACTCGCTGTGTCATCGTTATTTTCCGCTGTGTTTTCGTGATTTTGAATTCGGTGCATGAGCCGTCGACGAGGACATCCTTCTGAAACACGCTGTGAATACGTCCCTGTACGCTCCGCTCCGCCATCCATGGCTCCGCAGGGTTTCAGAAGGATGTCCCCGTCGCCGACTCCCGAAACTTTCAGTTAGCCGATCCATTCTTCCAGAAGGCTCATCAATTACCTGGCTTTCCCTCACAGGCCTACTCCGAAAGTCCGCAGGAGACGGCGGGAGGATGTTTCAGAAACTGTACGGAGCCATGGATGGCGGAGTCCAAGCGTCACATGGATGTGCCGAAGGAGCGTGTTTCTGAAACATCCTCCCGCCGGCTCCATGCACCCAATCAGAGGACCATGGTACAAGCACCTCAGCTCCGATACTTGGCCAGCTCCAACCGGGCAACCATTGCACGATGAACCTCGTCGGGGCCATCGGCCAGGCGCAGAACCCGAGCATAGGCGAACAGCTGGGTCAGCGGGAAGTCGTCATCGCTGACACCGGCACCACCGTGGATCTGAATCGCCTCGTCCACAATCTGCTGAAGCATCTTCGGAATCACCGCCTTGATCATCGAGACTTCCTGCAAGGCACCAGAGATACCCTTGGTATCCAACGCCCAGGCACATTTCAACGTCAGCAACCGCGCCTGCTCAATCGACATGCGGGCATTGGCGATGATGTCCGGGTTACCGCCCAGTTTAGCGATGGGGCGACCGAACGCCTCGCGGCTGGTGGCGCGTTTGATCAACAGTTCCAGGGTGCGTTCCGCCGCACCGATGGCCCGCATGCAATGGTGTACGCGGCCAGGCCCGAGACGGCCCTGTGCGATCTCGAAACCGCGGCCCGGGCCGGCGATGAAGGCGCTCTTGGGCAGGCGCACGTTCTCGAAAGAGACAACACCGTGGCCGTAG
This sequence comes from Marinobacter iranensis, assembly GCF_029207565.1. Classification (GTDB taxonomy): domain Bacteria; phylum Pseudomonadota; class Gammaproteobacteria; order Pseudomonadales; family Oleiphilaceae; genus Marinobacter; species Marinobacter iranensis. Next base: position 145,395 of record NZ_JANCMW010000012.1, on the reverse strand, counting down.
GGCTCGTCGTAGGCGCCGAATACCGGCAGCATGCGCTCGATTTTGACGCCCGGGGTGTCCAGGGGTACCAGCACCATGGAGTGGCGGCGGTGTTTGTGGGCGTCCGGGTCGGTCAGGCCCATGAAGATGGCGACCTTGCAGTCCGGATGGCCCACACCGGTGCTCCACCACTTGCGGCCGTTGAGGACCACTTCGTCGCCGTCTACAACGGCAGTCGCTTCCATGTTGGTGGCGTCTGACGAGGCGACAGCCGGCTCCGTCATGCAGAAAGCGGAGCGTACTTCGCCGCTTTGCAGGCGGGGCAGCCATTCGGCTTTCTGTTCCTCGGAACCGTAGTGGATCAGCACTTCCATATTGCCGGTGTCCGGCGCGTTGCAGTTGAAGATTTCCGGGGCAATAAAGCTGCGGCCAGTTTCTTCGGCAATCAGCGCGTAATCGGAGTTCAGCAGACCACACCCGTGTTTTTCGTCCGGGAAGAACATGTTCCACAGGCCCTGAGCTTTGGCCTTTTCCTTCAGTTCCTTGATGATGGGCAGCACAACCCAGCGGTTTTCCTGCGCCATCAGTTCCTTGTGGTACTGCTCTTCGATGGGGAAGATTTCTTCCTTCATGAAGGTTTTGACGCGCTTGAGATAGTCCTGGCCTCTCTCGGAAATATTGAAATCCATCGCCGTATCCTCGTGGTTTGACCGATATCGGCCAGTCTAGATTTCCCTATACTATTACGCGACTGAATTATTCTTATCATCTATTATAAGAATTTCTTATTCACCAACAGGAGGCGCCAATGGCACTCAACCGGCTGGACCTGAACCTGCTGCACGTATTCGACACTATCTACCGGGAAGGCAGCCTGACCCGCGCGGCCAAGGCCCTGCACCTGACCCAGCCCGCGGTCAGCCATTCCCTGTCACGGTTGCGGGAACATTTTGACGACCCACTGTTCAGCCGGCAGGGTAACCAGATGGTGCCAACGCCCCTGGCCCGCCGCTTCCTGGAATCCATGCGCCCGGGCCTGACCCAGGTACAGAGTGCGGTTAACCAGTTCCATGCCTTCGACCCCGCCAACCAGCGCAAAACCTACTCGCTGGCGCTGCGGGATATTCTGGAGTCCACCTTTTTGCCCAAACTGATGGGGCGGTTGGAAAGCTACCCGGAGCTGGAAATCACCAGCCAGAGGGTACCCAGGCGGGATATGGAGACCCAACTGGCGGCCGGCAAGCTGGATTTTGCGGTGGATGTGCTGTTGCCGGTCAGCAACCAGACCGCCCATGAGTTGCTACGGCGGGACCGGCTGGTGGTGCTGGCGAGAAAGGGGCACCCATTAATCGGCAGTGGGCTGACCATGGACAAGTACCTTGAGGCGAAGCACGTTCTGGTGTCGTCCCGCTCCGAGGGGCCAGGCATTGAGGATTTTGAGTTGTCGCGGTTCGGTGTGCAGCGAAACATCCGGCTGCGGTGCCAGCATTATTACGCCGCTTGTCGGGTGGCGGAAGGAACCGACCTGTTATTGACCATGCCGGAGAACTACGCCCGCATGATTGCCGAGCGGGCCGATATCGATATCCATACGGCCCCTGCGGACCTGCCCGCTATCGATGTGCATTTATATTGGCACAAGGCCTATGAAAGGGAGCCGGCGCTGATCTGGTTCCGGGAGCAACTGAACAGCATTGTCTGACTAATACGCGCCTAACAGCTTGAGGAAACCGAAGAAGCCAGCCGCCGTGATACCCAGTGATGCAGCAACGATACCGAACCCCCACCAGATGGCCGCACCGTCAGAGACCGGTGCGTCATGGCCCCGCAATGTACGGTAAAAGGCCCAGGGGCCAAGGATAAAGGCGCCCAGCACCGCAAACACCAGCCCCACACTCACACCGGCAAACGTCCAGGTGGCCAGTACCGTGGCGCGGTCGGATACCTGCTCCTTCACACCGTGGCGAAGCAGGAACTGTTTGCAGAAGAACCAGATCAGGGAGAACAGGATAACGACGAAAATCAGTCCGCCAACGATGGTAATCAGGCGATAGAACAAGGCAAACCCTCAATTGGAATGGATAGTCCGGGAAGTATGGCTCAGCAAGGACCTCAAATCCCGGTTTCTGACTGCACTATAACCAGCAATCCATAACTGGTAAAACTAACCCTCTGTTAAATCGTGTGGAATCCCAGTGCCACATGACTACACTGAATCACACAGCTGACTCTACGATCGCGGCAACAGGAAGGAGTACCCGGAATGGCCCAGAAAACCCGTATTGCTGTAACCCCCGGTGACGGCATCGGCCCTGAAGTGGTTGCCGAGGCTGTACACTGCCTGGAGGCACTGCGCAAACGACACAACCTTCCAATGGAGTGGACACGCTTCCCCTGGCCCTCCCATGCCTGGCACGAGGAAAACGGCGAGTCCATGCCTGCGGATGCGCTGGATCAGCTGAAGCATTACGATGCCATTCTCCTGGGCGCCCTGGGCGACCCCGGCCCGGTTGACGATCCTGACCGCTACCTGCTGCCAGACAGCATCTCCCTGGCGCCCCTGCTGGATATGCGCAAGGGGTTTGACCAGTGGGTCTGCGAACGACCGGCCCGGCTGCTTCCCGGCGCCCGTCAGTACCTTGCCGACGAGCGCGCCAAAGACATCGACATGCTGGTTATCCGCGAGAACAGCGAGGGCGAGTATGTCAGCCAGGGCGGAAGACTTCGCAAAGGTTCACCCGACGAAGTGGCAACCCAGATGGAAGTGTTCACCCGCCGGGCAACCGACCGTATTATTCGCTATGGCTTCGAACAGGCCCGCCTGCGGGCGGCCGTCCGTGCCGAAGAAGGTAGAACCCGCCAGTTCCGCACGCTGGATGGCAAGACCTGCGAGAGCCAGGTATGCATCGTGACCAAACGTAATGCACTACGTTATTGGGGGGATATGTATACCGAAGCCTTTGAGGAGATGGCGAAACAATACCCGGATGTGGCCACCCACCATGAGTTGGTGGATGCCGCCTGCATGAAGTTTGTTCAGGCTCCGTGGGCCTTTGATGTGGTTGTCGCCAGCAACCTGCAGGGTGACATTCTCACCGACCTTGCGGCTGTGCTCTCCGGCGGCATGGGCGTGGCACCTTCCTGTAACCTGAATCCGGACGATTCCGGCATGCCCTCCATGTTCGAGCCCACTCACGGCAGCGCGCCAGACATCGCCGGCCAGGGGCTCGCCGACCCGACCGCCATGTTGTTTACCACCGCACGGATGCTGGAGTGGCTGGGGCGGAAAGACCCAGCGGTGGCTACCGCCGGGCGGGAGCTATTCGACGCCGTTGCTGCGGACCTTGCGGAGAACGCCGGAAGCCGGCGAGGTACCCAGGAGATCGGCCAGGCCGTGCGCGAGCGCCTGGAGAAACTTACTCGGCCATAATAAATTCAAGCCGTCCGGGCGCCACCCTCACGTCCATGGGAACCATGCCAAACATCCGCTGGGTGAAGTCCGCTTCATCCAGGCGGTACACCGGCATGGTTTCCAGCATCTGTGCCACGGCACGCATAACGGTGTCCGTCACCGGCTTGAGATCCCCCTTGAAAAACGGCGAATCGATGCTGCTTTCCAGTAGCTGCAGGCGCCTGATATAGATCGCCTTTTCCTCACTGTCGTACACCGGTGCCCCCTCGACTTTCAGGGCAATATCCACAGGCAGCTTTGCCATCAGGGCATTCAGGGCCACCTGGCCACGCAAATCAATCACCGCCACATCACGGCCATCCGGCCCGAGGGTGATATCCGCGTTGCTCAGGTTGAGGCTGAGTGGCGAACCACTCTGCAACTGCTGGCGATCGAAATCGCTCACGGTATCCTGAAGGTGCCGCTCCAGCGTTGCCTCGGAAATGGAATAGGGAGACAGGCTGGCGCAGCCGCCGAGTAACGCCAGGGAAACCAGAACAAATACCGATAACAGTCGGGACGTTGTTGGGAACATCGGGGACTCTCCTTTAAAGATCGCCATATCCTGCGCGAACCGGGCTGCCTGGGCAAGCTGGCCAGATTAACGATCCTTCAGGAAAAGGCGGGCACGCCAGGAGGCGCTATTCGTTCTCGGCCCGGACATCCACCGTGGGTGTCAGGTTTTCGTCGAGGACCACATGGACCACGATGGGCTGGCAGCACACCTGGCAATCTTCCACATATTCCTGATCCGCCACCGAAGGGTCGACGCTGAGTTCCAGCGTCTCCCAACAGTAGGGGCATTGAACAAGCACCGAGTCCAGGGCCGACATGGTCGTCAGAACTGCTGTTTGGCCATCCAGGGGATGATCCGGTCAAACGCTTCGTCCAGCTTCTCACAGGTTGTGGAGAAACTGATACGAACGGCATTGGTGCAGCCCTCACCAAACGCATCACCGGGCACCAGGCAAACACCGGTTTCCTTGAGCATGCGCAGCGCCAGGTCAGAGCCGTCCACATGGGGCGGAAGATCCGGGAAGGCAAAGAAGGCCCCGCCGGGTTTGTAACCGGTCAGGTAGGGTGTCTGGTCTATCAGCTCCACGACCTTGTCGCGGCGTTCGCGGTAGATGTCCACCATGTTCCTGACGCACTGCTGGTCGCCAGTAAGGGCCGCCACGCCGGCAAACTGGGAAGGCGTGTTGGCAACCGAAGTCGTGAACATGTGAAGCCGCCGGAGCGACTTGATCGCTGCCTGGCTCGAAATCACCCAGCCTACCCGCAACCCGGCCATGCTGTAGGTTTTCGAGAAACTGCTGATGCACATGATGTTGTCCAGGTCCATCGAACAGTTCAGCACGCTGGCGAAGTCGTCATCATCAAAAATGAGATGGTCGTAGACCTCATCCGCGTACACCTGGATACCACGGTAGGCACATTCTTCAAGGATGGTCTCAACGGTACTGCGCGGGTAGACCGCCCCTGTCGGGTTATTGGGGTTGTTCAGGATCAGCGCAAAAGTACGGGGCCCCATGGCGCGGATCACTTCATCCGGGTCCAGTTGGTGATCGTTGTCGGCGCGGGTGGGTACAAACTTGACCTCTCCACCATTCATGCGGATCAGGGGCGCGTACAGCAGGAAGGAGGGGTCTGTCACGATGAACTGCCGCCCGGGCGCGGAAGTTGCCGAAATCGCCAGGTACATGGCCTCGGTGGCCCCGCTGGTAATCAGGATATTGTCCCGGGTCAGCTTGCGATCATAACGGGCGCCATAATAGTCCCGCAGAGCGACCAGCAACTCGGGCAGGCCCGCATCCATGGTGTAACCCGTCTGCCCGGCATTGAGCGCATCGATGTAGGCATCAATGACGTGCTTGGGTGTCGGCAAATCCGGCTGACCGATGGAAAGATGAATGACATCCTTCATGGTGGCCGCCATATTCACCATGCGACGAATGCCCGGCACCGGAACCGCCTGCATCGCCGGGTTCCAACTGGCCTTGTTCTTCCGGTATTTCACTTTACGCGGTTTGGTCTGGCCGGTCTCTTTATTGGCGGCTTCTGCCATAAACACCTCCTGAAACGGGGCAAAATAATAGCTACCCCTGCAGGTTAGTCAGTAAACAGGGGGCGTACAAGACATTTGACCACTTCACGCTCAGATACCAGACTGTCAGGCAGACATCCGGACTGTCGATCACCGCGACCGGACGCGGACAAACTTCATTGGCGGAGGACAGATGACCCGACACAGCAAACCGGTTGTGACCGTTCTGACAGCACCCGGAGAAAATGAGCCACCTGGCATGGATGCGTTACGCGCACGGGCAGAGGTTCGTTTTGCCTCGGATGAGCCCACCCTCAGGGACACCCTGCCGGGCACCGAGGTGATGATGGTGACGGACTTCCGTACCGAAGCACTGGCTGCTGCATGGCCTTCCGCGGACAAACTGAAGTGGATTCACGCCACCAGTGCCGGCGTTGATGCGCTGATGTTCCCTGACCTGATCGATGGCGATGTGATTGTTACCAACGCGCGGGGTATCTTTGATCGCACCATTGCCGAATACGTGCTGTGCACAATTCTGATGTTCGCCAAGGACTTTCCCCATTCACTGCGCCTGCAGGCGGACCACAAATGGCAGCACAGGGAAACGGAGAGAGCCGAAGGCAAACAGGTTCTCATCGTTGGCGCTGGCTCCATTGGCGGCCAGATCGCCCGCCTGTGCAGGGCTGCGGGTCTGAAACCCCACGGCATCGCCCGCAAGCCCCGCCATGACGACCCTGACTTTATTGCAGTCCATGGCAATGACGACCTGACCGAGCAGCTTGGCCTCGCGGACTTTGTGGTCATCGCCGCGCCGCTGACACCGCAGACCGAAGGTCTGTTCAATGAGAAAGCCTTCAAGTCCATGCGCAAAACCGCCCGCCTGATCAACATCGGCCGCGGCCCGGTGGTCAAGACCGACGACCTGATTGCCGCCCTGAAAAACGGCGACATCGCCGGCGCAGCCCTTGACGTGTTTGAAGAAGAGCCCCTGCCGGAGGATCACCCTCTCTGGAGCATGGAAAACGTCATCATGACCCCCCATATGTCCGGGGATTTCATCGGCTGGAAACGGGCGTTGACCGACCAGTTCCTGGAGAACCTGGACCGGTGGCACCAGGGTGAGGAGCTGTTCAATCTGGTGGATAAGAAACTGGGATATGCCAGTAAGTGAGCCTGGAGGGTTAACGCTGGCTGGGTTGTCGGATTACGGCTTTGCCTAATCCGACCTACAAGAGAAGCAGGCCCGCAAACGTAGGTCGGATTAGCCGAAGGCGTAATCCGACGAAACCTTCAGGCCAATCAGCTACCAGACAATGACGTATCCGAAGGGTCAATCTCCATCTGCTGGATCGCAATCACCGCCTGGGTCCGGTTGCGAACTCCCAGCTTCCGGAACACCGCCGTGATATGCGCCTTGATGGTGGCCTCCGACACGTCCAGATCATAGGCGATCTGTTTGTTCAGGAGCCCCTCGGCCAGCATACCCAGCACCCGGAACTGCTGCGGCGTCAGCGACGCCAGCTTTTCGGAAAAATCCGTCATGTCCGAATGCATCCGCTCGATCTTGTCCGCCACTCCCTCCGGCAGCCAGACATCCCCTTCCAGGACCGCCTGAATCGCCTCGGTGATGGTCGGCAAGGGCGCGGACTTCGGAATGAAGCCAGACGCCCCGTAGTCGATCGAACGGCGCATCACCTGCATTTCCTCCGATCCTGACACAACCACCACGGGCAACCCGGGATACTGCCCGCGCATGAACACGAGCCCCGAGAAACCATGGGCGCCCGGCATATTCAGATCCAGCAACACCAGATCCGCATCCGGATGCGACTCCACCGCCGCCTGCAGCGCCTTGATGCTGTCCACTTCCACTGTTCTGGCATCAGGTACCGCCTGACTGACCGCCTGTTTCAAAGCTGCCCGAAACAGCGGGTGATCATCGGCGACGATAATGGTTTGTGTCATTCAACAGTTTCCTCACAGGTACACAGCCTGATAACAAGCAGGCCTTACTTGTTGGCACGACCGCTGATCAGGTCATCCACCACACCCGGGTCCGCCAGGGTGGAGGTGTCTCCCAACTGATCGTGCTCGTTGGATGCAATCTTACGCAAAATCCGACGCATAATCTTGCCAGAACGGGTCTTGGGCAGTCCAGGCGCCCACTGGATCACATCCGGAGACGCAATCGGACCAATTTCCTTACGCACCCACTGGACCAGTTCCTTTTTCAGCTCGTCGGTGGGCTCCTCGCCGTGAACCAGGGTCACGTAGACATAGATGCCCTGCCCCTTGATCTCATGGGGGTAGCCTACCACAGCGGCTTCAGCGACCTTGTCGTGAGCCACCAGGGCGCTCTCTACCTCAGCCGTACCCAGGCGGTGACCGGACACGTTCAGTACGTCGTCCACGCGGCCGGTGATCCAGTAGTAGCCATCTTCATCGCGACGGGCGCCGTCACCGGTGAAGTACATACCTTTGTAAGTACTGAAGTAGGTCTGTTTGAAACGCTCATGATCGCCAAAGATGGTGCGCATCTGGCCCGGCCAGCTGTCCAGGATAACCAGGTTACCCTCGGTCTTGCCCTCCAGAATCTTGCCATCATTGTCCACCAGCGCCGGCTTCACACCGAAGAACGGAACAGTGGCGGAGCCAGGCTTGAGATCAATCGCGCCCGGCAGCGGCGAAATCAGGATACCGCCGGTTTCGGTCTGCCACCAGGTGTCCACAATCGGGCACTTGCTGTTGCCAATCACGCGGTGGTACCACTCCCAGGCTTCGGGGTTGATTGGTTCACCCACCGAGCCCAGCAGGCGCAGGCTTTCACGTTTGGTACCGTCCATGCACGACTCGCCTTCGGCCATCAGGGCACGAATGGCGGTGGGCGCTGTGTACAGGATATTTACCTTGTGCTTGTCCACCACCTGGCCCATGCGGGAGGTGTCCGGATAGTTGGGCACACCCTCGAACAACACGGTAACCGCACCGTTGGCAAGCGGGCCGTACAGGATGTAGCTATGGCCGGTGACCCAGCCGAAATCCGCCGTACACCAGTAAATGTCGCCATCGTGGTAGTCGAAGACGTATTCATGGGTCATGGAGGTGAAGACCATGTAACCGCCGGTGGTGTGCAGCACGCCTTTCGGCGCGCCGGTGGAACCGGAGGTGTACAGCATGAACAGCGGATCTTCCGCGTTCATGGGCTCGGCGGGGCAGTCTGTCGATGCGCCCTTCATGAGTTCTTCATAGCTCTGGTCGCGGCCGTCTTTCCAGGGCACATCGCCGCCGGTGCGCTTGACTACAATGACCTTGTCCACATTGGCGCCGGCCTCATTGTTCAGGGCCGCGTCGACGTTTTTCTTGAGCGGGATCTTGCGGCCACCGCGAACGCCTTCATCAGCGGTTACCACAAAACGGGACTTGCCGTTGGCAATGCGGGCACCGAGTGCTTCCGGTGAGAAGCCACCGAAGACAACAGAGTGAATGGCACCGATACGGGCACAGGCCAGCATGGCAACACCCGTTTCAACGATCATCGGCATGTAGATGGTGACCACATCGCCTTTCTTCACACCCTGGGATTTCAGGACATTGGCGAACTTACAGGTTTCTTCATACAGTTCGCGGTAGGTCACATTGCGGGAATCGGCGGGATCGTCACCTTCGAAAATAATCGCCGTCTGGTCGCCACGCTTTTCCAGGTGACGGTCCAGGCAGTTGGCGGCGGCGTTCAGCTGGCCGTCTTCAAACCACTTGATGGAAAGGTTGTCGTAATCGTAAGTGGTGTTCTTCACCTTTGAGAAAGGCTTGATCCAGTCCAGCCGCTTACCGTGTTCGGCCCAGAAGGTTTCCGGGTCTTCCACCGACTGGTTATACATCTTCTCGTACTGATCCCGGTTTAGCAGGGCCCGTTTGGCCACGTCCGGAGTTACCGGATAAACCTGTTTATCAGTCATTGTGCTCCCCCTTATAGTCAGAGTCTGTTGTCATTATCGGTTTTTTAATAAAGAGCGTGCCGGGCAAAAAAAGCCCTGAAGACGGATACCCATAGTTCAACATGCGTGCCAGTGAACAATGAATTAGACTAACGTCCTAACATGCCAGCACTTTTAGCCAAAATGACGGTTTCACGAGGGGTAACCCTGTTGAGCTGGGGCCTGACTTACAGGATAGCCCCACTGACAGAAACAACAAGTGGAAGACCGACCCCTGGGGCCAGGGGGGCCGGATGAACCGAGAGCCGAATGACCGAGTGTTACGCAGCTTTCCTGCGAGCCTGGGTGGTGCGCAGGCTATACAGCTTCCTCTCATTGAGGGCATAACGGTTAAGGCCACCAAGGTGGATCTTGCGCAGGTATAGCTGCCAGTCGATCTGGCGCGCATCCACCGGGAACAACATCCGGTCCAGTTCGCCCATCCGGGAAGACAGCGCCATCAGCTTATCGTTGCGGAAGATATAGTCCGGCGCCGTGTAGAAGCCAAATATGGTTGCCAGTGACCGGGTGGTATCGAGGTTCTTCAGCACTTTCAGTTCCCGGTTCTGGCCAGCCAGCCTTAGCACCTTGCCAGCAATCGACAATGGCACACGCATTCCGCCAACCACAACATCGAACAGTTTGCGGTTTACCGCAATAAAGGGTTTGGTGGGTTGGCGATAGAACAACTGGTCGTACTCGGCGTAGTTGGACTTGGCCTCCGCCATCAGGTGGTCAATGAACTCCCCCAGTGAAATCGGGTTGGAACTGCCACTGCAGCATTGATAGATGCGACGTTGTCCCGACTGGGAAATGGCTTCGGCCAGCGACAGAACGATGGTGTTGGCGACCAGGTCCACGGGAATGACGTCAATGATGCCGCTGCGTTTACCCGGGAACAACGACACTTTCTCTCGGGCATAAGCGAGGATAATGGCGTCGGCCACCTTCACGCCTTCTATCCAGCCCGGAGAAGGCTCTTCCAGTGCGCTCTCAATTATGGACGGGCGCACTATCGTCAGGGAACGACCCGCCAGCGCTTTCATCAGCAATTGCTCACCCAGCCACTTGGTGAAGGTGTAGGTGTCACTCCAGCCGTAGGTGTTGGCTTCGCGAATCCCCAGGTCCACCAGTTTCTTTTCCAGCACTTTGCCGGAGTATCGGGCCTGGACATCGGATATCTTGTCCTGCAGCAGATGCAGAAGTTCTTCAATTTCATAGTAGCCATCAGGGTTACGGGGAACGGTCTCGCCAGCCGGTTTGATCACGGACTCGGTAACCTGGCCGGAATTCTTGCCATTCACGTAGCAGGTGGACACCTGGATAACCGCCATCCTGCTGTTGAGCTCAGCCAGTGCGGCAATGTTCTCAAGGCACAGGGTGTTTATTTTCAAGGCCTTATCGAGCTCTTCACGGAAATTCACACTGGCCGCGGAATTGATAAATGCATCCACCTGGCCGGCAAGCGCCCGGAATCGATCCGGCACGAGCCCGAAACGGGGCTCGGTCACCTCGCCGGTAATGCAGTGGACGCGCTCATCGAGAAAGGTTTCAAACGCCTCGTTGTCGTCGTGTCGAAGACGCTCAAAAACCGAAGAACTGGCAATCTCATTGAGGAACCGCTCCCGTGCTCCGGGGTATCTTTTGTTGCCACGGATCAAAAGGTGAATACCACCAATATCCGGCACCGTGCGAATCAGTTTTTCCAGCACCACCTTGCCAAGAAATCCGGTGGTACCGGTTATCAGCACGTGCTTTCCGCGTAATTGTTCAAGAACACCGGACGCTGACGCTCCGTATTGCTGCTGTTGTGCCATGGCGGGAACTCCTTCTCAAATTTACTGTGTAGCCATCAAGTGCAGTCGGTTTTCAGGTTAGAAACTGCTTCGCCTGACCACTGCATTTTGCGGGCCACGATTCCGGGAATAAGGCTAATTTTTGCACAGACGGAATGACAGTGCGGTGACATAGAGCAAAGTTACGCTACAAATTGCATCAATAATATGACAATTAAATAAGGTGACTCGGCACGGAAAAAGGAAGTGAAAAAAAGTGGGTGAAAAGCAGGTAAAAAACAGTCAGGAGCCGTTCTTGTCCGTGCCCGCCAGAGAGCGCAGGAGCTGGTCCAGGGAGATGTTGGAGGGCTGTTCCTTGAGCGCCCTGATCAAACGGCTCTGCTCACCAAAGCTGATGCGATCGTAATAGGGTTCCCGCTCTTTCCTGGGTCTTGCGGGTTCTTCTGCCTCATGCCGGGCAACCCCGGGGGCGACCTGGGCTGCCAGATGGCGGAGATGGGTCGCCATATGCTCCCTTTGTTCCTTATCCAGTTTATCCCAGTCAAGGGACCCCAGGCCGGTCTGGATGATCTCAATTGTATCCGCATCCATCCTGCGCCCCAACAGTGCAAACAGCCCCTGAAACGCTTCATAACGCAGCAGAGGCTTATCATTACTCCCTGCAAGTATTTCGCCGAGTTCCGCAGTCAGCCGCTTGCATTCCTGTGCCGGGTCCACCGGCACTTTCGGTTGTTTACTGCCAGTTGATTGCACCTGTTCCGTAGCCCCGGAAGACACCCGGTGCCAGTATGCTGCAATCCCGGCCTTGCGCGGTGGCAACTGGCGCAGCCTCACGTTCAGCATGTCGGCCAGTGTGCGAAACTGACGGCTGGACGGATCGGAGGCCGGCATCAGTGCTACCGGGCGCTGGTTCAGTACCGACTGGCGCAGGGTTTCGTCCCGCCAGATCGCGCCAAGATAGTGTAACTGCAATCCCAAGTGCCGCTGCGCGGCTGCGTCAAGGCGCTGGAATACCGAACGGGCCTGGCTGGCGCCCTGGGCCATATTCACCAGCACACTGGGCGTTCTGCGATAGCCGCGGCGAATCAGCAGCTTGATCAGGGAGAAAGCGTCGGTCAGCGAAGCGGGGTCTGGCGTCACCACCACACAGGCCAGTTCCGCCGCAGCGATCATGTGCATACCGGTCTTCTGCAAACCGGAGGCGGTATCCGTGATCACATAATCGTAATCCTTCTCCAGCCGGGAGAGCGCCTTGAGCACCCGAAGGCTTTCCTCCGCGGCCATGTCAACGCATTGCTCAACCCCCGATGCACCGGGAATGATATGCAACCCCCACTCGGCCTCCATGATCACGTCCCGCAGCCCGCAATCGCCTGCCATAACGTTGGCGAGGGTGCGTTCCGGATAGCGCCCCAGCATGATACTAACGTTGGCCAGGTCGGTGTCACCATCCAGCAACAAAACCCTGTAACCCTCCCTTGCAAGTGTCAGGGAAAGATTCAGGGCCACCGATGTTTTACCGACGCCACCCTTGCCACCGGTAATGGCCAGTGTCCTGGGCTGTTTCGGAATGTGCCTGGAAGTGCGGGAGTCCGTCATGAATGCTTATAGGCGCTGTCTGGTCCGTTGACTAACACGTAATCCGGGTGGAAATTTGAGTACTGTGTCAAAGTGTAACCCGGACAGGGTTCTAACTGTAGACAAAAACATGCCGTTTGGCCGACCAATCATGGGTGAATTGACGACATTTAACCTGTAAAAAGTTTACACACATCACAACACAGGTAATACTTTGCCTAAAAAAGGAACAATAACTATTTAATAAATGCGGCTTATTGTCTAAGCTCATTCCGATCAGTGTTTATGAACAAACCGTCAGAAACTGACGACTTATCTGACACGGCACACAGGCAAGCCTATGCATATTGCCCCTGACATACAGCTACCAAGTCTCCCGGAGGTTACTCTCAGGGCGCTGGAAGCCTGTCATCAGGAGGAAAGCTATCGCCGGATAAGTGACATTGTTTCCGCAGACACCGCCCTGGTTACACGGGTTCTCGCACTGGCCAATTCGGCACTTTACGGCCCCGCCGCCCAAATCCGATCCATCGACCAGGCCCTGCTCAGGCTGGGTACACGACGCTTCCATACCCTGGTACTGACAGCAGCCCTGCGCCAGATCCTTTACGAACTCGGGGCGGACCAGTGGCAACAGCTACGGGATTTCTGGCGCCACTCCCTGACCACCGCCCTCACCGCAAGAGCCCTGGCAACACTGACACGCTACCCGGAGCCCGATCAGGCCTTCATGCTGGGTATGCTTCACAACGTTGGTGAACTGATTGCACTCAAAACTCCGCCGGGAGAAACCCAACAATTCTATTTTGACCACCAGTCCGACATTGCCGCGGAACTGGTCAACTCCTGGGGCCTGGGCCCAATGGCGGTTGATGCCATGCGTTACCAGCAGGCCATGCCCACTGAAATCCGCGATGCGGGGCATCTGGTTAAATTGATCAGCCTGGCGACTCGACTGGCACTGTCCGATGCTGCCGGTATTGCTGCGGCCGGAACGATATTTGGCCTCAACGAAGAGCTGACACGGGAAATCAACCGCCGCATCGACCAGGAAGTAAGCGGCGTGGCCGAATCGCTGGGTATTCCGCTGTCCGAGGAATACGACGCCAGCCACTCCAACCACAAGCTCAAGCAGACCATTCTTAAGCAGGCCATGGCGAGCCAGGCGCTGGAACTGTCGCCGATCCGTGGCAGCGCCCAGGAATGCCTGGCCGCAACCGTCAGCAGCCTGACACTGATCACCGGCCTGCCGGCCCTCTATTTTGGCCAGGCCGGAGATGGGCTCACGCTGCTGTCCGCCAGCAATGGCGATATTCCCGATCTCACAGTGGCCAGCGGGCCAGCCGACAGCGTACTGACCGAGGCATTCAGCAGCGGTAACACGTTGTGCCTCGACGACCGCTCACCAACGGTACTCGACCGCCAGTTGCTTTCGCTACTGAAAACCCCTTCACTGGTGGCCATCCCGGTGAATGGCGAAGAACAATGCGCCGGCGTGTTTATCGTGGGCACTGACAGTGAAAGCTCGGGGCAGACGGAAGAGCTGGGGCGTCTGTTCAGTGAAAAACTGTCCGCAGCCGTGGCTGCCACGCTGTCCGATAGCGGAAGCAACCAGGACGGCATGGAGGCAGAGCTGGCCCGACAGGCCATCCGTCGCCAGGTCCATGAGGTAAGCAACCCGCTGACCATCATTCGCCAGTATATCTATCAGCTGCGCAACCGCCTGGACGATGACGAGGTACAGGAAGAACTGGACGTCATACGGGACGAGCTAGACCGGGCCGGAGATCTGCTGCTGCAGATCAGTCGCTCGCCAAACCATGACATGGCGGAGCCCACTGGTGTCTGCAATCTTAACGACGAACTGCGAATTCTGAGGGACCTGCTGGAAGACAGCCTGTTCAGTGGAGAGGAAAAGACGCTGGAACTGGAGCTTTGCGAAGACCCGACCGATGTCGCCGTGCCTGGCGCGGTCATCCGGCAGGTGGTTATTAACCTGGTTCGCAATGCGGCAGAGTGCCTTGCCAGAGGTGGCGAAGTGTCTATTCACACGCTCGCCCCAGTTTGGCAAAGCGGAAAAACCTGGGTTGAACTGGAGGTGTCGGACACAGGCAATGGAATTCCTGCCGACGTTCGCAAAAACCTGTTTTCGCCGGTTCGGTCCACCAAGGGCAAGGGCCATAGCGGCCTGGGCCTGAGCGTAGTCAAACAGCTTATTGATGACATGGAGGGCATCATTAATTGCCGCACAGGGCGTGGAGGGACAGCGTTCAGAATACTGTTCCCCGCGGCGGCAAATAAAAAAAACGATGACGAATGACGAAGAAGCGACGGGCATACTGACATGAAACCTGCGAGCACCGAATGGACTTCCGGTAACGGAGCAACGGCACGTATCCTTGTCGTCGATGACGACCCGAGACTGCTATCCGGCCTGGCATCACTGCTCAGGAGTAAGGGATATGAAGTCACCGAAGCAGAAGGTGGCCGCATGGCGTGCCGCATTCTTGAGGAGGAATCCTTCGACCTGGCAATGCTGGATCTGCGCATGCCCGATGTGGACGGATTCGATGTCATGGAACGCCTCTCTTCCGGGCAACCCGACTGTGGAGTGATCGTTGTCAGCGGGGAGAGCTCGTTCAGTTCCGTCAGCCGCGCCCTGCGAAGGGGGGCGCTGGACTACATCCGCAAACCTTTCGACCCGGAAGAACTGCTGGCGACCGTCGACGGCGTTCTCGGCAAGCGATCACTGATCCGCGCCCACGAACACATTCGCATGCGCCTGGAGAAGTCGGAAGAACTTCACCGCTACATCGTCAACAGCTCACCCGATATTGTGTTCATGCTCGATGGCGATGGCCATTTCTGCTTCGTGAACAGCAAGATCGAAAGCCTGCTTGGCTACCAGCCCGCTGAACTCTGTGGCCGTCACTTTCGTCACATACTGGATGACCGGGACATTGCGCGGGGCACCTATGCCCTCAAGGGCCCCAACATAACAGCAGACAACCCCCGTACACTGGAAGTGCGCCTGAAAACCCGGGGCAGCCGCAAGGCCACCCGGCATTTCGAAATCACCGCCTTTCCCATTGATCCGGAAACCTGGCCCCATTCCAACGACGAGGATGGCAAATACAGCGGTCGCGACGCCCGATATTACGGCACCGCCCGCGATGTCACCGAGCGTAAGGAAGCAGAAGCCTTTATCAATTTCCAGGCCTACCACGACCTGCTGACCCGACTGCCGAACCGCGCCCTGTTCAAGGACCGGCTGGATCTGGCCATTACCCATGCCCGTCGCAGCGACCAGAAGCTGGCGGTGATGTTCCTCGATCTGGACCGCTTCAAGGTCATCAATGACACCCTAGGCCATGCCATGGGCGACCGCCTGCTGCAAGCAGTCACACAGCGACTGGAACGTTGCCTTCGCAAGGGCGACACCCTGTCCCGCTTCGGTGGTGATGAGTTCACCCTGCTGCTGCCCTCCATTCACAACCACGAGGACGCGCGACAGATCTCGAAAAAGCTGATCAAGGCCCTGCGTGCGCCTTTCCAGTTAGGCGAACATGAGGTCTTCGTTGGTGTAAGCATCGGCATTGCCATCTACCCGGACGCTGGCGAATCCATGGATCACCTGATCCAGAATGCCGACATCGCCATGTACCACGTCAAGGCCAGGGGCAAGGACGGCTACCGTTTCTACTCCGAGAGCATGAGCATTGATACCGCCAATCGCCTGAGCCTGGAAAGGGACCTGCGGCTGGCGCTGGAGCGTGACGAGCTGCGGGTGTTCTATCAGCCCCAGGTCTGCTCCTCCACCAATCGCGTCGTCGGCCTGGAGGCCCTGGTACGGTGGCAACACCCGGAAAGGGGACTGCTCTATCCGCGGGACTTCCTGCCACTGGCCGAAGAAACCAAGCTGATCGCCAAGCTCAGTGAATGCGTACTGGACCAGGCCTGCCACGACGTCGGCCAGTGGATTCGCGAAGGCCACAGCGACCTGCGCCTGGCCGTCAATCTGTCACCCGTTCAGGTGGAACATCCCCGTTTCGTGGAAACCCTGATGGGACAGATCCACGCCCACGGATTCCCACCCCAGAACCTGGAAATCGAGATCACGGAAAACGTGATCATGAACGATCTTGAGCAGATCAGTCAGAAACTCCGGGAGTTGGCTTCATTCGGTGTCAGGATTGCCATTGATGATTTCGGCACCGGCTATTCGTCCCTGAACTACATCCACCGGCTGCCCATCCACACCCTGAAGGTGGACCAGTCGTTTGTGAAAGCCATCCGCAGTGGCGAGGATGGCGCCTGTATCGTTAACGCCATTATTGCCATGGCCCATGGCCTGAAGCTGGAAATTGTAGCCGAAGGCGTGGAAACGGATGAACAACTGGCCTACCTCAAAAGCCTGGGCTGCCATCAGGTACAGGGATTCTTCTACGGCCCGGCAAGACCCGCCGACGTGATCGCCAAGACCCTCGGACATGTGCCAGTGCGCGCTGTCGCCTTCTGAATCCTTACCCCTCCTTATCTTTCGATACTCCATTGTCTGACAGTCAGATCTAAAATGTTGATCTGGTTTGCAAAGTGTTTCAGTTCGTTACTTTGTGTATCTGGAAATGCGCGTTACTGCACATAATTCCCCCCTCGCCTTCTCTAAGCTCAAATCCATAAGGCGCTTCCATCAGATCACCTTCGGGTGAACCAACAATCACAAAAATGATGGCGGCATCCACAGGATCTGGACAGGCGAAAGGCACCATGCGCGATAAATACAAATACATTGGTCCGGTTTACGATTTTCTGAGCAACCTCTATAGCGGCAAGAACATCCATCGATGCAAGACCGCCATGCTGGACGTGGAAACCGTGAAGCCCGGAGCCCGCATCCTGTTCGCCGGCGTTGGCCATGGCCGCGATGCGATCCGCGCTGCTGAACTGGGCGCAGACGTTACCGTTGTGGACCTGTCCGAAACCATGCTGCGCAAGTTTGCCGAAGCCCAGGAAAAAGAAGCCCCGCACCTGACCATCCGCCGCATCCACAGCGACATCATGAAGGTGGAAGAGTTCGAGCACTACGACATGGTGGTGGCCAACTTTTTCCTCAACGTGTTCGATGAGGACATGATGGTGCGGGTTCTGGAGCACCTGATCCGTCTGGGCAAGGCTGACGCCAGGGTTGTGGTGGGCGACTTCTGCTACCCCACCGGCAACATCGTGGCTCGTCTGTTCAAGAAAATGTACTGGTATATGGCCGTGTTTATCTTCTGGCTGTTCGCCAACAACGCCTTCCACAAGATCTACAACTACCCCGAGCACATGCAGCGCCTCGGCCTGCAGGTGACCGAGAAAAAGCACTTCAAGCTGCTGAACATGAATTGCTACTGGTCAATCCTGGGACGGAAACAGGCATAGACACGGGATCTCACGCCGGCTCTAAAACAATAAACGGGGGAGTTACACAATGTCAGACCAGATCCTTTCACTCGACAGTATTAGCTCACTGGAAGAAGGCGCCTTTACCTTCCCCGAGCGAATCAGTTACCTGAAAAAGTACGGCACCCACTCCCAGTCCTTTTCGACACTGCAACCGGGAATGCAGTACTTCGATGTTCCCGGCATGGGTTATCTGGCGTATATGCGCAAGTGGGGAGGCACTTTTGTGCTGTCGGACCCGGTCACCGCGCCAGAGCACTTCGAGACTATTCTGGAACAGTTTCACCAGCGCTTCCCCAACGCCTGCTATATCCAGGTTTCCAAACCGGTGGTGGACTACCTTTACCGCCGCTTTGGTCTGTTCGGCACACAGTTTGGCAGCGAATCCCGAATCAGCCTGAAAAACTGGTCATTGAGCGGTAAAAAGAAGCAAATCCTGCGCACCGCCCTTAATCAGGCCGAGAAGAACGGCATTACCGTGATGGAGCGCTTCAGCGATGACCACACACGGGAAATTTCCGATGCCTGGATTCGCACCCGCAAGTGCAAGAGTAAGGAAATTCGTTTCCTGATTCGCCCCATGGAAATGGAATATCGAGAGAACGAGCGCCATTTTTACGCTTACCAGGATGGCAAGGCGGTGGGTTTTATCTACTTTGACCCCATCTATCGCAACAACGAGATTATCAGCTACGTACCCAATATTTCACGGGCCAATGCAGACTTTCGCCAGGGTATTTTCTACACCCTGATGGCCCATGCCATGAGCGAATTCAAGGCCGAGGGCGTGCCCTACCTGGACCTGGGTCTCATCCCCCTGTCTCTGGACCAGGCGACTGAACACCAGGAAAGCCGGCTTTTGAAGCGCATTATGCACGGCCTGTATCAGCGGGGTAACTTCCTCTACAACTTCAAAGGGCTGGAATTCACCAAGTCGCGTTTCCGCGGTGACAATTTCAAGACCTATTGCTGCCACCGCCGATCATTACCAGCACTGGAATTCCTGGCCATGTTCAAACTGACCCGGCTGCTGTAAAACCTGCTGCCGGCACAGGCCAGTGCCCCCGGGTTCTGACAGCACCCAGCCCCAGCCGCTCCATGAAGGGTACGGCACCCTCGGGCGTGTCACCGGAAAACAGGGCCGCATCAACCGGCTCGCCTGCATCGCTGGCGTTTGATAACAGGCTGTCCAGAGGATGTCCCTGCTGATCAAGCCACCAGGCCGCCCGGCGGGCAATCGCTTCCCCGGAATCAACCCAGTGCTTTACCTCTGGCAGGTGGCGCTGCAACAGATCTTTTATCAGGGGGTAATGGGTGCAACCGAGTACCACGGTATCCACACCGGCATCCCGGAACGGCTGCAATGCCCTGGACAGCGCCTGCTCAGGGACCGGCGTACCGGTGACCAGGTTCTCGATCCACTGAACCAGGTCAGGAACCCCCAGCCGCTCAACCGCACAGTCACTGGCAAATTCGTTGATCAGATCGTTAAGGTAGGGGCGCCGGACAGTGGCAGGGGTTGCCAGCACACCGATACGGCGATTTTCAGACACTGCGGCGGCCGGCTTTACCGCCGGGACCACACCAATCACCGGCGTTGGTGTCATCGCGCGCAAATGCGGCAGCACCACCGTACTGGCGGTATTGCAGGCCACCACGATCACATCGCAGGGAAGCTCTGCCAAGGCCTGACTGATCAGCGACTGGCTACGCTCGATCACCACCGATTCCGGTTGTCCGCCGTAGGGGAAGCCCGCATTGTCGGCCAGGTATACCAGCCTCACCCCCGGCAGTTTCCGGTGGATACAGTCTGCGACACTCAACCCGCCGACACCGGAATCAAAGACCAGCACCCTCGGCGTTGTCATGGCCGCGCTCCCTGCCCTTCAGCTTCCTTCACCCCTTCAATCTCCTTCACCATGGCCTGAATCAGGCTTCCGGATATGGTCGTCACTGGCGGAACCGGTGGCATGTCTCCGGGCAGGAACCAGTCTGCCTCCGCAATTTCGTCTTCCTGCAGAACCAACTCGCCACCGGCGTAATCCGCAAAGAAGCCGAGCATCAGTTGGTGGGGGAAAGGCCAGGGCTGGGATGAGTGGTAGCGGATTCCGCTGATCTCAAGACCGGTCTCCTCTTTCACCTCCCGGGCAACGGCTGCCTCGACATTCTCACCCGGCTCTACAAAACCCGCAATCAGACTGAAGAAGCGGCGCTTCACCCGCGACGAGCGCGCCAGCAACATCCGGTCATCACGGCGGATAACCACAATCACACAGGGGGCCACTCGCGGATACCACGGAATGCCGCAGGCTTCACACCACTTTGCCCGCTCCAGCGGGTGTAGGCCGGTCACTTCTCCACAGCGGCCACAGAACCGGTGATCCCGCCACCACTGGTGAACCTGAAACGCCGTGCCCAGCATTTCCGCAGGCGCGTCCTCCATCATCAGGATGGCTTCCCGCAAGGGCACTGGCTCGGCTGACCCTGCCAGGGCATCCGCATCAGCCTCGGCGACGTACACGGGCTTCTGGTCCAGAAGGCCAACATAAACCGGGCCGGTATCGCCGCGTACAAACGGAGAAACCTGTTGCCAGGGCCTCAGCCAGCCGTTATCAGGCTTCAGTACCGCATCACCGGCAATGGCCAGCACAAAATCGTTGTTGCCGGGCCCTTTTGGAGACCAGCCGGGTGTCCATAACGTCATATTCCGGATCCAGAAGCTATTATAAAAGCACTGTCGGAAATGTATCACAGCGGTGCAACACAACAGAACGGCCGCGCGGCTTTCCGCACCGTGCGCAACCAAGTAAACTTAGCGCCTGTTTTGTGAACCGGAGCGACCATTTATGCGTTTTTTCCTGGGCCTTCGCAGCCTGATCCTGACCCTTTTTCGCAAGATCCTGTTTTTGTGGGTCCGGACAGACGTCAGCGGTAACAGCACGGAAGCCCTGGGAGTGGACCCGGAAAAGCCGGTTTGCTACGTACTCCAGTACAGTTCGCTTTCCAGCCGCCTGGTGCTGGAACAGGAAGTGCTGAGAGCCGGCCTGCCCGGTGCCGAATCCTCACTGCCGGTCAAGAATGGCCCCAACCATTCGTTCTTTTTCCTGTACCGCCGGATTGGAGGGCTGTTCCGGCGCCGTCAGACCCCCGTTCCCACCAATGAATTCCGTGCACTGGTTCGCTACGGCCTGGAACACCCGGAACAGGATGTGCAGATTATCCCCGTGTCGCTGTTCTGGGGGCGCTCACCAGACAAGGAAAGGTCGCTGGTCAAGCTGCTGTTATCCGACACCTGGTCGGTAGCCGGACGGTTGCAGAAATTCCTGATCATCATGGTTCACGGTCGCAGTACCTACGTGCAGTTTAATCAGCCCCTGTCCCTGCGGCAGGTGATTGATGAATACCGCCACAGCGAGGAACGCGCCAACCGCAAACTCGCGCGGATTCTCCGCACCCATTTCCGCCGCGTGCGCCAGGCGGTGCTTGGCCCGGACCTGTCCCATCGCCGCACGCTCGTCGGCGGCCTGGTTCGTACCCAGGCGGTCAAGGAAGCCATCCGGGAAACGTCCCGCAAGGACGACATTCCTCCGGAAAAGGTTCGCGCCAAGGCCTACAAGTACGCGGATGAGATCGCCGCAAACATGTCTGTTGTTACCATCCGTGTCCTGGAAGTGGTGCTGTCCCGACTATGGAACCGTATCTACAACGGCATTGCCATCAACAACATCCGGGTTGCCAAGGAAGTGGCCCAGGACAACGCCGTGGTCTACGTTCCCTGCCATCGCTCCCACATTGACTACCTGCTGCTGTCCTATGTGCTCTATAAAAACGGGCTGATGCCGCCACACATTGCTGCGGGCATCAACCTGAACATGCCCCTTGTCGGCCCCATTCTGAGGCGTGGCGGCGCCTTCTTCATGCGCCGCAGCTTCCGCGACAATCCGCTGTACGCCACTGTGTTCAACGAATACATGCACGTGATGTTCTCGCGGGGCTACTCCGTTGAATACTTTGTTGAAGGCGGGCGCAGCCGCACCGGACGCATGCTGCAGCCAAGGCCCGGCATGCTCTCGATGACCGTGCGCAGCTACCTGCGCGACCATCGTA
This sequence comes from Marinobacter iranensis, assembly GCF_029207565.1. GTDB lineage: Bacteria > Pseudomonadota > Gammaproteobacteria > Pseudomonadales > Oleiphilaceae > Marinobacter > Marinobacter iranensis. The sequence goes on along the minus strand of NZ_JANCMW010000012.1, from coordinate 123,021 downwards.
AGCCGATCGTGTTCGTGCCGGTGTACATTGGCTACGAGAAGGTGATGGAGGGTCGCTCCTATCTTGGTGAATTGCGTGGCAAGAAAAAGCAGAAAGAAAGCATCTTCGCAATTGCCAAGACAGTTCGGAAGCTGAGCAATTCTTTTGGCCGGGTAGCCGTCAACTTTGGCGAGGCCATCCCCCTCGCCGACGTGCTCGATGAAGTGCATCCAAGCTGGAAGGACGAAGCCTATGATCCCGATTATCGCCCACACTGGCTCAACAACGCCGTGTCCGAACTGTCCAATCGGGTGGCGTCTCACATCAACGCATCGGTAGCGGTCAACCCCATTGGCATGACGGCCACAGCCTTGCTCGGCACCGACCGCCTGGCCATGGATGAGGGCCAGCTTATCCGCCTGATGGACCAGTATGCGGACCTGTTGAAAGCCTTCCCCTACGCCGAAACCATTACCCTTCCGGAAGGCAGCGGCAAGGATTGGGTCGACTACTGCGAAAACATGGGGCTGATCACCCGCCAACCTCAAAAACTGGGGGACATCATTGCGCTGGAAGGCAGCAACGCCATCCTGATGACCTATTACCGCAACAACATACAGCACCTGTTTGCGTTGCCATCACTGATTGCCAGCCTGTTCGAGAACAAGGACTCCCTGCGCCGGGACAAGATTGAATTCCTGGCCAGCGTGGCCTACCCCTACCTCAAGTCGGAACTGTTCCTCAAATACGATACCGAAGAGATCGCCGGGGTGATCAACCAGTGGATTGATGTCCTGGTTTCCAAGGGGCTGTTGTTCGAGGAAGAGGACGACCGGATCAGCCGCCCGGAGGAAGGCACCGACGCCATGCTGCGCCTGCGGGTGCTGTCCCGGTTTATCATCCAGACCCTGGAGCGCTATCACATCGCCATCGGCATCCTGCGCAAGTACGGCTCCGGCAAAATCACTGCCGGCGAACTGGAAGAACAGAGCACCCTGCTGGCGGAGCGCATGTCGATCCTGTTTGGCCTGAACGCCCCGGAATTTTTCGACAAGACCCTGTTCCGCAACTTCATTGCCAACATGCAGCACAACGGGGTTATCACCACGGATGAGAACGGGTTGCTGTGTTATAGCGAAGGTCTGGATGAAGTGGCGGAAGATGCAAGGCTGGTGCTGAGCGTGGAAAAACGCCAGGCCATCCAGCAAGTCACCATGCTCGGGGCCTGATTGCCCTCACAAGACCGATTATCCGGTGGGCAGCGCCTTGATGGAATAGACGTCATAGCGGCTGCTCTTACCCTCGATACGGGTGGTGGGCTCCGGGCCGCTGACCGGTTCTGCCTTGCGGGGGCGCTTGACCACGACCCGGTAGGTTGCCACGGCCAACGCCGCTGACAGCAGCTCTGGTGAGTCATCGTCATCACCCACTACGGTACGGAAGACCTGCATCTCTTTTTTCACCAGCGCTGACTTGTCGCGGTGGGGGAACATGGGGTCCAGGTAGATAACGTCCGCGGCGCCCGCCCCGGCCTGTGCCAGCCAGTCAATGCTGTTACCCGGCTGCAGCGCCATGCGGGCAACCAGGGGTGCGCTCTGTTCGTTCATGGCCGCCCTGGCAAGGCCATCACTGAGCAATGCGTGAATGGCTGGCGACCGCTCGAAAAGGGTTACCCGGCAACCGAGGGAAGCCAGTACAAACGCATCCTGCCCAAGACCGGCAGTCGCATCCAGAACGTGCAGAGGCTGCCGGGTTTTCTGCAGGCCAACCGCCTTTGCGATTAGCTGGCCGGTCCCGCCACCATGCTCCCTGCGGTATCCCGCCTTGCCGGTAACGAATTCCGACCTGACCGGCCCCGGGGCCCCCTTGCCAGTCAGTTGCAGGCCCAGGCCGTTCTCGTCCGAAAACAGCAACACCGGGTACTCCCGCACATCCCGGGGCCGAACCTTACCCAGAAAAGGCAATGACAAAGCTTCCGCCAGTGATCGCGCAGCGTGAAGATCCCCGAGGGGACTACAGGCAACCGCCAGCCCGGACAGGTTGTATTCAGGGAGCATCAAACCAGGATATCAATACCGGAAAGACCGGCATCAGCAACATCGCCGCGGGCAGCCACATCGGCAAACGTAGACAGGGCTCGGGAAGTATTCAGAGGGATTTCATCGGCGCGAAAACGCTCCAGGCGTACATCTTCTGCTGCCTGACGGGCCTCGATCCGGCGTTCCAGTGACTCGGCCGAGGGAACCGGCCGCTGCTCGGCATTGGGAGAACGAGCGTCGGTGAGATCCCGGCGTACCGACTGGCTGTCGTTATCCGGTGCGGACGCGGGCGCGCGAGCCACATCACTGCGCTCGCGGACCGGGCTATTGTTGCCGGACTGGAAAGGAAGACCGCTGTTCGGGTTAACACCACCAATCATTCAGGACACACCGGATTAGAGGACTACTGAACACGGATTATGGAAGATCCCACACTAATTTTAAAGCAAATCGATCAATTTTTATCCTACCAAAGCATGAAAAGCAGCAACACACCCAGCACCATGCGATAGATCACGAACGGCATGAGGCCGAGGCGCTCCAGGAATGTCAGGAACAGGTGAATACAGATCACCGCACTGACAAAAGACAGCGCGGCACCCAGAGCGATGGCGGCCCAGTCGGTTGCGCCACCCTGCCCGACCAGTTCCAGGGTTTTCAGCAGGCCAGCCGCAAGGATGAGGGGGATGGATAACAGGAAGGAAAACCGCGCAGCCGCCTCCCGACCAAAACCGAGAAACAATGCCGCGGTAATGGTGATTCCGGAACGGGACGTACCGGGAATCAATGCCAATGCCTGCGCCACACCTATGATCAGTGCGTCTTTCATGGTCAGGGCCGGAAGCTCCCTGTTGCGGCGACCCACGGCATCGGACCACCACAGCACCAGGCCAAAGCCAATGGTTGATACCGCAATCACCAGCCCGGAGCGCAAGGAGGTTTCAATGAAATCATTGAGCAACAGGCCCGCCAGCCCCGCCGGAACGGTACCGGCAATCACTGCCCAGGCAAGGCCACTGTCCTGCCCCACACGGCCACGGACGGTATCCCCGGCCCAGGCAGCGGTAAGGCGAAACACCTCACTGCGGAAATACCAGACTACAGCGGCCAGGGTGCCCACGTGGACAGCCACATCGAATGCCAGCCCCTGATCCGGCCAGCCAAGTACCTGTGAAGGAAGGATCAGGTGGGCCGAACTGCTGATCGGAAGAAACTCCGTCAGCCCCTGTATAATGGCCAATACAATAATTTGCCACAGTTCCATGGGCAGTGATTCCGGGTGGTAGCAAGGAGGTTGTCAACGGCCGGGCAATTTCTTCCAGGCCACTTCATCACGAATATAAACCGGTTGCGCCTGTTCGGCCGCTACGCCAGCACCCGCGCGGAACGCCCGTGCAGCGATTCCCGCGACTCTGGAGGCCCTCGGCACCAACGTGTCGTCAATCGTTTCCATGGCTCCAGTCACGCCCTTGGGGAAGCCCTCTCTCAGACTCCAACCCTGGCCAACCCCAAACCAGCGGGAAACACCCGGCGCCAGGGTAACCGACCCGGGGGTACACACCTGTTCGCCCCCCATCAGCTCCGGCTGGCCGCCGCGACAGACATAGTTGGCCCAGTAGACCTCTCCCATGCGGGCATCAAATGCCACCGCCAGGCCGTCGCCATCCGCCAGGTTCTGCTGCGCGATCGCATCCTCCGCAACCGCTGCCAGGGAGGAAACCGGAATGACAGGAATATCGAGGCCATAGGCCAGGCCCTGGATAACGCCAGTGGCGATACGAAGACCGGTGAAAGAACCCGGCCCACAGGCAAACGCCAGCGCGTCCAGGTCCGCCGGCACCAGATTCTGTTCTGCGAGAAGCTCGCGGATCATCGGCATCAGCAGGCGGGTGTGGCCCCTGGGAGCCAGTTCAAACCGCTCCGCCACGCTATCGTCCACCAGCAGGGCCGCCGAGCAGCCCTCCGATGAGGTATCCAGTGCCAGTAGTTTCACGGGGTTACTTCAGTTGGGTAAGGATCTGGTCGCGAATGTCATCCAGGCTACCTACACCTTCAACACGCACATATTTCGGGGCGGCTGCGGGATCTTTCTTCGCCCAGTCCTGATAGTAGCCGACCAGCGGTGCAGTCTGCTCGTGATAGATTTTCAGGCGCTTGCGAACCGTCTCTTCCTTGTCGTCCTCACGCTGGATAAGCGCGTCACCCGTATCGTCGTCCTTGCCTTCGGTCTTGGGGGGATCGTACTTCACATGATAGATACGACCGCTGCCTTCATGCACACGACGCCCGGACAGACGGCTTACGATTTCCTCGTCATCAACGGCAATTTCAACCACGTAATCGATCACGATTCCCTGGTCTTTCAGGGCTTCGGCCTGGGGAATGGTGCGCGGGAAGCCGTCCAGCAGGAAACCATTCTTGCAGTCCGACTGCTTAACCCGCTCTTCGATCAGCGCAATGATAATGTCATCAGACACCAGGCCACCAGAGGCCATCACTTCCTTGACCTGCTTGCCAAGCTCTGACTCGGCCTTCACCGCCGCGCGCAGCATGTCGCCGGTGGAAATCTGGGGAATACCAAACCGTTCAGTGATGAACTGGGCCTGCGTACCCTTGCCTGCGCCTGGCGCGCCTAACATGATGATTCTCATAACGCTGTGCTCCCGTTGTAGTCATTATCATTTGAAAAGCTGTGGCAAAACCCCGCGGCTTTGCGACAGCTTCTCGGCAGCAACGAGCCTGCAGCCCCTGCCAAGGAAGGCGCATTATACGAACTCAGCCCCCTCATAGAAAGTGGACCTCCGTAGCATGCACCAAAAGGTTACATCAGGCTGTGGGCCACTACCCCGTAGGGCCCAGGGTGAAAGGGTGTCAGGATGACAGGGAAAGCGCCAGTGCGTCCAGATCTCCGGAAACGCTGTCAATCTCGTCGCTCAGACTGATGACATCCTCATCCGAAAGCCCAAGGGGGGATGCCAGGGAGGACAGGTCGTCCGGGTTAAATTCATCCCCGATGCCCTTTTCTTTCAACAGCCCGTTGGCCAGTTGAACCATCAGCACATAATTTTCATGCTCGCCATGATAGCCATCCTGCTGGTGCATGCCGGCAGCTTTCACCACCGGATCCGGCAGCTCCCACAAACGGTGCAGGATACCGCCAATGGCACCATGGCCGACCGCCAGCATCTGCTGGTCGTTACCGGCACCAAACACCTGCTGCTCCAGAGAGTGCATACTGGCTTCCGGATTGGCTTCGCGCAGGGTATTCAGTTCCTCGAACTCCTGGGGAAACAGGTGGCCAATCAACAGCAGACCAAAGTTGTGAAGCAATCCACACAGGTACGCCAGGCCCTTGTCGGAGTTGCACTTGGGCGCCATACGTTGACACAGGAAGGCACAATACAGCGAGTGCCGCCAGAACTGGTCCATACCCAACATGCCATGGCGGGGCACTTCGAAAGCCCGCACCGAGACAATGCCCAGCGCAATGTGTGCCACGCGGTCAAAGCCGAGAACCCGTGTTACCGCTTCCTGAACGGAATTGATCTGGCCGGGGTAATTGAACAGTGCGGAACGGGCATAGCGCATGATCTGGGCTGTGAGGCTGGGGTCGAATTCAATCAGTTCCGCCAGTTCCCGCGCCGTGGCTTCGGTATTGGCGGTTAGCCTGAGGAGGCGCAGCGCCAACGCCGGCATGGGCGGCAGGCGATACAGTTTCTGCAGCTTGTCGGCCACTTCTTCCAGTGTCAGGGCCTCGCGCTCTTCATTGTTCTGCCCACGGATTACCAGGTGCCCCTGTGTCGCATCGGCCAACGCCCTGGCCAGCGAAGTACGGTCCAGCTCCAGCAGGGTGTTGTCGGTACCGCAGCACATCAAGGTGCGTGGGTAGCCTAATACATCTTCGTCTACCAGAACCGGTATGTCATAGGCGGCCCCGACTGGGGGCTGAAAGCCCGGATCGCAGTCTGCGAAAAGCCGGGCAGACTGACGAGCAGTCAGCGGTTGCAGGCGCCTGCCGGTCAGCTTGAACACCAGCTCCATGTCCAGGCTTGTGTTATATCCATGGACAGCCATGACCACACCGCTAATATCAATCAATGGTGTAGCCCGGATAAACTCGTCCTGGGGCCGGGCGGATGCCATAACCGCGGCATCAAAGTTGAGCACCTGATCGATTGCCAGTTCCCGATATGCGATGCCCTTTCGAGTCAGAAAGCGCTCCAATCTTGCCGCTAACGCCACGGCTCTACTCCTGTTTTTTGTTTACTAGCCAGTATTACGCATGCCAGCCGAGATACCCGCCATAGTGACCTTCAGGGAACGTTCTACCCTGTCATGCACTTCACCCTTCCCTTCACTTTCGCGGTCGCGCTTCAACAGTTCGGCTTGTAGATAGTGTAGCGGGTCAGTATACGGATTGCGTACACGCATGGAATGGGCAAATACAGGTTCCTGTTCCAGGAGTGTGTCCTGCTCTTTCAGTTCCAGCAAGTGGCGGATACAACCCTGCAGGCGTTCGCGCAGGTCTTTGCCCAGTGCCAGCAGCTTCGGATCATCTACCAGTGTCTGCTCGTAATAGCTGGCAATTCGCAGGTCGGATTTTGCCAGTACCATCTCCAGCATATCCACGTAGGTTTTAAAGAACGGCCATTTTTGCATCATTTCCCGCAACACCGGCACACGGTCATTGCGGAAGGCTTCCGCCAACGCCACGTCACTGCCCAGCCAGCTTGGCAGCATCAGGCGCATCTGGGTCCAGGCGAAAATCCAGGGAATAGCCCGCAGGCTTTCCACGCCGCCGCCGGGTTTGCGACGTGCAGGGCGGCTGCCCAGGGCGAGTTTGCCTAGGGCCTGCTCGGGAGTGACCTGGCGGAAATAGGGCACGAAATCCGGGTTATCCCGAACCACGTCGCGGTAGGCTTTCAGGGACCGCTCCGTCAGCCAGTCCATGACTTCACGCCATTCCGGCTCGGGGCCACGAGGTGGCGCCAGGGTGGCTTCCACCACGGCGGTGGTGTACAGCGTCAGGCTCTGTTCCGCCAGCCGGGGCAGGCCAAACTTGAAGCGGATCATTTCCCCCTGCTCGGTAATGCGGAAACTGCCGTTGACCGACCCGGGAGGCTGGGACAGGATTGCACGATTGGCGGGGCCGCCACCACGGCCAACGGTGCCACCGCGGCCGTGGAACAGTGTCAGGTGGACCCCGTGCTGGTTGGCCACTTCGGTGAGCTGTTCCTGGGCCTGGTACTGGGCCCAGGCCGCCATCATCTGGCCGGCGTCCTTGGAGGAGTCCGAGTAGCCGATCATTACTTCCTGGCGGCCCTCGCAGTACTCCCGGTACCAGTCCACATTGTAGAGTGCCGCCATGCTGTCCGGGGCACCACGCAGGTCGTCGAGGGTCTCAAACAGCGGCACCACCCGCATCGGGTTCTTCATACCCGCTTCGCGGAGAAGCAGTATCACGTTCAGCACGTCCGAGGGTTTGCTGGCCATGGAGATAACGTAGGAACCCAGGGCCTCCGGTGTCTGTTGCGCCACCACTTCACAGGTTGCCAACACCTCGGCGACTTCTTCCGAGGGCTGCCAGTTTCTGGGAACCAATGGGCGCCGGCCCTTGAGTTCGCGCACCAGGAATTCCTGGCGTTCCTGTTCCGACCAGGACAGGTAATCCCCCATCCCGAGGTAATCCACCATTTCGGCAACGGCCTCGGCATGGCGGGACGCTTCCTGGCGAATATCAAGACGGATCAATGGCAAGCCAAAGGTATGGGCCCGGCGGATGGTGTCCAGCAGCGGGCCATTGGCGATGGTTTCCAGGCCGCAGTCCACCAGGGAGCGGTAACACAGCTCCAGGGGACCGGTGAAATCTTCATTGGCAAACAGGATATCGCTTGAGTCCGCTGGCTCGCCGGCGACGCTGGCTTCGGCCCAGTCGCGGGTTTTGATCAGCTTCTCCCTCAGGCCGGCCAGCACATGTCGATAGGGCTCGCGGGTATCGCCGGCGACCTCGCGCAGTTCGTCACTGGCCTGCCACATGGACAGCTCCGCGCGCAGGGACTGGATATCCCTCAGGTAGAGGTCGGCGGCCATCCAGCGGCCGAGCAGAAACACTTTGCGGGTCACTTCGTGGGTAACATTGGGATTGCCGTCGCGGTCGCCCCCCATCCAGGAGGCAATGCGGATGGGCGACGCGTCCAGCGGCAGCCCCTTCCCCGTGGCGTCGGAAAGCGACAGGTCAAGGCTCCTGAGGAAGCGCGGCAGGGCCTGCCACAGGCTGTTCTCGATAACGGCAAATCCCCACTTGGCTTCATCGACCGCCGTGGGGCGCTCATGACGAATCTCGTCCGTGTGCCAGGCCTCGGTCACCAGTTGTCCCAAACGATCCACGATCTCTTCACGCTCCGCCGGCAAGAGATCTTCGTGATCCAGGCGCGAAAGGCAATCGGACATTTCATCGTATTTCATGATCAGCGTTCGGCGCGCCACTTCCGTTGGGTGCGCGGTGAGCACGTATTCAATGCGCAGATCCGCCACTCTCCGATGCAGTTCTTCCGGGCTGACGCCACCTTGTTTGAGCCGCTCGAAGACCGCTTCCAGGGATTCCACCATGAGATCGGACTGGTGGCCACGCTTGCGGCGGATACCGTGATACTGCTCGGCAAGGTTGGCAAGGTTGAGGAACTGGTTGAAGGCACGGGTTACCGGTAGCAGCTCATCATCACTGAGCTCACCCAGCAAATTGACCAGGCGCTGGCCGGAACCGCTTTCCTGACGGCGGTCGGCCTTGGCGGCCGCACGCACTTCTTCAATCCGTTCATAACAGTCCTGGCCAGGGTGGCGCCGGATACTTTGTCCCAGCAACTCACCCAGCATGCGAACATTTTCTCGGAGTTCGGGGTGTAGCTCGGTCACATTGATGTCCTTTTAAATTGACGGAGGCGAAGTAAACTTACGATACTATTTACTCTTAAAGCCTTTCTAACGATTAAAGCCCGTGGCCGCAAGGAGTATTCATGAAAGTAACCGATCTGCCCAAACACTGGGAAAGCAAGAAAGAACCCGTCGAGCGGAGCCACGACTACAATCTCCGCTTGCCGCTGGAAGACGCCGCACGCATAGCGGCGCTGGCCGAACTTTACCCGGATCGCTCAGAGAGCGATATTCTGAATGACATGATCGGCGCCGCACTGGACGACCTGGTCAGGCTGAGCCCGTTGAAGGACAAACTGGAAGGCAAGGAGAAATAAGCGGGGGCACTTGGCTGCGGGGTGGCCAAACCACCCCGTCGACTACAGCAGGTCTATCACTGTCAGGCGCGTGGCCTGATCAGGCAACCGATTCCAGTTGGCGCGCCTTGAGCTTCTGGATATGTTTCTGGCTGAGGCTGATGAAGCGCGGGGTCATGCCCTGGTCTTCATAGATTTCGAAGCCATCCTCGTCGAATGCGACAACCTTCGAACCCTGGACATACGGAAAACTGGTTTCCAGTTCATCAAGGGCTGCGGAGATCAAATCCCGCATCAGATCCTGGGAGGATTTCATCGGATACAGCGCGGCCAGCTTTTCCAGCCGCTTGTGATGCTGGTCAGAGAGAGCGGCAAAATACGCATCGCGGGTCAGCCGACCACGTGCATGCTTGTCCCAGTAGTTGACCAGATCTTTGATTTTCATGGTGCCTTCACTCCTGCATCTTCTTGGTGGCCCACGAACCGCACAAATACAGTGCGCCCGTAACCGGAAGTGTAAACGAAGCGACCGCACCAGGGGCGGAAATATTGGTAACGGATTGTACTTATCCGTTACTTTTTACGAGTTTTTTCAACCCCTTTGACGGCTTGCCAAACTGCATCCAGTGCTTCCAGCGATTCGCCATCCATATCACGGCCTTCGCGTTCGAGGTGTTCCTCAATAGCACGGAATCGCGCCTCAAACTTGTGGTTGGTGCTATTAAGGGCCTGCTCCGGGTTAACCTTCATGAAACGTGCCAGGTTAACGCAGACAAACAGCAGGTCACCCAGTTCATCCTCCACCGCCTCCGCCGGACCAGCGCCGGAACTCGCGTCATACCAGGCTTTCTTCAGTTCATCGATCTCTTCATGAAGCTTGTCGAAGACCGGCTCAACCTCTGGCCAGTCAAAGCCATGATTGGCCGCCCTGCGCTGAAGTTTCTCGGCACGCACCATTGCGGGGAGTGTTCGGGCGATGCCATCGAGCCTGCTCGCCGGCTCCGAACCTGCCGGTGCTTCCGGTTCTGCGGCCCGTTCTTCCGCCTTGATGCGCTCCCAACTGGCCTTGATTTCGGCCTCACCAGGACGATTATCCGGGTCAATGCGGCTTTCCAGGGTGCCATCGGGAAACACGTGGGGATGACGCCGCACCAGTTTGCGCACCAGGTTATCCACCACCGAGTCAAAATCGAAATGGTTGTCCTCTTTCCCCATCTGGCTGTAGAAGATCACCTGGAACAACAGGTCGCCCAACTCATCCTCCAGGTGCGGATAGTCCTCCCGGTCGATGGCATCGGCAACCTCGTAGGCCTCTTCAAGGGTGTGGGGCACGATGGTCCTGAAGCTCTGACGGGTATCCCACGGACACCCGGTCTCCGGATCCCGGAGCCGTGCCATCAGGGTTTTCAGATCGTCGATGGTATAGCTCATGAGCGCTTGCGCCTGACGTCGATGATGTTGGGCAGGTTACGGATCTGGGCGAGCAATCGGGCCAGTTGGTCGAGACTGGAGATTTCCACCGTTACTGTCATGGTGGCGGTATTCTCATCCTTGTTGGACATGGTATTCAGCGCCAGAACATCGCTTTTCGACGACGACAGCACCTGAGTGATATCCCGCAGCAACCCGGAACGGTCGTACGCTTCGATCTCCACATCCACCGGGTAAACCGCCACGGGCTGCCCGCCCCAGCTCACCTCGATAATCCGGTTGGGCTCGAATTCCTTGAGGTTCAGGAAGGTGATGCAGTCCTGCCGATGCACGGTCACGCCCCGGCCAACGGTGATGTAACCACCGATGGGATCACCGGGCAACGGTTTGCAACACTTCGCCACCTGGGTCTTGAGCTTGCCGACGCCCCGGATCTGGATATCCGACTCGGTATCGTAGGGCTTGCGCCGCTGGGTGCTGAGCTTCAGGTCCAGCTGTTCGGATTTCGGCTCCAGCATCTGCTGGGCAATGTTGGCGACATGGGTCGGCCGCAGATCACCGGCGCCCACCGCAGCAAACATGTCCTCTGTGCCCTGGCAATTCACCTTGTGAGCGAGGTCGTTGAGGTCCACCTCGTAAAGCGACAACCGTCTGAATTCATCCTCCAGGATCGCCCGGCCATCAACAATGTTGCGGTCGCGGTCCTGCTGTTTGAACCAGTGGGTCACCTTGGCCCGGGCGCGGGAGGTCTGGATATAGCCCAGGCTGGGGTTCAGCCAGTCGCGGCTCGGCGCCTGGTTGTTGGAGGTGAGGATGGAAATCTGGTCGCCGGTTTTCAGGGGATAGGTTAGCGGCACGATGCGGCTGTTAACCTTGGCACCACGGCAGGCATGGCCTATCTCGGTGTGCACCCGGTAGGCAAAGTCCACCGGTGTTGCCCCCTGGGGCAGGTCCACCACGTGGCCCTCCGGGGTAAACACGTAGACCCGGTCGGAGGTGACATCGGACTTGAGATGGTCCGCCAGCCCGGACAGATCACCCAGCTCTTCCTGCCATTCCAGGACCTGCCGCAGCCAGTTGATCTTGGCGTCGTACCCCACGGAGCGGTTGCCCTTGTCCATGCCCTTGTAGAGCCAATGTGCACATACGCCGAGTTCCGCTTCCTCATGCATGGCATGGGTGCGGATCTGCACTTCCATCACCTTGCCTTCGGGGCCGATAACGGCGGTGTGCAGGGACTGGTACCCGTTCTCCTTGGGGTTGGCGATGTAATCGTCGAACTCATTGGGGATATGGCGCCAGAGCGTATGCACGATACCGAGCGCGGCATAGCAGTCGCGCACTTCCGGCACCAGGATGCGTACCGCGCGGACATCGTACACCTGAGAAAAATCAATGCCCTTGCGCCGCATCTTTCGCCAGATGCTGTAGATATGCTTGGCACGGCCGGACAGTTCGCCTTCGATACCGGAGGCCACCAGCTCTTCCTTGACCGTGGTGATCACGCGCTTGATGTAGCTTTCGCGATCCAGCCGTTTTTCGTCCAGCAGCTTGGCAATCTTTTTATAGGCCGACTCATGCAGGTAGCGGAAAGACAGGTCTTCCAGCTCCCACTTGATGTGACCGATACCCAGGCGATGGGCCAGCGGCGCGTAGATATCAAACACTTCGCGAGCCACGCGCATGCGCTTTTCTTCAGGAGCATTTTTCACCGCGCGAATGGCACAGGTGCGCTCTGCAAGCTTGATAAGCGCCACCCGGACATCGTCGATCATGGTGACCAGCATCTTGCGAACGTTGTCGAGCTGGCCTTCGGTCTGGCCAAGTACATTGCCCTTGAGGGGATGGTGAATGGACGATATCGCCGCCATTTGTTGCACGCCATCAATCAGCCTGGCCACTTCATCGCCGAATTCCTTGCGGATTTCTTCCAGGGGAATACGCTCTTCCCGCACGGCCCGATAAAGAATCGCCGCAACCAGGCTGGTCTGGTCAAGATGCAATTCCACCAGCACCTGGGCCATTTCGATACCGGTACGGAAACTGCTGGCGCCCGGCGCCCAGACCCGGTCCTCTCGCACCGCCTGAAAATCAATGGCAGCGGCCTTTTCACAGGCCCGCCGGAACTGTTCAGCATTCTCAAGATGCGTCTGTGATTCGATTTGACGAACCCAGCGTTCGATATCAACCTGGCCGTCACCCGTCACTGCATAGTCTTCGCGGACTTTTACCATATCGCTCTTGTTCTTCCTGGTCGCTCACCCGGCCATCCATGCCCGGTCCCGTGATGCATCAATTATCCACGCGTTCGAACATCGCCATGGATTCAACATGTGTGGTATGCGGGAACATGTCCATAACACCCGCCCTTACCAGCCGATAACCGTTGCGCACCATAACCCCGGCGTCCCTGGCCAGCGTGGCCGGGTTGCAGGACACATACACGATCCGCTTTGCGCCGAATGCCGTCAGGTATTCACAGACTTCCTGTGCTCCGGTACGGGGCGGATCAATCAGGATCTTGTCGAAGCCTTCCGCCGCCCAGGGTTGCGCGGTGAAATCCGCCTGCAGGTCAGCACCGTGGAATGCGACATTCGATAGCCCGTTGAGTTCCGCGTTTTCACGCCCGCGAACCACCATGGCATCATCGCCTTCCACACCCACCACCTGGCCGGCACGGCGGGCCAGCGGCAGGGTAAAGTTCCCCAGACCGCAGAAAAGGTCCAGAACCCGCTCCCCAGGCTGGATATCCAGCCATTCCACGGCCCTGTGTACCATGTTGCGATTGATGTCTGCATTGACCTGGGTAAAGTCCATGGGATGAAACTTCATGGTCAGGTCAAATTCATCCATCCGGTAGGCCAGCCTTTCCTCGCCGGACTCCGGCCAGATCCTGTGCACGGTCTCCGGCCCTTTCGGTTGCAGGTAGATATGCAATTCATGGGCCTGACCAAAGCCGATCAGGGCGGCAGTGTCTGATTCGCTTAACGGGTCCATATTACGGAACACCATCGCGGCTTCGTTGTCACCACAGGCGACCTCCACCTGGGGTACACGCCGGTAGGCCTCCAGACCATGGAGCAGCTCCCGCAGCGGCACAATGCGATCACCAATGCGTGGATCCAGAACCACACAGCGGTCGATGTCAGTCAGGAAGCTGTTGCGCTTTTCGCGGAATCCAACCAATACCGATTCCCGCGCCGGTACATACTTTACGCCCAGGCGCGCCTTGCGACGATAGCCAAGTGCGGGGGAGCGCATGGGGGCCACCCACTCCTCCGGCTCAATGCCCCCGAAGTGGGCAAAATGTTCCCGCAGGGTGTCTTCCTTGAACCGGATCTGGGCATCACCGGCCATGTGCTGGAGGCTGCAGCCACCGCAGAGGTCCGCAAAATCGCAGGGTGGTGTCATGCGGGCTTCATCCGCTTCGAGCACCTCTACAGCCCGCAGCTCATCAAACTTGCTGCGTGAGCTGATGAATTTGGCCATCACTGTTTCGCCAGGCAGGGCGCCGTCGACGAACTGGGCCTTGCCGTTGTCGCGGGCTATGCCCCGGCCATCGTGACTGAGGGTTTCCACCACACAGCGCACCGGTTCTACTGGCAGGGCCTTCCTGCGTCTTCTGCTCATAGGAACTTCTCTTGCTTGGTTCGGGTGTCGATGGATTCAGGCGCCTGGAAACACGCCAGTGGACAGGTAACGATCGCCCCGGTCACAGATAATGGCCACGATCACCGCGTTTTCAACCTGGGCGGACAGCTTCAGTGCCGCGGCAATGGAACCGCCGGAGGAAACACCGCAAAAAATACCTTCCTGACTGGCCAGTGCGCGCATGGTGTCCTCGGCTTCCTGCTGACCGATATCCATCACGGTATCCACACGGGTGGCATCGAAGATTTTCGGCAGGTACGGCTCCGGCCAGCGACGGATACCGGGGATAGAGGCCCCTTCCCGCGGCTGCAGGCCGACAATCTGTATGTTCGGGTTGCGCTCCTTGAAATACCGGGAGACCCCCATAATGGTGCCGGTAGTACCCATGGAACTGACAAAGTGGGTGACGCGACCGGAGGTCTGCTCCCAGATTTCGGGGCCAGTGGTACGGTAGTGGGCCAGGGGGTTGTCCTGGTTGGCGAACTGGTCGAGAACCCTGCCCTTGCCTTCCGCCTCCATCTGCTGGGCGAGATCGCGGGCCGTTTCCATGCCCTCTTCCCTGGTGACGGTCACAATCTCCGCGCCATAGGCGCGCATGGACGCCCGACGCTCCTCACTCATGTTGGCTGGCATGATCAGCACCATGCGATAGCCCTTGATGGCCGCGGCCATCGCCAGGGCAATACCGGTATTCCCGCTGGTGGCCTCGATCAGTGTATCCCCCGGTTTGATCTCGCCCCGGCGCTCTGCTTCCTGGATCATGCTGATGGCAGGACGGTCTTTCACCGAGCCGGCGGGATTATTGCCCTCAAGCTTGGCCAGAATCACGTTGCTGGTTTCGCCCGGAAGCCGCTGCAGGCGGACAAGGGGCGTATGCCCTACATAATCTTCTATGGTCGGGAAATGCATGCTGTAATCTTCCTCATTCTTCCGGAACCCGCCGCCAGCCATTGAAGCCGACAACACAAGCCTGTGGTACACTCCGGATTCGCATGATACGCGGAATAACCGCAGTCTCCCAATACAGCTTCTCGCTATATCCATGACTGCGGGCTATATCCGGGAGTGCCATCACGGCCAGACTGCGTGGAATCAACTATTCTGACAGGGAAGAATGCCGGGCATCGGGCCGGCGACGTCAATCGGGAACTCACTATGCGGCGCTGGGGCATACGCAAAAAAGTACTTGTGGTGACACTCGTCCCCACCCTTCTGACCACACTGATGCTGGGGCTTTTCTTTACCTACAGCTGGGTCAACAACATTGAAAACCTGCTGCAGGACCGGGGTGAATCCCTCTCCCGCCAGCTCTCGGCCGGCTCCGAATATGGCCTGTTCACCGCCAACCGAAGCCTGCTCAGCAGCCTGTCCAACGCCCTGCTGGAAGAACAGGATGTACGTTCAATCACTTTCTTCGACAGCGAGCACAACCGGCTGCTGCACACCGGCCCGGGCAGCTCCGATGACGTCCGCAAGGAAGCACTGACCGGCGAGGAGGCGTTGCGGATTACCCGTCCCGACAGCACGATATTCGTCACACCGGTCTACCTCCAGGACCTGATGATCGAAAGCATGCTGGACCCGGACTCCCGCCAGAATGTGGGTGCCGGCAAAAAACCGATCGGCTGGGTGACCGTGGAGATGTCCCACGTTCGCACCGAGAAGGAAACCTACAAGGCGCTGTTGATTTCCCTGTTGCTGGTACTGGGTGGCGTACTCCTCAGCCTGGTCATTGCGCTGCGCCTGAGTCGGGCTTTCACCGATCCGGTCTTTGAACTCAACGAAGCCGTGGCCAAGCTCAAGGAAGGCAAGCTGGACACCCGCGTCTACACCGGCGCCGGCCCGGAATTCGAGCAGTTGGAGTCCGGCCTGAACGCCATGGCGGGGGAACTGAGCAAGGCCCAGGCCGAAATGCAGCAGAATATTGACCAGGCCACGGAAGACCTGCGGGAAACCCTGGAAACCATCGAGATCCAGAACATCGAACTGGATTTTGCCCGCAAGGAAGCGCTTGAAGCCAGCCGCATCAAGTCGGAATTCCTGGCCAATATGTCCCATGAGATCCGCACGCCGCTGAACGGCATCATCGGCTTTACCGAATTGCTGCTGAAAAGCCCTCTGCCCCGCCAGCAGCGGGACCACCTGAGCACCATCCGCAAGTCATCGGAAATACTGCTGACCATCATCAACGACATCCTCGACTTCTCCAAGATCGAAGCGGGCAAGCTGATCCTGGACCGGATTCCGTTCCAGCTCAGGGACATTGTCGAGGAAGTCATGGTGATGCTGGCCCCTGCGGCCCACAGCAAGAACCTGGATCTGGTGCCACTGGTCTACAACGATGTGCCGGATAACATCATGGGTGACCCGCTGCGGGTAAAGCAGGTGATCACCAATCTGGTCAACAACGCCATCAAGTTCACCCAGACCGGTGAAGTGGTGTTGCGCGCCAGCCTTGAGGAAGAAGACAAGGAAAGTAATCGGATTACCCTGCGGTTAAGCATCACCGACTCCGGCGTCGGGCTTTCCCGGGCCCAGCAACAGTCCCTGTTCAACGCTTTCAGCCAGGCTGACGCCTCCACCGCCCGGCAATATGGCGGCACCGGGTTGGGGCTGGCCATCTCCAAGCGCCTGGTGGAAGAGATGGGCGGCAAGATCGGGCTCGAAAGTGAGCTCGGCAAGGGTTCGACTTTCTGGTTTACCCTCACCTCGGAACTGTCGTCGACCGGCGAGGCCATCGCACCGAAGGATGCCCTGCGAGGGGAACGGGTCATCTATCTGGATCAGCAGAAAACCACCGGCCTGGCCGTTGAGCACATGCTGCGGGATTGGGGTATGACCGTGGACAAGGTCTCGTCGCCGGGCGCCATGCAGGAGCAGATAGAGGAAGCCCAGAAGGAACAGTCCGGTTACGCCGTTGCGGTGATCGGCATTACCCGTCACTTGCTGAATTCCAGCCAGTACTGCTCGCTGGTGAGAACCCTGGAGCTTGAGCGGGATTGCCGCACACTGCTGCTGACCCCCACCCTGGAAACCCACGACACGCCACTCTCGGGACTGACCAGCGGCCACCTGACCAAGCCGGTGTGCCGTGACTCTCTGTACGATGAACTGTTGCTGCTGGTGCACGGTATTAGCAGCCGGCAACGACAGTTACCCGATCATTCCCATTCGATCGGCCGGGAGCCGGTTCACCAGACAGGCCGGGTACCCAGGGTACTGGCCGTGGACGATAATGATGCCAACCTGAAGCTGGTCATGACCCTGCTCAATGACTGCCGCATCGAGGCCGAGGGCGCCACAAGCGGATTTGAAGCCCTTAGCAAGGCCCGCCAGAAGCCCTTTGACCTGGTCTTCATGGACCTCCAGATGCCCGGAATGGATGGCGTTGAAACCACCGAAAGGCTACGGAGCCTGGACGGCACCAGCCACCGCACACCCATCATCGCGCTAACGGCCCACGCCCTGTCTGATGAACAGGACCGCCTGATTCAACAGGGTTTTGATGGCTACCTGGCCAAGCCCATCAGCAACAGCCAGTTGATCGACATCATTCAGGAATACACCGGCTACACCTGCAGCCCCGGGCACAGCGGCGAACACCTGCAAGTTCCGGAAGTTCGCGATACCCGCCGCTCGGTTCGCCCGTCAACCCGGAAAAAGCAACCGGACTGTGTGAGTGTGGCCGAGAGCATACAACTGGCTGCAGGGAAGGCCGATCTGGCCGAGGAACTGTTCAGTATGCTGGTCGAACAGATCCATACCGATATCGAGCGGATACCGGAGCTCTGGGACGGGGGCGACATGGATGAGTTACTGGAATGTGTCCACAAGCTGCATGGTGCCACCCGCTACTGCGGTGTGCCGGAACTGAGGGCGGCCGCCAACCAGTTGGAAACCGCACTGAAGTGCGCTTCAGCGGATACCGAATACCAGAAAGATCAGTTGCTTGTGGCCATGGAGCGCCTGCAGACCTGGAGCGAGCAGACCGACTGGCAACAATTGTTCAGGCAGCAGAACCAGCAGGCGACCGTGGATTGAAGTAGGGGCGCAGGCCGGTTACGCCCGCGCGCTTTCGAGAATGGACTTCATGTCTTTTACAGCCTCCTTCAGCCCGGTAAACACGGCCCTGGCAATAATGGCATGGCCAATGTTGAGTTCGTTGATGCCGGCAATGGCCGCCACACGCCTGGTGTTATGGTAGTGGAGGCCGTGACCGGCGTTGACTATCAGCCCTTTTTTACGGGCGTAGTCCACAGCCTCCAGCAGCGTACCAAATGCAGCATCAGCGGCCTGAGGATCAGCGGCTTCCGCGTACTCTCCCGTATGCAGCTCCACAACCGGCGCGCCGCATCTCACCGCGGCATCAATCTGTGCCACATCCGGGTCTATAAACAGTGACACCTCCGCTCCGATCCTCGCCAGCCGGTCGCAGGCTTTTGCCACCCTCGCTTCCTGACCTTCCACGTCCAGGCCGCCTTCGGTGGTCAGTTCCTCGCGTTTCTCAGGCACCAGGCACACGCATTCCGGGCGCACCTGTTCGGCAAAGGCCAGCATGGCGTCGGTAACGGCCATTTCCAGGTTCATCTTGGTGGTGAGGATTTCTTTCAGCAGCAGCACATCCCGGTCCTGGATGTGGCGACGATCTTCACGAGGATGAATGGTAATACCGTCAGCGCCCGCCTCTTCCGCGAGGATCGCCGCCTGTACCGGATCCGGATAGCGGGTTCCCCTGGCCTGCCGCAATGTGGCGACATGATCAATATTCACACCCAGTAATACTCTGGGGTTCGTTGCGCTAGGGTTCATTGCGGTCTCCTCGATGATGACTGAACAGGCTTCTGCTGTGGAGGGGTTTACCCTGCAACAGGTAATCCACCAATACCCTCGTTACCCGCTTGGCAACACGCCGGCACTCAGCCGAATCAAGGTCTCCGGAAGCAAGAGCCAATAGCGTGGCACCAGACAGATTTTGCAGCCTGACCCCGGGGGATGGCATGGCGAGAACCCCCTGCTCCGGATCATAGCAATAAAGCTCCCCTGCCTCGACCGCCTGCCCGGTATCGGTGGCCTGGTCCCAGGCGAAATCGTAACCCAGCTCGGCGGCAAAGGATTGCTCAAAACGACGCAGGACCGGCTCCACGTCGCTGGCTTCCGACAACTCCGCAATCACATCAATGTACGAGGCAAACAACCGGGGATGAGGGTCGGCCATGGGCAGCAGGCGCTGTAGTAACTCGTTAACGTAAAGGCCGCTGTAAAGGGAAAGGGTGCGCTTCAGCGAGGGGCCGCTGCGGACATCTGCCTGGGTCAGGGTTTTCAGGTCGCTGCGCCCGGCCCAGTCCAGCAGCAATGGCTGGAACGGTTGCAGTTGCGCCTTGAGCGGGCTTTTTGCGCTATTGCCGCCACGGGCGATAACGGTTAGCCGGCCCGCATTGAGCGAAAAGATATCCACCATCAGGCTGGTTTCGCGCCACGGACGGCGGTGGAGGACGTACGCGGGCTCCTGCTGCATTGGCCCTGTCATAAACGCCTCAGAAGTCGTTCATACCAAGGCTTTTCAGTGCCCGGTCGCTGTCCGCCCAGCCCCGCTTGACCTTGACCCAGAGTCTGAGCATGACCTTGCTGTCGAACAGGCGCTCCATATCGGTTCGGGCTTCCTGACCGATACGGCGCAGGCGTTCGCCTTTGTCCCCGATCATGATCTTCTTCTGGCCCTCACGCTCCACCAGAATCAGCGCGGAAATGTGCAGGGTTTTGCCATCCCTGCGAAATTCCTCGATCTCCACCGCCACGGAATACGGTAGTTCGGCCCCCAGTTGCCGGGTAATTTTTTCCCGCACCATTTCAGAGGCCATAAAGCGCTCACTGCGATCGGTAATCTGGTCATCCGGATAGAAATGCACACTTTCCGGCAGGAAACGGGCGACCGCTTCTTCCAGCGGGGCCAGATTCATACCCTTCAGAGCCGACAGCGGGATGATCTCGGCAAAGTCACGTTTCCGCGACAGCATGTCCAGATGAGGCAGCAGGGCTTCGCGGTTCTCGATCCGGTCTACCTTGTTCACCGCAAGAATCACCGGGCACTTCAGGCTGCTGAGTTTTTCCAGCACCATGTCGTCAGCCGTCGTCCATGACATCTGGTCGACGACAAACACCGCCACATCCACACCCTTCAGGGCAGAAGTAGCGGCTTTGTTCATGTAACGATTGATCGCACGGGGCTCTTCCTCGTGCATCCCCGGTGTATCCACATAAACCGCCTGCACCGGGCCTTCGGTCTTGATACCAAGCACCTGGTGGCGTGTGGTTTGGGGCTTGCGGGAAGTAATGCTCAGCTTCTGGCCAAGAATATGGTTCAGCAACGTGGACTTGCCCACGTTGGGCCGGCCTACTATCGCAACAAAGCCGCAGCGGCTGTCCGGGTTCTCCGGACGGGTTACATCATTCATCAGTCATTCTCCACGCCCAGTTCCTTGAGGGCATTGCGGGCGGCCTGCTGCTCTGCAATTCGGCGGCTGTTGCCGGTGCCGGAGGTTTTCCGACCCAGTGATGGCAGAGCGCAGGAAACATGGAACGTCTGGGCGTGGGCTTCACCATCCACGGAAATAACGTCGTAACGCGGCAGAGGAAATTGCCGCGACTGAAGGTACTCCTGAAGCCGGGTCTTTGGATCCTTCTGGGTATCCTGCAGATCCAGGTTCTTAAGGCGCGCCTCAAACCAGCGCAGCACCTGCTCGCGGCAGGTGTGAAAATCACTGTCCAGGTAAATAGCACCAATAATGGACTCAACCGCATCAGCAAGAATGGACTCCCGACGAAAGCCACCGCTCTTCAGTTCACCAGAGCCCAGCCTGAGGTACTTGCCCAGTTCAAATTCGCGGCCAATCTCCGCCAGGGTAACACCCTTGACCATACGGGCGCGCAAACGGCTCAACTGACCTTCCCGCGCTTTTTCAAAGCGCAGGTACAGGTGCTCTGCAATGACCATGTTAACAATGGAATCGCCCAGGAACTCAAGGCGTTCGTTGTTCTGGTTACCATAGCTCCGATGGGTCAGAGCCAGCAGCAATCGCTCCGGCGTCTTGAACTGGTAACCGATGCGTCGCTGAAGTTGTTCCAGATCCGGTTGCGAACTCACTTGCCCGTCATCTCATACTCATGTTGAAAGTGGATAACTGTATCCACGTTGCGGAACAGGTTGTTACGAACTTCATAGTCAACATTGATGACCACCAGATCGCCGTCTTTCTCAACGGTTATATTCTTGGCGTCAAACCCGCGAACATTGTTAACGCTCAGGCGCTTGTTGATGAGACTTCTAACCTGTGAGGGTCCCATGCTGGAGAGGTCCTCAGTGCCATCGAGGCTTTCCAGGGCTTCCTGAATGGTGATGTCGTCAAGATAGGCAGGGCCCAGCTTGATCACCAAGGTCAAAAGGCCGCCGAAAAAGAGCACCATGATCATAATGACAATCGCCGAGGCACCCGACTGCTTGTGCATGGCTGAAAGACTGTTTTTCTTCATTGTTGATACACCCCTGAAATACAACACACCTATTCTATGCCACCCACACGATCAAAGGATGGCAGACTGGTCAGCGATTGCCAGTGCATCCATATGGCAAATGCCTTGCCCACGACCATCTCATCCGGAACCGTGCCCCAGTAGCGACTGTCGTTACTGTTATCGCGATTGTCGCCCATCACAAAGTACTCGCCTTCCGGCACCAACCACTCCCCTTCACCAGACTGCCCCGTGCGTCCCAGCGTGAGGAAGATATTGTGTTCAACATCGCCCAGTTGTTCACGCCTCAACTCAACCGGCGGTAGCCTGGCCACGAATTGGGTCTCTACCTTCTCGCCGTTGATATACAGTTCCTTATCCTCATAGCGGATACGGTCACCAGGAAGCCCGACCACCCTTTTTATGTAATTGGTGCTGCCGTCTTCGGGATAGCGGAAAACCATGATGTCGCCACGCTCGGGATCATCCACTGCGAGAATCTTGGTCCCTGCAACAGGCAATCGCAGTCCATAGGCGTATTTGTTTACCAGTATGAAGTCTCCGACTTCCAGGGTCGGCAACATGGAACCGGAAGGAATCTGGAAGGGCTCCACCAGAAACGAACGCAACACCAGCACCACTGCCAGTACCGGAAAAAACGAACGGCTGAGATCGACAAGATAGGGCTCTTTCGGCTCTTCGTCCGCCTCAACCTCACCGGACGCGCCTTCCGCTACCGCCAACCGGCGCTTCCGCAGAAAGACAATATCCAACAGCCAGATCAGCCCCGTTGCAAACGTCAGAACAACCAGAACCAGGGGAAAATCAATATCCATTCAGGTGCCTTTTAGTTATCCACTTTCAGTACGGCAAGGAATGCTTCCTGAGGCACCTCAACATTGCCCAGTTGCTTCATGCGCTTCTTGCCTTCTTTCTGCTTCTGCAGCAGTTTCTTCTTCCGGCTGACGTCACCACCGTAACACTTGGCAGTTACGTTTTTGCGAAGCGCCTTGACGGTCACCCGCGATACCACCTGATTTCCAATCGCAGCCTGGATGGCGATATCAAACATCTGGCGCGGAATCAGTTCCTTCATTTTCTCAACCAGGGCGCGGCCCTTATAGTGAGCCTGGTCCTTGTGCACAATCAACGCCAGGGCATCCACGCGCTCACCGTTGATCAGCACGTCCAGCCTCACCAGGTTGGCGGTCTGGAAGCGCACGAAATGGTAATCGAGCGAAGCAAAGCCCCGGCTGGCAGACTTGATCCTATCAAAAAAGTCCAGAACCACTTCTGCCATCGGCAGTTCGTAGGTCACCTGAACCTGTGTTGACATAAAGTGCATGTTTTTCTGGATGCCGCGCTTTTCCTCACACAGGGTGATGACATTACCCAGGTGTTCCTGAGGCACCAGAATGCTGGCCTCGACGATCGGCTCGCGCATTTCCTCAATGGACCCAATATCCGGAAGGCTGGAGGGATTGTCCACCGACAGGGTCTCACCCTGTTTGGTAACGACTTCATAGATCACCGTCGGGGCGGTGGTAATCAGGTCGATGTCGTATTCACGCTCCAGGCGCTCCTGGACAATCTCCATGTGGAGCATGCCCAGAAAGCCACAACGGAAACCGAAGCCAAGGGCATCCGAACTTTCCGGCTCGAAGAACAGCGAGGCATCGTTCAGGGTCAGTTTTTCCAACGCATCACGGAAATCGTTATAGTCATCGGAACTGACCGGGAACAGGCCCGCATAAACCTGGGGCTTCACTTTCTTGAAGCCGGGCAGCATCGGGATATCGTCCGACCCTTTTTGCCGCACAATGGTGTCGCCGACTGGCGCTCCATGAATGTCCTTGATACCGGCGACCACAAAGCCGACATCACCGGCTTCGAGAATGTCGGTATCCTTGGGCTTGGGATTGAAAATGCCCACCTTGTCGGCATTCCAGGCCTTGCCGGTGGACTTGATAACAATCTTGTCGCCCTTTTTCAGGGTGCCCTCGGTCACCCTTACGAGGGAAACAACGCCCAGATAATTATCGAACCAGGAGTCAATGATCAACGCCTGCAGAGGCGCGCCGCGGTCGCCTTTCGGCGGCGGGATCCTGGCGATCAGATCTTCCAGGACATCTTCCACACCAAGGCCGCTCTTGGCACTGCACCGGACCGCCTCTGTCGCGGCAATGCCGATGATATCCTCAATTTCCTGGGCGACCCGCTCGGGCTCAGCCTGCGGAAGATCCATCTTGTTCAGCACGGGCACCACTTCCAGGCCCTGCTCGATG
This sequence comes from Marinobacter iranensis, assembly GCF_029207565.1. GTDB lineage: Bacteria > Pseudomonadota > Gammaproteobacteria > Pseudomonadales > Oleiphilaceae > Marinobacter > Marinobacter iranensis. The sequence continues at coordinate 98,904 of NZ_JANCMW010000012.1, read as the reverse complement.
GCGGTGTAGCAGTTGGCCACGGACTGGGCCTCAACTCCCTGGCCGGCATCCACTACCAGAAGGGCGCCTTCGCAGGCGTAAAGTGATCGCGACACTTCGTAGGAAAAATCCACGTGGCCGGGTGTATCGATAAAGTTCAGTTTGTATTCTTTACCATCCCGGGCCTTGTAGTTCAGTGTCACGCTCTGGGCTTTGATGGTAATGCCGCGTTCGCGCTCAAGGTCCATGGAGTCAAGCACCTGCTCGGCCATTTCACGTTCAGTGAGGCCGCCACAGATCTGGATGAAGCGGTCCGCCAGAGTGGACTTACCATGGTCGATGTGGGCGATAATCGAAAAGTTTCGGATTCGGCTCAGTTCAGTCACAGACAATGAATACTCACAAAAAACGAAGGATTGAGCCCGGGAGGGCCATTGCCGGAGTCCGGCGACGGCGTGATTTTACCGGTTACCGACCGCTATTGCCATGATCAGGACATCAGCGGTCGCTCATATTGCCGAATCAGGAAGCCAATCAGTGCGTCTTCATCCAGCGGATAGCTAAACAGATTGCCCTGGCACTGGGCACAGCCGGCACTCTTGAGGAAGCTCAGTTGCTGTGGCGTTTCCACACCCTCGGCAACAACCGTCAGGTGCAACTTCCTGGCCAGCGCAATCACCGCAGAGGCAACATCGGTGGCACTGACATTGTAGGGAATGTCGCGAATGAAACGATGATCAATCTTGATAACATCCAGCGGCAGTTGCTGCAGCGCAACCAGCGAGCAGGAACCGGTGCCGAAGTCGTCGAGGATCAGGCAGACGCCCATATCATGCAGCGATACAAGAAGCTCCCTCAGCATGCGCGGGTCTTCATTCAGCAGATCTGCCGGCATTTCCAGCTCCAGCCGTTCCGGCGACACCCCGGTTTCGGTAATCACCTGGCGCATCATATCCAGGAACCCGGAATCTGTAAGCTGGCGCACGGAGAGGTTGACCGCCATTTTCAGTGACTCAAACCCTGCCCGCTCAAGGGCCTGGACCTGGATACAGGCCTGCCTTAGGGCAAGTTCGCCCAGTCGCACGATCAGGCCGGTTTCCTCGGCCAGGGTAATGAACTGCTGGGCGCTGACCAGCCCTTTCTCAGGATGATGCCAGCGCAGGAAGGCCTCGACACCAATCACCCGCTCGCTCTCAAGATCAATCTTGGGCTGGTAATGCAGTACAAACCGGTCACCTTCCAGGGCTGTGGCCAGTTCCTCCTGCTGGAGCAGGCGCCTGGCAGCCTTGATGTTCATGGCCGGCGTAAAGAACTGGTAGGTGTTGCGTCCCATTTCCTTGGCCCGGTACATGGCCAGGTCGGCGTATTTCATTAAGGTGCCCGGGTCCTCGCTGTCGTGGGGAATCATGGTAATGCCGATACTGACGGTAACACCCACTTCGTGGTCGTTCAGACGAATCCGCTGGCAGAGCCTGCGCAGAATGGACTCCGCCACCTTGCCAGCAGCGTCGGGACCACTGATCCGGGACAGCAACACGACAAACTCATCGCCGCCCAGCCGGGCCACCGAGTCTTCTTCCCGGACGCAACCGATCAGCCATTGGGACACTTGCTTCAGCAACTCATCGCCACTGTCATGACCCAGTGTATCGTTAATACGCTTGAAACCATCCAGATCCAGGAACATCAGCGCGGCCGGCTCCTCGCTACGGCGGCTGCGGCGAACCACATGACTGAGCCGGTCTCGGAACAACTGGCGATTGGCCAGGCCAGTCAGCGGGTCATAGAATGCCAGGCGATGCAGCTCCGTCTGCGCTGCTTTCAACTGGGTCAGGTCCCGCAAGCTCAACACCACACCATTGACCCCCGGCACGGTCAGCATGGCGGTAAAGGTGCCTTCCATATCCCGCCACTGTCCCTGCGAGTCTCGTACACGGGCACGAATCATCGGCATCTGCTTGCCAGGCGACTTAATGGCTTCATCAAAACCTGATTTCAACTGCGGCCAGTCCTCGGCATGGACCAGAGGTTCCAACTCCAGGCCATAAACCTGGTCAGGATCAAAACCGAGAATGTCCCGGCTGGACGGACTGGCGTACAGCGGCTGCCCATTACGCTCCAGCACCAGGGTAACGTTGGCTGCGCCTTCGGTAATTGCCCGGTAGCGGCCGGCACTGATCTGCGCCATGATCCTGCCGCGGATCATGGTCAGTACGAACAGAAACATCAGCAGGCTGATAATAATCCCGGAACCGAGAACGATGGGCGGCCGCGGGTCGGATGCAAGGTAGTCAAAGGCCGGTGTGGAGCGGGTTTGCAATAGCCAGTCGCGCCCACCATGGGTGATCGTCTGGCTCATTTCAAAGCTGAAATCCTCATCCAGGGAGCCGAGGTTCGAACCATACATCTGGGTATCCCGCGAGATTTCTCCGCTGTCATATATTTTCACATCAAGGAACGGAGAAATGAGGCCGACGATGCCATCCAGCAGGTTGTTCATCCTGAACGCACTGAAAACGTAGCCGGCCAGCATCATCTCCCGCTCAACACGACTCTCCGGTACCACCCCTCCCTGGTAAACCGGGTAGTACATCAGGAAACCGGCCTGGTCCTCCGCAACCTCCTCCTGCACCAGTACGACTTTACCGGTGACCTTTGGCTCAGCGTGATCCCGGGCCCGGACCATGGCCCGGCGATGTATCGGATCGCTGAAGGCATCGTAGCCCAGAGCCTTACGGTTTCGTTCGGTACCTGGCTCCAGGTACACCATGGGATAGTAGTCCGGCCCCGTGCCCAGAGGGGTCACCAGATAATTGAGGACACCGTTGCGCCTGACCGAAGCGATATGGTCGGCCATCTGGCGAACACCGATCCTCTGAACATAACCAATGCCCTGAATACCTGGGTAATAGCGGTTGATATCGACTTTGTCCACGTATTCCCGCCAGTCGCCCCGGTCTACTTCCCCGGCAACGGCAAACAGACCCGCACTACCGGCCAAAACCTGTTCATAGTTCAGCAGCCGCTCCTCAATGGCGGTTCTCAGTTGCAGCGACTGGGTCTTGAAACGGGCTTCGGTGCGATCTTCAACCAGGCGAATGGATACTTGCCACAATAGGACAGTGACGGCGAGCGAGGCAGCCAGCACCAACCATGCCACCCACGAATAGCGCGGCTGGAGCAGTTTCCGAAGGGGAAGTTCCTTTCTGTTCATCATTTTCGGGCAGGTCCGATCCGTGGCCAGTAATCTGATTATTTTGACGAGTATAACAAAAGCCCCACTGGCTGTCGTTCAAACGACAGCCAGTGGGGCTTTGTGTTTTGTTCCATTTTGTGACCCGCCGCCTCTGCCCGGCGGAGGCTCCGGTCAGGGCTTCATCACCAGATAAATGGCACGGCCCTGGCGGACAATCCGCACGGAGACAGCACTGTCTTCCGGCAGCGAGGCAACCGCCTCACGAAAATCCTCTACCGAATTGACCTTCTGGCGGTTCAGCTCGGTAATCACATCCCGGGGCCGGATACCGGCATCAAGCGCCGGCCCCCGTGCAACGTCTGATACCAGCACGCCTCCAGATACGCCCAGCGACTCTTCGAGTTCTGCCGGCAAAGGCTCAACAGCCATGCCAAGTGGTGCAGACGACGGGCCATTGTTGCCGGAAGCCGGGGCCGACGCCTGTTCCGAGCCTTCTTCCGGCAATTTGCCGATTTCAACGTCCAGTGTTATCTGTCGGCCTTCCCGCATGACTTCCATGGTGGCGGTTTCCCCAACGGGAGTGCGCCCCACCATCGGCGGTAAGTCAGACGACAGGGTGACATCCTCACCATCATATTCAAGTACGATATCGCCCGCCTGCAATCCAGCTTTCTCAGCCGGCGAGCCAGGCATCACTTCTGCCACCAGGGCACCACGCGGGCGTTTAAGGCCAAATGACTCCGCCAGGTCACGATTGACTTCCTGTATCAGGACGCCCAGCCAACCACGGGATACCGTTCCCTTGTCCCTGATTTGCCGGAACACATTCATGGCATCATCAATGGGAATCGCGAAAGAAACCCCCATGAAACCACCCGAGCGGGTGTAGATCTGGGAGTTTATACCGATAACCTCGCCGTCCAGATTGAACAGTGGCCCGCCAGAGTTACCCGGGTTGATGGCCACGTCTGTCTGAATAAACGGAACGTAGTTCTCCGATGGCAGGGAACGGCCAAGAGCACTGACAATACCTGCCGTCACCGTGTAGTCGAACCCGAAAGGTGAGCCAATAGCCAGTACCCACTCTCCCACTTCCAGGTCTTTGGAGCTCCCAATCCTGACGACTGGCAAATCATCACCGCCCTCGATCTTGAGCACCGCCATATCCGAACGCGGATCTGTGCCTACCAACTCGGCAGGCAGCTCACGACGATCGTTCAGCCGAACGATGATTTCATCCGCGCCCTCAACGACATGGTTATTGGTCAATACATAACCGTCACTGGAAACGATAAACCCTGACCCCATGGACTGACGCGGCGCAGAGCCACCCGGACTTCCGCCATACGGCGACTGGGGGCCGCGGAAGAAATCCTGGAAGAACTCAGGCAACTGCTCGAACTGGCGCTCGTTAAAAGGAAGACCATGAGAGCCGCCTTGACCTGCTGGCCTGGGTTCGGTTGTGGTACTGATATTCACCACCGCATTCGAGTTTTCTTCGACCAGCTCGGTAAAATCAGGCAAGCTCCGGGCTGAGACTGACTGGGCCAGTGACAAGGGAACAAGCAGGCATAACACGTACAAGCTAAACGCCACAAAACCTCGGCGCTGAGGCCGGTACTGCAAGTCATGGTCGTTCTTTATTTCAGGCATCAAGGACCCCCTGTTCAACGGATGTTATAAACTCATTGTGTGGTCAAAGCAGGCAAATTCAACAGCGCGCTCCAGAATCATTCCGCAGGCTTGACCTGCGCCGGCCTGATATTCACCAGCTTTGGTTCCCAGATTCCGGCTGTGTCTGACTGCCGTCTGCGCGCTACCAGAAACCCCAACGCCAACCCCGTTGCAGCTCCAAGCATGGCGACACCATCGTGACCTGCCGACAGTTGATGCCCCAGCACAGACCCTGCCACCAGCAGCGAGAGCGGCAAGGCATAGACCAGCAGCGAGGCGCCAAGAAGCGCGGATTCGTCGATAGCCACCGTCACCTCGTCACCCACCTGAGCGCCAAGACTGTTGGTCACCAGCACCTGATTGGCCCGACCGCCCGAGACGCCGGTCAGTGCCCGCTGGCCACAACCTTGTCGCGCCGAACAACTCTCACAGGCACTGGTGCGGATGGTCTGCACCCAAACCCTGTCGCCATTGATCGCCACCACCTTTCCGGTTTCTGTAATCATTGCCGGACAGCCCCGAAAGCCAGTGTATCGTCGACCTTGACTGACTCAGCCACCTTACGGGCCGTCGTCGGGGGAATTTCCCCAACCACCGTCACGAAAAACGTCACATCATCGACATCGAGCTGTTTCATATAAACGGTCGTGGCGCCAATCCGTGATGCACCGGTAGGCATAACCATCTTACGTGCTGGTTCCACGAATACTGAAAATGCCGCCATTCCGTCAGAGAAAGCCACGGCCTGTCCCTCCCCTGAACGCGGAGCGGCGGCTGGCACAAACCCGTCCGGTCGCCACTGCAGGGTCCAGCCATCCATCCGCGGTGCGGGCGACGACGCTTCTTCCGGAGTGAGATTTCGCTTGATGGCTTCTCCCTCCGTGCGGATGACAAACTCGCTGTCCGGGAGACTGTCGGTTATTTCAAGGCTGGTAAACTGAAAATGCTCAAGGACCTCGCCGCCGACTGAACGCACATGGCTTTTCACCAACAAGCCGGTGGACTTCTCGAGCCATAGCTGGTGACTGTATCGAAGTTCGTCCTTGGCCCTGAGTCCGAGCTTGACCACGTCGTATCCGGCAATGCGATCGTCACCCACCAGCTCCGGCTGGTACCAGCGAGTGACAGGCATCAATTGACTTGAGAAAGCCTCAGCAAAAGGCCCGGACGGAATTACCTGGTCCAGTTGTATACGTCCGTGATCGGGAAGCACGCAGACCACCCGCATCCCTTTGCGAACGATCTCACCGCTGGCACCATCCTGAGGCACCAGCCGCTCTTCTACCATGCCGTCTCGATACCGGTGAGCAATTCGCATCGAACTGACCTGGTCACCACGGGCATAGACGAAGACGCCGCGATAGGACGTCATATTGAGTGCCGGACCAAGACGACCAAGCCAGTACTCTGCGTCCCGTTCGGCATCCTCCGCCGACCGGGCACTCACCTGCCATACAAGCCCGACAAACAACGCAAGCAGAATCAACCAGCGCCTGCCTACGCTCGGGAGTCGACTCCGGATTCCGGTTACTGTTCTGCGCATCAGCCGTTCCACTCCAGCCAGTCTTCAGCGAACATTCATGGTTCAGTATCCCGGCCCGGACGCACTCACCAGCCGCGCGTAGCCAACCGACCCACGGCCCGCGCCCACGCTGTTGTGCTGGGCATGCTCAAGAAGATAGCGGCTCAGGTGTTCCCACTGTTCTTCATCAAGGCCCTGCAAGGCAACCTCCGGAACCGGTTCAGCAGCAGACGCCGGTGTAGCTCCCTGCTCTTTCGGAACGCCCGCCGTGACTAACGCCCCACTATCGCCCGTGGACTCCCAGCCAGCACCGGCGCCAAAGCCCACCACAAGCGCCAGCGTCACCATGGCGACGGCGGGCCAGTGCCAGTTTCTTTCCCTGCGAGCCTGTAATCCGGCCTTGCCTGCAGGCCGCTGTACAGCGCCATCCAGGGCCTCCCTGACGCCGGCACTGACATCCACCGCCTCGGGCGCCAGGTTTCCTTCATGCATCAGATCCCGCACGCGCTGCCAACGCTGCCACTGGGAGCGAACCTGGTCCTGCTCGCCATGGGACAACAGCCTGCGGACTGACAGCTCATCCGCTTCGTCATCCATCATCGCTGACAGGGTTTCTTTGAGACGATCATCCATAGGATGCAACCTCATCACGTCCGGGAATCGTTTAACAAAGGGCCGAGGTGGCGATCCACCGCATCCCGCGCCCTGAATATTCGTGACCTTACCGTGCCGATGGGGCATTCGAGAATACCGGCGATGTCTTCGTAACTCAGCCCATCATATTCTCTGAGCAAAAACGCAGACCGGAGTTCCTCGGGCAGGTTCGATATCGCTACCCTGAGTGCCTGTTGCAACTGGTCCCGTTGCAGCAATTTCTCCGGAGACGCGTTGTCCCTCAGCCTTGAGCCGTCGTCAAAGTTCTCGGCCTCTCCGGCATCGGCACTGCCCTGCGGGCGGCGCCCCCGGGACTCCAGGAAATTCTTGGCCGTATTCACAGCAATCCGGTACAACCAGGTGTAGAAGGCACTGTCTCCCCGGAATCGGTCAATCGCCCGATAGGCCTTGACGAAGGTTTCCTGGGTCAGGTCCATCACCTCCTGACTGTCGTAAACGTAACGACTGATGATCGAGGCAACCCTGGATTGGTATTTGACCACCAGAAGATCAAAGGCAGACCGGTCCCCGTGACGGACCTTCCGTACCAGTTGAAGGTCAGTCTGGCTGTCACTGTTGTCTTCCTTGTGTTTTTCTGTATCCGCAGTCATGGACGGAGTGCCGGAGTTTCCATAGCGTTCGAGCGTCTGACCCGCTTGCCTGTTGTTCAGTGTGATCATGCGGCTGCCCGGCGTCCGGTTAAGTCTACGATGCTCCCATTTATTTCGGGGCACCCCGTCAGGCCAAATAGACAGCAAGCGCAAAGTTTAGTTCAATACACATCCACATTATGGCCCGCGATAACGACCCGATGCCACAGTCCTACGAATTCGATGTCCTGATTATCGGCAGCGGTGCTGCCGGACTTACCGTCGCCCTCAATTTGCCCGAGCATCTTCGGGTTGCCGTGATCAGCAAGGCCAACATCAGTAGCGGTGCAACGCTCTGGGCCCAGGGCGGCATAGCCGCCGTACTGGATGACGAAGACTCCCTGGAGAACCACATCAGCGACACTCTCAACGCCGGTGGCGGTCTTTGTCACGAGGATGCCGTGCGATTCACCGTTGAGCATGGCCGCGAGAGCATCGACTGGCTGATCGACAGTGGCGTCACCTTCACCCGCGATGACCATTCCCAGTATCACCTGACGCGGGAAGGCGGGCATAGCCACCGACGCATTATCCACGCTGCGGACGCCACTGGCCACGCCGTCTCCACCACACTGACGTCCCAGGCACAAGCGAGGCCCAACATCACCCTGATGTCACGCCGGGTTGCCGTGGATCTGATCACTAACCGCAAACTTGCGTTACCCGGTAACGCCTGCGTGGGAGCCTACATCCTGAACCTGGAGGACAACCATGTCGAACTGTTCCGGGCCCGCTTTACCATTCTTGCAACCGGCGGCGCCAGCAAGGCGTATCGTTACACCACCAACCCGGACGGGGCATCCGGTGATGGTATCGCCATGGCCTGGCGCGCTGGCTGCCGGGTGGGCAATATGGAGTTCAATCAGTTCCACCCTACCTGCCTGTATCATCCCCATGCCAAGTCGTTCCTGATCACCGAAGCGGTCCGGGGCGAAGGGGGCGTTCTTTTGCTGCCGGACGGATCCCGTTTTATGGATCGTTTCGATGACCGGGGCGAACTGGCACCCAGGGACATCGTTGCCCGTGCCATTGACCATGAAATGAAACGCCTGGGCGCGGATCATCTGCTCCTTGATATCAGTCACAAGCCGGCCGACTTCATCAGGCATCATTTCCCGACCATCCACGAAAAATGCCTGACTTTTGGAATCGATATCACCAAAGAGCCAATCCCGGTGGTACCCGCCGCCCACTATACCTGTGGCGGCATCCTCAGCGATGAGCGCGCACGCACCGACATCAACCAGCTATATGTGGTTGGCGAGGCCGCCTTTACCGGGCTCCACGGCGCCAATCGCATGGCCAGCAACTCCCTGCTCGAGTGCCTGGTATACGGCCGCGCAGCCGCTGCCGACATCACCCGTCGGGAATCCGATATCCCGGCCCCGCCCCAGGCACCGGACTGGGACGAAAGCCAGGTGCGGGATTCCGACGAAGACGTGGTAATCTCCCACAACTGGGACGAGCTCCGGCACTTCATGTGGGACTATGTGGGCATCGTTCGCACCACCAAGCGCCTGCAGAGGGCCAAACACCGAATCGATCTGCTTGAGCGGGAGATCGGGGAATTCTACAGTAACTACCGGGTCTCGAACGACCTGCTGGAGCTGAGGAACCTGGTCACGGTAGCGGACCTGATCATCTGCTCCGCACTGCAGCGCCGCGAAAGCCGTGGCCTGCACTACACGCTGGATTTCCCCGGACTGCTCCACGAGGCAAAAGATACGGTACTGGTTCCCACAACCTACAGACGGTCTTCGCCCTGAAGGGCTGAAGGAACGAAAAAGGGCCGGCCCCACCCAATGCTCACTCGCCAACCGCCAACTGAGAGAACCCATGTCTGACAACACCGAATTCAACCGCCTGTATTGGCACAGCCGTCGCGGCATGCTTGAGCTGGACGTACTGTTGATTCCCTTTCTGGAAGAGGCCTACCGTGACCTGCCCGCCGAGGACCAGGCCTGCTACCACAAGCTGATCACCTGCGAGGACACCGATATGTTCGAGTGGTTCATGCAGCGCAGCCGTCCCGATGATCCCGATCTGCAACGCATCGTTGATATCATTCTGAACCGTGTCCAGCCGGATTGAACTGCGGCTTTCCCCATCGCACGCCGTCGGCCTGGTGTGCGCCCTGCCCTGGCTTACCCTTGCAGTTCTGGTGGCTGCCCTGGCCAGCGAGTTTGGTTACGGCTTTCTGATACTGTTTATGCCAGTACTCGCTGGTGCCTTCTTCCAGTATCGCCGCAACGGGCTTCTGGAAGGACCGAATGCCGTGACGGGTTTGCGGATTGAAAACGGGCGGATATACGCCTGCTTCGGTTCAGGATCAGAGCACGCTGTCCTCGTTGCGAGCGAAAGCCGGATGGGTTCCAGGTTTGCCGTCTTGAAACTCCGGCAATCCGGCACCATATCCATTACACATCCTGTTGTTCTTGTTACCTTCGCGCCGTGGCTCTGCAACACCTCGCCCGAAGCATCCCGCCGATTGCGGGTGTGGCTTCGCTTGGGGCCGTCTCCAGGTGCAAAAGAGTCCGGTAACCAAGTTCAGGAAACCCAATGATTCTGGAGTGCTCCATGTCAGACACCGACAATCCGGTAGCCAGTCACCCATTACCCGAACCGTCCCGCGTTTCCGTTTCTGACCGGGTCGTCGTTCGAATCACCGGCCCGGGCACAGACAAGTTCCTGCAGGGACAGTTCAGCCAGCAGATTGACGATGTCACCCAAAGCCACTCCCCGAGAGCAGCAGCCTGCACGCCCAAAGGCCGTGCCTATTGCCTGACCAGGCTGGTGAGGGAGGAGGATGACGTATTAATGGAACTGCCAGCGGAACTGGCGGATGACACCGTCACCCATTTACGCAAATACCTGATGCTGTTCCGTGGCACCTCAATGGAGGTGGAAACCACCGCCCGGATTATCGGGCTGATGGGCGAGGCCACGGCAAAGCAACTGCTGCCCGGGTCTGCCGGTAAAATGATGGCGGCTGGTGATTCGATGGTCATCCAGGGCGGCCGCCTGATACGGACTATGGACACTGCCGAGGGCATGGCCCGATATGAGCTCTGGCAGACCGGTGAACTGGACCCATCGCTGCAGCAGACACTGAATGATATTCCCGCGACCACCCTGGTGAATTGGCATGCCTCGGAAATAGCAGCCGGCGTGGCCGCACTTACCCCTGCCACCAAAGAGAGCTTTGTGCCGCAAATGCTGAACTGGCAGCACGTCGGGGGCGTCCATTTCAAAAAGGGATGCTATACCGGCCAGGAAGTGATTGCCCGCATGCACTTTCTGGGGCAACTCAAGAAAAGCCTTTTCCGGTTCAGCTGTGAGCAGGCTGACAATCTGCCAGCAGCCGGAGAAGCCCTGCTGGATGGCGAACGGTCAGTGGGAAATGTGGTGAATGCGGTTGGTTTCCCCGACGGAAGAATGGAGCTTCTGGCGGTTGTTCGCCACGACGCCGCAGATCACTTATTGGTACCGGAAAGCGCCCCTGGCGCCACCCTGTCCCTGCTTCCGCTGCCGTATCCGGTTCCGGAGCGTGAGCCAAAGGCCACGTCTGATACATAAGTTGACAGGAAGAATCCCAGGAATTTGCTATAAAGTACTTCATATACCTGAACATTTTGGCCTTTCCGGACTCTATTTCCGGCCAGGTGACATTCAACAGGCGGACCACAGCTGACCATGTCGAACATTGTTGAAACTATAAAAACCGATCTGACCGATGCCATTGAAAACGACAAACTTGTACTCCCGACGCTTCCGGAGGTTGCGTTGCAGGTGCGGGAAATCGCTGAAAATGAAGACTCCGCGATTATCGATCTGGTGAAGTGCATCAGCAATGACACGGCGCTTTCTGCCCGCATCATCCGGGTCTGCAACAGCCCGCTGTTCCGTGGCAGCCGCGCCATTGAAAACCTGAACATGGCGGTCAGCCGCCTGGGCATGGCCTATACCAGCAACCTGGCGATGGGTCTTGCCATGGAGCAGATGTTCCAGGCCACTTCGGACATGATCGACAAGCGTTTGCGGGCCACCTGGCAGAAGAGCACCGAGGTGGCGGGTGTGTGCCATGTGCTGGCGCAGCATTACACCAAGCTTAAACCGGATCAGGCCACTCTGGCGGGGCTGGTCCATCTGATCGGGGTGTTGCCGATTCTGCGCTATGTGGAGGATCGTGATATCCAGATCAGCGGTATCATGCTGGATAATGTAATTGAGGAGATTCACCCGCGCATCGGGGCGACGATTCTGCAGAAGTGGGATTTTCCGAAGGAGCTTCAGAATGTGCCCTTGGAATATGCGAATCTGCATCGTGAGGTGCCGGCGGCGGATTACGCGGATCTTGTGTTGATTGCCAATCTGCAGTTGGTTGCGGGTTCGGATCATCCCTGGACTGAGGTGGACTGGAAGACGATTTCGGCGTTTGATCGGCTGGGACTGGATCCGGAAGTCGACATGAGCGAGGAAGAGGATCTGAATGCGCAGATGGAGGCTGCGATGGCTCTGCTTAAGTAATTCCTTCCTGGCCTGGTAATTGGGGGCTGGCCGGAGGTGGGGGTATTTTTCTTCGGGAAAAGAACTCGCTACGCTCAGACACCTTTTCCTGTCAGAGAAAATACCCCCACCTCCGGCCGATCATACTTTGTTGCAGGCATACTTTGTTGCGGGCCTGCCTTGTTGCCCGCTGTGTTATTTCGGCTGATTTTTACCGTATTTTTCCAGCAGCTCCGATTTGCTTGGTAAAGACCAATCGACGGTGGGTAGGCCGTTTTGTTGTAGCCATTCGTTGGCCCGGGAAAAGTGCTTGCAGCCAAAGAAGCCGCGGTAGGCACTTAGCGGGGACGGGTGTGGGCCGTCCAGTACCAGGTGTTTGCTGCGGTCGATGTGCTGACCTTTCTTTTTTGCGTAACTTCCCCAGAGTAAGAACACCACGCCCTGCCGTTCCCGGTTGATGGTTTCGATGACCTTGTCGGTGAAGGTTTCCCAGCCTTTGCCCTGGTGGGCGCCGGCCTGGCCCTGGACGACGGTGAGGACGCTGTTGAGCAGGAGTACGCCCTGCCTGGCCCAGGGTTGGAGGCAGCCGTGGTCTGGGGGCTGGATGCCGAGGTCGCCCTGGATTTCCTTGAAGATGTTGACCAGAGACGGCGGTGTGGCTACGTGAGGGCGTACGGAGAAGCACAGGCCGTGGGCCTGGCCGGGGCCGTGGTAGGGGTCCTGGCCGAGGATGACGACGCGCACTTTTTCCAGCGGGGTGCTGTTCAGGGCGTTGAAGCAGAGGTGGCTGGCGGGGTACAGGGTTTTGCCGGCCTGTTCCTCCGCTGCCAGGAAGTCAGCCAGCTGTTGCATGTAAGGCTGGCTGAATTCGTTGGCTAAATGCTCCGACCAGCCCCGGCCGGGCTTGAGCTGGTTTGCCAGTATCTCCACCGGCTGCATGGTCAGCCCTCGTCTTTCTTCGTGTCGGCTTTGTGTTCCGGGCGCATGGCGGGGAACAGGATGACGTCGCGGATGGACGCGGAATTGGTCAGCAGCATGGCCAGGCGATCAATGCCTATGCCTTCGCCTGCGGTCGGCGGCAGGCCGTATTCCAGTGCCATGATGTAATCTTCGTCGTAGAACATGGCTTCGTCGTCGCCGGCGTCCTTCTCGGCCACCTGGTCCTGGAAACGTTCGGCCTGGTCTTCGGCGTCGTTAAGCTCGGAGAAGCCGTTGGCGATTTCGCGGCCACCCACGAAGAATTCGAAACGCTCGGTGACGAACGGGTCGTTGTCCTTGCAGCGGGCCAGTGGGGACACTTCTTTCGGGTAATCGGTGATAAAGGTCGGCTGCATCAGGCGATGCTCGGCGGTTGCCTCAAAAATCTCGATCTGGACCTTGCCGAGCCCCCATCCGTTCTTGATATGGATGCCGAGATCTTTCGCCACCTTGCGCGCGCCGGCTTCATCAGCCAACTGATCGGCCTTGATGTCGGGGTTGTGGCGCAGGATGGCGCCCACCACGGTCAGGCGCTCGAACGGCTTGCCGAAATCGTATTCGATGGTTTCTTCTTCGCCGTCAGCCAGAGTGCGGGTATTCACCACGGTGGTGGTGCCCAGCACTTTCTGGGTAATGGTGCGCAACATGTCCTCGGTCAGGTCCATCAGGTCGTTGTAATCGGCGTAGGCCTGATAGAACTCCACCATGGTAAATTCCGGGTTATGACGGGTTGAAAGCCCTTCATTGCGGAAGTTGCGGTTGATCTCGAATACCCGCTCGAAACCACCCACCACCAGGCGCTTGAGGAATAGTTCCGGCGCAATGCGCAGGTACATGTCGATACCCAGGGCGTTGTGATGGGTCACGAACGGGCGCGCTGTGGCACCGCCGGGAATCACTTGCAGCATCGGGGTTTCCACTTCCATGAAGTCCCGGTCAGTGAAGTACTGGCGCATAACGCTGATGATCTTCGAGCGTGCGTAGAACACTCGACGGCTGTCTTCGTTCATCATCAGGTCGACGTAGCGGTGACGGTAGCGAGCCTCGGTGTCGGTCAGGCCCTTGTGCTTTTCCGGCAGGGGGCGCAGGGACTTGGTGAGCAGTGTGTACTCGTCCATGCTCACATACAGGTCGCCCTTGCCGGACTTGCACAGGATGCCACGCACGCCCACGATATCGCCCAGGTCCCAGTGTTTGGTGTCCTTCTGCACGTCCTTGGAGGCATAGATCTGGATGCGGCCGGTCATGTCCTGAACCACCTTGAACGCCTTGCGGTCGAGCATCATACGACCGGCAATGGCCACCTGGACACCCATCTCCGCCAACTCTTCCTTGCTCTTGTCACCGTATTTGGCCTGGAGTTCGGCGGCGGTGGCATCGCGGCGGAAGTCGTTGGGGAAGGCGTTGCCGTGCTCGCGCATCTCTGACAGCTTGGCGCGGCGCTCAGCAATCAGCTTGTTGTCCTCTGGCTGTGCATTCTGGGTGTGGTCAGTCATGTTGGCTCACAAAAAATCGGGAATTGTCCGGGTTAGCTTGGTGACGGCGCTTATTACAGCGCCATCTTCAGGCTGGCTTCGATGAACTTGTCGATGTCACCGTCCAGCACCGATTGGGTATTGCTGGTTTCCACCTTGGTGCGCAAGTCCTTGATACGGCTGTCGTCCAGCACGTAGGAGCGAATCTGGCTGCCCCAGCCAATATCCGCCTTGGCGTCTTCCGCTTTCTGTTTCTCGGCGTTGCGCATCTGCATCTCGCGCTCAAACAGCTTTGCTTTGAGCTGCTTCATGGCCTGATCCTTGTTCTGGTGCTGGCTTCGGCCAGCCTGACAGGCCACGACAATCCCGGTGGGGTTGTGGGTCAGACGCACGGCGGACTCGGTCCGGTTAACGTGCTGACCACCGGCGCCGGAGGCGCGGTAGACGTCCACCCGCAGATCCGCAGGATTGATCTCGATTTCGAAACTGTCGTCCACTTCCGGGGATACAAACACCGATGAGAACGAGGTGTGCCGACGGTTGCCGGAATCAAACGGTGACTTCCTCACCAACCGGTGGACACCGGTTTCCGTACGCAGCCAGCCGAAGGCATAGTTGCCCTGGATGTGAACGGTAGCGCTCTTGATACCCGCCACATCGCCTTCCTGCAGTTCCACAATCTCGGCCTTGAACCCGCGGCGCTCCGCCCAGCGCAGGTACATGCGCAGCAGCATATTGCCCCAGTCCTGAGCCTCGGTACCGCCGGAGCCGGCCTGGATGTCCAGGTAGGCATTGTTGGCGTCCATCTCGCCGGAGAACATGCGGCGGAACTCGAGCTTCTCGAGTTCTTTGTCGAGGCTTTCCAGGTCGGCCTCAATCTCTGCAACCGTCCCCTCGTCCTCTTCCTCTGCCGCAATTTCCAGCAGCCCATCGGCATCATCCAGGCCAGAGGTGAGGTTGTCGATGGTGCGTACAATCAACTCAAGATCGGACCTTTCCTTGCCCAACGCCTGCGCCCGGTCGGGGTCTTCCCACACCGAGGGCACTTCCAGTTCGCGCTCTACTTCGGTCAGTCTCTCACTACGCTGATCGTAGTCAAAGATACCCCCTGAGCGCTTCAGTGCGCTCACGAAGGTCTTTTATCTTCGTAACAATGGGATTGATTTCCATGAAATCCTTACTCGATATCAGAAAATGGATGCGATCAAAATCAGACGCGAGATTCTACCGGAAATCTGTTTTTAAATCAGCCGGTGGGTTTTTAGTTGGGTGCATGCATTGGTCGGTAAGGCCCTTCCAGGATACGCGGTGAATACGTCCCTGTACGCTCGACAAAAACATCCATGTTTTTGACGATCCTGGAAGGGCCTTACCGACCAATGCCCAAATCACGAGTTATCGCCACAAACATACGATAACGGCGTTATCTCTCAGGTTTGATCGGGCCTGGGGTGGGGGTATCTTTTCTGCCAGAAAAAGGTGTCTGAGCGCAGCGAGTTCTTTTTCCAAAGAAAAGGTACCCCCACCCCGGGCCCAGCCCGCCAAAGACTCAGCCCAGAGGCTCCAGATAATCCACCAAAAGCTGCAGATTAGTGCGCCCACGAAACGTGTTGGCGTCAGGCTTGTAAACCACCCGGGCCCCGGTCCGGGTGTAGTCAGGCACTTCCGGCCCGGTGTTGAAGGCGATGCCGTCTATGATGGCGCCGCCCTCCTCCGGCTGGAGAACCAGTTTCAGGTGGTTCTCGCCAACAATGCGCTGGCTAACCACCCGGAAGTTGCCATCGAACAGCGGCTCCGGGAAATGCTGTCCCCAGGGGCCAGCCCGTTTCAACAGGGTCGCGGTTTCCAGGTGAAGCTCGTCCGGGCTCAGGGGGCCGTCGGTGGTGATGGCGGCCTCCAGGTCTTCCGCTCGCAGTGCGTCGCGCACAGCTCTGTCAAAGGCCTCACTGAAGGCATCCAGGTCGTCCCGCAACAACGTCATACCCGCGGCCATGGCGTGGCCGCCGAATTTTTTCATCATGCCCGGATGGCGGGCGTCGACCACGGCAAGCACATCGCGGATATGCAGGCCGGGGATGGAACGGGCGGAGCCCTTGATGTCCTCGCCGTTGTCGTCCGGCGCAAAGGCAATGGTCGGGCGGTGGGTCTGCTCGCGGATGCGGGCGGCCAGTATGCCGATCACGCCCTGGTGCCAATCGGTATCGAACAGGGCCAGCCCCCAGGGTAAACCCTCAATGTCCAGCGACATGGACGCAAGAAGGTCCTGGGCCTGGGTTTTCATGTCTTTTTCGATGGTGCGCCGTTCACGGTTAAAGGTGTCCAGCTCACGGGCCAGGCGCTGGGCCTCGTCGTGGCTGTCGGCCAGCAGGCAAGCGATACCCACGCTCATGTCGTCCAGGCGACCGGCGGCGTTGAGGCGTGGGCCGACGACAAAACCAAGGTCCGTGGAGCTGATTTCGCTGTGGTCCCGGCCGGCCACTTCCAGTAATGCGAGGATACCCGGGCGGGCTTCGCCCTGGCGGATGCGACGCAGGCCCTGCTCAACGAAGATGCGGTTGTTGTGATCCAGCGGCACGACATCCGCCACGGTGCCGAGCGCAACCAGGTCCAGCAAGCTGCCAAGGTTGGGCTGAGGGTCCGGTAACAGGCCCTGTTCCCGCAGGTGTTTACGCAAGGCCGTCAGCACATAGAACATCACACCAACCCCCGCCGCATTCTTGCTCAGGAACGGGCAACCGGGCTGGTTTGGGTTCACGATGGCGTCGGCGTCGGGCAGGGTTTCACCGGCCAGGTGGTGATCTGTCACCACCACCTTTATGCCCAGCTCACGGGCAGCCTGAACACCCTCGACGGCCGAAATACCGTTGTCCACGGTAATCAGCAGGTCCGGCAGGGAATCTTCCTCCTGCAACCGGTGAATAATGCCGGGTGTCAGGCCATAACCATCGGAAAACCGGCTGGGCACGCGAAAGTCGATGTCGTTCAGCCCAAGCATACCCAGGCCCAGCATGGCCACCGCCGTGCTGGTTGCGCCGTCGGCGTCGAAGTCCCCCAGCACCAGTACACGTTGCTGGCTGGTGATGGCCTCTGTCAGCAACGCCACGGCACGGTCGATACCCTGGAGCCCCATGGGGGAGGCCAGGTGTTTCAGGGTATAACTGAGTTGCTCATCGGAGGTGACGCCACGGGCAGCGTAAAGGCGGCGAAGCAGTGGGGGCAGGTTGTGACCCCAGTCCGGGCTGCTTTCCGGGCCGGGGCGACGCAGGATTTTTTTCGGTGTCATACCGATCAGGTATTCTTCCAGTGTTTGGCGATAAAGCCCTGCACGGCAGGCAGGTCGTTATCCAGCACGGTGTATTGCTCTTCCCGTTCGAACAGGTCCGACATGTGCACCGGCAACGACGGCTCGGCCTTGACGCCGGAGCGTAACACCGCATCCGGGAACTTGGCCGGGTGAGCCGTACCCAGGGTAATCATGGGGATAGCCGGATCACGACGACAATTGCGGGCCGCGCGCACGCCGATGGCAGTGTGCGGGTCCAGCAGGTATTCATTCTGATCAAAGACTTCACGGATGGTATCCGTGGTGCCTTCGTCGTCCACTGCGTCACTATCAAACAGTTTGCGGGCATGCCTCCAGCGGTAGTCTTCAATACTGACGGGGCCCTTGGCGGCATTCTCGAGCAGTTCTTTCACCGCGAGCCCATCACGACCGTGCAAATCAAACAACAGCCGCTCAAAATTGCTGGACACCATGATGTCCATACTGGGAGACAGCGTATGTTCGAGGTTGAGCTGCTCGTAGCGGTTACCGCTCATAAAACGATGCAGGATATCGTTGCGGTTGGTGGCGATCACCAGTTGAGAGATCGGCAGACCCATTTTTTTTGCCAGGTAGCCCGCAAAAATGTCGCCGAAGTTACCCGTGGGCACCGAAAACGCCATGCTGCGATCCGGGCCGCCGAGCGCCAGGGACGCATGGAAGTAATAGACGATCTGGGCCATGATGCGGGCCCAGTTGATGGAGTTCACCGCCGCAAGCTGGGTTTTTCCGCCCAGGAACGACTGGTCACCGAAGCTTGCCTTGACCATGCGTTGGCAGTCATCAAAGTTGCCACGCACCGCGATGTTGTGGATGTTGTCGCCCTTCACGGTGGTCATCTGGCGACGCTGCACTTCTGAAACCCGCTCGTGGGGATGCAGGATGAAGATGTCCACGTGTTCGCATCGGCGGCAACCCTCGATGGCAGCGGAACCGGTATCGCCGGAGGTCGCCCCCATGATCACCACGTGCTGCTTGCGCTTCTCCAGCACATAGTCCAGCAGGCGCCCCAGCAACTGCAGGGCGAAATCCTTGAACGCCAGGGTCGGGCCACGGAACAGTTCCATAACCCATTCGTTAGTATCCAGTTGAACCAGTGGCGCAACCGCCTTGTGGGCAAAGGCCACGCCGTAGGTTTCGTCCAGCATCCTGCGGAAATCCTCCGCCGGAATGGCATCGTCCACGAACGGATGCATCACCTTGAAAGCCAGTTCGCTGTAGGAAAGCCCTCGCCAGCTGCGGATTTCCTCAAGGCTGAAATGAGGCAGGGATTCCGGGACATACAGGCCACCGTCGGTGGCCAGGCCTGTCAGCAGGACATCTTCAAAGCCCAGGGCGGGAGCTTCGCCCCGTGTACTGATGTATCTCACCTTGCGTTCCTGTCAGTTAAAGTTTTCGGCACGAATGCGGACGACTTTGCCGTCGATGTCGCTCAGGGCTTCCAGTTCTTCAATGGCGCGGTTGACCTGTCGTTCCTGAACCGTATGGGTCAGGATAATCACCGGAATACGGCCGTCCTTGAGCTCCGATTCCTTCTGCATGATGGACTCAATGTTGATGCCGTGCTCGCTGAGAATGGAAGCCACTTTCGCCAACACGCCGGGGCGATCCAGTGCCTGGATACGCAGGTAGTAGGCGGACTGGACATCCTCCATGGGCAATACCGGAAGGTCTTCCATCGCCGACGGCTCGAACCCGAGATAGGGAACCCGCTGGTTGCTCTTGGCAGCCACGGATCTGGCGGCGTCGATAATATCGGCAATCACGGCGGAAGCGGTTGCCTCATCGCCGGCGCCCGGGCCGTAGTACATGGTCTGGCCGACGGCATCGCCATCCACCAGTACCGCATTCAATACGCCGTCCACCTGGGCGATCAGGTGGCTACGGGGAACCAGCGTGGGATGAACCCGTAGCTCAATACCTTCATCCCGACGACGCGCAATACCCAGGTGTTTGATGCGGTAACCAAGGATTTCCGCATGGGCAATGTCGTAGGGGGTGATTTCTGAAATACCCTCGGTGTAGGCCTTTTCAAACTGCAGCGGCACGCCGAAACCGGCCGAAGCAAGGATGGTCAACTTGTGGGCAGCGTCGATCCCCTCCACGTCAAAGGTTGGGTCCGCCTCGGCGTACCCCAAGTCCTGGGCTTCTTTAAGGACTTCGGCGAACTCGCGGCCCGCACGCATCTCGGTGAGGATATAGTTACCGGTGCCGTTGATGATGCCGGCAATCCAGTCGACCCGGTTGGCGGCCATGCCTTCGCGGATTGCCTTGATGACGGGGATGCCACCCGCAACACCGGCCTCATAGGAAACGATGACATTCTGCTTCGCCGCTGCCTCGAAAATTTCGTTGCCGTGGACCGCGATCAACGCCTTGTTGGCTGTTACCACGTGCTTACCATTCTTGATGGCAGCCAGCACCAGCTCCCGTGCGGTCTCGTAACCACCAATCAGTTCCACCACAACATCAACAGACGGGTCATTCACCACGTCAAAAATGTCGGTACTGAACGGGATGTCTCCCAGATCAATATCATTGCGGGGGGTGCGCGTGGCCACCCTGGCAATACGGAGATTGAAACCTGTCCGGCCTGTGATCAGGCTGGCATTACGGGTCAGCACGTTGAACGTACCACCACCGACTGTTCCCAGCCCGCAGATTCCGACATTGACGTCTTTCAAGCTTTCACCTCTGTTACCGATGGGTTGCTGTGGGGAGCGATAGTATAACGGTTAAAGGGCGTCCGAATAAGCCCCGCCCAACGAACAGGCGAAACCGGGTAAACGCTAGCCTATCAGAGCAGCCCCAGGCCTTCAGCCAGTTTTTCAGCCGGCACGTAACCACGCACCATGTTACCGTCTTCCAGCACGATCGCCGGGGTACCTGTCACACCAACGCGACTGCCCAACTCAAACTGGGCCCTGACCGGGTTGTCACAACTCCTATCCTCGACACTTCGCCCCTGCTTGGCGGCATCCATGGCGGCCTGCTGGTCCTCGGAACACCACACGGAAATGTACTTGCGGAAGGAAGGGGTATTGGGACCGGAACGGGGGAAACCATAGTAATGCACGGTAATCCCCAACTCATTCAGTCTTGGAACTTCATCGTGCAGTTTACGGCAGTAGGGACAGTCGATATCGGTAAACACCGCAATGGACGCCTTCTCTGTGCCCTTGGCCGGGAAGCTGATAAGTCCCTTGTCGCCGAACTCGGCCATGGTCCGGGCGCGCTGTGACGCCCTGCCCTGCTCAGAGACATTGGCAATACCATCGGCAGTCACTTTTAACAGATCACCGGTGAGAATGTACTGGCCGTCGGCGGTGGTAAAAATGGTATCGCCATTATTACTGTATACCTCGTACAAGCCTTCCGCTTCGGATTTACGGACATCGGAAATCTTCAGCCCCGGAATCGCAGCGGTGAGCTTGTCGGCAATCGTGTCCTCAATCTCGCCGGCATACGTGTTTGATGCACTGGCCAGAACCAGGGTGGCAGCTGCAAGCGGCAGACAGGATTTGAACAGTTTCTTTATCAGCATATTGGGTTTCCAGTTTTCAAGAATCACGGGGCCTGCAGGGCTTCAGGTGACGGGCCGCCCCGGCCTCACAGTTGCGAGAGGTGCGACACCGCCCCCCGGAAAAAGTTCAGTGTAACAAGCGGCATCGTTGCCGCCTAACCCGGTACGTCATAGATGGGACACTAGCCTCGCGGATGATGGGATTGATGCAGCGACTGCAGACGCTGGCGTGCCACGTGGGTATAGATCTGGGTGGTGGACAGATCCGAATGCCCAAGCAACATCTGCACTACCCGCAGGTCCGCCCCGTGATTCAGCAAATGAGTGGCAAAGGCGTGCCGCAGGGTGTGGGGAGACAAGTGCTTGTGGATTCCGGCGCGGAGGGCATAGTGCTTTATCCGGTGCCAGAAGGTCTGCCGGGTCATCGCAGCGGGACGGTTACCGGGGAACAGGGCATTGCAGGGCCGCCCTTTGAGCAGCTCCCCCCGTCCTTCCTTCATATAACGCACCAGCCAGTCGATGGCTTCCTCACCCAGGGGCACCAAGCGTTCCTTGTTCCCCTTGCCGATAATCCGGACCACACCCTGGCGCAGGTTGACCTCATCAACCGTCAACTCCACCAGCTCCGAAACCCGCAAACCACAGCCGTAGAGGATTTCCATCATCGCCTTGTCACGAAGCTCGATCGGCACCTCCGGATCGGGTTCCGACAACAGGTTCTCCACATCCTCCTCAGACAGCGAGTCTGGCAATCGCCGTGGAAGCCGGGGGCTGTCGATACGCAGGGTGGGGTCCTCTGCGATGATGCCTTCACGCAGGAGGTAACGGAAGAACCGCCGCAAACCGGACAGGCGACGGGCGGCCGTGGAGGTTTTGAAGCCATCGGCCAGCCCACGGGAGATCCAGGCCAGCAAGTCGGTACGGCGAACCTCCGTCAATAGCGGCTTTCCCGGCTGCTCCTGCAGCCAGGCCGCCAACCGCTCAAGATCACTGCGGTACGCCTGACGGGTTTTCTCGCCCAGCCCATCCTCAAGCCATACGGCATCGGTGAAGCGGACAATGACCGCTTCATCCTGCGACCGAAGTTCAGCCCTGGATGTGGGTTTCCGGTTCATGGCGGATTACTCGCAACGGAACACTCAGGCGGTTCCGGGGATCAGATACGAAAAAGGCAGCCCGGGGCTGCCTTTTTCTGACGAACTGTAACCAACAACTCGTGCTGATCAGCCCAGCTTTTCCTTGATACGAGCCGCCTTGCCGGACAGGTCGCGCAGGTAGTAAAGCTTGGCCTGGCGAACGTCACCGCGACGCTTCACACTGATGCTGTCGATCAGCTTTGAGAAGGTCTGGAAGGTACGCTCGACACCAACGCCGTAGGAAATTTTCCGCACGGTGAAGGAAGAGTTCATGCCGCGGTTGCGCTTGCCAATAACAACGCCTTCGAACGCCTGCAGACGCTCACGGTTGCCCTCGGTTACACGAACCTGGATAACCACGGTATCGCCCGGCGCAAAGGCAGGGGTTTCCTTGGTCATCTGCTCTGATTCAATCTGACTGATGATGTTGTTCTTGCCGCTCATCGTATGTGCTCCTGATACCCAATCTTTTAATGCCCTGATCATTCAGAGGCACCCGGTTCGTTCAAAATCTCTTCCAGCAGCTCACGCTCTTCGTCCGTAAACACCCGCTTTTCCAGCAGGTCGGGGCGTCGCTCCCGGGTTCGCCTCAACGACTGCTTCAGCCGCCAACGCCGGATCTGATCATGGTGACCGCCTAACAAAACATCCGGCACCGCCTGACCTTCGTAAACCTCGGGCCGGGTATAGTGCGGACAATCCAGCAAACCGTCAGCAAAGGAGTCCTGCTCTGCCGACTGCGCATGACCCAGCGCTCCGGGGATGAGGCGTGTAACCGCATCAATGACAGCCATGGCCGCCAGCTCGCCACCGGACAGCACAAAGTCTCCCAGTGACACCTCCCGATCGACTTCCGCCGATATCAGGCGCTCATCAACACCCTCATATCGCCCGGCTACCAGAATGAGATTTTCTTCTGCCGCCAGCGATTCAACCACCCCCTGGTCCATCGGTTCCCCCTGGGGAGACAGATAAACCACGCAGGCTTTTCCGGGTGCCGACGCCTTCGCCGCATGGATGGCATCCCGCAGCGGCTGAATTTTCATCAGCATACCCGGGCCGCCGCCATAGGGACGGTCGTCAACCGTACGATGACGATCATGGGTGAATTCCCGGGGGTTCCAGGCCCTGAAGGTCAGCAAACCATCACGAACCGCCCTGCCGGTAATCCCATAATCCGTCACCGACGCAAACATCTCCGGGAACAGACTGACTGCGCCAATCCACACCCGTCAGAACTCCGGATCCCAGTCGGCCACCAAACGCGAACCTGCCAGATCCACACTCAGGACCACCTGGTCCGGAAGATAGGGAATCAGCCGCTCGCGCTGGTCAATGGAGGCGTCGGTCGCCCTCACTACCAGGACATCGTTGGAGCCTGTCTCTATCAGATGATGCACCTTGCCCAGGCACTCATCCTCGGTCGTGAAAACGTCCAGCCCTTCGAGTTGATGCCAGTAGTATTCTCCCTCCGGGAGTTCCGGCAACGCTTCGGTGGGCACAACAACGTCGGCGCCACAGTAACTGCGCGCCACTTCACGATCATCAATACCTTTCAGCCTGACGACGATCCCCTGGCCTTGCCGGCGACCTTCCTCAAGCTTTGCCGGGATACGCTTGCCATCGTGGACCAGCGTCCAGTCCTGGTAGTTCAGTATCCCGTCTTTGGGGTCCGTGTAAGAGTAAACCTTGAGCCACCCTTTAACCCCAAACACCGAGGTAACCTGACCAATCACAGTTTCCTGCGAATGTTGAGCCATATCCAAACCCCGGCGGTTAAACGTTATTGCTTTCTATTACTCTGCCGCAGAGCCTTTCAGCAACTGGGCAACGCGCTCGCTGGTCTGAGCACCCTGGCCCAGCCAATGATCAATGCGATCGCGATCAATACGCAGACGCTCTTCCTGGCCACGGGCGACCGGGTTGAAGAAACCAACGCGCTCGATAAAACGACCGTCGCGGGATTTGCGGCTGTCTGTCACTGTCAGATGGTAGAACGGGCGCTTCTTTGAGCCGCCACGAGCCAAACGGATTATTACCATTTCGACCAATATCCTGTTCTGTTGTACGAACTTTGTACGATTCACACCCGCCAAACCACGGCTGGCGCGAAGACCCATACTCGAAAGGGGCGCTATTCTATGCTAAATGAACGCCAAAGAAAACAGGGAATACATCCCGGTTTCTACATACGCCCACGCGGGGGCATACCACCACCTGCACCGCCCGGCGGCATCATACCTCCAAGACCACGCATCATGTTAGCCATTCCGCCCTTCTTGCCAAATTTCTTCATCATTTTCTGCATTTGCTTGTGCTGCTTGAGCAGGCGGTTTACATCCTGGATCTGGGTGCCAGACCCTGTCGCAATGCGGCGCTTGCGGGAGTTGTTGATCACATCGGGGTAACGGCGTTCCTTTGGTGTCATCGAGCAGATAATGGCTTCCATCTGCCCCATGGACTTGTCATTCACCTGCTGCTGGGCCATTTGCGCCATCTGCCCCATACCCGGCAGTTTGTCCATCAGGCCGCCGATACCACCCATGCTTTTCATCTGCTGAAGCTGGTCACGGAAATCTTCCAGGTCAAAACTCTTGCCCTTCTTGATCTTCTTAGTCAGCTTCTGGGCTTTCTTCTGGTCAATCTTGCGCTCGGCTTCCTCTATAAGGGAAAGCACATCCCCCATGCCCAGAATCCGTGACGCCACCCGGTCCGGGTAGAACGGCTCCAGGGCATCAGACTTCTCGCCCACACCCAGGAACTTTATTGGTTTGCCGGTGATGTGCCGCACTGACAGCGCGGCGCCGCCACGGGCGTCACCATCGGTCTTGGTGAGAACCACACCCGTCAG
Source organism: Marinobacter iranensis (assembly GCF_029207565.1). Taxonomy (GTDB): domain Bacteria; phylum Pseudomonadota; class Gammaproteobacteria; order Pseudomonadales; family Oleiphilaceae; genus Marinobacter; species Marinobacter iranensis. The sequence goes on along the minus strand of NZ_JANCMW010000012.1, from coordinate 73,438 downwards.
TGGCAGGGCATCATTAAAGGCCTTGGCTGTGTTGGCGGCATCCTGGCCAGTCATGGCGTCGACCACAAACAGGGTCTCGACCGGGTTCACTGCCTTGTGCAGGCGCCCGATCTCTCCCATCATCTGCTCATCAATGTGCAGGCGCCCGGCAGTGTCCAGAATCACTACATCTATGTGCTTCCTGCGGGCCGCGTCCATTGCCCCATTGGCAATATCGACAGGATCCTGATCCGCAGAGCTGGGGAAGAACTCCACCCCCACTTCACCGGCCAGGGTTTCCAACTGACGAATCGCAGCCGGGCGATACACGTCGGCACTCACAACCATGACCGACTTCTTATGCCGCTCCTTGAGAAAACGGGAAAGCTTGGCCACAGTGGTTGTCTTACCAGCACCCTGCAGGCCTGCCATCATGATGACAGCAGGTGGTTGCACGGCCAGGTTGAGGGACTCATTGCCATCCCCCATCACCCGTTCCAGCTCCTGCTGGACCACTTTTACAAATACCTGGCCGGGGCTCAGGCTACGCTGGACCTCCTGGCCGATAGCTCGCTGACGAACACCCTCAATAAATGCCTTGACCACAGGCAGGGCAACGTCCGCCTCCAACAGCGCCATGCGTACTTCGCGCAGCGTTTCCTTTATATTGTCGTCGGTCAGCCGCGCTTGACCTGATATCTTGCGCAGACTGCCGGAAAGTCGGTCCTGGAGGTTTTCAAACATGTTGCTCTTCCGTACCCGGATAAATTGATTGCATGAAGTACCGGAACCCAACGAGGTCCCTTGATTCCTGTTGCATAATCGCGACATTATAACCAGACTATCGCCCTGAAACGACCAGCCCGGTCAAATCGGTGCGGAACCCCGCCGATCTCCAGTCAGAGAGTGGTTAAAAGGACGTCATGGGAACGCTGATCCTCGCGGTCACTTCGTTATTGCTTTACAGCGTAGGTACTGCCCTGCAGGCGCTCAGCTTCCGGGGCCGGGTGCACACCAACATCGCCATAACCACCCTGATCGGCATGCTGGCCCTCACCGCACACGGCCTGCTGATCGCCCAGACCGTCCATCGCGAGGGCGGATTCGATTTCGGTTTCTTCCAGAGCTCCGTCCTTATTTCCTGGTTGATCGCCTTCCTCTTGCTGGCACTCAACCTTCGCAAGCCGGTCCAGAGCCTCTTCCTCGGCGTCTACCCCCTGGCCGCACTGACCATTATCATGGCCCTGATCACCCATTCGCCGTCGCGACTGGTACCGGACGACAGCTATGGCATGCTGTCCCACATTGCATTGTCGGTGACAGCCTACAGCCTGTTTACGCTGGCCGCCATACAGGCCGTATTACTCTACCTCCAGAACCGCCAGCTCAAACATAACTATAACAGCGTCCTGATCCGCAACCTGCCACCGCTGCAGACCATGGAATCGCTGCTCTTCGAACTGGTTTGGGCAGGCGTGGTGATGCTGGTGCTTGCGATTGTTACCGGCGCCCTGTTCATTGACGATCTGTTCGCCCAGGACCTGGCTCACAAGACACTGTTCTCGCTACTGTCCCTGATCGTGTTCATCGCCCTGCTGACCGGGCGCTACACCAAAGGCTGGCGCGGCATTACCGCCAGCCGCTGGACGCTTGCAGGTTGCGCACTGCTGATGCTTGCCTTCTATGGCAGCAAATTCGCCCTTGAACTGGTCTTCCACCGGGGCGGCTGATGCTGCCCAATACCGACCACGAACCGGCGCACACTTGACACTCTGATCTCCAACCGCCTATTTTCCCAACTTGTCAGCAATATAAGGACATTCAGTCTTGAACGAGACATCGCTCACCGCGCTGTTCATCATCCTGGCGGGGCTGATCATGCTTTCCGCCTTCTTCTCCAGCTCTGAAACCGGCATGATGTCCCTGAACCGGTACCGGCTGAAACACATGGCCAAAACCGGCCATAAAGGCGCGAAGAGAGCTCAATCACTCCTTAATCGCACCGACCAGTTGATCGGCGTCATACTGATCGGCAACAACTTCGTCAATATCTTTGCCTCGGCCATTGCCACGGTCATTGCGATCCGTATTTGGGGCGATGCCGGGATTGCCATCGCCACCGTCCTGCTGACCATTATCATCCTGATCTTTGCGGAAGTGACCCCAAAGACCCTTGCCGCGTTGTTTCCGGAGAAAATCGCCTTCCCCGCCAGTCACGTACTGGGTCCGCTTCTCAAGATTCTCTACCCGGTTGTCTGGGCGGTTAACCTGTTCACCGGAGCTATCCTCAAGATCATCGGCGTGTCCGCCAATGATGCTGCCAATGAACACCTCAGCCGCGAGGAACTCAGAACGCTGGTCAACGAGGCCGGCGCCCTTATTCCGGCTAAGCACAAGGACATGCTGGTCAGCATTCTCGACCTTGAAAAGGTAACCGTGAACGACATCATGGTGCCCCGCAATGAAGTGGTGGGCATCGACCTGGAAGACGATCTGGACACCATCCTGCGCCAACTGAGGAGTAGCCAGCACACCCGTTTGCCGGTATTCAAGGGTGACATCAACAACATCCAGGGCGTACTTCACCTGCGCAACGCCTCGAAACTGCTGCTGCACGATGAAATCAACAAGGCCATGCTGATGCAGTTATGCCGCGAACCCTATTTCATCCCGGAAAGCACGCCGCTCAACACCCAACTGATCAACTTTCAGAAGGAAAAGCGCCGCTTCGGTATCGTGGTGGACGAATACGGTGAGGTACTCGGTCTGGCGACCCTGGAAGATATTCTCGAGGAAATCGTTGGCGAGTTCACCACCGATTACGCCGCCGCCAGCCCGGACATTATCCCCCAGGATGATGGCACCTTTATTATTGACGGAACCTCTGCCGTGAGGAGCATCAACAAGACGCTGGGCTGGAAGCTGCCTATCGATGGCCCGAAAACCCTTAATGGCCTGATCACGGAAAAGCTGGAAAACATTCCCGACTCCAACGTCTGCCTGAAAGTCGGCGGACACCGGGTTGAAGTTCTCCAGATCAAGGACAATGTCGTCAAGGCTGCCATCGTCCATCCGAAAAAAAGGAAAAAGCGCTCCGCTTTCTAGATCGTCCGGTTATAACGCAAGCTTATTTAGAAAGATCAAAATTTAATCTTTCTCTTGACCGGAAAGCCGTTCCCGCCAAGACTGAAGTGACGTGCAGAATAACAACAATGAAAAAGGAGTATGTCCATGAGTCTGACCCACACCGTCGGTCTGCTGACCCATCCAGACCGTGAATGGGAGGCCATTCGTAACGAACCTGAATCTCTCGGCAGGCTGTATCTCGGCCATGTCCTTTTACTGGCGCTTGTACCCGCCCTGGCAGGCTTTTACGGCAGCACCCAGGTAGGCTGGCAGATTGGAGACGGCCAGATTATCAGGCTGACAGCCATCAGTGCCCTGCAGCTTTCCGTATTATTCTACGGGGCTATGCTGGCGGGCATCTACATACTGGGACGCTTTATCGACTTTTTTGCGGCAACTTACGAGGTGAAGGACAGCACACCAAGGGGGATTACACTGGCGGCCTACACCGCAACACCAGTGTTCCTGATCGGCATTATTGCAGCCTACCCCAATATCTGGGTGAACATGATAGCGGGACTGATCGCCGTCTCTTACGCGGTATACCTGCTGTATGAAGGCCTCCCGATATTAATGAGGATTCCCGAAGACCGGGGCTTCATGTTTGCATCGGCCGTGCTGACAGTGGGGCTTGTCATGTTCGTGGGCCTGCTTGCCATCAGCGTTGTGATCTGGAGTGTTGGGATTGGGCCAGTCTACATAAGCTGAAACAGACCGACACACATGCAAATGAGGTCATTCGGGGCGCCAGAGGGCGCTCCGCAATTTTAATGGGTTTTGTTAGCATTTGGTTATGTTACCGTGCGTTAAAATGCGGTAGATTTAACATATAAAGAAAAAACACAGTTGTAAGCTCGGTCATGTATCCGGTTGAGGCGTACACAGGAGTCGGCCATGAATAAGCAGTCCGGCATACATTATCTCCGCGAGCACCGGGAGGCTGGGAGTTCAAATCCCGTACCTGCACAGGTGGTCCGTATCCGCGACACTGTCGTTGCCGGACTGGGAGATTTGTTGCAGGGTGCGTTTGATGCAGTTGATGACTCGCTGTTCGAACTGGCAAACAATGCCAGGAGTAACAACGAGCAGAACCGCTATTTTGAAGCCATGCGCGAAATCCGTATCAAGCGGAAGGGTGTAGAGCGTCACTTTCAGAATGCGGTCGCACAGCTGTTTGCCGATCCCCCCAAAAGTGGTAGCGTGGCCGCCGACGAAAGCCTGGCCAGCCAGGCCAGTTCCGACAGCCTGTCCCTGGTCGGTGATGACGATCTGGAAGAACAGGTTGCCCTCAACGCAATGGTCACCAAGTCCAAGGTCCACTTCCAGGGTCCGTTGCTTCAGTTACAAACCCGATTCAGCGTCGTCTACCCGGGAGCCAGGGAGGAAGCACCGGTCAACCCCATGGCGCCGGAACACCTTTGCAACGCCTTTGTTGAGGCCATCCAGGCTCTGGAAATCCAGATTCGCGAACGCCTGATCCTGCTCAAGCAGTTCGACCGTTATGTTGTTTCAAATCTGGGCATGCTGCTGGATGAAGCTAACCGGATACTGATCCAGGCCGGCGTCATTCCGAATTTCCGTTATCACGGCAAGGCCGGCAAGCAACAGGGCAAGCCCGCCTCAGGCGCCGCTCCAGGTGGAGAAACCGGCGCCACCGGGGACGCTTCTGTCGCCGAAAGCCAGCAAGGGCACCATGAAGGCGCCATGTTCGACCAGATCCGGCAGATGCTGGCGCTGCAACGCGCCAATGCCGGCATTCCGCCGAGGGCCTCAGACCCGAATGTGCATGTCATTGGCGGAGCCGAACTGGCAAGCCTGCTCGGCTCACTGCCACAGCACCTTCCCGGTGAACAGGTCAGTGGCAACCTGAGTGCCGGTGAACCGGTGATGGTTGACCTGCACCAGGTTGTTCAACAGTTACTGGCCCAGACGGGAACGACCAGCGACGGCAAGAAGCCGGCACTGGCGGAAATAGATGAGGACCTGATCAACCTCGTATCCATGCTGTTCGAATTCATCCTCGACGATTACAACCTGTCGGCGCCGGTACAGGTGTTGATCAGCCGGTTACAGATTCCCATCCTCAAGGTGGTGATCAAGGACAAGACTTTCTTCAGTAAAGCGACTCACCCTGCACGACGCCTGTTGAATTCGCTGGCCAGGGCGGGCATTGGCTGGAGCGAGAGCGACGAGAAAACGCGGGACAAGCTGTACGAACAGATCCACGCCATTGTTGTGCGCATCCTCAACGAATTTGACGGCGACGTAACCCTATTCGAGACACTGGGTGACGAATTCGAACAGTTCCTGGAGCGAGAAAACCGCAAATCTTCCCTGGTGGAACAGCGAACCCGGGAATCCGAGCGCGGACGCATCAAGTCTCAAAAAGCCCAGGAAACCGTCGATCAACTGCTGCAGAAGAAGCTGGCTCGCTACAAGCTCCAGGAGCCAGTGCGAAACATCCTGACCAATGGCTGGAGCCGGGTAATGTTCCTGGCCTACCTGAGAGACGATGTGGAACATCGGTGGCTACAGACCGTTCGTGTTGTTGATGACCTGATCTGGTGCCTGCACCCGCATCAGGACGACGAAGAGCGGGACCAGTGGGTTCGCGTTGTGCCCGGCCTGTTGAAATCACTCCGAGCCGGGCTCGAGGAGGTCTCCTATAACTCATCCAAGCTGGATGAAATGATGGCGGACCTCAAGCACGAATTAACCGAAGCCTTCCGGGCCAATGCCCTGGCGGAAGCCATGGAAGACTCGCCCGAACCGGAACCCGAAGAGGAAGTGCCTGCAGGTCACCAGACTGCCGTCGAACGGCAGCAGGAACTGGAGGATGCCGCTATTGCGGAATATGTCGCACAGATTGACGCCATTGAAATTGGCAACTGGGTTGAGTTCAATCTCGTTAACGGTGCGAGCTTCCGCTGCAAACTGTCTGCCATCATTGACGAGGCGGATTGCTTCGTATTCGTTAACCGCATGGGTCTCAAGGTGATCGAGAAAACCCGTACCGACCTGGCCCACGAGATGCGTCGCGGACGCCTTACCGTCCTCGAGCAGGGAGCACTGATCGACCGGGCTCTGGATGCGGTTGTGGGCAGCTTGCGGAGCAAGGCGGGATAAACACCGGGAGCAACTGAGCGTCAATGCTGGAGTATGGCACTGCAACCGGCCTCCCGGGTACATACCGGATTACCCTGGCAATATCGGTTGCCCTGCTGCTGCATACCCTGGTGATGGCGGCACTTCCCTTTACGATGCCCGACACGCAAAGCCATCGCCAGACCGTAAGAGTGTCGCTGATTAGCCCTGGCAGCGAACCCTCTCCTGAAGCCACGACCAGCACAACGGGAGAATCCAGTCAGCCGAACACTGACCGCACAGCTACTGAGTCAGCCCAATCACCCCCCGCCTCCAGGCCCGATATTGTCGCCACGGAGTCGTCCCGACGTAACACCCGGTCCCGCGCACAAGAGCAGGCACCGACGACGACACCAGCACCACAAACAACTGCGATGGAATCCCCTGCACAAACAACGCCCTCCCGGGAAGCCAGCGCTACCGCGGCGGGCAGCCCAGAGCCACCAGCACGCGAGAAACCGGAAGCAGTGACGCGGGTAACACAGTCGCCCCGGGATGTAGATCCCTATATGGCGAGCCTGGCAATTCACATCGGAAAGGAACTCGACAAGCGCCCGGTTCCCTCCAGCCGTAGTGTTACGGAACCGGTAACCAGCCAACTCGAGTTAAAGCTGCTGCCAAGCGGCGCCCTCACCAGTGCCAGAGTCACCAGGTCGACAGGTTTCAGTGAAATAGATCAGGCGGTTTACCAGGCTGCGTTGCTCGCCAGTCCGTACCCAAAACCACCGGAAAAGTACTCGGGAAGGAAGCGCTTCCGGATTGAACTCATTTTCGCTCCGGAGCGCCTTTAAAAACGGTTAACTCAGGCTTCTGCCTGTTTTACAGCAGCCTTGACCTGCTCGGCCAGCTCACCGCTTTCAGACATTTCCAGAATGATATCGCAGCCGCCTACCAACTCGCCGCTGATGTAAAGCTGCGGATAGGTTGGCCAGCTTGAGTAGACCTTCAGGCCTTCACGCAATTCCTGATTATCAAGAATGTTGACGAAAGCGAACCGCTCGCCACATGCCATCAGGGCCTGAACCGTCTTGGCCGAGAAACCGCACTGCGGAGCCTGTGGGGTGCCTTTCATATAGAGGATAATGGGATTTTCCTCAAGTTGGCTCTTGATGGTTTCGTTGATATCCATGAACTTTCACCTCTCATTAGAAACGGGGTCGCCAACCGGCAACAAACCTGATTCTATTGTACACGTCCCGTGACGCTCACCAAACACCAGTTGATGACCCTACGCGACACACAGGTATCGCGGCGTTGTCTTCAGCCCCCCGACGGGCTAGACTTGAGCCCCTGCCTTTCAGGCAATCAGGCAACCCCCGTTTATGCTTTCCCGCCAGTGCGGCTTTCACCGCAAGCTGGCGTATTGCCGTTTCAGGCCAATGACTGTAGCGGGCCGGTTGTAACCATGAACACCCCCGGATTCCAGGGACAGGGTTATCGATTAACTAAGGGCCGTCGCATGGCAGCAAGACATTTTCTGACACTCAATGACCTGAGCTCCGACGAGCTTGAGAGCCTTCTGGATCATGGCACCAAACTCCGCAGCGAGTGGCGCCGGGGAATCGTACGGGAAACTCTGAAGAATCGTGTCCTGGCGATGATTTTCGAGAAATCGTCAACCCGCACCCGGGTATCCTTCGAGGCAGGCATGACCCAGCTCGGCGGCGCTGCCCTGTTCCTCTCCCCGCGTGACACCCAGCTTGGCCGCGGTGAGCCCGTTGAAGACTCCGCCATCGTGATCTCCAGCATGGTGGATGCGGTCATGATACGGACTTTTGCCCACAAGACCGTTGAGCAGTTCGCAGCAGCCTCCAGGGCGCCGGTCATCAACGCTCTGACGGACGATTTCCACCCCTGCCAGTTACTGGCCGACATGCAGACCTATCGCGAACATCGTGGCAGCATTCGCGGCGGAACCGTGGCCTGGATCGGCGACGGCAATAATATGTGCCAGTCCTACATCAACGCGGCCACGCAGTTCGGGTTTAACCTGCGAGTCGCCTGCCCGGAGGGCTATGAGCCGGACAGTAAGCTGCTTGACGCACACAAAGACAAAGTGTCTGTGGTTCGTGATCCGGAAGACGCTGCCCGGGGCGCCGACCTGCTGGTGACCGATGTATGGGCGTCCATGGGCCAGGAAGATGAACAGAAAGCCCGCGAGAAGACCTTCCGCGACTACCAGATCAACCCCGGGCTGATGAACCTGGCCAACAGGGACGCCCTGTTTATGCACTGCCTGCCTGCCCACCGCGGCGAGGAAATATCAGCGGACATGATGGACCATCCTCGCTCAGTGGTCTGGGACGAAGCCGAAAACCGGCTGCACGCGCAAAAGGCGTTGCTGGAATTCCTGATACTCAATCGACTGGACTGACCGAATGACCGAGAGCCTGGTCCGGCCTGCCGACTGGCTGCTGGAAGTGAACAACCTGTCCTGCGGGTATGGTGATGGCTCCGTGGTCATGAATGTCAACTTTGCACTCAGCCACGGCGACATCGGCTGTCTGCTGGGGCCCAGTGGCTGCGGAAAAAGCACCATCCTGAGGGCGCTGGCCGGATTCCTGCCCATCAACACCGGAGAGATCCGCCTGCAATCCAGCTCTATCAGCCTGCCCGGCCGAACCCTGGCGCCGGAAAAGCGCCGGATCGGCATGGTATTCCAGGACTATGCGCTGTTTCCTCACCTGACGATTGCCGAGAACGTCGGCTTTGGCCTGCGCAACGAAGATCGCAAGGCAAAGCGACAGAAAGTCATGGAATTGCTCAAGGTGGTTCACCTGCAGGACCTGGCGGAGAATTATCCCCACGAATTGTCAGGCGGCCAGCAACAGAGGGTTGCGCTTGCCCGTGCCCTGGCGCCAGAACCGACGCTGATCCTCCTCGACGAGCCATTTTCGAACCTGGACGCGGACCTGCGTCGCCGCCTCAGCCTGGATGTGCGGGAAATACTCAAGACCCTTGGCATCAGCGCAATCCTGGTCACTCACGACCAGCAGGAAGCCTTCGCCATGTGCGACCAGGTGGCGGTACTGAAAGACGGGGGGATACAGCAGTGGGATGTGCCCTACAACCTCTACCACGAACCGGCCAACCGTTTTGTCGCGGGGTTCGTGGGCCAGGGTGGCTTCATTCCCGGCAAAACGCTGGGCCCGGATACCATTGAATCGGAGCTGGGAGTTATCCGCGGCAACCGCGCCTATAAGTGGCAGGCCGGCACCCTGGTCGACGTGCTCATTCGGCCCGACGACATTGTCTACGACGCCGACTCGGACCTGAAACCAAAGGTAGTGGAAAAGACGTTCGCCGGCACCTCGACCCTCTATCGCTTCCGATGCTCGGAAGATACCGAATTCGAAGCCTTGTTCCGGAGCCACCTGGACTTCCACCTTGGCGAACATGTGCCAGTCCGCGTGGAAGCGGACCATCTGATCGCCTTCGAGAGAACCTGAGGCGGGAAAAGCCTCAGTTGTTGCAGACCCGCTCGACGGAATCCAGCCAGCCGACATAGAGGCGCTCCCGCAGTGCCGGTTTCATCGCCGGCTCAAAGCGATGCTCACGTTCCCAGAGTTGCGCTATTTCCTCCAGCCCCTGATACACACCCGTCTGTAGTCCCGCCAGATAGGCTGCACCCAGCGCGGTGGTTTCGATCACTTTCGGGCGGTCCACAGGAACATTGAGAATATCCGCCAGGAACTGCATCACCCAGTTGTTGACCACCATCCCCCCATCCACCCGCAGCGCCTGCAGGGAAGCGCCGTCGTTCTGGATGGCGCGGATCAGGTCCTTAGTCTGATAGCACACCGATTGCAGGCCAGCGGTAACGATTTCGCCAATACCGGTGTCACGGGTGAGGCCGAGAATCGCGCCACGGGCATGGGGATCCCAGTGGGGAGCGCCCAGCCCGGTGAACGCCGGCACCAGGTAGACCGGGTTATCCGCCCCTACCTCAGTTGCGTAGTTGGAGGATTCGCTGGCATGCCTGATCAACTGGAGCCCGTCCCTGAGCCACTGCATAGCCGCCCCGGCCACGAAAATACTGCCTTCCATTGCATAGCAGGGTTTACCGTTCAACCGGTAAGCCATGGTTGTCAGCAAGCGGTTCTCTGAACGCAGTGCTTTATCACCGGTGTTCAGCATCAGGAAGCAGCCGGTGCCGTAGGTGCTTTTTGCCATACCCGGCTCGAAACAGGCCTGTCCGATCAGTGCCGCATGCTGATCGCCGGCAATACCGGCGACCTGCACCGGGGCACCCAGCCACTGCTTATCGGTAGTGCCAAAATCCGCGGCAGAATCGAGCACCTCGGGCAACAACGCCCGGGGAACCCGGAACAGCGCCAGCAACTCATCGTCCCATTGCTGTTCGTGAATATTGAACAGCGCCGTGCGGGATGCATTGGTGGCGTCGGTCTTGTGCGAGCGACCGCCTGTCAGGTTCCAGAGCAGCCAGCTGTCGACGGTGCCGAAGGCAAGTTCTCCCGCTTCTGCCCTCTTCCTAGCACCCTCCACATGATCCAGTATCCAGGCAATCTTGGTGGCGGAAAAGTACGGGTCAATCAGCAGGCCTGTACGTTCAACAACCGTACCTTCATGGCCGTCGGATTTGAGCTTGGTGCAAACAGAGGCGGTGCGCCTGTCCTGCCAGACGATCGCACGGTGAATGGGCTGGCCGGTTTTCCGGTCCCAGATTACCGTGGTTTCCCGCTGATTGGTGATGCCAATGCCCGCCAGACTGGCAGCATCGAGACCCGAAGTATCGAGGACTTCCCGGCATACCGCCAGCGTACTCTCCCAGATTTCTCCGGCCTCGTGCTCCACCTGGCCGTCCTTTGGAAAATACTGTTTGAATTCCTGTTGCGCCGTGGCGATGGCGTTGCCGGAAGCATTGAAAATGATCGCACGGGAACTGGTGGTTCCCTGGTCAATAGCGAGCAGGTGCTGGGTCATTGCAGGCGTCCTTTCAGATCTTTCAGCATTTTTCTTGTGAATGCTGCAATCTTCTCAAAGGATCGGGGCGAACGCTATGGCAAATGCGAGGTATAAAAAAAGGGCCGGAAAACCGGCCCTCAAATGACGAATGAAACAAGGAAAGTTCGTAAGAACTACAACCTCAAAAGTCATCCCTTACACCCTTAGTATCGCCCCGGGTTGCCAGGGCTTCAGTTGAGGTTGTGTTGTTCTTTGTTACATCAGGTGAGGGCGCGAGAGGTGCATCACAAAAACGCTCAGAGCGAGTGTTCCACCGGCTTCTTGCGCGGCCACACAAGGCTGAAACGCGCGCCCCCCAGATCATCACTGCGGCTGACGAACGCCTGCCCGCCATGCCAGTAGAGAATCCTTCGTACTATTGAGAGGCCAAGGCCATAACCACCAGAGGTCCGGGTACGGCTGTCGTCAAGACGGGCAAAGGCGGTGAATACCTTTTCCCAGTCTTCCTCGGGAATACCGGGGCCGTCATCTTCCACATCAATTCGGCAGTTGTCTTCATCAAACTGACAATGGACACGAACGCGACCAGCCGCGTATCGGGCGGCGTTACCCACCAGATTCTGCACTGCCCGGTGCAGGTACCGTGGCTCCACATCCGACAGTGACCAGCGCTCGGATTCTTCATCGATATCCGCCTCGATGGTGTGATTCGGGCGAATCATCTGCTGTTCACTGACAACCTGGCGGACAATATCGCTCACGGAGCGTTCCTGCAACGCAAAGACGGGCCCGCCCTGCTCCAGCCGGGCGTAGGTCAGAATCTCATCGATCAGTTCGTCCAGTTCCTGAATATCGCCGTCAATACCGTCAAGCTGCTTCTGGAGCGCATCCGGAGTGCTGGCGCTTTCAATCATCTGGACACCAAAGCGAATACGGGCGACCGGCGTTCTCAGCTCGTGAGAGACCGCATGGATCATTTCCCGCTGAACACCTACCAACCGTTGGATGTGCTCCGCCATGCTGTTAAAGGCCGCCGCCAGGCGCGACACCAGGCGGCTGTCTCCGGCCTCCACCCGGGCCCCCATTTCGCCCCGGGCAATACGGATGGCGACAGACTCCACGGCACGGAGGTTACTGTCCACGTCCCGCAGCGCAAGGTACAGGGCCAGTGCAAGCACGCTTCCCGCCACCAGGACCAACAGCAGCAATACCGGCCACGCCCAGGGGTTGAACGGTGACGACATCGCCATATCGACCAGGGTGCCGTCTTGCAGGCGGATCAACACCTGGGCGCGCCCGCGGGACGGATCATGATAGAGGGAAATGCCGCGCTCGGAGACCCGCTCAAGAACCTCCGAGTCCGGAAGTTCCGCCTGAACCTGTACCGGCACCAGCTCTATCCGGAGTGTGTCGGATAACTGCGACATGGCGCCCTCACGGCCTTCCAGTGGCATCTCATCAAGATGCAGGCGGGCAATCAGGGCCGTCGCCTCGGCAACATCACTGTAGATGTCATGGAACCGCAGATCGATGATGCCACCACTATCATTCTGAACCATCACCTGCTGACCGATGCTGGTATCCACCGCCACCACCTGTCCGTAAGACAGGCGTTCCCGGATAACATCGGAGACAGACAGGTTACCGGGAGGGGTTACGCGGAAATCATAGAAGGGCTCAAGCCATGGATACTGCTGTTGCGGGTAGGGCGTTGCTACAAGCCAGCGCAGGAGTGGTTCGGAAAACCGCTCCTGCCAGAACTGCTCCCGGACGGAATTCACACCCAGGAACAGGGCCGCACAAAACAGGAGAACCAGAAAGGTCAGGCCTATCAGCCGGGTGTAGAGCTTGAGGAAAAACTTGAGGGGCATTGCGTTAACCCTGGCAACGAACGCCAGCCCCGCCGGGCCAGCGCCAGAGACTGAGCAGTCAGGCTTCCTTTACGAACAGGTAACCTTTGCTGCGTACGGTTTTAATGCGCCTCGGGTGAATGGGATCGTCGCCAATCTTGGGGCGTATCCTGGAAACCCGGACATCAATCGAACGGTCCTGGCCGTCGTATTCGATGCCTCTCAGGGCGGTGAAGATTTCCTCACGGCTGAGAACCCGGCCTGCATTACTTGCCAGCAACCAGAGCAGATCGAATTCAGCACTGGTGAGGTCAATGCTTTCATCGCTCAGCCATGCCTCACGCATGGAACGGTCCACCACCAGGTTGTTGAACTGAAGCCTGACCGGCTCCTCGCCCTTACCTTCTTCGGCAGCAACTGTGCCGTTCTCGGTGACCCGCCGCAGCAGGGCACGGATTCTGGCCAGCAATACCCGGGGCTGAACCGGTTTACCGATGTAGTCATCAGCACCCATTTCCAGCCCGAGCACCTGATCCAGATCATCCGTACGGGCCGTTAGCATGATGATGGGTCCCGGATAGAAAGGACGCGCACGCCTACAGATGGACAGCCCGTCCTCACCCGGCAACATCAGGTCCAGCACGACCAGATCGGGCTGTTCCTTGCGGATACGCTCTACCGCATGGCCGCCGTGAGTTTCGAGAGCGACTGTCAGACCATTGCTCTCCAGGTATTCCCTGGTCAGCTCCGCCAGTCTCTCATCATCTTCGACTATAAGAATCCGCCAACTTTCGTTCGTCTGTTCCACGCCATCCATCTCTGATTTTGTTTTTCCGGTTTCTGAAACTTCCGGCCATGTTCACCCCACCTGGCCGGACAAGAGTTGTCTCCCAGAAGACTTGCCTTGTCACTGACAATACAGGCTACCTCCCGTAACAGCAATTATACATGCTATTCAGAAATATACATGGAACCACCTGTTCGTTACAGCCCGTGACAAACGTCACAGTGCCACTCCAGCGCCGACACCTGTCATAAAGTCGTCATCCCCCGGTCATTCCGATGTCACACCGGATTCATAGCCTTGTCGAAAAGTGGAAACAAAGAGGCAATGCCATGAACGCCCAGACTGCTCGCCTGTCACGTCCGGCCCGCCGGCTCAAAACCGTCATCACCCAGCAGCCGGATCTGATCGAATCCGCGCAGAAATTACGCTACCGGGTATTCTCCGAAGAGTACGGATCAGACCTGGGTGCAGCCGTCCCCGGAATCGACGCAGACGAATTTGACCGTTACTGCGATCACCTGATCGTGACCGATGAAAACACCGGTGAACTGGTAGCGACCACGCGAGTGCTGCACCACAGCAAGGCTCTGGAAGCCGGGGGCTTCTATTCAGAGGGTGAGTTCGAACTGTCCTCTCTGTACCGGCTTCCCGGAGCCGTTGCCGAACTCGGGCGAACCTGCGTCCACCCGGACTACCGCAATGGCGCTACCATCAGCCTGCTGTGGGCATCCGTGGCGGAGTACCTGGTATCACGCAATGTCGACTATCTGATTGGCTGCGCCAGCATCGGCATGTCCGACGGCGGTCTGAAAGCCTGGCGCATCGCCCGCTACCTGCAACGGGAATTCCTGGCCGGCGAAGAATACCGGGTAACGCCACTGAGGGCACTGCCCCATCTTACCCATGCAGTCAGCGAGGATCGTCCGGTGGACGTTCCTGCCCTGATCAAGGCCTACATGCGCCTGGGTGCCCGGGTCTGCGGAGAGCCCTGCTGGGACCCTGACTTCCGTTGTGCCGACCTGTTGGTGGTGCTGGACGTCAACAACCTGGCCAGTCGCTACAGCCGCCACTTCATGCGCAAACAGGCCCAGTAGGCGACCATTACCACCCGAGGAGCGGCCATGGAACCGATACGTCTGATCACAAGGCTCACACTCTTTGCCGGATTTCTGGCCCTGACAGCAACCCTCGCCGGCACCCTGCTGCTGATCGATGCCCTATTCCGCTGCGGAATCGACCGCGCTCCGTTTGCCCGTTTCTGCTTCAACGGTGCCAGCCGCTGCCTGGGCTTTCGCGTATCCACACAGGGTGCTTTCAGCGACCGGCCGGTTCTCTTTGTCAGCAACCACATTTCCTGGTCCGATATTCCGATACTCGGGGGCATGGTGCCGCTACGGTTTCTGTCCAAGGCGGAGGTGGGCCGTTGGCCGGTGATCGGCTGGCTGGCTACGCAGGCCGGCACACTGTTTATCCAGCGTGGCAGTGGCAAGGCGGGGCAGACCCGCCGAGAAATCGCTGACACGCTACTCAGGGGACAGTCGGTACTGGTGTTCCCGGAAGGCACCACGACGGCGGGTGTAACGGTGCTGCCTTTCCACAGCCGGCTGCTTCATGCCGCAGCGGATGCCGGCGTGGACATCCAGCCTATCAGCATCGGCTACCTGAGAAACGGCCGGCCAGACCACCTGGCTCCGTTTATCGGCGATGATGAGTTCCAGCACCACCTGATTCGCATGCTCCGCCAACCGGCGGTGGAGGTGGGCGTTATTGCCCATCCCGTGGTAAGCGTAAAGGAAGGCCGTGACCTGTCAGAAATTTCCGGGGAATTGCAGAAGACCATTCAGGAAGGCCTGCGGTTGATCCAGGAGGGACGGCTGTCAGACCGGGAAACCCCCGGGCCGACAGCCATTGCCGGCCCGGAGGCGTAACCTCAGCTTAACGGGTGGCCGGCGTTGATTTCCTCTTCCGTGGCTTCACGCTTGCCAATGATTTCCAGATCAAAGTACAGGGTGAAGCCTGCCAGCGGATGATTGGCATCCACGCGCACCAGGTTGCCGTCAATGCTCACGACCTGCACCACCTGGGCCGTATCACCGGTATTGGTCTGGAACTTCATTCCCACATGGAGGTTCTCTACGCCTTCAAACATGGAACGAGACACCTTACGGATAAGCTCAGGGTCGTGTTCGCCATAGGCCATGGCGGGCGGCACGGTCACTTCCAGACAATCACCCACATTACGGTCTTTTACCGCTTTCTGGATGCCTTCGATGATTTCGGGGCTACCCTCCAGGAAGTGAAGCGGCTCGCTGCCCTCGGAGGTATCAACCAGCTCTCCGAGCTTGTTCTTGAGGACATAATGGACGGTAAGTACGGCAGGTTTTTGCATCAGGCGTTCGTATTTCCTGTATTCGGGAGTGTATCAGTCAGGTTCAGTCCGTGGATAACCAGGCGCCGGTCCAGCCTGGCCTTAAGCCCTCTGGGCTTATCCAGGCTCATGCGCTCCAGCAACGACTGGTAGCGGCCCTCGTCGTCTTTTGCCTTTGCCGCATGCCACAGCGTTGACAGTTTACCACGACGGGTGGCCGTTGCAGCCTTCAGGGTTTGTAGTGCCTTACCGAGACGGAGCTCTTCATCGGTAAAGTCCCGCCCAAATGGGAATGGCGGAAACGCATCCTTATCGCCGGCCATCTTTATGGCCTCCTGAACAGCTTCTGGTGTGTTGTTGCACCAATCTTCGGGGAGACGGAACGAGGCGTCCACCTTTCCAGCCTTCTGTGCCTGTTTCAGCAAGTCCGGCTGGAAACGGGAGTCGGCTATACGAATCAGGCGCAAGTAGACCTGCTCATCCGACTGGCCACGCAGGTCCGCGATGCCATACTCAGTGACGACAATGTCACGGAGATGACGTGGAATGGTGCAGTGTCCGTAGCTGAACACAATCGTGGAGAGCGTTTCACCGCCCGAGGAGCGGGTGCTGCGCAACGTCAGGATTGAGCGCGCTGCCGGCAACTCGTGGGCCATGGCCACAAAGTTGTACTGGCCACCAACGCCGCTGACCACACGGCCGTCTTCCAGGCCATCAGACACCGCTGCCCCATTGAGTGTGTGCATCATCGCCGAGTTGACAAAGCGGCTATGCACCCGTTGCGCGGCTTTCAGGCGCTGGTTGCCAAAGGCATGATCGTAGAGGTGATTGATGTAGTTCACGCTGGTCATGCAGATACGCTGGCGGTCCTCCGGGGACAAATCCCGAAGGCGCTGGTAAAACTTCTCAGGGCCTACATAGAACCCACCATGAGCTACCACGCCCCCCGTCAGTCGCTCGCCCAGGGCCAGTGACTCAATAGCTTCCCTGGCCTCGTCACTGTCCAGATCGGGGTCCAGGGACTGATCCCCCACCCGCAGGCGCCCGCCCTTGAACTCAACCTCCGGGTGAAAGATTCCGTATCGGCACAGCCACTTCACGTCTCTGGCCCGCAACGGCGAATCGATCAACTGCTCCCGACGCAGGACGTCCAGCGTATCCAGAGACACGGCATGAATGAGTTCGCCCCGGTTGATGAGTTCCTGCAGCCCGGCATGACCAAACACCTCCCGCTTGAGCACGCCGGCTTCCATCAGGTAGATGAAACCGTCCACCATCATTTCACTGCAGCCGTAGAGGCCTTCATCAAAGGTGCCGGTGCCGCCATACCCGGTCACCACCGGAAAACGATCCGCCACTTTGAGGTGATCAAACACCTTGTTCCAATGCCCGTTTTCACGATGCCGCAGGATCGCACTGTGAACCATCGCCGCGCCCAGCGACCCGATGCCCACCTGGAGCGTACCACCGTCCTTGAGCAATGCGCTGGCATAGAACCCGATCAGGTGATCCTCGGGGCTGACAGACATCTGTGGCGCCGGGAACAAAGGGTAATCTGAGGCAGTATCTTCCAGAACAATATCAAAACGATTCTTTTCAACGGCCGCATCGTTGCCCATAAACGGCAGGTAACTATTGGTCTCAGCCACAATCGCCACCGGTGTTCCGGCGTCTTGCTGTGCCCGGAGCAGGGGCAGTAAGTCCAGGCTCAGATCGGGATTGCAACTCAGGCTGAAATAACCTTCCTGCTCCAGCTCAGACGCCGGAGCCACCATCTGGCCAACCACATTGACTCCCAGCGCCAGAAGATCACGTACCGCATGGGTGTAGTTGGTACATACGTAGTTGCGCTGCTGGTCGCTATTGTTCAGAAACGACCCGGCCTTGAAGAAGAATTCGGATACCCGGACGTTGTCCGGTAACTTGCGGCGGATAACATCCCGCGCGTAGTCCAGCTCCGGAATCCGACCGTACAGGCGCTCTGCGAACGGGCCCATAAACCGCTTTTCCAACGAAGAACTGCCGCCGGGCGCCGTCAGGGATAAGGCCGTTACGATGTGAAGCTGTATGGAGGGGTCGTCCTTGGCACGCTGATAGAGGGCGTTTACAAAGCGCACGGGCTTTCCGAGGCCCAGGGGCAGCCCCAGTGTGATGCGTTTGCCCACCCGACGGATCAGCTCGTCCACACAGGCCTTGCTGTCAGCCAGCGTTACCGGTTGTTGCTCCTCTACTATCGCAGCCATAGCAGTACTCCCTCTGTTGCCGTCATAGTGCTTCCCGACATGGATAATCACATGTGGGATTGCTTCAGGCAATGCGCCGGGTCAGATAAACGGAAGTCAGCGAACCGTTGATTGGCTCAGGAAATGCCGGGGGTATTTCTGGGAAGGATAGAACAGCGACGTGCTCAGAAATTCCATTTGAAGTTAAAGCAGGCGCCTTCTTCAAGCAGTGCGATGCCGTGGTCCGGCCTGGCAGGATCAGACGCGTAGGTTTTCTTTCCGGAGTCTGAACTGCTGAAGCCGAGGCTGAGAAGACGGGAACCGATGGTGGTGTACATGTCGGATTCTTCACGATCGAAATCGCCCGACATTTCCTCCTGCAACTGATACACGTTCTCCGCCGGCGTTTCGTCCGCAAACACACGCTCGTTTGCTTCGGCGCGAACAACGAAGGCGATCATGTTGAGTGCAAGAAGTGCAATAAAGATACGGATAATCATGATAATTCGGGTTGCCTGTAATCGGAACGGAATTCTACTGTCATGTAATGCTTAAGTCTAATGATTAAGGGCCAGAAAGATGTGATTTTGCACACATTAGCGCCGCTTTTTTGTCATCAGATCACCATCATTTTGTCAAAAAAACAGCACTTTTTGTTGCAGACTGTAAACAGGACCATTAAGAAACCACAATCCCTCCAGGCTTAAGGGCAGGGGTAAGTGTATTGCTGGTTAAGGTTCTCAATCGCTTCGAGTACATCAGCGCTCAGGGAGACAGACACAGAGCCCAGGTTTTCACGCAGCTGCTCCATGGTGGTTGCACCAATAATATTGCTGGTGACGAAATCGCGGCTGGTCACATACGCCAGCGCCATCTGCACCGGTGACAGACCGTGGCTGGCAGCCAGGTCCACATAGGCCCGTGTTGCCTCGGCACCCCGACCACTGGTGTAACGGGTGAACCTTTCGAACAGGGTCATCCTGGCACCCTCGGGGCGCTTGCCATCCAGGTATTTGCCGGACAGCATGCCAAAGGCCAACGGTGAATACGCCAGCAGGCCAACCTGTTCGCGACAGGCAATTTCCGCCATGCCGACCTCAAAGGTGCGGTTAAGCAGGTTGTAGGGGTTCTGCACGCTGACAATGCGGGGCCAGTCGTGCTCGCGGGCCAGCCGGAGGTATTCGTTGGTTCCCCATGGGGTTTCGTTGGAAATGCCAACATGGCGAACCTTGCCTTCCTGTACCAGTTCGGCCAGGGTGCCCAGGGTTTCTTCAATTGGCGTGGCCTGCTCGTCCGCGCTGTGCCTGTAACCCAGCTTGCCGAAAAAATTGGCGTTGCGGTCCGGCCAGTGCACCTGGTAAAGGTCGATATAGTCCGTTTTCAGCCGGCGCAGGCTGTCTTCACAGGCCTTGCGGATATGGTCCCGGGTCAGACGGGGGCCGTCGCGGAGGTAGCTCAGGCCATTGCCCGGGCCGGCAACCTTGGAGGCAATCACCAGGTCATCCCTGCGGCCCCGCTTTGCCAGCCAGTTGCCCAGGTAGCTTTCTGTCAGCCCCTGGGTTTCTGGCCGCGGAGGTACCGGGTACATCTCGGCGGCGTCAATGAAATTCACGCCCTCGGAGGTTGCCAGGTCCAACTGTTCGAAAGCCTGCTGCTCTGTGTTCTGCTCGCCCCAGGTCATGGTGCCCAGGCAAATTTCGCTTACATCTATGTCCGTCCTGCCAAGCTTGCGGGTTTTCATGCGTCCTCCCGATTTGGTTGCTGACACGTTGAAGAGTCGTTTGATGAAAAGGTAAAGGGATTGTCACGGGACTGTCCCGGAACTGTCATGCCAGGTTTCCATAGTGGAAGCATGAAAGAGGAAACCACAGGAAACACCGTGACCAGAATCACCCAGGTTTCAGGGCGTCGGCACCACATTACCATTGTTTCGGAAACCTTTCCTCCGGAAATCAATGGGGTGGCCAACACCCTCAGGCATCTCTGCCTGGGGCTGATGCAACACGGCCACAAGGTGACGATCATTCGTCCGCGCCAGCGCCATGAGGCAAAAGGCCGGTTTGAAGGCGCCGGTGAATGCCTGTTTTCCGACGAACATGTGGTGCCTGGCCTGCCGCTGCCCGGTTATGGCGACCTGAGGTTCGGGATCACCCGCCCGGGCTTTCTCAGATCGCTGTGGAAGCGCGAGCGACCGGATGCCGTCTATGTGGCGACCCAGGGCCCCCTCGGCGTGGCTGCCGTGGCGGCGGCCAGGCAAGCCGGCATACCGATCAGTTCCGGGTTCCACACCAATTTCCACGCCTACAGCCGCTACTATGGGGCCGGATTCCTGGAAAAACTGCTGTGCAGCTACGGCCGCTGGTTCCACAACAGGACTGCGATAACTCTGGTCCCGACCCGGAAAATTGCACAGACTGCCCACAACATGGGCATTCACCCGACATCGATCTGGAGCCGGGGCGTTGACTGCAACCGTTTTTCACCCCACAAACGTGACGCGGAACTCAGGCAACAATGGGGACTACACCCCAACGACCGCGCCGTTCTGTATGTAGGTCGCCTGGCGCCCGAGAAGAATCTTCAGATGGCGGTGTCATGCTTTGAGCGGATACGCGGGCTGCACCCCTGTGCGAAATTCATCCTGGTGGGTGATGGTCCTTTACGGAAGCGCCTTGCGGAGCGCCATCCGGATTACGTTTTTGCGGGAACTCGCCGTGGCGAGGACCTGGCCCGGCACTACGCATCTGGTGATATTTTCCTGTTCCCCAGCAAGACCGACACCTTTGGCAACGTGGTCACCGAAGCCATGGCCAGCGGGCTGGCCGTGGTTGCCTTTGACGATGCCGCCGCCAGCGAGCATATCCGCCACGAAGACAACGGCATGAAGGCGCACCTTCGTAATGACGAGGGGTTTGTGGACCATGCCCTGCGCCTGGCCGATCAACCGACACTTATGAACCGGGTACGTGCACAGGCCCGTCTGGATGCCCTGGACCTGAATTGGGCCACCCAGATTGAACAATTCGAGCATCTGATACTGAACCAGCCACAAAGGACCGCCTACAATGCCCTCAACAAGCAAGGCATCTCGCTTCTTTAGTGTGGTGGATCAGAGGGAGTTCGCCCTCTGCCGGTCCATCAACCAGACCCTGAGGTTCCGGCCGGTACTGGGTTACTTCAAAGTTGTAAGCCGGCTGGGTGACGGCTGGCTCTGGTATCTGGTGATACTGGCCATACCACTGCTGAGGCCGCAGGACGGGCTGGCGATTGCCTTGCTGATGGTTGCCACCGGGCTGACCTGCACTCTCACCTACAAGCTGCTAAAGCGTTGGCTGATTCGCGAACGACCGTTTATATCGTTCCCGTCGATTAATTGCGGTACCCCGCCACTGGATCGCTACAGTTTTCCCTCCGGCCATACCCTGCACGCTGTCTGTTTCAATACCGTGCTGGCCATGACCACGCCGGAACTGGCCTGGATGCTACTGCCCTTCACCATGAGCGTTGCCGCTTCCCGGGTGGTTCTCGGCCTGCACTACCCCAGTGATGTCGCTGCCGGCGCCCTGATTGGCGGGTGCCTGGGCCTGGCGTCGGTTTATGGCCTGTTTGATGTCTTCAATCAAATAGCCGCAGTTGCATAACGGGCGATTCATCGTTACGGAACCTCACGCCCAGACCCAACAAACGCACCGCCCGCCCGGTATCGGTGACCAGTTCATCCAGCAGCGGCTGGTAGTCCTCCAGCGCCGGCTCCCGGATTTGTTCCCGCACACGCTCCAGGGTATGGGTGGAAAAGTCGCTGTAGCGAATCTTGATAAACAGCTTGTGGATAGGTTTGCGGCCGGCCTTGCGGCTGAGCCTGAGATTCAGGTCCGCCACCAATGACGCCATCACCGACTCGCAGGCGCGCTTGTCCGGAAGATCCTGGGAAAAGGTGCGCTCCACACTGACGGACTTGGCGATGCGGGACACCACCACATCGCGGTTATCCCGGCCAAAGGCCATCTCCCGTAGCCGGTATCCCTGTTTGCCGAATTTTTCCAGCAGGACATCAGCGGGAGTGTTCTGCAGGTCGCCGCAGGTGGCGGCCCCCAGGGCGTGAAGCTTGCCGGCCGTCACCTGCCCCACCCCGAACAGTTTTTCCACCTTCAGATCCTGCACGAAGCCGTCCACATCCTCCGGACGGATGACAAACAGGCCATCGGGCTTTTTCCAGTCGCTGGCAATCTTTGCCAAAAATTTATTGGGAGCCACGCCAGCAGAAATGGTAATACCTACCTCGTCCTTCACCCGCTTGCGCAGGTATTGCGCCATCAGCGTGGCGCTGCCCTTGTGGTCCGTCACCTCGCTGACATCCAGAAAAGCCTCGTCCAGAGACAATGGCTCCACCAGATCGGTCAACTCCCTCAGAATCGCCATCACCTGTTTCGACACCGCTCTATATCTAGCCATGTCTGGCGGCACGGTCACCAACCCGGGGCACAGACGCCGTGCTTCGCCACCGGGCATGGCGGAGCGCACGCCAAACGCCCTCGCTTTATAATTGCAGGTGGTAACCACGCCGCGGCCACCATCGCCACCCACCGCCAGCGGAACCTCCCTTAATGAGGGATCGTCCCGCATTTCCACGGCAGCGTAGAAGCAGTCGCAATCTACATGGATAATCTTGCGCTGGGCCATGACTCTTCAATCGGGTAAATTATCTGTACATATGTACAGCCTTGTATCTTACGGTAACATGCCGAGAATGTCAGGAGTTCTATATAGCAACTCCCAACGACGACAAAGACAAGTGTGAGCAATCATGACAAACCCGATCCCCGAACAATCACAGACGGAAATTGAAGCCGCCGCTTTTCGAAAGTTGGTCAGCCACCTGCGTGAACACACCGAGGTCCAGAACATCGACCTGATGAACCTGGCCGGGTTCTGCCGCAACTGTCTTTCCAAATGGTATCGCGCCGAGGCTGCCGAGAGAGGCTTCGATCTTTCTGACCCGGACGCCCGCGAAATCATCTACGGCATGCCTTACGACCAGTGGAAAGCCCGCTATCAGCAAGGCCCGAAACAGGATCACGGCGCATGAATCTCAATGACGCGGTTCGCATACATCTGGCGTCGGTAGACGCCGGCCATGGCGACTTTGATGACACCCTGGCCCTGATTGACCGCTTTTTTGAGTATCAGCCCACCGGGTTTCACAACGGCCCGTTGTACAATGGCGCCGGCGAGAATGCCGGCTCCTGCCGGGTATTTGCCCTGGCCCAGTACTGCAGCCTGAATGAGGCCGACACCCTGCGCCTGTTTGCGCAGCATTACCGGCAGGTTCTGGATGAGCCGGCAGGCGAAAGCCACGGCAATATCCGCCAGTTTATCGGCACCGGTTGGTCCGGCATTCACTTTGACGGCCAGGCGCTTCGCCAGCGCCCTGCCACCACCCAGGACGACACCACGGAAGAGACCCATCCATGAGCGAAACCGCCGTACCCGGGGTAAAACAGTGCTTCCAGCTAAAAAGTGCCAGCGTTTCCATGACCTCGCTGGAGCTGTATTTTTTTGACAACGACGAGTTTGAAACCACCCTCAGGGACAAGATCAGCCAGGCGCCGGGCTTCTTCAAGGACATTCCCCTGATCATCAGCCTGGAAAGGTACGAAGGGCTTAGCAGTGAACTGGACTTCTTCAAGATTATCGGCACTTGCCGCCGCCACAATATCCATGTGATCGGCGTGCGCGGTGGCAACGATGACCAGCGTCGACTGGCTCGCGGCGCGTCACTGGCACTTCTGCCCGGCGGCAACCAGCGGGACCGTGAAATCGATACCGGGCCGGCTGCCGACACGCCAGCGGCCGAAGCCCCCGACAGCCCGACCCCGGCGAAAATCATCAACCAGCCGGTCCGCTCCGGCCAACAGGTCTACGCCCCTGATGGTGACCTGATTGTCCTGGCGCCGGTACAGGCTGGTGCCGAGGTATTGGCAGCCGGTAATGTTCACGTATACGGACCACTGCGCGGGCGGGCCCTGGCGGGCATTCATGGGGCTGAGCATGCAAGGGTCTTCTGCCAGTCTCTTGAAGCAGAGCTTGTGTCCATCGCCGGACACTATAAAATCTCCGAAGATCTTCAGGACAACGGATGGAAAACCGCCGTACAGATCCAGCTCAGGGAAGACCTGCTGGTGGTAACGCCACTGGAAAAGGCCTGACGAGAACGTAACTACCCGCGCAGGCGGGGAAAACGACGAATCCACCGCAAAACAGGAATGCAACCTTGGCTAGAATCATTGTCGTTACCTCAGGAAAAGGTGGCGTAGGTAAAACCACAACCAGCGCCTCTATCAGCACCGGCCTGGCGAAGCGGGGCCACAAAACCGTGGTTATCGATTTCGACGTGGGCCTGCGCAACCTGGATCTCATCATGAACTGCGAACGCAGGGTGGTGTACGACTTCGTGAATGTGATCCAGGGCGAAGCCACACTCAACCAGGCCCTGATCCGGGACAAGCGGGTCGATACCCTCTACATCCTGCCGGCCTCCCAGACCCGGGAGAAGGAAGCCCTGACCAAAGACGGCGTTGAAAAAGTCATCAACGAGCTGTCCGAGCGGTTTGACTACATTGTCTGTGATTCACCCGCCGGCATTGAGCATGGCGCCCTGATGGCGCTGTATTATGCTGACGAGGCCATTGTGGTCACCAATCCGGAGGTGTCTTCGGTACGGGATTCCGACCGCATTCTGGGCATCCTGCAGAGCAAGTCCCGCCGCGCAGAGATGGGGCAAGATCCGGTCAAGGAGCACCTGCTACTGTCCCGCTACAACCCGGACCGGGTACAACGGGGTGAAATGCTTTCCGTGGCCGACGTGGAGGAAATCCTCGCCATCCCCCTGCTGGGCGTGATTCCCGAGTCCCAGGTGGTATTGAACGCCTCCAACCAGGGGCTTCCCGTGATACTCGAGGAAGACAGTGATGCGGGGCAGGCCTATGAAGATGCCGTTGCCCGTCTGCTAGGTGAAGAGCGCGAGCATCGCTTTATGTCTTCCCAGAAAAAGGGTTTCTTCTCACGGATGTTCAAGGGGGGCTGACGGATGAGTTTCTTCGACTATTTCAAGAGCAAGAAGAACAACCGGTCCGCCAGCGTTGCCAAGGAACGACTCCAGATCATCGTTGCCCATGAGCGGGGCCAGCGTGAACAGCCGGACTACCTGCCAGCGTTGCAGAAAGAGCTGCTTGAGGTCATCCGCAAGTACG
Organism: Marinobacter iranensis; assembly: GCF_029207565.1. Lineage (GTDB taxonomy): Bacteria > Pseudomonadota > Gammaproteobacteria > Pseudomonadales > Oleiphilaceae > Marinobacter > Marinobacter iranensis. The sequence goes on along the minus strand of NZ_JANCMW010000012.1, from coordinate 47,786 downwards.
TTCAGATCAGTGACGACATGGTTCAGGTGGAAGTTGACCGCAACGACAGCTGTTCGGTACTGGAACTGAACGTGACCCTGCCGGAGCACTGACCGGCTCCGTCGTTTATCCTCCAACCCCGGCAGCCTGCCTGCTGGGGTTGCTTCACCCTGCCCATCATTCCCATCAAATCAGGCCAAAAGTTACCTGCGGGATTTCAGTCGGTTACCCAGTTCACAATCCCCCGATCGCAACAGGTTGGTGAGACATCAGTCGTGGTAGACTCGCCCCGATATTTCCAAGGATGCGTAACCCATGCAGAATCTGAAGGCCCGGGGCGTTGCCCGACCGGCTTCCGCACTGGCCATGTTGCTGATGGCAGCCGTTGTTTCCACCATCGCAGCGGGCGCGGCACAGGCCGGGCTACCGGATGAGAATGCAGAAGGCTGGAGCCTTCGCAAGGAAACCGACAACATTCGCGTGTTCACTATTGACCAGCCGGATTCCAGCTTTCAGGCGTTCAAGGCCGAAGCCATCCTCGACGTACCCATTGAAAATCTCATGGCCGTCATGATCAACCCGCAATCCTGCGTTGAGTGGGTACACAACTGCTCTGAGTCCTACGCATTTGGGGACGGTAATTTTCACGACCGCTACGCCTACTCCGTGAATGATATGCCCTGGCCCGTCACCGACAGGGATTACGTACTTCGCATTCGCACCCACGGCGAGAAAAGTGACGGCGAAGTGGTGATGAACCTCAATGCCATACCGGACCGGCGCGAGGAAGAAGATGGCCACATCCGTGTGGACAAATCCGACACTTTGTACCGCTTCATCCCCGAGGGCGACCAGACCCACATGATCTGGGTACAACACACCGAACCCAACGGCTCGATACCCGGCTGGCTGGTAAACACCCTGCTGGTGGACATTCCCATTCGTTCCATGGAACAACTGGAACGGGTGGCACGATGGGAACGCTACCAGAACCACGAACTGGTTTACGACAGCAGTGGTAAACTGAAAAATGTGGTGCCCAAACCCCAATCAGGGGATGACTAGCCAGGCTGTTACAGCTAAGCTCTTTTGCAAAGGACCTGTTAACGGAGCCGAATCGTAAATGACCGTTCTCGCTTACGAGATCATGACCCCGAGCATCAAGGCCGTACCCCAGTCATGGACAATGGACCATCTGGCCAGGTTCCTTACCGACAACGAGATCACCGGCAGCCCGGTTACCGATGAAACCGGCGAAATCGTCGGCATTGCCACCCTCAAGGACATCACCGAGTTTCGCTGGAACGCCAGCCGCTCCGAAACCGATACCCGCATGACCCCGGAAGAGGAACAGGAAGCCCGTCGCCTCCGTATGGCCATTTTTGAGGAAATGGGCAAGGTGCCTGTGGAAGTGCGCGATATCATGACCCCTATCGTTTTATCGGTTGACGAGCAAACGCCCGTGCGCGACATTGCCGATATCATGATGCGTGAACACCTGCACCGGATTTTCATCACCAAAGACGAGAAGATCACCGGTATTGTGACTACGTATGACATGCTCAAACTGATCTCCGACCAGGAGCTCACCAACCGCTGTGCCGGGAACGGCTGACCAGAGAGGTATCACACCCTATGCCAAGAGCACCGCAGGCTCGCAGAAAGATGTATGTCCTCGACACCAACGTCCTCATCCACGATCCGAACGCCCTCCTGAACTTTGAAGAACATGACGTCATCATTCCGATGACAGTCCTTGAAGAACTCGACAGTCTCAAATCCGGCAAACAGGCGGTCGCCGCCGATTGCCGCCAGGCCATCCGCAACATCGACAAGTTGCTGGGTGACGCCAGCCCCGGAGAGATCGAGAAAGGCGTACCCATCGTCCGCGGCAAGAAGGCAGAGCCTCTTGGGACGTTATCGATACTGATGAGCACAGACTACCAGGGCAACCACGGCCTGCCGGAGCACCTCAACGACAACAAGATCATCAACACCCTGGCGGCCCTGCAAAACCGCCACAAGTCGCGGGACATTATCCTTGTCAGCAAGGACATCAACATGCGACTGAAGGCCCGGGGCTTCGGCGTGGAAGCCCAGGACTACCACAACGACATGCTGCTGGACGACATCGACCTGCTGCCCAAGGGATACAAGGAATTCCCCAACTCCTTCTGGGACACCATCGAAAAAGTGGAAACCATCCAGCGGGAGGGCATCACCGAACACATCCTGCGCCGCGAAGGCGACCTGGCCAAACTCACCATTAACGAGTTCGTGATTGATGAGCAGGGGTTCGTGGGCAAGGTTTCCGATGTCGGCGACGGCAAGATTGTCATCCGCGACCTGCACCAGCACGACCTGATGCATGAGGAAGTCTGGGGACTGGTGCCACGGGACATCTACCAGGCCATTGCCCTAAACCTGCTGCTGGACCCGGACATCCACCTGGTGAATCTCACCGGTTCCGCCGGCTCCGGTAAAACCATCCTGGCACTGGCCGCCTGTATTGAAATGACGGTTGCCAGCAAGATCTACAAACGCATCATTGCCACCCGCAGCACCCAAGGCCTGGACGAAGACATCGGCTTCCTGCCCGGCACCGAGGCGGAAAAAATGGAGCCCTGGCTGGGCGCCATAGTGGACAACCTGGAAGCCCTCCACGAAGACGACGAGAACATGACCGCCAGCGTGGACTACATCCTCAGCAAGGTGCCACTGCACTTCAAATCCATGAATTACATACGGGGCCGCAGCTTCCAGCACAGCCTGATCATCATCGATGAATCCCAGAACCTGACGCCGCACCAGATCAAGACCATCATCACCCGCGCCGGCAACGGCTCCAAGGTGATCTGCCTGGGCAACCTGGCACAGATCGACACCCCCTACCTCAGCGCCCTGAGTTCAGGCCTGACGTACATGACCGAACGCTTCAAAAGCTTCCGTCATGGCGGGCACATTCACCTGCAGGGTGTGCCGAGATCAGTGCTTGCGGAGTATGCGGAGGCAAATCTCTGACCACCTCGGCATAAATCGGAATGGAAGGAAGGAGGGGAGCCCTCAGGCCCCGCCTCCCCCCAAAGACAAGGTCAGTCGCTGACCGGGCTTTCCTTCATGGCCGCGTGCATACGCCGGCGGAGAATCGGCCCCACCAGGGTTGGCAGTACCAGCCCGAGGCCCGCTACCGCCCAGAACCCGATAGCCAGTGGGCTGGACCACAATACCGTCCAGTCGCCGTCGGACAGAATGAGCGCGTGCCCGAGGTTTTTCTCCATCTCCGGCCCCAGCAGGAGGCCGAGAATGATCGGCACCAGAGGGATCTCAAGCTTGCGCAGGAAATATCCGCCAACACCGAAGGCCACCATGAAGTACAGATCGAAGGTGCTGTGGCTGATGGAATAAACCCCCACGAAGGCCACCATGGTCACGATGGGCAACAGGTACATCGGTGGTACCGAAAGCAGCCTGACAAAGAAGCCCACCAGAGGAATGTTGATTATCAGCAACAGCACGTTCCCGATCAGCAGCGCCGCGATCACGCCCCAGACAATGTCGGCATGCTGGGTGAACATCAGCGGGCCCGGAGTGATGTTGAGAGAGATCAACATCGCCAGCAGCACGGCCGTGGTTCCGCTGCCCGGTACGCCCAGGGTCAGCATCGGCACCAGGGCGCCGGAAGACGCACCATTGTTGCCGGCTTCCGGGGCCGCCACGCCTCGTATGTCGCCTTCACCGAAGGTGCCCTTCTTGCCCAACACCTGCTTCTCCAGGGTGTAGCTGATAAAGCTCCCCAGAGACGCACCGGCACCGGGCAGAACACCGGCAATAAAGCCCAGAACCCCACCGCGAAACTGGGTCGGAATGGTACTGACCAGTTCTTTGAAGCTCAGAGTAATCTTGCCCACGTTCATTTTCTTGCGACCGCCACCGATGCGGGCCTCAACAAAGAACAGCAGCTCGGAAATTGCGAACAGGCCGACAATAGCCAAGATAAAGTCAATGCCCTCGTACAACTCCAAGACACCGAAGGTGTACCGCTGAGTGCCGGTCGCGATATCAATTCCAACGGTGGAAATCATGATACCGAGTGTCGCTGCAATCACCGTTTTCATGGGATTCTTGCCGGTGATACCCCCAAGTGTGGCAAACGCCAGCATAAACAGCGCAAAGTATTCCGCCGGACCGAAAGTCAGGGCAAATTTTGCCAGTATGGGCGCCAGCATGATCAGGCCAATGGTCCCGATCAGCCCGCCGGTGAACGACGCGATGGCGGAAATGGCCAGGGCATCCGCCGCCCGGCCCTTCTGCGCCATGGGGTAGCCATCCAGACAGGTCATCATCGCGGGCTCATCGCCCGGGATATTCAGCAGGATCGACGAGATCCGTCCACCGTACATGGCACCGGCATACACCGAGGTCAGCAGAATCATTGCGGTTTCCGGAGGCAGCCCCAGGGTGAAAGCCAGCGGGATCATGATGGCAACACCATTGGCGGGGCCAAGGCCCGGCAAACAGCCAATCAGGGTTCCCACGAAGGCGCCCAGCAGCGCGAACATCAGGTTATACGGGGTCAACGCCACCGCAAACCCTTCCATCAGAAAGCCAAGGGTTTCCATCAGTTCACCTCCAGCAGGCCACCGGGCAGGCTCAGGCCGAGGCCGTAATTAAACAGCACAAACACCACGACGGCGCTGATCAGACCAGTCATAAAGGCCGTGAGGGGCGTGCCACCCATTCGCCAGCTAAGTGTGCCCACGGCCAGTGTGGTGGAAATCACAAAGCCCAGGGGTTCCAGCAGCATGGTGTAAACCACCAGCACGACCACAGAAATCGCCAGTTCCAGCGCGGACTTGCCTACTGGCCAGCGCGCGTCCGGATCCGGCTTGATCATCAGGTACAGGCTGCCAGCCACCAGAACCACCGACAGAATGGTAGGGAAGGTTTCGGGCCCCACGCCCTCGGCGCCGCCGAATGGCTCGGGCCACTGTTGGGCAGCCCAGCCATAGGCAACAGCGAGGACCAGAAGGCCCAGGCCGAGAATGCGATCACCAGCGCCTGTCATTTCAGCAGTCCGATTTCGCGGGACATCTGTTCGATCTCCTGAACCTGGTTCCGGACAAACTCATCAAACTTGTTCGCGGGCGGATGGAACGGAATCAGGCCATTGCTCTTCATGACTTTTTTCCACTCCTCGCTGGCGTACAGGGTGTCCACGGCATTGACCCAGTATTCCTTGGCCTCTTCATCGGCGCCTTTGGGCATGTAGAAGCCGCGCCAGTTAGGACCAAGGGCCTCAATACCCTGCTCTTTGGCTGTGGGAATATCCCCAAACTTACCGGGCAGGCGCTCTTCGGACAGGACAGCAAGAACGCGCAGGTCGCCGGATTCCATGAAGCCGGTGGCTTCCGAGATATCACCGGTAAAGGCGTCCACCTGACCGCCGACCACCTGGGTCATGGCCTCACCACCATTGTTGTACGAGAGGTACGGAATACGCGGCAGGTCATCTGCGCCCGCAGCTTTGGCGGTAATCAGCACTTTCAGGTGATCCCAGCCACCCCGGGCACTGCCACCGGCAAACTTGACAGATTTGGGATCTTCGCTGACGGCTGCCATCAGGTCGCTCAGATTCTTGTATTTGGAATCCTTGCCCACGGCGATGACGCCGTAATCGGCACCCAGTGCGCCCACCCAGGTCACCATGTCGGCATTCATGCCGGGAAACTGCTTCTGCGCCAGACGTGTGGTAGTTGCGGTGGATGCGGCAACCAGCAGCTTATTTTCTTCGGCCCGCTTGCTCACGGTGTGGGCGTAGGCTACACCACCGCCAGCGCCGGCCATATTGACGGTTTGAACACTACCATCGATCAGGCCAAGTTCCTGCATCACATTGCCCGCGCTACGGCAGGTAAAATCCCAGCCGCCGCCGGGATCAGACGGCGCGATACACTCGACTTTTCCGGACGGCTCCCAAGCCAGGGCAGACATACTGACGGCGGCCGCCGCCACAAAAGACAGGGTACGTTTGATCAACATTGTGTCACCTCATGTTTGTTTTTGTGTTCGCTCCCGAGGCAGGCCTGTTGGCAAGGCCAATGGGGCGACTCCCGTACAGGTTAAAAGTGGATGGGCACGGTCTTGAAGCTTGTGGTCGTAAAGCCTTTAAAGAAACTAATGGTCGTTTTGTTCATAAAGTTCATGGGCAATCACCACCTCCGTGCATTACCCTGTGGGACAAACGACAACAAGATCCGTAATCCAAACCGTGCTCCGAAAGACCAAACTCAAAACCCGGATGATTCTCACCCTCGGGCTCGTCAGTGCCTTGCAGACGATCCTGATTGGCGTGTTCGCTGGTTATTACCTGAGCGAATCCTTGTACGACGAGATCGGCCAGCGGGCACTCATGGTGGCCAAAACCGTGGCGGCCGCGCCGGCGGTCATTTCCGGCATCCAGAGCCGCGATGTGGCCGGGCTCAACCACCTGGCGGCGCGGCTGGAGGAGACCAACGAAGCCCTGTTTATCGTCATCGGCGACCACAACGCCATCCGCCTGGCCCACCCGGATCCGGCCCGTCTGGGCCATTCCATGGCCGACGACGATGGCGATTATGGCCGCCAGGCCCTGGTGCACGGTGAAGCCTATGTGGCCAGAGCCCTGGGCAGCCTGGGTGAGTCCGTGCGCGGCAAGGCGCCGGTAGTGGTTCCGGACAGCGGCGAGATCATTGGTATCGTGTCGGTGGGCTACAGTCTGGCCCAGGTGGAGACCGCCATAGAGCGATACAATTTCGTGCTCTATGGGGTGGTCGGCCTGGTGCTGATGATCAGCATCGTCGCCGCCATTGTGATTGCGGGCCGGTTCAAGCGTGCGATTTTCGGGCTGGAGCCGGAGGAAATCGCCCGCCTGTTCCAGGAACGGGACGCCACCCTGCAGTCCGTTCGCGAAGGCATCATCGCCATCAACCGGCAAGGCCTGATTACCACTGTCAACCGGACCGCCCTGGACACCCTGGGGCTGGAACCGGAAACGCCCCTGGCCGGCCAGCCGATACTGTCGGTATTACCGGAAAGCGACCTGTTGGCAGTGCTGGAATCCGGGGTCCCGGATTTTGACCGGGAGGTGTGGCTGCGGGGCCGGCAAATGGTTGTGAACCGGCTGCCAGTGCGCGAAGGCAGCGACATCATTGGCGTGGTGGCCAGTTTCCGGCTTCGTGATGAGGTGGATCAGGTCAGCCGCCAACTGACCCGCATCCAGCAATACGCCGATACCCTGCGCAGCCAGACCCACGAATACTCCAACAAACTGCACACCATTGCCGGCCTGATCCAGATTGGCGCCACCGACGAGGCCATGGCCCTGATCGGCAACGAAGTCAGTGATCACCAGGCGCTGCTGCACCTGCTGCTGGAGGCAGTGCCCGACCCGGTCCTGGCTGGCTGTCTGCTGGGTAAATACAACCGGGCACGGGAAATGGGCCTGCACCTGGACATTGATCCGGACAGCCAGATGACCGACATTCCCGAGCGGCTGCCCAGGGACCAGCTGGTCAGCGTTCTGGGAAACCTGATCGACAACGCCCTGGAAGCGACCCGGTCTCACACCGGCGAAGGGGGCCACGTCCAGCTCTCCATGACCGATCTCGGACACGAACTGATCTTTGAAGTAGAGGACCAGGGGCCCGGCATTCCCGAGTCGGCCCAGCAGAAAATTTTCGAGAAAGGGGTCAGCAGCAAGGAGGGCAATGAACATGGCATTGGGTTGCATCTGGTTCGTCTGTTCCTGAACCGCTGGGGCGGCTCGGTTACCGTCGAAAGCCCGTCGACCGGGGGTAGCCGCTTTACTCTATACTTACCCAAAACACCGGAAGAGAGGAAGACCCATTGACCCCCATTCGACTACTGATCATCGAAGATGACCGCAAGATAGCGGAGATTCAGCGACGGTTCGTGGAACGCCTCAAGCAGGTTGAACTCTGCGGCATCGCCCATACCCTGGCCGATGCCCGGGACCAGATTGACGTGCTGGCGCCGGACCTTATCCTGCTGGACGTGTACCTTCCCGATGGCAATGGCCTGGAGTTGTTGCGGGAGCTGCGAGCCTCGGACAGCAGCAGCGACGTCATCCTGATTACTGCTGCCAAGGAGGTCGAATCCCTCAGGAGTGCTTTACGAGGTGGCGTTTTCGATTACATTCTCAAACCGCTGGTCTTTGAGCGCCTTGAGGAAGCTGTCAGCCGGTATCGCGACCACCTGCGCCACCTGTCGGGCCTCGTCCAGGTTGCCCAGAAGGAAGTCGATGTCCTGCTTCCCAGAAGTAGCGACGCCTCCCAGTCGAAGCGCCCGGAAAGGCTACCCAAGGGCATTGACAGTATTACGCTGGATAAGATCCGCGAAGTGGTCGCGTCCGGCGGGCAGTGGAGTGCGGAAGAAGTCGGCAATGCCATGGGCGCTTCACGAACAACCGCCCGCCGCTATCTGGAGTTCCTGGTGGGCCTGGAGGAACTGACCGCGGAGGTGACGTACGGCAGTGTGGGGCGCCCTGAAAGGCGTTACCACCGCTAGTTTCCCGCCAACCCTTCGGTTCACTCCTTGAACTGCGCCTTATCCAACCCATGCTTTCGCATCTTGTCGTACAGCGTTTTACGGGCAATACCGAGCTGGACCATGGTGTCTTTTATGCTGCCCTGGCAGGCATTCAGTGCACTGATGATGGCCGACCGTTCGAACCCGTCCATCATCTCGGACAGGGTCTGGCGGCCCGGGACATTGGCGGTGGTGGACGGATCATTTTCATCAAGCGCCATCGGCCCCAACAACACGTAACGTTCCGCCAGGTTCCGTAACTCCCGCACATTGCCCGGCCAGGAATGTTGCATCAGCCGCGCCGCCTGGCTGGCATCCAGGGGGATGCTCTCACGGTCATAGCGGGCGGCGGCGATCAGTACGAAGTGGTGGAACAGCAATGGAATATCTTCCTTGCGCTCACGCAATGGTGGAATGTCCACTTTAACGACATTCAACCGGTAATACAGATCGGCACGGAAATCCCCCTCATCGCTGAGCGCTTTGAGGTCCGCCTTGGTGGCCGCGATGATTCGAACATCCACTTCCTGCACCTGGTTGCTGCCCAGTCGCTCAACGCGCTGTTCCTCAAGTACTCGCAGCAGTTTTACCTGAAGTGCCATGGGCATGCTTTCCAGCTCGTCCAGGAACAGGGTGCCCTTGTGGGCGTATTCGATTTTGCCGATGCGGCGTTTGTCGGCACCGGTAAAGGCCCCCGCTTCGTGGCCGAAAAGCTCGCTCTCGATCAGGTGCTCCGGCACCGCGCCACAATTGATAGCCACAAAGTTGTGGGTGCTGCGTGGACTGTTCTCATGGATATAACGCGCCAGCGCGTCCTTGCCGGAGCCGGTTTCTCCGTGCAGGAGAATGTTGGCGGAGATATCCAGAATCGGATTAATAGTCGCCACCACCTTTTGCATGCTCGGGGAATCCCCCAGAATCCGGGGGCCGGGCCGTGCCAAGTGCTTCAGCTGGGCTTTCAGGCGACGGTTTTCCAGCGCCAGGTGACGCTTCTCCAGGGCGTGGCGGAGCAGTTCAAGAAGCTCGTCATGGTCAAACGGCTTCTCGATAAAATCATAGGCGCCCTGTTGCATGGCCGTAACCGCCGTGCTGATATCACCCTGGCCGGTTAGGATAATCACCGGAATGGCGTCATCCACTTCCCGTATCCGGTCCAGCATTTCAAGGCCGTTCATTTCCGGCATGTTGTAGTCGCACAACACAACGCCTTCATAGTCGGGCGTTATCTCCTGAAGGCCCGAGCGAGCATCTTCAAAGCAGGCCACTGGCAAATCTTCCAGTGTAAGGGTCTGGGCAATTGCCTGGAGAATATGCGGGTCGTCGTCCACAAAGATTACCGATACCCCTGTCATTCCGTGGCCTCCCGCTTCTTCAGCGTCAACACAAATTCCGCGCCCGGGCCGTCGCTCCGGTTGCGTCCTGTCAGGCTTCCGCCCAACGCATCCACGATCTGTCGTGAGATGGAAAGACCGAGCCCAAGCCCCTGTTTTACCGACTTGGTGGTGAAGAAAGGTTCGAACACCTGCTCGGTTTTGCCAGGTAGGCCGGAGCCGTTATCACGCACGATACAGCACCAGCTCTGGTTACTTTCCCTGATATCGATGGTAATTTCCGGCGTTTCCCGCCCTTCCACGGCCTGGACCGCGTTGGCCAGCAGGTTCACCATCACCTGCTCAATCCGGATCAGGTCGCCGTGGCACTGAACCGGCTCCGGCGGCCGGTGCCAGTGAATCTGGGTACTTGAACTGTTCTGCTGTGCGGTAATTATCTTGAGGGCCGCATCCACGGCCAGCCGGAAATCAACAATGGTGGGCGGCCCTTCCGATTTGCGGGCAAACACCTTGAACTGCCGGGTGAGCTCGGCCATTTTATCGCACAGACTAACGATCTCAAGGAGATTGGCGTCCACCATCTCGGTTGCGCCCTTTTCGAGAAAACGCCGGCTATTGCGTGCGTACGTCTGGATAGCTGTCAGCGGCTGATTCATCTCGTGGTTCAGGCCAGCCGACATCTGCCCCAGTACAGCCAGTTTGGCCGCCTGAATCAGTTCTTGCTGAGTCTCGCGAAGCTCATTCTGGGTGCGTTCACGTTGGCGGACCTCGTCCAGCAACTGTTGATTCGAACGCTCGAGATCCGCTGTCCGCTCCGTGACACTGCGCTCCAGCTGTTCCCCACGAAGCGCCAGTTCCGCCTCACGGCGATATCGCTCGCGTACATACAGCCAGGTAAGAAGACCACCGAAGAACAGGACCATTCCGGCCAGTACAAACCCAAGACGGGTCCAGAGCACAGGTCGGGTGCTCACCATAACCTGCAGGGTCCAGTCCAGCCTGGGCAGCGGCGTCCTCACGCTCAGGTATTCGCGCGTTTTGCCCTCTTCCAGAATACGGATTTTGCCTGACTGCGCAGACAACCCCGAGGGCTTCTCCAGCACTTCAAAAGCAATAGGTCGCAGCTCCCGGTCGGGATACCGCCTACGGGAGGCATCGCCGGGCGCGGCAGACCCGGGGCCGTTGAAATCCCGGTACAGCCACTTGGATTTGCTGGCCAGGAAACTGATACCAGCCTGGTCAAGCACTACCATCTCGGCTTCCCGTAACGAAGCCGGCCGATGCCACTGGGACTCCAACTCCTGCACCAACACCTTAACTGCAATCACCCCCAGTATGTTGCCACGATCATTTCGAACGGGATGGGAGAAATACAGGCCTCGAATACCGGACATAGAGCCCAGAGCGAAATAGATGGCGGACTCACCGGTCTCCATGGCATCACTGAAATAGGGTCGGAAGTGGTAGCTCTGGCCGACAAAACTGTCTTCCTGAAGGTAGTTGCTGGCCGCGATGGTCAACCCGGTTGTATCCAGCAGATACACGTCGGAACTACCGACAATGGTCGCCATGCGCTGCATTTCTTCATTGGCCTGAAGAATGGTCCGTGTATCCTCGGGAGAACTCAGTGCCTCTTCCAGTAACGGATGCTCAGCCATCAACTCGGGTATAGGCAGATAACGATTCAGCTCGTTGGCAACAAGCTGACGGTAACGAAAGGACTCTTCCAGGCTTTCCTGTTCCACCTGTCTATAGCCGACCCAGCCACCCACCGTCCAGGAGACTAGAAGAGTAAGGCCGAAGATGAGGACAGCGCCAATCCGGTAGGACATATAAACCGGTTCCTGAGAAAACCGCTAGCGTAGCGCCGGGAACCGGGCAGGACAACCGCACCCTGGCAATTGCCCTGCCCTGCTCTTCACAAAGGCAGGAGGTCAGGCCCCGGCAGGTGCCACACGCTGCCTGCGCTGGCGCTGAAGCAGGAATGAGATCACCGCCAGGGTTATACCAGCCAGATCCGTCCAGAGCCCGCCTTCAATCATCAGCAGCGCCGAGACAATCAGCATGACACGGACCGGCCAGCCGGCGTTGACCTTGCCGAACCAGCCCAGCACACCACCAGACAACAGGTACACGCCAAAGGTCGCGGTAACCAGGGCGCGGGCGATAACGAACCAGTCCCCATCCATCAGTAGCGCACTGTTATAGAAGAACATGAACGGTACGATGAACGCCGCTATACCGATCCGGAACGAGGCCACCGAGGTTTCCATGGCGTTGGCCCCGGAAATACCGGCCGCCGCATAAGACGCCAGGGCAACTGGCGGCGTAATGGCCGACACTACCGCGAAGTAGAACACGAAAAAGTGCGCCGTGAGCGGGTCAATCCCCAGCTGCACCAGGCCCGGTGCCACTACCGATGCCGCTACCGCATAAGCAGCGGTAGTTGGCATGCCCATACCCAGAAGTATGGAAATGAACATGGCGAAAACCAGCGCCAACAACTGGCTGGCCTCGGCCACGTCCAGCAGCAGCACCGAGAAGCGCGCGCCGACACCAGTCAGTGAAATCACACCCACAATAATACCGGCCGCGGCACACACCACGATAATCTGGATCGCCATCATGGAAGCAATATCCAGCGCCCGAAGAATTGAGCGTATCCCCATCTTGTTGGGCGTTAGCCAGCTCACCACTGCGGCAGACACCGTAGCCAGCGTACCGGCGCGAATCACTGAATACCCCTGGAACAGAGCGTAAATCAGAATGATGATGGGGATGAACAGATAAACCTGTTTGATCAGCTTGCGAAGCTTCGGCAGCTCGTCCTCGCGCATGCCGCGCATGCCCAGTTTCGCTGCCTCGAAATCCACCATGAAGTAGACCGATGCGAAATACAGCACCGAAGGAATGATCGCCGCGATGGCAATTTCGGTGTAAGGGATACCGGTGATTTCCGCCATGATGAAGGCGCCCGCGCCCATGATCGGCGGCATGATTTGCCCGCCAGTAGACGCAGCAGCCTCGACCGCGCCGGCGGATTTCTTGGAATAGCCCACTTTCTTCATCAGCGGGATAGTCAATGAACCGGTGGAGACCACGTTACCGGCACTCGTGCCGTTGATCATACCCATCAGGCCGGAGGCAAAGATCGCCACCTTGGCCGGACCACCGCGGGAACGACCAGCTGCCGCGAAGGCGAAATTTACGAAATAATCACCGACCTTCGACGCCTGCAGGAAAGCAGCAAAGACGATGAACAGAATGATGTAAGTTGAGGACACCGCCGTGGTGGGCCCCAAAATACCGGCATCGGTATACACCTGACTGAAGAAACGCTGCACAGACAATCCCGGAAAACCCAGGAAACCAGGCAGATAGGGACCAACAAAAACATAGACCAGGAACACCAGGCCAATCACCACCAGCGCCAGGCCCGCGACCCGGCGCGTCAGTTCCATGATCAGGGCGGTGCCCGCAACGGCGGCAAAGGAAATGCCCACGGGCGCAAAAGACGTGCCAGTGGTCATACGCATAGTGGTGTTATAAACCACCAGGAAATAGGCTGCGACGGCGATGGAGCAGACAATCAGCACCAGGTCGGGCACGCTGAAACGCGATCGCTCACGCTGGTGGAACCAGCTCAGAACAATGCCCACACCAGTGGCCGCCAGCAAAGGCCAGCCAAAATGCCAGGCTTCCAGCTCAGGCGGAATACGCATGGCACCGTTGGCCAGCATCTGGCTAAAGGAAAACGTCTGGTAGAGCGCATAAAGGGCAGGCAACAGGGCAACGCCACCAAACCAGGTGGTCCACTTATGTCGTGCACCGCCCTCTTCAGGAGATACAAATCGGGCACCGGCGTATAGTATAAAGCCCAGCACCAGCGCGCCCGCGACGTGGACAATGCGGTAACTCCAGGTTTCCATCGGGGCAATGTTCAGGGAATAAAGATGGAATGATGAATAGCCGATCGTCAGCAAGGTAACGAATTTCAGAAACCAGCCTTCAAACAGCCGGCGATTGGCCTCAACCGGCTCCTCGTCAACGTCGTGGGCAAGAATATGGTCTTCGTCCGACAGTACCGTCGGAGTCGGATCCTTGGGGGGTTGTTCGGTGGTCATGATAAGCCCTGCCTACAGGAAAAACCGGGCCGGCATCAAGCCGGCCGTCGACGGGGGCCCAACGGACCCCCTGACACACAAGGATGGTTACTTGATCTGGCTTTCAGGAATCTCGTAACCGTTTTCGTTGAACCAGCGAGCGGCACCCGGATGCCAGGGCAGAACGGTGTTCTTGGTATAGTTTTTCGGGATAGACGTCTTTGCAGCCTTATGGATAGATGTCATCTGATCGTTGTTCTCCATGGTCAGCTTGGTAATTTCATAGACCATGCTTTCCGGAACGTCACAGTTGGCGATCGCAAAGTTCCACATGGATACCACACGGGAATCTTTTTCCAGGGACTGGTAAGTGCTCGCCGGAATGATGAACTCGGAGACGGGGAAGTTATCGGTAATCTTCTTGGCTTCCGCATCGGTCATGCCGATGATGTTCACATCGGTCTGAACTTCCAGTTGGCTAACGGCCGGGATGGGAATACCCGCAGCGAAAGCCACCACATCAATCAGGCCATCCTGCAACTGGGTACCCAGGTCCGACCAGCTACCGTTGCGGCGTTCAAAATCCACGCCCAGGGTTTCCATCATGCGCGGGAAATAGGTGTCAGACGTGGAGCCTGCAGGACCGAAACCGATGGTAGCGCCATCGGGAATGTCCGAAATCGAGGTGATACCTGAGTCAGACAGCGCGGTCACGGAGAAAGGCGTCTCATACATCGGGAAGATGGCGCACACGTTGTCCATCTTTACACCCGGAGCTATCGGGCTGTTGCCGTCCAGGGATTCACTGGCCGGGCCCATGGTGGTCAGGCCAAACTGCAGGTTGCCGGTGTGTACCAGCGCCATGTTCTGCATCGGGCCACCGGTAATTTCAGCACCGCCGGACACGCCCAGGTTCTCGGCAACAAAGTTCGCCCACCCGGAACCATACGCAAAGTAGGTTCCGCCCTGGCTGGCAGTACCAACCGTGAAGTTGTCTGGCCAATCGGACTTGTCCTGTGCAATAACCGGACTGGTGACAGCAAAAGTGGAGGCGAATGCCAATGCCATTACGGATTGGGTTTTCATAGAGGATGCTCCCCGTCTCGTTGTGTTTGTTGGGTGCTTGGCGAAGCGCAACTGGCTTCGGTGACACTACTGGAGCAAGTAACAGACCAGGTTCGAAAACTACTTGTAAAACAGTGATCTTTTGAATCAGGTGGTACTTTAAAGCTTAAAAATGGGTGGAACCCCACCCATTAAAGTTCTGCAATGGGTGTAGATCGGCCAAGATGGAAGATCACGCAGTAGTTGTGAGGGGGCGCGAGAGCTCAGACTGTCAAATCTTGTCCAACAGCTTCCATCGGGGGCTAATACTGTTCAAACTATGAGCAACTCACTATCAGTGTTGAGATTGAGCCCACCCCAATCCGGATCAGCCCCCAGTACGCAAGGCCCAACGCAATGTCGCTTTCTGCAAAAACCACCGCATTGATTCTGCTGATGGGTATTTTGCTTGCATTGTCGGCCATTTATATTCAACGCAGCGTTGTCTACCCCGCCTTTCACGACATCGAGCTCGATTACGCCAGGAACAACATTGACCGGGTAATCCGGCGGTTGGATGCGCAGCGAGAAACCATTGATTTCACTGTATACGACTGGTCGGCATGGAATGACACATACTCGTTCATACAAAGCGGCGATCCGGAATACATCGAGTCCAATCTGTATCCGGACACATTTCTCAACTTCGGGTTCGATGTTGCGCTTTTTCTCAATCTTGACGGAGAACCCGTCTGGGGCAAGGTTTTCGACTTTCCACCTGAAGGCGGATTTATCAATCTGACAGAAACCTATCTCGATGAGGTTGTCGCGGAAATCGCTGGCTTCAGAAACCGGATCGACTTTGAGGACGACATCGACAATCAGAACACCAGCGGCATTGTAGAGGTGGATGGCGTTCCGGTTCTCTTTGCCATGCGCCCGATCGTGCAGAGCAATGGCGTTGGCCCACACATGGGTTACGTGGTGTTTGGCCAGTTTCTCGATGACGAGCTGATAAGTACGCTTTCAGAGCAGATTGTCCAGGAGTTCAGTATCGAACTGGTGTCGGAAGCCGAAGTTCCGGCAGCCTCGGACAACTACATGCTGGAAGTCATTGACCGGAGCGCACTCTCCGCCTCAAAGATCTATAGCATCGAGGGCACGCCGAGCCTGCGGGCAACGGCGATTCTCCCTCGCAACATCACCGAGCTGGGCAGTGAAATTACCTTCTACGGTGTCGCCCTGCTGGTATTATTGTGCACTGCTCTCGCGGCAACGCTGCTGGGGCTGTTCCGATGGATGGTCATCAAGCCGATCATGGGACTGAAGGCCGATATCTCCAGTATATCCAATGCAATGGATTACTCCCTTCGGGCAAATATCCGGAACAATGACGAAATAGGGGCCCTGTCCCGGGAATTCAATTCCATGCTGGGGATGATCGAGTCAAACAACACGGAACTACTACGACTCAATGCCGAGTTGACCTCAAAGCATCAAAAGGTGCTTGAAGTCCAGGGCGATCTCCAGATAGCCAATGCGGAATTGAAACGGCTGTCGGAGCACGATCCTCTCACCGGGCTTTCGAACCGGCTGGCGCTTGAAAAGAAGTTGGAGCAGGCTTGGGAGATACTGAGCCGGACCGGAGGCCCCCTTACTGTAATGCTCGCCGACATCGACTACTTCAAACTCTATAATGACCAATACGGGCATCAGGCGGGCGACGAATCCCTGAAACAGGTTGCGACTATTCTGGAACGGACCCTTCAACGAAAATCAGACATGGCTGCACGATACGGCGGTGAAGAGTTTCTCCTCGTCCTGCCAGGGACCAATGTCGATGACGCCATGAGCATTGCCGCCTCCATACGGGAGCAAGTCATCGGCTCGCACATTGCGCACGACGGCAGCCCTATCGAGCCATTCCTGACCATTAGCATCGGAGTGGCATCTGTGGTGCCCCGTAGCGACCTGACCATGGAAGATCTTGTCAGGGCAGCAGACAGGGCTCTCTATAAGGTCAAAGGCGGAGGCAGGAACAATTTTGGGTGCGAGCCGGTTGGATCAACGCAGGATGACAGCGACAAGCGCGCTGTACCCCTGAAGCTCCGCTGCCCGGAGTAAAGATCATATTGCCTCACCGAGAATGGCCTGAACCTTTTCATAAACCATGGCAGGCGTGATTCCGAAGCTGTTGTCGTCGGCGGTTGCGCCACCGGGCACATGAAGCCACTGTCGTTACACAGCAGTAGCCGGCAGCGGTTCAACAACGCGACACCCTGTTCCAGGGTGGTCGGCGGCGCCATCAGGGGTGACGTTTGCATCCGTTTTGACATGTTTTCAACGTCGTGCCATTCGTCCGGGGCCCAGAGCAAAACCACGGGCAAGCCAAAATCCGTCTGAATGCAGTCGGCGACCTCGGCGTAATAATCCGTCCGCCATTTTTTCCGTTCCTGCCGGCTGCCCGGTGATATCACGACAAACTTCCGCCGCGCCAGAGCCTCTTGCTCAAGCCACTGATCGATATAAGCCTGATCTTCAGGCGGTATGGGGAAGGAAAGCTGAAACGGTTCCTCTTCGATACCGAGCGGCTTGAGGATATCGAAGCGCATCGAGGCCTGATAACGTTGCGGGCCTTTTGATGCACGGAGGTTGTAGACCCAACTCATCCAGCGCCGATGATCATACCCAAGCCGTATTCCGGCCCCGCTCAGCAGCGTCAGGTACTGTGAAGATGGCTTGTTCTGGGAGTCAATAACGAGGTCGTATCGCTCACGCCGGAGAGTTCTGAGGACTTTTATACGCTCGACGAAATCGCCTGAAAAACTGCTGTGACGCGGAATGGTGACCAGCTTATCCACAAACGGATGACGAATCACTGATCGATGATAGGGCTCCTTGATGAGATAGTGCAGTTGGGCAAGGGGAAACGCTTACCACCGCCCCTGTAACGTTGCGACGATTCGACGGCTGCCCGCGTTGTCACGATGTTCACACAGATAAATGCCCTGCCACGTGCCCAACGCAAGATGGCCGTCGTTCACAGGAATAGTCAGCGACGGGCCTACCAGAACGCTTTTGATATGGGCCGGCATATCATCCGGGCCTTCGGTGGTGTGTTCATAGTGCGGAGCATTCTCCGGCACCATCACGTTGAAATGGCGCTCCAGGTCACCGCGTACGTCCGGGTCGGCGTTTTCATTGATGGCCAGGGAGGCGGAGGTATGCTGGATGAACAGGTGCAGCAACCCGACCTGGCAGTTCTGCAGTGCAGGCGCCCGGGCCAGGATTTCATTGGTGACCAGGTGAAAGCCCCTCGGCAGGGGCGCCAGTTCGATAAAGGTCTGATCCCAGATCATAGCTAACCTCGTGTTTATTTCTGCCGGTCGTCCCAGGGGTGAACAGGGATCATATCGTCACCCACGTCGCCCTCGTAGCTGCTGCGGAAGTAATCCATGGCCTTTTCCGCTTCATTGAGCTCATCGAACCGGGCAATGTGGTAAATGGCCTCCCCTTCGTTCACCAGCGGCAGGTTGTTTACGCAGATCACAATGCCGGAACAGGGTGAAAGCACGGCGGTTTCCGACTCGCCGAACGGGTCCGCCACCATGGCCAGTTTCTGGCCCTTGCGAACCTTCTGGCCCAGGCTTGCCACCGGGCGCATGATGCCGTCTGTGTCAGTTCGCACCCATTGTGAATTGGCAGCGGTTTCCGAGCGTTTTCTGGGTGCCTTGGGGCCCTTCTTGGCGGGGATCATTTCCAGTTCCCGCATTACCCTGATCACACCTTTCACGCCGCTGGAAATCACCACGTCGTCAAACCGCAGGGCTTCACCGCCCTCGAAGGTAACCACCGGGATATCCTGGGAGTCAGCGTAGGCCCTCAGACTGCCTTCCCGCAAGCTGGCATTGATGATGATGGGCGCACCAAAGGCTTCGGCCATGCGGATGGTTTCCGGGTTTTTAAGCTCGGCGCGAATCTGCGGCAGGTTGAAACGGTGTATGGCGCCGGTGTGCAGGTCAATAATATGAGACACATTCTCCATGATCTGGGTGCGCAGCAGATAAGCTATGCGCCCGCCCAGGGAGCCGGTCTCACTGCCCGGAAAGCAACGGTTCAGGTCGCGGCGGTCGGGCAGATAGCGGGTGCGTTGCACAAAACCGAAAATATTGACGATGGGCACCGCCACCAGGGTACCCCGCAGGTGGCGCAGGGCGGAGTTGGTCAGTACCCGGCGAACAATCTCCACGCCGTTGATTTCGTCCCCGTGGATGGCACCACATACCATCAGCACCGGGCCACTACGGCGGCCATGCACCACTTCCACTGGAATGTGGAGCGGCGTATGGGTGTATAGCTTGGCAACCGGTATTTCCACGGTTTGCCGTGTACCGGCTTTGATTTCGTTACCGGCAATGACAAAAGGGGCCCGGGCGGCCATTTTATCCCCTCCCCTTGGTTCGGGTTTTCCAGGGCTGCTGGTTTTTCTCGGTCCAGTTCATGATCATGCCGGCCACATTCTTGCCGGTAGCGTTCTCGATGCCTTCCAGGCCCGGTGAGGAGTTTACTTCCATCACCAGGGGGCCGCGGCTGGAGCGCAGCAAATCCACGCCGGCTACGTTCAGGCCCATGGATTTCGCGGCTGTGATGGCGGTTTTGCGCTCTTCGGGGGTGATTCTCACCAGCGAAGCCGTGCCACCCCGGTGCAGGTTGGAACGGAACTCCCCTTCCCCACCCTGGCGTTTCATGGCCGCAATCACCTTGTCGCCAATGACAAAACAGCGAATATCGGCACCACCGGCTTCCTTGATGAATTCCTGCACCAGAATGTCGGCTTTCAGGCCCATAAAGGCCTCAATCACGCTTTCAGCGGCCTTGCGTGTTTCCGCCAGCACCACGCCGATACCCTGGGTGCCCTGCAACAGTTTGATGACCACCGGCGCACCGCCCACCATCTGCAGGAGTTCCGGCACGTTGTCCGGCTTGTTGGCAAACCCGGTCACCGGCATGCCCACACCCTTGCGGGCCAGCAGTTGCAATGAGCGCAGCTTGTCACGGGAGCGGGTAATGGCCACGGACTCATTGACGGGAAAAACCCCCATCATCTCGAATTGCCGCAACACCGCTGTACCGTAGAATGTCACCGATGCGCCGATACGGGGAATCACCACATCAAAGTCTTCCAGCACTTCTTCGTGGTAGTGAATTCTCGGGTCGGCGGAGGTGATGTTCATGGAGCAGTGCAGGCAGTCAATCACCTTCACTTCGTGGCCCCGGTTAATGCCTTCCTCCACCAGACGTCGTGTCGAGTAGAGATGACGGTTACGCGACAGAATCGCAATCTTCATTTTTTCGTCCTTAGGGCCGGTTCACCGGCAAGATAGGAATATTCAGGAAGTACAATGGCGCGCCTGGCCATCGCCGTTCGGCCAAGCAGCATACGAAAACGCATGGAGTCACGATTGGTCAAGGTCATTTCCATGGGCCACTCGGTACTGCCAATCACCAGGCGGGTTTCGATCACCAGCCTCAGCTCCTTGTGGCCACCGGAATCCGATACGTTGCGTTCGTCCAACACCAGCGCATCGCACTCCACCACGTGATGCAAATCGTTCTGCACCGGGTGAACCCAGAAACGGACCCGGCGCTCGCCATTCTCGGTGTAGGGTTCCGTTCGGAATGTATGGAGGCACGAGGTGCGGGCACCGGTATCCACTTTTGCCTTGATGCGGGAAATATCGAAGTCCGGCAAGGCAACCCATTCCCGCCACCCCAGGGCCAGCTTTCCATCTGTTGTGGGCTCTGCCCCGGCTTTCGTGGTTTCATCCGTTCTGGTCGGCATCCGGATCTCCCTTGTTGGTTGCGGTTTCCGGCCGAAGCAGTTCCACCCGGAAAGGCTCGGAATGGCTTCCGGCATAAATACTCGTGTGGGGGAAAGGTATTTCGATACCTTCCTTGTCAAGCGCCTTCTTGACGGCAACCATCATCTGGCTACGCCCTTCCAGAACCCGGTCACCCGGCACCCAGAAGGAGAATTGCAGGTCCACTGCGGATGGACCAAATCCGGTCACCAGCACAAACGCTTTGGGCTCCTCCAGGCTGGCACTGTTCTGCCTCGCCAGTTCCAGCAGCAGGTTTTCAACCCGTTCAACATCCTCTGCATAGGCAATGCCCACGGTCAAATCCATGCGGCGGATGGGAAAACGCGAACGGTTCACCACCCGGGTTTTAATCAGCGTCTCATTGGGGATACGCACATAAAGATTGTCCGGCGTCCGCAGCTTTACACTCAGCATATCAATGGAAACCACCTCGCCAAGGGTGCCCTCTACTTCGATGAAATTGCCGATTTCAAAGGGCTTTTCCACCAGCAGGAACAGACCGCTGATCATGTTGGAGGCGGAGGTCTGGGACGCGAAACCGATCGCCACGGTCAGTATCCCGGCGGCGCCCAGCACCACGTCCAGGGAAAACCCCGCCTCCCGCAGGGCGGCAACAAGGAATATGGCCAGCACAATGTAGAACACCAGCCGCCTCAGCATCACCGCGTGATGGCGTGATGCACGGTCCTGCATGAAGCGTGAAACGCCACGGGCAGCAAAGGAGGCCAGCACAATGCCGAGAACCAGCAAGAAAAGGGTGCTGATCCACTTGCCCCAGGCAATGGCACCGAAAAACTGCATCAGACTGTTTTCAAACTGCTCGATCAAGGAGGTAACTCCATTTACGGTAACGATAGCGACAAGTGGTCGTATTTATCAGCCGAATATCCGGTCATAAGCACGTACCAGCCCGCCCCGGGCGGTATGCTCGCGGGCAGGGGCCACCTGCTCGCAACGCCCGGCCGCAGCGATGAGTTTATGGTCGATCTTCAGGCGCGCTGAATTCATGTCCGTTTCGCATATGACCGTCACTCCCGGCGTCCAGAGCTGCCCTTTCTCATTGCGGTGTAGCGACAGCAAAGGGGTTGGGAGGTTGAATCGCTCCAGCAACAGGGGGGCTTGCCGTTCATTGATAATCCTCACGGGTGTAACAGCCCGCCATGGGCGCTTGGGCACAGCCTCCAAAACCAGACGAGCAAACGTGGCGGCGGAGTAGCAAAGTTCGCCCTCCATGGTGGTACGGCCCACCCAGGTCAGCGACGGCTCCTCCAGCGGCAGTTCCATCAGGGTCGTTCCCTTGTTTCCGGCCTGGATTCGCATCCACAGGAGCGTGCCCACGTATATGGTGCACTCACTGTTGGCGGGAATGGTCAGCGGCTGATAGGGACGAATCACCATTGCAAGGTTCGACATGGCCGGCAGATACCGAACCTGGCTACCGTTATCCGGCCGTACAAAGCGCTGAACGTCAATTTCCGTATTGGGTAAGGCGTTGGCTACCCGCTGCAGCCAGCGTTCCTGGCTGTCCTCTTCGGAGGTGCGCTGGTAGCGAATCTGCCATTCCTGCTCAAGCAGGGTGACCCACGCCCGGGTGTGACTGAGTTCATGGTACTGGGTCTGTCCCGGCTCCAGCGTGTAATGGGTACCCCACTGGCCGTCCTGCATCATTTGCGGTGTTTCCAGACTCGTTGTCATTCCGGCCCTTTATCCATGAAATCTGTCATTAACTATAATCCAATCAGTACGTTCCGGCGAATATCCATCCGTGGCCATCAAACCTTCACCGACTACAGGAAGCCCAATGACTCAGCTCGTCTGGTTCCGAAACGACCTGCGCGTCGCCGATAACGACGCCCTCACTGCCGCCTGCAAACAGCGGCAACCGGTGCGCGCCTGCTTTATCGTTACCCCGGAGCAGTGGCACCAGCACGACTGGTCCCCGGCACGGGTTCGATTCGTGCTGGACCACGCCAACGCACTGTCGGAGGAACTGACCGGGCTGGGCATTCCAATGTCTTTCATCACCGCAACAACCTTTGCGGACAGCATTGAAAAGCTGGAGGATTTTTGCCGGCGCGAGAGTATCCGGCATGTTCACTTCAACGAGGAATACGGAGTTAACGAAAGGCGCAGGGACAAGACCGTGAAACAGGCCCTCGATAGCATCGGCGTGGCCGTGAACAAGTACCGGGACCAGACCGTCGCACCCGTTGGCAGCATACTCACGCAGCAGGAAGAGCCCTACTCGGTGTTCACCCCGTTCTCCCGCCGCTGGCGCAGTTGGATTGACGAAGCTCAGCCAACGCTCTTTCCTGTTCCGGGGCCCGTGGGCGAGGCCGTTGAGGCCGTACGCTATGAAGGCATTCCAAAGGGCTTCGAAAACCCGCCACCACGGCTTGTCGAAACTGGCGAGGACGCTGCCCACCGACAACTGGAACAGTTCCTCGACAACCGCGCGGGGGACTACAAGGATCTCCGCGACCTTCCCGCCGTGGACGGTACCAGCCTGCTGTCCCCCTACCTGGCCAACGGCGTGCTGTCTGGCAGGCAGTGCCTGATCACAGCCCGCCAGCACCAGGGCATGGGCGGCAACCAGGAAGGCCTGGCCACCTGGACCAACGAAATCGCCTGGCGGGATTTCTACATCAACATCCTCTACCACTACCCGAGGGTGAGCATGCACCGGGCTTTCAAGCCTGAAACGGAAGCCCTGCAGTGGAATACACCCGGCGAAAACTTCGAAGCCTGGAAGGCCGGAAATACCGGCATCCCCATTGTCGATGCCGCCATGCGCCAGCTAAACCAGACCGGTTGGATGCATAACCGACTTCGGATGATCACCGCCATGTTCCTGACGAAGAATCTGTTTATCGACTGGCGCCTCGGTGAGGCTTATTTCATGTCGAAACTGGTGGACGGATTCCTGGCCTCAAACAACGGCGGCTGGCAATGGAGCGCCTCCACCGGCACCGACGCAGCACCCTATTTTCGAGTGTTCAACCCAGCCACCCAGAGTGAGCGTTTCGATCCCGACGGCAAATTTATCCGCAGATACGTTCCGGAACTGGCGAAACTGGATAACAAGCGGATTCATCAGCCTTGGGCAGGCGGTGTTATCCCCGGAGGATATCCCCGGCCTATCGTTGATCTCAAAGAAAGCAGAAAAGAGGCAATTTCAAAGTTTCAGGCGCTTAAGAACTAGGAGGTAACGGCAGGGCGGGCAGGCCCTTCCAAAACACGCTGTGAATACATCCCTGTACGCTCGGCTCCGCCATCCATGGCTCCGCACGGTTTTGGAAGGGCCTGCCCGCCCTGCCTTATGCTGGCTCTCTGCTGCTACAGACAGGACAACCTGGGTCTCTTGCGAGTTTCATTTCCCGCCATTCCATTTGCCAGGCATCGAGGATCAGCAATCGACCTGTAAGTGATTTGCCAACGCCGGTGATTACTTTAATGGCTTCCATCGCCTGGGAAGCGCCGATCATGCCGACCAACGGGCCGATAACACCTGCCTCGGAGCAAGTAAGATCTTCGTTGCCCTGCTCAGGGTAGAGACAGTGATAACAGGGGCTGGCTTCATCGCGCACGTCGTAGACGGACAGCTGCCCTTCCCCACGGATGGCTGCGCCAGACACCAACGGAACGCGGGCGGACACGCAGGCGCGGTTGAGGGCGAAACGGGTGTTGAAGTTGTCCGTGCAGTCGATCACCAAGGTCGCCGATTTCACCTGCCGCTGTAGTTCATCGCCTTCCAGTCGCTCAGTCAGGGCGGCAACCGATACCTCCGGGTTTATGCGTCTCACCCGATCGGCCAGATGTTCGGCTTTGGACTCGCCAAGATCGGACTGCTCGAACGCTATCTGGCGCTGCAGGTTGGCGATCTCGATCTGGTCGTTGTCCGCCAGCGTCAGGTGACCGACACCGGCTGCGCCTAGGTAAAGGGCAACCGGGCAGCCCAGGCCGCCGGCGCCGACCACCAGCACTCTCGCGGATTTGAGCCTGGTCTGGCCAGTTATATCAAACCGAGGCATCAGTATCTGCCGGCTGTAGCGCAGCAGTTCCTCATCGTTCAGCATGGTGTTTTCTCCCGAGGGTCAAGCGGTCACGCCGGCCGTAGTCCTTGCGGGTTTCCACGCTGCCAAATCCGGCGTCGGTGAAAAGCCGTCGTACCGCCGCACCCTGTTCATAGCCATGTTCCAGTATCAACCAGCCACCCGGCGAGAGCCAAGCGGGGGCCTCAGCGGTTATCCGCCGGATATCATCCAGGCCGTCGCTGCCGGCCACCAGGGCCGAGGCCGGTTCGAAGCGCACATCCCCTTCGCCCAGATGAACGTCATCACCTGCAATGTACGGGGGATTGGAAACAATCAGATCAAAAGCGGCGGGCGGTAACTCCGCAAACCAGTTGCTTTGCCGCACAGTCACCGGCAGGCTCAGGCGAGCGGCGTTGTCGGCGGCAAGGTCCACGGCTTCGCTGATGGCATCGCAGGCGGAAACGCGCCAGCCGGGCCGTTCACTGGCCAGGGCCAGGGCGATGGCACCGGTGCCGGTACCAAGATCCAGCACATTGGCGCTTTCCGGCAAATCCAGCGTTAGGGCTGCTTCCACCAGGCATTCGGTATCCGGCCGGGGAATGAGTGTGGACGGGTTCACCTTCAGCGGGAGTGACCAGAATTCCTGTTCGCCCAACAGGTGCGCGACCGGGTGGCCTTCACAACGCTGCTCCACAAGGGTACTGAATCGGGCCACCAGGGCGACGTCCACTTCACGCTCGGGCCAGGCCCGGAAAGTGGTCCGGGACCAGCCAGTCACATAACCGAGCAATAATTCAGCATCGAGGCGCGGGGTTTCACCGCCGATAAGCCCGGCGGCTTCTATCAGCAATGCCTCACAGGATAGAGGTGCGTCACTCATCAGCCAGGGAGGCCAGCAGATCGGCCTGATGTTCCTGCTGCAAGGGCACGATGACCGCATCCAGGTCACCGGAGATCACTTCGTCCAGCTTGTACAGGGTCAGGTTGATGCGATGGTCGGTCACCCGCCCCTGGGGGAAGTTGTAGGTGCGAATTCGCTCAGACCGGTCGCCGCTACCCACCAGGCTCTTGCGGGTGGCCGCCATGGTTTTCTGCTGGCGCTCGATCTCCTCGTTCTGGAGACGGGAGGCCAGGAAACTCATGGCCTTGGCCCGGTTCTTGTGCTGGGAGCGTTCTTCCTGGCACTCCACCACAATGCCGGTGGGGATATGGGTGATGCGAATGGCGGAATCGGTCTTGTTGACGTGCTGGCCGCCGGCACCGGAGGCGCGGAAGGTATCCACGCGTAAGTCGGATTTGTTGATCTCAACCGCCTCGGCCTCATCAGCCTCCGGCATCACCGCCACGGTGCAGGCCGAGGTGTGAATACGGCCCTGGGATTCAGTTTCCGGTACCCGCTGCACCCGGTGGGCGCCGGATTCGAATTTCAGCGCTCCG
This sequence comes from Marinobacter iranensis, assembly GCF_029207565.1. Classification (GTDB taxonomy): domain Bacteria; phylum Pseudomonadota; class Gammaproteobacteria; order Pseudomonadales; family Oleiphilaceae; genus Marinobacter; species Marinobacter iranensis. The sequence goes on along the minus strand of NZ_JANCMW010000012.1, from coordinate 21,390 downwards.
TAAACGGCACTGCCGGCAATGCGGGCGATGATTTCCTTATAGCCGCCGTGCTCGCCCTCACTGGCGCTGATGACTTCCACCTGCCAGCGCTGGCGCTCGGCGTAACGCAGGTACATCCTGAAGAGGTCACCGGCAAAAATGGCCGCCTCATCGCCACCGGTGCCGGCGCGGACTTCCAGGAACACGTTCTTGCCATCGTTGGGGTCCTTGGGCAGCATCAGGCGCTGGAGTTCTTCGTCCAGTTCCTCGCTTTTCTGCTCCGCCAGGCTCATTTCCTCTTCCGCCATGGCGCGCATATCGGCATCACCATCACGGGCCAGCTCAGCGGCTTCCTTTACATCCTCGCGGGATTTCTGCCAGGCCTGGAAACAATGAACAATGGGCTCAATTTCGGCAAACTCCCGGGACAGGTCACGGAATTTATCCTGGTTGGCGATGGTGCCCTGGTCGCTCAGTAACGCGCTGACTTCCTCGAAGCGGTCAGCAAGCTGCTCGAGGCGGGACTGGATCGATGACTTCATAGTTTTTCCGGGGTGATGGGCGCGTCGGCATCCAGTGCATCAAGCTGATGCAATTCTCTCAGCCATTGGGTGACTTCGGTTCTGCCTTCCGTTGTGGCCTTGCGGACCTGGATGGAGGGCTCGTGGAGCAGCTTGTTGGTCAGCCCCCGGGCCATGCTCCGCATGACGGTTTCCGGATCAGCGCCGTTGCGCAGGGCGCGGATCGCCTTCTCGGTTTCCACATCCCTGAGGGTTTCCGCGCGCTGGCGGAACTGCTTGAGGGTGGATACCGCATCAAGGGCACGAAGCTGGCTCAGGAACTGCTGCACACCATCCGTGACCAGGTTCTCCGCTTCCCGCGCGGCGCCCTCACGGGAGCGGACGTTCTCTTCGATGACCTGTCGCAGGTCATCGACGGTATAAAGGTAGACATCCGCAAGGGAACCCACTTCCGGCTCGATGTCCCTGGGAACGGCAATATCCACCATGAAGTAAGGGCGATGCTTGCGCTTTTTCAGTGCCCGCTCCACGGCGCCCTTGCCCAGGATTGGCAACGGACTGGCAGTGGAGGAAATAACAATGTCCACGTCGGCCAGATGATCGGGTATATCGGAAAGCAGGATGCCTTTCCCGCCGCGGGATTCCGCCAGCGCCTGGGCACGTTCCAGGGTACGGTTGGCCACCAGGAAGTTCTTCACACCAGCATCCGCCAGGTGCCGGGCGACCAGTTCAATGGTCTTGCCGGCGCCAATCAGTAGCGCCGTGTTGCGGGACATGTCCGCGAAGATGTGGTGTGCCATGCTGACGGCGGCGTACGCCACCGACACCGGGTTCTCGCCGATGGCGGTCTGGGTACGCACGCGCTTGGCAACGGAAAAGGTGTGTTCGAACAGGCGCGACAGGAAGGCCCCGCTGGCGCCATGCTCACGGGCGAGAGAGTAGGCGTCCTTGAGCTGCCCCAGGATCTGCGGCTCGCCAAGTACCATGGAATCCAGGCCGGCCGCTACCCGCATTATGTGGCGTACGGCGTCCGAATCCCGGTGTACATAAAGCACTTCTTCCAGGTCTCCGGCCTCCATGTCATGGAAACCCGCCAGCCACCGCAATACGGCGGGCGCGCAATCATCGTCTCCCGCCAGGTACAGTTCGGTGCGGTTGCAGGTGGACAGGATGGCAGCCTCACTGGCGCCGGAGGTGGCCCGTAATTCGGCAAAAGCCTCGGCCATGCGCTCTGGAGTGAACGCGACGCGCTCACGCAACTCGACCGGCGCGGTACGATGATTGATTCCGAGTGTGACCAGTGCCATATCGGGGGTATATTGCCTTTTGCCTGAAGACGGACTATTGCCGGTATTTTAACGACCGGGAGCCTCTGTCGCCACCCATAACCACTGTGATATCGGGAACTGCTGACAGGTTGGGCAATATCAGGCGCTTGTGCCATCATAGAGCCTCGTTGCATTACGCCACATCTGAGACTGCCGCCAGAGTTTTTCCGGCCGATCAGGTGCACTGTACACAGATCATGGGATGTTGCATGCATAAGTCCGCATTACTGCTTGTTACCTGCCTGCTTGGGCTTTCCCTGTCCGGCTGCGCTGTTTTCAAGGGCAATCAGGAACCGCAATCCGACTCTTCGCCTGATAGCACCGGCACAACCGCATCGTCAGCGGAACAGGAACCGGAAATCCGCTACGCCGATTTCGAACCGGAGGAACTCTACCTGCTGCTGTCCGGCGAGATAGCTGCCCAGCGGGGCCGTTTTGACGTAACCCTCGTCAACTACATGAAAGCGGCCCAGCAATCCCGCGACAAGGGCGTGATCGAGCGCACCATGCGCATTGCCCAGTCACTGAACGCCGACAACGCCCAGCAGAAGCTGGCGGCATTGTGGCTGGAGGTGGACCCGGACAACATGCAGGCACACCGGATATCGGCCATCCAGGCAGTGAAGAATAACGACCTGGAAACGGCACTGGGGCACATGGAGCGAATCATGGACCTGGGTGGCGACGCAGACTTTGACAGCCTCGCCGCCATGGCTGGCAATCTGCCACCGGCACAACAGCAGGAACTGCTTGATCTCTACCGGCAACTGGAACAGCGCCATCCCGAGAACCCGGAACTCCAGTACAGTATTGCCCTGTTGATGAAAGTCACCGGCGAACCACAACAGGCCCTTGCGAAACTGGAGCCGCTGCTGGACAGCAAGCCGGATTTCCAGCCTGCCCTGATCCTGAAAGGGGACCTGCTCTACCAGACCGGCGAAAAGCGCCAGGCCCTTGACCATCTGCTGCACAACACCCGCCGCTTTCCCGACAACCGCCAGATGGGCACACTTTACGGCCGCATGCTGATTGGCGAGGGTGAACTGCAAGCCGCCCAGGATGAATTTCGCCGCCTGGTCAAACGCTTCCCCGACGTACCCGGTCTCCGGCTCTCCCACGCCCTTGTGGCGCTGGAGAATGACCAGACCGCGTTGGCCGAAGAAGAACTGACCCGCCTTATTCAGCAGGGCCATCACACCGACGAGGCCCACTATTATCTGGGCCGGATTGCCGACGAAGAAAACAACATCGAACAGGCCATCGGCTTCTACAAAAACGTCGAGAAAGGCAACTACTATTTTCCGGCCCTGGCCCGAGCCAGTGAACTCATGGCAGAACAGGGAGAGCTGGACGAAGCCCTGGCTGCCATTCGCGAACTCCGGGAGAACAACCCCAATCAGGACGAAAACTTCCGCCTGCTGGCAATCAACCTGCTGCTGGACCAGGAGCAGGACGAACGCGCCCTGGAAGCCGCCAACGAGGCCCTCGAAGCCTACCCCGGAAATATCCGTATTCGTTATGCTCGCGCCATGCTGCTGGACTCCATGGACAAACCGGAACAGGCCGAGCAGGACCTGCGGATGATCATTGAGGAACAGCCGGACAACGCCGTGGCGCTCAACGCGCTGGGATACATACTCACCACACGCTCTGACCGCTACGATGAAGCCAGGGCTTACATCGAACGGGCACTGGCAATCGATCCGGAAAACCCGGCCATCCTCGACAGCATGGGCTGGGTGCTCTATTTGCAGGGTGAAACCAAGAAGGCGCGGGACTACCTCTCCCGTGCCTGGGAAGCCTATGCCGACCCGGAGGTGGCCGCCCATTTTGGCGAAGTGCTCTGGAAAACCGGCGAGCGGGAACAGGCCCGTACAATCTGGGAGGAGGGTTTCGAGCAGGACCCGGACCACCCGGTCTTGATCGAAACCGTTGAGAGGCTGACCGGGGAGCAATCCCTGTGAGATTTCCCGCAATTGCCCTGACCCTTGCCGCCCTGCTCCTGGGCGGCTGTACCTCACTGCAGGTTGATCCATTACCCGAAGGTCTCACTGAACAGCCGCCAGCGGACTGGAGTGAGACCAGTGCCCGGCGTGACCAGTTCCAGCACTGGGAACTGACAGGGAAACTGGCTGTCCGCCAACCCTCGGACAGTGGTACCGCCGTGATCAACTACTGGAAGCAGGACCAGGAAGCCTACGAACTGGCCCTGTCATCCTCCTTCCTTGGCATGGGCCACACCACCCTTGAGGGTGTGCCGGGCTTTATCGAGCTCACGCTTCCCGACGGCGAACGCTACCAGTCCGGCGACCCGGAAGCACTGGTCAACGCCGCCACCGGCTGGCAGCTTCCCATCGACAGTCTGGCCTGGTGGATACGGGGCCTGCCCGGCCCTGAGGGAGATTTTCGACTGTTCTTTGACGACCAGGACCGGCTGGCCGTCATCCGCCAACTGGGCTGGGAGATCCGCTATGACCGCTGGCAGTCGTTCATTAACGACTATCCCCCACTGCCGGCCCGCATCACCGCGGTCAAGGGCGAGAAGCGCGTGAGGCTGGTGGTTACCAGCTGGCGCCGGGCAGACGGAGACAGCCGGTGACCAGCCTGAAGCTGCCCTCCCCGGCAAAGCTGAACCTGTTCCTGCACATTCTCGGGCGGCGGCCAGACGGCTACCATGAACTGCAAACCCTGTTTCAGTTCCTGGATTACGGCGACACCATAACCCTGACCCCACGCACGGATGGGCAAATTGTCCTTGAGCAATCCATACCCGGCGTGCCGGACGACGAAAACCTGGTTGTCCGCGCCGCACGGCAACTGGCGGCGGCCGCCAACAGGGAAGTCCCCGGTGCCAGTATCGCGGTCGACAAACGGCTGCCCATGGGCGGCGGCCTGGGGGGCGGCAGCTCCAATGCCGCCACCACCCTGCTGGGGCTGAACCAGCTATGGGGCCTCAATTACTCCCTGGACGAGCTGGCGGAACTGGGCCTGGCCTTGGGTGCCGATGTACCGGTGTTCGTTCGCGGCCATTCCGCGTGGGGTGAAGGCGTGGGCGAACGGCTAACCGATGCCCATCCACCCGAAGACTGGTTTTTGGTTATAAAACCACCATGCGATATAAGCACCAGGGAGATTTTTTCCGAGCAAGGGTTGACAAGGGATACCCCCGGAATCAAAATAGCGCCCGCTTTTGAGGGAGACGCCTCGAGGTACCGAAACGACTGTGAGGATGTAGTTCGAAGACTGTATCCTGAGGTTCATCAAAGCCTGGAGTGGCTTGCACAATTCGGACCTGCAAGATTAACCGGAACCGGGGCTTGCATATTTGGACGTTTCCCGACAGAATCCGCAGCCCGGATTATCTGGGAAAGCAAACCCTCCGGCATCACGGGGTTCGTAGCTCAAGGGGTGAACATCTCACCACTTCACAAAAAGCTGACAGAGCTGAAATGATGCCAAAAAAGCACGATACTGGGGTGTCGCCAAGTGGTAAGGCAACGGGTTTTGATCCCGTCATGCGCAGGTTCGAATCCTGCCACCCCAGCCACCTTTCTCCCGCTTCTTCTGAATCAAACGCCGATACCGAGAAGGATGCCATCGTGTCCAAACTGATGATTTTTACCGGCAACGCCAACCCAGAGCTTGCCAAGGCCATCGCCCAAAAACTCCACATTCCCATGGGCCAGGCCACCGTTGGAACCTTCAGCGACGGTGAAACCACCGTTGAAATCAACGAGAACGTCCGCGGGCATGATGTCTTCATCATCCAGCCCACCTGCAACCCCACCAACGATAACCTGATGGAACTGATCGTGATGGCTGACGCCCTGCGTCGCGCATCCGCCACCCGGGTTACCGCGGTTATCCCCTACTATGGCTACGCCCGCCAGGACCGCCGTGTCCGGTCCACCCGCGTTGCCATCAGTGCGAAAGTGGTTGCAGACATGATTTCCAGCATTGGCGTTGACCGGGTTCTGACGGTCGACCTGCACGCCGACCAGATTCAGGGCTTCTTCGACATCCCGGTGGATAACATCTACGCCACCCCGGTCATGCTCGAGGATATCGAGAAGCAGCGCTTTGAAAACTTTGTCGTGGTTTCTCCGGACGTAGGCGGTGTTGTTCGTGCCCGCGCCGTGGCCAAGCGCCTCGACGACGCCGACCTGGCCATCATCGACAAACGTCGTCCAAAGGCCAACGTGTCACAGGTCATGCACATCATCGGTGATGTAAAAGACAAGACCTGTATCCTGGTGGACGACATCATCGACACCGCCGGCACCCTCTGCAAGGCCGCCAATGCCCTGAAGGAACATGGCGCCGCCCGCGTAGTCGCCTACATCACGCACCCTGTCCTTTCCGGGCCGGCTGTTGACAACCTCAACGCCTCCCAATTGGACGAACTGGTAGTCTGTGACACCATCCCACTGGGTGACAAAGCGCGTAATTGTGATAAGATCCGCATCCTCACTATGGCTGGGCTGCTTGCGGAATCCATTCGTCGCGTCAGCAACGAAGAGTCCATCAGCGCGATGTTTGAGAACGCCTGATCAGCTAACAGCCTGATTTAGAGAGAAGAATCCAGACCGGGAGCCCAGTGGGCTCCCGGTCTGTTTAGTCCGCCGGAAAAGCTTCCGGCATTTCGCAAATGTCACCTGTTCAGGACCTGGTCGCGGGCCGCTCGGGTGAAAATCGAGGTTATAACCATGTCTCAGGAATTTCTTATTGAAGCATTTCCTCGTGGCGATCAGGGGAGAGGTGCGAGCCGCCGCCTGCGTCGCGAGGAGCGTAAAATTCCGGCCATCATTTATGGCGGGAAGAAAGAAGCCACTCCGATTTCCATCTGGCACAACGAGCTGAAAAAAGCTCTGGAAAACGAAGCCTTCTTCTCACACGTTCTGACCATCGAACTGGAAGGCAAGAAAGAAAGCGTGATCCTGAAGGATCTGCAGCGCCACCCGTACAAGCCGCTGCTGACCCACGCTGACTTCCTGCGCGTTGACAAGGATCACGAGATCCACGTTAACGTACCGCTGCACTTCCTGAACGAAGATTCCGCACCGGCCATCAAGCTCCAGGGCGGCGTTGCTCACCACCAGATCAACGAAGTGGAAGTGATCTGTCTGCCGCAGAACCTGCCCGAGTTCATCGAAGTCGACATGGCTGAAGTGGAAATGGACCAGGTGGTTCACCTGAGCGATCTGAAACTGGCCAAAGGCGTTCGTATCGCTGCACTGCTGCAGGGCGAAGACCACGACCTGCCAGTCGTTGCAATCCACAAGCCGCGCGCTGCCAAGACCGAGGATACCGGCGAAGGCGAAGACGGCGAAGCGGGTGAAGAAGGCGAAGACAAGGAGTAATCGCTCCTGTACGAATGAGGGCAACGGCGCATGGCACAGGATATCCTCATGGTGGTGGGGCTGGGTAATCCCGGCCCCGACTATGCGAATACCCGCCACAACGCCGGCGCCCTGTTCGTCGAAGCTCTGGCCCGTGAAGCGGGCCAGACGCTCCGCCCCGAAAAGAAATACCACGGGCTCTATGCCCGCATTCAAATGCAGGGCCTGGACCTGCACCTGCTGAACCCCTCCACCTATATGAACCGCAGCGGCCTGCCCATCAAGGCACTGGCGGACTTTTTCAAGATACAGCCCGATCAGATCCTGGTTGCCCACGACGATCTCGACCTGCCCCCCGGCACCGCCAAACTCAAGAAAGGCGGCGGACATGGCGGACACAACGGCCTGCGGGACACCATCGCCCACCTGGGCACCAACGACTTCCAGAGACTACGCATCGGCATCGGCCATCCCGGCGACAGCCGTCAGGTAACCGGTTACGTACTCGGCCGCCTGGGCAAACGGGAAACCGAAGAACTCAACGCCGTGATCGACGAGATCATCCGCGTGCTTCCGGATGCCGCCAGCGGCAAACTTCCCGCTGCGATGAATCGCTTGCACAGCTTCAAACCGGTATAATCCGCCCAAATTTTCCAGCACCAGCAGAGGCACCCCATGGGATTTAACTGCGGCATCGTCGGCCTTCCCAACGTCGGCAAATCCACCCTGTTCAACGCGCTGACCAAATCCGGCATTGGCGCCGAAAACTTTCCCTTCTGCACCATCGAGCCCAATGCTGGCGTGGTTGCCATGCCTGATCCACGCCTGAACAAACTGGCCGAGATCGTGAAGCCGGAAAAAGTGGTCGCGACGACCATGGAGTTTGTGGATATTGCAGGCCTTGTAGAGGGCGCCTCGAAAGGTGAAGGCCTGGGCAACCAGTTCCTGGCCAACATCCGCCAGACCGACGCCATTGCCCATGTGGTGCGCTGCTTCGAGGACGACAACGTCATTCACGTTGCCAACAAGATCGACCCGGCTTCAGATATAGAGATCATCAACACAGAACTGGCTCTGGCCGACCTGGAAACCGTCGAGAAAGCCATCAAACGGGTTCAGCGAGTGGCAAAAAGCGGCGACAAAGAAGCCAAAGCCCAGCTTGAAATCTTCGAAACCCTGCTTCCCGTGCTGAACGAAGGCAAGCCGGTTCGCAGCATGAATCTCGACAAAGAGAAGATGGCGCTGATTCGCGAGCTCTGCCTGCTTACCGTCAAACCGACCATGTACATTGCCAACGTCAGCGAAGACGGGTTCGAGAGCAACCCTCACCTGGACACCGTGAACAAGATTGCGGAATCCGAGAATGCGGTTGTGGTGCCTATCTGCAACAAGATAGAAGCCGAAATCTCCGAACTGGAAGACGATGAGAAATCCATGTTCCTGGACGAAATGGGCATGGACGAACCCGGCCTGGACAGGGTAATCCGTGGCGGCTACAGGCTACTGGACCTGCAAACCTACTTCACTGCTGGTGTAAAAGAAGTCCGTGCCTGGACTGTCCGTGTCGGTGCTACTGCACCCCAGGCAGCGGGTGTGATCCACACCGACTTCGAGCGGGGCTTTATCCGCGCCGAGGTGGTGAGCTACGACGACTTCGTGAAGTATAACGGCGAAGCCGGCGCCAAGGATGCCGGCAAATGGCGCCTGGAAGGCAAGGAATACATCGTCCAGGACGGCGACGTCATCCACTTCCGGTTCAATGTCTGATCAAGCCGGAGACTTGACGGTGAGCTTCCTGCCAGCGTGCTGCAGCACTCCGGACGACCGGTGGCCCTGGCCACAATTGGTGCCGGGCCTGCAACTGATCAGTCTGGATTTTGAGGCCAGCAACCTTAAACCCGACGACTTTGAACGCAGCAACATTGCCCCGCCGCCTTCCGTGCAACGAGCCGTTGCCAAACGCCAGGCGGAATACCTGGCCGGTCGGTGCTGCGCCCGCGAAGGCCTCCAACGTATCACGGGGCAACCGGTAACGCCTGCCCAGGGCGATGACCGGGCACCGGTATGGCCGACCGGTTGCGTGGGGTCGATCACCCATACGCAGGGCTGGGCGGCGGCAGTGATCGGCCAGCAACAACACTATGCCGGGCTCGGCCTGGATGCGGAGATCATCATGCCGGATGACCGGGCACTGCCGCTTTCGCGGCAGATCCTGACGCCATCGGAGCGGGCCAGATTCAGTTCCGAACTGAACAGCCAGGCCGGATTCTTTATTACCCTCGTCTTCTGCCTCAAGGAAACACTCTTCAAGGCACTCTACCCGCTGGTACAGCGGCGGTTCTACTTCGAGCATGCCGAGTTACTGGCCTGGCATACGGATGGCACTGCCCGTCTACGCCTGCTCACTCACCTTTCAGAAGACTGGCCGGCCGACACGGAACTGGATGCCCAGTTCGTACAGGATCACGATCGCCTGATCAGCCTCATTGTCGTCAGCACCAGCCACCAACACAATTGATAACAATTACCATTTCCGATAGCATCACGGTTCCTTCTGTTTACCCGCCCGAGGCGCTATGTTTGAACTGGATGCTGTCAGTTGGCAAATCAATGGCAAGACACTGCTTCACCCCATTGATCTAACCATTGACCACGGCCATGTGGTTGGGCTGATCGGCCATAATGGCTCCGGAAAATCGACGCTGGTTAAATTGCTGGCCCGGCAACTGAGCCCGAGCGCGGGGCGGATTACCCTCGAAGGCAAGCCACTGGATGCCTGGGGTGACCGCCCATTGGCACGACAGATTGCCTACCTGCCGCAACAGCTCCCTCCAACGGAGGGCCTGTCAGCCCTCGACCTGGTACGTTTTGGCCGCTACCCCTGGCACGGCGCGCTCGGCCGCTTCTCAGCGGAAGACCAGGCCGAGGTTGATCGGGCCATGGCGCTGACGGACACCCAACAGTTTGCCCGGCGCAACGTTGACGAACTGTCGGGCGGCGAACGCCAGCGGGTGTGGCTGGCCATGTTGATCGCCCAGAACGCCAAATACCTGCTGCTGGACGAACCCACGTCGGCGCTGGATATTGCACACCAGGTGGAAGTGCTGTCGCTGGTTCGTAATCTGGGCAGGGAGCTGGGCATGGGTGTGGTGGTGGTATTGCACGACATCAACATGGCCGCCACCTATTGCGATCACCTTGTTGCCCTCCACAGTGGCCGGCTGCTGACCCAGGGGGCGCCGCAGGAGCTGATGAACAGCCGTACGCTGGAAGCCATTTACGGCATATCCATGTCCATCATGCCCCACCCCCATACCGATGGCGCACAAATAGCCATTGTCTGATTCCGGCCCGGCATTGTCCTGATCTTTGCGGTCAGGCCTGTTCGATCAGGCTTTCCGGCAGGCGGGCGCCCTTGGGTGGCCTATCGATGTGGGGGCAGTTCTCACACAATGCCAGGTCCGGCAGTCGATAGCGGATACAACACTGGCGCCGCTGGCGCAGGGGCGAGGGCCCTGAGCTGCGCTCCACATAGCGTACCGGGCTGAACATCGGATTCTTGCGGCCATCCGGACGACGCTCCGACTCAATCAGCTGCTTGCCATCGGCAAGCAGCCTCGCCGGCAATCCAAGACCCGCCATGGCATTAACCAGCCACTCAACATAATTGGCGGCGTTGTTCCACAGTACCTTTCTGGACAGCTTCACCTGCTGGTTCCAGCCTTCAATGAGCGTCTCGAAGTTGCCATCCAGCAATTCCTGAAAACGCTCAAACGGCCCCTGGGGCGTGCTCGCGAAAGGCCCTCCCTCATGGGGTAGCTTGAAGGCTTCAGGCAGACCATCCTCCCCCAGGATAATCTCCAGCGTGTCCAGCCCTACGGGCAGCTCATGCCCAAGCACCAAATTCGCCGCCACCGTGGGCACGCTCAGCTTCACGAAGTAGTACCGCGACCACTGGGACAGCAGTGCCCGACGGTCATCACCGGGCTGGAAAAGACGATAATGATCGAGCAGCCAGGCCAGGCCTTCGGCGGTTACCAGCTCACGGGCGGGAAAGGACGGCCGGGAATCGTCCTGCAGAACCAGTACATCCCGGTAGTGTTCAAAATCCCCGACAAACAGGGGGGCAAGCGCGCGAATGGTCATGGCTAAGGCTGCGTAATACGGTTAAAGGAACATGAACCTAACATATCGGAAACCGTTCAAAGAAGCGCTCCCGGGAAAGTGACATGAGTGCCGCCCGTTTGTGTGGGAAATCAAAGTCCCGCACGCGATCGAACCCGGTGTTCTGCAGATGGTTGATCATACGGTCATTGTCGGATCGGGGCTCGGAAACAATACGCTGGGTACGGGGTTCGTCCTGGAACAGGTAGTGCACCAGGGAGGGCAACCAGCAGGCCACTTTATGGGGCCCGCGATGGTGCTCTTCCCCAACCAGCATATGGATACCGCGATCATACAGCCCGGCATTGCAGTGGGGCCCGATGCGATCTTCCTTCGCCCAGTAGACATCGAAGAACCCAAACGGCTCGCCATCAAAACACCCGATCAGTTGCAGGCAGTGGGGATCCTTCGCAAGGGTTTCCAAGTGTGCCCGATGTTCCTGCAGCGAGCCGTCCTCCTCCCAGAAAAACGCTACCCGGGGTGAATTCTGCCAGCGATTGAAGCGCTCAAGGTCTTCCCGGATGTCCAGGGTGCGGAACGATATCAAACTTTCCAGGCGCGCATCGTAGCGGCGATAGACTTCGCCCACGGGCTTGGACGGCCGCACGGGAATGCCTGCTCTATCCTGAGTAATAACGGTATTCAAGTTGCCTCTCCCCGAGCTGTCGGGCTCTGTAAATCACAAACCATGCCATGGCCTTCGGCCATCGCCACCACTACTTTTCGTGGGCCGGAAAAGGGTTCCCGGGAATGGGCCATGAGCATGTTGTCCAGCATCAACACATCCCCACTGCGCCATGGAAACACCACACGACACTCGTTCAGTACCCCCCGGATGTCGTCAAGCGCGGATGTCTCAATCGGGCTGCCATCCCCGTAATAGACGTTCCTGGGAAGCCCCTCCTCGCCAACGGTGTCCAGCAGGATCTCCTGCATCTCCTGGTCCAGCGCCGACACGTGAAACAGGTGCGCCTGATTGAACCACACGTTGTCACCGGAACGGGGATGACGGGCCACGGCCTGACACCGCTGAACGGTACGGAGACAGCCATCGTCCTTCCAGGTCACATCAATGCCCTGCCGCCGGCAGAACACCTCAACCGCCTCGGCACTGTCAGTGTTGAACACCTGCTGCCAGTCAAGGTCAAGGCCATTGCCATAGTTGCGCACATAGCTCAGCCCCCGCTCGCTGAAGCGCCGGCGCAGCGCAGGGTCAATGCGGCGATAGACTTCCCGGCTGTCCGCAATGGGTGTTTCACCTCCCTTCTCGGCGGCCTGGGCACAATAGAACCAGATGCGCATGGGCCACTCGGTGGTGTAGGCCTGCTCGTTGTGAAGCGGGATGCTCCGGTGGGCGGGGTACTCCGTGGAGGTGTACACGCCTTGACCGGTCACCTGGCTCCGGGGCGTGGAACCAAATTCATAGCTGAGCAGGGGGTGGCCGAAAGAACCCGCAAAAGACTGGAAGCCATCGACGCCCGGGGCCGAAAAGCCACTGAACAGGATAGCGCCATCCTGTTCCAGACGGCGCCCAACCAGATCCCGGACAGCTTCGCCAGCCTGCTCAAGGCTCGTGCCCGGAGTCTGCGGACTGACCTTCAATGGGCAGCCTTCCTCAACCAGCAATGCGTCAGTCGCCTCTATGGCAGGGTTGGCAATGTTGGAACGCATCAGTCTCAACCTCCAGCCATGGCTTCCCGCAGGCTTTTGGGGCGCATGTCCGTCCAGGCCTCACGGATGTGCTCCAGGCAGGTTGCCTTGTCGCCCTGCACGCCCACGGTTTTCCAGCCCTCGGGAACGGGTTTGTAATCCGGCCAGATGGAGTATTGCTCTTCGTGGTTGATAACAACCTGGAAAACGGTGCTCTCACTATCGAAACTCATGACGTACCTCGCCTGACCAATGATCCCCGGGACAAAGCGCCCCTCCTTTCACTGTTAAAGACGAACGGGGCAGCAGGAAATTTAAGGCGCCTGGGTGACCGAACCCATCCCGTTCATCACTTCAATCATCTGTTTCATGATGACGTTTGCGGTGAGTGGCCCACCAAACGACCAATAGTTGGTTTCCAGAAAGCCGTAGTGTTCGTTCCTCGCCACCGGCAAAGCCCGCCAGAGTGGGGACTCGAACATCGGCGCGCCACTGAAATTCCCGATCATGAAGATATGGGCGTCGGGTTCCCGGGCAAGCGCATGGATTTCAATCCGCTGATGGATGGTGTGGCCCTCCCGCAACGGCCAGGGATTGGTACCTCCAAGCCGGTTCGCAAGGCTGACCACCAGGGTCTGTTCGTTCGATACGATAAAAAGCCCCTGCTCCGCCAACGGATAAAGTACCGCTATGGGCTCTCCTGCCATCCCCTTCTCGCGGGCTACCCGGCGCCCCCTGTCCAGGGACTGGTCCAGTTCTGCAACGATAGCCCGAGCCTCGGCCTGTCTCCCCGTCAGTGCCGCCAAGTGCTCCAGCGTGGCTTTCCCCACCGCAACAGCATCCCGTGGCGACGGTTCCAGGGATACCCGGTACATCACTGTGGGCGCCAACCGGTCCAGTCGGTCGAACAGGCTGGCATGGAGGCTCGACACACCCAGGATCAGGTCTGGTTGCAGACGGATCAAACGCTCCAGATTGGGCTGTTGGGGCGTCCCCAGGGACACCACGCCATCCAGCCTGTCAGCCAGTGGCTTGCCCTGCCAGCGATAGCTGTCCGGGTTGGCAACACCGACCGGCCGGATACCCAGCCCCAGTAATATCTCCGTGGTCAGGTCATCCAGGCTGACGATCCGCTGGGGGGCATCGGGAATGACCTCCGATTGTGCGGCCACGATGGGCTTTGGCGGTTCCGCATTGGCCACCAGGGATACAAAACAGAGTGCAATGACGGCAAATAGCTTCATTCCGGATCTCATGCCTTACGGAAGTAGGTTCGGGTCAGGAGCACCAGGAAGATTGGCGCCCCTATGGTGGCTGTCATCACGCCAAGCGGCACATCCAGCGGCGACAGCAAACGTTGCCCACCCACGTCAGCCAGGATCAGCAGGGCCGCCCCCATCAACGGCGTCACGATCAGCCGATCCCGATAGCCATAGAAGCCCAGCAGCCGCACAGCGTGGGGAACCAGCAGCCCTACGAAGGCCACCGGCCCCAGCACACTGACCGCGGCGGCAATCATGAAACTGGCCAGCACAAGCAATAACAGGCGCTTACGGGCGGCACCCACACCAAGGCTGTCCGCGACCCCATCACCCAGTGCCAGCAGGTCCATCCAGCGACGCGCCAGCAGGGCGAGACCAAGGCCAATGCACAGCCAGGGCAACAACACCCAGAAATCCCCCCAGGTGGTGGCATAACTGCTTCCGGCCATCCAGATCAGCGCCAGCGTGATGTTCAGGGAGTGGAATCCAATCAGCAGGCTGGTGAGGCCCGCCGCCACACCAGTCAGGGCGAAGCCTGTCAGAATCAGCCGCAAGGGCTCAAGACCATGGCGAACGTTGAGCAGAATGACGATGGCCAGCGCCACGGTCGCACCCAGCCAGGCAAAGGGCAGGCGCCAGGCGGGTGCCAGTTCGGGCAACAACAGCATCCCGGCCAACACCGCCAGTGCGGCCGTCTGGCTCACACCCAACACACTGGGGCTGGCCAGCGGATTGCGGGTAACCCCCTGAAGGATCAGACCGCTGGTGGCAAACAAGGCTCCACCGGCGGCATCCACCATCAGCCGGGGCAATCTAAGGTCCAGTAACTGCCAGGCTACCCCATCCCCCGCCATCAACATGGCCAGGCTGACGGTATCGCCACCGAGCACGCCATAACCCAGGCCAGCGCCCAGCATGATCACCAACACCCCCACAATCGCGAGGGTGGATAGCTTCTTGCCGCTAGGCTCCCCTGCCCCCAGGGTTGACTGGGCGGGAAACTGGCGGCTGCGGGTCAGCCTCAGCAGAAGCATGACTGCAACGCCCCCAAGGACCGCCGACAAGGTCGCCAACGGCAGCTCAATCACCTCGGCCACCGCCGCCACCAGCACATCCGCAGACAGCGTCAGCACACCGCCCCAAAGCGCGGCCAGCGGCAACAGTCGTGATGGCCAGTGCACACCAAACCCGTATCGCACCAGGTTCGGCGCCACCAGGCCAATGAATCCAAGGGGTCCGGCAATATGGATCGCCAACGCGGTCAGCAGCGTGCCAATCAGGATGACCACAGCCTTGAGCATTCGGGGCGACAACCCCAGCACCCGCATCTGGGCATCACCCAGCAGGGCCATGTTCAGTGGTCGCCTCAGCAGTGCAAGGGCCAGCAACAACGGCGGCACCATCCACAGCGCCAATTGCACCCGGGCCCAACCGAACTGGCTGAGTGAACCGGTGTCCCAGATCGCCACCACAAAGGCAGCCCGTTCATTGAGGGTCAGTAACAGGGTCAGCAGGGCATACAGGATCTGCGCCATGGCCATACCGGCCAGCACCAGGCGCAGGGGTGTCGTGCGACTGCCCCCGGCGAAAAAGAACGTCAGCATGGCTGCCAGCAGGCCGCCCAGGAACACCAGCGGCAAGGCAAACGCGGCTGGCAACATCATCCCCAGGATGACACCAAACTGGGCACCCGCCGTGATACCAAGGAGATCCGGCGACACCAGCGGGTTGCGGGTGATCAACTGCATAAGGGCACCGGCAATACCAAGCCCCGCACCGACAATCAGGCCCGCGACAACCCGGGGTAACTGCGCCCACCAGAGCAACAGCCCATCGAGTGAAGGCGACGACTGCCATGGCGTTAACCAGGCGCCTACCTCCGGTACCGGATAACGGAAAAAGCCCTGCCATAACAGCAGGGCTATCAGGGCCAGGGTTCCCGCCCCGGTCGCCAGCCATAGCCGGCGGTTCGCCGCTCTGGCCTGGCCGGTTTCAATTTGCTGATTTACCGCAGTCACACCAACATCCATCAATCAGGGTGCAGGGAATCCGGCGATGAAAAGGCAGCCGCGGGAAGACAGCGACCGCCACCGGAACATCGCCGGCTCAGGCGTTACCAGTTGTAGGAGACGGTACCCTGAACGGTGCGCTCGGCCCCGTAGTAGCAACGAGACGCGTTGTTACATTCGCCAACGTATTCCTCATCGAACAGGTTGTGGACGTTAAGGCGGGTCTCCCAACCATTGAGGAATTCATAGGCCAGCGCCAGATCCACCAGGGTGACCTCATCGGTCTCCAGTCGTGACGGGTATGCGAGGCCCGAATCCGGGTAGGCAAACGATTCGCCCACGTAGCGCACACCGACGCCGGCTTCCACACCGCGCAACACCTCCTCGAAGAACTTATAGTTGGCCCACAGCGAAGCCTGGTTGCGTGGGACGCCCACGACCTGTTTACCCTCATACCGTGGGAAGGATTCATCCTCCACAATTTTCGCGTCGGTGTAGGTGTAGGTGGCCAGCAGGCTCAGGTTCTCGTTGATATCGCTGTTGAGCTCGAACTCAACACCTTCGGACTCTGTACGGCCAACATTTCGATAAGCGGCCGTGGAAAGATCGAAATTGACGTCATCCTCCTTGACGATATCAAACGCCGACACGGTCACCAGGGTATCCGAACCCGGGGGTTGGTACTTGAAGCCCACTTCGTACTGGCGCCCAGTGATTGGCTCCAGGGGCTCGTCGCTCGCCGAAACCTGACGGGCCGGCACAAACGAGGTCGAGTAGCTGAGGTAGGGAGAAAGGCCAAACCCGAACTCGTACATCAGGCCCGCCTGCCAGGTGAACTCTTTATCGCTGAAATCGAAGTCGTCGCCATTGGGACGGCGGTTTTCAAATTCGGTTTCGGCGTAATCAAAACGTCCGCCGAGCAGGCCGATCAGGTTGCCGACACGACTTTGGACCTGAGCGTAGGCTCCCACCAGGTTTTGGGTTTCCTCGGCATCGCTGGAAGGCTCATCCGGCGTATCCGGGATAGAGGACCAGACCGGATCAAAGATGTTGATCGCACGGCCGCCCCCGACACGCTGAGTTTGATCAAAGCTGGTGCGATCAAAGCTCACACCGGCAAGCCAAGTGTTTTCGGTAACGCCGAGATGCACGTCTCCAACCAGTTGGTTGTCGATAGAATAGGTACGCGACTCGTTGAACCGGTCACGGCCATAAGCTCCCACAAAGTCATCGAATCCATCACCATTGATGCCCGGTTGCTGGCCAGGCCTCGGAAAGCTCCACCAGACTTCCTTGCGCTCTACACGGGAACGCAGGTAGCGGGCGTTCTGCCGGAAGGTCAGATCTGAGTTGAACTCGTGCTCATACTCATACCCCAGTGACCAGACCTCACGATCAAAGGTATCCCACTCCGGATGCCCGAGGTTGGTGGATGGATCCAGTTGACCGGATGGGTGATCCAGCACGGTTCCCGCAGCCGGCAGACCCAACTGGATCTCGGTGTCGTCCTTTTGATAGGAGGCCAGCAGCGTCAGGGTGTCCTGGTCGGTCAGTTTCACTGTCATGGACGGCGCGAAGTAAAACCGGTCGTCCGGCACACTGTCGGTCTGGGTGTCGGACTGCCGGCGCAAAAACACCATACGCCCCAAGACCTTGCCGTCATCGGTCATTGCGCCGGATACATCGGCGGATACCTGTTTGCGGTCATGGGTGCCGTAACTCAGGTTCACCTGGCCTTGATTGCTCTCGGTGGGACGTTTGCTCACCAGGTTCACCAGGCCACCCGGCACGTTTTCACCGTACAGTACGGAAGTGGGCCCCTTGAAAACCTCCACCCGCTCGAGGCCGAAAGGCTCCGCGGATGTGGAATAGGCATTGGGCTGAACCCTGAGCCCGTCACGATAGGTGCCATAGCCGTAATCACGCTGGTTCATCCCGCGAATGTAGAAGATGTCACCGGCCAGACCATCGCCCACCGGGAACTTGGTGGAGGATACCCCCGGCATGTAGTAGAGAATATCCGACAACGTCTGGGCATTCTGGTCTTCGATGCGCTCCCTGGTGGCCACGGAGACCGACCGTGGTGTTTCGGCAAGCGGCGTGTCGGTCTTGGTCGCAGTCAGGCTCCGTTCCGCCTGGTACCCGTAATCCGGGCCCTGCGGCCCTTCCTTTTCAGCGGTGACCTCAATCTCCCCGAGCTCCGTCACCGATTCATCATCCTGGGCCAGCACGTGGCCAGATGCGGCAACTGCAGCGGCAAGCACACTGATACGGAAGGCAGCGAGGCCATTATCCTTAAATGTCATAACTGATTTCCCTACTGAACATGACAATCAAAGCGCCGGTGACGGCGCCTTACCTGAAGTTGAAAGCTATCTTAATGAAAATTAATATCAACCTCAACGATAACAAGAACTATTTTCATTCGTAAAAAGAAAATCTGTTCGCCATCAACTTTCATGAACCCGTTCATCCAACTGCGTTTCCGGCGGAGACGCAGTACCAGGCACTGGCGTTGATAACGCTTTCAGGTGGCGGGACAGCGATTCAAGAAACCCGGAGTGACGTACGATGCCCAGATGATCGGTGTCCATCCACACCGAACTGGCTGGTGACTTCCCGAGGAACCGCGTCAACAATTCCTCTGCGTTGTCATTGCTCTCCGGCGATCGAGCCGCCCACCAGGCATGCACCGGCGCCCGAACTGGCAGAACACGGTCATGGCCCCTGGCAAGCCGTCGCATGTGCCGTTCCACGTCCAGCAGTTGCTGCCATTCATCCTGGCCAACCCCCGCCGGCGAGGGCTCGGGATCACTCTCGCGACGATCCTGGCCTGCGCCCGGTATGTAACCGTCGATCAGCCCTACCCAGGCCACGTCCCTGCCCAACCGCTCAATGAGGGCTGCCATCTCCAGTGCCAGGGCGCCGCCCATGGACCAGCCCAGGAGGTAATACGGCCCATGGGGTTGCTGGGCGAGCATCGCCCGCACGTAGTCCCTGGCCATTGCCGCAAGGGACTGGTCCCGCCAGGTGGAATCAAGTATCTGTCGATTCTGGAAACCGCAGACTGACCAATTACCCGCTAGCCGGGCCGATAACGGATAGTAGCCAACCACCGTACCGCTGACCGGATGGGGGCAGAACAACAGCGGTGCCGTTGCCGCGGGCTCGGACAAGCGAATCAATGGGTTCAGTCCGGCTCCCCGTGCTGGTGCCGAAGACACAGGCTGCACCACCGCTTGGGACTCGTCCGGTGTTGCCGCAATCAACTGCTCCAATGACTGACCGATCGCATCCATCAAACGCTGAACGGTGGATGGGTGATACCGTTGGCGACTGTAGCGGCAACTGAGCGTTAACCGGCCCTGATGAATCTGGCCATTGATCTCCAGTTCCCGGGCCAGGGGTGCCCCTGGGTCCACCAGTTCACCCGCCGATTCCGGTGCCAGCCGGAAACGCCCGTCCGCCAGGTCGTCCTCGAACTGTCCCAGGTAGTTGAATGCCAGCATGGGCTCGGGCATCTGTTGCAGACGCGAGCGCGTCTCGTGGCCGCCCAGGTAGCGGAGCCCCCCAAAACCAAGCCCCTTGCCGGGAATCGCCGCACGTTGCCGGCAAATTCCATCAAGGGTGGCATGGGGGTCACCGGTGGATATCAACTGCATCGGATACAGGCAGGTAAACCACCCCAGAGTGCGGCTCAGATCCAGAGGCGCATCTCCCGGCTCCCGTCCGTGGCCCTCAACCGCCACCAGCGGCTGCCGAAGATCTCCCCAGGCTCGCAACCCTTCCGCCAGTGCGGTCAGCAAAACGTCATCAATACCTACCTTGAGAGCCGACAGGGTCTGACGAAGCAGCGTTTTTGTACGCTCAGGTGGCAGGCTCCACTCGCTGTGGTCGGCGTCGATGTTGGCCCGGCGACCTTGCGGGTCATCCACTGGCCAGGGTACCGGGCCGGAAGCCAGTGCCTCCCAATATGGGAGTTCCTGATTCCACGCGCCCTGCTCGCCCTGTTCCTTCAGGTGGTTGGCCCATGCCTGATAGCTAGAGCCGGGCAACCCAAGCTGTGGCGTACGCCCCTCAACCACATGCCAACAGGCTACGCTCAACTCTTCCAGCAATATTCGCCAGGACACACCATCAACAATCAGGTGATGGGCGCTTATCAGTAGCCGCTGCTCACCATCCGGAAGGTTCATCAGCAGGATGGCGGCCAGGGGGCCGTGTTGCAGGTCAAAACCGCGCTGAATGTCTTCGCAGGCAAAGGTAACCTGATCCCTGTCGTCCAGCGTGACCACGCGCATCAGTCGGTCGGCGGACTCCGTGGGCCGGTATAATCCATGCCACGTCTCATCAGACCCTTGTTGGAAACCCAGCCGCAGAACGTCGTGGCGGTCAATCAGGGCCTGAACGGCCTGTCGCAGGTGGTCCTCGTCAAGCGGCTCCGTCACTTCAAGCAACACCGCCTGGTTCCAGTGGGACGGGTCCGGCAACGGTTGCTCGAAGAAATGTGCCTGAATCGGTGTCAGCGGCACCGTACCTTCAGCCCTTTCAGCGACTGGAGCGCTCTCTTCCATTGGCTCCAGCACAGCGGCCATATCGGCCAGCCGGGGTTTCAGGAACACGGTTTTTGGCGCCAACTGCCAGCCAGCCTGTCGCAGCCGCGTAATCAACCCGAGGGACTGGATGGAATCGCCACCCAACTCGAAGAAGCTGTCATGGCGGCTTACCGCCGGAATGCCCAGCATTGACTGCCAGAGACTGGCCAGGAGCACTTCGCGATCACCTTGCGGAGCTTCCTGCTGCATGGTTTGGGTGACGGGCTCGGGCAACGCATTGCGGTCCAGCTTGCCGTTAGGCAGCGTGGGCAACCGCTCCAGCGCCACGATGTGCGACGGCACCATGTACTCCGGCAGTTGTTCCTTCAGGCTGGCCTTGATCCGCTGCTCCTCCAGGCCCTCGCCGGAGACATAACCCACCAGTTTCTGGCCGCCGGCGGTGTCCTTCACCACCGCCAGGGTGTCCTTCACGCCCGCGCAGCCCTTCAGCGCCGCTTCCACTTCGCCGATCTCGATGCGGAAGCCCCGCAGTTTCACCTGCTGGTCGATCCGGCCCTGGAATTCCAACTGGCCATCCGGGTT
>NZ_JANCMW010000129.1 GCF_029207565.1 Marinobacter iranensis | reverse complement strand
CGCCTGATCGAGAACCATTAGCCGCGCCAGGATGGCCGATATCTCGGCACGCGAAATCTTCTGGTTCGGCATAAATGCGCCCGCGCCTACGCCTTCGACTACGCCGGCGGCCGTCAGTGAATTAATGGCCAATTCGGCCCAGTGACCTTTCGTATCGGAATAGCCTGAGCCCGAATCGCTGATCGTGTCGAGGTTTAAAGCGTTCGCCACCATCGCGACAAACTCGGCGCGAGTGACCGGGTCGCCGCTATGGAAGCGGCCGTCAGGTCTCCCCC
>NZ_JANCMW010000128.1 GCF_029207565.1 Marinobacter iranensis | reverse complement strand
AGGATCAGCGGCACGGCGACCTGGGTCTGGGCGATCCAGTGGCGCGCGGTCTCGAAGTCATAGGCCGGCAGCAATGCGATGCTGAGCACGAACCACAAGGTCAGGATCAGATTGGCGCCGGCGGTGAGCCGCTGGTGCCACCAGTGATGCGCGCCTTCATGCGCCGAGCCGAGGCCGCGGACCTTGCCGATGCTGGTGCCGTTACCCATTGGTCTTCCCCCAGATGATATAGGCCCAGAAGGCCGCGGTGAGGAGAACCGCGGCGACATAGGCCA
>NZ_JANCMW010000127.1 GCF_029207565.1 Marinobacter iranensis | reverse complement strand
GACGTGGCCTTGAACTCCGCAGCTCGCACGTCCGACTGCACGAGCGTTGCCGCCCGCGCCGGGTCGATCGGCTTGTAGAGCAGCGTTAGGCGCTTGCGGGCAATGTCGCGGTGCGGGGCCAGCAGCCGGGCGAGCACGCCCGACTGCACGAGCCCGCGGGGAGCCTGGGTCATCGCCCAGGTGACCGACTTGGCCGAGTCGTGCCGGTAGCTGTCCCATCCGGCCTGCGCAGCCGTCGGGCCGACGTCGCTCCACCGCAGATCGGGCACTTCCCC
>NZ_JANCMW010000126.1 GCF_029207565.1 Marinobacter iranensis | reverse complement strand
AAGCGAGCGGCTATGCCGATGTCACCGCCACGATCGCGACGACCAAGGCGCGCTTCCCCGAGCTGCACCTGACCGAGGATCACATGATCGCCTGGGGCTATCGCCTGCTCGCCGCGTCTCCCCGGGCCGCGCGCGGCATCTTCGCCTGGGCCGCGGCGCAATTCCCGGACAGCTGGAACGCGCATGACAGCCTGGCCGAAGCGCTCGCCGCCACCGGCGACAGGGCCGGCGCGATCGCGGAATATCGACGCTCGCTCGCGCTCAATCCGGCCAACG
>NZ_JANCMW010000125.1 GCF_029207565.1 Marinobacter iranensis | reverse complement strand
ACCGCGCCCGGATGGACGGGCTGGGGCACGAAACGCCGCGAGGGCGGCGCGAGGCGGCGAAAGCCCTCGGCCATGGCCAGCCCGATCAGCCCGACGCCGATCAGGCCCCAGCGCCAGTCGATCAGTTCGGTGAGCAGGCTCACCCCCAGCCGCCCGGCCATGCCGCCGATCGCGCTTCCGGCGATGTACAATCCCATCGCCGGTCCCACCGAATGGGGCTCGATCTCCTCGCTGACATAGGCCATCGCCACCGCCGGCATGCCGGCGAGCGCGATC
>NZ_JANCMW010000124.1 GCF_029207565.1 Marinobacter iranensis | reverse complement strand
ATCGATTTCCGCCTCATGCGCCTTCAGCGCCGCATCGAACACCGCGCCGAAATCCCCGTCGCCGATCTTGGTGAAGTCGGGAAGACCGAGCGGGCCTTGCCAATTGGTAAGGGGATGGACGGCGAGTTCGACGGATGCGGACATGGCGGGACTTTCGCTGAGCATGAAGAGAGCGGAACGGCGGAACCTTCCCGATGTAGGCTGGCCGGGCCGCCGGTGCAACGGGCGGTGCCGCCGGCCGGTCTTCGGCAGCCAGCGGGCAAATGCCAGGCGAAG
>NZ_JANCMW010000123.1 GCF_029207565.1 Marinobacter iranensis | reverse complement strand
CGACACGGTCGTGGTGGTCACGGATCGGACGGTGCTGGACAAGCAGCTGCAGGACGCGATCAGCCAGTTCGAGAAGCAGGCCGGGGTGGTGCAGTCGATCACAAAGGATGCGGGCGAGTCGAAGTCGAAGCAGCTCGCGGCGGCGTTGACCGGTGGCAAGAACATCGTGATCGTGACGATCCAGTCGTTCGAGGCGCTGATCACCGCGATCCAAACCCTGCCCGAGTTGCAGGGGCGCCGGTTCGCGGTCGTCGCGGACGAGGCTCACTCGTCGCA
>NZ_JANCMW010000122.1 GCF_029207565.1 Marinobacter iranensis | reverse complement strand
AGCTCGCCGGCATCCATGACCCGTTCGGCGACCCTGGCGAGATCACCCTCCGCCAGCTGATGAGCCACAGCGCCGGCTTCCGGAACGGCACCTGGCCATGGCGCGACAAGGCATGGCAGCCCTTCGAACCCCCCGGCTGGAAGCAGCTCGAGGCGATGATCCCCTACACCGAGGTGCAGTTCAAACCGGGCAGCCGGTTCGGCTATTCCAACCCCGGCATCGTCTATCTCGGCCAGGTGATCGAACGGCTCTCGGGCGAGGATTTCGAAGTCTATG
>NZ_JANCMW010000121.1 GCF_029207565.1 Marinobacter iranensis | reverse complement strand
AGCTCCGGTCTTGCCACCGTAACGGTCAACGGCAAAGCCGTGGATAGCGGCAGTCCGTCGGAAGCCATTGAACTGGGCGTGGGTCCAAACGAGATCCCGATCCAGGTGACAGCCGAGGATAAGGTGAGTAGCTACGCCTACACCTTAAAGGTTACGAGAGCCGAGATAACGATGCATACGGTCGCTTTTGAAACAGATGGCGGCAGTGCGGTTCCGAGTTTGACCAACGTCGCATGGGGTTCGCCGATCAGCGCGCCGGCAGCGCCTGCTAAGGCC
>NZ_JANCMW010000120.1 GCF_029207565.1 Marinobacter iranensis | reverse complement strand
CAAGCTGAATGGGAACGCGGACAATTAACGGTCCCGTATAGGAGGCCTTCCCATGAAACTCGACTATCTTCCCCCCGCCGATCAGATCATCGAGATGATCGGCCGCATCTACCGGTTCGGCATGACGACGACGTCCGGCGGCAATCTGTCCGTCCTGGACGACGACGGCGATATATGGATTACGCCCGCTGGCGTTGACAAAGGCGCCCTGCGCAGGGAAGATATCGTGCGCGTACGCGCGGACGGAAGCCATGCGGGCTTGCACAAGCCGTCGAG
>NZ_JANCMW010000011.1 GCF_029207565.1 Marinobacter iranensis | reverse complement strand
AATCGCCGTGGTACGTGATCCGTATGCCCGGTGATGTGGGAGGAGGGGCATCGTGAGGTGCCTCCCTATCCCGATTAAATTCATTTGCTGCCCCCTCGCTCACTATGATGTAATACCTTGTAGTCACTAACGTTGAGGGTACAGCCATGAGTGTCACTACCGTTCGCCTTCAGGCAGAAGTTGAACAGCGCCTGGAAGCAATCGCCGGCAAGCTCCACCGAAGCAAAGGTTGGGTGATCAATCAGGCGCTATCAGAATACATTGAAAAGCAGCAGCGTGAGGAGGAGCGTTGGCAGCAAACGCTGGAGGCAATGGAATCGGCTGCCCAAGGAAAGGTAGTTGATGCTAGCGAGGTCCATGGTTGGCTCAATAGTTGGGGAACCGAAAACGAGCAGGATGCACCGAGGTCTGGTAAGTGAAACTGGTTTACACGGATGAAGCCATTGAAGATCTGAAACGCCTCAGGGAGTTCATCGCGGTCCATAATCCCTCTGCGACAGCCAGGATAGCCGCAGAGCTGGTTGGCAAGATCGAATTACTACCAGACTTTCCCAAGATGGGGACACCGGTTGAAATGGCGCCGGTGCCTGACTCCATCCGCGACATGGTCTTTGGCAAGTACGTTGTTCGCTATTCGGTACATGCCAGTGTCATTATCATTCTTCGGGTGTGGCATGAACTGGAGGGGGAACAGTAGCAACTTAACCAGCCGCTGTTGCCGGACAATTTTTCCACCGCTGCGCGGCTCCAAAATTGCCGACGACGAGACACACGCTTTATTCACCCGCCTTATGGACGAAAGCGGGGCGATGCTTTGGAGCCGTGTCACCTACGAGATGATGGAGGGGTACTGTCGATGCGAACGGACTTCACGTGGACCAACAGCCACCATATCGGCGGCGACTTGCGCACGAGTGTGCAGAAACTCAAGGATGCGACGCCCTGCCGGCGTGCTCCTCGGTAGCGGCAAGCTCGCGACGGCTCGAGTTGGTCTCGTCGATGCCGCTCCGCAATGGCGCAGTCGCTATGCACTACCGGCGCGTGCGCGGCTAAACGCAATTTCGTCGCTCATTTTTTTGCTGCCGGTGATGCGAAGCGTGAGGCAAGTATGAGCATGATTGAAATTAAACGTCCACAAGAGCTGGCGCGTTTACGCCGCCTTGCCCTGGCTGCACAAGGTTTGCTGCAGGCCCAGCCCTATGGGCGTGGTTTGGCGGGGGCACGTAGAGCGGTTAACCACATAGGCTATGTACAGATTGACACTATATCGGTGGTGGAACGAGCACACCATCATGTTCTTCACTCTAGAGTGCCTGAGTTCAAGCCCGCCATGACAAATCAAATGTTGCTTGATCGAGACATTTTTGAGTATTGGGCACACGCGGCAGCTTTCCTACCCATCGCCGATTTTCGCTTCTCCTTACCCTACAAACACGCCCTTAAAAGCGGCCAAACCCATTGGTACAGAACCCGTGATAAGAAGCTCATGGGTGAACTGTTGGCCCGTATACGTTCAGATGGCCCGCTACGATCCCGAGATGTAGAAACTGACACCACAAAACGTGGAGGCTGGTGGGACTGGAAGCCAGCCAAAAAGGCACTCGAACAGATGTATATGGAAGGCGACCTAATGGTCAGTGACCGCGAAGGTTTTCAAAAAACCTATGATCTAACCGAGCGGGTACTGCCATCTCATGTAAATGCACAAATGCCCAGCATGGAAGAATTTGCGGCGCACATTGTAGACCAACAGTTGCGCTGCCACGGGTTTGCTTCACTCAAAGGGCTGGTCTACCAGCGTCGAAATGCTGAACTACGCAAAGCTGTGAGAGCCCTGATAAACGAAAGGTTGGCGCAGCGCGCTTTAGAACAAGTAAAAGTGAGCAGTGGCGAAGTCTTCCTAGTGGAAACAGGTGCGCTCGAACGTCCTCTTCCCCGATTGAAAAGCCGTATGCTGATTCTTTCGCCTTTCGACAACAGTGTCATTCAGCGCGAACGGCTCAAGGCACTGTTTCAATACGACTATCAGTTGGAATGCTATGTACCCGCGGCCAAACGTCAGTATGGCTACTTTTGCCTGCCGTTACTTTACCGCGATGACTTTATTGGGCGGATGGATTGTAAAGCCCATCGAAAAGTCAGCCATTTAGAGATCAAATCACTACATTTTGAACAACACAATTTTGATGAAGAATTAATCATTACTGCATTTGTAGACGCCATCACACGGTTCTGTCATTTTCAAGAATGTGACTCGGTGTCGTTGACTAAGGCCGACCCAAAACATCTAACCCAACGCTTGCGCAATGAGCTAGCACCTCTAGGGACATCACTCTAATCCCATTTGTGGCCAACGACTCAACAGGTAGTCCTTCCGGACACAAAAAAGGGAAACTTTGCAATGAACGAGGTACAACATATAACTATCTACATCGACCGCAGCCCACGCGATGTTTATGAGTTTGCGTCCAACCCCGAGAACTTGCCCCGTTGGGCAGCGGGATTAGCCGGCTCCGAGGTCAAGAGAGCTGGAAGTGTTTGGGTGGCTGAAGCACCATTTGGAAGAGTAAAGATCACGTTTGCGGAGAAGAATACGTTTGGCGTCATGGATCATGATGTTGAGCTTGACTCAGGTGTGGTTGTTCACAACCCAATGCGAGTTGTGCCCAACGGTGGTGGAAGCGAGTTCATGTTCACCCTGATGCGGCAACCGTATATGTCCGAAGAGCAATTCGTGGAAGATAAACGAGCTGTTGAAAAGGATCTGAGAACATTAAAAGAATTCCTTGAGGGTAGTTCTTGAGTGGAATTCTTTTGTGCTGTGAGAAATTACCCGTACAAGTCGCAGCATTACGCGGCCGTTGGCCGCCGGATAATTTTTCCACTCCCGGGTTCTGTGTTGAGAGGCGCCATTCCCCTCTGCTTACACTAAAAGGAAACACGAATGCTCATAGACCTTGAGTCGATCAAAGCAAAGCACATCCACCCCATCCTGACCCAGACGGTGATCCCGCGGCCGGTGGCGTGGGTGTTGTCGCGGAATCCGGGCGATGATTACAATCTGGCTCCGTATTCGTTCTTTACCGTGGTCACCGGCAAGCCGCCTATCCTGATGGTGTCCATTGGTAAAAAGCCAGGCGATAGCACTTTCAAGGACACCCGCGTGAACATCGAGGCCCGTAAGCAGTTTGTGGTGCACATTGGTAGCCAGAGCCATGCCCAGGCCATGACGGAGTCTTCCCGTCATCTTGACCACGGGCAGTCTGAACTGGATCGGCTGGATATGAAGCTGGTGCAGGAAGAAGGCTGGCCGATGCCCCGAGTCGAGGGCTGCATGGTCGCGCTTTACTGTGAGTTGCGGGAAGTGATTGAAATGGGAGATACACCGCAATCGCTGGTGTTTGGCAACATCAAACAGGTCTTTGTTGACGATAAGGTCGCCAGTATTAACGATCAGGGGCGTTTCATTATCGACGCCAAAGGCATCGACCCCATCTCGCGCCTGGGTGGCAGCGAGTACGGCACTCTGGGCGACATCCTCAGTGTGCCGCGCCCAGACTGAGATGCCCTGAAACAGGATTCAATCGACTATCAACACTGACCGAAACGGCGCCGGATTCCTCGCTTCGGGCCAATTTCGGCGTTTTCCTTCCTGGGCTATTCTGACCCTGTTGGCGTGGGCCTCCACGTTGAAATGTTGCTAAAAACAACGGCAGACGCAGCCAGGGTGATTATGAGCGAACAACATGTAGACGTACTGATTGTCGGCGCCGGTGTCTCCGGTATTGGCATGGCCTGTCACCTCAAGCGGGAATGCCCGGGCAAGACCTTCACCATTCTTGAGCGCCGTGAATCCCTTGGCGGCACCTGGGATCTGTTCCGTTACCCCGGCATCCGTTCCGATTCCGACATGTACACCTTCGGCTACAACTTCCGCCCGTGGACGGGTGGCAAGGTGCTGGCGGACGGCCCGTCGATCAAGCAGTACGTACGCGATACCGCCCGGGAAAACAAGGTTGAACAGCACATTCAGTATGGCTTGGCTGTGGTATCCGCTGAGTGGTCTGGCGCAGACAAACACTGGACACTGACGGCCCGAAAGGAAGCCACCGGTGAAACCGTCACATTTACCGCCAGCTTCCTGGTGGGCTGCACCGGCTATTACAACTACGATGCCGGCTATAAGCCCGATTTCCCCGGCGAGGAAGATTTCCGCGGGCAGATTGTTCATCCCCAGCACTGGCCAAAAAACCTGGACTACGCTGGCAAGCGCGTGGTGGTGATCGGCAGTGGTGCTACCGCAATCACCCTGGTGCCCACCATGGCTGAGAAAACCGCGCACATTACCATGTTGCAGCGCTCGCCGACTTACCTGATGCCGTTGCCCTCCCGGGACGCCGTGGCGCAGGGCCTGCAGAAAGTGTTGCCTGCCAAAGCCGCCTACAGGTTGACCCGCGCCCGTAACGTTAGCATTGCCCGGCTGCTGTTTAATCGCTCGCGCAAGAATCCCAAAGCCATGCGTCGCCTCTTCCTGGCAATGGTTCGCCGGCAATTGGGTGGTAAAGTGGATATGCGCCATTTCTCACCCAGCTACAACCCTTGGGACCAGCGCCTGTGTGTGGTGAAGGACGGCGACCTGTTCGAGTCCATCAAGGCTGGTAAGGCGTCGGTGGAAACGGATCATATCGAGCGCTTTACAGAGAACGGTATCCTGCTGAAGTCCGGCAAGGAGCTGGAAGCGGATATCATCATTCCGGCCACCGGGCTGGATATCCAGATGCTGGGCGGAATGGACCTGAATGTGGACAGCCAGCCGGTAACGCTGCGAGACAAGGTTATCTATAAGAATGTGATGGTGGAGGGCGTTCCCAATGCCGGCATGATATTCGGGTACACCAACATCTCCTGGACGTTGAAGGCTGACATTGCGGCCGAATACCTGTGCCGCCTGTTCAATCACATGGATAAGCATGGCCAGAGCGTTTGCGTGCCCCGGGATACCGGCGACAGCCGGGGCGAGGACACCATGATGGGCGGGCTGGACTCCGGCTATATCCGCAGGGCCGACGACCGGTTGCCACGACAGGGAACACACGGCCCCTGGCGAGTCAGCCAGAATTATCTGGAGGATGTGAAAACCCTGCGCTTTGATCCGATTGAGGACGGTTACCTGGAGTTTGATGGCCACCGGCCGGTTCAGAAAGCGAAGCCGCAACGCGGGTTCCTGCGGCCATTACGTTCGGCGCTATTTGGCTCCTGAGCCGGGAATACAAGCTTGTAATTGACAACTGCAACTACAAAATTGACGCAAAATATGGCAGTCTCGTCGTCCTTTAGCGAACAGGCGATGATGTATGTCCGGCCGTAAAAACAAGAAGAACCTGCCGTTGTGGTATCCCACGTTGTGGCCCTCCTGGTTTCTGGTGTTCACACTCTATTTGCTTTCCCTGCTGCCGATGAGCGCCAAACAGCGCTTTGGCCGGTGGCTGGGTTGTTTTCTGGAAGGCAAACTGAAATCCCGCGCCAGGGTGGCCAACACCAATATTGCCACCTGTTTCCCTGAGCTTGACGACGCGGCCCGTGAGCAGCTGGTTCAGGACAACTTTGTTGCCTGCACCCGTGGTTTCCTGGAGAGCATCCATGCCTGGTGGCGGGATATGTCCGGTTACTGCGAAGGCGCTGAAGTGCAGGGGCTGGAGCACCTGAGAGAGGCCCAGGCCAGGGGCAAAGGGGTACTGCTGATTGGTGGGCACTACAGTATTTTCGATTTTGCGTTGCCGTTGATCGCCTGCCACCTGAAAAAGCCGGGTTACATGTACCGCCCCAACGACAACCCGGTTATTGACCGGATGATCGAAAACGGTCGCCGGCGCCATTTCGGCATTCGGCCATTCACCAAACGTGAGCTGCGGCCGCTGGTGTCTTTCCTGAAAAAAGGCGGTGAGGTCTGGTTTGCCTGCGATCAGGATTTCGGCAAGAAGACCGAACTTTTCGTGCCGTTCTTTGGCACAGAGGCGGGCTGTATTACCTCTCCCAGCTACATCGCCCGCGTTTCGGGCGCGTCAGTCATCTGTGTGAGCCACCTGCGGATGCCGGATGGAAACTACCGGGTGATCTTCTCGCCGATCCAGGAGGAGTTTGGAGGGTGCAAGCACAGCGACACGAAAGCCTGGAGCCGCTACATCGAAGATACCATCCGCGAACAGCCGGACCAGTATCTATGGTTGCACAAACGCTTCAAGACCCGGCCAGACGGATGCGAAAAAGTATACTGACCGGGTGTGGGGCGTTACTCCCGGATGCGCTGATCATAGTGTACCGCTTCATAGCCACTTCCAGGTGCGGAAAGTGGCAGCGCATTGGGCGTACGTCGCGATGGCAAACCAGTTGCTCGGTAATTTCGGTGTGGGCGGGCCCACGGGAGAAGCGCTCTGTTCGCGACGGCAGGTGAGTCAGCGGAATAACGCCTACTGATTCCCGTCTTTCACTATGACTTGTGGGCTGGTGTCAGAACCTGACGATCAGGCTGGCGGTTACGGTATGGCGATCATAACTGTAGCGTTCAATATTGCTGTTGTTGTCGGTACGGTCAAGATCCAGGCTGAGAGACGTACGACGAGAGAAACGATAAGTGGTGCCAACGGACAGAGTATGACGCTTGTCTTCACGACGTATCGTTTGTCTGCCCTCGGGAATGGTGAGTTGGTGTGGCGTGCGATAGTAACTGAAGCGAAAGCCGGCCCCGGCTTTCATGCTCAACTGGTCGGTCAGGTCGTATTCAATGCCCGCTTCAAGGCCATGTCGCTCGGGGGATACACTGAAAAATTCATCTCCGGTATCCAGATTGTCCCGATCATTATAGTCGGCCCGGTATTTCAGTTCCGCTGTCCAGTTTCCCGGCCGGACACTGTACCTGGCATCAAGCCGGTACATCTGGCCCCGATAGGCTTCAAATCCAGGCAGTGGAAAGATCTGGGTAGCCTCTGCCCTGACGAGGCACCTTGCGCCGGGGTCCGGGCAGTTCAAAGTCGTGATGCCGGCCGTTAGCCGGGCTCTGCGTTCCAGTGATCGCCGGTCCCGCCAGATATAGTCGCCGCCAAGGCCGACACTGATCATTCCCGGTGCGATTTTCTGAACCCACTTTGCATCAGCCTGAATCACCTGCAGGTCAAACGTGTGTTCAGAAGGGTACTGGCGTGAGAAAAACTTGACGTCCGAGCGCAGTCCCGCCGAAGAATTGCCATAAAGGTAATAGGAGGCAGCTGCGAGTGTTTCCACAAAGCCACTATCGAGCTTTTCGGGCGCGGTGTCCGGAAACAGCGCAACGTTGTCCTCATACCCCCCACTTACGGAAATCAGGCCCGCCCAGCGTTTTTGAGATGCAGCCGCGTGCATCGTTGGTTCAAGGCGTTCAAGTTGACGGGTGGCGAGTGATATCAGGTTGTCGTCGGGATCAGACGCCAGTACGTTCCGGAAGGCTTTTTTTGCGGAATCCCGGTTTTCACGGGCCAGGGCGGTCAGCCCGATGTTGTAGTAGGCAAGTGCTTTTTGCCGGGTGGGGATAAGAGTCCGGAACGTTTGCTCCGCTTCCTCGTGCAGCCCGAGTTTGTAATAGACCACACCAAGGTTGTAATTGAGTGAGCGAGAGCTCAATCCTTTTGAGGCGGCGGATTCAAGAAAGCGGCGAGCTTTATCCAGTTCTCCAGCGTTAAAAGCCTGAATGCCCGCACGGAAGAGCGCCTTTGCCTCGGGTGTCTTCTCCTGAGCATGGGCAGTTGACAGTGCCAGATACAACACCAGTGCGATGGTCAGAAGACGGCGCAAATACTCTCTCCGGAATAGTATGAACTCGGAATCAGAGTATAACAGCCATTGGATGGGCGAGTGCCAGCCCTGAGGTAATCATGTGTGACGTCGGTATCTAATTTACTGCTGTCCGGCCTCTTGCAGATTCAGGGAATTGTCGTTCAACAGGTCCAGATCCGTATCGCCGGTGCCTGGCAGGCCCAGTTCCGGATCCTCGATACCCGGCAGACCCAGTTCTGGCTCGTCTTCGATGATCTCGCCAGGCAATTCTACGCCGAGTGCATCACGAGACTCTCGTGACTGTTCGGAGAGAGTGGATTCAAGATCCAGCATGTCTTCCCGGGTATCGGAAGCGAAGTCGTCTGAATCCGTCTGCATATCACCGAACCCGTCCACTCCAGCAGGCGCGTTAACGGATTCCGGAAGTTCAAGTTGCTGCACAAAGGAATCATCCAGCTCCTGATCGTCTGCGACCATTCTCATGGTTACATCGAGATCGTCCTGAGCCCACGACTGTGTGGGTGCTGCAAGCAAAATGCTGAATATGGCCGGAGCGAGCCAGCGTATACGGATATTTCTGATCATGATGAAGGCTCCGTGTTTCCTGGAATGGCTGTGCTGAATGTTTTGCGCCGGGTTCCATCGTCCAGGTGAGCGACCAGTTTGCCTGAGCCCGGGAACAGCACGTTTATGGGCAGTGCCAGTACGTTGTCGCCTTGCTTTAGATCCACCGTCCAACTGATGGTCTGACGACCCGGGAACGGTGCCAGTTCTGCGTTGGGCGGTAGTTCCAGAGTCAGGGTTACGTTGTCCATAGCCCTACGGGAATTGAATGCCAGCCTGACGGTTTTCAGTTCCGTTCCACTTCCGGGTTCGGAAACGGATTCTGTTACTGCCTGCCCGGTAGCGTCCGCGATGTCGTTGCCGGGCACTCCGGTATCTGCTGGGCCAACCTGCATGCCGATAAAGATGCCGAGTGCCAGTACGGCGGCAATAGATGAAGCCCAGAGTGAAGCCTTGCGTAACGTGGAATCCTGAGGTGTTTCGCCGGCCAGTGCGATTGTACGAACCCGGGATTCGAAATCGTCGTCAGGTTCCGGAACGATCTGGGCCATGATGCCATTTTGCAGGCGTCGTTCATCCTCCCAGAGTTCTGAGCAACTGACACACGTGGATGCGTGAGATTGGAGGGCTTCCTGTTCATGCAGCGGAAGATCGCCGCGAACCAGGTTGTCGACCTCCCAATGGAACTGACGACAAGTCATGGCATTCACCTCTTCATCCTTCACGTTGTTGCTTTTCGAAAGGTTCCATTTGTTTTTTTAGTCGTTCGCGCATGAACGCTCTGCTGCGATGCAGGCGTGATTTTATCGTACCGACAGGCACATCCAGAACCATCGCAATGTCCTCCTGACGCCAGCCATCCGCATCGTGAAGCAGTAACAGGGTGCGTTGGTCAGGTGGCAGGGTGTTCAGTAACCGCTTGACGGTATCGCCAATGCGCGTTTGGTCAATACCGGCGGACGCATCCGGGCTTGCCTCGCCGAGGGATTCCATAAAGGCGGTCTGGCTTTCCGCAGCGACCAGCGTACTGACGCTGACCTCTCTCTGGCTGGATTGTTTGCGGGTGAGATCGACAAAGTGTCGATAAAGCACACGGTTGAGCCATGGCTGTGGTTGTTGCACGTTTTCCAGCTCGTCCAGGCGGGGGTACAACTTGACCACGACATCCTGCACCAGATCCTCTGCGTCCTGTTTCTGGCCAGTCAGGCGGTAGGCGAAAATATACATGCCTTTCATGTAAGGCAGAATCAGCCGGTCAAATCGCTTTGACGACGACGAACGAAATGGGAGCAAAGCCAATCTAATTCCCTCGGTCTGTGGTCGGCACGGTTTGGTGGGTGCCCCGCCCTCAGGCCATTCTTGTTGGTGTTCGGATGCCAGATGCTGAACATACCATCATTTTCATCTTTTGTTCGAGACTATTTTCTCGCTACAAGAACCAGTTAGCCCTTCCTTATTGCGAGCCCTCGTCTGCCCGAGATAAATTTTTGGAACCACCGCAATTAGACTTCCGTGTTAGGCCGAAAGACACAGGACGTGTCCTTGATTACAAAAAACAAACCGAGGTACGCAAGTATGTTCACTCGCCAAGTATCGCTACTGACGCTTGTAGTAGCGTCAATAGGCCTGACAGGTTGTCTTGAAAGCAGCAGCGAAACCACGAAAAATTCAGACCCGGAATACAGCATCACCAATCCCGGGCTGGTACGGGGCACTCACCCGCTGTTTGATCCACTGGAAACTGAGTTTCCCATTCCGAGCGATTCGCTTTTCTTTTTGAGTGATGTTGACGACGGCACCATGCTTAATGGCGGTGATCCGGCAAATCCGGTGACCACGGGTATCGGGTTTATGGACGGCAACTCGGTCCTTTCACCGATTGATATCAAGATCAGCGCCAGTCTCGACACACAGCAGACACTTGATGCCCGTGATTTTGTTGAGGTGGAGGGGGAGGTTGTACCAAACCCTGACCAGAATGTGTTTCTGATCCCCCTGGAATACGCCAGTGGCGACAGCCTTCGGCAGGTCAGTGGCGAAGTGGCGGGTATCAATCCTGCCAGCCAGTACCGTCGTGCACAGGCGTTGGAGGCGAGTGGAAGCACCGCAGAAGCTGATGCGGTGTTTGCCTCGCTGCTGGAGGAGAAAATCCGGATTGAACTGCTGGGCATTGACGGCGGTCAGAATAACCTGATTCGGATTCTCCCGCTTGAGCCGCTGGCGCCCAAGACCCGTTATGCCATTGCCCTGACCAATGACATTGTCGATGCGCAGGGTGAGCCGTTGGTAGGTTCGCCCACCTACCAGACCGTTGCCAATCCGGGCCGTGTGCTTTCCAACGCAGCTTACGAGCCGTTTCGCGAAGCGCTTTTGCCAGCCCGTCAGCTGGCGTCGGATTACTTTGACTTCAAGCGCGAATCCATCGCTGCCGGGTCTTTTCCGTTCGGCTTTGAGGATGTGGTTTTCTCAACGACGGTGACCACCACCGCGATTGATGATGTGCTACTCGCCAACGCTGCGCCGGTGACGTTTTTTCGCTCAAGTGTTGCCATCCAGGCTCGGCAGGATGGTCTCTCACAGCTGATTGATGGTTTTTACAACCTGACGCAGCAGCCGTTGGACGGTTCAGCGACTGCGGAGCAGCAGTCGATTAATGACCAGATCTATACCAAGTTGACCGACACTAACTTCCGTCTTTATGACGCTGACCTTGCGGCATTGCTGATGGATGCGCAGAGCCAGGGCATGGTCATCAAATACGGCGACCTGGTGGCGAATGCCGAGACGGATCGTCGGGTCGCCTTTGCTCTTCAGACAGCCACGTCTGTCGCAGTCGACACGGTGGTGGATGTTGAAACCGACGCGCAGGCGCTGGCAAGCGCGGCGGACGCCATTGTCGATACGCCCAAACCCCGCACGGTGAGCATTTTCAGCCAGCGGGACGGCGGCGAAGTTAATCCGGCGCTTGAGCAGAACGTTGAGACTGACCCTATCACCGGAACAACAGTGACCCTGAATATCCATGTGTACGAGGGTGAGATTACTCTGCCGTATTTTCAGGGTATTCCCGAGAGCATGATGGACGGCTCTGCCATTCAGTCGGCCAGTTGGATGCCATCGGATTTCAGTGTGGATGATGTGCTGACCAACGCACCGTCAGACCGTATCACCTACCGCTTCCCGTTTGCCGCCAAGACCGGTGATACCAAAGTGCCCGTAGTGGTAGCGGCACCTGATACCAATCAGGCATTGGTTGGTGGGCAGGAACCGGGGGCTGGATGGCCTGTGATTATCTATCAGCACGCCGTCACCCAGGATCGGTCGGCCATTCTGCCGCTGGCTACGGCGGCAGGCCTGTCCTGCGCCGATCCAGACAACACCTTCAATTGTTTCGTGACCATCGGTGTCGATCAGCCACTGCACGGTATTTTTGATCAGGGCGGCGCCGTCGGACTCAGCCCCATCTCCGGGCAGGCGGGTGCGTCGCAAGACGCCACGGAACGCCATTTCGGTTTTGCAGCGAATGACAATCTGCAGGCTGTCCCGGCGACGGAACTGGCCGCACCCGAATCCGGTGGCCTGTTCCTGAACTTCTCCAACTATGCCAACACCCGCGACAACATGCGCCAGGGCACGCTGGATCTGTTGAACATCAACGCGTCGTTGCAGGCGATTGAGGACGCGATTGCGGCCTGTCAGGCGTCTGGCAACTGTGCTCAGACGCTCAATATCGACCCCAACCGCGTGTACTTCCTCAGCCATTCCATCAGCGGTATGGGTGGTGCGGCGTTCCCGCCAGTCAACAACGCGGCGGTTGCAGAGAACGCCAACCTGAGCCCAATCCAGGCGTCCAACCTGTTCAACACGGGCGGTCAGTTCACCCGCCTGCTGGAGAACTCGGCGTCCCTGGCGCCACAACTGCTGCCGGGACTTGAGGCGGCGTCTGACGGATTGCTGGCCCAGGGCCGTACCGAGCTGAATATCTACTTCAATGTGTTCCAGGGGCTGTTGGATTCGGCGGACCCGACGGCCTATGCATCTTTTTATAGCGGCTCCAGCACCTTGCTGACCGAGATTGTCGGTGTGGATGGCGATCCGGATCGTCCAACCGATAGCACCATTCCAAATTCCGCCGATACTCAGCTTTATCCGCTTGGCCCGCTGGAAACCACGGTTCCTGAGACCGGCTTCCAGATCACCAGCGAAAACGCACCGCTTGCCGGTACGGAGCCTATCGCAACGGAGATGGGGGCGGTGTCGACCCCGCTCGCCTCAGGACTCCCGGCCATTACCCGTTATCTGGAGGGATCGCACGGTAACCCGATTTCTGCCGGCCAGAAAGCGGCGGACCCGTTCTCATCCAGAGCGGTATTCGAGGAGATGTTTACCCAGATGCTTCAGTTGTTCACCGATGGCACGGTTTCGGTCACCAACCCATGTGTTGTCCAGGATGCAGACACCACGGGCTTTAACTGCTCTGACACGGGAGGCAATACCGATGCCGGCATGTAACCGAGGTCTGGCGAACGGCATTCCGAATTGAATTTATAGAGCCTGGTGTCGCCACAGAGCGGCGGCACCCTCCCGATCAACTCTCAATTATTGATGGCGTTGATGACCATCCCCCGGGATGGCTCTGCCTGAAGAACATGTGGAGTAAATACAAATGACAACAACAAGCCTATATCGAAAGCGTCTGGCACTGGCGATCGGCGCCTTGCTGAGTTCCACGCCGGCACTGGCCTTTGATTTCGAGATCTATGAAATCGATGCTTCTTTTTCCACCACCCTGACCGCGGGTATCGCTTACCGCCTTCAGGACCAGGACAAAGACCTGATTTCCCAGGGCAACCTGGGGCCGGAATTCGCATTCAGTAACACCGGCGCGTCGTCCAATAACTTCGACGATGGCAACTTGAACTTCGAAAAGAACGAGCCGTATTCCCAGATCCTGCGTGGCCGCAGCGAGCTGTTTCTGGACTATACCCCTGACAGTGACACCTTGACGCGGGTTGGGGCGCTGGTGCGAGGCACCTATTATTACGACCATGAACTGAAGGACAACCGTCGCGCCAAGGACCCGGTCGGCCAGCGCCGCGAACTGAACGAGGAGGCCAAGGACAACGCCTCCGGGGTAGAGCTTCTGGATGCGTATGTGTTTACGGACTGGTACTTCGGCGATACGCCGGTGTCGATCCGCTACGGTCGTCAGGTGGTGAACTGGGGTGAGAGTACTTTCATCCTGGGTGGTATCAATGCCGTCAACCCAATCGATGTTCCAGCGTTTCGCGCACCGGGTGCGGAACTGAAAGACGTATTGTTGCCGGTTGAAATGCTCTACACCTCGGTTGGTCTGACGCCGGAAATCACGATGGAAGCGTTCGTTCAGACTGACTGGGAAAGCTTCAGGATTGATGACTGTGGCACCTACTTTTCTTCTGCGGATGTGGCGGCGGATGGCTGTGGCCCAGTGCTTCTGGCCGGCCAGGTACCGGACTCTCAGGCGTTTGAAGAAGGTTTTATTTCGCCACGCCTGGGCGACAGGGAGCCCGGAGATAAAGATCAGTTCGGTGCTGCCATAAGATGGTACCTGACTGATCTTGGTGCTGAGTTAGGGTTTTTTTATACCCGTTACCACAGTCGTCTCCCCTACATCAGTGGGGTGGTCAACAACCCGTCTGATCCGTCTGCAAATCAGAAAAGTGACCCTGACCTGCCCAACTCCAGGTTTCCGAGTTACTTTATCGAATATCCGGGCGATATCGACCTTTATGGCATCAGTATCAACACCACTCTACCAACGGGCACGTCTCTGGGAGCAGAGTATAGCTTCCGGCCAAACATGCCGATCCAGTGGAATACCTTTGAGCTGATCTATGGGGGTCTGCAACAACGGGGCCCGGATGGCCAGGTGATCAGTAAGCTGGAGCAACGCCAGCGTGAAAATAACCCGGACTTCAATTATGCCGGCAAGGCCATTGATGGCTATGACCGTTACAACGTCTCCCAGGCACAGGCGACCTTTATTCACTTTATTGACCGTGTGATGGGGGCTGCTCGCTTCATCATCGTTGGTGAAGTAGGTGCCACCTATGTTCACGATTTGCCCAGCACGTCGGAAGCCCGCTACGGCCGCTCTGGTATTTATGGCGTGGGACCGGTGCCGCTGGAAGGCGATAGCTTCACCGGTGATTTTTGCAGTCAGGGCACCGACAGTGATCCGCGGTTGAATATCAATGCCAGCAATTGCGGTGGAGATGGTTTTACCACGTCCTTCTCCTGGGGCTACCGCACACTGTTTGTCTGGGATTACCCCGACGCTGTGGCCGGTGTGAACCTGCGGCCGCGGCTTTTCCTCTCTCACGACGTAAAGGGCTACGCGCCGGATCCAGGTGGCAACTTCAACGAAGGCAACAAATCTGTTGGTGTCGCCGTCGAAGCCACTTATCAAAATGCTTACAAAGCCAACCTGAGTTACACCAATTATTTCGGTGGTGATTATAACGTCATCAATGACCGGGATTTTGTGTCGGCCTCAGTGTCCTATTCCTTCTGAACCATTGTCTGAAAATCGAGGAGTAATCAATGATTAACCGAAAAAACCTGCTTTACAGCGCATTAGCCGTTTCGATGTTGTATTCCGCGTCAGCGAGTGCGGCAGTGTCGGCCCAGGAGGCCGCCAAGCTGGGTGACACACTGACGCCGGTGGGTGCGGAAATGGCTGGTAATGGCGATGAAATCCCTGCGTGGGACGGAGGGCTAAGCAAGGCGCCGGCCGGTTATAAGGGTGATGGGCGATATGTGGACCCGTTTCCCAATGACAAAGAGCTGTTCCGTATCGATCAGAGCAACGTTGACCAGTATGCGGATAATCTGACGCCTGGCCAGATTGCGATGATCAAGACGTACGACGATTATTTTATGCCGGTCTACCAGACCCGGAGAACGGCGACCTATCCTGCCGAGGTGCTGGAGAAGACCAGGGCCAACGCGACCGAAGTAGGGCTGGTGGAAAGCGGGAACGGTCTGAAGAACTATAAGACAGCGACCCCGTTTCCGATCCCCCAAAATGGTCTTGAGGTAATCTTCAACCATATTACCCGCTACCGCGGTGGTTCCTTTACCCGTAATGTGGCACAAGTGACCCCGCAGCCAAACGGCGATTTCAGCCCGGTCAGGTTCACCGAATCGTTTACTGAGCGGGTGGCGCTGGAGGATTTCGATCCGAGCGAAGATCCCAACGTGATGTTCTATTTCAAGCAGGCCATCACCGCACCGTCACGCCTCGCCGGTAACGTACTGCTGGTGCACGAGACCATCAACCAGGTTAAGGAGCCGCGTCGCGCATGGTTGTATAACTCGGGGCAGCGTCGTGTTCGCCGTGCACCCAATGTGGCGTACGACGGGCCGGGTACCGCAGCGGATGGTCAGCGAACGTCCGATAATCTGGATCTCTACAATGGCGCGCCAGACCGTTACAACTGGGAACTCAAAGGCAAGAAAGAACTATACATTCCGTATAATTCCTATCGCTTGACCAATGAGAGCCTGAGCTATGAGGACATCATAAAGCCGGGCCATATTGACCAGAGCCTCACACGTTATGAGCTGCACCGGGTCTGGCATGTAACAGCAACACTCAAGGATGGTGAGCGGCATGTCTACGGCAAGCGGGACTTCTACATTGATGAGGATACCTGGCAGATTGCAGCGGTGGATCACTACGATGGACGTGGCAACCTGTGGCGTGTTGCGGAAGCGCACGCGATGCAAATTTATGATGCCAACATTCCGGCCTATGCCTTTGAAACCCTGTATGACCTGTTGTCAGGGCGCTATCTGATTATGGGGCTGACCAACGAGGAAGACGAGCCATACCTGTACGGCACCGAACGTCGCTCCCGCGAGTACACGCCGGCTGCGTTACGCCGGGATGGTGTGCGTTAATGACGGTCTGATAACCCTGCCTGAATTGGCAGGGTTATCCCCGACCGGGGACCGCGTCAAAGATGCCTACCCGGGAAAGTTCCTTATAGCTATTCCCGGATCACTCTGTTAGTGTGCCCAGCATCCTGCCTCTAGGGATTTCCGCAGTTTAAGGCATCAAGCCCCGTGCGAACCTCCATACGACCTGTCAGAGGACGTCACCCCGTTAACGGTGAGTGACTGTAGTCGTCTTTTATTCCATGAATTTTCATGGCATCTGCCCGCATTCGCCGAGAACGGTGTTCGTGGAGGCAGAATAATCAAGAGTTGATCCAATATGAGTTTTTCTTCACTCGGTTTGTCCGAGCAACTGGTCCGTGCCACTACCGACCAGGGTTACGAAACCCCATCACCCATCCAGGCCAAGGCCATTCCCGCCGTACTTTCAGGCAGGGACGTGATGGCGGCTGCCCAGACGGGCACCGGTAAGACCGCAGGGTTCACCCTGCCATTGCTGCAGCGCCTGGCGGAGAACCCCCGCACCGGCAAGGGCCCGCGTGTTCTGATCCTGGCGCCCACCCGCGAGCTGGCGGCCCAGGTTCACGACAGTGTGGCGCTGTACAGCAAGTACATGCCTACCAAGTCCGCCGTGGTGTTTGGTGGCGTAAAAATCAATCCGCAGATGATGAAGCTGCGCAAGGGCCTGGACGTGCTGGTGGCCACACCCGGCCGTTTGATGGACCTGTACCAGCAGAACGCAGTGCGCTTCAACGAAGTGGAAATCCTGGTGCTGGACGAAGCTGACCGCATGCTGGACATGGGCTTCATTCGCGACATCCGCAAGATTCTTGCGCTGTTGCCGGCCAAGCGTCAGAACCTGCTGTTCTCAGCTACCTTCTCCAAAGAAATCCGTACGCTGGCAGAGGGCTTGCTGGATAACCCGGTTCAGGTGGAAGTCGCGGCCCGTAATACGGCTGCCGAGAGCATCGTTCAGTCTGTCTACCCGGTAGACCAGAGCCAGAAAACCGCCCTGCTGAGCAAGCTGGTGCGTGATAACGCCTGGGAGCAGGTGCTGGTGTTTACCCGTACCAAACATGGCGCCAACCGCCTGACCCAGAAGCTGGAGCGTGACGGTATTACTGCTGCAGCAATCCATGGCAACAAGTCACAGGGTGCCCGTACCCGTGCCCTGGCCGATTTCAAACAGGGTGAAGTCCGCGTGCTGGTGGCTACCGATATCGCGGCCCGTGGCCTGGACATCAAACAGCTGCCCCAGGTGGTGAACTTCGAGCTGCCGAATGTGCCGGAAGACTACGTTCACCGTATCGGCCGTACCGGTCGTGCTGGTGAGAGCGGCCATGCATTGTCGCTGGTCAGTGCCGATGAGGGTTCGATGCTGGCGGGTATCGAAAGACTGCTTAAGAAGCAGCTGCCGCGTAAATCGGTGGAAGGCTTCGAACCGACCAACAACCTGCCGCTGAAGCCCAAGGGCAAGCCGGACCCAAGCCGTGCCCGCAATCGCAACGGTAACGGTGGTGGCAATGG
The DNA here is from genome assembly GCF_029207565.1 of Marinobacter iranensis. Taxonomy (GTDB): domain Bacteria; phylum Pseudomonadota; class Gammaproteobacteria; order Pseudomonadales; family Oleiphilaceae; genus Marinobacter; species Marinobacter iranensis. The sequence goes on along the minus strand of NZ_JANCMW010000011.1, from coordinate 166,061 downwards.
CAAGCCGACCGGTAATGGCCGCAGCTTTGGTGGCAAGCCGGGTGGTCGCAGTGGCGGCCGTAGCCAGAATGGCAACGGTGGTCAGGCAAGGCGCTCGCCCCAGCGCGAAAGCGCGTAATCAGGCATAATCCTGCAAAAAGCGGGGCCCTTCTTGGGCCCCGCTTTTAGTAAGGATTGGACTCAACCAACCGTCTTTTTGCTGTCAGTGGTTTTACGCCGGCTGATGCCATCGCCCTCTGGCACAAACACATCACGAACCGTAAGCGGATTGCCGTTGGCATCCTGAACCTCCACCTGGCGAATGGTTCGCCCGGTTTCGCGGTCCCGCAGATCCAGGGGTTCCTGGTTCGGTGCCGGGTTCCACTTATCGCCCCACTGGCGCAGGGCAATCACGATGGGGAAAAGGTCACGGCCTTTCTCGGTCAGGCGGTATTCGAACCGTGAGCCATGCTCGCCCACTTCCACTTTTTTCAGTACCTCGTTGTCCACCAACCGCGACAATCGGTCGCAGAGGATGTTGCGGGCAATGCCCAGTTCCTGCTGGAAGTCCACAAAGCGGCGGGTGCCATACATGGCATGCAACACCACAAGCAGGGACCACCAGTCCCCCACTTCATTCAGGGCACGGGCGACGGAGCAACTGGAATCATCAAAACGTTTTCTGGCCATGGTTGCCAGTGTACCTAATAGGGTTGCATTTTAAAACCAGATTTAATAAGGTTGCTTAAAGAAACCAGATTAGTGAGGTTGCGATCTACCATGAGCATGAACCTTGGCCCCCTGTTTGAGCCTTTTGAAATCCATAACCTGACCCTGCGCAATCGCGTGGCGATGGCCCCGATGACCCGTAATTTCTCCCCGGGTAATGCCCCGGGCCGGGAAGTGGTGGACTATTATTGCCGCCGCGCTGAAGGTGGCGTAGGGCTATTGATTACCGAAGGCACCACGGTAAACCACCCCGGCGCCAACGGTTACCCGAACGTGCCCTTTTTCCATGGCGACCAGGCGCTTTCCGGCTGGAAAGACGTTGTCGATGCGGTTCATGAAGCTGGAGGCGCCATCTTTCCCCAGCTGTGGCACGTAGGTGCGGTGCGCAAGGAAGGCACGGAACCAGATCCCAAAGTGCCCGGTTACAGCCCCTCTGGCCTGTTTGCTCCGGGTAGGCCCAACGGCAAGGCCATGAGTAAGGAAGACATTGAAGATGTGATCACGGCTTTTGCCGATGCCGCGCAGGATGCCAAGGCCCTGGGATTCGATGGTGTCGAGATTCACGGTGCCCACGGTTATCTGCTGGACCAGTTCCTGTGGGAAGGCACCAACCAGCGTGACGACGAATACGGCGGCAGCATGAAAAACCGCCTGCGCTTTGTGGTGGAGATCGTGGAGGCAGTGCGCCACCGCGTGGGCCCGGATTTCCCGATCATGCTGCGGTTCTCGCAGTGGAAGCAGCAGGATTACGAAGCGAAGCTGGTGAATACCCCGGAGGAGCTGGATCAGTTCCTCAAGCCCCTGGTGGAAGCCGGTGTTGATATTTTCCACGCCTCCACCCGTCGCTTCTGGGAGCCGGAATTCGAGGGTTCCGACCTCAACCTGGCGGGCTGGACCCAGAAGCTGTCCGGCAAACCGACCATGTCTGTAGGCAGTGTGGGCCTGACTGAAGACTTCATCAGTGGCACCTTTGCCAGCAAGAAGGAAGCAGTAGAGCAGTCCGGTATCGACGAACTGGTTGAGCGTATGAACAACAACGAGTTCGAGCTTATCGCCGTAGGCCGTGCCCTGCTGCAGGACCCGGAATGGCTGGTAAAAGTGAAGGAAGGCCGTATTGGTGAGGTAGAGCCCTTTGCGAAGAAATCGCTGGCGAAACTCTATTGAGGCAGTGAGGCGTTGACGATAGCCCCGGCTTGCACCGGGGCTTTTTTGTGTCTGTCCGTGATGTAATTTAACCTTGTTTCAAAACCCGTATGATTGATGTACTTGTTCTCAACAGAAGGGATACATCATGAAGTCTGCTAAGTCCTTTTCCACCTTTGTTCTGCTCGCCCTGGTGTTGACCTTTGCCGGCTGCGCCACCGTCGGCAAGGACTTCGCCACCCACAACGTTGATCAGATTGAAATCGGTGAAACCACCCGGGCCGACATCCAGGACATGTTCGGGGAACCCTGGCGCACCGGTATCGAAGACGGCGAGCGTACCTGGACATACGGCAAGTATCGCTGGTCCGCCTTTGGTGAGGCGGAAACAACGGATCTGGTGGTACGATTCAACCAGGATGGAACGGTATCATCCTACGTCTATAACACCACCGAATAGGTGCCATCTATCCAGAGCCAGGAACCAATGGAAGACCAGGGCGATCCAGCCAACATTGAGCAGTTGCTGGACCGGATTGAAGCCGGGGCTGAAAATCGTGCTTTCGTTTCCATCGGGGAAATGATGGATTCCGTAGGCCGGCGGACGTTCGGCCCCATGGTGCTTCTTGTCGGGATTATCCTGGTTACTCCCCTGAGTGGACTGCCCGGAATGCCAACCCTCATGGGGCTGCTTACGCTGTTAACGCTGGGGCAGGTACTGCTGGGCAGGAATCACTTCTGGTTGCCGGGATGGATTGTGAAGCGTGAGATACCCCGGCAAAGGCTTTTGCAGGGGTTAAAGTGGTTGCGCCGGCCTGCCCGGGTGATCGACCGCCTGATACGCCCTCGGCTCACCCTGCTCGTGAAAGGGCCCGGGCTGTATGTGATGGCCCTGGGTTGCATGGTGATTGCCGGAGTGATGCCTGCAACAGAGATTGTGCCGTTCAGCGCGAGCATTGCCGGCGTGGCCCTTATGGCCTTTGGCCTGGCGATGATTTCCAAGGATGGCCTGCTTGCCCTGTTTGCCTGGGGGATTTCATTAATTGGCCCGATCATGCTTATTCGCAACCTCGGGGGCTGAGGCCCGGAGTGGATTGCGGCCAAACTACGTAAAATTGGAGATTTTGAACTAGATTGTTATAGGAAGAACGCCTCATTTATTGGCGGAAGAGGAGAAGCACCATGATACGGTTATTCTATCTGGTATCTTCGATTGACAGCGCAAAAGAGATCTCCGACGACCTTCACGAGCATGAAGTCACTGACTGGCGTTTTCACATCGTCAGCAAGGACGAGGCCGGCCTGTACACCCATCAGCTACACACCGCTTCCATTCTGGATCGTACGGATCTGCCCAGATACGTCGAACGTGGTGCCATAACCGGTTTTGTGCTGGCGCTGGCCTTTATCGTTCCCATGGCATTACTGGAGGTGTTGGCAATGCCCGCAGCCGCCTGGATTGCCCTGTTTATCTTTGTCGTTGTCGCCGGGGCCTGGGTAGGTGGCTTTGGTGGTATCCAGAGTGAAAACTATCGCCTTGAGCCGTTCCATCAGGACATCGAGGCAGGTAAGTACCTGATCATGGTGGATGCGCCGAAGGATCATATTCCCAAGGTCAAGGAACTGATGGCCAAGAACCATCCCGAGGCCAAATTGCAGGGGCAGGATTCCAGCTTTAACAACCCGTTTGCCGGAAAACGCCGGCGTAAGATCAAGCAGGCTTGATAGCGAGTACTGGTCTACCACGGAAGCCCGTCATGACAAAGAAAGGTGTGATTCTCACCGGTGGAGGCGCGCGGGCGGCCTATCAGGTAGGAGTGCTACGTGCCATTGCCGATATGTATCCAGACTGGAGCCACCCCTTCAATGTCATTGTCGGTACCTCCTCTGGTGCTATTAATGCCATGGCAGTGGCCGGTAATCGCGGGCTTTTCCGGCATAACATTGATCATCTGGAGAAGGTCTGGTCGGAACTGAGCATGGAGCGGGTGTTCCGGGCCGATACGTTCAGCCTGATGCGCGGTTTCAGCGCCATCGCCCGCAAGATGATCAGCCGGCCCATCGAGAGCGGACCGGTGTCCTTTCTGGACAATTCACCGCTGCGTGACCTGTTGGAACAGGAAATTGACCTTCAGAGTATTCGGCAGACAATCCGCGAGGGCCACATCGACGCAGTGGGTCTGAACGCCTGTGGTTATGCCACGGGCCAGAATATCTGTTTCTTTGAGGGCGCCGAGGGGCTGGAAGGCTGGTCGGTGGGCCAGCGCAGTGGCACCCGCACGGAACTGTCAGTGGATCACATCATGGCGTCCGCTGCGATTCCCACACTGTTCAGGCCGGTGAAAATCAATCGAGAGTATTTCGGTGACGGCGTTACCCGGCAAATGGCTCATATCAGCCCGGCGTTGCGGCTGGGGGCCCGCAAGGTATTGGTGATTGGCGTCAGCGCCAATGCCATGTGCCCGCCAAAACGCCCTGACAAGCCTGGCATGCCGACACTGACCCAGGTATTGGCGCACGTATTTAACGGCATGTTCCTGGACACGCTGGATTATGACATCGACCGCTCGCGGCTGATCAATCAACTGCTGGAATTGATCCCGGAAAAACGGCTGAAGGAGTCCGGGCTTGACCTGAACCCGGTGGATATCCTGGAAATCTCTCCCTCCGAACCCATCAACGAACTGGCCATGAAGTACATTGATGGCATGCCGCTGGTACTGCGCCGGCTTACCGGCGCATCGGACTCGGCGCCGTTCTCCAATGCTAACCTCGCCAGCTTCCTGCTGTTTGACAAGCGCTTCTGCCGCGAATTGATCGCACTGGGCTACCGGGACGGCCAGAGCCAGTCCCGGCAAATCGAACGGTTCTTTGCAAAAGAGGCTGAGGCCTGATCGATCAGCCCCGTAGTCCCCCTACCAGTTTGTCGATGCTTTCCTTGGCGTCACCGAATAGCATGCGGGTGTTGTCCTTGAAGAACAGCGGGTTCTCCACACCGGAATAACCGGTGGCCATGCCCCGTTTGAGAACAACCACCTGGCGGGCTTTCCACACTTCCAGCACCGGCATGCCAGCGATGGGGCTGCCCGGATCCTCCGCGGCGGCCGGGTTCACGGTATCATTGGCACCGATGACCAGAACCACGTCGGTTTCCGGGAAATCGGCGTTGATCTCGTCCATTTCCAGCACGATGTCGTAGGGTACGTGGGCTTCCGCCAGCAGAACGTTCATGTGCCCGGGCAAACGACCGGCCACGGGGTGGATGCCAAAGCGTACGTTCACTCCCCGTTCCCGCAGTATTTTGGTCATCTCGCTGACGCCGTTCTGGGCTTGGGCTACCGCCATGCCGTAACCTGGCACGATGATCACTGAATCGGCGTTGCGCAGTTCCTCGCACACATCATCCGCGCTGGATTCGTAGACGGTCTGGTCAGAGTCCGTAGTGCTTGAACTGCTGGTCGTCTGGCCAAAGCCGCCGAGAATCACGCTAATGAACGAGCGGTTCATGGCCTTGCACATGATGTAGCTGAGGATAGCACCGCTGCTGCCGACCAGTGCGCCGGTAACAATGAGCAGGTCGTTGCCCAGCATGAAACCGATGGAGGCCGCTGCCCATCCTGAGTAGCTGTTGAGCATGGAGACCACCACCGGCATGTCGGCACCGCCGATAGCCATGATCAGGTGGATACCAAGCACCGAGGCAATGGCTGTCATGATGACAAGGGAGATCAGCCCGAGTGCCATGTTGTCGGTACCCAGGAACCAGGCCCCCAGCAACACACAGGCGATAATCGCCACCAGGTTCATCAGGTGTCGGCCGGGTAGGGTCAGAGCCTTGCTGTCGATGCGGCCATCCAGTTTACCGCAGGCCACCAGCGACCCGGTGAAGGTCACCGCACCGATGAAGATACCCACAAACACCTCCACCAGCTTGATGGTGTGCTCGGCTCCGGTCGTTGCGACCAGCGGCTCTATATAGCCGGAAAAGCCCACCAGCACCGCTGCCAGACCCACGAAACTGTGCAGCAGGGCTACAAGCTGCGGCATCTGGGTCATTTCCACCTTGTTGGCGATGGGGATACCAATACCGGCACCGAGCAGCACTGCAATCACAATGGCGATGATGCCGCCATCACCCACGCTGGCGAGGGTGGCCCCCACCGCGATGATGATGCCAGCCACGCCGTAGAGGTTACCGCGCCGTGCCGATTCCTGGTGGCTAAGGCCACCCAGGCTGAGGATAAAGCAGATACTTGCGACCACGTAGGCCACGCTCACCAGTCCTGTACTCATGTCGGGCGCCTCCTACCTGCGAAACATTTTGAGCATGCGATGGGTGACCCGAAAGCCACCTCCCACGTTGATGCTGGCAATCAGCACCGCGACAAAGGCCATGATACCGACGGCAAGGTTCTCCGCCTGGGCCAGATGCAGAATGGCACCGATCACAATGATGCCACTGATGGCGTTGGTCACGCTCATTAAGGGCGTATGCAGGGACGGTGTCACGTTCCAGATCACCTGCCAGCCGATAAAGCAGGCCAGTACAAACACCGTAAAGTGTTGCAGGAAGCTTTCCGGCGCGTGGGCGCCAACGCCGTAGAGCGCCAGTGCCGTTACCACCAGCAGGGCGCCCTTGCCAATCAGGCTGCGGCGCTCGGCTTCTTTCTTTGCTGCGGCTTTGTCTTCAGCCGAGGGCTCTTCCGTGCCTGGCGCCGGTTTGGGACTGACCGGCGCTTCCGGCTGGGGTGGCGGCCAGGTAACCTCGGCCTCTCGCACAACCGTCAGGCCACGGATGACGTCGTCCTCCATGTTGACCTGGGGCTGGCCGTCCTTCTCCGGAGTCAGCTCCGTGAGCAGGTGAACCAGGTTGGTGGCGTAGAGGTCGCTGGCTACCTTGGCCATGCGGCTGGGCAGGTCGGTGTAGCCGATCAGCGTCACGCCATGGTGATGGGCCACCTTGCCTGGCTCCGTCAGCTCACAGTTACCGCCGCGCTCGGACGCCAGGTCGACAATCACGCTGCCGGGTTTCATGGATTTCACCATGTCGGCGGTAATCAGTTTCGGCGCGGGCTTGCCGGGAATCAGCGCGGTGGTGATGATGATATCCACCTCCTCCGCCTGCTCCGCAAACAGCGCCATTTCCGCCTTGATAAACTCGTCGCTCATCTGCTTGGCGTAGCCGCCGCTGCCGCTGCCATCCTCGTCGTCGAAATCCAGCACCAGGAACTCGGCGCCCATGCTCTCGACCTGCTCCTTCACCTCCAGGCGGGTATCAAACGCCCGCACGATGGCGCCCATGCTGTTGGCGGCGCCAATCGCCGCCAGGCCAGCCACACCGGCACCGATCACCATGATCTTCGCCGGGGGGACCTTGCCGGCCGCCGTTACCTGCCCGGTAAAGAAACGCCCGAAATTGTTGGCCGCCTCAATTACCGCCCGGTAGCCGGCAATATTCGCCATGGCGCTGAGAGCGTCCATCTTCTGGGCACGGCTGATACGGGGAAGGGCGTCGATGGCGAACGAGGTAATCTTCTTCGCTGCCAGCTTCTCCAGCAGCTCCGGATTCTGCGCCGGCCAGATATAACTGACCAGGAACGCCCCCTCCTTCATCAGATCCACTTCGTGCTTTTTAAGGGAAGGGTTCTTCATCGGCGCGCGGACTTTGAGGATAAAATCCGCGTCCTGCCACAGTGATGTGGTGTCGGACGCTATGGCCGCGCCCACTTTTTCGTAGGCTTCGTCCGAGTAATTAGCGGCTTCGCCAGCACCGCCTTCAACCACTACCTCGTAACCAAGACCAATGAGTTTGTGAACAGAAGGTGGCGTGGCTGCCACCCGCCGCTCATCCTTGAAAATTTCCCTGGGAATACCGATCTTCATTGTTGTTACGTCCTCCGGATTGCCCGATGAACCAGTTGTCTGGATACCTACATACTAGTGTAAGTTAACAGATTTGCCCGGTGTGGCCTGGAAACGACGCAGTATTGCTGAAGCTCCTGGCGTGTTTATGCCAGGTGCTCCTGGTCAATTGAGTTGAACCGCGCTTTCCGGGATTTCTCAATTGGCCCAGAACGGTCAGCTCAATAAACCCTCAATCTCGGACTGGGAAAGACGGTCCAGCATCGCACCCCGGAATTGCCGATTAATAAAACGCTCGGTTTCCTGCTGAATGGTTTCCCGCTGTGCCGGTTTCTCGATGTAATCCATGGCCCGGAACAGAATATAGCGAATGGTCATACGTGAAATTTCGTGAATCGTCTCCGGCGGCACGGCACTGACCAACTGCCGGTCAATAATATCCTCCGCCATCTCCCTGGCGCTGGCGTCCAGCTGGGCTTCAAGGGCTCTTCTCAACAATGGCGACGGCCCATGGAGCTCCCTTACCGCCACCGTAGTCGCCGCCGGATTGGCCAGAAAATAGTGGTACACAAACGTCACCGTGTCATGGGACGCCTGCTCCGACGACTCCGCCATCCGCCGCAATTCACGCACCCCTGACTTCATGTCTTCTGCGATATAGCCCAGAACCTGTAACCCGAATTCGTCCAGATTCCTGAAGTGACGGTAAAAAGTATTCGGGTTCAGCCCGGCCTCGCGGGCCAGTTCCCGTAGGCCGAGAGAAGTGAGACTTCGACTCTCGGTGATCAAGCGTAGCGCTGCTTGTACCAGCTTCAGCTTTCCACCCGTCAAAACTTTCATGAAGTATCACCTTGGTTAGAAGGGTAATTGGGGAGGCTTTTCCGAAACTGTGCGGAGCCATGGATGGCGGAGCTCAAGCGCCACATGGATGTGCTTGAGCGTGTTTCGGAAAAGCCTTCCCAATTGCCCCCGCCCCCAAGTTTGATCTGGAGGACAGTTGCTTATCAAACGAGGCCAATCAGCCAGATTAGTCTGGATGGAAGTATACAGATGTCTACTTCGCAATGTATACATGTGTATACTGCCAGACATCATGGCGAAACACACAATAACAGGCAAGGCCGAATGGCTAGCGAACAACGAGGTAGCAGCATGAGTCAGAACGCACAAATCGCCATAATCGGCACCGGATTCTCCGGCCTCGGCATGGGCATCAAACTCAAAGAAGCCGGATACGACAACTTCGTCATCCTGGAACAGAGCGACGACGTCGGCGGCACCTGGCACGAAAACCACTACCCAGGCTGTGCCTGTGACGTACAGTCTGCCCTCTACTCCTTCTCGTTCGAACAGAACCCAAACTGGAGCAGAATGTTCGCCCAGCAGAAAGAAATCCAGGCCTACCTGCGAGGCTGCGCCGAAAAATACGACCTGATGAAACACGTGCGCCTGAACACCCACGTGGCCGGCGCCCGATTCGACGAAAAGACCCAAAGCTGGACCGTCGAAACCTGCGACAGCCCCAAGCTCTGGGCCTACATGCGACACAAAGGCCTGAACCCGGGCGACAAACTTAACCGTAAAGACAGGGACCTGCCCGAATTCAGCTCCTTCAAGGCCGATATTGTCGTCTCTGGCATGGGCGGCCTCAGCACACCGGCGTACCCCAACATCAAAGGCATTGACACCTTCACCGGCAAAAGCTTTCACTCCCAGGACTGGGACCACAGCTACGACTTCAAAGGTAAGCGGGTTGCTGTGATCGGTACCGGCGCCTCAGCCATCCAGTTCGTCCCGGAAGTGGCCAAAGACGCAGCTCACCTGGACCTGTACCAGCGCACCCCGCCATGGATTGTCCCCAAACCGGACCGCGAGATCCGCCCGCTGGAAAGGATGCTGTTCCGCAAATTCCCACAGACCCTGAATGCCTTCCGCCAGAGCATCTACTGGATGCTGGAAGCCCGGGTGCTGGGCTTTGTAGGCAACCCACGTATCCTCAAGCTCGGTGAGCTGCAGGCCCGTCGCCACATCCGCAACCAGATCAAGGACAAGGAACTGCGCCGGAAAGTCACCCCGGATTTCCATTTCGGCTGCAAGCGGGTACTGATCTCCAACAACTATTACCCGGCCCTGGCACAGGACAACGTGGACGTGCTCACCGACGGCATTCGCGAAGTGCGCGGTAACGTCATCGTGGACAACAACGGCAACGAGCGGGAAGTGGACTGCATCATCTACGGCACCGGCTTCAAGGCCCAGGACCCGATCCCCGCAGGCATGGTGCACGGCCGCAACAGCCAGGACTTGCTGGAGGCCTGGAAAGACGGCGCCGAAGCCTACAAGGGCAGCGCTATCGCCGGCTTCCCCAACTTCTTCATGCTGATGGGACCCAACACCGGTCTGGGCCACAGCTCCATGGTGTACATGATCGAAAGCCAGATCCAGTACATGGTGGATGCCTTAAAGAAGATGGAAAAACACGGCTGGAAGAGCGTGGAAGTGAGGGAAGACGCCCTAAGCCAATACAACGCTTCCATCCACGCCAAACTCGGCGACTCCGTCTGGCAGACCGGGTGCAAGAGCTGGTACGTGAACGAGAATGGCAAGAACACCACGCTGTGGCCGGGCTTCACCTGGCAGTTCCGCCAGCAGACAAAGCGGTTTGATGCGGGGCAGTATGTATGTGAGCCGGAGGGCGAAGGGGTAGGCGAGGCAGCGCCGGCACTATAAGTCGTTTACTGAAAGCTACCCAATATGGGCATTTATCGACCCATATTGGGTAGAGATAGGCTATCTGCCATTCTCCGTCAGCTCTTTAACTGCCACCTTGACGTCCTCACAGACCCGGACAAGGCTGGCAACAAGGCTTTCGTCTACGTCAATGAAGCCCTCGTATTCCGCCAGATTTCGTTTGCGATGGGCCTGATCAAGAATGCGCCATTTCGCGGATGGAAGGTCCAGTGTGTGCTGCAGACATTGAAAAACAAGGTATCGGTTGTCAGAGCGATATCCGAGATGGCGCAGTGCAGCGAGTGACAGCGCATGAGCGGCGTTATAAGTCAGATCAAAGCGGCTTTCCAGGCTGAGTGATTCCAGTTGTGCGTCTTGCAATCGGATGCTACCGGATTGGATTAGGCCAGTTACCTCGCGGGCATCAGCTACTTCGTGATGAAGTTTGCGAATGTTGACCAGATTCTCTAGAGCTTCCTTGTTCATCAATGACTCCCTTCAATAGCAGGTACGGTCCATTCAGTACCTTTCTGATAAACGGATTATCGTTGGCTCGGCGCTTATTAAATTCTTGCCGAGTGTAAAGTGTGGGGTTCACGGGTCGCGATAGCTCGTGCTCCACGGGCTCCACTGCTGTAAACACATCTTCGAGGGTTAATGTGTCAGACACCAGCATAAGGTCGATGTCACTATCCGCCCGATCAGTATTCTTGGCAACCGAACCATAGACCAGTGCCACGTCGATTTTATTGTCGATGGCACTCAGGGCATCCTTAATCACTTGAGCCGGCCCAAGGGTTTTTGTAACCAGAGAGCACAATTCCGGAAAGATAGGCGCGTCCTGATTGGCTCTATAGCGCTTCTGTCGCCCCTTGACCTCGACAGTGACCAACCCGCTGTCCACGAATCGACCTATTTCCCGTTGAACTGCCCCGGAGCCGGCCCTTGCCCGTTCGATCAATTCGGCTAGTGAGAAGTCGTGATCGGGCTGCATGAATAGGAGGCCAAGCACTTTTTGTCGGGTGCCTGAAAACAAGGCATTCGCAAGGCTGAAGTTTGACGACATTGAGGGCCACCTGTGTTTATCGAGCTTATTCAGGTTAATACCTAATTTGGGTAACTTTATACCCAATTTGGGCATTAAGCAAAATGTGTGTTCGTGGATCCGATTCCGGTTGGTCGATGTTTCTTGATAACCAGTCGTTCCTGCACCATGGTTTGCATACGGGAACAACAGGAGCGCGCGCCATGACCAAACCAACCCTTCCTGACCAATCCGGAATTCTGGCAGCGGAACAGCGCATTCGACCACAATTGGGCGAAACACCACTGTTGAATGCGCCTGACCTGGACGCCACCATGGGCCAGCCCCTTGGCCTGAAGTGCGAGAGCCTTCAGCGCACCGGAAGCTTCAAGGCCCGTGGCGCGCTGAACTGGCTGCTGACCGCCAGTGCTGACGAACTCAAGGCCGGACTGGTGACGGTGTCAGCAGGCAATCACGCCATCGCCCTGGCCTGGGCGGCGGCCATGCGGGATGTGCCGCTCACGGTGGTGATGCCCGAGGGTTCCAGCCCGCTGAAGATTCGCCGTACCCGGGCGCTGGGTGCCGAGGTCATTGTTCAGGGCACTATCCAGCAAGCGGTGGCCCTGTGTCACGAATTGCGGGATGAGAAAGAGCTGACCCTGGTCCACCCTTACAACGATGTCCGCATCATGGCCGGGCAGGGCACGGTTGGCCTAGAATTGCTGCGTCAGCAGCCGGATGTGGATCGGGTGCTGTGTCCTATTGGCGGTGGCGGGTTGATTTCCGGGCTCGGGCTGGCCATCAAGGCGCAGCGGCCGGAGGTGGAACTGATCGGTGTGGAGCCGGAAGGCGCGGCCACCATGTTCAATGCCTGGCAAAAGCAGGATGCGGGTGCCAGCCTTGACTCGGTGGATACCTGGGCCGCCAGCCTGGCACCAGCGGTGGTGGGGGATTGCACTTACGCCGCTTCCCGCCAGGTGGTGGACCGGATTGTGACGGTTACCGAAGCGGGCATACGGGAAGCCACACGCCGGCTGCTGACCGAAGCCAGGCTTTATGTGGAGCCGGGTGCCAGTGTTGGCCTGGCGGCGCTACTGGAAAAACAGATTCCGCCTGCTCCGGACAGGGCCACGGTTCTGATCATTACCGGTGGCAACCTGGACCCGGAACAGGTCAGTCAGTGCCTTTAACGGGTTAAACGAACGCGCTTAACTGACCAGCGTACCGCCATCGACTGCCAGGCATTGCCCGGTAATGTGCCGCCCCGCCTCGGAGGCCAGCAGCACGGCGGCACCCTTGAGGTCTTCCTCGCCACCGAAGCGATTCAGCGGAATGCGCTCCAGCATTTTCTCACCCTGGGCATCCAGCAACCCCTGGGACATCTTCGACGGGAAGAAGCCCGGGCAAAGGGCATTTACGTTGATGTTGTGATGGCCCCATTCGGACGCCAGCGCGCGGGTGAAGTTCACCATGGCGCCCTTGCTGGTGTTGTAGGCGATGGTCTTCATACCTTCCGGGTTGCCGGACAGGCCCGCAATGGAGGCGATGTTGATGACCTTGCCGGTGTTGCGGGGAATCATGCAGCGCTTGCCCACGGTCTGGGTCAGGAAGAAGGCGGCGTTCACGTTCAGGTTCATCACCTTCATCCAGCCTTCCGCTGGGTAGTCTTCCGCGGGCGCACCCCAGGTGGCACCGGCGTTGTTGACCAGGATGTCGATATCGCCGAGCTGGCTGACCACCTGATCCACCACGGCGGGAATGCCCTCCAGATCGGACAGGTCAGCAGCAATGGTCACCACTTCAACGCCCTGAGTTTCCAGATGCGCCTTGGCATCATCTAGCTCGTGCTGCTTGCGGGCGCTGATGGCGATTCTGGCCCCCAGCTCGCCCAGGGCTTCGGCCATCTGCAGGCCCAGGCCACGGGAACCACCGGTGATGAAGGCCACTTTGTCTTTCAGATTCAGGAGTTGAATCACACTCATGGGAGTCTCCTTGTCAGGTGTTACGCGCTGGCGGCCAGCAGGTTATCGCTGACCTGTGCCAGGTGGTGATCAGCATCACCGAACAGCAGGTTGATCAGGGTCAGGCGCTTGAACAGGTGGGCGGCGAACATCTCATCCGTCACCCCCATACCGCCATGCAGTTGCACGCCTTCCTGACCCACATAACGGGCGGCCTGGCCAACCAGGGTCTTGGCCATGGAAATGGCCTCCCGGCGGCAGGCCCGATCACCAGAGTCTGCCTCGCTCGCGGCGAGTATGGCCATGGTTTTTGCCTGTTCGGTTTGGATGAACATATCCGCCATGCGGTGCTGCAACACCTGGAACTTGCCGATAGGCACCCCGAACTGCTTGCGGGTCTTGATGTACTCCAGCGTGGTGGCGTTCATCGCTTCCATGGCACCGACTGCCTCGGCACATAGGGCGGCGATGCCGAGATCCATGGCTTTTTCGATGACCGGGAAGGCCTCGTCAATGGTGCCAATCAGGTTGTCAGCACTGACTGCAACGTTGCTGAGGCTGATTTCGGCAGTGCGGTGGCCATCGTGGGTGGCAAAGTCGTCCACTCTGACGCCTTTGGCCTTGGCATCCACCAGGAACAACGAGAGACCGCTTTCGTCAGCGATACCACCACTGGTGCGGGCAGAAACAATGAGCTGGTCGGCCTGGCCGCCGTGCAGAACGGCGGTTTTCTGGCCACTGATCATGAAATGATCGCCGTCCTTGCGGGCGGTGGTTTGCACCTGGCTGAGGTTGTAACGTGCGCCCGGCTCGCTGTGGGCGAGGGCCAGCAGCCGTTCACCGCTGGCAATGCCCGGTAGTACGTCAGCCTTCTGGGCGTCGTTACCGGCATCCCGGATCAGCCCTCCGGCCAGCACTACCGTGGCCAGATAGGGTTCCACCACCAGGCCTCGGCCGAAGTTTTCCATCACCACCATGGTGTCGATGGCGTTGCCACCCAGCCCGTCATAGTCCTCCGGGAAGGTAAACCCAAGCAGGCCCATGCTGGCAAAATTCGCCCAGGTAGCCCGGTCGATGCCGGCTCCGGAGCTGATAATGGCCTCGCGTTTTTCGAAACTGTACTCGTTGGTCACGAAGCGGCGCAGGGAATCGTTCAGCATTTGCTGTTCTTCGGTCAGATCAAAATTCATAACGTTTCTCTCCAAACTTCCAGTCTGCCGAATGGGTTACAGACCAAGCACGAGTTGGGCAATGATGTTGCGCTGGATCTCGTTGGACCCGCCGAATATCGACAGCTTGCGCATGTTGAAGTAGTCTCCGGCGGCGGGTGTGGCATCCACAGACCCGACCCTGGGGCCGCTATAATCCAACTCCAGCGCTTCCGGGATATGGGCAATAGCATCCTGGCCGGTGGCTTCCATCAGCATCTCAAACAGCTGCTGGCCGATTTCGGTACCACGGATTTTCAGGATGGAAGCCTGGGGGCCTGGCCCGCGCTTGTCGGTCAGTACTCGCAGGACAGTCAATTCAAGGGCACGCAGTTCTGCGTCCAGCTGTGCAAGCCGGTCCCGGAAACGGGTATTCTCAATCAGAGGTCGCTGACCATCCTGCTCTTCCCGCGCTACCGTTTTCAGCCGCTTCATCAACGCCTTCCACTGCCCCACATTGGCCAGGCCGGTGCGTTCATGGCCCAGCAGGAACTTGGCGTAGGTCCAGCCCTGATTCTCTTCGCCGATCAGGTTTTCAGCCGGTACCTGCACGTTATCGAAGTAGACCTCGTTAATCTCATGCTCACCGTCCAACATGATGATGGGGCGCACCTCGATGCCCGAGGTGTTCATATCGATCAGCAGGAACGAAATGCCTTGCTGCGGTTTGCCTTCGGTGCTGGTGCGCACCAGACAGAAAATCCAGTCTGCGTGCTGGCCGAGGGTGGTCCAGGTTTTCTGGCCATTGACGATGTAGTGGTCACCTTCGCGCTTGGCGGATGTGCGCAGCGAGGCCAGATCGGAACCGGCGCCCGGCTCTGAATAACCCTGGCACCACCAGTCTTCACCGCTGAGAATGCCCGGCAGGAAGCGTTGTTTCTGTTCATCGCTTCCAAATGTCATGATCACGGGTGCAACCATACGCAATCCGAAATCCAGCTGGCGGGGCGCCCCGGCAAGGGCACATTCTTCCTCGAAGATGATCTGCTGAATCGGATCCCATCCGGTTCCACCAAATTCTTTTGGCCAGGTGGAAGCACCCCAGCCTTTATCAAACAGAATCTTCTGCCAGCGTTCGGTCATCGCCTTGTCCGGGCGCAGGCGTTTCTGTACCCGTTCGCGAATGTCGTCCGGCAGGTTTTCATCAAGAAACTGGCGAACTTCAGCGCGGAACGCCTCTTGTTCTGGGGTGTAATTCAGGTCCATTTTTCACCTCTTGTCTGGTGGCTGAGGTTGACGGTTTTGACTTCTGAGTTGCCTGTTGGTTTTTAATGCCGGGCCTGCGGGCCTTGGTGGTTGTGCCGGGCGGTGAGACCCTTTCAAAACACGCTCCTTCGGCCCATCACTGGGGCGCTTGGACTCCGCCATCCATGGCTCCGTACAGTTTTGAAAGGGTCTCCCCGCCCGGCACTTCGAGTCTGTGCGTGCCTGCCGTTGCGAATTGCAAGAAGCGGTCGCGGCACGGCATTCAAAAGTTGCAACTGCTGACCACTGCACAAAGCTATGGGCGGCTGTTGGGTAGGGTGTTCCGAAACTGTGCGGAGCCAGGGATGGCGGAGCCCAAGCGCACACGGACGTGTTCACAGCGTGTTTCGGAACACCCTACCCAACAGGCGCTCCCCCCAAAGCTTCAGGCAACCAAAGCCTTAGGCAACTTCGAACAAGCCGGCAGCGCCCATGCCTGTACCGACGCACATAGTTACGACGACGTACTTAACACCACGGCGTTTGCCCTCGATCAGGGCGTGGCCGACCAGGCGGGAGCCGGTGGTGCCGTAGGGGTGGCCGACGGCAATGGCGCCGCCGTTGACGTTCAGGCGGTCCATTGGGATGCCGAGTTTGCGCTGGCAGTAGAGAACCTGAACGGCGAAGGCCTCGTTGAGTTCCCACAGGCCGATGTCATCTACTGTCAAACCGGCACGTTTAAGCAGCTTGGGAACCGCGAATACCGGGCCAATGCCCATTTCATCGGGCTCGCAACCAGCGACGGCGAAGCCACGGAAGATACCCAGCGGAGTGGCGCCGCGTTGCTCGGCGATTTTGCTGTCCATCAGGACACAGGCCGAGGCGCCGTCGGAGAACTGGCTGGCGTTGCCGGCGGTGACCACGCCGCCTTCCATCGCGGATCGGATCTTGCTGACGCCTTCCAGATTGGTGTCCGGGCGGATGCCCTCGTCCTGGCTGACGGTGACTTCCTGGCTGCTGAGCTGGCCGGTGGCCTTGTCGGCGACGCCCATGGTGGTGGTAATGGGCACGATTTCGTCGTCGAATTTGCCATCTTCACGGGCCTGGGCGGCCAGTTGCTGGCTGCGCACGCCGTATTCGTCCATGTCTTCTTTCTTGATGTCGTAGCGCTTGGCCACGGTTTCGGCGGTATCCAGCATGGACCAGTACAGCTCCGGCTTGTTCTTGGCCAGCCAGGGCTCCATCAGGTAGTTCTGGTTGAGGTTCGCCTGCACGGTGGAGATGGATTCCACGCCGCCAGCGACCATCACCGGCACCCGGTCCACGGCAATGTGGTGGGCGGCCATGGCGATGGCCTGTAGGCCGGACGAGCAGAAGCGGTTGATGGTGGCGCCAGCCACGGAGACCGGCAGGCCGGCGCGGATCGCGCCCATGCGGGCGACGTCGTTACCGGTGGAGCCTTCGGGCAGGGCGCAGCCCATCAGTACGTCTTCGATTTCGTTAGGGTCGACTTTCGAGCGCTCGACCGCGTGCTGGATGGCATGGCCGGCCAGGGTGGCGCCGTGGGTCATGTTCAGGCCGCCGCGCCAGGATTTGGCCAGGGGCGTGCGGGCGGTGGATACGATGACAACATCATTGGACATAATAATTCTCCGAATAAATTCGTGGACCGGTTATTTAGCGTCGAAACCCTTGCCTTCCTCGGCGCGCCTGGCCAGCAAGGCTGCCGGCTTCCAGAAGCCGGGTTGGGTATGACGGTCTTCGGTAAAGGCCTGCATGGCGCGAACCACGTTCGGCAGCCCGACTTCTTCGGCGTAATGCATGGGGCCGCCGCGGAAGACGGGGAAGCCGTAACCGGTCAGGTACACCATGTCGATGTCGGAAGCGCGCTGGGCAATGCCTTCGTCCAGAATTTGCGCGCCTTCATTCACCAGCGCATACACGCAGCGCTCGACGATTTCCTGGTTGCTGATCTTGCGCGGGGTAATGCCCAGTTCGGCGCGAACCTCGTCCACCACCTTGTCCACTTCCGGATCATGCAGGGCGTTGCGGTTGCCTGGCTCGTAGCGGTAGAAACCGGCGCCGGTCTTCTGGCCGTAGCGGCCCATTTCGCACAGGCGGTCCGCTACAACCATCTTCACCATGTCCGGGTTCTCTTCGTACTGACGCTTGCGGATGGCCCAGCCGATGTCACCGCCGGCCAGGTCCGCCATGCGCAGCGGGCCCATGGCAAAGCCGAACTTCTCAATGGCCTTGTCGATCTGCTGCACGCTGGCGCCTTCTTCCAGCATCAGCAGGGCTTCGCGCTGGTACTGGTTGATCATGCGGTTGCCGATAAAGCCGTCGCACACACCGGACACCACGGCAGTTTTCTTGATGACCTTGGCCAGTTTCATGGCGGTGGCCAGCACGTCCTTGGCGGTCTTGTCGCCGCGCACCACTTCCAGCAGTTTCATGATGTTGGCGGGGCTGAAGAAGTGCAGGCCGATGACGTCTTCCGGGCGCTTGGTGAAGCCGGCGATTTTGTTGAGGTCCAGGGTGGAGGTGTTGGAGGCAAGGATAGCGCCGGGCTTGCACACTTCGTCCAGCTTCTCGAACACAGACTGCTTCACGCCCATTTCCTCGAACACGGCTTCGATCACCAGGTCGACGTTACTCAGGTCGTCGTAGCTCAGCGATGGTGTGAGCAGCTCCATCTTGGCCTTGGCGTCGTCTTCGCTCATGCGGCCTTTCTTGACCCGGCCTTCGTAGACTTTGCGGATGGCTTCAACGCCACGGTCCAGACCTTCCTGTTTCATCTCTACCAGGGTGACCGGAATGCCGGCATTGAGGAAGTTGATGCTGATACCGGTGCCCATGGTGCCACCGCCAATCACACCGACAGACTGAATGTCACGAACCGGGGTGTCTGACGGCACATCGGCAATCTTGCTGGTCAGCCGCTCGGAGAAGAACGCGTGGCGCAGGGCGCGGGATTCCGGCGTCTGCATCAGGGTCACGAAGGCTTCGCGCTCCACTTCCATGCCCTTGTCGAAGGGCATGGTCACCGCCGCTTTGACCGCCTCCACGCACTTCAGCGGAGCCGGGTAGTTCTTCGCCATGGCACCCACGGTGTTGCGGGTGAACATGAAGAAGCCTTCCGGGTTGGGATGCTTGGCTTTCAGATCCCGTACTTTCTTGAGTGGCAGGTTTTCATTGGCGACCTTGGTGGCGTAGGCGATGGCGGCGTCCAGCAGCTCGCCGTCGACAATCTCGTCAAACAGAGAGCTGCCTTTGAACTGTTTGGCAGGCACCACGCTGCCGGACACAATCATGTTCAGGGCGTGCTCAGCACCGATCACCCGGGGCAGGCGTTGTGTGCCCCCGGCGCCCGGCAGCAGGCCCAGCTTCACTTCTGGCAGGGCGATCTGGGCATCGGGTTTGGCAATGCGGTAATGACAACCCAGGGCCAGTTCCAGCCCGCCGCCCATGCAGGCACCGCTGATGGCGGCAATCACTGGCTTGCGGCTGCTTTCCACATAGTTGATCACGGTATTCAGATTGGGCTCGGCGGTGGCTTTGGAGGAGCCGAACTCACTGATGTCGGCGCCACCGGAGAAGGCACGGTCGGAGCCGATCAGCACAACGGCCTTCACTGCATCATCAGCTTCTGCCCGGCGGATGCCGTTAACAATGCCCTGTCGTAGCTCAAGACCAAGGCCATTGACGGGCGGATTATCGAGTCGGATAACGGCAATGGCGCCGTTGAGGTCGTAATGGGCGGTACTCATGGGGCGGCTCCTTGATACTGGAATCGGGTTGATCGTCGGCATGAAGATGTTTATTGAAATCTCCATACACTGGTGTATTGTGTGTCCGTACACTACTGTATGTTTTGTGCAGGGTCAACGGTTTCAAAAGTGCGGGCCCTGTTCATGTAGAATGCATCCGCAGGTTTCCAAAACAGCCAGCAGCAGGATCTGACCCCCGAATGACTGACGCCCGACCAACCCGCCCCAGCCGAAAGAACCCGGGAAAAGCGCAACTGACCCGCGACGACTGGCTCGATGCCGCCGCAGGGGAAGTGGCCGCAGGTGGTTTCAGCCATTTGCGGGTGCTGACGCTCTCCAAAAAACTCGGTGTTACCCGCGGCAGTTTCTACTGGCACTTCAAGGACCATGAAGATCTGGTGGTCAGCTTTCTCGACCGCTGGCGGGATCGCCGCCTCCACGAACTGCAATACTGGAAACCCAAAGGCGGCGACGTGGAAACTGAGCTGCGGCAGATTCTGGAGCTGCTGCTCACCGACGCCTCCCGTAATATCCGCCGCCTGCAGGTGGAGCTGGCAGTGCGGGATTATGCCCGCCGTAATGACTATGCGGCGGATCTGGTGACCGAGGTGGACGAAGCCCGAATCAACCAGAACTGCGAGCTGTATGAGCGCCTGAGCAGTGATCCCCAGCGCATACAGGACCTGTCACTGCTGATGTATGTGGCCACCATCGGGTCCCAGGTGGTGCTTACCGGCAAAAAGGGGGACGCAGAAACCATCCGCCGGGTTGAAGATCTGATGGCGCGCCTGGCACTGGGACAGCGTGATGACAACTAGGTGGCTGGCCCTGGTCGTGCTTGGCGTCTACGTTGGCTCTGCCCAGGCGGCCCCTGCTGCTGACGCCTGCATGGAAGGCGCGAAAACCGAACTGGAAAAGCTCTATTGCAAAGTCGTTAGCGAAGGGCAGGGTGCGGGATTGCCCTCACCGACCGATTTCAAGCGCAACGACCCACAGGTACAGGCGTTGCTTTTGCGCCGCCCCGCCGGGCGTTTGGGGCTGGAAGTGCCGCAGCCAGAACCTGAAAAATCTTCCCAGCCTGAGAACGGTTCGGAGCCCGCCGGCCGGCTGGCGGATTGTCGCCTGCAAGGTCAACGTATTACCTGCCCGCAACGCCGTTATAAGCTCGTTGAAAATCAGCCCAACAGCAAACTGGCTGAAGGTGTTCTGGAGCCCGACAACAGTCTGGATCTGAGCCCGTTCAAAGGTAACCGGAATGACGAAGAAGCGGTCCGGCGCTACCTGTCAGACGCCTATGATCGATACATTCCCAAAATGGTGGATATTGGCCTGGGCGCCAACACCATGAGCTTCACCGCATTCCATAATGCCTTTCACACCATCGAGGGCGGTGGCGTCGACTTTGCCCGTCGCATGGAGCAGACCTTCACCCTGCTCAAACAGGACAAGAAAACCCTGGCGGTAAAAGCCCGTTATCACGACGAACTGCCAGGCAACCTTTCCCTGTGTTCAGTAATTAACCGGGACATCATTGTGTGCGACAACGTGGGCACCAACTGGGTCTACGTCAGCCCGTCCCGTTGACTTCGGTCCCTTGGGATCCACAACGGTCAGGCGGGTTGAATCAGACGGTGTCCACCGGCCGGCCCAGATCCCGAAGCACTGTTTCCACAACCATGGGGCTCCACAGCAAGCGGTGGTGGCCCAGCCCCCGGGTGCGTAATACATTGGCGTTTTCCCAGTTGTTGTAGACTCGTTCGCTTTCGTCCGGCGCGATGGAGGTGTCGTCGTCATCGATCACGATGAGGCCACGTTGGGTGAGTGACCGGGACAGGACTTCCAGGTCCAGTTGCTCCCAGACCGATTCGCCGAATTGCTCTTCCATCAATTGCAGGTGTACCGCCAGAACCTCCCGGCTCAGCCCCAGTTGCCGGCCCAGGTTGTCCATCACAGCTGTAAGACTAATGGGCGGTGCCAGCATGAGCAGGTAGTTGGGCTGAAGACCATCGGCGATCGCCCTGGCCACGGCGATGCAGCCAATGGAATGGGCCAGAACTCCGTGAACCCGACCAACGCTGGCCGCCACCTTTGCAGTGACTTCGGCCATTTCAAACAGGTTCGTAGTCTCGCCCTGGGCGCGGCCGTGGGCCGGGGCATCGAACAGCACCACGCGATAACCGGCCTCCACCAGCGGATTTACCCAGGCGCCAAACTGGATGCCGGCCCCGGCCCAGCCGTGGACGCCGAGGATGACCGGGCCCTGGCCCCAGGAGTACACCGGGATGGTGCGGGCGCCGTGCTGGAGCTGGGTGTAGCTGTCGGCATTGTCCAGCAAATACTCGTAGCGAACCGGCATGGGAAGGCGGGAGGGCCTGAAAGCCATGCGGTTCACCAGCCGGCCGGCTTTCTGCGGTGAAACCCTTCCGTACAACTGCAGGGCCAGCCGGGTGGCTGAAAATCCGGCACTGTCCGAAGTGCTTCGGGATGTTGAGCGTTGAAAGATCTCTGATTGGACGTTCAGTTGTGAGGTCATGATGAAAGTCCTTCTTCCTGTGTTGGTTGATGACAGGTTCAGGTTAGGGCTTGCGGGTTGCCAGCAGGAGTGTCATATTTGACATATAAAGTGCTGAAAGGGCCATTATCATGTTCAACGTTGCCATCATCGCCTTCCCCAACTGCCATGCCTCGGGTGTTCACGGCATCATGGACTTCTTCACGGTGGCGAATTTCTGTGGTCGCAACCCGGTTGGTCGGAGTGAACCTCTGTTCAACTGCCAGGTGGTCACGGTGGATGACCAGCCGGTGCGTGGTTACAGCGGCGCTGTGGTGACGCCCACCTGCCAACGAGGGGACTTTGAGGCGGACCTGATTGTGGTGGGATCCTCGGTGGAAGCCGCCGTGGGCGCTGAGCGCCTGGAGCGGACCCTGGCACCTTCACGACCGTTGTACGGGTGGTTGCAGGACTCGCTGGAGAGAGGGGCGGTGCTGGCCAGTGTCTGCACCGGCAGCTTTGTGCTGGCGGAAGCAGGGCTGTTGGATGACCAGGTGGCCACTACCCACTGGCGGGCCGCGCCACTGTTTCGTAGCCGATACCCGCACCTGCGGCTGGAAGAAGACCAACTGCTGGTGGATAACGGCCAGATCATCTGCGCCGGCGGCGCCACCGCGTTTGTGGACCTGTGCATTTACCTGGTGGAGCGTTTCGCCTCGCCCGCCGTTGCCCTGGCCTGCAGCAAGATGCTGGTGCTGGATGGCCGACGAATGGAGCAGACACCTTATATGGCGTTCTATAGCCAGAAGGCCCATCAGGATGACGCCATCCGCAAGGCGCAAACCTGGCTTGAGCAACATTACTCCGATGCGCTGACCATTGATGAGGTGGCCGCTGTGGCTGGCCTTGGCACCCGAACCTTCAAGCGCCGCTTCAAGGAAGCCACCGGGGAGACGCCTATCGGCTACCTGCAACACCTGAGGATCGAGGCGGCCAAACACCTGCTGGAATCCAGCCGCGAACAGACCGCGCGTATCATCTGGAGCGTGGGCTACGAAGATGCCAGTTCGTTCCGAAGGCTGTTCAAACGCACGGTAGGTTGTACCATGGAGCAGTATCGCAAGCGTTTCAGCTATGTATCCCCGAAAGTGGCCTAGTAATCGACCTTGAACAGGAACCCCATGCCCGGCAAAAACTCGACCCGCCTCAACAAATACATCAGCGAGAGTGGCATGTGTTCCCGGCGGGAGGCAGACCGCTACATCGAGAACGGCAACGTCGCCATCAACGGCAAGGCCGCCCAGGTCGGTGATCAGGTCCTTCCCGGGGACAGGGTCACGGTCAACGGCGAGCTGATCGAACCCCGGGACGAGGAGGACCTGATCTTTATCGCCCTGAACAAACCCGTGGGCGTGGTCAGCACCACCGACCCGGCGGAACCCCGGAACATCGTCAACCATGTTAGCCATGGCGAGCGAATATTCCCCATTGGCCGCCTGGACAAGGACTCCCAGGGGCTGATCTTTCTTACCAGCAACGGCGACCTGGTGAACAAGATCCTGCGGGCCGGCAACAACCATGAGAAAGAATACCTGGTGACCGTCAACAGACCAGTGACCGCGGAGTTTGTCCAGGGCATGAGCGCCGGCGTTCCGATACTGGGCACGGTCACCAAGCGGTGTAAGGTCGAGAAGGTATCCCGTTTCGTGTTCCGCATCACCCTGGTGCAGGGCCTGAACCGCCAGATCCGCCGCATGTGCGAGTTTTTCGATTACGAAGTCACCAAGCTTGAGCGCATGCGCATCATGAACATCAGCCTGAAGGGACTGCCGGTTGGCGAGTGGCGCGATCTGGGTGAAAAGGAGTTGAAGGGGCTTTTCGACATGATCCGGGATTCTTCATCGGAGGTCAGCCCGGACACCCGCAGCGAAACCAGGAAGCCAACGGGCAAAAGAACAGGTAAAAAGGCCGGCAAACCGACCCAGGGCGCGCGTGGCAAGAATGCAAAAGGGGGAATGCCAGGAAAACCGGCTGGAAAGCGCGGTAAACCCCCGGGGCCGGGAAGACCTGCCAGACCCCCAAAGCCACGCAAACCCAGGAAGCCCAGCGTCAAAAAACGCTAGCCCGGGATACGTTCACTTCCTTACGGCAAGCAGGCAATGCTGCCGCTATGCTATACCGTTTTTACCCTTGGCCGGATATTCCGAATGTTTGAAGCGTTTGTCAGTACCTACATCAGCAGCACGATTCGTTTCCTGTTCCTGCTGGCGCCGTTCTTTGTGGTGACCATGTTCCTGGCCCTGACCAGGGGGCTGCCGGCGGCGGAAAAGAGCTCGATTATCCGGCGTTCAACCGTGTCGGCACTGATCCTGGGGCTGGTTCTATTCTTCGTCGGCCCGTTGCTGTTCAGTGCCATCGGCATCACCCTGAACTCGTTCCGGATCGGTGCCGGCAGCCTGCTGTTCCTGACCGCCATCAGCCTGGTTACCAGCGGTACCCGCAACCACGCCACCGGGCTGCCGGATGAAGACCGCGATGATATTGCGGTGGTGCCCCTGGCCATCCCGGTAATGATCGGCCCCGCCACCATTGGTGCCATCCTGGTCTACGGTGCTGAACTGAACCGCCTGCCGGAAGTGGCAGGTGGTCTGCTGGGGCTGATATCGGGACTGGCCATCCTGGCGGTGTTGTTGCACCTGTCCGGTTACCTTGAAAAGGTCCTGGGCAAAACCGGACTGAATATACTCTCCAAGATCAGCGGCCTGATCCTGTCCGCCATGGCAGCGGAAATCGTGCTGACGGGTATCGCCGGTTTTATCGCTTCGACAACGGCCACCTGATGGTCTCAGCCAGCGTTCGTGAGAGAGGCAGATAATGTCGTTTGATACCGTAGAACACAACCGCAGCCGCCAGCAGTTCGATGGAATCTCCTCCGTGTGGCTGTTTGGCTATGGCTCCCTTATCTATAAGGTGGATTTCCCCTTCCTCGAACAGCGCCCCGCCACGATTGAGGGCTGGGCCCGTCGTTTCTGGCAGGGCTCCCATGATCACCGTGGCACCCCGGAAGCCCCGGGTCGCGTCGTCACGCTGATCAGGCAGCCGGGCGCACTGTGTAAGGGTATGGCCTATCGTGTGTCACCGGAGGTGTTCGGGCACCTGGATGTGCGGGAGAAAAACGGCTACCTGCGCTTCAGCACCGCCATGGTGTTTGATGATGGTGACAGCGCGGAAGGCCTTGTTTATATTGCCACCGAGGATAATGCAGCCTTTCTGGGGCCAGCCTCTTCTCTTGATATTGCCCGCCAGATCGCATGCTCTTCAGGCCCCAGCGGCCCTAACAGTGAATATCTGCTGAAACTGGCGGAGGCACTCAGGGCGTTGGGTGATCATGATCCCCACGTGTTTGAGCTGGAATCCCACCTGCTTTGAGACTGGCGTAGGGATCAAGCGGAGAGGGCAACTGTAAAGACCGCCCGCACCCATGTAAAAGAAGTGCAAAGCACTTCCCGATCACCTGACATTCCCCGGCAATTCCGTACCCTGAAGTCAGGGAGCACCCGCGAACCTGTTCGTGAGTGCTGATATCCGGGATCTGAAAGGATCGGGAGAAGAACGATGAAACGATTTCTTATTGGCAGTTGCCTCGCCGGCCTGATGATGGCCACAGCCCCGGCCATGGCGGACTCGTACGAGCGTGAGGACCGCAAGGCGGGGTTCTACCAGAAAGTAGACCATGGCGGGGGAGCCCCTCACCACAAGAAGTTTCTGTCGTCGCAGCATCGTGACAGGTATGCCGACCATGGCTACCGGGACCGCAAACATGGCTGGAAGCACAAAAAGTACAGCAAGCGGCAGCACGGCTGGAAGCACAAGAAATACCTCCAGCGTAAACATGGCTATCACGGCCACAAACACCACTGGAACAAGAGCCGGCACCATTACAGGCGTGACCACGGCACTCGTTTCCAGTTTCATTACAACAGTGGCTCTTACCCCCTGGAACACCAGGTATTGCAGGGCGCTCAGTTGTTGATTGATGTTACCCGCTGAGTATCCGGATTAAAGCCTCTTGCCGGCGCCCCTGAACGGCGCCGGTGTTGCAGGCCGATCAATATCAGGGGCACCACGATCATGGTGCTGCCGGCCAGGAACCACAGGTCCGGCACTTCGTTGAACCAGATCCAGCCAATGCTGACTGCCCAGATAAGTCCGGTGTACTCGGCACTGGTGACCTGGTTGGCATCCACTTGTTGGTACGCCAGCAGTACGGTGATGTTGTAGCCCAGGATGAAGAGGGCAGAGCCCAGGGCGCTGATCAGTATGGAGCTGTCCCAGGCGGCGCCTTCCCACCATGCGAGGGCCCCGGCTGCGGGGATGATCAGTGCGTAATTCAGCAATAGCTTGTGTACCGTGGTTTGCTCTTTGGGCAGCTTGCGCACCATGACGGCGTTGATGGCCAGTGTAAAGGCGGAGGCTAGCGCAGCGATGGCGGCCCAGTTGAATTCCACCGGGCGCAGAATGACGATGATGCCGCCGAATCCGCTGAACACGGCGAAGACGCTCAGCGGGGTGAGCTTTTCCCGGAACAGGAAGACGGACAGCACCATGACCAGTATAGGGGCGGCATAGAACACGGCGTTGGCGGTGGCCAGCGGGAGGTTGCCAAGGGCAACGACCATGCACAGGAGGCCGGCCAGGTGCACGTGGGCGCGCACGGCGTGGACTTTGATGCCGGAGAACAGGTGTTTGCGGTTGAGCTGTCCTGCCAGAGGCAGTAACAGCAGCAGGGTAATGACGCAGCGCACGAAGGCAAACTGGAAGACGGAGGTGCCGGGTTCCATCAGTTTGATGAAGACGTCACTGATCAATGCCATGGCGTTGCCGATCACCAGCAGAAGGATTGCACTGTTTACGGTTTTGCCTGACATGAGTCCGGTTCCTCTTGGTTGTCCTCCGGCATTGGAGTCGTCGCCCTGCGCATCACCCTTTCCAAAACACGCTCCTTCGGCACATCCATGTGACGCTTGGACTCCGCCATCCATGGCTCCGTACAGTTTTGGAAAGGGTGATGCGCAGGGCTCCCTGAACTTGTGGTGGTGAGTCTACTGGTGTATTACTATCCGATAAAATGATCTTTAGTCACTTATCATTAGAAATTTAGATAATGAAGCTTCCACCCCTGAAATCCCTCCCTGTATTTGAGGCCGTTGCCCGGTTGAACAGCTTTTCGTTGGCGGCGGAGGAACTGGCCGTAAGCCAGAGCGCGATCAGTCACCAGATCAAGCAGTTGGAGACCTATCTCGGTGAGAAGCTGTTTTGGCGCAGTGGCCGCACTCTGACGCTGACCGATGAGGGGCGGCAGTATCTGGATGGGGTGGGGTCGGCCCTATTGCAGATTGAGCGGGTGAGTGAGCAGCTACTGGGCCACGAGGAGTCGCGATTGCGGCTATCGGTGTTCAGCTCGTTTGCGGTGCGTTGGCTGGTGCCTCGTTTGCCGGATTTGCAGCGGGAGCATCCGCAGTTGGAGCTGTCGCTGGAGATGAGCAGTGAGAATCCGGTGTTGTCGGACCGGGTGGCGGATTGTTTTATTACCATCAAGCCTTCGTCGGCGGCGTTCAGTTATGAGTTGCTGTATACCGAGCGGCTGTTTCCGGTGTGCAGTCAAGATTACTGGCAGCGCATCCGTCGTGAGTTGGGGCGGGACACGGAGGTTGAGGGGCTGGATGAGCCGGAGTTGTCGCCCGGGGAAGTGTCGCGGTTTCCGTTGCTTTCAACCCACAGCATTTTCGACAAGGCCGCCGGTGACTGGGAAGTATGGTATCGGGCGGTGGACCAGAAAATTCCGGGCACGGCGCGTATACAGCACTTCAGTCACATGCTGTTGGCATTGGAAGCGGCCCGTTTTCATCAGGGTATCGCGTTGACCAATGACTACATGTTGAGTACGCGGAAGGATTCAGGTGATTTCGTCCGCGTGCCCTGTCACCCGGTGATGACCGGTGACAAGTTCTATTTCGCCTGGAAAACCAGCCGCCGCCGTGAAAAGGGAATTCAACTGCTACGGCGCTGGTTGGTGAGTCAGGCCATTGAAGGCGGGCTTCGGGGTGAGAGGGACTGACCGAGCTAGCCGCCTTCGAGGGTTTCCCAGACTTCAATGGCGGCGGCCAGGTCTTCCAGCGAGGCACCGACTGATTTGAACAGGGTGATGGCCTTGTCGTTCGTGCGTCCCTGCTTGTCGCCTCGCAGTAACTCTGCCAGCTCGGCCCTCAGGCCGGCCTCGCTGAACACGCCCTCGTCGATGGCCTGCAGGATGTCACCAGCCTCGCCCAGGGCACCGGCGTAGGTGTCCACAAATACCTCGCTGCGGGCAAGGCACTGGCCGTCGGTTTCCCGCATGGATGGCCGGAATGCACCCACCAGATCCAGATGGCTGCCAGGTTGTAGCCATTCGCCCCGGATCAGCGGTTCGGTCGACAGGGTTGCGCAGCTGATGATGTCTGCCTCCGGTACCGCGGTTTCCAGATCGGTCACTGCCTCGCAGTAGAACCGGTTGCGGAATTTGTCGGCCAGGGCTTCTGCCTTGTCCGGATTTCGGCCCCACACCCGCACGGTGCGGATTGGTCGAACGGCCGCGTGAGCCTCAATCAGCATCGGTGCCAGCTTGCCGGTACCGACCACCAGCAACGATTCAGCATCGTTCCGTGCAAGCTCCCGGGCCGCGAGCGCTGAGGCTGCTGCGGTTCGACGGCTGGTCAGGGCGCTGCCGTCGATACAGGCGAGCGGATAACCATGCTGGTCCTCACACAGGATGTACAGACCCGAGATAGCGGGCAGGCCGGCGCTGGCATTCTGCGGAAATACGTTGACCATCTTCATGCCGATGTAACCAGCCTCTTCCCAGGCCGGCATCAGAAGCATGGTGGCCTCGCCATCCGGGCGATGCATGGTGTGATGATGTCTTGGTGGCGCTTCCACGCCCTCGCGGAAGGTGGTCGCGAGACGCTCGATCAGTGCCGGCCATGCCAGTGCGCCGGCCACCTCCTGTGCAGAAATGAAACGCATATACATTAACCCTGCTTTCGACTGACCAGTCGCTGGAGTTCACCGATGATGCCGCGACGGAATACCATGACGCAGACCACGAAAATAGTACCGAGTATCACCTGTACCCAGGAACCAAAAGCGGACAGCTCGTGGCTGAGTGCGCCCACGAGGATGGCGCCAACCACCGGGCCGAATACCGTGCCCAGTCCGCCGACCAGGGTCATCAGAATGACTTCGCCGGAGGTTTGCCAGTGAGCGCTGGTGAGCGCGGCAAACTGAAATATGATTGCCTTGGTGGCACCGGCCAGACCGGCCAGGGTGGCGGATATCACGAAGGCGAGCAGTTTGAAGTGATCCACATCGTAGCCCAGGGAGAGGGCGCGGGATTCGTTTTCCCGGATCGCCTGCAGTACTTCACCGAACGGCGAATTGATAGTGCGGTAAATAATGCCGAAGCCGATAACGAAGATGGCAAACACAAAATAGTACATGGTAAGGGAGTTGTTCAGGTCAATCAGGCCGAACAGGTGCCCCCGGGGAATGCCTTGCAGGCCGTTCTCGCCGCCGGTGAAGGGCATCTGCAGGGCCAGGAAGTAAATGATCTGGGCCAGTGCCAGGGTCACCATGGCGAAGTATATGCCCTGGCGGCGTATGGCCAGGAAGCCGAAGGCCGCGCCGAGCACCATGGCAAACCCCGCGCCGGCGAGTATGCCAAGCAGCGGGGTAAAGCCCCATTCCTTGGTGACGTAACCGGTAATGTAGGCGGCGCCGCCGAAGAACGCGGCATGGCCGAACGAGAGCAGGCCGGCATAGCCCAGCAACAGGTTGAAGGCACAGGCGAACAGTGCAAAACACAGCAGGTCCATGACGAACACCGGATAGGCGAACAGGGGCGCGGTCAGGCCTGCCACCAGCATGAGGACAAAGAGGATGCGGTTGGTCATGGCGCTTACTTCTCCTTACCAAACAGGCCGGCGGGGCGGAACAGCAGCACCAGCACCATAAGGAAGAAAATCACGGTACTGGCGGCGGGTGGGTAGAAAACCTTGGTAAGGCCTTCCACCAGTCCCAGGGCGAGGCCGGAGAGAATGGCTCCCATGATCGAGCCCATGCCGCCGATGACCACCACGGCAAACACCACGATGATCAGGTCGGCCCCCATCAGTGGGCTGACAGAATAGATCGGCGCCGCCAGCACGCCAGCCAGGCCGGCCAGGCCAGCGCCAAAGGCAAAGGTCAGGGTGACCATCAGGGGGACATTCAGGCCGAAAGCCTGGGTCAGGTCGGGGTTTTCCACGCCGGCCCGCAGCCTGGAACCGAGTTTGGTGTGTTCGATGACCCACCAGGTGGCGAAACAGACCACCAGCGAAAACACGATGGCAAACAGGCGGTATGTGGGGAAGTACATGAACCCGAGATTTACCACACCGCTGAGTGCTTCCGGCTGGCCCGGGTAAGGCGTGCCGGACACATTGAAATAGTTGGCGAACAGGCCCTGAAGGATGAGCGTGATGCCGAAGGTGAGCAGCAGCCCGTAAATATGATCGAGCTCATACAGTCGCTTGAGCATCAGGCGCTCAATCAGTACCCCAAGAATGCCGACGATAACGGGCGCCACCAGCAGCGACGCCCAGAATCCTATCTGAAGGCTGATTCCGAACCATTGCTCCAGCAGAGAGTAGCCGATGAGGGCGATGAACGCCCCCAGCATGTACATGGCGCCATGGGCAAAGTTGATGATATTCAGCAAGCCGAATATCACTGCCAGCCCCAGGCTCAACATGGCGTAAAACACACCCACGTTCAGCCCAAGCAGCGCCTGGGCCAGTATGACCTGCATTGACACGTCGGTTTTCTCCCCGGAAGCAGTGGTTGATCCTGCCGTTAGTTAACCAGCGGACACTTGGATTCGGACAGCGGAATAAACGCCTGCTCCGCTGGAATCTTCGATACCACCCTCAGCAGGTCCCATTCGCTTTCGGACTCGGAGGGCTTCTTCACTTCCACCAGGTACATGTCGTGCAGCATGGTGCCATTGGGCAGGATGGAGCCATTCTTCACAAACATATCGTTCAGGGTCATCTCGCCCAGCTTGGCGCGAACGGTATCGCTGTCGTCGGTACCGGTCTCCTCGACCGCTTTCAGGTAGTTGGTGACGGCGGAGTAAACCCCGGCGTGCACCATGGTGGGCATGGCGCCGTGGCGTTCAAAGAAGCGCTCTGACCAGGCCCGGGCTTCGTCGTTCTGGTTCCATACGAAAGCGGTGGTGAACTGCAGCCCCTGGGCAATGTCCAGGCCCATGCTATGAACGTCGGTGATGAACACCAGCATGCCCGCCAGTTTTTGCCCGCTTTGCACGATCTGGAACTGGTTGGCCTGCTTGATGGCGTTCACCGTGTCTTGCCCGGCGTTGGCCAGGCAGATAACGTCGGCACCGGAGGACTGAGCCTGTAGCAAATAGGACGAGAAATCGTTGGTGGACAGCGGCGCGTTAACGTTGCCAACCACTTCACCACCGAGGCTCTCCACTACCGCGCCGGTATTGTCCCGCAGGGAGTGGCCAAAGGCATAGTCGGCGGTGATAAAGAACCAGCTCTCGCCGCCGTTCTTGACCATGGCCGTGGCCGTGCCCACAGGCAACGCGTGGGTGTCGTAGACATAGTGAATGCCATAAGGCGTGCACTGGTCCTCGGTAAGGGCAGTGGTGCCGGCGCCGGTGTTCATGGTGATGATCTTCTTGTCATTGGCCAGTCCCTGCACCGACAGGGCCACCGAGGAGTTGTCCAGGGCAGTGATCATGTCGACTTCCTCGGCATCGATCCATTCCCGGGCGGTGCTGGCGCCGATATCCGGCTTGTTCTGGTGATCGGCGGAGATGACTTCCACCGGTTGATCGAGGACGGAACCACCAAAGTCTTCGATGGCCATTTTGGCAGCAACCACAGCGCCGGGGCCTTCGAGAGCCTTGTAAACCCCGGACATGTCACTGAGTACACCAATTTTGAGTTTACCGTCTGTCAGTTCGGCGGTTGCGGTGAGCGGCATCACCAATGTGGCTATTACGACGGTGCTTGCCAGACCTTGTTTCCAGTGCTTGAACATAGTGGTATTCCTTTTCTTGTTAGATTCAGGGTCGGTGCGCCTGTGGTGCCCCAGGCCCTCGGGCTCAGACACTCAGGTGCCTGTTCAACTGCTCTTTTTTGGCCTCAAGATCAGCGGCTTCAATCTGTTCCACCACCTGACCGTGCTCAATGACATAGTGACGGTCCGCCAGAGGTGCGGCAAAGCGAAAGTTCTGTTCCACAAGGATGATGGTGAACCCCTTCTCTCGGAGTTTACGAATCACCTGCCCCAGGGATTTCAGGATCACCGGCGCCAGTCCTTCGGTAATCTCGTCCAGCAACAGCAGGGTGGCACCCGTGCGCAGGATACGAGCAATGGCCAGCATCTGCTGTTCACCGCCGGAGAGTTTCGAGCCCTGGCTTTTCCGCCGTTCCTTGAGGTTAGGGAACATGGTGTAGATGTCGTCTACCGACAGGCCGCCCTCGGCGACCACCGGTGGAAGTTCCAGATTTTCGTCGACATTGAGGGAGGCAAAAATGCCACGCTCCTCCGGGCAGTAGCCGAGTTTGCCGACATGGGCAATCCGGTGCGTGGGCATGTTGATGATTTCCGTGCCGTGGATCTTGATCGAGCCGGTGCGCCGGCCCACCAGGCCAAGAATGGCTTTCAACGTGGTCGTGCGCCCGGACCCGTTGCGGCCCAGCAGCGTGATCACTTCGCCCTCTCGCAGGATCAGGTTCATACCGTGGAGAATGTGAGACTCGCCGTACCAGGCGTGCAGGTTTTCAATTCGGAGCAATTCCGGGCGTTGATCAGGCGACATCGGTGGTTCCCATGTAGGCTTCCATCACGGCAGGGTTGGTGGATACGGTCTCGTAATCGCCTTCCGCCAGTACTTCCCCCCGGTTGAGCACGGTGATGGTATCGGCCAGGCTGGAAACCACATTCAGGTTGTGTTCCACCATCACGATGGTCCGGCCTTCGACCACCCGTCTGATCAGATCGGTGACTGTGCCCACATCCTCGGAACTCATGCCCTGGGTGGGCTCGTCCAGCAGCATCAGCCGGGGCTTCAGGGCGATGGTGGTGGCAATTTCCAGGGCCCGCTTCTGGCCGTAGGGTAATTCACCTGCCTTGGTGTCGGCAAAGGAGCCGAGTTCCACCAGTTCCAGGGTCGTCTGGGCTTCCTCATTCAGCTGATCCAGAACCCGTTTGGAGCGCCAGAACTGGTAGGACACCCCTAATGTGCGCTGCAGGGCAATGCGCACATTTTCACGGGCGGACAGGTGGGGAAACACCGCCGAGATCTGGAACGAGCGGATCATGCCTTGCTGGGCAATGCCGGCGGGCCGGGAGTGGGTGATGTCTTTGCCGTCGTAGATAATCTGGCCTGCACTGGCTTTGATAAACCGGGTCAGCAGGTTGAAAAAAGTGGTTTTGCCGGCACCGTTGGGGCCAATCAGGGCATGGATGCTGCCTGTCTCCACTTTCACGTTGACGTTGTTGATGGCGGTAAAGCCCTTGAAATCTTTCTGTAGATTCCGGGTTTCAAGGATGATCGGGGAAGGTGTTGCCTGCTCGTCCGCAGCCTGGTTGTTCACGGAAATACACCCCTTTCGGTTCAAGTCGGCGACTGGTGTGCCGGAAGTTCGTTATTCTTTGTTATTCAAACTTTTTTCTGAAAAGGTTGCAGATACTGCCAATTGAACTGACATTCAGTAATAGTCGGAGGGTGTGGAGTCTGTCAAGAAAAGTGGGGAGGCAGGGCGCCTCCCGGAAAGCGGAAACAGAATTTACAGATACTGGTAACGCAGCAGCCGGTGCTTGATGCGTTCAAGGATGACCTGATCAATCACCGCGGCCAGGATGGCGATCACCAGGATGTTGGTCATCACCCCGGTCATGTCGGCGATTTCACCGGAATAGGCCAGGGATTTGCCAAGGCCGGCACTGAAACCGACGATCAT
This sequence comes from Marinobacter iranensis, assembly GCF_029207565.1. Lineage (GTDB taxonomy): Bacteria > Pseudomonadota > Gammaproteobacteria > Pseudomonadales > Oleiphilaceae > Marinobacter > Marinobacter iranensis. Next base: position 131,905 of record NZ_JANCMW010000011.1, on the reverse strand, counting down.
CTCGGCGGAAATCAGCGCGCGCCAGGCGTTGCCGAAGGCCAGCTGGGCACCAGTGATCAGTTCTGGAGTGACGGCCGGGAAATATACCCGCTTGAGCATCTGGAATTTTGAGGCGCCCATCACTCTGGCTGCCGAAATATGCACTTTCTCCACACTTTCAGTGGCATTCATTACGCTCAATGCGGTGGGGAAAAAAGCACCAATGGCCACCACCACAATGATTGGAAGGTTGCCGAAGCCCATCAGGATCAGGAATAGCGGCACCCAGGCAATGGAAGGGATCGATTGTAGAATGATGATGGCGGCTTTGAGTGGGCTGCGAACCGCATTCAGGGTGCCGCCCACCAGCCCGATCAGGATGCCAAGTACAATCGCGGAGCCATAGCCCGCACCCAGGCGGGTCATGCTGTTGCCCAACCCTTCCCAAAAGGTTGGGCTATTGAACTCTTCCCACAGGCGGACAAAGGCGGCGGGCACGTCCGGCATCAGAAAGTCCGGCAGGAACCAGGCCGCCACCTGCCAGAAGAACAGGATGACGGCGATGGCGACCACATAGGCCCGTTTGCTGGCGACGCCGGTGGTTTGATTAGTGCTCATGCTTAAAGCTCACGGGCCTTCTGCCAGGACAGATCAAGCAGCGCGTCAACGTTGAAGTCGCCTTCCGCTGGCAGAATGCCCTGGGCCTTCATGATGCCGGCCAGTTCCTTCATGCGACTGATGTCGTTCTCGCTCAGCTTGGCGCTGAAGTCGTTGGTCTGGATGGCCTGGGTAATGACCTTCTCGGCGGGAATCTTGCCCTGATTGCGCGACTCGACAAACTCATCCTTAATGAAGTAGTCGGTGATCAGCGGGGCCGCCTTGGCGGGTTCGCTTTCCAGCATCTCGATGGCCTCACGCTGGGCATCCAGAGCGGCCCAGAGAACGTCTTTACGATTCTTCAGGGTCTCGGCCGAGGTGATCACCACCATGCAGGGGAACGGCCAGACTTCGCCGATCTCATAGATCTGTTTAACGGGGGCCACCAGCTGGGCGATGCGGTCGTAGGGTTCGAACAGGAAAGCAGCGTCAACACGACCACCGACCAGCGACTGAACGGCCACTGCCGGTGCCACGCCCATGATGTTCAGGTCGTCGGGCTGAAGGCCGGCATTGTCCAGCATCACGCCCTTGAGCACGATATCGGCAGTGCTACCCTGCTTCTGGGAAGCCAGGTTTTTGCCCTTCAGGTCCGCTACCGACTCGATGCCGGAATCTTCACGCACCAGCAGGGAGTGATAACCGCGCTGGGCGCCGCCGACGATTTTCAGGTCCGCTCCGCGAGACACCCAGGTGAAGGCGTTGGAGAACCCAAGCACACCAATATCAAGCTGGCCGCCAACGATACCCTTTATAAGGTCGGTACCGGAGCTGAATTCGATCAGTTTTGCGTCCAGACCGTACTTTTCATACAGCCCCGCCTCATAGGCCAGCATAGCCTGGGCGTCGTCCATAACCCGGACGTAACCGACCCGGAATTCTTCTGCCGCAGTCACAGGACTGGCAATCATCAGTGCCAGAACAGCCGTAAGTAACCAGCGAATCATACAGTTTCTCCTTGCTCAACAGGGGTTGAGGTTGTGTCGGTGTCGATACCGAGCAGGTTCAGAACGTCGCGACGAATATCGGCGAACGCTGACAAGTCGTGGGTTTTGGGAATATGGCCCAGGGTAAGTTCCTTGAGCACAACGGCGGGGCGGTTGCTGAACACCAGCACCCTGTCTGCCAGGTAAAGGGCTTCGTCCACATCGTGGGTGACCAGAACCACCGTTGGGCGCTCTTCCTCGATCAGGTCTTTCAGAACGCTTTGCAGTGTCATTCGTGTGAGTGCATCGAGAGCACCAAACGGCTCGTCCAGCAAAAGAACCTGAGGCCGGGCAATAAAGGCCCGCGCCAGGGCACAACGCTGGCGCATGCCACCCGACACCTGGTGCGGGTAATATTCCTCGAACCCGGTAAGCTTTACCCGGTCCAGCCATTTACGGGCTTCTGCACGGGCGGCCTGCTTGGGTTGGTTCTGGAACTCCAGGGCCAGGGCCACGTTCTCGATCAGCGTCATCCAGGGGTAGAGGGCATGCTCCTGGAACACCAGGGTTCGCTCCGGTGATGGCTTCGAGACGCTTTTACCACCGGCTGTCAATGTGCCGGAAGAGGCACTCTGCAAACCCGCGACCATATGCAGCAGCGTGGATTTACCACAACCGGAGGGGCCAACGAGTGCCACTATTTCTCCAGTTTCGATGGTGGTGTCGAATTGCTTGATAACGCTCAGGTCGCCAAAAGATTTGGTTACCTGACTGAACTGAAGTTTCATATAGCCTGCCGGAATATCAATATATTCTAAAATGAAATATATACTGAATATTTTATAACTAAAAGTTCATCAGAAAAAGCGCTTTCTGAATCTACTTTCATAGGATGTGTTAATCATAGTGAAAGGCTGAGGTAATAAGGACGTGCAGTTGGGGGGAGGCAGATTGTAGCGAGCCTTCAGCCGCACCCGGTCTGGGGTGCGGCTGAAGGAGATCACTCTTCTTCTTTGGGTGGGCGTTCCACGACTTTACGCTTACCCTTGGCGCATCGTGACAGCGCCTTCAGGCCATCCGCGTCAAACGCATCCACACGGATCACATCGTAGAGCGCTTCCAGTGCTTCCAACAGCTTGTCACACTCCTCTTTCTGCACCACGCCCTGCTCACAGGCCCAGTCCACCAGTTCCTTGCGCTCGTGGCCCATCAGCAGATCAATGCCGCCCAACTCATCTTCATCGCGATTACGCAGGGCTTCATGCAGGCGTTCGCGCATTTCGCGGGTTTCATTGGCCAGCCGGTAAGCATTCAGCACGCGGCCCAGGGGGTCGTCCGGATCCGTGTTGATATAGCTACCACGGCTGATGCGCTGGCGTAAGGGCGTGTCCTTGACGATACTGGCCGCAACTTCGGTGCCGAGGGTGTCGTCCGGTCCATTCAGGCCGGTGGCGCCCAGCGGGAACACCAGTACCCGCAACGGCCAGCGCAGCAGGGGTACCGGGAAGTTGATGATCAGCTTGCGCATGGATGTCTTGAGGTCCCGCAGGCTGGTTTGCAGGCACCAGTCCACCAGCGGGCGCTGGTCTTCCGGGTAGCCTTCTTCGTGCCATTGCTTGATTACCGCTGTGGCGTAATACAGGTGCACCAAGCAGTCCGCCATGCGGCCGGACAGACGCTGGCGGGCCTTCAAGCCGCCACCGATGGTGAGCAGGGTGACGTCGGTCATCAGCGCAAAGGCCGCCGAGAAGCGGGCAAGCTGGCGATAGCTGGACTGGATGTTGCCCTGGCGTGGAACCGGTTCCAGCCAGCCGCCAGTGAGTGCCAGCAGGAATGAGCGCAACGCATTGCGGGTGGTGTGGGCGATATGGCGGTAGAAGATACCGTCGAATTTGTCGACAGCGGCCTTCTTGTCTTCCATGCCCGCTGCTTCGATTTCCTCGACGATGAACGGGTGACAACGGATGGCTCCCTGGCCGAACACCATCAGGCTTCGGGTGAGGATATTGGCGCCCTCCACCGTGATGCCGATCGGCACCGCCTGGTAAGCACGGGCCAGGAAGTTGCGCGGCCCGGTAATCACACCGCGACCGGCCACCACGTCCATGGCGTGGTTGATCACCGTGCGCATCAGGTCGGTATTGCGATACTTGAGCACCGCGGAGGGCACGGACGGGCGTACACCGCGGTCCAGCATGCCCGATGTCAGCAACCGCGCGGCGTCCATCATATAGGTGTAGCCGGCGATGGGCTCGAGGGCTTCCTGCACCCCTTCAAACTGACTGATGGAGCGGCCGAACTGTTCCCTCGTCAAGGCATAGGAGCCGGTCGCCAGGCTGGCGACCTTGCCGGCGCCGGTGCCCAATGCGGGCAGGGAGATGGAACGGCCGATGGACAGGCACTCCAGCAGCATTTTCCAGCCTTTGCCCAGCATTTCCTGGCCACCGATGACCTGGTCCATGGGAATAAAGACATCATTGCCCCAGGTCGGACCGTTCATGAACACGGTGTTCATGGGCAGATGGCGGGCGCCGGAATGCACGCCCTCAAGGTCATGGGGCACCATCACGCAGGTTACGCCGATCTCATCGGAGTCGCCCAGCAGCTTGTCAGGGTCGTATACCTTGATGGCCAGGCCGATCAGCGTGGCGACCGGTGCCAGTGTGATGTAGCGCTTGTTCCAGGTTACCTTCAGGCCCAACACTTCCTTGCCGTCCCACTGGCCCTTGCAGACGATGCCCTTGTCCGGAATGGCACCGGCATCGGAACCGGCGACTGGAGAGGTCAGGGCAAAGCACGGGATTTCCTCGCCGCCCGCCAACCGGGGCAGGTAGTATTCCTGCTGGGCGTCGGTGCCGTACTCCATCAGCAGTTCGCCCGGGCCGAGGGAGTTGGGCACCATAACGGTAACGGCAGCGGACACGCTGCGGGTGGAAATCTTCATTACGATTTCGGAATGGGCGGTGTGGGAGAAGCCCTTGCCACCCTGCTCCTTGGGAATCAGCAGCCCGAAGAAACCATTCTCGCGAATGAATTTCCAGACCTTGTTGGGTAGGTCATAGTCTTCGTGGGTGATTTTCCAGTCATCCAGCATGCCGCAGAGCTTTTCCACCGGCCCGTCCAGGAACGCCTGCTCCTCGCTTGACAGGTGAGCAGGCTTGGCATCCAGCAGCTTCGACCACTTGGGCTGGCCGGAGAACAGCTCTCCGTCCCAGTCAACGGTACCCGAGCGCAATGCCTCGGCTTCGGTATCCGAGAGTTTGGGGAGCCGGCCCCGCACCCATCCGAGCAGAGGAGCACTGAACTTTTCGCGGCGCAGGTCGCCCGGTAGCACCAACACCAGGCCAAGGGCAAGAAGGCCGCCGCCGAACAGGATGCTGAGTATGTGCCAGCCATCCTGAAACAGGCCAATAACCGTGGCGATAACCAGCACGGCTGCGGCTGTAGTGCCGCCAATGCCAAGGTAAACCAGTACCAGAGCACTGAGGAGGAGAAGCAGAACACTCATGGGCGGATCTCCGTATCGGAATGAAATTCAACCTGAATAGTTCTTACCTTCGGCCAAAGCCAGAACTGATGCAAGCACCTGGAGCGGCTATCCTGGCTTATCGCCCTGGCTCTTATCCGTGGATGTTCATACGTAGCCCGCCGCAAACACCATCCCCAGCACGATGGGCATGACCACCAGGCTTCCGAGGTTGCTGATCAGTACCAGTGAAGCCACCTTGTGGGGCTCCTGCTGGTACTGCTCCGCCAGCATGTAGTTCAGTACAGCAGGTGGCATGGCGGCAAAGACCCACAAGGCGGCCACCTGCATGCCCGGCAGGTCCAGGATCGCGATCATCGGCCAGGCCAGGATCAGCCCGGAAGCAGGGCCGGCAATAGCGCCCAGAACACCGAGTTTCCAGTCACCGAAATCCACATCCAGCATGCGCACACCCAGAGTAAACAGCATCAGAGGAATACACACCCCGCCAAGCATATTCAGGGTTTCCAGCAGCCATTGTGGCATGGGCACGCCACCGAAATTGACCGCCAGGCCGGCAATGCTGGCAAAAACAACGGGCAGGCGTAGCCGTTTGATGATGGAGGTGTGTGGGTCCAGCATGTAAATGCCTACGGTAAAGTGCAACAGCATCCCCACGACAAACAGTACAACGGCTGCCGGCAATGCTGCCTCGCCAAAGGCGAACACCAGCACGGGAATCCCCATGTTGCCGCAGTTGTTGAACATCATTGGCGGCAGGAAGGTTTTCAGGTTCAGGTCCAGAACCCTGGCCAGGGGATAGAGCACAATGCCGGAACCCAGCACCACCACCGTTGCGGCGAGGGCCAGGCTGGTATACTCCTGCAGTGGTGCCTGCTGATCCGCCAGAACCGCGAACACCAACATGGGCACAAAGAGTTCCATGTTCAGAGTGTTCAACCCCTTGATGTCGGGCGTGCGATAACGGCCGTAAAGGGCGCCACAGCCGGCGATCAGGAACACCGGCAACATCGTGGACAGGATCTGGGCAAGCATTCAATGGCTCCGGGGATTAACTGGGGTAAGCGCTGGGGTAACCAAATAATCCGTTAGGTTCGCAAGTATACCGGGTTCCGGGCAAGTAAAACCTGCGCCGCTGCGACCAAAGACGGATTCCGTTTCAAGACCACCGGAGCAGCAGCCGGCTTGCAGCCATTGTCGCTCCTGCCACAAAATGAACCGGCACAATCCATCACACAGCGGAGACCCCTCGTGCCCGACATCTTTGACCAGCCAGTCCAGCGGGAAAATACCTGTTCCGTGAAGTTCGATGCCCGCAAGACGGTGTTCGGCAGGGAAGACGTGATCCCCCTGTGGGTGGCGGACATGGACTTCCCGGCACCGGAAGCGGTCACGCGTGCCCTGGAGGAGCGGGCCCGGCATCCGGTTTACGGCTATACGCTCTTCCCCGAGAGCCTGTACCAGGCTGTGATTGAATGGTTTGAACACCGGCATGGCTGGACTATCGAGCGGGACTGGTTGTTGATGGCACCGGGTGTGGTGCCATCCCTCCACGCGGCAGCCCTGGCGTTCGCGGGGGAAGGTGAAGGCGTGATTATCCAGCCACCGGTGTATCCGCCATTTTTCAGTTCGATCCGGAAAACCGGCCGTGCGGTGATTGAGAACCCGCTGGAGCTGGCGGGTGGTCGTTACCAGATGAACCTGGAACACCTGGAGGCCTGCGCAGCCAGGGACGACGCCAGAGTGTTGCTGCTGTGCTCGCCCCACAACCCGGTCGGCCGGGTATGGAGCGAAAGCGAGCTCAGGGAGGTACTGGCGATTGCCCGGCGACACAAGCTGTTGGTGCTGTCGGATGAGATTCACTGCGACCTGACTTACCCGGACAAGCCTGCCCATCATGTACTTGCACGTTTGGCGGGTGAGGAGGATGCGTTGGTTACCGCCGTGGCGCCGAGCAAAACCTTCAACATGCCGGGGCTGGGGCTGTCAGCGCTGGTGGTGCGGGATGAGGAGCACCGAAGGGCCTTGAAAGAGGTTTTTGAAACCATGCACATGAACCAGTGCAACCCGTTCAGTATTGCGGCATTCGAGGCCGGGTACCGCCACGGCGAGTCGTGGCTGGGCCAGCTCATGGTTTACCTGCAGGGCAACCGGGATTACGTGATCGACACCATAAGGCAGCAGTTGCCGGCAATAAAGGTGACGGAACCGGAGGGTACCTACCTGTTATGGCTGGATTGCCGTGCCCTCGAGATTGATGATTCGGAACTGAAGAAGTTCTTTGTGCACCAGGCGGGTATCGGCATGAACCCGGGTATCACATTTGGCGAGCCGGGCAGTGGATTCATGCGAATGAATATCGGCTGCCCGAGGTCGGTGCTCGAAACCGCCCTGGAACAGCTCCGTCGGGCTCTGGATAAATAACCCGTTCAGTTGCCGTTGTTCGCCCGGTCCTGGCAGGGGTGCTCCACCGGCTGCCAGTGGGGCGGCTGGCTCATGCCGGGCATCTGGCCATTACTGGGGCGGATAGCGCGATAGGTTTGCCCCTCGTGGATGGCCATCTGGCCCACCGTATAGCTGCCACCGAAGCTCCAGCGCCCGGGCTCGTTGCAGTGCTGCGCGGGTTCGTCTTCTGAAGCCGTTGCGGGCTTCTGACTCTGGGGTAGCCCCGGGCCCTCTTCCGGGGTTCCCTGCCTGCTTTGGGTGACGGCTTTTTCGTTCCCGGCGCCGCAGTCTGGTGCTGACCCCAGCTTTTTCCATTCAAAGTCCGCACCGGGTGTTTTTCCCTCATGGAGCTCGCGGGATTCGTACCAGTCCCCCCTGTGGAAGACGGTCTGCCCCGGTGGGTAATAGCGGCTCGGGATCCAGCTGTTCTCCTCCGGATCACAGGGGGCGGAAAGTGCTGTAGTACTGAAAGCCGCGGCTACCATTATGCCGGCCCATTTGAGGGGTATTGCGATACGGTTGACCATAACTGCCTGCCCTGTCGATTCTATTGACTATCAGGTTTAACGGTATTTGCGGCGAAGCTCGGTTGTTCGGGTCGCCAGGAACAGGCCTGCGAGAATCAGCAGGCCGCCGACAATATGGGGTTGGCCAAGCCGTTCTCCCAGGAAAATCCCCGCCAACACAGACGCGAACACCGGTGTGAGGTACATGAAGATGGCCGCCTTCGCCGGACCAATACGGTGTACCCCGTGGTTCCAGAACGCGTAGGCCAGAATACCCGGGAAGATCGCAAAGTACATCATCGGTATGGCGGTTGACCGGTTCAGCTCGAACCCGCCCGAGAAGAACAACAGGTCCACCAGGAAAAACGGCAGTATTACCACCGTGCCGAACGTGATCTGCACTGTCAGAAAGGTTATTGGTGGCAGCGGCACCGCCTGGCGGCGAAGCAGTACCGAAAACAGGCCCCAACTGAAGACCGCCAGCACCATGATCAGGTCGCCGGGCTGTGCACGCAGGCCGGTAAGCACTGACAGATCCCCCCGTGCGACAACCGCCAGGATGCCCAGTACCGCCAGCCCGATGCCCAGTGCCTGCACCGGGCGCGTGCGATCCCCCAGCAGTACCCACGCCAGCAACGCCACCATGATGGGGATAGTGGCATTGATCAGGGCAATGTTGGTGGCGGTGGTGGTTACCGCGGCAAAGTAGAGCAGTGAATTGAAAGCCGCCACGCTGAACGTCGACAGCGCCAGAATCGAAAGCCAGTGCTCACGGATCACATGGCGCTGGCGCCACACGCCGGGCAGGCCAAACGGCAGCAGGATTGTCAGCGCAATAACCCAGCGCCAGAAGGACATGGATAGCGGTGGAATCTCGCCAACCACACCCTTGGCGACAACGGCGTTCCCGGCCCAGAAAAGGGGTGTCAGGACCAGACCGGTATAGGCCAGCCACAAGGGTTTCGCGGTTTCTGAAGACACGCCGGCTCCTGTCAGTATTCCTGGGCCCTGATGAATTTCAGGGACCCGACAGGATACTACTCTCCAGGAACTTCTGCCTCTGTACCAACGTGGTAGGCCGCAAAGCCGGCCATAACCACCTGATCCACAGCCATTCCGATAATCCGGCCGTTGCTACTGGCGCGAATAGGATGCTGGGCGTTAGTGATAGGGTCGGAAACGTAGCCGAGTATCTCTCCTTCGGAGACTTTGGCGCCAAGGTTGATCTCACTGAACAGAATGCCGCCATGTTCGGCCCGTATCCATTCGGAGTCGTAATAGACTGGCTCCGGGTCTCCCCAGACAAACATTCTTGAGATCATGCCTTCCTTGTCCATCAGGCTGGTCAGGCTGTTAACACCGGCCTTGATCTGGTGCTCCTGGATTCTCAATGACTCGCCGGCCTCCATGGTGACTGCGCGGATACCGGCTTCAACAGCGGCAAATCGGAGCATGCCAGTCGTCCCGGTGCTGTGAACCACCGCCATGCGGTCAAACCCACGGGTAAGTTCAGCCACATCGGGATTATTCATGTCGGCACGCAACTGGGGCAGGTTGGTACGCTTGAGGGAACCGGTGTGGATGTCCACCAGCATGTCGCAATGACGGATCACGCTCTCGAACAACGAGTGGGCAATCCGGTCCGCCAGGCTACCGTCAGTGCTACCGGGAAAGTGGCGGTTGAGGTCGCGGCGGTCGGGCAGGTAGCGGCTGCCTTGCTGGAAGCCCGGCAGGTTGACAATGGGAACGCCAATAACCCGGCCTGAGAGCTTGTCCGGCTCAAGATCATACATGGTGCGACGAATGATCTCGATACCGTTGAGCTCATCACCATGGACGGCACCGGTCAGGCACAGGTTAGGGCCGGGTTTGGAGCCGTTGACCACCAATACAGGCGTAGGTTGCGACAGGCCGGCAATCTGGATGGCGGGGGACCAGGCAAGGCGGGTTGAGGTTCCGGGTAGCACTTCCGAGCCCAGCATTTTCAGGCTGCTGGCTTCTTCCAGTTGCTGGGGTTGTTCTCGATCCTCACTTTGCTCCTCTCCCGACGAAGCCTCGTCCTGCTTTGTGGTTGTTTCAGTCTCCGGAGTGGGGGCAACTTCTTTCAGATCGACGTTGGGCGCCACCTCCTCGACAGCGATATCGTCGCTTGAAGCTGGCGTCTCAGGCACTGCGGAGGGCTCCACTTCGGGAGCCTCGGCCTCCGGTTGCCGGTCTTCGCTTTCCGGCTCGGATGAGCGCAAAGGTTCCGAGTGTTCCACATCCTCGACACTCTCATCCTCGGCAAGCTCGGCGACGAGTATCTCGTTGTTGTTGGAATCACCGGACTTGTCTGCAAAGGCGGCCGGGATTGATGCCAGGCCGCCGGTCAGGGTGAAAATCAGGCCAGCGCGAAACAGGTGTGTCAGCCAGCGGTACAGCATAATTCCTCTCGGGTCGTCAGCCAGTCGGGGGCCTGTTGTCCGGAAATTGGAAGCGGTACAAGGATAGAGGCCCCGCAGGTCCATGAATACGGCTGTGACAAAGGTTTAATGCCACTTTCATGAAGTCTTTGTGTATTTCCGCAAAATGACCTATTCAATGAGGTTACAGGATGCATATTGCGGTTCTGTATCCGTTATACGTCTGAAAGGGAGTGAACTGTATGGATCTTTTGCGAGTTCTGGTTGCGATTTTGTTACCGCCGTTGGGCGTTTTTTTACAGGTAGGGATTGGTAAACACTTCTGGATCAACATCCTGTTAACAATCCTTGGCTACATCCCGGGTATCGTTCACGCGGTCTGGATCATCGCGAAGAAGTAACCTGGCCCCTTCAGAGGGGCCGATGGCACTGCAAGCCCCGGGCTCAGGTGTGAGCGGTGGCATTCCAGGTTTCATCCTCCCTGCTTGCCCTGCCATCGGATTCCAGCTTCAGCAGATGAGCCAGGGCCGAGCGGGCCGCAACACCGTGCAGGGCGGTCGGAACGTCGTCATAGGCTTCCGCGGTCAGTGCCTTAAGGGTGGCTGGGGAAAGGTGTTTCAGAGCCCTGGCGATTTTGTGCTCGCGGGCCAGCCGGTGGGTGATGAGGTAATCAATCACCGCCTCGGGGCGCCCCATCAGAAAACCATGGGCCGGAGCAATGCAGCGCACCGGCTCGGACAGCAGGTCGTACAGTGACTCGAGGTATGCCTTCATGTCACCGTCCGGCGGATTGATGACCACAGTGGAGCCCTGCATGATGTGGTCGCCGGAAAACAGCAGTTCCTGCTCCATTAGCAGGTAACACAGGTGGTTAGAGGCGTGTCCAGGTGTGTGGAGGGCCTTCAGGGTTCCTGCATCGGTCTCTATCAGGCTGCCGTTCACCGGTTCCTCGTCCGGGGCGAACGCCTGGTCCTGGGATGCCCCTGAAGGCGCTGGCTGGCCGTAGACACGACATCCCGTCCTGGCCTTCAGTGCCGTTGTTGCCGGGGAGTGATCCAGGTGGGTATGGGTGACCACCACTTGCTCGATTGCCCCGCCAGTGATTTCCAGAATCCGCTCGATGTGTGTTGCATCGTCCGGGCCCGGATCCAGCACCGTGAAGCGTTTGTGGCCCAGTACATAGGTATTGGTGCCTGGCCCGGTCATCATCCCCGGATTCGGTGCCGTCAGCCGCACCACACCGGCGGCCACTTCCACCGGTTCGCCGGGAACAATCTCCGCGTGGGTGGCGCCCTCCCCCTCCGGGTCCAGCTTCACGGCTTCGTCATAGGCTGGAGCCCCCGGCTCCAGCATCACCGGCTTGCCCTTTTTTACCGCCGGCCAGGGTTTGCTGGGATAGGGTTCCGGCGGATTGGCGTGAGCATAACGCATCAGCGCCTCGGTGGTGTCAAAATCAGTCAGTATCCGCAGCGTCCCAATCGTGGGTAATCCCAGCAAACGGCGCCCACTGCGGTGATCTTCCAGCGCTTGTTTCGGGCTCAGCCAGATGTGATCGATGGTCTCCATCCCGTCATGGCTTGCCAGTTGGCCCTCAGGTGCCACCGCTATGAAAAACCGCGTATCGAAGCGCCGGGGCGGCCCCGGCGGCGTAACCCAGTGCCCCAGGTAAGCCAACCGGTCCAATGGAATCGTCAGTTTATGGTGCCGACATAATTCCGCGAGCGTAACGTCACCCCGAAACAGTGCCCCGCGGTCTCCATGGGCCGGGTGGTCATTCGTTATGTCTGCACCGTTCTGATCCAATGCCAACAGGACACCGGCTTCCTCAAAACACTCCCGAACCGCCGCCAGCATATATTCCGCACCGCCTTCATCCAGGCTCATCGTTTTACCGATATCGGCATCTCGCAGCCCTATGGCATGTTCTCTCCCTGAGGACTCCCGCTCATCGACTGAGCCACCGGGAAATACAAAGTAGCCCGGCATAAATACCGCTTCCCAGGTCCGTTGCAGTAGCAACAGTTTCAAACCCTCGGCGGTATCTTTGACCAGAACCAGTGTTGCAGCAGCGCGAATATCCATAAGGTGTCCGTTGTACTCAAGTATTGGTGCGCATCAAAGCTTGAGGCGGCGATTGGGATTGCCGTTGCTCCCAATTCAGACGCGCCGGGGGCAACAACCAAGATAACCAATGTTGAACTTGATGTCTCGGGATGAAGGCATGCAGGCAACATATATCAATCGGAGTCGTTCTTTCCGGAAATGCTCAGCCCTGGGTCGCCAGCTTTCGGATGCCTTGTCGGTAGAACAGGTAAGCCATGGCACCTGCCATCAGGTTGCCAACGAGGGCACCACTCATCAGGCCGTTAATACCGCCAAGCTGGGAGCCGATCCAGAGCAGAGGGAGAAAACACAGGAACAGCCGCAGTACCGACACCAGCAGCGCCCTCATGGCAAGCCCCAGCGCGTTGCACACGGACACCATCAGCATGCAGATGCCCAGGCCGGTGTAGCTTAGCGGTACCCGGACCAGATAGCTGCTCAGCACGTCGCTGACGGCGCGGTCGCTGGTGAACAGCTCCGACACCAGCCCCGACGCCAACAGCCAGATCAGCCCGATGGCCAGTTGCCACACCAACACAAAGCGGACCGCCAGCCGCACGAGGATGCGAATCCGTGCAAGCTCGCCGGCACCGAGCATGCGACCGATCATCGGCGGCATCGACATGGTCAGTGCCAGTACCACCACGATAGAGAAGAATTCCAGGCGAGTGCCCAGGCCCCAGGCGGCAACGGCGGCGGAGCCAAAACCCGCAACCATTGCGGTGGCAAACATGGCCGAGGCTGGCGGCATTAACTGGCTGATCATCGCCGGGGCCATGATGCCATTCAATTGTTTGAGTGCCTGGCCGAGGGCCAGTTGCTTCAGGTCGAAGCGTATCCAGCCGGATCGCAGAAGTTTGGGGTAGATAAACAGGCAGCCGATGCCGAAAGCGGTGATGGTGGCCAGGGCAGCACCCTGCAGGCCCCATCCAAAAATGAAGATATACAAAGGGTCCAACGCGATATTTGCAAGGCTGGTGGCAACCATCATGTAGCCGGGAAGCTTGGTGTCGCCATGGGAGCGGCACACGCTGTAGCCAAAATAGAGCATGGCGCCGGTCCAGGCGGAGAGTAGCCAGGGTATCCAGTAGCTGCGGATCAAGGGGAGCAGGCTCTGTTCGGCACCCAGCATATCCATGATTTGGGTCTGCAACAGCCAGAGCCCAAGGCACAGGATGAGTACCAGAACGGCACCTACGGTGACCACAAGGCCGCCCAGGCGTTCGGCCCGGAGTTGGTCGCCGGCGCCCAGTGTTCTGGAGATGATGGCGGTGGTGGCAATACCAAGGCCAACCTGCAGGCCGATGATGAGCTGTTGCATGGGTAGCGTGAAGCCCAATGCTGCCAGCGGGTCACGGCCAAGCTGGCCAATGAAGGCGCTGTCGACCAATTGGAAGGTCATCAGTGAGAATATGCCGAAGAGCATGGGCCAGGTCATGGTAAACAACTGGCGCGGCAGGCTGGTTCTAGGGTCGGCGTTGGTCACGTTGGGGGCTTCGGTTCCTGGTGTTTTGCTTGGAGGGCGATGTTAGCAGGTTTGCGGTCTTGGGAGTGGGTGCGCCGGGCGGGCGGCGTTTCCCAGACACGCTACGAGCACATCCCTGTGCGCTTGACTTCGGCCATCCATGGCCGAAGACAGTCTGTGAAACGCCGCCCGCCCGGCGCACTGCAACTCAGCAGTTATCTCCCCGTAGGTCGGATTAGGCGAAGCCGTAATCCGACAACATACTCAAAGAACCGCCAATGCCGCCTCGTAATTCGGCTCTTCCTTGATTTCACCCACCAACTCGCTGTGCAAAACCTTGTTGTTCTCGTCTAGAACCACCACCGCACGGGAACAAAGCCCGGCAAGGGGCCCATCCTGGATGGCAACGCCGTAATCCTGCTGGAAGCTGTAATTGCGGAAGGTGGAAAGGGTGAGGACATTTTCCAGGCCTTCGGCGCCGCAGAAACGTGCGGCGGCCGGGGGCAGGTCAGCCGAGATTATGAGCACTACGGTGTTGTCCACCCCGCTGGCTTTTTCGTTGAATTTGCGGGTCGATGTGGCGCAGGTTGGGGTGTCTACACTGGGAACGATGTTCAGGACTTTGCGCTTGCCAGCCCAGTTGTCGAGGGTGACGTCTTCCAGGCCCTGGGTGGTGAGGGTGAAGTCGGGGGCGGTGTCACCCGGTTGCGGTAAGGTGCCGCTGACGGTAATCGGGTTGCCGCCGAGTGTTACGTTGCTCATTTGGAACTCCCTGATACTGACTCAATGGGTTTGTGTTTAACAACTTACTCTGTGTAGCTCATTTTGGATGCTTTTTCATCCGGGAGTCGAGTTAAGTCCGTTTCAGGCTGGCTCAAATCCCGGAGCCGGGTGGCGCTGGACCAGCAGCAGGTAGCTGGCCAGGGCTGCTATGGCGCAGGTAGCGATGACAGCGGCCATCACCAGGGAGGTGCCGTCGTGGAAATATCCCACCAGCGCGCCCACGGTTGCCGCGACCACCATCTGGGTGAAGCCAAACAGTGCTGAGGCGGAACCGGCCATGCGGGGGAAGTTGGCCAGGGCGCCGGCCATG
The DNA here is from genome assembly GCF_029207565.1 of Marinobacter iranensis. Classification (GTDB taxonomy): domain Bacteria; phylum Pseudomonadota; class Gammaproteobacteria; order Pseudomonadales; family Oleiphilaceae; genus Marinobacter; species Marinobacter iranensis. The sequence continues at coordinate 116,842 of NZ_JANCMW010000011.1, read as the reverse complement.
GTCTGGGGCAGAACCATGCCCACGCCTATCATGAACAGAGTCTGGGGCAGGATCACGGCCCAGACGCTGTAGGCCTGGGCGGCCGCCAGCGCAGCCATCAGCCCACCACCGGCAACGGAAACAACCAGGCCCCGGACCAGAATCTGGTCTGGCACCAACCGGCTACCAAGGCGGATAGCGGTCAGGTTACCGACGATATAACCGGCCACAATGCAGGCGAAGAACAGGCCAAAGTGCTGGGGCGCGACTCCGAGGAAATCGATCAGCACAAACGACGATCCGGACAGGAACGCGAACAGGCCGGCGAAAGTGAGCGAATTGGTCAGGGTGTATCCCAGGAAACTGATATCCGAGGCAATGGCCTGGTAGTTCTTCCAAAGGCTGGCAATGCGCAGCGATTGCCGGTTTTCCGGGCGCATCGGTTCGGGAATACCGACTGCCACCACAATCGCCATCACCAGCGCGTAACCACCCAGCGCAAGGAAAATCGACGGCCACCCTAACCCGACCACCATAAACCCGCCCAAGGTGGGCGCAATAGCCGGTGCCAGGGCCATGATGCTGGCGAGGATCGCCATGATTTTTGCGGCATCTCTTGGCGAATAGATATCCCGCACTGCCGCCCGACCCAGCACTGGCCCGGCGGACCCCCCCAGCGCTTGCAGGAAGCGGCACAGGATCAGTGTTTCAATATTGGTGGCAAGGGCACAGACCACACTGGCAACTGCAAACAGCAGGAAGCCGCCAATCATGATGGGTTTACGCCCAAAACGGTCTGCCAGTGGGCCGCAGATCAACTGGGCAAGGGCAAACCCGGCCATGTAAATGCTCAGCGTAAGCTGTACTTGCCCAGTATCGGCTGAGAGTGCATCCCCCATGGCCGGCAATGCAGGCAGATACATATCAATCGCCAGCGGCCCGAGGGCGACAGCGGCTGCCAATAGTATCGTTGTCCATACACTGGTCAGTGCGAGCATTACTTATCCTGGGATCTTTGGAGTATCGCACTGGGTGTGAACCGGCCTTCTGAAACACGCTGTGAATACGTCCCTGTACGCTCGGCTCCGCCATCCATGGCTCCGCACGGTTTCAGAAGGCCGGTTCACACCCAGCGCTTGATCTGATCTGGGGAGTTTACGCTTGTACAGTCCTGGGATAACGGCCGGCTATTTCATACAACGTATGAATAAATCAGATAGGTTAAGTGTTGAAGTCATTCATCGCTGCCGCCACGCCGTTAACGTGATTGCGAATCCATCGGTGGGCGGGGTCGTTCTGGTTGCGCTTGTGCCACAGCATCAGCAGCGTGAAGGGCTTGTAGTCAAAGGGCAGGGGGGTCCAGGCAAACGCTTTCAGTAAGTCCTCACTCATGCGCTTGGGCGCTGTGGCGAGCATATCGGTGCCGTGCAGGAAGCCTGGCAGGCCGGAGAAGTTGGAAACCGTTACAACCGTGCGGCGGCTCAGGCCCTGGGCGGATAACGAGCCTTCGAAAGCTGTTTTTTCACCCGTGCCGAACAGGATGGCGATGTGGTCGGCCTTCAGGTAATCCGCCAGGGATTCCGGGGCTTGTCGGATCGCGGGATCATAGAAAACCACCATCTGATCCGCCATCAGGCCCCTCTGCATGATGTCGGTGGCTTCCGGCGCGTGGGGTGAAATAATCAGGTCGCACAGGTCCTTGCGCAACATATCGGCCGTCGGGATGCCCGAGGGGATCACCTGCAGACGGATGCCGGGTGCTTCCTGCCGGATCACTGACAGGAGGCCGGGCAACAGCAGGTCGCGCTGGTAGTCGTTGGCGGCGATGGTGAAGGTGAACTCGGCCGTGGCCGGCGTGAACGGCGGGCCGGAAGACAGGGAATGCAAGTCGTCCAGTATCTGGCGAATGTGCGGGCCAGCCTGCATCGCGTAACGGGTAGGCACGATGCCCCGACCGGATTTGACGAACAGGGCGTCGCCCAGGGCCTGGCGCAGGCGGTCCAGGGTGTGGCTGACCGCGGATTGACTCACACCCAGTCGCAAGGCCGCCCTCGAGACGCTACCCTCGTCCAGCACGGCAATGAACGTGCTGAGGGCGCGAATGTCGAGGTTGAATGTATCAATGGGCTTCATGAATGGCAGTGTACCCCAGTCATCAGGGCTTTTCCTGCATCCGTACAAACTCCACCAACGCCTGGACCGTCTCCTTGAACCAGGGGTTATAGGTCAGCCGGCTGGTGAGCACCGGCCTTTCGGTGTCGTGCCAGGCGCTGAACCACAGATTCTGTTCCTCAAGTTGGCGGCAGTCGTCCAGGCTGATGAGGTTGGGCTCCAGGCAGCGGTTTAAAGGATTGCCGATACCGTAGAGTTCATTATTGGGGGCAATAGCCAGGGACTGGTGGGAAAACTCCAGAATGTTGTCGTCAGGCAGGTAGCTGTTGAAGCTGACGATGCGATCGTTTCGCCAATTCTCCGGCCAGGGCTCACGCAGATCGCGGAATACCAGCATGCGGTTATCCGGGTTGGTGAAACGGGTGCGGAACTCGTTGACCAGAAACTCCAGGTTAATCACCGAGTCCGCTTCGGTAGCTGCGATTAGCACCGGTAGGTCAATTTGCCGGTATTGGGACAGCAGGGCCTGTACTTTGTCGAGCACGGTGGAAAGCTGGACCGCCGAGTTGGTGGCGAACGACTCGTACTTTACCGGGTTAAGCTCTGCTTCCTCTTCCACAAAATCCGTGAACAACCTTGCGGCACTGGCCAGCCAGAGATAGTCCTTCAGACCGTTGAGCTCCCAGGCGGGGGCCAGCACCACCAAACCAGCGGGTCTGGGGGTGTTCTTCGACAGGGCCCGCTCGGTGGCAAGGGCTCCGCCGAGAGAAAAGCCTCCGATGAAAGGGATATCCACATCATCGGCGAGGGCGTTGAAATGTTCGCGAACCTGCTGTCGCCAGACGTCGGCGCTGGCACTCACCATATCTCCGGGCCGGGTGCCATGGCCTTGAAGGAGAACCGTGCGGACCTCAATGCACTGTTCAGCGAGTACCCTGGCAAAGTCCCGGAATACGAAAGGCGAGTCGCTGAGCCCGTGCACCAGCAAGATGCCACGGGTCTGCTCCCGTTTGCAGTGGTCGGCGGGCATCACCCGAAAAGGCATATTCCATTCAATTTGTTGTTGTCGCGGGAAGTCTGGTACGGCCACCAGGTTTTCTGTCAGATGCTGGCGGGTGTCTGCCAGGTATTGCCCGAAATCGTCTGCACCTCCCGGCATCAACTGGGTGGTTGCAGGCTCATACATAACGGGAGATGTTGTGCAGGCGGCTATCAGTGCCAGCGCCATTACCGGGAAAATCCTGAACAGAGCTTTGGGCATGGGTTTCCTGTATCCAACGGTTTGAGTGAGTGCTCAAATTGTGATGCTGCATGGTTTACGATGTAGTAAACCTGACTGGATGACAAAGGAGAACCCGATGAAGCCGATCCTGGCGTTCGATGTATACGGAACCCTGGTGGACCCGATGGGTATGGCCGAGCTGCTGGCCCCGGATGCGGGCGAAGAGGCGGAGTCTGTCAGTGCGCATTGGCGTGAGAAGCAGCTAGAGTTTTCCTTTCGCAAGGGCCTGATGCGAATGTATGAGGATTTCGGGGTCTGTACCCGGCAGGCGTTGAGGTACGCGATGGCCAGCCATGGGCTGGACCTGAGCAAGGAGCGGGAGGATGAGCTGATGGGGGCCTATCTTTCCCTGCCTGCCTTTGATGACTCGTTGCCTGCGCTGCAATCCCTGAAAGGGGACTATCGCATGTTTGCTTTTTCCAATGGCACCTATCCGGCGTTGGAGAAGGTGTTGGGGCATAACAATTTGCTGGATCTGTTCGAGGGGTTGGTGTCGGTGGATGATATCAGGAGTTTCAAGCCAGACCCGGCGGTGTATGCCTATGCGCGAAGGGCGACGGGGGCGATGAATAAGCCGTTGTGTCTGGTGTCGAGTAATGCCTGGGATGTGATCGGGGCCCGGGCGGCGGGGTTGATGGCCATTTGGGTTCAGAGGGACTCTGGGAAAGTGTTTGAGGACTGGGGGATTGAGCCTAATGCAGTGATTCGTAGTCTTTCTGAGTTGCCCGCGATTTTGGCTGACCTCTGAACCTGGTGGGGGCGCGGCTCGGGAAGGGTTGTCCAAAACACGCTCCTTGCGGCACATCCATGTGACGCTTGGGCTCCGCCATCCATGGCTCCGCACAGTTTTGGACAACCCTTCCCGAGCCGTGCTTCCGGCTTTCGTGCCAGATCTCCGATAGTTAGAGGGTTAGAGAGCTTTAGCTCAATCCGATCTTTCTGCCAGCCATTCCGCCATTTCCAGCCAGCTTTCCTGCGGCGCTTTGCTGCCGGCTAGAATCCCCATGTGTCCGCCAGGCGTGACCCGGAAGGTGACGTCCTTCGAACTGACATGGTCTTCTATTCGTTTGACCGCACCCGGAGTTGCCAGGGTGTCGCTGTCGCCGGCGATGGCAAGTAAGTTGGCGTTTACATTTTCCAGTCTGGCCACGTCTTCGCCGATCTGGATCTGGCCTTTCGACAGTTCATTGTCGATCCACAGGCGCACCACTGCGTCCTGAACAATGCCGCCGGGGTAGGCGACCATGCGGTCGAGGAAGGCGGAGGTGGTGGCGTGGCTGGAGACGAATTCGCGGTCGCCCAGGCGGACGATGAGTTCCCAGTAGCCCATCACGCTGCCGATGGGGTTGGTGAGTTTGAAGCCGATGGTGTTGGCCCAGCCCGGGGTGTGGAACCAGTGGGGTTTGACGTCGTGCAGGCGAAAGCCGGTGCGTTTGCGGACGAAGTCGGCAACGTCGGAGACCCGTTGGTACATCAAACCCATCAGCCCGGATGCGTGGCTGTCGATGGGGGAGCCCAATACGATGGCGTTGCGGATGTGCTGGTCACGGCTGAGGGCGGAATAGAACAGCGTGAACATGCCCCCCAGACTCCAGCCGTGCAGCGACAGCTCCTGCTCCCCGCTGTGTTCCCTTACCCGGTTCAGGTACGCAGGCAGCAATTCCGCCACGTAGGTGTGAAGATTGTAGTGACTGTGCTGCCGTGTGGGCACGCCCCAGTCGATCAGGTACACCTCAAATCCCTTGGCCCGCAGGAACCGCACCAGGCTGCGTTGGGGGAACAGGTCGTAGATCAGCATGTTCACCGCTAGCGGCGGTACAATCACAATCGGCGTTTTGTGGGGCTTACGCTCTACATCAATCATCTCGCCGTCCAGCTCGATAAAGTCCTCGGCCAAGGGCGGGTAGTAACGCAGGCTTACCAAGCCATCGGTGTGCAACGTCTCGAACGGAGTCTGCCCAGCCTGAACCAGGCTGGCGGCCCGGAATACCCGGTCGAAGGCGTTACCGGCGTATAGCGCCGTCTGGCGGGTCAGGCCGGAGGCTTTTCGGAAGGCGTGCTGCAGTGGATCGGGCATGGAAGTGTCCATCATTGGTACGGAGTTTATCCAAGAATCATATTTTGTTTATGACGTTGTGGTGGCTAGGGCGCGGTAACTGGATGGTTCCGAGGGGAGAAGTGGACAGACCTTTGGCAGACCGTGCATTGCCATGGATGGCAATGCCGAGCCCCCAGGGATGGGTTCACGGCGTGTCTGACAAAGGTCTGTCCACTTCTCACCATACCTCCACAAACAACCGGCTGGGGCCAAGGTTACCGGCCAGGCCGGGGCGCGGCTATGGCAAGAACGTCCATCGCCAATGGCAAACCGGTCACTTCAGCCCACTGCCCAAACGTGCCAACCATTGGTATCATTCGCCCATCGCAAAAAACCAACAACAGGACAACCATGCTCAGCTTCCTGCCAGCCCCGGTCACCGGCGTACTCAGCTCCATCCTGCTCGGACTCAACACCCTGTTCTGGTGTTTGCTCCTCTACATCCCGGCCATCCTCAAACTGATCATCCCCCACACCGGCTTCCGGGTGTTGTGCACCAAAGTCATCATCTGGATCGCCGAAGCCTGGGTCGCCTGCAACACCGGCTGGATGAAACTCACCCACGGCACCAAATGGACCGTGCACGGCGAGGAAAAACTCAAACGGGAAAGCTGGTACCTGGTGCTTAGCAACCACCAGAGCTGGGTCGACATCTTCGCCATGCAGCGGGTCTTCAACCACAGGGCGCCGTTTCTCAAGTTCTTCCTCAAGCAACAGCTGATCTGGGTGCCGGTCATCGGCCTGGCCTGGTGGGGGCTGGATTTCCCGTTCATGAAACGCTACACCCGTGAATACCTGATCAAACACCCGGAAAAGCGCGGCGAAGACCTGAAAGCCACCCGCCAGGCCTGCGAAAAGTTCCGTTACACCCCGGTAAGCGTGATGAATTTCGTCGAAGGCACCCGCTTTACCCAGGCCAAGCACGACAAGCAGAAGTCAAAATACACCCACCTGCTTACCCCGAAGGCCGGTGGTGTGGCGTTCGTACTGGATGCCATGGGGGATGCCATCGAAACCCTGGTGGACGTGACCATCGCCTATCCGGGCGGCGCGCCCACCTTCTGGGATTTCATGTGTGGCAGGGTTAGCGAAGTGAAGATGGAAATCGACACCGTCGCCATTCCCGAACACCTCAAGGGCCGGGATTACGCGACTGATGCCGAGCACCGCAAGAACGTGAAGAACTGGCTGGCGGAGCAGTGGCGAGCGAAGGACGAGCGCTTGTCAAGGATGCTCGAACAGGACTAGCTGTTGTCCTCGTCGTCCTCGATCTCATCGGGGTGCTCTTTCTTGTAGCGCTCCCACTCTTCCCAGTCATGGGGCGTACCGGCATGGGGCCGCTTCAGGTGCTTAGCGTGCTCCATGGCATTGTGGCGCAGGCTGTGGTCCCGCTCCTCTTCTTCCTCATCGAAGCCGTACTTCTTCAGGAATTCTGTTGGGCTGATAGGCATCCGGATTCACCCCCATAACGAGTAAGTGCCCCTCTCTTGATTACGATGGTGGTCCGGAGCCGGATTTTCAAGCATCGTCCGTGCTTTGAGGCTTGCTGTCTGCAGCCTGGTCTTCCACCAGATTGAAGAGAATCTGTTTGCGCTCCTCATCCACACCCGCAAAGGTGACCGTCACCGGCTGTTCAAGCTGGAAGATACGGCCGTTCTTGTTATGAACCAGGCGCAGGGTAACCGGGTCAAAGCTGAACTTGCCTTCCAGCGTCTTGCAACTGACAAACCCTTCCAGCCCGTTGGCGTCGAGCCGGACAAAGAAGCCTGCGGGAATTGTACGGCTGATCACGCCAGTCATCCTGTCCTCGCCCAGAGTCTTCGCAAAATCACTCTTGAGCCAGTTTTCGAGGCTATTGGCCGCCTGCCGGGCCCGGAACTGGGTCAGTTGCAGTTCGGCCAGTTGCTCATCGGTCAGCTCTGCCAGCGGCTCCTGCCACAGGATCGACTTGATGAGCCGGTGCACGTGAAAGTCGCTGAATTTGCGCAGCGGTGAGGTAAAAGTGGTGTAGGCTGTCAGCCCCATGCCCTGGTGGGGCGCCGCGGTAAACGACAGCTCCGCGCGGGCGAGTTGGCGGGAGAGGATGGCCTTGACCGGTACGTCCGCCTCCAGCCCTTCGGTCTGCTTCATCAGATCGCGAAAACCTTCGGCGCTGGTGGCGTCCAAATCGGCGAGCTGTGGAGCATAGCCTTCCAGCAGCGCACGGATGTTATCGGCACGATCGCCCCGCAAACCGGGGTGCTGTATGAACAGGCCTCTGTTCTGTTGCCCCAGGAAGTCCGCGGCGCACCGGTTAGCGGCAATCATGCACTCTTCCACCAGGCGGTGGGCCTCATTTTGCACAGAGGGTTCGATCAACCGTACCCGGCGGTTTTCATCCAGGCGCAGGCGAAATTCCGGGCGGTCGCCGTTTACCAGTGCATGCTCACCGCGCCACTTGCGCAGGGACATGGCGGCCTGGTGGAGCTGGTCGAGGCTGTTGGACACACTGTCTGGCAGTGCCTTGATATCGTCGTCCTCCCGCCCTTCGATCAGGTTGGAGACCAGTTCGTAGCTGAGTTTGCCGTGGGAGCGAATCACCGCCTGATGAAAGCTGTATTCGCCCAGGCTGCCATCGTTGTTCACCTGCAGGTCACACACCAGGGCAAGGCGCTTCACATCGGGCATCAATGAGCACAGGCGGGTACTGAGGGTGTCCGGCAGCATGGGTAGCGGTTCGCCGGGAAAGTAGATCGCGGTGGCGCGGCGGAAGGCTTCCTGCTCGGCCGGGCTGCCCGGTTCAATCACCGCTGTCGGGTCGGCGATGGCAATAGACAGTTTCCAACCGGTGGCGTTGGGTTCGGCCAGCAGGGCGTCGTCCATGTCCTGGGTGCCGGGGCTGTCGATGGTGACATAGGGCTGACTGGTGCGGTCTTCACGGCCCTCGCCCCTGGCTTCAACGGCGGATTCGTCCAGTGCCTCGGTTTGCTTCCGGACCGCGTCCGGCCAGGTGTCCGGCAGGTCGAAGGTGGCGACGGTGAAGGCGCGCTCGATGCCGGTCTCGCCGGCCTTTCCAATAACTTTCAGGATCTTTGCCTGACCCTTGCCGTCCTTGATGGGGTGCTTGTGAATGCGGCAGTAGATGTAGTCATCGGGCTCGGCGTTCTGGCGCTCTTTCGGTGGAATGAAAATCCAGCGGTTGATGCCGGGGGTTTCCGGTACCACAAAATGGCCCTTGCCCCTTACCAGGTAGCGCCCCACGAAGGTATCCAGGCTGGTTTCCAACAGTTCGTCGATCACGCCCTGGGTCTTGCCTTTGTCACCTTCCTGCTCGGTGATGTTGACCCGGTCGCCGGGCAGGACTTTCTGCATTTCTTCCGGCGGCAGGAATACATCCCGCCCTTCATCCAGTACCACGAAGCCAAAACGCCCGTTGGTGGCTTTGACAGTGCCGGGAAACACCACCTTTTTGTCTTCGATATCGGATTTCAGCTGGCGCAACTGGCTGAGGGCGTCGGCGTTGAGCATGAACAGAACCTGGCTGGATAAAATTTGAATGTTGCTGCGGAGTATACCGGTTATGGCGGTATGAGTCAGACCCGTTACGCGGGGTTAATTTCCCGGCTCGGTTCATTGGCCGGGATAGTCGCGGGGCAAGGTGCAGAGTTCAAGACACAAACTAGTTGTGTTCGGCGAAGACCCGGGCCTGTCCGCTCTCGTTGAACATCAGCACCTGGTAGTGATCCTTGCGGTCACCCATTTCCATACCCGGTGAGCCGACCGGCATGCCAGGCACCGCCAGGCCTTTCGCTTGCGGCGCTTCTGCGATCAGCCGATGGATATCGTTGGCTGGCACGTGGCCTTCGATCACATAGTCACCAACAAACGCGGTATGGCAGCTGGCCAGTGAGGGCGTCAGGCCGGCATCAATCTTTATGGGATTCAGGTCGTTGGTTTCAGTGACTTCCACCTTGAAACCGTTGTCTTTCAGGTGGTCCACCCAATCAGTGCAGCAGCCGCAGTTCGGGGACTTGTAGACATGAATGTCTTCCAGTCCGTCATCGGCCTGCAACTGGCCGTTCAAGCCAAGGGTGGTGACAAGGCCAAGGGCCAGCATGTGTGTTTTCATGATGTTACCTCAGTGATGGTGGGTGTGATCGTTGCCGGATTCGCCGCCGGTGGAGGGTGACAGCCAGAACCACCAGACAATGGCGGTCATCAGGATCAGTCCTCCGGCATTGACCATAAGTGCGCTCATTGGTTCCCCTCCCTGACTTCGTGATTGCGGGTCTTGAACAGTCTCAGCCGGTTGGCGTTGGTGACCACTGTCACCGAGGACAGCGACATGGCGGCGCCGGCCAGTATCGGGCTCATCAGCATTCCCCATAGAGGGTATAACAGCCCGGCTGCCACCGGTATACCCAGGGAGTTATAGATAAAGGCGCCGAACAGGTTCTGGTGGATATTCCGCACCGTGGCCCGTGAGATCTCAATGGCATCGGCAACACCATGAAGCGAGCCGCGCATCAGTGTGATACCGGCGCTCTCAATGGCCACGTCGGTTCCGGTGCCGATGGCAAAGCCGACGTCCGCTGCAGCCAGGGCAGGGGCATCGTTGATGCCGTCGCCCACCATGGCCACGGTATAGCCCTTGCCACGCATTTCGCTGACGATAGTGGCCTTGTCTTCCGGCAACACCTCGGCGCGGTAATCGTCGATGCCGGTTTTCTGGGCGATGGCTTTGGCGGTGGCGTCCACGTCGCCGGTGACCATCATCACCCGTATGCCAGCATCGTGCAGGCGTCGGATGGCGGCTTCCGAATCCTGTTTGACGGCATCGGCCACGCCAATGACACCCATGGCTTTTTCACCCAATGCCAGGAACAGCGGGGTTCCGGCTTCGGACGTGATCGCATCCGCTTCTTTCTGTAGCCCGGCCAGATCCACACCCTCGCTTTCCAGCCAGCGACGATTGCCCAGGCGCACGGGTTGGCCATCCAACTCCCCCTTCACGCCTTTACCGTTAAGGGCCTCAAAACCGGTGATGTTTTCCGGGCTAGCCTCTTCCTCTTTGGCTTTCGCCATAATGGCTTCGGCCAGGGGGTGTTCCGAGTGCTGTTCCAGGCCAGCGGCCAGCGCCAGCAATCTACCCGTGTCGTTGTCCGGCGCATGAAGACGGGTGACCGCCGGGTGGCCCTCGGTGATGGTGCCGGTCTTGTCCAGTATCACCAGGTCCAGCTTGCCGGCGGTTTGCAGGGCATCACCCTGGCGGATCAGGGCGCCGTATTCCGCGGCCTTGCCGACACCCACCATCACCGACATGGGGGTGGCCAGTCCCAGGGCACAGGGGCAGGCAATGATCAGCACCGTGGTGGCCGCCACCATCATATGGACCACTGCAGGCTCCGGCCCAACGTTGTACCACACCAGGGCGGACACCACCGCAATCAGCATTACGGTGGGTACGAACACCGAGGAAATCTTATCCGCCAGGCGCCCGATGGCGGGCTTGGAGCCCTGGGCTTTCTTGACCAGGCGGATAATCTGGGCGAGGGCGGTTTCGCTGCCCACGCGGGTGGCCTTGTAAATAATCGAGCCATGGGTGTTGATCGTGCCGGCGGATACCTCATCGCCTTCACCTTTGCTGACGGGCATGGGCTCACCGGTGAGCATGCTCTCATCAATGCGGGTGCTGCCTTCGATGATCTCCCCGTCCACCGGGAGCTTTTCCCCGGGGCGTACGCGAATACGGTCATCGACCTGAACCTGCTCCACTGGCAGATCCTGCTCCTCGCCGTCACGGATCACCCGGGCGGTTTTCGCCCGCAGGTCCAGCAGGCGTCGCACGGCTTCCGAAGTTTTGCCCTTGGCGCGAAGCTCCAGCGCCTGGCCCAGGTTGATCAGGCCGATAATCATCGCCGAAGCTTCAAAATACACGTGCCGCGCCATTTCCGGCAGGGCATCGGGAATACTGGCGACCACCATGGAATACGCCCAGGCGGTGCCCGTACCCAGGGCAATCAGGGTATCCATGTTGGCATTGTGGTGGCGGAAGGCTTTCCACGCGCCGGTGAAGAAGTGGCCACCAGTCGCTGTCATCACGCCCAGTGTAATAACGCCCAGGGTAAGCCAGGTGAGTTGGTTGTCTCCGGTGACCATCATGGAACCAAAGCCCATACCCCAGATCATCAGGCCAAGACCCAGGCTCAGGCTGACAGCCATTTTTACCAGCAGGGTTTTGTACTGCTTACGATCCTCCTCCTGCTTGCGGTCATCTTCCGCGTCCTGGTCATCAATGACACTGGCACCATAACCGGCGCTCTCCACCGCTTTGATAAGCGCCTGTGGGTCAGCATGCCCCGTCGCCGTGGCCGTATTGTCCGCCAGGTTCATATGGGCACCGGTGATGCCGTCGATAGACATCAGAGCCTTCTCAATAGTGCTCACACAGGATGAACAGGTAGCGCCGGTGACCGCCAGATGGATCTGGTCGTCATTACCGTTGGCATATCCCCTACTTTCTTCCTGTTCAGACCCTTGAGCGGTTTGCGCCGGGTCCTGATGTTTATCCGGGGGGCAATGGTCACCCTCCGGCTCTGACCCTGTATCGGCCGACTTCTCCAGCGGGGATGCGGGGTAACCCACTTCGGTCACGACGCGGGCTGCCTCTTCGGTATCGATGCCATCGGGCAGGGCAACCGTCTGCTCATCCAGGTTGACTTCAATCTGGTCGGCACTGCCGGTTAGTGGCTCAAGAGCACTGCTAATCTTGCGCACACAACCCTGGCATGAGGCGCCGGATATCGACAAAGCCGGGTGTAACGTGGTTTTCTCATTCATCGAGCATCACTCCTTCTTACCTTTGTCTGGTGCAGCTTCATCCCAATGTTCAATCAACCTGCAAATCGTGTGTCCGTCCGGCGAACCGTCCGGCATAGCCTGCCAGGCAGATAGGGCGGCGGTCATACGCTTGCGCAGTTGCTGCAACTCGGCAATCTCACGCTCCACCTCCGTTAGACGCTGCTGAAACACATCCCGAACCATCGGGCAGGGCGAATGATGATCGTCCGCCTGCTCAAGGATCTGCCGGATTTCCGGTAGCGAGAACCCCAGCTGACGTGCTTTGCGGGCAAACCGCAGCCGGCGTAGATCTTCAGCATCGTATTGCTGGTAGTTGTTATCCGGATTCCGTGTTGGTTTCAGCAACCCTTCCCGGGTATAAAAGCGGACCGTATCCGGGTTAACCTCCGCGCCCATCGCTAGTTCTTTGACTTTCATAAGCAGGATCACCACCGATAAGTTTGATCGAGTGGCTGGGTGGAACCGTCTTCCGAAACTGTGCGGAGCCTTGGGTGAAGAGTGTTAGCTCTTCACGGGCTGGCCAAGGATGGCCTGCCCTGGACCCTCAACGCGACGCAGGAGCGAAAAGCGTTGAGGGGCGGAGCCCAAGCGTACATGGATGTATTTACAGCGTGTTTCGGAAGACGGTTCCACCCAGCCACGGTTGGCACCCAAGCATGAGTGCAACTGGAACCATATGATTAGACTAAAACCTGTGAGCTACTCACAGGTCAAAGGTTTTTTTCAGGAAGAGGAGCTTTTAGAGCGAAGGAAGGTGCCGCAGGCCTTGCACTGGTCCGGGGCCATCAGTTTGGCTTGCCAGCCGATTTTTTGCCCACAGGCGGGGCAAGCCAGACGTAACTGAAGAATAATGATAGGAGTGATCAACAGCGCAATGATGATACCCAGAGGTCCCCAGCTGTCACCACTGGAAAGGCCAAGCTGGCTGCTGAAAACCAGGATTACGACCAGTGAGAAAAACGCAAAAATAAAATAACCTTTATTCCAGGTTTCCCACCGCCGCAGGCGGTCGTTCTGCTCCGAAGTCAGATAGTTTGAACTCATGAGTCGGCACCTTGAAAGCTGATACCGGAATAGTGGTGATTCGAAGCGCTCATTTCAATCAGGTGCCCACTGGTGTATCCACCACATCCAGCAGACCCGAACTCAGGGCCTTCTCCAGCTCGGCAGCGGGAATCGGACGGCTGATCAGGTAACCCTGAATCAGGTCGCAGCGGTGATTCTTGAGGAAGGTCAGTTGCTCACGGGTCTCCACACCCTCCGCCACCACCTGAATGCCCAGGTTATGGGCCAGGTTAATCACCGCACGGGTAATAACCGCATCGTCGTGGCGCTCGGTAACATCGGTAATGAAAGAACGGTCGATTTTCAGCAGATCCACCGGGAAATCCCGCAGATAACCCAGCGAAGAATAGCCCACGCCAAAGTCATCGATAGCCAGATGTACCCCCAGCTTGTGGAGCTTGGTCAACTGGTTCAGGTTGTGTTCGATGTTCTGGATAAAGATCTCTTCGGTCAGCTCCACTTCCAGCCGGTCTGCGGGAACACCATTGGTTTCCAGCGCCTCCTGAATGTGGTCAACAATGCTTTCGTCATCCAGTTCGCGGCCCGACAGATTCACTGCGATACGCAGATTGGAGTAAGGGCCATTCTGCCATTTCGCCAACTGGCGGCAGGCAGCCATCACCACCCAGCGGCCAATATCGGTGATCCGGCCACTTTCCTCCGCCAGCGGGATGAAGTCGACCGGCGGCAACAGGCCCCGGCGCGGGTGCTGCCAGCGGATCAGGGCTTCCACGCTATTGATGGAGGAGTCGTTGAGGTCCAGTTGGGGCTGGAAGTAAAGCACAAACTCGTCGTTGGCCAGGGCATGGTTCAGGTCTTTGTCCAGTTCCAGGCGCATGACTTCCCGTTCCTGCATGCCCTCGGTGTAGAACTGGTAGGTATTGCGGCCCTGCTCCTTGGCCCGGTATAGCGCCACATCGGCATTGCGCAACAGGGTGTCGGCATCCAGGCCGCTCTGGGGATAAACGGCCACCCCCATGGTAGCGGTAACGCCATGTTCTTCGCTCTGGACATGGAAGGGCTCGTCAAAGCACTGTTTTATCTGGCCCAGAAGGTTGATGACATCGTCGATGTCGTCCACATGCTGCTGACAGACCATGAACTCGTCGCCACCGGCATAGGCCACCATGACTCTTTCATCGCTGAGGGCGTTCAGGCGCTCGGATACCTTGATTAGCAGTTCGTCGCCGAACTGATGACCGAGGGAATCATTGAGCATCTGGAAGCGGTCCAGGTCGATCATTACGAGGGCGGCCTGGCGCATCTGGCGGTCCGCGATGCTCAGGGTATGGGCCAGGTCCTCCATGAAAAATCGGCGATTGGCCAGGCCGGTCAGGGTATCGGTGGTTTCAAGCCGCGCCAGGTCTTGCTGTACAGCCTGACGCTGGCTGATTTCCGCATCCAGTTCTCGCCGGGTTTTCAGCAGTGCCCGGTTTCGTTTGAGAATCTGCTGTACCAGCAAGGTGGTGAGACTGGTCAATAGTCCCATGAAGAGCATGATCACGAAGGTGACAAAGGGCCAGTTGCTGCGTTGTTCCTCAACCCAGGAGACGGAGGGGGTTACCGTCAATGTCCAGTCGATGGTTGGCAGGTTGATGTCCAGCGTGCGGGAAAAGCCGGGATCGGTATTGGTGGAGCTGTTGAGCTCATAGGCCGGTTTGCCGCTGTCCCTGATTTCGATACGGAAGGACTCCAGGGTGCGGCTGGAGAGCAGGTGCCTGGCCAGGGTTTCCATCCGGAATACACCGGCAATGAAGCCGTTGTTGGCGTCGCCACTGAATATGGGGGCGTAGATAACCATGCCCCTGCCGCCCTGCTTCAGGTCGATAACGCCAGAAATATCGAGATGTCCTGTGGCCTGCGCCTCCTGCAGGGAGGCCAGCCGTTCCGGGGAAAAGGCTACGTTGTAGCCAATGGCATCTTCGTTGCCCTCGTAAGGTACCATCCAGCGAATCACATAATTTCGGTCAACCCACTCAATCGCCTGGTAGACACCGAAATCGGACAGATAGTTGCGGGCATCCTGTTCCCAGACTTCCCGGGGTGTATCCGGTGCAGCCTCAAACCGATTTGCCATGCGGCTGATGGCTTCAGCGTGAACCATGAACTCGCGCTCAAGGCGGTTGGCCATGGAGCTGGCCTCGTTGTTCAGGTTGGCCTGAATCTGAGTACTGTCCTGCTTTTCAATGCCGTACTGCAGACCCAGAGCAATAGCCAGGAACACCAGGAAAATCAGTGCTGGAAACGCTGGGTTCAGCAGACCCCTTACAAACAGGGTTAGTGCTGATGCAGGTTTGTCCACAAATTGCTCCGGTTGATGAATTTACTGAACAGCATATCGGCCGAATTCACCCGATTATGAGGGAAAAACGCGATGACCTGTTACCAATTGTTGAACCCTGGCTTTTAATGAAATCCCGAAAGCCCCATCCGGCAGGGGATGAGCGATCTCCAGCTTTTCACCGGCCGCCGGGTTTGCCAGGTCGACAATCCGGGGCGCAACCGGTTTCTTACTGGCGTCCATCAGTATCTCAATCCTGGGTTTCAGTTTTTTACCCGGGTGTACCGCTACAATCAGCGCCACTTCCCCACTGTTGAGCTCCACCAGGGTCCCTGGTGGATAAATGCCCACCATACGAATAAACGCCTCCACCATGTCGGCATCAAACTGCCTGCCACGATTACGGTACAGCACGCGGATGGCGTCAGAGGTTGGTATGCCGTCCCGGTAACAGCGGTCGCTGGTCATGGCATCAAAGGCGTCAACAATGGACACCAGCCGGGCAAAGCGACTGATCTGCCACTCTTCCAGCTGTTGTGGATAGCCACGACCATCCACGCGCTCATGGTGGTGACGGGTCACGTCCCGAATGATCGGGTCCAACTTCGGGTCCGAGCCCAGTAGCTCATAGCCGAAGGTGGTGTGCTCCTGCATGATCGCGTATTCCGCCGGGTTGAGTGCGCCGGGTTTATTAAGGATCTCTTCTGGAACCTTCAGCTTGCCCAGATCGTGAAGCAGCCCACACATACCGGCAATTTCCAGGTCTTCGTCAGGCAAGCCCAGAAAGCGTGCAAAAGCCACCGTGAAAATCGCCACCCGCAGGCAGTGTTCGGCGGTATAGGCGTCGCGGGACTTTATGCGACTCATCCAGATCATCGCGCTGGCATTGGCCTTGATGCTTTCCACGCATTCGCGGATCACCGGTCGGGCGTCCTGAAGATTGAAGTTATTGCCCTGCTCGATGGCAAGGGTGACCTGCTCCACAAAGGTCTGGGTCTTACCCCATACCCGGCTGGCACGGGGAATTTCTTCGGCAAGGGGGCGGGTTTCAGGAAGCGGGGTGGCTGTGCGTTTCTTGTGGATGGCGACCTTCGCCAGAGCTTCTGACAGCACCTGCTCATCGCCTTCGACCAGCACCCACTCGCAATACTGGCGCAGGGTGCGGGCCTGGTAGTTATCTTCCAGGGTGAAGCCCTGGAACAGAACCGGCACTTCGGTCCACGGACGGTCCAGCTTCACAATGCGCATACCCGTGGTAAGCAGATCGACCGGAAGTCGTACGCGCTCTACCCTGGTTTGGGCATCGGGGTCAAGCAACCCTGCCTGGGAGCGGGCTGCTGGTTTTTTCGGAGGGGCTGTACTGGTTTTACGTCGGAACCACATGGCTCTGCCAGTCTTCTGATTGTCTGACCCGATTATGGCAGAATTGCCGTCTCCAGAACAGGCGAGAGGAGAGCCGGACTGAAGGCCGCTTGGCTCAGCTTACAGGATGTGGCAACGGAGGCACCCCAAGGCGGGGAATTTCCTGCTTGGGACATTTGTCCATCACAACGGTCACACCTGCATCCTCCGCTCTCAGTGCACCGGCCTCGTTGATAACACCGATCTGCATCCAGATAATCGGTATTCCCTGCTCAATGGCCTCGTCTATGACCGCATCGGTGTGGTTCGGGGCAAGAAACAGGTCGGCCATATCCACCGGCCCGGGAATGGACGCGAGATTGGCATATACGGTCTCACCAAGCACCGTTTGGCCTGCAAGCCGCGGATTCACCGGAATAATCCGGTAGCCGCGCCCCTGCAGGTAGGCCATTACTTCGTGGCTGGGGCGATTGGGCTTGTCGCTGGCGCCAACCAACGCAATGGTGCGGACGGTTTCGAGAATTTTGCGCAGTTGATCAGGGTTGTTTCGGGACATGAAATACCGGCTTGTCAGGTGGCCCGGTGCGCCTCAAGGCAGACAGACACCGATTCTGCATAGCGTAGCGCATGGGGCTTGTCGATTTCCACCGTCGCCCAGTTGACCGCCTCGTGCTCCATAACGATGCTGAGTACTTCGTGGGTCAGCCGTTCCAGAAGGGCAAAACGGTTTCCGTCCACGTGGCTGATAATATGCTTGGTAATTGTGCGGTAGTTCAGGGCGGTGCGGATATCGTTTTCATTGATGGCTGCTGTAGCATCGTAGGTAAGACGCACGTTTATCAGTACATCCTGCTGGTTATTGATCTCCTCTTCCTTGATACCTATGTAGGCGCGCAGCAGCAAATCCTTTATACGCACGGTTGCCTGGTGATTTCCGGTTACTGCAGTCATCTGGCCTCCTGATCACCAACGGATATTCAGCGATCCCGAATCAGCGTCAGGAACTCAGTCCGCGTGGCTTGTGACTTTCGGAACTGGCCCAGCATCATCGAGGTTTTCATACGGGAATTCTGTTTCTCCACGCCCCTCATCATCATGCACATATGCTGGGCTTCGATAACCACGGCCACACCCTTGGCGCCGGTCACGGTCTCAATAGCCTCGGCAATCTCGCGAGTCAGGTTTTCCTGAATCTGTAACCGACGGGCATACATGTCGACGATACGGGCAAACTTGGACAGGCCAAGCACCTTGCCCTGGGGCAGGTAGGCAATATGGCACTTCCCGATAAACGGCAGCATGTGGTGTTCGCACATGCTGTAAAGCTCGATGTCCTGAACCACCACCATTTCGTCCATGGCGGACTCGAAAACCGCATCGTTGACCAGTGTGTCCAGGCTTTGTTTGTAACCCTGCGTCAGGAACTGCATGGCCTTGGCAGCCCGTATGGGTGTGTCCTGCAGTCCCTCTCGGTCAGGATTTTCGCCCAGGCCCGCGATGATCTGCTGAAAATGGCTGGCCAGGTCGTCAAGCTTGTTGGTCATGGTTGCTTCCGGTTTAAGAATCAGTTCAGGGGCGAAAGCTTAAGGGAATTTGCTCGCGTCCTCCAGATCTACGACTAAGGAAGGCGAAAAGACCACCCTGAATGTTCTGGTTCGCAAATTGTCAGACCAGATCTGGCAGGGGCGGTTGGTTTGATTTAGAGTTTCAGTTTCAGGCAGGTTTCAGGAAACCGCAATGGAACAGGTAATACCGGGAGTCCGGGGTGCCGCCTTCCCCGGCGCAGGGAATGCGACCCTGGAATGGTGGCAACAGGGAGGCAAGTGGTTCTCCTATGGCGGCCACGCCATTTTCAGCAGGATGGCGGGCCAGGGTGATCCCCTGGTGCTGCTTCATGGCTTCCCAACCGCAAGCTGGGATTGGAGCCGGCTGTGGCCAATGCTGGTTCAGCATCACTCCCTGTTCACCCTGGACATGCTGGGGTTTGGCTTTTCTGATAAGCCGGCCCTTTACGATTACAGCATCGAAGATCAGGCCGACCTGTTTGAAGGGTGGATCGCGGGCCTGGGCCTGAAAAACGTCAGCCTTTTTGCCCATGATTACGGCTGCAGTGTGGCTCAGGAACTGCTGGCACGTGATCAGGAAGGGCTGCTGCCGTTCGCCATTACCCGGGTCGGCTTTCTCAATGGAGCTCTGTTCCCGGAAGTCCACAGCCCGCTGTTGATCCAGAAACTGTTGGGCAGTCCTCTTGGGGGGCTGATCAGCCGCGGCCTTACCCGGCGGACCTTCGAACGCAATTTCCGTCGCCTGTTCAGCCATGAGAACCCGCCTTCGCAGAAGGATATGGATGACTTCTGGCACCTGCTGACCTACAACAACGGCCGTGGCATTCTCCACAACCTGATCCACTTCATGGAAGAGCGTCGCTGTCACCGCAACCGCTGGGTGGGGGCGCTACAGAAGGCCGGGCAACCGATGAGACTGATATCAGGAGTTGCTGATCCGGTTTCCGGTTCAGCCATGGCCAGACGTTATCGGGAGCTTGTTCCGAATGCCGATGTGGTCAGTCTCCGTAATGTCGGCCACTATCCCCATTTCGAGGCTGCGGGTGAGGTTTATCGGGCCTGGCGGGACTTCTGCAAGCAACCGGAATAAGCCATGGCTACAGGTCGGCGGCCAGAGTTGTGCCGTCAGCGTCTTCAGGTGGCTCCTCGTTCAGTTGCCTTGCGGCGCTGACCGCCTGGTTGCGGCCCCTGGCCTTGGCTTCATAGAGCGCCTGGTCCGCCCGATTCAGCCAGACCGACCAGGTCTCACCTTTGCCCACTTCCGCCACACTGGCGCTGGCGGTGATCTGTATGCCTTCCACGAAGGGGCGGGCACTGATGCTCGTCAGCAGTTCTCTCGCCACCTTGTCGGCGTCTTTCTGGCGGGTCTCGGGCAGAACCAGCATGAATTCCTCTCCGCCGATGCGGAACAGGCGGTCACTTTCCCTCAACCGTTTGCTGAGGCGGTGTGAAAGTTCCTGCAGCACGCGATCACCGGCCATGTGCCCCCATCGGTCGTTGATCGTCTTGAAGTAATCCAGATCCAGTAGTATCAGGCTTGAAACCCTTTCATAACGCTCACGCATCTGGATCTGTCCGTTAAGGATATCTGCCAGTTGGGAGCGATTGAGGCAGCCGGTCAACGGGTCCGTGGTGGCAAGGCGCGTCAGTTCCGCCTGCAAACGGCCCACCAGCCAGGCAAAAATCATAACGAACAGGCAGGTCAGACCCAGCGAAAAGGTAATACGCCAGAAATCTGCCTCCGGAAACGTGATAAACGACACCACAGACATGCTGGCCACAAATATGATATTGCTGACAGTGGCTTCCCGCAGAGGTAGCAGGAAAAACACCGCAGCGGCTGCGGGGTAGGACCAGTAGAGCCCCGCGTGACCATTAATCACGGTGGAATAGACGGCGCAAATCACCGCCAGTATGGGGAACAGCCGCCCCTGCAGGAAATAGATACTGCGAAACCGCAGGAATGCAATAACGGCAACCGCATTCAGGCAGAACAGGATAAGAAGCAGAGCCAACAGAATGTTGCCCTGTTGCCACTGCACCATCACCAGGGGAGCCACAGCAACGAGCGCCCAGAAGTGCAGGTGGTAAACGATCTGGCGCTTGAAGCCAAGTACCGCAAGTGTGGGGTTGGTGGCCAGGTTGTTAGTAGTGGCAAGAGGATTCACAGCATACTCCCGCTGTTTGTGGTGGGCCCGTACTTCCAATCCGGTCTATCCCGAAGTCTAGCACGACCTTCCGGGGAAGGAAGCTGGTTTTCTGTCTGGTGATGGGCGCCAGCGGGACTATGGCTGCCTGGCTCCCAGTTCGCTAGACTGGCGGGCCCAGAACAAGGAGCCGTCATGACCGCCGTACATACCCGTCCTCCCGCCTTGACCATCCGTGCCGGCCGTCGCGCCCTGGAAAGGCTGCGGGATCAACCCTTTACAGCGGGTGATGTGCATGTCGTTCCTGGGGCTGCCGGCGGCCCCAAAGCACTGGGTATTTCCGGCCTGGACAAGGCCATCTTTGGCGACTTCCTGCCCCGGGTGGCCCAGGAACGCTCGCTGATTGGTTCTTCCATTGGCAGCTGGCGGTTTGCCGCGGTGGCCTCATCGGACAATCCCAAGGCCCAACTGTCCCGGCTGGCGGACCTGTACACCTCCCAGCGCTTTGCCAAGGGAGTCAGTATGGCGGAAATCAGCCGCAAGAGCGTGCTGTTCCTGGAAGAGCTGCTGGCCGGTTGTGAAGACCATATCCTCAACCACCCCTGGTACCGCCTGAACATCGTGGTTGTCCGCAGCCGCGGCATGCTGGAGCATGAGACCAAAGGCCGCCTCAGCCTGGGCCTGATGAACGCCATCAGCGCCAACATGGTCAGCCGCCGCCACCTCGGACGATACATGGAACGGGGGATCATCCACGATGCCCGGCTAAAAGCACCATTGGCCAAACTGGTGGATTTTCCAAGCCATGAAGTGCCCCTGAGCCGCGACAACCTGATGCCCGCCCTGCTGGCCTCCGCGTCCATTCCCCTGGTGATGTCCGGGGTCCGCAATATCCCGGGCGCCCCTGATGGGTTATACCGCGACGGCGGCCTGTTGGATTACCATCTGGACCTTCCCTATGAGCAGCCCGGCGTGATTCTGTACCCTCATTTCACCGACAAGGTGGTTCCCGGCTGGTTCGACAAGACCCTGCCCTGGCGCCGGGGTGACGCCACCCGCTTGCAGGATGTGCTGCTGGTGTCGCCGTCACCGGAATACCTGGAAAGCCTGCCGGATCGGAAGCTGCCGGACCGCAAGGACTTCGAGCGCTACATCGGCGACGATGCCGGCCGCGAGCAGGCGTGGCGCAAGGCGATTGCCGAGAGTGACCGCCTGGGCGACGAGTTCATGGAACTGGTGGATTCGGGGCGCATTAAAGACGTTTTGCGGCCATTGGATGGGAAGCGCTGAACAGTTGAAACTCGTGTTGCCTTTGACTGGGTTCCAGCCTGTGGGTTTGGGGGAGGCAGCAGACAACGCGTTGACTATACTGCGAAGGAATTCAGAAAAATAAAGCAGGGGCTCCCCGATGACTGATGAGAAACCGAAAACACCCAGAACCACGCCATGCTCAGTGCTGGTGGAAGGCGGCAAGAACTACTTCTGGTGCGCCTGTGGCCGCAGCAACAGCCAGCCATTCTGCGACGGTTCCCACAAGGGTACAGGGTTTACACCGGTCAAATACACCGCCGAAAAGAAAGAATGGGTGTGGTTTTGTGGCTGCAAACACACCGGTAACCCGCCCCTGTGCGATGGTACCCACAAAACCCTGGATCAGGGCGCCTGAATGCCGGGCTGAAGGCTCAGCCGATAGCCGCTGAAACCGTGTAGCGTATCCCGCAGCGCCAGGACCCGCAGGGTGACCGGAACCTGGCGATCGTCGGCGTCCAGCAGTTTCAGGTCAATTCGCTGTATCTGCCGTTCCTGCCGCGCAGCCTCGAGTGTCCTGCGGAAATTGTCGAGGCAGGCCGGGTCTACCAGCTGCTCGAAGGGCATTCCGGCCAGATCGGCCGGTGCTTTCTGCAGCAGGTCCGCCACCTGGAGTGAGATGTATCCCGTCCGGGCCTGTTCATCCAGCTCACAGATAGTGGCGCCGGACAGCGCCACCAGGTCCCGGCTGCGTTGTTCACTGTCGTTCAGCGCCTGCCGCAGGATCGACTTCTCGACCTGCATGTTATTCAGTTGCTGCTCGTATTCCCGTGTTACCTTGTCGGCGTTACGGTAATGGCCCTGCCAACGCCGGATCCGCAAGCAAAGGAATATCACCACGGCCGTTGCCAGCAGGGTCACTACCAGCCCCGCAAACCAGACAAAGCGAAACGACCGGTGGGCAGGTTGATTCAGGAAGTCGGTGTCGGGCAGCGTTGTCACCAGCCATCGGTGTTCGCTGATTGTTACCTCAGATCGCAGTGACTGTGACCGGTCCGGGCTGTTAGCGCGTATAGCCTGAAATAAAGGGGTTTTGGTATGCCGTTCCAGCGTATCCACCCGCAGATTGAGCATTCGGGGTACCGTACCCTTGAACACGGTCGCCAGCCACAGCTCAGCAGGGGCAGAGTCATTGATGGTCCTGGTTGGAGTAACTCCGTCGGTGTACAGCGGCGGAAGCTCGTCATACCCACGCAACCGGGCGACCAGCGTGTTGTGCTGCTTGCGGTAAACCTGTTCAGTGAGGGAGCGGGACTGCTCCTCGAGCGCCTGCGCTGTCAGGCCGGTAACAACCAGGCCGGCAAAGAATACCAGCAGTGGCGCCCAAAGGTGTGGCAGCGCCAGAACGTGTCCTGTCCCTGTTAATCGTGGGCTTTCCATAGGTTAGTCCGCAACCGTTGGCGAAAGTATGGGAAACTTCCTGCTCCTATACTTTAGACCACTGCCCCGGCCCAGGGAAACTTTGCCCCCTGAATCACCACTCTCAGGCCTGGACCTGCCGAGCCGAACCGTAGACCAGCAGGAATACAGAAAATGCCGTAACCACCACCGAGGGGCCTGCTGGCGTATCCAGGTGCCAGGACAGGGTCAGGCCGCCGCTGACGGCAATAAATCCAAACAGGATGGCCAGCCCCACCATATGTTCCGGGTTGCCGGCCAGTCGCCGCGCGGTGGCGGCGGGAATGATCAACAGGGCGGTAATCAGCAGTACCCCGACAATCTTCATGGCCACCGCGATCACGATCGAGAACATCAGCATCAATACCAGCCGCAGGCGTTCGACAGGCACGCCCTCAACCCGCGCCAGTTCCTCGTGGATGGTGCTCATTAGCAGGCCACGCCAGAGGGTGGCCAGTAACGCCAGGATCAGCAAGGCCCCGCCGTAGATCCACAGCAGGTCGTTGCGGCTCATGGCGAGGAGATCGCCAAACAGCAGCCCCGTCAGGTCCACCCGGATGTCCGGCATGAAACTGAGTGTGACCAGGCCAATAGCGAGGGCGCTGTGGGCAAGGATTCCCAGCAGGGTATCGGTGGCCAGGGTCTTACTGCGGGAAAACAGTACCAATGCAATGGCCAGCACCACGCAGGTCACGATCACCCCGACGTTGAGAGGAACGCTGATCAGGAAGCTCAGGGCAATGCCGAGCAACGCCGAGTGAGCCAGAGTGTCGCCAAAATAGGCCATGCGCCGCCATACCACGAAGCAACCCAGTGGCCCCGCCACAAGCGCTACTCCAAGCCCGCCGATCAGTGCGCGCCAGAAGAAATCTCCGAGCACGGCATCAATGATGGGCATGGGTGCACTCCCCGTGGGCATCGTCGTGTTCGCCGGAGACCACATCCCCGTGCAGGTCGTGGCTGTGGTTGTGGTGGTGATGGTACACCGCCAGGCTTTCCGCCACCGGGCGGCCGAAGGTTTCAATGAACGCGGGATCGTGGGAAATGTCCGCCGGGTAGCCGCTGCAGCATACGTGCTGGTTCAGACAGATAACCTTGTCGGTGGCCGCCATGACCAGGTGCAGGTCATGGGAAATCATGATCACACCGCAGTTCAGCTCGTCACGCAGGCTCCGGATCAGGTCATAGAGGGCGGCCTGGCCGTTGATGTCCACCCCCTGTGCCGGCTCGTCCAGCACCAGCAGGTCCGGCTTGCGGGCCAGCGCCCGGGCCAGGAGCAGCCGTTGCTTCTCACCACCGGATAGGCGATGGACCGAGGCATTGATCAGGTGCTCCACGCCTGTCTTGGCGAGCGCCTCCTGGCATTCCCGGGGCGAGCGGCCACTGAGCAGCATGAAACGCTTTACGCTGAGTGGCAGCGTGGTTTCCAGGGTCAGGTGCTGGGGTACGTAACCGATGGTGAGCCCCGGGGCCATGGTCAGGGAGCCGCCTGAAACCGATTGGATGCCCAGCACGGCCTTGATCAGCGTGGTTTTGCCGGCGCCATTCGGGCCGATAATGGTGATGATATCCCCCCGCTGCACCCGCAGGTCCACATGGTCCACCACGGGCCGGTTATCAAAACTGACGGTTAACCGGTGGAGTTCTACCAGGGCTTCAGTCATGGGGGGTGTCCGATGTGCAGCCAGGGCAGTAGCCGGACACCTCAATGGTCACATCATCTGGCCGGAACGATTCTTCCGCGGCGGCGGTGTTGACGGCACTGGCAACGCCGGGCGCTGTCAGTTCCAGCACGTTGCTGCAGGAGCGGCAGATCAGGAACATACCGCTGTGGCTTTTCCCCGCGTGGGTACAGCCGATAAACGCATTCAGCGAGGCGATGCGGTGCACCAGCCCATACTGCTGCAGGAAGTCCAGGGCGCGGTAGACGGTGGGTGGCGCGGCGTTGTGGCCGTCCTCCGCCAACACGGCCAGGATGTCGTAGGCGCCAAGCGGTTTATGGGATTGCCAGATAAGCTCCAGTACCCGCTCACGGGTAGGTGTCAGGCGGGCGTTGTGCTGCTGACAGATGGATCTGGCTTCCGTCAGCGCCTGGGCGACGCAAGCATCGTGATTGTGCGGCCGATAGGGAAGAGCGCTGGGTGACATGGGCACTGTCCTGTGAAATTTGCAACATTATAACATTAGCAAAAAACAGTGCCACTGGTGATGGCAAGACAGGATCAATTGACGGCTTAGCGCAGTGCTTCCAGCGCCAGGGATTCCAGGTAACCAAGGTCCGGAATAATGGCAGTTTCACCCTCGACTTCCACCACCATCAGGTCGGCGGGACCGGTTTCGCCGTCAATCTTCTTCACCTGGTCTTCGGTCAGGCGGGTCTGGCTGGGGATGCCCTGTGTGATCAGGGCCATAAAGGGTACCGAGTTATGGTGATCGCCAATGGTGTTCAGAATCACGATCCGACCGCGGTTACCACCCGGCACGGTCAATTTGCCACCGTTGGCGGCATCGTAGGAGATAACCGGCAGGTTCAGTCCACGCCAGTCAAGCTCGCCAACCAGCCATTCCGGTGTATTGGCGGCGGGCTCGGAACTGGCGAAGTCCACCACTTCCGCAATCGAAACGTTGGGTAACAGCAGTTGCTTTCCGCTCATCGGTATCATTACGCAGGGCAGGGTTTGGCTGTTGTCGTTCATCACTTGGTCCTCAGGCGGAATCCCGTTTTTGCCGGCCCTTGAGCAGGCAGGATTCTTCAATCGTTTTGACGAGTTCGCTGGCGAGCTGTTCCGGTGTGCCACGATATACGGAACACCCGGTTGCTGCCACGGAATCGGGCATTGAGCTGTTACCGCAGCTGCCGCTCTCCTGCACCCATATGCGGCTACCATAGGCTTTCAACAGCGGCGCGGCAATGGCGCCGTCGTTGCCCATGCCGGAAAATATAATGGCATGGCAACGGGAGCCGTAATGGTCCCCAATATTCAGCAACACCTGGTCAATGGACGGGCCGTAGGGGCCTGGCCAGGGTGTTTCCCTTTCCTTGAGTGCGCCACTGTCGTCCAGGGTCCATTCGTGCTCGACCGGCATCAGTATCACGTCGCCATTGTGCACGCGATACCCGGTTTCGGCCCGCTTCAGTTTGTAGTGGGCATGGCGACCGAGTACCCGGGTCAGTACGTCGGTAAAATTGTTGTCGATATGCTGGGCATAGACAAACCCCACTGGCAATCCTGGGGGCAGATTGTCCAGGAAGGTTTTGACTGCGGCCGGCCCGCCAAGCGAGGCGCCCAGAATCCAGACTTCTTCAGCCGGCAGATCCGCCGAGGCCGGCGGGATCCAGTGGGGCAGTCTGGGTGATGCCGACGTTCTTGGCTGCTCGTTGGCCAGTTCCTCAATGGCGGCCGCCGAATCCAGCTTTTCAATGTGCCCCAGTGATTGCTCCAGCTTGTCGAGCAATCGGCGCTCCCAGCGAAAGTACTCGGTGGTGCCGGGTTTCGGGGCAGGGTCCAGGCCAAAAAGCACTGGCGCTTCGGTGTTCTCAAGCAGGTGATCAAACAGGACCGGATGGTCGGCCTCGTCTTCCAGGGTAATCAGCCACAGGCAGGCATCGGGAAATTCCGGGTAACCCTGCAGGCGATCGGGGTCGCCTGAAAAGCAAACGTCCAGGCCGAACCTGGACGTAGCTTCCTGCAGCCGATGACGCTGCAGGACGATGTCAGAGACAATACCGACCGCTGGCCGTCCTGGCTGGCCGGTCATCACTGATTCCTGGTCAGCCGCGTGATGGTGTCAAGCAGCTCGGTCTCCTGGAAAGGCTTGCCGAGGTATTCGTTAACACCGATGGCCAGCGCCCGTTCGCGGTGTTTCTCACCGGTACGGGAAGTAATCATGCAGATCGGCGTGTCCCTCAGGTTGTCATCGTGGCGCACAAAGCTCGCGACCTCGAAGCCGTCCATACGGGGCATCTCGATGTCCAGCAGGATAATGTCCGGTTTGTGGTCCTGCAGCTGGGCGACCGCATCCAGACCATCCTTCGCGGTGATCACTTCCATGCCATTACGTTCCAGCAGGCGCGAGGTCACCTTGCGTACCGTAACCGAGTCGTCCACCACCATAACCACAGTGGCCTGCTCCACGCGCCGTGATGCTTCTTTCGCCTTCTCGAGGCTGGCAATGCGTTGGCGCTCGGACAGGATATCGGAACGGATCATCGCTGGCAGGTCGAGGATCACCACCACGTTACCATCACCCAGGATGGTGGCACCGGATACACCCCGTACCGTGCTGAACTGCGGGCCAAGTGACTTGACCACAATTTCGCGGCTGCCCATCAGGCTGTCCACCTGCAGGGCCATGGGTTGTTCGGCACCACGCACCAGGATGACCGGCAGCGGCAGGGCCTGGCCCTGCAGCTTGGGATGGTGGTCACTGTTCAGCAGGCTGCCAAGGTACTGCAGGCGGTACTGCTGGCCGGCGTATTCGTACATCGGTGCCTCGGGCTTGTAGTATTCCTCAAGCTCGTAGGTGCTGACCCGCACGATACCCTCGATGGTGTTCAGCGGGATGGCGTAGAAGTCCTCGCCGGTGGACACCATCAGCGCCCGGTTGACGGATACCGTGAACGGCAGGCGAACGGTAAAGACCGTGCCCTTGCCAACGGTGGAGTCGATGTCCAGGCTGCCGCCGAGCTGTTTGATCTCGCTGGCAACCACGTCCATGCCCACGCCACGGCCGGAAATCTGGGTGACCTGCTGGGCGGTGGAGAAGCCCGGCTGCAGGATGAACTGCAGGATTTCACGCTCGCTCAGGTCCTCGTCGGCCGACATCATGCCCTGGCGGACGGCCTTGTCGCGAATGACCTGGGCGGGAATACCTGCACCATCGTCGATCATTCGCAGCACCACATCACCACCTTCGCGAGTCAGTGACAGGGTCACCTCACCGGTTTCCGGCTTGCCGGCCTTCTTGCGGTCCGAAGGCTTTTCGATGCCATGGTCCAGCGCGTTACGCAGCATGTGCTCCAGCGGTGCGACCATGCGTTCGAGAATGTTGCGGTCCATTTCCCCTTCGGGGTTACGGACATCGAACTCAACCTTCTTGTCGAGCTCGCCGCTGATCTGGCGAACAATTCGGCGCAGTCTGGGCACCATGGAGGCAAACGGAATCATCCGGGTCTTCATCAGACCTTCCTGGAGTTCCGTGTTGATCCGCGACTGCTGTACCAGCAGGGTTTCGGTATCCCTTACCCGGTCGGACAGGGTTTCCCGCAGGTCCGCAAGGTCAGAGGAGGATTCCGTCAGTGCCCGGGAGAGCTGCTGGATGGCGGAATAGCGGTCCATTTCCAGCGGGTCGAAGTCGTCGCCGTAATCCGGGCCGTGTTCTTTCTCGGCGCGGAACAGGATCTGAGTCTCGGTCTCGATTTCCATCCGGCGCAACTGCTCCCGCAGACGCTCGATGGTGGCGGCCATTTCATCCAGGTTGTGGCTGAAGTCGCTGGTTTGTTGCTCCAGGCGGCCACGGGTAATACTGGTTTCACCGGCCAGGTTGACCATCTCGTCCAGCAGTGGCGCGGATACCCGGATGGTTTCCTGGGGTGCACGCTGGGCAGCGGCCGCTTTCGCAGGCGTCTTGGACGGTACCTTGTTAGGCTTGGGAGCAGGCGCTACCGGCTTTTCCGGTTTGGCGGGTGCCTCCGCTGCAGGCTCTGGAGCTTCCGGTGCTTTCGCTTCCGGTTTGACGGGTTGGGGAACCGTACCAGTGTCTTCGAACCGTTTACGGATATCACCCACGAGCGCCACAATCGCATCATGGCCGCTGGTGATGGCCTGCCAGGAGTCGTCGCCCGGGGTGTTGCCACCCAGGTCAATCAGCCGTGTTTCCAGGGCATGGGCCTTGTCTCCAAGCTCGGAAAGCTGCGACAACCGCGCACCGCCCTTGAGAGTGTGCAGGGCACGCTGGGCTTCCTGGTTGAAGTGGTGGTTGGCCGGGTCCTTGCTCCAGTCGTCCAGTAATTGTTCCAACTGGTCCAGAATCTCACCGGCTTCTTCCAGGAAAATTTCCAGAACCTCAGCATCAACGGACTCCCCGCTTGCGGAATCTCCGGCTTCAGCGGCAGGCTTGGCCAGTTCGTCACCGGAAGCCTTATGGGCGTCCTTGAATGCCTCAACCAGTACCTGATCCGCGACTGGCTTGTTGCCGTCTTCAAGGCTGGTGAGCATGCCCCGCAGGGTGCCCTGGGCTTTCTCGCTGAGTTCCAGCAGGATTGACTGGTTGGTGGAACCGGCAATCAACGGATCCAGCGCTTCGGACCAGGCCTCAGCCAGGTCGGCGATGGGGTCAACGTCGGACAGGCGTGCGCCGCCCTTCAGGGTGTGCAGCTCCTGCTGAAGCTGGGTTACGCCCGCCAGCTCTTCCGGATCATCACGCCACTGGGCCAGGCATTCACCAATAGCCTCGTAAATCTCCAGCCCTTCGTCGAGGAAGATACCGACCAGATCGTCTTCGGATGCCTGTGAAATAGCGTCAGTGACGGATGCTGGCTGTTCATCTGTTTCGTCGGAAGTCTCCGAGGTTGCTTCCGGCTCTTCTGCAGGCTCTTCGGGTTCTGCGAAGGGCAGCGGCTTGCCGGAAAGAATGGCCTCAACCTTCTCCACCAGTTCCGTTGCCGGCGGGCAAGGCTTCTGGGTGGCAACCTGTTCAACCATTTGCGCCAACCGGTCGTGACAGGCGAACAGCAGATCGTTCATCTCGTTGCTGGCACTGAGCTGGCCTTCGGCCACTTTCTCGAACAGATCCTCCAGAACATGGGTCAGGTCTCCAATGGCATCGACGCCAGCCATGCGGGCACCGCCTTTGAGGGTATGCACGTCCCGCTGCAACTCTGCCGCCACTTCGCGGTTGGAGGTATCTTCGCTCCAGGTATGCAG
Source organism: Marinobacter iranensis (assembly GCF_029207565.1). Lineage (GTDB taxonomy): Bacteria > Pseudomonadota > Gammaproteobacteria > Pseudomonadales > Oleiphilaceae > Marinobacter > Marinobacter iranensis. The sequence continues at coordinate 86,479 of NZ_JANCMW010000011.1, read as the reverse complement.
GGCGCTGCCGGTGGAGTTGATCAGGTCGTAGGCTTCTTCCAGGAAGATGCCGACCAACTCAGGGTCCATATGGGACAGATCGGTGCCGCGTTCCTCTTCGGGGTTTTCAGCGGTTTCAGGCTCGTCGGTATCATCGTCCTCGTTCAGCTCCGCCAGGGGGATCTCGTCGTCTTCTTCCGGCTCGGCGTCCTGCTGGCTGACGTCCGTTACCGGTCTGGAGCCTGTAGCGCTGTCCATGTAAGCGTGAATTTCGCTGATCAGGTCCGGGGCCGGGCGCGGTTGTTCCTGCTGTTCCAGGGCGTCAACCATGCCGGCCAGGCGGTCATGGCAACGGAACAGGAGGTCGGAGAGTTCTCCGGTAACGGCAAGCCGTTGCTCGGTCAGGCCCTCGAACAGGTTTTCCAATTCGTGGGAAAGGTCACCAACCGCCTCTATATCCGCCAGGCGTGCACCCCCCTTGAGGGTATGCAGGTCCCGCTGCAACAGGCGCAGCAGGTCCAGGTTGCCGGTGTTGTCGCTCCAGCTCTGCAGGGCGTCGGCGGTGCTGTCGATCAGGTCACGGGCTTCCTCAAGGAAAATTTCCGCGAGTTCCTGATCCATGTCCTCGTCGGTCTCCGCCAGAGGGGGCAGCTCGTCACTCTGATCCGACGCTTCTTCTGCGTCTTCCTCCAGGCTGCGGTCAATCTCTTCCAGGTCACCGGTGAATTCCTGCTCGAAGGCATCCGGAACATCGTCTGCCGATTGGCCGGGGGCCAATGCGTCCAGGCTGGCAATCAGGTCATCATTGGCTTCGGTGGCGAGCCCGGCGGCAACCTGATCCATCATGTTAATCAGGTGCTCATGGCCGGCACGGATGGTATCGAAGAAAGGCGTATCGGGTGTGAAATCCGGGTTTGAAGCACGCTCGTAAACCTGCCTCAGGGCACCAGACAGTTCGGCAACGTCAGCCAGCCCGGCTTCTTGGGCGCCGTCGGTGAGAAGCTGCAATTCCTTGCGCAGTGTGTCCAGCGCAGAGGTTTGTTCGGGACTTTCCGCCCACTCGTCGAGAATACGGTCTGCATCCAGAAGGATGTCCAGACCTTCGTTCAGGAACAACTGCACCAGTTGTGGACGGGCGTCGTCTTTTGGTTCGTCGGTACGGTTGCCATCACCACGCAGGGTGGCATTGCTAACCTGTTCCAGCCTTGCCAGGAACGCGTCAGTACCCAGAAGGTCCCCCTGGGGGTTTTCCCGGATCTGGCCGAGTCCCTGGGTCAGGAAGTGACAGGCATCGCCGATCAGGGCGATAACGTCGCGATCGGCACGTTTGTTCTGGCCCCGCGCTTCCTTGACGAAGCGTTCCAGGGGCGTGATTACGGCGGCAATGGGTGCGATACCCGCAGTGTGTGCACTGCCCTTGAGAGTGTGTAGGGCGCGTGACAAGTCGTCAGTGTAGGCAACACTTGCCTTGTCGCCCGCAGCATCCAGGAAGTCCCGCAGGGTTTGCAGGTGGGTTTCGGTTTCGCTCTCAAAGATATCCAGCAGTACCGGATCAACCACGGCGTCTTCTTCGTCTTCCATCTCCGCTGACTCGGCAAGGGTTTCCTGGCCGACTTCGTGCAGTTGGGGCTCGGACGGTGGCATGGTGCTGGTGTCGGGAATTTCCCCATTCGCCAGGGCGACGGCCCGCGCCTCCATCACGGAGGTGTCACGGGATGGTTGCCTTCGATTCTCGAAATCTTCCACCAGTTCTGGCAGGGCAGCAGTGACATCGTCGAGCAAGGCCGCAATGTCATCGTTCATGAAGATGCTGCCGTCGATAACGCGATTCAGCATATTCTCGACCGACCAGGCCAGCTCGCCGACAACCAGGGCACCAACCATACGGCCGCTACCTTTCAGGGTATGGAAGGCGCGCCTGACTTCCGAGAGGGCGGTGCGATCATCGTGCTGACGCAGCAGCATGGGGAGGTATTCGCGGATTGTGTCCAGAACCTCACCGGCTTCCTCAATAAAGATTTCGAGGATTTCGTCGTCGATGAGATCGTCTTCGGCCGTAGACTCCGCGGCGGGCGCCTCTGCTTCAGTCATGTCGAGACTGTCACCAGATTCACCGCTTTCTTCACTCTCGCCACTATCCACATCCGCACTCTCAGCCGCTGGCAGGATATCGCTGTCGGTTTTGCGAGTAGTGGAAAGCGCTTCTGCACGTTCAATCAACCCTGCGACTTCACCATCGGACTGGCCGTCGCGGAAGTCATTGATCAGCGACGGAAGCCGGCTGTTGACGTCGTCAATCAGGCTGAACATCTCATCAGTGGGCCGAAGGGTCTGGTCGATTACCCGGTTCAGCAGGTTTTCCACGGACCAGGCCAGCTCGCCAATACTGGTGGCGCCCACCAGCCGGCCACTGCCTTTAAGGGTGTGGAACGCACGGCGCACTTCAGTCAACGCTTCGCGGTCGTCATGATGCTGGCGCAGGCGCGGGTAGAATTCGTTGATGGTTCCCAGGACTTCTTCGGCTTCCTCGATAAAGATGCCGAGGATTTCGTCATCCAGTAATTCCTCGTCAGAGCCCTTGGAATCGGCTTTCGCTGATTCAACAGGCACTTCGGCGTCGATAACCGGTACTTCGTCGGCCGACGGGTGTTGCCAGGTAGGCTCTTGGCCAACCGGGAAACCAAGGGAGTTGAGGCTGGCCTCGGCAACGCCAAGCACGCTGTCGTTGTCACTGATGCCCTCGGCCAGGCGCTCCAGGTAGTACTCGATGCTGGTGATGGCATCGGCCAGGGTGTCCAGCTGTTTCCAGTCAGGAACCTGCTTGCCGCCCAGTAACACATCGGTGATGTAGCGCTCGGCCGAATCGAGCATGTCGGCCACCCGGTCCAGCGGGATCAGGCTGAGGCCGCCGCGGATGCTGTGTAACAGGCCGGGCACATGTTCAATTTCACCGGTTTCCCACTGGGAGGCGATGAAATTGACGATGGCGGTTTTCACCTGCTCAAGGGTATTGCGGGACTCGCGCAGCAGGGCGCTGCTGGCTTCACCCAGCTCGTGGGAGCCAAGGTTGACCGTCTGCTGGTCGTCACCGGAGCGGTGGGATTCTGACTGTCGGTCGCTGTCGAGCCCGGCAAGGCTGGCCTCGACATAGAGCAGGGCACCGGCGATGTCCATCAGGGTGCCATCGTCTACCGCATCAGACTGGGCGGAGAGCTTCTCCACCAACTCGATCTGTTCGGTAATGACCTTACGGGGAATGCCCAGGCCCAGCACCGCCAGGGTATTGGCCACCTGGCGCAGGCCCGGAAGCAGCTCTTCCAGTTCGTCGTTTTGGCGCAGCTCGGAGCGTACAAAGAGGTCCAACTGGTCCTTGAGCTTGGCAAGCTCTTCATTCAGGGCGTTGACCACCGAGTGGATGGCGTCACGGCCGGGGCCGGAGACCCGGCTCTTGGCGGCGTCGACATCATCGTCGGAGGGCAGGGCCTGTTCGAGCCGGTAACTGTCACGCAGTTCCTGTACGCGGGGGGTATCCAGCTCCCGTGCGCGGGCGACGTAGTAGAGCAGGTGCTTCAGCAGTGCTTCAGGGACTGCCTGTTGCAGAATATCCACGTGTTCGTCGGTCAGGCGACGGATTTCGGCATCCAGTTCCCGCAGCAGGGATTTTACCGCAGCATTCACCGGGTTCGCGTGTTGCTGAAGGGTCTCCACAAAGGCACCGGCGGCTTTCCAGAGTTCACCACGGGGTGTTTTCTGGCACAGACGGATGAGCCGCTGGATGACCTTCTGCATGTAGTCGAAATGGGCGTCCAGATCGGCCTCGCGAACCACGCCGGCGAGGGCGAACTGATACATCTGTCGCAGCTTGCGGATATGTCCGAGAACCTTCGGATCCTGCAGGCGTTGAGAGACGTTGGGCGCGGCCGTTGCCTTTGAGGGCGACAGGTCCGGCTTGAACAGCGATGTATCGGACAGCAGTGATTCGCCCCGCGCGGCCCGGAGATCGTTCAGCAATGGCAGCAGCACCATCGGGAAATCGTCCTTGCTGCTGGCCAGATGCTCCAGGTATTGAGGCAGCTGCAGAATGGCCTGCATCAGAACTTCGACCGCATCGTCCACACTGGCGACGGTTTCGTTCAGGACGGCCTGGGTGAGCTTCTCCATTTCCTCGGTCAGCAGGGCTGCGCCGTAAAGCTCAACCATCTGCAGGGTACCGTGAACCTGGTGGAGATAGTTCAGGCAGAAGCGCAGGCGCGCGGTGTCGTCACGATTCTCGACATACGCTTCCAGTGCTTGCTGACCCTGGGTCAGCGTGTCCTGTATTTCGCCCCGAACCCAGTCCAGGGCGATGCTGTCATGGTGATTGCCCATAACCACTCCGGTTATTCTTCGTCAGTCTGGCGTTTGATCCACGCCAGCACATGTTCCGAGGGTACCCTCTGTAAGCCAGGGGGCTGCCAATCGGTCAGTTCTCCCTGGCCCAGGACCAGCAACCCCCCGGGCGCCAACCGCTCTGCAAGCCTTTTTACGATTTCCCGCCGGCGCCAGCGCCGGAAATAAATCAGCAGATTCTGGCAGAAGATAATGTTCATTCCGTGCATGGGAGCGTGTTTCAGGTCCAGCACATTCAGCCTTGTGAAACACACCCGCTCCCGGATGCTTTTTACAATTTCAACGTTGTTCCGCTCTGCCGGCCTGAAGTACCTGGCCTTCATGGTGTCGTCCATTCCCATCAGCTTGCGGGCACTGAACAGGCCGGACTGGCCCTTGTCGATGGCCGGTTTGCTGATGTCGGACCCGGTGACGCCAAACAGCGGCTGCAGCGACAATCCCTCCATGCACTCGTTCAGCAACATGGCCAGCGTGTAGGGCTCCTCGCCGGTTGAGCAACCCACACTCCAGGCCTCCAGGGGGCGCCGTTTCAGCGTCTCGCGGGGCCGGGTAAGCACATAGTCAGACACCAGCCGGAAGGCATCCGGATCCCGGAAGAACCGGGTTTCCTGAACCGTCAGCCGGTCCACCAGGGTGGACCATTCAACCACCGCGTCCGGGCCCGATACGATTTTCTCGTAGTAGGCCTGATAGCTGCTGCAACCGATCTCCCGCATGCGGATCCCGAGGTTGGTTTCGAGAAACGACTTGCGGCCGGAAGACAGGGTAATGCCGGTGCGGTGCTCAAGCAGTGTCTGCCACTGGTTGAACTGCGCCTCATCCATGTCGGGAAGTCGACGCAGTGACCAGATGCCTTCGGCAGGTGACAGATGGTTATGTGTTTCAGCCATAAACTGTCAGCAGCCTCGGAGCAATGATTAGCTCACCACCGGAACGTCGCTGTCTTCCTCTTCTTCCTGATCGGTCGACTCTTCCTCGGGCAGCGTGAAGCCTGCCACGGAGGACCGCAGTTCAGACGCCATTTCTGCCAGGTTACCGATAGACTTCGCGGTTGCGTTGGTACCGGAGGAAGTCTGCGAGGTGATTTCCTGGATGACGTTCATGGTGTTGGAAATGTGGGCCGCAGACGACGACTGCTGACGGGCGGCGTTGGAGATGTTCTGGATCAGTTCCGCCAGAGACATGGATACGTTCTCGATTTCCTCGAGCGCGATACCCGCGTCCTGGGCCAGACGAGCACCACGGACCACCTCGGCGGTGGTGTGTTCCATGGAGATAACCGCTTCGTTGGTGTCGGACTGGATCGTCTTAACCAGCGCTTCAATCTGCTTGGTTGCCGCGGAGGAACGTTCCGCCAGGCGCTGAACCTCGTCCGCAACCACCGCGAAACCCCGGCCTGCGTCACCGGCCATGGAGGCCTGGATTGCCGCGTTCAGGGACAGGATGTTGGTTTGGTCAGCAATGTCGTTGATCAGCGATACGATGTCGCCGATTTCCTGGGAAGACTCACCCAGACGCTTGATCCGCTTGGACGTTTCCTGGATCTGTTCACGGATGTTGTCCATGCCACGGATGGTGTTCTGTACCACTTCCGCGCCTTTCTTCGCGATCGCAACCGACCGCTCCGCAACCGCAGAGGATTCAGCCGCGTTCGAGGATACCTGGTCGATGGATACCGCCATCTCGTTAACCGCCGCGGAGGCGCCGGCAATTTCCTGGGCCTGGTGCTCGGAAGCGTCGGCAAGGTGCATGGCCGTGGCCTGGGTTTCCTGGGCAGCTGACGCTACCCGTACCGCCGTACCACGAATCGCCTGTACCAATCCGCGCATCTGGTCGATCGCGTAGTTGATGGAGTCGGCGATGGCGCCGGTAAAGTCCTCGGTGACCGTGGCCTCCGTTGTCAGGTCACCATCCGCCAGGTCAGCCAGTTCGTCCAGCAGTCGCAGGATTGCGTTCTGGTTCTGTTCGTTCTGCTCCTGGGTCGTCGCCAGACGCTCCTGGGCTTCGCGGTAGAGCACCACACCGATCATCACAACGATACCGACCATGGCGGCCAGTATGATGAATGCCAGGGTGGGGCTTACAAAGCGGGATCCGGCCTGGCCGGTAAATTTCTCGGAAAGAACCGAAAGTTCGTCCAGCAGAACCTGTGAGTTCTGGAAGATATCACTGGCTGCAGTACGTACCTTGAAGAGGTCGGGAGAGGCTTCAAGGATGGCGTCTACGTTCTGGGAGACGAATTCGAACAGTTCACCGACGGCTTCCAGGCCGTAGATTGCGTCTTCATCGTTGACCTGGGAGATGCCCATGGCCGGATTGCCGTTCACCTGGCCGTCGAGAACCCGGCCGAACAGGCTGGCGTCACGGCCGAACCGGTCGGCGGCAATAACCGCGTCTTCGTCACCGGACAGTACGTTGTTGACAGAGCGAACAATCCGCTCCGCCAGCAGCGACTGGCGCTGTGCCAGTGCGATCTGCTCCGCCGGAGCGTTGTTATCCAGCAGGATCTGAACGATGTCGTCGTATTCCACCTGCAGTTGCGGGATGGTTTCGTTCAGGGTCCGGGCCACTTCGTGGAGGCCGAGTACCGCGTCCTGTGTGGACAGAATGCTGTCGGCATTGTCACGAACGGATTCCCAGGTTTCCTGTACGTTGCTTTCCTGGGCAATTTCACTCGGCGGCAGGCCGGTTTCCGGATTACCATCAACCAAGTAGCCCCAGAGCCGTTCGAACTCGTCCCGGGAGCGCCGCAGAGCGTCGAACGCTGACGCGGTGCCACCAGCGGCTTCCGTCGCGTTTTTCGCGATTTCCTGTGACAGCACCCGCAACTCGGCAGAGTGGGCGATGTATTCCTGATCGTTCTGGCTGTCTCTGTTGATAATGAACAGCACTGCAACGAGCAGGACGGTCAATGCGATCAGTGCGGCGATCAGGCCGGCAACCAGTTTGTTGCCTCCCTGTCCCATACCGAGTCTTCCGGCTCTATTCTTCATTTTCTGGCTCCCGGCCTCTTCATAATATTGGCAAGTTTGTTTCTGCGGGCGTTGGGCAGGCGGGAAGGTGTTCCTGCCGACGTCACCACCCTTACCATTGCGCTACATCCAGGAAGCGTTCGTCGCCAAGCAACTCGGCGGCGGAAAACACTTTCCAGACTTCCTCGTTACGCTCGTAACCGCCATTCACAAACGGCTGAACGCTTGCAGGCACATCCTGTGGCGATGCCACGAAGCTGTCCACTGCGAAATACTGCATGCCTGACACACTGTCCACCACCAGGCCGCTGAACACGTCACCCTGTTCAACAACCAGTACCCGGCGTTCGCGCGGGCTGCGTGAAGAGCGGGGAACTTCAAAAAAACCGGCCAGGTCAACCAGTGGCAGGAGGCGGCCCCGTACGTTGGCGGCACCCATCATGAACTGATGAACCCCCGGTATATGGGTATAGCGGGGGACATGGAGGATTTCAGTGACTTCACCCATCGGCGCCACATAGCGCTCACCCGCCAGAACAAAGCCGATCCCATTCCAGAGTTCGACGGCTTCCTGTTGTTCCGGCAGACCGGCAGCCATGGCGCGGCTGCGTCGGGCGATATCCGTCAGAACGGCAAAGGGGGCGGCCTGGGCGGACATGCTTACTCCACGGTTGGGGATCAGGCAATCAGGCTATTGATTGTTTTGATCAGGTCATCTTCAACAACGGGTTTCACGAGATAACCCTTTGCACCCTGACGGGTGCCCCATACGCGGTCCGTTTCCTGATCCTTGGTAGTCACGATAACAACCGGGATGGAGGCGGTTTCCGGGGCTCGGGTCAGTTGGCGGGTTGCCTGGAAGCCATTCAGGCCCGGCATGACCACGTCCATCAGGACCAGATCCGGAGTTTCGGCACGTGCCTTGGCAACGCCATCGGCACCGTTGTCGGCAGTCAGCACTTCGTGCTTGTGCTTTTCCAGAATGGTCGAGATTTTCTTAACCTCGGTCGGAGAATCATCAACAATCAGAATGCGGGCCATGGTGTCCTCTATAGTTCTTTGCTTCAGCAGGTTTATTGTTCCGCCTGGGGAACGTACTGGCGAATCGTGTTTAGAAGCTCGTCCTTGCTGAACGGTTTGGTCAGGTACTGGTCTGATCCGACGATCCGGCCTTTGGCCTTGTCGAACAGTCCGTCTTTGCTGGAGAGCATGATGACCGGCGTCTTTTTGAAAGAGGAATTGTTCTTGATCAGTGCGCAGGTCTGATAGCCGTCCAGCCGGGGCATCATGATATCGACGAAAATGATATTGGGCTGGGAGTCGGCAATTTTCGCCAGAGCGTCAAAGCCATCCGTTGCGGTGATTACTTCGCAACCGACTTTCTTAAGAAGGGTCTCGGCGGTGCGACGAATGGTCTTGCTGTCGTCGATCACCATAATCTTCAGATTCTCGAAGTTGTCATCCATTGTCCAACTGCCTTGCGCTCTGCGACTGTCGTTATTTTCAACCGGGGTTTTTAACACAAACGTTAACGTTGTTCTATAAATCCCGCTCATTTATAGAGTATTGGGGGCCGGATAAAAAGTATAACTTTGTGACCAAATGTACTTCTGCCCGGAAAGTCACGTAATTGATACGGGATTTCTCCGGATGCATTCGCGGCTCGGGTACAATACCATCTGTGATCACAGCATAGCACTTATTCCCGGCATCGCTCTGCAGACCGGTTCGTGTTTTCAACCTTTTACCTGACGAGGCAATATGACAGTCCGACTCGGAATTGTGATGGACCCCATCGAAAAGATCCATTTTAAAAAAGACAGTTCACTGGCGATGCTGCTGGCTGCTCAGAAGCGGGGCTGGGAAATTGAGTACATGGAGCTGCCGGACCTGTACCTGAAAGGCGGACAGGCGAGGGCACGAACCCGTGATCTGACAGTGCATATGGACCCGCAAGACTGGTTCAGCTTCGGCGGTGCGCAGGACCGGGCGCTGGGGGATCTGGACGTTATACTGATGCGCCAGGACCCGCCGGTGGACCGCGAGTTCCTGATGGCGACATTCATACTTGAAATCGCGGAACAACAGGGGGCCCTGGTGGTCAACCCGGCGTCGACCCTGCGCGACTGTAACGAAAAGCTGTTCGCTGCCCAGTTCGAGGACTGCACACCGCCATTGATTGTCACCCGTTCCGCCCAGCGGCTGAAGGAATTCTACGCCGAGCACGGCGACGTCATCATGAAACCGGTGGACGGAATGGGCGGGCGTTCTATCTTCCGGGTCAAGGAAAACGACGACAATCTAGGGGTAATCATTGAAACCCTGACCAACAATGGCACCCATCAGGCCATGGCGCAGAAGTACATTCCCGAGATCAAGCAGGGCGACAAGCGTATCCTGCTGATCGAGGGCGAGCCGGTTCCGTACGCGCTTGCACGCATCCCCTCTCAGGGAGAAAATCGGGGTAACCTCGCCGCCGGAGGCAGGGGTGAAGGCCGTGAACTGACGGCACGCGACCGCGAGATCTGTGATCGCGTTGCGCCGGTGATCAAGGAAAAGGGGCTCATTTTTGTCGGTATCGACGTGATTGGTGACTATCTCACCGAAATCAACGTGACCAGCCCCACCTGTATCCGGGAACTTGATGCCGCTTTTGGAATCGATATTTCCAGCCAGTTGATGGATGCCATTGAGCGCCGTCTGAAATAATGGTCCCCAACTGGGTCTAACCGAAGGTATACAGTAGGAATGGCAGTTCAGGTCAGCGATTTCGATCGGTTTTCGTTCACACTCTTCATGGCGCTGGCGCTCCACGCCATCGTTGTGCTGGGTATCACATTCGCGCCGGAGCCCCCGCGTTCCTCGGCTCAAACCATGGAAATCACGCTCTCCCAGTTTGATGACGAGACCGATCCGGAAGAAGCGGACTTTCTCGCCCAGACCAGCCAGAAAGGGAGCGGCACCGAAGAGAAAGCGGTGGAAATGACTTCACCGCAGCCCTCGGAGATCAGCCAGCAGGAGATTGCCGAGGTTCAGCCGGAACCGCCATCGCGGGTTGAACCCAAGCAACAGCAAGAGCAGCCGGTGGTGCAGACACAGGCTAAAAGTGAACGCCAGGCGTCGAAGCCTGATGCCACTGAACCGGAAACCAATGAGCCGTTGCCGGTGAAGGAAAAGAAAAGCCTGATGGAGCGCAGCCTGGAGATCGCCAGCCTGGAGGCAAGGTTCGACCAGCAGCGTCGGGCATACGCCAAGAAACCCCGGGTGATGCGTGTTACCGCGGCCTCGACCCTGAAATCGACCAACGCCTGGTATGTTCAGAACTGGGTCAGCAGGGTAACCCGCGTGGGGAATATCAACTACCCGACCGAAGCCAGGCGCGCGGGAATCTATGGCACCTTGCGGATGCTGGTTTCCCTGCAGAAGGATGGCACAATCAAGGAACTGGCTATACTCGAATCATCCGGGAGTACCGTGCTTGATGATGCCGCAATACGCATCGTGAGGATGGCGGCGCCCTTCGCGCCCTTCCCGGACGACATGCGCGAGAACGTTGACGAACTGGAAATTATTCGCACCTGGGTATTCGAACGGCGGGGGCTGACATCAGGATGACAGCATCAAAGTACTCTCCACACAGCTTGCGACACCAGTTTCTGGTGGCGTCTCCCTATTTGCAGGATCCGCGTTTCCAGGGCGCAGTGATTTACCTGTGCGAGCACTCCGATGACGGTGCCCTGGGACTGACAGTGAACCATCCCCTGGATATCCACCTGGGAGAAATACTCGAGCAACTGGACATGGAGGGCGGTGAGCTGGACGTGCCGGTATACGGTGGTGGCCCGGTGCAGCCCGAACGCGGCTTTGTACTGCACTCCCCGGATGCGGGTTGGCAGAATACCGCGAAAGTGTCTGATGACGTCCTGTTGACCACGTCCCGGGATGTACTGTCCGACATAGGTGCCGGCAAGGGACCGGGGAACTACCTGGTGTGCCTGGGCTATGCCGGCTGGAGCGAAGGGCAACTGGAGGACGAACTGGCGAGTAACGCCTGGCTGACCTGCCCCGCCAGCGCCGACATCCTGTTTCGAACCCCCTGGGAAGACAGGTACAAGGCAGTACTGAATCTGATTGGCATCGATCTTAACCAGCTCAGCGAGTTTGTTGGCCATGCCTGAGGCCGGGAACCGCCGGGTCATGGCCTTTGATTTCGGCACCCGGCGAATCGGTGTTGCCAGTGGCCAGGAACTGCTGGGTACCGGCAAGCCGCTGGCCATGCTGCCGGCCCGGAATGGCGTGCCGGACTGGGGCCAGATCGGCCACCTGCTGGAGGAATGGAAGCCCGACCGGGTGCTGGTGGGTTTGCCCCTGAACATGGATGACACCGAGAACGACATGTGTGCCCGGGCTCGCAAATTTGGCAAACGTTTACACGGCCGCTTTCACGTAGAGGTGGAGATGGTGGATGAACGGCTGACCAGTTTTGAGGCCAAAGGCGACGTAATGGCCGCCGGTGGCAGCCGTGACTTTGGCCGCGATGGCGTTGATGATCGCGCCGCCGTACTGATTCTGGAAACCTGGTTTCATCAGCAGGAATCCCGTTCTGCCTGACCGGGCTCAGGCTGTTGTATGTGAGGACTGAAATGACTGCATTGCTTGATATGGACCGGCTCCTGGACGACCTGGAGGCAGGCCTGCGGAAGAAACTGGAAGAGCGGGGCGTGACTTCCCCGGCGCTGATTGGCATCCGCACCGGTGGTGTCTGGCTTGCAGACGTGATGAGCAAGCGCCTGGGTCTGCAGGAACCCTGGGGCGAGCTGGATATCTCGTTTTATCGGGACGATTTCAGCCGTATCGGCCTGAACCCGAAAGTGAAACCCTCCAGCCTGCCCTTCAGCACCGAAGACCGGGATATTATCCTGATCGATGACGTGATCATGAGTGGCCGCACCATCCGCGCGGCAATGAACGAAATTTTCGATTATGGCCGGCCGGCGAGTATCATTCTTGCCACCCTGGTGGACCTGGGCGCGCGGGAACTGCCGGTGCAGCCGGATGTCACCGGCCGGGTACTGGCGCTGCAGTCCCACCAGCGCGTGAAATTACGCGGGCCAGACCCGCTGCACATAGAACTTCAGGAAACGGGCAAGTAATCAGCGAACGCATAACACCAACAGGCGACCCATGACGGCAAACGACCCTTCCTCGACATCCCTGCAGCTGACCGCCGATGGCCAGCTACGCCATTTCCTGACCCTGGACGGTCTGAACCGGGCGCTGCTGACCGAAATTCTCGACACCGCGGATTCCTTTATTGAAGTCGGCGAACGCAGCATCAAGAAGGTACCGTTACTGCGGGGCCGGACCGTGGTTAACCTGTTCTTCGAATCCAGCACCCGCACACGCAGCACCTTTGAACTGGCGGCCAAGCGCCTGTCGGCGGACGTGCTCAACCTGGACATCAACACTTCCGCCACCTCCAAGGGCGAGTCCCTGTCTGACACCCTGCTGAACCTTGAGGCCATGGCCAGCGACATGTTCGTGGTGCGTCATTCCCAGAGCGGCGCGCCCCACTTCATTGCCGAAAGCGTGACCCCGGGCGTGGCCATTATCAACGCCGGCGACGGCCGCCACGCTCATCCCACCCAGGCCATGTTGGATATGCTTACCATTCGCCAGCACAAGGGGCGTTTCGAGGGCCTGAAGGTGGCGATCGTCGGGGATGTGCTGCACTCGCGGGTAGCTCGTTCCCAGATACGGGCCCTGAACGAACTGGGTGCCGTCGAAGTGCGCGTGATTGCCCCCGCTACCCTTTTGCCAAGGGACGTGGAAAGCCTGGGTTGCACCGTGGAATATGACATGGCACGGGGTATGAAAGATCTGGACGTGGTGATCATGCTGCGGCTGCAGAAAGAACGTATGGAAGGGGCGTTGCTGCCCAGTGAACGGGAATTCTACCGGCTCTACGGGCTGAACCGGGAGAAGCTGGCCCTGGCCAATCCTGAATGTATTGTGATGCACCCCGGCCCCATCAACCGTGGGGTGGAAATAGAGTCGGCGGTGGCTGATGGGCCGCAGTCGGTGATCCTGAACCAGGTTACCAACGGCATTGCCATTCGCATGGCGGTGATGTCCATGGCCATGGGTGGCCAGATGGCGGAGCGAAGTCGCAGGCAGGAAGGGAGGGCCCAGGCATGAGCAGTCTGAAAATTACCGGTGGCCGCCTGGCTCATACCGACACGGAAACCACGATCCTGGTCCGGGACGGCCATATTGCCGCCCTTGGTGAAACTGCCGCGCAACAGTCCGCTGATAACCAGTTTGATGCTACCGGCTGCCTCCTGTCGCCAGGGTTTGTGGACCTGTGCTGCAACCTGCGGGAGCCGGGTAACGGCCAGAAAGGCAATATTGCCTCGGAAAGCCTGGCCGCGGCCCATGGCGGATTCACCACCCTGTGCGCTTCGCCGGACACCTCGCCGGTGAACGATTCCGGGGCGGTCACTAACCTGATCCTGGATGTGGCCGAAAATCGCGCGGCCGTGCGGGTACTGCCCGTGGGCGCCATCACCCGTGGCCTGGAGGGCGACCTGCTCAGTGATATGGCGGGCCTGGCCGGTGCGGGCTGTATTGCCCTGGGCAACGGTGCCCGCCCGGTGAAGAATGCCAGGGTATTACGCCGCTGCATGGCCTACGCCCAGACCTTTGGCCTGACCGTGATGTTCAGCCCTGAAAACCAGGCCCTGGCAGCTGACGGTTATGCCCACGATGGCCTGGTGGCCTCCAGGCTGGGGCTTCTGGGTATCCCGGAAGTGGCGGAAACCGCCGCAGTGATGGAAATTCTGCTGCTGGCGGAAGAAACCGGCGTTCGCCTGCACCTGGGCCAATTGTCCTGTGCCCGCAGCGTGGAAATGCTGGCCGATGCCCGCAAGCGCGGTATTGCGGTGACCGCCGATGTGGCCATGCACCAGTTGATGTTCACCGAAGACGCGCTGTCCGGTTTCGACAGCCGTTATCATGTGAGGCCGCCGCTACGGTCGGAAAAGGACCGCCAGGCCCTGCTGGCCGGGGTGCGCGATGGCATAATCGACGCCATAACCAGCCAGCACCAGCCCCACGACTCCGCTGCCAAGCAGGCACCACTGGCGGCCACCGAACCGGGCCTGTCCACCATTGAGTGCACCCTGTCCATGGGGCTGCTTCTGGTCGAGCGTGGCGAGCTGGATATCGCAAGCCTGATACAGGCGCTAACCCGTGGCCCGGCCGCCGTGATTGGTCGTTCCGCCGAGCTTCGGGAAGGCGCGGTTGCGGACCTGTGTGTGTTCGACCCAAAATCCACCTGGACACCAGGCGACACCACACTCTGTTCCGTCGGGCGTCACATACCCCTGCCAGGTAAGGACCTCCCGGGAGTGATTCGCCTCACCCTGTGCGACGGGCAACAAGCCTGGCCCCGCAATAACCTGTAGCGCCAACCTTCATATCGTCTCCGTGGCGGCAAAGTGTGGCAGAGGTTGCGGAACCTCTGTCGAGCCCGTCACAGTTCCTTACCTTTTTGCTCCAGAGCCCTTGAAGGCAGGCACCTGTGCCAACGTATTCTTGTCAGGGCCGGCCTAACCTCGGCGAAGGAATGCGGTGACCTGCGCACATACGGATGTGCCGTCGCCCAACAATAATAATTCAGGAGTCATCCCCGTGAAATCATTCAACCTCCCGCGAAAGGCCACTGCGGTTGCTGCCCTGTGTGCCAGTCTTGCGTTGTCGCCGTTCGTACAGGCGGAATCGGACATCATGGAGCGAAGCTTCTGTGTGTTTGACCCGGTCGGAGCCAACGGCCCATTGTTCGCCATCACCAAAACGTTCCGGCCGGTAGCCCTCAAAGAAGGCATCAAGCTGGACCTGCGCGCCTACACTGACGAAAAGGTCGCGGCCGAAGACTTCAAAGCCGGCCAATGCGACGCAGTGCTGCTTACCGGCACCCGTGCCCGCGAGTTCAACAAGTTCACCGGTACCCTGGAAGCCATGGGCGCCGTGCCCGGTGAAGAGGAAATGCGGTTGCTGTACAACACCCTCAGCCAGGAGAAGGCGCGCCCGTTCCTGATTGACGGCGACTACGAAGTGGCCGGCGTGTTCCCCGGCGGCGCGGTGTATCTCCATACCCGGGACCGGGCCATTGATTCAGTGGAAGAACTGCAGGGCAAGCGCATTGCCACCCTGGACTTCGACACCGCGTCGGTACGCATGGTGCGCCACGTGGGCGCTTCCGTGGTGGGCTCCAATTCCGCCAACTTCGCTGGCAAATTCAACAACGGCAGTGTCGACCTGGCCTACGCCCCTGCAGTTGCCTATTCCCCCCTGGAGCTCTACAAGGGCGTCACTCCCAATGGAGGTGTGTTCAAGTACGCGCTTGCCTACATGAATTTCCAGGTGATTATCCACCGCGACCGCTTCCCGGATGATGCCGGCCAAATGGTGCGTGACCAGGCCATCAAGCGCATTGATGAGGCCTACGACATCATCGCCGAAGCAGAAGCCGGTATTCCCGATGATGTGTGGATGCATCCGCCACAGGAAGACGTGGCCGAGTACGACAAAATGTTGCGCAAGGTGCGGTTATCGCTGCTGGAGGACGGGGTGTACGACGAACGCGCGATCAGCCTGATGAAGGCGATCCGCTGCCGGGTGGATGGTTCCCGTTCCGAGTGCGCTTCCTGAGCCGATGGCATCAGGGGGCCGGGGCGGCCCCCGTTTGTTGCTTTAGCGGATTGAGTCTTTCAGCGCCTTGCCTGCCTTGAAGCCGACAGTCTTGCTGGCGGGTATCCGGATGGTGGCACCGGTTTGGGGGTTGCGGCCATCGCGTGCTTCACGGCTGCGGATGTTGAAAGTGCCGAAACCGATCAGGGTGGTGTCTTCACCCCGGGCGGCGGCTGCAGAGATCTGGTCGGTGACAGCGGTGATGACTTCACCGGCCTTGTCCCGGGTCAGTCCGGTTTTTTCTGCAACAGCGGCAGCAAGTTCAGGTTTGCGCATCGGGTACTCCTTGTTGTCGTTTTTGGTTAGTGGCCGGCGGGTGCGACACCGTCGGCTGATCAAATCTATAGCGGTTTGCGAGCCAATGTGCAAACCGGTAAGCAGAATGCATTTGCCCCGCCGTTGCCATTTGCGGGACGGGTCTCATAAAAACAGGGAGTTGTCGGCGATAATGCCGTTTCGGTTACAAAGCGTAACAAATTGTGAGTGCGGCTTCGCTCCGGTTCTGAACAAGAGCTCCAAACAACAAAAACGCAGAAAAGCAGAAGGTACGAAGTTATGACGCGTATTCAGAAACCCGCCAGTCAGATCCTCCGTGGTGTGATGACGGCGATGTTCGCCAGCGTGATGTTGAGCGGCTGTGGTGTCGTCAACAACATGATCTACAAAACCACCGGTGATGTAATGCAGGGCTTTTCCCGCAATCACACCGTGCCTTACCTGCTGGAAAGTGACGACCTGGCCATGGGTTGTGCCATGGCCGAGGCTATCGCGCCCCTGTTGATGTCCTTCGGCCGTGTAACCAGTGAGCCAGACCAACTGGCGGTGATGCTTTACCTGTCAGCCGGTGGCTGTGCCGAGGAGCAGGCTCGTGAACACGAACTGGCTGGTCTGGGCGCCCTGCGTGCCATGGATGCCGAAGAGGCGGAAGATGCCATGATCCGTCAGAAACGCGCGTTGTCACTGGCCGCCAAGCGCTATCACCAGGGCTGGAAGCACCACAATGCCTTCTACGGCAACCCCGATGAGAGTGAGTGCCCCGACTTCGACGACGATCTGGGTGAGTTCATCTACATGGCCGGCCTGCTGTCTGGCCTGCAGGCGCTGAATGCCGAGATCCAGTCCACCTCCTCCATCGGCGTTCCCAAGAACATTGGCTCCACGGTCGCCCGCGCCACCAGTTGCCTGGAGAACGATAAGTGGTGGGGTGCACCCATGGCGCTGCGCGCAACCGTATGGGCGATGATTCCCGGCGCCCTGCCGGACGGCGAAGACCCCTTCGAGCGCCTGGAGATTGCCGACGAGCAGGGTGAGGACGCCGGCGTAAGGATCAGCCACGTGTTCCATGCCATCGCGGCCCAGAACAAGGGCGACGAGGAGCGCCTGCGTTCAGTGATACGCAGCCATGCGCAAGCCATTGAGGAAACGCCGGCCAACGAGGAGTGGAAGTTTGTCGACGCCATGGCCACCCAGATGATCCTGGCCATCTCCGATCGTCTGTGGATGGAAAATACCGGGCACCGAACGCCCATGGGCCAACTGGGAACCTTCTGGGATGACGAGAAGGAAGCGGTAGAAACCATGGATCTGGACGATCTGCTGTAAATCAACATTCCCAGAGTGAACTGTTATGTCCCAGGGTGGTTTTCGCCGTAGTGGCCTGGAGTGGTTATCCTCTCTGCCGGCCTGCCTGCTCCTGCTGGCGGTGGTGTTGTTCTCCACCAGCAGTGATATCCATAATCAGATGCTGCGCGGGGGCGAGCAACTGTGGAGTGGCTACTACAAGCTAAGGGCAGATCCGGTACAACCAACCTGTGACCCGAACGTGGATATCGAGGCCGCCGTCCAGGAAGAGTTGGCGAAAGAGGGCGCGGATAACCCCATGGCGGCGTTACTGGGCGAAGCCGAGAAAGACCCGGCCGAGGTTCGCCTGGCCATCGAGCGCTCAGTGGCCGACTGTCGCCAGAGCTACCAGAGTTACGAAAACCTCAAGGACAAACTTACCCCGGGGGTGAAAGCTTACCGCACGGTGGAGCTGTTCGTGGCGGATCTGATTGCCTTTGGCCTTGAATCCCAGCGCTACATCCTGGTGATCCTGGTCATGCTGTGCGCGGTGACAGCTACCCTGACCCGCCACCATATTGCCATGCGCGCCATGGAAACCCGCCTGGACTACACCGTCTCCCACACCCTGCAGACCGTAGCCAACGCCATGTTGCTGGGCTCCAGCGTGATTTTCCGCCAGTCCAGTTTCGGCTCCGACACCACCATGTCGTCCGAGGAGCTGTTGCTCCATAACCTGTGGATCATCGGCTTTGCGGCGCTCACACTCACCAGTCTCTACCGGTTGGTGCGGGTGCCGGACGATCTGCGGGAGGGCGGGGACTTGAACAAGGCGTTCCTGGCGGTGCCCCTCTACACGGTGATGTGCCTGATTTCGGGCACTTACTTTGCCTTGATTGGCCATGCTTCGGGAATTGGTATTTACCTGGGCAAGATGATGGAACTGTCGGATATGTTCCTCAACGTGGGCCTGTATGTGTGGGTGGGCATGATGCTGAAGCAGACCCGCCTGGCGACCCTGGTGTTCAACGTGTTCAGGCCCTGGCGGATGCCGCCGGAACTGCTGGCCGTAGTGGCGGTGCTGGTGGCTGCAGTGCCCACGGCCTACACCGGGGCTTCCGGTATTTTCGTTATAGCCGCCGGTGCGGTTATCTACAGTGAATTGCGCGCCGCTGGTGCCCGTCGCCACCTTGCGCTGGCGGCAACCGCCATGTCTGGTTCCCTGGGTGTGGTCTTGCGGCCCTGCCTGCTGGTGGTGGTCATCGCCTACCTGAACCGGGAAGTCACCACTGACGAGCTGTTTGGCTGGGGTATCTGGGTATTCGTGCTGACAGCGACCATGTTTACCGTCGTGGCCCTGACTGTTAACCGTCAGAGCAGGTTCGACCTGGCGCCGGTATCCGCAGCCTTCCCGCCGATGATGTCGGCGTTGAAGCACCTGATCCCCTACGTGTTGGTTATCACAGCAGTGGTGTTGCTGTATCGCTTTGCGCTGGATGTGAAAATGGACGAGTTCTCGGCCCCCCGGCTGCTGCCGGTGATCATGCTGGCCATCCTGCTGTATGAGCACATCAGCCTGAAGAACCGCAAGGGTCGGGCCAGTGGTGAGGTCAATCATCAGGGCCTGGAGCGTAGTCTGCGTTCCGCCACCAATGACACCACCGCTGAAATTGGCGCGCTGCTATTGCTGCTGGGGCTGTCCGTCAGTATCGGCGGTGTGATTGAGCGCTCCCAGATCATGGCGACCTTCCCCCAGGCGTTCGACAGTGCCTGGTCCGCCATGCTGCTGATGGTGGTGATACTGGTCATCCTGGGGATGATTATGGACGCCTTCGGCGCGGTTATCCTGGTGACCGCCACAGTGGCGACCATTGCCTACAGTAGCGGTATACACCCGATTCACTTCTGGATGGTGACCCTGGTGGCTTTCGAGCTGGGCTACCTGAGCCCACCGGTTGCCCTGAACCACCTGTTGACGCGGCAAGTGGTCGGAGAGGCGGAAGTACTGGCTGCGCAACAGGAAGAAGGCAGCTTCTACCAGCGCCACGAGCGTATCATAATGCCGCTGATAACCATGGGCATTTCACTGGTGTTGGTGGCGTTTGTACCCCTGCTGTTCTACGCCTGAGCCGGGGTGATTAAACCGGCTCGGGCGCTCTCCGTTCACCACGCAGCAGCGTCACGTCGGCCCTGGGCGGTGCACCGAACAGGCGGCTGTATTCGCGGCTGAAATGGGAGGGGCTTTCATAACCCACACGGTAGCTGGCGGTGGCCGCCTCCAGCCCTTCGGTCAGCATCAGCCGCCGGGCTTCATGCAGGCGCAGCTTTTTCTGGAACTGCAGTGGCGACATCCGGGTCACTTGCTTGAAGCTGTGGTACAGGGTGGATTCGCTCATATTGGCCGCTTCCGCCAACTCGCGGATTCGCAGCGGTTCCGAGTAGTGGTCCTTCAAGGCCGAGATGACCGTGGAAATCCGGTGCGACTGGGAATCGGCAGCGGCAAACTTGCGCATTCGTGACCCCATCTCGCCGATCAGCGTCCGGTAGATGATTTCCCGGCGGGCCAGGGGCGCGAGTATGGGGATGTCCCCGGGTGAGTCCAGCAGGCTCAGCAGCCGGTAAAGCGCGCTCTGCATACGCTCATCCATGGACGACATGCACAGGCCACATTCCAGCTCCGGACAGATGCCATGCGGGTCCAGTGGTGGCGCCTTGTCCCCCAGTTCCAGTACCAGGTCCGCCACTTCCTGTGGGTCCACCTTGAGTTTTGCCGCCAGGTAGGGCCGCTCAGCAGAAGCGTTGGTAATCCGCCCCAGCACCGGCAGATGGACCGAACTGGCGAGATAGGAAAGTGGCTGGTAGGTGATTTCGCGGTCGCCCAGTTGGATGGTCTTGGTGCCCTGGATCACAAAACACAGCGAGGGTTCATAGACACTTGAACCACAGCTGGAAGGCTCGTCGCAACGAATCAGTTCCACCCCGTCAATGGCGGAACCCTGAATACCCTGTTGTGTCGTCCATTGACCGACCACTCGGGCGAGTTGTTGCTGCAGGTTGAGGGTGAGATTTCCAGAAATCTCAGGAATGATGGCAGTCATCGGTGGGTCTCCCTTTGGCGGCAGTATAATCCTTCGCACCCTGAACCGTACGGATATTCATGTTTGTTCTGCAGGATCAGGCAATGACCGCGCAGAAATCGGCAACCGCATAGCCCCGGCTCAAGAGAGTCGGCAGAATCAGGCAAGCTTCCCGCAGTAACCCGATACCGTCTTTATCCCTGCATTCTTTATCTTTGCTGGCCAGTTGGGAAAACATTACCCGATCTGATAGACCAACGCTATTTCATCCATAACCAATACCTCGATTCCGGTTTATTGACCTCAAGTTAACTTGAGGAAATAGGCTGCATGTCGAATTCGTGTGAACCCAACCGACTTAACAAGCGATCCAACCGATTACTTGGCAAACGGGAGCGCTCACAAGGCGACCCTGATACTGGAGCGAAAACCATGGAAAGTCTGACAGCAAAAAATTTCAGTGGATCCGGCCGGATACTGGGTCTGGCCATTGCGCTGACGGTGTTACTGAGTGGATGCGAGGCGCAGAGCGACGAGGCAATGGTTATGCCTCCCCCGCCGGAAGTGGATGTCGCGGAAGTGATTGTGGAGCCGGTCACCCTGTGGGAGTCCTTTACCGGACGGGTAGCGTCACCGGAAACGGTGGATTTGCGGCCCCGCGTCAGTGGCTACATCGACAAGGTGGCGTTTGAGGAAGGCGAGCTGGTGCAAGCCGGGGACCTGTTGTTCCAGATAGACCCCCGCCCCTACAAGGCCCGCGAACAGGCGGCCCGTGCTGAACTGGCGCTGGCCAATAGCCAGTTGGAGTTGGCCCGGAGCGAAGCCGGCCGGGCGAAGACCCTGTTGGACAGCCGGGCTATTTCCCGCGAGGAATACGACCAGCGTAACGCCGCGTTAATGAGTGCCAGGGCCCGCGTGCAAGCTGCCCAGGCGGCACTGGATACCGCCGAGCTGGACCTGCAGTACACCCAGGTAACCGCACCGGTCAGCGGCCGCGCCGGGCGTGCGATGGTGACCCGTGGCAATCTGGCCAATGCGGACCAGAGCCTGCTGACCACCGTGGTATCGGTGGACCCGGTACACGTCTATTTCGAAGCCGATGAAAAATCCGCGTTCAGCAGCCAGCAATTGCTTGCCAGTGGCCAGCCGCCAACCGTGCGCATCTCGCTGGGCGGCGATGATGGCCGCCAGTACCAGGGCGAGCTGGATTTCATCGACAACCACCTGAACACCGGAACCGGCACCCTGCAGTATCGTGCGGTGCTCGACAACCCTGATGGCGTAATCAAACCCGGCCAGTTTGCTCGTGTGGAAATGCCCGTGGCCGAGCTGGACAGTGCGCTGCTGGTGAACCGCAAGGCGGTACTGACCGACCAGGACCGGCGTTATGTCTACGTGGTGGATGAAAACAACCTGGTTGCCCCCCGGCAGGTAACCACCGGACGCCAGGTGGACGACCTGCTGGTGATCCGCGAGGGCCTCAACAGCGGTGACCTGGTGATCATCAGTGGTGTGCAGAAGGTGTTTGGTGCAGGCATGGAAGTCAATCCGAAACTGGTCGCCATGAGGGAGTCCGCTCAGGGTGAGGGCGCGGTAGCCGTAGCCCGGGAGATGTCGCAATGAATGTCTCCCGTTTCTTTGTGGACCGGCCGATATTCGCGGCGGTGCTGTCCATCATCATTTTTGCCATTGGGTTGATTTCCATCCCCAACCTGCCCGTCAGCGAGTACCCGGAAGTGGTGCCGCCGTCGGTGGTGGTGCGTACGGTCTATCCCGGTGCCAACCCCAAGGAAATCGCGGAAACCGTGGCCACACCGCTGGAGGAAGCCATCAGCGGTGTTGAGGACATGATGTACTTCAAGTCTGTGGCCGGCTCGGATGGCGTACTGCAGATGACCGTCACGTTCCGGCCCGGCACCGACGCCGAGCAGGCCACCGTGCGGGTGCAGAACCGCGTCAGCCAGGCGCTGGCCCGGCTGCCGGAGGAGGTTCGGCGCCAGGGCGTGACCACCCAAAAACAGTCACCTACCTTCCTGATGGTGGTCCACCTGACCTCGCCAAACGGCACCTATGACACCCTGTACCTGCGCAACTACGCCCGGCTGCACGTGCGTGACCGGCTGGCACGCATCCAGGGGGTAGGGGACGCACAGATATTCGGTGGTGGTGATTACGCCATGCGCGCCTGGCTGGACCCGGAGCGAATTGCCGCCCGCGGCCTGACCGCCAGCGACGTGGTCGGTGCCATGCGTGAACAGAACGTGCAGGTTTCCGCCGGCCAGATCGGCGCGGAGCCAGTACCGGACAGCGACTTCCTGACCCTGATCAACGCCCAGGGCAGGCTCGAGACCGTCGAAGAGTTCGGCGACATCGTACTCAAGCGCGGCGACAACGGCGAGATCCTGCGGCTGGAAGACGTGGCCCGGCTGGAGATGGGGGCTGGCAATTACACCCTGCGGTCCCAGCTTGATGGCAAGGACGCTGTAGCGATCGGTGTCTTCCAGGCCCCGGGAGCCAACGCCCTGAACATTCGTGATGAAGTGATCGCAACCATGGACGAGATGGCCACCCGTTTCCCGGAAGATGTGGCGTATGAAGCGGTATACGACACAACCATCTTTGTCAGCGACTCCATCAAAGCGGTTGTCGCCACCCTGCTGGAAGCGGTGTTGCTGGTAGTATTGGTGGTTACCCTGTTCCTGCAGACCTGGCGGGCATCCATCATCCCCTTGCTGGCGGTACCGGTGTCGGTTATCGGCACTTTCGGCGCGCTTTACCTGCTGGGCTTCTCCATCAACACGCTGACGCTCTTCGGGTTGGTGTTGGCCATCGGTATCGTGGTGGACGACGCCATTGTGGTGGTGGAAAACGTCGAGCGTAACATCGAGGAAGGTCGAAGCCCGCTGGCGGCGGCCCACCAGGCCATGAAGGAAGTCTCTGGCCCTATCATCGCCATCGGCCTGGTGCTGTGCGCGGTGTTTATTCCCATGGCCTTCCTGTCCGGGGTGACCGGTCAGTTCTACCGGCAGTTCGCGGTGACCATCGCCATTTCCACGGTGATTTCCACCATCAACTCGCTGACCCTGTCACCGGCGTTGGCGGCTATGCTGCTCAAGCCTCATGGTGCCCCCAAGGACCGCCTGCAGAGGATCATCGATTTTCTGTTCGGTTGGCTGTTCCGGCCGTTCAACCGCTTTTTCAACGCCAGCGCGGAGAAATACCAAAGTGGGGTATCCCGTTCCCTGCGCCGGCGTGGCGCGGTCTTTGTGGTCTATGCGTTGTTGCTGGCAGGCACTGGCTTTATGTTCAAGACGGTGCCGCCGGGCTTCATCCCCATTCAGGACAAGTTGTACCTGATAGCTGGCGTGAAACTGCCGGAAGGGGCCTCCCTGGAGCGCACCGACCAGTTGCTGCAGAAGGTGACCGATATCGCCATGGAAACCGAGGGTGTGGCCAACGCCGTGGCCTTCCCCGGGTTGAACGCGCTGCAATTCACCAACACCTCCAATACCGGTGTGGTGTTCTTCCCACTCAAGCCGTTTGATGAACGCAGCCTGAGCGCGGCGGAGATCAACGCCCGCATTAGCCAGCAAATCGCCGGGCTGAAGGAAGGTTTCGCGTTTTCCTTCATGCCGCCCCCGATTCTGGGGCTGGGCAATGGTTCCGGCTATCAGTTGTTCATCGAAGACCGGGGCAATCTGGGCTACGGTGCCCTGCAGGACGCGGTAAACCAGTTCCAGGGCGCCATCGCCCAGACACCAGGCATGGGGTACCCCATCAGCAGCTACCAGGCCAACGTGCCACAGCTGGATGCGGAAGTAGACCGGCTCAAGGCCAAGGCCCAGGGTGTGCCGCTGACGGAGGTGTTCGATACCCTGCAGACCTATCTGGGTTCCACCTACGTCAATGACTTCAACCGCTTTGGCCGTACCTGGCAGGTGATTGCACAGGCTGATGCCCCTTACCGCGATAGCGTGGAGGACATTGCCCGCCTGCGTACCCGCAATGATCAGGGTGAGATGGTGCCCATCGGCTCCATGGTGGACATAAGCCAGAGTTTCGGTCCGGACCCGGTATTGCGCTACAACGGCTACCCCGCTGCTGACATCGCCGGGGAGGCGGACCCACGGGTGCTGTCTTCAGCCCAGGCCATGGATACCCTGACGGCTCTGGCGAACGAAGTACTACCCGCCGGCATGGACTTCGAGTGGACCGACCTGAGTTACCAGCAGGCCACCCAGGGTAACGCCGCACTGGTGGTGTTTCCGCTGGCTATCCTGCTGGTGTTCCTGGTGCTGGCGGCGTTGTATGAGAGCTGGACGCTGCCGCTGGCGGTCATCCTCATCGTGCCCATGTGCATGCTTTCGGCTCTGATCGGCGTGTGGTTTGGCGAAGGGGACAACAACATCTTCGTCCAGGTGGGCCTGGTGGTGTTGATTGGCCTGGCCTGTAAGAACGCCATCCTGATCGTGGAATTTGCCCGCGAGCTGGAACTGCAGGGGCGGAGCATTGTGGAGGCGGCGCTGGAAGCCTGCCGGTTGCGGCTGCGGCCCATCATCATGACTTCCATCACCTTCACCGCAGCGGTTGTTCCCCTGGTGCTAGCTACCGGCGCGGGCGCCGAGGTTCGCGAGGCCCTGGGCACCGCGGTGTTTGCCGGCATGATCGGCGTCACCCTGTTTGGCCTGTTCCTCACGCCGGTGTTCTATGTGGCCCTGCGTAAGCTCTCTGGTAGCCATCGCCTGAAGAGCCATCACGAATCCACGCTGACGTGCGAAGACGACCAGAATGAAGATGCGCTTCCGGGAGGTAGTCATGCTTAAAGTAATCACGATGACCGGGGCCCTGGTGCTGCTGGCTGGTTGTGCCGTGGGGCCGGATTACCAGGCCCCGACGACACCGGAACCGGACGCCTTCTCCGAAGGGCGAAAGATGGTTGCGGGTGATAGCGGCCAACAACGTTTCTGGCAGGGGTTTGACGACCCCTTGCTGGAGCAACTGATTGACCAGACGCTGGTGGCCAACCACACCCTGGAGGAAGCCGTGGCCCGCTACGAGCGCGCGGCAGCACTGCTTTACGGGGCCGAGCGGGATCAATGGCCCAGCCTGACCGCCAATGCCTCCGCCGCCGAGCAGTACCTGGCGGACATTGAGCAATCGCCCCCTGGGGCGGGGCCGGAGCGGGTGCAGCGTTATCAGGCCGGCCTGGCCGCCAGCTGGGAACTGGACCTGTTCGGGCGACTGCGGCGTGCGACCGAGGCGCAGAGGGCGGAACTGGAAGCCGCTGGCGCAGAACTGGGTGCCGTGCAGGTGGCCCTGGCGGGGCAACTGGCCAGCAGCTACTTTGAGCTGCGTGGGCTGCAGCAGCAGTTTCAGGTAGCCCGGCAGAGCGTGGCACTGCAGCAGCAGTCCCTGGATATTGTTGAAGCCCGCGTACAGGCCGGGCGCGGCACCGAGTTTGACCAAGTGCGTGCCCGTGCCCAGTTAGAAAGGACTCGTGCTGAACTGCCGACCTTGCAGGCGGCTATCCGGGCCGCGATGCACCGCATAGCCGTACTGACTGGCCAGCCGCCAATGGCGCTGGTAGACACTCTGTCACCCAGGGGTGCACTACCGGAGGCCCTGCCAGTGATTCCCGTGGACAGCCCCGGTGAGGTACTGCGCCGTCGGCCGGACATAGCTGCAGCTGAGCGCCGTTTGGCGGCCGCCACTGCGCGCATTGGCGTGGCCACCGCCGACCTGTTTCCACGCTTTACACTGAGTGGGCTGTTGGGCTCGGTTGCCGCCGACACCAGTGACCTGTTCACCGGCCCTGCGGAAACCCGGCGTGTTGCCCTGGGTATCGACTGGACTTTTCTGGACCACGGCAAGGTCAAGGCACGTATCGAAGCCGCAGGGGCCGACAGCCGTGCGGCCCTTGCCAGCTACCAGCAAACCGTACTGGAAGCCCTGGAGGAAGCGGAAACACGGCTGGTGCGCTACCAGCGCGCGCAACAGCGGGAAGAGCGGCTTGAACAGGCTATGAACAATGCCGAGAAAGCCGTGGAACTGGCCCGGGCCCGCTATGAAGAAGGCTTCATTGGCTACTTTGAGGTACTGACGGCGGAACAGGAGTTCACCGCCACACGGGATGCAGCCGTGCGTAGCCGCACAGCCGTGACCCTGGCGATGGTGGATGTCTATCGGTCATTGGTTGGGTCGCCGGGTTAATTACCCGGCGACTGCCGCTATTTCATCTCGAAGCCCCTGCCGCGCAGGAAGTCCCGCATGTGGGGGCGTAGTTTGGAGGTGAACAGCGGCTTGAGCTGTTCTGACCAGTTGGTGTCTTTATTACCCCCGGTGCGCACGTGGTAATAGGTGTGCATGGTGGCGTCGAACTCCGCCACCAGTTCCGCGTCGCGCTCGTCCTGGTAGTAGTCCTCCTTGAGGACGGATGCCAGCGGCAGGCGCGGCTTGATCTCCGGGGTCTGGTCCGGATAGCCCAGGCACATGCCAAACACCGGGTAGACATGGTCCGGCAGGCGCAGCAATTCGCTCACATCGGCCGGATTGTTGCGGATGCCGCCGATGTAACACAGGCCCAACCCTTCGGATTCCGCCGCCATAGCCACGTTCTGGGCAACCAGCGCGGTATCGATGCTGGCCACCAGCAGTTGCTCGGTCATACCGCGAACCACCTCGGCACCGGCCCGCGCAGCGGCATCCGTGGCCCGCTTCATGTCGGCGCAGAACACCAGGAAATCCGAACACTCCGCTACATAACGCTGGCCACCGCTCAGCTCTGCCAGGGCCTCGCGGTTCTTCGGGTTGATCACATGAATGATGGAATAGGCCTGCACATGGCTGGACGTGGCTGCACTCTGACCGGCACGGATCAGTTCCTCAAACAGCTCGCGGGGAATCCTGCGATCCTGGAACTTGCGGATAGAGCGGTGTGACTTGAGAAGTTCAATGGTCGGGTTCATAGTGCCTTCCGGTACAGCCTGAGAAAGCGATTATCCTGCCACTGCCACAGCGCTTTGGCAAAGAAGCCACGTTACAACCACTTTCCCGATGTCAGCGATAGCCTGGTTGCGCTCGTCGAACGAGGCA
This sequence comes from Marinobacter iranensis, assembly GCF_029207565.1. Taxonomy (GTDB): domain Bacteria; phylum Pseudomonadota; class Gammaproteobacteria; order Pseudomonadales; family Oleiphilaceae; genus Marinobacter; species Marinobacter iranensis. The sequence continues at coordinate 58,659 of NZ_JANCMW010000011.1, read as the reverse complement.
TCGGTTTCTGTTATGTAGATAGCGATCACCAGGGGCTGGCGATCAGGAGGCCACAAAACAGCAGCAATCGAACGGGAGCCATGGCCACCAGCCCCGGAGCGGTCTCCGATTGTCCATTCCTGTGGGATTGCAGCCCGGAGTAAGTTATCACTTACCCGGTTGCCCCTGAGCCAGGAGATCAGCTTGTATCTGGAATCAGCCGCCAGGGCATTGCCCAGCACGAGCTTGCGGAGGTTGTGCACCATTGCATTGGGCGTGGTGGTATCTCGCGGGTCGCCCGGCGTGGCCTCGTTCAGGGTGGTTTCCGTTCGGTCCAGCCGGGTAATGGCATCTCCCAGGTCGCGAACAAACCCGGTAACGCTCCCGGGCCCACCGAGCGCATTTAAAACAAGGTTGGCCGCCGTATTGTCACTGGTGGACATGGTCGCCTCACAGAGCTCCTCCAGGGTCATGCCAGGCTCTCCGGTGTGAGTCTCTGTCACCGGAGAGTAGGTGACCAGCGCCTCTTTGCCGAACGTGACTCGCTGGTCAAGATCCTCAGCTCCGCTATCCGCCTTTGCGAGCAACGCCGCGCAGGCCAGGGTTTTGAACGTGCTGGTCATGGGAAAACGGTCGTCACCGTGGTAATCCCAGGTTTTCCCGCTGGCCGCATCGTAGAGGGCGACTCCCATTCGGGCGTCCAGGCGCTGCTCCACCGTTTTCACCATCTCAAGTAATGGGTTGGCTTGAGCGAGGGGACAGGCTGAGGTGATCAAAAGCAGAACGAAAACACGCAATCCTTGCCTCAAAATCAGTCCCCCACCGAATAGGACAGAATCCGGGACAAATGGCTGTAGGGCAAGCCGGTTTCCTGATGCCAGTCATTAAAGGCCTGCTGCGCCTGGATCAGGGCTTTCTTGCTGCCGGGCGTTGCGTCCAGCCGTTCTTCACGATAAAGCCCGGCGACCACATCCGACGACAGGATAAAGCCATCCCAACCAACCCGGCGCAGGAAATACTGGGCCGTGTTGCCGCCCAACCGGGCGCCGTGGCGTTTGAGCCACATCAGTAGGCCGACCTGGTCCTGGGATGGCCATTGGGCCAGGAAAGCGCCGAAGCCGCCGTGTTCACGGGCCCCGTCCACAATCATGCGGGCGTTTTCAGGTACGGTGCGGATCTTCTGCATGTTCCGCACAATGCGCTCGTCCTGTGCCAGTTCTTCCAATACTTCCGGGGGCACCTGCTGCCAGTAGAGTGGCACGAAGCCCTTGAAGGCAGCCTCGAAATCGGGCCACTTGTTCTCTATCACACGCCACACAAAACCTGCCTTGAACACACCGCGAGTCACCTCAGACAGATAGCGGTCGTCACTTATCGCTTCCAGCTCTCCTGGCTCGGCGACCCGGGGCAGGAGTGTGCGTAATTCGGCTTCTCCACCCTTGCGGGCGGCTGCCTGGTTATAAATTCTGGCAAAGGACATGACGTAATATCCGAAATCCGGTTGTAGAGCAGAAGGTGTGTGGTTCACTATAAAGGAAACGGGTTCAATCAGGGAGCCAGGTTATGCCACTTATCGGATGGGTTTTTATCTTAGTTGCTTTTGCCCTGGTGGTCGGCAGCCTTTTCGTGCTGCGGGACAGCGCCAATAGTATGCGCATCTCGGAAGAAAAGATGAAGAAGATCCAGGCACGGAAGGCAGAAGTCGAAGCCGAGGAAAGCGCGGAGGACAGGGAACAGTGGTAGTTCGTCCGGTCCTCCGGTGATTTTCCTGATTTCGCTTCAGTGATTCACCTGAGCGGCGAATCAGAACGCCGCGTTCGGTGTCATTACAGCCTTGTCACCCTCGAGGACGGTGCTGCGTGCCTTCGCTAGCCGTAACAGGCAATGGCACCGCGGTGCCATCGATGGCGATTCTCTGCTTTGCATAGCGCTATTGTAGACCTGCCTTCAGGAACCGTCCGCCGCGATTAATCGCACCGCGACACCCATGTGTTGCGACCCGGTTTCGCTTTGGTGATGGGATCCGAAAAGGCTGACCCATTCACCTTCCTTCAATACCAGCGGCCCCTGGCCGGTATTACTGCCGTCGTCGGTAGTGTATGTACCGATGTAGTTGAACCGGAATGGCCCGGAGGAACCATCGACCGGGCTGATCTTATAACCTAGGGCAAACTCCCTGGACGCGATGAACCCGTTATCTTCGGCAGCCACGCCCACCTTTAAGATCTTTGACTCATCCAGAAATTTGGGCAACAGATCGGACGGAGGACTGTCGGGGTTTGCGGCCTGACACTCGCAGTAACGAACTTCCAGGAGTAAAGGCTTACTGTCGATATAATCCGCAGGTGTGGGCTGGCCGGCAAGGGCCGGGCCGGAGAGGGTGAACAATGCGAGCAGAATGAACGCCTTGATACTATGTGATGTCTTCCTTGGCATGTTGGTTCCTCATTATCTTGGAATGGGGTCATCGGCTGCCTTGGGCGCGCTTAAGGCTTTGCTGTAGTAGCCTGATGGATCAAAACAGCAAACCCGGCGTTTGCCGGAAGCAAGCATGTCACAAGCATCGCTGATCCGCTTTGCCCGGGTTTTGGACTGCTTGGCTGAGGTAATCCAGTGTATCCAGTCCAGGCGCGCGATGGGGGTGGTATCGTCCCAAACCACTCGAGCCTCGGGAGCCTCTGCCAGGGCTTCTAGCAGGTCGGGCGGAACCTCAGGCTCGGGTTCCTGCGCCACTGACATGATCTCGAACGTGGCCATGTCGCCAATGTTCAGGCCTGCGGTCTCGAGCAACTCCTCGTTTATCCGCAGCCAGTGGCTCAATTGACCATCCGGCTCAAGCGTCGCCTGGAAGCTTCGGCCGTTGATGCTGCCCTCTACCGTCGTCCTGCCTCGCCTGGGAAGCTTTGCGCTCGCGTCCTTGGGCAAAACGATAAAAGCCCAGGGAGTATCAGTGCCTGGCTTGGCCGGGCGTAGCAGTTCTGCTTCAAACCGAGACTTTGTGTCGCTTTGCTCCATGTCTAGTTAGCCTTCAATGATTGGTTATGCTCTTCCCGTGGCTGCCGGGCATAGCTCACCGTCAATGCCTCCCATACATGGCCGTCGGGTTCATTCCAGTAAACAATTCGTCCGCCATGCTGAGTATTGATCTCCATATCCACTGAACCATGCGGGGTGCTCCTGTACTCGATTCCCCTGGCCTTGATTCTGGCTACGATCCCGTCGAACTCCTCGTCGCTCACACGAAAACAATAATGTTGCACAGGATAGGAATCGTCAGCCTGGTCGAAATCCAACGTCAGTCCGTCGTTCACATAAACAGGGGAAAACGGCCCGGTTCCCGACTCCGCCCACGGAACATCCAGAAGGTAGGCGAGTAACTCGGCCGCAGCCTTTCTATCCCGAACTGGAACTATCGCATGGTCAAGTTGAATGCTCATCGTCGGTACCCTTGACTTTACTGGCCGTTGATATGTAGCTCCTCAATCCTGCGCTCCGTCAACCGGATTCGCCAGAGAACTGGGCGAATACCTCTGCCTCGGTCAGGTTTTTGGTGTGGTTTGCAAAGCTGTAATGCGGCGGCTTTTTGTCGATGAATATCTGCTCGGTAAACTCCCAGGGTTGGGTGTCATCAAACATACCGATAGGAATGGCATAGAAGGGCTGTTCCTTCAAACGGTAGAACAGGTGCGTACCGCAGGTGTTGCAAAACCCCCGTTCGGCCCACTCCGAAGAGGCGTAGGTGGTAATGTTTGGCTCGCCCTCAAAGCTAACCCGGTCTTCGCATTCCACGGCCAAAAGCGGCCCTCCGCCCCACTTGCGGCACAGGCTGCAGTGACAGGCGCCAAAATGAATGCTTTTCGGTGTCGCCGTGATCCGGACTGACCCACACAAGCATTGACCTGTGCGCGATTGTTCAGTGCTCATTGTTTACCTCCTTTGCTCCCGCTTTTCTGCTGGATCAGAATGACAGAATAGCAAAGGGAAGCCGGGGTAGAAGTATTTCAGGTTGCTTAACGGGCCTCCGAACAGATCTATCCCGGTCCTTTTCTACTTGATATCCCCCTTGTGAATAAGGTCGGTCAAGCGCCTGTGCCACTCCACGTCTCGCCACATGCCCTCGAACTGTGGGCCGCAGAAGTGGCTGGTGGAAAGTGCGATCCAACGGCCGGTCTCCGACGCCTCCTTCACGCCGAATGCACACAGCTCCTTAACCCAATCCCAGTCCAGCAGTGGCCAGTCTTTGTAGGCGACCAGCGCCCAGCCTTCGGTGGTAATCAGGGGTTTGTCGGCATGGCGGGACCATTCGGCCAGAAGGTCGATACCCTCTTTCAGGCAGTTTTTCCAATGCGCGGGATCAGTTCTGTACGTGGTCTCTGCATTCCGAGCCAGAATCTCGTACATTTCCGGATCAAAGCTCGCCTTGCCAAGGTCGAACCCAATCCGTTCGTCAAAGTCGCTCAGCTCTGGCTGCGTCATCCAGATGTGCGGTTCTAGCAGATCCATGAAGGAGACATCTTGTTCCTGCCAGTTCCGGTATTCCGCTGCGTAGGAGAAGCAGTAATCCAGCTCGGGATAGGCTTGCCGTACTATAGCGGTCGACTCCGCCATCCAGCGCCGTATCTCGGGTAAGGTTCGTGAGGGCCCGCTATCGCCGTTGCTGCTATTCCCGGAGTCAGGCCCTAGAAATGGCGCCCACAGGGGTTCTGGCCACTCATTACAGAGGTCAACCCATAACACAGTGTCCAGAAGGCCTGCTTCAGCAATGGAGTTCAGGGTGCTTACCCAGATACGCCCCAGGTCCTCTGGCGAGTTGATCCGCATCCTGACATTATCCGCGTCCTGTCGGAACCACGTCGACAGTGCGACCTTCACGTTCCGTTCCGCGCACTTGCCAATAAACTCGTTCAAGGCAGGCTGTACCCTGACTCTGGTCGTGGCCGGGCTCCCCCAGTCGTGCTGGCTCCAGACAGGCAAGAGCTCCCATTCACGTTCAGGATCAGCGTCAATAAGATGGGGATAGGCATCAATGCGAACGGCGTCGTAGCCCCGTTCTGTCAGCTCATCCAGGGCTTTATCCCAATCTTCATATCCGGCGCCTGGCCAACGACGTTCCAGCCACGAGAAGTCCCACATCGCGATTGCCAGTGGATGGGTAAGTTTGGGCTTCAGCATCGTTAAACTCCTTCGAAAGGTGAACCAGTGGCAATCACTATCCCCCATTGACCTTACGCAGAAAAACGAGTATTTCTTGGCAGGTCATTAAGTAAAACTTGAAGATATATGCAGCGAATGCTCCCCGGGACCCGGGCACTCAGAACGTTCGAAGCAGCCGGGCGACACCTGAACTTCACCCGCGCGGCGGAAGAGCTGGGTTTAACCCCGGCGGCGGTCAGTTTTCAGATCAAGGAATTTGAGGAGCAGCTTGACGTCCCGCTCTTCACGCGCACCAGCCGAAGGATTCAGCTCACCTTTGCTGGCGCCGTGATGTTCGAAGCCGCCACCGACGCTCTGGACAGTCTGCACCGTGCTGCTGGCCGCGCTCGAAGAATGGCCCGTGGGGCCGCCCACCTGCGCCTCTCCCTGGGCGCAAGATTTGCCACCCACTGGCTTTTGCCTCGCCTGTCCCGTTTCCGGGAAGCAAATCCCGATCTGGAACTGACATTCGATATCACTGATCAGGTGCGGGACTTCGGTGTGGATGATGTGGACGCTGCGATTCGCTTCGGCAATGGCAAATACACGGGCACGCAATCAGAGCGCCTGTTCGATACCGTTGTGGTCCCGGTCTGCAGCCCAAGACTGATTGAAACCAGCCTCAAACCCGAAGTGCCGAAAGACCTCTTCCACCACACCCTCTGTTATGTTGACTGTCAAACCGGAGGCATGGTCTGGCCGAACTGGTCGATGTGGATGGCCGCGGCGGGAATCGACGAGTTCGACGACAGCCAATGCATCGCCTTCACTGATTCGAGCCATGTGGTGCAAGCGGTAACTGACGGAAATGCCATCGGCCTGGTTGAACTGGAGATGGTTGAGAACGACCTGGCCGAGGGGCGGCTGGTGAGACTGTTCGATATCGGGGTGAGCGTAGCGGAGGAGTACGCCTATCATCTGGTCTATCCGGAAAGCAGCAGCGAAGAGCCCAGTGTAAAGACGCTTCGCGACTGGATATTGAGCGAGGCCAGCTAGACGTCAGCCAAAGACCACCTCCTAAATGTCGTACTCGTCGTGGCGGCGGTTCCATTCATACGGGGCGGTCTGCGGCCAGCCTTCTGGAGAGTCTTCCCATGTCTCCTGGCGGCCAAAGGGGGTCAGATCCAGGTAGGTCCAGTGGGTGCCGAGGTATTCGACGCCGCGCGCTCCCGTAAAGTAGGTACGGTATATGTCGTTGCCGTCACGGTGAAAAACGCTTGCACCGTGCCTCTCGCCATTATCGGTGGTTACGCCGAAATCGTAGTTGAAATCGCTTTCGTAGGACGAGTACCAGGGAATCGTCCAACCCATACGCGATTGGTACTGCCTGATCTTCTCCAGAGGAGCGCGTGAGACCATTACCAGCGAGGTATCACGAGCATTGAGATGGGCGGGGTGAGTCATGGCGTCGGCAACCCACGAACACCCGTCACAACCCGCGTTCCAGTCGGGGGCAAACATGAAATGGTACACAATGAGTTGGCGGCGCCCCGCGAACAGGTCGAGAAGAGTCGCTGCACCGTTTACGCCCTGTACCGTATAGTCCTTCTCCACCTTCATCATTGGCAATCTGCGGCGCTCGGCGTTCACCGCGTCACGTGCGCGGGTCAGCTCCTTCTCTTTTACCAACAGTCGATCAAGGGCTGCTTGCCATTCCTCAGCAGACACGGCCTTTGGTAGCGATTGCTGAGTTGTCATACCGTGGTCCTCCTATGGGTGGGATTTGGCCTTTTGAATCAAAGTGGCCAGCTCGGGCGCAATTGGCATCTTTCTGAACGGGCTTATGTTGGCTCCACCGGTGTTGCCCTGGGGCACCAATCCAAACGCTGTTTTTGTAGCGGCACCGACAATCCGGAAAAGCTGCCCGAACGCTTCTTTGGCTGAATGATTGCGCAATGCCCACAACAGCATCAGCACATGAACCTTTACATGCCAGTAGGTGGACTCCTGGCCAAGCACGTGAGCTCTTTCCAGGTGCACAAATTCCTGGCTGGCCTGGCCGGCGGAATTGGCCCGGCGGGCCTCAGCCAACTCCGCTTCCACGTAGGGAGCTATTTTCCTGGTGAAGTTCGTTTCCATCCTGACCTCCTTGGAGGGGTATCAACGCCATCGGGCACAGACTCTAACTATACCCAATCCCGGATATTCCGATATACCCCGGCAGGGCTTTGATACGTTCGATCCCGGCCTGAATGGCCGGGTATTTTTCGAGCGTCATGCCCCCTTTAATATCTAAATATCAAAACTACCAATAGAGCAGATACCAGGCACGCGATAACCGTCCGTATTGCGTTCCACCGATTCCAGCGTACCTCGAAGGCCTCGCGAGCTGCTTCTTGGGCGACCTCATCCATGGCATCGACATTCAGAGATTGGAGTCTGTTGTTTAGGGGGATGTTGATGGTGAATGTCGGCAATTGGACACCGAGCAGATAGGCGAGTGTTGAAATGATTAGAAGCCAGGCACCCACCGCATCCAGGTAGCCAATTCCAAGCGCCGTAGCGACAACCAACGCTATAAGTGAACCAAGCCAGACCACCATAAATAGGGGTTGGTTGTTCTGGATGATGCCATCTATGGCCTGAAATGCCCGGATAAATTCTCTGTTGTTTAGATTTCCTATGCCAGGCATGACCACGACGGCAAAAGCGAACAGGAATCCCGCCACGAGAGAACACAGAAATGTTGCAAGGGCTAACGCAACCTGAAGAAATCCCATAATTTTCACCTTGATTCTATTGGCAGTGCTACTCAATAGTCGAACGGCGCGAGAGTAAATCGACAGGTGAAGGTGGCCTGAATGAAATGCGGAGTGCCCGATATTATCCAGAGCTTACCGAAGTATTGACATAAGGAAGGCATAAAAAAAGCGCCGTACTCAAAGAGCAGGCGTTTTTTCAGGGTCATCTGGGTCTCTTTCTTTGTCGTTTTATTATTTGGCGACTAGTGTCCCAAAAACTTTAGAACGACAAGTTGTATTGAACAACGAAAATAACCGGTTTACCCACAGGTACGCCTTGCCAAGTGGATAAACAATTCCCGAATGCCATACTGCCAAGGTGGCAATTGATCGCTGCGATCGACGACATTGACCAAACTGCCGAGCTTGGGTGTGGAGATCGTGACGCGATCGCCGATATGGTGGGTAAAGCCCTGGCCGGCGCCATCCCTATCCTGAATGGGGGAGAACATGGTGCCGAGAAACAGCATGAAACCATCCGGGTATTGATGATGGACACCGCAGGTCTGATTCACCAGGTCGAGGGGGTCGCGACTGATTTCTCGCATGTCGCTGGTGCCTTCCAATACAAATCCGTCGTCACACCCTTCGATGCGCAGCGAGACCTGTGCCTCTCTTACGTTATCGAGCGTATAGTGCTCATCGAACAAGCGAATAAAGGGGCCAATGGCGCAGGACGCATTGTTGTCCTTGGCCTTGCCCAGCAGCAAGGCGCTGCGACCTTCGATATCACGCAGATTGACGTCATTACCCAGGGAGGCCCCACGAGGAATACCGTTGGCATCCACCGCAAGGACGATTTCAGGTTCGGGGTTGTTCCATTGAGAGTCGGGATGCAGGCCAACATAGTCACCGAACCCCATCGATGAAAGCGGCTGAGCCTTGGAGAAAACTTCGGCATCGGTACCGATACCCACTTCCATGTACTGGGACCAGGCGCCGCGTGATTGAAGTTCGGCCTTCAGCGTGAGCGCGGCTTGAGAACCGGGAGTGATCCGGGACAGATCTCCGCCGATCATTGTTTGCAGTTCCTGCCGCAACTCACTTGCACGTTGGGGGTCGCCACCGGCCTGCTCTTCGATGACACGCTCTAGCAGACTGACGGCAAACGTCACGCCGCAAGCCTTGATCGCCTGAACGTCACAGGGAGCGAGCAAATAGGGTGGATGCCTGGGTTCTGCCAGGGAGTTACCAAGCAATGCCTCGACGGTTCCCAGGGATTCACCTTCGACCCGCGAAGCGAAATCGCTGGCATCCGGACGATCAAGGAGATCCGCCATGGTCATGACGTGGGCCGAAATATCGATGACTTGGCCATCTCGGACGACGATGATCGCCGGCCCGGCATGGGCCGTGTCCCGCCATACCCGGCCCACCAGCAGGGCGGCCTGGGCATCCTCGGGCAAGTGAGTTGCTGGCAAACTGTCATGCATGTTTTAGTTCCCGGTAACTGTTGGTTTTGCTTTGTTTTTACGCTTCGCGCACGCCATCCACGAGCCGGCTTATATCCAGGGGGTTGCCTCCATGCAGGGCATTGGGCAAGAGCCCCTCGGGCAGGTTCTGATAGCAGACCGGACGCAGAAAGCGATGGATCGCCGCGCTACCCACCGAGGTGGTACGCGAGTCGGATGTGGCCGGGTAAGGGCCTCCATGCACCATGGCATGACACACCTCCACGCCGGTGGGCCAACCGTTGGCCAGGATACGACCGGCTTTGCGTTCAAGTGTCGGTAGCAGGGCATGTGCACTGGTCAGGTCGCCCTCGTCGATATGAAGGGTAGCGGTGAGCTGGCCTTCGAGTTTCTCGGCGACGTGCTTCAGCTCGTCGTTGCTTGAGCATTCCACTACAAGCGAACAAGCCCCGAACACTTCTTCCTGTTGCAATGCTTCGTCAGCGAGGAACTCGGAAGCGGTGGTTTGAAATAACGCCGCCTGGCAATCGTGGGGGCCGGAACCCTGCTGACCACGAGCCACTTCGCGGACCTTGGCATGGTTGGAGAAGCGATTGACGCCTTCCTCGTAGGACTGGTGTGTACCCGGCGTGAGCATTGTCTGGGCCGCGCTCTCCTTGACCGCGGCGCTTGCGGTATCGAGGAAAGTATCCAGGGCCGGACTTTTCACTGCGAGTACCAGGCCCGGGTTGGTGCAGAACTGGCCAGCACCCATGGTGAGGGAACCAACGAAGGTTTTGGCAATCTCATCAGCCCGGTTGTTGAGTGCTTCCGGGAACAGGAAGACCGGGTTGATACTGCTCATCTCGGCATACACCGGGATCGGTTCGGGACGACCCTGAGCCGTCTTCATCAACGCGGTTCCGCCTTGACGCGAGCCGGTAAAGCCCACCGCCTTGATGCGTAGGTCGGCGACCAGTGCCTGACCAAGATCGCGGCCCGAACCGTAAAGGAGCGAGAAGACACCCTCCGGCAGACCGCAGTGTTTCACTGCCTTCTGTACTGCCTTACCGACAAGCTCGGATGTTCCGGGATGAGCCGAATGGGCCTTGACCACCACGGGGCAGCCTGCGGCTAACGCCGAGGCGGAATCCCCTCCCGCGACGGAAAATGCCAGCGGGAAGTTGCTGGGGCCGAAGACGGCCACCGGGCCGGTAGCGACATGTCGCTGGCGCAGGTCGACCCTGGGCATGGGCTGGCGTTCCGGCAGCGCCGGGTCGATGCGCACGTCGAGCCACTCACCGGCACGCACCACGGAGGCGAATAGACGCAGCTGGCCGCAGGTGCGGCCCCGTTCGCCCTCGATACGCGGCCGGGGCAGGCCACTTTCAGCCATTGCTCGCTCGACCAATTCATCGCCGATGGCTTCGATTTCGGTCGCGATGGTTTCCAGAAAAACCGCACGCTCCTCAAGAGAGGTCTCGCGATAGGCATCGAAGGCGGCCCAGGCTTTCCCACAAGCCAGGTCAACTTCAGCCTGTCCTCCGCCTTGATAGGGGGGCTCAAGCTTTTGGCCGTTAGAGGGGTCGATGGCGTAGATGTCCGCTGTATTGCCGCCGACGGTTCTTTGTCCGATCAGTGATTTACCTTCCAGTGTCATAATGAACTCCTTGGGTGTTTAAAGTGATGAAATTGCGCTGGTGGTATTGTCCGTTTCAAAACGTAGGGAGTTGCGCAGCGGCCGTCCGAATTCAGGCAGACTGATATCGAAGCGATCACCTTCTTGAGGGCTGATGCCGTCAGCGAAACTCAGGGTGGCCGTGCCGAAGAAATGCACATGCACATCCCCGGGACGACGAAAGTTGTCGTATTTAAAGTGGTGGTATTCGAGGTTGGCCAGACTATGCGACATGTTGGCCTCGCCGGTTAGAAACGGCTTTCCCCATAATGTCTTGCCGTTGCGCATGATGCGACTGCTGCCTTCCAGATGCCTGGGCAGGTCGCCGATCAGGAGTTCCGGCCCGAAGCTACAGGCGCGCAGCTTGGAATGCGCCAGCCACAGATAATTGAAGCGTTCGGTGACATGGTCGGAGAACTCGTTGCCGATGGCGTAGCCGACCCTCCAAGGTGTGCCGTCGTTCCCGATCACGTAGAGCCCGGCCAGCTCCGGTTCCTCGCCTGCGTCCTTGGCGAAGCCGGGTACCGGGATCGGGGTCTCCGGGGCCACCACGCAATTGCCGTCACCCTTGTAGAACCATTCCGGTTGGGCACCTATGTCGCCGGCGGAAGGCTTGCCCCCCTCGACGCCAAGGTTGAACATGCGCATGGAATCGGACATTTCGCTTTCATCGGCCTTGGCTTTGGCATGCATGGCATCGCGAGTATCGGCACTGCCCAGATGAGTAAGGCCGGTGCCCGTGACCAGGCAATGGGCGGGGTCGGAGTGGGTCAACGGCGGCAGCAGGCACTTTTCATCGATTAACTGCTGATAGTCGAGTCGGTCTTCGGTCATTGATGCTTCGACGATGTCACTCAACGGCTTGCCGCTACGGATCGCCCGCATCGCCAAGGTATAGGTGTCGGCATCGAGAAGCCTGACTTGTTGCTCGTGTTCCACCAGGGCGGAGCGGATCTGGCCCCGATGTGAACATTGAATCAATCGCATGATGATTTCCTCCTGGAGGCAATGAGCCGGTGAATCAAAGAGGCCAGATCGCCAGTTGCGGCCAGAGCAACAGCGTCGCCAGTACGCACAGCTGGATAGCCATGAACGGCAGAACCGATAAGTAAATGTCCTTCAGGCTGATATCCGGCGGCGCCACGCTTTTCAGGTAGAAAGCGGCGGGACCGAAGGGCGGAGACAGGAACGAGACCTGCATGTTGACCGCGAACAGGATGCCGAACCAGATCGGGTCGAATCCCAGCTGAATGACGATCGGCAGGAAAATAGGCAGGGCCAGCATGGCGATGCCGATCCAGTCGAGAAACAGCCCAAGAACCAGCATGATGGCCATCATCACCATGATGATCATGATTGGCGCCACATCGAGCCCGAGTATCAGGTCCGAGACGAAGCTGTTGCCGCCCATCAGGTTGTAGACACCCACCAGCGCAGCGGCGCCGATACCGATCCAGATGATCATTCCGCAGGTGTTCATCGTCTGACTCAGGCTGTGGTGCAGCATGCCTATGTTGAACTCGCCGCGTACCAGAGTGGCGAGTATTACCCCGAACACGCCCATGGCGGCGGCCTCGGTTACCGAGGCGATACCGCCATAGATGGTGCCCAGCACCAGGAAGGCGATCAGCCCAGGCAGCAGGATGGCCTTGAGCGCATCGAATCGGCTGGTGAAAGGATTGTCCTGAGTGTTTTCGTCGAGGGGCGGTCCGAGAGAAGGATTCTTCAGGCAGCGCACCAGCACGTAGGCGATGTAAGAACCCATTAAAATTATTGCGGGTGTAATGGCCGCGGTAAACAGCTCGGCAATCGAAACGCTGGCGATCAGGCCGTAGATGATCAGCACGATGGAAGGAGGCATCATGGTGCCCAGGGCCCCACCAGCGCAGACCACACCAATAGATAGACGTTTGTCGTAACCCAACCGCAGCATCTGGGGCAATGCCAGGATACCCAACAGCACTATTTCACCGCCGATGATGCCCGACAGGGCGGCGAGGAAAAATGCCACCACAATGGTCTGTACTGCTACGCCACCCGGAAGACGTCCGGCGAATACGCGCATGGCATTGAATAAATCCCTGGCGATTCCCGAACGGTCGAGCAACGAGGCCATCAGCACGAACATTGGTACGGCCACCAGCGAGTACTCGGTGATGAATCCGTAAACCCGGCTCGTTATCAGCGGTAACGCCATCTCACCGAACCAGCCGAAGGTGAAGGCCAGGGCCACCAGACCAGTAATGAAAGCGAGAGGGAGACCGGTGATCAGCAGGGCGAAGATTGCGCCCACCATCAGAATCGTCGCGGTTCCGATATCCATCAGTTGGTCTCCTCGGTGGCGACGGGCTTAGCACGGATTGCCTGAATCAAATGCAGCAATGCCTGAACGCTCATCAACAGCAGGGCGAACAGGATCACACCCTTCACCATGGCTGGAAACGGCGGGTTCCAGGAGGTTCCGGAACGCTCCAGTGACCACTGACCGAGCGGGTTGTGCGATGCGCCCCAGAACATGTGGAAAGCGGCATAGCTCATGGCCAGGCAGAAGAACAACGTCAGGAAATCGTTCAAGCGGTCCATCCAGCACTTGAGGCGTGGACCGGCGCTGTCGTAGAGCACCTTGACGCGGATATGGCTGTTTTTCGCCAATGCCGCTGGCCCACCGAGGGCGAAGATTACGGCGATTAGAAACACCACGGTTTCATGTACCCACGAAGTGGGGCTGTTGAACCCGTAACGCATGAACACTTCCAATACGCTGATGCCCATGGCCAGAAGTACCAGCCAGGCGGCGACACGGCCACCTCGGGCAACCACACGATCGAGCGCCGTGCGTTCGGGTGACACCTCTTCGGCTTTTCCCAGGATGTCGGAAATATCCTGGGTCTCAGGAGGGCGGTCTTGGGTATCGGGGATTTTTTTCGGCATGGCTCGTCTCTACGCATATCGCCCGAGGGGCTACCTCAAGCGATATGTCGATTGGGGTTAAAGGACGCCGGGTCAGAGAAGGTTGCGCGAGCGCAAAAAGGCGGTGGCCGAATCGTAGATCTTCTGGGTCATCTCGTTTCTGCCAGCCCATTCTTTCCATTCCGCTTCCGCTGCAGTACGGAATTTCTTGCGGTCTTCGGCAGAAAGGTCGTAGGGATGAACGTCAGGGTCTTCCTGAAGCCTTTGCAGCGTCTCGATATCCTGCAGCTTGAGACGTGCGATCAGGTCATAGGACATGCCATCGAAAGCAGTGCTGAGGGTGGCCTGCAACTCCTCGGGCAAGCTATCCCAGATATCCTTGTTGATCGATACCGCAATCATCGGCATGGAGTGGAAGCCGGGATACAGAGGGTAAGGGGCGAACGCATGCAGGCCCATGGCATCGTTGTTGGAGAGTACCGTGGAGTCTGCGGCGTCAATCACCCCTTTCTCCAGGCCGGTGTAAACTTCGGATCCGGGCAGGTTGACCGGGGTCGCGCCGATGCGCTCAAAAATATTGTAGACCATGCCTTGGGGCGCGCGGATCTTCAGGCCTTCAAAATCTTCCAGAGATTCGATGGGTACGGTGGAAGGGATCGATTCCAGAGGAAAAGTGGCGGCAGCGATCAGGTGAACACCATAAGGCTCAGCCAGCTCGTTGTAGAGCTCCTCGCCACCGCCGTATTTCATATATTCCAGGAAGTCATAGGAGTTACTCCAAGCCCCCACCAAGTTACCCAGCATGCCGAAAGCCGGGTTTTGTCCTGAAAAGTAGCTGGGATCGGTCATGTGTCCTTGAAGAATGCCTGCGCTGACAGCGGACAAGGTTTCGGTCGGCCCAACCACGGCATTGATAGGCATTACTTCGATTTCAACACGGTCGTTGGTCATCTTGGTGATCTTGTTGGCCCATTCCTGTTTGATTTTGAAACTCGGCTCACCGGACGTCTCCGATGCCTGAAATTTCCACTTGTAGTCGGCTGCTTGAGCTGTGGACAGCCCCAGCAACAAAGCGGGAACAATAAGAAGAAGGCTGTATTTCGAATTAAGCATGTGTTTCTCCGACGATGAAGATTGTTGTTGTTGTTTCATGGAGGGGGTAACCCCCATCCGAGCATTTTCTATGTTGTACTATTAGATTTATTTGTTCAACATATACTTTCGTATGTATCGACAGAGTAGGGGGGAGGGAGTACCGTTTTAAGCGAATTTACGCCATATACGGGTTGGGCTAGTCGGCCGTGCCCCTTTAAGGAGTGACTACGATGTCCCAGCGACAGCGTCCATTACGCAGTGCCGAATGGTTTGGTACCGCGGACAAGAATGGTTTCATGTATCGCAGTTGGATGAAGAACCAGGGGATTCCCGATCACGAGTTCCGAGGTAAACCGATCATCGGTATCTGCAATACCTGGTCGGAATTGACACCGTGCAATGCCCACTTTCGTAAGCTTGCGGATCACGTCAAGCAAGGGGTGTTGGAGGCCGGAGGCTATCCGGTAGAATTCCCAGTGTTTTCCAATGGTGAATCCAACCTGCGACCCACGGCAATGTTTACTCGCAACTTGGCGAGCATGGATGTCGAAGAAGCTATTCGCGGCAATCCCATGGATGCAGTGGTGCTGTTGGTAGGGTGCGACAAGACCACCCCGGCGTTGTTGATGGGTGCGGCGAGCTGCGACATTCCCACCATCGTGGTCACCGGTGGGCCAATGCTGAATGGCAAGCATAATGGCAAGGATATCGGCTCGGGCACCGTTGTCTGGAAGCTTTCGGAAGAGGTCAAGGCGGGCAAGATATCCATGCATGAGTTCATGGCGGCGGAAGCCGGGATGTCGCGTTCGGCAGGTACCTGCAACACCATGGGTACCGCTTCGACCATGGCTTGCATGGCAGAGTCTCTAGGCACCTCGCTGCCCCACAACGCCGCAATTCCGGCGGTGGATTCGCGGCGCTACGTCCTGGCGCATCTATCCGGCAATCGCATCGTCGAGATGGTCAATGAAGAGTTGAACTTGTCGAAGATACTGACCCGGGAAGCCTTCGAAAATGCGATTCGCACCAATGCCGCCATTGGTGGATCAACCAATGCGGTGATTCATCTCAAAGCGATTGCCGGCCGTATCGGTGTGGATCTGGCCCTTGATGACTGGACTCGTATCGGACGTGGCACGCCCACGATTGTTGACCTTCAGCCGTCGGGGCGCTTTTTGATGGAGGAGTTCTACTATGCCGGAGGGCTGCCTGCGGTACTGCGGCGTCTGGGAGAGGCTGACCGCCTACCCCATAAGGATGCCTTGACCGTCAACGGCAGAACTTTGTGGGAAAACGTTCAGGATGCGCCGCTTTACAATGATGAGGTCATCCGCGCACTGGATAGTCCACTGCTTGCTGATGGTGGGATGTGTGTGCTGCGCGGCAACCTGGCTCCCAACGGTGCCGTACTCAAACCATCAGCGGCGAGCCCTGAATTGATGAAGCATCGCGGGCGCGCGGTGGTCTTTGAAGATTTCGACCATTACAAGGCGCGCATCAACGACCCCGACCTGGATGTCGACGCAAATAGCATATTGGTAATGAAAAACTGTGGCCCCCGCGGTTATCACGGCATGGCCGAGGTTGGCAATATGGGTTTGCCGTCAAAGCTGCTCGAACAAGGCGTGACCGACATGGTGCGCATCTCGGATGCACGCATGAGCGGTACGGCTTACGGCACGGTGGTACTGCACGTAGCACCGGAAGCGGCTGCCGGTGGCCCTCTAGCCGCCGTGCATGAAGGTGATTGGATCGAACTCGACTGTGAGGCCGGTAACTTGCATCTGGATATCAGCGATGCCGAGCTTACTTCCCGCCTGGCCGGAAGTGATCCCACCGAAAAATCGCGGCGTATCGCCAGTGACGGCGGCTATCGCCAGTTATATATCGAGCATGTGTTACAGGCGGACGAAGGCTGTGATTTTGACTTCCTTGTCGGCTGTCGTGGCGCCGATGTACCGCGGCACTCGCATTAAGGATGGCTGAAATCTCAAGGGCTGGAGGCTCCATGTCTGAAAAAAACGACAAAATGACTGCCGATAAACTACGTTCACGCTGGTGGTTTGATAATCCTGAACACCCCGGCACCACCGCGTTGTGTATCGAACGCTACATGAACTACGGCATCACGCTGGAAGAATTGACGAGCGGCAAGCCGATCATCGGGATCGCGCAGTCCGGTTCCGACCTGACTCCCTGCAATCGCCATCACATAGAGCTGGTGAAAAGAGTCAAGGACGGTATTCGTGAAGCTGGAGGGGTTCCCTTCGAGTTTCCCATGCATCCCATCCACGAGAATGTACGGCGCCCGACAGCTGCGCTGGATCGCAACCTGGCTTACCTGGGGTTGGTGGAAATCCTGCACGGTTATCCCCTGGACGGCGTGGTGCTGACCACCGGCTGCGACAAGACCACCCCGGCCTGCCTGATGGCCGCGGTAACGGTCAATATTCCCGCCATCGTGCTTTCGGGTGGTCCCATGTTGAATGGGTGGCGAGGCAGCGAACGTGTCGGTTCCGGAACGATTATCTGGGAGTTGCGCAAACGTCTGGCAGCCGGCGACATCAATTACGATGAGTTTCTTTCCCGCACCGCCAATTCCGCTCCTTCCATTGGCCACTGCAACACCATGGGCACCGCTTCCACCATGAACTCCATGGCCGAGGCGTTGGGGATGAGTCTTCCTGGGTCGGCGATGATTCCGGCTCCCTACAAGGAACGTGCCGCGGTGGCATATGAAACTGGTCAGCGAAGTGTGGCGATGGTATGGGAAGATCTGCGCCCCAGCGATATTCTAACGCGAGCCGCCTTCGAGAACGCAATCGTGGTTTGCTCGGCGCTGGGCGGGTCTTCCAATGCGCCGGTGCATATCAACGCGATCGCCAGACATTCGGGCGTCGAACTGAGCAACGATGACTGGCAGCGTCTCGGTCATGAAATACCGCTGCTCGCCAATATCATACCGGCAGGAGCCTATCTCAGTGAGGAGTTCTATCGCGCCGGGGGGGTGCCCGCAATCCTGTATGAATTGCTCAAGGCGGAACGCCTTAATGGTGAGACCCTGACGGTCAATGGCCGCAGCATCGCAGCCAACGTTGAACATAGTGAAACCTGCGACCCCGAGGTAATCCGGCGTTACGACAATCCCCTAGTCAAACATGCTGGTTTTCTCAATCTCAAAGGCAACCTTTTCGAATCCGCCCTGATGAAGACCAGTGTCATTTCGCGTGAATTCCGTCAACGCTTCTTGAGCGACCCTGACTCCCCAGATGCTTTCGAGGGAAAAGTGGTGGTATTCGATGGATCTGAAGACTATCACGCACGAATCGATGATTCTGCCCTGGGAATAGACGCTCATACTATTCTGGTCATGCGCGGAGCTGGGCCAGTAGGTCATCCCGGCGGGGCGGAAGTTGTGAATATGCAACCTCCCGAAGCGTTGATCAGGGCTGGTGTCGAATCGCTGCCATGCCTGGGAGACGGCCGGCAGTCGGGTACCTCGGGCTCTCCTTCAATCCTTAACGCTTCGCCTGAAGCGGCCATCGGCGGCGGCTTGGCGTTGCTTGAAACCGGCGACTGCTTGAGGGTTGATCTGAAGAACGGCGAAGTCAGATTATTGATTGACGATACCGAGCTTGAAGCGCGCCGGCAGCGCCTGAAAGCCGCCGGGGGCTATCAATATCCGGCGCACCAGACGCCATGGCAGGAAATTCAGCGCAGCCTGATAGAGCCTTTGGACCGGGGGATGACGCTGGATATGGCTACCAAGTACCGCGATGTTGCCCGACGTAGCCCGCCTCGAGACAATCACTGAAAAAACATGACATGGCTGG
Organism: Marinobacter iranensis; assembly: GCF_029207565.1. Lineage (GTDB taxonomy): Bacteria > Pseudomonadota > Gammaproteobacteria > Pseudomonadales > Oleiphilaceae > Marinobacter > Marinobacter iranensis. The sequence goes on along the minus strand of NZ_JANCMW010000011.1, from coordinate 39,839 downwards.
CGTCAATCAAGGTGCCGGTCATGTATATTCGAAGCTGGGTTAGATGGCTTTCAGATGGCGCCCTAGAGCACTCTCGGGGGGCTCGATACCTAGCGCTTGGGCAGTGCCCTCAAGGACTTTCTGGGCTGCGAGAAAGGCTTCGTCGGGGCGACGGGTGCGAATGCATTCCATCAATCGGCGGTGCCGTTCCAGACTTTCCTCGGGATCGCTGGCACTGATGTTGGATTTCTCGATCACCAGGTAGATCGAAGGGCGCAGTATGTGAGAAAGCTGGGCCCAGACAATATTATGGGTAGCCTTGTAGATGGCGATATGGAAGGCAATGTCATAATCGCTGTGCAGACGGCGCTCTTCCGGGCGGCTGGCATTGTGCAGATTCTTCCCCATACCCTCGAAGGCTTCCTCAATGGCCACCAGATCGCGTGCCTTGGCGCGCTTGGCGGCGGTCATAGCGACATAGGGTTCGACATCCAGTCGAAACGCGAGGATTTCACGCTGGATTTTGGGGTTGGGGGAGGCATAGCGTGTCATCCAATCGGTCACCGCTGGGTCGAGAATTCTCCACTCCTCATACTCTCGGACCTTGGAGCCATGACCGGAGATACGCTCAATGATACCAACATCCACCAGTTGTCGCAGGTCACTACGTACAGCGGAACGGTTGATGGCAAATTGCGCGCAAAGGTCGACCTCCTTGGGAACGAAGTCCCCCGGCTCGTAATGGCCGGAGAAAATAGCTTCAGCCAGGAAGTCGGCCACACTGGGCCGTGAGGGTATTTTCTTTTGCTTGTCTTTCACGAGCCGCCTATCCGATTAAATTTCAGCATATGGTGGAGTATGTTGGACATTTCGTCAATGTTGACCTTTGTATCAGGTCTGATGGTTCTTTCTGAAAGAGCGATTTTGTCTGGTAATTTTAGGGGCTAACGCCACAGTGACGTAACAGCCCGCATTTACCTTTCTATGTCCAATCAGCCGCGATTTGTTTTGTGCTACAAAGCCACTTTCGCAACTGTGTTCTGCACTCAATCTAAAATGTGAGAGCCCAATGGGCTACTTTACTTCGCCCAGAGTATTTTTGGTCGCCTGGGATTCGCGACCGCAATAGCCCTGATACTGACGGGGTGCAATGGCAGTTCCAGCGATAGCGATTCCTCCTCCCCCGACGGCCCAGCCTAGTCTCTTCTAGGGGGACGCTTTGAATAAGGCACAAAAAAAGCGCCGTACTCAAAGAGCAGGGCGCTTTCCTCAGTAAAGGCGGGCTTACGCTTTCGGCCCGGCCTTCACAATGGCGTCGGAAACATCAAACTTCTTGAAGTTTTCTACAAACTGACCAATCAGTTCGGCGGCTTTGGCGTCGTAGTCTTCCTTGCTGGCCCAGGTGTTGCGCGGGTTCAGCAGGTTGTTGTCTACGCCTGGTACGTCTACCGGCACTTCCAGGTTCAGGGTTGGCAGGTGCTCGGTTTCGGCGTCGTCCAGGTCGCCATTCTGGATGGCGGCGATGATGCCACGGGTGGTGGGGATGCTGAAGCGCTCGCCCACGCCGTAGGGGCCGCCGGTCCAGCCGGTGTTTACCAGGAAGACCTTGCTGCCAAACTCGTCCATGCGCTTCATCAGCAGTTCGGCGTATACGCCGGCCGGGCGCGGGAAGAAAGGCGCGCCGAAGCAGGTGGAGAAGGTGGCTTTCAGCTTGGAAGAGGAGCCCATTTCCGTAGAGCCCACCAGCGCGGTGTAGCCACTGAGAAAGTGGTAGGCAGCAGCTTCTTTGCTGAGGATGGACACGGGCGGCAGTACGCCGGTCATGTCGCAGGTCAGGAAGACGATGTGTGACGGCTCGCCGGCGCGGTTTTCGATCACGCGCTTCTCAACGTGCTCCAGTGGGTAGGCGCAGCGGGAGTTTTCGGTGAGGGAGACGTCGGTGTAGTCCGGCTCGCGGGTTTCCGGGTCGATGGTGACGTTTTCAACGATGGCACCGAAGCGGATAGCGTCCCAGATGATGGGCTCGTTCTTCTGGCTCAGGTCGATGCACTTGGCGTAGCAGCCGCCTTCGATGTTGAAAACGGTGCCGGGGCCCCAGCCATGCTCGTCATCGCCGATCAGGAAACGATCGGGGTCGGCGGAGAGGGTGGTCTTGCCGGTGCCGGAGAGGCCGAAGAACAGGCAGGTTTCGCCGTCTTCGCCCACATTGGCGGAGCAGTGCATGGGCAGCACGTCTTTTTCCGGCAGCAGGAAGTTCTGCACGGAGAACATGGCCTTTTTCATTTCGCCGGCGTAGTGCATGCCAGCCAGCAGTACCTTGCGCTTGGCAAAGTTGATGATCACGCAGCCGTTGCTGTTGGTGCCATCACGCTCGGGCACGCATTCGAAGTCGGCGGCATTGAGGATCTGCCATTCCTGCTTGTCGGCCGGGTTGAAGCTGTCCGGGCGAATGAACAGGTTCTGGCCGAAGAGGTTCTGCCAGGCGGTTTCGGTGGTCATGCGTACCGGAAGGTAGTGTTCGGGATCGGAGCCGACGTGTACATGGCTTACAAAGCTGTCTTTCTCGGCGATGTAGGCTTCAACGCGGTCCCAGAGGGCATCGAACTTTTCCGCGTCGAAAGGGCGGTTGATGGGCCCCCAGTGGATGTCGTCAGAGGTGCTTGGCTCCTCGACGATATAGCGGTCTTTCGGGGACCGGCCCGTGCGTTCACCGGTTTTGACCACCAGGGAACCGTTTGCGGCCAGTTGGCCTTCGCGTCTTTCCAGTGCCAGCTCAACCAGGTGTGCTGCACTCAGATCATTATAAGTGTTACTCACTTCGACCTCGCCCTCGGGATGTGATCGTGATTGCCCAGGCCGTCCCCCCTGAAAAAAATTGACGGAAATCTGAGCAATCGGGTCAATTCAGGCGCGCTATTATGCCAGAGACGCCGGTAAAAAACGACTGCCCCGGAAGCCGCTCTGTGACTGGCTTCCGGGCCGTTCAGCCGGGTGTTCAGTGTAACGTATGGCCGGTGAAAAGGTGATCAATATCATTTCTATCGAAGCGATAGTGTTGGTAACAGAACTGGCAGTCCATTTCGATGGAGCCCTGTTCATCGAGGATACTGTAGCACTCTTCCTTACCGATGGCCTCCAGCGCGCCCAGGGTTCTTTCCCTTGAACAACTGCAACGGAAGGCGACAGGTTCGGCGTCGAACAGACGCACGGTTTCTTCGTGGAACAGGCGGTGAAGCACGGTTTCGCTGTCCAGGGTCAGCAGCTCTTCGGCTTCCACGGTGCTGGCCAGATGGTTGAGGCGGTCCCACAGGTCGGAGTCCTGTTCGGTGTTACCGGGCAGTTTCTGCAGCATCAATCCGGCGCTGCTGGTTTCGTCGGCGAACAGGAAGAAGCTGGTGGGAATCTGTTCGGAGCGCTCGAAGTATTCTTCCAGGCAGCCGGCCAGGTTTTCCTCTTCCCGGGGCACCACGCCCTGGTAGCGCTGGCCCTTGTCCGGGGAGATGGTGATGGCCATACGGCCCTCGCCCAGCAGTGCGTCCAGTGATTCCTCGGTAACCGCGTGTTCGTCGTAGCGGGCCAGGCCACGGATAAAGCGGTCGTGGCTGCACTCGGCCATCAGGGTGCGCAGCGGGCCGTTGCCCTGGGCCTGCAGGGACAGGGTGCCTTCAAACTTGAGGGTGCTGCTCATCAGTACGCTGGCCACCAGGGATTCCCCCAGCATGCGCCGCACAGAGGCGGGATAGGGCGCCTGGTTGCCGATTTCGCTGTAGCTGTCATTCAGCTTCACCCAGGCTCCCCGGACCTGGCTGTCTTCAAATATAAATCGCTGGAACTGGTCCCGGGATGCCATGTGTTTTCTCCTGAGCGTTAAAGGCGGAATCGGTAATCATTGGGGCGGGAAGCACGGAATACTAGAGCCCGTTCTGTTCCCGGAAGCGCTGTATGTCCCGGCGGTCTTTCTTGGAGGGCCGTCGGGCCGGTGGTAATTGTGCCGCCTGCATGGTTTTGCGCTGCCATGAGAGCTCTTCCCGGCGTTTCACGCTGTCTTCGGTTTCGTGGTAGAGCTTTTGCGCCTCAGGTGCTCCCTTACGACGTTCGCTGAGGTCGTCCACGATGACGATGCGCTCCTGCCATCCCTGTCGCAGGGTGACTTTGGCGCCGGGTTCCACCAGTTTGCCGGGTTTGGTGCGCTGGCTGTTGTAGTGGACCTTGCCCCCTTCGATGGCCTGTTTGGCGAGGTTGCGGGTTTTATAGAAGCGTGCTGCCCACAGCCATTTGTCGAGTCTTACGCGGGTGTCGTCAGTGGTGGTTGCCGTCATGTCTCCTCACCTGATGAGCGTATAGCCATAGTATAGCTGTCTCACTGGCCGGATGGCAGGGGCTGGCGCTGACGCAGGGCCGGCAGGATTTCATCGAAGTGATGGATCGAGGGAATGTCCGGGTGGCTCTCCCGGGCGGCCTGTTTGCTGTCTGGCGCGAGGATGGCAAGGCACTGGGCGATGCCGGCGGTGCGGGCGCTTTCCAGTACCGGGAAGCTGTCGTCCACCATCAGGGTGGCGGCGGGCCGGTAGGCCTCAAGCCGGGCCAGGTCCTGCCAGAAAGCGGGGTCTTCCTTGGGTTTGCCCAGTTGGTGGCTGGAAATGATGTTGTCCACCCGGCTGTCCAGGCCGGTGCGCTGCAGTTTCAGGCTGAGCGGGTCGGGATGGCAGTTGGTGACGATCACCGAGCGCAGGCCGGCGTTGCGTACGGCATCAAGAAAATCGGTGACGTGGGGCCGGTAGCCAATGCGTTCCCCCACTTCGGCCTTGAGGCCGGTGATATCCAGGTCCAGCCGGTCACTCCAGTAATCGGTGCAGTACCAGTTCAGGGAGCCGCGTTCGGCCATGATCATTGGGATAATGGTATCGCGAGCTGCTTCAGGGGTGAGATTGTTGTGCTCGGCGTAACGTCTGGGCAGGTGCTCAAGCCAGAAATGGTTGTCGAAATGCAGGTCGAGCAGTGTCCCGTCCATATCCAGAAACACGGTATCAAGTGAGTGCCAGTTCACCATAAACAGAAACAGCCTGAAGTTGATTGGACTTCAGGCTGCCGAAGAATACGACAATTGGCAAGGCGGGATTTTACGGATCAGTTACCGCTTTGCTCGACGGTGTCTGGCTTCCTGCCGGTGCGGGTGCAACCCAGGCAGCGCACGAAGGTGGCTTTGGCCGGGCCAACAACCAGCACTTCACCGGCTTCAGCGGCGTTACCGCCCAGTGCGGAGAAGGGCAGGGACACAAGATACACCACGCTTCCCACAACGGTAGTGGCAAACAGGGCCGGGCGTACGAACAGGGCATCGCCGGTCATTGCCAGTGCCGAGGGCTCTTCGTCAATGGCCTGGGCATGACCTACGGAGGAAAAAGCCAGCAGGCAAACCGCTACGGCTGTGATAACGATGTGGGAAATCTTACCGGTCATTTCTTGTTTCTCCTGAGCTTACCTTAGCTTGACGGCATTCTGGTCTGGCCGCTGGTCGCCCCGCCTTTAGTCCGGCTGACGATACATATACCGCACATTGTAGCTTACGATTATGGATACTCTGTTAACTATGAATCATATTTGCGTATTTTCAAACGATTTTTCTGTTTCATTAGTTGTCTGATAGCTGCTTAACGCTGGCATTTGCTGCAGTAAACCGTCGAGCGCTGGTTCATGCGGATTTCCTTCAGCGGGTGCCCGCATTCGGGGCAGAACTCGCCGCTACGGCCATACACCAGCAGCGACTGGGCGAAGTAGCCCGGCTTGCCGTCGCTGTTCACGAAGTCCCGCAGGGTGGTTCCGCCCATCAGGATGGCCGCGCTCAGTGTTTCGCGGATCGCGTTCACCAGTCGGTTGTAGCGGTCCAGGCTGATGCGCCCGGCGGCGCGGCGGGGGTGGATGCCGGCCTTGAACAATGCTTCGTTGGCGTAGATGTTGCCCACGCCCACCACCACGTGGTTATCCATAATGAAAGATTTGACCGGTGTTTTCTTGCCCCGGGACAACCGGTAGAGCATGCGGCCGGTGAATTCCGGCGCCAGTGGCTCCGGCCCCAGGCTGGCGATCAACGGGTGCTGGTCCGGGGTTTCAGACCACAGCCAGCAGCCGAAACGGCGCGGGTCGTTGAAGCGCAGGCGGATGCCATTGTCCAGTGCCAGCTCGACATGGTCATGGAGCAGGGGCTCGCTCTGATCCGTAATTACCCGCAGGCTGCCGGACATACCCAGGTGCACAATCAGCGAGCCTGCAACGGTGGCGGAACTCACTCCGATCAGCAGATATTTTGCCCGGCGGTCCACGGTATGGATCACGGCGCCTTCCAGCAACTCCGCCAGGTTGCCCGGCACTGGCCAGCGCAGGCGACCATCGCGCACGGTCACCTGGGTGATGGTGCGGTTCTCGCAATGGGGGGCGATGCCGCGTCGGGTGGTTTCTACTTCGGGCAATTCGGGCAAGGGATTCTTCTCCAGCGGCACGGGCGGTAACGGATTAGTGTAATCAGTAACAAATTGGCGTCCAAATGCGGTTGTTCCGGCTAACAAGTGTACGCTAAAGTGGCCAGATACGGTTGTTGGGCAGTACCGGATCCGTCAGGCCGCAGGCTTTCTGCCGGGCCCTGTCATGCACTTTGCAACCTTATGATTTCGAACGAGGAAAACTCTATGTGGTACAACGGTCTTCTGGACCTTTCGGTGATGCAGCTGATTCTGGTTGCGCTGGGGCTTACCCACATCACAATCATCAGCGTTACGCTTTATTTGCATCGCCATTCTGCCCACAACTCACTGGATCTGCATCCGGTGCTGGCGCATTTTTTCCGTTTCTGGCTGTGGCTGACCACGGCGCAGAACACCAAACAGTGGACGGCCATCCACCGTAAACACCACGCCAAGTGCGAAACCGAGGAAGACCCTCACAGCCCGGTGGTACTGGGTATTCGCAAGGTGCTGTTTGAAGGTGCCGAACTGTACGATGAGGCCGGCACGCCGGAAACCCTCGAACGCTATGGCCAGCGCACCCCGGAAGACTGGGTGGAGAATAACGTTTACAGCCGCTACAAGTTGCTGGGTATCCAGTTGATGGCGGTGATCGACCTGCTGCTGTTCGGTGTTCACGGTATCTGGATCTGGGCGTTGCAGATGATGTGGATTCCGGTATGGGCCGCTGGTGTGGTCAACGGTATCGGCCACTTCATGGGCTACCGCAATTTCGAATGCGCTGACAATGCCCGCAATATTTCGCCCTGGGGCATCCTGATTGGCGGCGAGGAGCTGCACAACAATCACCATACCTATCCCAATTCATCCAAGCTGTCCCGTCGCTGGTACGAAGTGGATATCGGTTGGGGCTACATCCGTCTGTTCCAGCTCTTCGGGTTGGCAAAGCCCAAGGGTTTCAAGCCGATTGCGCACTATGTGCCGGGTAAGCAGGAGGTGGATGTGGAGACGGTGCAGGCGATTACCAACAGCCGGTTCGATATTATGCGCCAATACCGTAAGCGGGTCATGGAGCCGGTGTTGCGCCAGCAGAAAGCGTTGATGGATGAGGAGATTCGTCCGCGGTATAGCAGTCTGAAGCGTTTGTTGTCCCGGGAGGTGACTCTGATCAAGCCGAAGGAGAAGGAGCATCTTGAGACGGCGCTGGAGCGCAATGCGGTGTTGCGGCAGATTTATGAGAAGAGCAATGAGTTGCAGGAGTTGTGGCGTCGCCGTGGTTTGAAGCCGCAGGATAAGCTTCAGGCGCTGATGCAGTGGTGCCGGGAGGCGGAGGCCAGTGGTATCCGCTATCTGGAGGACTTTGCGGCGCACTTGCGGGCTTATTCTCTTCGGCCTTCGCCCTAGTTTTTTCACGTAGCTTCTGATTCTTCCACCCTGAACAAGCAGTAGGTCACCTGGCCTGCTGTTTTTTGTCTGTGCAGGGTCCAGTTGGCCGGCGCTGTGGGCGTTGGCATGTCGCTTTCGTGTTCTGCGTAGATCCAGCCTCCCGGTTTTACCCATCCATTATCTGCAATCATCGGGAACAGTTTTTCCAGCCAGCCTTGTCTGAACGGTGGGTCCATGAACAGGATGTCGTAGGGTTCGGCCGGTGGTTGGGCCAGGAAGGTGTCGATGTTCTGGCAGGCGACTTCTCCGTTTTCTGCTTTCAGTAGCCGCAGATTGCCGCGCAATGCCTGGGCGAGTACCGGGGTGTGGTCGACGAAGACGGTTTTTCCGGCGCCTCGGGACAATGCTTCCAGGCCGAGGGCGCCGGAGCCGGCGAAGAGGTCGAGGCAGCGGCTGCCGGCCAGGTGGAACGTTAGCCAGTTGAACAGGGTTTCGCGGGTGCGTGCCGGTGTGGGGCGTACGCCGCCGGCTTCGGGGAAGCGGAGTTTGCGGCTGCGCCAGTCGCCGCCGATGATGCGGAGTTCGCCGCCACTGCCTGCTGGCTTGGGTTTCTGGTTGCGCGCCATAGGAGCGGGCCTCTTGATCTCGGGTTTGGTGCGCCTGTGGGTGCAGGTTGCGACATGTTACGAAGCTTTGTCGGGCGAGTCACCTGCGGTCATCACTTAGGGCAAGCAGTCTGCTAGAATACCGGCTTTCTTTTATCCCGCGAATCGACAACCAATGGTATGACTATGACGGCAGAGTGGATTGATATCGGCCTTCTGGCCCTTCTTGTCCTAGTGTTTGTTCTGGATGTGGCGGCCAACCGTCGGCGGGTTCCCCGGCCGAAGCCGGTGCCCCAGAAAAAGCCGGAACCCCAGGAAGGCGCCACGCCCAAGGCAGGGGCGGAGGAGAAGGCAGAGCCTGATAGTGCGCCGGTTGCTGAAGCGCCCGAGGAATCCGAGGTTGTTGAGGAAGCGCCTGCTGAAGCCCCGGTTGCGCCGGAACCTAAGCCCGAGCCGCCCCAGGTCAGCGTTTTCGAGCGTATCCGTAAAGGGCTGGGGAAGACCCGGGCCAACCTGACTGGCGGTTTTGCCGATCTGTTCTCTGTCGGCAAGAAAGTGGACGAGGATCTGCTGGAGGAAATCGAAACCACGTTGCTGATGGCGGATGTGGGCGTTACTGCTACTTCGGAAATCATTGAGTCGTTAACCGACAAGCTGGAGCGCAATCAGCTCAAGGACGGCGAAGCTTTGCGCAAAGCGTTGCGGGACGAGCTCCATGGCCTGCTGGCGGATGTGACCAAACCCCTGGAAATTGATGCCACCAGGAAGCCTTACGTGATCCTGATGGTGGGTGTGAACGGCGTGGGTAAAACCACCACCATCGGCAAGCTCACCAAGCTGTTCCAGCGTGACGGAAAGTCGGTAATGCTGGCGGCGGGGGATACCTTCCGGGCGGCAGCGGTTGAGCAGTTGCAGGTGTGGGGCGAGCGTAACAACGTGCCCGTGGTGGCCCAGCATACCGGCGCCGACAGTGCATCCGTCATCTTCGATGCCGTCCAGTCGGCGCAGTCCCGTGGTGTGGATGTGGTGATTGCTGATACGGCCGGCCGCCTTCAGAACAAGGATAATCTGATGAGCGAGCTGGAGAAGGTGGTGCGGGTGATGAAGAAGCTGGATGACACCGCACCCCATGAAGTGATGTTGGTGCTGGATGCCGGCACTGGCCAGAATGCCCTGAGCCAGGCCCAGGTTTTCCAGCAGGCGGTGGGGGTCAGCGGTATTACCCTGACGAAACTGGACGGCACGGCGAAGGGTGGTATTGTGTTCGCCATTGCCCGGCAGTTGCAGCTACCTATTCGCTACATCGGTGTGGGTGAGCAGGTGGACGACCTGCGCAGTTTCGATGCCCGCACGTTTGTGGAGGCGCTGTTCGATGAAAGTCCGGAGAAGTAACCCTCGATGATCGAGTTCCGCCAGGTCACCAAACGCTACGACAGCGACCATACCGCGCTGCGCCAGGTCAATTTCGGGCTGGAGCGTGGCGAGCTGGCCTTTCTCACCGGTCACTCCGGTGCCGGCAAAAGTACCCTGCTGAAGCTGATTATGGTGATGGAACGCCCCAGTGCCGGCGAGGTGATTGTGGGCGGGCAGGTGCTCAATACCCTGCCGCGCCGCCAGGTGCCCTATATTCGCCGCCATATCGGCGTTGTGTTCCAGAACCACCAGTTGCTGTTCGATCGCACCGTATTCGATAACGTCGCCATGCCCCTGGAAGTGATGGGCACACCGGCCCGGGATATCGGCCGTCGTGTGCGGGCTGCGCTGGATAAGGTGGGGTTGCTGAGCAAGGAAAAGATGAACCCGCTGCAGCTTTCCGGTGGTGAGCAGCAGCGGGTGGGCATTGCCCGGGCGGTGGTGAACAAGCCCCCGGTGCTGCTGGCGGATGAGCCCACCGGTAACCTGGACCCGGAGCTGTCTGCCGACATCATGCGGCTGTTTACGGAATTCAGCCAGGTTGGAGTCACGGTACTGATTGCCACCCACGACATTGCCCTGATCAACGATCTTGGGCGCCGCACCCTTACGCTGGACCACGGCCGGCTAGTGGCTGGCGTTGCGGGAGGGCGGCATGGCTAACAATCCCCGTAAACAGCAGAGCCGTGGTGCAAAAAGCGCCCTTTCCCCCTGGCGCCAACAGGCCGAGAGTTACCTGAACCATCACCGCAAGGTGGCCCGGGACAGCGCACAGCGTCTCTGGAAGTCCCCGGTTGCCAGCATGATGACGTGGACGGTGATGGGAGTGGCGCTGGCGTTGCCGGTGGCACTGATGCTGTTGCTGGCCAGCCTGGAAGGCGTCAGTGCTGGCTGGGAGAGTTCCGCCCGGGTGACCGCCTACCTGAACGATTCAGTTACCATTGAAGAGGCACAGGCCCTGAAAGCCGAGGTGGCCGACGACAGCCGCGTGGCGGAGGTGGAACTGATCGACCGGGACACAGCGCTGGAGGAATTCCGCGCCTCTTCCGGCCTTGAGGATGCGCTGGATTATCTGGAAGGAAACCCGCTACCCCATACCCTGCTGGTGACCCCCAGTGAAAGTTCCCGTACCGCCGATGGCGTGGACATGCTGTTGACGGTGATCGAAGGGTTGGATGGCGTCGAGCGGGTGCAGGTGGATCTGGGCTGGCTGCAACGCCTGAACGCCATGACGGACCTGCTGGGTCGTGCGGTCTGGGCGCTGGCGCTGTTATTGGCGGCAGCGGTTGTGCTGGTGATTGGTAATACCGTTCGCCTGGCCATCGAAAACCGTCGCGACGAGATTCTGGTGGCGAAGCTGGTAGGCGGTACCGATGCCTTCGTACGCCGGCCGTTCCTGTATACGGGCGCCTGGTTTGGTCTTGGCGGTGGTGTTGTGGCGTGGGTACTGCTGCAGTTGTCACTCTGGTGGCTCAGCGGACCGGTGGAACGGCTGGCCGGGCTTTATCGCAGTGAGTTTTCCCTCAATGGACTAAGTTTCGACGGCGCACTGGCGTTGATAATTGCCGCCATGCTGTTAGGCTGGTTGGGTGCATGGGTTGCCGTTAAGCGCCACCTTGATGATATCGAGCCCGGAGAAATCGCTGGCGGGTGATCCCGATCTCGGAAATACCGTATTGAAGGCACGCCTGCCCCTGTCGTAGGTTGGTGCTAGAGAGCAAAGGCAGCCATATTTCCAGTTTGTTGATTTAAAACGTTTTATATGGAAATGCTGGGAACTTGCGGAATACTTGGCGGTCCAGGTAACAGTTGGTATATTTATCGGTCGTCATGTTCGGAGGATAAGACATGGGTACGAATTTACAGGTCATCGACAGACTGGTTCCGGGCGCGAACCTTGAGTCCTATATTCAGGCGGCCAGCCGTATCCCGGTGCTTTCTGTTGAGGAAGAGCGCGATCTTGCGGAGCGCCTGCATTACGACGGTGATGTGGAAGCCGCGCGGGAGCTGGTTCTTTCGCATCTGCGCTTCGTGATCCACATTGCCCGCAGTTATGCGGGTTATGGCCTGTCCCAGGCCGACCTGATCCAGGAAGGCAATGTGGGGCTGATGAAAGCGGTCAAGCGTTTCAACCCGGAATATGGCGTGCGTCTGGTGTCCTTCGCAGTGCACTGGATCAAGGCCGAAATTCACGAGTTCATCCTGCGCAACTGGCGCATCGTGAAAGTGGCTACCACCAAGGCCCAGCGCAAGTTGTTCTTTAACCTGCGCAGCCAGAAGAAGCGTCTGGCATGGTTGAGCCACGATGAGGTCAATGCTGTGGCCAGTGATCTGGGTGTTGAGCCCAGGGTGGTGCGTGAAATGGAAGGTCGTCTGGCCTCCCACGATACCGCCTTTGATGGCCCGCAGGACGATGATGATGACAATGCCTATCAGGCGCCGGCTTATTACCTGGAAGACCATCGCAGCAATCCGGCTACCCAGCTGGAGCAGTCAGACTGGACGGATGATTCCAATGGTCGTCTGATGGCGGCGCTGGGGCAGTTGGACGAGCGCAGCCAGGATATCCTGCGGGAGCGCTGGTTGTCAGACAGCAAGTCTACGTTGCATGAGTTGGCTGACCGGTACGGTGTTTCCGCTGAGCGTATTCGTCAGTTGGAGAAGAATGCGATGAAGAAGATTCGTGCGCAGATGACGACGGAAGAGGTCGCTGCGTAAGCCTGAGATAATATTGGCTTCTGTCAGAACGCCACCACCCGATGCGGGTTGGTGGCGTTTTTGTTTGTATAATCCTTTGAAACAAACGCAGACCTTGGGGCGGAAGTGAGTGGGCAGGCCCTTCCAAAACACGCCTCAAGACGTCCCTGTGCGGCTCGAGCTCCGCCATCCATGGCTCCGCACGGTTTTGGAAGGGCCTGCCCACTCACTTCTTCCGGCATTTGAATTAGGGGCTGAAAAGTCATGACTACGAGACGTTTGCATATCGCCTTTTTGGGTATTGGCTTGATGGGTTCGCCGATGGTTCGGAATTTGTTGGATGCCGGTTATTCAATGACTTTGTGGAACCGGACCGCGAGCAAATGCGAGCCTTTTGCCAATGAGGCCGCCATTGCCGATTCGCCAGAAGACGCTGTCCGTGGTGCCGATATCGTGATCACCATGCTGGAGAACGGTGATGTGGTGGATGACGTGATGGTAGCCCAGCGCGGCATCGCGGCGCTCAAGGCCGGGGCGGTGTATATTGATATGAGTTCGGTTCAGCCGTCGCTGGCCCGGCGCCATGCGGAACTGGCCCGGGAGCAGGGGGCCGGGTATGTGGATGGGCCTGTTTCCGGGGGTACCGTCGGCGCTGAGCAGGCAAGGCTGAGTATTATGGCCGGCGGCGCGAAAGCCGATATTGAGCGGGCGCTGCCGGTTTTTGAGGCTTTGGGGAAGTGTACGCCGATTGGTCCGGTGGGGGCGGGGCAACTGGCGAAGCTGGCGAATCAGGCGATTGTGGGGATTACCATTGGTGCGGTTTCGGAGGCATTGCTGTTGTCGGCGAAGGGTGGTGCTGATCCGGCTGCGGTGCGGGAGGCGTTGATGGGTGGTTTTGCCGGCAGTCGGATTCTGGAGTTGCACGGCCAGCGTATGATTGACCGGGATTTTGCGCCCGGCGCGCCGGCGCGGATTCAGCTCAAGGATATGCGTATGATCCTGGATGAAGCACGGTCCGAGGGGCTGACTCTGCCGCTGGCGCAGCAGGTGCACAATGGGTACCAGAGCCTGGTGGCCAATGGGCACAGCGATGTGGACCACTGCGGGCTGTTACTGGAGTTGGAACATCTCAATGGTGCCCTGCTGGGCGCTTCACCAGCCATCAAACGTAAGGGGTAAAGCCATGCCTGCATTCGCCGCCAATCTCTCCATGCTGTTTACCGAGGCGGATTTCATGGACCGTTTCCGGCTGGCGAGGGAGGCGGGGTTCACCGGGGTTGAGTACCTGTTTCCCTATGAGTGGCCGGAAGAGGATTTGAAGCGTGAGCTTGAGAGCCATGGGCTGACCCAGGTGTTGTTCAACCTGCCGCCCGGTAACTGGGCAGCCGGGGAGCGGGGCATTGCCTGTCTGCCAGACCGGGTGGAGGAGTTCGAGGCGGGTGTCGACCATGCCATTCGCTATGCCCGGTCGCTGGGCTGTAGGCAGGTCAACTGCCTGGCTGGCATCCGCCCCAATACGTTGGATGAGTCGGTGGCCTGGCAAACGCTGGTGGACAATGTGGGCCATGCCGCCGTCCGCTTTGAGGATGAGGGCATGACTCTTTGCCTGGAGGCTATCAACTCGCGGGTGGATATACCGGGGTTTTTCCTGGATACCTCTGCCCGGGTCATGCAACTGATTGAGACCGTTGATGCCGACAACGTGAAACTGCAGTATGACTTGTACCATATGCAGATCATGGAAGGGGATCTGATCCGCTCAGTGGAGTGTCTGTTGCCGTGGATCGGCCACGTCCAGTTTGCGGATAATCCCGGCCGCCATGAGCCCGGTACCGGCGAGATTAACTTTCGGAATGTTTTCGCGGCCCTTGATCGCTTGGGGTATGGTGGCTGGGTGGGTGCGGAATATCGCCCCAGGGGCAGCACGACGGAGAGTCTGGACTGGTTTCGAAACGGAGCGTGACCGTCGCCATTGGCGACACCCTCTTACAAGATCGTAACTGGCCGGCAACCGATGTTCTTCGTACCCTAGCTGTTAATGTAATCCGCTATCGGGAGGATAACCGGTGAAAGCACTGGTAATTGAAGACGATCAGGACGTGGCAAACTACCTTGTTAAAGGGCTGAAAGAGTCTGATTTTGTCGTGGACCACGCGGCGGATGGCAAGGACGGCATGATGATGGCAGCCAGCGAAGACTACGACATCATGATTGTTGACCGCATGCTTCCGGGCATGGACGGCTTGTCGATCATCAAGACGGTGCGCGCCACCGGCAACCAGGTGCCTGTGTTGATTCTCAGCGCCCTGGGTGATGTGGATGACCGGGTGGAGGGCCTGCGCGGCGGCGGCGACGACTATCTGACCAAGCCCTTCTCGTTCACCGAGTTGCTGGCCCGGATCGAATCCCTGGTACGCCGTAACCGCCAGTCTGCCGAAACCGAGACCGTTCTGCGGGTGGCAGACCTGGAAATGGACCTGCTCGCCAGGACCGTCAAGCGGGCAGGGCACAATATTGACGTTCAGCCCCGGGAATTCCGTCTGTTGGAATACCTCATGCGCAATGCCGGGCAGGTGGTTACTCGTACGATGTTGCTCGAGAAGGTATGGGACTATCATTTCGACCCCCAGACCAACGTCATCGACGTACACATCAGCCGTCTGAGGGCGAAGATCGACAAGGAGTTCGAGACCCCCTTGCTGCAGACCATACGGGGTGCAGGGTACATGTTGCGTGAAACTGCTTAGCCAGCTCAGAACCTCATCGTTCCAGTTAGCCTTGCTGTACATGGTGGTCTTTGCCACCTCGGTTTTCCTGTTGCTGGCGTTTATCTACTGGCGCACGGCAGGATTCATGACTGCCCAGACCGATGAAACCATCGAGGCCGAGATCGCCGGCCTCGCTGAGCAGTACCGCGGCAGCGGTATCAATGGCCTCATTACCATCATTCGTGAGCGTGTCGCTCGCGACCCCAACGCCAAATCCATCTATCTGCTGACTACCGACGACTTCGTCAAGCTCGCCGGTAATATCGAAACCTGGCCCCAGGGCTCCCGTTCCGAAAGTGGCTGGATCAATTTCACCCTCAACGAATCCGTGGGCTGGACCGGCCCCGAGCGCCTGGCCCGTGCGCGAATTTTTGAGGTGCAGGGTGGCCTGCGCCTTCTGGTTGGCCGTGATGTGGACGAACTCACCAACCTCAAGCGGGTGATCGAAACCGCCATCAACTGGGGTATGGGGATCACCCTGGCACTAGCGTTACTGGGCGGCTTTCTGATGAGCCGCAGCACCACCCGGCGCATTGAGGTGATCAACAATACGTCCCGGCGAATCATGAACGGGCACCTGTCCCTGCGCATACCCACTCGTGGCACCGACGATGATTTCGACCAACTGGCGGAAAACCTGAACCAGATGCTGGACCGGATTGTGTACCTGATGGAGGGCATCCGACACGTCTCCGACAGCATTGCCCATGACTTGAGAACCCCGCTGACCAGGCTGCGCAATCAGCTGGAGAACACCCTGATGTCGGTGGACAACGACGAGGCCCGTGAGCAGGCCGGCAGGGCCGTGGCGGAGGCCGACCAGTTGCTGGCCACGTTCAACGCCCTGCTGCGGATTGCGCGGTTGGAAACCCGTGGTAATACCGCGGATATGAAACAGGTGTCCCTGGCTGAGCTTGTTAGTGACGCTTGTGAGCTTTATGAGGCGCTGGCGGAGGACAAGGCGCAGCAATTCGAGCAGTCTCTGGAGAATAATGTCGTTATTGAAGGCGATCGGGACCTGCTTTTCCAGATGGTCAGCAACCTGATTGATAATGCCATCAAGTACACGCCCGAACAGGGCAGGATCCGCGTGAACGTGCGTAAGGAAGAGAATGACGCGATTTTCGAGGTGGGGGACAGCGGTATCGGTATTCCCGATGAGGAAAAAGACCAGGTATTCCAGCGTTTCTATCGGGTCGGCAAGAGCCGTTCGCTACCGGGCAACGGGCTTGGTCTCAGCCTTGTCAGCGCAGTGGCGGAAATCCACCAAGGGGTAATCTCCCTGAATGACCACCACCCCGGAGAAGATTACCCTGGGCTGATGGTGACCATTCGGATGCCTGCCTACTCACCAAACCGGAAACGCCTGAAAGACACCCAGACCATTCCCGCCGCGTCGGAAGCTGGTGAGCAGACCTCTCCAAAGGAGCTGAAGGGCTCCTCCTGATCAGCTACCGGATACGCCCCGGAACTGGTTGACGCGGCTGATCACTGGTTTCAGCAGGTTGTCGACCTGAGAGCGGCGGCGATCGAATCTGACCTGGAGGCTATCCCACTCACCTTCCAGGTGTTTCTGTTCCAGCATGATGAAGGCGGCCAGGTTGTGGCGGTTCAACTTGCCGGTGATGCCGTACTGGTCCAGTCGGTAACCAATGCTGTCGAGGCCATTAAGGGCCGTGTCGAGAAGTTTTTTCGTGTTCATGTGGGCATTCCGTACTTTGAAGTGGAGTCGGTAATCTCTGGTTAGCGTAGACGCTAACGCTTGGGTCTAGAGTGCACAACCTAATCCGGGCCTGACCAAAACGTAATTTCACAGCCACTACTGTGTAACCTGTCCTGTGCATAATTGAAACTGTAGTTATGGAAGCTGGCGGAATCTCCGCTTGCTTCTCCCTCCAGCACAGCGCTAGCCTTACCCCGTTTTTACGGGGTTTTTTTATTTCTGAACGATGGTTTTTATATGGCCAGTACCCGCTACATAACAGCGGAGGGCGAGCAGGCCCTGCGTGAAGAGTTGCGCTACCTGTGGAAGGAGAAGCGCCCGGAAGTCACCCAGGCGGTGCGTGAAGCCGCGGCTCAGGGGGACCGCTCCGAGAACGCCGAGTACATCTACGGCAAGAAACAGTTGCGGGAAATTGACCGCCGTGTGCGCTTTCTCAGCAAGCGGCTGGACGAACTGACCGTTGTGGACCGCCTGCCGGATGATCGGGGCAAGGTCTTCTTCGGAGCCTGGGTGACCATCGAGAGCGAGGAGGGCGACGAAAACACCTATCGACTGGTGGGGCCGGATGAGTTTGACCTGTCCCGTGGCTACCTGAGCATCGACGCTCCCATGGCTCGAGCTCTCCTGGGCAAGCGCATTGACGACGAGGTTGGTGTGCGCACCCCGGATGGCTGGAAGCACGTGGTTATTACCAATATTCGTTACGAGCCGCTGACGTCGGACAAGTGAGGAGTGTCACAAAACTGGCGAATCGCCGGGTTTTTTGTCGTCTATGGCGATAGACTGATCAAAAATTGTCAGCCTGAATCGCGTTTGTTTAAATAATGACCAGGCAGGGCATGGAATAATAAAAGGCAGTCGTTATGGGCGGATTCGATTCAAAAAGGACAATGGTTGGTGTGGCCATGCTGGTGGCGGCACAGTCACCGCTGGTGTGGGCGCAGACCAGCGAAGATACCGTTGAGGGCGGTGCGTTCGACTACGAAGAGCGGTCGACCATCGAAACCATCCCCTTCAGCTCGATGGAGGAGGAATCTCTGGCCAACACCGTGATTGAAGGCGGGCTGGAAGCGCCGGCAGCGGGTGTGCCTGTGCAACCGCGAACGGACGAGGATTTCTACCTTGACCCCCTCGCCCTTCAGCCCAGGGATCCCCGGACGGATCTCGGGCGCAGTGAGATTCCGGTGGAATTCCGCTTCAGTAATCCCAAGTCCATTCCCGGACAGACCCACGGCGACAACTATATTATCCGCCCGCCCACAAACCGGAATTACGGCGCGTTCAATACCACAACAACGGAACGTTAATCCGCGCGCCGCAATGGTTCAGGCGGCGACGATGCCTTCGGATTCGGTTCTGCCCAGCACATCCTCGTAAAAGAATGTCAGAGCCTGCTTGGCCTGGTTGAGGCGTGCCCGTGACACTTCCATGCGCTCACTCAGATAGGTAAGGAACAGTTGCCGGTCACCAGGCTGCAGTGCCTCCGGATTCTTCAGGTTGTGGAAAAGCACAAACCGGGAAATCCAGTGGAGGTAGGTTTGCTCTGCGCGGTGATTAAGCTGGTGTTTGCGGATGGCGCCAGTCACTCGACTGACAAGGCCGGGCTGCGACTGTTCCAGCGCCTCGGTAATATCCATGGTGCGTCTTCCGTGTGAATTGTTGTTCTTATGTTGGGCGCATCTTATGACAATCGTTTGACCATCGCAAAACTTTCACAGGGAGAATTGACGGAGAGCAACAGTCCGGTTGACTGTCGCTCCCAATACAGGCTGTCCGCCGCTTACTTCAGGGCTTCGAGCTTGTCGATGTACTTCTGCATGGCGTCGTCGGAGGACATGCCTTTGATCTTTTCCCAGGCGTCGTACTTGGCACGGCCGACAAAATCCATCATGCCCGGGCGTTTGCCGCTGACATCGCCTTCGGTGGCCTGTTTGTAGAGGGCGTAGAATTCCAGCTTCAGTTCGTTGGACGGCTTGAAGTCGCCTTCGGCGTTCTGGATGTAGTTAACGGCTTCGTCGAAGCGGGTTTTCAGGTCACTCATGTGGGGTTCCTTTTGTCTGGCGTTAATTCCGTCACTTACGGCTGAGCAGAGTATATCCAGAGACAGTGTGACCGTCATTGGCTGATCGTTCCATTCCTTCGACGAATGGGGTATTGTCCCGATCCTTCTTTTCAGCTAAGCGGAGAAACCCCATGGCCGCCACCAACAGACTGGCCAGCATTGTTGCCAAAATCAACCAGTTGCCGGAATTCGCCCGGCCCAAAGCCCTGTCGGTTTTCTTCGGCAAGGCGGTTCCCTTCACCGGTACCACCGGTATTCGAATCGAAACCCTGGACCAGGAACGCTGTGTGATTTCCCTGAAAAACAAGCGCAGGGTCCAGAATCACATCAAAGGCGTGCATGCGGTAGCATCCCTGCTGCTGGCGGAGTCTGCCACTGGCTTCCTGGTGGGCCTGAACGTGCCGGACGACAAAGTGCCGGTGATCAAAACCGCCCATGCCGAGTACACTCGCCGCGCCAAGGGTGACATGAAGGTGGAGGCCTACCTGACCGCTGAACAACGGGAACGCATGCTGACCGAGGACAAGGGCGAAACCTCGGTGCCGGTGACCCTTCATGACAGTGAAGGCCAGGAGCCAATAGAAATTGAAATGATCTGGGCCTGGACACCGAAGCGTCGCTAGTTGCGCCATGTCATTGTTGTAAAAGGCTCCGGGATGTCGAATGGTTGGCAATTCCTTGCCCGGGGCCGAAATTTTGCCAAAAGCTGGCCAGTTTTTGCTTGAGTGCCCGGTTTATCCTGTGTAAAGTTCGGCCTGTAGCGTGCCAGGAAGGTGCGCACAATGGACTGTAACACCGCAACTGAGTTTGCAATGGACCACAGGGAGCAAGCGCATGTCTTCAAAAGACGGTTCCGTCGCGCCGAAAGAGCGCATCAATATCAAGTATGTCCCCGCCACCGGTGATCAGCAGGCTGAAACAGAACTGCCGCTGAAGATGTTTGTCGTTGGTGACTTCAAGGGGCAGGCCGAAGAAACTCCGATCGAAGACCGTAAGGCGATTTCCGTCGACAAGAACAATTTCCGTTCTGTGATGTCGGAAGCCGGTCTCACCCTCTCCACCACTGTCACCAACAAGCTGGACGAAGAAGCCGAGGAACTCCCGGTGAACCTCGAATTCCAGACGCTGGATGACTTTTCCCCGGATAGCATTTCCCGCCAGGTGCCTGAGCTGAAGAAGCTGATTGAGCTTCGTGAAGCACTGGTTGCCCTCAAGGGCCCGCTGGGTAACGTGCCATCGTTCCGGTCCAAGCTGCAGGAACTGCTGGACAACGATGACGCCCGCGACAAACTCCTCCAGGAGCTTGAGCTGGCCACGGACGAAAGCGGCGAATAATCCGGACGCTTGATTCGAATTCTGCCATTGCTGGCAGGTTTCACTTTTCTATTAAAACGTACTGAAGGGATGTGGTATGTCTGATACTGCTGAGCAGCAATCTGCTGCCTCCGAAGCTGCTGCGGATAGCTCTCTATCTGGAGCTGAAGGCTCTCTGCTGGACCAGGTAATGGCCAACAGTCGCATGGCTCCCGCCGATGAAGGATACGATGTGGCGCGCCGCGGCGTTGCGACATTTATTTCCAACCTGCTGAAAAGCGACGAGAAAGGCCAGCCGGTCAACAAGGCACTGGTCGACCAGATGGTGGTCGAGCTGGACCGCAAGATCAGCGCCCAGATGGATGAAATCCTGCACGCGCCCAAGCTGCAGGAACTGGAATCCTCCTGGCGCGGCCTGAAGTTGATGGTCGATCGCACGGATTTTCGCGAGAACATCAAGGTGGATATCCTCCACGCCACCAAGACCGAACTTCTGGAAGACTTCGAGTTTGCGCCCGACGTCACCCAGACCGGTTTCTACAAGCACATTTACTCCACCGAATACGGCCAGTTTGGCGGTGAGCCCGTGGGTGCCGTGGTAGGCAACTACGCGTTCACGCCCTCCACACCGGACATGAAGCTGCTGCAGTATGTGTCTTCCGTGGGTGCCATGGCTCATGCGCCGTTCCTGTCCTCCGTTGCACCAACCTTCTTCGGTGTCGACAGCTACCAGGAATTGCCGGCCATCAAGGAACTGAAAGCTGTCTTCGAAGGCCCGAAATACGCCAAGTGGCGCTCCCTGCGTGAGTCGGAAGACGCCCGCTACCTGGGCCTGGCATCACCACGCTTCCTGCTTCGGGTGCCTTACGACCCCACCGAGAATCCGGTGCGCAGCTTCAACTACAAGGAAGACGTGTCTGGCGATCACGAGCATTACCTGTGGGGCAACACTGCCTACCTGCTGGCCACGCGCCTGACCGAAAGCTTCGCCAAGTACCGCTGGTGCCCGAACATTATCGGCCCGCAAAGCGGTGGTGCGGTGGAAGACCTGCCGGTTCATACCTTTGAGTCTTTCGGCCAACTGGAAGCGAAAATCCCGACCGAGGTGCTGATCACCGACCGTCGCGAATACGAAATGGCCGACGAAGGCTTCATTGCGCTGACCATGCGTAAGGGCAGCGACAACGCGGCGTTCTTCTCCGCCAACTCGGTGCAGAAGCCCAAGCAGTTCCCGAACACCAAGGAAGGCAAGGAAGCGGAAACCAACTACAAGCTGGGTACGCAACTGCCTTACATGATGATCGTCAACCGCCTGGCGCACTACATCAAGGTGCTGCAGCGGGAACAAATCGGTTCCTGGAAAGAGCGTCAGGACCTGGAGCGGGAACTGAACACCTGGATTCGCCAATACGTCGCCGACCAGGAAAACCCGCCGGCGGATGTTCGCAGCCGTCGTCCGCTGCGCGCCGCCAAGGTGACCGTTTCCGATGTGGAAGGCGATCCGGGCTGGTATCAGGTGTCTTTGGCGGTTCGTCCGCACTTCAAGTACATGGGTGCGAACTTCGAACTGTCACTCGTCGGCCGTCTGGACAAGGACTAACCCGTGTTCAGGAACACCGGTGCTGACGGTGTTCAGGCTTCGGGCGGCAGCCTGTTCGAGCGTTTGGAGCAGGCTGCCGAACCCGCGGGGCAAGGCATGGGGGAGGTGACCCATGTGGTGGATTCCATCAAGCGTCACCTGGTTCGTCTGCTGAATGCCCATCCGGGCAACAGCGAGAGTGTGCCGGACCTGGGGCTGGTGGATTTCAACGACGCCACGCTTGGTACCCATGACCTGAGCATTCGTATTCGCAGCGCTATACGGCAGTGTATTGAGAAGTTTGAGCCCAGGGTGAGCCGGGTGGATGTGATGGCGATGCCCCAGGGGCCGGATCCATTGCAGTTGCGGTTCCAGGTGACGGTCTACCTGAAGGTGGGTTCGGAAGACGATAAAACGACCATTGATTTGTTATTGGATGACAAGCGCTATTACCGGGTGATTTAACGCCACGAAATAGCTTGAAGACACGGATGAGAGTGGGGGTGCAGTCAGGCTTCCAAAAGTGTGCGGAGCCATGGATGGCGGAGCCCAAGCGCCCATGGATGGCTTGAGCGTCTTTTGGAAGCCTGACTGCACCCCCGCTCGGAGTCAGAGGGGGACAGCGATACCTTTTCTTCTGGGAAAAAGAACTCGCTTCGCTCAGACACCTTTTTCCCGGCAGAAAAGGCATCCCCATCCCCCTCGATCGAACTTTGGTGTAGTGGTTCTATGAAGTTGAATCGGTTTTACAGGGACGAGCTTAGCTTTCTGCGATTGCAGGGGCGGGAATTTGCGGATGCACATCCGCAGTTGACTCGTTTCCTGTCGGAGCAGAGTACCGATCCGGATGTCGAACGGCTGCTGGAAGGTTTTGCCTTTTTGACCGGGAAGCTTAGGGAGAAGGTCGAGGATGAGTTTCCGGAGCTGACGCATTCACTGCTGAATATGCTGTGGCCGAACTATCTGCGGCCGGTGCCAAGCTGCACCATTATGCGGTTTGATCCGCAGTTGCATGCTATCAGCGAGCGCCAGCGGGTGGATCGGCATACCGAGATCAAGAGCCGGCCGCTCGGGGACGCCACGCGGCAGACCCAGTGCCGGTTCCGGACCTGTCGGGCGGTGGATGTATTTCCGGTGAGTGTGGCGGATGCCCATGCCGAGCATTCGCGGGAAGTGTCTTCGGTGACCGTGGACCTGGCGTTGCACACCGACCAGCCGCTGTCGACCCTGGGCCTGGATAACCTGCGTTTTTACCTGGGCGGCGAGAGCCACATTTCCGAGACGCTGTACCTGTGGCTGAACCATTACCTGCAGCGTATGGAGCTGGTGGTCGGGGATTCGGTGTTTTCCATTCCGGCCAGCCACCTGAAGCCGGTGGGGTTTGCCAACGATGAGGCGCTGTTGCCGTATCCCAAGAATGCCTATCCGGGTTACCGGATTCTGCAGGAGTACCTGAGTTTTCCCGAAGCCTTCCGGTTTGTGGACATTTCGGGGTTGAAGGGCCGGTTGCCGGTGGTGCAGGCGGATGAGGTCGGCCTGCGTTTCCATTTCAGCCGGATTCTGCCGCCGGATGCGAAGATCCGGGCGGAGAATTTTCAGCTTTACTGCACACCGGCCATCAATCTCTTTACCCACGAGGCCGACCCGGTGGACCTGAATGGCCGCCAGACGGAGTACCGGATTGCGCCGTCCAGTCGCTCGCCGGAGCACTACGAGGTGTTCAGTATCGAGCAGGTGGAGGGCTGGCTGGAAGGCCGGTCCGGGCGTGGGGAGCCGCGGTTGTACACCGCGTTTGAAAGTTTTCAGCATGAGGTGGAGCGGGATCGTGGCCGCACCGCCCTGTATTACCGGGTGAAGGCCCGGGAGAGTGTGCGGGGCGATGGTTTTGATCACTACATTTCCTTCGTGCGCGGGGATGAGTCGGAATGCATGAATCGCCAGGAAGCGGTGTCGCTGACGCTGACCTGCACCAACCGGCAGTTGCCGCACCAACTGGCGGTGGGGGAGATCTGCATGGCGACGGAGAACACGCCGTCGTTTGCTGCGTTCAGCAATATTACCCGGCCCACTCACACCCTGCGGCCGACACTGGATGGCAGCCTGTTGTGGACGCTGATCTCCAACCTGTCGCTGAACTATCTGTCACTGTTGGATGTGGATGCCCTGCGCACGGTGCTGCGGGTTTACGACTTCCGGGCACTGGTGGATCGCCAGGCGGAGCGGGTGTCCCAGAAGCGCCTTGCGGGCATCCTGGATATCGAAACCACGCCGGTGGACCGGATGGTGCGGGGGTTGCCGGTGCGGGGAATCCGCTCGGTGATGCGGCTGGATCAGCAGTCGTTTGCCTCGGAAGGCGACCTGTACCTCTTTGGCACGGTGCTGAGCCAGTTCTTCGCACTCTACGCCAGTATTAACGCATTTCACCAACTGGAAGTGGTGAACACAGACAATCAGGAACGGTACACATGGACGTTACAGCAAGGGCAGCAGCCTCTGATGTAGCCGAGCTGCAACCCGTTCTGGGCAATGCACGGCGCTACAGCTTTTTCCAACTGGTGGACCTGATCCATCGGCACCACGGTGATGACCTGGAACGGTCCCAGGACGAACAGCCCCAGCGCGAGCGCATCCGCTTCTCGGCGTCGGCGGGGCTGGGCTTTCCGGGCAGTGATGTGGTGTCGGCGGCGTCGCCGGAGCACGAGCATGCGCCCTATCAGTTGGAAGTCAGCTTTCTGGGCTTGCACGGTTCCCAGTCGCCCCTGCCGGGTTATTACCTGGAGGATCTGGCCTGGGAAGCGGGGCAGAACCTGGGCATTCGGCGCCACTTCCTGGATTTTTTCAATCACCGGCTGGTGACCCTGTTTCACCGGGCGTGGCGCAAGTATCGCTATTACGTGCGGTTTCAACCGGAAGCCTCGGATGGCTTCTCCGAGCACATATTTTCCCTGGTTGGCCTGGGGGACCCGCAAGTCAGAGCGGCAACGCCGGTCAACTGGTCGAAGATGCTGGCGTACGCCGGAATGATGGCGGGCCGCAGCCGCTCGCCGGAAGTGGTCAGCGGCATCATCGGCCATTGTTTCGATCTTGACGATGTGGGCATTGAGCAGTGGGTACTGCGACGGGTGGCCATTCCGAAAGACCAGCAAACCCGCCTGGGGCAGGCCAATGCCTCCCTGGGGGAGGATACATTGGTAGGTTCCGGCATTCGCGATCGCAGTGGCAAGTTCATCCTGCGCATCCGCAACCTGGACCGCCAGCGCTTCGCGGACTTTCTGCCCAATGGCGAGGACCACGACCGGCTGGTGAAACTGGTGGAGTTTGTTACCCGGGAACAACTGGCCTACGACCTGGAACTGCAAATGCGCCCCAAGGACGTGAAGCCGATGCAACTGGGTGCGGATGTGCGGCTGGGCTGGAACTCGTTTGTAACGCCGGAAAAGGCCACAAAGTTGCCAGCGGTACGGCTGCAGATACGCCGCTGATCCCAATGGGTTGAGCAAACGACGGATTGAATAAAAGGAAACCGGATATGGAACATCAACCAACCCGCAGCCTGAAACTGGTGGTCAGCAATCCCACCCAGGTTGCCAGTGGTCTGGCCCGGGAGTATGTGTTCGGTGTCAGGGGCGGCTCGATTGGCAGTGCTGGCAGCGATACCTGGCAGTTGTCTTCTCATCGTACCGGCGCTGTGGCGGGCCATGCCGAAGTTCGCTTTATGGACGGCGTGTTCTGCCTGATCGATCGTAGCGGCCGCACCTATATCAACAGTGGCACCCAGCCGGTAGGCCGCGGTCGCAGGGCGCGCCTCAAGAGCGGCGATACAATTACCATCGGCCGCTATCAGCTCAAGGCGGAAGTGCTCAGTGGCCAGCGCAGGAACGAGGCTATGCCGGAGGAAGCGGAAGATACTACCCTGGTGAACGTGGACGAAGGCGAGCTGATGCGTGCCGAAGAGCGCGAACTGGAAACCGTCGGCGATGAGCCATTGCACGGCTTGCAGCCGGCCCCGGGCGAAACCTTCAGCGACGATCCCCTTCAAGCCTGGACAGACACCAGTGACGAAAACCGCAGTGCCGATGAGGATATGTGCCGTGAACGGGATTCACTGCTGGCGGACAAGCCCGAGTGGTATGCCAGCGATGGCGCCGTAACCGACGAGTACCGCGAAAACCGTGATGTAGCCATGGGGCTGCCCATGCGAAAAGGAGAGCGTGACAGGATGTCCGAGACCCCCAAACCGGCACGCCGCCGGGAGACCAGTGACCAGAGCCGCCAACACATCAGTGGTGCGCCGCTGTTGCGCGGCATGGACACCGACCTGGGCTTTGCCGACAGCGATGAGATGCGCCTGTTCCTGGAAGAGGCCGGCCAGACCCTGAAATCCACGGTGGAGGGCCTGCTGGCCCTGCACCAGGGCGAGGACAGCCGTCACCAGGCCCTGCGTACGCGCCTGCAGCCCATCGAGGACAACCCGCTGCGCCTGGGTGAGGACTACAACGAGACCGTTCAGACTCTCTTCGCCAGCCAGCGCAGCCCGGTTCACCTGTCTGCCCCGGCGGCGGTCAGCGAGAGCCTGCAGAGCCTGCATCATCACCAGGTCGCCACGCAGACCGCCATCCGCGAAGGGCTGGACGCCATTCTCCACGCCTTCTCACCGGAAGCGCTGCTGCGCCGGTTCCACGGCTATCGCCGCGGGCTGAAAACCGACGAAGACGAAAGCAACTGGGCATGGGAGATGTACCAACACTATTACCGGGAACTGAGTTCCAGTCGTCAGCAGGGATTCGAACGCCTTTTTCAGGAGGTGTTTGACCAGGCTTACGATCAACAACTGCGCCAATTACAGAGGGAGAACCTGTCGTGAAGTACTGCAAATGGAGTTTGCTGGTCGCCATTCTCGTTTTGGTGGGGTGTAGCACCCCCTACAACGCTGTTACCAAAACCGCCAAGGTCATGTGGGACCCGGATATCCCCGTGGGCTATCCGGAAGATCTGCCCAGCCGTGTGGATCTGACCATGCTGGCGGAGCCCGACGTGAACCCCAACGAATCACTTGCGCCGACGCCGATCGCGTTTCAGATCATCCAGATGCGGGACAGTTCGCGGTTGATGGCGGCAGATTTTGACCAGTTGCTGGGCGAGCTGGAGCCATCCCTGGGCCGCAACTACGTGGACCACAGCGATTACACCCTGGTGCCGGGGCAGTTCAAGTTTATCGAGCCGTTCGAAATCGCCGAAGACACGCGTTTTATTGGTGTGATCGCTTTCTACGCCTATCCCAACCTGTCCCAGTGGAAGAAGGTTGTGAAGGTGGACCCCATTGGTGGTCGTTACCACTTGCTGGTCAACCTGCGTGAGCGTGAAGTCAAACTCAGAAGGTCGGATGAGTCCTGATGTCTGCAACCAATCGAGTCGTCTGGAGTGATGGGCTTTTTATCAAACCCCAGCACTTCCAGCAGCAACAAAGATACCTGGAACACCAGATCAACGAGCGGGCCCTGGCGGTTTCTGATTACCTCTACGGTTTCAGTGACCTGGAACTGAACGCGGAATACCTGAGCTTTGGCCGGGTAGGCCTGGTCAGGGCCAGCGGCCTGTTCCCGGATGGCACCCGTTTCTGCCTGCCCCAGGACGATGTGATGCCAGAGCCCCTGGAAATCACCGACGCCTCCGTGGCCAACCAGGTGGTGTATCTGGCCCTGCCACTGGGCAGTGAGAGCCTGGCGGAAGTGGAGTGGCCGGAAGCCGCTATCGCCGGCCGTTTCCGCGCCCAGAGCGAGGAAGTCCGGGACCTGCATTCCATCGACGGCGATTCCCACACCATCGACGTGGCCCGGGTGGCCCCGAAGCTGATGCTGGAGCGGGACGATCGCAGCGCCTATGCGGCCCTGGCCATCGGCAGGATCCTGGAAAAGCGCCCGGACGGCAGCCTGGTGATGGACCCGAACTTCATCCCCACCATGCTCAGCGTCCGCGCGGCGCCCCGGCTGCAACGGTTCGTCGGGGAAATGGCCGGGCTGATGCGTGAGCGCGCCAAGAACATTGCCGAGCGCGTGGGAGCACCGGGGCAGGGCGGGGTGGCGGAT
Source organism: Marinobacter iranensis (assembly GCF_029207565.1). GTDB lineage: Bacteria > Pseudomonadota > Gammaproteobacteria > Pseudomonadales > Oleiphilaceae > Marinobacter > Marinobacter iranensis. Next base: position 11,769 of record NZ_JANCMW010000011.1, on the reverse strand, counting down.
GTGGCGGATTTCATGCTGCTGCAGATGCTCAACCGCGCCCATCCCCGCTTCCTGCATCTGGCGCGCCTGCGGCAATTGCACCCGGAGCGGCTTTATGAGGCGCTGCTGGAATTGTGTGGCGAGCTGGTGACCTTCACCGATGAAAACCGCCTGCCCCAGGAATACACCGCCTACGATCACGACCTGCCGGAGGATTCGTTCACGCCGCTGATGCAGGTACTGAGGCAGTCCCTCAGCACGGTGCTGGAGCCGCGCGCACTGGCCATCCAGTTGCAGCAGCGCCAGTACGGCCTCACGGTCGCACCGATCCAGGACGCGCAATTGATCGGCCAGGCCGAGTTCATCCTGGCGGTGAAGGCGGATATGCCACTGGACGATCTGCGCAAGCAGTTCACCCAGCAGTGCAAGGTGGCGTCGGTGGAGAAAATCCGCGACCTCATCAGTCTGCAACTGCCCGGGATTCCGCTGTCGGCCCTGCCGGTGGCGCCCCGCCAGTTACCGTATCACGCCGGGTTCGTGTACTTCCGGCTGGACGACCAGAGCCAGGCTTGGCAGATGCTCGACAACGCCAGCGGCTTTGCGTTCCACGTGGCGGGAAGTTTCCCGGGAATGGAAATGCAATTCTGGGCAATCAGGAGCTAGATCATGGCAGATGCACCGGTGATGGATTCACCCAATGGCAACACGGAAGCAGGTGGCAGTGCGTTTGATGACCTTATGTTCGCGGACAGTAACCGCGATGGTCGCGTGGGCGACCAGGGCTTCGGCAATGACCAGTTCCAACTGCGGGGCCTTGAGGATAACCGGCTGATTGACGCGGCCACGCCCTTGCTGGGGCTGGTTATCCGGGTGCGCAGGCTGGCGGATTTTCTCGGTGTGGAAAACCTGTACCAACAGGTGGTGGACGAAGTGGCCGCCATCGACCGGGAACTGGTGGAGCAGGGTTACGAACGCCCGACCGTGGTGGCCTATCGCTACGTGCTCTGCGCCTTTATCGACGAGGCCGTGCTGGGCACCGACTGGGGCGCCCACAGCGTGTGGTCCCAGCATTCGCTGCTGTCCCGCTTCCACAATGAAACCTGGGGTGGCGAGAAGGTATTCGCCATCACCGCCCGCATGGAGCAGGAACCGGCCCGGTACCGCGACATGCTGGAGTTCATCTACCTGTGCCTGTGCCTGGGGTTCGAAGGCCGCTACAAGGTGATGACCAACGGTCGGGACGAGTACGAACAGATTATCCGCGGGCTGTACGAACAGCTTCGCGGGCTTCGTCGCGACGAGGAACCGCAACCGCTGACCAGCGCGCTGGACAACGTTACCCCCACCCGCAACCGGTTGCGAACCGGCCTGCCCCTGTGGGGCATTGGTGGCCTGTTTGTGGTGGCCATGGCCGGGGTATACACGCTTTACAACATAGCGCTGAACGAACGCATCAGGGATGTGCTCAGCGTACTGGAACAACTCCCGAAATAAGGAGATCACTGTGATTCGGGTAGAACTGCCGGCGCTGATTGGGCGCCTCAACGAGATTTGTCGCCAGGGCCTGGAAGGCTCGGCGGCCCTGTGTATCACCCGCCAGGGCGCGGAGATCACTCCCGCCCATCTGCTGTTCAAGCTGCTGGAAACGCCCTTTACCGATATGCGCCAGATTCTGGAGAGCACCGGTATTGATCACCACACGCTGCAACCGGTGGTGGGAGACAGCCTTAACGGCGAACCCCAGTCCGCCGAGCCGTACCCGTCGTTCTCGCCGTTGCTGATCGAGCTGCTGCAGGACGCCTGGCTCATCGCCTCCACGGAACTGGGTCACACCGACCTGCGTTCCGGCGCCATCATGCTGGCACTGCTGATGAATGCAGACCGCTACCTGATGCCCCGGGTCAGCCAGCGCCTGAAAGACATCAACCGTGAACAACTGCGCCGGCAGTTCGATTCCATGACCCGTGGTTCTCTGGAGCAACCCCGTGCCGAGGATGGCCCCAGTGCCGCCAATCAGGCGCAGGTGGATATGGATCCGCTCAAGCGCTACGCCACCGACTTCACCAAACTGGCCCGGGATAAAAAGCTGGACCCGGTGGTATGCCGCGACACTGAAATCGACCAGATGATCGACATCCTCTGCCGTCGCCGCAAGAACAACCCCATTGTTGTCGGCGACGCCGGCGTGGGCAAAAGCGCTGTAGTCGAAGGCCTGGCCCTGCGCATCGTTAACGGCGATGTGCCCGAGCGCCTGGCCGGCGTGGAACTGTGGACCCTGGACATGGGCGCGCTGCAGGCTGGCGCCTCGGTAAAAGGCGAGTTCGAAAAGCGCCTGAAAGGCGTGATCGAAGCAGTGAAAAGCTCCGCCACCCCCATCATTCTGTTTATCGACGAAGCCCACACCCTGATCGGCGCCGGCAACAGCGAAGGCGGCTCCGACGCCGCCAACCTGCTCAAACCGGCCCTGGCCCGTGGCGAGCTGCGGACGATCGCAGCGACCACCTGGCGCGAGTACAAGAAATACTTCGAGAAAGACCCGGCCCTGAGCCGCCGCTTCCAGCCTGTCGCGCTGGACGAGCCAACCCCGGCCCAGGCGGTTCACATCCTCCGTGGCCTGCGCACCGTCTATGAGAAAGCCCATCAGGTACTGATCGCCGACAGTGCCCTGAAAGCCGCCGCCGACATGTCCGCCCGTTACCTGGCCGGCCGCCAGCTCCCGGACAAGGCCATCGACGTGCTCGACACCTCCTGCGCCCGGGTCAGCCTCAACCTCAGTACACCCCCGCGCCGTCTCAGCCATGTACGCAGCGAACTGCACCAGTTAGGCATGGAACAGGACCTGATGACCCGCGAACAGACCCTCGGGCAGGCCATCGATCACCAGCGCGAAAGCGAGCTGGTCGAGCGCCTGGAAACCCTGCGGGTGGAAGCGGAAGAACTGGAACAGCGCTGGAATGACCAGCGGGAACTGGTGGCACGCCTCGTGGACATCCGCGAACAGCTGCTAAACGAAGACACGACAGACGCAGAACCGGAAGCACTGGCGGAAGAAGCCACTCCTGAAACCGACGAAGAGCGCCCGGACCTGAAAAGCGAAGCCGCCGCCATCGAACAGGAACTGGCGGAACTGCAGGCCGACGAGCCACTGGTACACGCCCGTGTCGATGCCCGCCAGGTGGCCGAAGTCATCGCCGACTGGACTGGTATCCCGGTCAACCGCATGACCGCCGACGAGCTGGGAAAAATCACCCGCCTGCCGGAGTACCTGCAATCCCACATCAAGGGCCAGGACACCGCCATCGGCGCCCTGCACCAGCACCTGCTCACCGCCCGCGCCGACCTGCGCCGCCCCGGCCGCCCCATGGGCGCCTTCCTGCTGGCCGGCCCCAGCGGTGTGGGTAAAACCGAAACCGTGGTGCAACTGGCCGAACTGCTCTACGGCGGCCGCCAGTTCCTCACCACCATCAACATGTCCGAATACCAGGAGAAACACACCGTCTCCCGCCTCATCGGCTCACCGCCGGGCTACGTGGGCTTCGGCGAAGGCGGCATCCTCACCGAAGCCATCCGCCAGAAGCCCTATTCGGTCGTGCTGCTCGACGAAGTCGAAAAAGCCCACCCGGAAGTACTCAACCTGTTCTACCAGGCCTTCGACAAAGGCGAACTGGCCGACGGCGAAGGCCGCCTGATCGACTGCAAGAACGTGGTGTTCTTCCTCACCTCAAACCTGGGCTACCAGACCATCGTCAAACACGCGGACGAGCCGAAGAAAATCGAGGAAGCGCTGTACCCGGAACTGGCCGACTTCTTCAAACCGGCACTGCTGGCACGTATGGAAGTCGTGCCCTACCTGCCGCTGGGCGAGGAAACCCTCAACCGCATCGTTGGCGACAAACTCGACCGCCTGGCCACCCAGATCGGCGACCGTTACCACACCGAAGTGGAGCTGGAAGACGGCCTGGTGGAAGCCATCCGCAGCCGCGCCACCCGCAGTGAAAATGGCGCGCGGATGCTGGAGTCGATTATCGAGGGTGAACTGCTGCCGCCGGTATCACTGGCGCTGCTGGAGAAACTGGCTGCTCGGGAGCCAGTCACCAAAGTGACCCTCGGTGTCAAAGATAATCAATTCACCGGGGTGGTTGCCTAAGGCAATCGGGAGGTAGCGGGCCCTGTGGTTCGGCTTTCCAAATACCCTGCGGAGCCAAGGATGGCGGAGCGGAGCGTACAGGGATGTATTCACAGCGTGTTTCGGAAAGTGAATCTGCACGGTACGCGATCCTTAGGGGACAAGGAAAAGGGATAAAAAGAATGGGACGGATGCAGACGGAGTTGCACACCGGCATAGACCTGGCAGTTGAACTGCTCCGGCAGGACAACCTGCCAACCCTGCTAAAAGTCGCCTCACGGCAACTCGAAAACACCTTCGGCCTCAACCGCTGCTGGTCACTCGAACTCGACCTCAGCGGCCGCACACTCCAATGTGCCGCACTGGGCGACCAGGGCGAATTCGACTGCGGCGACTTCAGCCACCCCTTTGCCCACCTGCTGCAACAGGGCAAACCCAGAGAACTGTCACGGGCCGCCAGCTACCGCCTGGACCACCCCGGCTTCCAGGCCATGGTCGAAGCCAGCAACCGGCCCCGCTCATTCTGGCTGGAACCCATAAAAGGCGAAGACGGCCGCACCCTCGGTATCCTCGTACTCTGTAACGAAGAACCCGAATGGGACGGCATCACCGCCCAACCCCTTTACCGTGGCCTGCTGACCCTGCTGTCCCATCAATGGGTCAGCCAGCTCAAAACCAGCGACCAGGTATGGCAACGGCGCATGCTTAAACGCTCACTGGACCACCTCCACGACGCCGAAGCCGTGCGCCAGCGCTGCGATCAACTGGCGGAAACCCTGGTCGGCAACTCCAAAGCCATGACCGACCTGCGTGCCCAGATCGTACGGGCCGCCGGTAGCCAGCTCTCGGTACTGGTGCAGGGCGAAACCGGCTGTGGCAAGGACCTTGTGGCGCAGGGCATCCACCGTTTCTCCGACCGGGCCGAAGGGCCCATGGTCGTTGTTAACTGCGCCGCCATCCCGGACTCGCTGCTGGAAAGTGAACTTTTCGGCCACACCAAGGGCGCCTTCTCCGGTGCCGATCGGGCCAAGGAAGGGCTGCTGGCCCAGGCTGACGGCGGTACCCTGTTCCTGGACGAGATTGGCGACATGCCCATGGCCCTACAGTCCAAACTGCTGCGGGTACTGGAAAGTCGCCGCTTCCGCCCACTCGGCGCACAGCATGAACAACACTCCGATTTTCGCCTGGTGGCCGCTACCCATCAGCCACTGAGCAACTGCATTGAGGGCGGAAGCTTCCGCCGGGACCTGTTTTATCGACTCAGCCAGTTCCCGCTGCGGGTCAAGCCCCTGCGGGAGCGCCCGGAAGATCTCGAACCCCTGTGCCGGCATTTCATCCGCGAATACACCGCCCGCGAGGGCGCTGGCCCCATGGGTATCAGCAGCCACGCGCTCAGTATGCTGGCGGGTTACAGCTTTCCCGGCAATGCCCGTGAACTGCGGAACATTGTCGAGTTTGCCTGCCTGCAGACACCGGTCGGTGACGATATCCAGCCGGAAGTGTTGCGCCTGGACGATCTTTTTCCAAGCCAGGAAACCTGCATTGCCAGCGACTTCCAGTCGCAGATGGTTCCGGGCCTTCCCCTGGCGGACGAGGTGGACGACCTCAGGGCCGCGGCCCAGGCGTTCGAAGCCGCCATCATCCGTGAGCGCTTGCGCCAATACGGCGGCAACCGTGCCCAGGCGGCGGAAAGCCTGGGTCTGCCCAAGCGCACCCTGGCCCATAAATGTCTGAAGTATCAGGTGACAGAAGCGTGAACCCGTTTATCAGAAGTAACCGCCCACTCGCCGCTGTGCTCTGCGCCCTCGGCATGACCTTTTCACTGGCGGCCAGTGCACAGTCCAGCCAGCAGCTGGCCGCGGCCCGTGACTGTACCGAGGAGAGCCAACGACTGGAACGGCTGGCCTGTTTCGATGAAGTGTTCGGTACCCCGGTGGAAGTGGCGATTGAAAACATCAGTGGAGGCAATCAGCCGGAACGCTGGCGCCAGGCCTTTGCCCAGGAACAGCGTCGGAAGCCGGGTGAGGGCCCCCTCTACCGCGATACCGAACAACTGGCCGGACATCTGCTGACACTCAGTGCCCTCGGTGTAAAACCGCCGAGGCCACTGCTGGCGGTACAGTGCCATAACAACATCACCGAGCTCACATTGATGCTGCCAGAGGCGGTGAAAGAAGAGCGGGTGACCGTTGATTTCGGCCAGGGCCGGCAGATCTGGCGGGTAAGGGACGACGGTTATGTCATCAGCGGCGGCCGTGGATTGCCCGCCATCCGGACGGTCCGGAACATGGCCGCCTCACCCGGCGTGACCGTGGCTTCATCCAGCAGTGTTGTCGACGGACTGATGTTTGACCTGACCGGGTTCCGGGACACCCTCAAGCCACTGCGGGAAGCCTGTGGCTGGTAGTGATTAAGAGCGAATAAGAATGTATAGCGCCATTTGCAAAGACAGGGATTGGACATGCAGGCAGTAGAGCAGCATCCATACGTTGAACAGGTGTTGAGTACTTTTTCCGGTGAGCATTCCACGGGTGACAACCTGATGGACGACCCCACCATGGAGTACCTCGAGAACGAAATCATGAAGGTGGGCTCGCTGGCCCACACCGGCGTTGAATGGGGCAAGGTGGAGAGCGAGTCACTGCGCCTGTTGTCGGATACCAGCAAGGATCTCAAGGTTCTGGGGTTCCTGTTGCTGTGTCTGCAGCGCGGCGGCAACGGCGAGCGTTTTGCCTTGTCGCTGTACCTGTTGCACCGGGTACTGGACAGCTGGTGGGACGACGCCTGGCCCTATTCAGGTGACAAGGGTAAGCGTGCCCGCAAGATGCTGATGACCCAGATGATGCAGCGTGCCAGCAAGGAAGTGTCGGCGCTGAGCTTTGATGGGGGTGTGGGGGACGGCCGCGAATTCTGCCTGGCCACCCTGGGCAAACTGATGGAGCAGGCAAGCGCCCGCGAACTGCCGGATGATGGGCTCTTCGACCTGCGCCGGGCGGTGGAGAAGCTGCCATCGCCCTCCGACGCGCCCAGGCCGTCCGAAGCCGCCGATAAAACGGAAACAGCAGCGTCTTCTTCCGGGTCGGCGCCATCCCATGGCACCAGCACGTCGTCCGCCTCCCTTGGCGACCTGACCCTGGACCCTGCGAACGAGCGGGCCACCCGCCAGAGCCTTCTGAAAGTGGCCGATATGCTGACCGAAGCCACGCCTGCCGATGCGCTCGGCTACCAACTTCGTCGCTACGCCATCTGGCAGACCATTACCTCGGTTCCCCCCGCGCGGGACGGCGTCAAGAGCGACCTGGCCGCCGTGAGCGCGGACCGCGTGGCGGACTACCGGGAGAGCTTATCCAAATCACCGGACCTGGCGCTCTGGCAGCGTATCGAACAAAGCCTGTCGGTCAGCCCGTTCTGGCTGGAAGGCCACTGGCTGAGTGCACAGGTGGCCTCCGCGTTGGGGCACGAGCCCTGTGCCGAAGCCATTCGCGCGGCCGTTAAAGTCTTCGTTGAACGGTTACCGGAACTGGCGGACATGACCTTTAACGACGGCACGCCCTTCCTGCCCAAGGCGGTGGCCGACTGGATGCTCAGTGGCCCGGCGAAGGGCGGCTCCGCCGGTGGGGCGAGCTCCTGGGAGCAGGCCTATGACGATGCCCGGGGTGTGATGGAACAGAAAGGTCTGGCTCCGGCCATGAAATTGCTGGAAGAAGGCCTGGAAGCGGCTCGCGAACCCCGGGACCGATTCTACTGGCGGCTGATGAGCAGCCAGTTGATGAAAGACAGTGGCATGAAAAGCCTGGCGAAGCAGCAGGTGCAGGATCTGCGTGAGCAGACCCGGGATATGAGCCTTGAAGACTGGGAGCCAGGCCTGGTGGCCCGGCTGGACAGACTTGCGTAAACACCGACGGATCAATTAACAGGAATGGACACCATGTGGAGAAAAGCCCTACTCATTGGACGACGGATACTGCCCTATGTGCGCAGTGCGGCGCCGATTACCCTGGCGCTGGGTGTGGTGGTATTGCTGGCCGCAACCTGGTGGCTGGGACCGCGCCTGGAAATCAACGGTGCATACCCGCTGGCGGCCTGGCAGATGCGGGCCCTGGTCACGCTGGTGGTGGTACTGCTGGTGGCCATGGTCTGGGGCATGATGCTGGCCCGCAAGTTGCGTAAGGTGAACGTGGCCAAGGCGGAGGAACAAAAGGAAGAGGAAGATCCGATCCTGCCGCTGGAACGTCGCCAGCAACGCCTGCTTGATCGCCGCCTGGCTGAGCTGAAGAGTAACCTGCCGGGCCGTAAGGGCGTCTATCGTTTGCCCTGGTACCTGGTCATGGGCCTGGAAGACGCCGGCAAGACCAGCCTGATCCAGCGTTCGGGGCAGACTTATACTCTCACCAATGTCACCCGCAACCCCCGCACCGAGCGCAACCCGTTCGGTTTCGAATGGTGGGTGGGCGACAACGGCGTATTGATTGATCCGGATGGCGAACTGCTGAGCCAGAATGATGGCGAGGGTGCCAGTAGCGAGATCCAGCAGCGGCTGTGGACCCATTTCATGAACTGGCTGGAAAAGAACCGCCCTCAGCGCCCGTTGAACGGTGTGGTGTTGGCGGTGGATATGGCCCGCCTGAGCACCGGTAATGAACAACAGCGCCAGGCCCAGGCCATCCTGCTACGTACCCGCCTGCGGGAACTGATGGAGCAATTGGGCTCCCAGTTACCGGTATACATCAGTTTCACCAAGATGGACCTGCTCTACGGATTTGCACCGTTTGCCCGCACCCTCTCGAAAGCCGAGCGTGAGCAGCCCCTGGGCTTTACCTTCCAATTGGATGGCCAGCACGATCCGGACGACTGGCTGGGCGAGTTCGACCAAAACTTCAGCAAGCTCGCGGAACAACTCGGTGAGCGCCTTCCAGATGTCCTTTCTGCTACCCGGGACGCGGAAGAGCGTGCGGCCGCCTATTCCTTTACCCGTCAATTGGCGGGGCTGAAGCCGGTGTTGGAACAGTTCCTTGCTGATCTGTTGTCTGCGGATGCCTTCTCGACACCGGCACTGGTGCGTGGCACCTATTTTACGTCCGTGGTCCAGGAAGGCGTACCAGAAGATGCCTTCGTCTCCGCCGCGGCCGCGAACTATGGGCTTGCCAGCCCGATACAGCCGGCGCAGCGTGGCGGACAGTCGTCAAGCCTGTTTACGGAAAAGCTGTTCCCCAACATTATCTATCGGGAGGCGGGCCTGGCTGGTGACAACCAGAAGGTGGTCGGTAGCCGGCGCCGCCGGATTGCGGTTGCTGCGGTTGTCGCCGTTGCCGCCGGCCTGGGCATGACCGCTGGATGGCAGCATTACTTCATTGAGAACGCGGAAGCCGCCACGGCAGTCGAGGAGCGGGTACGCAGCTTTATCGATAACTGGCGCCCCATCGGCTACGAACCCGATACCACCGGCCGCAACCTGCTGGAACCGCTGGACCAGTTGCAGGAAGCCACACTGGCGTTTGGAGATTACCGGGCAGAACCGGCCGTAGTGGCGGACATGGGTTTGTACAAAGGCCATAAGGTTGGCCCGGAAGTGGAAGCGTCCTATCTGGACATGCTGGCCTACCAGTTCCTGCCCGCCCTGATGCTGGGCGTGATGGAGGAAATGAGCGATGCTCCGGACACCAGCTCGGAGCGTCTTGATCACCTTCGTGTGTTGCGGATGCTTTACGACGCCAGTGGTCGCCGCCGGGATATTGTCCACAGCTACATGAGCGATTACTGGCAACGCGCTTACCCTGCGCAGCGAGACCTGCAACAGCGACTGCTTAGCCATCTGGATTACGCCATGCTTCACACGGACCTGAACCAACGGGTCGAAGACGGCGACAAGACGGCCGATATGGCCCTGGCCCCGTTCCGTAGCAGCGTTCAATGGGCCCAGCACGAGCTTGGCCGCATCGCGACCCCGGAGCGGGTCTATCGTGACCTGGAGAAAGAAGCCGAACAGAATTTCCAGTCGCCTCTGGATCTGGCCCGGGAATCCGGCCCCGCCTTCAGCACTGTGTTTGTACGTCTGGATGAGTTTGGCGAGCCTCTGGATGACGAGAATACGGAACAGGAGGATCCGGTGGTGATTCCCTCCCTGCTGACACGCGATGGCCTGGATTCCTGGTTCCTGCGCAAGTCCGGCTCGGTCACGGAACTGGCGCTGGTGGACGCCTGGGTACTGGGCCGCCGCGATGACGTGAACTTCAGTAAAGCCGACGAGGCCCGGCTGCAGGCACAACTGCAATCCCTGTACGCCGAGAACTATGTGGCCAACTGGCGTCGGGCCCTGAGCCGGCTGGATATCCGGAGCTTCAGCGATTTGAACCATGGGGTGCGTGTTCTGGAGAGCCTGACCAGCGGCCACGAACCGCTGAACCAGTTGCTGGCCCAGGTAACCGCCAATACCCGTCTGATTCCCGGTGGCAGCGAAGAGGCCGAGGCGGCCCGCAAGGTGATGGAACAGTCCTCCCACTTCCAGATGGTTCAGGAGATTGAACGCCAGTTTACCGACCTGAATGAACTGATGGACAAGCAGGGTGACGACCCCAGTGACATGGAGCAGGTAATGGAGGTTATCCAGAGTTTGCACACTTACCTGCGCGGTATCCAGGAAGCGCCGGATCGTGGCAAGGCTGCGCTTTCCGCCGCCCGTGCCCGTATGGGCCTGCAAGGGGCGGACCCGATCTTTACCCTGCAACGGGTGGCTTCGAACCAGCCCGCGCCCCTGGACCGCATGCTTGAAAAACTGGCCTCCGAAAGTTGGCGCGTGGTGCTGGACCAGGCCGTGGCGCAGCTTGAGCGCCAGTGGTACCAGGAAGTGTATCAGCCGTTCCAGCAGAGCCTGGCCAGGCATTACCCGTTCAACCCGGGCGCCGGTCGTGATGCCGCATTGCAGGATTTCGAGCGCTTCTTTGCGCCGGAGGGCGTGCTGGACCAGTTCTACAATGAAAACCTGAAACTGTTCCTGGAAGACCATCCGGAGCACATTGCCGGTTCCAAGCGCGCCAGCCTGGTTCGTCGCGATGTGCTGGCCTCGCTGGAAAAGGCTGAAAATATCCGCCGTGCCTTCTTCACCCGAAGCGGCTCGCTGGATGTTGAGTTCGCGCTCGAACCGTTGCACCTGTCGTCCAACAAGCGCCGTAGCGTGATGAACGTGGACGGACAGCTGGTGGAGTTCAGCCACGGCCCCAGCCAGAGTATTCCGCTGGTGTGGCCCAATACGCTGAGGGATTCGGTCGAGAGCCGGGTCACCCTGGTGCCTACGGAAGTGAACCGGTCACCGCGCAGTATTTCCGAAAACGGCCCCTGGGCGCTGTTCCGCCTGTTGGATGAGGCAGATATCACCGGGGTGAGCAGCAGTGCCGTGGACGTGCGGTTTGCGCTGGACGACGGTGAAATGCGTTATCGCCTGCATGCGGGCAGTAATACCAACCCATTCACACAGGAATTGCTGGCGGGGTACCAGATACCACGCAGTCTGTATTAGACTATGCACCAGAGCCAATACGGAAACAGGACGTTTTCCGTATTGGCGGTTCAGGAATTCTTGCTTCAAGGATAGAAGACATGCCCCAGGCAACCGGACTGCAGTTCACGGCCACCCTTGGCCAACTCCCCAAAGACCTGTTCGTGGTCGC
>NZ_JANCMW010000119.1 GCF_029207565.1 Marinobacter iranensis | reverse complement strand
TAGCTTCTCGTGGAGTCAAAGAAGAGAGGTTCGGAGGTGACGACGATATTCGCCCGGTATTCCCGGCCAGCACCGCGGATTTGTCGAACCTCGGCGCAGACACCCTGCGCGCTCATCAAAACCTGCTTGGCCTGCGGCGCCGACACCCGTGGTTGGTGGACGCTCGCACCGAGTCCCTGGATCTCACGAACGAGCGCTATGTCTATCGCACCGGAGTGCCGGGGGTCGAACCTCTCATCGTCGAACTTGATGTGCGCGACGGCTGCTCGGTTCTCA
>NZ_JANCMW010000118.1 GCF_029207565.1 Marinobacter iranensis | reverse complement strand
CGGGTGAGCACCGGCTGCAGGACCGCATCGCCCCGCAGCGTCAGGCGGGCGACCGGCCCGTCAAAGGCGAGCGGCTGCGCGTCCGCGCCGTCCTCGTCGATCAGCGCGCGGGTCTCCGCTGCCCGCGGGCGAAGGAAGACGTCGGCGACGCTGCCCGTCTCGACGACACGGCCGGCATGCAGCACCGCCACGCGGTCGCAGACCTGACGGACGACTTCCATCTCATGGGTGATCAGCACGATGGTGAGCCCCAGCTCGCGGTTGAGGTCGCCGACA
>NZ_JANCMW010000117.1 GCF_029207565.1 Marinobacter iranensis | reverse complement strand
GCACCGGCAACCTCGCCGCAACGCCCACCCTCCGCGAGGGGGACAACGGGCCGTACACCTACGCCCGCGTCCTCGTCAGCGATCGCATCCGCCAGGAGGACGGCAGCTACACCGACGGCCCCACCGTCGCCTACGACGTCGCCGTGAGCGGCAACCAGGCGCAGAACCTCGTCGAGGCGGCCGAGGAGTCGGGGAACATCCGCGTCACGTTCTCCGGCCGCTACCGCGTCACCGAGTACAAGGGCGACCAGGGGAGCCGCTTGCAGCACGAGGTCC
>NZ_JANCMW010000116.1 GCF_029207565.1 Marinobacter iranensis | reverse complement strand
AAATCGGACGAAGTCATCCGGTCCGCCTTCCCGGGCGATCTCTATGAAGCCTGGGGCGATGTCTGTCGCCGCCTTGCGGGCGCCGGCTACGGCGATGTCGTCACCGACAGCTATTTCAGGCATTCGCCCGAATTGGCCCGCCTGGCTTCGCCGCAGGCGGCGATTGCGCTGGCCGCGATCGTGTCCGGCCTGGCGATCAGGGCCGGCCGCCGCGCCGCATCGCTGGCACCCGCCGCCGCGATCGTCGCGGCGAAACGCTACACCGACGCCGCCTCC
>NZ_JANCMW010000115.1 GCF_029207565.1 Marinobacter iranensis | reverse complement strand
CGCCGAAGTAGAGCGCTTCGCTAGATACCGATGCCATGCTCGTCCGCTTCGCTCCCTGCGCGTGGAACGCCCCCCCGGGGTTCGCCCCCTACGGGGCTCCATCAAACTGATTCTTTTAAAAACCCTGTAAATATCGTGTCACGCGCAGAAAGTACGATAAATATGGAGACATTTAACATCCAAACCATTCACTTGCTTAACGTATCTATCGATTCCCATTTGTATGCTAACCCCTTTGCAAGTATTTTTTCATCACTACTCCAATTCTGAACCTTCC
>NZ_JANCMW010000114.1 GCF_029207565.1 Marinobacter iranensis | reverse complement strand
CTCGCAGGGCAGCATTTGGCGTGACTGTTCCAGTACATGGGTCAATTGCGCCAGCGGTGTGCCGCAACGGGCAGTGATCACCAGTTCGGTGGGGTCATAGCTGACGATACCGCGATGGTTGCGAGTGTCGAGCACTTCGCCGGCCACGGCGCGGCCCAGGAACATCTTGCTGTTGGCGCCCTGAATGCGTAGCGCAGTGCCGCTGTGCAGGGCCTGGTTGACCTGCTCCAGCAGCACGCTGCTGTTATCGAGATCCTCGCTCGTGTGCATCAGAAAC
>NZ_JANCMW010000113.1 GCF_029207565.1 Marinobacter iranensis | reverse complement strand
AGGGAGGACCAGAAGCAACCAACCACCCCCACCCGCAAGCGGAGGCACCCCAACTGGGGCTCCCCCACCCGTGAGCGGGGGCCGGCTGATCCTTCAGGACCCAACAGTGTGCTTGACCCCATCCCCCACCAACGCAGGGCCATGAGTAACCAGACCACCCACACCAGACAAGCTGGCACGACTGACCTGACCATCGACGATTCCACTAGTGAACACCACCATGCGTGCCAGAACATTCGCCTGGCATCGGGGCGTGTGCTCCTTAGAAAGGAGGTGA
>NZ_JANCMW010000112.1 GCF_029207565.1 Marinobacter iranensis | reverse complement strand
ATCAGCAGCGGCGTCAGGATCGCGCCGACGTTCGACCCCGCATTGAACAGGCCCACCGCGAAGGCGCGCTCCTTGGCCGGGAACCAGTCCGCGACCGTCTTCACGCCGGCCGGGAAATTGCCCGATTCGCCGATGCCCAGGCCGAAGCGGGCCAGGGTGAACTGCATGACGGTGTGCACGCCGCCATGCGCCACGTGCGCGATCGTCCAGATCACCACCGCGATGGCATAGCCGAAGCGCGCGCCGATCGCGTCCACCACCTTGCCGAAGGCGAGAT
>NZ_JANCMW010000111.1 GCF_029207565.1 Marinobacter iranensis | reverse complement strand
AAATACGCGGAACAGACTGGGCATCCTCGGTACAAAAACAGCAATTCATCCAGATGGATAAGCGATTGGCGCCGCCCGGGCAATGGCGATGCCGCGACCGCCTAGTCTTGAAATGTGGCACCGGTACGGTCTCTCCAATGTCGAGGACAGGGGCGAGGAAGCCGATTTTCCCGTTTACCCCTTCCATGCCGACAAAATTCCGCTACAAGGCGGGGCTCATCTTTTGGCTCGGCATTCTGGCCGGGCGGCAACGGTTTGATTGATGTCCGACGACAGT
>NZ_JANCMW010000110.1 GCF_029207565.1 Marinobacter iranensis | reverse complement strand
CGAAACGCTGCCGCCCGAATTCATCGCCCGCTCGGTATGGCGCACCGCCACCGTCGCGGCGCGGGTGAAGCTCTTGGCGCCGGTATCCTCGCCGCCCTTCTCCGCCACTTCGTAGAGCTTGAGTTCCGCCTGCTCGATCTGCTTGGCGGGATTGATTTCCTGGCTGGTGTCGAGCGCATTGTCGACAAGGGCACGGCCCACGCCCACCAGCGCGCGCAGCATGGCGAGGTCATAGACCTGGTCCGCGAACGCACGCGCGCCGATCAGGCTGGCCGGA
>NZ_JANCMW010000010.1 GCF_029207565.1 Marinobacter iranensis | reverse complement strand
AATTCATCCATGAGTACAAATTATCCCTTTTTTACTCACTCCGCAAGATCTGGAAGGACGCTGTAGCTGCTAACGCCTGCAGCATGCGCGACCTTGGAATGGTGCCGAAGGCGCCATGGAAAGGGCGTCCGGCGGCCATCGGCCGCGTACTGCTGCGACTTGTTATGGGCCAGGAGCACAACACCCTGACCCTTGTTGAATTGGTGGGCACGGTACTGTGCCGTATGAACAAAAGACACAGCAGTCTCCATGCTTGGGCTTTAGTAAAACATGGCAAGACTCACACTCGTAGAAATACTGGCATGAGTCGGTAGGCATCGTTTCCGCTTTCTGGTGGCCACAGTTTGGACATTTAATAGTTGATTCCAAGACTACATCGACCATAGCCGTGCCCTCCTGAAAGGTATGAATTTCAGTCCCACCCAAACTGGACTTGGCTCAGCACAGAAACTGACCAGGCCTATAACGCCATTGTTCAGCGGCAGCCTTGGCAGAGCGAAGCGGCGACAAGGCTGTCCGGTGGAGGGCCTTCAGGCCCGGAACGTACTGGAACTGTTGGTTAAGCTGCTTCGAAATCCAGGGGATGAATACCATCCAGATTGACCGTACTGCGAGCCACCCAGAGATCATACATATCTTGCATCGCCAACCAGCTTTCAGGGGTACGCCCGAGAACCTTGGACAGCCGAAGAGACATTTCCGGGCTAATACCACTATCCCCTTTGAGCAATCGGGACAAAGTGGAAGGTGAAACGCCCAAACTGGAAGCAAGCTGACGGGAACTGATTCCGAAAGGCGCCAGGTACACCTCCCGAATGAATTCACCGGGATGTGGCGGATTATGCATAGTCATTAGTGATAATCCTCATAATCAAGTATGTAGGCGTTGCCGTCCTGAAATTCGAACGTCATGCGCCAGTTTCCGTTTACCCAAATCGACCACCGCCCTTTGTCTTTGCCCTTCAATGGATGAAGCCGAAAACCAGGGATATCCATGTCTTCCACTGAAGTGGCGGTATCTAGAGCAGCAAGCTGCATACGCAGCTTCTTGGCGTGATCAGACTGTATGCCAGCCATGCTGCCAGTCGAGTAGAACCGCTTCAGTCCTTTGTGACGGAATGATTTAATCATGAGGGGATTCTAGCATGTTGCGCACCACGCAACAATAGAGCTTAACGCCAATGTTAAGCGGCGACCTTTTTGGAGCGCAGCGGAGAAAAGGGCGTCCGGTGGACGGCCGTCAGGCCGGGAACGAACTTGAACGACTGGTTACAAAGCAAGTGCACCCGTTTACCCCCGCTGCTCTGCCGAAAACTGATGTTCGATAACTTCATAGTGCTGCACCGAAAGGTCAGGCTCAAGCTGATAAGCCTCATCTTCCGGATACAAGCGTGCCTGCGAAATATCGTTGCCAGCAAATGCCTTGATGGCCTCCAGGTTGTCCCAGTACGTGATGAGGGTAAGTTCTATTTTGGCGGCCAGTGAACGACGGAAAATTTGAGCACCGAGAAAGCCAGGTGTTGCAGACGAATCCTTGATGCCAGTTTCGTAAAGATAGCCTGTGAACCCTTCACTGTGGGCTTCAGGCACTCGGCATTTCCATTCCCTGGCGATCATTACTACTCACTCTCCCTTGATTTGTAACGCCAGCGCACAACGGCGCCCTTGTAATGGAGGCGCAGCCGCAATGGAAAGGGCGTCCGGCGGCCACCGGCCGCGTATTGATGCGCCTTGTTATGTTTTATTTGAAATGGCCGTAAACGCCCCAGCCACGACCAGTTATGCCCAAATTCACCAGCAAGTCATCCTCTTGCTTGCCCACATAATCTGGATTTTCTGACTCCCAGATCTTGCGTTTGACGTACTTTGCCCAGACTTTTTCGAACTGACTTTCCGGGTTTTTGTTTCCGTTACAAACCTCAACGAAGCGCTCTTGAGCGGGTGTTTCGGGAGTAATTGCTCCGCGCATGAGTGCTGCCAGCCAAGAGCCGTATGTGATTAGCAGCTCGATCTCGTCCTCGGAAAAGAGTGTATCGGGCACATTAGGCTGAAACTCCATTTTCCGATATTTTAAGTGCTCTGCTGAAGCCACTGATCACTCCAGAAAACATAACGTTGAGCTTAGCGGCGCCCTTGTAATGAAGGCGAAGCCGCAATGAAAAGGGCGTCCGGCGGCCATCGGCCGCGTACTACAGCGACTTGTTACATTTCGAGCTCGTCAATACGTTTGACAATAGCGTCACGATCTAGGTATTGGATAGCAATCTTGTTTTGGTTACTTAGTCTATTGATTATCGCTGCACCACCAACGCAAAGGCCGCTCATGAAACACATAAAGAATAACCAGATCCCGGATAGAAACTGGTACTCAGTAGCACCATAAACGATGATCAAAAGAAGAACCCCAAGTCCGCCGAATACACCGCACCACAAGCCATTCTTAGTAGCTATAGGCTGATCGATTGCCGTCAGAATTGACTGCAAGGTATTGAGTTCAAATTGTTGTGGGCCTTCAGCAGGCATGAAGTCTCCCTAGATGTAACATTTGTATATGAGTCGCCACGACCACTTTCCCGGCGACCGATATCCCAAATTAGATATTCCTCAAAACTAGGAAGAAAACCCCGCCAAGTCAATAAGTTCCATTTGCTTTCCTTGGATTCTCCTAAAGCACAAATGGTCGCAAAGACTCGTATCCCATTTTCACGCAGCTCTCCAACTCAATGATTTGAAAGTTAAAAAGCAAATCTTATCGCATCCCTACCAGATCATGGTCGCCACGATCATTTTTCTGGTTGCGGCGTCTTGGCTCAACGAATAAACTGTATAAATATACAGCTTAGACAGGATCGTACTCATGGATGACATACCCGTCCCGCTACCCGCCAATCCTACTCGTTTCATGGATCGTTTCCGCGCATTTATACGTGCCAGGCATCTCGCCTACCGAACGGAGAAAACTTACTGCTTCTGGGTACGCGAATTTATTCGCTTTCACGATAAACGTCACCCTGAGTCCATGGGGTCCACGGAAGTGAGCCAATGGCTGAGCCATCTAGCGAACAACCGAAACGTGGCGGTAAATACCCAGAAAACGGCCCTGAACGCGCTGGTGTTTATGTACCATCAGTTTCTGGATAAGGAGTTGGGCGAACTGCAGTTCACCAAAACGTCCAGGGGCCGCAAACTACCTACCGTTTTCACACATGATGAAGCGATATCCGTGTTGGCAAACATGAAGGGCACGCACCGTTTGATTAGCGGCCTTATGTATGGCTCCGGTTTACGAGTGATGGAGGCAGCCCGGCTACGCGTTCAGGATGTGGAATTTTCAGAGCCCTGTTTGTTTGTGCGGGAAACCAAAGGCGATAAGTGGCGGAGGACAATTTTGCCTTCTTCGGTGTGCGAAGTACTGAAAACCCAGATTGAGTTTGCACTGGCGCTCCACCAGCAGGACTTACAGGATGGATTTGGAGAGGTCTATTTGCCCAACGCTCTGTCGAAGAAGTACCCAGGCGCCGCTAGAAGTCCGGGTTGGCAATATGTGTTTCCCGCTCACCGCCTGGCCATTGATCCCCGCTCTGGTGTCCGTCGCCGGCATCATATTGGTGAACAGCAGGTCAGGCGTGCTGTAAAGGCCGCGACCAGTGCGGCAGGTATTCGCAAGAAGGCCAGTTGCCACACGTTCCGCCACAGCTTCGCCACCGATCTGCTGCGGCGGGGAACCGATATTCGCAGCATTCAGGAATTGATGGGCCACAACGATATCGGTACCACCCAGATTTATACCCATGTGGTGGGCACCCATGAACGCGGCATCAGCAGCCCTCTGGATACCCCTACAGGATTCAGCCTTTGACGGGCATGGGTACGGATAATGCTAAACTGCTCGCGAAACCACACAAGCGCCGGAGACAGGGCAATTCATTGAGCCATTTTAAACCTCTCATCGCCAGGGAGTGGCAGGCCTTCTGGCTGGCCATCGGGTTCCTCACCCGTATCCCCATGCTGGTACGTATCGACTATTCCCCCCGCCTGATGAATCAGTGCAGTGTCTATTTCCCGCTGGTGGGGCTGGTGCTGGGCCTGATCTATGCCGGGCTATACGTCGCCTTTGTGCAGCTTTGGCCCCCCTTGGTGTGCCTTGTGTTGGTGACTGGTTTTCACCTGTGGATTACCGGCGCTTTTCATGAAGACGGGCTGGCAGACAGTGTGGATGCCCTGGGAGGTGGGTATTCGCTGGAGGCAAAACTCAGGATCATGAAGGACAGCCGCATCGGTACCTACGGCACGGTGGCGCTGATTGTGGCACTGGCGCTGAAAGTTGCGTTGTTGGCTGAGGCGCAACCGGTCTGGCTGGCTCTGATTCTGGCTCCCATGGTGGCCCGCCTCGCGCCACTGCTGGTCATGGGGTTTCTGCCCTACGTGACCGACCCGGAAAAAAGCAAGAGCAAGCCGGTGGCGGAGGGCTTTTCACGAACCCGTCTGGCGGTTGCCGCGCTATTCACCGCGCTTGTTTCCCTGGCACTGGTGCCGACAGCCCCAGCTATCTGGCTGTGGCTTATACTGGCAACTCTGGGCGTTGCCCTGGCCTGGGGCACATACCTGCACCAGCAATTGGGTGGCTACACCGGCGATACCCTGGGCGCCAGTGTGGTGTTCGCCGAATTGGTCCTGCTGCTCGGGTTGGCGATATAGACAGCAAACCATCAGTTCCGAATTCGGCGAGTTTTTGCCCGTGGCGCTGGTACACTTTCAGGCATGGACACATTAACCGATGATCTCTGCTACCAGGCACTGAAAACCCGGGATGCGCGTTTCGACGGCCGCTTCTACACCGCCGTTCTGACCACGGGGATTTTCTGCCGCCCGATCTGCCCGGCTGTGACGCCCAAGCGGGGCAATGTGCGCTTTTACCCATCTGCGGAAACCGCCATGGCCAATGGTTTCCGCCCTTGCCTGCGGTGCCGGCCGGAGGCCGCTCCCGGCAGCCCGGCGTCGGCCGGTGCGCACACTACCTGGCAACGGGCTGTGCGGCTGGTAGAGGAGGGCGCCCTTGATACCGGGTCGGTAGCGAACCTGGCAGAGCGCCTGGGCATTACCGACCGCTACCTCCGCCAGCTTTACAAACGCCACACCGGTGTAAGCCCCCAGCAACACGCCCATGCCCGGCGCCTGTTACGGGCGCGGCAGCTGATTGTGGACAGCAACCTGAGCATGACGGAGATTGCCGATATCGCGGGTTTCAGCAGTCTGCGACGCTTCAACCACACCCTGAAAGAGGCCTATGGCAATGCGCCCACTGCCTTTCGCCGGGGATCGAAACACCTGAAAAGCAGGGCGACAAGCAGCCCGGAGGATCCCTTCCTGCCAGCCCGCGACGACCTGGCGTTGTTCCTGCGGGCACGGCCCCCCTTTGATGCCGAAGGGCTGCTGGCGTTTTTCCGGGCGCGCGCTATTCCCGGCCTGGAAGCGGTCGGCGATCGGTATTACGCTCGGTCGCTCTATATCGGCGAGCAACCGGGGCTGGTGATCTGTCGCCCGCTCACGGATCCACCGGGCGTGCAGGTTATTCTCCGGGGCCCGGCACGGCGTGCCATTCTGGAAGTGAGCGCGCGGTTACGGCGATTATTCGACCTGGACGCCGATCTGCCCGGAATCACTAGCCACCTGGCGCAGGACCCACTGCTGCGCCCTCTGGTCGAGCAGCATCCCGGCCTGCGGGTGCCCGGTTGCTGGGACAGGTTCGAATTCGCAATGCGGGCCATCCTGGGGCAGCAGATTTCCATTACCGCTGCCCGCACCCTTGCCGGTCGACTGGTTGCCAGCCACGGAACCCCACTGCCTGACGAACTCGTGGCCGGCACAGGAATTACCCACCGATTCCCGCACCCGGTGGATGTGGCACGCCAGCCGCTGACCAATATGGGTCTGCCCGGCAGCCGGGCAGCTACCCTGGCACGGGTCGCGGCGCAGTTTGCCGAACCCGGTTTTACTGAACTGGATAGCACCACGCTGCTGGAGCAATTGGCCCCCGTGCGTGGTGTTGGCCCCTGGACACTCAATTATCTGGCCTTGCGTGGCCTGGGGGACCCGGATGCCTTTCCGGCCAGCGACCTGGGCATACTCAAGGCCTCGGCCCTCCTTGGCGGCCCAACAGATGCCAAGGCGCTGACCCACTACGCTGAGCGTTGGCGCCCATGGCGGGCCTATGCCGCCCAGTACCTGTGGACGTCACTGGCCAACCACCCATCCCGGCAGGAGACAACATCATGACCACACAAATCCATGTCAGCCGCTTTCCCAGCCCCGTCGGCCTCCTGAGCCTCGCCACGGTGGATAACCACTTGGTCCACCTGGACTTCGAAGACCACGAAGATCGCATGCATAAGCTGCAGACACGTCGGTTCCGTCAGCCAGAGTGGCAGGAACAACCCCATTCCGCACCCAAGGCCATAACCGAGTGGTTGGAAGCCTACTTCGCCGGTGTTATCCAGCCACTGCCTTGGAGCCAGATCCGCCTGACCGGCACCGAGTTCCAGCAACAGGTCTGGCAGGGGCTTACCGGCATTCCGGCGGGAGAACATCGCTCCTACCGGGCATTGGCGGAAACCCTGGGCAACCCGAAAGCGGTGCGGGCCGTGGCCCGGGCCAACGCCCTCAACCCGGTGGCCATCCTGATTCCCTGTCATCGGGTGATCGGGGCTGATGGCTCGCTTACCGGATACGCCGGCGGCCTGGAACGTAAGGCCTGGCTTCTCGACCACGAGGCAAGGAACCTGAAAGGGGTTTAACCCGGCGGGGCTGGGCATTCGCTGCGATAACGGCCACAATCACGGCACGGATGTCCCTCAAAAGGATCAGGAGCTCAGCCGAACATGCCACCCCATACGCCCCTCGCCCAACCTAAGGGCGCGCAGGAAGACAAACGCGCGCTCTGGTCGTGGGCTCTGTACGACTGGGCCAACAGCGCCTTTTTCACCATTATTCTGACGTTTGTATTTGCACAATATTTCAGCGTGTCGGTGATGCAGGACGAAGTCGAAGGCACCGAGGCCTGGGGTAACATCGTAGGCATCTCCGGCGTATTCATCGCTATCCTGGCGCCGATTCTGGGTGCAGTTGCCGACCAGTCGGGCCGCCGCAAACCCTGGTTCATCAGTTTCACCCTGCTATGCGTGATCTCCTGCGCCATGCTGTGGACGGTTACCCCGGAACAGGACCAGTTCTGGAAAGCAGCACTGTGGGTGGGCCTGGGCACGCTCGGCGCCGAGTTCGCCTTCATCTTCTACAACTCCATGCTGCCGGACCTGGCCAGCCAGGAGCGCACCGGCCGCTGGTCCGGTTGGGCCTGGGGGCTGGGTTACACCGGGGGCGTTCTGAGCCTGGTGGTGGCGTTGTACGGCTTTATTGAAACCGATACCAGTCTGTTCAACCTGAACCGGGACGAAGCCGAGCATGTACGCGCTACCTTTGTCCTGGTGGCCGTGTGGTACCTGGTGTTCGCCCTGCCGGCGTTCATCTTTGTTCCGGACCGCCCACCCACCGGCCTGCGCCTGGCCGCTGCCACCCGCGCCGGGTTCCGGCAGCTGAAAGAGTCCATCGCCCATGTTCGCGAGTATAAGGACATCGTGCGCTTCCTGATTGCCCGCATGCTGTACACCGACGGCCTGGCCACTATTTTCACCTTTGGCGGGGTGTACGCAGCAGGTACGTTCAACATGGGCTCTACGGAAGTGCTGCAGTTCGCCATCGCCCTGAATGTCACGGCCGGGCTGGGGGCCCTGGGTTTTGCCTGGATTGATGATGCCCTGGGTGGGCGTAACACCATCCTGCTGTCACTGGTGGGGCTTGGCAGCAGTGCGCTGGGTATCCTGTTGGTGGACGGTGTCACCGCCTTCTGGGTGTGGGGCATGATCCTGGGCATCTTCGTGGGGCCGCTGCAATCCGCCAGCCGTTCCCACCTGGCCCGCATAGCGCCGCCTCATCTGCAAACCCAGATGTTCGGCCTGTTCGCCTTCTCCGGTAAGGCCACCGCGTTTGCGGGTCCATTGCTGGTGGGTTGGGTCACGGCAGTCACCGACAGCCAGCGCTGGGGTATGAGCACCATCCTGGTGTTTCTGGTGGTTGGTTTCCTGCTGATGCTGACGGTGCCTGCAACCGAAATCCGAGATGGTCAGGAAACAGCCTGATAGCGTCAGTTGGCCCCGGCGGTGAACCAGCCAGCGATGGCAACCACTGCCAACAGGCCGAGCCAGAGCCACACGCCCCGATTCACCAGTTGGATAGCCGCACCAATGGTGTCTGCTGATGCCTCCGCACCTTCACCCAACACCGGCCGCTGCTTCAGCCCCGAGCCGTATGGAGCCGGCCCGCCCAGCTCAACGCCCAATGCGCCGGCCCCGGCAGCCATCACCGGCCCGGCATTGGGGCTGTCCCAGGCCGGCGCCTGTTGCCGCCAGCAACGCAGGGCACGACGGAAATTGCCAAGCACACCGTAGGTCAGTGCCGTCAGGCGCGCGGGAATCCAGTTCAGCACATCGTCCAGCTTCGCCGCTGCCCGGCCGAAATACAGGTAACGCTCGTTGCGGTAGCCCCACATGGCATCAAGGGTGTTCACCAGCCGGTGCAGCAGCACACCGGGCACCCCGGCCACCAGGAACCAGAACAGGCTGGCAAACACCGCATCGGCGCCGTTCTCCAGCATCGATTCGGTGGCCGCCACAGCGATGCCATTCTCATCCAGCTCCGCGGCATTACGGCTGACGATACGGCCTACCTGTTCCTGGGCATTTTCAAGGTTGCCCCCGTGCAATGCGTCAGCCACCGCCTTGCCATGCTCCGTCAGGCCACGGATGGACATGGCGAAGTACAACACCACGGCCTGAAACAACAGGTACTCCCAGCCACCCAACATCCACCGCAACAGTTCTGCGGCTACCAGCACGGGCACCACAGTGATTAACAGGCCTGACAGACCCAGCAATATCGACCGCCCCCTTCGCCCGGGTTGCCGATTCAATGACTGCTCCACAAAAGCAGCCACACGCCCGAACCCAACAAGCGGGTGCCACCGGCGCGGCTCCCCTAGCCAGCGGTCCAGTAGAACGGCGATGGAACAGGCGATCACTGCGAAAATAAAGGCGTTCAAATCAGCAATATCTCTTTAAGCGGGCTAAACCTGTGAGTAAGAAACCGGTTGGGTAAGGCTTTCATGGCCAGAACGAAGTCTAACCGAGTCACCGCCAATCTTGACACGGTTCCTGGTCACGTAGACCATCTTCGTTTCGATTCTTCAGGAACCTGCCATGCTCCGTCTGCCTTCATGCTGGACCCAACAGCTCCCGACCCCCGACGAACACAGTTTCCAGCGCGCAACAGAACGCCAGCGGGTTCTGACCAAACCACCGGGCTCTCTCGGCCAATTGGAACAGCTTGCCATCCAGTTAGCTGGCCTGTACGGATGCGAGCAACCAACCGTGGACCCGGTGCGGATCACCGTGTTTGCAGGTGACCATGGTGTGTGTGAAGAAGGCGTGTCTGCATTTCCGCAGGAGGTGACGGCGCAGATGATCGCTAATTTTGCTAATGGCGGTGCGGCCATCAGCGTGCTGGCAAAGCAACTGGGCGCGTCGCTGGAAGTGGTGAACCTGGGTATTGTCGGCGAGGTGCCGGCACTAACGGGCGTGCGGGATGAACAGATCGCACCGGGCACGGCCAACCTGGCGGTAACCGATGCAATGACGGAAGCCGAAGCATGCAGCGCACTCGCCATTGGCGATGCCGCGGCGGAGCGTAACGCCAACAACGGATGCCGGCTGTTTATTGGCGGTGACATGGGCATCGGCAACACCACCAGCGCTGCCGCCCTGGCCTGCGCCCTCCTCAACCGGTCACCGGAGACGCTGGTTGGCCCCGGCACCGGCCTGGACACCGCCGGGGTTTCCCATAAGAGCGCAGTGGTGAGCCGTGCGCTGAAACGACACGGCGATAACACCGACCCTCTGGCAATGCTCGCCTCTCTGGGTGGCTTTGAAATTGCCGCACTGGCAGGGGCCATCCTGGGCTGCGCGGCGCGAGGCATTCCCGTGCTGGTGGACGGATTTATCGTTTCCGTGGCGGCGCTGGTGGCCGTGCGCCAACAGCCCGAGCTGCGGCCCTGGCTGCTGTTTGCCCATCGGTCGGCGGAGCCGGGGCACCAGGCGGTACTGGAAGCCCTGGATGCCAGGCCATTGCTGGATCTGGGTATGCGCCTGGGTGAGGGCAGCGGCGCTGCAGTGGCGGTACCATTGCTTCGTAGCGCCTGTGCCCTGCACAACGGGATGGCCAGCTTTGCGGATGCCGGCGTTACCGACAGGGAGGAGGGCTGAAACCGGGATGACCATGAGCCATAACACCACCACGTTTTTCGACCTGATCCGCCATGGCGAACCTGCCGGCGGGCCGATGTTCCGGGGCAGCAAGGACGATCCGCTGAGCGACACCGGCTGGCAGCAGATGAACGCTGCCATTACCGATGAGGACCAGTGGGACCTGATCGTCACCTCCCCGCTGCTACGCTGCCGCGCCTTCGCCACACAGTTAGCGGAGCAACGCAGGATTCCCCTTCACCAGGAGCCACGGCTACGGGAGATCGCTTTCGGTGACTGGGAAGGTAGAACCTCCGATAGCATCATGGCGGACACACCCGAGGCGCTGACCCGCTTCTGGAGCGATCCGGTCAGCTACCCACCGCCCGGTGGCGAGGCTATCACCGAATTCCGACAACGGGTGGCCAGCGCCTGGCAGCACTGGCAACGGCAAGCAACCGGGCAGCGGGTTCTTGTGGTATGCCACGGCGGTGTGATCCGCATGGTCCTGGCAGAGGTCATGAGCATTCCCAGCGAGCGTTCGTTCTCGGCCCTGAACGTTCCCTATGCCTGTCGCAGCCGTATTCGTGTGGACGAGTCGGAACATGGGCGGCTAAGTTGCCTGCAAATGCACGGTCGATAATCAGCCTTTCAGTGTCTGCGGCAGCCCCGCCACACTCATCAGCACCCGTTCACTGCAGGCGGCAAGGTCCTGGTTGAGCCACCCCAGTTCGTCACAGAAGCGGCGGGTCAGCGGGTCCATGCCAATGGTGCCCAGGCCCACTTCGTTGCTGACAATCACCACCTGACCGGGATAACTCTCCAACGCCTGCAGGAAGGCAGCGCGCTCGCGGGCAAACACCTCATCGCCGGCAAACAACAGATTACTGACCCACAGGCTCATACAATCTACTAGTAGTAATGGTGCCTGTGGACTGCCGCCATATTCTTCCAGTACAGAAGCCAACCTTACCGGCTCTTCGGCCAGGCCCCATTCCGCCGGGCGGTTCTGCCTGTGGCGCTCCACCCGCAGGGCCATTTCTTCGTCGCCGGCTGTCGCGGTTGCCAGGTAAACGACCGGCTCGCCCGAGCTATTGGCAGTGCGCTCAGCCAGCGCGGTTTTACCGGAGCGAATGCCCCCCAGAACGAGTGTACGAAGTTCAGACACAACGAATCCTTTTCTCGGTTCAGTACCAACGTCTTACCCCATATCATGGCCGTAAAACCGCGCCACTGCTATATTGCGTGTTGAGTTCCCCATGCCTAACCGGCGCAAAAAGGAAGCGAGCAATGCAGGCAGAGCTGATCGAAATACGCAACCATCTGGCCCAGCACGCCCCATTTGACGAAATGCCGGAGGAGCTCCTCGACCGCATCGTCTCGGACATCGAGATTGCCTATTTTCGCGCCGGTACGGATATCCTCAAGTTGGGCGAGCGTAACGCCTACCTGTACTACGTGCGCAGCGGTGCCGTCGAGATTTATCGGCGTTCCGGTGAGCTTTACAACCGCATCACCGAAGGTGAGATTTTCGGTCAGTTTGGCCTGCTGATGAACAAAACCGTGCGGTTTCCGGCCAAGGCCATTGAAGACTCCCTGATATACCTCATTCCCGACGAGATTTTTCAGTATTTGTGGGAAAACGATGATAACTTCACCGATTTCGTCGAAATTGAGGACCATTCACGCCTGCGTTCGGCGCTTTCCCGGCGTGAGAAATCGAATCAGCCGATGACCGCCCGGGTTACCCGGCTGATTTCCCGCGAGCCGGTGATGGCACCCAATACCGTGCGGCTTCAGGAGGCCGCCCGCATTATGACGGATCAGGGCGTATCCGCCCTGTTGCTGATGGACGAAAACGGTGACAGCCCCAGGCTCTCAGGCATCATAACCGACCGCGACCTGCGTACCCGCGCGCTTTGCGAGGCCCTGCCGTCGGAAACACCGATCAGCGATATCATGACCGACGACCTGATCACCACTAACTCCAGCTCCTTTATTTTCGAAGCCATGCTGACCATGCTGCATAACAACATCCATCACCTGCCGGTGATGGATGGCGATAAAGTGCGGGGGGTCATTGCGCTGTCGGATATCGTCAAGCATGAGTCCCAGAGCAGTCTCTACCTGGTGAGCAACATCTATCATCAGCAGGACGTGAAGGGGCTGAAGCGCCTGAGCAAGGAAGTACCCAACACCTTTGTGCGCATGGTACGGGAAGACGCCAATTCCCATATGATCGGCAGCGCCATGGCCGGTATCGGCCGCAGTTTCAGCCAGCGGCTGCTGGAGCTGGGAGAGGAGAAGCTGGGGCCGCCACCGATCCCCTACTGCTTCATGGCTCTCGGCTCCATGGCCCGGGATGAGCAACTGGTGGTAACAGACCAGGACAACGCCATGGTGCTGGACGACAGCTTCGACCCGGCACAGCACGACGAGTACTTCCTGGCGCTGGCGAAATTTGTCAGTGACGGCCTGGCGGAATGCGGCTACACCTATTGCACCGGGGATATCATGGCCACCAACCAGAAATGGCGCCAGCCATTGAGGGTGTGGAAAGAGTACTTCGCCGACTGGATCGAAAACCCCAAGGCCGAGGCCCTGCTGAACAGCAACATTTTCTTCGACCTGGACGGCATTTATGGCCGTACTGAGTATACCGAAGAGCTCAAAACCCTTATTGCCGAGAGGGCCAGCAACAGCCAGCGATTCCTGGCGATGCTGGCTCGCAATGCTCTCAACCGCACGCCGCCACTGGGCTTTTTCCGCACTTTTGTGATGGAGGAAAGCGGCAAGCAGGCCAAAACCTTCAACCTGAAGCGTCGGGGCACGGCGCCGGTTTCCGATCTGATTCGGGTACACGCCCTGGCCCGTGGCTCTCGGGCTCAGAATACCTTCAACCGCCTCAAGGCCATCGGGGAAACCAAGCTGATTCCGGAAGACGGGGTGGATAACCTGAGAGACGCCTTCGAATTCATTGCCATTGTACGGATTCGCCATCAGGCTCTTGCCATTGAAGCCGGCCGCGAGCCGGACAATAACGTGCGGCCGGAGGATTTGTCGCCCTTTGAACGCAGCCACCTGAAGGACGCTTTCCAGGTGGTCAGCCAGGCCCAGAAATTCCTCAAATTCCGCTATCACGCGCAGGTGGGCCGGAATGTCTGATGAGCAGGAACACGCTGGCAGTGAAGCCCTCACCGAAACTCTATCCTGGCCCGAACGTTACCGGGAGCTGGCAGAAAAAGCGAAAGACCCACGCCTGAAGGCCTTCTACGAAGCAGGTTGTGTGGCACCTGAAACCCCCGTGAAGGACGTTCCGTTCGTGGCGGTGGATTTCGAAACCACCGGCCTGGATCCTGACAAGCACTCCATCGTCAGTATCGGCGTGGTGCCGTTCACCCTGGGCCGGGTGCAACTGGGAGGTTCCCGACATTGGCTGGTGAAGCCACAGCTTCCGCTGCACCAGACCTCCATCACGATACACGGCATTACCCATACGGACATCGGCAAGGCCCCTGACCTGGAGGAGGTGCTGGACGAAGTCCTCGAAAGCCTGGCGGGTCGCATTCCGGTAGTGCACTACCGCAGTATCGAACGGCCGTTCCTGAACATGGCCCTGAAGTGGAGAATCGGGGAAGAAATATGTTTTCCGGTGATGGATACCATGGCCATCGAGGCCCACCTGCATCCCAACCGGAAACTCACCTGGTGGCAGAAGCTGAAGGGGCAGCAGCCTGTCTCAATTCGACTGGGAGACAGCCGGCTGAGGTATGGCCTGCCACACTACCCACCCCATAATGCCCTGGTGGATGCGCTGGCCAGTGCCGAGTTGCTGATGGCCCAGATCCAGCATCACTTCTCGCCAGAGACCCCTATCCGGGATCTCTGGTTATAAGCGGCCGTCGGCCTAGTTGGAAGCGGTACGGCTGCTTTGCTCCACTTCGCTGATCAAAGAGCCATAACCCTCTTCTTCCATGTCCTCCAGCGGGATGAACTTCAGCGCCGCGGAGTTCATGCAGTAACGCAGGCCGGTGGGGGCCGGGCCATCGTTGAATACATGCCCCAGGTGAGAATCCGCGTATCGGCTACGGACCTCGGTACGGGTCATGAAGAAGGTGTTGTCTTCTTTCTCCACCACCATGTCCGGGCTGATGGGTTTGGTGAAGCTGGGCCAGCCAGTGCCGGACTTGTACTTGTCGCGGGATGAGAACAGCGGCTCCCCGGAAACAATATCCACGTAAATACCGGGCCGTTTCTCATCATAGTACTCGTTGCTGAACGCAGGCTCGGTGCCATCCTTCTGCGTGACGTTGTACTGCTCCTTCGTCAACCTTGCCTTGAGCGTCTTGTCGTCAGGTTTGGTAAACGTTTCCGGGTTGAATGCCTCAACCTTGCTGAGGTTTATGCCGGTATCGTCACCAGACACTTTGTTGACAGTAGCCCGCTCGGAGCCATCGCTGTTTTCAGGCTTGTACTGGGAATAATCCACTTCC
The DNA here is from genome assembly GCF_029207565.1 of Marinobacter iranensis. Classification (GTDB taxonomy): domain Bacteria; phylum Pseudomonadota; class Gammaproteobacteria; order Pseudomonadales; family Oleiphilaceae; genus Marinobacter; species Marinobacter iranensis. Next base: position 175,225 of record NZ_JANCMW010000010.1, on the reverse strand, counting down.
TGGTCCTCGCCCCAGACCTTCTCGATAAACTGGTAGCGGCCGGAGTTGAAGGTGTAGAACTGGTAGCGCACCGGGTTCTTCTTGTAGTAATCCTGGTGATATTCCTCGGCCTCGTAGAAGGCTTCGAAAGGCACGATTTCGATCTTCACCGGATGGTCATATCGGCCAGACTCTTCCAGCGCCTTCACCGAGGCTTCGGCAGCGCGTTTCTGAGCTTCATTGTGATAGAAAATCGCCGGCCGGTACTGCTTGCCCCGGTCCACATACTGCCCCTTCACATCGGTGGGGTTCGCGGTGCGCCACAGGGCCTGGAGCAGGCCTTCGTAGGTGATCACATCAGGATCGTAATAGACCTGAACGGCCTCGGTGTGGCCAGTGCGTCCCCCGGAAACCTGTTGATAGCTGGGGTCTTTTTCATCACCTCCACTGTAGCCGGACACCGCCTCGACAACCCCCGGCACTTTTTCTTCATAGGATTCTTCAACGCACCAGAAGCACCCACCGGCAAAGGTCGCAACCGCCAGACCGGGGTCGTCGGGGGCGTATTGTGAATCCGACTCGTTGGAGGCACCAACCTGGAAACCGGTCAGTGCGATGGCTGCCGCCATGGACATCAGTAACAGATACCGTTTCATAATCTTAACCTCTTGCCCTTTGAATACTGTGACCAGTTTGCACGGGATTCATCACAGCATTTTCTCCAGACTATTACGTTTGTATAACGCCGGAGAGATCATTGCGGCTGCACGCAGGTCAGTCTGAAGGCTTTACCGGTAGCCGTATACAAAAGCATGCGCCCCCGGAGCCCGGGTTTTCAACACCGATATCCCCACCCTGCAGCGTCATGATCCTGCGGGCGATTGCCAACCCGAGGCCGGCATGGCCGCCAGTTCCCTCAGAGGATTCGCCACGGTAGAAAGGATCAAAGATATGGGGCAGGTCCTGCTCCGGAATGCCCGGCCCGCTGTCCCGAACGCAAACTTCCGGCAGGCCATCCGCCTGCCCGAACACCACTTCGATACGCCCCCCGGACGGGCTGTAGGCAATGGCGTTGCCAATCAGGTTATCCAGCACCCGTTCGGTCATGGCCAGGTCCGCGTAGGCCAGCGGCTGCTCCGGGTCACCGGCTACGGCAAGCTCAAGCCCCTTGTTGCGGGCTTCCGGCCCGTGTTTCTGAACCACGTCGTGCACCAGTTCCGCCAGCGGGAACGGTTCGGGCACCGGCTGCTTTTCCTGCGCTTCCAGGGCTGCCAGCTCGAACAGCTCGTCCACCAGGCGGCTAAGGCGCCGGCCTTCTTTAAGGGCGATGTCGAGAAAACGGTCCTGCTCGTCGGGGCTGAGGCGATCCCGCCGCAGTTTCAGGCTTTCAATGTATCCCTGCATGGAGGCCAGCGGCGTACGCAGGTCGTGGGATACCTGGGCCACCAGTTGGCGGCGTTGGGCGTCTTTTTCAGTCAATTGCTCAATCTGGGACGCAATCCGACTGGCCATGTCGTCAAAGGTGGCCCCCAGGTAGTCGATCTCGTCCCGGACCACGGGCCGCCTGTCACGCCAGGTATTGGCGGGTTGGCGGCTCATGTCGGTGTGCTCGAAATCCTCAACCAGCCGGGTCAGTATGGTCAGCCGGCGGGTCAACAGCCGGAATACCGCCAGCCCGGCAATCATCACCACCGCCAGGCTGACCAGCAGGGCCCATGCGCTCAGCTCCAGCAACTGGCCACCCCGGGCCATGGTTTCCGCGGCGTCGTATTCCTCGCCCCGGAGCACCACGTAGAGATAGCCTTCCGGATTGTCCGCCGATGGCACGGGTGTCACGGAGAATACTTTCTGCCGGTCATGGCTGCGGGGATCATCGCCCAGCACGGGGTAACGGCTCATATCGTCCATCAGCCGCTGTATCGGCTCCAGCGAAACCTGCTTGCGCTTGATCTTCGCAGGGTCCGCCGAGTAGGAGAGGATGGTGCCATCCAGATCCAGCAGGTAGATTTCGATACTGGGGTTGATGGTCATGTACAGCGCGAAGAGTTCTTTCAGGGCGCTGCGATCAAGCTCGCCTTCGCTGACCAGGTTCCTGTCGGCCACCAGGTTTTTCGCCAGGTCCCGGTGCAACTCCTGGTTCACGGACGCGTTGTACTCCCGCAGCGAGTATAGGCTGATAAAGGTATACAGCAGGCCAACCGCCAGTAGCAGCAGGAACAGGCCGACTGCCAACCGGGTGTAGAGAGTCTTCACCATGAATCATTCCCGGAAGCGATAGCCCACCCCCCACACGGTCTCGATAAACTCCGGCCGGGCCGGGTCCTTTTCGATCTTGCCACGCAGGCGGTTGATGTGGGTGTTGACGGTGTGCTCATAGCCTTCGTGGTTATAGCCCCAGACTTTATCCAATAGCTGGACACGGCTGAACACCCGCCCGGGATGGCTGGCAAAATGCCAGAGCAGTTCAAACTCCCGGGCCGTCAGTTCCACTTCCTGTTCCCGTACAAACACCCGGCGGCGATCCGGATCGATGCGCAATCCGTCGGTACTCAGCTCAGCGCTCTTTTCCTGACCGGCGCCTGTGGCTGGTGCAGACGCCATGGCATCCACCCGCCGGAACAGGGCTTTCACCCGCGCCGACAGTTCAGCCACGCTGAAGGGCTTGGTGAGATAGTCATCCGCGCCCATTTCCAGGCCCAGCACCCGGTCCAGTTCCGTGCTTTTCGCCGTCAGCATCAGTACCGGTACATAGCCAGGGCCGGAACGGATCTCGCGACACACCGCGAGACCGTCCATCCCGGGTAACATAAGGTCAAGAACCACCAGGTCGATATCCCCCTCACGAAAACGCTCAAGCCCGGTATCGCCCCGGTCACACAGTATGGGGGTCATACCAAGGTCGGCCACGTGCATGCGCACCAGCTCGCCAATACCCGGGTTGTCCTCAACAATCAGTACGTTTCGTGTCATAGGTTCCTGGCCTGTCGAAGGCGCCCGGTTAATTCATGGCATCCGACTTGTCCATGCCATCGCCCTTCATGCCATCCTTCATGTCGTCGTGCATGGCCTTGTCGTCTTTCATGCCCATTCCGTCATCCTTCATACCCATGTGGTCGTCGGACATGCCCTCTTTTTTCATATCGTGGCTCATGGAATCGGACATGCCGTCTTTCTTCATGTCGTGATTTTCCATTGATCCTTTCATATCGTCCTTCATCATGCCATTTTCCGATGCCATGTCATCGGCCTGGGCCGCGCCTGCCATCAAGCCAAACAGGACCATTGCTGCAACTGTGCTGAACTTGTTCATTGTGACTTCTCCCCAGTAATTTAAGCCTGCCTGGCTGACAGGCCCGGCATCTATCCTGGGTGCACGCCATCACGTGAGAGTCACGAGGTGTTAAAGAGTGTATAGCGGAAAGTTCACAAATGTGTCACGCCGAAAAGGCTGACCAGTCTTCTCAGCACAATGTGCAATTCCCCTGGACAGATCTTCCGGGGTAGGCTGTGGCCGTCCGGTGATTCTGCTCTTCATAGCGGGTTTCCTGTTTTGTCGTTAGAATGAAATCGAATTCCGATACGAGGTTGCAGTGACAGAAAAGACAACAGCAAGGGCGACGCCAGCGGACGCCTTCCGACGTGCCCGAAGGATGTGGCTGAAGGGTGAAAGAATTCACCTGGCGTCCCTGTCCGCGGAGCTGAACATCGGAAGAGCCACCCTGTTTCGCTGGGTCGGCAACAAGGATTTACTGCTGGGGGAAGTGCTCTGGTCACTTTATGAACCCGTGAGGCTTGAAGCGCTCAGCGTAACGCCAGGCCAGGGCGTGGATTTTGTGGTTGGGGTGTACCGGCACATTAACTCCATCCTGTTGCACTCCGAGCCACTGCGGCGCTTTATCCATGAAGACCCGGAGTACGCCCTGAAGATACTGACGTCATCCCAGTCCACGATTCATAGCCGCACGGTGGAGGCCAATACCCGCACGCTTCGGGAGCAGATAGCGGCGGGACATCTCAATCCGCCCCTGAACGTCAACAGCCTGTCTTATTTCATGGTGCGCCTGGCCGAGTCCTGCCTTTACAGCGACATCATCAATGGCCGGGAACCCCGTGAGGAGGAGTTGGAGGATGCCTGTACTGCGGTGCGGATTCTGCTTGGTGGGAAGGCCTGAAGCTGGGGGCTGATCCCGCGGCGGGGGTGCCTTTTCTTCTGGGAAAAATAACTCGCTGCGCTCAGACATCTTTTTCCCCGCAGAAAAGGCACCCCCACCCCGTGACCGACCTGACTCCAGTGGTTCTGTCGGATTACGCTTCGCTAATCCGACCTACATGGTGCAGCCCCCATACACCCCCGTAGGCCGGATTAGGCGAAGCCGTAATCCGACACTCAACTATCAGCCATCACAACTGCAACGACCGAACCTCCAGAAACTCTTCCAGCCCCCACTTGCCAAACTCACGCCCAATGCCGGAATGGCCGAATCCGCCAAATGGCGCCAGTGGGTTGAAGCCACCACCGTTGACGAATACCTGACCGGTGCGCATCTTACTGGCCACTTTCTTGGCGTGGTTATCATCAGCGGACCAGACTGCCCCGGACAGGCCATAGGCGGTACCGTTGGCAATCTCGATGGCCTCGGCTTCATCCTCGTAGGGAATCACGCACAACACCGGGCCGAAGATTTCTTCCTGGGCAATGCGGCTGTCGGGTTTGACGTTGCCGAATACCGTGGCCTTGACGAAGTAGCCCTGGTCACAGCCTTCCGGCGCTTCCGGGCCGCCGGTCACCAGGGTGGCGCCTTCCTTGATACCGATGTTGATGAAATCGATCACCCTGTCCCGCTGTTGGGCGGAAGCCAGCGGGCCCAGGCGGGTGGTTTCTTCCAGTGGGTTGCCGGGGGTCATTTTTGCCACCGCATTGGCGGCCAGTTCACAGGCTTCGTCATGCTTCTGTGCCGGCACCAGCATGCGGGTGAGCGCGGTGCAGGTCTGGCCGGAGTTCAGCAGGCAGTTGTTGACGGTTCCCTTCACTGCTTTTGCCAGGTCGGCATCCGGCAGGATGATCGATGCGGACTTGCCGCCCATCTCCAGGGCAAAGCGCTTGAAGTCATCGGCGGCGGCGTGGGCAATCAGGCTGCCGGTGCGGGTGGAGCCGGTGAAGGACACCATGCTGACGTCGGGGTGTTTGATCAGGGTGTCGCCCACGGTGTGGCCTTCACCGCAGACCAGGTTGAAGACGCCCTCAGGCAGGTCCGTTTTGTCGAGTATGTCCGCCAGGATATAGGCGCTCTGGGGCGCGATTTCCGACGGTTTGAGTACCACCGTGCAGCCGGCGGCTATAGCCGGCACCACCTTGAGGATTACCTGGTGCAAGGGGTAGTTCCAGGGGGTTATGCATCCCACCACACCGACAGGGGTGTGCTGTACTTCGGAGTTGCCAACCTGTTCAGCAAAGGTGAATTCCGGCAGCAGTTTCAGGTAGCTTTTGGTGATGGTGGCAGGCAGCCCCGCCTGAATGCCGGTGGCCAGTTTGATGGGCATGCCCACTTCCCGGCATACCGTTTCAGCAATCTCGCCAGCCCGCTCTTTCAGGCCGGCGTGCAGCTGCTCCAGTACGTGGAGCCGTTTTTCCAGGGTGCTTTCAGACCAGCTTTCAAAGGCAGCACTTGCGGCGGCGATGGCCTGTTCCATTTCTTCGCGGCCGGAGGCGGGAACCTTGGCGATGACGTCGCCGGTGGCGGCCTCATGAACCTCGATGGTCTCGCCATTCCAGTCCTGCCACTGACCGTTGATGTAGTTCCTGCTGAGATCTTTCATGGTTCTGCTCCTGAATCAGTCGAACACAATCACGCCACGGGCGTTCTTGCCAGCCAACATATCATCGAATGCCTGGAGTGCGTCATCAATGGGGTAGGTGCGGGTGACCAGTTCGTCGAGTTTGAGTTTGCCGGCCTTGTAAAGCCCCAGAATCCGGGGGAAGTCGTATTGTGGCCGGGCGGAGCCCAACCAGCTGCCCTTGAGGGTTTTCTCGTCCGCAGGTAGCGTCAGGGTGGTGATCGACGTTTTGTCCCTGGGATCGGAAACACCCACCACTACGGCGGTACCGCCACGGCCCAGGCACTTGTAGGCCTGCTCCACCACCGGGCCGGCGCCGACGCATTCGAAGGCGTAGTCCACGCCGCCGGTGAGCTTCTTTACGGCCTTGGCGGCGTCTTCCACTTCGTTGATGTTAACGGTGTGAGTGGCACCGAATTCCCTGGCCATTTCCAGCTTCTTGTCGTTGTTGTCCACCGCCACGATCATTTCCGCGCCGGCGGTGACGCAGCCCTGAATGGCGTTCAGGCCCACGCCGCCAATGCCGAAAACGGCTGTACGGGAGCCGGGTTCGACCTTCGCGGTGTTGAATACGGCGCCAACACCGGTCATTACGGCACAGCCCACCAGGGCAGCATTCTGCATGGGCACGGACTCGTCCACTTTGACGCAGTTGTCCACGTGCAGGGTGGCGTATTCGGCCATCACGCCGCAGGCACCGAAGACGTTAAGGTCTTCGCCATCCGCACCTTTGGTGCGAACGCTGCCATCGGGCAGGGTAAACATGGCCTTACGGGCGTTTTCACAGAGTACCGGGCGGCCGCGTACGCACTGGCGGCATTTGCCGCACATGGAGATGAAGGAACTGACGACGTGGTCGCCTTCCTGGAAGGCGGTGACACCCTCGCCCACTTCAATGACAACGCCGGCAGCTTCGTGGCCGAGGACCAGTGGCGCGGGGTATGGGATTTTGCCGGTGGTTGCGGACTGGTCGCTGTGGCAGACGCCGCAGGCACCGATCTTGATGGTGATTTCGTCCCATTTGGGGCCTTCCACGGTGATGGTTTCTACCTGAACGGGCTGGCCCCATTCGCGGCAGACGACGGCCTTTGCTTTTCTGTCCATTGTGTTTGATTCCTCGGTTTTACGTAGCTTTCTTGTTTGGGGGCTGGCCGCGGGGTGGGGTACCTTTTCTTATGGGAAAAATAACTCGCTGCGCTCAGACATCTTTTTCCCGCCAGAAAAGGTACCCCACCCCACGACCGGTCTGACAAAGTTGGCTTTGTCGGATTACGGCTGCGCCTAATCCGACCTACATGGGCAAACCGTGCAATCATAGGTCAGCGTAGGTCGGATTAGCCGAAGGCGTAATCCGACAAACAAGGTCCCACTAGAACTCCCCATCCTGCATCCCCAACACCGTGGTATCCACAGCACCCACCAACTCAGCCAGGCTGACCACTTTTGGCAACTCGTACCTGGCAAAATACTCACAGGCCTTCACCTTGCCCTCGTAAAATTCCGCCGGCTGCTCACTGTTTCCTTGCAGTCCGGCCATGGCCTTGATGGCCTGTCGCAGCCAGAGCCAGCCAACAACGGTGTGGCCAAAGGCTTCGAGGTAGAGCGAGGCGTTGGCCAGGGCTTTTTCCAGGTTGCCGCTGGCTTTTTCGGCGTTGATGGCGTCTGTCGCTGCGGCCATGGATTTCACGGCCCGGCCCAGACGGTCCGCGCATGGTGCCAGCCGTTCGATATCACGGGCCTCGCCGATGGTGGTTTCGATGCGGTCCATCAGTTCCTGGTAGAACCTACCGCCGGCCATGGAGATTTTGCGGCCCAGCAGGTCGATGCCCTGGATGCCGTGGGTACCTTCGTGGATCGGGTTCAGGCGGTTGTCGCGGTAGAACTGCTCAACGGGATACTCGCGGGTGTAGCCATAGCCGCCGTGTACCTGGATCGCCAGGCTGTTGGCTTCCAGGCAGAACTGGGACGGCCAGGATTTGATGACCGGGGTCAGCAGGTCGAGCAGGCCGGCGGCGAGTTGGCGCTGGTCTTCAGTTTCTGCGTGCTTTTTCTCATCCACCAGCATAGCGCCCTGCAGGCACAGGGCCAGGCCCCCTTCCACGTAGGCTTTCTGGATCAGCAACATGCGGCGGATGTCGGTGTGACGGATCAGCGGGACCTGGGGAGAGTTCGGGTCTTTCTCGCCAACGGGACGGCCCTGTTTGCGGTCGCGGGCGTAGTCCAGCGCATGCAGATAACCGGTGTATCCCAGCATGACCGCCCCCAGCCCGACACCGATGCGAGCTTCATTCATCATGTGAAACATCGCCGCCAGGCCGTTATTGGGCTCGCCCACCAGGTAACCCACCGCTCCGTCTTTCTCACCAAAGTTGAGCATGGTGGAAGTGGTGCCCCGATACCCCATCTTGTGAATCAGGCCTGCCAGCGCGACGTCGTTCCGCTCACCAAGGCTGCCGTCGTCATTCACCAGGATCTTGGGCACGATAAACAGCGATATACCTTTCACCCCGGCGGGGGCGTCCGGTAAGCGGGCAAGCACCATGTGGATGATGTTGTCGCTCAACTCATGGTCGCCGGCGGAAATAAAAATCTTGTTGCCAAACAGGCGATAGCTGCCATCGTCCTGCGGTTCGGCACGGGTGCACAGGTCGCCGAGGGACGAACCGGAGTGGGGCTCCGTCAGACACATGGTGCCGAAGAAGCGGCCGGCCATCATCGGCTCGGCGTATTTCTTCTGTTGGTGTTCAATGCCCTGGGTCATGATCAGATTCGCTGCCGCGATGGTCAGGCCGGCGTAACCCTGAGTGCCCACATTAGCGCCCTTGAGCATCCCCACGCACATCTGGGCCACGGCAGCGGGAAGCTGCATGCCGCCGCGCTCGTAGTCCTGACCTGCGGCCATCAGGCCGGTATCCCGCAGAACGTCCAGGGCTTTTTTGACCTCCGGCCGCATGTTCACGCGACCGTTCTCGAAGGTGGGTTCTTCTTCGTCCACCAGGCGGGCGTGGGGGGCGAACTCTTCCGCGGCCACTTTCAGCGACAGGTCCAATGCTGCCTGCAGGGTTTCACGGTTGTGTTCGGCGTAGCGTTCATAGCCCAGGGTCTGTTCGACGTCGTGGAGCTCGAACAGCTGGAACGCCAGGTCCTGGGTGTTGATGATCTTTTGTTGCATGGCCTCGTTGCCCTTGGCATGAATGAACACGGGTAGCCTGCCGGTCTGGAGTCTGGTCCTGCGGTGGGGGTACCTTGTCTGCCGGGAAAAAGATGTCTGAGCGAAGCGAGTTATTTTTCCCAGAAGAAAAGACACCCCGCCTCGGGCCCAGCCCCAAAACAAGCAGGCCAACAAGTTAAACCACTTCAAACAGGCCAGCGGCCCCCTGGCCACCACCGATGCACATGGTGACGACAACGTACTTGGCACCCCGGCGCTTGCCTTCAATCAAGGCATGCCCTGTCAAACGGGAACCAGTAACACCGTATGGATGCCCCACGGAGATAGAACCGCCGTTCACATTCAATTTTTCCATGGGGATACCCAGGCGATCGCGGCAGTAGACCACTTGTGACGCGAAGGCTTCGTTCAGTTCCCACAGGTCAATGTCATCCATTTTCAGACCGGTGCGTTCCAACAGCCGTGGAATGGCGAAGACCGGGCCGATACCCATTTCGTCCGGTTCGCAGCCGGCAACCGCAAAGCCACGGAAGATGCCCATTGGCTCAATGTTGTTCTTTTCGGCGTAGGTGGAGTTCATCACCGTGCACACGGACGCACCGTCAGACAGTTGGGACGCATTACCCGCTGTCACAAACTGGCCCTCACCACGCACCGGGTCCAGGCCCTGAAGGCCTTCGAGGGTGGTATTCGGGCGGTTGCACTCATCCCTGGTCAGGGTGACATCTTTCTGACTGACCTCCCCCGTTTCCTTGTCCTTCACCAGCATGGTGGCGTCGTAAGGTACAATTTCGTCGTCGAACTTACCGGTCTCCTGCGCGGCGGCGGTGCGCTGCTGGGAGAGCAGCGCGTACTCGTCCTGGGACTCACGGCTGACCCCATAGCGCTGGGCCACAATGTCGGCGGTTTCAATCATCGACAGGTACAACTCGGGCTTGTTCTTCATCAGCCAATCGTTAGTGGCGTGGAAGCTGTTGAGCTTGTCGTTCTGAACCAGCGAAATGGACTCCACACCGCCAGCCACCATGGCCGGCACCTTCTCCGAAACCACACGCTGGGACGCCATGGCAATAGCCTGCAAACCGGAACTGCAGAAACGGTTGATGGAAACACCCGCGGTAGTCACCGGCAGCCCGGCGCGGATGGCCGCCAGGCGCGCCATGTTCTTGCCCTGGGCGCCTTCGTGGAAGGTGGCGCCGAGAATGACGTCTTCCACGATGGACGGATCAATACCCGCCCGCTGCACCGCATGCTGGATAACGTGGCCGGCCAGGTCCACGCTGTGAGTGTTGTTCAACGCACCACGGTAGGATTTACCAAGGCCGGTACGGGCGGTGGAAACAATAACGGCATCAGACATAACAATTTCCTTCGTAAACAGTAGGTCGGATTAGGCGAAGCCGTAATCCGACACAGAGTTGAGGGTTTCGACGGCATTGTCGGATTACGCTTCGCTAATCCGACCTACAAGAGCGAGAGGTCAAAACTCCGAAGTAAGGTCGGTCAGGGGGTGGGGTGCCTTTTCTGCCGGGAAAAAGATGTCTGAGCGCAGCGAGTTATTTTTCCCAGAAGAAAAGGCACCCCACCCCCTGACCAGCCACCCAAAGCCAGCAGGCTAACCTTCAAAGATCCCCAAACTTACGCCCCTCACTGACCAGTTCCTGCAACAGCCCCGCCGGCTTCCACTGCTCGCCCCCAAGGTCATCGTAGAACTGCTCAACAGTGCCAAGAATAATGTCCAGGCCAATCTGATCCGCCCAGAACATCGGCCCACCCCGATAGGCCGGGAAGCCATAGCCGTAGATCCAGGTAATGTCGATATCAAGGGAGCGGTCGGCAATGCCCTCTTCCAGGATCTTCGCGCCCTCATTGATCATCACGTACATGCACCGCTCCAGAATCTCCTGGTCAGTGATGTCACGAGGCGTAATGCCCTGCTCCTTACGGAACTCGGCGATAACCCGGTCCACCTCCGGATCAGGGATCGGCTTGCGGTTACCCTCTTCGTATTTGTACACACCCGCCTGGGTCTTCTGCCCGAGGCGACCCTGCTCCGCCAGCTTGTCCATCCAGCTTGCCGGCACATCCTCACCGGCCTTGCGGCGCTCCTGACGAATACTGTAGCCAATATCGATACCCGCCAGATCCGACATGGCAAACTGCCCCATGGGAAAGCCCAGGTCGGTCAGCACCTTGTCCACCTGCTGCGGGCTCGCACCCTCATTGACCAGCGCCATGGCCTCGGCGCCGCGCTTGTGCAACATGCGATTACCCACGAAGCCATAGCAGTTGCCCACCATGACCCCCACCTTGCGGATCTGCTTCGCCAGCGCCATGGCAGTGGCCTTAACCTCGTCGGAGGTCTTCTCGCCGCGCACAATTTCCAGCAGCTTCATCACATTGGCAGGGCTGAAGAAATGCAGGCCAATAACGTCCTGCGGACGTTTGGTGGCGGCCGCAATGTCATCGATGCTCAGAGTAGAGGTGTTGGACGCCAGAATCGCACCCGGCTTACAGGCTTCGTCCAGCTGACCGAAGATTTTCTTCTTCAGGTCCATGCTTTCGAAAACCGCCTCGATAACCAGATCCACATCGCTGAAATCATCATAGGTCAGGGTGCCGCTGATCAGGCTCATGCGTTCTTCAACCTGAGACTGGGTGATGCGGCCTTTCTTCGCGGTGTTCTCGTAGTTTCTGCGAATCACCGCCAGGCCCTTGTCCAACGCCTCCTGTTTTACCTCGGCAATTGTCACCGGAATGCCGGCGTTGGCAAAGTTCATGGCAATGCCGCCGCCCATGGTGCCAGCGCCGATGACACCCACTTTACGGATGTCACGAACCGGCGTGTCCTTGGGCAGGCCTTTCACTTTGGACACTTCCCGCTCCGCAAAGAAGGCATGAACCAGCCCGGCGCGCTGCGGGGATTCCATGCACTCCATAAACAGTTCACGCTCACGCTTCACGCCTTCCTCAAACGGCAGGTTGAAGGCCGCTTCCACTGCATCCACGCACTTGAATGGCGAGAACAGGCCACGAGCTTTCTTCTGCAACCCGGCGCGGAACTGTTCGAATACGTCACTGCCCTTGTCAGCTTCGATCTTGTCGGTCAGGTCGCGAACACGACGGGTCGGTTTGCCTTCGTCGGCAATTTTCCGGGCGTACGCCAGGCCAACGGCTTTGATATCACTACCGTCTTCAACCGCATCAACAATACCCAGTTCAAGCGCGTCTTTGGCGCCAACAAACTCGCCGGAGGTGATCATTTCCAGCGCCTTTTGAGCACCGGCCAAGCGCGGCAGGCGCTGTGTGCCACCGGCACCAGGCAACAGGCCAAGCTTCACTTCCGGCAGGCCAACCTTGGCACTGCTCAGCGCGACGCGGTAATGACAACCAAGAGCGGTTTCGAGTCCACCACCGAGGGCAGTGCCGTGAATGGCGGCCACAATCGGTTTGTCACTGTTTTCATACTGACCTACGACGGAAGGCAGCCCCGGTTCCTGCATGGGCTTGCCGAATTCGCGGATATCGGCGCCGGCAATAAAGGTGCGGCCTTCGCACACCAGCAACAGTACCTTGGCGTCAGCGTCTTTCCGGCCCTGTTCCAGCGCGGCCACCAGGCCGGAACGAACCCCGTGGCTGAGGGCGTTCACCGGTGGGTAGTTCACGGTGATCACGCCGATGGAGCCTTCCCGGTTGTAAGTTACGACCTCAGACATAATCTCTCCTTGCCTTATATGGAATGTAGTTTTAACAAGCGAAACATAGGAACGATTTAATACAAATTCTCGGTAAGTTTCAACCATGAATCAAAATGCAGCCATAAAAAAACCCCAGAACGAATTCTGGGGTTTTTACTCTAGGGCCGGGGGAGCCGGCGGGGAGGGCGTTCCGAAACCGTGCGGAGCCATGGATGGCGGAGCCGAGCGTACAGGGACGTATTTACAGCGTGTTTCGGAACGCCCTCCCCGCCGGCTCCTTCACCAGTGTCGGATCAAACACCGAGCGATTCAATATCACTGGCCAGCATTGCCAACTGGTGAGCGATGGACTCACGCAGCTTTTCGCCGGAAATCAAATAGGAAGGTGCCGCAGACGTCAGCACCATAATCGTGCCATCCTGTAGATGGATGGGCACACCGGCAGAGTTTATGTTGCGGTCCCATTCGCCCAGGGACAGACAGAAGCCATGCTTCTTGAAGTCCTCCATCGCGCGATCGAGCCCTTCTTTTTTCTCCGGCCAGACTTCAGGGCCGTATTTTGCCTCCATGGCATCGTCAATCAGCTTGCGGCCCTTGTCGCTGATGGCGCAGTAGTAGGCGCGCCCCGCGGAGGTCGTGGACATCGGCAGCTTCAGGCCAATGTCCATGCGCAGGAGAGAGGCTTCCGGCGGCAGGCGGTTCTCCACATAGATCATGTGCAGGCGGTCACGGCAGGTCAAACCCACGGACATGTTGGTCTGGCGGGCAAACTCGTCCATGTAGGGCTTGGCCAGCTGGCGCACCTTGAGATTGGATACGTAGGCATAACCCAGAGCCAGAACACCGGAGCTGAGCTGGTACTTTTCCAACTGGGCGTTGTAGCTGAGGTAGCCCAGTTTGGTCAGGGTGTAGGTCATGCGGGACACCGTCGGCTTTGGCAAGCCGGTCAGCCGGGATATATCCTGGTTACCCAGGATGACCGAGCCCTGGCTGAACGCCCGGAGAACATCCAGGCCACGGGAGAGCGCCTCTACGAACTTGCGATCCTTTTCCGGCTTCACCGGTTCACCATCTCCGGAAGCGACCATCAGCTCCGGTTTAGTGGTTTCTGCTTTTGTCATAAACTGGCGTCCTCCAACAGCTGCGCCTGATCGGGTGTGCCGGGGATATCCGGATAGTAGTCAGATAGAAGAAAAGTTGAGGTATTTTAATCGCTGCAGATAGCAAGTACCAGAAACCATTATCAAAAGTCGTGCCAAATATGAAACACTCTTCCTTTATGTTTCAGTTTTCTTCCACCAGTAAGCCACGGCACCCGGGGTTTACGGATATTTTTCGGTATATTATTCTGCAAAGCGAAACATAGTAAAGAAATTCAATGCACCTTACGAATCCCCGGAGAGCACATGAAGGTTCTATTTGTAGCAGGAGATCCCAAGCCAGAACGCTGGACCGTCCCCATAAAGGAACTGCTTCCAGAAGCCGAGGTTTACGTATGGGACGCTAACGGCCCGGCTGTGGATGCCGACTACGCCATTGTCTGGCAACCACCGGTGGAGCTGTTTGAACGCGAGAAGAAGCTGAAGGCGGTATTCAATCTGGGCGCAGGCATTGATGGGTTGCTGGCCGTTCCCAACCTGCCGCCCCAATTGCCCATCGTGCGCCTGGAAGATGCCGGGATGTCCGCTCAGATGGCGGAATATGTTCTGCACCAGCTAGTGGAAGCCAGTCGGGGTATGGAAACCTACCGGGAACAGCAACGCGAAGGTACCTGGAAAATTCATCGTCCGATCAAGCGCAGTGAGTGGCCGGTCGGGGTCATGGGCCTTGGCCATATTGGCAAGCGGGTGGCACGTACCCTCGCCGGTCTGGATTACCGGGTTAATGGCTGGGCCCGCAGCGAACACGACCTGGAGGGAATCACGACCTTTGCCGGGGCCGATAACCTGCCCGGATTCCTGCAGGCGACCCGGATTCTGGTGAACACCCTGCCACTGACCGAGGAAACCCGGGATATCCTTGACCATCAGCGTCTCAGCCAACTGATCCCCGGTGCCGTGGTGATTAACGTTGGCCGGGGGGAACACCTGGTGGAGGACGACCTGCTAAAAGCGATCGACGATGGCCATGTGGCCCGAGCCTCCCTGGATGTTTTCCGCCAGGAGCCACTGCCCTCCGATCACCCCTTCTGGCAGCGCCCGGAGATCACCATCACGCCACACATTTCGGCGCGCACCCTGCGGGATGCCACGCTGGAGCAGATCACCGGCAAGATGCGCGCGCACCACAATGGCCAGCCGATTACCGGCCTTGTGGACACCACTCGGGGCTACTGACGCACAAGGATAACGCGCCGGTCACCCCGCTACCGTGGCCGGTGCCACCACGAACACTCCCCACAGCATCAGCAGCAACAACGGAATCGAGAACAATACAAACACTCCATTCCAGCCAAACGCCACCACCCAGCGCGACACCTGGCCAAACCGTGACAGCAACATCACTGCCGGGCCGAACGGGGACAGCATCATAGCCAGGGAGAAGCCGATCACCAGGGCTACCGCAATCGGTAACGGATCAACGCCTTCCGCTACCAACTGGGGCATTAATCCCGCCTGCACACTCAGCACGGTAATGGGAATAACCCCCACCGCCGATAACATTGGCATCATCAGTAATCCACAAACCGCCAGCAGAAACACGCCCAGTTCACCGGACGCCATGCCTGCCAGGGCGTCCGCAGGAATTACGGTTACCAGTGCCACGCCCAGCCCGGCCGAACCGGCAAAGATGGACATCTCGTTGCTCATGCCCAGCATGTTGTCGGCGGCCTCCCGCGCCACTGCGACCGGCGAGCGTTCGTTCCAGAACATATAAAGGAAGGTCACCACCGGCACTGTCAGCATGGCCGCCACCGATACCTTCAACTCTGTAAACTGCACCAGCAAACCCATGGACGTGAAGATGATCAACACCAGCAGCAATAACTGCCCACTTCCGGCGGGCCAGCTTTCCAGCGGCTCCCGCTCACTGCTGACCAGGCGGAAACGCTTGTGCTCCAGCATCCACCCCACCAGCACCAGCAGCGCCGCGCTGCCTATGCCGTAGGGCAGCAGACCGGACCAGCTCAGGGTGGGCACTTCCCGGGCAATAATGGCCACAGCAACACTGGTGGGCGCCACCAACGGCACCAGCGCAAAGCCCCGCAATGTACTGATCAGCACGCTACGCAACCAGCGCACGCGCGAGTCACCGGTAATGCCTCTTTGCCGGAGGGTATCCGCCAGGGTACCGCAGAGCAGGTTCATCATCCCGAAGCTCAGCACCGAGGCAATGCCACAGCTCACCACGGCGTATTTCGGGTACAGCAACGCCGGGCGGCCGCCCAGCAACACATCATGTATGCGCTGTAGCACCTCGAGCCGGCGAACCAGGCACTGCATCATCCCCAGGCTTCCCAGGAACGCCGCGTAGAACGCAGCATTGGAAGCGGCCCGTATGAGGTCTTCGGTGCCCAACTGGCCGACGAAACCCAGATAGCCAATCACCAGCAATGAAATCAGAAACAGAGAACGTGAATAGGGCTGCAGACGCCCCAGCGACCGTACGAAATAAAGTACAAACAACACCCCGGCGAGTGCACTGAGGTGTGGGCTGGAGAGGCAAAGCGCCACAAGTTCCAGTAACACTGCGACAGGAACCAGAAAACGGCTCATAACAGATTCGTGCCCTTCGATGACGGTATCAGTTGCATTTCACAAAGGCCCGGATTAGTCTTTATCAATCAATATACAAAACTTAATTCCGCTATACGAAACTATATCAACATTAATTACATGACAAGCCCCGCCTCTTTTTTCCTTGTCCGTGGAGGACCACAATAGGGAGCTTGTCATCCGATTGATTGAGCAACTGACTAATTTTCTGAGGAGATAACACATGGCTTCCGCACCCTGGGATGACCTGCTGCACTTCGACAAGCAACTGGATGAAACCGAGCGCCAGGTTCGGGACAGTATCCGCTCCTTCTGCGACCAGCGCCTGATGCCAGGCATTATCGAAGCGAACCGTCATGAAAAATTCGACCGTTCCATATTCACTGATATGGGCGAACTGGGCATGCTCGGCGCCACCCTGCCGGAAGAATATGGCGGTCCCGGCCTGAACCATGTTTGCTACGGCCTGATCGCCCGTGAAGTCGAACGGGTGGACTCCGCCTACCGCTCCGCCCTGAGTGTGCAGTCGTCACTGGTCATGTACCCCATCTTCAGCTACGGCCAGGAAGCACTGAAGAAGCGCATCCTGCCGAAACTGGCCTCCGGCGAATACGTTGGCTGCTTTGGCCTGACCGAGCCCAACCATGGCTCTGATCCGGGCGGCATGGAAACCCGCGCCAAGAAAGTCGACGGCGGCTACTTGCTGAGTGGCTCCAAGATGTGGATCACCAACTCACCGATTGCCGACGTGTGCGTGGTCTGGGGCAAGCTAGACGGCAAGGTCACCGGGTTTGTGATCGAGCGGGGCGCCAAGGGCCTGGAGACACCAAAGATCGAGGGCAAGTTCTCACTGCGCGCCTCCGAGACCGGCTCCATCTTTATGGACGAGGTGTTTGTACCGGACGAGAACAAGCTGGACGTGGAAGGCCTGAAAGGCCCGCTGAGCTGCCTGACCAAGGCCCGCTACGGCATCAGTTGGGGTTCCCTGGGTGCCGCCGAGTTCTGCTGGCACGCAGCCCGCAACTACACCCTGGAGCGCAAACAGTTTGGCAAGCCCCTGGCTGCCAACCAACTGATCCAGAAGAAGCTGGTGGACATGCAGACTGAAATCACCATCGGCCTGCAGGCGGTACTCCAGCTTGGCCGCATGATGGACGCTGGCGTTGCCACCCCGGATTCCGTGTCCCTTCTCAAGCGCAATAACTGCGGCAAAGCCCTGGACATCGCCCGGGTTGCCCGTGACATGCATGGTGGCAATGGTATCTCCGACGAATACCATGTGATTCGCCACGTGATGAACCTGGAAGCAGTGAATACCTACGAAGGTACCCATGATGTCCACGCCCTGATCCTCGGCCGTGGCCAGACCGGCATCCAGGCCTTCAGCTGATTCCGCTGTACTCCCATCAAAAGCAGAGCTCAGGCTCTGCTTTTTTCATGCCCGAAAAAAGCCCCGGAGCGGGGGAGCACTCCGGGGCAAGGATGCATGAAAGCACCTGAGAATCGCGTTATTCCAACAGCGTGCCGATCAGAAGCTCAGCTTCGCGGAGGCCATAACCTGCTCGTACTGTTCGCTGCTGCCAGAGGCAATCTCTCCGAAATCCCAATAGACGTACTCCAGCCCCAGCGTCAGGTTCCTGTGAGCGGACCACAGAATATTGGCGTGAACCGACGTTGAAGAGTCGAAATAACTCAGCGTGCCTGAAGGCGAGGCTGCAAGGTCATCGACGATTTCGGTATGGGAGACTGTCAGGGTGCTGCGCCATGCGGGCGACCAGAAGTGACGATACGCCGCCGTGGCACCATAGGTTTTGAGTGGCTCCACATCACCCATGGCCAGCGCCCCCAGGTCCACATCCGGGTAAGTCAAAAGCCCCATGTACCGGCCGAGCGCGCCATAACTGTATTGCAGGCGCAGGTCGTCACGGCCAATGGTCGGAATACGGGCACTCAGGGACACCGCTCCATCGGTCCTGGTTTCGTCCGCTGCGTTGTCTTCAAAGTTCCGCAACAGGCCGGCAATGGAATAGAACCCATAATTGCCACGAATCTGATACCGCATCGCAAGGTCCGGGTAGGACTGGTCATCATAGGAGTTACCGTAGTAACCGTCCTCGGGGTTCTCCAGGGAAACCATCAGCTTCCCACCCGGCGCCGCCATGTTGTAGCGAATCATCGGCTGGGTTGCGTAAATGAAGGCGGCCTGCTTGCCCTGATCGAGAATCTCCGGCATGGCGGCCAGGTCGGTAAACGTGGTGTAGGTTTGACCGAAGTCCCAGCCGTTCCAGGAACCGTAGGCCTGGCGTAACCGCGGAGAGTAACTGTTGGAGACGATTTCGTTCCCGGTTTCACTCAGGCCGTCATTAAGGTCCTGGTTAAAGTCCATCTCCAGGTAGGTGGTCAGCGTATGACCGACGACATCCTCGGTTTTGGTGCCAATACTGATGCGTGATTCCCGCGCTGAGAAACCGGTCTTCCAGTCACTCTCATCCGATGCCGCCGCGCTCGCAAACGTCCTTGGCAAACCAACACTGTAACTGTTCAGGCTGCCGTTACCGTGGGAGCCGAAAATCGCATCAGCCTTGATGAAACCACCGAATGAAATCGTGGTGCTCCCGATCTTGATCCCGTCGCCGTCGCGCAGCAGATAAGGGTTGTCTTCTTCCAGTTCCGGCGCGGTAGACACAGCGCCTTCCAGTTTGCTTTCCAGCAGTTGTACGCGCTCACGCAACTCATCCAGTTCGGAGCTCTGCGCTAGGGCAGATCCGGACCCGAGAGCGATCATTGGCAGGCTGACAAGGGCAGCGGCCCGTGCAAGTGGGTGTACTTGGAAACGTCTTGTTATTGTCATCTCAAACCTCTTAACGGAGTTGATTGTTTGTCTTTGTTATTGAAATTCCGGTGCCGGCACTGGCTCACACCAAATCAATCACGCTGTTTCACTGTGCGGTATTTAATTGATTTATGATTTCGCATAGCAGTACCAGCTGCCGTGTTTTTGAATATAGACGATGAATTTGTGATCACAAGTGTTTAAAACCACATTTTAATGAAAGTCGTGATTACTCTGTGTTTTCTTGTTTCATTACCGTTGACAGGTAAGCAACCTATGAATGATCATTGAGTAATTCTGCTATGCGGTATATATTTTCGCTGTAATGCATTAACGAGGTTTATTCGATGAACATGAACTACACGGCCGAGGAGCTTGCTTTCCGTGACGAGGTGAGGGCGTTCCTGGACGAGAAACTGCCGGCGGATATCGCCGCCAAAGTGAAAGGGTTCCGCCGCCTGTCCAAAGAGGACCATCAGCGCTGGCAGAAAATCCTCAGCACGCAGGGCTGGTACGCCACCCACTGGCCTGAAGAATATGGCGGCGTGAAATGGACGCCGGTGCAGAAGCACATCTGGGACGAAGAATCCTGCCGTTACGGTGTTCCCCGCTCCATCCCGTTCGGGGTGAACATGGTGGCGCCGGTGATCATCAAATTCGGTAACGAAGAACAGAAACAGACCTACCTGCCACGCATCCTCAGCGGCGAGGACTGGTGGTGCCAGGGTTATTCCGAGCCCGGCGCCGGCTCCGACCTTGCATCGCTGAAGACCCGCGCGGTGCGCGATGGCGATCACTACATCGTCAACGGCCAGAAAACGTGGACCACCCTGGGCCAGTACGCCAACATGATCTTCTGCCTGGTGCGTACCAACACTGAGGTCAAGAACCAGGAAGGTATCTCGTTCCTGCTGATCGATATGAACACACCGGGTATTACCGTGCGCCCCATTATCACCCTTGATGGCGAGCACGAAGTTAACGAAGTGTTCTTTGAAGACGTAAAGGTGCCGGTTGAAAACCTTGTCGGGGAAGAGGACAAGGGCTGGACCTACGCCAAGTATCTGCTGACTTATGAGCGCACTGGCCTGGCCGGCATTGGCATTTCCAAGGCCGCCCTTTCGCACCTGAAGGAACTGGCCTCTCGCCGCCTGAAGAACGGTCGCCCACTGATCGAGGACCCGTCATTCAGCCAGCGCATCGCCAAAGTGGAAATCGACCTCACGGCAGCGGCCATCAGCAACCTGCGCATCATTGCCTCTGTTGAAGGCGGTGGCGTGCCGGGCGCGGAAAGTTCCATGCTGAAAGTGAAAGGCACCGAAATCCGCCAGGCCATCAATGACCTGGCCCGCCGCGCAATCGGCCCCTATGCCCTGCCATTCCTGGAAGAGGAGATGGATATGGATTACGAGGGCGAGTTCCTGTCGGACAAAGACGCCGCGCCACTGTCGGCCCAGTATTTCAACAACCGCAAGCTGTCGATTTTCGGCGGATCCAACGAGATCCAGAAGAACATCGTGTCGAAAATGATTCTCGGGCTTTAAGGAGGCGACCATGGATTTCCGACTCAACGAAGAGCAGCAGATGCTGCAGGACACCGTGGCCCGCCTGGTGCGCGGTGAATACAGTTTTGAAAAGCGCCTGGCATTCAGCGAGACTGAACTGGGCTTCAGTGCCGATTTCTGGAAGCAGCTCAGCGAGCTGGGCCTGACCGCGGTGCCCTTCTCTGAAGAACTTGGTGGTTTCGGCGGTGGCGGTGTGGAACTTCAATCCGTCATGACGGAGCTCGGCCGCGGCCTGTGCCTTGAACCCTACCTACAATCTATCATCCTGGGGGGCGGCCTGATTGGCCAGGCGGGCAACGACAGCCAGAAGGACGTCTGGCTGAGCGGCATCGCCAGTGGCGAGCTGAAAGCTGCGGTAGGCCTGCAGGAGCCTCAAAGCTTCTATGACCTGAATAATGTGGAGACCCGTGCCGAGAAGAGCGGTGAGGGCTTTGTGCTGAACGGCCGCAAGGCGGTGGTGATCGGCGGCCACTGTGCCGATCTGATCGTGGTGTCCGCGCGCACGTCTGGCGACACCCACGATGCGGATGGCATCAGCCTGTTTGCCCTGAGCCCGGACACTGCGGGTGTTGAACGCCGCACCTACCCCACTATTGATGGTGCCAAGGGCTGTGACATCACACTGAATAACGTCCAGGTAGGCGCAGATGCTCTGCTGGGAGAGCAAGGCAAGGCCGCTGATGTCATCGACTATCAGGCTGGCCGCGCCATCGCTGCCCTTTGCGCCGAAGCGGTGGGTGTTATGGAGATGGCCAACGAGCTGACTCTGGACTATCTCAAGCAGCGCAAGCAGTTTGGCGTACCCATCGGCAGGTTCCAGGTACTGCAGCACCGTATGGTGGACATGATGTCTGAACTGGAGCAGGCTCGTTCCATGGCGATTCTGTCTGCCAGTGTTGCCGACAGCGAACAAAGCGATGAGCGTAGGCGCGTGCTGGCTGCCGCCAAGAATGTGATTGGTCGTGCCGGCCAGTTTATTTCTGAGGCCGGCATCCAGTCCCACGGCGGCATTGGCATGACCTGGGAGTACAATTTTGCCCATTACGCCAAGCGGCTGATCGCCATCAATCATCAGTTGGGCGATGACGATTTCCACCTGGAACGTTACGCTGCCCTGCTGAAGGCAAGCTAACAGGCTGTGGACATCACCATGACAACAAGCGATCAGTCAACACAACAGGATCTGAAGAAAGCCGAATGGAAGGTTCGCACCGAGCTGGCCGCCGCCTATCGACTGGTGGCACTGTTTGGCTGGGACGATCTGGTATTCACCCACCTGTCCGCGCGGGTGCCGGGTCCGGATCATCATTTCCTGATCAATCCCTATGGGCTTCTGTTCCATGAAATCACCGCGTCGTCGCTGGTGAAGGTGGATAAGGATGGCCAGGTAGTGGAGTCTGGCGGTGTCAGCCGCGTGAATCCGGCCGGCTTTACCATTCACAGTGCAGTGCACATGGGCCGGGAGGATGCTGGTTCGGTAATGCACCTGCACGCGCCCGATGGTGTAGCAGTGTCCGCTCACCGGGATGGTCTATTGCCTCTGAGCCAGACCGCGATGCTGTGCCTGAATCACCTGAGCTATCACGATTATGAGGGCGTGGCCCTGAATCTGGATGAACGGGAGCGGCTGATCAGGGATCTGGGTGACAAGTCGATGATGCTGCTACGCAATCATGGGGTGCTGACGGCGGGCAAGGATGTGCCGGAGACCTTTACCTATCTGTATTTTCTGATGAAGGCCTGTGAGATCCAGGTCAAGGCCCAGAGTTGTGGGCCGACTTATATGCCTTCGGAGCAGGCGATTCAGACGACGGCGGACCAGTCTCAGGCGCTGGGTGGGGCGGCGGCTTTGACCTGGCCGGCTTTGGTTCGGCTTTTGGACAGTAAGAACCCTGGGTACGCTGTCTGATCTGATGCCTGGTGCGCCATGGAAGGAGGAAGGGTCTACTGAGACACGCTGTGAATACGTCCCTGTACGCTCGACCAAAACATCCATGTTTTGGACGGTCCCAGTAGACCCTTCCTCCTCCCATGGCTTCTGCTTCAACTTCATACCAACCATCAACTAATGGGAGCAGACATGCTTTCCGTTGAATTAAACGATCTCGACAAGCTTTGTGGCACCACCATTGGCCATAGCCCCTGGAAAACCATTACCCAGGAGATGATTCAGGCCTTTGCGGACGCTACGGGTGATCACCAGTGGATTCATGTAGACGTGGAACGGGCAAAGCGGGAAACGCCCTGGAAAAGC
This sequence comes from Marinobacter iranensis, assembly GCF_029207565.1. Taxonomy (GTDB): domain Bacteria; phylum Pseudomonadota; class Gammaproteobacteria; order Pseudomonadales; family Oleiphilaceae; genus Marinobacter; species Marinobacter iranensis. The sequence continues at coordinate 152,173 of NZ_JANCMW010000010.1, read as the reverse complement.
CCGGTAGCTCACGGCTTCCTCATGGTGTCGCTGATTCCGTTGCTGAATCAGGAGGTGATTGATGTGCAGGGTGCTACCGCCCGCATCAATTACGGCATAAACAAGCTGCGCTTCCCCGCTGCCGTGAAATCGGAGTCGGACATTCGTACCAAAGTGGAATTACTGGAGGTGTCACAGCTGGATGAGCAGCGCACGCTGGCCAGCTATCGAACCACGGTGGAGATTCAGGGCGAGGACAAGCCGGCCTGTGTGGCGGAGAACCTGGCAATGTATGTGGCTTGAGTGATAAATGCCATGTCGTGAAAAAGGGGCCAAGGCCCCTTTTTTGTGAGACGGCGGTTGAGAACTCACTCAGTCGATCTCTACCTGAACAATTTCACCATCCTTCACCACCGCCAGGGTGGTCTCGGTCACGAAGCCGCCGTTTTCGGTCACTTCGGTGACTTCGTAAGGGTTCTTGCTGTCATCCATGTTTTTCAGGGCATCGCCAATGGCGGCGCGGATGGTTTTCGGGTCTGTGGACTCGGTTGCGTCCATGGCTTCCACCAGGGCATGTAGCGCCAGGTAGTTGTAGGCCGCTTCTGAGCCGGGCATTTTGTCGTACTCGGCCTGGTAGCGCTTGATGAAGTCCTGGGCCGCCGGGGTCTCGTATACGCTTAGCGGAACCACACCGATGGCGCCTTCCACCATGTCCAGACCACCAGCTACCTGGGCCACTTCATCAATCTTGGCCTGGTCCATCACAATGAAACCGCCCTGGAACCCCATCTGGCGTGCCTGTTGTACCACCAGGCCAGTCGGTTCGGAGGCACCACCCACAAACATCACATCCGGGTTTTCGGCAATAATGCGGCTGACGCCGGTGAAGAAATCTGCCGACTTATTGTAGTCCATGGGGGTGTCGGCCACTACTTCACCCCCTTTGGATTCCCACTCTTTCTTGACCATGGAACTCCAGATTTTGGCGTACTCGTGGGTGGCGCCGCCCATGCCCAGTTTATTGCCCTGATGCTCCAACGCATAGTCGGTAAAGGCTTTCACATAGCCATCAAAGGTGGGGGGAATGCGCACAGTCAGGCTGTTTCCCTTTTCGGTAATGCTGGGCACACTGGAATAGGCCATCACCAGGAAGTTGTCCTTTTCATTGAAATCCTGGAGAGCAAAAATGCCACCGGAGTGGGGCACGAATACCGCCGAAACGTTGGACTCCTGCTTCAGTCGCTTGGCGTTGGTGGCGGCCTGGGCGGGCGAGTAGCGATCATCCAGGGGGATCAGGTTGATGGTGGTCTTCTCGCCGTTCAGGTCAAAACCGCCCGCAGCGTTGATTTCCGCCACAGCCATCCGCAGTCCGGACAGGGTGTTTTCGCCATACAGGGCGGCACCGCCGCTTAGCGGCCCGGTGAAACCAATACTGACTTCCCCCGCCATTGCTCCGACAGACAGACTCATACCAAGGGTTGCCGCTGCGACAGCCCGACCCAGTTTCTTGGCTATTTTCATTGTTATCTCCTGGTTGTGTTGTGCGTGTCACTCTGATTTTTATTTGTGTTGGGAGCCATCAGGCCCCGATGTACGCCTTGCGGACCTGCTCATTACCCAGCATGGCTTCGCGGTCGCCCTCCATCACCAGGTGACCGTTTTCCATGACGTAGGCGCGATGGGCAATCTTCAGGGCCGCAAAGGCATTCTGCTCAGCCAGCAGCACGGTTGTCCCCATGCTGTTGATCTGCTTTATGGTTTCGAACACCTGCCTGACCACCAATGGGGCCAGCCCCAGGGATGGTTCATCCAGCATCAGTAATCGCGGACGGCTCATCATGGCGCGGCCGATGGCCACCATCTGTTGCTGACCACCGGACAGCGAGCCGGCTGTTTCATCGGCCTTGTCTTCGAGGATTGGAAACAACTCCAACACTTCGTTCAGGCGTTTCCTGTTGCCCTGACGATCACGGCGGTGCACATAGGCGCCCATCATCAGGTTCTGCAGCACGGTCATCTGCGGGAACAGCTTGCGCCCTTCGGCGCACTGCACCACGCCGCTGCCGACAATAGCGCTGGCTTTCATGCCGTTGAGTTGCTTGTCCTCGAACCGGATATCCCCGGCAGCCGGTTTCACCAGGCCACTGATGGCGTTGAACAGACTGGTCTTACCGGCGCCATTGGCCCCCAGCAGCACCACCAGTTCCCCGGTGTCCACCGTCATGGATATATCGGTCAGGGCCTTGAAGCTGCCGTAACAGACATCCACATGGTTAAGCTGCAGCATCTTCGTCACCTCCCAGATAGGCCTCGATCACCACCGGATTGTTACGCACCTCTTCGGGCGTGCCCTCGGCGATTTTCTCGCCGTGGTCCAGCACCATGATCTTGTCCGCCAGGCTCATGATCATGTCCATCTTGTGCTCGATCAGGCACACGGTCAGGCCTTTTTCATCCACCATCTTGCGCATCAACGCGGCAAAACCGACGGTCTCTTCCGGATTGATCCCGGCCGCCGGTTCGTCCAGCAACACGATCTTGGGGTCGGTTGCCAGTGCCAGGGCAAAGGCCACCCGCTTGCGTTCCTCCTGGGTGATATCAGCGATGAACTGGCCGGCCACATGGCTGAGGCCGACAAACTCGAGGGCTTCCATGGCCTTATCCCGTGCGGCCTTTTCCTCCCGCTGCAGGCGCTTGCTGTTGATCAGCACGTCCCACAGGCCGGATCGGGTGCGCAGGCGATGCCCCACGATCAGGTTGTCCAGCACCGTGGCCTGCTCAAACAGGTTGGTGGTCTGGAAAGTACGGCCCACGCCCAACCGTGCCACCCGGTCGCTGGGCAGGGTGGTCACGTCCGCGCCGTCCAGCAGGATTCGGCCGGAGGTAGGCTGGTGCAGGCCCGAGATCAGGTTAAAGAAGGTGCTCTTGCCGGCACCGTTGGGGCCGATAATGGCGTTGATCTTGCCGGTTTCGAATTCCACCGACACATCGTTCACCGCCGCAAGGCCGCCAAACATTTTGGTCAGATGTTCTACCTTAAGCATTGCTCTCAGCCTCCCGGTTCTGTGCGGTGTCTACCTTGCGTTCCTGTCGCTTCTTCGCAGGCGCCAGTGCCTGGGATTTGCGGTGCATCCAGGTCAGGAATGAACCGGTAATACCCCGGGGGAAGAAGATCACCAGCAACACCAGCAGCGGGCCGAAGATGATCATCCGGTACTCTTCCAGGAACTGCAGGGACTGGGTGATCCACACAATACCCACGGTGCCCAGCAGCGGCCCCATGATGGTGCCGATACCGCCCACCAGCAGGTAGGTGATCATGTCGAACGTATGTTGGATATTGGCCGCGTCCGGGCCGATGAAACGGACCATGCCGGCATACAGGGCACCCGCCAGGCCGGCGTAGGTGGTGGACAGGACAAACGCCAGGACCTTGTTGCGCATCAGGTTGATGCCCAGGGACTGGGCCAGTTCGTCACCGTTGCGGATAGCAATAAAGGTGCGGCCCAGCAGGGACTTCGACAGACGCCCCATGAACCAGATCGCGAACACCAGGAAAGCCAGCACCAGATAGTAGAAGGGTGTCGTCTCGGTGAAATCCACCAGACCAAAACCGTAGGGGGCGTCGATGTCACGGACACCAATGGCACCATGGGTCAGCTCTTCCCACTTGTCGATCAACAGGTAGATGATGAAGCCCACACACAGGGTGAAAATAGCGAAGTAATGCTCTTTCAGGCGTAGCGAGACAATACCCACCAGGAACCCCAGTACCGCCGTCATTACCAACGCGCCCACGAAGGCTGGCCAGAAGCTCCAGCCATAGTCGGCGGTCAGCAGGCCCAGTGTGTAGGCACCGATGGCGAAGAAGCCACCGTGGGCCAGGTTCAACTGGCCACAAAAGCCGGTAATGATGTTCAGGCCGTAGACTGCTATCGCCCAGACAAAGGCGGTGGCCATCACATACACCTGGTATTCGTTTGCTGCAACCAGCGGGAACAGCACGGCAAAGGCCAGCATCAGATACTTGGCGGCTGGCGTCATCAGCAGGGAGGCGAATTTGAACATGATCAGTGCGCCCCCTTCGCGAACAGGCCCTGTGGGCGGACAGACAGGATCAGCACCAGCAGGCCGAAGGCAATGATGTCCTTGTAGGACGTGGAGATGTAGAAGCCTCCCAGCGCCTCGGCGAAGCCGATGATCATGCCGCCGACGATGGCACCGGGAACGCTGCCCATGCCGCCAAGGATGATGATCACGAAGGCCTTCATAATGACCAGGTGCCCCATAGCCGGGTAAACCAGGTTGATGGGCGCATAGAGAGTGGCGGCAAACGCAGCCAGCATGCCAGAGATGGCAAAGGTCATCATCGCCACACGGTTGGCATCGATCCCCACCAGGAAGGCACCGTCACGGTTCTGGGCCATGGCGATGATGGTGGCGCCTGTCATGGTCTTGCGCAGGAACAGTTGCAGGGCCACCACCAGCACGAACGCACCGGCGATGATCAGCAGCCGCTGTTCGGGAATGATCAGCCCGTCGAAATTGAGGATGCCGGTAAACGGCGAGGACATGCGGCGGAAATCCGAACCCCAGAACATCTGCACCACCGCTTCCAGGAACAGCAGGATGCCGATGGCGGCGATCTTGTCGTGGATGGGTGGCGAGTGCCTCAGGGGGTGGAACACCAGGCGTTCACACAGTATCGCCAGGACGGCGACCACGGCGGCCGAACCGGCCATGGCAATCCAGTAGTGCGCGCCCAGGTCCACCATGAAGAAGTACGACATGAAGGCCCCGACCATGTACAGGGCACCGTGGGCAAAGTTGGGGATATGAAGTATCCCGTAGACCAGGGTCAGGCCCAGGGCTACAAGACCGTAGATACTCCCCAGGGTTAACCCGTTGATGATTTGTTGCAAAAAAAGGCTCAAGTGTGCTCCTCCGCTGTATTGTTGTTGTAGCGAGTTATGCGGTTTCGGGCAGAACCTTGCGGCCCTGCATCAGCATGATGAAACAATTACACCGAACGTCTCGTATGTCAATATTTAGAACAATATTCCGCTATGCGAAATTAAATGATGAAAATTCCCTTAGGACTTGGCCTTCCACTCCTCTTCCTGCAGCGCCCGCCACATCAGTTTGCCCGTGGGTGATTTGGGCAGTTCATCCACAAACTCGATGATCTCAGGCACTTTGTAGGCAGCCATCTGCTCTTTGCACCAGTTGACAATGTCCGCTTCGGTGGTATTGGCCTCCCCATCCGGTGTCAACACAATGCAGGCTTTCACGGTCTCCCCGCGTTTGGGGTGCGGCGATGAAATGACGCATACCTCGTGGATTGCCGGGTGTCGGTACATCAGTCCTTCCACCTCCGAGGGCCAGACCTTGAAACCGGATGCATTGATCATCCGTTTGACCCGATCCACCATGAAGAAATAGCCGTCTTCGTCGTAATAAGCGAGGTCGCCAGTGCGAAAGAAGCGTTTACCGTCGATTTCCACGAACGCCGCCTCGGTTTCAGCCGGGCGGTTCCAGTATCCAAGCGTCACTTGTGGCCCGTTGGAAACAATTTCCCCCACCTCGCCCGGGCCTTTCTCTTCCAGCGTTTCCACGTCGATAATGCGGCTATCGACATCAAACACCGGAATGCCCAGGCACTGGGCCTTGGGGTGGTCCGAGGGATTGATGTGGGTGGCAGCCATGGTTTCCGACAGGCCATAACCCTCGATGTAGTCCAGCCCGGTCATGGCCTTGAGCTTGGCAGCAACCGCTTCCGGCATTGCCGCACCGCCACCGCCAATGGTGTTCAGGCTGCTCAGGTCGTACTTGCCAATGTCCGGGTTCGACAGGAAATCCACCGCCATGGTGACAATGTTGGTCCAGCCGGTGACCTGGTAGCGCTCAATCAGCCGGGCAGCGGTAGTGCGGTCCCAGCGGGTCATGATCACCGTGGTGGAACTGCTGTAGATGGGGCTGTTCATGGAGCCAGTCATGCCGGTGACGTGGAAGAACGGCAGTGTTGCCAACTGAACCGTATTGGCCGTGCTCAGGTTCCAGAACGCCCGATGGACTGCGGTTGCCATCACGCTGCGATGGGTATGCATGCAGCCCTTGGGCGCGCCGGTGGTCCCGGAACTGTAGGGAATCACCGCCAGGTCTTCCGGGCCGGCGGTATGCGCCGCTGGCTTATGGTTCGCCGCCAGCGCCTGTTCCCAGGTCACAACGCCCGGAACGTCTTTTGACCAGGCTGGCGCAGCCACTTCCGCCGGCAGGTCCAGGTCGGTGTCCTTACTGATGTAGGTGTTGTAGGACGCCACCACAACCTGGCCCAGATCGGTGGTTTCCAGCAACGGCGCAATAAAACCGGCCAGTTCCTGGCCAGCCAGGCACAGGCTCGCGCCGGTATCGGCAATGTAGTGTTCCAGTTCAGCTGCCCGGTTCATCGGGTTCACCGGAATCACCACCGCGTCAGCACGGAGTATGGCGTAGTAGGCAACCACATACTGGGGCGAGTTCTGCATGTAGAGCAGCACACGGTCGCCCTTGCTGATCCCCTGGGCCTGAAGATAGCCGGCCATGGATTCCACTTCGGCCAGCAACTGGCTGTAGGTGATGAGCGCGTCGTAAAAAATGATGGCGGTGTGGTCCGGATACCGCAGCGCGGAAATTTCCAGGTTGGTGAACACGCTGGTGTCTGGCAGCGTCATCTGCTTGGGCAATTCCTTTGGCCAGACTTTGTGATGGCGAGTAAATGTCATTGTTATAATCCCCTCATGCAGTTCAGTGGGTCGCAACAGCGACCAGATCAGATCCCCCGGTTTCCCTCGCTGGCTATCTTCCAGCCCAAGTCCGCCAGCAGGCTCGCACGCTTACCCACTTGCAGGGCATCGGCATTGGCGGCATTGCCCTGCAACGCACGGGCATACACCCCCTGAAGAATGGCCGCGAGGCGGAACAGTGAAAACGCCAGGAACACGTGCCAATCCGCGATACCGTTACGGCCGGTCTGTTGGCAGTAACGAGCAATGGTTTCCTGCTCATCCGGAATACCCAGGGCTTCCAGATCCTCACCCAGCAAACCGCGGGAACCTTCCATGTCCGAGGGCAAGTAGTAGGGCAGACAGTAATAGGCCAGGTCCGCCAGCGGATGTCCCAGGGTGGACAGTTCCCAGTCCAGAATGGCAATCACTTCGGGTTTGTCCGGAGCCAGCATCAGATTGCCGAAGCGGTAATCTCCGTGGGCGATGGAGCATTCATCGGTAGAAGGCAGGTTCTCGGGTAGCCACTCCATGAGCTTGTCCATGGCGGGCATATCGTCGGTCTTGGATGCCAGGTACTGCTTACTCCAGCGCGCGACCTGACGAGCGACATAACCTTCGGGGCGACCGAAATCAGACAGCCCGACCGCGTCTACATCCACCGAGTGCAGCGCCGCCAGGGTGTCGATGGCAGACAGATGCGCCGGCATCCGCTCATGACGATCCAGCGCCCGCAACGCCGGGTGACTAACAATCCTGCCTTCCAGGAAGTCCATAATGTAGAACGGCGTGCCAATAATGCTGCTGTCTTCACACACGGCACGGGTGGTGGGTACGGGAATGCTTGTGTGTTCAGACAGAGCGCGCATTACCTTGTATTCACGCTCGACCATATGAGCCGAAGGCAGGGTTATCCCTGGCGGCTTTTTTCGCATTACAAATTGGCCGCAGTCAGTATCCAGCAGAAACGTAGGATTGGACTGTCCGCCCTGGAACTGCCTGACCTCCATACGGCTACCAAAGTCCGTCAGCTCTTCCTGAAGCCAAGCCAATAGCTTGGGCTCGTCGAACTTATGGGCTGGCAAAACATCTACCAATTCCGGAGTCATATTCATTGTTCGTTTCAACCTTCGTTATCTTTATGCGTTGCGGCCTGCAATCAGTTCAGCGGACGGTGGGTGGGGTGCCTTTCTTCCGGGAAAAAGGTGTCTGAGCGCAGCGAGTTCTTTTTCCCGGAAGAAAGGCACCCCACCCACCGGCCTCCCCGCTACTGAAGACAATCCTCAGCAAATGGTTTCGCCGCCGTCGGCGACAATAACTTGACCTGTTATATAGGCACTGGCCTTGGTTGACAGAAAAACTGCGAGGCCGGCTATATCAACTGGATCGCCAATTCGTCTTAACGGAGTCTTGTCTTCCGCACGCTTAACACGAACCGGGTCTTCCCACAGGGCTTTAGCGAAGTCGGTCTTGATCAGGCCGGGGGCTATGCTGTTAACGCGGATACCTTTTGGCCCCCATTCCACGGCCAGGTTACGGGCCAGGGCTGCTTCCGCTGCCTTGGAGACACCGTAAGTGCCGATGGTGGTGTTACCCCGGATGCCGGCGATGCTGGAAAGCAGAACAACTGCGCCTTCGCCTTTCTCAGCCATCTGCGGCAGCACCATGTTGGTCAACCAGAAAGTACCTTTGACGTTGGTGTCCATGATCTTGTCCCAGGCGTCGTCGGTCATCTCGGCGGTGGTGCCGTAGACCGGGTTGGTGGCAGCGTTGCACACCAGTACGTCGATGGAACCCCAGGCTTCATTGGTTTTATCCACCAGGTTCTGAAGGTCTTCTTTCTTGCCCACATGGCAGGGAATGGCGATGGCTTCGTAGCCTTGAGCTTTCAGCTCGTTGGCTACCTGCTCACAGGCATCCGCCTTGCGGCTGGAGATCACCACTTTGGCGCCCAGGCGGGCCATTTCTTCGGCAATAGAACGGCCGATGCCTTTAGTGGAACCGGTGATCAGTGCGACTTTTCCAGTCATATCAAAAAGCGGATTAGTCATAGTTCGATCCTCATGCTCAATGCTTGGGGAACGAACGGGGAGGCACCTGCCGGGACTGTGCAAAACATGGATGTTTTGCTCAAGCCTACAAGGACGTATTCACGGCGTGTCCCGGCAGGTGCCTCCCCGTTTGTTCATTCACCCGTGTTCAGCGGGCAACGTGGTGCTCAGCGGTATTGGCGAAGCTCGATCTTGGCGACGGAATCCAGGTGCACCTCATCAGGGCCGTCCGCCAGCCTCAAGGTTCGGACGTGAGCCCAGGCCTTCGCCAGGAAAGTGTCCTGGGACACACCTGCACCACCGTGAACCTGAATCGCACGATCAATGATCTTCAGCGCCATACTTGGGGCGATCACCTTGATCATAGCGATTTCCTGACGGGCCACCTTATTACCCACAGTATCCATCATGTGCGCCGCCTTCAGGGTCATCAGCCGCGCCTGCTCAATCTCGATGCGGCTGCGGGCAATATCCTTGCGGATCGAATCGAAACTGGACAACGGCTTGCCGAAAGCCTCACGAGCATTGGCCCGCTGACACATCAGCTCCAGCGCACGCTCGGCCACACCAATAGTGCGCATGCAGTGGTGGATACGGCCCGGCCCAAGGCGACCCTGGGCAATTTCGAAGCCGCGCCCCTCACCCAGCAGAATGTTCTCCACCGGAACCCGCACATTGTCGTAGTGGATCTCGGCATGGCCGTGAGGGGCATGGTCGTAACCGAACACCGTCAGCGGGCGAATCATTTTTACGCCCGGCGTGTCCAAAGGCACCAGGATCATCGACTGTTGCTGGTGCTTCTCGGCATCCGGATTGGTCTTGCCCATGACGATGGCGATCTTGGCCGTGGTCGTCATGGCTCCAGAAGACCACCATTTGCGACCGTTGATCACATATTCGTCACCGTCACGGCGGATTTCACAGGCAATATTGGTAGCGTCCGAGGAAGCAACATCCGGCTCGGTCATGGAGAAGCAGGAGCGGATTTCGCCATCGAGCAGCGGCTTCAGCCATTTATCCTGCTGCTCTTTATTACCGTAGCGGGCAATGGTTTCCATGTTGCCGGTATCCGGCGCGGAGCAGTTGAACACTTCCGGCGCCATCGCGGAACGGCCCATGACTTCACACAGATGCGCGTATTCGTAGTTGGTCAAACCGGCGCCGAATTCGCTTTCCGGCAGAAACAGGTTCCACAGGCCGGCAGCTTTTGCCTTGGCCTTCAGCTCTTCAACTATAGGCACCGGAGCCCACCGGTTCTCTGCCTGCTCCACCTGTTCATGGTGCTTATGCTCGTTGGGGTAGATATGGGCATCCATGAATTCGTGAAGCTGCGCCTGCAGCTTTTTGGCTTTGTCAGACAGTTCAAACATGTCCAGTACCTCGTTGATTGGTTGTCGTGGGCCGGCTGTTGCAACGCCGACGTATCTGCTGGTGTTATAGAAATCAGATTGGCACACCTTCCGGCTTTTCACTGCCAGAGCGAAGACGAAAGGTGCCTTCGGCGATTGCCAGCAGGTTGCCCTGGTCGTCGTGGACTTCCCCGCTGCTGTTGAAAATGCGGGTACCGCCTGCCCGTTTCCGGCCGGTGACCCGGATAGTCCCACCAGAGCATTGGCCGGTGAATGTTGTGGTCAGTGACAGGGTGATGGCCTTGCGCATACGGCCAGGATAAGGGCAGTAAGTGCCCGCTTCGGCCAGGACAACGTCCAGCAGGGAGGTCAACACTCCGCCGTGAACGACACCACCAAGATTCAAATGCTGCGGCGCCAGTTCCAGCTCAATCACCGCCTCGCTCTCATCCCAGGACACCTGGCGATACCCCAGCAGGTTGTGAAATCCGGGCAGATCCTGACCGCCGCTGATATGCAGACTGTCTTCATTCATTACACTTTCATTCCCGGCAGGTTAAGGGACGCGGTGTTGCCACCATCAACAGGTAAGGCCTGGCCGGTAATGTAGCTGGCGTCATCACTGGCCAGGAACAGAATGGCCGCAGCAATTTCCTCCGGCGCGCCGTAACGACGCAGTTCACATCGGGAACCCAGCTTGTGGGCTTTCTCGTTGGCGCGGGCATAGTCAAACACCGCCTGGGTCATCCCGGTTTCCACCAGCCCCGGGCATACCGCATTTACGCGGACATTGTCACTGCCGAGATCGCAGGCAGCGGTCATGGTGAGATTGATCACCCCGGCCTTGGACGCACTGTAAGCGTTGCCGCCGGCACCGGACCGGATACCCGCAACGGAGGCGGTATTGACGATCGAGCCCAGTTTTCGGGCCTGCATGTGGGGCGCCACATGCTTGATGAACAGCATGGTGCCGATCAGGTTCACCGCCAGCACCTTCTCCCATTCTTCCCGGTCGTTGCCGGCAATACCGGGGTGACCACCACCGGTGCTGGCAATGCCGGCAACGTTGCACAACACGTCAATCCGGCCGAAGGCAGAGATAGTTTCATCCACCAGGGCGCTGACCTGGTCTTCGTCGGCTACATTACCAATACGGCGCAGAGTTTCAGCACCTTCAGGCATCAGACCCTCGGTATCCAGCAGGCCCGCCTCGGAACGGTCGACCATCATGAGCTGCGCACCTTCGCGCGCCAGCCTGACCGCAGTGGCCCTGCCGATGCCGCTCCCGGCTCCGGTGACAATGGCTACCCGATTGTCGAAACGCCCCATGCCGATGCTCCTTTTTTATGATTTTTTGCGCCGTCATAAACTCAACTTGATCGTAATTTGTCACGCCTTCCGGTTTTGAGTCAATATATTCGGAAGTTAATTTCACTAGATAAAACATAATGACACCGATAGGCGAAAAAATGAAAAGCACTCAGGAAATGCCCGTCTATGCTCCCATTGATTCTGAAGAAACCATGGAAGCCCTCGGTCAACGCATTCAGCACCTTGCGATAGAACGCCCTGATCATGTCGCGCTCATCGATGGCGAGACTCAACTCAATTGGCAGGCGCTGGTAACGCGCGCCAATCGCATAGCCAACCGGCTCAGGGCCGCAGGGTTAGAACAGGGCGATGCCGTAGCGGGGTTATCGGAAAACAGCATCGACTACGTCGCACTGTACCTGGGCACATTGGTGGCCGGTGGCTGCATGGTGCCGCTCTCCGGCATGGCCAGCGGTGAGAGCCTGGCCTTGATGCTGGATGATTGCGGGGCCCGTTTCCTGTTTGTGTCCGGAAAGAATTCGGCACTGTTTGAAGCCGCGGCCGACAAACTTGGCTCACTTGGCCCCGACCAATGCATTGGGCTGGATGGTCGTGGTCCGGGAATAAGTCAGGATTTTGAGTCCTGGCTGGGAGATACCGATGCCGAAGCCAACCCGGCGCCGGTTACCCTGGATGACCCGTTCAATATCATCTACAGCTCCGGCACTACCGGCACCCCCAAGGGCATTCTCCACGACTATCGTTTTCGCCAACGCCAGATGGTCCGAATGAGTCGTTTTGGTCTGGACGGAGATGCCGTCAACCTGGTTTCCACGCCGATGTATTCCAACACCACCCTGGTGTCCATGCTGCCCACCCTGTTCCATGGTGGCATCCTGGTTCTCATGGCAAAGTTTGATGCCCGGCACTTCCTCGAACTGGCCGAGCGCTACCGCGTGACCCATGCCATGCTGGTTCCGGTCCAGTATCAGCGCATCCTCGCCGATCCGGAGTTCGATCGCTTCGATCTGTCCGCTTTCAAGCTCAAGCTCTGTACCAGCGCTCCCCTGGGGGCCAGGATCATCAAGGAAGCCATGGAGCGCTGGCCCGGCAACATCCGTGAAGTGTATGGGCTGACGGAAGGTGGCATTTCCACCAGCCTGGATTGCGCGGCACACCCGGATAAATGGGACTCAGTGGGGACACCGACTGAAGGCGCAGAAGTGCGGGTGATCGACGAGGAGGGCAACGAACTGCCTCAGGGCGAAACCGGAGAGATCGTGGGCCGCGCCATTTCGATGATGCGGGGTTACATCAACCGCGAGGAACAAACCCGGGACATGCTCTGGACCAGCCCAGAGGGCCTGGTGTTCTACCGCAGCGGTGATATGGGGCGAATCGACGAAGAGGGCTTCGTCTATATTCTGGACCGCCGTAAGGACATGATCATCTCCGGTGGTTTCAACATCTATGCGGTGGATCTTGAAAAGGTGCTGCAGGCCCACCCCGCCGTCGCCGATGTTGCGATAATCGGCATTCCCAGCGAGCAATGGGGTGAAACGCCGCTGGGGCTGGTGGTACGCAAGCCCGGCAGCACGCAGGATGAAGTGGAGATCCTGGACTGGGCCAATGGGCAGCTGGGCAAGGCCCAACGCCTGGCGGCGATTGAGTTCCGCCCGGAGTTGCCCCGCTCCACCATTGGCAAGGTACTCAAGCGCGAACTGCGTGCGCCGTACTGGTCCTGACTTTGCGCGGTTGGCACTGGAAAGCTCACTGTAGACTAAACTTTGGTAACGGAATATCGGCAAGCACCCTATTGCAAAAAGGAAAGTGTGTGATAGATTCAAACATAGGAATTCATTCTGCAGTCACTTGTTTTGCAGAGCGAAATAGTAATGGGACGACCAACACAATAAATAATGATTGAGGTCCAGCAATGAAGATCCTAACCACCGCCAGAACAACCCTCGCCGCTTACGGCTCTGCCCTGACCCTGGGACTGGCCGCCGCCTTTGCCAGCGCCCCGGTAGTTGCCGAAGAAAATTTCACCTGGAAGGTCCAGTCCCACTGGCCGGGCTCCAGCAGTTCCTATGAAGACAGCCTGGTTCGCCTGAAGAATATTATTGAAGAACGCACCGACGGACGCCTGGAACTGGAGTTGTACGAAGCTGGCTCGCTGTTCAAGGCCAAGGAAATCTTCAACGCTGTCAGCCGGGGCATTCTGGAAATGGGTACCATCTCCCCGGCCTATGCCCAGGACAAAATTTCCCTTGCCGGCATCGCTTCCGGCCTGCCGTTTGCTTTCCGTAACGTCTGGGAAGCCGCCTATTTCCACCAGGGTCTGGGCTTTGAGCAGATGCTTCGCGATGAGGCCGCCGAGCATGGCGTTTACTGGGCAACGGACAAGGTTTACCCCACTGAAATGGTGGTCAAGCAGCCGATTAAAAGCTGGGAAGACTTCACCGAGCTGAAGATCCGCTCTTCCGGTGCACTGCAGACCTTCCTGACCGAAGCCGGTGCCGCCGCGTCCTATATCCCTGGCAGCGAACTCTATTCCGCCCTGGACTCCGGCATTGTCGATGGCGCCCATTGGGGTGCGTCCCAGGGCGCCTTCAGTATGGGCCTGTATGAAGTGGCCAAGTATCACGTGCAGCCGGCACTGAACATCGCCGGCACCGACGTCATCATCGTCAGCCAGAAGGCCCTGGACAAACTGCCGGAAGACATGCAGAAAATCGTCAAGCAGGCGCTTGATGAGCAGTTCTGGTTCCGCACCAACGAATACCAGTACAAGGAACGCATTACGCTGGCCAAGGCCATCAACGAACACAACGTCCAGGTAAATACCCTGCCGGAAGACGTGCAGGATCGCCTGACCCAGACTGCCCAGAAGATGTGGGATGAGGAAGGCAAACGAAGCGAAAATGCCCAGAAGGCGTTGGACATGCTTAAAGCCTACCTGGCAGATCTGGGCTACCTGTAATAAGTACCCGAAACCTGAATCCGACCAGGCCAGTTCACCTGGCCCGGTTCTGTTTTCGAACTTACCGTTTCCCGGAGAATACCAATGGGTGTGCTGACCGCATTCATGAGAGGGGTCACCCGTCTCAACGATGTTATCGGGCGCGGGATAGCGCTACTCGTTTTTGCCATGTTCGCGTTCCTGATTATGGAGGTGGCCTTTCGCTATCTGTTCAACTCACCCACCGTATGGACCAACGAACTGACCCAGATGCTCTTCGGCGTCTACGCGGTGATGTCAGGCGGCTACATCATGGCGCACCGGGGCCACGTCAATGTCGACCTGTTGCACTCGCACCTGCCGCCTCGGGGCCAGGCAGTTCTCGACATACTGACGTCCGTGATTTTCTTCATCTTCACCCTGGCACTGCTGTATTTCGGCTTCAGCATGGCAAGCGAGTCCATCGCCAGTTGGGAAACCTCCTATTCCGCCTGGAACCCGCCCATCTGGCCCGTAAAAGCTGCCATTCCACTGGGCACCGGCTTACTGGTTCTGCAGGGCATTGTAAAGTTACTGGAAGACATCGCGGTGGCCTTCAACCTCAGTTACTACACCCCCGAACCACAGGAAGACAATGAAGGAGAGTCATCGTGAGTATTGAACTCCTGACCCTGCTGTTCTTCGGCTCCCTGCTGTTTTTCCTGCTGCTCGGCCTGCCACTGGCCTTTGTCCTGGGCGGCGTATCCGTTGTCTTCCTCTACTTCACCTGGGGATTCGATTCCTTCTATATGGTGGCCTCCCAGATCTGGGGCACCATGGAAAGCTTCACCCTGGTGGCGATCCCCCTGTTCGTGTTCATGGCAATGATCCTGGAGCGAACCGGGGTGGCCAAGGACCTGTACCGCATGATGCACCTCTGGTGCGGCGGCCTGCGGGGCGGCCTCGCCATCGGCACTCTCGGCATCTGCGCTGTTTTCGCCGCCATGGTCGGTATCAGTGGCGCGGCGGTTGTGGCCATGGGCACCATCGCCCTGCCATCCATGCTGGAACGGGGCTACGACAAAAAGATGGCTCTCGGCGTGATCAACACCGGCGGCGGCTGGGGCATTCTCATTCCCCCCAGCATCCTGATGATTCTTTACGCGCTGATCACCGGCGTGTCTGTGGGCAAGATGTTCGCCGCGGGTATACTGCCGGGCGTTCTGTTGATGGTCCTGACCGTCATCTACATCGTGGTGCGCTGCCACTTGCAGCCGCACCTTGCACCAGCGCTGCCGAAAGAGGAACGCGGCACCTGGCCGGAAAAATTCCGCGCCCTGCGCGCTGTACTACTGCCCATCGGCGTCGTCATCATGGTGCTCGGCTCTATTATGGGCGGCATCACCACGCCCACTGAAGCGGCCGCCATGGGTGTACTCGGCGCGCTGATTTCCGCGGCTGTCTACAGGCAGTTCAAATGGAGAATCCTGCAGGAAGCGGCGGTCCGCACGTTCAAGCTGACCGGCATGATCATGTGGATCCTGTTCGCCGCCCATGCCTTCAGTGCTGCCTATCAGAGCATGGGCGCCCAGGACCTGATCGAGAGCCTGATGAATATGATCCCCGGTGGGCCCTGGGGCATCATCATTGCCATGATGGTAATTGTATTCCTGCTGGCCATGGTGCTGGACCCGGTCGGCATCATGCTGATTACCCTGCCGGTGTTCATGCCGATTGTGGAATCCCTGGGGTTCGATCCGATCTGGTTCGGCATCCTGTTCGTGATCAACATGGAAATTGGCTACATGACGCCGCCATTTGGCTTCAACCTCTTCTACCTGAAGGGCGTGGTACCGCCGAGCATCACTATGAAGGACATCTACTCCTCAATTGTCCCCTTCGTTATTGTCGAGATTGTGGGCCTTGCATTGATCATGATCTTTCCGGAAATCGCCACCTACTTGCCGGATCTGTTCTTCTGACGCCCGCCTGTTGCGGGCTGGTTAACGGAGAACTACCTTTAGGGAACTCCCGCCGGATGGAACCGGGAGTTCCCAATCATAAGGAGACGTTCCCATGAACCGATTACACCCAATCCTGTTTACCCTTGCCTGTCTGCTTGCGCTATCCCCGTTGACTGTTCATGCGGAAACGTTGACCGACCAGACGATTCGTTCGTTCATCAGCAGCCTGGAAGCCCTTCAGGGTATGGAAGACGAATTCGAGGAACTGACCGATGACCTGTCCACCGAAGAGAATGCGGCGGAAATGCCGGATCTGTCGCGGATATTTTCATCCTCCGTTGAGAAAATGAAAGGCCACGACATGTATGACCAGTTAGAGGAGGTGGTGCAGCAACATGGCTTCTCCAATGCCGAACAGTGGGGGAAAGCCGGTGACCGCATCTTCCATGCCTGGAGTGCTCTTGAGATGGGCAAACAGTCCGGAGAGATGAACCAGGAAATGGCCAAAGCCATGGAGGAAATCGACAACAACCCCCACATGAGTGAGGCCCAAAAACAGCAGATGCGGGAAATGATGGGCGGCGCCATGTCCGCCTACGAGCAGGCAGCCAATGCTCCCGAAGCGGACAAACGTGCTGTCCGGCCGCATATGGACGCCTTGCGTGCAGCAACCGGATCAGACCTCTAGCGAGTTCTGCGCATACTGGAAGCAAAAAAACCCGGCCACTTCAGGGGCCGGGTTTCTTCAATTCCCCTCAGCCGTGCTTACGCCATCAGGTTGTAAACAAACACGATAGCTACCGCCACCGGTGTCACAAAGCGAACCAGGTTGTACCAGAGGACGAAGCTACCACCTTCCAGGGACAGATTGCTTTTCAGTGATTCCTTCGCCACGAACCAGCCGACGAACAGTGCTGTCAGCAGGCCGGACAACGGCAGCATGACGTTCGCGGTAAAGAAGTCGAGCAGGTCGAAGATAGTTTGGCCTTCGAAGCGTTCAAACATACCCAGGGGCGCAAAGCCGGACCACTCGTTCAGGGACAGGATGGACGCGATGCCCAGCAGCCAACAGGCCAGCCCCACTACAACGGTGCTGCCCATGCGGCCCAGGATCAACTTGTCTTCCAGCCATTCCACCACCGGCTCCAACAGGGAAATCGCGGAGGTCCAGGCAGCAAACAGCAGCAAAATAAAGAACAGCGCTCCAAATACGCTGCCCATGGGCATCTGACCGAAGGCCAGCGGCAGGGTCTGGAAAATCAGGCCGGGGCCGGCACCGGCTTCCAGGCCGTTGGCAAACACCACGGGGAATATGGCCAGGCCAGCCATCAGTGCAACAACCGTATCCATAATGGAAACGGTGATGGCAGTGCGCCCGATAGACACGTCGTCCCCCAGGTAGGAGCCGTACGCCATCATGATGGCCATACCCAGGCTTAGGGTGAAGAACGCATGGCCCAGGGCCACCAGTACACCATCCATCGTCAGGGCGCCGAAATCAGGCGTGAACAGGAAGGCGACTGCTTCGCCAAAATGGCCGGTCGTGGTGGCGTAGCCAACCGCGATCAGCAGCAACACGAACAAAGCCGGCATCAGGATGGTTACCGCGCGCTCCAGGCCGGATTTCAGGCCGCGGGCCACCACGAAAATGACCAATGCCATAAAAATACTGTGCCATACCAGCAGCGTAACCGGGCTGGCCAGCAAACCACCGAACAGCTCACCAATGGCATCGGCGCCCTGGCCGGTAAAATCGCCCATGGCTGCGTGGCCAACATAGGAGGCGGCCCAGCCACCGATCACCGAATAGAACGACAGAATAATGAAGGCGGCCAGCACACCCACAATGGCGGAGACCCGCCACGCCGGTGAGGCCAGGTTGCGCTCCGCCACCAGACGAAAGCTGGTAATCGGGTTGTGCCGACCGTTACGGCCGATAAACACTTCCGCCATCATGATGGGCACACCCACAATGGCGATACACAACAGATAAACCAGCACGAAGGCGCCACCGCCGTTCTCGCCGGTTACATAGGGGAATTTCCAGATATTGCCCAGCCCGACGGCAGAACCGGTCGCGGCCAAGATAAAGGCCATCCGGGAAGACCACAGGCCTCGATGGATTGGGGTCGATTTTGAACCAGTCATTGTCTCATCCTGTGCGTTTGGCTGATGCATCGATTCAAGGCGATAGGCTGAAGGCCGGCTTCAGCTGTGGGGCGCGATTTTGCCAGCAGTAAGCACAGGATGCCAGTCTGGCCCGGCACCGGTATAGGGGTATCACCGGTGCCGGGCCAATAACTAGCCGTTTTTACTGACAAAGCGGGACACAAGGTCTTTCAGGCCCCGCGACATAGTACTCAGGTGGTCGCTGCTACCCTTGGCGGATTCCGCCTTCTGGTTACTGTGGTCCGCCAGCTCGGCAATGTTGACGATCTGGTGATTGATTTCCTCGGACACCTGGCTTTGTTCCTCAAAGGCGGCCGACATACTGATAAAGCTGTCGGATATATCCTGGATCGACGACACGATTTCCTGCAGCGATGTTTCCGCCTCACGGACTTTCTCCAGGCCCTTACCGGCATCCTGCTCCCCTTCACGGGTGGCCTGAACCGCTTCGTCCACCTGGTTGCGGAAGTCGTCAATAACGTGCTGGATCCGTACTGTGGAATCCCGGGTGCGACGGGCCAGAGACCTTACCTCATCCGCCACCACGGCAAAGCCGCGACCCTGCTCGCCGGCACGCGCAGCTTCAATAGCCGCATTCAACGCCAGCAGGTTGGTCTGCTCAGCGATGTCGGAAATCAGGCTGGCGGCCTCGCCGATGCTCTCGGTGGACGCACCGAGCTTTTTAATAGCGGAGCCGATGCCGTTGACCCGGCTAACCAGTTGCTCAATTGCGGTCAGGGCTTCGCCACTGCGCTTGCTGCCGGTAGCCGCCATCCGGTTGGCTTCTTCCGCCACCCGGGCATTGCCGTTAACGGTTTCGGTCACTTCCTGGATAGACACCGTCATTTCGTTCACGGCGGAGGCTGTCTGGTCCGTTTCCGCCCGCTGTTTGGCAATGGCTTCAGCACCCTCGTTGATGTATCGGTGGCTGGCCCTGGCCTGTTCGTAAAGCAGTTCGGCCTGGTCATCAATACGCGCCAGGGCGGTACGGATCCTCGCTTTCTCGCTCATGATCAGCATGGCCAGTTGCGAGAAAAGACCGCTTTCATCGCTGTAGGTCCTGGCCACCACGGCGTCACGGAAGGCGTCGGGGCGCAGGTCCAACAGCCCCTGTAAACGGCCGGAGACGGATTTCAGCGTCAGGCCGGCAGCCAGCAGATGTGCCACCACAATCACGCCCCCGGCGATCCAGGTATTGGCGAGAGTGGTCAATGCCACAAGGCTCAGCACGAGGGACAGAGCAAAAGGCCAGCCCGAACTGAACGCGGAAAACACCCGGCTCATCAAGCTGACACCAGCCTGTCCTGCAGACAGCTTCGGGTAGAGTTTTTCGGCCCGCGAGACCTGTTCACGGGTCGGCGATACCCGGACCGATTCGTAGCCCACCATTTTCCCGTTCTCGAGAATCGGAGTCGCATAGGCGCTCACCCAATAATGGTCCCCGGTCTTGGTACGGTTCTTCACCATACCCATCCAGGACTTGCCAGCCTTGAGGTATTCCCACATATCCTTGAACACGGCTGACGGCATATCCGGATGACGGATCACATTGTGGGGCTGTCCCACCAGCTCCTCCCGGGAGAAGCCACTGATATCCACAAACTCATCGTTACAATAGGTAATCACTCCGCGGGTATCGGTGGTGGTGATCAGCCGACCACCCTCGGACATTCTGACTTCTCGCTGGGTAACGGGAAGGTTCTTTCTCATAGCTGACAGTATCCCTGACTAGGCCACCCCAACTGTGGGTGCGGCAAACGTGGCAACACTAAGCGTAGACGCCGCCAGCAAATATAGTGAAATATACTATCTATATACCAATGTCGGTTGCGGCCAATCCCTACGCGGAAGCCCCCTAAACCGCTACCTGGGCCCTAGGGTGGAAGCGGGCATTCAGCCAAAGTGAGAGGGCGATCACACCACCTCCAATTGCCAGCCGCAACAGGTCGGCGTCCCGGTTCCAGATCAACAGGTTGACCAGCAAACCGGCTGGAACCAGGGCATTGTTCATGATCGCCAGGGTGCCGGCGTCCACATGGCACGCGCCCCGGTTCCACAGAAACAGCCCCAAGCCCGAAGCGGCCAGGCCCAGCCAGGCAAGAATACCCCATTGCAGGGAAGTGGTAGGCAGGCGGCTGGCATCACCGAAGATCAGGAACGATGGCAAGGCGATGATCAGCGCCCCAAAGAAGAAGTACCCGAAGGTGCGATAAGCCGGCAAATCAAGCGGGAAACGCATCATGGTGTGCTTGTAGCCCACCTGGCCCGCCGCGAAGGTAAAGTTGGCCACCTGGAGCAACAGGAACCCGGTGATAAAGCCCTGGCTGAGGCCATCGTAACGGATAATGCCCGCCCCAAGGGTAGCCACCGCCGCAGCCACCAGGGCAACAGGAGAGAAGCGGCGGTAGAGTGCGTCGTCAATCAGGGTGACATACAGTGGTGTGAAGATAGTGAACAGCAGAACTTCCGGTACTGTCAGGTAGCTGAAGGAGCGGTACAGGCACAAGTAGGTGACCCCGAACTGCAACATCCCCGTCACCAGAACACCCAGCTTCAATCCTCCGGGAACGCCTCGCCAGCGGGTCAGCGGCAGGAACACCAGGGCCCCCAGCACCACCCGCGTCAGCACGGCAAAATCACTATCCACGCGCCCGGCCAGGAATTCGCCGATCAGACTGAAAGAGAATGCCCACAGAACTGTTACAAAGACCAGAAGACCCATGCTGCCTACACCCGAAACCGTGAACGCGGCACTTTACCCCTTCCCGGGCCGCCTTGTACACCGCGCCACGGAAACACCCTATGCCACCCCACGCAGGGAATAGGGTACCATCCGACGTTCCTGATGCACTCCGTTTCACTTTCCCAGGCCAGGCACACGACTCCATGGACGAAACCCACCAGCCATTACCCGAAGCCCGCCAGCCGCTGGTTCAGCGCACTCTAACCGAATGGCGCACTCTGGCTCTCCTCGGCGGCCCGATCCTGATCGCCCAGGTGGCACAGATGGCAAACGGCGTGATCGATACCGTGATGGCGGGTCATGCCAGTGCCGAAGATCTGGCCGCCGTGGGCATTGGAAGCAGCCTGTGGATGCCCGTTTTCCTGTTCTTCATGGGGTTGCTGGGCGCCCTGCAACCGATCATTTCCGGCTACAACGGAGCGCGCACCACCGACAAAATCATGCCGGCCACCTGGCAGGGGTTGTACATCGCCGCCGCCGGCTCGGTGATCATGATCCTGCTGCTGACCAACGTGCACCCGGTACTCAGCGCCCTCAACCTGGAAGCCAACACTGCCCGTATCAGCCAGGGCTATCTCGATGCCTTTGCCTGGGGCATTCCCGCCATGTTGCTGATCATGGCACTGCGGGGGCTTACCGATGGATTGGGGCATACCCGGGTGATCATGGCGTTTTCGGTGCTGGGTACCCTGATAAATCTGCCACTGAACTACATTTTCATATACGGCAAGCTCGGCCTCCCGGCGATGGGCGGTATTGGCTGCGGATGGGCCACCTCTATCTCCAACGGAGTGGCGGCCATGGCACTACTGGTTTACCTGAACCGCAGCAGTGTCTATCGCCGTTTTCATCTGCTGGAGGATTGGGCCAAACCGAACGCCGCGGGCATTCGCTATATCCTGAAACTGGGCATCCCCATTGGCTTTACCATCTTCGTGGAAGCCAGCATGTTCTCGGTGATCGCCCTGTTCCTGGCACCCCTGGGGCCAGTGATTGTGGCAGGGCACCAGATTGCGCTGAACGTGGTGTCGCTGTTGTTCATGCTGCCGCTGAGTATCGGCATGGCGCTGACCCTGCGGGTGAGCTTTCTGGTGGGTGCCCGGGCGCCGGACACCGCCCGGCTTATCGCCCGCAGTTCATTGATTCTGGCTTCGGCCGTGGCCCTGCTGTTTGCCATCCTGCTGTTTGTTTATGCCGATGGCATTGCCGCGTTGTACACCAGTGACGGTGACGTCCAGGCCGTGACCGTCACACTGTTGGTATACGCCGCTTTCTTCCAGATTGCCGATGTTATTCAGGTGACCTGCATCAGTGCCCTAAGGGGCTACAAGGACACCAGCATTCCCATGTTTATCATGCTGTTTTCGTTCTGGGTCGTTGGGCTACCACTGGGTTGGGTTCTCACCTTCACTGACTGGCTGCTGCCAGCTATGGGTGCTGCCGGCTTTTGGGTAGGGCTAACTGGTGGGTTAGCGTCAGCCAGCATACTGCTGGGGCTGCGACTGTTCCTGTACGCCCCGAAACCGGCCTGATCAGGCCGACCCAGAGACCACGGTATCATCGGCATAGACAATACGGTCGCGCCCGCTGTCCTTCGCCTTATATAGTGCCTCGTCCGCCCGCAACAACCAGTCATCGGGCGTCTCTCCTGCCCGGAGCAAGGCAACACCGAAGGATGCGGTTACCTGGCCACCGGGATGACGCAAAAACTTGTGCATGATGTGCTGCAGGTTGTGCATCACCGCTCTCAACCCAGTTTCATCCACGCCCGACATCAGCAACACGAACTCCTCCCCGCCAAAGCGGAACAACTGATCCGACTTGCGTATGTTCTGCTCGATCAACGCCACCATCTCCACCAGCACATCGTCACCCACGTTGTGCCCGTGTTCATCGTTTATCTTCTTGAAATAATCGATATCAAGTAGCACCAGCGCGTAGGAGACTCCGGTACGGGAGGCGCTGGCAACAGCCATCGACAGCTCCTGGTCCATGGAACGGCGATTCTTGACGCCCGTCAGGGGGTCAATGGTGGCCAGGTGTTCAAGGCGCTCACGCTGGTTTTCGTTACGATGGGCGAAAACGTAAGCGCAGCAACTGACCACCACGGCAGTGGCGGCAAACGACCACATCTGGACAGCAGAGCTGAAGGCCACACCGTGGACCATCAACGCAATCACGGCGGCAAGGTTGATGAATATGGCGTAGCGGGATTCGGTGAGAAAGAAGCTGGTCACCAGGCAAGGGTATAACCAGAACAGCCCCGGCTCCCCAACGATAGCGCCAACCGTGACCGCACCACCACAGGCCATGATGGCCATGGCGAGACCGCTGCGAGCGGTATCACCGGTTATCCAGGCGTAGAGCATCCCCGCCGTGATCGCCAGCATAATCGTTAGATCAACGATGCCTGCCAACAGGTTGCCCTGTAAAAAACGCATCACCGCAAACGGGGTGATGCCCAAAATGGCACTGATCGCCAGCAGGGTGATGATGGACAGCCTGAAATCGGTTTTCAGCCGATAGAACATAGTAGGGGCACATTCCGGCCAGGGTCTTGTTAGCAAACTATCATAGCGCAAGATGTATATGCGGGAGACGATCACAACGAAATTTTACAAACCAGTATACGAAATAGCTTGTCAATTCCGGTCTACCGATCGAGAAATCGGCAAGCCCGCCGCTTTTCCGACACTTGAAAAACTGGAGTTAATCTTGGCTTAAGAGGTAGACTTGACCCTTATTAAAATAAGCATCAGGAAGCCATCGCGTGCAGAATCTTGTTCGTATCGCACCAGGCGCATTAACCATCGGAAAGCCTTTACCCTGGACGGTCTACGACGCTGATGGCAACGTTCTGTTGCGGCAGGGCTATGTCATACAAAACGACATCCAGCTTGAACAGCTGTTCGAGCGCGGTCTTTTCCAGCCCCGAAAAATTGAACGCCTGCAGGATGAAGTGCTCGAGGACACGCGGGTCCGCAATCCGTTTGCGGAATACCCGATATTGCTACAAACACTGGAATCGACCCTCAATGCCATTACCGAAAGGGAAGAGAGCGCACTGAAGCGGGTTTTGGGTCTGTCACGGATGATTGACCAGATGTGCCAGGATTCGCCGGAAGCCAGTCTTGCATTGGTGCACCTGTACTCCATTGAGCCCACCATCCATGAACAGATTCTGTTCTATGCCATTCTCTGCCAGTTTACTGCGCGCCAGTTCGGGCTTGATGAAAAGCGGACCGCAGTACTGATCGGCGCTGCGCTGACGGCAAACCTGGCCCTGGTGCCGGTGGCCGACAAGCTCAATGCCTCCAACCGGGTGCTGACCAACGAACAACGCGCGGTTATACGCAAACACCCCGAACGCAGCATACAGGCACTAAAAGACGCAGACATAACCAGCCCCCTGTTGCTTAAAATCATCGCCCAGCACCATGAACAGGCGGACGGTTCCGGCTATCCGCAGGGGTTGAGCGGCACGGAGATCCGGGGAGAGGCGGAAATTCTCGCGCTGGCGGAACGTTACGTGGCGATGATTACGCGCCGCGCCTACCGTGAACGCATGAATGTAGTTGAGGCCCGCAAACTGATTACCTCGCTGGCCGACGGCAAGTTTCGCCCCGCAATCCCACGGGCACTGCTGGCGATTCTGACTGATTACCCCCCGGGCACCCTTGTGAGGCTGGCCAATAACGAGGTAGCCGTAATCGTGAAACGTCCCCACAGACATCGGGGACCGTTTGCCAAAGCCATCATTGGGCCGCGAGGCAATCGCTACAACGGCTCATTCGAGCGGGACTGCAGCCTGCTGGAATTCAACGTCATGGCCGTGGAGCAACCCGAGGTCATGCCCTCCATGGATTTCGGGCTGCTCTGGGGTTTTCACTAACCTCGACGAGGTTTTCGATCACCTCAAACCAAGCGCACTGGCGTGGTGCTCAAGGTGGTCGTCTATAAACGAGGCAATGAAGAAATAGCTATGATCGTATCCCCGGTGCATCCGCAGGTTAATGTGATGATGTACCCTCTCGCAGGCATCCGCCAGCGCATCCGGATTTAGCTGACTGTCCAGGAACTCATCCGCCGTACCCTGATCCACCAACAGCGGTAAACGCTCCTTTGCTGTAGGGATCAGCAGGGTGGCGTCCCATTCCTCCCAGGCTTTGCGATCATTGCCCAGATAACCACCGAATGCTTTCTGGCCCCAGGGGCATTCACTGGGGTTTGCGATCGGAGCAAAGGCAGACACCGATTTATAGTGCCCGGGGTTCTTCAGGGCTGCGATCAACGCACCATGCCCACCCATGGAATGACCACTGATGCTGCGGCCTTCCGTTACCGGCAAATGGCCTTCCACCAGTTGCGGCAGCTCTTTGACCACATAATCGTACATCCGATAGTGGGGCGCCCAGGGTTGCCGGGTGGCGTTTACATAAAACCCGGCACCACTGCCAAAATCGTAGCTGTCGTGCTCGCCCGGCAGGTCGAGACCACGGGGGCTGGTGTCGGGACAGACAATGGCCATGCCAAGCTGTGCCGCTTTTTTCTGGGCACCGGCCTTCTGCATGAAATTCTGGTCGGTGCAGGTCAGCCCTGACAGCCAGTAAAGTACCGGCACCGGGCGCGGGTTACTGCCAACAGCGGCGGGGGGAAGGTAAACCGCAAACTCCATATCGCAGTCCAGGGCTGCCGAATGGTGCTGGTAGCGCCGGTGTTCGCCATCGAAACAGGCGTTGGTGGAGAGCAGTTGCATGGTTACCTCTCAGTGTAGTGGAATTCACAGTCTTCGGACTACGCGTATTTCGGTACTTCTATGCCATACCCGGCCTTTGCAAACTCCGCCAGAATGGCGGTGCGGGTCACAATGCCTATCAGGCGGTCATGGTCAACCACCGGGTAAACCTTTGGCTTGCCCGCCCCCAGGTTCTGAGCCAGATCCACCACAGACATTTCCGGTGATATGGTCACCGGATTGTGAAACATTACGTCGTCCACTATCGGGTCACCTTCGTGGTGGTAATTGCTCACCAGCAGGGCGTGGATACAGTCCTGCTCAGAGATGAACCCGATAACCTTGCGGTTGTCATCCACAACCGGCAATCCCGTAACGTGGTTGTGGAGCAGTGTTTTGACCACTTTGGTTAAAGGCGTACCACGACGGATGGGCTCGATGTGGTTCCACATGACATCGGATACTTTTAACGATTGCATTGGCAGGCTCCCTGACCAGTAGCATTCCGGACTCGTCCCTCTATAAACATAGGCAATGGGGGCGAAAACTGGAAGTATAAACCCCACATCCGGGATCTATTTCGCAGTCACGGGGCGCTTAACGGTTCACCGGCAGGGTTACCGCGGGTTTCCACACAGAAGGAGAGCTCGCCGGCCTGGACATGGAAGCTCTCGGGCATTGAAGGACTCCTGATGTATTTACAGACAGAAATAAGGATATAAACTCAATAGGTTATACGCTTACGCGAGACCGAAGCCCATTCCGGTCATTGTCGCGACAGGCGTCTTCAAACCATGGCAGAAACACAGGGAGATCCCCATGGAAGCCTTTGAGTCTTTTATAAGCAGCATAAACGCACTGGTGTGGGGGCCGCCCATGCTGGTGATGATTCTTGGTGTTGGCCTGTTCCTGAGCATAGGCCTGAAACTGATGCCGGTTCTGAAACTGCGCGCCGGTTTCCGGCTGATGTGGAAGGGCCGTACCGGTGCCGAGTCGGAAGGTGAGATACCCCCGTTCCAGGCGCTGATGACCGCACTGTCTGCTACTGTCGGCACCGGCAATATCGCCGGCGTTGCAACGGCCGTGTTTCTGGGCGGGCCCGGAGCCCTGTTCTGGATGTGGCTGACCGCATTGGTAGGCATGGCCACCAAGTATTCGGAGGCGGTACTGGCAGTGCGTTTTCGTGAAGTGGATGACCGCGGCGCCTACGTGGGTGGCCCTATGTATTACATCCGTAACGGGTTGGGCAAGAAGTGGGCCTGGCTGGGCGTACTGTTTGCCATCTTCGCAGCGGTGGCGGCCTTCGGTATCGGCAACACCGTACAGGCCAATTCCGTGGCGGATGTCCTGCAGACCAACTTCCACCTCCCACATTGGGCAACAGGGCTTATCCTGATGGTCCTGGTGGGCCTGGTTCTGATCGGTGGCATCAAACGCATCGGGCAGGTTGCAAGCGCCCTGGTGCCCTTCATGGCCATCGCTTATGTGCTGGTCGGCCTGGTGGTACTGGCTATCAACGCCAACCAGATCCCGAGCGCCATCGCCATGGTTTTCACCCACGCCTTCAGCCCGGTGGC
The DNA here is from genome assembly GCF_029207565.1 of Marinobacter iranensis. Taxonomy (GTDB): domain Bacteria; phylum Pseudomonadota; class Gammaproteobacteria; order Pseudomonadales; family Oleiphilaceae; genus Marinobacter; species Marinobacter iranensis. The sequence goes on along the minus strand of NZ_JANCMW010000010.1, from coordinate 124,593 downwards.
TGCCGAGGGTGGCTTTGCGGGTGCCGCAGTATGGGCCGCCATTCGCTTCGGTGTGGCCCGGGGTATTTTCTCCAACGAGGCCGGCCTGGGGTCCGCACCCATTGCCCACGCAGCAGCGCAAACCAAAAACCCGATCAACCAGGGCATGGTTGCCATGTTGGGCACCTTTATCGACACCATTATCGTGTGCAGCATCACCGGCCTTGTCATCATCAGCTCCGGGGCCTGGACGTCCGGCGAAACCGGTGCTGCCCTGACCTCACTGGCCTTTGAAACCGGCCTGCCAGGTTTCGGCAACTACGTGGTCGCCATTTCCCTCGCAATTTTTGCCTTTACCACCATCATCGGCTGGTCGTTCTACGGCGAGCGATGTATCGAGTTCCTGTTCGGTGTGAAGGCCATTGTGCCTTACCGTATTGTCTGGATCCTTGCTATCCCGGTCGGTGCCACCATCAATCTTGGGCTCATATGGCTGATTGCCGATACGCTCAATGCCATGATGGCTTTGCCAAACCTTGTGGCACTGCTGTTGCTCAGCCCTGTGGTCTTCAAACTGACCCGTGAACATTTCGAGAAGGAGCGTTCCCTGGGCGTAAATCGATGAACCGACGGTAACGGATGAGCCAGATCAACCGCTCTTGGTTTTTCTCTCATCCGTCACCACTGTTTATCGTATAGACTGATTAATTATGCCGGCGCGTCATCTGGCCGGGCTAAAGTATCACCAAAGGAGGAAACACCATGAGTTTACGTCTGGGAGATACCGCACCGGATTTCGAGCAGGATTCAAGTGAAGGCAGGATCGATTTTTATAAGTGGCTGGGCGATAGCTGGGGCGTGCTGTTTTCACACCCGGCAGACTTTACTCCGGTGTGCACCACCGAACTGGGCCTGACGGCCAAGCTAAAAGACGAATTTGCCAAACGCAACGTCAAGGCCATCGCCCTGAGTGTGGACCCGGTCGACTCCCACAAAGAGTGGATCAAGGACATCAACGAAACCCAGGGGTGCACGGTCAACTTTCCGATCATCGCCGACCATGACCGCAAGGTCTCGCAGCTCTATGACATGATCCACCCCAATGCCAACGATAGCCTGACGGTCCGTTCGCTGTTCGTGATTGATCCGAACAAGAAGATTCGTCTGACCATCACCTACCCGGCCAGCACCGGCCGCAACTTCAACGAAGTTCTGAGGGTGATCGACTCACTGCAGATGACCGACGAGCACAAGGTAGCTACGCCGGGCAACTGGGAAGCTGGCGGCGACGTGGTGATCGTGCCGTCCCTGCAGGATGAGGATGAGATCAAGGAACGCTTCCCTCAGGGGTACCGTGCGGTGAAATCCTACCTGCGGATGACGCCAGACCCACGCGCGAACTGGAGTGGTGAATAAGCGCTGAACGAACAGTAAGCTGAAACAGAAAAGCCGGGCAGATACCCGGCTTTTCTTATACGGCCTCTCTTCTGGAATCAGAACGCTGGAACCACGGCCCCTTCGTACTGCTTCTTGATAAACGCCTTTACCTCATCCGTGGTCAACGCTTTCGCCAATTTCTGGATTGCCTCGTCGTTGGCGCGGCTTTCATGGGCCACCAGAATGTTCACGTAGGGCGACTCGGCACCTTCAATCACCAACGCATCCTCAGTCGGATTCAGGCCGGCTTCCAGCGCGTAGTTGGTGTTGATCAACGCCAGGTCCACCTGGTTCAGGATACGCGGCAGGGTGGCTGCTTCCAGTTCCTTGAATTCCAGGTTCTTGGGGTTGTCAGCAATATCGCGGGGTGTTGCGGTGATCTTGCTCCCGTCCTTCAGGGTGATCAGGCCAGCTTTCTGAAGCAGCAACAGTGCACGGCCGCCGTTAGTGGGGTCGTTTGGAATGGCAACGGTTGCACCTTCTTCAAGGGCGTCCAGAGAGTCAATCCGGCTTGAGTAGGCACCAAAAGGCTCAACGTGAACACCCACAACACTGACCAGATTGGTGCCACGGCCATCGTTGAATTCGTCCAGGTACGGCTGGTGCTGGAAGAAGTTCGCGTCCATCCGTTTCTGGTCAACCTGTACGTTAGGCTGGACGTAATCGGTAAACACCTTCACATCCAGTTCCACACCCTGTTCTGCCAGCTTGGGCTTAACAAATTCAAGGATCTCGGCGTGGGGTACGGGCGTTGCTGCCACGGAAAGCTTTTCCGCAAACGCGGCGGAAGAGAATGTTGCAATGGCAGCCACTGCCACCAGGGTCTTTTTGAAGTTCATAAGCACGTTCTCCTGCGGGTATTGTCAATGAATTCATCTGGCCTTGGAGTACGGCAGACGGTGGGAGGCAACTGCCGAAAAACGCCCGTGAATACATCCCTGTAGGGCTCGGTCGCGCCATCCATGGCGCTCCACGTTTTCGGAAGTTGCCTCCCACCGTCCGCCTATATCAGGCTTCTGTTATTTGCGGCTGAAATATAAAACGAGACGGTCGCCTGCCATTTGTAACAACTGTACGAAAATAACCAGCAATGCAACGGTAATGACCATGACATCGGTCTGGAATCGTTGGTAACCGAAGCGGATAGCCAGGTCACCCAAGCCACCGCCACCGACAACACCGGACATCGCCGCATAGGAAACCAATGTAATGGCCGTTACGGTAATGCCTGCGATGATGCCCGGCAATGCTTCCGGTAACAGGGCTCCGAAAACAATCTGTTTAACCGTGGCGCCCATCGCCTGCGTCGCCTCAATGATCCCACGGTCAACCTCGCGCAGTGACGTTTCAACCAGGCGCGCGAAGAAAGGAGCTCCGCCGGCCACCAATGGCGGGATCGCACCCGCCACGCCAAGAGACGTACCGATTAACATCACCGTGAACGGGATCATCACGATAAGCAGAATAATAAACGGTACCGAACGTAGCACGTTTACCACGAACGACAGCACCGCATAAGCGACGGGCTGCTCGAGAAGCTGGCGCTTGCCAAACAGGAACAGCAGCACCCCCACTGGCAGGCCAATCAGCACGCTGAACAGCAGTGACATGCCCACCATCACCAGGGTGTCCCAGCTGGCCCAGCCGATTTCGGTCCAGTCCACGTTACTGAGCAGGTTTTCCATCAGGGCTTCCATCAGCGCAGTACCTCCACATGGACATCCGCCGCTTCAAAGGCCTGCATCGCCGCCCCAAGATCACCGCCTACCAGCGACAGGGTCAACTGGCCGTAGGGCGTGTCCTTGATGTGATCAATGCGCCCGGACAGGATACTGAAATCAACACCGGATTCCCGCGCCACGCTGCCCAGCAACGGTGTGTAGGTGGACTCGCCGCGGAAGGTCAGGCGCAGGATGCGGCCTTTGGCATGCTGCAGGTCCTGTTGCATTTCTTCACGGTCGATACTTTCACTTTCAAACACAAAGTCCCGGGTGGTGGGGTGTTTCGGGTGCAGGAAGACATCACTAACCGCGCCCATTTCCACCACCTCACCGGCATCCATCACCGCCACGCGGTCACAGACGCGTCGCACCACATCCATTTCATGGGTGATCAGTACAATGGTCAATCCCAGTTCGCGGTTGATATCCGCCAGGAGCTTCAGGACTGATTGCGTGGTCTGCGGATCAAGGGCGCTGGTGGCTTCGTCGCACAGCAGAATTGTCGGGCGGCAGGCGAGGGCGCGTGCAATGCCCACGCGCTGCTTCTGACCGCCGGAAAGCTGTGACGGGTACTTGTTGGCCTGGTCCACCAGGCTGACCCGTTTCAGCAGCTCGTCCACCCGCTCACGGATCTCGGTGCGGGAATAGATACCGGCCAGCTTCATGGGAAAAGCGATGTTGTCGGCCACGGTTTTCGAGGACAGCAGGTTGAAATGCTGGAAGATCATGCCCACCTTGCGGCGGAAGGCCCGCAGCTCACTGGCGTTGTAGCCGGTGATGTTTTCATCATCGATCAGGATACGACCACCGGTAGGCGGTTCCAGCAGGTTGATCAGGCGCACGAGGGTGGATTTACCCGCGCCGGAGTGGCCGACGATGCCAAACACCTCGCCGGTGTCGATGGTCATACTGGTTGGGTGTAAGGCGGGGATCGCCCGTCCACCTACCTGGTAGGACTTCTGTACCTGGTCAAATACAATCACAGCGTTGCCTTGTGGGCGCCCTGTCAGCGCTTTGTGGGTGCAGCAATAAAACGCGCAATTATAAACCAAACGGAAACCAAACCCGAATCCGGAGCCTTGGTATATCCCCTTACACCATTAACCACCTGACACGAGCATGGGTACTGGACTAAACTGGCAGATTACAAGAACGTAATCAATAAATCCGAGGCGCGCGCTATTTTGAGCACTAAAACCGAGACTCCGCCCTCAAGGATGAACTCTACCCAGGCATGGGTGACCTACCTCAGTAAAGTGGAACTGCCGGTTCTGGCAAACACACTCCGCCGGATTGACGAACTGACCGACAGTAGCAACAGCACGGTCAACGAGCTGGCCAACGTTATTCTCAATGATGCCCAGCTCACCTCCCAGGTTCTGCGGTTGTCGAACACGGTGTTCTACAACCAGACGCGCACCCAGGTCAGCACCGTTAGCCGGGCCATCACGCTGATTGGCTTCGATGCCGTGAAGTCCATGGCCATCTCATCACTGATTGTGGATTCCCTGCTGAAACGCAACGACCGGCCTCACCTGCTCCGCTGCCTGGCGAGGGCGATTCACGCCGCCGTCCAGGCCCGCTGCCTGCTACCAAAACGCAACGAGCACGCCCTGGAGGAAGTCTTCATCGGGGCATTGCTGATGAATATCGGCGAACTGGCATTCTGGTCCTGCGAAACGAAACAGGCCAACGAACTGGAAGGCCGGCTCCGAAACGGGGAGCCGCCGGTAGAAGCCCAGAAATCCGTTCTCCACACCACCTTTGCCGAAATTACCCGTGGCCTGGTGGAAGCCTGGTCGCTGGGGCCCTTCATTAAAGAAGTTGTGGCCCCGGGACAGGCCAACTCAAAGGCAGCCAGTCTTGTGCGCCATTCCGTCGAGATGGCCAGGCTGTCCGAGGATGGCTGGCGTGGTGCAGACATGGAAAAAGTCATGGAAGCGCTGGGGCAGGATATCGGCGAGAACACCGCCGCCGTCCGCGACCAGCTCAAGGTAAACGCCGGTGAAGCCGCGCGTGTAGCCGTGTCCCTGGGCATTCCCCAAGTGACGGCGCTGATGCCCGGCAGCCAGGGTGGCCCCGGCGAGGAAACAGCACGAGCGCCGGAAGTGGACCCCAACCTGCAGCTACAGATTCTTCGCGACCTTACCCACAGCCTCACCGACAAGCCGGATATCAATGAAGTCTGTCAGTTGGTGATCGAGGGCATACACCGTGCCGTGGGGATGCAACGGGTCGTGTTGTTGATGAGTGACCGTAGTGGACTGGAGTTGATTCCGCGCAAGCTGGGCGGCAGGGGTACTGACGCCTGGAAGGACAACTTCACCATTCGCAAGGACGGTACCGGAGCACTGGGTGCGTTACTGCCTCACGCCAGTTGCTACGTCTACCAGCCCAAGTCGAAAACTGACCGCATTACCTACGACCGCTGGCTGGGCAACGTACCGGCCCTGGTTGGCCCCCTGAATGCCAAGGGGCGCCTGGTCGGTTTGTTCTATGCGGACAATGCGGCGGCGGACTACCTGCCATCCGAGGAGCAGCTTACGGCGTTCAGCCACTTTGTGCAGAACGCCCAGCTGTGTATCACCCTGCTTTCAAGTCACTGAGCCATCAGCGAGTGATCATAGCCTGTATAGTTTGGCAACGTGCAGGATGGGGCCGGTAGGCTGCCCGGTGGGGGAACCTCCCACCGGCTCAAGGCTGATAGCCAGGGTTCTGCTGTTACTGAGAAGCTTCCGCGCCTCGTCATCAAGGGTCACCCTATAGGTGTCGCCCACCGGAATAACCCCGAGGGACAAAGGTTGCCCGTCCTCCGGTACAATCCACAATTCGTAATCCTTACCCTGCTGGGCCGCCGTCGCGGCAACTGGGCGTAACTTGAGCTGCCTGTCGAGCACGGACTGGCTGACCAGCCATAGCGGATCGGTCACGTCTGCCTGCACAATGGCGCCCGACAGGTGGTCATCCACCCCGGGTTCTGGGTGCTGGAGCAAGACGACCGCCAGTACCAGCGCTGCAGCGGTTGCCAGTATACTCCAACTCGGCCAGAACCAGCGGCCGGCCCCTTCATTGGCCGCCTCTGCGCCTCCCGCTTTATCCACCTGTGGCCAAAGCCGGCGTTCGATCCCGGCCCAAACCGACGCCGGTGGCTGTTCTTCCTCAATGCGTGTGCCCAGGTGCCCCAGTTTCTCTTCCCAGAACCAGACTTCCTGGCGGATTCGAACCGACTCCATCATCCACCGCTCGAAACGCCTGCGAGCCGCCCCATGCAGGGAACCAAGCACGTATTCCGCTGCCAATGCTTCTATTCTTTCCGGTGTCCTTTTCATCGTTCCAGACACCTCTTCAGAGCCATCAACCCGCGTCGGATCCAGCTTTTTACGGTTCCAATGGGAGAACTCAAGGCCTCAGAGAGCTCGTCATGGGTGAACCCCCGGTAATAGGACAACAGGATGCTATCTCGCTGCGTCTCGGAGAGTTCGTCCAGGCACCCGCGCAGCTCGGCGCTACCCGCAATCCGGAGAGATTCATCGAGTGGTCCTTCGCGCTCGTCAGCAACGCGCTCTAGGTGGGCATCGCCGGACGTCGGCCTCGACTTCCTGTTCCTCATAATATCCAGTGTGCGATAACGGGCAATCGTCAGCATCCAGCTCAAGGGTGCTCCCCGTTCATTGTGATACTCACCGGCGTTATGCCATATCTGCACAAACGCGTCCTGAACCGCTTCCTCCGCCAGGTCCCGCTGGCTTGCCAGTTTCAGGCATAACCCAAACATTCTGCCAGAGATTCTCTGGTACAGGCGCTGGAACGCCTGTCGATCTTCATGAGCTATGGCCATCAGCAAACCCATGAGCTCATCCTGCTCGCTATCAATGTCAGACATGTCAGCTATCCGTTCGCCCCGTTTACGGTATTGATACCGTTCCTACGCACATCAGCGCCTGAAAGTTGCACTACGACATTAGTCGTTAAATTTTTTTGTGACAACTGCATCTTTCTGTGCACTGGCTGCGTAATGACTTTTGCAACACCAACAATAGAAGAGGAAAACGGAATGAACACTTTATTAAAACGCTCCGGCCTCGCCATTGCGGTTGCCGGACTCTGTATCAGTGCCGGCGCCGCAAACGCCTCAAGCCACCGCGAAGCGCCCTTTATTACCGAAGTACCAAAAGTAGACGGTACCGACTTCTACATGTTCCGCAGCTACGAGACGGGACGCGAAGACTTCGTGACCCTCATCGCCAACTATCTGCCACTGCAGGATGCCTATGGCGGCCCCAACTACTTCGATCTGGACGACGACGCAGTTTATGAAATCCACATCGATAATAGTGGCAACGCGCAGGAAAACCTCACGTTCCGCTTTGAGTTCTCGGATAACCTGAACGACATCCAACTGCCAGTGGGACCGGACGGCGACAAGAAAATGGTTTCCGTGCCGCTCAAGAACATTGGTGATGCCAGCAACGAAGCCAATGTGCAGTTCAGCCAGGAATACACCGTATCGGTTATCCGGGGCGACCGTCGTACCGGTACTGTCGAAACCGCGACCAACGTTACGGACGGCACCGCCACCTTTGACAAGCCGCTGGACAACATCGGCAGCAAGTCTTTTCCCGGCGGCTATGAGACTTACGCCAACCAGCACATCTTCGAGATGGCCATTCCCGGCTGCAGCACCAACGGCCAGGTATTTGTAGGTCAACGCAAGGAAGCCTTCGCGGTTAACCTTGGTGAGATCTTCGACCTGGTCAACACCAACCCGCTCGGCGCACGTAACGCTGAAGGCCCGGGCGACCTCGCTGACAAGAACGTGACATCGTTTGCCCTGGAAGTGCCAACCGAGTGCCTGACGGGAACAGCGGCCACGGCCTCTGGCGCCCCGGTCATCGGTGGCTGGACCACGGCCAGCGTGCGTCAGGCCCGTGTTATCAACCCGGCGCCTACATCAAACGGTAAGGGTGCTACCGTAGAAGGTGGAGCCCTGACCCAGGTATCCCGCCTCGGCATGCCGCTGGTCAACGAAGTTGTCATTGGCCTGAAGGACAAAGACCTGTTTAACGCCAGTGAGCCCATGAACGATGGCCAGTTCGCCACCTATGTGACTCATCCCACGCTGCCAGAACTGCTGGAAGTCCTGTTTGGCGTAACAGCACCCAATAACTTCCCGCGCAACGACCTGGTTACCGCATTCCTGACCGGCGTGCCGGACCTGAACCAGCCTCAGGGCGTTACTGCATCGGAGATGTTGCGTCTGAACCCAGCGGTCGCGACCACGGCACCAGCCAGTCAGAGTGATCTTGGTGTACTCGGTGGCGACAATGCCGGCTTCCCGAACGGCCGTCGCCCGGTGGATGACACTGTGGATATAGCATTGCGTGTCGCCATGGGCGTTCTGGCGGATCCGGCCGACGCTCCGGATGGTGGACTTGAATACACCGATGGTGTGCAGCTTAACCCGGCCGAACTCCAGAACGTGTTCCCGTACCTGGCCACACCGCTGGCCGGTTCACCCAACAGTTAACAGGAGATCACGATGAACGTGTTTCTGAAAACCTCATGTCTGGCTGTTGTGGCAGCAATGCTGGGTGGCTGTTTCAACGGCTCCAGCGGCAGTCGGGAACCAAGGCCGGACCCAGCGGTTGATTTCACGGCTTTCGTGAAAACGCAGATCGACAACACGGACGACACTCGTGCAGCTGTCCAGATCAACAACCAGGAGTTCAGTTTCAATGACCAGAATAATGAACAGGCGTTCGACGATCTGTTCATCCAATAGGACCCCTTGCCGGCCTTCAGTACGCCTGAAGCCGGCAAGCACACTCCCTGCCCTTCGGGGCGGGGCTTTTTGTGTCGGGCTGTGGTTGATGGCCGCTTTACCAAACGTCGCAACCGCTGCACCCGGACCTATTGAGAAGGATTTCGCCGATACCGACATTCTTGTTGAACTGCCAGAGCCGGCACTGACCACGTCCGAGCTGCCGGATTCGCCCGAGCAACTGGCAGACACCGTACAAAATCAGATCTCCCGTGCCAGAAGCACCGGAGACCCCCGTTTCCTGGGCTATGCTGACGGAATGTTGCAGCGATGGCCCGGAGAGATGACAGACCGACTGCTCACACTCAGGGCAACGCTGGACCAGAGCCTCCACCGGTTTGACAGTGCCCGCAAGGACCTCGAAACCGTGATTGCCCGCTCCATCAGCGCACTCCAGAAAAATCAGGCGTTGTTGCTACTGGCCAATCTGGAAACCGTTCAGGGCCATTACGAAGACGCACGAAAGCGCTGCAGCCAGTTGCAACAATCCTATCCCGGACTGATTGCCGACAGTTGCGCGGCCCAGGTTGACGCCCGCACTGGTCGCCCCGCGGCAGCCTATCAGGCCCTTCAGAAAAAATCAGAGAGCACCAGCACCAATACCACCAGTCAGCTTTGGGCAGAAGGAACCCTGGGGGATATCGCCGCGCAGATGGGCAACCCCGCCGCAGCCGATCACTGGCAGACGATACTCCGCATCAGTCCCGACGATCTCTATACCCGCGCCCAGTTAGCGGACTGGTATCTCAGCCGGAACCAGGCCGACCGTACACTGGCATTAACCGAAGGCTACGAGCAGGTGGATTCGCTGGCTGTGCTGCGCGCCATCGCCATGGCTCGCTCAGGGCATCCGGAGGCAGAAGCGCTGGCGGAAAGACTCAGGGAACGGTTCGCGGAAGCACGTTGGCGCGGCAACCTGCTGCACCAGCGAGACATGGCGCGCTTCCAGCTTGATATAGAAGGCGACGCCGATACGGCACTGACCTTTGCCGCTGATAACTGGCGCAGCCAGCGCGAGCCACTCGATACCCGGCTTCTTCTGCGGGCTGCCCGTGCAGCGGGTGATGAGCAGCCAGCCCAAAAAGTGAGAACCTGGCTGGACAAACACGGGCAATCAGATGCCCGTTATCCGGAGGCTGGCTCATGAAGCGCTTCAAACAACGGGTTAGCCTGACCGTATCGCTTATTATGCTGGCACTCGTCTCCGGCACAGCACTGGCCCACAAAGCCAGCGACAGCTTTATCTACCTGAATCAGGACCGAGGCGAAATACGCATAGACGTGGCGCTCAGAGACCTTGCAGTGGCTTTTCCGCTGGATCGAAACGGGGATCACCAACTCAGCGGCGACGAATTCCGGGCAAGCAGAGGTCAGATTACACGATGGCTGGAGCAGGGCATTACCCTCTCCAATTCCCTCGGTGATTGCCGCCTGACAGGCCAGCAGTGGGGTCTTTCCAGCCATAGCGACGGACCGTATGCGGCCGGGCGGTACAGCATCAGCTGTCCAGAGAACACTGCGCCCACGAGCCTCCATTACAACCTGTTGTTCTCACAAGACCCTCTGCATCGTGGTCTGATCAGCCTGGAGACTGATGGCGCCAGCACTCTGGGCGTGGTAGGGCCCGACAGCCGACGTTTTTCACTCTCTGTCGAAGACTCCCCCGGAGGTCTGCAGCTGTTCGGAACCTTCCTGTACGAAGGCGTCGTCCATCTACTCATCGGCCTTGACCACATCCTGTTCCTGCTGGTGCTGATGCTACCGGCAACGATGAGAAACACGAAAGGAGAGCCCCCGGCCGGGCTGAAACAGCGCCTGTGGGAGCTGACCGGCATTGTCACCGCGTTCACGGTCGCTCACTCAGTAACGCTGGCGCTGGCGGCCCTCGGCGTGGTGCGTCTGCCCATTGCTTGGGTGGAGACCATCATTGCCCTGTCCATAGCGATCGCAGCCGTGAACGTGGCCTGGTCGATACTGGGCAGGAAAACCTGGAAGCTGGCCTTCGGATTCGGGCTGGTGCACGGGTTCGGTTTTGCCAGCGTGCTGGGGGACCTCACCAGCGGCGTTTCGCAGACTGTCCTTGCCCTCGCCGGTTTCAATATTGGTGTGGAGCTCGGGCAACTGGGGCTACTGCTTATTGCCTTCCCGCTGCTCTACCTCTGCGGTAGAACACACCTTTACGGCAGGGCGGTCGTTCCGATCGTGCTGGTCGCGGTGGGTGCGATCAGCCTGTACTGGGTTGCCGAGAGGGCGATGGCCATCTGAGCCGGGCCCCGGTGCCTTTCGACTCCGGGGCTATCAAGGGCAGATTAATCAGTGCAGGGCACGGAGTTGGCGTGGATACAGGGCTGCGCTGACCTCCGGTTCATCCAGCAGATCCGCAAGCTCCATGTCCACCTCGGTTTCCTCGCCTTCATCGGGCAGCGGCTCAAACAGGGTGTTCAGCCAGGAGGTTACTGACGGTGCTTCGTCACGACCGTATTCCGTGGACAGGGCCTTGATGCGGCGGAATCCGATGATCCGTTGGTGCTTGGGATCGCGAATCTGCTCAAAGCCGCGCCAGTAAATCCGGTCGCGAGTATGCAACTGGACAAACAGAGTGTCGATGGGCTCTGCCGGGTCCTCACCGCGCAGGGGGTCATCGTCGCTGTCATCAGCCGCATCAGCCGCGCGTACTTCCTCTGCCACGGCATCGGCCTTCGCCGGTTTTTTATTGCGGATGGTGGTCCACGCCGGGTAAAGCACAGCCACCGCATCGGCTTCCACATGCTCACGGGCAGCGCGGAGGATCAGTCCCCAGCGGGCCTTGTCGGCATCGGTTTCAAGAGAGTTAATGGGCAAGTCGTAGCTTTGTTCACTGGACAGAACGATAGCCATCATCGGGGCATCAAGCTCCCCCATGGCCTCAGCCTGTGCTACAGACACCAGTTCGTCGATTGCCATCGGTTGGTTCATAATACGCTCGCCTCCTCGATGCCATCAGGGTCTTTCAGAGAGAATGGGTTCTCCCTGACTCACAGCATAGCCTGTTCCTGCCATAAAGATAAACGTGGATGCCGTGTTCGCGGATCACAATACGTCATTTATTGTTTCAGAGCGTAGCCTCCAGCAGCTCATAGCGGCCAAACCATGGGTTGGCTTCTTCCAGTTGGGCTGCCAGTTGCAACAGGGTGCCCTCATCGCCATGAGGAGCGCCGAACTGAACACCAACCGGCAAACCTGTCGCTGTCCAATACAGCGGCACCGACATGGCAGGCGTGCCGGTCAGGTTGGCCAGTTGGGTGAATGGCGTGCGGGCCAGGCTCTCCAGCGCCATCTGGTCCACTTGCCCGCTGCGGTGCACCATTTTTCCCGCCTTCAGCATCAACATCAGTCTGGCCGCTACCTGCAGATGGGCCGGCGTGTCCAGCTCGCCAATTCTTGCCGGCAACTGGCCGGCGGTCGGGCACAGGTACATATCATAACCCTGGAAGAACGCACCCAGGGCACGGGTAAAATCGTTCCACTGCTGGCGGCGTCGCACGTAATCCGGTAGCGGCATGGACTGCCCCAGCATGCCGATCAACCGGGTATCCAGCTCAAAATCGTCGTCGCGGGCGCCGAACTGGGTTTTAGCCCGGCCCATAAGGGTGGATACTTCGCCGAAATACAGGCCCAGGTAACAGCGGGCTAGTGCCATGCCGTCAAACTCCGGGCGGGCGTACTCCACCTGGTGTCCAAGGTTCTCCAGCGTGCGCGCCGTGTCCTCGACGGCATCCACGCATTCCCGAGCCACGTCGGTTTCATAGGGCGATGACGTGAAGACGCCAATCTTGAGCCGCCGGGGGGCCTGCTGCATCAGCTCGGCGTATGGAGCGACTGGCGGCGCGATAATGAACGGATCTCCCACTGCCGGGCCGGCCAGCACATCCAGCATGGCCGCGCTGTCACGAACAGTACGGGTGACCACGTGATCGGTCGAGGCCCCGGTCCATGCCTCTCCGGTAAACGGCCCGGAGGATATCCGGCCGCGGGAAGGCTTCAGGCCGAACAGACCGTTGTAGCCAGCCGGAATACGAATAGATCCGCCACCGTCGTTGGCGCCGGCCATGGGCACAATCCCCGCTGCCACGGCAGCACCAGAACCGCCACTGGACCCGCCCGGCGTCAGCTCTGTGTTCCAGGGGTTACGGGATGGCCCCCAAAGTTTTGACTCGGTGACGGCCTTGAGCCCGAACTCCGGCGTCGCCGTTCGGCCAAGGAACACCAGGCCACCAGCCCGTGCCCGACGGACAAATTCCGAATCACGGGGCGCAATGTTGTGTTTCAGGCCCCGACTGCCATAGGTACAGGGCTGGCCTTGCTGTTCCTGGGCCAGATCTTTAAGCAGCATGGGAACGCCGGAGAAGGTACTATCCGGTGTATAGGCCTGACCCAATGCATCGGAAAACTGGGGGTGACAGATGGCGTTGAGCTTGGCATTCACGCTCGCTGCTCGTTCAATGGCCGCCTCGCAGACTTCGCTGGCTGAGACTTCTCCACGGCGGATCAGGTCGGCAAGCGCCACCGCGTCGTACCGGAGGTATTCGGATTGCTTCATGATGGATTCCGTTTGTTATTCTGTTGTCAGGAGATTCAGGGAACTGGTGTTTATGAACAAGAGCCTCAGACGTTGCTCACTTGCTGTCGTTATAATAGTCACACCTATTATCGCATCTATTTCCAAGGCCAGTGAACAGACGCCCGAGCCTGCCGATAAATGGACCAGCGTTGTCCGCAGCTCCCCATACTGGACCAGCCAGGGGGTCTACCGGAACATTACCACCATCCGGCGCTGGGTGTTGAAGGAGACCGGGTACTGCGCAGAGGCTGACCGGCATATCCTCTTCGATATGCGCGGCCAGTTCCTTGGCTATATTGACGATGGCGACAACCGCGAGGCCACCCAGAACCGCCTGAACAACACAAGGCGCTCCCTCGCGGACAGTGGCCGCGCCGACACCTGGGCACCGGGCGGGCCGGAGACAACCGGCTACCCATTCGCCTTGTCCTGCCGCCAACCCCATGTGAACCTGGACGAAGCCGTTGCCCGCTACCTGGGCACATTGCCTTCCGAGTTGATCTGGGGCGCCTGGGACGACCTGTCTTTTGCCACGCAGGACGCCCCAAAGCCGCTGCATGATGCGTTGATGTACGTTTATAACCTTCGGGAACAGCAACAACGGCTCGACCTGCCGACAACGCTGCCAAAATACCTGGGTGGGCAGGTGCTGATCGAGAGCAGCGGTCAGCAACGGGCACACTCGGTTGCCAACGCCAAGGGCATACTTCAGTTATCACCCCCCGCCCTCAATGACTGCCGCATCAAACCCGCCAACCACTGGCACCGGCTTGCCCAGATTGATTGCGCCCTCAGACTGATGAATCAGAACGCCCGTAATCTTAGGTCGCCGTTCGAAGCACGCTTCGGTCACCTGCCCGACGAAAAACGCGACCAGCTTTTCACATTGCTGTTGGTCCAGGCCTACCATGGCGGCGCCAGCCGGGTGCAGGCATTGCTGGAAGGGGAAACCCTCTCAAAGCCTGCCGCTTACTTTGCCCGGGAGCATGACAAATTCAGCGCCGGTGATATCGCCTTTGGCATGGTATTCCACAACCTCGGGCGGGATCGCTTCGGGCTGGCATCCCTGTATTATGTGGCGGACGTTCAACTGGCCACGGAGGCATTGTGCGAAACCGCACGCCTCGATAACACTCGTTTCTGCCGGTAATTCCCGGAGCAAGTATTGGAACTCACCCTGATCCCCGAAGGTCTGAGCACGGCAACAGCGGCTTTTCTGCTGCTGAGCTCTGTCGTAACGTCAATGATTACAGCCAGCCTGGGCGCCGGAGGAGGCGTTCTGCTGTTGGTGCTGATGGCGTTCTGGATACCACCAACAGCGATCATACCCGTCCACGGCATGATCCAGCTCGGCTCCAACGCCGGGCGGGCAACCCTGACCTGGCGCCATACCGACTGGAAAGCGATTGCGGCTTTTGCTCCGGGGGTGCTGGTAGGGGCAGGGCTGGGTGCCTGGTTGCTGGTCGACCTGCCCCCCCACCTCTGGCAACTGACCATTGGCCTTTTCGTGCTTTATCTTTGCTGGGGGCCGGCCCTACCGCGAGGCGTCTTCGGCAGCGTGGGGATATTCCTCGCCTCCGGGCTGACCAGCTTCATCACCCTGTTTGTGGGGGCAACAGGGCCCCTGGTGGCTTCCTTTATCAAACAAATGCACACCGACCGCTTCACCACCGTCGCCACATTCGCCACGGCCATGACTCTCCAGCATGCACCCAAGGCACTGGTGTTCGGATTGGCCGGCTTTGTTTTCCGGGACTGGCTGCCATTCATTCTGGCCATGATCGGGTTCGGCTTTGCCGGCACCTGGTTGGGACTTCATGTGCTCAAATCCCTGAGCAACCAACATTTCAGCCGCATTTTCAACCTGCTGCTGACCCTTCTTGCCTTGCGACTTCTATGGCAGGCCGGAGGTTCCGCGGGCTGGTGGTGATCAGTTCGGTCAATGCCGCGGAGGCAGAGGGACCGTAACCACCTGATTGCGCCCCTGAGCCTTGGCAGCATAGGTGCCCTCGTCGGCACGAGCAACAACCTCACGGGGCCCGGAGTCGGCGTCACACATTTCCGTAAGGCCGATACTGGCAGTCACCCCAAATGACTTACCGTCCTGCTCAAGGCGCAGGGACTCGATCCCGGTTCGGATTGTCTCGGCAAGTTGCGCTGCTCGCTCCATGCCACAGGCGGGCAGAATGATTCCGAATTCATCGCCCCCAAGCCGCGCCACAGTGTCCGACTGGCGCACTGATGTTCTGAGCAGGTCCGACAGCCTTCCAAGCAAGTCATCCCCCAACAAGTGCCCGCCTTCATCGTTGACCGGTTTGAAGTAGTCCAGGTCAATCAGCATCAGGATGCTGGCAACCGTGGCTTTATTGGCCTCGGTCAGGCACTTGACCAGTGACGAATTGAAGGCCCGGCGGTTGAGCAAGCCGGTCAGACTGTCATGGGTTGCTTCCCAGGACAGCCGCTCCTCTTCACGACGGCGCTCACTGTCATCCCGGATCACAAACACCAACCGGTGATTGTGACGGCCCCGGCGCAGGTGCAGCATGGTCAGGTCCACATCAAAGGTTCGCCCGGCACTGTTTCTGAGCGTGGCATACAGGCTGTCCACGTCGGCACTGCGCAGGAACTCATCAGCTTCCCAACGGCGGTTTTCATTCTCGATGGAGACCAATTGGAAGAAATTCTGCTGTTCGCAACCACCAGCCTGACCCAGGAAACCACAGGCGGCATCATTGGCATAACGAATAATGCCATCGACATCCACCATCAGTACGCCTTCCTGCAACACACCCAGAATGCTGTCCGCCCGCTGCTGTTCTTCAGCCAGTTCGGCTTCGATTTCCAGTTCATGGGTGATGTCCCTAACAACGGTGATGGTGCCCAGTGATCGCTCTTCCGTCTCGATGACCGCCGTCATCACATCCGCCCACACCAATTGCCGGTCGCTACGGCTTTTCAGGCGGAAGCGGCCCCGGAACACGGTTTTACTGCGAAGCGCCTCCTTCCTGGCCTCCACCGTGCCGGCCCGGTCTTCCTCGTAGACACCCTCAATAAGGGGGGCATGCTGAAGGTCACTGGAGTCAACACCAATAATCCGCTCAAAGGCCGGGTTTACAAATTCAATCCTGCCCAGCACATCAGTCTGGATAATTCCGATCGGGGCACTCTGGGTAAGCGAGCGGAAAAACGCCTCTCGTTCAGCCAGCGATGCCAGCACTTCATCCCGCTCTTCCATTACGGTATTGAAGGTTTCTGCCACCTGGCGGATTTCCGTTCCACCGGCAATATCCACCGGTTCAGTGCGAATCCCCAAATGGCGCTCACTGATCTGGAAGCCGAGCTTTCTTAAGGGCGCCATCAGTCGCCGGAACACCAACAGTGCCAGCGGCGCCATTACCAGAATCACAATCAGCAACACCTGAACAAAGCTGTCCGTCAGCCGGCTTATCGGCGCATAGGCTTCCCTTGCCGGCCACACAGCGGTGACAAACCAGGGAACCTGGGACATCTGACGCACAGACATAATCGCGTTTGTGTCTTCCTTAATTGTCGTATGTACCGTCCCCTCGAACCCCGCCATGGCACTCTTGAGCCCCTGATTTTCAAGCCTCACGGGCACCATTGATTCCCCGGTGCGGCCATGGGCAAGTGTAATGCCGCTACGGGTGGCAATACTCACGTACCCTGTCTTGCCGATACGCACGTTGCTCATATCTTCCATGAAGTTATCCCCGGCAAGAAAAACCGTGCCTCCCAGCACGCCTATAAACCGTTGGTTATGATCAAAAATTGGTGCCGTCATCATGATGGCGGGGCGGTCCCGATAATTGGAGACATAGGGTTCACTGATGACCGACGTGAGCTGGCTTGATGTCTGACGAAAATAGTCACGGCCACTGATATCCAGTCCTGTCTGACGATAGCTTTCCGGATATTCAGCAATAACCTTGCCGCTGGCGTCGAACAGGTAAACACCATCGAACATGTGCTGAAGGGCAATCTCGCGCTTGACGAGGAGACGGGCACGGTCGCGGAACACCTGCTCATCCATGGTAAACCCTTCCGCAACATGCGTCAGAGTATCCCGACGCTGCTGCAGACGGACATCCAGGTCGCCGGCAACCAGTTCCGCGATGGTTTCCACCTGCTCCCTTGTCTGTGCTTCCAGTTCAGAGCGACTGACCACGGAACTGACCACTGCCACGATAATAGCCGCCAGCACAATGGCAAGGACCACAAAAGCAACAGCACGATTCACCAGGCTGGCAAGCCAGCGTTTTATCAACACGGCGGCATGGCTCCTGATTCGAGGCTGCTGCTGAATGGGGCCAGGTTCAATTTCCCCAGGATTAAATGCCTGTTACTCACTGGACAAGGTATCTGCAATTGAAAACTTTCATAGACATAAGCTTAACAGAGACTTAGCTCTTTACAGGTTACAGGACTTGCAATTTCAATGATAATCGTTATTATTTAGACCTGTTTTCCCAACCGAGGTTTTCCCGATGTCCGAGTCCCTGCTCGCCGACACCACCGGAATCAGTGCCGGCCCGGTCAGTCAGCTGCTGGAAATGGGCGGCCCCGTCATGATTGTCTTGCTGGCAATCGCCCTGGCAGGTGTTGTTACCTTTATCTACCTCATGTTATTTGGCACTTTTTTTGCCCCCAGGTTTACCGCAAAACTTAAAAACGCCATTAAAGAATGGCAACAAAAGCCCGGCAGCAGTACACCTGAACAGCTGCAAAAACGTGCTGGCCGTTATGCAAAGCTGAACCCGCTGCACCACTTGATCGTCAACACCATGAACGCTCGCCTGGACGATACCGATTCCCAGCAAATAAGGGAATCCGTGGCCAGGGACGCCCATGACGCCCTGGAACCTTTCGAGGCACCACTGAAAATCATTGAGGTCATTGCCGCACTGGCACCGCTACTGGGTCTACTGGGCACTGTCCTGGGCATGATGGAAGCCTTTGGCGCCATGGCGGCCACCGAAGGCCGCGCCAATGCCTCCCAATTGAGTGGCGGTATCTACGAAGCGCTTACCACCACGGCAGCCGGCCTTGTGATCGCCATTCCCTTTGCCGCCCTGGCGGCATGGATCGAGTTCCGCCTGCGTCGCATCCAGAAAACCATTAACAGCGCACTGGTTACTGTCATCTCGGTACCGGTCACATCGCAGGAAAGCCCCGCAGCGGTCGAAACGCGCGACGAATCCGTATCCGATACCGGCGCCAGATCCCGACGCATGGCGGACTATTCCGAAGACGGGCACCAGGGTCGTCTGGCCAATGCAACTGGTTGAACCGCGCCCGGGGCGCCCTGTCCCGATCCGTATAACACCTCTCATTGATGTGGTCTTCATCCTGCTGGTGTTCTTCATGCTCACCAGCAGGCTGCTGCCGGTCAGTTTTATGGAACTGAGTAACAGCACGGGCGATACCAGTTCCGTGACCGGTGAACCCATTCCGGAAGTGGTTATCCAGCGTGACGGGCAGGCCCTATGGCAGGGAGAAGCCTACGCGATTGAGGCCCTGGTCGACAGACTCAGGGCCGGGGGCGTGGGCGAAATCAACCTGGCAACGGAATCCGCCACGCAACTGACCGATTTCACCCAGGCCTACAGCCAGCTATCCGACAGTGGCATCACCACTCACTGGAAGCGCTCTCCAGCGGCTGCGGAGCAACCATGACGGACCTGGTTCCACCGCCGGTTACCTCGGGCAAGTCCCTGATGGAACGGCTGGAGGATGCCCTCCTGCCGCTCATCAACCTGGTCTTCCTGCTGCTGATGTTCTTCATCGTGGCCGGACAGTTATCAGACACGCCCTTACCGGACCTTCCCGGGAGCGGGCAACAGATCGGAAATGAGCAGCCCCACGCCGACCTCACCGTCACCGCGGATGGAGAGTGGAAGGTGGATGGCCGCCCTGTGGCGACACAAGGCCTGCCAGACGTGCTGCCTGCCCCCGACGATGAATCCCCGCTGAAAATTGCCGCGGAGCGGGACATTGCCATGTCTGACCTGGAGTCACTTCTTCGTGTGTTGGAAGAAAACGGCTACCGGGAAGTGATCCTGCTGACGGAGCCCGCCAGTTGATGGGAGCCAGTAAGACCGTCCGCAGCCTGCTTCTGATCGTTTCCATTATTATCACTGCTATCGTGGTGGTCATTGCTGCGCCCGAGCGAATCCCGGAACTGAAACCACTGGGGGACTCAGCCGTCAATTCCGCCCCCGCCATCAGGATTTCGCTGGCTGGCACACCGGAACCCCAACCACCCGAACCCCAAGTACAGGAACAACCCCCGGAGCCCACACCTGAGCCAGAGCCAGAGCCAGAGCCAGAGCCAGAGCCAGAGCCAGAGCCAGAGCCAGAGCCAGAGCCAGAAATCGTGCCGGAACCCGAGCCCGAACCGCAACCTGAGCCCGAACCAAAGCCTGAACCGGAACCTGAAGTGACAGAGCCGGAACAGGTCGCTCAGGTCGAAGCACCCCAGACCGACGACGTCTCCGAGGAGGTCACGGAAAACACCGCCGAGGAAGAGAGCCTCAACCAGCAGGTGGAGCTCAGTGCCGGCGAGTCCTCCGACGTCGACCGCTACCTCACGGAGCTGAGCAGGCATCTGAGCCGTTTTTATGAATATCCGCGCCGTGCCCGCCGCCTGGGGCAGGAAGGGGCACCAGTGGTGGTGTTCGAATTCAGCCGTGACGGCACCCTGGTCCAGCACTCACTGCGCACATCTTCAGACCATGCGCTGTTGGACGATGCCGCACTGGATATGCTCAAGGATGCCGAACCTTTGCCGGAAGTGCCGGAATCCATGAAAGGCAAAACCTTCACCTATGCGCTGCCGGTTCGCTTCAGCTTGCGCTGAGCAATTTTTTGCCTGCCCAGCAAGATCTCGCCTCACAGCCAGCAACCGATTGCCCGCCCAGCCTTCCAGCACTGACCGAAAATTCGCTACTCGTTGTTATTAAAGAGGTTTTAGTTTCTGGCACGACGTTTGTTACCTGATAAGTGTCCAGGGAAAACCCGAGGACATTTACTCATTCACACGTCATGGAGCAGACTATGCCAACTCCTTGTTATATCAGCATCGAAGGCCAGACTCAGGGCAACATCACCGCCGGCGCATTCACTTCCGATTCCGTAGGCAACATCTACGTTGAAGGCCACGAAGACGAAGTGCTGGTCCAGGAATTCAGCCACGTTGTCACCGTTCCGACGGATCCCCAGTCCGGTCAGCCTTCCGGTCAGCGCGTTCACAAGCCTTTCAAGTTCACCTCTGCGCTGAACAAAGCAACCCCGCTTATGTACAACGCCCTGGCTTCCGGTGAAATGCTGCCGAAGGTTGAGCTGAAGTGGTACCGCACCTCTGTTGAGGGCAAGCAGGAGCACTTCTTCTCCACCATCCTGGAAGATGCCACCATCATCGACATCAACTGCAACATGCCGCACTGCCAGGACGCCGCCAGCGCTGACTTCACCCAGCTGGTAACTGCGTCCCTGTCCTACCGTAAAGTGACCTGGGAACACGCTGTTGCCGGTACTTCCGGTGCGGACGACTGGCGTTCGCCGATCGAGGGGTAATCACCTAACAAGGGCCCCTGCGGGGGCCCTTTATTTTCAAGGATGAAAATATGAATAGTCAACTATCAGCCGAAGACATTGATAAAATCAGAGCCATCATGAAGGCGTTCTTCGGCCAACGCACAGGATCACGAAATGGGCTTTACGCCTGATTCGCGAGGCAGGGAAACCTTTTCTGCAGAACGAAGTGAGGGTAAGCTGGCTGTGTCGGAATGTGCGTTCTGGCCAATTCAGATCCTCTATCGAAACGACTTTGAGATGAGACTCCCACCATGCCAAGGATAGGTCTAGCTTTAGCATTTGTACTTTTGCTCACGGGCTGCGCATCCCATTCTTCACTGATCATCCAACCATATAGCGAATTGTCTATAGAAGTGCCAAATGAGATGTTCTCCTCTGTTAGGGTAAGGAGTGGTGAACTTCTTTTTCTGAGAAACAATCGGATCATAGGTTTCGTCAAATCAGATGAGATTCCTAGTACCGTAAGCTCGGGTTCAGCAATCGACACATCAATGACTCTCTTTGAAAGCGCCGATCAGGGCTCTAGCAAACCAGTTTGGATAGAGAAAATTCCTGAAGCACAGGTATTTGGAGTAGTTCAGGGAGATTTTCGGACCGTATTTATCGTACCCGACAACCAAGCTCAGTCTCTCATTACCTTCCAGGGGCCAACTGAAAGCTCAGCGTCGATACGCATTAATGGCGCAAAGATTTCAAATTAGTCGACCTGACATATTCTATGCGTAGTCCATCAGCTTGCCGGCTCGAATTACCAGCTCGCCGTTTCTTGGTTTCAAATACATAGCATCTGAGCCATAGCAAACTGGCAAATCGAAAGGTACCCTTGGCGTGTTCAAATCGATTCACGGCAGAAGACTCACATCCAGGCTCGCCCAGAATGACCATTTCCACAAATAATGCCATTCAGCTTGGCAATCTGATGTGTGCCGTAACCGAAGAGGTTCTCTGGTCACCTGCCAAACAGTGGGTTCGCGATCAACTGCCTGCCACAACCCTGCTATGCCGGGTTGGCTCTGGCCAGGCCACCTATCACCGATTTGACCCGCGCCTGAAACAGCACCAGATTACCTACGGCAAACGCATGATCATGGCCAAGCACCAGCCCGATGCGGTGGCCGGCTGGCTTTCCGGGCGGGAAATCCGCCAGCGACTGTATTTCGGCGGCACGGTCACCACCCTGAACCTGCTGGCTCATACCTGCTGTCACGAGTTTGCACACCTGCTGCAGCACGTATCCGGTCAGCGCTATCGTGGCTCCGTTCACAATCGACACTTTTACCGAATACTGGACGAACTCCACACGAGCGGTGGCGCTGACGCCGCCAGGCATCACCTCGCCACTCAGGCCAAAGGTGCAGGGCTTGCGGTCCCCGATGAGCCTATTCCGGCGCCGGACACCCGCGAGCTCATCGCCAACTGGGCGATAGGGGATGCCGTGGGATTTGGCGCCGGTAAACGGCAGCTGGAAGGCAGGATCATTCGGGTGAACCGGAAAACCTGTACCGTGGAAGGCACCGGGCCTTGTCGCGGCTTACGGTACCGGGTACCCCTGGTGCTGCTACGCGCTCTCGCGGGCTGATACCTCGATTAACTCGCGCAGTTCCGGAATACAGGAACCACAGTTGGTTCCGCACTTGAGTCGGCCGCCAAGGGCCTCGACGGATTCCGCCCCTTCGGCGATTGCATCGGCTATCTGGTTTTCACCCACCTGGAAGCAGCTGCAAATAATGGCGCCCGGATCTGCCACATCCACGTCTCGTGCGGCCAGCAGGGCGCGACGGCTGGATTTAGAGAGCTGTGCTTCGGCAAAGCAGCTATCCAGCCAACCGGCCTCCGGTATCAACGCTGGTTCACGGTCTACCATCAGCACCGCTTCCAATTGTCCATTCACCACCCGGGCAGCCCGAAACCGGCCCTGGGACGCATCCGCCATCATCAGGTGTGCGGGACCACCCAGCCAGTCTGTCATTACCAGAGGCCAGTCAATGGGTTGCAGGCCGGCCAGCCACCAGCTGTCACAGTGATTCAGCGGCACATGGCACCAGTAATCCGATTGCCAGCGCCTGGGCCGGTCACGGCGAACCAGTAGCCGCCCCTGCCAACTGACACGGAAGGGTGTTATCGCTGCGCGACCGTGCTTTGCTTCCGGCTGGCCGGAGACCGGATCGGTCACCGATTCGGTCAGCAGCGTAGCCACGCCATCGGAGGCAAACCGGCGGTTCCAGTGGATGGGAATAAACACCTCACCTCGCCGCTGTTCGGGGCTCTTGCGCACACGGCCCACAAAATGGCCGCCATTGAGGCTCAGCTTCGCCAGGTGGCCCTCTGCCAGGCCCGCCGCCGTCATATCGTCGGGGTGCATCTCCACAAACGGCTCTGAGCGATGGGTCAGTAGTCGTGGCGTGTTGGCCGTTCGGGTCATGGTGTGCCACTGGTCCCGTATGCGGCCGGTATTGACCACCATGGGGTAGTCCTCACTGGCTTTCTGTGCCGGCAGGACAGTGTTTATGGCAACGAACCGGGCACGATGGTTATCGGTGACAAATCCACCGTCCGCAAAGAGCCTTTTAGAATCGCTTGTGTCAGGCCCGGTGGACTTCAGAACCGGCCACTGCACCGGTACGAGGGTGTCATAGCCGCTGTCGGACAACCCGGCCAGCCCGGACAGATTAAAGGCCCGTTCTCCATTGTTTTCATGGGCCGACAGGGCCGCATGTTCACGAAATATGTCCGCAGGCTGGGCGTAGTCAAACGCCTCTGCAAAACCCAGCTTTTTCGCCACCGAACTCATGATCCACCAGTCCGGCTTTACCTCGGCCGGCAAGGGCAGGAAGCAACGTTGCCTGGAAATACACCGTTCCGAGTTGGTGACCGTGCCGTCCTTTTCACCCCAGCCCGCGGCGGGAAGCAGGATATCCGCATGGGCAGTAGTGTCGGTATGGGCCACGCAATCGGACACAATCACCGTCGGGCAACGCGCCAGTGCCTGCCGCACCCGGTCCGAATCCGGCAGGCTGACCGCCGGGTTGGTGCCCATAATCCAGATGACCTTGATATCACCCCGGTAAACGGCTTCAAACATGTCCACCGCCTTAAGGCCGGGGCCGGCGGCCACCGCGCCGGTTCCCCAGAAGCCTGCCACCCGTGATCTGGCGCCGGGGCTGTCATAATCCATGTGGGCGGCCAGTGTATTGGCCAGGCCACCGACTTCCCGCCCCCCCATGGCATTGGGCTGGCCGGTCAGGGAAAAGGGCCCGGCACCAGGTTTGCCAACGCGGCCGGTGGCCAGGTGGCAATTGATGATGGCGTTGCCCTTGTCGGTGCCGGCCACGGACTGGTTAATCCCCTGGGAGAAGCCGGTGACGGTCCTCGGCGTGTCGGTAAACCAGCGATAGAAGGTTTCCACATCTTCGGCGGGGAGATCACACTGCCGGGCCACCGACGCGACACTCGGGGCAGCCGCCCGCGCACTTTTCAGGGCTTCTTCAAAACCCTGGCAATGTGCCTGAATGTAGGTCTCATCCAGCCCGCCCTTATCCGCCAGCCAGGTCAGCAAGCCGTTGAACAACACCGTATCGGTGCCCGGGCAGAGGGCCAGGTGCAGGTCCGCCAGTTCGCTGGTGGCGGTTCGGCGTGGGTCTATCACCACCACACGGCGCCCCTCGCGGGCGGCTGCTTTCATGCACTGATAGAGCACCGGATGTGCCCAGGCGGCGTTGCTGCCTGCCAGCACCAACAGGTCCGCCAGTTCAAGATCTTCATAACAGCCCGGCACCACATCGGCGCCAAAAGCCCGCTTATGGGCAGCCACCGCCGACGACATGCAGAGCCGGGAGTTGGTATCCACATTGGGTGTGCGTATAAAGCCCTTGGCGAGCTTGTTGGCCACGTAATAGTCTTCCGTCAGCAACTGGCCTGACAGGTAGAAAGCCACTGACTGCGGCCCATGGGTTTTAACACTGTCCCATATGGTTCCGGCCACCTCATCCAGCGCCTCCGCCCAGTCACTGCGGCGCCCCCGGACCATTGGAAACAACAACCGCCCGTCCTGACCGGTGGTTTCATGGAGGCTGGTGCCCTTGACACACAGTCGCCCCTTGTTCGCAGGGTGGGCCACATCCCCGGCAACCGGTTTATCGGTGTCAGGATAAGCCAATACGCCACAACCAACGCCACAGTAGGGGCAGGTGGTTTGGACCGGGTCCTGGCCAACTTTCAATGAATCCACGGTATCTCCTGAGTGTTACACGCACAAAAAAGCCCGCCGTGCTCCTGCAAATCCAGGGCCACTCCCCGTAAAGACCAGCCCGAGGCTGTTTAGAGGGAGGCCGAGCGAGGCCTGATTACCCGCCATCCGGATTCATAACAGTGCAAAAGCCAGGAAAACGCCCAACAAGGGCGCACATTCAATGGGTGTAAAACACCGTGGCCAGGGCGAAGAAACTGGCTACCTTGCTGACCGCAGGGCAATTCCCGGCACCCTGGCAGAGTTATTGCTGCACTAGCCGCTATACAGGTTCGCTGACAGATGTAAGTGAAAGGCGTCCAACGCCTTTAAATTGAGGAAATCATCATGAATTCGCCAGATCCCCTTCGCATCCTTCTGATCGACAAGGACCCCGAACGGGCAAGCCAGGTCTGCCAGGCACTCAGGCACGAAGGCCATGAAGTGATCCGTCAACGCCCGGATGCCACTGGCTTGACCGCTGCGGTCGCCCGTGACCAGCCTGACATGGTGATCATAGATATGGACTCACCGGACCGGGACACCCTGGAAAACATGAGCACCCTCAATACCCATGCACCGCGGCCCATCGTCTTTTTCGCCGACGAGCCCGGCGATCGCGCCACTATCCATGCCGCTGTGAAGGCCGGCGTCAGCGCTTACGTTGTCGATGGCATTCAGCCGGAGCGGGTCCGCTCGATTATTGATTCGGCGGTGGCGCAGTTCGAATCCTTTCAGGCGTTGCGCACCGAGCTGGAGGAAACCCGGTCGGCGCTGGAGGACCGCAAGACCATCGAGAAAGCCAAGGGCCTGATCATGCGGCATGAAAGCTGTGACGAGGAAACCGCCTATCGCATGCTGCGTAGTTCAGCCATGGAACACAGTGAACGTCTGGCAGTGATGGCGGAGCGGGTTATTACGCTGGTTGAACGCCGCGGTCAAGGCTCAGGCGGCTCCATTCAAAAGGCGTCGTGATATCTGTACCCACGATCCAACGGAGCATCCATGGTTAATCCAACCCCACTTCACAAACACCCTGGATTTCATGTCCGGCTTGGCTTTGTACCACTGCTGGACAGTGCGCCGCTGATCGTTGCACGTGAGCTGGGATTGTTTGATGCTGAAGGGCTGGATGTGGAGCTGGTACGTGAAGGCTCCTGGGCTTCGCTGCGGGACAAGGTCAGCTTCGGCCTGCTGGACGGTGGCCAGATGCTGGCGCCGATGCCACTGAGTATGTCCCTTGCGCGCGACCGGCCCAAGGTGCCTATTGTCGTGGGCATGGTGCTGAGTCGAAATGGCAATGGCATTACCCTCAGCAACCGGTTGCATCACGAACTGGTACGTTCATCGACGGATCTGGACAACCCGATCGCCACCGCCCGCGAGTTGATACGGGTAGCCAAGGACCGGGGAGAGCCAATCCGACTGGCGTCCGTTGCGCCCTGGTCCAGCCACGATCTTCAGCTTCGGGACTGGCTGGCATCCGCCGGGCCGGATGCGGAGCAGCATGTACAGATCATCCCGGTATCACCGATACAGATGGTGGACGCTTTCCGCTCCGATGCGATCGAGGGCTGTTGTGTTGGCGAGCCCTGGAACAGTCTGTTGGAGTATGAAAAGCTGGGGCGCATTCTTCATTCCGGCCACCAGATCTGGCAGAACGCGCCGGAAAAAGTACTTGGCATGCGCGCCGACTGGACCGAGCAGCATGATGTCATGCACAGGCACGTGTTGCGGGCCTTGCTCGCCGCGTGTCAGTGGCTGGACAACCCTCACAACCATGGTCTGTTGAGAAATATCCTTGCGAGGCCGGAATACCTGGGCGAACAGATCAATGTGCTGGACAACCATCCATACAGCCTCTTCCACCCCCTCCTGCATCAGCATTTCTTCCGCCATTCTGCCAGCTTCCCCTGGCTTTCACAGGCCCACTGGCTGGCCACGAGGTTAACGTTGCGTGGGCAACTTGGCCCGGTTACCGGCCCTATGCTTCGACGGGTTGTGCGGCCGGACCTGTTCCGGGGCGCAGCGGCGTCAATGGGCATTGATTCGCCGGTGATCGACAGCAAAACCGAGGGCAGGCACCAGCTTCCCTTCACCCTTTGTGGCCGTTACGGCCCCGTCGATGTTGCCAGTGACCGCTTGCTGGGAGAACACCTGCACGACTGGCTGGCCGATAACCGCGATGACAGCATACCGCCCAATAATGAAGCGGCACGCACTAAAACAGCCACTAAAAACGGGGCATAGGGACGCCGAACTTCCGAAGTTCTCTCGACATTCCTTTAATTTCAAATAGTTATAAATATGGCACGTAGACTGCTTTAGTTAATAGAGACGATCTTGCATTCACTGTTCCGTCAAACGGCAGTGATGAAAACTTAAAGAACATCAGGCATTGACGCCTGCGTCCCGGAAACGGGGGGCAGGCATTTTTTTGTCTGGGACAAACTCCGGGAGAGCACCATGCAACTGAAAACACTGGCGGCCACGCTTCTCATACTGGCAGGGACTGGCACGGCACAGGCCGAGATCGGCCCGGCCGAAAAGCCGGACCTGCGGCTGGGTTTCATCAAGCTGACGGACATGGCGCCACTGGCGATTGCCTGGGAGCAGGGCTTTTTTATGGACGAAGGTCTGTTTGTGGAGCTTGAAGCCCAGGCTAACTGGAAAGTACTGCTGGACGGTGTGGTCACCGGCACCCTGGACGGTGCACACATGCTGGCAGGCCAGCCACTGGGGGCCACCATCGGCTATGGCACCCAGGCAGACATCATCACTGCGTTCAGTATGGACCTGAACGGTAATGGCATTACCGTTTCCAACGATGTCTGGGAAGAAATGACCCCGCATATCGACAAGAACGAAGAAGGTAAGCCCGCACACCCCATCAGTGCCGCAGCTTTAAAACCCGTTATTGAACAGTACCGTGACGAGGGCGAACGCTTTCGCATGGGCATGGTGTTCCCGGTATCCACCCACAACTACGAACTTCGCTACTGGCTGGCGGCCGGCGGCCTGAACCCCGGCCTCTACGCCCCACAGCGGGGAGATACCAGTGGCACTATTAATGCCGATGTTCACCTGTCGGTGACTCCCCCACCGCAAATGCCTTCCACCATGGAAGCCGGCACAATCCAGGGCTACTGCGTAGGCGAACCCTGGAACCAGCAGGCTGTTTTCAAAGGTATCGGTGTGCCGGTAATCACTGATTATGAAATATGGCCCAACAACCCGGAGAAAGTCTTTGGTGTTACCGAGGAATGGGCGGAAGAAAACCCGAACACCCACCTGCGCCTGCTACGCGCCCTGATTCGTGCGGCCCACTGGCTGGATGAGAACGACAACGCCAATCGCGAGGAGGCAGTGAAGATCCTTTCCCGCTCAAGCTACGTGGGCGCTGATGAAGAGGTGATCGCCAACTCCATGACCGGCACCTTCGAATACGAGAAAGGCGATGTGCGGGACGTACCGGACTTCAACGTGTTCTTCCGCTACTACGCCACCTACCCGTATCCCTCCGATGCCATCTGGTATCTGAGCCAGATGCGCCGCTGGGGCCAGATCCCGGAGCCGAAATCCGACGACTGGTACATGGAAACCGCAGCCAAGGTCTACCGCGCCGACATCTACAAGGAGGCCGCCCGGTCGCTGATTGAAGATGGCACCCTTAGTGCAGAGGATTTCCCGGACCTGGACGCGGAAAACTTCACCCGCCCGCACCAAGGTGAGCTGATCGACGGCGTGGTATTCACTCCAAGGGAGCCGAACGCCTACATCGACAGTTTCGAGATTGGCCTGAAAGGCTCGCAAACCCCGTAAGCATTGAGTGTCAGGAGACATCACATGACAACGCTCAGCCACACCGACTCGTTATCACAAGGCCAACGATGGCTCCGTGCACTGACTGACAAGCTGTCCGGGGTCAATCTGGCCGAAACCGGCCGCCAGCTGCTGCTACCGGCTATTGGTATCATCCTTTTCCTGGGCTTCTGGCATATCGCCGCGCCCCAGGTACAAACCTCCCTGGGCGCCTTCCCGGGCCCGGCCCAGGTGCTGGAACAGACCGGCCGGCTCTGGCAGGAACACGACAACCAGCGGGACCGTGCGGCACAGTTTGTGACCATGCAGGAAGAGCGCAACGAACGCATCCTGGCCGAGAACCCGGACGCGGAAGTAAAGATCCGCGACTACCCCGGTGCGCCCACGTTTATTGACCAGATCTTCACCAGCCTGGGCACGGTGCTGGCGGGTTTTGTACTGGCCACCATTATTGCCGTGCCGTTGGGTATCATCATCGGCCTGAACCGGCATTTCTCGGCGGCGGTCAATCCGCTGATCCAGATCTTCAAGCCGGTATCCCCACTGGCCTGGCTGCCACTGGTCACCATGGTGGTCTCCGCAACTTACGTCAGTGATGACCCGATGTTCGAGAAGTCGTTCCTGACTTCGATGATCACCGTCACCTTGTGCAGCCTCTGGCCGACGCTGATTAATACCAGTGTGGGGGTTTCCGCAGTCAATCCCGATCTGCTGAACGTTTCAAAAGTTTTGCGTTTATCCTTCTGGACCCATGTTCGGAAGGTGGTACTGCCATCTTCGGTACCCATGATTTTCACCGGTCTTAGGGTGTCCCTTGGTATTGCCTGGATGGTCCTCATCGCCGCCGAAATGCTGGCTCAGAGCCCGGGACTCGGCAAATTCGTCTGGGACGAATTCCAGAACGGCGGCAGCGAATCCCTGAGTCGAATCATGGTTGCCGTACTGGCCATCGGCTTTATCGGCTTTCTGCTGGACCGAATCATGCTGCTGATCCAGAAAAAAGTGGCGTGGAACGAATAGCTTTTGACCTTGGAGCATGCCGCCCGGGATGACGATGGCCTCCCGGGACACGCGGTGAATACGTCCATGTACGCTCGACAAAAACATCCATGTTTTTGACGGTCCCGGGAGGCCATCGTCACCCCGGGCTCCGCAAGTTTTGAGGAGTTCGCTATGAGTAAGTCGCATCTTGAATTGACTAATGTACAAATGGCCTTTGATACCAAGGAAGGGCCGTTTATTGCTCTGGAAAATATTGACCTGAAAATCCGTAAAGGCGAATTCGTTTCACTGATTGGCCATTCGGGCTGCGGAAAATCCACTGTGCTCAATATCGTAGCCGGTCTATTGCAGGCCACCCGTGGTGGCTGTGTGTTGGACGGGCACGAAGTAAACACTCCGGGGCCAGAACGAGCTGTGGTGTTCCAGAATCATTCGTTGATGCCCTGGCTGACCGTGTACGAGAACGTGGAACTGGCCGTACAGCAGGTGTTCCGCAAATCCATGAGCA
Organism: Marinobacter iranensis; assembly: GCF_029207565.1. GTDB lineage: Bacteria > Pseudomonadota > Gammaproteobacteria > Pseudomonadales > Oleiphilaceae > Marinobacter > Marinobacter iranensis. Next base: position 93,864 of record NZ_JANCMW010000010.1, on the reverse strand, counting down.
AAGCGGAACGCAAGGAGTGGATTCTTCACAATCTCAAGCTGGTCAACATGGACCATGCGCTCGACAAGCGCCCCGGCGAGATATCTGGCGGTATGGCGCAGCGCGTCGGCATTGCCCGGGCACTGGCGATGAAGCCCAGCGTGCTGTTGATGGACGAGCCGTTCGGGGCGCTGGATGCGTTGACGCGGGCTCATCTCCAGGATTCGCTGATGAAAATTCAGCAGGACCTGAACAGCACGGTGATCATGATCACCCACGATGTGGACGAGGCGGTGTTGCTGTCGGACCGGATTGTGATGATGACCAACGGCCCCGCCGCCACCATTGGCGAGGAGCTGTACATTGAGCTGCCACGGCCCCGCAACCGGGTCACCCTGGCCGATCACCCCGAGTACGTACGTTACCGCCAGGCGGTGTTGTCTTTCCTTTACGAGAAGCAACGTTTCCCCGGCAAGGGCGAGGATGAGCAAGAGGAGCCAACCGCCGAGGCTGAAGCGCCAGCGCAGGGTGACAATTTGCCGGATGTGGGTAACGAAAGCGAGGAAAGCCCGGTTCGCCGCATCGCCTGAGATCAAACGGAGAAGCTCGTGCCAATCAGAAGCACTCATCCGGTGCATGTCGCCCTGTCAGAGCGCACGGTTTTCGGGCCGGCCTCAAAGCGACATCGCTCAACTTACTGTAAATAAAGGATTAACGGTGTTGGCACGGCGTTCGCTACTATAGAGACAGGGAAGAACGTCCCGGCCACGGATCGGCCGGACCATCAGATCATTGTTGTTGGCATTGGCGCCGGACCATCGAGCCCCTTCGGGGATCAGATGCTCCGGCTTTTTTTGTTTGGGCAGTAAGGGGATAGCGATCATGAGCGCAGGGGAAGAACAGACTCTCGTTATCTGCGGGCACGGTATGGTAGCCCAGCGTTTGCTCGAAAATCTCGTCGCGCAGCCGCAGAACCCGTTCGAGTGGATTGTGGTGTTTAACGGTGAAGCAACGCCGGCCTACAACCGTATCCAGCTTTCGGCGGTTCTGGCGGGAGATGCCAGCGAAGACAGCCTGCAACTGCAGCAACCCGACTGGTACCGGCAGCACAATATTGAGGTGCACCAGGGGGATCCGGTCATTGCCATCGACCGCGCGGAGAAAACTGTCAGCACCGAGAGCGGGTTGGTTCAACCCTATTCCCGCCTGGTTATCGCAACCGGTTCCCGCTCCGCCAGTCTCGGCCTGGACGGTGAACACCTGGACGGCGTGATGGGTTTCCGCGACCTGCAGGACACCCGCAGGCTCATCAACATCAGCCAGCGCCATCGCCGGGCAGTTGTAATTGGCGGTGGCTTCCTGGGCCTGGAGGCGGCCGAGGGGCTTCGTAGCCGTGGTATGGCTGTGACCGTTCTGCACCGCAGCAACCACCTGCTCAACCGGCAACTGGACCGCGCCAGTGGCGCGCTCCTGGAAGACGCCCTGACTGAACGCGGGCTATCGGTTCGCACCAATACTTCTCCCGTTGCCCTGCTCGGCCGCAACCTGGTGCGCGCGGTGCAACTGGATGACGAAACCCTGATCAGCACCGACCTGGTGGTGATTGCCGCGGGCATTACTCCCAATACGGAACTGGCCCGGGCGGCTGGCCTGGATTGCGAAAGGGCCATCCGGGTGAACCCGCAACTGCAGACCAGCGACCCACACATCTACGCGCTCGGCGAATGCTGTCAGGTTGAGAGCCAAACCTTCGGGCTGGTGGAGCCGGGTTATCAACAGGCGGAGGTGCTGGCACAGGTGTTATGCGACGACGACAGCCCGGCTGTCTTCGAGCCGTCCATGATCCCGACACGCCTGAAAATCAGCGGCATTCCCATTTTTTCCTGCGGCCAGACCGAAGCGGATGCTGATACCGAGTCCGTGGTCTGGCAGGACTACGACACCAACCGCTACTGCCGGCTGCTGATCCGCGACCAGAAACTCACGGGCGCCGTGCTGTTCGGCGAAACCAGCGACGGCCCCTGGTACAGCGAACGCATTCAACAGGCCGATGACATCAGCCCTTATCGGGCCCATCTGGCCTTTGGCAAGCACTACTGCGAAGCCGCGTAAAGCGGCCGGGAACAGAGAGAGGAATTACCATGAGCAAGAAAACCCTGATCGTTATTGGCAATGGCATGGTCGGTCACCATTTCCTGGAACAGCTGGTGGCGACCCCCGCTGCGGCGGACTTCGACATCAAGGTATTTGGCGAAGAGAAGCTGCTGGCGTATGACCGGGTTCACCTGTCCGATTATTTCGGCGGCTCCACCCACGCCGACCTGGCGATGGGAACGGCCGACTGGTACGCGGAGAACCACATCGACCTGCGCCTGGGCGAGCAGGTAACCGGCATCGACCGTGACAAACGGACCATCACCACGCTCATGGGCGACTACAGCTATGACGAACTGGTACTGGCCACCGGCTCCTACCCGTTCGTGCCGCCCATCAAGGGCAACGAACATCCCCACTGTCTCGTTTACCGTACCCTGGAGGACCTGGACAGCATCCGCGCCAGTGCCGACGGCGTCAAAACCGGCGTGGTGGTCGGTGGCGGCCTGCTGGGCCTGGAAGCAGCCAACGCCCTCAAGAGCCTGGGCCTTGAGGCCCACGTGGTGGAATTCGCGCCTCGGCTGATGCCGGTACAACTCGACAGTGATGGCGGCGCCCTACTCAAACGCAAGATCGAGGAACTGGGCGTGCAGGTGCACACCGAAAAGGCCACCACCGAGATCGTTGAAGGTGAGGACGCCCGCCTGCGGATGAACTTCAGCGACGACACCCACCTGGAAACCGACCTGATCGTGTTCTCCGCCGGCATCCGTCCCCAGGACGCCCTGGCGCGCTCCAGTGACCTGGCCATGGGTGAGCGCGGTGGTATTGTCATCAACGACCAGTGCACCACTTCGGACCCACACATCCATGCCATTGGCGAGTGTGCCCTGTGGAGCGAGAAGATTTTCGGACTGGTGGCGCCTGGGTACACCATGGCCCGCACCCTGGCGTCCGTTTTGAACGGTGACACCGAAGCGGCCTTCACCGGTGCCGATATGAGCACCAAACTCAAACTGCTGGGTGTGGACGTGGGCTCCATCGGCGATGCCCATGCCACCACACCGGGCGCCCGCAACATCCGTTTCAACGACGAACAGGCCGGCCACTACCGACGCATGGTGATCAGCGAAGACGGCAAGAAACTGCTAGGCGCCATCCTGGTGGGCGACAACAGCCACTACGACACCCTGCTGCAATACGCGCTGAACGGCATTGAGCTGCCTGAGAACCCGGAAACCCTGATCCTGCCGGAAAGCCAGGGCGGCGCCCCGACCCTGGGCCCGGATGCCCTGCCGGAAACCGCTTCCATCTGCTCCTGCCACAACGTGTCCAAGGGCGATATCTGCGGCGTGATCGACGCGGGCTGTACCGACCTTGCCGGCGTGAAAGCCGAAACCAAGGCCAGCACCGGTTGCGGTGGCTGCGCTGCCCTGCTGAAGAACGTGGTGGACAGAGAGCTGGAAAAACGCGGCGTGGAAGTCAGCAAGGACCTCTGCGAGCACTTCCCGTACAGCCGCCAGGACCTGTTCAACATCGTCAAGGTCAACGGCATCCGCACCTTCCGCACGCTGATCCGCGAGCACGGCAAGGGCCATGGCTGCGACATCTGCAAGCCCGCGGTGGCTTCGATCCTGGCGACCTGCTGGAACGAACACATCCTGGCCACCGACCATGTGCCGCTGCAGGACACCAACGACACCTTCATGGCCAACATGCAGAAGAACGGCACCTATTCCATCGTGCCGCGCATTCCGGGTGGTGAAATCACCCCGGACAAACTGATCGTGCTGGGTGAAGTGGCCAAGGAATACAACCTCTACACCAAGATCACCGGCGGCCAGCGGGTGGACCTGTTCGGCGCCACATTGAGCGAGCTGCCGGAAATCTGGGAGAAACTCATCGCCGCCGGCTTCGAAACCGGCCACGCCTACGGCAAGTCCCTGCGCACGGTGAAATCCTGTGTGGGCAGCACCTGGTGCCGCTACGGCGTCCAGGACAGCGTGGGCATGGCGATCACCCTGGAGAACCGCTACAAGGGCCTGCGCGCGCCTCACAAGGTAAAAATGGCCGTGTCCGGCTGTACCCGTGAATGCGCGGAAGCCCAGAGCAAGGACTTCGGTGTGATCGCCACGGAGAACGGCTGGAACCTGTACGTCTGCGGCAACGGCGGAATGCGCCCGCGCCATGGCGACCTGTTCGCCACTGACCTGTCCGATGAGGAGCTGATCCGCACCATTGACCGGGTGGTGATGTTCTACGTACGCACGGCAGATCGTCTGCAGCGTACCAGCGTTTGGATGGAGAACCTGGAAGGTGGTCTGGACTATCTGAAGCAGGTTGTTCTGGAGGACAGCCTGGGCATTGGTGAGGAACTGGAGCAGCACATGGCGGATCTGGTGGATACCTATCAGTGTGAGTGGAAGACGGCCGTTGAGGATCCTGAGAAGCGGAAGCGGTTCCGGGAGTTTGTTAATGCGCCGTCCAAGAAGGATCCGGTTCAGGAGTGGACTACTGAGCGGTATCAGCGGCGGCCTTTGCTTGAGGGGGAGCCTGCTTAAGACTGGTGGCTCGGGGGTGGAGCGCGGGGGTCGGGTCACGAGTTTTCGCTGTTTACGGCCCCACTGGGTGATGAATTAACGCCTTGGGTGAGATGAACTGGAATCAAATTGGAGAACGTTATGAGAGCACGCACTTCCTGGGAGGTTGTTTGTACCGTTGAGGACCTTGTGCCGGAGTCCGGGGTTGCAGTCTGGACTGAAGATGGGCCGGTGGCGGTGTTTTATTTGCCTCATCGTTTGCCGGCATTGTTTGCCATCAGCCATACCGATCCGTTTACCGGCAAGAACGTGCTGGCGCGGGGTATTACCGGTGATTTGAAAGGGCAGCCGATCGTTGCTTCACCGCTGTACAAGCAGCACTTCAACCTGCAGACCGGCCAGTGCCTTGAAGATGAGGAGGTGACCGTGAAAACCTACCCGGTCCTGCTGGATGGCAACAACGTCCGAGTAGAAATCCCGGCAGTCAACAAGGAATCAGCCGCCGCGTAACCGGAGAGTTACCCCCGGTAGGCCTTTGCCAAGGTCAAAAAAGCCGATTTGGGGGGTAGGGGTATTTTTTCTGCCAGGAAAAAGGTGTCTGAGCGAAGCGAGTTCTTTTTCCCAAAGAAAAAATACCCCTACCCCCTGAAGCGGCGACTCCCCCAAAACCAAAAAAGCAGGCCCGTTCAACCATCACCCCAATGTTCCGCCAAGCCCGAAATACTGCAACACTGGCAGCCAGACTTTGAGGCTTAGCTGAACTTCATTTCCTGGTTGCGTTCCGAGATCTGGCTGTTCAGCGTCCAGAAATCATAGAGTACGCCCACCAGGAACAGGCCACCGGTGAGCAAGTAGATAACCCCGGTAATCCACTTGCCCATGTACATCCGGTGAATTCCGAACACTCCCAGGAACGTCAGCAGTATCCAACTGATGTTGTAACTGACTTCACCCTCCCGGAATCGCTGATCCGCCTCCCGGTCCATGGCCGGTATCAGAAACAGGTCAATAATCCAGCCGATAAACAGTAATCCGAGGGTGAAGAACCATATGGTGCCGGTGATCGGCTTGCCGTAGTAGAACCGGTGCGAGCCCAGGAATCCGAAGATCCAGAGCAGGTAGCCGATGAGTTTGCTGTGGGTGTCCTGATTGGTTGCCATTTGCGTTCCTTTTGGCGTGAGTTTTAGCCAGAACTGACAATAGATCAATCAGATGCACGCTTCAAACAAAGCTCGCGTGTTCTCCGTTGTCATCCGCACCGGGTTGCCACCAGCGCTGGGGTCTTCAAGCGCCATTCTGGTCATTTCCTCAATGCGATCCGTCCCCACACCCATGTCCCTCAAGCGTTCGGGCACGCCAAGCGATTCCCGCAACGTCATGATGAACCGGGTGAATCCGTCAAAGCCATTGGCAATGCCCAGGTAGCGGGTAATATCGTCGACCCGGCTTTCGATCGCTGGCCGGTTCATGGTAATGACCGAAGGCAATACCACGGCGTTGGTCATGCCATGGTGGGTGTTGTAGATCGCGCCGACCGAATGGGAAACCGCATGGGTCGCCCCCAGGCCTTTCTGGAAAGCCACAGCTCCCATGGCGGCGGCGACCAGCATCTGCCCGCGAGCCTCGATATCACCTGCGTCCGCATACACCCGGGGAAGGTTTTCCTTTACCAACCGCATGCCCTCCAGCGCAATGCCCTGGCTCATGGGGTGGAAGTTGGGCGAACAGAAGGCTTCAAAACAGTGGATAAACGCATCCATGCCCGTTCCCGCCGTAATGAACGGCGGCATACCGACTGTCAGTTCCGGATCGGAGATAACAATCGACGGCAGTATTCGGGGGTGAAAGATGATCTTTTTGACGTGGGTCTGGCTGTTGACGATGACGCTGGCTCGCCCCACCTCCGACCCCGTGCCGGCAGTCGTCGGCACAGCGATGATGGGCGCAATCACGTCGGCATTCGCGCGTTTCCACCAGTCACCGATATCCTCGAAATCCCACACCGGCCGGGTCTGACCGGCCATGAAGGCCAGCAGTTTCCCAAGGTCCAGCCCGGAGCCTCCGCCGAAGGCGATCACACCGTCGTGGTTACCATCAAGGTAGACCTTTCTGCCCGCTTCCATATTGATTTCCGTGGGGTTGGGATCAACGTCTGAAAACATGGCTCGTCCAAGGCCGGCCTGCTCCATCAAATCGAGTGTGTTCCGGGTAATGGGAAGGCTTGCCAACCCTCTGTCGGTCACCAGTAACGGTCGGGTTATACCTGCCTCCTTACAGCATTCGCCGAGTTCGGCAATACGGCCGGCGCCAAAACGAATATCCGTGGGATAGGACCAGTTTGCGGAAAGTGTCATTGTCAGCCCCTCGTCATAAAATCGGGTGGTCTGTTGATCCGGTGTTCAGATCGCCGGTTTTTTCAGGTAGTACGATTTGGGACGCGTCAGGTTGTGGTAGCCGATGATCGAAAGCCCCCCACCGCGACCGGTGTTCTTGCAGCCGGTCCAGCAAAGCGCCGGGTCCAGGTAATCACAACGGTTCATGAACACCGTACCGGTTTCGATCTGATCGGCCACCCGCGTGGCCCGCTCAATGTCTTTGGTCCACAGAGACGCAGTCAGGCCGAATTCGCTGTCGTTCATCAATGCGACCGCTTCGGCGTCATCGTTGACTTTCATGATGCCGACCACCGGGCCAAAGGATTCCTCCCGCATGACCCGCATGGAATGGTCTACATCAATAAGGATCTGCGGCATCAGATAGGCCCCGCCCTGTTCAGGAAACAGCTCGGGGTCAATCAGTGCCCGGGCGCCGCCGGCGACGGCTTCTGCCGTCTGCTCCCGGACATGGTCGGCAAAACGGACATGCGCCATCGGGCCGAGCGTTGTGTCCCTGTCCAGTGGATTACCAAGCCGGTAGGCGCTGACGATGGCAACGGCTTTCTCAACAAACGCATCAAACAGGTTCTCTGCGACGTAAATGCGCTCAATGCCGCAGCAACACTGGCCGGCATTGAACATGGCGCCGTCGATCAGTGTCTCCACTGCGGTTTCCAGATCCGCATCGTCCATCACATAACCGGGGTCCTTACCACCAAGTTCCAACCCTACGCCGGTAAAGGTGCCGGCAGCGGCGCGTTCGATGGCCTGCCCCCCGTTCACCGAACCGGTGAAATTCACAAAACCGAAGGCTTTTTCCGCGATCAGCGCGGACGTGGTCTCGTGGGACAGGAACACGTTCTGGAAGATCTCTTCAGGGACGCCAGCGGCGTGGAACGCCTCAGCCATGTGCTCACCGACCAGGGGCGTTTGTGACGCGTGCTTGAGAAACACGGCGTTACCGGCAATCAGGGCTGGAACGACCGTGTTAACCGCCGTCATGTACGGATAGTTCCAGGGCGCGACAACCAGCACGGTGCCATGGGGTTCGCGCCGGATATAGCGATGAAACGACGAGCTGTTTTCAATCTCGATGGACGCAAGCCCTTCTTCCGCAAGATCCGCCATCATCCCGGCCCGCTCGTCCACGCCCCCGAACTCGCCGCCGTAGCGCACGGGCCGCCCCATCTGCCAGGCCAGTTTTTCGACGATGTCGTCATTCATGTCACCCAGGCGGGCAATGCCGTCGCGGACCCGTTGAACCCGGTCTGACAGTGGCAGGGCGGCCCAGGCCGGCTGTGCGTTTTTTGCCCTGGCGACGGCCTCACGCGCGGCTTCCAGGGAAAGCGTTGTCCGCTCCACATACACGGAACCATCGATGGGCGATATGCATTGAATGGTAGTGCTCATAGCTGTGTCCTACGCCTGCTCAAATCCACGTTTGACTTCGTAATCGGTGACAACACGATCAAAATCTTCCTGCTCCCACTCCGCACAGCGCACGTAGTGATCAATAACGTCGTTGCCCATGGCTTCCCGCAGCATGGTCGAGCCGCGTAAGGACTCAGTGGCTGCTCTCAATGTGGATGGAATGCTGCGCGCAGACTCGGCGCCATACGCATTGCCGGAGAATTCCGGTTCCAGCTCGAGCTTGCCTTCGATGCCAGCGATGGTGGCAGCAATCTGCGATGCCAGCGCCAGATACGGATTGAGGTCCGAACCGCCAATGCGGCACTCTACCCGCACGGCGTCGGTGTTCGGTGCAACAACGCGATAGCCAGCGGTGCGGTTGTCGATGGACCAGACGGTGCTGGTCGGAGCAAAGGTGCCGGCGGCAAATCGTTTGTACGAGTTAACATAAGGGGCGAGGAAGAAGGTGGTGTCGTTCGCGTATTCCAGTAGCCCGGCCAGCGCATGTTCCATGGTTTTGGACATGCCATGGGCGCCACTGGGATCGTAGAACACCGATTTTCCCGTGCTGTCCGAGAGGGCCTGGTGGATATGACTGGATGACCCGGCGGCGTTGTGGTTCCACTTGGCCATGAAGCTCACACTGCGTCCATGCTGCCACGCGATTTCCTTGACGGCATTCTTCACCAGAACGTGGGTGTCGGCCATGGTGAGCGGGTCGGAGTAATGGATGTTGAGTTCGGCCTGCCCTGCGTCAGCCTCACCTTTGCTGCTCTCAACCGTGATGCCCGCCTGGTAGAGCCCGTTGCGAATCGGGCGCATCACATCTTCCTCGCGGGTCGTCTGGAAGATGTGGTAATCCTCGTTATAAGGGCTGATGGGCGTCATATGGTGGTACTGACGCTTTTGCATCTCCTCGAAAGTCTCCCGGAAGATGAAAAATTCCAGTTCAGTGGCCGTGGTCATCTGTAGCCCCATGGCCGAGAGCCGTTCCAGTTGTTTTTTCAGGACTGCCCGTGGCGAGTGTGGAACAGGCTCGTGCGTGACGTGGTCAATCAGATCACACAGGATGAAGGCGGTACCCTCGAGCCACGGCAGGCGGCGCAGGGTGGTCAGATCCGGCTTCATTACATAGTCGCCATAACCGGCCGCCCAACTGGTCGAGGCGTAGTTCTCCACCGTTGTCATTTCGAGATCGGTGGCCACAAGGTACTTGCAACAGTGGCTCTCCTCCCACGCAGTATCGACAAAGTACTGGGCCTGGAAGCGCTTGCCCATCAGGCGCCCCTGCATATCCGGAATCGCCGCCACGACCGTATCAATGGTGCCGTCTTCGACACACTTTTTCAGTTCTTTAAAAGACAGTTGAGCTGCCATCTCACGGCTCCACAATAACAATATCAATTAAGCTGAAAGACGCCGCGTTCAGTGACGACTTGATTCGGGAGTGATCGCCACTGAACGCAGTGTTTCTCCGCGATCCCATCAGGTGTATCGATAGGGCCGCCCGGCCTTCTCCATTTTTTCGTTGTATTCCTTGAGTATCTTGACGACCCGGGCCTTGGTTTCGGACTCCTGGGCGACCTCGTCCCAGAACACACGCGCCGCCTTTTCGACTTCTGCCCACTCCTTGTCCGGAATGGTGGTCAACTCCATTTTCGTGCCGTCTGTACGCAGTTTGGCCTCGCCTCCCCAATACCACCACTGACGGTAATAGTGGGAACTGTCCATGGTCAGTTTAAGCAGTTCCTTGAGATGATCCGGAAGCTCGTTGTAGCGATCCATGTTGGCGAAGAAGGATCCCGCCCAGGCACCGGAGATATTGTTGGTCAGGAAGTAATTGGTCACGTCTGCCCAGCCCACCGTGTAGTCCTCGGTAATACCAGACCAGGCGATACCGTCCAGCTCACCCGTCTGCACCGCAACCTCGATGTCTTCCCAGGGAAGCTGAACCGGCACCACCCCGAACTGGCTCATGAAACGGCCCGCGGTTGGGAAGGTAAAGACACGCTTGCCTTTGAGGTCGGCGAGACTGTGAATCGGCTCTTTGGTCGCAAAATGGCAGGGATCCCAGGCACCGGCAGACAGGTGCTTCACGCCCACTTTGGAATATTCCTCGTCCCAGATTTCGTTGAGCCCGTACTGATTGAACAGCACGGGCACATCCAGCGAATAGCGGCTGGCGAACGGGAAGTAGCCACCGAAGACGGTGACTTCGGTGGGCGATGCCATGGAGTCATCGTCGGATTGAACCGCGTCGATCGTGCCTTTCTGCATGGCGCGGAACAGTTCCCCCGTGGGAACAAGCTGATCGGCAAAATAGAGCTCGATCTGCATCTCTTTACCGGCAATACGGTTGAAGCTGTCGATCGCGGGTTTGACCACATGTTCTGCCAGCGCAGGCCCGGCGTAGGTTTGCAGCCGCCATCGTATTTTCGGCTCCTGCGCGTATAGTCTGGGCGGCGTGAAGGCGGCGGCCCCCGCCAGTGCTGCTACGGATGCTGATGCGAGAAAATTACGTCTTGTGGTCATGGCGACCTCCTTGACTGACGCTTGTTATGGAAGCCGGCCGGCCTCCGGTGTGTTACCCGACATTCGTGTTCATCCAAAAACGTTGACGGTTCACTTGTTGTAAACGTACTCCGGCAGCCAGAGCGCAATCTGTGGAAACGCCATGATCAGCGACAGTGCCACCAGCATCACGCAGACAAACGGGAGAATCGAACTGTAGATATCGCGCAGGGAAATTTCAGGCGGCGCCATGGCCCGCATAAGGAACAGGTTGTAACCGAAAGGGGGCGTCATGTAGGCAATCTGGGTGGTAATCGTATAGAGGACGCCATACCAGATCAGATCAAAACCAAGGGCCGCCACAAGCGGTACGTATAGGGGCGCAACAATCACCAGCATTGCGGTATCGTCCAGGAACGTCCCCATCAGCAGAAACGACAACTGCATCATGATCAGGATCATCCAGGGGTTGAGACCCAGTTGCTCGGTAAACAGGTTGTCGATGGCCTTTACGGCACCCAGCCCGTCAAACACCGCACCGAAACCGAGGGCGGCGAGGATGATCCACATGAACATGCAGGAAATGGCCAGCGTCTGTCGCACGGAAGCTTCAAACACTGTCCGGGTCATCCGACGTTTGAGGATCGCCGCGACGAATGCCGCCATGGCGCCGATGGCCGAACTTTCCACCAGGCTGGTCCAACCTTTGACGAACGGCACCATCATAGAGGCAAAAATAACCACCGGGAGAACCCCGGCACGCAACAGGCGTAACTTCTCGCCCAGGCTGACCTGGCGCTCCTCTTTTGGCAGCACAGGCCCGAGTTCCGGCTGAAGGCGACAACGCACGGCGATGTAGACGATAAACATCACGGCCATGATCAGCCCGGGCACAACGCCCGCAAGCCAAAGCTGCCCCACCGGCTGGCGGGCGATCATGGCGTATAGCACCAGCACTACCGAGGGCGGCACCAGGATGCCCAGGGAAGAACCCGCCTGAACCACGCCAGTCACCATCCGCTTGTCATAGCCCCGCCGTAGCAGTTCGGGCAGGGCGATGGTTGCACCGATGGCCATACCGGCAACCGACAAACCATTCATGGCCGACACAAGCACCATCAGGCCAATGGTGCCAATGGCAAGCCCGCCATGAATCGGCCCCATCCAGACATGAAACATTCGGTACAGGTCATCGGCGATTTTCGATTCCGAGAGCACGTAGCCCATGAAGATAAACATTGGCAACGTCAGCAGCGGGTACCAGTTCATCAGTTTCATGGCGGATGAGAAGGGAATATCGGAACCACCCGTTCCCCACAGCGCCAGTGCTGACGCTGCCGCAACGGCACCGATTGCCCCGAACACGCGCTGGCCGGTCATCAGCATCAACATCATCGAGGCGAACATGAAAATCGCTATGAAATCGTAAGACATCAGACGTCTTCTCCCCGAATACGAGCGATGTCTTTGAAAAGCTCCGATACCGCCTGCAACAACATGAGTGAGAAGCCGATGCACATAACCACCTTGATCGGCCACATGTAGGGTCGCCACGCGGAGGAGCTGCGTTCGCCGTATTGAATCGCATAGCTGGTGCTGTCATAGGCGCCGTAAAGGAGCATGCCCAGAAAGAAAATCAGGAAGAAAATGGTGAAGACATCAAACCAGGCTTTTTTACGGGCCGGCCAGTTGCCGTAAAACAAGTCCATGCGCACATGGGCATCCAGCTGGATCGAATAGGGGCCACCCAGGATGTAATACGCCACCATGGCAAACTGCGCGGCTTCGAGCGTCCATAAAGAGGGGAGGAAGAACGCTTTGGAAATGGACGACCACAGCAGAATCGCGACCATGACAAAGATGCCGTACATCACCGCTCTGCCAATACGGTAATTTACAGCATCCACGAATCGGATGTATCCGTTGACGAAAGGTGGCATCTACAGACCCCACTCAATGCGTTAGCGAGCCAGTCAGATAGCCACACGGCCATGGACTGCTGTTGTTCCCTAGTCGCAATCAGGTCATTGCGACACTCAATCGCAACAATGTCCTGTTTTTTCTATAACCGAACTTTCAAGCTAGCACAGCATTTTTGAGCTGTCGCCTTACCAGAAGGTTTTTGTCACGGCCCCACCTCAGGCGCTGGATCCGGACCACCCTCGCGGAATTCGCTGGCAGACTTGCCGGTCCATTTGCGGAAGGCACGGCTGAAGTTGGACAGGTCCGCGTAGCCCAGCTCGTAGGCGATCTCGCTGACTGACTGGTTGGTGTAGCGCAGGAGCTGGATGGCGCGGTCTTTCAGCACCGCCTCCACAATTTCACGGTAGGTGGTGTCCTTTTCAGCCAGCCGCCGCTTCAAGGTGCGGGAGGACACGCAGAAACGCTCCGCCATCGCTTCCAGGGACGGCAGTGGCCCGGGCATCACGTGGAGCATGTTGCGGATGGCGTAGGTGATATCACCCTGGTCTTTCAGGGCTTTCTGCAGCTCGAACTCGCACTGGTCCCGTGCCATGCGGGATGCCTCCGCATCCGCCAGGCGCATGCGAGTGTCCAGAAGGCCCTTGGGGAACACCATGGTTTCCTCCGGCTGACCGTATTCGAAGGGCACCGGTAGCTGGGTAGCAAATTTACGATAGTAAGACGGTTCCGGTGATGTCAGTTGTACTTTTACGCCCGGGAGCTTGCCATCCACCAGTGGAAAGCCCCGTTTCTCAGCATCCTCGCGGTCAAGTAGTTGTTCCGCCAGCATCATCAGAGTGGCACTTACGGTTTCCGCCAGGAAGCGGTATTGGGTCGGCACGTCAAATTCCGTGCGCAGCCGCACCAACACATGGTCGCCGGTGTCTGTCAGGGTCATGGTGAGGAAAGGCACCCGTAACTGCAGGTAACGCCGCACCGAATCCAGGGCACCGGCCAGGGTGGGACTGGTCAGGGCGGCAAAACCGAGGGTGCCATGGATGGTAACCCGCAGTTCCCGGGCCAGCATGAAGCTCAGGCCGTCTTTTCCGGCGAGGTTCAGCGCACGCTCCACCATCACAATGGCATCGGTGACGAACACCCGGCTGTCGTTGGATTTCAGGTCCTGGGGCGAGAAATCCATACCGTCATACAGGCTGCGGTCGTTGTGGCCCAATTGCCGTACTACGTCCGCCAGCACCCGGAGATACACACCGGGAACCAGAAACAGTCCCAGCATCTGCCGTTCTTTTTCCGGGCCCGGGTTCGCCATGGAGGTTCCTTGTATTGTGTGAGAGTTGTTGTGGGAGGACTCACTGCTACCGATGCTATCAGAAGCCTGGCACAGCGGCACTGTGACTGGAGGCACCGGCAACCACGTCAGCACAGTCAATTGAGGCCAGCTCTGGCCCCTACTCCACGATGGCCGTCCCCTTTTCGCATTCAAAGCCTGCCTTGACTCACCCACACTGGAGCCATCACATCAGCCATAGCGCCGAAGCGCGGGAGTAATGACATGCTGAGAACGAAAACCACTGAAACCAGGCCGGTTGCACGCACACCGGACAACGTTGCCATCAAGCCACAACGCATGGGCTTCGAGTTCGGGGAGAAGGTCCCCCGCTACTGGCTTAACAACAGTTACACCTTGAGCCACACGATGAATGCACTGTCGGTGCTGTTCCCGCAGGGTGAGCAGTTTTTCGTGGATTCGGTCCGCCACTATCAGGACCAGATCAAGGATCCCAAGCTGAAAAAGGAAGTAAGGGGCTTTATAGGCCAGGAGGCCATGCATTCCCTGGAACACAAGTCCATGAACCAGCATGTGCGGGATCAGGGCATGCCGGTGGAAGAGCTGGAAGAACACCTGGAAGTGGTCCTGGGTATCGCCAAGAAGCTACCCAAACGCCACCAGTTGGCCATCACCTGCGCCCTGGAACACATGACGGCGATGATGGCGGACATGCTGCTGGAGCGGAACGACGTTCGCGAGGATATGCACGAGACCATGCGCCCGCTGTGGGTGTGGCATGCCATTGAGGAAACCGAGCACAAGGCGGTGACCTATGATGTGTTCAACCAGGTTGGCGGTACCTACGCTGAGCGCACCTTCTACCTGGCCTTCAGTACCGCGGCGCTGGGCGTAATGGCCAGCTACTTCACCACACGGATGATGCTGAACGACCGCAAGAACTTTTCGTTGAAGGACAGTGCCCTTGGTCTGTGGCGGATGTGGGGCAAGAACGGCACCTTCTCCAGCCTGGCGCCAACCTGGCTGGAATACTTCAAGCCCGGATTCCACCCCTGGGACCATGACAACAGCAAGTTGATTGCCCGTTTCAAGGAACAGATCAACGAGTACATTGCCCCGCAGTACCAGAAGGGGAATCGGCGGACTATTCAGTAGCCCAGTAGCCTGCGGTTATCGCTAAGTCCGTGCTGTCGCAAGCGGGCACCTTCTGCCAAAACACGCCTCAAGACGTCCCTGTGCGGCTCGGGCTCCGCCATCCATGGCTCCGCACGGTTTTGGCAGAAGGTGCCCGCTTACGACCCGAACCTGGGAGTTATCCGAACCGGTAAGACGACATTTGGTTATAACGGGCCACCGGCAGCGCGCTGGTCTTTGACCGCCGACAGACCAGCTCTGGCAACAATATTGCGGCCGGCACGCTTGCCGCTGAACAGGCAGCGGTCTGCAATCCGGAACAGGCTCTCTACTTCAGTGGCATGGTCGGGATAGTGGGCGATACCGAATGACGCCGTTACCCGGATCGTGGCCTCACCATAGGGCAACTCGCTGGCGGCGATACGCTGACGCAACTCATCCATTAGCTCAAAAGAATCCTCCGGTTTCACATCCCGCAGGATCAACCCGAATTCCTCTCCCCCCAGCCGGCCAACGGCATCCGTGGTGCGCAGGCGCTCGGTCAGGCGCTGGCCGATGTCCTGTAGCACCTTGTCTCCCGCATCATGGCCCATGGTGTCATTCACCACCTTGAAGTGGTCGATGTCCATGATCACCAACGCAAAACCGGCGCCACTGCGGGCGCTTTCCGCGAGAGTGCGGGCCAGGGTGCTCTGGAAGTTGGCGCGGTTGGCCAGGCCGGTCAGCGCGTCGGTCTGCGCGAGGGTGAACAGTTTATGCTCGGCTTCCTCGCGACGGGTTTCATAAAGATGGATAAATCCCAGCATCAGGATGGCGCAGAGCACCATGTTCAGTAGATCAATCATGCCGCCAGCATCAGCGACGAACTCCAGGTGAAAGTAGTAGGTCACGCAGCCGGCCGCCACGAATGGCGCGCTAAGCAGGAACCCTTCTTTCTTGCCCAGCAGCAGGTAGGCCAGAACCGGCATCATCAGCACCCACACGAAGGCCGACACCGAGGCCTCGGGCACCAGCATGATCAGCAGAGCAAAGGAAAACCCCGTTATCAGGTAACTGTAAATCCAGACCTGGAGACGAGGCGTTCGGTTGATCCTGGTTCCCCCGAAAAACAGCAGCAGGCTGGCAATGAACTCGCCGGTCGCCAGCCAGATATAGCCGTTCAGAATCTGCAGGCAGCCGAACACCACCAGCGCGGAACCGGTAACCAGAAAGAGCGCCCGCATCAGTGAGCGGCGATGGGTATCCCGGAGCCCTGAGCGGCTTTGTTCAAGCGACGCACCAAGGTCCGGGTGCTGGGGTGTTTTCATGCTGCCTCTTTCCCTGAAATACAGCGTGGGTCGGGTGAGTGACTGTATGTAAAATATACAGCGGCCGTTACCTGGCTTCAATCACCCCGGCAGTCCGCCTTGCGACCACGGAGATACGGCAAGCATGAAAAAGGGATCAGACGTATAGGCTTTTCCGTGAAAACCGCTCGACCAGGGGCTGGTATGCGGAACCCAACACCCGGTTCAGGGCATCAATGCCCCAGGCGTCCGGGCCCACCAGAATGCGGGACTCGTTCTTCAGAATGCCCCTGACAATCGTATCGGCCGCTTTCTCCGGTGTGGTCATGGCAAGCTTGTCGAAGCCTTTGCGCTGGGCCTCGGCGTTTTCCGATTTGCCCATGCGCGCTGCATTGGCAATGTTGGTACGGATACCACCGGGATGGACGCAGCTGACAGCTACCGGCTGCTTTTCCAGCTTCATCTCCTGGCGCAGGGATTCAGTGAAGCCGCGAACCGCGAACTTGGCCGCGTTATAGGCGCTCTGTTTAGGCACGCCAATCAGCCCGAATACACTGGAAATATTGACCACGTGACCGTCCCCGGAGGCGATCAGGTGCGGCAGGAACGCGCGAGTACCATGAGCCACACCCCAGAAATCGATATCCATGATCCACTTGAAGTCGTCGTCGGTCATTTCCCGTACCGATGCGGAAAGGGCGACACCGGCGTTGTTGATCACCAGGTTCACCTGGCCGAAGTCCGCCATTACCTGTTCCGCATGGGCATAAATCGCATCCCGGTCTGAAACATCCAGGGTATAGGTGCGAACCTCCACACCGCTGCAATCCGCTGCGGTTTCGGCAAGACCCGCCTCATTGACGTCCGAAAGTGCCAGGCGACAGCCCTTTGCCGCCAGTGCACTGGCCAGTGCCCGGCCAATACCGGAACCCGCACCGGTGACTACCGCAACCCTGTTGTTCAGCTTCTTCATGGTCGACGACCTCTTGTTGTGCAATGTGTTGCTTACTCTATCAGGTGTCGGGCCGCTGGATATGGCAAAAGCGCACCCGCAGCAGGGGCAATACGGCCACCCCTGGCGGTGAACCGTCTGATGACATTGAAATCGTGACTCCCTTCGTGACTCCCACCCCGTGAATGTGCACAATTCGCGACGGCGGCGGCCTGATTTGGGTACAATCACCGGTCCACCCCTTTTCTGTCACTAACGGATGCTTCTGTATGGAATGGAGCCTTACGCATTTCTGGCTGATTCTTGCCCTTGTGCTGAGTCTCGCGGAGCTGACGTCCGGTGTGCTGGTGTTACTGGCACTGGGTATCGCGGCTGCGCTGACGGCAGTACTGACCTTCCTGGGCGCGCCCTTTGAATGGCAACTGGTGGGCATGGGTGTGTTTTCAGGCATCCTGGTACCCGTTGCCATTCGCTGGATCAAGCCCCGGTTTTCGCCCAAAGGCGTGGCCTACGGCACCACCGGCACCGGTGTGGAACAGGGCAACCGGTACCGGACGCTGAAACGGGATTTTGACGACGCCAGCGGCATCAAGGTCAATGGCGATTTCTATCGCCTGCGTACCAGCGATACCGGCACGACCGACTTGCCGGACGGCACCGAGGTTATTTTCGAGCGTTTTGACGGCACCACCGCCGTTGTTCACACGATCAATCACAAGGAGCAGTAAACATGGAATCGGTTATTTCCCCCGGGCTGGTTATCAGCCTCATTTTTGTTGTTATTGGTATTTTCATCATCGCCAAGGGCCTGGTAATCGTTCGCCAGTCCGAGGTCATGGTGATCGAGCGGCTGGGGTCGTTTCACCGCATCCTGGAAAGTGGCGTGAACATCATCATCCCGTTCATTGAGCGCCCGCGCGCCATTACCATGACCCGCTACATGCGCATCGGTGACGAGTATCATCCCAGCAGCAGCTTTGAGACTCGAATTGACCGCCGCGAGACCGTGATGGACTTTCCCGGCCAGCCTGTGGTCACCACCGACAACGTCACCGTGACCATCAATGGCGCACTGTATTACCAGATCATCGACCCACGCCGCGCGGTTTACGAAGTGGCCAATATGAGCCAGGCGGTGGAAGTGCTGGCGAAAACCACCCTGCGTTCGGTGGTGGGCAAGATGGAACTGGACAAGCTGTTCGAATCCCGCAGCGAAGTGAACAACGCTATCCAGGCGGAAATGGAAGAAGCCGCTTCCAAATGGGGTGTGAAGCTGACCCGTGTTGAAGTGCAGGACATCAGTATGCCGGAGGAAGTGGAAGAGGCGATGCGCCTGCAGATGGCCGCAGAGCGTAAACGCCGTGCCACGGTAACCGAGGCGGAAGGTGAGAAGTCCGCAGCCATTGCCATGGCCCAGGGCCAGCGCGAATCGTCCATTCTCAACGCCCAGGGTGACAAGGAGTCCGCCATCCTGCGGGCCCAGGGTGAGCAGGAATCCATCCGCCTGGTTCTGAGCGCCATGGGGGACACCGAACAGAACAAGCAGACGGTTATCGGCTATCTGCTGGGACAAAGCTATATCAAGGTGTTGCCGAACATGGCCAAAGACGGCGAACGGGTCTTCGTGCCTTACGAATCCTCGGCGCTTCTGGGCTCCATGGGGATGTTCCGGGAACTGGCCGGCAGCCCCGAGGACATCGTGCGCCAGAGCGTAAAGCAGGATGGGCTGCGCGGTGGCATGGTGGCCTCAGCCGGTAACAGCTGAGCCACCACCGGTGAATTCCATGGCCGCCGACAGCCTCATCCAAGAAGGTTGTCGAGCGGCCGCTGATAACCCGGTGCAAATACTTCCAGGAAATACATCACCTCAGGCAGGCCATCTTGCTCCAGCTTTCTGCGGATATGGCCTGCCGCTGGCTCGAATTCCTTGTTACCGGCCTGCATTTCCGCCTGACATTTCAACAGGGCAGACAGGCGGTCCGCCGCCTTGATCAGTTCCTTCTCTTCCGGCGCCAGTTGCGATTCGCGAATATAGGGCGCAAAGTCCTCCCGCAAATCAGGGGGCAGAAGTGCCAGCAGTTCCGCCTCAGCCTTGTGTTCAATATCCCCGAAAGCCTCACGCATGACCCGGGAATGGTATTTGACCGGTGTTGGCAAATCCCCGGTGATCACTTCCGTGGCGTCGTGGTAAAGGGCGGCGGCGGCAATCCGGTCGACATTCACCTGCCCACCGAAGTGCCGGTTACGAATAATCGCAAGGGCATGGGCCAGGGTAGCCACCTCCCACGAATGGGTGGCAACGTTTTCCTCAATGGCATTGCGCATCAGCCCCCAGCGTTTGATCCACCGCAAGCGGGAGACATAGGCAAAGAAATGACTGAGAGGGCGGTTCATACCGTATTTTCCCCGTTTTGCATAAGTTTATAATTGGCCTCTTCTGACTAAGATTAAACGATGGTAATGTGAATGAACGTTCAAATTTTACCATCTGGAAGCGCCAGACCTTGAGACTCCGACACTTACCGAAATCCGCCTTAATGATATTGTGCCTGTCCGTGGCATGCAGTTTCTCGACAGGTGTTTCTGCCCAGACTGAAATTTCAGTTGGTGTCTACGATTTCCCGCCAGTCGCCGCCGTGAGCAATCACAGCGAGGCAGAGGGCCTGCTCGGTGACTTGCTGCAAGAGCTGAACACATCCAATAACAACGTCATCTTCAGGATTGTCCACACCTCCCCCAAGCGCCGGCACCTCGATTTCCAGGCCGGATTGTTCGACGTCATCTTCTTCGAGAACCCGAACTGGGGCTGGGAACGCCTGCCAGTCCAGGCCACCTATCCAGTGCTGATGGACGAGGATGTCTATGTAGCTCTGAACAAGCCTGGGCGAGGCCAGAGTTTCTTCGACAACATCGCAGAACGACACATCGTTGCCATCTCCGGCTATCACTATGGCTTCGCCGGACTGTCCACCGACAATGCCGAACTCGAAGAACGGTTCAATATCGAGTTCTCCCACAGTCATAGCCGCAACCTGGACCTGATCAAGGCGGACCGCCCGTCCCTTGCGGAGGTTGCCGTGGTCAGCCGTTCCTATCTCCGGAAACATCTGGCGGACAATCCCGGCGACAGGGACCGATTCCTGGTGTCCGATACCGCCGACCAGACCTATCAGCTCCACATCATGGCCCGGGAAAACGGACCGATAAGTCCAGGCGCCCTTGAGCAAATGCTGTCACCACTGATCCGGGATGGCCGCTACCAGAAGCTGGTTGACAACCACGGACTGCAGTTGCCGCCAGGCATCCCCGATCCCGAAACGCCCTGACCAAGGCCAGGGTCAGCGGGCATCCAGCTCGAAGCTGATGGTAACCTTGCCTTCGTCATTGGCGCTGGCATCGCGCACAGGGTCCAGCAGGTATATCTGGTTGGCCGGCACGTCATACTCTTCCAGCATCTGCTCTCGCAGCCACACGCCCCGTGAAGTCGCCAGGTTACCCAATGCCTCCGGTGGCAGTTCGATAGTCGCGATCAACCGTTCCACCAACGCCTGCTCCCATTCCTGCTCACCTGGCTCGCCGTTATTGCCGGCAACGTCGTTGCGGAACTCGTTTATCGACGCGACGTAGTCGGAGTTTTCGTACGCCCGCTCCAGTCGCGTAATGCGCTCGGATGCTGAATCCGCGTCGGCAATGCCCAGATCCTCAAACAGTTTCTGGCGCCTCAGCGCATTGCCGTCGGCTTGTGGTGCAACGGCACCGCGTACATTGAGGGCCAGACCGGGACGATCATTCAGTGCTTTGCCGAGGGTCTCCAGCTTGACGTCTTCGCCTTCGGCGAGCTCGGTGCGGCCGGCCTCAAAGCTGACCCTGCCCAGCTCCTCTCCCGACAGGCCCGCCAGGTCGGCAATGGAGCCCAACATACTGAACGGTGACGTCGCGGCCTTGGCGACAAGGTTTACGAACGCGCGCATGACCACCTGGCCCACACTGAAATCCGGGTTATCCAGGTCACCACTGATGGGCAGGTTGATGTCGATGACCCCCTGCCGGTCCCGCAGCAACGCCAGGCCCAGCTTCACCGGCGCGCTCACAGCCTCATCACTGGGTACCGGCGCTCCAAGCTCAAGTTGCTTCAGGACCACGCTGTTGGCCGCATCCAGACGGCTACCGGAAAACTCATAATCCAGGTCAAGATTGAGTTTGCCACTGTCCACACTGTAACCGAGATAGCGGCCGAAGTAGGGCGACAACATGGGCAGTGACACCCCCTCCATGGCCAGCTTCAGGTCACTGGTTTCCTCTGTTCCCAGGGTGCCCACGGAGCCATTCAGAGTCATGCTGGCAACATCCCCTACACGCCCCTGCATCGAAAGCTGGCCCTGTTGCGGCGCCACATTACTGAGCCCAGTCACTGAGCCACGCAACTGGTCGATCCGCGTTGCAAAGGCCGGGTCCAGCGTTCGATCGGTGTAGGAAACGGCGCCCTCTTCCAGCATCAACTGGCCAATGCGAAAGATAAACTCAGGTTCGCCCCCATTGGTATTTTCATCCCCGGCTGACGCTTCCCCTTCCGACGACGAGTCCCTGACAATTCTCTCGATATTGTGAACGCCGCTGCCTTGGCGAACCACGTTCACGGAAGGGCCGGCCAGGGTGATGGTTCCGATCTCTAGCCGCGCCGGTGCCACATTATATTCCACTGGCTGCAGGCGCATGCTCTCCCACTGGATCAGGGGCGCGTCATTGTCGCCCAGGCGCAGATCAAGGGCCGACACCTCGCCGGTACCGCTGAATGTGCCCGTCAGTGGCTCCTTCTGCTGATCCAGGTCCAGGTTGCCGTCGACAGTCAGCAGACCGTCCCTGACATCCAGATTGACGGCTTCGCTGACGTAGGTGCCGAACTGTGCCAAGGCGATTTCCGTTCCGGAGATACCGGCTTCAAGGGTGAAAGGCGTGAGCGTAGCCTGGCCGTTAATCGACAATTTTCCGCCACCGTTCAGGGAAGCGTTGGCACTGTAGTTAACCGGGTCTTCCAGGCGGTGGGAAATCTGGTCAATACTGACCGACAGATCCTCGAGCGCCAGTTCGGCACTGGTTTGGGGCTGATCATCGCGCCAGGTCACCTGACTGTTGCCCAACTCCACTCCGGCCACCGACCAGCGGAAGGGGGCACCCGAGCCGCCTTCGTCGTCCTGAGGCCCGTCGGTACCCTCCTGGAAGGGGGCCAGAAGATTAATCTGCCCGTTCTGATCGCGATGCAGCGCCAGATTCATGCCGTCGATATTGACGGTACCGGTTGAAGCTTCGCGGTTGTTGAGCCCAAAACTTATATCGCCAACGCTGAGACTGTCGGCGGAAAACAGACTTTCTTCGCTGTTCGCCTCAAGACCGAGGTCAACGTTTTCGATGGTAACCTGGCCGTCTGACGTAGTGAGGAAAAACTCGCCGGGAGATTGCAGTTCGTACTGGGAACTCAGGGTCACACTACCACTGCGGAGGTGATAGGGAAGGTAGGGTTTGAGGAAGTGCTGGAGCGTTTCATGGGAGACATCGCCCAGTTTGATAAACCCTTGCGAATACAGGGGGGAAATACTCAGGTCCCCCTCCCATTCTATGGTCTGGCTGCCGACCGCCGCCAGCAGGTAATAGTTACTCTCGGCGTCATCACGGGGCCAGGTTGCCAGGTCGTTCAGCGCCAGATCCAGGGGTGTTACCCGGAATGCCTCCTGGCCTTGCTGACTGAAGTCCCGGAACAGCAGTTCGCCACCAGACACCCTGACCCGGTCAAAATAGAGCCGGACCGGCTCCCCGGAATCCGGCTCGTCGGCGGCCGGTTGCTCTTCTCCCGCGGGATTGTTGGCCTGCCAGTCACGGGCATAATTGACACTGTAGTCCTCCAGCAGGTCCAGGCGGATGTAGGGTTCTTCGAGCTCAATATTCTGCAGCGCCACAACCCCGGTGATCAGGCGCCAGACGCCGAGATTGGCGTACAGGCTGTCAAAGGCGACCACCGGCTCACCCTCGCTGTCCGATGCCTTCAGGTTCAGGGCTTCAACGCTCATGACAAAGGGGTTCACGCGGATGTCTTCAATCTCCGCCTGCCAACCCATGTGTTGCTCCAGCCGTTCCGGTAGTGCCCGCTCCAGCCACCAGGGCAACACCACAAACCCGGCAAGGGCATAGATCACCACCAGAACCAGTACAGCCACCGAAATATTTCTGGCGGACAATTTTCTTGTGCGGCTCTCAACCACCGGGCTCTCCTTGTTTATCATTGATGACGGGCGCGGTCCGGCCCCAACCTGTCCACCAAGGATAGCCCGCCTGTGTCGGTTTTGTCAGCCGGAGTCCTCCGTGGGCTGGCATCATCCATTGACTGACAGGGCGCAACGAACCCGATATTCTGTTTTCATCGTATCGGACAACGAAATTTCTTACACAGATTTACGCAGGCACCCCATATGGACATTAGCGATATGCGCCGCGACTTCGAGAGCGAAGGTCTCGACCGTGACGCTCTTGATGACAACCCGGTCAGGCAATTCCAGGGCTGGTTCAAGGATGCCCGGGAAGCCGGCATCCTTGAGCCCAATGCCATGTCCCTGGCTACAGCCGGCCAGGATGGCATGCCTGACATACGCACGGTATTGCTGAAATATTTCGATGACTCCGGCTTCGTGTTCTACACCAATTACGGCAGCCGCAAGGCACGGGAAATAGCGGAGAATCCCAAAGCGGCGCTGTTGTTTCCCTGGGTAGGCCTTAATCGACAGGTGCGGATTCAGGGCCCTGTGGAAAAGGTCAGCAAGTCCGAGTCACTGAGGTACTTCGCATCACGCCCACGGGGCAGCCAGATCGGCGCATGGGTGTCGGAACAGAGCAGGGCCATTACCTCCCGCGGACTGCTTGAGCAGAAAGTGGCGGAGATGAAACGCCGCTTCAGCGATGGTGAAATCCCGCTGCCGGACTTCTGGGGTGGTTACCGGGTGGTGCCGGAGCGGATCGAGTTCTGGCAGGGACGGCCAAGCCGCCTGCATGACCGTTTTGAATATGTAAAACAGGGCGACGAGTGGCGCATCGACCGCCTCCAGCCCTGACGCCAGCCAATCCATCACTCTTCGCTCAAAGGTAAACTATGACCGATCAACAACGCTGTCCATGGTGTGGCGACGACCCACTCTACGTCGATTACCACGATACCGTCTGGGGCCGGCCGGAATATAACGATCTGGCACTGTTCGAAAAACTGTGCCTGGACGGCCAACAGGCCGGCCTGAGCTGGATTACCATCCTGAAAAAGCAGGAAAACTATCGCGTTGCCTACGACCACTTCGATCCGGAGAAAATCGTCCGTTACGACGATGCCAAGGTGGAGTCGCTGATGCAGGACAAGGGCATCGTCCGTAACCGACTGAAGGTGGAATCCGTCATTCGCAACGCCCGGGGTTATCTGGATTTACAGGAACAGGGCCAATCGTTTGGTGATTTCCTGTGGTCGTTCGTGGGTGGCGAACCCATTCAGAATCGCTGGCAGCGCTTCGCTGACGTGCCGGTACATACACCCGAGGCCGAAGCCATGTCCAAGGCGCTCAAGAAGCGTGGGTTTAATTTTGTCGGCCCCACGATTGTTTACGCCTTTATGCAGGCCACTGGAATGGTAAACGACCATCTGGTGGATTGCCCGCAGCACTCAGTATGTCGGGAACTGGCTGCAAGAACCTGAACCTGTAGTTTTCCGGGGAGATTGCGCGGTCCCAATGATCCCAAACGATCCGTTGCTCGTAAGTCCGTGGGTAGCACATTATCCCCCGAGTCCTACTGCGAGAGTATTACGGTGAGAGTATCCCTGGAAAACTTGATGAGAAAACGGGTGCAAGGGCGAGACTCGTGATTGCCGTCGCCCGGCTGGCAATTGTTGTCGGTATTGCCGGCCTGCTACCGTTCCTGGCTGCCATTCTCGGGCTGTTCACAATGCCTGCCCAGAGCATGCTGATCATCAGCTACTTTTACCTCTACAGTGCCGGCATACTGGCCTTCATGGCCGGCATTTACTGGCCATTGGCCATGCAGCTTGAAAACCGCTGCTACCCCATCTCTCCCCTGGTAACCATGCTATTGAGCCAGGTGTTTTTCATCACCGCCGGAATCGGCCTGCTACTCCCCATCGCTGCCCAGATAGTGGTCTATACCGTCGCTTATATGGCTCTCTACGTCGTGGATGCACGCTGGATGAAAGACTACTGGCCTGACTGGTACCTGCAACTAAGGCTGGTACTGACAGCCGTTGTACTGGTGTGCCAGGTGGCTGCCGGTGTCTGGTTCTTTACAGTTCAGGGATAGTCCAAGGAACGGCCCAGGCTCCCCACCACCGCGCGGGACTGCGCCGTGGATTCCCTGACCGGACTATGCAGCGACGATGGCGTACTCGTGGTTGTAGGGCTCAATCAGCACACCGTGAAGGGCCACAATGGTCTTCTTGTAGGCGTCTTCATCCACCACAAACTGTATGTCCACCTGGCGCATGCACTGGTGCAGGGCCAAAATGCTGATTTCCTCATCCGCCAGGGCCTTGACCGACCGCGCCAGGATGCCAGGAATCTTGATATCGCTGCCAATGGCCGACACGATTGCCACTTTGCGGGTACTGATTTCCGCGTTAGGGAACTCGTCTTTGAGCGCCCTGACCACACGCTTGACGTGCTTGAGGGTACTGTCGACGTAATGGGTGATGGTGTTGGCGTTGGTGTCCTTCGACACGAAGCGCACCTTGAAGCGGCCAAGCACCTCCAGAATGCGGCGGTCGGAGCCGGGTTCACCCTGCATGTCCTGGTCAAACACCTCAATGGCGAACACGCCCTTGTTGCCTGCAATGATCTCAACCTGCGGCTTTTCACTGACGTAATCGCCAGTGATCAGGGTACCGGTGTGTTCCGGCTCAAAGGTATTCATCACCCGCAGCGGAATCTCATTCTGGCGCATGCCCTTGCCAGCACGGGGATGGATGGCTTCCATTCCCAGGTTCGCCAGCTGGTCGGCCACGTCATAGTTGGTACGGCCCAGGGGCACTACCTTGTCCGCACCCACGATGTTGGGGTCGGCAGAGCTGAGGTGGTATTCCTTGTGGATAATCGCCTCGCGGGCGTTGGTGATCACCGCCACCCGGCTGAAGGTCATTTCGCTGTAGCCTCGGTCGAAGGTACGCATCAGGCCTTCCTTGCACTGGGCATAGCCGGTGACGATGGGCAGCTCACGGGTCAGGTCAACCGCATCGAAGGCCTGCTTGAGCTTTTCGTCCAGCGGCAGCAACTCGTTATCGCGCCAACCGGTCAGGTCCACAAATCGCGCGTTGATGCCTTCCTGCTGGAGCTTCAGGGCCGTGTTGAACGCACTGTGGGCCTCGCCGATACCGGCCAGCATCTCCCGTACTGTCAGCAGGTGCTCTTCGAGCTGGAACTGGCCATAGGAACACAGGCGCTGCAGGTCGATCAGGCAACCGCGAACACCTTCGATCCGGTCGGTAATGAACTGGTCCGCCTGCTGTTTGAGCATGGGGTCCGGGAACAGGTCGCCGTTGATGTCGGTCAGGAACTGGATCAGCTTGGTGAGGTCGTCACCCCAGGCCCAGTCCGATTCCGCATCGGCGAACAGGGCGTAAACGCCCGGCTCTCCGGTTTTCTTGTGCTCCAGCAATTCATCGGTGACACCACCATAGGCGGAGACCACGAATATACGCTGGTAGAGGTCGTCCTTTGTGCGCCCGCCGAGAATGATATTATCGCGCACCGCCTCGTAGTTGCTCATTGAGGTGCCGCCAATCTTCTCTACGGTATGTTGTTCGCTAGTCATAGTGTTACCGTCGTTATCCTGCAGAATGAATTTGGGGAGATGGCAGGCGTCTCAGGACGCCTTGCTCATTCCTTCCTGCATGATTTCATCCACGCTTTCTGCTAGAAGTTTAGCACCTTTGCGCAGATCATCTTCGCTGGTGGTCAGCGGCATCAGGCACTTGATCACTTCGTCATTGGGGCCACTGGTTTCAATAATCAGCCCCTTCTCAAAGGCACGGCTGGTAATCCTGTCGGTCAGCTCGGCGTGAGTGGCTTCGATACCACGCATCATGCCCCGACCCTTCATTTTGAACTCGCCCGGGTACTTGTCACAGATAGCCTGCAGCCCGTCGCCCAGCACCTGGGTCTTGGTTTTCACCTCATTGGCGAAGGCATCGTCTTTCCAGTAGGTCTCAACAGCCGCCCGTGCGGTAACAAAGGCCATGTTGTTGCCCCGGAAAGTGCCGTTATGCTCGCCCGGCCCCCAGACATCCAGCTCCGGCTTGAACAGCACCAGCGCCATGGGCAGGCCGTAACCACTCAGTGACTTGGACACGGTCACGATATCCGGCTTGATGCCGGCAAACTCGAAGCTGAAGAACTCGCCGGTACGGCCATTACCGGCCTGGATATCATCAACGATCAGCAGTATGTCGTGCTTTTTGCACAGCTTCTCGAGCCCCTGCAGCCATTCGGCACGAGCCGCGTTCAGGCCACCTTCGCCCTGGACCGCCTCGACAATTACCGCAGCCGGAAGTTCGAAGCCGGACGAGCCGTCAGACAGCACCTTGTCCATGATCTCCAGGGTGTCCACGTTCTCACCCAGATAACCGTCATAGAACATGAAGTCCACGTTGCCGAGTGGGGTGCCGACACCGCCCCGGTGATGCTTGTTACCAGTGGCAGCAACCGCACCCATGGTGACGCCATGGAAGCCGTTGGTGAAGGAAACAATGCCGTTACGGCCTTTCACCTTGCGGGCCAGTTTCAGGGCCGCTTCCACACAGTTGGTACCGGTGGGGCCGGTAAACTGCATTTTGTAGTTCAGGCCGCGGGGGTCCAGAATGTGCTTCTTGTAGGACTCAATAAAATCGTGCTTGGCGGTGGTAAACATGTCCAGGCCCTGACTGACACCATCGCTTTCAATGTACTCGAGCAGCGCTTTCTTGAGAATGTCGTTGTTGTGGCCATAGTTCAGTGATCCGGCGCCGGCGAGAAAATCCAGGTATTCCTTGCCATCTTCGGTGTACAGGTGCGCGTTCTTGGCACGGTTAAAAATCACCGGAAAGGCACGGGAATAAACACGTACTTCGGATTCGGTCGACTTGAAAAGTTCCATGGTCTTGCCTCTTAGCATGTCAGGTTCGAGGTAGCTGTGCGGTGGCACGTTGGTTGAAGCCGTTGTGACAGATTCACCTCAGCAATCTGCCGGCCAGTCCAAACAGGGGTATCGGTCGTTCGGGAAGGCGGTTACGCCGGCTTTGTGAAAGGCCCGATGCGGAGCAGGAACTCGGAGTCGTGCTTGCCGCCAAAGTGGGTGTCTTTCTCAAAGTGCTCGTGATAGGTGAGCTCGGCACCCATGTCACGGGCAAAGGACCGGAACAGCGCCCAGGAAGCCTCATTGTCTTCGGTAATGGTGGTTTCCATATGGGTCACGTTCTTGCACGCGTCCCGGGCCACAATCGCCTTCAGCATCCGTTTGGCCAGACCCTGCCCACGACCTTTCTCGTGAACGGCAACCTGCCAGACAAATACGGTTTCGGGCTGTTGAGGGGGAATATATCCGGAAATAAAGCCGACCAGATCGCCGTCTATCTCCGCCGCCACGCCGGTTTCGGCAAAGTGGCTGCACTGCAGGAGGTTGCAGTAGATCGAGTTGGGGTCCAGCGGCGGGCACTCCGCGACCAGTTGGTGGAGCCTGAAGCCATCATCCTTGACCGGTGTCCGGAGGCTGATGGCGGTGGTATTCGAGCCTTCTGATGTCATAACGTGATCGGTTCGTCTCAAAAAGTTAGTGTTAAATTATATAGACCACAAAATATATTTCAAGTCGGCCTTCCGGGACACGCCAGGCACAAGTTCTGCCTTACACCTTCAGAATAGACCCTATTGCACCATCTGCCAGTGACAATTCCGTTAAACCAGAACGGGGAAAGTGATGTCCCTGGCGGCCAAAGACGTCCCTCCAACGATCCGTTTCCGGTAAGACACGGCCGCTGCCGAACCGGCCGGCCAGAGCCTGTCAAACTGCGGCAACCAGGCGCCAAGATCATAGGCAACCGGCACCAGGGAAACGCTAAGCCCCTGGCGCTCAAGACCGGCAACCGGCTCAGCCACGGGGCTGGTCAACCCTATGCGGGTAATCAGGCCCCGTGAGTCCCGCAACAGGTTACCCATCCCCGCCGAGCCGTTGTTGGCAACAACGCAACTGCGCCCCTCCACCAGGCCGGACCAGAGCACCGGCAGGCAGGTATGGGTGGAGACAATCACATCAGCGCCGGACACCCCAAACCATTCCGCAAGCTTCGATTCGTTGCCGGCCACAAAGGATTCATGGGCCAGCCCCCAACCAGCCAGGGATTCGGGATCTCCGTGAATCACCAAAACCTTTAGGCCTCCAAACAACAGGCAACGATACCGGGGCAGAAGGAGCAGACGTTTGCGGATGTCCGGGTGCTCCCCGGCCACACCCTGCAGTCGCTCCATGATGTCGTTGGAACGCTCAACCACACCCTCATCCACGAAATCCGGATAGGCACACCCGCAGCCGGCGCCCGCACTGGGGTTGGCCAGTTCGTACTCCACATTACCCAGGCTGACGGTGTGGTCCAGCACCCGATTGTTGATCTCGCGGAACAGGCTGTCGCTGGCATTGAACCAATTGAAATCCCCGTTGAACACCAGCGTTACCCGATGCCCCTGGCGCTCCTCCGCCAGCGCCATTTGCTCAATTTCGTCCAGGGCATAGGGGTTCCCATAAAGACCACCGACCACATACAGCACGTCCCCATTGACCTGCAGCGAAGCGGGATTGTAGCGATACGCCAGCGGACAGCTGCGACCTTCACTCATAGTATCCCCCTATGCTTCACCCGCCGCCAGCGATCGCCCGGCAAGCCGTCGAAGGACCAGGGGCACAAAGAAACCAGCCGTGCAGACCAGGAAACCGTAAGCGTTGACACCCAAAAGCATGGCGTATTTGCCATCGCCAATTGCCCAACTGGACGGAACCAATCCCACCGCCAGCAACACCCCCAGGCCAAGCCCGGTCCAGAAGCTGAGGTGGAAACTCCAGGGCGACCAGCGGGTAAATCCATAAAACAGGAACACCGGCGCCAGCCCCATGACCATGGTGCCGGAGATGGTCGTGGCCTTGAGGATATCGGTGCCCGCAAACATCGGCAGGTTCCCAAGGAATGCAAAGACAATCATGATCACCGCACCCACACGCACACTCGGCAACCGGTCTTTCGCCCGTTTCGCCAGCCGCGGCAGATCCATCGCCAAGGACTTGGCCAGTGAGCTGAAAGTGGAATCCAGCGTTGAGCCCGCGGATGTCATCATCACCACACTCATGAAGAACAGCGCCGCCAGCCCCAGCGATTGCCCCACCGCCGCCGGCGCGTTGCCCATCGCCTCAATACCGTTCAAGCGGGCATGCACACCCACCAGACTGAAGATAAACACCGCCACAAAGCCCAGCAGCCCAGCCACCACAAAGCTCTTCAGCATGGTTTTCTCCTTGTTCACAAAACCCCGGTCAGTCAGCACGGGATCATGGAAGGGATAGCTGAACATCTGCAGAAGCGCCACCAGCAAAAGGTCAAAACCGGCGTTGAGCCTGAATTCGCCGTTAGTGAGCAGGGCACTGGTGTCATTGGCCGGCACAATCAGAAACAGCACTGCCCCGACAAAAAACACAAACACAAAGGCCTGGATCACATCAGTAAAAATCGACGAGCGCAGACCGCCCTTGAGGCTGTAGGCCAGGGTAAACACGGTAAACAGCATGGCAGCGCTGTAATACTCCCACTCACCCGGAAGCCCGAAGTAACCGCCAACCACGGCGGTATTGCTCCAGACCTCGTTATACAGCCGAATCAGGATGGCAGCCGCAAACGCCAGACTTGCGAACCGGCCAAACCGGGAGGTCAGAAAATCCTGCAGACTGCGGGCACCGGTCTGGGTACGAATCAGGTAAATAATGTAACCAGCCACGGGAATCGACAGCCAGTAACTGGCATACGCCAGCCCGCCGGTCACACCATAGGCAGCACCCAGGTTGGCAGCATTGGTGACCGACTTGGCAAAGATCCAGCTGATAAAAATACTCGCCGTCAGCGACCACTGCCCCACGGGATTTCCCTGGTCATCCGCCCCCTTGTAGAAAGAATTGGCGTTCTTACTCTTCGGCGACAACACATACATCACCACCCCGTAAACCACCAAAAATCCCCAAAACAGGGAAGCTTCCGTAAAGTTCATTGTCTGTTCTATCCTCGTTCTTTATTTACTATCCGGGGCTGGTTCGGTTACTTCGGGCTTTGGGTGCCTGAGTCAGTGGTGGAGGGGGTTCAAAAAAACGCCCGTGAACCCATCCATGGGGGGCTTGGTCGCGCCATCCCTGGCGCTCCACATTTTTTGAACCCCCTCCACCACTGCCTCTGTCATCAATGTCGCCATGCCGTCCCCGATCTCCCGGGCCCAGCAGCCATGGTCAAAGCAGTTAGTCTTTTAACCAACGAATTGCAGTAGTCCAACCGCGGTCTGGGGGTGGTGTTTTATTTCCGCCAGGAAAAAGGTGTCTGAGCGCAGCGAGTTCTTTTTCCCAAGGAAATAAAACACCACCCCCAGGCCGCCAACCCCCAGCAACCAGTCCTAAAAAGCCACCACCCAAAGCCCAAAAAATCAAACGGGCGCCGAACAACTAGCCCCATACCGATAACAGGAAAAACACCGGTGATGCCGCAACATAATGCGCTCATCCATACTCTCAGCCAGCGTCCCCCCAAGGTCATACTGCGGATCGTCGTCCACCAACGTACAGGCATACACCCGCACCCGGTCTCCCCGCTTCACCAACATCCGCGTGTACGAACACATGAAGTGAGAACGGGCCTCCCTGGTAGGGTATTTCTCCATACAGGTTTCAGTAATCTCAGGACTACCGTCCTCAGAACCCGGCGTACCCAGATCCGGGAAGGCCGTAAAGGCCAGGTTTTCCGGAATGCTCCATTCACGGAATATGCCACGGAAAGCCGCTTCCACATCGGCCGGAATCTCATCCGGGTCGGTCTGGCGAGCGATGGATACCTTGAAGCCCTGGTGCACCAGCCAGCGGATGCCTTCCAGGGCCTTGTCGAAACTGCCTTCGCCCCGGTCCACGTCGTGGCGGGCGCGGTCCGGGAAGTCCAGGCTGACGCGGAAGTGGATCGGGTAGGGGTTGTCCAGCAACGGCAACACCTGGTGACGACGTTTCAGCAGAGGATCGGTGGCGTTGGTGAGCACGAAGCAGGGCCGGTGGTGGCTGGCGTAGTTCAGAATGTTCACGAAATCACGGATCACAAACGGCTCACCGCCGGTGAAGGAGAACTGCTCAACCCCCATCTCCAGCGCTTCGTGGATAAACGGTTTCACGTCGCTCAGTCTCATGCCGGGAATACGGCCATCGCCGGGGTGTGAACCTTCAAGGCAGAAAGGGCAGGCCAGGTTGCAGGCGGTGCCGGTGTGAATCCACAGCTCCTTGAGCTTGTCCGAGTCAATGTAGCCGCGCGGCTCGCCGTTGCGGGTGTGGGTCCAGCTGTCGCGGGTCCTGGGTTCCAGCACTTCCACGGCGGGAATACGTCTTTCGGCGGTTTCAGTCAGGGGCATAGCTGCTCCGTGTTAATACAGTGAATCTCTTTGTACAGACAAACCTGACGCACCGGCGTTACACCGCCGGTGCGCTTTCTTTGTTTTACGTTGTCGCTTCGTTTACGGCCTTGTCGTGGCGCTGTTTGCCACGGCTCCAGCCATGAAGCTTTTCAAGCAGGTTGAGAATACCCTGCGGCGCGTGTTCGCGTTTCCATTCGCCGGCAGCGTATTTGGCCGATTCGTTCCAGGTCGGGTAGGGATGAATGGTACCCAGAATCTTGTTCAGGCCCAGGCCGTGCTTCATAGCCAGGGTGAATTCCGCCAGGATTTCACCAGCGTGCATGCCTACCACCACAGCGCCCAGTATCTTGTCCTTGCCCGGCGGCGTGAGCACCTTGATGAAGCCATAGTCCTCGCTCTCGGCGATGGCGCGGTCCAGGTCGTCGAGGCCGTAACGGGTCACCTCATAGGCCACGCCCCTCTCTTTCGCTTCCGCCTCACTCAGGCCAACCCTGGCGACTTCCGGCGAGGTGAAGGTTACCCAGGGCATGACCCGGTAATCCACCCGGAAGCGTTTGAACTGGCCAAACAGGCCGTTCACTGCGGCATACCAGGCCTGGTGGGCGGCAGCATGGGTAAACTGGTAGGGGCCGGCCACATCGCCACAGGCGAACACGTTGGGAAAGCGCATGCTCATGTCTTCTTCCACCGGCACGGTGCCGTTGGGCAGGGTCTCCACTCCGATTTTGTCCAGCCCCAGGCCGGTGGTATTGGCGGCACGGCCAACAGCCACCAGAACCTGATCGAACGGGATCCTGACGCGTTCGCCGTTGTGCTCGCAGTACGCCACTTTCTCTCCGTCCTCGACGGCGAACTCTCTGGCAGCATGGCTCAGTCTCACGTCGATGCCGTCCTGTTCAAACTGCTTTCGGATTACCTCGGACACATCGCTGTCTTCCTTCGCCAGCAGCCGCTCACCCATTTCCACCTGGGTCACCTTGCTGCCAAGCCGCGCAAAGGCGTGGGTCAACTCGGAACCGATGGGGCCGCCGCCAAGCACCAGCAACCGTTCCGGCTGGGTGTCCAGCGACCACAGGTTGTCGGAGGTCAGCGGCTCCATTTCGGCCAGCCCCGGAATCGGCGGGACCGCCGGTTTTCCACCGGTGGCAACCACAATACTGCGGGCGGTCAGGCGCTCGGTGCGGCCATCGTTATGGACCACTTCCAGCTCCCAGGGGGATACGAAACTGGCGCTGCCGGAGATGCAGTCAACACCCAATTTACGATAGCGCTCAGGTGAATCGTGGGGCTCCACCTTGGCGATCACGTCTTGCACCCGGTTCATGATGTTCCGGAACGAGCCTTTCACCGGCACCGACTCCAGGCCGTAGCGACTGGCATGGCGCAGGGTGTCCGCAGCCTTGGCGCTGCGAATCAGTGCCTTGGACGGCACACAGCCGGTATTCAGGCAGTCACCGCCCATCTTGTCTTTCTCGATCAGCGCCACTTTGGCCTTCACCGCAGCGGCAATATAGGCCGATACCAGGCCCGCGGAGCCACCACCGATCACCAGCAGGTTGTAGTCGAACGACTCCGGTTTCTGCCAGCCGGCATACACCCGGCGCTTGCGAATGAAGCCAACAATAAACTTGGCAATCAGAGGAAACAGGCCCAGGAGCGCGAAAGACAGCAGCAATTCAGCGGAAACAATGTCGCCGGTGGACTCGATCTGTGAGAGCTGGGTTCCCGCGTTCACATAAACAAAGGTACCCGGCAACATTGCAGCCCAGCTCACCAGTGCGTAGGTTTTGAGCTTCATGGCCGTCAGGCCCATGGTCAGGTTGATCAGGAAGAAAGGGAACACCGGCACCAGCCGCAGGGTCGCCAGATAGAACGCGCCGTCCTTTTCGATGCCACGGTCCATTTTTGCGACGGTTTCCGCGTATTTTTCCCGCAGGGTGTCGCGCACCAGGAACCTTGCCACCAGGAAGGCGAGAGAGGCACCAATGGTCGACGCCACGGACACGGCCATCAAACCATACAGGTTGCCAAAGAAAGCGCCGCCAGCCAGGGTCATGATGGCGGCACCTGGAAGCGACAGCGCGGTGACAACCACATAGATGGCGGCAAAGCCAAGGACGGCCACCAGAAGGTTTCGGCTGATCCACTGCTCAATGGACGACTGATGCTTCTGCAGGTTTTCCAGGGTCAGTATCTCGTGGCCGCCGAAGCCGATAAACAGTACAACCAGGGCAGCGATGACCAGGAGCAGAATGAGCTTTTTGGAGTTCATGGCTAAATCCATTGGTTAAGAATAAAAGTGGGCTGCCCTGAAAGACACTGCGAGGCGCTGGATGTTACAGCGACCTCCGTCTAAACTTTTTGAACAGTTACTCATCAATGCCGGAACTAATGGCCTTACGAATGGACATACCATTGTCCAGCCGGTTCTGGATGTCCAATAACATCTTTATAACAACGCTCTAACGCAGGTGTACCCGGGGGTATACGGAATGGAAACCGCAACGCATCAGTCCGATGAAAGTATCCTGATTCAGGGCCTGAGGTCCGGAAGCGAAGCTGATTTTCAAAAGGCGGTGCGGCTCTATACGCCCGGCATGATGGCGGTGGCCAGGTACTACCTCGATAGTGCTTCCGCCGAGGAAACCGTACAGGATTGCTGGGTGACCGTCATAGACGCCATCCAGAAATTTGAAGGCCGGTCTGGCCTGAAAACCTGGCTGCACCGGATTGTGGCCAACCGGGCAAAGAATCATCTCAGGAAAAACAAACGGGAAGTCAGCGCTGACTTTTCCGAATCCCTGGATCCGGAACTGGCAAATCGCTTTGCCCCCAACGGCCGCTGGGCAACGCCACCGAGCCTTAGGTTCGAGGAGGATGCCGAGTCGCTCATGGAAAACGGAGCCCTGAGCGACTGTCTGGACCAACATCTTGCCCGGCTCCCGGAAACACAACGATCCGCCCTGATGCTTTACGAAGCCCACCAGCATAAATCCGACGATGTGTGTAACATTCTGGATGTCAGCGCCTCTAACCTTCGTGTACTTTTACACCGTGCAAGGCAAAAGATATTCCTTATGGTGGAAACCTTTCAGGAGACGGGCGAATGCTGATGTGTCGAGATCTGGCCAGGATTGCCAGT
Source organism: Marinobacter iranensis (assembly GCF_029207565.1). Lineage (GTDB taxonomy): Bacteria > Pseudomonadota > Gammaproteobacteria > Pseudomonadales > Oleiphilaceae > Marinobacter > Marinobacter iranensis. The sequence goes on along the minus strand of NZ_JANCMW010000010.1, from coordinate 57,529 downwards.
GACTACATTGATAACGAGTTGGGCACGGCACAGAAGCTGTCGGTAAAAATGCATCTTATGATGTGCAGGGACTGCCGCTCATTTATCGGTAACCTGCGCGCCAGCACCGACCTTATACAGGCCCACTCCTCCTACAAACCGGACCCTGAGCTGGTCCGCCGCATTGATGAACAGGTGGCTCAAGCCCTGAACGCGAAAAAGAACTGATGAGCCGGCAGCCACTTCCTGAAGAATCAATCGGCTTCAAATATCCGGGTTTCGGGATGGAAGGTATACCAGGCAAACCAGAAGGCCCTGGTAGCGGGGAGTAATTTACCCGATTCGTCCCTTAGCTCGGCGGAAGGTACGTCTGCGTCAAAATGAACGCTGACCTTCTTGCCTCCTATCTGGTCCTCCAGTATCCGGTCACCATGATTGGCAAGCTCCGGAAAAGGCCAGGCCTTGCTTTCGCCATTATGGGTCCAGCCCAGAACCCAGGTCTTCGGGTGATATTTCCGGCTGGTGCTGGACACCGGAAAATACAGCCGTTCGGAGTGGTCGTAGTCACCATAGGGTGACTGGCGGTAATTCCGGCGATGGCCGGTATCGGTGGAAAGCACTCGCCCGTTATCACCAACCCGCCCCCGCCACTTCCGCCACTGCTCATGGCGAATGGCAACCGGCTCCAGCTCGGTGCCAGCCAGGGGGCCGGAAATGGCGCGGCCCTCAATCTGTGACCAGAGCGATTCGGTCTGGTGATCGTACATCAGAAGGTCGCTGTTATAGAGCAGCCCGGAAACGCCAAAGGTTAAATGACGACCATCAACCATCGGGTCAAAGGCCATACCAGTGCCGCACAATGGGCAAAAGGTAATGAGCACGGGCTCCCCACCGGATTCATGATTGACGATCTCGTGCCAGTTCAGAATACCGATGGGAAACGCATACCGTTCCTGCCCCTGGTCGTAGGTCATGACCAGGTCATCGTCCCGCCAGGGCAACGCCCCATCCGCGGGCTCAAACTTCGGATTATCAATCGAAGGGATGCCGTCCCGGGGCGGCCCACCACTGTGGATGTCATCCACCGGTATCAACGCATTGCTTAAATCAAACCCATTTTTCTCCTGGGCCAGGCCCGGGCGAGCGGCCACCAGAAGTAACACAGACAGCATGAAAAAGACCCGGTTTTGCATCGTCATCAGTTTTCCTCCAGGAGACCTGCCGCCTGTAAACGCTGCTCAACCACGGGTATCGAAAAACCATGCACTCGATGACCATCAATCAATAACAGCGGCGTCCCCCGACCGCCAAGACGCTCAAACGTCGTTCTGGCTTGGGTAGAAGCCACTATGTCGAACTCAACATAGGGAATGTCATTGGTGTGGAAATAATCTTTCGCCGCCTCGCATCCGGGGCAGAACGGCTGTGAAAACAGCGCCACCGGTGGAACAGCCCGATCTGGTGGCTTCTCGTAAACCTCGGCTGCGCCGCAAACGGCCGGTAACATGGCCATCAGAAACGCGCCTAAGGCAACAGGTAACCTGATCTGCACTGAAAACATGGTTGCTACCCCTCTGGCCGGCCTGCAACAGCCTTGCTCTGGGGTTACTGACACCCAATGGCTACGAGTGTTACAGCGGTGGGTTCTGGAACCTTGTTTTTTCTGCCTCCCGATGCACCTCCTGTTCCGCGACACGGGATTGACGCAGCAGATGGAGATCCTTACTCACGCTGGTATAGGTGGATACCAGGTAGGGAACACAGTACGTCAGCAACACCTTGAGCCAGTCCATATCTGATTTCCCCGCGACGGCCTCCCACTGATTGATCAAGACAAGCAGGGTGCCAACCACCAGAGCCAGCTTGGCGGCACGAACCGGAGTACCGTGGCTGACCGCCAGCTCACAAGCTTCCTTGCAGTGGCGAAGGGGGTGTGCAAATCGGGAAAGTGACATGAATGCCTCACGGATGAAAAGATTGAACTATTGCAAATGGTCATCGCCCGCAACAGCATAGAAAGACAACCAAGCGTTGTAACAGTATCTCCGATTGTTTGTCTCTGCCATCGAAGGTACCCCAATAACAACCGGAACAAACGATGTTGCTAAACTGGCTATCGCGGCGGCTGGCCGCTTACCTCTCGAAACAGGTCACCCGGCATTCGGTGCGCACATCCACCTGGGAAGCCATGCAAGCCTCCATCAGGCCAGGCGACGTACTTCTGGTGGAGGGCAATACGAGAATCAGTACCGCCATCATGTATCTGACACAGTCCACCTGGTCCCATGCGGCCCTGTATCTGGGCCCGAATGCAGGCCTGAAAGCGGGTGATGATGACGAGCCGCATGTACTGGTCGAAGCGGATCTTGAGGAGGGTATTCGTTCGCTGCCGCTGTCGTTTTATCGGCACACCCACACCCGCATCTGCCGGCCAATCGGACTCAGTGATGAGGATATCGAAAAGCTGGTTGACTACTCGAAAAGTCGGCTCGGGCACCAGTACGATATGAAAAACGTCTGGGACCTGGCACGCTACCTCTGCCCGACACCGCCGGTGCCCACCCGCTATCGCCGATCAATGCTGGCGCTGGGTAGTGGCGATCCTACCCGGGCGATCTGTTCCACGTTTATTGCCCAAGGGTTCCAGGCCATCCGTTACCCGATACTGCCGGTAAGCCTGTCGGAATCAGAGGACGACCCGGATTGCGACGCCCAAAGGCGGGAGTATTTTCGGGTTCGCCATCATTCCCTGTTCGCGCCCCGGGATTTCGACGCCTCTCCCTATTTCGACATCATCAAACCCACTTTGGAACAGGGGTTTGACTACCGGGAGTTTGAGTGGGCGGAGTGAGCCGCCAACTCACCCATTATCGGAATCAGCCTTGTCCCGGAAACCATGCGGGCCGGGTTTACCCAATAAAAACCCCTGCAGTTCGTCGCAGCCGGCCAACGCCAGCCAGCCTGCCTGCGCTTCGGTTTCAACGCCTTCGGCAATGACCTCACAACCCAAGGCGTGAGCCATGGTAATGATGGTTTTGCACAAGGCCTCGTCCTGCTCGTTGTCAGGCAAGCCCGTCACGAAGGTGCGGTCGATCTTGATACGGGAAACAGGCAACGCTTTGAGATACGCCAACGATGAATAGCCAGTACCAAAATCGTCCACCGCCAGCGCCAGGTCCAATTCGCGAAATCGGCTCAGGGTAGCCATGGCGCGCTCGACATCGTCCATCAACGCGGTTTCGGTAATTTCCAGTTCCAGCTGGAGGGCCGTGACACCATAGCGCCGGAGCAAATCCGAAATCCGGTCGGCAAAGCCCTCGTCGTGCAGCTGCATGGCGGACACATTTACCGCAATACGCCCCATGAACCCCTGATCAACCCAGCGTTTCAGGGTGATAACCGCCTGCTCCAGGACCCAGTCACCGATTCTTACGATAAGCCCGGTTTCCTCAGCCAGCTGAATGAACTCCGCCGGCGATACCGCCCCAAGTACGGGATGATGCCAGCGAAGGAGGGCCTCATAGCCAGTGCACCGTCTCAGCCGATCAAACTGGGGCTGGTAATACAGTTGGAACTGCTGGTTCTGGATGGCCACTTTCAGGCTGCGAATCATTTCCTGGCGGTGGAGGACCTGCTCTCCGAATTCCGATGCAAAGAACTGCACCCGCTGGCTCGGTGACTTCTTCGCCCGATGCATCGCAATTTCCGCGTGACTGAGCAGGGTTCTGGCGTCCTGGCCGTCCAGCTGGGTGACGGCCACCCCCGCACTGACCTCGCATTCATAGCTTTTCCCGCCAACCTGAACCGGCCTTTCACAGGCTTCTATGATCGCGGATATCCGCGCTTCGATACTTTCTGCCGGGATTCGGCCAACCTCTCCCACCAGTAATCCGAATACGTCCCCGCCCAGGCGGGCAACATGGCCGTGGTCGATGCTGAAGCCGGCTATCCGCCGGGCAATTTCCTGCAACACCCGGTCGCCGGTTTCATGGCCAGCCAGGCCGTTCAGGGTCTGGAAGTCATTGACACCAAGAACCAGAACAGCTTCTTTGTCGGCATGACCCTGACCGAAGTGACGGTCCAGTTGCTCCTCGAACAGGCTCCGGTTTGCAAGCCCGGTCAACTGGTCGTACAGGGTGCGGATTTCCAGCTCCTGCTCGGTTCTCCGAAGGGTCTGGGTTCGCTGGTCCAGCAATTGGTCGAGCTCCCGGTTCAGCAACTTGAGTTTTGCAAGGTAGGAGGCATTCTGCTTCAGCATGCTATTGAAGACACCTTCCACCTCGCCGAATTCATCGCGGCGTCCGGTGGGCATGAGATACTTCAATGGATGCTCGGCGTCATCCCCGGCCCGGGAAATCCGCTCTCTAAGCCTCAACAACGGAGACAGCATCATACGGTCGACAACGAACATGGCAACGGCGGTCACAAACACCGCGATAAGCAGGGAAAGACCAAGGATCCGAAAGACAAACGCAACCAGTTCCGAGGGCACATCGCTGACATCCACCCGCCCCAGAACCTCATAATCCGACAGGGCCGGATCGGAACTCCAGGACAGGTCAATCATTCCCTGTGCCGTTCTTGATGCGTCTCGCAGCACTCCGTCAGCGGGATGCGGTGACTCGATGGTTTCGCCGGCCTCATACCTGGTACCGTCCCGTTGCAGCGAAACCCCGACCAGCGGGCTGCTGGCAATCAGGGCTTCAAGCGCGGCAGGGTTTATTTCCCGGCTTCGGGTATGTTTGAGGAAGGTGATGAGCGCCTGACTGGCAACATCCACCCGCACACTCAACAGGTCTTCCTCGTAATTGCGGTAGGACGGGATAAGAATCGCCACTTCAATGGCGAGGATGGCGACAAAAGCGGCCATCGTCAGATTACGGCACAATCGGCAGTCGGAGAGCTGTCTTGCCCACTCGTGGAAAGAGCGCCTTGAAAGCGGTTGATTCTCCGCGGCCATGTCTTCGCTGATCATTTCCGCTTCTAGCCCAACGACCGGTTTCATACTTCCCTCGCCATTTCGCTGCCCTTTCCAGAGAGACACCCGGCACGGAGGTAAATTACAAAAAAGGGTGGGGTTTTTGGCCCCACCCAGGATCGACAGCAGACTCACCGATGCAAAGCGACGTTATTGCTTGTCGATAAACTTTTTCTGTTCCACCCGGGAGTACTCGGTCAACGCAGCCAGCTCTTCAGAGCCCCAACCAAGAGGCTCGGCGGCCATCGGTGCCACCATGCAGATCTGAACCATTTCATCCAGGTGCACCATGTCCATGCCGAAATCACGTTGGCCCATGGCCACTGTGTGAGGATACTCATTCTTGAAGGTAGCGTTGTAGCCCGCGCCGTTTGCATGGCACGTGGCACACGAGAGGCCATTTGAAGACAAGCTGGTATCGTTGAACAGTTTCTCCCCCTGGGCCCTCAGATCGGCCACATTGCCCTGATAGGGTGTGTAGCCCTCAGGCCGGCGAACCGCTTTCTTGAGACTGGCGGATACTCCTTCCCCCTCAGCCTCGCCTTCAGCTTCCCCCTCGGCCTCTCCTTCTGCTTCACCTTCAGCCTTGCCCTCGGCTTCACCTTCCCCTTTGGCGGAACCTTCCGCTTCACCTTTTGCCTCTCCTTCCGCTTCACCCTTGGCTTCGCCTTCCGCCTCGCCTTGTGCGGCCTCGGCGGAAGGGATCAGCCCGAGAGGAGAACCTGAGCCAGCGTTGAAGCCGGCAACTGCCACCACTGTCATCATGGGAACAGACACCATGAGATTTCGGGACAACTTGCGTAAGAGTTCTTTTCGGTTCTTGTCTGTGGACATATTAGCCACCTCCGGTCGTGTTTTTCGTTATTCAGGGTGCGGGCCTCTCAAGCAGGCCTTTGAAGCACGGACACCCCGGCCGCGCTTTGCTTTTGTTACGATCAGGCGCTTATCGCCAAGCCCGACGTCTGCCTTTGCAGGTACCGCAGGGTCGAGGGATGGACTCCAAACTCGGCATCGACCTCCACTCCAGCCTGCTCGGCCAGCATGCCGATAATGGCCATGTGGTGAATGGTGTGGCTGGCCAGGAAAACCAGTTCACGTTCCACACTGGTTGTTACCACCTGCCGTTGGCCATCGCTGTTGTGCAGCATGGCAAGTTCGCTGGCATACTCCGCCCCAAATCGGTCACGCAATTCCCGCAGGATGTCCGACAGACGGCTCCCTCCGGCCCGCCGATCCGTCTCCAGCGACAGATCCCTGTTCCTGTTCTCATAGTCGAGCAATGCTCCGGGAGAGGCCGTTGCTGACAACAGGGCGCTGTAGTGATCGATGATGTGACGGACATGCTTACCAATCACGTGTTGCTTCCTGTGACCAAAGCATTGCCGGTAGAGGTTCCCGGGCAAGGCTTCCAGCAGGCCGACAAGTTGCCCTATGGCCCGGGCATTTTCTTCAACAATGTCGTTCGCGACCTGGCGTTCGTCTGAAACTGGCTGTGTCATGGTATTGATCCGTTCTCTATTGGTCCGTTAAGTGCTGAAAGCGACCGTGTGGACACAAGCGTTACCCGTGCCCACACCGATCTGTTGCTCAGCCCTCGACTTCTCCTTCGGCCTCGCCTTCTCCTTCAGCCTCACCTTCTGCTTCGCCTTCTGCTTCTCCTTCAGCCTCACCTTCGGCTTTACCTTCCGCTTCGCCTTTACCCTTGGCTTCGCCCTCGGCTTCCGCCTCTCCGGCGGCAAGCATCAGGTAACCCGGTTCGGCTGTGACTTCAGCGGCCGAGACGTTGAACGCCGAGGCACCCATAACGACTGCAAACACGGGGCCGGTGTACGCCATCCCTCGGGCAAGCTTACCGAGCAATCTCTGTTTCTGTGCTTCTCTGGACATAATGTGTCCTCCTTGGTTTTAACGTGACGGCCAGGTTTCTTAACCGGCCTCCCTATACCCGGAGCAAAGAACTCAAGCGTTCAAAGACTCCCGGATTCCTTTTGCGGTGCTTTCTCGAAACACCGCCCGGACAGTGCCGCAGCGGCAGCCTCCAGATTGTTCATATCCACCAGGTAGCGGTCGCGGCCTTCCAGCCAGCCCGCCAGCCTGGTGAAGCCATCGGTATCCAGCGGCCGCCCGTCTTCGCCGCAACAGCTGGAAATCAAATGCCTGAGGGTCTCGTTCACAGCCATGGCCTGCACGCCGCTTTTGTTCTGGAGCGGATTTTCCGTAGGAACAAGCACCGCGGGTACCCGGCCGAGGTTGCCCGTCAGGCCTGCCCGCGCAGGCACAAACAGGCCCTCCCGGGCGGTGTCCTGCAGGGGTAACCCCAGCCCTGCCACGCGGTACTCATCCGCCGCCTGCAGCAGTGCCCCACGGTCGTACTCGACGCGCCATTGAGCAGCTAGAGCAAGTGTCAGCGCGTCACGCAGGGACGGCTCGGTATGGCTGACCATGAACATCGGGGAATCCTGATCGGAACCGGCGAGCAGACCGGCATCAATGGCAATGTCATCGTGTCCGGCGGCATGGGTTGCCAGGCAACTGGCAAGCGCCGGGGCGACAGCCGAAAGCGGTAACCGGGAACGGATCACCTGGCCATCGAGAATCAGCGTAAAGCCCGGCGTATCCCGGACCACTTCGAGCCTGGGAAGCGAGTCCATTCCGGACTCGTCAGCAACCGCCATGGGTTCAAGCAGGTTCTCAATCCGACTGACCAGCGGTGCGCTGTCGGTGAAAAACCGTGCACGAAAGCGACCACAGGACAGCACCATTGATATCGTGGCGGACGCTTCCGAAGACGACGCCCGGCTTGATTCCGGAGCAGCCCGCTCAGCCGTTTCCCCCTCGGACTGGACCAGGAAACGGTTATTGATCCAATCCGCCAGCGTATTCCAGACATCATTGCGGATAGTCCAGGCATCGGGCGCCGTCGGGGTACTCTTCAGTGCGGCATCCACCAGTGCCGCCGCAATGTCGTCCGGCCCTGCGCCTTCGGTGGCCATCAACCAGATCAGGGAGGCGGTCTCGTTCAGGCTACTCAGGTGGCCAAGACGGGTGTCATAGAGGTAAACCAGGTCTTCGCTGAAGGTCTCCTCGGCCACCCACCGTTCGAAGCGGGGCTGTTTCAGGGGGCGGTCCGACAGGGCCTGGGCGACCACCCAGTCAGACAGTCTCGGCAGGGCCATGAAGGGCAGGTAAGCCGATGGATCCTTCCCCGGTATCAGATTCCTGAAGCCGCCGCTGCTGGCCGTTTCGGCCTGGGTTTCCCGGACCAACCGTTCCACCATGGAGCCGTCGGCCTCGTTACCGACAGGACGGTTGAGGCCAAGCATTTCAACCATGTCCGCAACCAGCGCTCCCTTGATGCCTTCCTCAATGTCGCCACCACTGTCGGGGCCGGCACAGACTTCCAGGGAGGGGCTGAGGTTACATTCCAGGATCCAGGGCTTCAGGCTCTCATCGATCAGACAGTCGATACCCATGAGTTCGTAGCAGCCGCGAGTGTCGGCGCCGACGACCCGGGAACGCTCGCGCATGGGTTCAAGGGCTGCCAGGCAGGTCAGGGCAACCATGTCTTCAATTCTGGCAAACAGCGCCTCATCGTCATGCCCCTGTTCGCGAAGCCAGACCCGGTAGCGGTCGAAATCCACGAACTCCACCGGTATCTCGGCGTCAAGGTTCAGGGCATTGACGTCAGGATTGGTCAGGTAGCTGTAGGGGTTATTGGCGTTATCCTCGTCATAGGGTGCCGAAGCCAGCTTGGCAAACCCCTGGTGATAGAGATACACGCGGAACGGTGAAACCGAAGACACCAGCACATAAAGACGCAGGACGTATTTCCGGCCGTGCATGGTGTGGGGATTCTCAAGATATTCCTGAACCATCCAGGAGGAATCCATGGGCACATCGGCTGGATCATCAACCAGGCGAATGCCCTTGCCACGGGCGGCGTTCTTGGGTTTGAGAATCCAGCGCTTGCCAGGATTCTCCAGCGCCGCTTCCTGGAAATCGTGGTAATCCTCGGGCATGGAGAAAATCCGGGGCACGAATGCCAGGCGATCTGTGAGATGCCCGCTGCCTTTGTCCTGCCGTTGCACCCTTTCCCGCAGCTCCATCAGGCTGCGGTACAGCCGACTTTTGACGGTGAGCGCCGCGTTGCCGGGTATGTGATTGATTTTCCGGCCCGGCCCAACCTGGCTGAAATACTCGGGGTCCGGCATGCCGGTGTACCAGCAGGCGTCCCACTGTTCGGGGCCATCCGCCTTTTGCCACAGGGATTTATCAAGGTGTTGCTCAAAAAACCGGTCCTGTTCGTAAGACCGGTTTCCACCCATCCAGTAGTGTCGAGTCATCTTGTCGCGCTCTCCGTTCCGGTTATCCACTGCCCAATCGTTCCTGGGGCATTGATTATTGGCGTTTCACGGATACCGACACATGAGAAGTGCAACTGTTACAGCGCAAGAGACATTATCTGGTCAGTTTTTTCCGGGGCAGCGTGATCTTTGTGACAGGCCCTGTAACAATGAGCTGGCGGGTCTGTCCCTGAGACATCATTTCCGGCGATAAACGGGAACACTGAATGACACTGAGAATCGCCATCGTGCTTGTGGTCGCCGCTGCCCTGGCGGGCGCCTGGTGGCTGCTGCAGATATTGGGAATACCCTCGGACCTCTCACCGGACATCCTTGCAAAATGGCTGCAAAGCCAGGGCGCTGCCGGGCCTCTGCTGCTGATACTGTTGATGATCGTTGCGGTTGTGGTGGGCCCGATCCCCACTCTGCCTGTAAGTGCCACCGCGGGGCTCGCTTTCGGGATCCTCGCGGGAACGGCCATTGCGGCAACCGGTGCCATGATCGGTGCCATGGCGGCGTTCTGGATTGCCAGGTGCCTGGGGCGCGAGGCGATCTACCGCAAGTTTCCCGACAACCCGGTCCTCGCCCGGAATGGCTCCCAGCGCTTTCTCACTATCGCCATCCTGCTGACCCGGCTGATCCCCATTTTCTCTTTTGCCCTCATCAGTTACGCCGCCGGCGTCACCGCGATACATGCCTGGCGCTTTGCCGTGGCGACTTTCGCCGGCATGCTGCCAATGACACTGGTGTTTGCAGGGCTGGGGAACACCTTCAAACTGAATCCGGTGCTTGCGGTGATCGCGGGCCTGGCGATACTGGCCGTCATGGTATGGCTGCCCTGGTCAATCAGCCGGCACCCGGACTCCCGGCTGGCCCGCTGGCTGCACCTCCACTAATAACGACAGGGACTTCCCATTCGCCGGCCTGACAAGGCAGGTCCCGTGTGACCAGTTTCGGCTGTGGTCTTTTCAGCTGCCGGGGCCAGGACCGGCCCTGGGTTGTCGGGGAAGCAATAAAAAAGGGTGGAGACAAGTCCACCCAAGGGGTCAGTGACCCGACCAACAATGCAGCGGTCACACAGAGTCAATGCAGTAGTTAAGATAAGTTGGTTCGAACACGCCGGATGCCAGCCATTTGCCCGTGTGGGCGGACTTCAGCTCTTTGTCCGATGAGGAATGACGGTAGTTCACATAGCCCGGTTCATAGATGCCTGATTGCACCACCGAACCTGTTCGCAGGAGATTGAACGGCTCGCCAGCATGGGCCGGGGGATAGTCATAATTCAGGTAACCGGGCTCAGCGCCCGCCACCAGGGCGAGAGCGGAACCGGACCAGAGCAGGGAAAACACAACCAGTAACGCAGCTTTCATAACATGCCTCCAACGGCAGCGCCGTTTTGTGTCTCACGGAGTACTGACGCGTGAGGCGGCAAAGTGTTACAAGACCAGCCCATTTCGGGATGAATGAACCGCTACAATGTTTGATGGCTAGTATCCCGTCTGGTTAACCGAACACCAACCCAGATCCCCGCCAGCATGCCGGCAAGGGCGGAGAGGCTGGCCGGGGACAGCGCGGGCAGGGCCAGCAACAGCTGGAAATCATTGCCCCCCAGCGCGAGCGCCGATCCGATTCCCATCAAGAGCCCACTGCTGAGGTGTTTTCCGGTTTCGCCGGCGGCGGGCAACACCCACCGGAAGCGCCCGAAACGCCAGGCGCCTGCCGTCATACCCAGCAACATGGCAACCAGAATCAGTGCTCGGGAAAACGAGGGGGGTGACGAGATGCCGGTCATCAGGTTCAGCCCCGCGTCCCGCACAAAATCGCTGGGCGACCAGGCCGGCTCATACAGGAAGAGGGCGCCGGCAAAAATACCGACCAGCATGATGCCGCTCCACAGTCGCCAGCGATTGCGGAACTTCCAGTAAACCAGTATCGAAGCCAGCACCAAGGCGCCCACGGCAAACCAGGGCAGCAGCCCGAGCTGGTAGGTCGTTCTGCGCAGGTCCGGCTCCACGTCTGCCACGATCAGCAACACCCATCCAGCCAACCAGCCCAGCATGGTCAACACCATGCGCAGGTCTCCACTGGAAAGACGCGTCGCCGTGGAAATCGAACAGGCACCATTGATGGCCGCCCCAACCCCGAACACAAATCCGCCCAGGGGGATAGACCAGTGAAAGGGGTAGACCGCCAGAAAGAAATAGTCGTGATACTCGATCAGGGGGGTGAAGAGGTAAATCCAGAATCCAGCCATGAGAATGGCCGTCAGGCGCAAACGCCGCCCCTGGAGCCAGTCGTGGACGCCACGAACCATACAAAGGCCCGTTACCTGGGCGGTGTAGCCAATCACTGCGGCAATGGTCAATGCGATCACAACTGCAAACATGGGAACCCTGCGTCCTTAGCCTGAAGGTCAGGACACGCGAACAGGGTAAATGTTACCCAGGGGCTCGCGAATCAGTATGCTTTTCTATTTCAATTGTAATACGAATTATTATCAGTATCATGTGCGCAAAATTATAGCGGATGCTGGAGAACCCGATGTCGAAATCCGAATATTCAAAGCCGCTGAGTCGGCACCCACTGTCTGTTGCCATAGCCCTGCTCCCCGTGTCACTTCTGGCGATTGGTACGACGTCTGTCCTCGCACAGGGGCAGGATGACGCGCCGACCCAATTGCCCGGCCTTCAGGTCACCGCTGACTGGCTGGGGCCGCCCACCGAAGAGTCCGAAAAGACCTACACCGGAGCTCGAACCGTGGTTGAGGAGGAAGACCTCCAGGATCGCGGTGCGCTTAATCTGGAGGACGCGCTGCGCCGGGTTCCCGGCCTTCAGGTACTGGATGAAACCGGCACCGGGGTTCTTCCCAACATCGGCGTGCGTGGCCTGAACCCGCTGCGCAGCGAGCGGCTGCAAATGCTGGTGGATGGTTACCCGATTGCCATCGGGCCATACAGCAACGTTGGCGTCTCCCTCTTCCCGGTCACCCTGCCGAGCCTGGAAGCCGTGGATATTGTCCGCGGTGGTGCCTCCGTTCACTACGGCCCCAACAACGTGGGCGGTGTTGTTAATTTCGTGACCAAACCGATTCCAGCGGAAACCTCCCAAACCCTTCGTGAGCGGGTCACTATCGCGGAGGAAACCGGTAACGTCTTCACCGACACCTACTATCGTGTCGGCGGCCGGGCTACCGACAAGCTCGACCTGCAGCTCCAGGCCAACGTCCAGCGCGGTGACGGGTTTCGCGATCACTCCGATACCGAAGTGGACAACCTGATCCTGGACGCCCGCTACTACCTGAACGACCGGCACGAACTGGCCTCGCAGCTGCAATATTACCGTGTGGATGCCGAACTTCCCGGCGCCCTGACCCCTGACGCCTACGAGCAGGACCGCACCCAGAGCCAGCGCCCCCACGACAAATACGAAGCGGACATGACCCGCGCCACCTTTACCTGGACCTACACGCCGGCCGACAACGTGGAATTCCAGTGGCGCAATTTCGTGCACGATGCCGACCGCACCTTCTTCTTCGGCCAGGACCTCATCAGTGGCGGCCATTGGGCGGATCCGGGGGCGGACTCCACCCATGTGGCGGATTCACCGCGTTTGTTCACCGTCTACGGCACTGAGCCACGAATCGCCATCAACTACGGCCGTCACGACATTATGCTGGGTGCCCGCTTTGTCAGCGAGGATGTGGAGTTCGACGTCAATCGCCTGGAATTTGCCTCCGGTACCCGTTCCGTGGCCCGCGACTGGCACCTGGACACTCGGGCCAAGGCGTTTTACGTCAGTGACACCATGTCCTTCCTGGACAACCGCCTGACGGTGATGCCGGGCCTGCGCTACGAAGACGTCGATATGGAATTCCGCGACAACCTCAATGGCAACAGCGAGGAAAATCATGCGGAGAAGTTGTTGCCAGGCCTGACGGTGGGCTATCAGGCTTCCAATGACCTGTTTGTCTTTGCCAACAGCCAGCGCTCACTTGTGCCGGTCCAGATCGCCCAGACCACCCGCGAGGGCACCGTCGCCAATGAAACGGCCTGGAACTACGAGCTTGGCGCACGCCTGCAGGTCACACCCGCCCTACAGTCTTCCGCAACCCTGTTCCGCATCGATTATGAGGATCAGATTCAGTTTAACCGCACGACCAGCCGTTTCGAGAACCTGGGCGAAACCCGGCACCAGGGTGTCGAGCTTTCGAACCGTTGGGACGTGAATAGCCAGTGGGAACTGGGCCTGGGCTATACCTACCTTGACACCGAGCAACGGACCGGTGACAACGAAAGCAATGAGCTGCCCAACGCGCCGACCCATAAAGTCAGCGCCGATGCGGTGTACAGCTACCAGGCGTGGGATGCCAGCCTTAACTGGGTGTACGTCAGCTCCAGCTTCAGCGATGCGGACAATACGGAAGAGGAAACCAGTAATGGCAGCGCCGGCGAGCTGCCGGACTACCACCTGGTCACAGCCAGGGTCGGCCGCGATTTCCCGGTTGGCGGTGATCGTGTGCTGAACCTGGGCCTGGCCGTCAACAACCTGCTGGACGAGGATTATTACTTCCGGGGCGTGGACGTCAGCCCGGTTGGTCGTGTGCCCCAGCCCGGCCGCAGCTTTATCCTTGAGGCACAGCTCGACTTCTGATGGCCTGTTTACGGAACCGGATCGCAAGGATCCTGCTCGTTGTCCTGCTATCACCAGCTTCGGGATTGGCTGGTGACAGTGGCATCCGGCTGACGGATGACCGCGGGGAGACCCTGCGGTTGTCCGAACCGGCAACCCGCCCCGCTGCGATATCAACCTTCGGCGCCGATGTCGCACTGGCGTTGGATACCGCACCGGTTGCGGTTACCGACTATGGACTCCAGGGGGTGCCGGATTACCTGGCGTCGCGGTTAGCCGGTGTTCCGGGCCTCGGCCCGCGACATCAGCCAAACCTGGAAGTACTGTCGTCGGTCCAGCCGGACCTGGTCATCGCCATTCGCCGTTATACCGAGAAAGACGGTGACCAGATCGAAGCCATTGCCCCGCTGCTGGCCCTGGACCTGATCACGGTTGAGGACAGCTTGCGGGGCGTGGAATCCGTTGGGCAGGCGTTGGGGACACCGGCAAAAGCCACGGAACTCAACGTCCGCTTTATGGACCGCCTGCAAGCGCTCGCCAAGGGCAATACAGGGAAGGACACCGAGACGGTGGCGCTCCTGACCAGCGGCAGTGAAACCCCCTTTGTCTATTACGACCATTTTCTGCCGACGGCGCTGCTGGAACGCCTGGGCTTTGATAATGTCGGGGGGGCGCCGCCCAATCCCGACAGTGGCATCCCGCTGGGCTACAGGATCAGCCTTGAAGCACTGCTGGAGCTTAACCCGGACACCATTCTGCTGTTGCCCACCAGCCGTCAGCGCGCATTCACGATGAACCCGATCTGGCCTTACCTCAAGGCAGTGCGCAATAACGACGTCCATGAGGTTCCGCAGTACTGGAAAGAAGGCGCGGGCCCCATCGCCAGGGAGCGGATCCTTGACGACATCCAGCGGCTGTTGCTGACCACAACGCCGACAGACGCCGACAAATGATGGGTGACGGATCCGCCACTCGCCCATTCACCCTTTACGGAGCAACCGGGTTGCTCCTGGCACTGCTGTTTTTCGTTGGCTTGATGGCCGGATCCCGCTGGGTGTCCCCGACAATGTTACTGGCTGTCCTGAACGGCAACAGTGATCTGCTGACACGCATCAGTGTCCTGGAGCTGCGTTTACCACGCAATCTGCTCGGCCTTCTCGGCGGTGCGGCCCTCGGGGCTGCCGGTGCGGTCATGCAGGGCGTCACCCGCAACCCCCTGGCATCCCCCGGTCTGACAGGCGTGATCGCATCCGCCGCCCTGGCGGTGGTTTCGCTTCGCACCCTGAGCACACCCGGCGCCCTCTGGCTTCCGCTGATGGGCCTTGCCGGTGGCCTGTTGGGCGGTGCGCTCACCTTTGCCATCGCCGGTCGGCGACAACTTCAGCCCGAACGCGTGGTGCTCGCCGGAATAGCGGTCACCTCGCTGGCCACCGCACTGACCACGGGCCTGCTGCTGGTTTCCGGGGCAGAGGCGGCGGAGCTCTACTATTGGCTGGCTGGCAGCCTGATGGGGCGGGGGTGGCTGCAGCTCCAAATGGTGCTGCCATGGCTGCTGATTCCACTCGGCGCCCTGTTTGTCATGCAGCGGCCATTCCGCCTGCTGCAACTTGATGATGACCTGGCGCTGGCCATGGGGCTGGCCGTCGGGCGGTGGCGCCTGATTTTTCTGCTGCTGTCCCTGCTGCTGGCCGCCTCCCTGGTTGCCTTCACCGGCCCCATCGTCTTTATTGGCCTGGTGGCACCGCACATCGCCCGGAGGATGATCGGCAACCAGATCCAGCACTGGCTGCCCCTGAGCGCCCTGTTTGGAGGGCTGTTGCTGCTGGCAGCCGATATCCTGGCACGACAGCTGGCCTTCCCCCAGGAGTTGCCCGTGGGTATGCTGACGGCCCTTGTCGGGGCACCCTGGCTGATCTATCTGCTCAACTCCCGAACTTCACCCCGGAGCGCATAAGGTGACCCATCCGGCAACAACACCTCCGCGATCGGGCCGCCGCTGGAGCCACCTGCCAGGCACCGGTCCTGTCGCCAGATTGCTGCTGACTGGCGGGCTTTGCCTGGTTCTGGTCGCCGTGGCCGGCGTCCAGTTGGGGGCGGTGGACCTGACATGGTCCCAGGTATGGGCCGGACTGACCGGTGACAGTTCCGAACACGTGCAGCGAGTGGTGTTCGAACTGAGGCTACCCCGCACGCTGACCGGTGCCCTGATCGGTATTCACTTTGCCCTGTCAGGGTGGCTGTTGCAGCTGCTGAGCCGCAACCCGTTGGCAGAGGCCGGCATTCTCGGCATCTCCGCGGGCGCCAGCCTGGTTGCCGTTATCGCCTTTATCATCGGGGACTGGATGGTTTCCAGCGCCGACCCTTACAACAATACCTCGTTTGCGCTTCAGTACCTGCCCCTGTTTGCCATGGTGGGAGGGCTTGTGACGGCCCTGGCGGTGTACTTCCTTGGCATGCGCCACGGCAACCTGTCGCCGGTCAAGATGACCCTGACCGGCGCGGTGATTGCCGGCATGCTGCACGCACTGACCACGGGCGCCCTGGCATTCTGGGGCCATGCCCACACCGAGCTGGTTGCCCAATGGCTGGCCGGCTCATTGTATGGTGCCCAATGGCAACATCTCCGTACGCTGTTGCCCTGGACACTCATTGGACTGGTCGGGGTAGCGTTACTCATACGCCCACTGGATGTGATGCAACTCGACGACCAACACGCACGCACCCTGGGCCTGGGCCTGAACCGCTGGCGCGCCTTCGCCCTGCTGATTGCCACCCTGCTGGCTGCCAGTGCCGTCGGGGTTGTAGGGCCCGTGGGCTTCGTTGGCCTGCTGATCCCCCACATCAGCCGCCGACTGGCAGGCGCCAACCTTCCGGTCCAGTTGGTGTTATGTGTATTGTTGGGGGCGGTACTGGCCGTGCTGGCGGATTTGCTCGGCCGAACACTGTTTACACCTTACGAAGTGCCCGTGGGTGTGGTTTCCGCCATCCTTGGCGTACCGTTTTTTCTTTACCTGTTATCGCGTCAACCCTGAGGTCGGGATCCGCCATGTTACGAACGGAGCAGCTCTCACTTGCCTACGGCGACAAGCCCGTTGTGGATAACATCTCGCTGGCCATTCCCGAAGGCGGGATCACCTGCCTGCTGGGCCCCAATGGTTCCGGTAAGAGTACGTTGCTGAAAAGCTTCGCGGGCCTGCTGCCCGCCCG
Source organism: Marinobacter iranensis (assembly GCF_029207565.1). Classification (GTDB taxonomy): domain Bacteria; phylum Pseudomonadota; class Gammaproteobacteria; order Pseudomonadales; family Oleiphilaceae; genus Marinobacter; species Marinobacter iranensis. The sequence goes on along the minus strand of NZ_JANCMW010000010.1, from coordinate 40,393 downwards.
GGCGGGGAAGGTCTACCTGGACAACCGGCCGGTGGAACAATGGGACCGGCGCCGGCTGGCCCTCAGGCTCGCCATGCTGCCCCAGAAACCGATAGTGCCCGACGGCATCAAGGTTCGGGACCTGGTCGCGCTGGGTCGCTTCCCACACCGTAAATGGTGGCAGAGGAATCTCACCACCGACGACAACGCCACCCTCAATGCCATGGCAATGACGGGCGTTTCCGACCTTGCGGAACGACCGGTTGAGTCCCTCTCCGGAGGGCAGCAGCAGCGGGTATGGATCGCCATGGCCCTGGCCCAGGAAACCGACATTCTTCTGCTGGATGAACCCACCACGTTTCTGGACTGGGGCTACCAGCTGGAAGTGCTGGAATTGTTGTCCACGCTGAATCGCGAGCACGGCTTGACGGTGGTGATGTCACTACACGATCTCAACCAGGCCGCGCAATTTGCTGACCGGATTGCCGTCCTGGCCGACGGCCAGCTCGATACCATCGGCAGCCCCGGAGAAGTCATTACCGAAACCCTGATCAACCGGGTGTTTCGAGTGCATGCAACCGTTAACCTGGGACGGGACGGTCGCCCGTTTTGTTCCGGGTTTGCCGAATCCGCCAAGGACAACCCGCCAGCGAATGACCATGACCGGGTCCACGTGACGGTTCAGAGCGAAATAAGCTAGTCCGGCTGCCACTTCTCGACCCGGTTGTCGGCAAAGTTCACGCTCCAGACAGTACCATCACTCTCGATGGCGACAGCCATTCCGGTATGGCCGGGGTTATCCGGCTCGCTGCCGAAGGCGGTCAGATAATCCCCTTCCGCCGTGAACTTCTGGATGCGGTCGTTATAAAAGTCGGCCACAAAGACATTACCTTCAGGGCCGATGGCAATTGACGTCGCGGTGGTGAACCAGCCTTTGAACGGCCCGTAGATGCCCAGGGCAAACGGCCCACCCCACTTGTGCAGGAAATCACCCCCCGTATCAAACACCTGGACACGATTTCCATAACCATCCGCCACATAGAGAGTTCCGTCACCGGCAAGCGCCACGTCGGTGGGGTAGGTGAATTCGCCGGCACCCTTTCCCGTCTTCCCGGTGGTTCCCCACTGCCTGACGAAGGAACCATCTCGCCGCAAGTGCTGCACGCGCTGATTATAGAAGTCGGTGACGAGCAGGTCGCCATTGTCGGCAACGGCCACACCTCCAGGGGCATTGAACTGGCCGGGCCCGTCTCCGGGGCCGCCGATGATCTCAAGGGGCTCGCCAGCCAGGCTGAACACCTGAATCCGGTCGTTCATGTATTCGGGTACGTAGAGCTTTTCGTCGTGGATGGTCAGATTCATCGGTCGCCCCAGCTCGCCAGGGCCGTCGCCGGCGGTACCGAATGCCCGCTTGAACCGCCCTTGGTGATCAAAGACCTGGATTCGCCCGTTACGTGCATCGGATACGAAGACTTCGGTTTCCGTTACGGCAATGCCGGTGGGGTCATTGAACTGCCCCGGACCGCTGCCTTTTTCACCCCAGGCAAGAACCAGCGAGTAAGGCGGCTCCTGGTTCCAGTTGATGGCTCCGCCCGCACAGCCAAGCAGGGTGAGTGCGATCACGAGCCCGAGCGTACTGTAGGCCAACCATTTACCAACGTTTCTCATGATGCCCTCAAACCCTAGAAATTGCGGCGAAAGCCGACGCGCACAATGTAATCGTCCTGAATGGCATCACCATTGGAGTCTTCGGCCACAGGCAGTTGTAACGTGCCCTCGACGACCCAACGCCGTGTTATATATTGCAAACCCGGCGCCAGCAGCCACTGGGTGCCACCGGAATTGGCATCGGCACCACCGCCAATCTCGTTACGCTCGCGGTGAACGAGATTGGATTCGAGCAGAGCGTAGGTAAAGCCTGGTGTGCCGGAGACGCCTTCAAGGCTACGCGGCCAGATCCGGTATTGAAGCGAGGCGTCGAAGCGCGTCTCGTCGCCCTGCGCGAAGCCGTCGTGACGCCCGTTTTCACGATAAAGCAGCTGCGCGTCCATTTGATACTGCAGTGTCTGATAGGAGGTTATCACGCCACCGAACCCCTCCCAGGCGCCATCACCGACCTGCAGCGGGCGTGGCAGTTCCCCAAAGCGATCACTGTCGTTATCGTCACCGGTGGGCGCAGTGAGGCCAAACACCGGTGCTATGCGAAAGGTACTGCCGGTGAAATCCTTCTTGTAGAGCGTGTAGCGACCAAACAGCGAAATGTCGCCAAAGCCGTTGGTACCACGCTCCACCCGGCCCGTGGGTGTGGTAACGTCCAGCTCTTTATTGAAAAAGTAGGGGACCACGCCAAACACGGCGAACTTCGAAGTGACGCCATAACCCAGAACGCTGCCCAGGGCCTGTACCGAAACGTCGCGATCCATAGGCCCCTTGTCCGAGCGTTCACGCAGCACAAGCTGCTCACGCCAGAGGTATTGCCCTTCGGCCACCGGCAGGGCGGTGTTGAAGGTGTTGGGGGCGGCTTGTACTGCAGACACACCGGTCAGTAACAGGGTGCCGACCAGCACGGGTACGCCAAGGTTGTTATTTCGCATCGCTACTTCCTGCCTCGTCTCCGGCCTCTGCGTAGGATCGCAGCGTGAAGCCAGCCTCATCGACTGCCTGACGGGCCCGCTCCTCGGTGAGTGTCTTACCCTCTTGCAGGGTTACGCGTACCAGGCTTTCACCGACGTCGACCTGCACATCAGTGACACCGTCAACCTTGTGCAGACGTTTTTCGATGCCGTAGGCACAAAAGGGGCAAGCCAGGCCGTCCACGCCCAGCACGTATTGATTATCGGCGGCCAGCACGGCCATGCTGAACATCAGAGCCGATAGCATCAGGATAAATTTTCCAGTCATGGCAATGGCCTCATCAGAGTATGATCTAGTGTCAGGCCGCACAGCAGGACAACTGCCTAACATCCTTGGTAAACGTCTGGGCACAGAGCTTCAGCCCCTCCACCATGGTGAGGTAGGTGAACAGTTCGTCGCCGATCTCCTGAACGGTCATGCGCGCACGCAATGCCATCACCGCCGTCTGGATCAGCTCACCCGCCTCGCCGGATACCGCCTGCACGCCCAGTAATCGCCCCGAACCCTGTTCCGCCACCATCCTGATAAAACCACCGGTTTCGAAGTTCACCAGCGCCCGTGGCACGTTTTCCAGGGTGAGGGTACGGGTATCCACGTTGAAGCCCTGCCGGACGGCCTCGGCTTCTGTCAGACCAACCGTGGCCACCTGGGGGTCGGTAAAGACCACCGCCGGCATGGCGCTGAGGTCCAGAGTAGCGTCGCCTCCTGTCATATTCACGGCAGCCCGGCTGCCTCCAGCCGCAGCAACGTAGACAAATTGGGGTTGATCGGTGCAGTCGCCTGCGGCATAGATGCCCGGCACGGTGGTCTGCATGTGATTGTCCGTGACAATGCTTCCGCCCCGGGTTTTCACACCGATAGCTTCCAGGTTCAGGCTGTCGGTATTCGGCGCGCGCCCGGTGGCGACCAGCAACTGATCCGCCTGCAAGGTGTCGGCGCCGGTGGCCACCAGAAATTCATTGTCGAGGTAGTCAACGCGGCGTGCCTCAGCCTGTTTGATCACCTCGATGCCCTCGCGGCGGAACGCCGCTTCCACGGCGACCCCGACCGCCGGATCTTCCCGCGATAGCAAGCAGCTTCGAGCCAGAATAGTGACTTGACTGCCCAGCCGGGCAAAGGCCTGGGCCAGTTCTACCGCCACTACTGAGGCACCAATAACGATCATCCTTTGAGGAATCGTGTCCAGAACCAGCGCACTGGTCGATGTCAGGTAGGGCGTATTCGCAAGGCCGGGCACTGGTGGTATCGCAGGTTTTGCACCGGTGCCGATCAGGGCCCGGTCAAAGTGAACGGTTTGCTCGCCGCCGTCATTCAGTCTGACCAACAGACTGTGGGCATCGTTAAACCGGGCTTCGCCCTGCAATACCGTGATGCCCGGATGGTCACGCAGGATGCTCTCGTACTTGGCGTCCCGCAGTTCCTCAACACGGGCCTGCTGTTGCGCGAGCAGGGCCGGGCGATTCACCTCTGGCGCCTGTGCGGTCAGGCCGGCATCAAAAGGACTTTCGCTGCGCAGGTGCGCGATGTGGGCGGCACGAATCAGGATCTTCGAGGGTACGCAGCCAGTATTCACACAGGTGCCACCGATGGTTCCCCGCTCAATCAGGGTGATGCTGGCACCACGCTCAGCGGCTTTCAGGGCCGCCGCCATGGCGGCGCCACCGCTTCCGATAACGGCAATATGTGGGCTTTTGTCACTCATGAACGCGGCTCCTTGAAAGAGGGTGTGTTGCTACTGACGCCAGAAAGGGCGTCGTATTGCTTTTTGCGCCAGAGTGCATAGACGGTCAGGCCGAGAAAAATTGCCAGGGCGGGCAACAGTACAAAGTCCAGATAGCCCGTTATGGCGCTCAGGCCAACTACGCCTAGCAGGATTACAAGAATTGGCGTGAAGCAGCACAGGGCAACAATCACTGTGCCAATGAGGCTGAAACGCAGCAGGGTTTTCGGGTTCTTCATCATCACTCCAGGGGCATGTTTGATTTGAGCGTTGCCAACGGCGCAAAACGCAAACTCATGGGCTCTAAACTCCTATCAGTAGAACAGAGGCAAGAGGTAGGGGGATGCAAGGGCAAGCACGACGAATACCAGCACAACAGCAAAAATTGATTTGGAGGCTGTGCGAATCCGAGGCATAGCGCACACTTCACCTGGCTGGCAGTCCTCTGGGGGACGAAAGATCCGGCGCCACGCGAAAAACATGGCTATCAAGGCCACTATAATGAACACGGGACGATAAGGTTCCAGCGCCGTCAGGTTGCCGATCCAGACGCCGGAAACACCCAGCGTTACCAGAACCAGCGGACCAAGACAGCAGGCGGACGCCAATATCGCCGCCAGCCCGCCTGCGAATAAGGGCACTTTGCCATTTGCCGGTTTTTCCATGGGAACTCCGCATCTTTATGTCGGTCGATACGGTAAGCTTACTTCCGTACCTGACTACAGACTCAACTACTATGACTACAAACTTTATGACTATTGGCACCCTCGCAAAAATGGCCGGCATGCACGTGGAAACCATCCGTTATTACCAAAGGCGGGGGCTGGTGGCACTTCCGGAGAAGCCCTACGGTGGCATCCGGCGTTATGATGAAAACGCACTGGCGCGGCTGCACTTCATCCGCTCGGCCCAGTGGCTGGGCTTCAGCCTGGAGGAGGTTGGTGAACTGCTGAAGCTGGAGGATGGCACCCATTGCGATGAAACACGGGCCCTGGCTGAGCACAAACTGGAGGATGTGCGCCGCAAGATCGTCGGTTTAAAACAGATGGAATCCACCCTGGATGATCTTGTGGAACGTTGCCGTTGCAGTACCGACCCCCAGAACTGTCCAATTATTCACTCGCTGCATACCGACTTGCACCAGGACAGGCGTTCTTGCGCAAATAACAACCGTGACCAATTGGACGCTAGAACCGATACTCAGCCATAAACGACCCAAAACTGTTCCTCGGGTCCTCACTCGTTGGCAGGTTGAAGTCGTCAACCGTCTCCGTTGACAGCCAGAGGCTGAGGTGAGCGCCAAAGCGTTGCCCCTCCCAGTGCAACCCGATAATCGCCTGGCCGACGGTGCGATTCATCCTTATTGAATTCGTGTCTGTCCACTCATTATCAACCAGCAGGTTGCCCTCTCTTGCCATCACCCAGGCAAAATACGTGGCCCTCAGGGTAACCGAGGCGTAAAGATGTGAGCCACCTGCCACCAGACTTTTCGCGTCGTAATCCATCCCCCGGCCAATGGGATCAGGGACGATATGAAACCCGGTGGGGCGATCACCAAACCGGAATTCCAGCCCCGGCTGCACGAATGTGAAGAAATTGCCCACCGCAAGGTCCCCGGCCAGCGCGACATCAAACCAGGGATGCCAATATATACGGCGCTTGGCACCGAGGTACCCATTCAGGACAGGCTCAAAATCCAGTTGGTTATCCCAGCCAGCAGGGTCGTTCCCTCCCAGCACTGCGTGGACAGCCTTCTGGGATTGTTCCGCCAGCGCCTGCTCGCCAACCCAGCCAATCAGCCATTGGGCACCGAAGAAGCGCTTGTCGTCGAAGCCATAGAAACTGTTGCCCCAACCCAGAAAGCCCCCGTAGGGCACATCGTTGGTAATCAGCTCCCGCTTCTCGATCTCCGCCGGTGTCTGCATGTTCTGCCCGAATACCCAGCTTTCACGATAAGTCAGGCCTGGCTTGTCGGGAATGCCCCAGGACACAAGCCGCTTACCGAAAGCGGGTGTGCCTTTGGTATCTTCCAGAGAATTGGCGTCCCCGGAGGTAACGATCAGGGAGGTACCGTTTGTGAACTGGTTGTCGGAGCTCAGAATCACATCATTCGATAACTCCAGCCTGATCGCTGCGGCTGCCAGGGAAGTAGCAGGCAGATTCCCCGCTGCCAGCAGTAAAACGACGATCATCCACCGAACGTTGCGCAAATCCGCTCACTCCGGCCCATTTAATGGGCCCCCGATAACGATGGTCAATGACTTATCGGCCATGTCCACGCCGACACTTCCCCGGACTCTCCGACCAGGGCCGCCAGCGCATAGACATCCCGGCCTGAGCCGCTTCCAAGGTCAAGAATCCGCATTCCTTCCAGCTGTTCCGGCGCTACCAGGCCACAGCCATAGTACTTTGTAAGCACTTCATCATGAATCTTGCCAACAATGCGCTTCAGATGATTGGGCATGGCCTCGTCGGTACAGCAGGCGTTGGTCCGCAGGTCCTCAGACTTCCCGAGTACCTTGCCGTAATAATCTTTTACCTGATCGTGAATCATATTGTTCCCCAGCACTTGACCGTTTGGCGATGGGCTGCCTCGCACGACCCACAACTACGGGTTTTGTTACAGTGGCAAATAATAAGTCTCCCATATTCAACTTTGTAACAACACGGCGCCATGGATGTCAGTAAAAAGCGTAACATTTCCATTCTGAATGCTAAGCCCAACAACAGAGATCCCGATGGTCAACAACATGCCCTCCAACAGAAAAGCCGCGATAATTGGCGCCCTTCCAGGGCAATCCCATGTCGGCGGCCCTGGAAGCTGCATGAGGCCATGGCGGCCATATACGGCGTGGGTGGTGAACGCGGCATTCCTCTAAGCTGATTGGCGCGGGTAACTGATGCTTCGGATCTCCTCGTGGATATTGAAAGGCTCATTTACAGCCAATGATATGCATCATTGCCCAATTTTCACCCACGACTATGCTTCAAGTATGATGCACGCTGGAAGGAGGTTGTTATGAAAACGCTATTGATCAACACACTATTGACGATTTCCCTGCTCGCAAGCGCACCTTTGCTTGCGCAGGAAGGCCCACTGAGAGTCGGGATGTCCGGCCAGTATTTTCCGTTTACCTTTGTTGAGCAGGATGAGCTCAAAGGTTTCGATGTCGATGTCATGAATGCCATTGGTGAGGAGATGGGGCGTGAGATCCAATACGAAACCGCCAACTTCTCCGGCCTGTTTGGCATGCTGGAATCCGGGCGCATCGACACCGTCGCCAACCAGATCACCATTACCGAAGAGCGCCAGAAGGCGTATATTTTCAGCGACCCCTACGTCTATGACGGCGCCCAGGTGGTGACCAAGAAAGGCAACACCGAGGTCGAAAGTGTGGAAGATCTCAAAGGGAAAACCGTTGCCGTGAACCTTGGCTCCAACTTCGAAGCACTCTTGCGTGAGCTTCCCTACGCGGACCAGATCGACATCAAGACCTACGAAAGCAACCTGGAACGGGATACCGCCCTGGGCCGTGTGGACGCCTTCGTGATGGACCGTGTCAGCGCCAGCCAGATTATCAAGGAGAAACCCCTCCCCCTGGAGCTGGCCGGCCCGACTTTCTCACAGATCACCAATGCCTATCCGTTCCGCGACACCGAAGCCGGCCGGGCCCTGCGGGACGAGGTTAACCAGGCCCTGGCGACCCTGCGGGACAATGGCACCCTGGCGTCCATTTCAGAGAAGTGGTTCGGCACGGATATCACCCAGCCCTGAGGGGCACCACCGAGGCCTGATTCCCTATGGACGTGTTGAACGTCGACTACATGCTTGGGTTGGTACCTGTTCTGCTCACGTACCTGCCCCTCACCCTGCAACTGGCAGGCGTCGGGATGGTGCTGGCGCTGATCCTCGCCTGCCTGTTTGCGGTTGTCCGGGTGCTTCGCATCCCGGTGCTCAACCAGTTGACCATCGTATTCATTTCCTTCTTCCGTGGCACGCCGCTTCTGGTTCAGCTGTTTCTGTTCTACTACGGGCTACCCCAACTGGTCAGCGCATTGACGGTCATAGATGGCATTACCGCAACCATCATGGGCCTGACCATGCACTTTTCCGCCTACATGGCCGAATCGATCCGCGCCGCCATCGTGGGTGTTGACCGTAGCCAGACCGAAGCGGCCCTGTCGATCGGCATGACCAACGGCCAGCTGATGCGCAGGATCGTCCTGCCACAGGCCACCCGAGTGGCACTACCCACGCTGATGAACTACTTCATCGACATGATCAAGGCCACCTCCCTGGCCTTTACCCTGGGGGTAACCGAGCTGATGGGCGCCACCCAGAAAGAGGCTGCCGGCAGCTTCCTGTACTTTGAAGCCTTCATTGTCGCCGCCATTATGTACTGGATAGTGGTCGAGATGCTTTCCAAGCTTCAGCACTACCTGGAAATCCGTCTGAACAAGGCTTACAGCCGATGATCAAACTGGAGTCACTGAGCAAGCATTTCGGCAAGGCGGTGGTCCTCGACGGCATCGACCTCACCATTGAGAAAGGCGAAATCGTCGTGATCATTGGTCCCTCGGGCACCGGCAAATCCACCCTGCTGCGTTGCGTCAACTTCCTGGAACAACCTACCGCCGGCACCATGACCGTGGGCGACCTGACGGTGGACGTGAACCGCGCCAGCCGGGCGGAAATCCTTTCTATGCGGCGGCGAACCGCCTTTGTGTTCCAGAACTACGCCTTGTTTGCCAACAAGACTGCGTTGCAGAACATTGCCGAACGCCTTCTGGTGGTGGATCGGTGGCCAAAGGAAAAAGCCTATCAACGGGCCCGGGAAATACTCGAACAGATTGGCCTCGCCGACAAAGCGGATGCCTATCCCGCTGCCATGTCTGGCGGCCAGCAACAGCGTGTAGGTATCGGCCGCGCCATGGCCACGGGTGCCGAGGTAATCCTGTTCGATGAGCCCACATCGTCACTGGACCCGGAATGGGTGGAAGAGGTGTTGGGGCTGATGAAACAGCTGGCCTCGGAACGCCAGACCATGATGGTGGTCACCCATGAAATGTCCTTCGCCCGGGACGTGGCCGACCGGGTGATCTTTATCGACGGCGGCCGGATTGTGGAGCAGGGTCCGCCCAGCGAGATCTTCTACAATCCAAAGGATCCCCGTACCAAGGATTTCCTGAAGAAGATCCTCGCCACCAATCCTGTGTAAAGGCGCACACATCGACAAGGGAGATACCCAAATGAGCCACTCCATTGTCCGGCGTATTGAAAATGCCCTCTGGGGCGCTTTCATCGGTGATGCACTGGCGATGCCGGTGCACTGGTTCTATTCCCCGGAGAATATCCGTAAACAGTTCCCCGAAGGCATAAACCGGTACTATCCGGCCCCCCATCCCCATCCTGACGCTTTCATGCTAGGTATGAGCTATCAGCCGAACGTTGAGAAGGCGAGGGCCGCCGGTCGAAACTACGACATCCTCCATCAGCATGCCCGCTATTACCGCACCACCTATAACGACTTCGGCTTCTCGCTTGAAGACCGTGACGGGGAGCATGGCAACGCAACTGCCGCTCTGGACAATCGCATGCATTATCACCACAGCCTTGAGGCGGGGGAATCCACCCTGGGTGCGGGTCTGGTACGGGTGCTGATGCGTTCCGTCATCAACCGCAACGGTTACAGCCAGGACGGGTTCCTGGAGGATTTTATACGCTATATGACCCTGCTACGGGATAACAAGGATCCTTACACCGAAATCTACCTGCGGCGCTGGTTCGAGCATTACAGCCTTGGGGAAGCACCGGAAAACTGTGCCGAACACCAGCGCCGGGTATGGTCCATTGGCAGCGTGGGTGGGCTGGTAAGGCCGCTGGTGCTGGCATTGCTGAACCCGGACAATCCCTATCTGGCCACTGGCATGGCACTGGGCCACCAGCAACTGACCCACCGCTCGGAGATGGTCAGTAGTGGCCTTAGCCTGCTGGCACCTGCGTTACTTCGATTGGTGAACGGTGAATCCCCGCAAGCCATCTTCAGCGAGTTGCTCCAGCAGCTTCCGGCGCCAGCGGTTTCCGGCCGGGCATTGTTCCAAGCGTATCGTGACCATGATGGCCCGGGCAATATTCCGGCGGATGAAACTTGGCGCCTGCACATGAGTTTTCTGAATGACAGTGTCGCCGCGAAAAACCCGGATTACTTCGCCACCGCCTGCTATATCGAACAGGCGCTGCCACTGATGGCGGCATTGGGCGAGGAACAAAACGGTGATTTTATCGGCACGCTCAGAGCCAACGCCGAGGCCGGTGGCGACAGTGTTCACCGGGGCATGGTGCTGGGGCTGTTACTGGCAGCGGGTAGCAAAGACGTGCCGGAAGAATGGAAAACCGGGCTGAAAGACCACGACGAACTGGCGGGGGAAATCCACCAGTTTGCCGCCATTGCAGCCCGGGGCGACGGCCACCTGGCACTCTAGTTCATTGCTGCCAGCTTGCGCCGATACCCAATCCACGCAAGCCCCGTAACCAGTAAAAGCGCCGTCGCCGACTCCGGCACTTCCTTCGCCGCTGGAACAGGGCCATTGCCAGTGCCATCGCCAGTCGCATTCGAGATTGAGTAAACCCCACCAGGCCCCGCCGGTGGTCGCGTTGTTTGCCAGAAGAAGGTGATCGGCTCGCCAGTATCCCAATCCCAGCCCTCTGAATCTGTCATCCATACCAATTCGCCTGAATCGGCCAGCTCAATGGTAAAGCCCACCCCCGCCGCATCAGCTTCACCAAAGTCGTATCCCGCAACACCGTTAAAGCCCTCGGCGGCAAAACCAAGACTAAACGTGCCCACATCATCAAAACCCAATACTGTAGAGGGTTTCGGGAATGGTGCGTCGTTTGGTTGATCCACCCCGGGAATCACCGTGTGTGAGTATGTATAGATGGTGCCGGGCGAATTACTCGATGGCGTACACTTGGTAAACCCCGACGGGCAACTCACACTGCTGCGCAGATCCCCTACGCTGTCCCCATCGGCGTTAATCAGCGAAACTTCCACATCCGGCCCCACCGGGCCCACTATTTTTGCGCCCACATCCAGCGCACCAAGATCGACGCCAGTAATAGAGCTGGCGGAAGCCGAGGCGCTGACAAAAAAGCTCAAGAGAATAATATTGGGAACAAATCTCTGCATGGCTTTTCTCCAATGGCTATTTCTGTGAATCAGGTAGAGAGGAAAGCATAAGCACCGGATACCGATTGCTCAAGCGGCGTCAGGCAGTCTTCCCTACGGGCAAGGCATCGCCACCTGAAGGCTCTCCTCGCGAACCGCCGCTCAAAGGCCTTGCCCGATTCAGGAGGGGGAACTGCGAAATATCCTCGAAGAAACCATACGTAATCAAGAGCTGGTGGTAAAACGGCTGGAATGACTTGTAACACTGGCCAGATGTAAGTGTCACCAAGATAAGGCCTGCCCCCGGCAGACAATATTATGAGCCGTAGAACGCGCATTGCGGCTGCTCATCCCAAGGCAACAAAGGGAGGAAAGACAACCATGTTTTTCACGAGCAAATCCAGCAGCAAACCCAATTTTGTCACCCTGCCACTGGCTGCGGTGACGGCATCGGCGTTTCTTACAGGTTGCGCCTACTCCGGGAGCTCCGGAGAAAAAACACTGCAACCGCTTGCCGAAAAGCGAGTTGTGCAGGAAGAAGGCAAAGTGACCTACTGGGTTTTACCAGGGCCCCGAAAACTGGACCGCGAAACCTTTGGCACGCCGGATAATCCGAAGATGCTGCTTGAACCCAAGATTAAGGCAGCAATACAGGCCAAGGGGCCGGCAACCGTTCCAGAGCTTTTAAAACAGGTTCCGATTATGGTGGCTGCCCCGGAAAAGGCCCGTAAGGTAATACCCAATGGTGACTATGTATTCGCCCAGCCAACCCCGTTCTCCAACGACGCGCGGATTATTCAGGGCAGCTTCGAAGCCACTTTCACCGACATGGTGAAAACCGACCCTTCGGGCAAGCCCGGCCAGACGCCGGACACGGCAGAGTTTACGGCGGAATTTTCGGATCCCCAGGGTAACGAATACCGGGTGGTACTGGACCATGTGGTCAAACCGCCATTTCCCGGTTATCAAACCGAGGGAGGCGTGATGCTGGACTCGGTTCACCACGGTACCACCGGCACCGGTAGCCCGCTGATGCCAGAAGTCGATACCGTCGCTGCCCTGTGGGGCGTGGGGGAACTGTACATCAACGGCGAGCTGGTGGACGATCATCGCGTAATGCATCTGATGACCTCCGAAGTGGTGCGGAACAAGGACTACGAACTGGTACATACCAGCGATCTGCCGTTGGCGCCAGAGGAGCGTCATATCAGTGGGCAAGAGCACCACACTCACCTGATGATGCCGCCCATCAAGGGCACCAAGAAGGGGCCGGTATTTTCGCCTGTTCCCAGTGCCTTCGAGCTGCCCAACGGTAAGAATCAGCCATTTCTGCACATCATGTTCGAACAGGATGAGGTAGAGAGACTTTGATTCCACACCCATCGGTTCTCAAATGACGGTCCGGGCACTTGCCCGGCTCCGTCTGCAAAAAAACCCATTACCGAGGTGAGTCCCATGAAACTCTTTGGCATGTTTCCGTGTTCAGCCCTATTGATGGCTTGTGTACTGGCAGCAAGCCCAGGAGCAGTTTCTGCTCATCAGCATAAGGATGGCGATACCAGGACCGTAGAAGTGGTGGCGAAAGAATTCACCTTTGAGCCATCGAGAATTGAGGTAGCACCCGGCTCCAGGGTGGAAATAAAGCTTGTCAATGAAGGCAACCTCAGCCACAACCTGCACATTGCGGGCGAGGGAATGAAAACCGAAACGATCCAGACCGGACATACGGATACGGTGACCGTAACCGCCCCTGAAAATGGGAAGCTGGAATTTTTCTGCAATGTTCCCGGGCATAAGCAGGCCGGGATGAGGGGCAAGATTGTCGCCCACTAACAGAAACCGAAAAACATTGGCGCTGTAGCACCGCTACCAGTTTTCCCCGAACGGCCGGATATCCAGCTCAAAAGTCCAGGCAGACGGGTCCTGCTGGCATAGCGTCCAGACCGCATCAGCGACGGTCGAGGGCTGCACAAAAAAGTCGTCCGGTTTGTCTGGAAGCATCGTCCGCGTGCGCGGCAAATCCACCACACCATCAATCACTACATTGGCTACGTGAATCTTCTCGGGCCCCAACTGGCGTGCCAGTGACTGGGCCAGGCTGCGCTGGGCGGCCTTGGCAGAAGCAAAGGGCGCGGTGTTGGCCCGGCCCCGTGTCGCAGCCGAAGCACTGGTGATGATAATGCTGGCGGTGCCGTGCTGGCGCAATTGCGGTAATGCGGCTTTGGTGGCCGCCACAAGGCCCTGAACGTTGAGGCGCCAGTTGGCCTCGAATTCTTCCAGGCTGGCCTCTTCCACGCTCTTGAAAGCACCGCCACCAGCGTTATACATCATCACCGAAACCGGTCCCAGCTTGCTCTCGATGGCAGCAAACACCGTGGAGATCTGTTCCGGCTCCATCATGTCACAGGGGAAGGCATGGGCACCTGTCACCGACGCTTCCAGGTCCAGAAGGTAGTCTTTGCTGCGAGCCACCATCGCCACCTGAAAACCTTCGTCGCTGAATCGCCGAACAAAGGCCTCGCCATTGCCCGTCCCAACACCCATCACAACACATACCTTATTCATCAGATGTCTCTCCCGCCGGTTATACCGGCTTGTCTGTCAGTATCAGAAACCGGTCAATCCCGTGTTGAGGGACAAGGCGCTCCGCAGGGCGCACAGGCGGTTTCATCACGCTGGCTCAACGCCGTCTCCACATTCCCCTGCCCGGAATTGAACGCAAAAGTCGGGCTCCGCAGATGATCCGCCATAATCAGCGCCAGGATGATTCCCAGCATCACCAGGATGCGGGCACGGCTATAGGGTCGCTCCATCGTTTCCTCCCGCATCAGTTGGGTAACCGGAACCAGGGCCGTAGGCGAATACCGATCAGCGAGCCGGCAAAGGCGCTGGCAAACCATACCCAGGCGTGCAGGCTGGCGGAAGCAATGCCGGAAAACAGCGCCCCGATGTTGCAGCCAAAGCCGAGCCGGGCGCCATAACCCAACAGCAGGCCGCCCACCACGGCAGCCAGGAACTGGCGACCTTCCGGGCGGATGCGACTGGCCTGGTTAAAGCGGTTGGCCAGGCCCGCCGCCAGCATGGCGCCAAGCAGCAGCCCGAAGTTCATCACCGAGGGGATATTGGTAAGCACCGAATCCTTCAGCGCCATGGCCGGATACTCCCAGGTCCAGAACTCGAACTGGGACATGTTCACGCCGACCACCTCCAGGGCTTTGGCTCCCCAGACGTTGAACGCGAAGGTAATGCTCCAGGGCGCCCCGCCGATGGCCAGGGTGAGCGCGTTACCGGCCGCCAGAATCAGGATCGCCCAGGTGAACGGCCAGCGGCCACTGAGTATGGTTCGGAAAACCCCATGCCCCTGGCTTTTCCACAGCAGTTCATCCCGTTCGACGGAGCCATGAGCCTTGCGCTCAATGCGGTTAACCCACCAGGCAATCAGCCCGAGCCCGACAAACTGTACGAGAATGGCACCGCTGATACCGAAACTGTTGACCAGCGGCACCGGGTCAAACCCGGGCTGGTCCAGCCACCAGGGCAGGTGGATGGAGCCAAGAACCGCACCGGCAATAAAGAACACCAGCGTCACAACCATACGGATATTGCCGGCCCCCACGGTGAACAGCGTGCCGGAACCGCAACCACCGCCCAGCTGCATACCAATACCAAACAGAAAGGAGCCCACCACCAGGGACGTACCCACGGGTGCAACCGCACCCACCAGGCCGGCCTGCCCACTGTGGAGCATGGGCACCATGATCAGCGAGGTTACCCCGAACAGCAGCAACTGGGCGCGCATACCAGCACCACGTTTCTTCACCACCAGATTTCGCCAGCCGGCAGTAAAGCCAAAGGCACCGTGGTACAGAGCCATACCCAGCACGGTGCCAACGACAAACAGCGCTACCATGAATGGGGCGGTTTCCAGCCAGATCAACCCACCCAGCAGGGCAAGGCCCACCAGCGCGGTTGATACGATAAAACGGTCCACCTGCCAGCCGGGCTGCTGAAGCCCGGGCTGGAGAACTGCGGAATCAGCCATCACACATCCACTTGTCTAAAACAGATCAGTTAAACACATCCAGAAGCCTGCTCAGGCCTTTCTTGGCGACCTGCAGCGGGCGATCACTGTCCTGGGACCACTCGGCCATGGAACCGTCATACAGCGCAACTTCTTCAAATCCCGCCAACTCACTCAGCACAAACCAGTCCGTGGCAGCCCAGTGGCCAGTATTGCAGAAGGCAATGGTACGGGTGCCGGGATCCAGTTCAGCCTCGTTTACCTGCGCGGTAATGCTGTCTTCATTGAGGTACCAGGCCTGGTCACGTTCACCCAGGAAACCCACGTGGGGCAGGCTGCGTGAGTCGGGAATCGTGCCTGGCGCCCGGGCGGCCGGCGACTGGTTTTCACCCCGGAAATAGTCCGACGGGCGGGCATCCACCAGCTGGGCCTGAGTGCCCCGGGCCTCCTCGACTTCCTCCAGTGAGGCAATCAGATCCTGCTGGAGCGTACCCTCGAATTCTGTAACAGCGGGCTGGTCACCTTCGCCACTGGCGATCTCGTGCCCTTCGGCCTTCCAACCGGCGAAACCGCCATTAAGGATGGTCACATCATCATGGCCCAATACACGGAAGGTCCAGTACACCCGGGCTGCACTGCCAAAGTCTGTCGCACCAGTGCCTGCGGGCACAATGACTACGGTGTCGTCATTCCCGATTCCGAGACCACCAATCAGGCGTTCCAGGCTAGCAACCGGGGGCAGAAGCCCAGCGACACCGTCCCGGCTTTCCCGCCAGCCATCGCCGGTGTAGCTGCTGTAGATGGAGCCGGGAATGTGAGCTTCCTGAAAGCTGCTGCGGTCACCCCCATTATCGATGCCGGAACGAACATCCAGGATCACAAGGTTTTCCCGGTCAAGATTTCCGTTTAGCCAATCGGCATCCACCAGAGGCGATGTTTCGCCACCTTTGGCCATTGCCAGCGAACTGGCAAAGACCAGAACAATCGCTAATAAACGGCTCATGGCATTTCTCCTGTGACTGTCATTTTTGAACATTCATTATGAAATCAATAGAAAGGAATGCATAGCCGTGTTTTTATTGTATTTGCTTCTAACGGAATTCCGGAAAGTTGTCTGGCTTGTTCAGCGCCCAGTCGTAATCAATGAACTTCATGGTCGAGGTATCGGCAACACGGTCTGCTACCGAGGTATCCGCCGATTGTTCAATGAATGCCTTTCCCGAGCCTGCAGCTTCCACGAAGTCCTCTTCATACCACTTGAACAACTCGGTCACGTAGAGCGAATCGCCCTCAACCTTCAGGTGACGATCGGTATTGAACGCCCGCCGGGTATTCTCGGCCAGCAGGTCCTCAAGGTTGTCAGCGGTATAGATCGTGTTCCGCAATGGCGGGCAACCAACGGATGCACAGTTCACCGCAAAGTGAACCCGGACATCCTTCCAGCCCCTGTCAGCATAGTTGTCGCCGAGCAGAATGCCTTTTTCCATCCGGTTCAGGCTGTACTCCTCGCCACCAATGACAAATTTCTCCCGCTCAAAGACATTGTCCACGAACGGATTCACCCGTCCGCCGTAATCCCATACCGAAGACACCAGTTTTCCGCCAGGCTGTTCTGACAGGATCTGATCCAGCATGAAAAAGTTGTAGGTGTTGATCCAGAAGGCAACGGATTCCTCCCTGCCCTCCAGGGAAGCGATGTCGAACCCGGCCAGCCTCTCACGCTGGTCCGCCAACAGCTTCTCTGTTTCCGGCTCGCTCAGTGCGGCCTCGTAATCAAAGGCTGAAACCAGCCCTCCATCCGGTGTTTCAGCCTCTGTCAGGTGGTCTGTCAGTAACGCCTGATACGGCTCAAACAATGCGTTGTCCGCGCTGGCATTGGTGGAAAGGATCAGGCCGAACAGGAAAAGGCATGGTATAAACAGTCTGGGCTTGGTCACTCCATACTCCTCATTGCTGATGGTTCACTCGGTGGATTTAACTACCCACCCTGACACGGTAAAGAGCAACCTGTTACACCTTTATCGGTATTGATAATCAATTACATTTAGTTTAGATTCCGCACCTGTGTGCAAACAACCATCAGGTGTCTGATAATGCCCCAACAAATCAACAAGCTACGTTTTTCACTGATTGTCGCGCTGGGATGCGCTACCACTGCAACCGCACAGGAAGGCACCGGAAAATCCCCACAATCCCTGGATACACTTGAAGTCACCGCCACTCGCGGCCTGGACTCACTGAACGTCAACCCTGGCGCAGTGACAGTCGTTGATCGCGACCAGATCGACAAGCAATCCGCCCTGGGCGGCAACATTGGCGACATCCTAGCCAAAACGGTGCCCGGCCTGGCGCCCTCTACCCACGGCTTAACCACTGTTGCCCAGACCTTGCGGGGCCGCAACCTTTTCGTGCTGATTGACGGCATTCCCCAGACCATCAGCCTGCGGGACGGCCTGCACTCCCTGAACTCCATCGATCCGTCATCGATCGAGCGCATCGAAGTTATCCGGGGTTCCAACGGCGTTTACGGGTTCGGTGGCACCGGCGGTATCATCAACATTATCACCCGCAAGAATGAGAAGGGTGCGCCCCTTTTCCGTACCGAGCTGAACGGCGGATTTTCCACCGAACACATCAAGGACAGCGAGCAATTCGGACTGTCCCAGAGCGTGATCGGCGGCTCCGGCGACTTTGACTACCAGTTCCGTGGTTCCTATGAGCAGCGGGCCAATTTCTTCGATGCCGATGGTGACCGCATTCCACCGGACCCGAACGGCCAGGGCGGTATCGCCGACTCCCGCGAGTTCGACCTTCTGGCCAAACTCGGCTTTGACCTGGATGCTGACAAACGGCTGGAACTGACCACCAGCTACTACGACATCAAACAGGACACCAACTATGTCCTGGAGCCCGGTGTGTACGGCGAACAGAAAACCCGGGCTGTTAAAGGCGACCCGGGCGGCAAGGATCAGGGCACTGAAAACCTGAACGTGAACCTGACCTACAGCGACCGTCAGTTGTTCGGCGATACCTCACTGGGCGCGCAACTCTACTATCGCGACTACATGACCCGTTTCGGCTACTTCGCCACTTTCTATCCCGGTGGCGGCCAGTCACTAACCGAATCCGAACGCATTGGCTCACGCCTCGACTTCGAGACACCGTTCGACGTCATGTCCGGTGCCAAACTGCTCTGGGGGCTGGATACCCTGATGGAAACCACCTCCCAACCACTGGAAGACGGGCGTACCTTCGTGCCGGAGATGGACCAGAACAGCGTGGCGCCTTTCCTGCAGGCGGAGCTCCAGCTGAATCCAAAATGGACCGTCAATGCCGGTGTGCGGTACGAGAAATTCTGGTTTGAAGTGGACGACTACACCACGGTCTTCGGTGCGGATGTCGAGGGCGGAGAACTGGAATACAGCGAAACCGTGTTCAATACCGGCGCCCGATACCAGGTGAACGATGTCTGGGCGGCTACCGCCAGCTTCTCCCAGGGCTTCACCGTGCCCGAGATCGGCCGCACCCTGCGCCAGCCCCAGCAGGGCACCTCGCTTGACCAGATCCGCCCGGAGCCGCAGGTCGTCGACAACTATGAGCTTGGTACCGAGGCAGTATGGGATCGCGCCGATCTTGCCCTGGCACTGTTCTATAGTGAATCCGAGCTGGGCACCAGCCTGGCAGCGGCCAACGCCAACGAACCCATCCCGGTGCTCCGGAGCCCTGAGCGCATCTACGGTTTCGAAGCGGAATTCAATGTCTATCCCACGAGCGGCCTGAGCACCGGTGGCACCTTCACCTGGCTGGAAGGCAAGGTGGACTCGGACGATAACGGCAGTTATGACACCTACCTGGCCGGCAACCGCATTCCGCCGCTCAAGGTAACCGGCTACGTGGAACACGACACCACGGCACGCTGGACCAACCGCCTGCAAGCCATGGTGGTGGGTGACCGGGACCGCTTCAGTGGCAGCGGATTCGGGGTAGGTGAAGTGGAGTCCTTCACCGTGCTGGACCTGACCAGCAAATGGCGGACCGGTAACGGCGACATCACCCTGGCGATCAGCAACCTGCTGAACGAAGACTACTTCCCGGTGATCTCACAGATCTACAATTTCGACACCCAATACACCACCGCACCGGGCCGCACGGTGATGCTGACCTATGGGGTGGATTGGTAAGCGGATTGGTAAACAGGGGATTGGCAGAAACCAGACATCAGGCCGCTATCAACGCGGCCTGATGTTTTTACCGATCCAGAAAATCGCCGGGGCCCCGCGCCTCAAGCCATTCCGGAGCCGATATCCCGGCGTGGTCAGAATTATGGCGTCTTGCTCCAGGCAAATTTCTTGAATGGCTCATCAACCGGCGTTTCGGCGATGTGGTTGATGTAGTTACTCATCACCTTCTGTGACAATACCAGAATCACTTCAAGCACCTGACGGTTGTTGTACCCGGCACCGAGGAACGCATCCAGATCTTCCCGGTCGACGTTACCGTGCTTTCTCATAACGGCCAGGGTGAATGTACGCAACGCCTCAAGCTTGTCACTGGGCAGCGGTGTTTCATCCCGAAGTGCGTTAATGATGTTGTCGGGAACTTCCATCATTTTAGCGATACCGGTATGCGCCGGAACGCAGTAATGGCAAGAGTTCTCAACGCTAATGGTCTGCCAGACCACGGTTTTCTCTTCGTTATCGAAGCTGCTCTCCAGAACCAGTGCATGTAGCTTCTGGTAGCCTTCCAAAACTTGTGGAGACTCCGCCATCACGGCATGCAGGCTGGGGATCATGCCAAAACCCTTCTGGGACTTTTCCAGCAGGTGTCTGGAACCTTCCGGTGCGGAATGCGCATCGTGTAGCGTAAACCGTTTCATGTTCACCTCCTAGTTTATGAGTGATCGCTCAATTACAACTTAACGGTAACTGTTTTTGATCGATCACTCAAGATATAATTGAACATAAGCTCAACAACCTATGCAAGGTGATCCATGGCCCGACCTCCCAGCTTTGACCGCGACGTGGCTTTGGCAAATGCCGTAAATCTGTTCTGGGCAAAGGGGTATCATGGGAGCTCCATGAAACAGATTGAGGAAACGCTGGACATGCGTCCGGGTAGTATTTACGCGGCGTTCGGTAGCAAAGATGCGCTTTATTCCGAAGCGCTGGCCCACTATGCCGAAGCCGGCGGCCGCGAACTTGCCACCCACATGGCCGGTCATACCACCATCATTGAGGGCCTGAAAGCCTACCTGCAAACCATCGCCAGAGGCTGCGCCAGGCCCGGCGCGGCACCCTCCCGCGCTTGTATGATTGTCAAAACCCTGCTGGAAGCGAGCCACACCCATCCGGGCCTGTCGAAACAGGCCCAGGCCTTTCTGGAACAGATTGAACACGCGTTCCGGACATTGCTGGAGGACGCCAAACAGCGGGGGGAGCTTAAGGCGTCCACGGATTGCGGACGTCTGGCGCGACTGCTTCAGGGACAGATCATGGGGATACGGTCCATCGCGGAGCGAAAGCTTCCACCACAGGCGCTGACCGAACTGGGCGAAGATATGGCCTCAATCCTTGACGCATACAGGGTCGATCAAGACCGCCGTTTAACCCATCCGGGCGCTACGGTGTCGTAGCATCCGCTGCCATACCCGATAGTGCGCCTGCCAGATTGCTGGCGACCGGGCATTCGGGAACACCGTGTCTTTGCGCCAACCACTCCGGGTCGTTGTAACCCAGCCATACCTGACCGTCGGCGTCCTCCCACACGAGGGCTTTGAGGGGAAGATCAATACCCGCTGACTGGGCGCACTGCATGAGTGGAGTACCGCCTTTCGGGTTCCCGAATATCAGTAGCTCGGTCGGTCGCAGTGACGAACCGAGGCGTTCCGCACCAGCGGAGTGGTCAATTCGGGCAAACACTTTCAGGCCTCGATCCTTAACGATGGTTTCCAACCGGTCCATGGTCGCCAGCGCAGTATGGGGACTGGCGACTGTAATTAGCCCATCGGCGGCGCTGGCTGCGAGGGTGGTGATCGAAAGCGCGAGAAGAACAAGGACTCGAATACTCATATTTGAATTCTCCGACAGGAAACCTGTACCTGGTAGAGCCTAGACTATACAGGCCGTCCACTCCACTTTCCCCAACCGGCCGACAACTTGGCCATTAGCTTTATATCCCCCTCAAGCGTTGATCAAAGCGGCCTGATGTCTTTTACGATCCAGCAGGTGGACGCCGTTGGGCCCTCGTCCAGGTCTGCACAGGTATCCACGCGCATAACCTCGGTGGTGCCGCATCGGGCCACCAAGGCACCAGAAGCGTCTTCCGAGGTCCAGTTGACCTGAACGGTGACCTCCTTACCGTCCTTATCATCACTACAGGCGGCTTCAGGCATTACCGCAAGGCTGGCGGAGATTTCATGTGCCTCCAGCCACTCCAGGGCTGAGATCTCGGCACACTGTTGGGCCGGAGTGAGCAGGGACTGGCCCCGATAACAGGGCAGGTAGGGAATACCGTCAGCCTCGTGTTGCAGCAGGGGCAACACCTGCTCCGATGCCACCCGGCCATATTTGCGCATCGCGGGAAACACCATCACGCTGGCGGCAAGCCGGCATCCTCCCAGGTGAGAGCTTTCCCAGACTTCAAACGGCAGCTTCCGGTCCTCTACCGTCCCGGCCAACTCCTGGTAGGCTGCGTAGCCAAACTTGGCACAGCACTTATCCTTGCGGCCATGGGTACAGCAGAGCACAAGGGACTGCGTTATAGCCACGCCGCGCCAACCAGCCAGATCGCTGCCGGATTCCAGCGCCGCCAGAAAAGCATGCAGGTCACTGCGGGCAAGATCGAAACAGCGACCTTCAGGCAGCAGGTAAATACGGTGGCTGAAGGCCGGGCGACTACGCTGATCGATCAGGTTTACCCGACGCCCGTTGGCGGCAAGGCGATTTATCCGTTCGGCCAGGTCGTCGTCCATATCCCGTGCAATTCGCAGACTGCGGGACCATTTTGGCCGCGGCCAACTGATCAGGAGGTTTCTGGCGGCATGGGTGGCAGTGCCGGCTAGAGGATCGCCGGCCTGCACACTTTCGACGGTGCAGAACCGGTGTGCGGCCGTGCTCATACCGTTGCCACCGAGGGCCTGGCTGCGCCGCCCGCCAGCGACCGCTTGACCGGTACACAAACCGGCCGGCCCGCCAGGGGCTCACGGATAACCTGGGCGTCGAGGTCAAACACCTGCTTGAGGTTGGCAGCGGTAAAAACCGTCTCGGGCGGGCCGTCGTGCAGAATCCTGCCCGCCTTCATCATCACCAGCCGGTCGGCATAGGCGGCGGCCAGGTTCAGGTCATGGAGCACCACCAGCAATGTCCGCCCCTTCTGATGAGCCAGGGACACCAACAGTTCCAGTAGATCCACCTGTACCTTCAGATCAAGGAAGGTGGTGGGCTCGTCCAGCAGTAACAGCTCCGTCTCCTGGGCCAGCACCATGGCAATCCAGCAACGCTGGCGTTGCCCGCCGCTCAGGGCATCCACCGGCCGGTCCGCGAAGGTGGCCACATCAGCCACGGCCATGGCCTCCTCAACAGCGGCGTCATCGTGCCTGGACCACTGGCGCATCAGGCTCTGGTAGGGAAAGCGACCGAGCCCTACCAACTCCCTCACCGTCAGGCCATCCGGCGCCGAGGGACTCTGTGGCAGTATCCCCAGCCGCTGCGCCACGGCCCTGGTGGATTGCCGATGGATATCGGTACCGTCCAGAAGCACCTTGCCGGCGCTGGGCGCCAGTGTCCGCGCCAGGGTTTTGAGCAGGGTGGACTTACCAGAACCGTTTGGCCCAAGCAGAACGGTGACGCTGCTGTCCCGCACCGTGAAATCCACATCCGCCAGCACTTGCCGGCCATTGTATCCGGCGCACAGGGCTTCGCCGCGCAGTCGTGGCAAGCCAGCGGAATCCGGTGTTGAAGAATGTCGATTGAGGGGCATGTTGACGTCGCTTTTGAATGAGCTCAGATGATATTATCTCCCATTCTCATTATCAAATCGGTCCGTTGTCACCGACCGTCCATCAATCGGATTCACCATGCTCCGCAATGCCGGCTTCCTGCTGATCGCCACCAGTTTTGTCCTGTCACCTGCTGCCACTGCCACCAACTCCGTCACCGTCGTGGAGCACGCGCTAGGCAGCGCCACCATCCAGGGCAGCCCGGATCGCGTTGTGTCGCTCTATCAGGGGGCAACCGACACCGCCGTGGCACTGGGCATTGAACCGGTGGGCGTGGTGGAGTCCTGGACCGAAAAGCCCATGTACCACTACCTGAGGTCTGAGCTTCAGGACGTCACCTATCTCGGGCTCGAAACCCAGCCGGACCTGGAGCGTATTGCCTGGCTGTCGCCGGACCTGATTGTCGGGGCCCGGAACCGCCACCGAACCATCTACCCCCTGCTGACCCGTATCGCTCCCACCGTCATTCCGGGCAACGTCTATGATTTCAAGGCACTGCTGGCACTGATGGCGGAAGCCACCGGCCGCATGGCAAGCGGTGAGGCATTGCTGGCGCAATGGCAGGCACGGGTGGAGGATTTCAGGACCCGGATCCGGCGCAAACTGGGTGAGCATTGGCCCCAGGAAGTGGCAATCCTCAGCTTTCGCGCCGACCATGCCCGCATCTACTACGATGGTTTCGCCCGTTCCGTTCTGGACGAATTGGGGTTTGTCGCTCCGGTTGACCATCGCAAGGAGGGCTGGGGCATAAAGCTCACCAGCCAGGAAAGCATCCCGGCGATGGATGCCGAGGCAGTCTTTATCTTCATGGAGGACGACCCCGCGGTGCAGCGCACCTACGATGCCTGGTCCAGCCACCCACTCTGGAACAGCCTGCGGGCGGTGCGACAGAACGATGTCTATCAGGTGGACCCGGTGACCTGGAACATGGGGGCCGGCATTATCGCCGCCAACCGTATGCTTGATGAACTATACCGGCACTACGACCTGGAGCAGCCAGATCAACGGGAGTGCGCCCTGTGCTGACGTCCCTGCTGGCAAGAGTGTCGGGCGCCCTGTTCTGCCTGGGCCTGCTGCTGGCGGCCATGGTATCCAGCCTGGTCTTCGGGCACATACCGGTCTCGCTGGATATGCTGGCGGCAAGCCTGGTGGATTACGACCCCGGCTCCCTGGAACACCTGGTTATCCGCACCGAGCGCTTTTCCCGCACCATGACCGCGCTGATCGTGGGTGCTGGCCTGGCCATTGCTGGTGCGCTGATGCAGACACTTACCCGCAATCCACTCGCCTCGCCCGGCATCCTGGGCATCAATGCCGGAGCCATGTTCTTCGTGGTCGTCGGTGCCACGCTGTTCTCACTGACCTCACCCTCCGAACTGGTGTGGGCAGCCTTTACCGGGGCGGCCACAGCCGCATTTCTGGTCTATTTCCTGGGCCAGGAAGCCGGGCGCGGGATATCCCCCGTGCGTACGGTTCTTGCCGGTGTCGCGGTCACTGCCCTGTTTGTGTCCTTTGCCCAGGGCCTGCTGATCCTCAACCAGGACCGTTTCGAGAGCATCCTGTTCTGGCTGGCGGGATCCGTCTCCGGACGCGACCTGGAGGCGATACTGCCGCTGCTGCCGCTGTTCTGCCTGGCATTGCTCGTTGCCCTGCTGTTATGCCGACAACTGAACCTGCTGGGGCTGGACGATGAGGTGGTCCGCGGCCTGGGCCTGAAAGTGGGACATGTGAGGCTGCTGATCGGCCTTGTGGTCATCGTGCTGGCGGGCACATCCGTGGCCATGGCGGGGCTGATCGGTTTTGTCGGCCTGATTGTGCCGCATATGGCCCGGGGAATTTTCGGCACCGATCACCGCTGGTTTCTGCCCCTGTCTGCCATTCTCGGCGCTACTCTTCTGCTGGCCGCCGATACCGTCGCCCGGTTGGTCATACCTCCCCAGGAGGTCCCCGTGGGTGTAATGACGGCATTAATGGGCACGCCGTTGTTCCTCCACCTTGCCCGGCACCTGAGGAAAGTGTCATGACCCGCTCCCTCGTCCTTCGATCGCCCAAAGACCGCTGGTCGGTCAAGCTGAATGTCAGGGTACTGGTGGTCACGCTGGCCCTGGCGGTGTTGTTGGCCGTTAGCAGTCTTCTGGCGCTGGCCTCGGGCAGCCATCCAACATCGTTTATGGAGGTACTCGGCACACTGGTTGCCCCGGGCCAGTCGGAGCTGTCGCTGATCATCCTGGAAATCCGTTTACCCAGGATAATCATGGCCATACTGGTGGGTGGCGCACTGGGTTCTGCGGGCCTTATCCTGCAGGGCCTGGTAAGAAACCCGCTGGCCTCTCCGGACGTTATTGGCATCACCAGTGGGGCGTCTGCAGCAGCGGTGCTGTTTCTCTGGCTGGGCGGTGTCGCCGGCACCTCCCTGTTGCTGGCGCCGGTCGCCATGGGCGGCGCTTTCGCTGTCGCTCTTTGCATTACGGCCCTGGCCTGGCACCGGGGTATCAGCCCCGCCAGACTGGTTCTTGTTGGTGTCGGCCTCGCCGCTGCACTGACGGCAGTGACCACCCTTCTGCTGGTACTGAGCCCGGACTCCACCGCCATGAATGCCTATATCTGGCTGACGGGAAGCCTCTACGCCTCGCAATGGCACGACGTAACCGCCCTGGCACCCTGGCTGGTGGTTTGCTGGCCCCTGGCGCTGATCAAACTGCGACACCTGGACGCCCAGTCCATGGGGGAGGACATGGCTCAGGGCCTGGGTAGCGCCCTGCAGAGTCATCGACTGTTGTTTCTGGTATTGGCTGTGGGACTAGCCGGTTCCGCCGTGGCCTATGCAGGGGCAGTCGGTTTCGTCGGCCTGATCGCACCGCACATGGCAAGGCGTCTGGTTACCAGCGGACATACGGGCTTGCTACCCATCGCGGCACTCATAGGCGCGTTGATTCTTCTTTATGCGGACTGGATCGGGCGGGTTGCCTTCATACCCAGGGACCTGCCGGCGGGTATCTTTGTGGCCGGTATCGGCGCGCCGTTTTTTGTGTACCTGCTGTACCGGCTCAGGCGCGAACTGGGGTGATGAAGGCACAGCCCGGAGCAAAGGCCCCGGACTGTGGAATGGCGGCTGATCAGAAGTCGAGCTGATACCCCAGGGTAATAGTGCGGCCACGGCCCTGGAAGTAATACTCGTCACTGACCCGGGCAGACTGGGAGTAGTAGGTGAAGTAGTCCTTATCCAGCAGGTTCTCGATACCGAGGGAAACCTTCCCGGCACGGGTCTGGTAGATCACGGAGCCATCCAGCAATCCGTAACCGTCGAAATCCAGGTCGTCGCCCTCAATGTCCCGATCCAGGAACTGGCTGAACTGCAGGTGGCTGGACAACGCTGGTGTCCAGGCCGCTGACCAGCTCAACCTGAAGGTTTCCGGCGCAATGTTGATGCCGCTCAGCTTGGTGTCCACATCGCCATCACCGTCGGTATCGGATTTGCCCGCGGCATAGGTGTAGGAGAACGCCAGGTTATGTGCTTCGTTCAGGTCCGCATCGGCCGTCACTTCCACACCCTGGATCTCGGTTTTTTCCCGGCTGCCAACCCAGGTGCCATTCACTTCGGTCAGGCGCTCACCAAAGTCCGAATCCGACTCGTAGTAACTCACCTCCAGATGGTAGCGGTCCCAGTCGAACCGGGTACCAATTTCGCGGTTGTCCGTCACAATGGGTTGTAGTTGCAGCAGGTTATCGACGTCCTGACCGGGGTCACCGATACCTCGCAGCACACGGCCCACATCCGGCATGCCAAAACCCTCGGAATAGTTGGCAAACAGCTGTATATGGTCGGTGGCCTGGTAGACCACACCCGCGTTGAACAGGGTCTCGTTGAAGTCCGGGTTGCCACCCTGGACGGTGACGTTGTCCTGGGTGACATTGCTGCGGTCGATGGTGTTGTAGGTGTCCACCTTGAGATCCGCCTGTTCGTGGCGAACGCCGGTATGCAGAGTCAGACTATCAGTAACCGCAATATCGCCCTGCAGGAAGGCCGCGTAATTGCGAAACTGCGACTTGGGTACGTAAGTCCGCCCTGTTTCGACCAACATCTGCCGGGTTTCATCCTCGAGGACATCCAGCCCGGTTGTCAGGGTGAGGTGATCGTTCAGCAAACCGTCCCGGGTAAGGGTGAATTTGGCGCCCAGTTTGTCGGATTCGTTACGGGTCTGGTCCAACTGGGAATTGCCGTTGCTATCCACATACGGAAAGTAGGGGGTGGTGGCAAACCGGGCCCGGAAGGTCTGGCTGTAGAACTGGGTATCCACCTGGTTGCCCAGCCAGTCGCCATGGGAATACGAGAGACGGGCGGTGGTAACTTCATTGTATCCGGGCTCACCATCGGGAATACCCGGGCGCGCCATGGTGGGTACGCCATTATCGCGGTCACCGGGCACCGGCACGTAACCACCCATGCCTTCAAGCTCAAAGCGGTTGATGAAAAACCCCACGTTCTGGTCGTCGTCCAGCCAGTAGCCCAGCTTGGCGAGAACGTCGTAACTTTCCGAGTTCTGGAGTTCGCCGGGGTAGGCAACGCCCACCAGACGGTCCTTGCCGTCGTAGAAGATGCCCCGTTCCTGGATATTTCCGCCCAGCAGATAATCCCAGCGGCCCTGCTGTCCACTGACCCGGTAACCCACCTTGTAGCCCTGGCCGTCGGAATCCACATCGTCGTCACTGGTAACGCTGGCGGAGACGGACTGGGACATCCGGCCGCTTTCGGGCCTACGGGTCACAAAATTGATGATGCCGCCGGTGGCGCCCAGGCCATGCTCGGCACTGGCGCCGTGGATCACCTCAATGCGCTCGACCATGTCCAGGTCGATGGTGTAACTGTCCCGCGCACTGTCCCGTAGCGGGTTGCTCTGGGGCACACCGTCCACCAGGAACAGGGGCGACCGGCCCCGGAAGGTTTCACCGGCATTGGACAGTTTCTGGCGGCCCGGGGAATAGGAGGGGATCAGGTTGCTCAGCACCTGGCCGGGGTCATTGGTAATTGCCTGCTGCTGCTCGATCTGCTCACGGGTAATGATGGTCGTTTTCTGCGGAGTCTCTCCGGCCGTACTTTTGTTGCGCGTGGCAGTAATAACCAGATCAGGCAGGGCTTCGGCGTTACCGCCAGATGGGTTGTTCGAGGAGGATTGCGCCAGCACAGCGCCGGGAACGGCCGCCATGGCCAGGGCCAACAGCAGGGGACGTGACTCCGGAGTTTTCATAGACAGTTCTCGAATTGTTAATGCATTTGGCCCACATCTTCTGGATGACAGGCATTACCTCATGTTAATGAGGTGCAAATGCTAACAATTATCATTGTCTAAATCAAAGCCACGATAACTCACTTCATGAGACATTTGACTGCCAGCCGGGAAACGGAATTCAACTCTACCCCGTCCGACGTTGCGTAATCGGTGATTTGCTGTTTCATACTCCGGGCCCAGAACTTCTTGATATGGTTAGCAACTACCTCGGTCGCCTCGCTCTCATCGCCATGGTGGAGGTTATTGTCGCTGATCTGGTTGATCATCTTGATCAGGTTCTGGAGCTGTTGGTCACTCATCCTCGCATTCCTCAGAAGGTTGGTCATCACCACGGTTGTAGATCACGTGCCGTCCGGGACGAGCAAAACCAATCAGCGTCATGCCGGCCTTTCCCGCCTCCCGGACAGCCAGGGCCGTGGCCGCAGAGACCGCGACCAGGCAACGGATACCAACGCTGGCGCTTTTGTGCACCATCTCGAAACTGGCGCGGCTGGAAATCAGCGCAAAGCCGTCATCAAAGGCTGTGTCGCCGAATTCCCGTGTACGCGCACCGATCAGTTTGTCCAGTGCGTTGTGGCGACCGACATCTTCCCGGGCCAGCTCAATGCGACCCTGGTTGTCGCACCAGGCGGCGCCGTGAGTGGCCCCGGTCTGTTTCTGCAGGGGCTGGTGGTTCCGAAGATTGCGCAGGGCCTGCTGTACCAGCTCGTCACCCGGCACCGTGTGGATCGGCACCCGGGGTATCGCCCGGACGGCGTGGGCCAGGGATTCGGTGCCACACAGCCCGCACCCGGTCCGTCCTGTCATGTTCCGTCTCTGTTTCCGCAACCGTGCAAAACACTCACCCGCTATGTGCATCTCGATGGAAATGCCGTCTTCCACCATCACCACATCCAGTTGGAACAGTTGGTCCGGGCGGTCCAGAACGCCTTCAGTGAGGCTGAAGCCCAGCGCAAAGTCCTCCAGATCGCAGGGGGAGGCCATCATTACCGCATGGGAGACGCCGTTGTACACCATCGCCACGGGCACTTCTTCGGCCACCAGGTCCTGCCCTGGCGCGCCCTCAATTCCACCACAAACCTCCACGGCGGTCTGACGGACCGCCGGGAAATCTTTGGGCGAATCGGGGCCAGTGGCTGCCACGGCAGCTGATTCCGGACTACTTGAGCGCCGGCGCATCAGACGGCTCCGTGTGACCAGCCTCAGATTTCAGTAACTTGAGCTGACGCTGGTCGAACTGCTCGAAATGGCGCTGCCATTCCGACGGCTGGGACACCTTCTCCACCTGAACCGCCGTCACCTTGTATTCCGGGCAGTTGGTGGCCCAGTCGGAGCTGTCGGTGGTGATCACATTGGCGCCACTGCCCGGGTGATGGAAGGTGGTCCAGACCACCCCCGGCAGCATGCGGTCACTGATCCTCGCCCGCAGAACCGTCTGTCCCACGCGGCTGGTGATGCCAAGCCAGTCGCCCTCACGAATACCGCGCAGTTCGGCGTCGCTGGGGTGAATCTCCAGTACATCCTCGTTATGCCACTGGCTGTTCTCGGTGCGACGGGTTTGCGCGCCTACGTTGTACTGGCTCAGGATGCGCCCGGTGGTCAGCAGCAGCGGGAACTTGCGGTTGGCTTTCTCCTCGCTGGCGACATACTCAGTAACCGCGAACTTGCCCTTGCCGATCGGGAAATCCAGGGTGTGCATGGTCGGCGTGCCGCCCGGATGTTCCTCGTTGCAGGGCCACTGGATACTGCCCAACTCGTCCAGTTTGTCGTAACTGACACCGGTGAACGTTGGCGTCAGCCGGGCGATCTCGTCCATGATTTCGGAGGGGTGATTGTAGTGCATGGGGTAGCCCAGGGCGTTAGACAGGGCCATAGTCACTTCCCAGTCCTCCAGGCCCGCCACCGGTGCCATTACCTTACGCACCCGGTTGATGCGGCGCTCGGCGTTGGTAAAGGTGCCATTCTTCTCCAGGAAGGTGGAGCCCGGCAGCAGCACGTGGGCGTACTTGGCGGTTTCGTTCAGGAAGATGTCCTGCACGATCAGGCAATCCAGCGAGCTGAGCGCTGCCTCCACATGTTGGGTATTGGGATCGGACTGGGCAATGTCCTCGCCCTGCACATACATGGCCTTGAAGCTGCCGGCAATGGCAGCATCAAACATATTGGGAATCCGCAGCCCCGGTTCGTCGTCAATGGCCACGCCCCAGGAGTCCTGAAACTTGGCCCGCACGGCCGGGTCGCCCACATGCTGGTACCCTGGCAGTTCGTGGGGGAAGGAGCCCATGTCGCAGGAACCCTGAACGTTGTTCTGGCCCCGCAATGGGTTCACACCCACCCCTTCACGGCCGATGTTGCCGGTGGCCATGGCCAGGTTGGCGATGCCCATGACCATGGTGGAACCCTGGCTGTGCTCGGTGACACCCAGGCCGTAGTAAATGGCACCGTTGCCCGCTTCGCCGTATGCGCGGGCGGCTTCCCTTACCCGTTCGGCGGGGACGCCGGTCACCGCTTCCAGGGTTTCCGGCGAATTGCGTTCCTCGCAGATGAACTCACGCCACTGTTTGTACTGCCTGGATTCGCAGCGGCTCTCGATAAAGGCCTTGTCCTCCAGACCCTCGGTCACAATCACGTGGGCCAGGGAATTCACCATGGCCACGTTGGTGCCCGGGCGTAGCGGCAGGTGAATGCCCTCGGTGCCGTGGGGCGTTTTCAGCAGGTCGATGCGGCGCGGATCAATCACAATCAGTTTTGCACCCTGGCGCAGGCGACGGCGCATCAGCGAAGCAAACACCGGGTGGGCATCGGTAGGGTTGGCGCCGATCACAACGATGGTGTCCGCTTTCATCACCGAATCGAAGGTCTGGGTACCGGCGGATTCGCCCATAGTGGTCTTCAGACCAAAGCCGGTGGGGGAATGACACACCCGCGCACAGGTATCGGTGTTGTTGTTACCGAACGCCGTCCGGATCAGTTTCTGAACCAGGTAGGTTTCCTCGTTGGTGCAGCGGGAGGAAGTGATGCCACCAATGCTTTCCCGGCCATATTTCGCCTGGGTGTCCCTGAGTTTCTTCGCCGAAAACTCGATGGCCTCGTCCCAGGACACCACTTTCCAGGGGTCGTTGATGGAGTCCCGGATCATCGGTTCCTTGATGCGGTCCTTGTGGGTGGCGTAGCCGAAGGCAAAGCGCCCCTTCACGCAGGAGTGGCCGTGGTTGGCGTCGCCACCCTTGTAGGGCACCATGCGCACCAGCTGGTCGCCTTTCATTTCCGCCTTGAACGAGCAGCCCACGCCGCAGTAGGCGCAGGTGGTCACCACACTGTGCTCGGGCTGGCCGGCGTCGATCACGCTCTTTTCCATCAACGTGGAGGTGGGGCAGGCCTGCACGCAGGCGCCGCAGGACACACACTCGGAATCCATGAACGGGTCGTTCTGGCCGGCGGAGACCTTGGAATCAAAACCACGGCCGTCGATGGTCAGGGCGAAGGTGCCCTGCACTTCCTCACAGGCACGCACACAGCGGGAGCAAACGATGCACTTGCTGGGGTCGAAGCTGAAGTAGGGGTTGGAGTCGTCCACTTCCGCATCCAGGTGGTTCTCGCCCTCGAAGCCATAGCGCACTTCCCGCAGACCCACGGCACCGGCCACGTCCTGCAGTTCGCAGTTGCCATTGGCCGGACATGTGAGGCAGTCCAGCGGGTGATCGGAAATGTACAGCTCCATGATGTTACGCCGGAGCTTCGCCAGTTTGCCGTTCTGGGTGGTGACCGCCATGCCTTCGGAAACCGGCGTGGTACAGGACGCGGGATAACCCCGTCGACCTTCGATTTCCACCGCGCACATGCGGCAGGAGCCAAAGGCTTCCAGGTTGTCCGACGCGCACAGTTTGGGGATATTGATGCCCGCCAGGGTTGCTGCCCGCAGCACCGAAGTGCCTTCAGGCACAGCGATGTCGGTGCCGTCGATGGACAGGCTGACCAGGGTTTCGGATGTACTCGGCGGCGTTCCATAGTCGATGTTCGGGTTCGGGCCGCTCTTGCCGGGATCGGTCTTACTCGGGTCGTAATAGTGCAACATTGTTATTGCCTCCACTCGCGTCGGTCAGGCCGTCAGGTCGTCCGGAAAATGTTTCATCACACTCTGTACCGGGAACGGTGTCATACCGCCCATCGCACAAAGGGAGCCGTCAACCATGGTCTCGCACAGCTCTTCCAGCAGGACCAGGTTGGCCTCGCGGTTCTCGCCGGCGCGGATACGGTCGATCACTTCAACACCACGCACCGAACCGATCCGACAGGGTGTGCACTTGCCGCAGGACTCCACGGTGCAGAACTCCATGGCGAACCGGGCCTGTTCGCCCATGTCCACGGTGTCGTCAAACACCACGACACCTCCATGGCCGATACCCGCGCCGAGTTGGCCAAAAGCCTCATAATCCATGGGTGTTTCCCACTTACTCTCGGGCATGTAAGCCATCAGCGGCCCGCCCACCTGGACGGCTTTCATGGGACGGCCCGAGAAGGTGCCGCCGCCAAAGTCCTCCAGGATTTCCTTCAGGCTGACGCCGAACGCCAGTTCCACGAGACCGCCCTGGCGAATGTTGCCGGCCAACTGGACAGGCAAGGTGCCCCGGGACCTGCCCATGCCGTAATCCGCATAGGCCTGGCCGCCCTGACTGAGAATGAAAGGCACGGCTGCAAAGGACAGCACGTTGTTCACCACGGTTGGCTGGCCGAACAGGCCTTTGATGGCCGGCAGGGGTGGTTTGGCCCTCACCAGGCCGCGCTTGCCTTCCAGGCTTTCCAGCAGGGAGGTTTCCTCGCCGCAAATATAGGCGCCGGCCGCCAGGCGGACTTCCAGGTGGAACGCCCGGCCGCTGCCCCGGACATCGTTGCCCAGATAGCCTTCTGTTTCAGCACGATGGAGGGCTTCCTCAAGGATGCGGTGTGCCACCGGGTATTCCGAGCGCAGATAAATAAATCCGTGGGTGGCGCCCACCGCCAGTCCGGCAATGGCCATACCCTCGATCAGCATGTAGGGATCGCACTCCATCGCCAACCGGTCGGCGAAGGTGCCGGAATCGCCCTCGTCGGCGTTGCAGACAATGTACTTCTGCTGTTGCCAGGGCTCATCGTGCACCGTCTGCCACTTGATGCCGGTGGGGAAGGCCGCACCACCGCGGCCACGCAGGCCAGAGGCTTTTACTTCATCCACAATCGCCTGGGGAGACAGCAACACGGCCTTGTCGAGCCCGTCGAAGCCGCCATGGGCACGATAGTCGGCGATGGACAGCGGATCGGTGATGCCAATGCGGGAAAACGTCAGCCTTTGCTGGCGTTTGAGGTAGGGGATGTCCGCCACCGGGCCGAGAAACAGTGGGTGATCGGATTGGCCCTCGAACAGGCCGGCCTCGACCAGCCCCGGCACATCGTCCGGTTCAACCGGACCATAACCGATACGCCCTGTGGCCGTCTCGACTTCCACCAGGGGTTCCAGCCAGAACAGGCCACGGGAGCCGTTGCGCACGAGTTCGATATCCACGCCCCGGATACCCGCGTAGTGCTCGATCAGCCCTGCCACCTCGTCCGCCCCCATGGACAGCGCGGTGGTGTCGCAGGGCACATAAATTCTTGTCGCCATGATCAATGCTCCTGTCACTACCGGATAGCCAGCGTGGCCGTGGTGAGCTTGTCCGCCAGGCGATCAAACTTCTGCGGAGTAATCCGGCCGTGAATGTCATCGTTCACACGGATAGACGGCGCACAGGCGCAGTTACCCAGGCAGTACACCGGCTCCAGGGTGAATTCGTTATCGGCGGTGGTGCCGTGATAATCCACACCCAGGCGGGCCTTGATATGCGCTTCCAGGGCGCGACCGCCCATGGACTGGCAGGCCTCCGCGCGGCAGACGTGAATCACTTTGCTACCCACCGGGTGCGTACGGAAATGGTGGTAGAAGCTGATCACCCCGTGCACTTCGGCACGGGTCTGTTGCAGCGCTTCAGCAATGATGGCCACCGCACCCTCGGGAATGTAACCAATGCGGTTCTGGACAGCATGAAGGATGGGAAGGAGGGCGCCGGGCTTGTGTTTCAGGGCGTCCGCTTCGTCCCGGACCATGTCGGGTGTCCAGTCACCAGCGGTAGGCATTGCGGAGCCACCCCTTTGTTGGTTAACCTGCTCTGACATATGCATAACTGTTCCTACCTTTTTGTTCTGATGTAGCACTGGAACGCTAATGCGGCTAAGCTACCACCCAAGGACGGCGAACGGAATATGAACAATCATGCATAAAAAGAAACTTTCCATCTCGCCCGCCTGGATCTTCCAGACCGACGAGGGCGATCTGTTCGAGCCGGTGCTCTTCCACCTGCTGGAAAGTATCCGCGATAGTGGAAAACTCACCGCAGCCGCCGCTGCGGCCGGAATCTCCTACCGGCACGCCTGGAATCTGCTTAACCGGAGCGCCGACACCTTCGGTTTACCTCTGGTGCGAATGCGAAAAGGCCACGGCACCGAGCTATCTGCGCTGGGTGAAAAACTGCTTTGGGCCGACCAGCGGGTCAAGGCACGGCTGGGCCCTCAGATCGACAGCATGGCCTCCGAGTTCAACGACCAGATCCAGCAACTGCTGGCGGGCCAGCACCCGGTGCTCCGCCTGCACGCCAGCCACGGTTATGCCGTCGCCGTGCTGCCGGAATTTTCCGATCGGGTTGAAATCAACCTGCAATACCGCAACCCGGAGGAAGCACTGACCGCCCTCAACCGGGGCGAATGCGACCTGGCCAGCTTTCACTTTCCCACCTGCCCGGAGCGCGCCCGGGAAATCATGGCCCACTACCAACACCAACTGGCCGGCAACCGGTTCCGCCTGATTCGTTTTGTCACCCGTCGCGAAGGCCTGATGATGCGCAAAGACGCCCCGGTAAAAGTCCGGACCCTGGCTGAACTTGCCGAATCGGGGCTCCGCTTTATCGGCCGCGACCGACACTCCGGCACTCGCATCCTGTTCAACCTGCTACTGCGCCAGGCCGGGCTTGCAGAGGACAGCATCAACCGCTCGCCCCAGCATGAGTTCACCCACACCGCCGTCGCCGCTTTCGTGGCTTCCGGAATGGCGGACGTGGGCTTCGGCGTGGAAGCGGCCGCCAGCCAGTTCAACCTCGATTTCGTCGAGATGGCGAGCGAACATTACCTGCTGCTCTGCCACGAGGAGCGCCTGGCACAGGGCAACCTGTCGCACCTGATTGAGCTGATGCGTTCACAACCCTTCATCGACCGCATCCACCACCTTCCCGGATACGAGCCGGACAACCCCGGAACCATCACCACCTTTGAGCAGTTGCTCGCAGGCACCGGCTGAACCAGGGAGAGGATGTCGGTCAATGGTCAGGCATCAAAAAAGCCGGAAGTCGGTCACCCGACATTCCGGCTTTTCTTGGATGGGAACTGCCCGTGATTGCTCAGTCTTGGCGTAAATCCGGATTGAGCGTGTAGGTGCCAGTGACCCGCGCGCTGGCCAGAACATGGCCAGCCATGGCCTCACGAACCGCTGCGCCATCAAACTCTCCATCCAGGCCCAGGGTTTCAACATCCAGGGCATGCACTTCGTAGTGGTAATGATGGAGAATTTCATCGTTCCAGGGCGGACACGGGCCGTCGTAGCCGGCATAGGTGCCAGCCATGTCGGGATTACCGGCCAGGAACTGGGTGTAATTGTTCACGCCACGAATGCCGATCGGGCCGGGGCCGGGCTCCTTGCCCTTGGGAATAACGCCGTCACTGTCCTCGCCTTCGGGAATACGGGAAACGGATGCCGCCACATCCACCAGCAACCAGTGGAAGAAATCCACCCGGGGTATATCCTTCGACACCGTTTTGCCTTCCTGGTTAACATCATCCGCAACACTGGGCACGTCGGGATCGAACATCATCACCACGAAGCTCCTGGTGCCCTCGGGCGCGTCTTCCCATACCACTTCCGGATTGCGGTTGGGACCAAAGCTCATGTGGTCCTGTTCGCTGTAGACGCCAAATGCAAACTTCTCCGGCACCGGCTGACCTTCCTCAATACCTCGAACCTTGATTTTCACAGTCCTGTTCTCCTGTACCTTTGATGGTTTTGCTTGCCTGTTATCATGGTTTTAACAGTGGTGTCGTGGGTCTGTCCAGATCCATACCGTACCCAAGTCCAATTCGCAGACCGATTCCGGCGTGATACGGTTTGCTTTAATCCGCCGGAAAACCAGAGGAACACCATGAGTGACGACAAGCCAGGCAGCCCCCAGAGCCCTGACAGCCAGCAGGACGAAGACGCCATCGCCTTTGCCCAGGGACTGTTCGAATTGGCCCGCAATGGCGGTGCCGGCCCGCTCAGCGTGATGCTCAATGCCGGCGTGCCCGTGGACATACGCACCAATACCGGCGACAGCCTGCTGATGCTGGCCTGCAGCAACGGCCACAAGGACACCGCCCGCCTGCTGCTGGAACAGGGCGCGGACCCCAACCTGCCCAACGATCAGTTACAGACACCACTGACCAGCGCCGTCTATCAGGGCGATATGGACATTGTAGACCTGCTGCTGGCATCCGGTGCTGTCGTCGACCATCGTCCGACCGGCGCCAAAACACCGCTGATGGTCGCTGCCATGTTCAATCGTGTGGATATGATTGAGCGCTTGCTGGATGCAGGAGCGGACAAGTCGCTGGAGGACGGGGACGGTCAATCGGCCCTGGATCTGGCCAGGACCATGGGGGCGGACGAGGCTGTCGATCGCCTGGAGTAAGTGCACTGCAGGGCGAGCTTGAAGTCCGCCCTAAGCGGACTAACCCTTGGTCAGCTGCTGCAGCCGCATGTAAAACCGCTTGGCTTCCGCGTTCCCAAGCTCCATGGCTCGCTTCGCATCGATCTTGGCGGCGTCAAAATCCTGCAGGTGGCCGCCCGCCCTTATCAATGGCGATGGAAAGATACCCACTCGCCTGTGCGTACTCTTTGTTGATATACGCCATACGCCCGGCTTCGTAGTAAGCGTACGAAACCAACTGGCGAAGCCTGGGGTTAGTCCCCACATGGTGCTGCGCACTGTTAGCAAAGCTGATCATGGAAAGTGGCGACCCTCCCCATTTTGGGTCCAGCATTTCGATGTAGTATTTCCTTGCCAGATAAGTCGCCGGATAACGCTTAGTCGCCTGCTCCAATGTGCGGAGGGCGTCCGGGTACTGACCACCCGATTTGGCAATATTGATTCGCAGACAGTAGGCCCACAGTGCGCCAGCTTCCAGGCTCAACGCCCGGCTCAGATCGCTCTGCGCCCGATTCATGAACGCCACCATCCGATCAATATTTTTTTGAGGGGTTTCATCAATATACGCTCCACCACGGGCTTCCCAGCCACGGTGAACCAGATAGGTCGCACGGGCGAGATAACCCTGGTACTGCTGCGGGTACCGAGATATCCACCGATCAAAGAGAGCCTCCCAGGCCGGTTCGTCCTGCTGGAATACCTGATAGGCCTCGCGGAGTTGGGACTCGTGGTCGATCTCCGTCTTGACCGCCCGCAAGCTGTCGGCCAACACACTATTTAACTGGCCAAACTCTTCACCCTCGAAGAGCTTTCTTATCCGGAGGATCCTGCTTGCCGCAGGCTGTCGATAATCCGCCTGTGCTTTTGAACTGGAAGGGGGCGCCTTTGCTCGATCATTCAATACTTCCACGTTCCGTTTTTGTTGATTGGGCGGTGGCTTATCGCTGAAATGCGTGCGGCCATTCTCATCAACCCACTTGTAGACCCCCGCCTGAAGCCCAAACGATGCGCATAGGCAAAAGAGCGCTGCTATCTTGAATATTCTGGGCACAATACCTCCTTGGTTTAAACCAGTCAGGCGGAAGCAGGCATCGTGCTCATCGCGGTACTGGTTGACCGTGCCGTCCGGCAGGGTTTCGGTTTTGCCGACGATCTGCCCAACGCTGTTGTAGGTCAGGTCGTAGTCGAAGGCTGAGGTTTGGTTCAGCTCGGTGCTGACGTCAGTGACTTCCCCGTGGCCGTTGTAGCCAAATGTTTTGTTCAGGGTGCCATCATCCAGGCTTACCGGTAGACCATGGTCCGCGTGACGGCCGATGGTGAAGCCGTGGATGCCGGTTAACAGGCCGTCCCGATCGTATGTCAAATTAGTGCTGCCACCGGCATAGGTCACCTGGTTGACCTGGAAGTTAGTGTTGTGCTCGTACTGGATACCCTCGTTGAGTTCGCCCTGGTACCAGGTTTCCTTCAGCAGGCTGCCATCCCAGGTGTAGGAGAGGGTTTCACTGCCTTCACTGACCTGGCTGAGCTGGTCGCCATAGTGGTAGTCGTAGAGGATTGGCCCTTCCGGCGTCCGCAGTCATATTTGGGGTAGTGTGCACCCTTGGAGTATGCCTCGATCCTCCCACTAAGAATTAACGAATCAAAAGTAACAAGCATTACTACGGAGCAGTTGGATCAAATAGCCGGGACTAATCAGCACCGCCTGTGGTTTTCAATTGATCCAATGATATACCTCAGGTTTTCTAAGAAGGCCCCTCCCAAAGCGCCTCATTTTTACATACCCTAGTCGCGCACGCGATGGTTGGCCTATCTCAATGATCAGGAAGACGGCTCCCCTGATTAACATCAATAAAACCAACCTCGCCTCCAAATGGGAATCCCTTATAAAAAACCCAAAACACATTGTCGTTCCTAGAATCTCTGGCAATCTCCATCTCATAATAATTTCCATCCAAAAACAACCTAAATGAGTATGGCTGCGTTGGATGAGAGCCGGAAACGCCCTTAAAAGTACTGATGCTTTTCAGCGCTTCCAGGAGAGACTCTCGCTCAACGACCAAATCATCATGCCCTTGAATTTGATCGGCACTTACCAAGCTTGATTTAAGGAAATAAGTAAAAGCGAGATCTTTGCTCCCCATAAATGTCAAAAGGACAAGAGATATACTAGAAAAATATATTAATGCTCTTTTTAATCTCATATTAAATATAAAAAAGCAAAAAATAAAAATAGTTGCGATCAGAAATAAAATAGCGAAGACGCTAACAAAAGGAGAAACCATTGTTAAAAAATTAATCACATGACCCACCAATAAGTTTCCTCATAATAGCATCATAAACATCTGGTATATTTATAATGATCACATTTGATGTATAGGTCGCGTAGCCTGATCCTCCAATAGGTGCACCGACACCAATGCCGACTCCCCCGTATACACCCTCATAACCTTTTCCTCCAAATCCCCCGCCTTCAAATACGAGACCCTGGCCTCCATCGATACCAGTTTGAGCGCCGACACCAGCCAAATCGTAAATTGTGACGGCGTTACTAGATTCAGCATTTACTGTAATTGAAACACTTGGAGACTCTCCCCCGCCACCAACGATAGTCTGGACTCCCACGTTGCCACTACTGTCCCAAACTATATTGACTCCTGATGTACCCCCTACACCAAAGCCTCCGCTAGCATTAATAGAAATTCCAGCTGTTTCTAGTGTTCCGTCTGGGTAATCCGTTTATTTATTATCAATAACACTCAGCTTTGCTCGCGCCACTGAAGTCATA
>NZ_JANCMW010000109.1 GCF_029207565.1 Marinobacter iranensis | reverse complement strand
ACCCCCACGCCGACGGCACCGGCGGAGACGCCGACGCCCACCGCGCCTGCGGAGTGACCGGCGCGGCCCGGATAGACTGGGCCACCTGCCGGCTTGGCGCAATTGGTAGCGCACCGTACTTGTAATACGGGGGTTGCAGGTTCAAGTCCTGTAGCCGGCATTCCTCACGGGAACAGCCGCTGCGTCGCTTTTCGCCCGTTCGCGGCGGACGCGCAGGCGCAGGAACGGACGCTCGACGAACCAGTAGGACGCTTCCGCGACGAGCAGGAGTGCCAGG
>NZ_JANCMW010000108.1 GCF_029207565.1 Marinobacter iranensis | reverse complement strand
CTTGAGCTTGCCCTTGCCCGGAATCCGCGCGCCCTTGGCCGGAACCCTGGCGGCATCGAGCGCGTCGAGCCAGCCGATCCAGTCGGGCCACCAACTCCCCTTGGTCTCTTTTGCTCCCGCGAAAAACTCGGCGAGCGTCCCGACTTTCTCCGAATTGGTCCAATATTGATATTTCTGCGCGGAGGGCGGGTTCACCACGCCGGCGATATGCCCCGATCCGGCCAGCACGAACTTGAGCGGCCCCTTGAAATAATGGGTGATCTTCCAGACGCTCTGC
>NZ_JANCMW010000107.1 GCF_029207565.1 Marinobacter iranensis | reverse complement strand
CCGGCGCGCGGCCGTGGATGGTGTGGAAGCCATAGGTCTCCATGTAATAGGGAAAGCGCGACGAGCAGCCGATGCCGCTGACGAACACGGTATTCTCCGGCGCGACGCCCAGCTCCGGCATGGTGCGCTGCACGGCCTTGAGGATCGCATAATCGCCGCAGCCGGGGCACCAGCGGACCTCCTGGTCGGTCTCCCAGTCCTTGGGGGTGCTCGGGCGGATGGTGGTGATCTCGTTCATTTCGAGTTCCCTAGAAACGGTCCACGGCCTGACCCGGCC
>NZ_JANCMW010000106.1 GCF_029207565.1 Marinobacter iranensis | reverse complement strand
CATTAGGTTGCGAACTTTCGCAGTGTTCGGCCGTATATCAG
The DNA here is from genome assembly GCF_029207565.1 of Marinobacter iranensis. Classification (GTDB taxonomy): domain Bacteria; phylum Pseudomonadota; class Gammaproteobacteria; order Pseudomonadales; family Oleiphilaceae; genus Marinobacter; species Marinobacter iranensis. The sequence continues at coordinate 236 of NZ_JANCMW010000106.1, read as the reverse complement.
CATATATGATTACATATTATCGAATATATGGCATATTCCGCCAATGAAGCTCGATCGTATCGACCGCCGCATTCTGATGGCCTTGCAACGTAACGGGCGCCTGACGAACGTGGAGCTGGCGCAGGAAGTCGGGCTGTCGCCATCGCCCTGTCTGCGGCGGGTACGGCTGCTGGAGGAATCCGGCATCATCGAACGCTATGTCGCGTTGCTCGACGCGGAGCGGATCGGCTTCGGCA
>NZ_JANCMW010000105.1 GCF_029207565.1 Marinobacter iranensis | reverse complement strand
TAAACCGCAAGCCATGTTAAGCTGCCCGTACGTCATCAATGTACCTGCATTTTTCCTGCGTTAATCCACGATAGGTTATGGACCGTATATTACTGCACAAACGCAAAAGATGACCCAGCATCTGCGTTCGGCAGCGGGAGAAATTGAAAACGAATGATCGATGATTCAAATAGGCCTGCAGATGCTTAGGTCCAAGACCTTGAAGCGTATGGTCAAACCAATGCATGGCGCGCATCAAGACGGCGGATAAAGGCCCTAGGCTTCTCATCCCGCGATA
>NZ_JANCMW010000104.1 GCF_029207565.1 Marinobacter iranensis | reverse complement strand
AGGGCGCGCGGAGCGTGGACGCCGAGATCGTCGACCTCCCGTGGCCACCCGTCACCGCCGGGGACCAGGAGCTGGGCGCCCACTCGGCGTGCGCGATCGAACGCATCCTCGACGGAGTCGCGCCGCGCATGCCACCGCCGTCTACCCGCCTCGAGCTCCGCCGAGGTCGGCCCGCCGCTCCCCCACGCGACGTGGAGCGCAGCGACCGCGCCGAGTTCCGCGATGAGGGATCCCGCGACGCCGTCACCGGGTTCCGTCAAGCACGACCAGGCGGCGCA
>NZ_JANCMW010000103.1 GCF_029207565.1 Marinobacter iranensis | reverse complement strand
AACTATAGCGCCGCGAGGACGACGGTCGGCACGGCAGACGTTCAACCTGTATCGGGCGATATCGCGCCGCCGGGACCCGTGACGGTCGGTACGATCGCTCCGGGCGTCGATACGGTGAGCCTGACTTGGCAGGACCCGGCGGACGGTGACCTGTCCGGCATCGGGCTTCAGTGGGCGGCCGAAGGGCAAGAGATGACCGCGGATCCGATTCGGGTAAGCAAGGGCGTCGGCAAGTACGCGATCGCCGGACTCTCTCCGTCGAAGTCGTACGAGGTTCG
>NZ_JANCMW010000102.1 GCF_029207565.1 Marinobacter iranensis | reverse complement strand
AACGTCGATGCCGATCTCCCTAAGTCCCGGAAAACGCGTGCCGAGCGCCGAAGCGACGTCTACCCCAAGCTTCGAAAGCTCCCGACGGTAAGCGCGGCTCGTTCGGCCCGCCTTTTCCAAATGCGACTTCATCAGCGTCTCCATCGGCAGCGGCGTACCGCCGGCATGGTAGTTGGTTACGATTTTGCGCGGGTGGGCGAGTCTCCCGATGATGCCGGTCGTCTCCCATTGTCCGGCCGGATTCATCTGGACCATCACGCGAAAGTCGAATCGGCGGC
>NZ_JANCMW010000101.1 GCF_029207565.1 Marinobacter iranensis | reverse complement strand
CGTTGTAGTCGATCCATTCGTCGCGGACGGTGTCGTGGCACTCCAGCGGCTCACTCATCGTGTGCGCTCCTGCTGGCGGCGACGGCGCGCTGCACGGCGATGATGGCGCGGTCGCGTTCGGCGACCAGCTCGGCGATCGGGCGCCCGCCGGAGGCGGATTCGCAGCCGGACACCATGTCGTCGCGCAGCCGCTCGGTGAGCTCCGGCGCATCCAGCCGGGTCCACGGCGACTTCAGCGACGGTCCGAAGTGGTCCAGCATGTGGGCCATGCCGCCCTC
>NZ_JANCMW010000100.1 GCF_029207565.1 Marinobacter iranensis | reverse complement strand
AGCCGGCATAGAGGCCCGAATCGACGCGGACGTTCATGCCGCCCGGCGCGTGATAGCCCTTCACCAGCCCCGGCGAGGGGGCGAAGGTGCGCGGGTCCTCGGCGTTGATGCGGCATTCGATCGCATGGCCGCGGAAGACGACGTCCTCCTGGCGCAGCGTCAGGCCGTGCCCTTCGGCCACGCGGATCTGCTCGCGGACGAGATCGAGGCCGGTGATCGCCTCGGTCACCGGATGCTCCACCTGCAGGCGGGTGTTCATCTCGATGAAGTAGAACTCG